>NZ_OCNI01000001.1:4800000-8068055 GCF_900215565.1 Streptomyces sp. Ag109_G2-15
GCGCCCCCGCTCGTTCGTGCCCTCGAAGCCCGGACAGACCGGCTGGACCTCCATCGGCCAGTTCTACGACCTCATCCGGCAGGGCCTGATCGACCTGGAGGAGAAACGGCGACGCGACCACCAGGACGGCAGGTCGACCTCGCCCACCATCTTCACCGGCCCCCCGGAACGCCAGGTGGGCCCCGAGGACTTCTACAACTCGGGCGGGGAGGTGTTCGCCGTCACCGACCTGAAGAGCGCGCTCCTGGCCGTCGAGGTGATCAGCGACCAGGGCGAGGGCGCCGCCGACACCATCTGGGACAGCGACGACACCATCTTCGACGAGGAACGCCAGGTCGCCCACTACTTCCGCTTCAAGGAGATCCGGGTCGGCCGCCGCTACGGCCGCCACGACCTGCCGCGCACCGAGCCCAGCGGTCCGCTCATCGACGTCACCTGGGACGACGCGTACCCCATCCACGGGGCCGCGAAGGTGCGGGACTACCCCGAGGGCTCCCAGGTCCGATGGCAGGCACAGCACTTCAACCAGCGGTACGCCTACCTGCTCACCCTGCTGCAGCTGGCCTTCACCGGCCACCCGGGCGTCATGGGGGACGCGGTCCCGGTGATGCTGGAGATGCGCGACCTCTCGGAGCGGCTGTACCGCAACCCGTACCCCGACCCGATCTCGGTGCATCAGGACCTCCACGCCAGCCCCACCTTCGAACTCGTGGAGGAGTACTTCGACGCGGCACACACCGAGGCCGCCGAAACCATCCGGGCACACCGCACCGCCACGACCGAGGAGTACACGCCATGAGCGACCAGAAGGCCCGCCACGACCTTCCACCCCTGCCCCAAGGCTTCACCCTGCCCTTCTTCTACGGCACCTTCACCAACATCGGCTTCGACTACCTGCTGGACGACGCCGACGAGCACCAGGCGGTGAAGGCCCTGCTCCGGGAGGACGCGGCGGGCCAGTACCTGTCGCCCGCCGTCTTCGAAGGCAGCGTGTGCCTGTCCTTCAACTACCAGCTGTACTTCGCCCAGTTCGGCAGCGGCACCGGCGTCACGCAGGAGATCGAACTCAACGTCGTCGCCCACCCCACGGCCGAGGCCCACCGGGTACCCAGGCTCACGTACACGCAGTACGCGCACGGCGAGGACCAGACCCGCACCCTCGGGTTCTGCCGTATCCACGTGGCGTGCGACAGCGACATCGCCATCAAGGCGGGCGTGGAGCTGTTCAACGAGCCCAAGCACAAGGCCGGTTTCCGGCACACCCTTCCGGTGCCCAACGCCACCACCGTCGACCCGAAGGCGGTCGACCAGTGGAAGGTGGTGTGCGGCAAGTACGGCACGGCGGCGGCCGACGGTTCCTTCACCCCGGCCAACACCTACTTCTCCTTCGAGGCCGACCTCAGCGGTCTGACCTCGCAGCCGGTCAGCGCGGCGCCGTTCACCGAGTACGGCAGCAGGCATGTGCACAAGGACGAGGCGAGCCTGCACTTCCGCCCGCTCGCGGCACCGCTCAACGTCTTCTCGCCGTACGCCTGGTACGACCTGAGAGACGGCGAGGAGCCGCTCGAGCTGGCCCTCGGCCAGGCCGACCCCCAGGGCCGGAGCAAGGCCCTCCTCGACCTGATCGTGGACAAGAGCCCGGTGGGCGCGTGGGTCTACCAGTCGCCGCCCGTGGCGGCGCAGAACCGGCCGTACTGGGTCAGGAAGGCCTGAGACCCGGATCCCGTGGCCGGCACCCGGTGTGACCGTGGGCTCGTTCCAGGGCCGCCGGGGCCGGCCGCCATACTGTGCGCATGGAACGCATAGGGGGCTACCTCGTCGAGCGGAAGCTCGGTGAGGGAGGGATGGGGACCGTCTTTCTCGCGCGGACGCGGGGCGGTCGTGCGGTCGCGCTGAAGGTCGCCAAGGCCGAGCTGGCGGCGGACCCGGTCTTCCGCGAGCGGTTCCGCAGCGAGGTCGAGGCGGCCCGCGCGGTCGGCGGCTTCCACACGGCGCCGGTGGTGGACGCGGACGTCGACGGGGATCCGCTGTGGCTGGCGACCGCCTACATTCCCGGACCCACCCTCGTGGCCCGGCTCGCCGCCCAAGGCGCCATGGACGAACCGCAGTTGCGGGCACTGGCCGCCGCGCTCGCCGAGGCGCTGGAGTCCATCCACTCCTGCGGTCTGGTGCACCGCGATCTCAAGCCCGGCAACATCATCATGGCCGAGGACGGGCCGCGGGTCCTCGACTTCGGCATCGCCCGGGCCGTCGAGTCCACCCGTCTCACCGCCACTGGCACCGCCTTCGGCACGCCCGGCTTCCTCGCCCCCGAACAGGCCCTCGGCAACGATGTGACCGGCGCCGCCGACGTGTTCGCCCTCGGCGCCGTCCTGGTTGCCGCGGCCGGCGGCAGCGCCTGGGGCGAGGGCACGCCCATGGGGCTGATGTACCGCTCCGTGCACGAGCCGCCGAACGTGTCCGCCGTCCCCGCCCCTCTCGTGGACCTGGTGTCGGCGTGCCTGGCCAAGAACCCCGCGGACCGGCCGACGCCCACCGCACTGCTGGACCGCCTGACCGGCCAACCGCAGGAGCAGACCCCGCCGACCGCGCCGCCGTACACCCCGACGGTCGCCGCACCCACGCCGCCCACGCCGCATCCGCACGTCCCGGCGACGCCCCCGTACCTCCCTCCGCCACCCGTGACCGCGCCTCCGGTCGCGTACGGGTTCGGGCCGCCGCTTCCGTACGGCCCACCCGAGGCCGTGCTCGCCGACCGGGAGTCCCGGGTCGTCGTGAACGCGACCGGGGTGATCCTCGAAGTCGCCGGTGTCGCGGCGGACTTCGAGTGGGCGGAGATCGCCGGTGTCGTCCGTACGCCCTCCACACTGGGCAGCCGGCTCACCGTGACGGTGCGGTTGTGGGACGGCGGCGTGTACGCCTGCGAGCTGAACGCCCGCCGGTCGGCCCGGCTCGCCGAATGGATCGCACACCTCGACCCCGTCCTCGGCCGCTACCTGGCCGGCCGGTAGCCGTTCAAGAACCAATACGTGGCCTGTACTTGGCTTGGACATGCCCTGTCCTGGGCACGGACCTCCTACAGGAGCCGCCGCGGGGGCGGTGCCGGCAGAAGGAGGGCGGCATGGACCGTCGCATCCGGGTACGTGTCAGTCGTCGGCCCGCCGCCCCGCGCGGGCAGGAGATCGACCGCAGGACGCCCTCGGGGCGCATCCTGCCGTACTGACGGCCTGAAGGATCAGAGGGCTGGGGCTCAGGCGGCCAGTGGGTCGAGGAGCAGTGGGTCGATCCGGCCCTCCAGCATGGCCCCGAGACCCTGTACGGCGCACACGTCGGGCCGTTCGGCGATGTGCACCGGAATGCCGGTCGCCCGGCGCAGCATCTGGTCCAGGCCGGGCAGCAGCGCCGAGCCGCCGACCATCATGATCCCGCGGTCGGCGAGGTCGGCCACCAGGTCGGGCGGGCAGTCGCGCAGCACCTTGCCGATCCCGTCCAGGACGGCCGTCAGCGGGGTCTGGATGGCGTCGCGCACGGCGGCGGTGTCGACGTGCACGCTGCGCGCGAGTCCGGTGGCCACGTCCCGCCCGTGGATCTCCGTCGAGGCCGGCCCGTGCGGGGTGAGCCCGTTGCCGGACAGGGCGAGCTGCAGCGGCCGTACGGCCTGGCTGGGCAGCATCAGCTCGTGCCGGTGCCGCAGATGCTGAACGATCGCGTGGTCCACGGCCTCCCCGCCGACCGGGATCCGCTCGGCGGTGACGATGGACCCCAGCGACAGCACCGCCACCTGCGTGGCCGCCGCCCCGCACACCATGATCATGGTGGCCTCGGGCCGCTCCACGGGCAGTCCGCACCCCACCGCGGCCGCGATGAGCGTGTCCACCAGCTCCACCCGCCGCGCGCCCAGCCCGACCAGCGTCTCGATCGTGGCCCGCTGGGCCAGCGGGTCCGCGTCGTGCGGGGTGCAGGCCGCCGCGCGCAGCCGGGGCTTGCGGCGCAGCGTGCGGCGCATCTTGTCGCCGAGCAGGTGCCGCAGCATGCGCTGGGCCATCTCGATGTCGACGATCGTGCCACCGGAGACGGGCCGTACGACCCTGATGTACGCCGGCGTCTTCCCCGTCATCTTCTCCGCGAACTCGCCCACCGCGATGAGCCCTCCGGTACGGGTGTTCACGGCCGCGACCGAAGGCTGGTCGACGACGAGACCGGCACCCTTCACATACACCCGGGTACGGGCCGCACCCAGGTCGACGGCGAAGTGGCAACGGCGCAGCTGCTCCAGACTGACGGTCACGGCAGATCCTCCCGAGTGCGCGGTTCTTGGGGCCGGATGGTGGCTTCTTTCGCATCCTCTGGGGGATTCCGGTGGCGCGCCTGCGGGAGGGGGCCGGGCGGGGCGCGGCTGAATGGGGGGTTTCCGGTCAGCGGGTCCCCGCGTCGTCCGCGGCGGCCGGTGCCGCGTCCTTCGACGACCAGCTCAGCTTGACGACCAGCTGTCCCTCGGCCGCTCCCTTGGCGATGACCGCCCCGGCCTCCGCGCTCAGCTTCACGCCGAACTCCAGCTCCACGGAGTCGGGTCGCAGTGTGCCGTCGCGGAAGACCCGGAGCGCGGACTGGGCCGCCGAGCGGACGCCGTCCAGGGTGCCCTCGAAGGTGCGGGCGGCCTGGGCCGCCGGGCCGCCGCCCTCGCCGCGGGAGACGAGCCGGGTGCCGCCCGTGCTGTCCGTGGCCTCCACCACGACGACGGCGCCGTCCTCCGTGGTGAACTCCATCAGCTTGTTCATGGCGCCTTACCCCCGTGTTCCTGGCCGATGTGCCAACTCCATTGTTGCTGACGGGGAGTGGGGATGTCCCCGCTTCGGCCCGTGCCACGCGGCGCCGTTGGCGGGAAGCCGCCAGGACGCCTTTCCGCCACCGACGGTCAACACCCCCGCAACACGCGGCACATGACACTCGTCCCAGCACTCGACGCGCTCGACACGAGAAGAGGCGTGGATGACCAGAGGACCAGTCAGACGCGGGGCGGCGCTGCTCGCGACGGGGCTCGTGATCGCCCTGTCGCCGACGGCCCCGGCGGTCGCGCAGCAGGCCGTCACCGCGGCCCCGCGCACCCCGGACGCCGCCACCACCGTCACCCTCGTCACCGGCGACCGGGTGACCGTCACCGACCTCGGGCAGGGGAGGAAGACGGTCACCGTGCAGCGTCCGCGGGGCGCCACCGGCGCGGTGCGGACGCAGGTCGGCGACGGCGACATCACCGTCGTACCGGACGAGGCGCTGCCCTACCTGCGGGCCGGCACCCTGGACCGGCGGCTGTTCGACGTGAGCGGGCTGATCCGGCAGGGGCTCACGGACGCCAAGGCCGACGCGCTGCCGCTGATCGTGACCTATGCGAAGGGCGCGCGTGCCGTCACCCCGGCCGGCGCCGAGCAGACCCGGGCGCTGCCGAGCCTGAGTGGCGCCGCCGTCGAGGCGGACCGGGGCCGCACCTTCTGGCGCTCCTTCACGCACCGCCACACCGTCGGCAAGGTCTGGCTCGACGGACGGGTCAAGGCCGACATGGCCGAGAGCAACGCGCGGATAGGCACCCAGGCCGCCTGGGACGCGGGGTTCACCGGCAAGGGCGTCACGGTCGCCGTCCTCGACACCGGCGTCGACCTGAGCCATCCCGACCTCAAGGACCGGGTCACCGCCACCAGGAGCTTCATCGACGGGCAGGAGGTCGCCGACCGCAACGGGCACGGCACCCATGTCACCTCCACCGTCGGGGGCAGCGGGGCCGCCTCCGACGGCAAGGAGAAGGGGGTCGCGCCCGGCGCCACCCTCGCCGTCGGCAAGGTGCTCAGCGACCAGGGCTCGGGCAGCGAGTCCCAGATCATCGCGGGCATGGAGTGGGCGGCGCGGGACGTGCACGCCCGGGTGATCTCCATGAGCCTCGGCTCCACCGAGGCCAGCGACGGCACCGATCCCATGGCCCAGGCGGTGAACACCCTCTCCAAGGAGACCGGCGCCCTCTTCGTCGTCGCCGCCGGCAACACCGGCTCCCCGTCCTCCATCGGCTCGCCCGGCGCCGCCGACGCGGCCCTCACCGTCGGCGCGGTGGACTCCGCCGACCAGGCCGCCTACTTCACCAGCGCCGGACCCCGGTACGGCGACAACGCCCTGAAGCCGGACCTCTCGGCCCCCGGCGTCGACATCCTCGCCGCCCGCTCCCAGCTCGTCTCCGGCAGCGGCTACTACACCTCCATGAGCGGTACGTCCATGGCGACCCCGCATGTCGCGGGAGCGGCCGCCCTGCTCGCCGAGGAGCACCCCGACTGGACCGGCGCGCAGCTGAAGGACGCGCTGATGTCCAGCTCCAGGCAGCTCGACGTGTCCGCGTACCTGCTGGGCGCGGGGCGGGTGAGCGTCGCCGACGCCGTGACGGCGGACCTCACCGCCACCGGCAGCGCCGACCTCGGCTTCTACAGCTGGCCCTACGCGGCGAACCAGCCGGTCACCCGGCTCCTCACCTACCGCAACTCGTCCGACAAGGACGTGCGGCTGAAGCTCTCCGTCCAGGGCGGCCCGGACGGCGTCGCCACCCTCGCCGACTCCACCCTCACCGTCCCCGCGCACGGCACCGCGTCCACCACCGTCACCGGTGACGGATCGAAGGCACCGGTCGGGGAGAGCAGCGGGCAGATCGTGGCCTCCGCGCCGGACGGCACCCCGCTCGCGCACACCGTGTTCGGGCTGGTCAAGGAGGAGGAGCGGTACACGCTCACCGTCCACGTGAAGGACCGCGACGGCACGCCCACGCCCGCCGACCTCGCCGTACAGCGGCTCGCCGCGGGCGAGGACGCCCAGCCCGCGCACGTCGGTGACTCCGGCACCCTGAAGCTCCGCCTCAAGCCCGGCGCCTACAGCCTGGCCTCCTTCCTCGACGTGCGCGGCAGCCACGGCGCCGACTCGCTCGGCCTCGGCTTCCTCGCCGCCCCCGAGATCACCCTCGACCGGGACCGCGACATCACCCTCGACGGACGCGAGCTGCGGGAGGTCAAGGCGGACGTCGACCGCCGCACCGAGACCCACCAACTCCTCATGGAGTACGACCGGACCGCGAACGGCGCCGACCTGTTCGGCGCGGTCCAGGTACCCCTGACCTACGACAGCGTCTTCGCCGCGCCCACCGAGAAGGTCACCCAGGGCGGCTTCGCGTACCGGACCGTGTGGCGGCTGGCCAAGCCGATGCTGCAGGTCAAGGGGGTCGGCGAGGCGACCGTACAGGCGGGCGGGACGCTGATCGAGGGACATACGAAGCTGCCGCTGGTCGACGTCGGGGACGGGCCGTTCACCGGAGTGGCCGGCAAGGCGGTGCTCGCCCGCCTGGCCGACGGCGCCGACCCGGCCGCGCTGGCCCAGGCCGCCCAGGACGCGGGCGCCAAGGCGCTGTTCGTGACGGACGACGCGCCCGGCCGCCTGATGGCCTGGTGGGGCACGGACGACAACGCCGACCGGCCGCTGCAGATCGCCACGGTGAACAGGGCCGACGCGGCCCGGCTGCGGGCGGCGGGACGCGTCGACATGACCGGCACCCGTAACTCGCCGTACGTGTACGACCTGTCGGAGGGGCACCGGGGCGCGATCCCGGACCGGGACCTCACCTACCGGCCGAAGGGCAGCCAACTCGCCGCAGTGCACGTGAAGTTCCACGCCGCCCAGCCGGTGAGCGGCGGTGAGTTCCGGTACTCGATCACCGGCACCTTCCCGATCGGCCTCGGCTTCCAGGAGCGCGTCGACCTGCCCGCCGAGCGCACCGACTACGTGTCCACCGGCCCCGGCCAGCTGTGGCACGAGTCCGTCACCGCCCGCGACGGGGCACTGGAGGAGCGCAGCGGGCTGGTGCGCTACGAGGGCGGGTCGCGGCCTGAGCTGAACTGGTTCCGTCCCGTGTGGCACCCGTGGCTGGGCACCGGTCTCGGCTGGGGCCAGCAACGCGCCGGGAACCAGATCCAGTTGAACACTCCGGGCTGGGGCGACTCCGGGCCCGACCACACCGGCTTCGGCGACGTGTGGAGCGACGGCAGCGGGATGAGCCAGACCACCGCCCTCTACCTGGACGGCACGCTGGTCGACCGGCGCACCAGCTCCGGTGTCTACGTCTGGGACGCGCCCGCCGACGAGCACACCTACAAGGTGGTTACCGACACCGCCCTGGACGCCGGCCACTGGCAGCCCGCCACCAGGGGCCACACCGAGTGGACCTTCCGCTCGGCGGCCACCCCGGAGGACCGCTGGACCTATCTGCCGCTGATCAACCTCGCCTTCGACCTCGACACCGACCTTTCCGGCCGGGTGCGCGCGGGGCAGCGCATTCCGGTCGGACTCGGCGCCGAGTACGTGGCGAAGGCGGCCGGCACCGGCACCCTCGGCGGCGGCCGTCTGGAGGTGTCGTACGACGACGGCACGACCTGGCGGACGGTCCCCCTGACCACCGGCCCGGGCGCCTCCTGGCGGGGCACGCTGACCGTGCCGCGCGGCGCCGCCCATGTCTCCCTGCGGGCCTCGGCCCACGACGACAAGGGCGGCTCGGTGACCCAGGAGATCATCCGGGCGGTGACCGTGAAGTAGCTCAGGTCCGGGGGTGGTCCGCGGCTTCGACGATGCCTCGGACCACCCCCAGCTCCACCAGGTCCTGAGGCCGAATGCGCAGCTGGTCGGCGGTCGCCTCCACCTCCTTGGGCGGGCGCTTGAGGATCGCCGCCGCGAGTTCCGGGGCGATCACCGAGAAGTAACTGTCCGGCGTGGCCCAGGTGTTGCCCGGAGCGGCCAGCGCGAGCGCACCGCCGGAGCCGCCCTCGCCGACGACCAGCGTGGTGATCGGCACCCTGGCGGCGGCCACCGCCCCGAACACCTCGGCGATCGCCGCCCCGGCCCCCTGCCGCTCCGCCTCGGCGTCATTGGCCGCACCCGGCGTGTCCACCAGCGTCAGCACCGGGATGTCCAGCCGGTCCGCGAGCCGGATCAGCCGGGCCGCGGTGCGATACCCGGCGGGCCGGGTCGCCGCCCCGGTCTGCGCCGCGTACGCCACGGTACGGCCGTCCCGCTCACCGAACCCGCACAGCATGCCGTCGGGATCCGTACCGCCGCAGCGGTCGCCGCTCAGGGAGACCCGGCGGGTGAAGTAGGCGTCCAAGTAGGCCTGCGCACCCGGGCGTTCGGGGGCGCGGGCGCGCCGCACGGCTTCCCAGCCGGTGGCGGGCAGGTCGGGGATGGCGAGGGCGTGCGGTGCCGCGGCCTCCTGCGCGGGAGTGGTGAGCAGCCGCAGCCATGCCCCCAGGGTCTCCCGCAGCTCCTCCGGCCGTACCACCGCGTCCGCCGACCCCACCGCCACCTGTGCCTCGGCGGTGTAGGCGGCCGGGTCCGCGTCCGGGGGCCGGACCCGGGAACCGGCGAAGCCCACCTGGGCGCCCGGGAGCGCCAGGATCACATCGGCCCCGGCACCGAGAGTGGCCCAGCCGCCGCCGGTCGTGGGGTCCCGCAACACCGCGATCTGCGGCAGGCCCGCCTCCCGGGTGAGCGCCGACTCACGGGCCACGCGCTGCAGCTGGGTCAGCGCCAGCATGCCCTCCTGCATCCGGCTGCCGCCGGTGGCGACCAACGGCACGACCGGGAGCCGGTGGGCACGGGCGTGGTGGTACGCCGCCTCCAGCCGGTCGCCGGTGCGCTCGCCGAGGGAACCGCCGAGGAAGCCGAACTCGAACGCGATCAGCACGGCCCGGGTGCCCCCGACGCTCGCGGTGCCGCAGACGACCGACTCCTCCTCGCCGGTGCGCTCGGCGGCACGGGCGCGCGAGGCGTCGTAACCCTGCCAGCCGAGCGGGCCGTCGGCCTTCGGATTCCTTATCCTGCCCGGGAGTTCCTCGAAGGTCGTCTCGTCCGCGACCAGCGCCAGGATCTCCCGCGCCGACAGTCGCTCAGGCATCGGCCACCAGCGCCCGCTTCATGATCTTCCCCATGTCGTTGCGGGGGAGCGCCTCCAGGTAGTGGACCACCCGCGGCCGCTTGTGCGGGGCCAGCCGCCGGGCCACATGACCGGCCAACTCCTCTGCGGCGGGCGGCGACTGCGGGTCCGCCGGGACGATCCACGCCACGATCCGCTCGCCCAGGTCCGCGTCCGGCTCCCCGGTGACCGCCGCCTCCCGCACCCCCGGATGCTCCAGCAGGGCGTTCTCGATCTCGCCGGCCCCGATCTTGTAACCGCCGCTCTTGATGAGATCGGTGGCCTTGCGCCCGACGATCCGCACGTACCCGTCGCTCTCGCGCACGGCCATGTCGCCGGTGCGGAACCAGCCGTCGGCGGTGAAGGCGGCGGCGGTCGCGTCGGGCCGGTTCAGGTACTCGGTGAACAGGTTCGGGCCGCGCACCTGGATCTCGCCGACGGTCTCCCCGTCGTACGAGGCCACCTCCGTGCCGTCCTCCTCCACCAGCCGCAGCTCGACCCCGGGCAGCGGCACACCGACGGTCCCGGCGCGGGCCTCCCCGTCGGCCCGCACGCTGGTGTTCATCAGCGTCTCCGTCATGCCGTACCGCTCGATCACCCGCCGCCCGGTCGCGGCCGCGATCCGCTCGTGGTCGTGCACGGGCAGCGCGGCCGAGCCGGAGACCAGCAGCCGGGCCCCGGCCAGGGCCTTGGCCAGCTCGGGGTCGCCGGGGAGGGCCTCGGCGATGCGGTGGTACATCGTCGGCACCCCGAACAGCATGGTCGCGCCGTCGTTCAGCTCCCGGGCCACGCCCTCGGTGGTGAAGCGCCCCAGGTGCCGCACCGAGCCGCCGCGCCGCAGCGGGCCGAGGATGCCCAGCACGAGCCCGTGCACATGGAACAGGGGCAGCCCGTGCACCAGCACGTCGTCCTCCGTCCACTGCCAGGCGTCGGCGAGCGCGTCCAGGGTCGCGGCGAGGGCTCGGCGGGGGATGACGGCGCCCTTGGGAGGGCCGGTGGTGCCGGAGGTGTAGACGATGAGGGCGGGGGTGGTGTCGGAGGGCTGATCCTCGGGGGTGGCGCCGGTGGCGGACGCGTCTACGTCGAGCCGGTCCAAGTCACTGAGGACGGAAGGGAGTTCGGCGCCGGGAGCGGCCAGGATCAGGCCCGGTGCGCTGTCGGAGACGATGTGCGCCAGCTCCTTCTCACCCGATTTCGGGTTGAGCGGCACCGCGGCCACCCCGGCGAGCAGCGCGCCGGTCACCGCCACGGCGGTCTCCAGCTCCGGGGTCGCCCAGACGGCCACCCGGCCGGCCTCGCGGATCCGTGCGGCGAGCGCACCGGCCGCGCCCGCGAGTGCGCCGTACGTCAACGACCGTTCGCCGAACCGCAGGGCGACCCGGTCACCGGGACCGTCCGCCAGGGCGGGAAAGAGGGAGGACACGCGGCGCACTCCTTGGCTGTCTTGGCTGTCGGAAAGGCTCTCGGCACCCTTCCTACACCAGGAGCCGCGTCCCCACGACCGTGCTCAGATCGGGCGCGAGGCGCAATTCCGTCGCGCGGAGGGCGGGATGCTCCAACCAGTGCAGCCGGGTGAGGTCCGGGGTGCCCTCGTGCAGCGGCGGCCAGCCGGTCGCCGGGGTGAAGTCGTCGACGACGACGGTTCCGCCGGGTGCGAGCAGGCTCTCGACGTCGGCGGGCGCGTCGCCGGGGACCTTGCCCTGCCCGCCGCCGTCGAGTACGAGCAGGTCGAAGGGGGCGTGTGCTTCGATGCACCGCCAGTCGCCGGTGAGCACTCGGACGTCGGGGCGGTCGGCGAAGACCTCGGCCGCCGACCGTGCCCGCTCCGGATCCCGCTCCACGCTGTACAACCGGACTCCCGGCCCTGCCCCCGAGGCCAGCCAGGCCAGGCCGACGCCCAGCCCCGTCCCCGTCTCCCCGATCCGGGCCCGGGCACCGCCCGCCAAGGCGTGCAGCAGACGGCCCTGTTCGGGGCGGCAGGAGTAGGGGAAGCCGGAGGCGCGGGCAGCGGTGAGGGCTTGCCGCACGAGGGGCGGGAGGCCGTCCACGCCGGTGTACGCGTCGGTACCGTTGTTCGCCACACGTCCACTTCTACCCGACAGCCACGGGTGGGCGGGTGGACAGAACAACATCAGCGACAACACAGCTCACGTTGTCAGGACCGCCCGCTGCATTGGCCTCGTCGATCAGCACATGTACGGCGTCCTCGGCAGCGAGCAGCTCCTTGATCCGCTCGTCAGGGACAACACCGGTCAACCCGTCGGAGCACAGCAGGTACCGATCGCCGGCCCGAGCCTCGTGCAGCCGCAGATCCGGAACCGGGCGCGTACTTGTACCGAGCGCCTTCAACAGCAGCGCCCGCTGCGGATGACTCTCCGCCTCCTCCGGCGTCAGCCGCCCCTCGTCGATCAGGGACTGCACGACACTGTGGTCGTGGGTGATCCGGAACAGTTCCCCGTCCCGCAGCAGATACGCCCGCGAGTCCCCGATGTGCACGAGCGCCAGCTTCGACCCCGTCCACAGCAGCGCGGTCAGCGTCGTGCCGACATCACCTCCGCCCGCCAGCTCCTGTACCGCTTCACCAGCGGAGCGCACCGCGTCCTCCAGCAGGTTCAGCACGTTGCCGGCGGCGATCTCCTCTCCCTCTTCCAGGAACTTCAGCGCTTCCACGGCCGCGCTGCTCGCCGGCGCCCCCGCCGGACCGAAGCCGTCGGCCACGGCGAGCAGCCTGCGGCCCGCGTACACCGTGTCCTGGTTGGCCGGGCGGACGTGCCCACGGTCGGAGTGGGCGGAGTAACGGAGTTCCAGCATGGTGGTGTGGTCCCTTCTCGATTCGCCGGTCAGCTGGTCGACGAGGAACGCGGCGAGATCCCGCCGTACGGCCGTCTCCGCCTCGACCCGGGCCCAGTACGCCCGGATCTCCCGCGCGGCATTTGCCGGGTCCAGGGCGCACACCGCGCGGATCTCGGTCAGCGGCATGCCCAGCCGTCGTAGCCAGGCCACGAGCCGGGCCTGCTGGAGCTGTGCCACGGCGTAGTACCGGTAGCCGGTGTCCGGGTCGACCCGGGCGGGCCGCAGCAACTCCAGCTCGTCGTAGAGCCGCAGGGCCTTGGGGGACAGCCGGCTCGCCTTGGCGAAGGCCCCGATCGTCAGCAGTTCCATGAAAACCTCGCCGTCATCGAGACCTCGCGTTCCTCGCTTCCGCCACCGATGCTGGGGCTTCACCAAAGGTGAAGGTCAAATGCGTTGTCGTGGTTCCTGCCGCGCTTGTTAGCCTCACAGCCGATCGAACCGTCGTACGACAGGGAGCCCGCCGTGCCCCGTATCGCCCTCGCCACCTACGACCCCGGAGCCGAGCCGAGCAAGGACAGCGACCTGCCGGTGCTGGTGCGGGCCCTGCGGGAGGCGGGGGCCGAGGCCGAGAGCCGGGCCTGGGACGACCCGGACACGGACTGGGGCGGCTACGACCTCGTGGTCATCCGGTCGACCTGGGACTACAGCTGGCGCGCCGAGGAGTTCGAGGCGTGGGTGGAGCGGGTCGGCGCCGTGTCGCGCCTGGCCAATCCGTCCGCCGTGGTGCGCTGGAACTCCGACAAGCGGTATCTCGGGGAGCTGGCGGTGGCCGGTGTGCCCACCGTTCCCACGCGCTACATCGCTCCGGGTGAGCCTGCTGACCTGCCTCTCGATCACGAGTACGTGATCAAGCCGACCTCCGGTGCGGGCGCTCGGTTCGCCGCCCGTTATGCCCCCGCCGAGCGCGAGACGGCGGTACGGCAGCTGGCGCGGATGCACGCGGAGGGGTTCACGGCGATGGTGCAGCCGTATGTGCGGGGCATCGACGTCAGCGGGGAGCGGGCGCTGCAGTTCTTCGGCGGCGGGCTGCTGCACGCCAGCCGGAAGGGTGCCGTCCTCTCGCCCGGTACCCCTTACGACGCCGACAAGGTCGCCCACCCCGACCTGGAGCCCTGGCAGCCCACGGACGCCGAACTCGCCGTTGCGGAGAAGGCGTTGACCGTCGTGCCCGGTGGTGCGCCCGAGTTGCTGTACGCACGCGTGGACCTTGTCGACGGGGAGGACGGGCAGCCGCGGGTGATGGAGCTGGAGCTGGTGGAGCCGAACCTGTTCCTGTTCCTGCACCCGGGCTCGCTGCCGCGCGTCACGGAGGCGATCCTGGCGGCGGCTCAGGACTGACCGACCGTGGCCCGGCAGGCCTCGGCGTACGCCCTGACCAGCGGGCGCCCCTCGTCCTCGCGGCGCCACGCCAGGGCGTAGCGGCTGGGGCCGATGCCCCGGACCGGGCGGGTGGTGACGCCGCCCAGGGTGATCAGCGGGGCGTTGCCCTCGGCGAGCAGGCAGACGCCGAGGCCGGCGACCAGCGCCTCGTACGTCTCCTCCACCCCGGCGATCTCGGCGCCGATGCGCGGCGGGCGGCCCGCCCGGGCGTCCAGGGCGAGCCAGTAGTCGCGCAGCGGGCCCGCGGTCCTGGGGAGGGCGAGGAACGGCTCGTCCAGCAGGTCCGCGAAGTCGATCTCGGCGCGGGCGGCGAGTGGGTGCGTGTCGGGGAGGGCGACCAGGCGGGGTTCCTCGGCGAGGACCGTCCAGGCGTAGCGCTCCTCGTCGGGCAGCGGCAGCCACACGAAGGCGACGTCCGCGCTGCCGTCCGCGAGGCCCGCCGTCGGGTCCTCCCAGCTCACCTGGCGCAGCCGGGCGGTGGCCTCGGGGTGCGCCGCGGTGAAGCGGGAGCGGATGGCCGGGAGGAGCCCGCCCCGGCCGGGGCTGGTGCTCATGCCCACCGTGAGCGTGCTGCGCTGCGCCGCCTTGGCTGCCTCCACCGCGGCCGCGCCCTCCTCCCACGCGGCCAGCACCCGCCGGGCGTGCGGCAGCAGCGCCTCGCCCGCGGCCGTCAGCGCCACCCCGTGCCGGTCGCGGTGCAGCAGCTCGGCCCCCAACTGGCGCTCCAGCGCCCGGATCTGCTTGCTGAGCGCGGGCTGCGACACGTACAGCCGCTCGGCGGCGCGCGTGAAGTGCAGCTCCTCGGCGACGGCGACGAAGTAGCGCAGGTCCCGGGCATGGACGTCCATGGTCATAACCGTTGGCTATCACCGTGGGTCTTGGACGGGCAACGGCATTAGGCACCAAGGTGGTTCGTGTCAGGACACACACGAGGTGGATACGGGGAGTTGCCGTGAACAAGGTATGGCTGGTTACCGGTGCGAGCAGTGGGTTCGGGCGGGCGATCACCGAGGTGGCGGTCGCCGCGGGTGATGTGGTGGTCGGCGCGGCCCGGCGTCCCGAGGCGCTGGACGACCTGGTGGCCGCGCACCCCGACCAGGTGGAGGCGCTGCGGCTGGACGTCACCGACCCGTCCGCGATCGAGGAGGCCGTACGGGACGTGGTGGCCCGGCACGGGCGGATCGACGTGCTGGTCAACAACGCGGGGCGTACGCATGTCGGTGCCGTCGAGGAGACCACCGACCAGGAGCTGCGGGAGCTGTTCGACCTCCACTTCTTCGGCCCGGCGGCCCTCGTGCGGGCGGTGCTGCCGCACATGCGGGAGCGGCGCTCGGGCGCGATCGTGCAGATGAGCAGCATGGGCGGGCAGATGTCCTTCGCGGGCTTCGGGGCGTACAGCGGGACGAAGTTCGCGCTGGAGGGCATGTCCGAGGCGCTCGCCGACGAGGTGCGGGAGTTCGGCATCAAGGTGCTGATCGTGGAGCCGGGCGGGTTCCGGACCTCGCTGATGGACCCCGCCCGCGCCGGGGTCAGCGCGGACAGCGGGACCTACGCCAAGGTGAGCGACACCCGCGGGCTCGTCGCGGGCGGCGACGGTACGCAGCCCGGTGACCCGGCCAAGGCGGCGGCCCTCATCCTGGCCGCGCTGGAGGCGGAGCGGACCCCGTTGCGGCTGCCGCTCGGCGACGACGGGGTGAGCGCCGTCCTGGGCCACCTCGACCAGGTCCGCGAGGACGTCACCGCGTGGGAGAAGCAGGCGAGGGCTACGGCCTTCGACGCCTGAGCCCGCTCAGGTGCGGATCGCCGTCCGCTGGAGCAGCCCCCAGGTGAACTCGGCGACGACCTCGTGTCGTACGCCGTCCCCGTCGGGGGCCGTGAAGGCCAGCCCCCAGCGGGTGGGGGCCGTGCCCTCCAGCGGGCGGGCCGGGGCGAAGGCGCGGGCGGCCTCGTCCACCGTGCAGGACCACGGGGTGAGGTCGTCCAGGGTGCGCAGGGCCGGGGCCGGGGCCGGGGCGCCCGGCGCGCGCACCAGCCACTCGTTCCAGACCGCACCGTCGGGAGAGACCAGCACCTCGAAGCGCAGACCGGGCCAGAGGGACAGCGCCCACTGCCGGGCCTCGCAGTCGACGTCACCGAGGCGGCGCGGGACGACGGCCTCGGGCTCGCCGAGGACCGAGCGGTACCGGGCGGCGGCGGACCGCGACCTCGGCGACCGGACCATGGCCTGCCAGCGCTTGTTGGCCTCCCGCATGTCCGCGATCGACGCGCCGAGCGAGCGCCGGGCGTTCTCGACCAGGTCCGGGTTGTGGTCGGCCATGCGGCGCAGCAGCACCAGCTGGAAGTCGAGTTGCATGGCACCCATGGTGCCCGGCTCGCTCCTGGCCATTGCCCGCGCAACCCTGCATGACTAGCCTGTGTTCGTCATGCCGATCGTCTGTTGAAATCTCGAACACAGACGCTTAGACCCAAGGGAGGGGGCCGGACATGGGACGCCTCGTGCCTGCCGTGACCCGGGCTCTGGACATTCTGGAGCTGTTCCTGGACGGGGACGGGACTCTCTCCGCCCCCGACATCGTGCGCAAGCTGCAGCTGCCGCGCACCACCGTGCACGAGCTGGTCACCACGCTCGCCGCACGCTCGTACATCGTGCAGGTGCCGGGACAGCCCGGACGGTACCGGCTCGGCGTACGCCCGTACCAGCTCGGCAGCCGCTACGCCGAGCAGCTCGACCTCGCGGCCGAGGGCCAGCAGGTGGCCCGCTCGGTCGCGGAGACCTGCGACGAGACGGTCCACGTGGCCATCCTCGAGGGCACCGACGTCATCTACATCGCCAAGGTCGACTCCACGCACGCCGTGCGCATGGTCTCGGCCGCGGGGCGACGGCTGCCCGCGCACTGCACCTCCGTCGGCAAGATGCTGCTGGCCTCGCTGCCGGAGCAGGAGCTGGCGGCGCGGATCCCGGACGATGCCGAGCTGACCGCGATGACGCCCAACAGCATCACCGATCCCGGCGCGCTGCGCGAGGCCCTGGCGGAGATCCGGCAGCGGGGCATCGCGGTGGAGAGCCGCGAGTCCAACCCGGACGTGTCGTGCGTGGCGGCCCCGGTGCGCGACCGCGCAGGTCACGTGGTCGCCGCGCTCTCCATCTCGGTCCCCATGATCCGCTGGAGCGACGAGCGCCGGGCCGAGCTGGAGCAGCTGGTCGCCAAGGGCGCGGCGGAGCTGTCGGAGCGGCTCGGCCACCGGAGCGTGGCATGACGGCGTACGAGGTCGCCGTGCCCGCGGAGGCGACGCTCGGCGAGGGCCCGACCTGGGACTCGGCGACCGGCCGCCTCATCTGGCTCGACATACTGGGCATGCGCGTCCACACGTACGACCCCTTCTCCGGCCGCCGGACGAGCCGTACGACGGAGCAGCACGTGGGCGCCGCGAAGCCCCGCGCGGGGGGCGGCCTGGTGCTGAACCTGCGCGACGGCGTCGGCCTGCTGGACCCCGACGACACCTTCCGCTGGCTGCACCACGAGCCGGTGCCCGGGCGCCGTGCCAACGACGCGGCCGTCGCACCCGACGGGGCCCTCTGGGCGGGCACGATGCGGTACGACGAGGCGGCGGGCGGCGGCACGCTGACCCAGCTGACCGGGGACGGGGACGTACGGGTCGTCCTTCCCGACGTCACCGTCAGCAACGGTACCGGCTGGAGCCCCGACGGCCGCCTCATGTACTACGCCGACACCCCGACTCGGCGTGTGGACGTCTTCGACTACGACGCCGAGGGCATCCGCAACCGCCGCACGCTGACGGAGATCGAGGAGGGGGCCGGCTTTCCCGACGGGCTGACTGTCGATGCGGAGGGGTGTGTGTGGGTGGCGCTGTGGGACGGCGGGGCGATCCGCCGCTACACCCCGTCCGGTGACCTGGACCGCGTGATCACGTTGCCGACCCCTCGCACGACGGCCTGCGCCTTCGGTGGCCCGGACCTGACCGACCTGTACATCACGACGGCTCGCATCGGGCTGTCGGCGCCACATCCGATGTCAGGCTCGCTGCTGGTGGTACCGGGGGTGGGGAAGGGGTTGCCGCAACCGGCGTTCGCCGGCTGACCGGATCCGGGGCCGGCCGGGGGTGGGTCGCGCAGCCCGGCGCTTACGGGGTGCCGCTGCGCCCACCCGTGCCGCCCCAGGGGCACGACTGCCCGCAGCTAAGCGCGCCCCAAGGGGCGCGGGGAACTGCGCGACCAGCCCCCACGCACCCGCAGCCGAAAGTGAACCCGCCTACAGAACCCCCGCCGCCTTCCGTTCCTCCACAGTCAGCGGCGGAGCCGTGAGCGCAGGCTTCAGTGGCCCCACCGCGGCAGCGACAAGCACGCTCGGTGCCAGCAACGCCTCCGCCCCCCGCTGCAGCGCCGTCACGTCCGTCATCCGGCGGGCCACGCGGCCGTTGCCCGTCGCGGTGTACAGGAGGCGGCCGACGTAGGCGGACAGGAGGCGGTCCCGCAGGGTAGGGCCCGTCTCCGTCGCGCCGGGATAGAAGACGTCCGCCCCGATCGCCAGGTCCCACGCCGCCCGCACGGTCCGCCCCACCGCCTTCTGGATGTGACGGGAGAGGCCCGGGGTGGTGCCGAGGGGGCCATGACGGCGGATCACATCACGCAATGCCAAGGCGGATTGAGCCGACACCGCCATCCCATGGCCGTACACCGGGTTCAGCGCACACACCGCATCCCCGAGCACCACGAAGTTCTCCGGCCACACCGGCATCCGCTCGAAGAAGTAGCGGCGGTTCGCGGTGGTCCGGGTGGTCGCCACCTCGGTCAGCGGTTCCGCGTTCGCGAGCAGCTCCCCGATGAGCGGATGGCGCAGCTCCTTGAGGGCGTACCGGTCGAAGTCGTCGGCGTCCTTGGGGATGTCGTCGCCTCGGCCGCCGAAGAGCGTGACGATCCACCGGCCGTCCTCGACCGGCATCAGCACGCCCCCACGACCGGTCCCCGCACCCCGCGGATCGGGCTCGATGTTGACGATCGGGAAGCCGTCCCGCGCCGCCTGCTCCGGCGCCCGGAACAACCGGCTGGCGTACGCCAGCCCCGAGTCGACCTCCCGCCGCTCCGGCCCGGGCAGCCCCAGCTCGGTGAGCCAGTGGGAGGCCCGGGAGCCGCGGCCGGTGGCGTCGACGACGAGGTCGGCCGACAGGGTGCGCTCGGCGGCGTCGTGGGTCCGGATCCGTACCCCGGTCACCGCCGCGTCCGTGCCCGTGAGGGCGACCGCCTCGGCCCGCTCGACCAGCTCGATGTCCCCGTCGGCCAGGACGAGTTGCCGTACCACCCAGTCCAGCAGGTCCCGGCTGGCCGGCAGCATGAACGCCGACTCGGACCACCGCCGGTACCAGCCGTGCGGCGACAGGGCCACCATGTCCGTGGTCATCGGCACCCGGCTCACCCCGGCGGCCCGCAGCCGCCCGATCGCCCCGGGCAGCAGCTGCTCCAGTGCCCGCGCCCCGCCCGACCACAGCTGGTGCACATGCCGGGCCTGCGGCAGCCCCTTGCGCGGCTCGGGCCCCGCGGGCAGCGCGTCCCGCTCGACCACGGTCACCCGGGCTCCGGTCGAGGCCAGGGCGCGGGCCGCGAGCAGGCCGGCGAGGGAGCCGCCGAGCACCACGGCGACGGGCTTGCGTTCAGTCATGTACGGCAACGCTCTCTGCTGGGACGGCCGCACGCGCGCGGACCGTCTCGATGTCGTCGGGACGGCGCAGGGCCCGGGAGACGGCCCCGATCTCCTGGAGCAGGTTGGTGGTGTCGGGCCCGGCGGCCGACTCCGGCGGCTCGGGGTCGCGGGCCTTCGCCTCGATCGCGTCGAGGATGCTGACCGCGGCCGCCAGTGCCCGGGCCTGCTCCGGCGGATGCCCGAGGGCGAGCGCGGCGTCGTACGACCGCCTGCCCAGGCCGGTGTCGATGTGCCGGGCCAGTGGCAGCAGCACGTCCCGGATGAACGTCTCGCGCCGGGTCAGCCGCAGCTCGGGCGTGGCCCGCAGCACGAACGGCACGCCCTCGCCGCTCACGGACCGCATCAGCTGGTACAGGGGCCGCAGTTCGCGGTGGGCGAGCCGGACCCGCCAGCGGTCGTGCAGGTACTGGCCGGCGTGCGGCAGGATGAAGCCGACGGCGATCAGGATGGCGGACAGGGCGGCGATCGGCGGGGCGAGGTTGGTGCTCAGCCAGTCCAGGTCCTGCCCGCACCAGCGCGCGGCGACGGCGATCAGCTTGGTCGCGTCGAAGATCAGGTTCAGCACGTAGCCGGCGCCCAGCAGCTTCAGCCCCCAGCGCAGCCAGGCGTCCAGGCCCTCGGCGCGCACCCAGTTCCAGATCAGCCTGGAGGTGATCAGGCAGGCCACGGCGTGCGCGACGAGGTAGAGCAGGATCTCCTCGCGCATGAACGGGGTGGTGGCGTAGTACGTGTCCAGGTCCCGCAGCCGCTCCTCGGGGGCGTCGGCGAGCAGGAACAGCACCCACAGCGCGACGATCACCCCGGAGTACACCGAGATCACCCAGCGCATCGCACGCCGGGTGGCGGCCGAGCGGTCGGACAGGCCGTTGCGCCAGGTGATGATCAGCAGCAGGCAGGACCCGCAGAACGCGGTGATCAGCGAATAGCACCAGGGCGCCGAGATGTTGGGGACACCGGTGAGCCGGTTGACGGCGGCGATCGTGGACGGGGTGCAGAAGACGAACACCCCGCAGGCGAGCAGCAGCAGTCCGCCGACCGCGCGCAGCAGTGGGTCCCGCCACAGCCGGATGATGGAGGGCAGCTTGATCACCAGGGCCGCGGTGAGTACCGCGGTGGGGATCCAGAAGGAGATGTAGAACTCGCTGAGGAAGTCCGAGGGGTCCGGCGCCAGCAGGGTCACCGCGCGGCTCCTCCGCGTCCGCGGTAGCCGAGGGAGCGCTGGACCGGGTCGAGGGGCGTGCCGGGGCCGGGGCCGGTGAGGTAGGGCCGGAACAGGGTGGCCAGGCGGTGTCCGAAGTCGTCGGCCTCGGCCTCGTCGACCTCGCGGGAGCCGTTGCGGGCGGCCACCGTCAGGGCCATGTCCCGCCAGCGGGGTTCGCCCGCGAGCGCGCGGGCCGCCGCGGCCCCGGCCAGGTGGTGGTGCCGGTGCCCGGCGTGCAGATGCCACAACTCATGGCCGAGGATGACCAGTTGCTGCACGGCTTCGGCGCGCTCCTCCACGATGACCAGGTCGAAGTCCTGGAACTCCACCCACAGGCCGGTGACCTCGATCTCGTCCGGGAAGCGCTCGAAGCGCAGCTCCACCGGCCGTCCGGCCCGCCGTGCGGTCATCTCCTCGCACAGCGCCCGGCACAACTCCCCTACACCGTCGGGCGGTTGCGGTCGCGCGCGAACGGCGGCGGCGAGGTCGGCGGCGAGGGTGCGCATCGCCGGGCCCGGGCGGGAGCCGCACAGCCATGCGGCCAGCCGCGCCGCCCGCTGCCGCGCACCCGCGATGATCATCGTTCCCCCTTCTCACCGCCGGTGTGCGGTTCGTCCGAGCGTACGCGCCTGGATGTGTTCGCGTCAGGTGATCCGACGACCGTTGTTCAACGAGGAACGACCGCCTCCGCTCCCCGGGTGAGCGAAAGTCTGCGTCCAACCCATTGACGCGCAAGCGCTTCGATTCTACGGTCCGTTCGAAGTTACGAGCGTTATTCGATATACCGAACGGTGGGGCAAGGTATGGGACAACCTGGCCTGAATCGCAGGCAACTTCTAGGGGCGGCAGGCGGATTGGCGGTAGCCGCGAGCTTCGGCTTCGCGGCCCTGGGCAGCGGAGCCGACGCGCTCGCCTCCAGTGCCCGTACGCGGGTGCGCTACTGGAACCTCTTCAGCGGCGGCGACGGCGGCAACATGGTCGCGATGGTGGACGCCTTCCACAAGGCCAACCCCGACGTCGCGGTCAAGGCCTCCACCCTGACGTGGGGCGGCCCCTACTACACCAAGCTCGCCATGGCCGCCGCCGGCAACCGCGCCCCGGACCTCGCGGTCATGCACCAGGGCCGCGTCCCCGGCTTCGCGCCGGGCCGCCTCCTGGACCCCTGGGACATGGACCTCCTCACCAAGTACGGCGTCAGGGAGGCCGACTTCAACCCCGTGCTGTGGAAGCGCGGCATCGTCGACGGCAAGCTCTACGCCCTGCCCCTCGACATCCACGTCCAGCTGAACTTCTACCGCAAGGACGTCTGCAAGAAGGCGGGCCTGCTCGACGCCGACGGCCGGCTGCCGGCCGCGTCCTCCCCCGACGACTGGTTCGAGATCCTCAAGGCGGCCAAGGGGCAGCTCAAGAAGGGCCAGCAGACCCTCGGCCTGCACGCCAACGACCAGAACTTCTCCTGGTGGTTCTTCGTCGCCTTCTACCAGCAGCTCGGCGGCACCTACTTCAACGACGACCAGACCCAGGTCACCTTCGACGCCGACAAGGCCACCCAGGTCCTGGAGTTCCTCCGCAGGAACGTCACCGAGGGCTACGTCACCGTCGGCGCGGCGGACGGCGAGGCCTTCATCGCCGGGTCGCCGTTCACCTGGGAGGGCAACTGGTCGGTGCCCTACTTCAACGGAGAGAAGATCGAGTACGGCGCCCAGCCGCTGCCCCCGGTCTTCGGCACCCCGGCCACCCACGCCGAGTCGCACTCGTTCGTCCTGCCCCACCAGGCCGGCCGCGGCGGCGCCGTCGACGAGGGCGCGCACATGCTGGCCGCCTACATGGTCAAGCACGCCACCGCCTGGGCGGGCGGCGGTCACGTCCCCGCCTACCTGCCCACCTTCAAGGACCCGGCCTACCTCGAGCTGACCCCGCAGAACGAGTACTCCAGGCCCGCCATGGAACACCCGGCCACCGAACCCCACATCTGGTTCGCCGGCTCCACCGGCGTCCTCGCCCAGCGCATCGGCCCGGTCGTCGCCGCCTCCAACGTCGGCTCCGCCAAGCCGGACGCAGCCGCCCGCCGTATGAGGTCCGAACTGCGGAAACTGCTTGCCGCCAAGAACCCCATGGACGGCCGGACCGCCGCCCAGGAGCTGAAGGGAGCGGGCGCATGAGCAGCACCACCGTCGTGGGCGCCACAGCGGCGCGCCCTCGTACCGCCACCGTCGCCGACTCCGCCCGGCTGCGCTGGGGCCGCCGCCTCCAGCACGGCGGCTGGTTCGTCGCCCCGTTCTTCGTCCTGTACGGGCTGTTCGTGATCGTGCCCGTCGTCCGCGGTCTCTACCTCAGCTTCACCGACGCCAACATCTCCGGCGACCACACCAGCTTCATCGGCCTCTCCAACTACCGTGAGGCCCTCAAGGACCCCCTGGTGTGGGACTCACTGTGGCACAGCGTCCAGTTCACCCTCGAAGTCGTGCCGTGCATCGTCGTCGTGGCGCTGCTGATGGCACTGATCGCCCACCACACCGCGCACTTCAAGTGGCTGTGGCGGCTGTGCTTCTTCGCCCCCTTCCTCCTCCCGTCGGCCGTCGTCGGCAACCTGTGGTGGTGGCTGTTCCAGCCCACCAACGGCATGGTCAACCACGTCCTCGGCCTGGACACGCCCTGGCTCACCCAGAAGTCGACGGCGATGCTCGCGGTCGTCATCGCGACCCTGTGGTGGACGGTCGGCTTCAGCTTCCTCCTCTACCTGGCGGCCCTGCAGAACATTCCCCAACACCTCTACGAGGCAGCCGAGTTGGACGGAGCCAACGCCTTCCAGCGCATGCTCCACATCACCGTGCCGAACCTGCGCAACATCACCGGACTCGTCTTCGCCCTCCAGATCCTGGCCTCGCTCCAGGTGTTCGACCAGGCCGTGGTCATGTACCAGTTCGGCCCCGGCCCGGAGGAATCGACCCGCACCTTCGTCCAGTACACCCTCGAACAGGGCTTCACCAGCTACCGCGTGGGCTACGCCTCCGCGATCTCCTTCATCCTCTTCCTCATCATCGCCGTCGTCGCACTCAGCCGGATGTGGCTGCTGCGCAACCGCGAGGAGGGCGCTGCCCGATGACCACTCCCGTCCTGCGCAAGCCCCGCAGCACCTGGACCCCGGGCCAGATCGCCCTCACGGTCGTCGCCGCGGCCCTGTCCCTGATCTGGGTGGCGCCCCTCGCCTGGGCCCTGTCCACCTCGCTGAAGACCCCGACCGAGTCCGTCACCTCGCCGCACTGGATCCCGGACCACATCACTCTGGACTCCTGGGACAAGGTCTTCGAGGCGGGCAACATCCCCAACTGGTTCGTCAACTCGGTCGTGGTGTCCGTCTGTGTCACCGTGATCGTGCTGCTGGTCAGCGCCCTCGCCGGATACGGCTTCGCCCGCACCGAGTTCCGCGGCAAGTCGGCCCTGCTGGCCCTCACGATGGCCGGCCTGATGTTCTCCCCGGCGATCCTCGGCGTCCCGCTGTTCACCACGGTCCAGTCGCTCGGCATGGTCGACACCTACTGGGGCATGATCCTGCCCCAGTGCGCCCCGGCCGCCATGGTCTACATCCTCTACAAGTTCTTCCAGTCGCTGCCGAAGGAGCTGGAGGAGGCCGCGTTCATCGACGGCGCCGGCCGCTGGCGGATCTTCTTCACGATCGTCCTCCCGCTCTCCAAGCCCTCCCTCTCGGCGGTCGGCATCTTCACCTTAATCGCCTCGTGGAACAACTTCATCTGGCCGTACATGGTGACCAACAACCCCGACCTGATGACCATGCCCAACGGCATCGCCACCGTGCAGAACGCCTTCGGCATCGTCTGGCCCCAGCTCATGGCCGGCGGCCTCATCGCGGGCCTGCCGCTGATCATCGTCTTCGTCTTCTTCCAGAGCCAGATCGTGCGGGGCGTGGCCCACACGGGCCTGGCCGGCCAGTAAGGAGAGAGTGAGTTGAAGCGCCTCAGACTCGCCGCGGTACTGGCCGCGGCCGCCCTCGCCCTGCTCCCCACCACGGCGTCCGCGGACGTGACCTACCCGGACCCGATCCCCCTCACCGGCCAGCAGATCATCCACGACCCCACCGTCCACCAGCTGAGGAACGGCCAGTACGTCGCCTACTCCACCGGCGGCATCATCGGCGCCCGCCTCTCCACCGACCTCCACCACTGGGACGACGCGGGCAACGCCTTCGCCACCCCGCCGAGCTGGTGGTACGACTACAACTCCACCGCCGACCCCTGGGCCCCGGACCTCAGCTACCGCGACGGCCGCTACTGGCTCTACTACGCGGTCTCCTCCTGGGGCACCAACCACTCCGCGATCGGCGTGGCCACCTCACCCACCGGCCTCCCCGGCACCTGGACCGACCACGGCAAGGCCTTCTCCTCGGAGAAGACGGACACCTGGAACGCCATCGACCCGGCCCTGATCCACGCCGACGGCAAGCTGTGGATGGCGTTCGGCTCGTACTGGACCGGCATCCGCATGGTCGAACTGGACCGCGGAACCGGCAAGGCCCTCCCGGACGCCCCGGTCCACCACCTGGCGACCCGCCCCGACGCCCCCTACGCCGTGGAGGGCGCCTCGATCCTCCACCACGGCGCCTACTACTACCTCTTCGCGTCCTACGACGCCTGCTGCGCGGGCGTGAACTCGACGTACAAGATCAGGGTGGGCCGCTCGACGTCGATCACCGGGCCGTACGTGGACAGCACGGGCAAGCCGATGCTGGAGGGAGGCGGCGACCTGTTCCTCGCATCGCACGGCCGCTACATCGGCCCCGGCGGAGAGTCCACGTTCCGCACGCATGGCAAGACCTGGCTGGCGTACCACTACTACGACGCAACGGACAACGGCACCCCGAAGCTGGGGCTGAACAAGCTCAGCTGGACCAATAAGGGCTGGCCGGAGCTGCTTTAGGGGCGCGGGGAACTGCGCGACAAGCCACAACGCACCCGCACACGCCGACGAATCACAAGCCACCCACCTCGAAAGGCGAACATGCGCACCGCCCGCTTCACCCTCGACCCCGCTTTCACCATCGGTCCGGTCAACCCCCGCCTCTTCGGCTCCTTCGTCGAGCACCTCGGCCGCTGCGTCTACACCGGCATCTACGAACCCGACCACCCCTCTGCAGACGAGGCCGGACTGCGAACCGACGTACTGGAGTTGGTCCGCGAACTCGGAGCGACAGCGATCCGGTACCCGGGCGGCAACTTCGTCTCCGGCTACAAGTGGGAGGACTCGGTCGGCCCGGTAGAGGACCGCCCCCGCCGCCTAGACCTCGCCTGGCACTCCACCGAGACCAACCGCTTCGGCCTCTCCGAGTACATCGCCTTCCTGAAGAAGATCGGCCCCCAGGCCGAACCCATGATGGCCGTCAACCTCGGCACACGAGGCGTGGCCGAGGCCCTGGAACTCCAGGAGTACGCCAACCACCCCTCCGGCACCGCCCTCTCCGACCTCCGGGCGGCCCACGGCGACAAGGAACCCTTCGGCATCAAGCTCTGGTGCCTCGGCAACGAGATGGACGGCCCCTGGCAGACCGGCCACAAGACGGCCGAGGAGTACGGCCGTATCGCCGCCGAGACGGCCCGGGCCATGCGTCAGATCGACCCCTCCGTGGAACTGGTGGCGTGCGGCTCCTCCAGCCAGTCCATGCCCACCTTCGCCGCATGGGAGGCGACGGTCCTCCAGGAGGCGTACGAGCTGGTCGACCACATCTCCCTGCACGCCTACTACGAGCCCGTCGACGGCGACCTGGACTCCTTCTTGGCCTCCGCCGTGGACATGGAGTCCTTCATCGAGAACGTGGTGGCCACGGCCGACCACGTGGGCGCCCGTCTCAAGTCGAGGAAGAAGATCAACCTCTCCTTCGACGAGTGGAACGTCTGGTACCTCTCCCGCTGGGAGGAGTACGCGAAGACCATCGACAAGACCGGCTGGCCAAAGGCCCCGCGCCTGCTGGAGGACAACTACAGCGTCACCGACGCGGTCGTCTTCGGCTCCCTGCTCATCGCCCTGCTCCGGCACGCCGACCGCGTCACCGTCGCCTGCCTCGCCCAGCTGGTCAACGTGATCGCCCCGATCATGACCGAGCCGGGCGGCCCGGCCTGGCGGCAGACGACGTTCTTCCCGTTCGCGCAGGCCTCCCGCCACGGCCGCGGCGAGGTCCTCGACGTCCGCGTGGACTCGCCGACGTACGAGACGCGGAAGTACGGCGAGACGGACCTGCTGCACGCCACCGCCGTCCGCGCGGAGGACGGCACGGTCACCGTCTTCGCCGTCAACCGCAGCCGTACCGAGCCGCTCCCGCTCGAAGTCGCCCTGAACGGCCTCGACCTGACGTCCGTCACCGAGCACAGCGCGCTCGCGGACGCCGATCCCGACGCCCGTAACACCCTGGACGACCCCGAGCGGGTCACCCCGCACCCGGTCGAGGGCACCGCCCTGCAGGACGGCACCCTCACCGCCGTACTGGAGCCCCTGTCCTGGAACGTGATCAGGCTCGCCTGAGCGGTCTCAGCGGCCGGGGGAGAGCACCGGAGCCACCGGTGTCCCCCCGGCCGCCCGGCCCAGCAGGGTCAGCTGGACGTTCCCCGGGCCGGACTGCGAGGTGAACTCCGAGAGGACCGCCAGCGCGAGGGTGTTGGTGCCCCGGGTGCGCAGGATGCCGTTCGGCAGGACGAAGGTGTGCTGCGGGCCGACGTTGTTGATGTACTGGCCCATGTTCCAGCCATTGAGGAAGATCTGCGCCCGGTAGGCCCGGTACGGATCGTCCTCCAGGGTCAGCCCGATCGACGCGTCGATGTCGGCCGGCACCGACAGCCGGAAGGTCGTCCGGTACCAGGTCACGCCCTGCCGCCGCTCGGCCCGCGGAAAGGTCACCGCCTTCCAGTCCCGGTCCCGGAAGCCGGGCAGGTGCCAGCCTTCCCGTTCCCCGTACAGGCCGCCGTTGTTCTGCGGCCCCCGCACCGGATCCGGGGCCGCCTCGCCCTGGATCCGCCAGGTCACCTCGGGTGCGGCCCCCTTGAACAGGGCGGCGGTCAGTCCACGCGCCACCTTGTGGGTGTCGAGGCCCTTGCCGTCCTGGTCGTGCTGCATGCGCCGGACCAGGACCGACAGCACGTGCCGGCCGGGCGAGCGCAGCTTCTCGCCCACCGGGAAGACGGCGGTGGCGTCCCAACTGCCCTTCCTGACGGTGGTGTTCTTGTCCGGCACGGGCATCCGGTGGGTGCCCAGCGGCTCCCCGTCCAGCCACGCCATCAACAGGCCCTGCGTGCCCGTGGTGTAGGCGAGGGAGACCTCCTCGATGCCGGAGGAGTCGGTGAACGTGCCCCGGTACCAGACGTCTCCGTAGTGGAAGCCGTAGTCGTCGGCGAACAGCACGGGCCGGCCGTCCGGGACCGGAGTGACGCTGTACGACGACGTCTTGTCCGCCTTCTTCCACGACGAGTCGTCGAAGTTGGGCCCGGCCTCCGGGTTCTCGGTCCGCATCCGCCAGCGGCCCAGCCGGGGCAGTACCACCTCGGGCACGGAGGGCAGCATCCCGGTCGTCATCAGGCTTCCGGACAGGGTGACCCGGGTCGGTACCTTCCGCCCGTTCCACACCAGGCTCGCGATCCCGCGCGGCCCCCACACCTCCACGCTGGTCTCCCCGATGACGTCACCCGTCAGGTGGACCTCGGAACCGCGCAGCTCGGCGTGGCGCAGCAGCGACGGGCCGTACACCAGCAGGGTGCCGGACGGGGTGTCGTACGGGAAGATGCGCACGGCGGTGGCGTCGTCGGCGAAGAGCAGCAGCAGCGGGGTCTCGCTCTCGCCCTTGGCGACCAGCACCCGGGTGAGACCGCCCTGCCCGAGGGGCGCGTTGACGTGCAGTTCGTCGCCCTCGAACGCCCAGGCGGCCTCCGGGTCGAGCCGGGTGACGAAGGGCTCCTCCGGGCACTTCAGGACCAGGTCCGCCATGTCGTCGCGGCGGCCCGCGAACACGGCGATGTCCTGCCGCCCGGCCGTCATGCACAGCATGGGCTGCGCGGTGGAGTACTTCAGCGTCCGCTTGCCCAGCGGGAGTCCGGTGGTCAGCATGCGGGCGTCGTGCGCGGGCACGGTGATCCGCAGGTTCCCCGCGTCCGTGGGCAGATCGGTGGTGACCGGTTCGGTCCCGTCGTTGCGGGCCACGTACACCTGGGTGCCGGTGTCCGGGTTGGCGAGGTGGTAGACCTTCACACCCTCCGCCTTGACCTCCGCCGCCCGGTCGAGGCGGGCGAAGTCGGGCACGCGCTGCAGCAGATGCCCGAGCTGGTGCATCGGCGCGATCTTCTCCGTGACGTTCCGGCCCTCGTCGATGGCGGCGCCGTAGTCGTACGACGTGTAGACGACCGGTGCGGGCAGCCAGCCCCATGACGTCCCGCCGAACGTCATGTACACGTTGTGCAGGGTGATCCCGTTGGCGAGGTTGGTGAGGTAGAAGCGGCGCTCGTAGGCCGCGTCCCGGGTGCGCCGCGACTCGGCGTACCCCTTGCCGTCGAACCAGGAACCGCCCCACGGGTCGAACCAGCCGCCCCCGAACTCGGGCATGAACCCGGGCGTGCGCGGCGAGGCGGTGGACCCGCCGGTCGCCCCGCCGGGCCCGAAGGTCCCCCAGTCGGGCGGCGTCTGGGACGGCGACGGATACCCGTCGAACCCGTACAGCCAGCCGCCCTTCTCCCCGTCGGTGTCGAACGAGTCCGGCACCCAGTGGCCGTTCCGGCCCTTGTCGTTGTGGAAGAGCGGGACATCGATCCCATCTCCCCGGACCTTTTTGTACAGATGGGACATATAGTCCCGCCCGGTGGCCTCCCCGACGTGGGCGTCGTACTCGTTCTCGATCTGGTAGAGCAGGATCGTGCCCTTGCCCTGCGTGAACAGATGCCGCCGGGCGATCCGGTTCACCTGGGTCAGCCACTCGTCGACGTGCGACAGATAGGTCGGGTCGGCGGTGCGGGCCGTCCCCTTCGTCGCCGTCAGCCAGCCCGGGAAGCCGCCGCCGTCGATCTCGGCGTTGATGTACGGGCCGGGCCGCAGGATGACGTACAGCCCGGTCTCGGCGGCCGTGCGCAGGAAGAGATCGAGATCCCGGACCCCGGAGAAGTCGTACTGCCCGGGCGCGGGGGAGTGGTAGTTCCACGACACGTAGATGCTCACGGCGTTGTACCCGTGAGCCCGCATCTTCTGCAGCACGTCCCGCCACAGGGACGGGCTCGGCAGCCGGAAGGGGTGCATCTCGCCGGACCACACGACCAGCCGCCGGCCGTCGACCAGCAGCGAGTAGTGGTCGTACCCGATGGTGTGGCGCTCCCCGTCGGCGCTCGGCGGGGCGGGCGCCGGGCCGGTCGGCACACTGCGCGCCGCGTACGCCGAAGGCGCCCCGGGGCCGCCGCTGCCACCCAGGGCGAAGCCGAGCGCGGCCGAGCCGGCCAGGGCACTGAAGGTACGTCTGCTGAGCGCCAAGGTGGATCCTCCCGGGCGATCTTACGGGGGCGCGGTCCGGCCATTCTCCATGGAGATACGCCCCACAATGGACCCATGAGGATCTCGGCGCGGGCGGATTACGCGGTACGGGCGGTACTGGAGCTGGCCGTACGGGAGGGTGACGGCCCGATGAAGGCCGAGGAAATCGCCGCTGTACAGGACATTCCGCACAAGTTCCTGGAGGGCATCCTGGGCGACCTCCGGCGCGCCGGAATCGTCGGCAGCCGGCGCGGCGGGGGCGGCGGCTACCGGCTGGCCCGGGCCGCGGCCGCGATCACTGTGGCGGATGTCATTCGCGCGGTGGACGGCCCGATCGTGTCGGTGCGAGGAGAACGGCCCACGGGCCTCGCCTACACCGGCACCGCCCAGCCGCTGCTGCCGTTGTGGATCGCCCTGCGGGCGAACGTCCGACGCATCCTGGAGGGCGTCACGATCGCCGACCTCGCGGCGGACGCACTTCCGGAGCCGGTACGGGCCCTGGCGGCGGAGCCGGCGGCGTGGGAGAACCCGTGATTCTCGGGGGCGTGTGAACGGCCCGAAGTGAATGGCCGGAGTTCGCCCTGCCGGGGTGGAGTGGGGCTTCCTACGATGCCCACGCCTCCCCATCCTTCACAGGTTCCACACAGTTTCTTCAATGTTGAACGGATGGGTCGGAGGTCGAACCCCCCACTCGACAACCTGGAGAAACCATGGCTGGTGGACTCCTGCTGAGCGGCGCCGTAGCCGCTCTGCTCACCACCGCGATACCGGCTTCCAGCTCCTCTCCCGTCTTCGACGACCCGCCCCCGGACAAGATCGTCATCGACGTCGCCACGGTGAACGGCTCCGGCTGTCCCGCGGGCACGGCCGCCGTGGCCGTCTCCCCGGACAACACCGCCTTCACGGTGACCTACAGCAACTACCTCGCGCAGGCCGGCGGCAACTCCGACCCGACCGCCTTCCGCAAGAACTGCCAGCTCAACCTGGTCGTGCACGTCCCGCAGGGCTTCACCTACGCCGTCGCCAGCGCGGACTACCGGGGCTTCCTCTCGCTCCAGCCGGGTGCGTCGGGCACCCAGAAGGCGTCGTACTACTTCCAGGGCTCCTCGAACACCGCGGCCAAGAGCCACCCCTTCAGCGGCCCCTACAACGACGACTGGCAGGCCACCGACAGCACCGACTGGGCCCAGCTGGTCTGGGCGCCCTGCGGCGTCCTGCGCAACTTCAACATCAACACCGAGCTGCGGGTGTCCGCGGGCAGCACGCCGAGCAAGGTCAGCTTCATGACGATGGACTCGACCGACGGGGACATCAGCACGGTGTACCACTTCGCGTGGAAGCACTGCCCGGGCTCGTAGCCGGGTGTGACGCGTGACCGCGTCGCCCGGCCGGTGCTCACGCGCGCGCCTCGGAGGCGCGGTGACGCTGGTAGTGCCGGGCGGCGCGGGCGGTGCCCTAACCGGCCGCGTACGTGAGGAAGTTGGCCCAGGTGGTGGGGGAGAGGGTGAGTGTGGGGCCTTCCTTGGCCTTGGAGTCGCGGATGTGGATGGTGGTGGGGGTGTGGGCCACCTCTACGCAGTCGTCCCCGGATGCGCTGCTGTAGCTGCTCTTGAACCAGGTCAGTTCCGAGTTGCTGCTCATAAGTCCTCTCGCATCCGCCGCAACAGGCTCACGGAGTCCCGCATGGTGAGAGCCTGTGAGCGCATCCTGGCATACCGAGCCTGAAGAACGCTGACCACTTTCGGGTCGGAGATCAACTGCCCGCTTTCCTGGCCCTCGTTGTAAGCAGACCACTTGTTCGCCGGGGTTTCCAGCAGGCGGATGGGCCCTTGTAGGCCAGCGTGCTTCTCCTGGACCAGCGGCATCACCTGGATCTCCACGTTGCGCAACTCGGTGATTTCCAGTACGCGGTCGATCAGTCCCCGCGTGACCTCGATGCCACCTGTGCGCCGCAGGAACACGTGCTCTTCGAGGATGAAACTGAACGCTGTGTTGGGCCGCTCGTGCAGGAGCCGCTGCCGGTCCAGGCGAGCGGCCCACAGTTCCTCGATCTCTGCGTCCGACAGGGGTGGTAGCTGGTCGGCGGCCAGAGCCCGTACGTACGGATCCGTTTGCAGCAGCCCAGGGATCATGCGGCACTCGTACGTGTAGAGGTTGATCGCGGTCGTCTCCAGCTGAGCCCACCGCCGGAACCAAGAAGCCAACCCCGGCTGACGCTCCAGAAACCCCGCCGCCCTCCTCAAAGCCCCGGTGTTGCCCAGAACCCTCTCCGCCGCCTCCACGAACCCCACATCCGGCATCCGCCTCCCCAACTCCACCGACGCCACTGTGTGTTTGGAGTACCCCACAAGCCGGCCGAACTCCTCCCTGGTCAACCCGTGATATTCGCGAAGCGCCTGCACCACCGCCCCGAACGTCCGCATGCTGTCCGAAGACTCCGGCTCGCCCACCCGCCCGTCGACCACCGCGGTCACCTCCCGGGCCCATGGTTACGGCCAGTCACGAGTACTGTCCAGTCCGTGACCGCGTACGCTCGCGCAGCGTACGCGCGCCGCACCTGGTGAACCCCGCTGCACACCCTCCACATTGGGCACATGACGCTCACCCAGCGACTCAGCCCTACTCCCCGCGGCGCCCGCCTGGCCCGGCACCTCGCCCTCGCCCAACTCGCCGCCTGGGGCATCCCGCACGGCACCGAGACCGCCGACGCCGTGGCCGTGATCGTCGCCGAGCTGGCCGCCAATGCCGTGATTCATGGGCGCGTACCGGGGCGTGACTTCGAGTTGCGTGTCTCCCTCCTCCCCGGACGCGTGCGGATCGAGGTGACCGACACCCGCGCCGAACACCGCCCGCCCGGCCCCCGGGACCTGCACCCGCCCGCACCCCTCGCCAACGCGGGGCGCGGTCTCGTGCTGGTCGACGCGGTGGCTGACCGGTGGGACGTGGTCGACCGTGATCCGCCGGGGAAGACGGTGCGGGCCGAGGTGGACCTGCCGCTGCCTCGACGCGCTTCGATTACTGTGAGTGTTTGACGCCCGCGAGGGTGGTGCATGGTCGACGGTTGACCATCGATTGATCTGATCAGCCATTCTTGGTAGTTGGGGCGCGCGGGGGCGCGGGCCGTGCACGGGAAACCCTTCGCGCGCCGCCTGTTTTGCTTACCCAACGTGACGAAGACCTGGTAGTCCTGTGCCCACAGCATGTGTCACGGGATACGAGGGAGAGTCATGCCACTCGAGACGACGACGGTACCGGCCGCAGGCGCGGAGTCGGTCCAGCAGCGGGAGCAGCAGAGCCTCGGCACCGCGGCGGCGCGCAATCTCGCCACCACCACCAAGTCCGAACCCCAGATGCAGGGCATCAGCTCCCGCTGGGCGACCCGGATGCTTCCCTGGGTGAACGTGCCCGGTGCGACGTACCGGGTCAACCGCCGCCTGTCGTTCACCGTGGGCGACGGTCGGGTGTCCTTCGTGAAGACCGGCTCGAAGGTCCAGGTGATCCCCGCCGAACTGGGCGAACTGCCCCTGCTGCGCGGCTTCTCGGACGCCGACGTGCTCGGCGTGCTGGCCGACAAGTTCGTGCAGAAGGACTTCACGCCGGGGCAGGTCATCGTCCAGGCGGGACGCAAGGCCGATCACGTGTACCTGATCGCGCACGGCAAGGTCGAGAGGATCGGCGAGGGGCCGTACGGGGACGAGTCCATGCTCGGACTGATGGCCGACGGGGACACCTTCGGTGGTCGCGTGCTGGCCGGACAGGCCAAGAAGTGGGAGTTCACGGCCCGTGCGATGACCGCCACCACGGTGCTCGCGCTGCCGCTGACGGCGTACAAGACGGTCGCCGACCGCCATGAGGCGCTGCGCACGCACGTGCAGCAGATCAGTTCCAACGGGCACCGCAAGCTGAACCGGTCGGGCGAGGCGGCGATCGAGCTGAGTGCGGGGCACGTGGGCGAGGAGACTCTGCCGCAGACCTTCGCCGACTACGAACTCTCCCCGCGCGAGTACGAGTTGAGCGTGGCGCAGACGGTGCTGCGGGTGCACAGCCGGGTCGCCGACCTCTACAACGAGCCGATGAACCAGACGCAGCAGCAGTTGCGGCTGACCATCGAGGCGCTGCGGGAGCGGCAGGAGCACGAGCTGATCAACAACGAGGAGTTCGGTCTGCTCCACAACGCCGACTTCGAACAGCGGATCTCCACCTACTCGGGCCCGCCGACCCCGGACGACATGGACGAGCTGCTGAGCATGCGGCGCAAGACCCGCTGCTTCCTCGCCCACCCCAAGGCGATCGCCGCGTTCGGCCGCCAGTGCAACAAGCGGGGCCTCTACTTCGGTGGCATCGAGCTGCACGGCAACCACCTGCCCGCCTGGCGCGGGGTGCCGCTGCTGCCGTGCAGCAAGATCCCGATCAGCGAGCAGGGCACGTCGTCGATCATCGCCATGCGCACCGGCGAGGACGACCAGGGTGTCATCGGCCTCTTCCAGACCGGGATCCCGGACGAGGTGGAGCCGGGCCTGAACGTGCGGTTCATGGGCATCGACGACCAGGCGATCATCTCCTACCTGGTCAGCAGCTACTACTCGGCCGCCGTCCTGGTGCCCGACGCCCTCGGCGTCCTGGAGAACGTCGAGATCGCCCGTACGAACGGGAGCTGACGACGGTGTCGTTGATCTCCCGGGTCACGGCACCCGCCGCGGCCCACGACGTGGCGGGGCTGGTGCGGTCCCTGCTGACGGCGGGCCCGCCGACAGCCGCGCCCGCCCCGCCCGAACCGAGGCTCCCCGCGGGCCCCACCGGGCCGGGTACGTCGGCGGCACGCATCCTCTCCGAAGCCGCGTCCACACCAGGGTGGTGCGGGTGACCGTGTTGGTCGAGTACGGGGAGACCTTCGCCACCGCCGTCGTCCGACTCGTGGTCCTTCCTGTCATGGACACGGCGCTGTAGAAACGCTTGCTGTCCGCAGGCTGTCAGTTGGGCAAAGTGACGGACCGTCAAGGTGCCTGATGAGGCAGGAGAGTTGTTGCGAGAACTGTTGACTCGCAAACCATTCGATTCTACGGTCCGTCCGAATTGCCGATCGGAGTTCGATATATCGAATAAACAGGAGGCTGGAATGAAGCGCACCGCACTCCTCGCCGTCCCCGCCGCCGTCCTGCTCGCCCTCGTCCCGAGCAGTGCGTCGGCGTATCCCAACCCGGGCACGGTCACCGGTGACGTGGTCGTCCACGACCCGACGATGATCCGCACGTCGGCCGGCCGCTACCTGCTGTACGCGACGGGCGGCGGCCTGGCCTACAAGACCTCCACCGACCGCATCTCCTTCACGGCCGGCTCCGACGCCTTCTCCACCAAGCCGGGCTGGTGGTCGTCGTACGCCACCGAGGCCTGGGCGCCGGACATCTCGTACCACGGCGGCAAGTACCTGATGTACTACGCGGTCTCCACGTTCGGCTCCAACAAGTCGGCGATCGGACTGGCCGGTTCGACGACGGGACTGCCGGGCTCCTGGAGCGACTACGGCACCGTCTACACCTCCACCACCTCCAGCGACTACAACGCCATCGACCCCAACCTCTTCGTGGACTCCGACGGAAAGTGGTGGCTGTCCTTCGGCAGCTGGTGGACCGGCATCAAGATGATCCGCGTCGACCCGTCCACCGGGAAGCAGTACGCCGGCGACACCACCCGCTACTCCCTCGCCTCCCGCCCGACCGGCAGCAAGGCCGTCGAGGCGCCGTACGTCGTCAAACGGGGCGGCTACTACTACCTCTTCGCCTCCTACGACGTCTGCTGCCAGGGCACCAGCTCGACGTACAAGGTGAAGGTCGGCCGCGCCACCTCCGTCACCGGCCCCTACTACGACAAGAACGGCGTCGCCATGACCGACAACGGCGGCACCCCGGTCCTGGAGTCGCACGGCAGCGTCATCGGCCCCGGCGGCCAGTCGATCATGAACGACACCGACGGCGACCTGATCGTCTACCACTACTACGACGGCAACGACAACGGCACCCCGAAGCTCGGGATCAACCTGCTGAGCTGGAGCACGGGCTGGCCGGTCGCCTACTGACGCCGGTCCCGTGCAACGCCCTGAGGGGCGCGGGGCTGTGTCGATATGCGGCTCCGCCGCGTGGGCGCGACCAGCCACAACGGACCCGCAGCCGCCTACGCACAGCGCACTCTACGGCGAGACGGCGAATCAGCCCGCCTGCCCCATGCCCGCCGCGTTCGGCCAGCTCTGTGCGTTGGGCCAGCCGGTCGCCGGGGCCGGGGTCAGACCGGCGGCCGGCATGCCCGGGGCCGTCATGCCGCGTACCTGGGCCGCCGTGAGGCCCCCACGGGCCGGGACGCCCGGCGGGGTGGGGCCGAGCGCGGCGGCCGGGGCGGGCGCCGGGGCTGGGACGGGGGCGGGCGCCATAGGTGCGGGTGCGGGTGCGGGTGCGGGTACCGGTGTCGGGAAGGGGGCCGGTGCCGGAGCGGGTACCGGAGTCGGGACAGGGACCGGTACCGGTGCGGGCGCCACCGGTTGCTGTACCGGCACCGCGGCCACCGGCTGGGGCACCGCGGCCACCGGCTGGGGCATCGCCGCCACCGGCTGCTGCACCGGCATCGCCTGAGCTGCCGCCGGCATCGGCATCCCGCCGCCGGTCGGCGCTGCGGCGGCGGGGAGCGGCATGCCGGTGCCGGCGGCCGGGGCGACGCCGGCGCCGACGGCCTGCGCGGCAAGCCCCAGCATTCCGGCGCCGTTGGTCTCGCTCACCAGCCGGTCCACGGCCGCCGTACCCGAGCTGTAGCTGGTCCCGGTGCCCAGCTCGGGTACGGCGGCTCCCCTCCTGGTCCCGTAGAGCACCTGCTCCAGGCCGGACACCAGGCGACGCACGTCGACCTGGGGGCGCACCACGAGTCTCAGGAAGCGGCTGGAGGAGCCGATCTTGTTGCCGCACTCGCGGACCAGGATCCGGTGCTCGGTGAGCATCCGGTCCCGGACCACCGTGCCCTCGGCTCCTACGGGGAGGCGCACGAACAGAAAGTTGCCCTGGGAGGGGTAGACCGTGAGGCCGGGCAGGGCCGAGAGGTGGTTGGTCATGTCCAGGCGGTCACGGCGTACCTGCATCAGGCTCTGCGCGTACTCCATGCCGTGCTCCTTCAGCATGAACACCACGTGTTCGGCGAAGGAGTTGAGGTTCCACTTCGGCAGCATCGAGCGGACCTTGCCCGCCAGCGCCGGGTTCGCGACCAGGTAGCCGAAGCGTATGCCGTGCAGCCCGAAGTTCTTGCCGAGGCTGCGCAGCACGACCACGTTGGGGCGGAGCATCGCCTCCTGGACGACGCTCGGGTCGGCCTCCGCGTCGGCGAACTCCAGGAACGACTCGTCCACGACCACCAGGTCCAGGTCCGCCATCGCGTCCATGAACTGCACGACGGACTGCTTGCGCAGATAGCCCCCGTCGGGGTTGTTCGGGTTGCAGATGACCGCCACGCGGGTGCCTCGGGCGCGGATGAACTCGGCGTACTGGGCCAGGTCCAGCGCGAAGCCGTTCGCCTCCTGGAGCGGGAACATGTCGACCCGCTTGCCGGTCTCCATCGGCTGGTCCGTCCAGCGGCCGAAGGTGGGGACGGGGATGGCCAGGGACTCGCGGACCAGGAGATGGTCGATCCAGGTGATCAGCTCCGTCGAGCCGTTGCCCATCGCCACGCACTGCGGCGGCAGCTGGAGCAGGCTGCACAGCTCGGCCGTGATGGTGTCGGCGCTGCTCGGGTAGTACGTGATGATCTCGCGCAGCCGGACCGCCATCTCCTCGAACATGGCGGGAGTGGGGAAGTACGGGTTGCACGGGATACAGAAGTCCACCGGGCCCGACCCGTCGCCGCCCTCGCGCGTCAGCGCCGCCATCGAGGGGCTGTGCGCGGCGGTACCGCGGAACAACGAGGTGACGTTGTCGGGCAAGGGAACCTCCGTCCATGGGTGGCCCGTGCGGGGGAGCACGGGCCACCCATGGATACGGAGGGGACGGCAGTGGCGTTCAACTCACCCGCTGTGTGAGCCGCTTCACGCCAGGGACGTCCAGGCCGGGAACGTTCAGGCCGAGAACGTGTGGATCGTCGTCGTCCGGTACGTCTGGCCGGGCCGCAGCACGGTCGACGGGAAGTTGGCGTGGTTCGGCGAGTCCGGGAAGTGCTGGGTCTCCAGGCACAGCGCGTCGCCCTGGCGGTAGGTGCGGCCGCCGGTGCCGGTCAGGGTGCCGTCGAGGAAGTTGCCGGAGTAGAACTGCAGGCCCGGCTGGTCGGTGGCGATCTTCAGGGTGCGGCCGGAGCGCGGGTCGCGAAGGGTGGCGACGTGCTCGGGCTTGGCGGTGATGCCCTTGTCCAGGGCCCAGTTGTGGTCGTAGCCCTTGGCCTGCACCTGCTGCTCGTGGCCGGCGCGGATGTCGCGGCCGATCGGCTTGGCGTGCCGGAAGTCGAAGGGGGTGCCCCCGACCTTGGCCAGTTCGCCGGTGGGGATCAGGCCCGAGTCGGTGGGGGTGTAGCGGGCGGCGGCGATGCGGAGTTCGTGGTCCTCGATCGTGCCGCTGCCCTCGCCGGCCAGGTTCCAGTAGACGTGGCTGGTGAGGTTGACGACGGTCGCCTTGTCGGTGGTGGCCTCGTAGTCGATGCGCCAGTCGCCGTGCTTGGTGAGGGTGTACGTCACCTTCGCCTTGAGCGTGCCCGGGTAGCCCATCTCGCCGTCGACGCTGGTGTAGTGCAGGTGCAGGCCGACGTCGGAGCCCTTGGTGAACGGCTCCACGTCCCACACGTGCTTGTCGAAGCCCTGCTTGCCGCCGTGCAGGCTGTTCACACCGTCGTTGACCGAGAGCTGGTAGCTCTTGCCGTCGAGGGTGAACTGGCCCTTGGCGATGCGGTTGCCGTAGCGGCCGATCAGGGCGCCGAAGTACGGCGTCTTCGCCACGTAGTCGTCGATGTTGTCGAAGCCCAGCGAGACGTTGGCGTGGTGGCCGTGCCGGTCGGGGATCTCCAGGCTCTGGACGACACCGCCCCAGTTGAGGACCTTCAGCCGGGTGCCGCCGTTCTCCAGCGACCAGCGGTAGATCTTCGTGCCGTCGGCGAGCTTGCCGAAGGGTTCCTTCACCGGCTTCCTTCCCGAGGCCGAACCCGTAGCGGCCTGGGCGTTGCCCGTGCCGAGGGTGGTGGCGGCGAGGCCCGCGGCCGCCGCGCCTGCTATGACCGTACGTCTGTTCAGTTCCATGTGCGGCTCCTGCACAAAGGAGGGGCCCCACCGGCTTTCCGGTGGGGCCCGATCTGACTTACGAACCGGACTTGCGCTTGTTCCACACGTCGAATCCGACCGCCACCAGCAGGGCCAGGCCCTTGATGACCTGCTGCCAGTCGGTGCCGACGCTGAGGAGGTTCATGCCGTTGTTCAGCACGCCGAGGACGAGACCGCCGATGATGGCGCCGAGGACGGTGCCGACACCGCCGCTCATGGACGCGCCACCGATGAACGACGAGGCGATCGCCTCGAGTTCGAAGTTGACGCCCGCCTTCGGAGAGGCCGCGTTCAGACGGGCGGCGACCACCAGACCCGCCAGGGCCGCGAGCACGCCCATGTTCAGGAAGACGTAGAAGGTGACCTTCTTGTCCTTGACGCCGGACAGCTTGGCCGCCGGCAGGTTGCCGCCGATCGCGTAGATGTGGCGGCCGAACACCGCGTTGCGCATGACGTAGCCGTAGCCGACGACCAGCGCGCCGAGGATGATCAGCACGATCGGGGCGCCCTTGTAGCTGGCGAGCAGCATCGTGAGGCTGAGGATCGCGGCGACCAGGGCGACCAGCTTCAGCAGGAAGAGCCGGGTGGGCAGCACCTCCAGCGCGAACTCCTGCTGGCGGCTGCGGTCGCGGACCTCCTGCCAGACCACGGCCACGATCAGGGCGAGCCCGAGCAGCAGGGTCAGGTTGTGGTAGTTGGTGTTCGGGCCGACCTCGGGGAGGAAGCCGTTGCCCATCTTCTGCAGACCGTCCGGGAACGGGCCGAGGGTCTGCCCCTTGAGCAGGATCTCCGTCAGGCCGCGGAAGAGCAGCATGCCGGCGAGGGTGACGATGAACGACGGTATGCCGAGATAGGCGATCAGGAAGCCCTGGACGGAGCCCGCGGCCGCGCCGATCAGCAGGCACAGCACCAGGGCGATCGGCCAGGACACCCCGTGTTGCACGGTCAGTACGGCGGCGAAGGCGCCGACGAACGCCGTCAGCGAGCCGACCGACAGGTCGATGTGGCCCGCGATGATGACCAGCATCATGCCGATCGCGAGGATCAGGATGTAGCTGTTCTGCAGCACCAGGTTGGAGACGTTGCGCGGCAGCAGCAGGTCCCCGTTGGTCCAGACGGTGAAGAGGACGACGATCAGACCGAGCGCGATCAGCATGCCGTACTGGCGCATGTTGCGGCGCAGGCCGTCCAGCATCAGCTGGAGCAGGCCGGCGCCGGAGGCCGATCCGCTCTTGCCCGGCGGCGCCGAGGCCGGGATCTTGTCGGTGACATCGGTGCTCATCGCGTTACCTCTTTGTCCTTCGTCATCTGGCGCATCAGCACTTCCTGCGTGGCCTCGGCCCGTGGCACCTCACCGGTCAGCCGTCCGGCGGCCATCGTGTAGATGCGGTCGCACATGCCGAGCAGTTCGGGCAGCTCGGAGGAGATGAAGACGACCGCCTTGCCCTCGGCGGCCAGCTGGTCGATGACCGTGTAGATCTCGTACTTGGCGCCCACGTCGATGCCGCGCGTGGGCTCGTCCAGGATCAGCACGTCCGGACCCGCGAAGATCCACTTGCTGAGGACGACCTTCTGCTGGTTGCCGCCCGACAGCTTGCCCACCCGCTCGAAGACGGTCGGCGCCTTGATGTTCATGGACTTGCGGAAGCCCTCGGAGACCTGCCGCTCCCCGTGCTCGTCGACGATGCCCCGCTTGGCGACCTTCTTCAGCGCGGTCAGCGAGATGTTGCGGTTGATGGTGTCGATGAGGTTGAGGCCGTAGTGCTTGCGGTCCTCGGTGACGTACGCGATGCCGTGGTCGACCGCCTCCGCGACGGACTTCGTACGGATCTCCGTGCCGTCCTTGAGGACCGAGCCGCCCGCGTACCGGCCGTACGTCCGCCCGAACACGCTCATCGCCAGCTCGGTGCGGCCCGCGCCCATCAGGCCGGCGATGCCGACGATCTCCCCGCGGCGCACGTTGATCGACACGTCGTCGACCACCTTGCGCTCCTGGTCGATCGGGTGGTGCACGGTCCAGTTGCGGATCTCCAGGGCCGGGGCCGCGTCCGCCTCGCCGTCGTACGACGTGCGCTCGGGGAAGCGGTGGTCCAGGTCGCGGCCCACCATGCCGCTGATGATCCGGTCCTCGGTCGTCTCCGGCGACTTCACATCCAGCGTCTCGATGGAATGACCGTCGCGGATGATCGTCACCGAGTCGGCGACCTTGCGGATCTCGTTGAGCTTGTGGGAGATGATGATCGAGGTGATGCCCTGCTTCTTCAACTCCAGGATGAGGTGGAGGAGTTTGTCGCTGTCCTCGTCGTTCAGCGCTGCCGTCGGCTCATCCAGGATGAGCAGCTTCACCTTCTTCGACAGCGCCTTCGCGATCTCCACGAGCTGCTGCTTGCCCACGCCGATGTCGGCGACGCGGGTCTCCGGGTGGTCGTCCAGACCGACCCGGCGCAGCAGCTCGGTCGCGTGCCGCAGGGTCTCCCTCCAGTCGATGAACCCGCTCTTGGCGTGCTCGTTGCCGAGGAAGATGTTCTCCGCCAGGGAGAGGTACGGCGACAGCGCCAGCTCCTGGTGGATGATCACGATGCCGTGCTGCTCGCTCGCCCGGATGTCCTTGAAGCGGCAGACCTCTCCCTCGAAGAGGATGTCGCCCTCGTACGTGCCGTGTGGATGGACTCCGGAGAGCACCTTCATCAAGGTGGACTTTCCGGCGCCGTTCTCGCCGCAGATGGCGTGGACCTCGCCCTGCCGGACGGTCAGGGTGACGTCCGACAGCGCCTTGACACCGGGAAAGGTCTTGACGATCGAGCGCATTTCCAGGACGGGTCCCGCCATGGTCGTGCCTTCCAATCAGTGTTGTTCGGCCGGGTTCGTCTGGATTACTTGAGTTCGGCGTCCGTGTAGTAGCCGCCCTTGACCAGCACGTCCTCGTAGTTGGACTTGTCGACGCTCACCGGCTGGAGCAGGTAGGCCGGGACGACCTTGGTGCCGTTGTTGTACGTCTTGGTGTCGTTGACCTGCGGCTTCTTGCCCTTGAGCGCGTCGTCGACCATGGTCGCGGCGACCTTGGCGAGCTGGCGGGTGTCCTTGTAGACGGTCTGCGTCTGCTCACCGGCGATGATCGACTTCACCGAGGCCAGCTCGGCGTCCTGGCCGGTGATGACGGGCAGGGGCTGGCTCTTGGAGCCGTAGCCGTCCGACTTCAGCGCGGCGAGGATGCCGATCGAGATGCCGTCGTACGGCGAGAGCACGGCGTCGACCTTGCCGCTCTTGTAGGAGGAGGTGAGGATGTCCTCCATGCGCTTCTGCGCGGTCGCGCCGTCCCAGCGCAGGGTGGTGACCTTGTTCAGCGCGGTCTGGCCGGACTTGACCACCAGCTGCTTCTTGTCGATGTACGGCTGGAGCACGCTCATCGCGCCACCGAAGAAGTACTTGGTGTTGTTGTCGTCGTTCGAGCCGGCGAACAGCTCGATGTTGAACGGGCCCTTCTTGCCGCTGTCCAGGCCGAGCTTGTGCACGATGTACGTGCCCTGCAACACGCCGACCTTGGTGTTGTCGAACGAGGCGTAGTAGTCGACGTTCTTGGTGCCGAGGATCAGGCGGTCGTAGGCGATGACCGGGATGTTGGCGTCCGCGGCCTCCTGGAGCACGTTGTTCAGGGACTTGTTGTCGATGGCCGCGACGATCAGGCCCTTGACGCCCTGCGTGATCAGGTTCTCGATCTGGGAGACCTGGGTGTCCGGGTCGTCCTCGCCGTAGACCAGCTTGGTCTTGTAGCCGGCCGCCTGGAGGTTCTTGACGACGTTGTTGCCGTCGTTGATCCAGCGCTCGGAGGACTTGGTCGGCATCGCGATGCCGATGGTGCCGCCCTTGGCGCTGCCCTTCTCCTCCTTGCTGCCGCCGTCGCTGTTCTGGCCGCAGGCGGACAGGGTGAGGGCGAGGGAGGCGGCTCCGGCTATCGCGGCGAGGGCGGCTCTGCGGTTGCGCATGTGATCAGTCCTTGTTCGTCTCGTCGTTGAGAGGGGTCACGCGTTGATGGGGAAGCGGTTGAGCGGGCCGGGCAACCGGGAGCCGAGCGGCGCCATGTCGCCGTCCGCGCCGTGCCGGGCGAGCAGGTCCAGGGCGAGCCGGCCGCGCCGCACCCGCTCCCGGGCGGTGTCCAGGGTCACGTCCCGCAGATGGGTGCCCCACGGGTAGATGCCGGGAGCCTTGGACAGGCCGAACTTCAGGTAGAGCGGTGCGCCGCGCCGGATCAGCTCGGCGACCTCGTACATCCGCACATAGCCGCCGAGGTCGTCGGGAGCTTCGATGTACATGTCCATGGGGGCGCCGGACACCCGGCGGATCTCGGTGAGGTGATCCAGCGTCAGATCGCTGGGCACGTTGACGGAGTCGGCCCCCAGCCCCTCGTACACCGCATACGAGGCGGGGTTGACCGGTCCGATCAGCGCCGAGACCTTCAGGGTGGTGTCGGCCGGGATGATCCCCGCCTCGCGGGCCCGGTGCAGGGTCCACAGCACGCCCTCGTCGGCGACGAGGAGGCACTTGACGCCCAGCTCGGTGGCGCGGACGGCGTCCTCGACGCAGCCGGCGACGGCGTCGTGGCCACGGGCGCGCAGTCCGGCCCCCCGCGAGTCGGAGCGCACCGAGCCACCGATGTCCCAGGTGCCGCGCGGGCCGGTGAACAGGCAGAGTTCGATGTCACGTTCGTCGGTCGCGTCGACCATCTCGGTGATCTCGGCGTCGGTCAGCATCCACACGCCGCTGCCCTGGCTGATCCGGTGGATCGGCACGTCGAGGCGGGAGGCCTCCTTCAGTACGACCGCCAGCGCCTCGGGACCCTCGCACGAGGGGATCTCGGTGCGCCAGCGGCCACCGCCCGGGAAGCTGTGGGCGGAGGTGTCGGCGGGGTCGAGCGCGGGCGCGCCCAGGCCGAGTGCGGCGAGCACCTGCTCGCCGGGCCTGCGGGCTGCCGGGGCGGAAGCGTCGGTCACAAGCTGTCCTTCGTGTTCGGTATTTCGGACAAGGTTCGCGGCTCGGGGTAGAAAAAGGCCTTGGTGGTACGCCGGTCAGGGCGTCGTCAGGTAACGCCCTGACCGGCGTACGGTCAGGGGCGGAGCAGCACCTTGCCCACCTTCGGATCGCCGGCTCCCACCAGCTCGATGGCCTGCGGGAACTCGGTCAGCGGCAGCTCGTGCGTGACCAGCGGCAGCGGGTCCAGCAGCCCGGCGCCGAACACCCGCACGGTGTGCGCCCAGGCGTCCGGCGGTGCCCCGAAGACGGTGTGCACCTCCAGCTGCCGTACGACCAGATCGGTCGGGTCGAGCCCGTCGGCGCCCACTGCCGGGATGCCCGTCAGGACCAGGCGTCCGCCGCGCCTGAGCAGGGAGGCGGCGGTGCGCGCGGCGGACGCGGACCCGGCGGTCTCGATCACGACGTCGAAGTCGTCGGGCAGTGCTGGATTTTCAGCGTTCTTGATCCGGAAGTCGGTCGCCCCGAACTGCCGGGAGAGCGCCTCCCGGTCGTTCCGGGTGCCCACGACGAGCAGTTCCACCGGCGAGATCGCCTTCAGGAACTGCACGGCGAACATCCCGAGCGTTCCGGTACCGACCACCGCGACCCGCTCGCCCGGCTGGGCCTTCGCCTTCAGCGCGGCGGCCGCGATGCACGCGGCCGGCTCCAGCAGGGCGGCGGCGGTGAGGTCGGCGTCGTCCGGCAGCGGGTGCAGCAGCCGGGCGGGCAGGGTGAGGGTGGCGGCCATGGCACCCGGCTGGGTGAACCCGGTCTCCTCGTACCCGGCCGTGCACAGCGTGGTCTCGCCCGCGTGACAGCGGTCGCAGACCTGGCAGTTGCGGAAGCCCTCGCCGACGACCTTGCGGCCGACGAGCGTCGAAGGCACCCCGGCACCCACGGCCCGCACGGTCCCCGACCACTCGTGGCCGGGCGTGAGCGGGTAACGGACGTACCCCTCGGGCCGGTTGCCCTGGTACACCTCGCGGTCGCTGCCGCAGATGCCCACCGCGTGCACGGCGACCAGCGCCTCCCCGGGACCGGGGTCCCGGGGCGTGTGCTCCTCGACCCGGTGCACGCCCGGCGCCTCGATCAGGACCTGGGAACTCACTTCGTGCTGCCCTTCGGCTTGCGCTGCTCCCAGCCCTCGGCCCACAGGTCGAACCGGGCCTGCTGCTGCGGGAACTCGGCGGCCGCGTCGGCGTCGAACTCGACACCGAGACCGGGCGCCTCGGACAGGTGGAAGTACCCGTCGACGACCTGCGGCGCGCCCTTCACGACCTTCTTGATCTCCGCGTCCGCGAAGTCGTTGAAGTGCTCAAGGATCTTGAAGTTCGGGGAGGTGAAGCCGACCTGGAGCGAGGCGGCGGTCAGCACGGACCCGCCCACGTTGTGCGGGGCGACGAGCATGTAGTGGGTCTCGGCGGTGGCGGCCAGCTTCCGGGTCTCCCAGATACCGCCGATGTGGCCGACGTCCGGCTGGATGATGTCCACGGCCTGACTCTCGAACAGCTCGCGGAACTCGATCCGGTCGTGGATGCGCTCGCCGGTGGCGACCGGGATGTCCACCTTGGCGGCCACCTTCTCCAGCGCCTTCAGGTTCTCCGGCGGCACCGGCTCCTCCAGCCAGGCCGGCTTGAAGGGGGCCAGCTCCTTCGCCAGCCGTACGGCGGTGGCGGGGGAGAAGCGGCCGTGCATCTCCAGCATCAGCTCGGCGTCCGGACCGATCGCGTCGCGCACGGCCTCGATGAGCGAGACGGCGTACAGGGTCTGGTCATGGTCCAGCTCGAAGTGCCCGGTGCCGAACGGGTCGATCTTCAGCGCCTTGTACCCGCGCTCCATCACCCCCTGGGCGGCCTTGTGGTACGCCTCGGGCGTTCGCTCGGTCGTGTACCACCCGTTGGCGTACGCCTTGACCTTGTCGGTGACCTTGCCGCCCAGCAGCTGCCACACCGGCACGCCGAGGGCCTTGCCCTTGATGTCCCAGCACGCCATCTCCACGACCGCGATGCCGGACATGACGATCTCGCCGGCCCGGCCGTAGTCGCCGTACTTCATACGGCGGACGAGGTCCTCGACAGCGAACGGGTCCGATCCGAGAATGTGGTTGGCCTCGGCCTCCCGCAGATAGCCGATCAGCGCGTCGGTGTGACCGAGCATCCGGGTCTCGCCGACTCCCGTGATCCCTTCGTCGGTGTGCACCTGGACGTAGGTCAGGTTGCGCCACGGCGTGCCGACCACGTGCGTGCTGATTCCGGTGATGCGCACGGCAGTTGCCCCTCAGCTGTTCGAGATTTCGTCACACGTTCGAAATGCTGGCGTGACAGTAAGGACGGGGCGGCAGGGGTGTCAATGGGTCGAACGGGTAACGGTTTCGACAAGACTTTCGAGAACCTTTTCGGTCCCGCACCAAACCTTCACAGCGGCGCCTAGGAACGTGACCGGCTTGGAATCTAGTCTTCCGGCGTCATGGACTTCTGCCACCCGTGCCAACGGCACCTCAACGGCGCCCTGGCCTGCCCCGGGTGCGGCGCGCCGGCGCCCTCTGTCACCGCGCGCGCGGACATGCCCGTCGCGCACGGGCACGCGGGCGCCACGGCGGGTCCATACGGTCAGGAAACCTTCACGAATGCAGCGGCCCAGCCGTACGCCGGGCAGGCCGCCTACTACCCCCACGACGCCGTCCGCGTGCCCCCGCAGTACACCGCGGCCCAGGTTCCGGACGCCTATGCGGGCGCGGGCGAGTACGCGTACGACGGCCCGGGCGACTACGCCGGCCAGGACGGCCAGGACGAGGCTCACGGCGACGCTTATCAGGCTCATGACGAGCCTCATGGCGACGCTCATGAGGCTCATGGCGACGTTCATGACGACGGATACGGCGATGCCGATGACGCCCCCGACGAGCCCGTGGGCCGTGCCGCCCGGCGTCAGTCGCGCGGCCGCGGCCGCGGTGGAGCCACGGGCGGCGGCGAGGAGGACAGCGGCCCTGCAGCCGCCGACGCCAGCCGTCGCGATCGCAAGGCCGCCGCGCACCGGCGCCGCCGGCGTCGTACCGTCCTGATCGCCGCGGGCTTCGTGCTGGCGGCCGGCGGTCTCAGCGTCGCCGAACTCGGCACGGACGCCCCCTTCTCCCCGTTCTCCAGCGACGAGCCGGCCACGTCCGGGGACACGTCGGCGGACGGCGGCAGCTCCTCCGCGTCCCCGGACCGTACGGCGAACCCCCTCGACGACGCCTCGGGCACCGCGGGGAACGCGGGCGCCTCCGCCTCCCCGGGCGCCTCGGCCTCGGCCTCCGCCTCCAAGTCCCCGAAGGACAAGGCCTCCAAGTCCCCGTCCGCCTCGGACCAGGCGCAGCAGTCGGCGACGTCGGGCGCGGGCAGGCCGACCACGGCGCCGACCGCCCCCGCCACCTCCCAGCCGCCGTCCACCCCGACGGCCGACCCGACGACCTCGGACCCGACTCCGGAGCCGTCGCCGACGAAGACGTGCAACCGCTTCCTGTGGTGGTGCACGTAGGCAGGTCGCCTCCCCGCGATCCCTCTCCGTCACGTACTGCCCCGGGCCATGGGCCATCCGGGGTCATCGATGACACCAACCCGCCCCTGAGACGGTTGAGTCGGACAGGTACATCTCGCCGTACACGATCACGGGAACGCCCGACTGCGGACCGGGCGTTGTGCACAGGGGGAGCAGCGAGCAGCGGCTCAGTCGAGGAGAGCGGATGACGCACAGGACCACCGTGCACGGCACGGTCGCCGAGGGATTCGAAGCGGTGCGCGAGGAGTTCACCGCCTTCGTCGCCGAGGAGCGGGACGACTACGAGGGGCAGTTGTGCGCCTACGTCCACGGCCGGCGGGTCGTCGACCTGTGGGCGGGCGAGGGCGCCGAAGGGGACTCGCTGTACGGCGTGTTCTCGTCCACCAAGGGCGCCGCCCATCTCGTCGTGGCCCTGCTCGTGCAGGACGGCACGCTGGAACTGGACCGCAAAGTCACCTACTACTGGCCGGAGTTCGGCGCCGAGAGCAAGGGCGCGCTGACCCTGCGCGACCTGCTCGCGCACCGCGCCGGCCTGGTCGGCACCGACACCGGCTTCAGCGCGGCGGAGCTGGCCGACGACCGCGCGCTGGCCGAACGCCTCGCCGACCAGCGGCCGTTCTGGCGGCCGGGCACGGCCTTCGGCTACCACGCCCTGGTGATCGGCGCGCTGACCGGCGAGGTCGTCCGGCGGGCGACGGGCCGTACGATCCAGGAGCTGTACGAGGAGCGGGTGCGCGCCCCGTACGCCCTGGACTTCCACCTGGGCCTGCCCGTCTCCCGCGAGCCCCGCTACCGCGCGGTCCAGCCGATGCTGCCGACCCCCGAGCAGCAGGCGGTGCTCGACGCACTCCCGTCCGGCCCGCACACCCTCGCCGCCATCGCCTTCAACCGGCACACGCCCGACCCGACCGACCTGGCCGCCCTGCCGAACGAGCGCGGCGTCCGCGCCAAGGGCCCGGCCTCGGTGGGCGGTGTCTCCTCGGCGCGCGGTCTGGCCGGGATGTACGCGGCGATGATCAGCGAGGTCGACGGCAAGGCACCGCTGCTGAAGGAGGACACGGTCGCGGAGTTCGGCCAGCTCCACTCCGTCGGGTACGACCTGGTGGCCCGCACCCACAAGTCGTACGGCCTCGGCTTCCAGGCCACGGCCGACACCTGGCACCCGTTCCTCGGCGCCGGCACGATCGGCCACAGCGGCGCCTCCGGCTCCCAGGCCTTCGCGGACCCGCGCAGCGGCTTGGCGTACGGCTACACGCGACGCAGGTTCGCTTTTCCGGGCGGGGCGGCACCGGAGAACGAAAGATTGGTGCTGGTGACACACCAGGCGGCGCTTGCAAACTAAGGGCGCGGGCAACTCCCTAAGGGGCGCGGGGCTGTGTCGATATGCGGCTCCGCCGCGTGGGCGCGACCAGCCCACCACAACCCGCACCCCGAATCGAACCGCACCCGGCAGACGCGACCGCCCCGCAAAACGACAGCCGCACCCCACGTCCAAGGATGCGGCTGCCGTTATACGCAACGACGGTGATCAGACCAGCGTCACGGTGATGTTGCCGCGCGTCGCCTTCGAGTAGGGGCACACCTGGTGAGCCTTCTCGATCAGCTCCCGCGCAGCGGCCTCCCCGACGTTCGGGATGTTCGCGGAGATCTCCACGATGATCCCGAACCCCTCCTCGTTCCGCCCGATCCCCACCTTCGCGGTGACGGTCGAGCCGGAGACGTCGGCGCCCTCCTGACGGGCGACCACGCCGAGCGCGCCCTGGAAGCACGCGCTGTATCCGGCGGCGAACAGCTGCTCGGGGTTGGTGCCGGCGCCGTTGCCGCCCATCTCCTTGGGAGGGTTCACGACGACGTCGAGCCTGCCGTCGTCGGTGGCGACACGGCCGTCGCGGCCGTTCTCGGCGGTGGCGACAGCCGTGTACAGGACGTCGGACTGCTGAATGGGCATGCGGTTGTCTTCCTCCTCGGTCCGCCGCGACTCGCGCCCACGATCGACGACGGATTTCGGAAAGAAGTTACCGCATGCCGGAAAGCTCAGGCCAGGGGTCAGGGCTCGTCAGAGCTTGACGATCATCTTCCCGGTGTTGTCGCCGCGCAGGACCCCGAGGAACGCCTCCAGGTTGTTCTCGATGCCCTCGACGACCGTCTCGCGGTACTTCAGCTGACCGGAGGCCACCCACGGGCCGACCTCGGCCACGAACTGCGGCTGCAGGTCGTAGTGGTCGCCGACCAGGAAGCCCTCGATACGGCCGCGGGTCTGGATCAGCCGGGTGAGGTTCCGCGGGCCGGGGGCGGGTTCGGTGTTGTTGTAGACGGAGATCATGCCGCAGACCGCGATCCGGCCGCCCTCGCGCAGCGACCCGATCGCCGCCTCCAGGTGGTCCCCGCCGACGTTGTCGAAGTACACGTCGATGCCGTCGGGAGCGGCCTCGCGCAGCTGCTCGGCCACCGGGCCGTTCTTGTAGTTGAAGGCGGCGTCGAAGCCGTACTCCTCCACCAGTAGCTTGACCTTCTCGTCGGAGCCGGCCGAGCCGATGACCCGCGAGGCGCCCTTGAGCTTGGCGATCTGCCCGACCTGGCTGCCCACGGCACCCGCCGCGCCGGACACGAACACGACGTCGCCCTCCTTGAAGGAGGCGGTGCGCAGCAGGCCGGCGTAGGCGGTCAGGCCGGTCATGCCGAGCGCGCCGAGGTACGTCGACAGCGGCGCGGCCGCGGGGTCGACCTTGACGGCGTGCTGCGCGTCGAAGGCCGCGTACTCGCGCCAGCCGAAGAAGTGCAGGAGGTGGTCGCCGACCGCGATGCCCTCGGCGTTGGAGGCGACGACCTCGCCGACCGCGCCGCCCTGCATGACCTTGCCCAGCTCGAACGGGGCGGCGTACGACTTCGCGGCACTCATCCGGCCGCGCATGTACGGGTCCACGGAGAGGTACTTGTTCCGTACGAGAACCTGGCCCTCACCCGGCGTCGGGACCTCTGTCTCGACCAGGGCGAAGTCCTCGGGCTTCGGCCAGCCGACCGGGCGGCTGAGGAGGTGCCATTCGCGGTTGATCATGACAGTGCCTTTCGAGATTTACTTCAGTACCTGAAACAACCATGCGCCTGAATATTTCAGGATGTCAAGTAACGCGGTACTCTGGAGTCCATGTCCACCCCACAGAAGACCCGCCGCCCCGACGCCCTGACCATGGAGGTCGTCGAGCTGATCGGGGACGTAGTGGCCCGGTTCTACGCGGACTACGAGCTGGCGGCCGGCGAGCACGCGCTGACCGGTCCGCAGGCGCGCCTGCTCAGCCTGCTGTCGCTGGAGCCGCTGCCGATGCGCAAGCTGGCCCAGAAGCTGAAGTGCGAGCCGTCGAACGTGACCGGGATCGTGGACCGCCTGGAGGCGCGCGGCCTGGTGGCGCGCCGCCCCGACCCCGCCGACCGCCGGGTGAAGCTGGCCGCCGCCACCGACGAGGGACTCCAGGTCGCCCGCGACCTGCGCGAGGGCCTCCGCTTCGCCCGCGAACCCCTGGCCGGCCTCACCGACGAGGAACGAGGCTCCCTGAGGGACCTGCTGCGCCGGATGCTCGACGCCTGAGGTTCTTCCCGTTCGTACCCGCTCGGTAAAGTCTTCGCCATGCGCGATCTCGGGGTGGGTTTCGGTTATCTCCTCAAGGGCCAGCGGTGGGTGGGCCGGCACGGCAAGCAGTACGGCTTCGGCCTGCTGCCCGGCCTGATCACGCTGGTCCTGTACGCGGCGGCGCTGGTCGCGCTGGGGGTATGGGGCGAGGACGGCGTCGCCTGGGCGACCCCGTTCGCGGACGACTGGTCGAGCCCCTGGCAGGGGCTGTTCCGCGGCTTCCTCACGGTCGTCCTCTTCGCCCTCGGCCTGCTGCTGGCCGTCCTCACCTTCACGGCCGTCACCCTGCTGATCGGCCAGCCCTTCTACGAGAACCTGTCGGAGAAGGTCGACGAGGACGTCTCGCCCGACGGCACCGCACCCCGGTCCGGCCTCCCGCTCTGGCGCGAGCTGTGGATCTCCGCCCGGGACAGCCTGCGGATCCTGGTCCGGGCCCTGCTGTGGGGCGTCCTGCTCTTCGCCCTCGGCTTCCTGCCCGTCGTCGGCCAGACGGCCGTCCCGGTGATCGGCTTCTTCGTCACCGGGTTCTTCCTCACCGAGGAACTGACCGCCGTGGCCCTCCAGCGCCGCGGGGTCGAACTCCGCTCCCGCCTCACCCTGCTCCGCTCCCGCAAGACCCTGGTCTGGGGCTTCGGCACCCCCCTCGGCCTGGCCTTCCTGGTCCCGTTCGTCGCGGTGTTCCTGATGCCGGGCGCGGTGGCGGGCGCCACGCTCCTCGCCCGTGACCTGCTGGGCGAGGAGAGCGCCGAGGAGGAGAACGCCGAGGACGGCGAGCGGGTCACCTCCTGAGCGTGGCCTCGGCCGCCACCGTCACGATCGACCGCACCTGCGCGATGATGTCCAGCCGGTTGCGGACGAACTCCGGGTCGGTCACCGTGCCCGTCGCCGGGTCGGTGTTGCCCGTGCCGAACTGCAGCACGGGCGTGTGCACATGGCCGCCCGGCAGCATGTCGTGCAGACCCAGGCGGTCCCGGAGCAGGGTCGCGCGGTAGGCGATCTCGTTGGAGAGGTAGTTGCCGCCGCCGCCCGCACGGGCCGTCGAGCCGGAGGTCGGGCCGTCCGGCCGTACGACGGGATCGGTGCCGCCCGCCGGGATCTCGGTCACCTCCGTGTGGTCGTACACCGGGAACCGGCCCGTGTCCGCCGCCGCGATGGCGGTGTACGGCAGGGTCGTCGTCGTCCACTGGGGCTGGGTGGCCGGATCGGTGACGGGGACGGTCTCGGTGCGGGAGGCGTTGTCGTTGTCCGGGAATCCGCCGCGCCAGGCCCCGTTGCTGCGCTCGATGTCGAACCGCCCGACCCGGCCCTGGCTCACGGTCGTGAACAGGTCGACCTTCGGCAGCCAGGGCCGTAGCGTCCGCTCCACCGTGCCGTCCGCGAAGTCCGCCCAGCGCACGGGGAACAGGGCCGTCTCCACCCGGGCCGGACCCCCGGCCGTCTCGATCACCGTGCCGTCCAGCGCCAGCGCGCTCGCCCCGGACGGGTTGGAGATGCGGATGTCCCGGTCGAGCGTGAAGGGGTCGAAGCCGGTGAGGAGGACACGCCTGACGTGCGGCTGCCCGGGATAGCGGATGTCGGTCTGACCGCGCGAGGTGCGTTCCAACTGGTCCAGTAGGGTGGAGCGTTGGGCGTCACTGACCTGGAACTCAGGCTCCCAGGTGCGCACTTCCCGGGTCATCCCCAGACGCGCCCAGTACAGCGGCCGGTCGTCGTCCCGGCTGAGGTCGCCGCCCGCCGGGCCCCGTCCCTGAGCCCGCTCCACGGCCCGCCGCCACAACGCCGACCCCTCGCGTACGACGAGCCGGCGGGCCTGCGCGTAGGAGCGGGTGCGCTCCAGGGCGGCGGCGAACTCCGGTGCCACGTCGTCGAATCCGGAGCGGCGGAGGATCTCCTGCGGTACGGCCTTGTCGAGCCGTTGTTCCTCGACGGTGGGGGAGGGGGCCGCTTGGGCGGCGCATGCCGTGGTCGTGGGAGCCGACAGGCCGGCCAGCAGGGCGATGCCGAGCACGGCGGTCCGTATGCGGAGCGAGGTCACGGGAGTTGAGGTCCTTCCGTCGCTGTGGGGCGCGTGGTGCGGGGGACGGCGGAAGTATCGCGTGCGGGGAGTGGTCTACGCCATGGTGCGGGGGAGCCGCGCGGCCTTCGCCTTCGCCCTGGTGTGCCTGGCCGTCAAGTTCCTCGCCTGCGCCTGGAACCGGTGACCCTCACTCCACCGGCTCGCCCAGCAGCCGCAGGAAGTCCCGGAACGCGCCCGGCATGTCGACCGACTCCGGGTCCAGGAGCCACTGGTACTGCAGGCCGTCCATGACCGCGACGAGCAGGGGGGCGGTGCGCTCCGGGGTGAGGCCGTTGGGCAACCGGTCGCCGTACTCGGCGCGCAGCACCTCCGTCATGGTCTCGCGGACCTGGGCGTAACGCTGCGTGAAGTAGGAGCGCGCCGGGTGCCCCTCCGTCACGCTCTCGCCGAGCAGCGCCGAGAACGTCTGGATGATGGCCGGGCGCATCGCGTTGTACTCGACCAGCGAGGCCAGCAGGTCGACCCGCCACCGGGTGTCCGGCACCGCGTCCCACCGGTCCCGCTCCTGGAGCACGGCCACCAGCAGGGCGTCCTTCGTCGGGAAGTAGTGCAGCAGCCCCTGCTGGGTCAGTCCGACCCGCTCGGCCACCGCGGCCAGGCTCGCGCCCCGGTAACCGCGCTCGGCGATCACCTCCAGGGCCGCCCCCACGATGTCCGCGCGCCGCTCCTCGCTCCTGACCCTCGCGTTCATGACGTCACCGTACGACATCCCCACAGCCCAAATGTAACGGCAAGATAACAAAACCTACCGCTCTACAGGTAACGCGTGCAGGATGAGAGGGATCCCAGGCACTTCAGCGAGGAGGTACCGCCGTGGCGGAGACAGACAAGGCGCGCGCAGACGAGGCCCGCGAAGCGGTCGTGGAGGCCGCACTGGGCCGGCTCGAACTCGATGCCAAGGCGCGGCTGCTGGCCGGCCAGGACATGTGGACCCTGCCCGCCCTGCCGGAGATCGGCCTGAAGTCCCTCGTCATGTCCGACGGCCCGATCGGCGTGCGGGGCGTGCGCTGGACCGCCGACGACCCCTCCGTCGCCCTGCCCTCGCCGACCGCGCTCGCCGCCACCTGGGACCCCGCGCTCGCCCGCCGCGCAGGCGTGCTGCTCGCCCAGGAGGCCCGCCGCAAGGGCGTCCACGTCCTGCTCGCCCCCACCGTCAACCTGCACCGCTCACCGCTCGGCGGCCGCCACTTCGAGGCCTACAGCGAGGACCCGTACCTGACCGGCGAGATCGGCTCCGGCTATGTGACCGGCGTCCAGTCCGGCGGCGTCGGCACCACCGTCAAGCACTTCGTCGCCAACGACGCCGAGACCGACCGCTTCACCGTGAACAACCTGGTCTCCGAACGCGCCCTGCGCGAGCTGTACCTGGCCCCCTTCGAGGCGATCGTCGCGAACGCCCACCCCTGGGGGATCATGACCGCCTACAACCAGGTCAACGGCACGACGATGACCGAGCACCACCACCTGGTCAACGAAGTCCTGCGCGGCGAGTGGGGCTTCGACGGCTTCAACGTCTCCGACTGGATGGCCGCCCGCGACACCGTCGGTGACATCGAGGGCGGCCTGGACGTCGCCATGCCCGGCCCCCGGACCGTCTACGGCGCCGCCCTCGCCCAGGCCGTCCGGGACGGCCGGGTCGCCGAGGCCACCGTCGACGCCGCCGTACGGCGCGTGCTGCGGCTCGCCGCCCGGGTCGGGATCCTGGACGGCGCCGAACCCGTCGTCGCCGAGCCGCCCGCGCCCGTCGACGGCGAGGCCCTGGCCCGCGAGATCGCCCGCCGCTCCTTCGTCCTCGTGCGCAACGAGAACAGCGCACTCCCGTTGAAGGCCGGCACGGTCGCCCTGATCGGCGCCGCCGCCCGCGACGCCCGTGTCCTCGGCGGCGGCTCCGCCACCGTCTTCCCGGCCCGGATCGTCTCCCCGCTCGACGGCCTCACCGCCGCCCTCCCCGAGGGCACCCTCAGCTACGCCGTCGGCGCCGACCCGGCCACCGAACTCGCCGTCGCCGACCAGGGATTCAGCCTCAGGGCCGTCTGCCGGGACGCCGACGGCACCGTCATCGGCACCCGCTCCGCCCCCAACGGGCTGATCCAGTGGATGGGCTCCGACCTGCCCGAAGGCGTCACGCACGACACCCTCCACACCGTCGAGCTGACCGGCACCTTCACCCCGCGCGAGTCCGGCCCGCACACTTTCGGTGTCAAGGGCATGGGCGCCTTCGCGCTCACCGTCGACGGGACGACGTACTACGACGACGTCCAGCGCCCGGACAAGGACGACCCCTTCGAGGCCTTCTTCGGCGCCCCCGTACCCCGCGCCCAGGCCGAACTCACCGCCGGCCAGCCGGTCGAGGTCTCCCTCACCCAGGTCGTCCAGCTCCCCGACGACATCCCGATGAAGGTCGTCACCTTCGCCCTCGCCCACTCCGCGCCCCAGCGCGACCCCGACGAGCTGATCGCCGAGGCCGTCGAGGCCGCCCGCGGCGCGGACACGGCCCTCGTCATGGTCGCCACCACCGACCGCGTCGAGTCCGAGGGCTTCGACCGCACCGACCTGCGGCTCCCCGGACGCCAGGACGAACTGGTCCGCGCCGTCGCCGCCGCCAACCCGAACACCGTCGTCATCGTCAACTCCGGCTCCCCGGTCGAACTGCCCTGGCGCGACGAGGTCGCCGCCGTGCTGCTGACCTGGTTCCCCGGCCAGGAGGGCGGCGCCGCCCTCGCCGACGTCCTGACCGGCGCCCACGAGCCCGGCGGCCGGCTCCCCACCACCTGGGGCTCCCTCACCGACGCCCCCGTCACCCAGGTCGTCCCCGCCGACGGCGAACTTCCCTACACCGAGGACCTCTTCATCGGCTACCGCGCCTGGGAGCAGGCCGGCCGCACCCCGTCGTACCCCTTCGGGCACGGCCTCGGGTACACCGACTGGACCTACGAGGCCCTGGAGACGGACGGCACCACCGCCCGCGTCCGCCTGCGCAACACCGGCGAGCGGCCCGGCCGCGAGGTCGTCCAGGTCTACGTCTCCCCGGCCGAGCCCGACACCGAGCGCCCGGCACGCCGGCTGGCCGGATTCGCGGGCGCCGAGGCCGGACCCGGCGAGAGCGTCGAGGTGACCGTCGAACTGCCCCGCCGCACCTTCGAGGTCTGGGACGACACGGCGAAGGCGTGGGCGTTTGTGAAGGGTTCGTACGAGATCACCGCCGCCCGCTCGATCTCGGACCACAGACTGACCGCGACGATTAACGTCTGATCCGGGACAGTCCCCACACACCGGGGACAAAGCCCCCACGAACCGCCCCGGTCCGGGACCTGACCCCTGGACCGGGGCAATCGTGCAGGTAGGGTCGGGTGGGGGGCGATCATCCGGGCCGTGGCCCCAGGGCCCCCGAAGGTGCGGTGACCAAGGCACCCGTGCGGAGCCGGCCACCGCACATCAGGGGGAGTACATGCGTCGTCTGACAGGCGCATTCGCATCCGTCGTCACGCTCTTGACCGCACTCGTTCTGGCCGCGGCCGGGACCGCCGCCGCCACCGACGTGTCGGCGGACCAGGAGTGGGTCGAGAAGTCGGCCGGCCAGAAGTACGCGCTGCGCGCACCCAACAACAAGTACGTCCGGGTCGAGATGAACGACACCGGGAAGTACGAGTGGCGGCTGAAGGCCGTGAGCTCCGAGGTCAAGTCCTGGGAGCGGTTCACGGTCCACACCAACCACCCGAATCAGAACATCACCAGCCTGCGCTCCGAGAGCACAGGCTTCTTCGCCACGCCCGAATTCGTCGACACCGGTGACCGCCAGGGCATGCTGCGGGCCCGGGGATGGAACCTCGGCTCGTGGCAGCAGTTCGAGACGGACTTCTCCGACGCACCGGGCGAGAAGGCCGGGTCCCACTGGGTGACCTTCAAGACCGTGGCGGACGGATACGCCCAGCGGTACGTCGACATCGACACCGACGGCACGCTGCGGGCGACGTCCGACACCCCCGTCAAGTTCCTGCTGCAGCCCGTGGACAGCTCGCGCAATCCCGGACAGGGAACTCCTCCGCAGGCCTTCGGGCCGGTCGCCGAGACCCAGCTCAACGTGATGACCTGGAACGTCTGCGGCAACAACAACGACGGTTGCGACTGGACGGACGAACGCGCCGGGGCCGCGGAACTCACCGATGCCATCAAGGCACGGCTCAAGGTGAACGGGCAGTATCCCGACGCCGTCTTCTTCCAGGAGTTCTGCGAGAAGCACGCCAAGCCCGTCGAGCGGATGCTGGAGACCGAGACCGGCCGCCAGTGGGACGTCAGGTTCGCGCCCATCCACAACCGGGTGGACGGCGTCGACGTCCAGAAGCAGTGCGCCATGGGCCCGGCCCCGGACCGACTCGACCGGGGCGCCTACGGCGTGGCGATCGCCGTGCCGGAGGAGAACACCTTCTACCAGCGGTACGACTTCTCCTCCCCGTCCGACAAGGAGCAGCGCAGCGGGCTGTGCGCGTCGATCCCCTCGAAGGCCGCGGTCCTGTGCACCGGACACCTCAGCGCGGGCCCGCCCTACGACGACCTCACCAAGGACGGCTACTGGCGCATCACGCAGGGCCGTGAGCTGCAGGAGCTGGCGGCCCAGTGGGAGAAATGGGGCTACCGCCCGGTGTTCGGCGGCGACATGAACGTCGTACCGCCCGCTCTCGAAGCGGACGTCGCCCATGGCGGACCCAGCTCCGCGCTCGTCCCCGTCTACGACCACTACCTGGAGTGCTCCCAGGGGGACGACCCCTCGAACCCGCGCAAGGGCGACTTCACCGCCAACGGTTCGGGCGGCAAGCCCACGAGGAAGCTGGACTACATCTTCGCGCCGCGGACGGCCAAGTTCGTCAACTGCAAGGTCTCGGCGACGGACGGCAAGTCCGACCACTGGTCCCTGCACGGCCTGGTGACCCTGCCGGCGAAGTGAGCCGGCCCGCCGTCCCCGGCGATCACACCGGGGACGGCGCCGGTCCTAGCCCCGCACGCCGAAGCCGTACACCGTCTCCGAGCGGAAGACCCCGCCCGGGCGCAGCTCGGTGCTCGGGAAGTCCGGGTGGTTGGGGGAGTCCGGGAAGTGCTGGGTCTCCAGGGCGATGCCGTCGCCGGGGGAGAAGGGGTCCGTGAGGTGGTCGGCGGTGTAGAGCTGGAGGCCCGGCTCGGTCGTGGCCACGGTGACCACCCGCCCCGATGCCGGGTCGTACAGCTCGGCGACCTCCTCGGCCGACTCGGTCACGCCCTTGTCCAGCACGAAGTTGTGGTCGTAGCCGGAGCCCACCTTGCGGGCCGTACGGAAGTCGAAGCGGGAGCCGGACACGTCCGCAAGCGCTCCGGTCGGGATCAGGTCGGCGTCCACCGGGGTGTAGCGGGAGGCGGCCAGCCGCAGCTCGTGGCCGCCCGCGTGACCGGAGCCGCTCAGGTTCCAGTACGTGTGGTTGGTGAGGTTGACGACGGTCGGCGCGTCCGTGACGGCCTCGTAGGCGATCCGCAGCGCACCCGAGGCGTCCAGCGTGTACGTGGCCGTCACCTCCAGCCGGCCCGGGAACCCCTCCTCGCCGTCCGGGCTGACCCGGCTCAGCCGCAGCCCGTGCTCGACCGGCTCCACGTCCCACACCCGCTTGTCGAAGCCCCGCTCGCCGCCGTGCAGCGTGTTGGGCCCGCTGTTCGGCTCCAGCGCGTACGTGCGGCCGTCCAGCGGGAAGCGGCCGCCCGCGATGCGGTTGGCGTACCGGCCGACCAGAGCGCCCAGATACGGCTCCGGGTGCTCCCGATAGCCGTCGAGCCCGGGGAACCCGAGCACCACGTCCGCGGTGCGCCCGTCCCGGTCCGGGACCTCGACCGACTGCACGATCCCGCCGTACGACAGCACCCGCACCCGGACCCCGGCCCGCTCCAGCGTCAAGCGGTGCACCGGGGTGCCGTCGGAAAGTGTGCCGAAAAGTTCGCTCATGTGGGAAACCCTAGGTCACGGGCGTTCCGCGGTCACCGTGCGGTAGGCGATCTCGGCGAGCCGGGCCTGGCCGTTCCGGCTCGGGTGGAACCAGTCCCAGTGGCTCAGCTGCTCCGTGTCGAAACGGAAGTCGAAGACCGCGTTCCGGTCGAAGCGGCAGCGGCGGTCCTTGGCGCACACCTCCTTCAGCACCGTGTTGTAGGCCTCCACCCGCTTCTGCACCTTGTCCCGGCGCAGCGTGGCCTTGCCGGTCAGGTCGTCCGCCTCACCCAGCATCGACGGGCAGATGCCCAGCTTCCACACCTGCTTGCCCAGCGGGTTCGTCCGGCCCTCGGACCACAGTCGCTTCAGGTTCGGCACGCTCGCCACGTACACCTGCGTCTTCGGCAGCGCCGTGCGCAGGGTGGCCAGCGACTCCTCGAAGTCCGCGCGGAAGGAGGCCACCGAGGTCATCGCCCGGGCAGAGGAGCGGCACGCGTCGTTCGCGCCGATCATCACCGTCACCAACTCGGGGGCGCGGGCGGCCGCCTGGGTCATCTGCTCCGGCAGATCGGCCATCCGGGCACCGGTCACCGCGTAGTTCCAGCTGCGCTCCGCCGCCCCCGTCACGCCCAGCAGCCGCACCGCCAGGCTGTCGACCTTGGCGTCGCTGCCCGTCGCCCACGACACCTCGGGGCAGTCGGAGAGCACCGTGCACGCGTCGAACCCGCGCGTGATGGAGTCCCCGACCGCGGCGATCGAGTCCGGGCTGCGGTTCCACACCGGCGCGGGCCGGGCCGAGGGGCGGGACGCGCTCGCCCCGGAATCCTTCGTCCCGCCGCCGCCACCGAAGGCGTCACACCCCGCCATGCTCAGCACGGCCGCCGCCACGACGGCAAGGGCAGCCCGCGCACGGTGGCTTCGCTTCCGCATCCCTGCTGATCTCCTCGCTCGATGTGGAGTGGTCGCTCTTATGACAACGCGCGAGGGTTCCCGGCCCGGGGACCTTGGAACGGCTCACCCCCGTACAAGCGTCCCCCTGGGTGAATGGTGGGAGTTTCCTGGCACTGGGACCGACGGTACGTCACACTCCTTGCGCCGCCGCACGGTAGCCTCGCCATCAACGCGGCCGTCGCGCCACTGCCGCCCAGCCAGTCAGCAAGATGTCCCGCTCTGCCCGGAGGTTCCGGTGACGACACGTGGAGTTCTGTACGTGCACTCCGCGCCGCGCGCGCTGTGCCCGCACGTCGAGTGGGCCGTCGCCGGGGTGCTCGGCACGCGCGTCAGCCTCGACTGGATCCGGCAGCCCGCGGCCCCCGGCACCTGGCGCTCGGAGTTCTCCTGGCAGGGCGAGGTGGGCACGGCCTCCAAGCTCGCCTCCGCCCTGCGCGGCTGGCACCTGCTGCGCTTCGAGGTCACCGCGGAGCCCTGCCCCACCGCCGAGGGCGAGCGCTACAGCTGCACCCCCGACCTCGGCATCTTCCACGCCGTCACCGGCATCCACGGCGACATCCTCATCCCCGAGGACCGCCTCCGCGCGGCCCTGCTCCGCAGCCAGCGCGGAGAGACCGACCTGGAGGCCGAACTCTCCAAGCTCCTGGGCAAGCCCTGGGACGACGAACTGGAGCCGTTCCGCTACGCGGGAGAGGGAGCACCGGTGCGCTGGCTGCACCAGGTGGTGTGAGTACCGGGACATGAGGAAGGGCCCCCGCCTGCCGGCGGGGGCCCTTCCTCATGTCTCTCAGATGGTCCGGAACGCCAGGACCACGTTGTGCCCGCCGAAGCCGAACGAGTCGTTCAGCACGGCGATACGGCCCTCGGGCAGCTGACGCGCCTCACCGATGACGACGTCCGCGTTGACCTCGGGGTCCAGCTCGCGCACGTTGATCGTCGGCGGAGCCGTACGGTTCACCAGCGCCAGGATCGACGCGACCGTCTCGATACCACCGGCACCACCCAGCAGGTGACCCGTCATCGACTTGGTCGCGGAGATCGCCATGTGGTCGACGTCGTCGCCGAACACCTTCCGCAGCGCCTTGATCTCGGCCACGTCACCCTGCGGCGTCGAGGTGGCGTGCGCGTTCACGTGCACGATCTCGGCCGGCTTCAGATCCGTGCTGTCCAGCAGGTTCTGCAGCGCGTGCGCGATCCCGTTGCCGGACGGCTCGGGCTGCGTGATGTGGTGGGCGTCGGCGGAGATGCCCTGGCCGATCGCCTCCGCGTAGATCCGCGCGCCGCGGGCCTTCGCGTGCTCCTCGGACTCCAGGACGATCACACCGGCGCCCTCGCCGAGCACGAAGCCGTCACGACCGGAGTCGTAGGGACGCGAGGCGCCCTCGGGGTCGTCGTTGTTCTTGGACATCGCCATCATGTTGCCGAACGCGGCGATGGGAAGCGGGTGGATGGCGGCCTCGGTACCACCGGCCACGACCACGTCCGCACGCCCGGTGCGGATCATCTCGATCGCGTACCCGATGGCCTCCGCGCCCGAGGCGCAGGCCGAGACCGGGGTGTGCACACCGGCGCGGGCACCGATCTCGATACCGACGTTGGCCGCCGGGGAGTTGGGCATCAGCATCGGCACGGTGTGCGGGGAGACACGGCGTACGCCCTTCTCCTTGAGCACGTCGTACTGGTCCAGGAGCGTCGTCACACCGCCGATTCCGGAGGCGATGACCGCACCCAGCCGGTCGGGGTTCACGGACGCGTCCTCACCGGCCTTGGCGGTGAAACCGGCGTCCTTCCAGGCCTCCTGAGCGGCGATCAGCGCGAACTGCGCGGACCGGTCCAGCTTGCGGGCCTGCGGGCGGGGGATGATCTCGCCCGGCTCGACGGCGATCTGCGCGGCGATACGGACCGGCAGTTCGGCCGCCCAGTCCTGCTCGAGGGCGCTGACGCCGGACTTGCCGGCGATCAGGGCCTCCCAGAACGAAGCTGCGTCGCCACCCAGCGGTGTGGTTGCGCCGATACCGGTGACGACCACGGTGCGATTGGTCGGGCTCACGGGAATTCTTTCTCCAACGGATGCGGGATTCATACGGCGCCACCGCCGGGTGGCGGGGCCTTGCAGCCCTCGGGCCTAAGGGGTGGCTCAGGCCTGGTGGGTGAGGATGTAGCTGGTGGCGTCGCCGACGGTCTTGAGGTTCTTGACGTCCTCGTCGGGGATCTTGACGTCGAAGCGCTCCTCGGCGGCGACGACGACCTCGACCATGGACAGCGAGTCGACGTCCAGGTCGTCGGTGAAGGACTTGTCCAGCTGGACGTCCTCAACCGGGATGCCGGCGATCTCGTTCACGATCTCGGCGAGACCTTCGACGATCTCTTCCTGAGTGGCGGCCATGTTGGCGCTCCTTCTTCGATAATCAGACGGTTTGTGGCAGATGATCCCGCACCGGTTCGCATGATCCGGCACGGAGTGCCTAGGGGAGGGTAACGACCGTGGCGGCGTAGACGAGACCCGCCCCGAATCCGATGACGAGCGCGGTGTCGCCGCTCTTCGCCTCCCCGGTCGCCAGGAGCCGCTCCATCGCGAGCGGAATCGAGGCGGCCGAGGTGTTGCCGGTGGTGCGGATGTCACGGGCGACCGTGACGTGCTCCGGCAGCTTCAACGTCTTCACCATCGAGTCGATGATCCGCACGTTGGCCTGGTGCGGAATGAAGACGTCCAGGTCGTCCGGGGTGATTCCGGCCGCGTCCAGCGCCTGCTGGGCGACCTTCGCCATCTCGAACACGGCCCAGCGGAACACCGCCTGGCCCTCCTGCGTGATCGCAGGGAACTTGATGTTGCCCTCGCTGTCCAGGGGCAGGGTGGAGACGTCACCGATGGCGAACCGGTCCCAGGGGACGGTCTGCTTGATGGTCTCGGACTTGTCGCCCTCGGAGCCCCATACGGTCGGGCCGATCGCCGGCTCCTGGGAGGGGCCGACCACGACCGCGCCGGCGCCGTCACCGAACAGGAAGGCCGTGGCCCGGTCCTCCAGGTCGGTCAGGTCGCTCAGCCGCTCCACGCCGATGACGAGCACGTACTCGGCGGAACCTTCCACCACCATGCCCTTGGCGAGCGTGAGGCCGTAGCCGAAGCCCGCGCAGCCCGCCGAGATGTCGAAGGCGGCGGCCTTGTCGGTGCCCAGCTTGTCGGCGATCTCGGTGGCGACGGCCGGGGTCTGGCTGAAGTGCGAGACGGTCGAGACGACCACGGCGCCGATCTGCTCGGCGTCGATGCCCGCGTCGGCGATCGCCTTGCCGGAGGCCTCGATGGCCATCGCGGCGACCGTCTCGTCGGGGCCGGCCCAGTGCCGGGTCTCGATTCCGGAGCGCGAACGGATCCACTCGTCGGACGAGTCGATCTTCTCCAGGATCACCTCGTTGGGCACGACCCGGGTCGGCCGGTAGCCGCCGACACCGAGGATGCGCGCGTACGGGGCGCCCTTGCTGGGCTTGATCTTCGCCATGATCGGTACGGCTCCTTAGGCGGTGTGCTCGGAGATCAGCTCGCGGGCCGCTTCGAGGTCGTCGGGGGTCTTCAGGGCCAGCGTCTTCACGCCCGGCAGGGCCCGCTTGGCCAGGCCGGTCAGCGTGCCGCCCGGGCACACCTCGATGAGCGCGGTGACGCCGAGCGCCTTGAAGGTCTCCATGCACAGGTCCCAGCGCACCGGGTTGGCGACCTGGCCGACCAGCCGCTCCAGCACCTCGGCGCCGGTCGCGACGGCCTGGCCGTCCTTGTTGGAGACGTAGGTGACCTTCGGGTCGCCCGGGGCCAGCTCCGCGGCCGCCTTGGCCAGCGCCTCCACGGCAGGAGCCATGTGGCGGGTGTGGAAGGCGCCGGCGACCTTCAGCTGGACGACCTTGCGGACACCCTCGGGCATGTCCTCGTTCAGCGCGGCGAGCTGCTCCAGCGTGCCCGCGGCGACGATCTGGCCGGCGCCGTTGACGTTCGCCGGGGTCAGGCCCAGCTTCTCCAGGTGCGCGACGGAGACCTCGGGGTCACCGCCGAGCAGCGCGGACATGCCGGTCTCGGTGATCGCGGCGGCGTCGGCCATGGCCAGACCCCGCTTGCGGACGAGGCCGAGCGCGGCGGTGTCGTCCAGGACGCCCGCGAAGGCGGCAGCGGTGATCTCGCCGACGCTGTGGCCGGCGACGGCGCCCGGGGCGATCTCGGAGATGTCACCGAGTGCCGCGGCGGACAGAATCCCGGCGGCGACCAGCAGCGGCTGCGCCACCGCGGTGTCGCGGATGGCGTCCGCGTCGGCCTGGGTGCCGTAGTGGACCAGGTCCAGTCCGATGGCGTCCGACCATGCGGCGACACGGTCGGCGGCACCGGGGAGGTCGAGCCAGGGAGTCAGGAAGCCGGGCGTCTGGGCGCCCTGGCCGGGAGCGACGAGTACGAGCACTCTCACACTCTCTCTTGGGGACGGCCGAGGCCGCCCGTGGGGACAGGGACGAAGAACACGAGTGGCTTTTGTGGGGCCCCGACAAAAGCCTAGGGTTGGGCGTCTCCTTCGGCCAGACGCCCCAGGATCAGCGCGATCCGCAGTGTGAAGGCGGATCGTACATCCGAAGGCGACCAGCCGGTGACGTCTGTCACACGTCGGAGCCGGTAGCGCACGGTGTTCGGGTGAACGAAGAGCATTCGGGCCGCGCCCTCCAGACTGCTCGCCTGCTCCAGGTAGACACTCAGCGTTTCCAGGAGCGCCGAGCCGGCCTCCTCCAGCGGTCTGTAGATCTCCTCCACCAGCTGGTCTCGGGCGCCCGGATCGCCCGCGATGGCACGCTCCGGCAGGAGATCGTCCGCCAGCACCGGCCGCGGAGCGTCCTGCCAGGCAGAACACGCCTTCAGCCCCGCGGCGGCGGCCTGCGCGGACCGGGTGGCGGCCAGCAGATCGGGTACGACGGGCCCGGCGACGACCGGCCCCGCGGCGAACGGACCGATCAGCGACTTGGCGACGCCGAGCGGATTGGCGCTGCCACCCGCGATCACGACGAGCCGGTCGCCGAGCACCCCGGTGAGCACCTGGAGCTTCGCGTGCCGCGACGCCCTCCTGATCGCCTCCACGGTCAGCTCGCTGTCCCCGTCGGGTGCGGTCCCGAGCACGACACACACATGCTCCGGCGAGTTCCAGCCCAGGGCGGCGGCCCGGCTGACGGCCCCCTCGTCGGCCTCCCCGCTCAGCACGGCGTTGACGACCAGCGACTCCAGCCGCGCGTCCCAGGCACCGCGTGCCTCGGCGGCCTGGGCGTACACCTGGGCGGTCGCGAAGGCGATCTCCCGCGCGTACACGAGCAGGGCCTCGCGCAGCACGCTCTCGTCCCCCGGAGCCGCCACCTCGTCGATGGCGCTCTCCATGACCTCGATGGTGGTCCGGACCATCTCCACGGTCTGCCGGAGCGTGATGGCCCGGGTCAGCTCGCGAGGCGCCGTCCCGAAGACATCCGTCGAGATCGCCTGGGGAGCATCGGGATGCCGGAACCACTCGGTGAACGCGGCGATGCCCGCCTGGGCCACGAGCCCGATCCAGGAACGGTTCTCCGGGGGCATGGCCCGGTACCACGGCAGGGTCTCGTCCATGCGTGCGATGGCCTGCGCGGCGAGACTCCCGGAGGACTTCTCCAGCCGCTTCAGGGTCGCGGAGTGCGGGTGGACGGCGTGTACTGCGGGTTCGCTGTGACGGGATTCGGGTTCGGGCACGTGGACAAGACTGCCTTATCCGGACGGGAGCGTGCGCTGCCGGGTCGGTACTGCGGTCTACGGTGGTGTGCGTGATGGACGTCAGGCGCGCCGCCGAGCGCTACCCAGGGGGCGATCCGGAGGCCGGGATCGAGTCCCGCCACGCCTTCTCCTTCGGCCCGCACTACGACCCCGACAACCTACGCTTCGGCGCGGTCATCGCCTGCAACGAGGAGCGGCTCGCCCCCGGCGCCGGCTTCGACGAGCATCCGCACAGCCACACCGAGATCGTGACGTGGGTGGTGGAGGGCGAGCTGACCCACCGGGACTCGGCAGGCAACGAGACCCGGGTCCGCCCAGGAGACGTGCAGCGCCTCAGCTCCGCGGCGGGCGTGCGCCACGTGGAGCGCAACGACGGTACGGCCACCCTGACCTTCATCCAGATGTGGCTTGCGCCACTGGAGCCGGGCGGCGAACCGTCGTACTCGATCATCCCGGGCATCGCCGACTCCACCCCGTACGCCGTCCCCGAGGCCGGAGCCATGCTCCACGTACGCCGCCTGGCGCCTGGGGAGCGGACGGCGGTGCCCGACGCGGCATACGTCTACGTGCACGTGGTGCGGGGCGAGGTCCAACTGGCGGGGGAGCTTCTGGCCCCGGGCGACTCGGCGCGGATCACGGGGGCGGAGGGACTGGAGGCGGTCGGGGTCACGCCGGCGGAACTGCTGCTGTGGGAGATGGCGCCGTAACGCTTGGCTGCGCCACATAGCTGCGGGCAGTCGTGCCGCTGGGGCGGCACGGGTGGGCGCAGCGGCACCCCGCAAGCGCGGGCAAGCGAAGCCCACCCCCGGCCAGCAGCAGCGGACCTCAGCCTCGCAACTCGCCGAGCACCGCGTCCGTGAACACCGGCCACGCCTCGATCGCCCACGGCCCGAACGCCCGGTCCGTCAGCGCAACCCCGGCCACACCCGCATCCGGGTCGATCCACAGAAACGTACCGGACTGTCCGAAATGCCCGAACGTGCGCGGCGAAGACGAAGACCCCGTCCAGTGCGGCGACTTGGAGTCACGGATCTCGAAACCCAGCCCCCAGTCGTTGGGATTCTGGTGCCCGTACCCCGGCAGAACCCCCTTCGTCCCCGGATACTGCACGGTCATCGCCGCAGCGACCGTACGCGGATCCAGCAACCGCGGCGCCTGCACCTCCGCCGCGAACCGCAGCAGGTCCTCCACGGTCGAAACCCCGTCCTTGGCGGGGGACCCGTCCAGCGAGGTCCGCGTCATGCCCAGCGGCTCCAGCACCGCCTGCCGCAGATACTCCCCGAACGGAATGTCCGTCGCCTTGGCGATGTGATCCCCGAGCTGCTCGAACCCGGCGTTGGAGTACAGCCGTCGCTCCCCGGGAGCCGCCGTCACCCGGTGCTCGTCGAAGGCCAGTCCGGACGTGTGTGCGAGCAGATGGCGGACGGTCGCCCCGGGCGGGCCCGCCGGCTCGTCCAGCTCGACGGCACCCTCCTCGTACGCGACCAGCGCCGCGTACGCCGCCAGCGGCTTGGTCACCGAGGCCAGCGGAAACCGGTGCCCGACGGGCCCATGCGTCCCGAGGACGGTCCCGTCGGCCCGTACGACACCCGCCGCGGCGGTGGGAACCGGCCAGTTCTCGATCAACGCGAGGCTCTTCAGCGACATGCCGTCGAGCCTAAGCGCTCAGAGCTTCAGCTCCATCAAAGGGTCGGGCTTGGGCAGGAAGCCGAGGTCGGCGTAGAGCGGCGCGGCCTCGGCGGACGCGGTGAGATGGACGCGACCGGCGCCGCGCTCGCAGAACCACTCCAGCAGCGTGTCCATGCACGCGCGCGCGTACCCGCGGCGGCGCGTGCCCGGGTCGGTGGCGACACTGAAGACGAACCCGACCGTCCCGAACGGATCGCCCGCCTTCCCGATCCGGTAGTCGACCGTCCCGGCCACCAGTGCGGCCAGCGCCCCCGGCCGCTCCGGGTGGTCCACGACGAAGGCCGCGAAGTCCCCGTCCGGCTCGCCCAGCCGGGCCCGCAGCCCCGGCAGGGACTTCGCGTGCCAGTCGGTGGAATGATCGGCGTCGGCCATCGAGTCGATCATCACCTGCCGCAGGCGCAGCACTTCTTCGGCATCCTCGGGCAGCGCCCGGCGTACGAGACTCATGTCCCGCACGCTAACGACCGCGCCCCGGGCCCGTCGTGGGATTTCTTACCGGGTTCCGCTTGCTTGGAGTGCACTCCAAGGCCATAGCGTGGGGCCATGACGGTGATGCAGACCGAGGAGAACGCGAGCGGGACCGACATCTGCGCAGCCCCGCCCCGGCGGCACCCACGCCCCGACGGCCAGGACCGCTACACGATCAGCGAGGTCGTCGCCTTCACCGGCCTGACCGCGCACACCCTGCGCTGGTACGAGCGGATCGGGCTGATGTCCCACATCGACCGCTCCCACACCGGCCAGCGCCGCTACAGCAACCGCGATCTGGACTGGCTGGACTTCGTGACCAAGCTCCGCCTGACCGGCATGCCGGTGGCGGACATGGTCCGCTACGCGGAACTGGTACGCGAGGGCGAGACCACCTACGCGGAACGCCAGGCCCTACTGGAGTCGACCCGCCGCGACGTGCTGTCCAGGATCGCGGAACTGCATGACACCCTCGCGGTACTGGACCGGAAGATCAGCTTCTACGCCACGGAGCGCTGACTACAGCTCCGCCAGCAGTTCGGCCTTCTTCGACGCGAACTCCTCGTCCGTCACCAGCCCTGCCTGATGCAGTTCGCCGAGGTGACGGATCCGCTCCGCGATGTCGGCGGGATCCCGACGCGCCGGGGCCGGTACCGCCGGTACCGGCCCTCGCGAGCGCACCCCGGCAAGGACAGCCGCGGCGAACGGCAGTGACTCGTGCACCGGCCCGTACCCGAGCCCGAAGACGACGGACGCCGGATCCTGGTCGGGCTGGGTCGGCCGGGCGGAGCCGCCCTCGCGGGGCAGCAGTCGTAGATGCCCCTCGAAGACCTCCGGGGACCGCCACTCCACCCCGCTGAGGCCGGCGACCGCGAAGCTCTGGTCCCCGGCCTTCCACTTCGTCGAGGACGCCCCCGTCCAGGACCACCGGAACTGTACGGTCGTCCCGTCGAAGGACGCCTTCCCGTCGTACGCCTTGAACTGCAGCGGCGCCTCGGGCGCGGCCACCAGATAGCGGTCGGTGGGCCCGGACTCGGTCAGCAGCCCCTTCAGCTCGTCGGCGTAGTACTCGGCGAGCGTCGACCGCTCGGCCGGCAGCGCCAGCCGGTACGGATCGGAGCCCTCGCGCAGCTGCCCGGCCGCCGCCTCCATCAGCGGATCGGCGCCGGGGCGCGGCCGCAGCCGCAGCGCGACGGTGCCGCGCTTGCCCTGCGTGAGGGTCACTTCCTCGACCGCGGACAGCGGGATCCGCCGTTCGCCCAGCGCCTGGAACAGCTTCGGTGTTCGAATCCCCCGTTCGTAACGGATGAGCACGGAGTCGGACTCGAACTCCCAGACGGCATGAAAACCCGCCAGTACGTCACCCATGCGGCTCATCGTATGCGGCACGTGCTCCTCCGTCGCCACCCGCGCAGACCGCACTTCCTGCTGTTTCTACGCGCGTTGGGCCGTCGACGTGCGGGGCAGATCGGCCCGGCACGCATCGTTCTCGCGTGCGCACGTGACGGCGTCGTACGCGCCCACCCCGATGTCGGCGAGGTTGCGCAGGCTGTCCGTGCCCGGCTGGAAATAGCCCGCGTGCCCCTGTGCGTCCCGCGCCGACAGCACTCGCGCGCCGAACGACGAGGACACCGGGTCGGCACCGTGCCCGAGTCCGCCGACCTCCAGGTACGGCACGTCCTGCACCCAGTCGGTGGCGTCCCGCATCGCCCACACCCGGGCCGAGGTGCCCAGGCGGGAGGCCTTGCTGACGCGCATGCCGGGGCTCGCGGCCACCGCTATGTCGGTCACCCGGCGGGGCATGTCGTCCGCGGCGACCCCGCAGACCACCGAGCCGTAGCTGTGGCAGAACATCGACACCGGCGCCCGGCCGGGCAGGGCGTCCAGCAGTGCGTTCAGGCGCAGGGCGCCCTCCGCGGCGCGCAGCCCCGTGGCCGCGTCCACGCCGAGCCCGTCCGGCGTGGTGTAGTCGGCCCAGGCGATCACGGCCGTACGGGTCGTGGGGCTCTGCTCCCGCTCGGCCGCGTACAGGGCCTTGGCCATGCCGACCGGGGCGCTGTACCTGCGGTTCGTGCGCTGGAAGGTGAGCAGGTCGGTGTCGACGCCGGGGACGACGACGGAGATCCGCTCGGCCTTGGTGAGGTTCCCGAACACCTCGGCGACCCGGCCGGAGCCCTCGGGGTCGAAGGCGAGGATGTGCCGCCCGGGGTTCAGCAGCGACTCGTAGCGGTGCATACGGCGGCCCGCGTCCTGCTGGCCGGCCGTGCTGAGCCTGCTGTCGTGCATGCGCTTCTTCTCGACCTTGCGCGCCTGGTCCAGCGCGACGTGGTTGGCGCGGTAGCGCAGCGAGACGGGCGCGCCGTTCATGTTGCCGACCGCCAGGGGGTAGCGGTGGGCGAGGCGGTCCTGCTCGTGCGGGGTGAGCGAGGCGAAGAAGCGGGCGAGCTGCGCGGGGGATGCCTCGGGGTCCGGCAGGTGCAGGCCGTGGATGCTGCCGTGCTCCCACTTGGCGAGCGAGGCCTGCAGTGCGGTCGACTCCCGGTGGGTGCGCAGTGCGGTCCAGCCGGTGGTCGCGAGCATCACGAACACCACGGCCAGCGCGAGCAGCATGCGCCAGACGTTGAGTTGCGGGGAGGTGTCGAAGGAAGTCACTGGGAGGACACACTAGGAGAACGGGAGGGTCTCGGGGTAACCGAGTGACAGGTATCACGTTTCGTGAAGCGTCGAACGAACCGCGAACGACCTCACGCGACGCGCCAGTTCCCGGTGAGTGCCGAACCCACCTGATCGAGGTACGACGCGGTGAGTTCGCGGATCGCCTCCAGGCTGAAGTCGTCGCCCGTGCTCCACTGCCGTTCCGTGACCCTTATCACTCCGCCGAAGACGGCCACGGCCAGCCGCGGCCGAGGATCGGCGTCCACGTTGACACCCTCCCGTTCGGCGAGCAGCCGCGCGAGGGTCTCCTCGGTGGCCGCGGAGCGCAGCAGATGGGCGGCGAGCAGCGACGGGGTCGACTCGATCGCCCGGTACATGCGCACGTACAACTCGACCGGTACGACGGCCTCGATGGCCTCGCTCAGTCCGTCCCAGCCCTCCAGCACCGCCTGCCGCAGCGTCTCCATCGGGGCCTCGTGCGGCGGCCGTTCCCGCACCGCCGCCACGAAGCGGGCCTCCGCCATGTCCTGGACGGCGAAGGCCACCTCCTCCTTGCCGGCGAAGTAGCGGAAGAAGGTCCGCTGCGAGACCCCGACGGCCTCGGCGATCTCGTCGACGGTCGTGTGCTCGTACCCCTGGGTGGTGAACAGTTCGAGGGCGGAGCGCAGCAGGGCGTCCCGGGTGCGCTGCTTCTTGCGCTCACGCAGAGTTTCCATGATGTGTCAGTTACCGACTTGTGAATTGGTTTGTCAATTGTCAGTGGCTGTCACTAGCCTCGCGCGCATGACTAGTCAGACCACCATCGAGACGACGGGGCCGGGGGACAAGGCACCGGCAGCCCCGTCGGAGGCGACCCCGGCCACGGGGCTGCGCGGCCACCCGTGGCTCACCCTCATAACCGTCGCCGTAGGGGTCATGATGGTGGCCCTCGACGGCACCATCGTGGCGATCGCCAACCCGGCCATCCAGAAGGACCTCAAGGCGAGCTTCGCCGACGTCCAGTGGATCACCAACGGGTACTTCCTCGCCCTCGCGGTCTCCCTGATCACCGCGGGCAAGCTCGGTGACCGCTTCGGGCACCGGCAGACCTTCCTCATCGGCGTGACCGGCTTCGCCGCCGCCTCGGGCGCCATCGGCCTGTCCCACAGCATCGCCGCGGTCGTCACCTTCCGTGTCTTCCAGGGTCTGTTCGGCGCGCTGCTGATGCCGGCCGCGCTCGGTCTGCTGCGGGCCACCTTCCCGGCCGAGAAGCTCAACATGGCGATCGGTATCTGGGGCATGGTGATCGGCGCCTCCACCGCGGGCGGCCCGATCCTCGGCGGCGTCCTGGTCGAGCACGTCAACTGGCAGTCGGTGTTCTTCATCAACGTGCCGGTGGGTCTGCTGGCCCTGGTCCTGGGCGTGCTGATCCTGCTCGACCACCGCGCCGAGAACGCGCCGCGCTCCTTCGACATCCTCGGCATCGCCCTGCTGTCGGGCGCGATGTTCTGCCTGGTGTGGGCCCTGATCAAGGCGCCGACGTGGGGCTGGGGCTCCGGCGAGACCTGGGCGTTCATCGCCGCCTCGGTGCTGCTCTTCGGCCTCTTCGCCTTCTGGGAGACGAGGGTCGCCGAACCCCTCATCCCGCTGGGGCTGTTCCGCTCGGTGCCGCTGTCCGCGGGCGTCGTGCTGATGGTCCTGATGGCGATCGCCTTCATGGGCGGCCTGTTCTTCGTGACGTTCTACCTCCAGAACGTGCACGGCATGAGCCCCATCGACGCCGGTCTGCACCTGCTGCCCCTCACCGGCATGATGATCGTCGGCTCCCCGCTCGCGGGCGCCGCGATCACCAAGCTCGGCCCGCGCATCCCGCTGGCCGGCGGCATGGCCGCGACCGCCATCGCCATGTACGGCATGTCGACGCTCGAGGCCGACACCGGCAGCGGCGTGATGTCGATCTGGTTCGCCCTCCTCGGCTTCGGCCTCGCACCGGTCATGGTCGGCGCCACCGAGGTCATCGTCGGCAACGCGCCCATGGAGCTGTCCGGTGTCGCGGGCGGCCTCCAGCAGGCGGCCATGCAGATCGGCGGCAGCCTCGGTACGGCGGTGCTGGGTGCGGTGATGGCTTCCAAGGTCGACAGCGACCTGCCGGGCAACTGGACCGGTGCGGGGCTGCCGAAGTTGACCCCGGATCAGCTGGACAAGGCCTCCGAGGCCGTTCAGGTCGGCGTGGCCCCGGTCGCCAAGGGCACCCCGGAGCCGATCGTCGCGAAGATCACCGCCGTCGCCCACGACACGTTCATCTCCGGCATGAGCCTCGCGTCCCTGGTGGCGGCGGGCGTGGCGGCGGTCGCCGTCCTCGTCGCGCTGCTCACCAAGCGGGGGCAGAACGCGGAGGCGGGCGCGGGAGTCGGCCACATCTGAGGGGAGTTTCCCCTATCAGGGTGACTCCCCTAAAGATCCCTCGCCCTCGACGCGCGCCGCAGGTCACAGTGGGTCAAGTCCTCCGCAGGGCATAGGAGGACGACCGGGCCGCGGCGCGCGCTGCGGAGGGGGCGGCGCGCGCCTTCGCCTTCGGCGAATTGGCTGTGCTTCGTCTGCGGGCCGGTGGGGAGTTGCGGCGGCCGTACTCACATCGCACCGTAGCTGCGGGCAGTCGTACCGCTGGGGCGGCACGGGTGGGCGCAGCGGCACCCCGCAAGCGCGGGCGAGCGAAACCCACCCCCGCCCAGCATCGGCACCGGATGCCAGGTCAACTCCGCTGTGATTCCCGGTCCGCAGCCAGCCGAGCCACTTCCGCCCGCAGCAGCCGAACCTCCTCCGCCAAAGAAGCGATCGCCTCCGTCTGCCGCCGTTCCTCCACGTCATCCTTCTCGAACCGCGAGATGAACCACGCGGCGATGTTCGCGGTGACGACACCCAACAGCGCGATCCCGGACAGCATCAGCCCGACGGCGATCATCCGCCCCAGCCCGGTCGTAGGCGCGTGATCCCCGTACCCCACGGTCGTCATCGTCGTGAAGGACCACCACACCGCATCACCCAGCGTCCGGATGTTCCCGTCCGGCGACTCCCGCTCCACCGACAGCACGGCGAGCGACCCGAACATCAACAGCCCGACCACCGCCCCGCCGACATAGGTCGTGAGCCGGATCTGCGAGGCCATCCGCGCCCGCCGCCCCACCAGCAGCAGCGTCGACACCATCCGCAGCAACCGCAGCGGCTGCAGCAGCGGCAGCACCACGGCGCACAGATCTATCCAGTGCGTCCGGACGAACTCCCGGCGCCGCCGGGTGAGCGCCAGCCGTATCACGTAGTCCACGGCGAACGCCCCCCACACCACCCACTCCGTGGCCGTGCAGGCAACTGTCAGGGACCGGCTGGCGGGGTTGTCCACGATCGGTACGGCATACGCGACGGCGAACGCCACCGCGAGCGCCAGCAGCGGCCGTTGGGTGCGCTGCTCCCAACGGGCCTGCGCCGACTGTTCGTTCATGGCCGCATAGTAAAGAAAAAGTAACGGGGGCGGTGCACAGGCACCGCCCCCTTGACCGCTCAAGCCGCGCAGGGCTACGCGTCGCCGCCCGCGGCCCCCGGATGCGCCGCCGAGACGTCCAGCAGTTGGTACCGGTCGATGGCCTGCTTCAGCACGGACCGGTCGACCTTGCCCTCCCGGGCCAGCTCGGTCAGCACCGCCACCACGATCGACTGGGCGTCGATGTGGAAGAAGCGGCGGGCCGCGCCACGGGTGTCCGCGAAGCCGAAGCCGTCGGCGCCCAGCGACTGGTACGTACCGGGCACCCACCGGGCGATCTGGTCCGGAACCGAGCGCATCCAGTCGGACACGGCCACGAACGGACCCTCGGCACCGCTCAGCTTCTGCGTCACGTACGGCACCCGCTGCTCCTCCTCCGGGTGCAGCAGGTTGTGCTGTTCCACGGCCACGGCCTCGCGCCGCAGCTCGTTCCAGGAGGTCGCCGACCAGACGTCGGCCTTCACGTTCCACTCCTCGGCGAGGATCCTCTGGGCCTCCAGCGCCCAGGGCACCGCGACACCGGACGCCATGATCTGCGCCGGGATGGAGCCCGCCGTGGCCTCACCGATCCTGTGGATGCCCTTGAGGATGCCCTCGACGTCCACGTTCGCCGGCTCGGCCGGGTGCTGGATGGGCTCGTTGTAGACGGTGAGGTAGTAGAAGACGTCCTCGCCGTGCGGGTGCTCAGCGTCGGAGCCGTACATCCGGCGCAGACCGTCCTGCACGATGTGCGCGATCTCGTACGAGTACGCCGGGTCGTAGGCCACGCATGCCGGGTTCGTCGAGGCGAGCAGCTGGGAGTGGCCGTCCGCGTGCTGGAGGCCCTCGCCGGTCAGGGTCGTACGTCCGGCGGTCGCACCCAGCACGAATCCGCGCGACAGCTGGTCGGCCATCTGCCAGAACTGGTCGCCGGTGCGCTGGAAACCGAACATCGAGTAGAAGACGTAGACCGGGATGAGCGGCTCGCCGTGCGTGGCGTACGCCGAGCCCGCCGCGATCAGGGACGCCGTGCAGCCGGCCTCCGAGATGCCGTCGTGCAGCATCTGGCCGGTCGGCGACTCCTTGTACGCGAGCAGCAGATCGCGGTCGACCGCCTCGTACTGCTGGCCGAGCGGGTTGTAGATCTTCGCGCTCGGGAAGAAGGAGTCCATGCCGAACGTGCGGTACTCGTCGGGCGCGATCAGCACGAACCGCCTGCCGATCTCCTTGTCCCGCATGAGGTCCTTGAGGAGCCGGACGAAGGCCATGGTCGTCGCGATGGACTGCTGGCCGGTGCCCTTCTTCACGGTCGCGTACGTCTTGTCGTCCGGCAGCGCGAGCGGCTTGGAGCGCACGACGCGGGTCGGGACGTACCCGCCGAGCCCCTTGCGCCGGTCGTGCATGTACTGGATCTCCTCCGAGTTCCGGCCCGGGTGGTAGTACGGCGGCACGCCGGACTCCAGCTCCTTGTCGGAGATCGGCAGGTGCAGACGGTCCCGGAAGCCCTTGAGGTCGTCGACCGTCAGCTTCTTCATCTGGTGCGTGGCGTTGCGGCCCTCGAAGTTCGGGCCCAGCGTCCAGCCCTTGATCGTCTTCGCGAGGATGACCGTGGGCTGGCCCTTGTGCTCGACGGCCGCCTTGAAGGCCGCGTAGATCTTGCGGTGGTCGTGACCGCCGCGGCCCAGGTGCAGGATCTGGTCGTCGGTCATGTTCTCGACCATCGCGCGCAGCCGGTGGTCGTCGCCGAAGAAGTGCCGGCGGATGTAGTCGCCGGACTCGGTGGCGTAGGTCTGGAACTGGCCGTCCGGGGTCGTGTTCATCTTGTTGACCAGCACGCCGTCGCGGTCCTGGGCGAGCAGCGGGTCCCAGGTGCGGTCCCAGACCAGCTTGATCACGTTCCAGCCGGCGCCCCGGAAGACCGACTCCAGCTCCTGGATGATCTTGCCGTTGCCACGCACCGGGCCGTCCAGGCGCTGCAGGTTGCAGTTGACGACGAAGGTCAGGTTGTCCAGGTTCTCGCGCGCGGCGATGGTCAGCTGGCCGAGCGACTCCGGCTCGTCCATCTCGCCGTCGCCGAGGAACGCCCACACGTGCGACTTGGAGGTGTCCGCGATGCCGCGCGCCTGCATGTAGCGGTTCATCCGCGCCTGGTAGATCGCGCCCAGCGGGCCGAGGCCCATGGAGACGGTCGGGAACTCCCAGAAGTCCGGCATGGAGCGCGGGTGCGGGTAGCTGGACAGCGCGTTCGGGTACTTCGACTTCTCCTGGCGGAAGCCGTCGAGCTGGTCCGAGGTGAGCCGGTCGAGCAGGTACGCGCGCGCGTAGATGCCAGGGGAGGCGTGGCCCTGGAAGAAGACCTGGTCGCCGCCGTCGCCCTCGTCCTTGCCGCGGAAGAAGTGGTTGAAGCCCACGTCGTACAGGGAGGCGGAGGAGGCGAAGGTGGCGATGTGGCCGCCGACGCCGATGCCGGGGCGCTGCGCGCGCGAGACCATCACGGCCGCGTTCCAGCGGGTCGCGTTGAGGATCCTGCGCTCGATCTCCTCGTTGCCGGGGAAGAACGGCTCGGCGCGGGTGGGGATCGTGTTGACGTAGTCCGTGCTGCGCATCTCGGGCACGGCCACGCGCTTCTCGCGGGCCCGCTCGATCAGGCGCAGCATGAGGTAGCGGGCCCGCTCACGGCCCCGCTCGTCCACGGCGGCGTCGAGGGAGTCGAGCCACTCCTGGGTCTCTTCGGGATCGAAGTCAGGAACCTGACTCGGAAGGCCGCCAATGATGATCGGATTGCGATCGGATCCGGAAGCCACGCTGTTCCTTACCTGTCAGAGGGCCACTTTTTCCTGGTGCCTACACCGTTCCCCATCGTGTACCTCGGGAAGGCGCACGTCACCTCTACCGTGGGGTAACCGAGGCGCGGGCCGGTCAAAACGCAACGATACGCCCGGGGTGTGACGGGCATGGCAAAGTGTTCGAGGGTCGTATCGCCGGATGATTCCGAACCGCACAAAGCGGGCACATCGGTGTGATGTGGGCCACGATGAATCGGGGTACGGTGCCAGAAGTTGCGGCGACACGGCCGGGATCGTCACCGTTTCGGCGGTCTGAACGGCCGGGTACTTGCGCGATCCGTCCCGCCCGTGTGGACTACGGCCAATGCTTCGCGCACGCGCGTGGCTGAGATATTCACCAAGACATGATCAGGAGGCAACCCGTGAGCGCGACCGCGGACCACGCGGAGGAGCGGACTAACCCTGCCGCCAGGCTGGGTTTCCAGCCCGGGCAGGTGGTCCAGGAGATCGGCTACGACGACGATGTCGATCAGGAGCTCCGCGAGGCCATCGAGGAAGCCATCGAGAGCGACCTCATGGACGAGGACTACGACGACGTGGCCGACGCCGTCGTGCTGTGGTTCCGTGACGAGGACGGCGACCTGACCGATGTACTCGTCGACGCCACCACGTACATCGAAGAGGGCGGCGCCATCCTGCTGCTCACGCCGAAGACCGGCCGTACGGGGTACGTGGAGCCGAGCGACATCTCGGAAGCCGCGACGACCGCCGGTCTGACCGCGTCCAAGAGCGTCAGCGTCGGCAAGGACTGGAGCGGCTCGCGTCTGGCGACGCCGAAGGCCGCGAAGTCCGGCAAGAAGTAGCCCGGCAGGAAGCAAACCGCCCCGCCCCCGGGGCGTCGGACGGGCCGGGAGCACCCGGCCCGTCCGAAAGTCCGCGCTGAACCCGCGGTGATCGCTGCGTAGGGTGGTTCCGAGCGTCGCTGTGCGCTCACCCGATCAGCCCACCGAAGGGATGCACGACGATGGCGATCCAGGTCGGCGACAAGGCGCCCGACTTCGAGCTCAAGGACAACCACGGCCGCACCGTGAAGCTCTCCGACTTCCGCGGCGAGAAGAACGTGGTGGTGCTCTTCTACCCCTTCGCCTTCACCGGCGTGTGCACCGGCGAGCTGTGCGAGCTGCGCGACAACCTGCCGAAGTTCTCGGACCGCGACACCCAGCTGCTCGCCGTCTCCAACGACTCCATCCACACCCTGCGCGTCTTCGCCGAGCAGGAGGGCCTGGAGTACCCGCTGCTCAGCGACTTCTGGCCGCATGGCAACGTCTCGCGTGCCTACGGCGTCTTCGACGAGGACAAGGGCTGCGCCGTCCGCGGCACCTTCATCATCGACAAGGAGGGCGTCGTGCGGTGGACCGTGGTCAACGGCCTGCCGGACGCGCGCGACCTGAACGAGTACGTGAAGGCGCTCGACACCCTGTGATCCGGCCTCGGGGCCGACACCTGTGATTGCTCGGGTCCAGGGTCTGCGGGGGGCGGGAACCCGTCACTAGGATCTGCACGTTGATCCCATATCCGAAGCACGACGGGGCTCCCCGCCCCTGGACACCACATGGAGGACTCGTGGGAGTCAGCCTCAGCAAGGGCGGCAACGTATCGCTGACGAAGGAGGCCCCCGGCCTGACCGCCGTCATCGTCGGTCTGGGGTGGGACGTGCGCACCACGACCGGCACGGACTTCGACCTCGACGCCAGCGCGCTGCTGCTGAACACCTCCGGCAAGGTCGCTAGCGACCAGCACTTCGTCTTCTTCAACAACCTCAAGAGCCCCGACGGCTCGGTCGAGCACACCGGTGACAACATCACCGGTGAGGGCGAGGGCGACGACGAACAGATCAAGGTCAACCTGGCCGGCGTCCCGGCCGACGTCGAGAAGATCGTCTTCCCGGTGTCGATCTACGACGCCGAGAACCGCCAGCAGTCCTTCGGCCAGGTCCGCAACGCGTTCATCCGCGTCGTCAACCAGGCCAACGAGGCGGAGATCGCCCGGTACGACCTGAGCGAGGACGCGTCCACCGAAACCGCCATGGTCTTCGGCGAGCTGTACCGGCACGGCGCGGAGTGGAAGTTCCGCGCCATCGGTCAGGGCTATGCCTCCGGCCTGCGCGGCATCGCCCAGGACTTCGGCGTCAACGTCTGATCCCGGCAGGGTTCCGACACCCCTACCGTCCGGCGCCGCACCGTTTACGGTCGGCGCCGGACGCGCAGGACAACAGGGAAGCACCACTAGGGGAGGACCAGCATCATGGGCGTCACGCTCGCCAAGGGAGGCAATGTCTCCCTCTCCAAGGCCGCACCGAACCTCACCAACGTCATGATCGGGCTCGGCTGGGACGCGCGCTCCACCACCGGCGCCCCCTTCGACCTGGACGCCAGCGCCCTGCTGTGCGGCGCCGGGAACCGGGTGCTGGGCGACGAGTGGTTCGTGTTCTACAACCAGCTCACGAGCCCCGACGGCTCGGTCGAGCACACCGGTGACAACCTCACCGGTGAGGGCGAGGGCGACGACGAATCGATCCTGGTGGACCTGACCAAGGTCCCGCTCCAGTGCGAGAAGATCATCTTCCCCGTCTCGATCCACCAGGCCGACGAGCGCGGCCAGACCTTCGGCCAGGTCTCCAACGCCTTCATCCGCGTGGTCAACCAGGCCGACGCCCAGGAGCTGGCCCGCTACGACCTCAGCGAGGATGCCTCCACCGAGACCGCCATGATCTTCGGCGAGCTGTACCGCTACCAGGGCGAATGGAAGTTCCGCGCGGTGGGCCAGGGGTACGCGTCCGGGCTGCGGGGCATCGCCCTGGATTTCGGGGTCAACGTCTCGTAAGACCGCACGGGCCTTCGGACCCACCCCTCGGGACCTGTGGCTTTTCCGTGTACGTCGCCCTGGCGGGGACCGCGGACAGGGCGCCCCTCTAGACTCGTGGTCAACGTTTAGCAAAGCTGAGTACGGCGCGGGGGAGACCCGTACCAACACGATGGGGTAGCCAGTGCTTCTGAAAACCTTCGGCTGGTCGTTCGCGGTCACCGCGATCGGTCTGGTCGCTGCGGTCTTCTACGGGGGGTGGGAGGCCTTCGGCATCGTGGCGATCCTCTCCGTCCTCGAGATCTCGCTGTCGTTCGACAACGCGGTGGTCAACGCCGGAATCCTGAAGAAGATGAACGCCTTCTGGCAGAAGATCTTCCTCACGGTCGGCGTCCTCATCGCGGTCTTCGGCATGCGCCTGGTCTTCCCCGTCGTCATCGTCGCGATCAGCGCCAAGATGGGCCCGATCGAGGCCGTCGACCTCGCCCTCAACAACAAGGACCGCTACCAGGAACTGGTCACCGACGCCCACCCGGCGATCGCTGCCTTCGGTGGCATGTTCCTGCTGATGATCTTCCTCGACTTCATCTTCGAGGACCGGGACATCCAGTGGCTGCGCTGGATCGAGCGGCCCCTGGCCAAGCTCGGCAAGGTCGACATGCTGTCGGTCTGCATCTCCCTGATCGTCCTGCTCATCACCTCCTTCACCTTCGCCACCCACGCCCACCAGCACGGCGGCGCCCATGCCGACAAGGCGCAGACGGTCCTGATCGCCGGTATCGCCGGCCTGATCACGTACATGATCGTCGGTGGTCTCTCCGGCTACTTCGAGGACAAGCTGGAGGAAGAGGAGGAGCGCGAGCACGAGGAGGAGGAAGAGGCCGCGCGCAGCGGGAAGAAACGTTCGCCGGTGGTCCTGGCCGGACAGGCCGCGTTCTTCATGTTCCTCTACCTCGAGGTCCTGGACGCCTCCTTCTCCTTCGACGGTGTGATCGGCGCCTTCGCCATCACCAACGACATCGTCCTGATGGCGCTGGGCCTCGGCATCGGCGCGATGTACGTCCGTTCGCTGACGGTCTACCTGGTCCGCCAGGGCACCCTCGACGACTACGTCTACCTGGAGCACGGCGCCCACTACGCGATCGGCGCCCTGGCCGTGCTCCTCATGGTCACCATCCAGTACGAGATCAACGAGGTCATCACCGGTCTCGTCGGCGTCGTCCTGATCGCCTGGTCCTTCTGGTCCTCCGTCCGCCGCAACCGCGCGCTGGCGGCCGCGGAGGGGGAAGCGGGCTCGGACGAGAAGGCCGAGATCCCGTCCGGCGTCTGACGTCCGGCAAGCCCTGAGCGCCCCCTACGGGCAAGATCAGGGACGGGACGGGGTGTGGCATCCCGTCCGGTGAGGAACGCTCTGTTCGGGGCGGCCGACGTGGTCGGCCGCCCCGACGGCGTTGGGACGAGTACGTGGGGGCGGGAATGGGGTTCTTCGACGGGCTGCGGGGCGGCCGGGCCGAGTTCGACTCGGGCAGCGCCGCGAGCAACGCGATCGAGCTGACCAGGCGGCACCACCAGGTGTCACTGACCAAGCAGGACGCGGCCACCGGGCATCTGCGCATCAACCTGACCTGGCGGATGCGGACCTCCGACTTCGACAGCAACCAGCGCACGAGTCTCTTCCGGCACCCCTTCAAGGCGCTCAAGCCGCCGGAGGTGCTCGGACACGGGCAGAGCATGGTCAATGTCGACCTCGACCTGGGCTGTCTGTACGAGCTGGCCGACGGCACCAAGGGGGTCGTCCAGCCGCTCGGCGGCTACCTCGGCGATGTCAACGCACCGCCGTACATCAAGCTCAGCGGGGACGACCGCTTCGGGTCGGCGTCCGGCGAGACGATGTACGTCAACCTGGACCACCGGGACGCGATCAAGAGGCTGCTGGTCTTCGTGTACATCTACGACCAGACGCCGGCGTTCGACCGTACGCACGCGATCGTCACTCTTTACCCGAGCAATGGCCCTCGTATCGAGATAGGCCTGGACGAGCGGCATCCCCAGGCTCGGTCATGTGCGGTTGTGATGATCGAGAACGTGAAGGGGGAGCTGGTCGTCCGACGCGAGGTGAAGTTCGTGTACGGGTTCCAGGGCGAGCTGGACCGGTTGTACGGGTGGGGGCTGACCTGGGGGCGGGGATACAAGACGAAGGTGGAGAAGTAGTCCCCGCGCCCCTGGGCGGGCTGCCCTCAGCGCCCGATGAATTGGGGCCCTTGGGGCGGCAGCTGGAAGTTCGGGTCCGGAGCCGTCAGGGCCGGCTGGGGCTGGGGATAGCCGTAGGCGGGCTGGCCGGCCGGCTGGGGATAGCCGTACGCCGGCTGCTGGGGTGACGTGGGCTGCGGGTATCCGTAGGCCGGCTGGGCGGGGACCGACGTCGGCTGCTCGGGGGGCAGGGGCTGGGACGTGGTCTCGGGCAGGGGGTGGCGCGGTTCCTCCTCCGGCTCCGACTCGTCGACCGAGATGCCGAAGTCCGTGGCCAGACCCTTCAGGCCGTTCGAGTAGCCCTCGCCCAGCGCGCGGAACTTCCAGCCCTCCCCGCGCCGGTACAGCTCGCCGCAGATCATGGCGGTCTCCGCGCCCGTCTCCGGCTTGATCTCGAAGTGGGCCAGCGGCTCACCGTCGGTGACGGCGGCGTCGTACAGCAGGATGCACAGGGCCGGGACGCGGTCGAAGGACACCCCGTCCGCGGAGGCGACCACCAGGATGCGGCCGACGCCGGGCTCGACCCCGGAGAGGTCTGACTGGATCGTGTCCGTCAGGCCCTCGGTGATCCGCTTCTTGCCCAGCCGCCAGACCTTGCCCGAGGGATGCCGGGGCTGGTTGTAGAAGACGAAGTCCTCGTCGGAGCGCACACGGCCGTCGGTGCCCAGCAGCAGCGCCGAGGCGTCCACGTCCGGGACCCCCTGCCCGGGCGTCCAGCGCAACACGGCGCGCACCGTGGTGGCTTCGAGCGGGACGTTCGACCCCTTCAGCATCGCGTGCGTCATGCCGTCATCCTGCCTTCTCGGTCCTGGCCACGACAATGCGGGGGGTGTTGTCGCCGACACGGGCGAGTTACCGGAAATTCATGCCCGAGGGGAACCTTCGACATGGATCCCTACGTACTATTACCGGCCACCCTTTACCGAATCCACAAGCTCGGCTTGCGCACTGAGGAGTGCTATGCGTCATTTCGGGCACATCGCCCCCGAGGTGCGGCAGCGCCTCTTCCACCAGGAGCCGTGCGAGTTCACCGTCGACTCCTCGGCCCGGCTGCTCTCCGCGGCCCTGGGCGCCACGCTGTACAGCCCGGCAACCCGGCCGCGGCTCGCCGACGACATCGTCAAGCAGGCCGGCAATGGCGTGGTCTCGATGGTGCTGTGCCTGGAGGACTCGATCGACGACGCGGACGTCGTGGCCGGCGAGGAGAACCTCGTCCGGCAGTTCGCCGACCTCGACTCCCGCGCGGGGGTGGAACCGCCCCTGCTCTTCATCCGGGTGCGCGTCCCCGAGCAGATCCCCGACCTCGTACGGCGCCTGGGCGACTCCGCGCGGCTGCTGTCCGGGTTCGTCATGCCGAAGTTCACCGAGGAGCGCGGCATCCCGTTCCTGGAGGCCCTCACCGCCGCCGAGGCCGAGAGCGGGCGCCGGCTGTTCGCCATGCCCGTCCTGGAGTCGCCCGAGCTGCTGTACCGCGAGTCCCGCGTGGACACCCTGGAGGGCATCGCCCGCGCGGTCGACAAGTTCCGCGACCGCGTGCTGGCCCTGCGCCTCGGCGTCACCGACTTCTGCTCCTCCTACGGCCTGCGCCGGGCCCCCGACATGACCGCCTACGACGTCCAGATCGTCGCCTCCGTGATCGCCGACGTGGTCAACATGCTGGGCCGTGCCGACGGCACCGGGTTCACCGTGACCGGGCCCGTCTGGGAGTACTTCCGGGTCCCCGAGCGCATGTTCAAGCCGCAGCTGCGGCAGAGCCCCTTCCTGGAGGTACAGGCCGTCGAGCTGCGCGAGAAGCTCATCGAGCACGCCATGGACGGCCTGCTGCGGGAGATCTCCCTCGACCAGGCCAACGGCCTGCTCGGCAAGACCTGCATCCACCCCTCCCACGTCCTGCCCGTGCACGCACTGTCCGTGGTCAGCCATGAGGAGTTCAGTGACGCCCAGGACATTCTGCGGCCGGAACGCGGTGGCGGGGGTGTACTCCGGTCGGCCTACACGAACAAGATGAATGAAGTGAAACCGCACCGCGCCTGGGCCGAGCGGACCCTGCTGCGAGCCGAGGTCTTCGGCGTCGCGGGCGAGGACGTCGGCTTCGTCGAGCTGCTCGCCGCCGGGATACCCGGCTGACCCGCATCAACCCAAGGAACGCATGAAGAACGCAGTGAACGACGGGGTCTGGTCCGGCACCTGGGTCGCCGAGCGGCTCGGGGTCGGACTGGAGGGCGACGACGGGCTCCAGGCCCTGCTCGGGCTGGCGCTGCGGCGCAACCCCAAGCGGGCCCACCTGCTGGTCTCCCACGTGCTCGGCAAGCACGTACCGCAGTCGCCGTCCGTGGTCTACGGCCACGGCTTCCGCCTCGGCCGCCGGGTCCGCGAGCTGCTCGGCGAGACGGAGGCCGCGTCGGCGGTCGTCCTCGGCTACGCGGAGACCGCCACCGGCCTCGGTCACTCGGTCGCCGACGGGCTGGGCCTCGCCCCGTACCTGCACTCCACGCGCCGCCCGGTGGCCGGGGTCGCCCGGGCGGGCGGCTTCGAGGAGTCCCACTCCCACGCCACGTCCCATCTGCTGCTTCCCGAGGATGCGGGGCTCCTGGCCGGAGATGGACCGCTGGTGCTGGTCGACGACGAGTTCTCCACCGGTAACACGGTGCTCAACACCATCCGTGACCTGCATGAGCGTTATCCGCGGCGGCGGTATGTGGTGGTGGCCCTGGTCGATATGCGTTCTGCTGAGGACTCCGCCCGGCTGGAACGGTTCGCCGCGGAGATCGGCGCCAGGGTGGACCTCGTCGCGGCGGCAACCGGGACCGTACGGCTGCCGGAGGGCGTGCTGGAGATGGGGCAGCAGCTGGTCGCCCAGCACGAGACGGTTCAGGAGGAGCCCGAGCCGTCATACGGCCGGATCACCCGCGTCGACCTCCACTGGCCCCCCGGCCTCCCCGACGGCGGTCGGCACGGGTTCACCCCGGCGCACCGGGCCCGGCTGGAGGCCGCGCTGCCCGCCATGGCCGCTCGGGTTGCCGAGGCGCTGCCCGCGGACGCCCGGCGGGTGCTCGTGCTGGGCTTCGAGGAGCTGATGTACGCCCCGCTGCGGATCGCCCGTGAACTGGAGCAGGTCATCTCCGCCGAGGTGCGGTTCTCCACCACCACCCGTTCGCCCGTTCTCGCGGTCGACGACCCCGGGTACGCGATACGCAGCCGCCTGGTCTTCCCCGCCCATGACGACCCGGCCGACGGCCCCGGCGAGCGATACGCCTACAACGTCGCCGGTGGTGGCTTCGACGCCGTCGTCGCCGTGGTCGACTCGGTCGCCGACACCCCGGCACTGCACGCCCCGGACGGCCTGCCGGCCCGTCTCGCCGCCCACACTCCGCACGTCCTGCTCGCGGTCGTCCCCTCGTACGCCCCCGAGCCCCTCGTCTCCCCCGAAAGGCCGGCCATGCTGCCCGAGCCCCTCCGCGGCCCCGCCTTCTCCTCGTACGCCCCGGAGGAGGTCGGCTGGCTGCTGCAGGACCTCTCGGACGTGACCCTGGAGGCGCCGACCGAGGAGCGCGAGGAGGCCATCCAGAGCGGTGGCGCCCACTACGCGGAGTCGCTGCCGGTCGAGTACCAGCCCAGCGAGCAGTACCAGGAGCTGTTCCACTCCGCCCTGGACGCCTCCGCCGCCCGGATAGCCCAGGCGGTCGGTGTCGTGACCGAGACCGTCATCGCCGAGCGGTCGCCCCGCCCGGTGCTGGTGTCCCTGGCCCGCGCGGGCACTCCGGTCGGCGTGCTGATGCGCCGCTGGGCCCGGTTCCGGCACGGCCTCGAACTTCCGCACTACGCCGTCTCGATCGTCCGCGGCCGCGGCATCGACGCCAACGCCCTGCGCTGGCTGGCGGCCCACCACGACCCCCGGGACGTCGTCTTCGTCGACGGCTGGACCGGCAAGGGTGCGATCACCCGCGAACTCACCCAGGCCATCGAGGAGTTCGAGGCCGCCGAGGGGATCACCGGCTTCGACCCGGAGATCGCGGTGCTGGCCGACCCGGGCTCCTGTGTGCGGACGTACGGCACCCGTGAGGACTTCCTCATCCCGTCCGCCTGCCTCAACTCGACCGTGTCCGGGCTGATTTCGCGTACGGTCCTGCGCGCGGACCTGGTCGGCCCGAACGACTTCCACGGCGCGAAGTTCTACCGCGAACTCGCCGGCGCCGACGTCTCGGTGGCCTTCCTCGACGCCGTCTCCGCCCGCTTCCCCGAGGTCGCCGACACCGTCGACGCGGCGGCCAAGGAGCTGATGGCCGAGGACCGCACCCCGACCTGGGAGGGCTGGCGGGCCGTCGAGCGGATCAGCGAGGAGTACGGCATCCACGACGTCAACCTGGTCAAGCCCGGCGTCGGCGAGACCACCCGGGTGCTGCTGCGCCGGGTACCGTGGAAGATCCTCGCCAAGGCGGGCGCGGGCGCCGACCTCGACCATGTGCGGCTGCTCGCCGAGCAGAGAGGAGTCCCGGTGGAGGAGGTCGGCGAACTGCCGTACACCTGTGTCGGACTGATCCACCCTCAGTACACCCGGGGTGCCACGGGTGCCGACGGCCGGACGGTGAACGTCTGATGCCGGTGCTGGTGGCGAGCGACCTCGACCGCACGCTGATCTACTCCTCGGCGGCCCTCGCGCTGACCATGCCGGACGCGCGGGCGCCCCGGCTGCTCTGCGTCGAGGTGCACGAGAGCAGGCCGCTGTCCTACATGACCGAGACGGCGGCCCAGCTGCTGACCGACCTCGGCGACTCGGCCGTCTTCGTGCCGACCACGACCCGCACCCGCAAGCAGTACCAGCGCATCAACCTGCCCGGCCCCCAGCCGGCGTACGCGATCTGCGCCAACGGCGGCCATCTGCTGGTCGACGGCGTCACGGACCAGGACTGGCACGCCCAGGTGCTGGCCCGGCTCGCCGACGAGTGCGCGCCGCTGGACGAGATCCGCGAGCATCTGATGGCCTCCGCCGACCCCGCCTGGGTGCGCAAGCACCGGGTCGCCGAAGACCTGTTCGCCTATCTCGTCGTCGAACGCGAGCTGCTGCCCGAGGAGTGGGTGAAGGAGCTGGCGGCGTGGGCGGAGAACCGGGGCTGGACCGTCTCGCTCCAGGGCCGCAAGATCTACGCCGTCCCCAAGCCCCTCACCAAGAGCGCGGCCGTACGCGAGGTCGCCCGCCGCACGGGCGCCCACCTCACCCTGGCCGCCGGCGACTCCCTGCTCGACGCCGACCTGCTGCTGGCCGCCGACCAGGGCTGGCGCCCGGGACATGGCGAGCTGGCCGACAGCGGCTGGAGCGCACCGGCGATCAGCGCGCTCCCCGAGCGCGGGGTGCTGGCCGGGGAACGCATCGCACGGGAGTTCCTGAGAGCGGTACGGCAGCCCACCTAGCGGAGCTACCCGCAGCAGCCCCCACCACAGCAACCGCCCCCGCCCCCGCCCGCCCGGGGTGCCGGGGCGGGCGCGGCGGACGAGCCGCCCACCGCCACCGTCGACAGCAGCTTGACCGTGTCGTCGTGCCCCGCAGGGCACGACGCCGGGGCGGCGGACTCCGCCATCGGACGGCTCAGTTCGAAGGTGTCACCGCAGGTACGGCAGCGGTACTCGTAGCGAGGCATGCGCACAGGCTAACCGGAGTGGCGCTTGTCACAACACTTCAAAGTTTTATGAGTGTTCGCTTCTGCCCGAAACTTGTGCGGAGATTTTGAAAAGATCGCTGATAACTTAGCTGAGCCGCGAGGGCCGTAAGACCGGGGGAAAGAGCGGGTTCACCGCGCCGCGATGACCACGCGGCCGTGTCCACCTGCTGTGTCTGAACCACGCGCGCAAGGACCAGTGCGAGGGGAGACGCAGCCTTGGCCGAGTCATGGCAGCGATCGGATGGCCGCGGGGGAAACGACCGGCCCGGGGAGCGGCAGCCACAGGAGGCGGACGCCACCCTGCATCTGAAGGTCGACGCCCTCCGCGCCGACGTCACCATGCAACTGCGTGTGCCCCCGCCGCCGGAACCTTCCGCCACCGGTGGCCGCGCACAACGGCGGCGCAGCGCCCGCCGATCGGTGCGCGCCCGCCTCACCGCCGCCGCCGGCTCCGCCCTCGCCCGACTGCGAGCCGCCGCGGGCCCCCGGCTCGCGCCGCTCGCGCCGTACGCCCGTCGCCTCAGACCGCGCTACCCGCGCCCCGGCCGCAGCGGCTGGCGCCGCTGGATACCCTCCTGGCGCCAGTGGGTGGGCGGCGTGCTGTCGGGCTTCGTCGTGCTCAGCCTGTCGCTGTTCGTCGCCTACGAGTTGACGGACGTTCCGAAGAACCTCAACTCCTTCGCCACCCAGCAGGACAACGTCTACTTCTGGTCCGACGGGACGCCGATGGCCCGCACCGGCTGGGTGCGGCGCCAGGACATGCCGCTCAAGGACATACCCGAGCAGGTCCGTTGGGCGGTGCTCGCGGCGGAGAACGCGGACTTCTACTCCGACCCCGGCATCTCGGTCGAGGGCATCACGCGCGCCCTGTGGCGGACGGTGGGGGAGGGGGACACCGAGGGCGGCTCCACCATCACCCAGCAGTACGTCAAGAACGTCTATCTGACCCAGAACCAGACCCTCAGCCGCAAGTTCACCGAGGCGATGATCTCCCTCAAGCTCGACAACAAGATGAGCAAGGACGAGATCCTGGAGGGTTACCTCAACACCAGCTGGTTCGGCCGTGGCACCTACGGCATCCAGCGCGCCTCCCAGGCCTACTACGGCAAGGACGTCAGCCGGCTCGACGCCAGTCAGGCGGCCGTGCTCGCCTCCCTGCTGAAGGGCGCCGCGCTCTACGACCCCACCCTCAGCAAGGCCAACCACAAGCGGGCCGTCGAGCGCTGGTCCTGGATCCTGGACCGGATGGTCGACATCGGCAAACTGTCGCCGGCCCAGCGGGCCACGTACCGGACCTTCCCCGAGCCGCTCAAGTCCGGCCGCACCTACGACACCGGCAAGCAGAGCGACTACCTGGTCGAACTGGCCCAGCAGTACGCCAAGAAGGCCGCCCACATCTCCGACCGGGACTTCGACCTCGGCGGCTACCAGATCTACACGACCTTCGACCGCAAGCGGGAGACCGCGCTGACCGAGGCCGTGGCCAAGGCCCGCAAGCAGGCGCGGAAGGACCACCCCGAGCAGGCGAAGACCGCCCACTACGGCGCCGCCTCGGTCACCACCGACGGCCGGATCCTCGCCGTCTACGGCGGCCCCGACCACCGTAAGCAGGGCTACAACGAGTCCAACGCGACCACCGTGCAGGCCGGTTCGGCGTTCCTGCCGTTCGTCTACGCCGCCGGTCTGGAGCACGGGGTCAAGAAGACCCGCGGCGGACCCGCGACACCCGTCACGCCCGAGACCGTCTACGACGGCGACGACGCCGTCGCCGTCACCACGCCCGAGGGCCCCTACTGGGACCGCAACGGCAAAGTGGTCGCCGCCCACAACGACGGCGGGAAGTCCTTCGGGCGGATCACCCTGGACAAGGCCCTCGCCCGCTCGGTGAACACACCGTTCGTGCAGCTCGGCATGGACACGGGCCTGGACAACGTGAGCCGGACCGCGGTGGCGGCGGGCCTGCTCTCCTCCAGCATGGGCCCGCAGGTGCCCGCCCTGTCCCTGGGCAACTCCACGCCCAGCGCGATCCGGATGGCGAGCGGGTACGCCACCTTCGCCGCCGCCGGCGACCACACCGAGCCGTACTCGGTGCGCCGCATCACCCGCAACGGCTCCACGGTGCCCATGGCCGCCCCGCGCCCGCAACGGGCGGTCGGCGCGGACGTCGCCGAACACGTCGAGCGAGCGCTGACGGAGTCCTTCCGTACCGCCCACCCGGCCGACGCCCCCGCCGCGGCGAAGGTGTCGGGCAAGGCCGGCACCGCCGAGGACGACAGCGCCGCCTGGTACGTCGGCACCTCCGCGTCCGTGTCCACCGCCGTCGTCGTCTACCGCATCGACCTGACCAAGTCCCTGGAACCCCTGTCGCTCGACGGCGTCGCCGGCACCACCGCCGACAGCGTCCCGTACGGCGTCTGGGCGCGAGCCACGGGCCTCGGCTGACCCCCGAGGCCCCGCGCCGACCCCCCACCCCTCGCAGAATGAGCCCCCCTCATGAACAAGAAGCCGCCGACCGGCCGTCGCCGCCGGGCCAAACCACGCCGCCGTCCCGCCGGCCTCGGGATGCGGACCCTGGCCGCCCTCCTCGCCGTCGCCTCGGCGATCGCGGGCTTCCTGGTGCTCCACCGCCAGGACGGCACCACGCCCACGGCCTCCGCCAAGGACACCCCCACCTCGGCACCGAAGGCCAAGAAGCCCGAGTGGGACGGCAGGACGAAGATCCTCGGCGACGGCTCCACCTCCTACACCGGCCCCCAGGAAGGGCAGTTGAAGGCAGAGCCGCTCAAACCCGGTGAGAAGCCGCCCCAGTTCGTCGTCTTCTCCTGGGACGGCGCGCTGGAGGGCAGCGACCACCTCTTCTCGCACTACCGGGAGCTGGCCGAGGAGTACGACGCCCACATGACCTTCTTCCTCACGGGCATCTACCTGCTGCCCCAGAGCAAGAAGACCCTCTACCACGGCCCGCAGCACGCCCCCGGCGAGGCCGCGATCGACTACGCCACCGACGACCACATACGCACCACCCTGGACCAGCTCCGCCAGGCCTACGACCAGGGCAACGAGATCGGCACCCACTTCAACGGCCACTTCTGCGACAAGAAGGGCGGCGACGACTGGAGCGTCGAGGAGTGGAAGAGCGAGATCGACCAGTTCTACGGCCTCGTGGAGCACTGGAAGACCCACACCGGCTTCAAGGACGTTCCGGCACTGCCCTTCGACTTCAGGAAGGAGGTCACCGGCGGCCGCGCGCCCTGTCTGGAGGGCCAGAAGAACCTGCTGAAGGCCGCCAAGGGCTACGGCTGGCGCTACGACGCCAGTTCCACCGGCGACTTCCAGATCTGGCCGGCGAAGAAGAACGGCATGTGGAACTTCCCGCTCCAGCTGCTCCCGTACGAGGGCGGCAAGTACCAGGGCCTGTCGATGGACTTCAACTTCCTCGCCAACCAGTCCGACGGCGAGACCCACGGCAACCCCGCCGACTACCCGCAGTGGGAGAAGCAGACCGTCGACACCTACCTGGCCGGCTTCGACCGCGTGTACTACGGCAGCCGTGCCCCGCTGTTCATCGGCAACCACTTCGAGGAGTGGAACGGCGGCATCTACATGAAGGCCATCGACCAGGTGGTCAAGAAGGTGTGCACCAAGAAGGGCGTCAAGTGCGTCTCCTTCAAGGAACTGGCCGACTGGCTCGACGTACAGAAGCCGGCGACCCTGCAGCGGCTGCGCGCCCTCGACCCGGCCCAGGCGCCCGACTGGTCCTCGGTGGTCAAGTGACGTATGTGCGCCGCGAGTTCCACTTGTGCAACCCCCTTCACAACGTGCACACACGTCATGCGAAGATGCCCTCGCCCGGCCGGTGTGCCGGTGTAGAGGGGAACATCATTGAAATCCAGAAAACTGAGCCGTAAGGGGCGCCGCGCCGGCATAGTCACGGTGGCGGCCGCCTCGGTCGTCGCCGGAGTGGCCCTGGTGCCCAACTGGAGCGCGGGCGCGGCGGTCATCGACGACCCGACGGTGGACGCCGCGACCAAGGCGACCTTCCAGCGGCTGGCCGACGCGGTCTTCACCGACCGCACGGACGCCCTGGTGGACCGGGGCGACCAGCACCGGGCCAAGCCGCTGGCCGCCGCCTTCTCCGGCGACGTCAAGCTGTCCGCCGGGCAGTCGCGCGAGGAGAACTCCGCGCTGACCGAACTGCGCGGCCGCCAGTCCCGCCTCGCGAAGCTGGGCGAGAAGTACAGCAAGGCCAGCACCCGTGTCACGCTGGACGCGACGCGGGTGACCGGCCGCCAGGCCAAGGCCGACGTCACCGAGACCACGACGCTGACCTACGCGAAGGCCACGGGCACCGAGCCGAGGACCACCGGCTTCCAGGCCCACCACGAGCTGACCTTCAAGGCCGACCAGCAGGGCAACTGGCAGCTGGCGAGCGTCCGTGACACGGACGGCGGCTACCTCGCGGTGAACCAGGTCGCCCAGCCGACCTCGGTGAAGGCCAGCCCGGCCGACGACAGCCCGCCCGTGGCGCCCCGCGCGGCCACCAGCTGGCCCGCTCCGGCCAAGCGGAAGAACATCACCACCGGCGCGTACAACTACAAGGCGATGGTGACGTACGCGACCAAGTACTGGAAGAACTACAACCCGGCCTACCCGGACTACAACGGGCAGGGCGCCGGCGGCGACTGCACCAACTTCGTCAGCCAGTCCCTGAAGGCGGGCGGCTGGAAGCACGTACCCGGCTACACGTACGACTTCCACAAGTGGTTCGGCAACGCCGACATCCAGTCGGACTCGTTCGTCGGCGTCAACGAGTTCTCCTGGTTCGCCCTGTCCTCCAAGCGCGTCACCAGCCTCGCCAACGTCTACCAGATGGACATCGGCGACGTGCTGCAGATGGACTTCAACAAGGACGGGTCCAAGGACCACTCCATGATCGTCACGTACCGCAGCCCGCAGGGCGTGCCGTACGTGACGTACCACTCCAACAACACGTACAACCGGTCGGTGGCGAGCCTCGTCGCGTCGTACCCCAACGCGGCTTACTACGCCTACCGCACCTGATCCCCGCCCTCAACGGCCCGCTGCTCCGGCTGCACCGCGTCGGGGTGGCGGGCCCGCCAGTACGGGTTGTCGTGCGGCAGGGTGGAGCCGACCCTGCCGTACATCCCGAACACCATGAGCAGCACACCGACCACGAAGCTGAACAGGACGTTCTGGATCTTGAAGGCCAGGAAGTTCTGCGAGGTGTCCAGCAGGCCCAGGTTCAGGAAGCCGCTGAGGATGAACAGGATCCCGAGGGTCATGTTCAGCGTCGACGCGAAGTTTCCGCCGATCACCATGCCGACGAAGAGCAGCAGCCCGACACACACGGACAGGACACTGAGCGTGCCGTTGGTGTTCAGACCCATGGCGGTGTTCCCGCCGGTGTCGAAGAAGCCGATGTTGTTGGTCAGGCCGAGGATGCCGAAGGCGAGCAGAAACAGGCCCATCAGGCCCGCACCGATCCGGTAGACCATGTTCAGACGGTGGTCGACCGGAAGATGATCGTCGATCCGGATCCGATGCCGCGTCTCCCGGTGCACTGAATGTGTGGCCATATCCGCCTCCTTCGTGTGCCAGCGGTGGCCATACGTACGTCCCAATATCCGCCCGCCACGCCTGGACGGCAAACGGCTCAGTGGGCGCCCCCGCGCTCCTCCCGTATCTGCCCCACCACCCGGGCCACCGTCTGCCGCACGGCCTCCGTCTCGGTCAGGAAGTGCCAGTAGTCGGGGTGCCGGCCCTCCAGCGTGCCGATCGCCCGCTCCAGCCGGGCCACCGCGTCGTCCAGCGGCCGGGCGTGCCGCGGATCCGGGGTCGTACGGCCGGTCATGGCCAGCCGCTGGGCGTCCCGGATCGCGAACCGGGTCCGCTCGATCTCCTGCTGCGGATCCTTCTGCACGGCGTTCAGCCGGGTCAGCCGGTCACCGGCGGCCGACACGGCCTCGTCGGTGGTGTTCAGCAGCGCCCGTACCGTCGACAGCAGCGAGGTGGCGTCCGGCCAGCGCTGGGCGTCCCGGGCGGCCCGGGCCTCGCGCAGCTTCAGCTCGGCCTGCCGCACGTTCTCCTGGGCCTGCGCGGGCACCTGCTGCAGATCCTGCCAGCACGCGGCCGCGAACCGCCGCCGCAGCTCGCTCAGCACCGGGTCCACCTGCCCCGCCCGGGTGGTCAGCGCTTGCGCCCGGGTGCGCAGGCTCACCAGGCGGTGGTCGATCTCGGCCGCCTTCTCGGGCAGCCGCTCCGCCTCGGCCCGGATCGCCGCGGCCTCCCGCTGCACCCGCTCGGCCCGCTCCAGCGTCGGCGCGACCCCGTGCTGACCGGCGCCCTGGTTCAGCTTGGTCAGCTCGGGCGACAGCACGGCGAGCCGCGCGGCCAGGTCGTCGGCCCTGAGGCCCTGCTCCCGTACGGCGTCCAGCGCGTTGCTCGCGCCCAGCAGCGCCTGCCGGGCGCGCTCCACGGCCGGGGCGAGCCGGGCCAGCTGGGTCTCGGCCTTGCCGAGCAGCGGCCCGAGCGAGCTGCCGAAACGGTCCAGCTCCTGTTTGACCCGGAGCAGTTCGTCCTTGGCCGCGTTCAGCTCGCCGCGCGCCCGGGCGGCCGTCGCTGCCTCCAGGTCGTCCCGGTCCAGGTCGTGGGCGTCCACGGCCTGGATGTAGTGCTGACTGACCTCGTCGATCCGCCCGCCCAGCGCCGCGAAGTCGGCCACCGCGCGCCGGGCGGCGGGGGAGTCGTCGACGGCCGAGATGGTCTCGATGGAGATCCGGAGGTCCCGCTGGGCGGTGTCGAGTTCGTAGAACGCGGCCGCCGCGGCGTCCTTCGCGGCCTGCGCCTGGGCCCGCTGGCTCTCCGCGCGCCCGCCGAACCAGCGCCGGGTGCCGCCGCCGGCGAACGCGGCGGGCAGCGCGAGCGCGGCGAGCAGCGGCAGGCTCATCAGGGTGAGGGTGTCCCGCAGAACCGAGGGGACGGCCGCCGGCGGGTACGACCGCTTCGCTGGCGTGCCCGGTGTCGCCGTCACATCCCTCTCCCGTGCTGTTGTTCGCCCTGGGTGGTGTCATTCTCCCACCCGTTGAAGACGAACACACGGGTCGGTCAGTTCGCCGTGGGCACCGTCACTTTCCCGTCCGAGGAGGTGAGAGGACCGTGATCCCGCGATACGGGTTTGCCGTGCACTGCCCCCGGCAAGGTAGGCTGTCGACTCGTCCTGGGCGTATGGCCTGGGGATCGGGTGCGTAGCTCAGGGGTAGAGCGCCTGCCTTACAAGCAGGATGTCGGCGGTTCGAAACCGTCCGCGCCCACCAGCACGAGCGAGAAGCCCCCCGACCGGTCCCGGTCGGGGGGCTTCTCGCTTCACTCCTTGTCCGGGGTGTCCTCGGCGGCCTCTTCGTGGGCGTGCTTCAGCTTCGTGCGGGCCTCGACCCGCTCCGCCCCCGCGACCTCGGACCAGAACCGGTGGCCGCTGACGAACACCGCCAGCTCGTGCTCGCGGCGCCGCAGCTTCTCCACCTCGGCCTGCTCGTCCGCCGTCCAGCCGGGGGAGGCGGGCCGCTCCACCTTGCGCCAGCCGTTGTCGTCGCTGAAGCCGTCCATCGGCTCGACCGACCAGGGCAGCCGCTTGAGCAGGGCCGACAGCTCGGCCCGGACCTGATGCAGCTCCTCCTGACCGGCGAGGAGGTCACTGGGGAATTCATAGGTCGTAGCCACGCGGCAATGCTACGCCTGTTCGATTTTGGGTGGCGAGTTCGGTTGTGAGGTTCACGCGAACGGGTAGTGCCCGCGCCGCCGGCTCAGTGGCCGGCGGCGCGCAGCTCCCGTACCAGGCGGGTCGTCACCGGCACCGGTACGCCGTGCCGGTCCGCCGCGCGCAGCAACGCCCCGCCGATGGCGTCGAGTTCGAGCGGGCGGCCCGCCTCGGCGTCGCGTTGCATGGAGGACTTGGTGGCGGCCGGGAAGGCGTCGTACCGGGCCAGGGCCTGGGCCGGGTCCGTGGGGGCGCCGCAGGCGCGGCTGACCGCGGTGGTCTCGGCGACCAGGGCCTCCAGTTCCTCGCGGTGGCGGGTGCGGATCTCGCCGAGGGGGAGGCCGTAGCGGGTGGTGAGCAGGGCGAAGGGGGCCAGGAAGGACATCTTCGACCAGAGGGCGGTCGTCTCGTCCTCCAGTACGCGCGTGGTCACGCCCGCGGTGGAGAGGACGGCGGCCAGGGCGTCGAGGCGGGGGCGGGGGGTCGTGTCCCCCGTCAGGTCCATCTCGATGAAGCCGCTGCCGTGTTCGATCATGCCCGGGGTCAGGCGGGTGGACTCCACGCGGATCACCGCGGGGGCCACGTGGTCGGGGCGGTAGCGGGTGCGCAGGGCCGCGGGGTGTTCGACGCCGTTCAGGAGCGGTACGACGAGGGCGTCGCCGAGGGCGGCGGGCGGGACGCGGGTGAGGGCGGCGTCCAGCGAGGTGTGCTTGACGGCGATCAGGCAGGCGTCCACCGGCTCGCGCAACTCCGTGTCCGCCTCGACGGGTGCCGTGAAGTCGCCGAAGTGGCGGCTGCGGACCTGGATGCCGGTGCCGCGCAGGGTCTCGGCGGTGGCTTCCCGGGCCAGGCAGATGACGCGGTGGCCGGAGCGGGACAGGAGGGCGGCGAGGAGGCCGCCGGTACCGCCCGGGCCCAGGATCGCCACGGTGTGCTTCGTCATGAGGATGTTCCTCTCGTCGGTCGGCCCCGGGGTTCGGTGGCCGCCTTCGCCGGGATCTTCGCAGGGGCGCGATCCGTGCGTGAGACTGGGGGCATGTGCCGGAGTATCAAGACGCTGCGTCCGCCCGTACTGCCCGGTGAGGCCACCGAGGACGACATCCACGCCGCCGCGCTGCAGTACGTACGCAAGGTCTCGGGGTTCCGGGCGCCCGCCGCCCACAACCGCGAGGTGTTCGAACGAGCCGTACAGGCCGTGGCGGAGGCCACGGCGGAGCTGCTGGGAGATCTGGAGGTGCGGGGGCAGTCCGTGCGAGGGGCGGCGGGGTAGGGGCCCGCGTCTCGAGATGCCGGAGCCGCGGCCGGTCGGCGCTCTGGTCGGTCGTGCCATGGCCGGGCGCTTGAGTCTCCCGCCGGGGGAGACCCGAAGGTGGGGTCATGGACGACGGCACCCTTTACTCGATCGGTGAGCTGGCCCGGCGTACCGGGCTGACGGTCAAGACGATCCGGCTCTACTCCGATCGCGGCCTGGTGCCGCCGGCCGACCGCACGCCCGCCGGTTACCGCCGCTACGGCCCGGACGCCGTCGCCCGTCTCGCCCTCGTACGGACCCTGCGCGAGCTGGGGCTCGGCCTCGACACGATCCGCCGTGTCCTGGACCGGGACCTCCCGCTCGGCCGGGTCGCCGCGGAGCACGCCGCTGCCCTGGACGCGCAGATCGGCATCCTGCGGCTGCGACGGGCGGTGCTGGTCGCGGCGGCCGGGCGCGAGGCCACCTTCGAGGAGATGGAACGCATGCATCAGCTCGCCACCCTGTCCGAGGCCGAACGCCGGCGCCTGATCGACGACTTCCTCGGCACCGTCTTCGGCGGCCCGGTGGATCGTACGGGCCCTGCCGCGGCCGCCCGGCGGTCGCTGACCCCCGAGCTGCCAGAGCGGCCCACGGAGGAGCAGGTCACGGCGTGGGTGGAGTTGGCGGAACTGTCCCTGGACCCGGACTTCCGGGCCCGGATGCGGGGGCTGGTCGAGGAACATGCGGGCGCGCGGCCCGACGGCGCCGCCGTGCCGCCGCGGCCGGGCGCCGTCGCCGTCACCCGTGATGTCGTGGCGGCGGCCGTGTCCTCGGGGGTCGAACCGGGGTCGCCGCAGGCCCAGCCCGTCGTCGCCCGGCTCACCGCGGCCTGCGCGGTCGCCGTCGGCCGGCCCGACGACACCGAGCTGCGCGCCTGGCTGGTGCGTCACCTGGCCACGGCGAACGATCCCCGCCGGGACCGGTACGCCCGACTCCTCGCCCTGATCAACGGCTGGCCCGCACCGGATTCGCTGACTCCGGTGATTGACTGGGCCGTTGAGGCGCTGGGCAACACGGGAACGGCAACGGCCCGGTGACGGGGCCGTCGAGCGACCGAAGGGACCGCATGCCCACGGCACGGCTGGAAGTGGCCGCCACCCCCACGGGCCCCGCTCTCCTGCTGAGGCCGTGGTGCCCGGCGGACGCGGCCGCCCTGGTCGAGGCGTACCGCGACGACGCCCTGCGCCGCTGGACCAGCGGGGTGGTGGAGGGCGAGGCGGGCGCGGCCCGGTGGATTCGGGAGCAGGCGCGCGGGTGGGAGGAGCGGCGCCGGTTCTCCTTCGCCGTCGTGGAGTCCGGTCCCGGGCCGGAACGGGTGCTGGGGCACGCGGTCCTGAAGTTCGCCGAGGCCCCGGGCGACTCCGCCGAGGTCGGCTACTGGACGGCGGCCCCCGCGCGCGGCCGGGGAGTGGCACCGCGCGCGCTGGACGCGTTGAGCGACTGGGCCTTCGCGGCCTTCGGCGGTGACGGGCTGACCCGCCTCGAACTGCTCCACCAGGCGGACAACGCGGCCTCGTGCCGGGTCGCGCGGAAGTGCGGCTACGAGTTGACCGGGCTGTTGCCGGCGGCGCCGCCCGCCTACCCCCGAGACGGGCATGTGCACGTGCGGGAGAACGGCCGGTCGCGCGAGGCCGTCGCGCCCTGAGTGTGCGCCCATGACCGTAATGACGGACAACTCGGGCCCGGAAAAGGGGTCCTGAACCGGGCGGGCCCAGGGGTCTCCCCGCTCGGCGAGTCGTGGACAGGCATGATGAGGCGGACCGTCCGCTTCCTGTGGGCGGTCTGCTGCCATGCGCCCCACACGCCCGGGAGTCACGCCGTTGTCTGCACCGATCCAGGAATCCCCCACGGTCTCCGTCGCCCTGGTCGGGGCCGGACCCCGTGGAACCAGCGTCCTGGAGCGCCTCTGCGCCTCCGCACCGGAACTCCTTCCGCCGGGCGTCCGGCTGGCGGTCCACGTGATCGACCCGGCGCCGCCCGGCCCGGGCCGGGTCTGGCGGACCGCGCAGTCGGCCGAGCTGCTGATGAACACCGTGGCGAGCCAGGTGACGCTGTTCACCGACGCCAGCGTGGACTGCTCGGGCCCGATCCGCCCGGGCCCCAGCCTGCACGAGTGGGCGGACGGCGAGCTGGGCCCGGACGAGTACCCCACCCGCGCCCACTACGGCCGCTATCTGGAGTGGGTGTTCGCGCGGACCGTCCGCACCGCCCCGCGCGCGGTGCGCGTCGAGACCCATCGGGCCCGCGCCGTACGACTGGACGACGGCCCCGACGGCGGCCAGGTGCTCACCCTCGACGACGGCCGGGTGCTGTCCGGCCTGGCCGCGGTGGTGCTGGCCCAGGGACACCTGCCGGCGGCCGCGGACGAGGAGCAGCGGCGGGCGGCGGGATACGCCGAGCGGCACGGCCTGCGCCACATACCCCCCGCCAATCCGGCCGACGTCGACCTCTCCCCGCTCGCGCCCGGCGAACCGGTGCTGCTGCGCGGCCTGGGCCTCAACTTCTTCGACCACATGGCCCTGTTGACCACCGGCCGGGGCGGCCGCTTCGTCCGCGGTGCCGACGGCGTCCTGCGCTACCGGCCCTCCGGGCGGGAGCCGCGTCTGTACGCGGGTTCGCGGCGCGGGGTGCCGTACCAGGCGCGCGGCGACAACGCCAAGGGCCCGTACGGCCGTCACCTCCCGCTGGTGCTCACCCCCGAGGTGATCGCGGGCTTCCGCAAGCGCGCCGACTCCGGTGAGGCGCCCGACTTCCTCGCGGAGATATGGCCGTTGGTCGCGAAGGAGGTGGAGACGGTCTACTACGGCGCGCTGACCGGCAGGCCCGACTTCGCCGACCGCTTCCTCGCCGTGCCGCACGGCGATCCCCGCGAGGCCGCGCTGCTGGCGGAGTTCGGGGTCGGCGCCGAGGACCGCTGGAGCTGGGAGCGGATCTCCAGGCCGTACGGGGACCGGGAGTTCGCGGATGCCGGGCAGTGGCGGACGTGGCTGCTGGGGTATCTGCGGGAGGACGCGGCGCAGGCCGCCCTGGGCAACGTACGCGGTCCGCTGAAGGCCGCGCTGGACGTGCTGCGGGACCTGCGCAACGAGATACGCCTGGTGGTGGACCACGGCGGCCTGACCGGCGACTCCCGGCGTGCGCACCTGGACCGCTGGTACACCCCGCTCAACGCCTTCCTGTCCATCGGCCCGCCCCGGCGCCGGATCGAGGAACTGGCGGCCCTGGTCGAGGCGGGTGTGGTCGATGTGCTGGGTCCGGGTCTCAAGGTGCGGGCCGAGCAGGGGGCGTGGGTGGCGCACTCGCCGGACGTGCCGGGGACGGCGGTGCGTGTGACCACCCTCATAGAGGCGCGTCTTCCGGAACCCGATCTACGGCGGACGGCGGACGAATTGCTCGCGGGACTGCTGGCGAGCGGCGGCTGCCGGCCGCACACGGTGGACGGTTACGAAACCGGAGGGCTGGATGTAACACAGCGGCCCTATCGTCTGATCGATCGTCAAGAACGCGTCCACGCAAGGCGGTTCGCGTTCGGTGTGCCGACCGAGGGTGTGCACTGGGTGACCGCCGCGGGTGCCCGTCCAGGAGTGGATTCGGTCACGCTTTCGGACGCCGACGCGGTGGCGCGAGCCGTCCTACGTGCGGCTGTGGCCGATGCGGAACCGCAAGCGGAAGCGGAACCATGGCCAAATGTTGAACTTGCAAGCATCGATTAGGTCCGCCTAACCTGGGTCCCTCATTCGGTACCGCCGCCCCCACGACCGGCCTGGCACCGCTTTGTCCGGCAACGCCGGACGGCCTGGCCGGCCCCACCGACACCGAAGAGGAGCAACCCCCCATGTCCGCACGCCTCAACTCCGCTCAGCCGTACGTCATCGGCTTCTTCCGCATCGTCATCGGCCTGCTGTTCGCCGTGCACGGCGCCGCCTCGCTCTTCGGCGTCCTCGGCGGCGCCGCCGGCACCAACGGCGGCACGATCCCGTCCGGCACCTGGCCCGGCTGGTACGCGGCCGTGATCCAGCTGGTCGCCGGCGGCCTGGTCCTGCTCGGCCTCGGTACCCGCGGCGCCGCGCTGATCGCCTCCGGCTCGATGGCGTACGCGTACTTCGACGTCCACCAGCAGGCCGCCCTGTGGCCGATCCAGAACGGCGGCGAGCTGTCGGCCCTGTTCAGCTGGACGTTCTTCCTGCTGGTCTTCACCGGCTCCGGCGCCTTCGGCCTGGACCGGCTCCTCGCCCGGCGTACGGCGGCGACGCAGCAGCCGGCCGCGGAGCAGGCCCCGATAGCGGCCTGACCGCCCCGCCCGCCGACGGCGTCCTTCCCCTGCTGCGTGGGGAGGGGCGCCGTCGCGCATGAGCACCTGTGTGAACACGTCGCGCATGAGCGGGTGCGTGAACAGGTCGTGCACGAGCACCTGCGTGAACGCGCTGTGTCGATCACACGTGCCCCCCGCGAACCTCCTGTCACACCCCCGGCGTACGCTGTATGGCTGTCATCGGGGGAGCAATGGGGGAGTTGTCGTGTGGGAGAGCGTGGGGTCACTGGCCGCCGGCCCATGGATCTACGTCATGGTGGCCCTGTCGGTACTGCTCGACGTGTTCGTGCCGGTGCTGCCGAGCGGAGTGCTCGTCATCACGGCGGCCACGGCAGCGGCGGCGGGTTCGGGCGCGGCGGCGAGCGGCCACGACGTGCCGGACATCCTCGCCCTGATCCTCTCCGCCGCGACCGCCTCGGTCCTCGGCGATCTGGTGGCCTACCGGCTGGCCTGGCGCGGCGGTGAGCGCCTGGACCGCGCGATCGCCCGGTCCCGCCGTCTGACCGCCGCGCAGGAACGTCTCGGCGAGGCCCTGTCCCGGGGCGGCGGCGCCCTGGTCGTCCTGGCCCGCTTCGCCCCCGCCGGCCGCTCCATCGTCTCGTTCTGCGCCGGCGCCGCCCATCGCCGCGCCCGCGACTTCGTCCCCTGGTCCGCCCTGGCCGGCCTGTCCTGGGCCGCCTACAGCGTCGCCCTCGGCTACTACGGCGCCCGCTGGCTCGGCGCCACCTGGCTGGCCACGGGTGTGTCGGTGGCGGCACTGTTCGGGGCGGGGGCCGCGGCCGGCTTCCTGGTGCGGCGGCGGCCGGCGTAGCCGTCCGGACAGGGGACCGCCCTCCGCGACGGTCCGCCCGCGGGCGGTGGTCGAGGAGGGCGGAGGGCGGCGGCGATCAGCGGCTCACGAGGTGGGCGGCGATCAGCAGCTCGCCAGGTAGTTCGTCAGCGCGGTCTTCTCCGCGGAGTCGACCGAGAGGTCGTAGTAGTACTTCACCTGGACCCAGGCGCGAACGTAGGTGCAGCGGTAGGACGTGACCGAGGGCATCCAGGTGGCCGGGTCCTGGTCGCCCTTGGCCTGGTTCACGTTGTCGGTGACGGCGATGAGCTGCGGGCGGGTCAGGTCGTTGGCGAAGGCCTGGCGCTGGGAGGTGGTCCACTGGCTGGCGCCGGAGTCCCAGGCCTCGGCGAGCGGGACGAGGTGGTCGATGTCCAGGTCGGAGGCGGCGGTCCAGGTGGCGCCGTCGTACGGGGAGTACCAGGAGCCGCTGGTGGCCGCGCAGGAGGAGTCGGTGACGACGTTCGAGCCGTCCCGCTTGAGGACCGTCTCGCGGGTGTTGCAGCTGCCGCTGATGGTGATCCAGTGCGGGAAGAGGGAGCGGCTGTAACCGGTGCGGTCCTCGGTGGCCACGGTCAGCTGGGAGAGGTAGCTGCGGGCGGTGGCGGCGCTGACCGGGGTCGGGAGGGCGGCGGAGGCGCTCGGGGAGTTGAACAGGGCGGCAGAGGCTATGAGTCCGGTAAGGACGCCGAGTATGCTCAGCCGTCGACGCGCGTAGAACTTCGGCATGCGAACTCCCTGGTGGGGTGGGGGTGTTGGGCGCGAGCGAGGGAATGCTCGCGGTGCCGTGTTGCCGGAAGGTGAGCGCTCGGTAAGAACTTAGTGACGTGTTCATGACACGACAAGCTCCAGGGCGGAACTTTCGCGTCGCGTACTATGGGATGCGCAGAAGGGGAGTAGCTCTTCGCCGGACCGTCGACATACTGCTCAGCCAGCCTGAGCCGGCGCCCGGAGGCGGGTCCTTCCAGGACCGCCCAGCGAGACCTTCGGCAAGCAGTGCACGCCCGTGCCCCACGGCACGGGCGCCGAGTGTGCTGCCATGCCGAGGTGTCTCATGTGAGGTTCAGCACTCTCGGTGGGGCAGCCCCCCGACCGATTGAGGGATCTTGATCAGCATCACCGTGACGGCGCTCGTCTTCGGCGTCATCTTCCTTGCCGAACTGCCGGACAAGACCGCGCTCGCCGGCCTCGTCCTCGGCACCCGCTACCGCGCCTCGTACGTCTTCGCGGGCGTCGCCGCCGCCTTCCTCCTGCATGTCGTCCTCGCCGTCGCGGCCGGCAGTGTGCTGACCCTGCTGCCGCAGCAGATCGTGCACGCGATCACCGGTGTCCTCTTCCTCGGTGGTGCCGCGGTGCTGCTGATGAAGAAGGACGAGGACGAGGAGGAGATCCGCAAGCCGGCCGACCAGTCCTTCTGGAAGGTCGCGGGTACGGGCTTCATGCTCATCCTCGTCGCCGAGTTCGGTGACCTCACGCAGATCATGACCGCGAACCTCGCGGCCCGTTACGACGACCCGATCTCCGTCGGTCTGGGTGCGGTGCTCGGTCTGTGGGCGGTGGCCGGGCTGGGCATCGTCGGCGGAAAGGCACTGATGAAGCGGGTGCCGCTGCGGCTGATCACGCAGATCGCGGCGCTGCTGATGCTGGGGCTGGGTGCGTGGAGCCTGTACGAGGCTGTGGCGGGCTGAGCTGAACGGTCGGTGAACCCTTGCCGGAGGCGGTGGCGGGAGCGGGCCGGGTTTTGTACCGTGGAGGAACAAAGTGGCTCCCGCCCGTTTTCCCTGACCGGCGGGCGGGGCCGCCTTGTCCCGTTCTCCCCTTTTGGAGCTGCCGATGCCGGCCACCGTCCTCACCGCCCGCGCCCTCCTGCTCGACATGGACGGCACCCTCGTCAACTCGGACGCCGTGGTCGAGCGCATCTGGCGGCGCTGGGCCGAGCGGCACGGGCTGGACGGTGACGAGGTGATGAAGGTCGTCCATGGGCGGCAGGGGCATGCGTCGATGGCGGTGCTGTTGCCTGAGCGGCCGGTGGAGCAGAACCTTGCCGACAATGCGCGGATGCTTGCGGAGGAGACCGCTGATGTGGAGGGGGTGGTCGAGGTTCCGGGGGCGGCCGGCTTTCTCGCCTCTCTGCAGGGGCTTCCGCATGCGCTGGTGACCTCCGCGGACGTTGCGCTGTCCACCGCGCGGATGGCCGCCGCCGGGCTGCCGCTGCCCGAGGTGCGGATCACGGCGGAGTCGGTCGGGGCGAGCAAGCCTGATCCCGAGGGGTTTCTGAAGGGGGCCGCCGAGCTGGGGGCCGATCCGGGGGACTGTGTGGTCTTCGAGGACTCCGGGGCCGGTATCGCGGCTGGGCGGGCTGCTGGGATGCGGGTGGTGGGGGTGGGGCCGCGGGCCGGCTTCCATGGGCCCGATGTCGTCGTGCGGGACCTCACGCAGGTGCGGGTCGAGGCCGTGGGGGACGGATTCATCCGACTGCACGTGGGGTGAGCGGGGTTTTCACCCGGACCTCCGCTTTTCTGCCCACCGAGTCGGGTGGTGGGTGGGTATAGGTCGGAGCCCCCTGGGACGGTGGCGTAACTCCGCTGGATGGGCCGGAGAGGCTCACGGCTTCGTTGTCTCCGACTCCAGGCTCTTTCGGGTGGCCAAGCCGTACACGCCGAGGGGGTCGTCGGTGATGCCTCGGGCCCACTGGTAGTTGCTCACCGCGTCCTCCACGGGGCGGGTGAAGGCGCCGCTCACCTGGTCGCCGTAGAGGTTCAACTGCTTGAGGCGGAGCTGGAGTTCGGTGACCTCTGGGCCCTTGTCGCCGCGTTGCAGCACGGGTGCCGAGGCGGTGGGCGCCGCGTTCGGGGTGCGGGCGAGCGTCGCCGAGGGGGTGGGGGAGGCGGAGGAGCGGGACGGGCTGGGGGATGCCGTGGGGGTCGGGGACGCGGACGTGGCCGTAGGGGTCGGGCTCGGGTCGGTCGAGGGGGAAGCGGGCGGCGCGGCGGGGTGAGGTGAAGCGGGGGGCGCGGGGGCCGACGAGGTGGCCGCAGGCGACGACACCGGGACGCTCGGCCGTACCTCCTGGGCCGCCGCCCGGTCCCGGGCCGGCGGGTGGTACGCGAACAGGCCGCTCGCCATGCCGGCCGCCGCCACCACCGCGGCCCCCGCACCCGCGACGGACAGCAGGACCGTGCGGCGGGAACGGCGACGCCGCGGCTTCGGACTCGCCTCGGGTTCGTGCGGCGGCTCCGGCTCGAAGAGGCGCAGGTCGGCGGTGTGCGCGCCGGGTACCGGGCGTAGCGGCAGGGTGGCCTCGACGGCCGGTAGCGAGTGGGTCTCCGCCGCCGCACCCTCGTCGGAGATGCCCGCGTCGGCGACCTCGACGTACGGGCGGATGCGCAGCGGGTCGAAGTCCTCCGCCGCTGCCGCCTGTGCCGTACGCGCCTCGCGCAGGGCGTCCGACGCCCGCTGGGTGCAGTCGCAGGACGGGGTGTTGTCCGCCCCCCTCGGCGCCCCGCACTCCGGGCAGGTGTGTCCGGTCGGTTCCGTCACGCGTTCGTCCCCTCCCCTTGGGAACTCCCGAGTTTATGCAGACCTCCTCCACATCCGCCGAACCGGAACACGCGGCAAACCGGCCATACAGGGACCTCAACAGGCCATAAACGGCCGCACCGCCGAGGATGGTAGGAGTACCCGAGCCCCGGGAGGTCTCCATGACCCTGGACACGCACGGCACGGAGAAGGAGGCGAAGGCCGCCGAGCAGGTTCCCGGCAACGTCTTCGTGCCGATCGGTGCGCTCCTGCTGGGGCTGCTGCTCGCCGCGCTCGACCAGACCATCGTGTCGACCGCGCTGCCCACCATCGTCAGCGACCTGGGTGGGCTGGAACATCTGTCGTGGGTGGTCACCGCCTATCTGCTCGCCTCGACCGCCGCCACCCCGCTGTGGGGCAAGCTCGGCGACCAGTACGGGCGGAAACGGCTGTTCCAGACCGCGATCGTCATTTTTCTGATCGGCTCCGCGCTGTGTGGGATGGCGCAGAACATGGGCGAGCTGATCGGGTTCCGGGCGCTGCAGGGGCTCGGCGGCGGTGGGCTGATCGTGCTGTCGATGGCGATCGTGGGCGACATCGTGCCGCCCCGGGAACGCGGGCGCTACCAGGGGCTGTTCGGTGCCGTGTTCGGCGCCACCAGTGTGCTCGGGCCGCTGCTCGGCGGGGTGTTCACCGAGCACCTGAGCTGGCGCTGGGTGTTCTACGTCAACCTTCCCGTCGGCGTCGTCGCCCTCGCCGTGATCGCCACCGCCCTGCGCATCCCGCGCCGGGCCGCCCACCACGTCATCGACTACCTCGGCACCTTCCTGATCGCCGCGGTCGCCACCTGCCTGGTGCTCGTCGCGTCGCTGGGCGGTACGACGTGGGCCTGGGGCTCCGCGCAGATCATCGGGCTCGCCGTGCTGGGCGTCGTCCTCGCCGTCGCGTTCGTCGCGGTGGAGCGCAGGGCCGCCGAACCCGTCCTCCCGCTCAAGCTCTTCCGTATCCGCACCTTCACCCTCGCCGCCGTCATCAGCTTCATCGTCGGCTTCGCCATGTTCGGCGCGATGACCTATCTGCCGACCTTCCTCCAGGTCGTGCACGGGATCTCGCCGACCCTGTCCGGTGTGCACATGCTGCCGATGGTGATCGGCCTGCTGCTGTCCTCGACCGTCTCCGGGCAGATCGTCAGCCGCACCGGACGCTGGAAGGTCTTCCCGATCACGGGCACGGCCGTCACCGCCATCGGCCTGCTCCTGCTGCACCGGCTGGACGAGCACAGCTCGACCGCCGTGATGAGCGTCTACTTCTTCGTGTTCGGACTGGGCCTCGGCCTGGTCATGCAGGTCCTGATCCTCATCGTGCAGAACGCGGTCTCGTACGAGGACCTGGGCGTCGCCACCTCCGGCGCCACCTTCTTCCGCTCCATCGGAGCCTCCTTCGGCGTCGCCATCTTCGGCACCGTCTTCGCGAGCGGCCTCGGCGACAAGCTCACCGACGCCTTCCGGGGCGTGCGCCTGCCACCCGGTGTCTCGGCCGACACGCTCAAGTCCGACCCGCGCGGCATCGCCGCCCTGCCGCCCGCGCTGCGCCCGGCGGCCCTGCAGGCCTACGCGTCCTCCATCACCGACGTCTTCCTGTACGCCGCCCCGGTCGCCTTCCTCGGTTTCGTGCTGGCGTGGTTCCTGAAGGAGGACCGGCTGCGCGGCTCGGTCACCGCGCCGGACGTCTCCGAGACCATCCCGCCCAACCCGGTCGAACGCTCCTCCTACGACGAGTGCTGCCGCGCGCTGTCCGTGCTCGGCACCCGCGAGGGGCGCCGCGAGATCTACCGGAAGATCACCGAGCGGGCCGGGTACGACCTGCTGCCCGCCGCCAGCTGGATGCTGCTGCGCATCCGCAGGTACGGCTCGGTGGAACCGGGGGTGCTCGCCGAGCGCACCGATGTCCCGCTGCAGGTCGTCCTCACCGCCGAACGCCAGCTGGAGGAGCGGCGCCTGGTCGACCGCCGGGGCCTGGACGTGACCCTCACCGAGTCCGGCCGCGAGGTCGCCGAACGGCTCCACAAAGCGCGCGAGGAGTCCCTGGCCGAGCTGCTCGGCGACTGGTGGCAGCCGGGCCGGTCCCCCGACCTGGACCGGCTGGTGAAGGAACTCACCGGCGAACTGTGCGGCTCGGAACGCGAGCGACCGCGCGACGGGGCGGCGACGAGGCTCAGTTGACGGCCCCGGCGGCCAACAAGTCCTTGCGGAACCAGTGTTCGGCGTACTGGTCGTCGTTGTGGGGCCCGGTCTCCGTGTAGCCGAGACGGGCGTACAGGGCGCGGGCCTCCACCAGGTCGCCGCGGGTGTCGAGGATCAGCCGCCGGGCACCCAGGGCGCGGGCGGCCTCCTCGGCGGCGGCGACCAGGAGCGCCGCCCCGCCCCGGCCGCGCATCCCCTCGTACACGAACACCCGGGTGAGTTCGGCCGTGTCCGCGTCGAGCAGCCGCACGCCCGCCGAGCCGGCCGGCTCACCGTCGTACCGGGCGATCAGCAACTGCCCGGTGGGCGGCGCGAGTTCGGAACCGCTCCGGGCCGCGATCTCGCGCTCCAACTCGTCCGGGTCGGTGCGGCGCCCCTCGTGGAGGAGGTACCAGCGGTCGCTGACCTCCGTGTAGTACGCCCGCCAGAGGGCGGCGGCGGCCGGGCAGTCGTACGGTTCCGGGGCGGTCGTCCAGGTCATGCGGGCCATTCTCAGGCGCCGTCGCGGACCTCCCGCAAGCGAATATGCGTGACCTCCGGAGAGTCCAGCACCTGCGCCGTAGGGGTGCGGGCCGTGTGCCGCGTCCGCACCGTCGGGCGACGGCGTCTGGGGCCGCTGATCGTATTGCGCCGCTTCGCGCCCAGGCCGGCGTTTTGTCGCCCGGCTTCCGGGTCACCCGGGGGGGAGAACCGGCCGAAGGAGAGGTGGGCCATGGTCAAGGACTGGGAGACCGGGCCGGTGCGGCCCGGGTCCGCTGCGCAGGGGCCGGCGGCGGATGCGCGAGGGGAGCAGGCCCTGGGTTCGGTCGGGTCCCGTCGGAAGGCCCATGCGATGGACGACGAGATGCCCGAGGACGGGCTCGGCGTACCTTCCCCGGGTGAGATCACCGGGCGCGAGGCGGCGACGACGGAGGGCCGGGCGGCGGACGCCTGGCCGGCCCCGCCCAGCCCGGCGGCCACCGGGCTGCGGGTCCCGCTGCTGCCGCACGCGGAGCGGGAGCAGTGGGAGACCCGGCTGCTGCAGACGGCCGCCGGGTTCTTGGACGCGCCGCGCACCGCGGTCGAGGAGGCCGACCGGGAGCTGGAGGAGATCGCCGCGCGGTTCACCGAGGCCGTGACGCGACGCCGCCGGACGCTGCGCATGTCCTGGCAGGAAGGAGTGGAGAGCGACACCGAGCAGCTGCGTCTGGCCCTGCGGGACTACGAGGAGCTGGCCGGACGCCTGCTGCACTTCTGACCGGCTATCTCGCCGACCCCGCAGACCCCGGTACGTCCCCTGTGGCGGCGGCCCTGCGCTGTCGCCACTCCCGTACGACCTCCTCGACGTCGTACGGCTTCTTGCCCAGCGGCGGGCCGGGCGGCGGCTTGAACATCATGTCGCGGATCTTCACGTTGACGTCGGTGATGATCTTCCGGACGATCCGCTCCGAGGGCGCCGCATAGGCCGCCGCGAGCGCGTCCTCGGCCTCCTTGCGCAGCGCCAGCGCCGGGGGCAGCACCGCCAGCCCCTCGCGGGCCATCTTCCGTTTGACCCACCACAGTTCGTCGTACGTGGAGTCGAGGTCGGCGGGCAGCGGCTCGCCCGCGCCAGTCAGATGGTCGAACTCTCCGCGCTGCTGGGCGTCGCGGATCTGGTGGTCGACCCAGGACTCGAACGGGACACCCGGTGGCTTTCGCTCGGTCATGAACCCATTGTGCCGGACGCGGCCCGGCCGGGCGTTTTATCATGCGGCGGCGGTACGGCAATCGGACCACCGCACAAGGACGTTTCCGACGTCGCAGCTCTTTCGGGTTCTCCAGGGGGAACGCACGTGCTCGAACTGACCATGGCCACCGTCTCCGGGGCCGACGCGGGCGCCACGGCCGGCATGACGATGGCCGACGCGCCCAGCGAGCCGGGCGCCGTGCTCCGGGTGGGCCGGGACGCGTCCGTGTGCCGGCTGGTCACGCCCGAGGACTGGCTGTTCGTCTCCCGGGTCCACCTGGAGTTCCTGTGCGGCCCCGACGGCGGCTGGCAACTGTCCTGGCTGCGCGGCTCACAGGCCGAGCCGTCCGCCGAAGTGCGGCTGATCGTAGGCGAGTACGCGCAGACCGTCCCCTACGGCGGGCTCGTGGCGCTGCCGCGCGGCGGCTCCGGCGAGGTCGTCGTCCAGGACCGCACCGCGCCGCGCAGCATCAACGTGGGCTTCTACCACGAGGCGTGAGCCCCGGCCCGGCACGGTTCAGCCGAGCACCCGGGCCAGCGCGAAGCCGTCGTACCCCTTGCTGCCCACCGTCTGCACCGCCGTACCGGTCAGCCTCGGGTGGGCGGCGATCAGCTCGATCGCGGCGCGGGTGCCCACGACGTCCGGTTCGGTGCTGTCGGCGTCGGCGATCTTGCCGCCGCGCACCACGTTGTCCACGACGATGAGGCTGCCGGCCCGGGACAGCCTCAGCGCCCACTCCACGTAGTGCCGGTTGTTGGCCTTGTCGGCGTCGATGAAGACCAGGTCGAAGGGGGGCGGGTTCTCGTCGGCGAGCTTGGGCAGCGACTCCAGGGCCGGGCCGACCCGCACCTCCACGATCCGGTCGAGACCGGCCCGGGCGATGTTGCGGGTCGCCACGTCGGCGTGCTTGGCGCTGTACTCCAGCGAGATCAGCCTGCCGTCCTCCGGCAGGGCGCGGGCCAGCCAGATCGTGCTGTAACCCGCGAGCGTGCCGATCTCCAGGATGTTGCGGGCACCCTGGATCTCGGCGAGCAGCTGGAGGAACTTGCCCTGGGGGGCCGTGACACTGATGTGCGGCAAGCCCGCGGCCTCGCTGTCGCGCAGGGCCGCCTGGAGCGCATCGTCCTCCGGTGAGAGATGGCTGCTGAAGTAGAAGTCGACGTCGTCCCAGAGCTGCGACCCGCTCATCGCCTGCTGCCTTTCCCGAGTGTCCGCTGGAGTCTCTTTCCGAGGCTCCTTGGCTTCACCTTGAATGGTCGCAGCCGAGGGGCGCGGACGGGGGCAACGACTGTTCGTTGGGCGGGGCTACAGAGGGTGCCGGTGTCGGCGCCGGCCGGGGGTGGGCACGCTTCCCGGCGCTGCCAGGGTGCCGCTGCGCCCACCCGTGCCGCCCCAGCGGCACGACTGCCCGCAGCTATGCGGGGAGTGCGCGCCCGCGGCAGGCTGCGGCACCTATGCGGCCGACGGCGCTGCAACCCCCAGGGGCGCGGGGAACTGCGCGACCAGCCCCCCACGCACCCGCACCCGAAAGACCGCCCGCAGACCTACGGCGCTACCGCTGCTCAACAGACGGCGCCGACCCAGGGAGAGGCCGCCCCGCCGACTCCGCCATCCGCCACACCGCGAACCCGCCCACCACAGCCGCCGCCATCATGTAATACGCGGGCATCATCATGTTCCCCGTCGCCCCGATCAGCGCCGTCACGACCAGCGGAGTCGTCCCGCCGAACAGGGACACCGACACGTTGAAGCCGATGGACAGGGAGCCGTAGCGCACCCGGGTCGGGAAGAGGGCGGGCAGCGCGGCCGGCATGGCCGCCGTGAAGCAGACCAGGAGCAGACCCAGCGCACCCATGCCGAGGGCGACGGCGAGCAGACTGCCCTGGCGGATGAGCAGAAGGGCCGGGATGGACAGGAGCAGGAAGCCCGCACAGCCCGCCGCGATCACCGGCCGGCGCCCCACACGGTCGGTCAGCGCGCCCGCGAACGGCTGGACGATCATCATCAGCGCCATCACACCGAGCACGACCAGCAGCCCGTGCGTCTCGTCGTACTTCAGCTCACTCGTGAGGTAGCTCGGCATGTACGACAGCAGCATGTAGTCGGTGACGTTGAAGACCAGCACCAGGCCCATACAGATGAGCAGGGCCTTCCACTGACCGGCGACCATCTCGCGCAGCGGCACCTTCGGCCGGGCGGCCTCCGCCTTCTCGACCTCGGCGGCGAACGCTGGGGTCTCCTCCAGGCGCATCCGGAGATACAGCCCGATGATGCCCATCGGGCCCGCGATCAGGAACGGGATCCGCCAGCCCCAGGACAGCAGGTCGTCGGAGGACAGCACGGCCGTCATCACCGTCACCAGACCCGCGCCGCCGATGTAACCGGCCAGCGTGCCGAACTCCAGCCAGCTCCCGAAGAAGCCGCGCTTCTTGTCCGGCGTGTACTCGGCGATGAACGTCGAGGCGCCCGCGTACTCACCACCGGTGGAGAAACCCTGCACCAGGCGAGCGGCCAGCAGAAGCAGTGGGGCGCCCACGCCGATTGTCGCGTACGACGGGATCAGGCCGATCGCGAACGTGCCCGCCGCCATCATGATCATGGTGAGGGCGAGGACCTTCTGGCGGCCCACGCGGTCGCCCAGCGGGCCGAAGACCATGCCGCCGAGCGGGCGGACCAGGAAGGCCGCGGCGAAGGCGCCGAACGTCGAGAGCAGCTGTGCGGTCGGGTTGCCTGAGGGGAAGAAGACCTTGCCCAGGGTGACCGCGATGTAGCTGTACACACCGAAGTCGAACCACTCCATCGCGTTGCCCAGCGCGGCCGCCTTCACGGCGCGCTTGACGAGAGCGGGGTCGGTGACGGTGACGTCGGAGGCCTTCCGGGCCCCGGGGGTCTTCAGGGACGGGGTGACTGCTGTGGCGGACGCCAAAACGGAACTCGCCTACCTTTCATCGGGGACGGGACGGAAAGCGACCCTAGGTGCACTTCGCCCTGTTACGTGGCGTACGTGAATCGATGCAGAGTGCAGCTAAATGCGGTGTACGCAGGTACGTGTGCCCGCTCCCACGGCCGCAAGCGTGCCCCGCACTGTGATCCTTGTCGCGCCCGGCCGGGGCAACCTCACCCCCCGCGCACCGGCGTCTTCCGGACCAAAGGCGGGCGGACGTCAGGTGAAGAGGGGGTTGCCTGCGTCTCCGTCCAGAGGGGGTGGGACCCTCGGAGGGTTCCCCCAGCGAGCGAACGGGGCGGGAGGCCGACGCGGCGTGGCGAACCTGGAGCCCAGCGGGGCATCGACGGAAGCTTTCGAGCAGACGGCGCACGGAGCTCGTCTGAGAGCGACCCGGCTGGCCCTGTGGGCGGTGGCCGCGATCCTCGCGGTACGGCAGATGGCCGTCGTCCTCACCACCCCGAGCGGCGAACGCCTCACCGACCTGGAGACCTGGGTCGGGCCCAACGGCGTCCTGCACGTCAAGGGCTCGCTGTACGACTCCACGAGATTCACCGGCACCCCCTTCGGCGGGCTCGTGCTGAAGCCGCTCACCAAGTCCGCCGAGCAGGCCCTCGGCTGGGGCTGGACCTTCGGCACCCTGCTGCTGGTCGTCGCCCTCGGAGTGGTCGCCGCCCGGGCGCTGCCCAAGCCCGTCAGCCGGCGCACCTCACTCCTGGCCACACCGATCGCGATCAGCCTGCTCATGCTGTCGCTGCCGGTCCGCAACACCCTGTGGCTCGGCCAGACCAGCATCATCCCGGTCCTGCTGGTGCTGCTCGGCTGCTTCGCCGCACGCGGGCAACGCGAGAGCGGCCTGTGCATAGGCCTGGCGGCCGCGCTCCAGCCGACCGTCCTGCTGTTCGCCCCGCTGCTGTGGTTCACCGGCCGCCGCCGGGCCGCCCTCACCACGGCCGGCACCTTCGCCGCGTGCACCGCGCTCGCCTGGGCCGCGATGCCGCACGACTCGTACACCTACTGGGTGCACCACATGGCCGGCGTCGGCCTCGGCGGCAAGGCCGACGCCCTCGCCAACCAGTCCCTGCACGGCGGCCTGCTCCGGCTGGGCCTCACCGGCAACCTGGAGATCGTCCTCTTCCTGCTGCTCGGCGTGGCCGTCGCCGCCCTCTCCCTGCGCCGCGCCGTCCGCTACGCCCGCGACGGCCAGCTGCTGCTCGCCGTCGCCATCACGGGCTGCGCCGCCGTCGCCGTCTCCCCGACCACCTGGCAGCACCAGCTGCTGTGGGTGCTGCTCGCGGTCGTCGGCCGGGTCGGCAAGCGGGCCTCCGACCGCTACGTCTGGCCGGTCGCCGTCGTCCTGGTCACGACCCTGCCGGCCGAGATGATGCTGCCGCACATGTCGGCCCTGTACCCGCTGCGGGACAACATCGTGCTGCTCGCGGCCCTGGCCGCCGCCACCGCCGTACCGTTCCTGTCCCGCACCTCGCCGTACTACCAGCAGCCGATCCCGGCGCAGTACGCCCCGGCGGTCCCGGCCCGTTTCCGGCGCGTCCCCCTGCTGCCGTTCCTGCGCCGGGTGCTGACCCGCCCGAACCTGCTGCTGGAGCTGCTGCTCCTCCGCGTGGTGTACGCCGCCTACCAGCAGGTCCGCCTGGCCGCGACCGGCGGCAGCAACTCCAAGGGCCGCGCCACCGCCGAACAGCACGGCCACCTCGTCCTCGACCTCGAACGCTTCCTGCACATCGACATCGAGCACGCGGTCAACCACGCGGTGGCGAAGATCGACTGGCTGCGGGACTTCTTCGGCTTCTACTACGAGTCCTTCCACTTCGTCGTCCCGCTGACCATCCTCGGCGTCCTGTACTGGCGCCGCCCGGTCGACTACCGCTGGGCCCGCGCCTCCCTAGGCTTCGCCACCTTCCTCGCCCTGATCGGCTTCTGGCTCTTCCCGCTGGCCCCGCCGCGTCTGATGCCGACCCTCGGCATGATCGACACCGTCCACGGCGTCCAGGACTTCTCCAAGCCGGACTACGGCACCCTGACCGCGCTCACCAACCAGTACGCGGCGATGCCGTCCCTGCACTTCGGCTGGGCGCTGTGGTGCGGGATCGTCATCGTGCTCCTCGCCCCGAAGTGGTGGATGAAGGCCCTCGGCCTGCTGCACCCCTTCTTCACCGTCTCGGCCATCGTCGCGACCGGCAACCACTGGGTGCTGGACGCGGTCGGCGGCGCGGTGGTCGTCGCCGCGGGCTTCGGGCTGTCGTACGTCTTCCAGGGGCCGCGGGCGCGGGTGGTCACGGCGGTCGCGGCCCAGGAGGAGCTGGACCCGGTGCAGGCCGGCTGATCACTTCACCGGCCGGGCCAGCCGTTCCTGCAACCGGGCGTGCCGGAACTGGTACACCGGGCCCGTCGCGCGCAGCAGGTTGCGCTCGTGGGCGTCCTTCAGGAAGGACATCAGGCGGACGGGGGTGCCCTCGCTCCGCGACAGCTGTACGGCGGTGAGGGTGGTGGCGACGGCGAGGTTGGGGACCACGCCGCACCTGACGGCGGGTCCGAGGCTCGTGATCACGCCGACGACGATGCCGGGCACGAGCCCGGCCGCGTCCCCGGCCACGCAGCCCCAGAACGAGCCGATGGCCGCGCCGACCATCAGGCCGAGCGGCAGCCGCAGCCGGACGTGGTGCCGCCACACGTCGCTCGGGTCGATCACCCGGCTCTCGGACGTCGGGCTCGGGAGGAACTCCTCTTCACGGGGCTCGTACGGGGAAGGCGCCTGGGGAGCGAGCATGGTGCGGCCCATCAGCGTGGCACCACGGCCACTGCCCATCGCGATGCCGAGGCCGAAAGGAACGGTGATCAGGAACCACATCCACACCGGGGCGGGGCTGCCCCAGAGCCACCGCGAGGCCCCGTACACGGCGACCGTGGCGAGCCAGGTGGCGATGCCCGCGGCGATCGCTCCGCGGGGGAACACATCCCGCCAGCCCGCGCTCTCCAGCGGCTGCGGGTGGTTGAGCTGCCGCAGCCGCAGAGCCAGGTCGACACCGGCCCCGACCGGCACTCCCAGAGCCGTGACGACGGTCAGGTAACTCGTCGCGAGCGTCAGCATGTACGCCATGATCGCCAGATAGATCCAGATGGAAAGCGACCAGGTGAGGACCGCCCTGGCTCGCGGGCGGCCCCAGCAGGGGATCTGCCACCACCGCAGGTCGTACGTCTTCTCCTCGGTGAGCCGCTCGGCGATGTACCTGAGCGTCCGCTCCGCCTGCTCGGGGGAGTAGCGGGGACGCTTGCAGCCGGGTCTCGGCGTGTAGGCGGCCCGGACCGCGTGATCGAGCAGGCGGTCCTCGACGGCACGGGAGCCGCGCAGGCCGAGGATCTCCTCCACCGCCCCGCTGTCGGGGCCCAGCTCCCGCAGCAGGCTGATGGCCAGGGGTTTGGTCAGCGCCTTGGCCACGGCGCTGTTCGGCTGCTTCACCAGGCGGCGACTGAGTTCCTGCCAGGCCTCGGGTACGGGATCGGGCAGTGGCAGCCTGAGCAGATGGTCGGCCGCGTCGGCGGGGCGGACCGACCGGAGAGCCAGGGCCACGGCGTCGCTCAGCTGCGCCTGGCCCGGGGTGTGCAGTGCCTCCACGGTGCGGGAGACCAGCAGCACGCGGTACGGGGCAGCCGCCAGCGCGGCGACCGCGTCGGCCCGCACTTCCTTGGCGACTTCGTCGAAGCCGTCCAGCAGGAGAGCGATCCGGCCGGCCTTCAGCAGCTCACGGACGTTGTGCCCGTGCCGCCGGGACAGTCTCCTGACCGCCCAGTCGATCGGCCGCTCCTCCTGCGGCTCCCACCCGTTCAGTGACATCAGCACGGGCACCGGGATGCGCGCCCGCCGCTGCGGGTCCGGCTCGTCCTGCCGGTGTCGCAGCGCGTCCAGAAGCAGCAGGACGACGGCTGCCGTCTTGCCCGATCCCTCGGGTCCGACCAGCAGGATCCGGCCGGAGGCCAGGCCCGCGTAGACCTCGAACAGCTCGGTGAGGCCACCGCCCGCGCGAAGCCGCTCCTCGGTGACCGCCGTGGCACCGGGCAGCGGAGCGAACCGGCGCCGGGTGCCCTCGGCGGTGGCCGCGGCAACCCGCGCGGTGCTGCCCGCCTCGCTCAGCTGCCAGCGGACGGGCAGCGGAGCCGGGCTCAGCAGGCCCCGGTTGCCCGCCTCCTCGTCCCACCAGGCGTACACCTGCTCCGCCAGCCTGTCGGCGGCCCGGTCCAGGGGCGACGCGGCGAGCGTGTAGCTCGTCGTGATCTCCTGGACGCTGCCGGAGCCGTACTGGACGAAGGCCGGACCGTGGAACTCGTGGTCCGAGCCGGTCATTCCGCGGATCCGAAGCGGATGTCCTGGCGGCTGTGGTGGCCGTACTGGACGTTGGCCGGACCGTGGAAGGTCGTGTTGACGATGGTCTGCCCCGACGTGCTCGGCGCGGCACCGAACTCCTCGGCGAGAGCGCGGAGTTCGGCCATCACCCGGTTCACGTCCGTGGGCCCGGGCGCAGCGAACAGGTCGGCGAACTCGTCCCGCCACAGCCGCGCGTGCTCCGTCCGTACCCGCTCCTGCTCGTCCCCGTCGGAGGCGGCTCGCAGGGCGGCGGCCGTGCGGTCCAGACGGTCGGCCGCCGCGCCCTCCAGAGCGGGATCGCCCCGCCCGAGGAGACGCGCGGCCCGGTCGCTGAACCGGTGCCAGCCGTCGGTGGCCGCCGCCGCCATGACCGCCGCTCCTCCGGCCTGCGCCAGAACCGCCATTTCGTCGAGCAGCGCCATGCCCACTCCCCCCAAGCCGGATCACCCGATACGCGCACCACGCGGTCCTCGCGCCGTCACCCCCCGGTGAAACGCCCCCCGTCGACCGCGATGCCGAGCACAGTAATCCTCGGGGCACTCTCCGTCCCCGGATTGCGGGAATACGCGGCGGACGTCGACTGGTCAGGCCACCACGCACTCGAACCACACCGTCTTGCCGCCCCGGGCGCGGGCTCCACCCCCCACTTCCCGACCAGGGCATCGAGCAGCAGCAGCCCACGTCCACCATTCGCCTCCGGCGCCGACTGGTCGGGAACGCACGGCAGTTGGAGCCACCCGTCCGTCACCTCCACCCGCACCCCCGCCGCCTGCCGCAGCACGACAAGGGAGCAGCGGCGGTCGGGGACATGGCGTACGACGTTGGTGACCAGCTCGCTCACGGCCAGTTCGAGGGTGTCGGTCAGGTGGGCCAGCTCCCACTCCCCGAGCAGCGAGCGGACGATACGGCGGATGTGGCGGACCGAGTGCTCGCCGACGGTGAGGTTCATGCGGTACTGGGGAAAGTAGAGGTTCACAGTACGAGGCTGACCTCGCATCACTACTCTGGGCTACGGGATGAACACAACAGGTCCGAGAGGGGACTTGGCATGGTGAACATCAACGCCCTCGACCCAGGCGCCTCGCCGCTCGACTACTACGGCTTCGAGCTGCGCCGGTGCCGGGAGGCGGCGGGGCTGACCCAGCGGCAGCTCGGGGACATCATCAACTTCACGGGGTCGTTGGTCGGCCAGGTGGAGACGGCTCGAAAGCTGCCAACCCTGGATTTCAGCGAGCGTGCGGATGCGGCGCTGGGGACGGGTGGGTTACTGTCCCGGCTCCATCCGCTGGTGATGCGAAGTCAACTTCCGGCGTGGTTTCAGCAGGTGGCGGAGCTGGAGGTGCGGGCGACGGAGATCTGTACGTTCCAGATGGGCATGATTCACGGGCTGTTGCAGACTCCGGAGTACGTGCGTGCGGTGCTCGGCGCGCTGGACGACACCGACCTCGACGACCGCTCGACCGTACGGCTGGCCCGCCAGCGCATCTTCGAGAGGGAGGAGCCGCCGGTCTTCTGGAGCGTGCTCAGTGAGGCAGCGCTGAAACAGGAGATCGGCGGGCCGGAGATCATGCGCGGGCAACTGGCCCACCTGTTGAGCTTCGAGAACAACCTGCGGATCAACATCCAGGTGCTGCCGTTTTCGGCCGGGGCGCACGCGGGACTGCAAGGCTCGTTCAACGTCTACCGCTTCGTCGGCGATCCGACCATCGTCTATACCGAGGGGTACGGCAGCGGGCATACGACCGCCAACCCGGACACCGTCAGGGACTGCTCGCTCCGTTACGATCATCTACGAGCCGCCGCGCTCTCGATCAAGGACTCGGCGGGGCTGATCCGAGAGGTGATGGAGGACCGCTATGGGGAGCAACTGGCGTAAGTCCAGCTACAGCGGCGACCAGGGCGGCCAATGCGTCGAGTGCGTGCCGCTCGGCCCGCTCGCCTGGCGTAAGTCGTCGTACAGCGGTGACCAGGGCGGCGATTGCGTAGAGATCGCCGACACCCCCTGCGCCACCCTCGCCATCCGCGACTCAAAGACCCCGGCGGGACCGATCCTCACGATCGACCCCGCCACCTTCACCACCTTCGTGAACTGGGCCTCTACAGCCGCTGAATGATCGTCCCGGTAGCCAGCCCACCGCCCGCACACATCGTGACCAGTGCGAACTCCTTGTCCGCGCGCTCCAGTTCGTGCAGGGCGGTGGTGATCAGGCGGGCGCCCGTCGCGCCGACCGGGTGCCCCAGGGCAATCGCACCGCCGTTCACGTTGACCTTCTCCAGGTCCTGCTCGAAGACCTGAGCCCAGCTCAACACCACCGACGCGAAAGCCTCGTTGATCTCGACCAGGTCGATGTCCTTCAGGGACATCCCGGCCTTCCCCAGCACCGCCTTGGTCGCGTCGATCGGCCCGTCCAGATGGAAGTGCGGGTCGGCACCCACCAGCGCCTGGGCCACGATCCGCGCCCTCGGCTTCAGCTTCAGGGCGCGAGCCATCCGCTTCGACGCCCACATGATGGCCGCGGCCCCATCCGAGATCTGGGACGAGTTGCCCGCCGTGTGCACCGCCGTCGGCATCACCGGCTTCAGCCCGGCCAGCGCCTCCATCGACGTGTCCCGCAGCCCCTCGTCCTTGTCGACAAGGCGCCACATGCCCTGCCCGGCGTGCTGCTCCTCCTCGGTGGTGGGCACCTGCACGGCGAAGGTCTCCCGCTTGAAACGTTCCTCCGCCCACGCGTGGGCCGCCCTTTCCTGGGACAACAGCCCCAGTGCGTCCACGTTCTCCCTCGTCAACCCCCGGTGCCGGGCGATCCGCTCGGCCGCCTCGAACTGGTTGGGCAGGTCGACGTTCCACTCGTCGGGGAAGGGCTTGCCCGGGCCGTGCTTGGAGCCCGAGCCCAGCGGTACGCGCGACATGGCCTCGACGCCGCAGCTGATCCCCACGTCGATCACGCCCGCCGCGACCATGTTGGCCACCATGTGCGAGGCCTGCTGCGAGGAGCCGCACTGGCAGTCGACGGTCGTCGCCGCCGTCTCGTACGGCAGCCCCATGGTCAGCCAGGCCGTGCGCGCGGGGTTCATGGACTGCTCGCCGGCGTGGGTGACCGTGCCGCCGACGATCTGTTCCACCGCGTCGGCGGGGATGCCGGTGCGGCCGAGGAGTTCACGGTAGGTCTCGCCCAGGAGGTAGGCGGGGTGCAGATTGGCGAGCGCGCCGCCGCGCTTGCCGATGGGGGTGCGTACGGCTTCGACGATCACGGGTTCGGCGGCCATGGGTGCGGGTCCTCTCCGAGAGGGCTCTCCTCCAGAACTAGTACGCGTTCTAGTTCCCTGTGCAGTCTGCTGACGTGATGTCCATCGCCGCAAGGGTCTTGCAGGTGCCGAAGGCGTGATCTGCACGAACTCCGCACGGATTGGGGGTGCCGTACCTCTTGCCAGTTTTAGAACCCGTTACTACGTTCTCGGCACTTACTGATGGGCCGTCAGATGGTTGGGAGTCGCCCATGCACTGCCCCGCGCTGCCCGACGGGTTCGACTTCACCGACCCCGACCTGCTGCACCACCGCGTTCCGCTCCCGGAGTTCGCCGAGCTGCGCCGTACCGAGCCGGTCCGCTGGATCCCGCAGCCGCACGGCCTGGCGGGCTTCGCCGACGACGGCTACTGGGCCGTGACCCGGCACGCGGACGTCAAGTACGTCTCCACGCACCCGGAACTCTTCTCCTCGACCCTCAATACCGCGATCATCCGGTTCAACGAGCACATCGAGCGCGACGCGATCGACGCCCAGCGGCTGATCCTCCTGAACATGGACCCGCCCGAGCACACCCGGGTGCGTCAGATCGTGCAACGTGGCTTCACGCCACGCTCCATACGCGCCCTGGAGGAGCGGCTGCGCGCCCGCGCCGGGGCGATCGTCGCGGCCGCCCGGGCCCGCTCGGGTCCCTTCGACTTCGTCACCGAGGTCGCCTGCGAACTGCCCCTGCAGGCCATCGCCGAGCTGATCGGCGTACCGCAGGAGGACCGGTCCAAGATCTTCGACTGGTCCAACAAGATGATCGCCTACGACGACCCCGAGTACGCGATCACCGAGGAGGTCGGAGCGGAGTCGGCCACCGAGATCCTCGCCTACGCGATGAACATGGCCGCCGAGCGCAAGCAGTGCCCGGCCCACGACATCGTGACGACCCTGGTGGCCGCGGAGGACGAAGGCAACCTGAACTCCGACGAGTTCGGCTTCTTCGTGCTGATGCTGGCGGTGGCGGGCAACGAGACGACCCGCAACGCCATCACGCACGGTATGCACGCCTTCCTCACCCACCCCGACCAGTGGGACCTCTTCAAGCGCGAGCGCCCGGCGACGACGGCCGAGGAGATCGTCCGCTGGGCGACCCCGGTCAACTCCTTCCAGCGCACGGCCACCCAGGACACGGAACTCGGCGGAGTCCAGATCAAGAAGGGCGACCGGGTGGGCCTCTTCTACGCCTCCGCCAACCACGACCCCGAGGTCTTCACCGACCCCGACGCCTTCGACATCACCCGCGATCCCAACCCCCACCTCGGCTTCGGCGGTGGCGGTCCCCACTTCTGCCTCGGCAAGTCCCTGGCGGTTCTGGAGATCGACCTCATCTTCACCGCGATAGCCGACGCCATGCCGGACCTCCGCCTGGTCGGCGACCCCCGCCGGCTGCGCTCGGCCTGGATCAACGGCGTCAAGGAACTCCAGGTCACCACGGCCTGACCCATGGATCGGGGCCGACGGCTCCCGGCGCCGCCGGCCCACCCCGAGGGAGGCAGGAACACCCCGTCCCTATGCCCGGTTCCTGCCTCCCCCGAGGTCACCTGATCCGGAATGAGGTCGAGCGGCTCAGCGCCGCGCAGCGGAAACGGTGAAGTCGGCACAGAGCTATTCCCGCCCCGACGCCACCACCGCCAGCACCCCCGACAGCACCGCCGAGATCAGCAGCGGGATGCCCAGGCCGTGGTGGAGGACCAGCCAGGCGCCGAGGGCGGCGCCTGCGACCATCGCGATCACGGAGGCCGTGCGGCGCGGGGAGCGGTGGCCCGTGGCGTCGCCGAAGCGGGATTCGGAGGCCAGGCCGGTCAGGGTCATCGTGAGGACCGTGGTCGTCAGGTCGGGGATGCCCAGTTTGCGGACCGTCGCGTTGCGCAGGCCCATCGCGAACGCGGTGAGGGCGATGAGGGCGTAGCGGGTGCCGGGCGTGTCCGGCCAGGCGAAGGCCACCGCCGCCGACGCGGCGACCAGGAGCGTCTCCGCAGCGAGGGTCAGCCGGGCCCACCTGCGGCGCGAGCCCTTGCCGTACCGGGCCGCCACCCGGCCGCCGGTCACCGCGCCCAGCAGGAAGCAGGCCAGCGAGGTCGCGGTGTGCGGGACGGAGAAGCCGGGTGCGCCGGCCGCCGCGAAGCCGAGCACCACCACGTTGCCGGTCATGTTGGCCGTGAAGACCCGGCCCAGGCCCAGATAGCTGACCGCGTCGATCAGGCCGCTGACCACGGTCAGCACCAGGAGTACGACCACGAGCCGCACCCCCCGTGCCTCCGGGTCGGCCACGGGTGGTGACGGCGTCGTCATGCTTCCTCCGGTCAGCCGGACAGGCGGGGTGGTGACAGGTCCACCATGGGCGCGGGGGACTCTCGGATGTCCCGGCGAAGCGTGCGTCCGTAGCGTTCGGGACATGACAGAGGACACGCGTAAAGCAGGAGAAAAGCAGCCCGGTCGGCGTATCCGGAAGGGGGGTGCGGTCGCGACTGTGGCGCTGCTCGCCGGTATCGCCGTCGCTCCGGCCGCCGTCGCCGGGCCGCGCGGAAGCCACCGGGGAGAGGTGGTGTCCGTCGTACCGGTCGCCCGGCACAGTCGGGCGGAGGTCGCCCGCGGTCTGGAGGAACTGCACGTCGGGACCGACTCGCTGCGGTACGGCGTCCGGGCGTACCGGGTGACGTACCGCACCGTCGACCCGTACGGGCGGCCCACCACCGCAACCGGTCTGCTCACCGTTCCCGAGGGCGGCGGTCGCACCCTCGACCTCGTCTCCGACACGCACGGGACCATGGCCGACCGCGACTACGCGCCCTCCGTGTCGGAGGATGCGCGGGCTCAGTCGTATCTCTTCGCCTCGGCCGGGCACGCCGTCGCCGCGCCCGACTATCTGGGGCTGGGCAAGGGGCCGGGCCGCCATCCGTACATGGACACGCGGTCCGCCGTGACCGCCTCCGTCGACATGCTGCGGGCGGCCCGGACGGCGGCGGGGCGGCTCGGCCGCACGGTGAACGGGGATCTGTACGCGACCGGCTTCTCGCAGGGCGGGCAGGTCGCGATGGCCGTGGGGCGGGCGGTGCGGCACGGGGACGCGCCCGGATTCCGGCTGAAGGCGCTGGCGCCGGTGGCGGGGCCGTACGACCTGGCGGGGACGGAAGTGCCCGCGCTCGCGGACGGGCGGGTCAACGACACCAGCGGTGTGCTGTACATCTCGTACTTCCTCACCGCCCAGAACCGGCTGCATCACATCTACGACAACCCCGCCCAGGTCTTCCGGGCGCCCTACGCGGACCGGGTCGAGGGGCTCTTCGACGGGCGGCACGAGGAGGAGGACATCGTCCGGCAGCTCGCGCCGAACGTGAAGGAGCTGCTGACGGACGACTTCTACCGGCAGCTCACCCACCCCACGGGTGGGTTCCTGGCGGCGCTGCGTGCCAACGACCACACCTGCGACTGGAAGCCGGACGTGCCGGTGCGGCTCTACGCGGGGGAGAAGGACACGGACGTGCCGATCGGCAACGCCCGGACATGCGCGCGCACCCTCGCCCGTCAGGGGGCGAGGGTGCGGGTACTGGATCAGGGGGACGTCGACCACGTGGGGTCGTACGTCGCCGCCCTGCCGAAGATCGCTCGGTGGTTCGGCGGTGGAACGGCTTAGTACCAGCCGTTGGCCTGCCAGAAGCTCCAGGCCTGGACCGGGCTGCCGTAGCGGGAGTTCATGTAGTCCAGACCCCACTTGATCTGGGTGGCCGGGTTGGTCTTCCAGTCGGAACCGGCGGAGGACATCTTCGAGCCCGGCAGGGCCTGGACCAGGCCGTAGGCGCCGGAGGAGCTGTTGGTGGCGGCGGGGTTCCAGCCGCTCTCGTGCTCGACGATCTTGCTGAAGGCGTTGAACTGCGCGGCGTCCGGGATCATCTTGTGCGCGATCGCCTGGGCGGAGGAGGCCTGGGTGGTGGCGGCCTGGGCGGGCGCCGCGGTCAGGGCCAGACCGGCGGTGGCGGCGGCCACGGCGGCGGCGGTGAGGGCCTTCTTCGGGGAAGCGATGCGGCGGATGAAGGAGACGGACACGGAGAACCTCTTACGTCGGGGACAGGAGATCGCCCGTATGTCGTAGCCACCCGCTCTGTGGTGGCCGGGCCATACGTCGGCGCCGCGACCCGTTCGGGCTCGTGGCGCCTGGCGACGTCCTCAACAGAAACAGGCTTGAGGCACGTCCGCAATGACCCCTTTTACTAGTTGTGGCCGGATCGGCGGCAAAGGTCGTTTGTGTGGCGTGCGTCTCAACGTGCAGGTCGGAAGGGGTGCACGAGAGGACGAATCGGACATAACGAACAACGATCCCGGATCGTAGGTGACCTGCGTCATGTGGGGTGCTTCACCGGGGAGCTGACAGCCCGGATACGGCCCCTCACACAGCGGGAGCGTCGAATGTGACCGCGGTCTCGAAAGCGGCCCGCCGGGTGGCCCGGCGCAGCGCGCGCAGCAGCGCCGGGCCGAGGACGAGGGTGAGAACGACCGTGCAGACCGCCCGGCCCAGGTCCCAGCCCATGGAGGTGGCCAGGCAGTAGGCGGCGAACCGGGCCAGGTTGGCGGGGACCGTCCCGGCCGGGTCGAAGGCGATGTTCGAGGTCAGGGCGCCCATGAAGGGCCAGCCGGCCAGGTTCATGACCGTGCCGTAGGCGAAGGCCGCGACGAAGCCGTAGGCCGCCAGCAGCAGCCGTTCGCCCCGGCCGCGCAGCCTGACCTGGCCCGGGAGGAGCCCGGCGCCCATCGTGAACCAGCCCATCGCCAGCATCTGGAACGGCATCCACGGGCCGACCCCGCCCGTGAGCAGCGCGGACGCGAACATCGTCACCGAGCCGAGCACGAAGCCGAAGCCGGGGCCGAGTACCCGCCCGCTCAGCACCATCAGGAAGAACATGGGCTCGATCCCGGCCGTGCCCGCGCCGATCGGGCGCAGCGCCGCACCGGTCGCGGCCAGTACGCCCAGCATGGCGACGGCCTTCGGACCGAGACCGGACTCGGAGATCGTCGCCGCCACGACCGCGACCAGCAGGACCAGCAGGCCCGCGAACAGCCAGGGCGCGTCCTCGGCGTGCGCGCCGATCTGCGAGGTGGGCGGGGCGAGGAAGGGCCAGCAGAAGCCGACCACACCGACCGCGCTGACCAGGACCAGGGCGGCGAGGGAGCGGGGGCCGAGTTGGACGGCGCGGATGCGGGCCTGGGAGGTGGTGGTCATGCCTGGGCCTCCCGGGCCTGCGAGGTGGTGGTCACGCGAGGTGGTGCTGACGCCAGGGCCTCCCGGACCTCGGTCACGGTCAGCCAGGGCTGCGGGGCCAGGATCTTGGTGACCTGCGGGGCGTAGGACGGGGACGAGACCACGATCTCCGCCGTCGGGCCGTCGGCGATCACCTCGCCGTCGGCGAGCAGCACCACCCGGTGCGCGATCTCGGCCGCCAGCTCCACGTCGTGCGTGGCCAGCACGATCGCGTGCCCCTCGGCGGCCAGCGCGCGCAACACGGTGACCAGGCGGGCCTTGGCCGCGTAGTCCAGGCCCCGGGTCGGCTCGTCGAGCAGCAGAAGGGGAGGGCGTGCGGCCAGCACGACCGCCAGGGCGAGTGCCAGGCGCTGGCCCTCGGAGAGGTCGCGGGGGTGGGTGTCGTCCGTGATGTCCGGCAGCAGCTCGGACACCAGGGCCCGGCAGGTGCCGGGCGCGGCACCCGCGTCCCGGTCGGCGGCCGTGCACTCGGCGGCCACGGTGTCCGCGTACAACAGGTCCCGCGGCTCCTGCGGAACGAGACCGACCCGGCGCACGAGATCCCGGGGCGGGGTCCGATGCGGTACGGCTCCGCCGACGTGGACGGTACCGGCGGTGGGCTCCACCAGTCCGACGAGGGAGCCGAGGAGTGTGGACTTTCCGGCGCCGTTGCGGCCCATCAGCGCGACCGTCTCACCGGGGGCCACGGTCAGGTCGATGTGGCGGAGGGCGGTGATGCGGTCCCGGCGGACGGCCAGGGAGCGGACTTCGGCGATGTGCTGCCGCGAAAGTTCCGGGGCGGGCGTGGGGCGGCGACGGAAGAGGCGTCGGACGGCGGGGGCGGTGCTGGCCTCGGCCTGGGGTGGGGTCGCTTCCCCGCGCTGGCGGGGTGCCTCCCCCACTCTCGACTTCGCTTGAGCGGGGGGACCCCCATCGCCCACCCGTGCCGCCCCAGCGGCACGACTGCCCGCAGCTACGTCGGCACGACTGCCCGCAGCCACGCAAGCCAGGCGTTCCCGCAGGTCAGTGGCGCGGCGGCGGGCGTCCCGCACGGTCAGCGGCAGCGGGGACCAGCCCGCCAGGCGGCCCAGGTCGACCACCGGTGGGTACACCGGGGAGACGGACATCAGCTCGGCCGGGTCGCCGTGCAGCGGGGCGGCGCCGGGGGAGGGCAGCAGGACGACCCGGTCGGCGTACTGGATCACGCGCTCCAGGCGGTGCTCGGCCAGCAGGACCGTCGTACCCAGGTCGTGGACCAGGCGCTGCAGGACCGCCAGCACCTCCTCCGCGGCCGCCGGGTCGAGCGCCGAGGTCGGCTCGTCGAGGACCAGCACCTGCGGGTGCGGGGTGAGGACCGAGCCGATCGCGACCCGCTGCTGCTGTCCGCCGGAGAGCGTGGCGATCGGGCGGTCGCGCAGGTCGGCCAGGCCCAGCAGGTCCAGCGTCTCCTCCACCCGGCGCCGCATCACCTCGGGCGCGAGCCCCAACGACTCCATGCCGTACGCGAGTTCGTCCTCCACCGTGTCCGTCACGAAGTGCGCGAGCGGATCCTGCCCCACCGTGCCGACCACGTCCGCGAGTTCGCGCGGCCGGTGGGTCCGGGTGTCCCGGCCGGCCACCGTGACACGGCCGCGCAGGGTGCCGCCGGTGAAGTGCGGGACCAGCCCGCTGACCGCGCCCAGCACCGTCGACTTGCCGACCCCGGACGGGCCGACGAGCAGCACGAGTTCACCCTCGGGCACCTCGAAGTCCACGCCCCGGACGGTCGGTTCGGCCGCGCCCTCGTACGTGACGCTGACCTCCTCGAAGCGGATCACGACGGCTCCTTGGGGACGATGAAGGCGGGCAGCGTGGCGAGCAGGACCGCGGCCGCCGGCCACAGCGGGAGAGTGGGGGCCACCAGCGGTACGACTCCGGGGTGCAGCGCCTGCGGATCGCGTACCGAGGCGAGGGCGAGCAGCGCGGCGACCGCGGCACCCGAGCCCGCGACCAGCCACGCGTGCACACCCCACGGCTCCGGGCGGTACCGGGTGCGCGGGGTACGGCGGCCGCCCAGACGCAGGCCCGCGAGCGCGGCGACGACCCCGGCCCCCAGCACCGGGAGCCCGTACGTACCGCCCTCCGCGGTGAGCAGCCCGTACGTTCCCGCACACACGCCGAGCAGGCCGCCGAGGGTGAGCGCGGTCGTCGTACGGCGCACCCGGGCGGGGACGGCGGCGGTACGGCCGTAGCCGCGGGCGTCCATCGCGGCGGCGAGGGCGACCGAACGCTCCAACGCGCCCTCCAGGACCGGCAGTCCGACCTGGAGCAGGCCCCGTATCCCCCGGTCCGGGCGGCCGCGCAGCCGGCGGGCGGCGCGCAGCCGCTGGACGTCGGCGATCAGGTGCGGCGCGAAGGTGAGCGCGACGACCACGGCCACGCCGATCTCGTACAGGGCGCCGGGCAGGGACTTGAGCAGGCGGGCCGGGCTGGCCAGGGCGTTGGCGGCGCCGACGCAGATGAGGAGGGCGGCGAGCTGCAGGCCGTTGTAGCCGGAGAAGAGGAGGGCCTCCGCGGTGACTTCGCCGCCGAGGCGGATGCCCTGCGCCCAGTGCGGGAGGGGGACTTCGGGGAGGGTGAGCAGGACGTGCGTGCCGGGGATGGGGGAGCCGAGGACGACCGTGAAGGCGAGGCGGATGAGGAGGACGGCGGCGGCGAGTCTGGCGAAGGCGGTGTAGGAGCGGGCCCAGGGGGCGGCGGAGCGGTGGGTGGCCACTACGTAGCCCGCTGCGGCTATGAGGAGGGCGAGAAGGAGGGGGTTGGTGGTGCGGGTGGCCGCGGTACCGAGCCCGAGCGACCAGAGCCACCAGGCACCGGGGTGCAGGTGCGCACGGCGCTGGTGCCGACCGGGGGTGGGCTGCGCTTGCCCGCGCTGGCGGGGTGCCTCCCCCACTCTCGGCTTCGCTCGAGCGGGGGGACCCCCATTGCCCACCCGTGCCGCCCCAGCGGCACGACTGCCCGCAGCTACGGTGGTGTTGCTATACATTCCTGCGCCGCCGCGCCTGCCACACCGCCGCCCCGGCCAGGAGTGCGACCACGCCCACGCCGATCGGCAGGCCGAGGGAGGGGCCGTTGTCCTTCTGCTGGGGCTTCTCGGCGGCAGCCGTCGGCTTCTTCTCCGTCGTCACCTGCTCCCCGCACCCCTTCCGCGGATACCCGGCGATCGCGCACAGCAGGGCGTTGGTGTCGTAGCGGAGGGGCTTGGCCGTGGCTGCCAGGGCCTCGGCCGTCGTCGCGTCGGGGGAGACGCGGGCGCAGGCCGTGCGCCCGGCGGGCGGGGTCTCGCCGGACGGGGCGTCCGCCGCCGTGCCGAAGTCGAGGACGAGGGCCACCCGCTTCGTACCCGGCTTCGCGGGCGTCCCCGCGCAGATCGTGGCGAAGTCCGCCGTGCCGCGCGGCCGGCTCGCGTCCGCGGAGTCCTCGCTCACCGCGAAGCGGAAGCCCTGGACGGCGCCGTCGTCGGGACGGGCGGTCGACGGGCCCTCGGTGGCGTACGTCCAGCGGCCGCCGTCCCGCTCCCAGAACGACCAGTAGCGGTAACCGGCGGCATGCGCCTGGGCGGCGCCGGCGACGAGGACGAGCGCGGCGACCAGCAGGGCCGGGGCACGGCGGACGGCGGTCACAGCTGCTGCCGCTTCCGGCGGCCGCTGAGCAGGATGCCGATGCCGACGCCGAAGACGAGGCCGGCCCCGACGATCCACCAGACACCGATGCCCGAGCCGTGCTCGGCGCGCTTGCCGGGCTCAGCGGTGGCGGCCGCCTTCTGCGGTGCCGGGCCCGTCGCGTTGAGCGCCTGCACCAGGTCCGTGCCGCCGAAGTCGTGCGGGTCGTCGCCCATCGCGTGCGCCGCGAAGATCAGCTCGGCGTAGGCGGCCGGGCCGCTCTGCTCCGCCCACTTCGCCGCGTTCTTCTCCAGCCAGGCGTACGGCTTCTTCGCCAGCCGGGTCCAGCCGGTCGCGGCGAGCGCGACGACCGAGTCCGCGGTGTTGCCGTAGTCGGGCTGGTCCTTGGCCCCGGGCAGGACGGACTTCAGGTACCCGTCGCCGGTCATGGCCTCCCCCAGGTAGGCGGAGCCGTTGCGCGCCACCTGCGCCGGGGTGAGCGGCTTGCCGGAGTTGGCGCAGACGTAACCCTGCTCCGGGGCCTTCCCGGCCTCGGTCACGAACCCCTTGCCAAGTGCGCCCAGCACACCGGCCGCCGTCGCGTCCGCGTTGGCGGTCAGCTTGCCCTTCTTGTCGGGCTGGTAGGCGAGCGCTCCGCCCTCGGCGCCCTCGCACGACAGGGACCACTTGGCCAGCAGGTCGTACGGGCTCTTGCCCTGGAGGTGCAGCTGGGCGGGATCCTGGCCGACCGCGGCGAACGCGCCGACGACGACGCCGGTGGAGTTGGTGTCGCTCGGGGCGCCGGGCGAGTAGCCCCAGCCGCCGTCCTTGTTCTGCAGCGTCGTCAGCCAGACCAGGGCCTTGCGGACCTCGGCGTCGTGACCGCCGACCGTCTGCAGCGCCTGGACGGCGGCGGCCGTGCTGTTGGTGTCGGGCTGGGCACCGCCCTTGCCCTCACAGGGCTTGGCGGTGTCGGCCCGGAACGCCGCGAAGCCGCCCTTGTCGCACTGCTGCCCGACCAGCCAGTCGACGGCCGAGTCGGCCGGGCGGTAGCCGAGCGTCCGCTGGGCGAGCAGGGCGAGCGACTGGCGCCAGACACCGTCGTACGTCGGATCCGCCTTGCCGAACAGCCCGGACGGGATCGTCACCTTCGGGGAAGCGGACGGGGACGGGTCGGCGGCCATGGCGGGTGCGGCGGCGGCCAGCACACCCAGGGCGGCGAGAACCGCGGCACTGCGGCGGACGTTCATGGTCGGCGACGACCTCTCCCTGCGGGGAACCGGCAGCGCACGGGAACACCCCGGGCGGCTCGGCTCCGTAAACCTCGACGGTGCCGTGCGCTGCGAGTCGCCGCGCACGCGAGCCGGTCAACGTCCCGTGCGGGGCAGTCCGGCTCACCGTCCGGCGGTGGACGGCTCACGGATGGGGGTGCCCCCGGCTCGAGCGAAGCCGAGAGTTGGGGGAGGCTCAGCGCCGGAATTGCACCGGCTTCCCCCCGTACGGGTGTGATGACGACCCCGCCACTTTACCGGCAGCCCCGCGCGGCCTGAGGGGTGGCTGTGGGCACACGAAGACGGTGACCGGGGTCACCCGCTTACACGGGCCGCGGGCCCGCTAGGCCGCCGCGTGCGGCCGGGCCGGCGGGTTGACGGCCGCGCTCAGGTGGTGGGCCATGCGGCGCAGGGTGTCCGCACAGTCCGTCGGGGTCTCGCCCTCCGCCACCCAGTGCGCGAGGCGGTCGTCCGGGTCCGCGTGCGCGGCGGCCATGACGTGGTCGCCGGGCTGCCGGGTGAGGACCATGCGCTCGGCGTACGGCTCGTACGCGGCGGCCGGGTCCATGTCCAGGTGGGTCAGCCGGCCGGTCGTGGCCGGGTAGGCGAACTGGATCGCGGCCGCCCGCTGCCGGGTCGGCGCCACGTCCGGGAGCCCGCCGGTGGCCAGCGCGGCGGCGGCGCGCGCGAGGTCGACTCCGGTGGCCCGTTCGACCAGCAGCGGGATCAGATCGCCGGGCAGGTGCGGGACGACGTCCGTGACGCGGGGGCCGCGGGCGGTGAGCCGCAGTCCGATGTGGACGACGGTGTGCGCGAGACCGAGCGCGCGCACGGTCCGCTCCACCGTGTGCCGCAGGAAGGGGTTGTGCAGCAGCCCGTCGTGGGCGTGCACGGAGTGGCGCATCGGCTGCCGGGCGGGCGGCGGGCCCGGGGCCGTACGCGTCAGTGCGGCGATGCGGACCTCGTCGTCCAGGACGACGGCCTCGGCCCCGACGAGCGGGGCGTCGGTGTCCTCCCGGCCCGCCGGGGGGATCTTGTGGCGGGCGAGCATCATCTGTAACGCGGCCGGGTCGGTGCAGGCCGCGGCCGTCTCGTACGGGATGCCGGGTGACGCCAGCCGGGCCGCGACGCGTGCGGCGCCGGGCAGATACTCCCTGGTCCAGGTCAGCACGCCGCTCACCTCGTGCTGTAACGCGTAGCGCCCGACCGCCTCGGCGGTGGCCGCCTCCTCGCCGGGGTCCGCCGCGATGTGCCCTGCCAGGTACGGGCGCGCCCAGGCGGGCGGGGCCGTGTCGACCAGCACCACCGGGTGGGCCGCCGCGATCCGCGCCAGCGGGTACGCGTCGTACGCGCCCCGGTGACTCACCCCGAGGAGAAGGACGGACGGCGGCATCGGAGCCTCACCTTCGTGGGGAGAAGGCGGACAGAGCTACGCACAGAGGTACGCCCCGGATGCTGCTCCCCCATAGGCAGCACCCGAGGCGGGTCGATCTTGCTCTCTGTGCCCCGATCCTCACCCACCGCACCCCCAACTGTCAACGATTGCTGCCTATTTCCGCAGCGGGCGTTGTCACGTCTGGTCGGCGCCCGGGCGACCGGGTAGCCTCGCGTCAGCTCAGCCATGGAACGGACGACACGCCCAGGGGGGACCTCGGTGAGTGACGCCTACGCCCCGCTGGCCGACGTACTCGACCGCCTCGGCGAGCTGACCGGCCGGCCCGGCCGGCTGTCGGAGGTCCTGGACGTCGCCGGCCTCTCCCACCGCACCGGCATCCCCGTCGGCGTCGTCGTCGAGCTGCTCTCGGGCGGCCGGGCGCCGGAGGTGGACCTCGCCCAACGGGTGCGGCAGCGGCTGGACTTCATCCGTGAGACCCGGCGCCGGCCCGACGGCAAGCGGTACTCGCTGGACGAGCTGGCCCGGATCGCCGGAACCAGCCGGCAGTGGCTGAGCGAGTGGCGCAAGAGCGGTATGCCGAGCCTCGAACACACCGACCGGCTGCGCAGGTTCTTCGGGCTGCCCGCGGGCTTCTTCACCGCGGACGAACAGGAGGCGCTGCACGAGGCGTTGCGGCCGGTGCTGCAGGGCCTGGAGGTGGACGCGGACCCGTTGCTGCGGCTGCGGGAGAGCGGGCTGGTCCGACTGGCCGCGCGTGCCCCGCAGATGAACGCGCATCAGCTGGCCACGCTCGCGGACCTGGCGGAGATGATCATCACGTCGGAGCAGGCCGGGCGTGCCTGACGGGGTTCCGGCCGTACCTGATCCAGTTCTGGCCGTAAATGATCGTTGCGGGGGCGGGAACGTGCTGTTACCGCCTTCCTCGTCTTATGGTCGCCGCACGCCCGCCGACCGCAAGGACGACGCATGAGCCCCGACAGATCGCCCAGATCGCCGAAGTCCCGCAGACCGACGAGATCACCGAAGCGGTTCCTCGACCGGCTCGTCCGTGACACCGCCCGGACACTGACCCCGCCCACCGAGGCGACGGCGTTCCTGCACGCCATCTGCGCCACGCTCAGTCCGCAGCTGGACCGCCCGGTCCGCCTGAAGTTCGTCACCTTCCCGTCGGGCCTGGACGTCTCCGGGGTCACCTTCGCCATGGACGAGCAGTACATCGTCGTGGTCGAGGAACGGGCGCCCGACGAGCACAAGTTCGTCATCGCGGGACACGAGATCGGCCACATCCACTACCAGACGCTGGACGTGCACTACCCGGCCGGCATGCCCGCCGCGGCGCGCCGGCTGCTGTCCCAGGCCGAGGAGGACATCCCCTGGGACCAGGTGGTCGCCATGGCCACCCGGTCGCCCGCGGCCGCGGCGGCGGCCGCGGAGTGGGAGGCCGAGGAGTGCGGGCTGCGGCTGGCGGCGAAGTTCTCCCGGGTCGTGGGTCCGGGCGCGGCGGCCGGCCGTACGACCCAGGACACCCTCACCGGCCGTCTGTCGTCCTCGCTGGGCAACATCGGCGGCCCGTGATGCGCTGGGACCTCGCGGGTTCCTTCACCGCCTACGCCGTCCCGGCCGCGCTGCTCGCCGTGGCCTTCGTCATCAAGCTGCCGCTGCTGCGGCGGGCCTGGCAGGACCCGATCCTGCGGGCCACCGCGCTGCTGCTCGGCATCGGCGCGGTCGTCTTCGCCTCGCTGCCGCCGGGCAACCTGCACCGCATCAACGAGATCACCGGCATCCCCAACTTCGCGGGCCTCTGGGTCTATTCGCTCCTCACCGCCTACTGCGGGGCCTGTCTCTGGCTGATCATCACCTGGCGCGAGCCCCCGTCCGCGGTGCGCCGCCGGCGTACCCGTACGGTCTGGATGGTCTACAGCGCCATCATCCTCGGCCTGTGGACGACGTTCCTGCTCGGCGACCACCAGGTGGAGCGGCTGCGGGACCTCGACACCTACTACGCCAACACGCCCTGGATGCGGGAGTTCGCGCTGCTGTACCTGGTTGCGCACATGGTGTCCGCGGTGGTCGCCGCGGGCATCCTGTGGGCCTGGTTCAAGGAGGTCGAGGACACCTGGCTGCGCCGGGCCGTCGTCTTCCTCCAGGTCGCCTACGCGCTCGGGCTCATCTTCGACGTCGCCAAGCTCGCCGCGATCGGCGCGCGCTGGAGCGGCCGCGACTGGGACTGGCTGTCGACGTACGTCGCCCCGCCGTTCGCCATCGCCGAGGCGGGCCTGGTCGCCGTGGGCTTCATCGCCGGGCAGGCCGGCCCGGTCGTCGAGGAGCGCCGCGCCCTGGTCCGCACCCACCGTCGCCTCAAGCCCCTGTGGCAGGCGATGCTGACCGTCACGCCCCCCTCCGCCCCGGCAACCGGCCGGGTCTCCGGCGCCGCCCTCCGCCTGGAACTACGCCGAGCCGCCATCAACGACGGCCTCCTCAAACTCTCCCCCCACCTCAACCCCACCCGCCGCCACCGAGCCCACCAGTCGGCAACAGCGGCCGGCTTCCCCGACTCGGCGGCTCGGGGCATCGCGGGGGCGGTGGACATCCTGGTCGCGGCGGAGATCCTGCGTGCCCCGGGGGTGGGGGACGAGGCGTCGGTGACGGGACACGAGCCTGTCCCCGTCGGCAGGTTCGAGTCCGCTGATTCCGCGCAGCCCGGGGCTGTCCCCGCCCCCCGGCCCGAGCCCACCCGCGCCCCACGACCCGAACCCCCGACCGACGTCCCCGACAGCGAGCTGGAGTGTGTCGCGCTCGCTCTGCGCTATCACTCGTCGGTTGTTGAAACGTTCCGCCGGGAGGCGGTCGTCACAGAAGGTCTCACCTCTTATGCCTGACATAGCCACTGCCCGCCGTACCGCGATCGTCATCGGCGGGAGTACGGCCGGCATGCTCGCCGCCTCCGTGCTCGCGAGCCGCTTCCACGAGGTCACCATCGTGGAGGCGGACCGGCTGCCGCAGGGCCCCGAGCCGCGCAAGGGGCTGCCGCAGGCCCGCCACGCCCACCTGCTGTGGTCCGGCGGGGTGGCCGCGCTGGAGGAGCTGCTGCCGGGTGTCACCGGGGAACTGGTCGGCAAGGGCGCCGGGCTGATCGACGTGATGACGGACCTGGTGAGCAAGGCGCCCTCGGGCCAGTGGTTCCGGCGGTTCACCGACTCCCGGCACCACATGATCGTCTGCAGCCGGGACCTGCTGGACGCGGTGATCCGCGCCGACGTCCTCGGCCGGCGCCGGATCACGCTGCGAGACGGCACGCGGGTGGCGGGACTCGCGGGTGACAAGGGGCGGGTCACCGGGATCCGGGTGCCGGACGGGCCCGGCGGGCAACTCACGACCCTCCACGCCGACTTGGTCATCGACGCCGGCGGCCGCGCCTCCCAGGCGCACAAGTGGCTGCGGGAGATGGGCCACGCCCCGGTGGAGGAGCGGGTGGTCGACGCGGGCGTCGCCTACGCCAGCCGTGTCTACGCGGCCCCCGACGGCACGGCCGCCCTGCGCTACCCGGTCGTGAACGTCCAGGCCGACCCGCGCGACGCGCCCGGCCGGGGCGGAGTCGTCGTACCGATCGAGGGCGACCGCTGGCTGGTCACGCTCTCCGGCACCCGCGGCGGCCAACCGACCGCCGACCCCGACGAGTTCGAGCACTTCGCGCTCACCGGACTCAAGGACCCGATCATCGGCCGCCTCATCGCCGGGGCCAAGCCGCTCACCGACCCCGTCACCACCCGCAGCACGGCCAACCGCCGCCGCTACTACGAGAGTTCCGAGACCTGGCCGGACGGCTTCGCGGTCATCGGGGACGCCGTCGCCGGCTACAACCCCGTCTACGGCCACGGCCTCTCCGTCGCCGCGCAGAGCGTGCAGGAACTCGGCCGGGTCCTCGACCGCCACGGCCCCACCGCCCCCGGCACCGCCCGCCGCATCCAGCGCGCGGTGGCCCGGCCGGTCGGCAACGCCTGGAACCTGGCGGTGGGCCAGGACGCGTACTACCCCGGCGCCGCACCCCAGCCGCCGACCGCCGTCGAGCGGTTGCTCACCGCCTACGTCGACAAGGCGGTCGCCGCCGGCTCCGGCAACCCGCGCGCCCTGCGCGGCCTGCTCGACGTGATGAGCCTGAAGACCCCGCCGGCCCGCCTCTTCGCCCCCGACATGCTGTGGAACATCTGCTTCGGCCCCCGCAGGGGCCCCCTGCCCGGCCCGCCACTGAGCGAGACGGAGCGAGAGGCGGCGGGCCTCAGCTGACCTTGGGGGTGGGGCCGCCGAAGGGCAGATGCAGGGTCCGGGAGGCGAGCAGCCAGGTGCCGTCGTCCACCCGGCGAAAGGTGTCTTCATAGTGGCCGACCTGGACGGGTGGCCCCGCGGGGACGATTCCGCCGTCGCATTCGTCGTATCCGTCGACGCGGTAGGTCGAGAAGTACGAGACCGCGCTCGCCGTGTCCGTGGAAGTCACCGTGACGAGGACGTTGGACATCAGACGGCGGGAGAGCCGATCGGCGGGACGGGAGCCGAAGTACGACCCCAGCGCCTCCCGGCCCACGACCCGCCGGCCGTCCCCCGGCGGAGGCCACTCCCAGCTGCCGTCCTCGGTGAACAGCCCGGCCACGGAGGCCGGTTCACCGAGGTCGAGCCGGTGGACGAAGTCCAGGATCAGGCGCTCGCAGGCGCGTTCGGCGAGGAGCTGCTCCAAAGGGTCCATGAAGCTGTCTACCAGCCCCGGTCTCCGGCCGACGATCGATTTACACCGCCACGTACGCCACCGGCTCGCCCCCCGCCACCGGCTCCGCCCGCCCCAGCTTCACCAGGCGCCGTAGATGCGCCTCGGCCTCCGAGACCGCGATGTTCCTCGAGGCGTACGGGATTTCGGGCCAGGGCCGGTTCCACTCCATGCGCTCGGCCAGCTGCCAGGGGGTGAGCGGCTCGGAGAGGAGACCGAGCAGGCCGGTGAGGCGTTCCTCGTGGTGGGTGAGCAACTCCCGCACCCGGCCGGGCGCATCGGTGAACGCATACTGGTGCGCGGGCAGCACCTCGGCCGGGGTCAGACGCCCCACCCGCTCCAGGGAATCCAGGTAGTCACCGAGCGGGTCGGTCACCGTGGCGTCATCGGGGTCCTCGTACAGACCGATGTGCGGGGTGATCTCGGGGAGGACGTGGTCACCGCTGAACAGGCGGCCATTACCCGGAAGTTGAGCCGGGTGCTCCTCCTCCAGGTGCAGGCAGACGTGGCCGGGTGTGTGACCCGGGGTCCAGATCGCGCGCAGCCGGCGGCCCGGCAGGTCGAGGAGTTCGCCGGGGACGATCTCGCGGTCGGGCAGGGCGGGCGCGAGTCCGGGCAGGATACGTCGGCCACGGGCGGCGCGCAGGGGAGCGACGTGCTCCTCGGGCGCGCCCGCCGCCGCCAGCTTGGCCGTCATGTACGCGTACCAGCGCTCCGGACGCGTCTCCCGCGCCCTGCGCACGATCGCCGCGTCGGCCGCGTGCATCGCCACCCACGCCCCGGAGGCCTCACGGACCTGCCCCGACAGCCCGTGGTGGTCCGGGTGGTGATGGGTGACGACCACCCCGTGCACCTCCGCGACCGACGTGCCGCAGGCCGCCAGCCCGGCCGCCAGCACCTCCCAGGACGCCGGATCGTCCCAGCCCGTGTCCACCAGCACCGGACCCCGGTCGGTGTCCACGACGTACACCAGCGTGTACCCGAGCGGGTTGTTCGGAATGGGCACCCGGATGGACCGTACGCCCCCGCCGTGATCGAACGTCTCCGTCATCCGTCCTCCACCCCGCCGCCCGCGCCTCACGACCATTGCCCACTATAACTAGAACTGGTTTCAAAGGTCGCCCAAGTCGACTGACGGGGTTGGGTGTTGGGTTGACCTGCGCTGATGTGCGGGCTAACTGTCGTCGCTTGTCGACGTTGGTCACTGTCGGACGGCCCAGAGACGGCCCAGCCCTTGAAGCGGTGGTTGCTGCACTGACTGCTGTACGGCATCTGTGGTCCGGCGCTTAGAAAATGCGGGCAGGCCTCGATGGGACGGCGCGTCGGCACTCTGCCGATGCTGCGCCAGGTCGCCCAGCGCCGCTGACGTTCGCTGTCGTTGCCGTCAACGTTGCCGTCGCTGCCGTCGGGACCTCGGCGGGTGCTGAGCTTGCCCGAGCCAAATCCGGTCGGGCTCTGGGCTTCGTCAAAGAGGCCGGGACACCGAGGAAAAGACGAGACCTGCGCCGGCCGAAGCGCGCTCTGCACAGCATGAGATCGCGGGCACACCACCTACCCCGGAGCCATTGAGTACGGCACTGTGTCTCCGACTGTCTGTGTCAGTCATGGGGGGATCAACGTTGTGGGAGCAGTTACCTGCCTTGGCCGGCGTCGTCGTAGGGGCCCTCAGCTCCTACGTGGCGACCAGCCTCACGGAACGGAGCCGGTGGCGACGGGCAAGAGCCGAACGCTGGGATCAAAAGAGACTGGACACCTACGCGTCCTACGCGAACACCTTGAAGCATCAGATCAACATCGCGCAGCGCATAGGGGCTGCAAGGGGATTCCAGCACGCTGTGGACCCGCTGGATCCGGAGCAGGGCCTAATACAGCTCGCCGAGGCCGAGGCGCGGCGTGCAGCGGGGTGGGAAACAGTGCTGCTCGTTGGGGATGCCGAGACCATAGCGGCGGCTCGTAAGTGGCATGAAGCTGTGTGGAACGTCGAACTTTATGCTCGCGGCCTGAAGGACGACCCTGCCGGCTGGGAGAGAGCGGTTGGGCAGATGAGCCGAGCACGTGATGACTTCTACGCTCTCGCACGGCGTGACCTAGGTATCTTGGGCCCCCCTCCACCGTCCGGCAACTGGCCTCGTGTCTGGCAGCAGCAGGACGAAACGAACTGAGAGTGACCTGACGAGGACATCGGACTCATACAAGTGCCAGGTCCAGAGCTCTTCGGGCCGACCTAGGGCGATGTACCTGAGAACCTGTTCAAAGGTAGTCCGCGGCGGCTGGCATACGGCCGCTGCGGGGGCCCACGCCTGTATGTACGCGAACCTGCGCACACGGCTCCGGAGCACAATCAGAATTGAGCTGGCTAATCGTCCCTGACCAGCAGGTTCCTTGATCGCTGTAGACGTCCGGTGTTCTCCTGTATCGCAGATAGTGCGTGCTGGGCAGGAAGCGGGTTCGTAGTGGGGCTACGGGGTCCCTTCGTCCAGGCGCGGCGTCGTTTTCCTCGGGTGGATGAGCAGATCGGAAGTCGCCTCCGGCTCCTACACCCATAGAAGAGGTCGGCCTCGCCGGCGTCTCACCCTCAGTGCGTGAAGGTTCGTCGGCGACCGGACAGGCCCGGACACGGTCACACCCGCAGCTTTCGCGGCTGGGTACCGAGCCGGCCACGGGGGCTTGCCCCTTCACCTCGTAGGCGACTGGTGCACCCAGGAGTCACTAGTGGTCCGGTGAGCCTTGTCGTCGAGAGGGGGGACAGTCTGCGCCACTGTCGCCCGATTGCGGTAACGACGACCGTGACCTCGTCGCCGGCCTGGACGACATCCCACGGGGCTTCCCCGGGCGTCGATGTGAGCTCAGAGCCCGCTGGAATGACGCTGTCCGACCAAGCGGGTGAACCGGGGGCCAGGGGCGTATCGAACTTTCATATATAGGGGATGCTCGGATCTGCCTGATTGCTCGTGTCTGACGCTATCCGGTACGAGGAAAACACTGCCCCGTCATAGATCGGCAGCCCTTGGCTGCCCTGTGGGCGCGCTGCGATGAGAGGAATGTTCATGACCACCACCCAGGTCCGCTTCCCGGCGAGAACCACTCAGGAGTTCAAGGCGCTGATGAAGACGGACTCAGCGCAGTATCAGTTCATTCGTTCCATGGGGGACTGGCATCAGGAACTCCAGCGCGAAGACGCCGACAAGAACCCGGTCTCTCGACTGTCCAAGAGTGATATCGACGCCTTCACTGAGAGCTTGATCTTCAACAACGGTGGGCTCGCCGGCGCCCGCTATGACACACTCGCTCGAACCCTGACTTTCTACGAGTTTGAATCTGTACTGAACAGATTCGGAATCCACATGGATCTTTTCAGGACCGAGATCTTCGAACCGCGTGACCCAGGCGGCGAACTGACGAATATCGGCATGCGGGACCGCAAGTGCACAGGCCACACGTGGTCAACATCCCCCGGCGACATTTGCACACCTAACTGCTAACCACCAACCCCTGAGGGTACTCGGCTGAGGCATGCGAGCCTGAGCTGGTAGGTCAGCTCGGGACACCATCCGAGACATTCCCAGGACAGGTCAAGACCATGGGTGACTTGCCTGTCCTATTCGGTCGCTGACGGGATCACCGCCAAGAACGCGCGGCTTGGATCCGCTGATTGCTCGTGTCTGACGCTATCCGGTACGAGGAAATCACTGCCCCGTCATAGATCGGCAGCCCTTGGCTGCCCTGTGGGCGCGCTGCGATGAGAGGAATGTTCATGACCACCACCCAGGTCCGCTTCCCGGCGAGAACCACTCAGGAGTTCAAGGCGCTGATGAAGACGGACTCAGCGCAGTATCAGTTCATTCGTTCCATGGAGGACTGGCATCAGGAACTCCAGCGCGAAGACGCCGACAAGAACCCGGTCTCTCGACTGTCCAAGAGTGATATCGACGCCTTCACTGAGAGCTTGATCTTCAACAACGGTGGGCTCGCCGGCGCCCGCTATGACACACTCGCTCGAACCCTGACTTTCTACGAGTTTGAATCTGTACTGAACAGATTCGGAATCCACATGGATCTTTTCAGAACCGAGGGCCCGGAAGGTGGCGATGGGTTTCGGGACTCCAAGTGCATGAGTCAGTCGCCGTTCCCTTGGGTGCTTTCAATCGGAGATCTTTGCACATCCAACTGCATCTTTAAGTCCCCCGCCTGACGTCGACTCTTCAGCGGTCGTCTCGCGGTTCGCCCATGCGCTCGTCCCCAGTGTCGGCAACGGCTGAATTCACCCGTTGCCGACACCCCAGCGCAGACGGCAACACAATGAGGCGCGGGGCCCGCCTCTACAGAGCTGCCGAGCGGTTGGCTGCTTTCTTGGCCTCGGTCGATCCGGATCTGTTTGACGACTGATCCACGTTCTGCTCAACCCACCACTCAGCCCGGCTCCCATCCCGTCCGCCGTCGACCCGCACGCAGTGGAGCGGGCGTGGTTCATGGCGTCCAGGTGGAGCGCGCCACTGTACGAATGACCTGGACGCCATGGGCCGCGTCTGCTCGGCTCTGCCTGGGTCGACGGTGTGCGGGATGGGAGCCCCCTGCATCCGCCACGACGGACCCCCGGTCGGGGACGGCGCCCCCTCCATCCCGGTGCCGGCCGATCCCCCGCCGGAGGCATCGTTCTGGCCAGGGCCGCGAATACGGTGATCGACTCATGGCCGTCGGCCCTATCCACCTGTGGGCGCGCGTCGGCGCAGCGCGGGCGGAGCGGGCCGAAGGCAGGAGCGGCGCCCGCAGCGGAGCCGGGAAGCCCGCCCGGCGGAGCGGAGCGCAGCCGGGTGCTTGATGAAGTAGGGAAAGTCTTATCCCGCTGGGATGAGTCGCCGTTGTCCGATCCCGGGAGATGCTTGACAGTTCGGTCCCAGCTCATGGTTGACGCATTGAGCCGCTACTACGTACTACGGAGTATCGTATAACGTAGTAGTCGGGAGGAGCGAAGGAGGTGCCCGATGCCACGTCAACGGGACCGCGTCGGATGGGCCGAACCCGCGCTGCTGATCCTGGCCAGCCTGGCCGACGGCCCCAAGCACGGCTACGCGATCACCAAGGACGTCGAGGAACAGACATCCATCAGGCTGGGACCGGGCACGCTGTATGCCGCCATCGCGCGGCTGGAGGAACGCGGCCTGGTCGCGCCGCTGGACGAGGACGAGCGTCGGCGGCCCTACCGCATCACCGCGGAAGGCCAGACCGTGCTCGACGACAAACTCCGGGCGATGGCCCGCTTCGCACGCACCGGGTTGACCCGACTGGGGGTAGCAAACGCGTGATCGACATGGCAGCTCGGCTGGCCTTGCGGGCATACCCTCCCTCGTTCCGGGAGCGCTACGGTTGCGAACTTGAAGCGCTGGTCGAGGACACCGGCGCCCGCCCGAGCGTCGTCGCGGACCTCCTTGTCGGCGCGCTGCGGGCATGGCTTCACCCGGTGATGCCCGATGAGTCCGCCGAACGGCGCCGCCGCCGCATGCAGGCAAGCGTCGCCACCACCTGGGTCACCTGGTGCGCCGCACTGTATGTCCTGCCGATAGTGAACTTCGTCCTGTCCGAGGAACCTTGGCCGACTCCGCACCTGGTGCGCCGACTGCTCGACGTTGCGCAGTACGCCATGTACGGCGCTGGGCTCATCCTGCTGGTTGGCGCCCTCGCGCTCCTTGCGGAAACCTCCAGAACCGGCGACTGGACCGCGTGGCGCCCGCTGGTGGTTCTTATCCCGACGCTGCCCACGTGGCTGATCGCGCCGTTGCTCCTGGCGTTCGCCTCCATCGAACCGTTCTCCTATTGGATCGGGGCCTTGGGAGTGCTCGGGCCGGCAGCGTCCCTCATTACCGTGGCGGTGACGCCTGCTGTGGTCGTCACCCGGTGCCGGCCATCTGCCAAGGTCTTGCGGTTGCTCGCCCTGTCCGGGGTTGCGGTGGCGCTCGCCGTGACGACGACAGCCATCGCCTGCGTTGCGGCGTTGATCACGAATACCGCTGACGCAGCCCAGCTGGTCACGATGCCCATACTCGCCGTCACCGTTGCCGCTTCTACAGCAGCCCTGGTCAGCTCCGGTCGCGGAGCCAAGGCTGGGCTCCATAGGGAGCATCCGGTGGATCTTGAGGGTGACGTGTGAGCGACGCTGCGATGCTCCCGCTCCAGGGTGCGCTTCGCGTCCTCATCACGTGGCTGGCTCGGGACACGGGCCGGATCTGCCGATCGGCAAGAACGGCTCGATCAACTCCCAATCTCTATCGGTGAGTTCCGCTCGCACCACGACGGGCGCTCTACCAAGCAGCGTCCCAGAACCCAGACCCCACACCTTGATCAATGGCGAATGGCGCGTGTGGCGCAGTGACTTCAACGCCTGGCTGAAAGGACGGCACGGCCCAGAAACCCCCGACGGCCCCCTGACGGCCCACAGGTTTCGGCCCCGCCCCTGATCATCGGGAAACCGCTGGTCAGGGGCATTCTCGTCCTCTCCGTGGACTACTTTAACTAGAACTGATATCAGTTCTGAAACAGCGTCAGAAACATGCGGTGCGGTGGGAGGCAGTCGGCAATGACCGAACTCGTGGAGCACGGACAGCTGTTCATCGGCGGGGAGTTGACCGACCCGCTGGGCAGGGACGTCATCGAGGTGATCTCCCCGCACACCGAGGAGGTCATCGGCAGGGTGCCGCACGCCTCCCGGGGGGACGTCGACCGGGCGGTGGCCGTCGCGCGCCGCGCCTTCGACGAAGGGCCCTGGCCACGCGCCTCGTTGGCCGAGCGGATCGAGGTCGTCGGCCGGATCAAGGACGGCATCCTCGCCCGGCACGAGGAGATCGCCCGCGTGATCTCCTCGGAGAACGGCTCCCCGTACTCCTGGAGCGTCCTCGCCCAGGCGCTCGGCGCGATGATGGTCTGGGACTCGGCGATCAAGGTCGCGCAGAACTTCACGTACGAGGAGCGCCGCGACGGTGTCCTCGGCCCGATCCTCGTGACGCGCGAACCGGTCGGCGTGGTCGCGGCCGTCGTCCCGTGGAACGTCCCGCAGTTCGTCGCCGCCGCCAAGCTCGCGCCCGCGCTGCTGACCGGCTGCACGGTCGTACTCAAGCCGTCCCCGGAGTCGCCGCTCGACGCCTACCTGCTCGGCGAGATCGCGCGGGAGGCCGGGCTGCCCGAGGGCGTGCTGTCGATCCTGCCCGCCGACCGCGAGGTCAGTGAGTACCTGGTCGGGCACCCCGGCGTCGACAAGGTCTCCTTCACCGGCTCGGTCGCGGCCGGCAAGCGGGTCATGGAGGTGGCCGCCCGCAACCTCACCCGGGTCACGCTGGAGCTGGGCGGCAAGTCGGCGGCGGTCGTGCTCCCGGACGCGGACGTCCAGGCGGCCGTGTCGGGCATCGTCCCGGCGGCCTGGATGAACAACGGGCAGGCGTGTGTCGCCCAGACCCGCATCCTCGTCCCGCGCACCCGCTACGACGAGTTCGCGGACGCCTTCGCGCAGGCGGCCAACGCCCTGAAGGTCGGCGACCCGCTGGACCCGGCCACCCAGGTCGGCCCCCTGGTCGCCCGGCGCCAGCAGCAGCGCAACCTCGACTACATCCGCATCGGCCAGGAGGAGGGCGCCAAGATCCTCACCGGCGGCGGCCGCCCGGCCGGTCTCGAACGCGGCTGGTACGTGGAGCCGACCCTCTTCGGCGGCGTCGACAACTCGATGCGCATCGCCCGCGAGGAGATCTTCGGCCCCGTGATCTGTCTTCTGCCCTACGGCGACGAGCAGGAGGCCGTGAAGATCGCCAACGACTCGGACTACGGCCTGTCCGGCAGCGTGTGGACGGCCGACGTCGAGCACGGCATCGAGGTCGCCCGCCAGGTCCGTACCGGCACCTACTCCGTCAACACCTTCAGCCTGGACATGCTGGGCCCGTTCGGCGGCTACAAGAACTCCGGGCTGGGGCGGGAGTTCGGACCCGAGGGCTACGGCGAGTTCCTCGAACACAAGATGATCCACCTGCCGGCAGGGGCCTAGGGATGGGCGACCGCTGGCACGTCGAGGTCGACCGGTCCGTGTGCATCGGTTCAGCCCAGTGCCTCCATCACGCCCCGGACGGCTTCCGCCTCGACTCCGCCCGCCAGTCCCACCCCGTCGAACCGGACACCGACGCGAGCGAACAGGTCCTGGAAGCCGCCGAGAGCTGCCCGGTGGAGGCGATCATGATCACGCTGGTGGGGAGCGCGGAGCCGGTGTTTCCGCCTGAGGACTAGGAGGTGTCGGAGCCGCGGGATAGTCTCCTGCGGTTCCGAAGATCTTCATACCGACCAGGGTGGGAAGCGTGCGCAAGTCCGAGGCCAAGCGGCTGATCAACGAGGCCTACGACGCGTGGGACGCCGAGGAGTGGCTCACCGCGGCCGGCCTGCTGGAGCAGGTCCTCGCCCACTTCCCGGACGCCCCCAAGAGCCCGGTGTGGTGGTACGACGCCGCGCTCGCCCACAAGTTCCTGCGCAACTGGGCGAAGGCGTACGAGCTGGGCCGCGAGGCCGCCGCCCGCGCCCCGCGCGGCGAGGGCGAACCGGCGTTCTGGAACCTCGGTATCGCCGCCACGATCCAGCGCGACTGGGCCACGGCCCGGGAGGCCTGGGCCGGCTTCGGCATCGAACTCCCGGACGGCGAGGGCGAGATCAACGCCCGCTTCGGCCCGGCCTGTGTGCGCCTGGACACCGGCGGCGAACGGGAGGTCGTCTGGATCGACCGGCTGTGCCCGACCCGTGGCCGGGTGATGAACGTGCCGGTGACCGGCGGACGCCGCTTCGGCGAGATCGTCGTGCATGACGGCGAACCCAAGGGTCACCGGGTGGTCGACGGCCACGAGTACCCCGTCTTCGACGAGCTCCTCCTCTTCGAGGCCTCCGACCTGCCGACCCTGTCGGTCACGGTGGACGCGGGCGAGGCCGCCGACGTCGACGCCCTGGTCGACCTGTTCGTGGCGCAGGGCTACGGCGCCGAGCCGGCGAGCAGCTTCGAGATGCTGTGCGCCTGCTGCAGCGAGGGCACCGTCGAACGCGAGCGCAAGGTCCACGCGGGCACCCAGCGGGTGTCCCTGGCCGCCCCCGAGCAGGAGGCCCACCGCCTGCTGGACCAGTGGGCCGGACAGGCGGCGCAGGGGCGTGGCTGGGCGGGTCTGGAGCCGGTCGCCTAGGCACACGGGCGGGCTCCCGCTGCGGTAGAAATTGTCCCTATTTGTCGGGTTCCGTCACGCCTGTCGGGGCTATCCTGATAGAGCCTACGAGGCGAGTGAGGGAGTCCAACCGGAGTAGCCGACTTTGGCGAGACGCACAGGCATCCGCCGAGGCCGACAGCGACGGTAGGGCTGAGAGGCCGGAAAGCAGCAGTCAGGCTCGAAGGCGACCCCCATTACCTGATCCGGACCATGCCGGCGAAGGGAACCCGTCTCGTAGGTTTTATTTGTGCCCTTCCGCGTTTGTGCCCTTCCGCGCTTCCGGCCCCTTTACGCGGGCCCTTCCGGCTCCGTCAGGTCGATCAAGCGGCACACCGTCTCGATGTCGATCTTCACCTGGGCGATGGAGGCCCGGCCCGAGAGCCAGGTGATCAGGGCCGAGTGCCAGGTGTGCTCGATGACGCGGACCGCGGAGAGCTGCTCCGGGGTCGGGTGCTCCAGGCCCATCGCGTCCAGGATGATCACGGTGGTCTGCCGGGAGACCTGGTCGACCTCGGGGGAGACGCTGCGGTCGGCGAAGGTCAGGGCGCGGACCATCGCGTCGGCCAGGTGCGGCTCGCGCTGCAGTGCGCGGAAGGCGCGCATCAGGGTCTCCGCCACCCGCTCGGCCGCCGTGTCGCCCGCCGGCGGCTTCTTGCGCAGCGTGCCGTGCATGTGCTCCAGCTGGTCCTGCATGGTGGCGACCAGCAGATGCACCTTGGACGGGAAGTAGCGGTACAGCGTGCCGAGCGCCACCTGCGAGGACTCGGCGACCTCGCGCATCTGTACGGCGTCGAAGCCACCCCGGCTGGCCAGCTGCGCGCTCGCGTGCAGGATCCGGCGGCGACGGGCCTCCTGCCGCTCGGTGAGGGGCGGCGAGGCAGGCCTCGAACTACTCGCTTCCGCAGGCATGGGTCCCGTTCCGTGACAGTCGGTGAGGACATCTGTAGGGCACGTGATCATCCTGCACGGCGGGGGTCCGAGCCGTGGCGTGAATCACCTGATCCACTGCTCACAGCGCCCCTACCTGCCGGTAGATTCAGAGCCTCTTGAACGATCAAGTCTGAAACTTGTTCTAGATTAGCGTCCCGTCGTAGTCTCGCGGGACAGTGCAGGGAGAAGGGGGTCCAGAGTGACCGCTGAGGCCAGGGAGGCCGGGTCCCCGAAGGGCCTTGCTGCCGACGGCGAGCGACCGCTCAACATCGCGCTTCTCACCTATAAAGGGAACCCGTTCTGCGGCGGCCAGGGCGTCTACGTGCGGCACCTCTCCCGCGAACTGGCCCGCCTCGGCCACCGGGTCGAGGTCATCGGCTCGCAGCCGTACCCCGTACTCGACGAGGGGTATCCCCAGCTCACCCTGACCGAGCTGCCCAGCCTCGACCTCTACCGCCAGCCCGACCCCTTCCGCACCCCGGGGCGGGACGAGTACCGGGACTGGATCGACGCCCTCGAAGTGGCCACCATGTGGACCGGCGGCTTCCCAGAGCCGCTGACGTTCTCCCTGCGCGCCCGCCACCATCTGCGCGCCCGCCGCGGCGAGTTCGACGTCGTCCACGACAACCAGACCCTCGGCTACGGCCTGCTCGGCGACATCGGCGCCCCCCTGGTCACCACGATCCACCACCCCATCACCGTCGACCGGCAGCTGGAGCTGGACGCGGCCGAGGGCTGGCAGCGCCGCTACTCGGTGCGCCGCTGGTACGCCTTCACCCGCATGCAGAAGCGCGTCGCCCGCCGCCTGCCCTCCGTGCTCACCGTCTCCGGCACCTCCCGCCAGGAGATCGTGGACCACCTCGGCGTCCGGGGTGACCGCATCCACGTCGTCCACATCGGCGCCGACACCGATCTGTTCGCGCCGAATCCGGCCGTGGCCGAGGTGCCCGGCCGGATCGTCACCACCTCCAGCGCCGACGTGCCCCTCAAGGGCCTGGTCTTCCTCGTCGAGGCGCTCGCGAAGGTGCGCACCGAGCACCCTGCCGCCCACCTCGTCGTCGTCGGCAAGCGTCCCACCGAGGGCCCGGTCGCCCAGGCCATCGAGCGCTACGGCCTCGAAGGCGCCGTCGACTTCGTCAAGGGCATCTCCGACGCCGAACTCGTCGACCTGATCCGCTCGGCCGAGGTCGCCTGCGTGCCCTCCCTCTACGAGGGCTTCTCGCTGCCCGCCGCCGAGGCCATGGCCACCGGCACCCCGCTGGTCGCCACCACGGGCGGCGCGATCCCCGAGGTCGCGGGACGCGACGGCGAGACCTGCCTGGCCGTACCCACCGGCGACGCGGGGGCGCTGGCCGCTGGGCTCGGCCGGTTGCTGGGGGACCCGGAGCTGCGTGCGCGGCTCGGCCGCGCGGGCCGGGAGCGGGTGCTGGCGAAGTTCACCTGGGCCCGCGCCGCCGAGGGGACGGTCGCCCGCTACCGCGAGGCCATCGCCCTCACCCACGCTCGAAAGCGCTCGCGCGGGGGACCCCCATCGCGGACCCGGCCGCACGCCCCTCCACGGCACGCCCCGGCGAGGTGACTCAGCCCGTCCAGGCGACCCCAGCCGCGCAACTGACCGAGGCCGTCAAGTGACCGCCGCCCCAGTGACCGTCGATTCTCATCCCGAAAGCAGGGCCACGTGCTGACCGTCGACTTCTCCCGGTTCCCGCTCGCCCCGGGCGACCGTGTCCTGGACCTCGGCTGCGGGGCCGGCCGGCACGCCTTCGAGTGCTACCGGCGCGGCGCGCACGTCGTGGCCCTCGACCAGAACGGTGAGGAGATCCGCGAGGTCGCCAAGTGGTTCGCGGCGATGAAGGAGGCGGGCGAGGCCCCGGCCGGCGCCACCGCGACCGCGATGGAGGGCGACGCACTCGCGCTGCCCTTCCCGGACGAGTCCTTCGACGTCGTCATCATCTCCGAGGTGATGGAGCACATCCCCGACGACAAGGGCGTGCTCGCCGAGATGGTCCGCGTGCTGAAGCCGGGCGGCCGGATCGCCATCACCGTGCCGCGCTACGGCCCCGAGAAGGTCTGCTGGGCGCTGTCCGACGCCTACCACGAGGTCGAGGGCGGCCACATCCGCATCTACAAGGCCGACGAGCTGCTCGCCAAGATCCGCGAGGCGGGCCTCAGGCCGTACGGCACCCACCACGCGCACGCCCTGCACTCGCCGTACTGGTGGCTGAAGTGCGCGTTCGGCGTGGACAACGACAAGGCGCTGCCGGTGCGGGCGTACCACAAGCTGCTGGTCTGGGACATCATGAAGAAGCCGCTCGCCACCCGGGTCGCCGAGCAGGCGCTGAACCCGCTGATCGGCAAGAGCTTCGTCGCCTACGCGACCAAGCCGCACCTGCCCCGGCTCGCCGAGACCGACGGGGCGGCCGCCAAGTGACGACGCCCCGGACAGAACACCTCGTCCTGCCCGGGGTCCTCACCGCCGAGCAGGCCGCCGCGACCGTACGCGGCATCCTCGCCGTACAGCGGGAGGACGGGGCGATCCCGTGGTTCCGCGGGCACCACCTCGACCCGTGGGACCACACCGAGGCCGCGATGGCCCTGGACGCGGCCGGCGAGCACGAGGCCGCCGCGCGGGCGTACACCTGGCTCGCCACCCACCAGAACGAGGACGGCTCCTGGTACGCCGCCTACGCCGACGGCGCCCACGACGACGTCACCGACCGCGCCCGCGAGTCGAACTTCGTCGCCTACATAGCCGTAGGCGTCTGGCACCACTACCTGTCCACCGGTGACGACACCTTCCTGGACCGCATGTGGCCCACCGTCTACGCGGCCATGGAGTGGGTGCTGCGGCTGCAGCAGCCCGGCGGCCAGATCGGCTGGCGCCGCGAGGACGACGGCACGCCCACCGCGGACGCGCTGCTCACCGGCAGCTCCTCGATCCACCACGCCCTGCGCTGTGCGCTCGCCATCGCCGAACAGCGTGAAGAGCCGCAGCCGGACTGGGAGTTGGCGGTGGGCGCACTCCGCCACGCGATCCGCCTCCACCCCGAGCGCTTCCTCGACAAGGACCGCTACTCGATGGACTGGTACTACCCGGTCCTCGGCGGCGCCCTGACCGGAGCGGAGGCCAAGGCGCGCATCGAGGCGGACTGGGACCGCTTCGTCGTACCCGGCCTCGGTGTGCGCTGTGTGGTCCCCAACCCCTGGGTGACCGGCGGCGAGTCCAGCGAGCTGGCCCTGGCCCTGTGGGCGATGGGCGAGTCCGACCGCTCCCTGGAGATCCTCCAGTCCATCCAGCACCTGCGCGACGCGGAGACCGGCCTGTACTGGACGGGCTACGTCTTCGACGACGGCGCGATCTGGCCCCGAGAACTCACCACCTGGACAGCGGGCTCCCTCCTGCTGGCCGTCGCCGCCCTGGGCGGCCACGACGCCACGTGCGCGATCTTCGGAGGCGAGCACCTGCCCTCCGGCCTGGACCCGGACTGCTGCGGCTGACCGACCCGACCGATCAGTGCCGGTGGCCCATCCGGTTGGCGATGGCGTGGCCCACGAACAGGTAGACCACGGCGGCGAGGCCGTAGCCGACGACCACCTGGGCCCAGGCCTGGTCGAGGGCGAAGAGATGGAGGGACCAGCCCGCCAGCCAGGTGGCGGCGTCGTGCACGAACTGGACCAGGCGGTTGGCCCGGTTCGCGTCCAGCAGATACAGCAGAATCCACAGGCCGAGGATGAGGGCCATGACGTCGGCGATCATCGCGATGACCCGCCCGGCCGGATTCGCTCCCGTGCGATACCGGAACATGTCCTTCGAATTTCCCCTTCCGGGGCGGCGAAACCCAGGCCGGGGTCCCGAACGGGGCCCCGTCCGGGACCCCGGCCGTGCCCTCGGACGGAGTCGTCCGAGTGGCGGGCACCGGCCGTCCGGGTGACGCTGCCGGAGGAAACACCCGCTCGGGGAGACACGTCCGGAGGACCTCGTGCCCGTACCGATACGGCGTCTCTGCGTGGCGCTCACCCTGTGCTGCGCCCTGCTGGCCGGTTCCACCGCCTGCGGAAGCAGTGAGAAGACCAGTACGAAGGACAGTGCGCAGATAGCGGCCGCCGACGCCGCCACGCCCAGTCCGAGCACGTCGGCCGAGCGCCAGAAGTTCGCCAAGACCCGGTTCGTGGCGAACGCGGGCCTCGCGGCCGGCGCGGTCTACCAGTGGATCGTCAAGCCCTGGAAGGCGGGCAAGTTCAAGAAGGGCGCCAAGGGCCGCAAGCTGACCCTGGTCAAGGCCGGCCTGGCCGGTGGCTTCGCCTACAACCGGCTCAAGGCGGCCAAGAAGAACGCCCAGGGCGACCCGCTGCTCTCCAAGGCCCTGGCGCCGCTCAGCGCGGGCATCGAGAGCCTGAAGAGCCTGCCGTCCAAGCTGCGCAGCGGCGACGAGGGCGCTGCCGGTGCCTTCGACGACATCATCAACAAGGTGAAGGACGCGGGCCAGAGCGCCGGCGCCCCGGTCAAGGACCAGGTGCCCTCGGCCTCCCAGCTGAGCGGCGGCTAGGAGTTCAGCTCCGCCAGCACCCTGAGGGTGAGCAGGTCCGGTGACAGGGCCAGCAGGTCCGTCACCGGACCCTTGCGCCACAACTCCAGCCGCTCGGCGATGCGTTCACGCGGTCCGACCAGGGAGATCTCGTCGGCGAACGCGTCCGGCACGGCCAGCACGGCCTCCTCGCGGCGCCCGGCCAGGAACAGCTCCTGGATCCGCCGCGCCTCCTCCTCGTACCCCATGCGCGCCATCAGATCGGCGTGGAAGTTGCGGGCCGCGTGCCCCATCCCGCCGATGTAGAAGCCGAGCATGGCCTTGACGGGCAGCAGCCCCTCGGCGACGTCGTCGCACACCTTCACCCGCGCCATCGGCGCCACCAGGAACCCCTCGGGCAACTCCCGCACCGCGTCCCCGTACACCTCGGGCCGGCTGGGCGCCCAGTACAGCGGCAGCCAGCCGTCGGCGATCCGGGCCGTCTGGGCGACGTTCTTGGGGCCCTCCGCGCCCAGCAGAACGGGTAGATCGTGCCGCAGGGGATGGGTGATCGGCTTCAGCGGCTTGCCCAGACCCGTGCCGTCCGGCCCCTGGTACGGCAGCGGATGGAAGGTGCCCTCCGACCGTACCGGCGCCTCCCGCCGCAGCACCTGCCGTATGACGTCCACGTACTCCCTGGTCGCGGTCAGCGGCGACTTCGGGAACGGACGGCCGTACCAGCCCTCGACCACCTGCGGCCCGGACAACCCCAGCCCCAGCATCATCCGTCCGCCGGAGAGGTGGTCCAGGGTGAGCGCGTGCATCGCGGTGGTGGTCGGCGAGCGGGCCGCCATCTGGGCAACGGCCGTACCCAGCAGGATCGTTGAGGTCTGCGCGGCGATCCAGGTCAGCGGGGTGAAGGCGTCCGAGCCCCAGGACTCGGCCGTCCACACGGAGTGGTAGCCGAGCCGCTCCGCTTCCTGCGTGAGGGGCACGTGGTCCGTGGAAGGGCCGCGGCCCCAGTAGCCGAGCGCGAGACCGAGCCGCATGCCTGCCTCCTGACGATCCGTCAGTCACTGCACGGGAGGCGACTGTACGACAACGGCCCCCGCCCGGAAGGGCGAGGGGCCGTCGGCGACGTACGGGTGGGGCTCAGCCGCGCTGGATCCCGGAGGTGTCCTGGAGTACGCCACGGCGGCCGTCCTGGGTCTGCGCGACCAGCGCGGCACCGCGCTGCTCAACGGCCAAGTACCAGGTGCCGGGCGCCAGTTCGGCGATCGGCGTCGGCGAGCCGTCCTCGGCGAACAGCTGCCGGGCCACCGGCACGGCGAACCAGAACGGCGAGAAGTCCGCACCGGCGGCCGGCTGCGGCGCCGGGGCGGCGGCACCCTGCGGGGCCGGGGCCGGCTGCTGCCCGAACGGCTGACCCGGCTGCGGCTGGGCACCGTACGGCTGCTGCGGCTGGGCACCCGGGTAGCCGTAACCACCGGGCGGCTGGGCACCGTAGGGCTGCGGGGCGGCCGGCTTGGGAGCCGGGACCAGGCCGGCCTGCAGGGCCGGGACCAGGGGGGTGGCGATGGCGGCGGCGGCCATGACCAGGGTGGCGACGAGGGCGAGGATCAGGCCCATGCCCGCGCTGGGCGCGTTGCTGTCCGAGCCGCTCCCGAGGTTGTCCAGACCGCCGACTGGGTCGATGACGTTGCCGAGCGCGCTCCACGCGGCGAACACCGCGAACGTCACGCCGAACGCGCCGAGTTCGAGGCCGGCGACCTTGGGCGGCTGCGGCAGGCCGCGGGCCACGACGATGAGCGCTGCCGCGATCAGACCCGCCAGGACGATGCTGAGCAGGACCGGTCCGCTTTCCCAGAGGTTCGGCAGGTCGACGCTGTCGGGCAGGTCGTCGTACGAGTAGTTGTCGAGGAACGACGCGATGAACAGCAACACCGCTGCTCCGATCACCACGCCGTCGCCTCTAGTGAGGGAGCGGATATTCACTTCGAAAGGTCCTTCGTGAGTCGTCTCGTCGTCGGTAGACACTATCGTCCACAAGATCCCGCTGTCCGGCCGGTTCCGCCCGCCGGTCACGACTCGCGCAGGAAACTCACGATTCCCTCAGAGATCCCTTGCGCCGCCTTCTGCCGCCAGGCGCCGCTGGTCAGCAGTGCCGCGTCCTTGCTATCGCGCATGTTGCCGCACTCGATGAAGACCTTGGGAACCGTTGACAGATTGAGACCGCCCAGGTCCCGACGTGTGACGAGACCGGTACCGTCGCCCACGTAGTTGGAGGGGGGTTCGCCGGTCACCCGGAGGAAGTTGCCCGCGACGCGTTCGCCGAGGTCGCGCGAGGAGGCGACGATCGGGCGGGTGTCGGCGGCGCCCGCGTGCACGGACGCCGGGAGGATGACGTGGAAGCCGCGGTTGCCCTCCGCCGAGCCGTCGGCGTGGATGGAGATGGCGGCGTCCGCGTGCGCCGTGTTGCCGATCCGGGCCCGCTCGTCGACGCACGGCCCCCAGGGCGGGGAGTCGCCGTCGTGCGTCAACTTCACCGTGGCGCCCTGCTGTTCCAGGATCGTGCGCAGCCGGTGGGCCACGTCCAGCGTGAACCGGGCCTCCGTGTAGCCCGAGTTGGTGGACGTGCCGGTGGTGTCGCACTCCTTCTTGTTCGTGCCGATGTCCACCTGGCGGTTGATCTCGGCCGCGTGAGAGAAGTTGCCCGGGTTGTGGCCGGGGTCGATGACGACGACCTTGCCCTTGAGGGGGCCGGAGGCGGCGGGGGCGGACGTGCTGGGCGTCGGGCTCGCCTGCTTGGCGTCGTCGGTGGCGGGCGCCGACCAGGGCTTGGCCGTGCTGGGCGAGGCGGAGGAGGCACGCGCGCCCGCACTGTCCGAGCCGCCTGGACCGCCCGAACCTCCGGACCCGCCCACCGCCTCGTACACCACCCAGCCCAGCAGCGCACCGGGCACGAGCGCGGCGAGCGCGACGGTCAGCGGCCCGCGCCGGGGCCGGCGGGGCTGCGGGGGATCGAAGTCCGGGCCTACGTACGACACGCCTGCCACCCTAGCGGCCGCACAGGTCCCGCACATGGCAGAGAGGGCCGGGCGGGTGGCCCGGCCGAGGACGACGGCGGCCGGCCCTCGGGAAACTGTGAGAACCGCCTCAGAAACTGTCGACGATCAGCCACCCGGCGACCCCGAGCACGACCAGGTACAAGCCGACACCGATGGCCCGGCCCGCCCCCTTGCGTCCGCTGCCCTGGAGCGCGGTGCCGAGGATGCCGACGAGCGGCGCCCCGAAGACGATCAGCAGGAGTCCGATCAGGAACTGCACAGCCCCACCCCCGTTGCGGACCACTCCGGTGATCCGAGCTGAGCGTAGGTCAGATCCCCGACCCGGTCCGCCGCAGCACGCGCAACGATCCGGTCACGGAGACCTCCGTGAACGCGCCCGATTCCAGCGCGCGCAGATAGACGCGGTACGGCGCCTGGCCGGTGAACTCGTCCTCGGGGTCCGGGAAGACGTCGTGGATGACGAGCAGACCGCCCTCGGCCACATGAGGGGCCCAGCCCTCGTAGTCGGCGGTCGCGTGCTCGTCGGTGTGGCCGCCGTCGACGAAGACGAGGCCGAGCGGGGAGTTCCAGATCGCAGCGATCTGCGGGGAGCGGCCGACCAGGGCGACCACGTGCTCCTCCAGGCCCGCCCGGTGCAGGGTCCGGCGGAAGGTCGGCAGCGTGTCCATCAGGCCGATCTCGGGGTCGACGGTCTCCGGGTCGTGGTAGTCCCAGCCCGGCTGCTGCTCCTCGCTGCCCCGGTGGTGGTCGACGGTGAGCGCGGTGACGCCGCTCTGCCGGGCCGCGTCGGCGAACAGGATGGTGGACCGCCCGCAGTACGTCCCGACCTCCAGCAGCGGCAGCCCCAGCCGCCCCGCCTCCACCGCCGCCGCGTACAGCGCCAGCCCCTCGTCCACGGGCATGAACCCCTTCGCCGCCTCGAACGCGGCCAGGATCTCGGGCTTGGGTGCGGCGGGGCCGGGCATGGGGCGCCTCTCGGTCGTACGACTGTCTGGGCGCCCATGCTGCCGCACCCCCGGCCACTCATGTGACAGGGGGTGCGTAACGCAGGGGCGCGGGGCTGTGTCGATATGCGGCTCCGCCGCGCGGGCGCGACCGGCCACGACGGCGCCGCAGCCGCCGGACGGCAAGCTGCGGCACCCCACTAGGCGCTGACAGTCTCCCCAGGCAACGAAAGATCCAGCTCGACAGCCCGCTCCTCCCCGGAATGCGTGGCAGAAGAGGCAAGCGGCCCATGCCCAGAGGCCTTCGCCGCCAGCACATACGCCCCCTCGGCCGGCACCGCGAGGGCATAGCTGCCGTCCGCCTCGGAGAGGGTCGCCCCCGCCTGCCGCCCCCGCCGGTCGATCAGCGTGACCTTGGCCCGGGCGACCGGAGCGCCGGAGGCGTCCAGCACCCGCCCCCGGAAGCCCCGCAGCAACTCCTCGGCCCGCTCCAGCACAGCGTCCTCCTCGCTGGTCGCACGCAGCTGGGTGTGCTGAGCCGGCCGGCCGGCCTTCGGCAGGAAGATCGCCAGCAGCAGACCCACCGCCACCGCACCCGTGGCGATCAGGAACGAAACATGGAAGCCGTGCATCGTCGGGATCTCGACCCCGCCCACATTGTTCGCCGTGTTGGCCAGCACCATGCCGATGGCGGCGCTGGAGACGGACGTACCGATGGACCGCATCAGGGTGTTCAGACCGTTCGCCGCGCCGGTCTCCGAGGCCGGGACCGCGCCGACGATCAGCGCGGGCAGCGAGGAGTAGGCGAGGCCGATGCCGGCGCCGAGGACGACGGAGGTGACGATGGTCTGCCAGGCCGCGTCCATCAGGCCGAGGCCGCCGCCGTAGCCGATCGCGATGATCAGCATGCCGATGATGAGGGTGGTCTTCGGGCCGTACCGGGCGGACAGGCGGGCGTACACCGGCGCCGTGAACATCATCGTCAGGCCCAGCGGGGCCACGCACAGGCCCGCGACGACCATGGACTGGCCGAGGCCGTAGCCGGTGGCCTTCGGCAGCTGGAGCAGCTGGGGCAGGACGAGCGAGACGACGTAGAAGCTGACGCCGACCATGATCGAGGCGAGGTTGGTGAGCAGCACCTCGCGGCGGGCGGTGGTGCGCAGGTCGACCAGGGGCGCCTGGACGCGCAGCTCGTACAGGCCCCACAGGACGAGCACGACGAGGGACGCGGCGAACAGACCGAGCGTCGTACCGGAGGACCAGCCCCAGTCGCTGCCCTTGGTGATGGGCAGCAGGAGCAGCACCAGGCCCGTGGACAGGCCTATCGCGCCGAGCAGGTCGAAGGAGCCCTCGGCGCGCATCGGGGACTCCGGTACGACGAGGAGGGTGAGGACGATGGAGAGGACGCCGAGGCCGGCGGCGCCGTAGAACAGGGCGTGCCAGTTGGTGTGCTGGGCGACGAGGGCCGCGGCGGGCAGGGCGAGGCCGCCGCCGACGCCGATCGAGGAGCTCATCAGGGCCATGGCCGAGCCGAGCTTCTCGCGCGGCAGCATGTCCCGCATCAGGCCGATGCCGAGAGGGATCGCGCCCATGGCGAAGCCCTGGAGGGTGCGGCCGACGATCATCGTGAGCAGCTGGCTGGTGAGCGCGCTGACCAGGGCGCCGACCACCATCACGGCGAGGCTGAGGATCAGCATGCGCCGCTTGCCGTAGAGGTCGCCGAGCCGGCCCATGATCGGGGTGGCCACGGCGCCGGACAGCAGGGTCGAGGTGAGGACCCAGGTGGCGTTGCTGGGGGCGGTGTCCAGCAGCTGCGGCAGGTCCTTGATGACCGGTACCAGCAGCGTCTGCATCACCGCGACCACGATGCCCGCGAAGGCGAGCACCGGGACCACGGCTCCGCCGGCCCTCCGGTCGGGCTGGTCGGTCGTCGTGTGCGTCATTGAGTGAGGCCTCCCGCGTGACATAAGTGCTGGCTAAACCTCGTATGCACAGGCAACTATTCCGTTGCTTCGGGCCTCTAATGAATCCTTGACCGATCCATGGGATTCTGATCCGCCGTCAGGGTCTGGTGTGTTGGTGGAACACGTTCTACTCTGGCGCGCCATGAAGGCCTATGTCGCCGGGGTCGGAATGACCCGCTTCGAGAAGCCCGAGACCCAGGAATGGCAGTACTGGGACATGGTGCGGGAGGCGGGGAGCGCGGCGCTCGCCGACGCCGGGGTCGCGTACACCGATGTGGAACAGGTTCCCGTCGGCTACTGCTTCCAGCCCTCGACCGCCGGCCAGCGCGCCGCCTACGAACTCGGTCTGACCGGCATCCCCGTCTACAACGTCAACAACAACTGCGCGACCGGTGCCACCGCGCTGATGCTGGCCCGGCAGCTGGTCGCGGGCGGGACGGCCGACTGCGTCCTGGCGCTGGGCTTCGAGAAGATGAAGAAGGGGGCGCTCGGGGGAGGGGCGGACGGGGGCGACTTCTCGACGTCCCCTGTCGCCCGGCACTACGGGATCATGGCCGCCCGGCACGGCTTCGAGATGACCCCGCCGACCGCGCAGATCTTCGGTGACGCGGCCCGCGAGCACATGGACAGGTACGGCACCACCGAGGCCCAGCTCGCCGCGGTCGCCGCCAAGAACCACCGCCACTCGGCGCACAACCCCTACGCCCAGTTCCGCGACGTGTACGACGTGGACGACATCCTCGCCGCGCGCATGGTGCACCGGCCGCTGACCAAGCTGCAGTGCTCGCCGACCTCGGACGGCGCGGCGGCGGCCGTGGTGGTGTCGGAGCGGTTCGCCGCGGAGCGCGCGCTGACCGGCCTGGTCGAGATCGCCGGGCAGGCCATGACCACCGACACCGAGGAGTCCTTCACGTCCGGCTCGTGCATCGACGTCGTCGGACAGCCCATGTCCCGCGAGGCGGCACGGCAGGCGTACGAGCGGTCCGGGCTCGGCATCGAGGACGTGGACGTCGTGGAGCTGCACGACTGCTTCTCCGTCAACGAACTGCTGACGTACGAGGCGCTCGGCATGTGTCCCGTCGGCGAGTCCGGCAAGCTCGTGGAGTCGGGGGCGACGACGTACGGGGGCCGCTGGGTGGTGAACCCGTCCGGTGGGCTGATCTCCAAGGGCCACCCGCTGGGCGCGACCGGCCTCGCCCAGGCCGCCGAGCTGGTCTGGCAGCTGCGCGGCGAGGCGGGGGAGCGGCAGGTGCCCGGAGCCCGGGTGGGCCTCGCCCACAACATCGGGCTCGGCGGGGCGGCGGTGGTGACGCTGCTGCGGGCGGTGTAGGCCGTACGACCCAGGGGGCGGTGTAGGTCGTACGACCCAGAAGCCGGTGGTCCGAAATGCCGATGCAAGGACCGTAACCGGGTTGAGAGCATGACACCCATGCTGGAAGCCGCCGACACCCCGCCCCTCATATCCCGCCGCGTCATGCCTGCCACCTGGGTGGTGGTGGCACTGGCCTGCGCCGGACAGTTCCTCGTCGTGCTCGACGTGTCGGTGGTGAACGTCGCCCTGCCGTCGATGCGCACCGACCTCGGGCTGAGCGCGTCGGGCCTCCAGTGGGTGGTGAACGCGTACGCCATCGCCTTCGCCGGGTTCATGCTGCTCGGCGGGCGGGCCGGTGACCTCTACGGCCGCAAGCGGATGTTCCTCGTCGGGCTCGGCCTGTTCACGCTGGCCTCGCTGGCCGGCGGCATGGCCCAGGACGGCTGGCAGCTGCTGGTGGCGCGCGCCGTGCAGGGGCTGGGCGCGGCGGTGCTGGCGCCCTCGACGCTGACGCTGCTGACGGCCGCGGTGCCCGACGGTCCGGCCCGGGCCCGGGCCATCGCGACCTGGACCGCGGTGGGCGCCGGCGGCGGGGCCGCGGGCGGACTGGTCGGCGGCGCCCTGGTGGACGTGCTGTCCTGGCGGTGGGTGCTGCTGATCAACGTGCCCGTCGGCGCGGTGGTGCTCGCCGGCTCGCTGAGGTGGCTGACGGAGAGCCGGGCGGGGGACGGGCGCCGACTCGACCTGCCGGGCGCGGTGCTGGTGACGGCGGGTCTGGCGACGCTGGCGTACGGCATCTCGCAGACCGAGGCCGAGGGGTGGACGTCGACGGCCACGCTGGTTCCGCTGGTCGCCGGGCTCGCGCTGGTCGGGCTGTTCCTCGCCGTCGAGGCCCGGACGCCGGCCCCGCTGATGCCGCTCGGGCTCTTCCGGCTGCGCTCGGTGGCGTCGGCGAACGCGGCGATGTTCCTGAGCGGTTCGGCGATGTTCTGCATGTGGTTCTTCATGACGCTGTACGCCCAGAACGTGCTCGGCTACTCCCCGCTGCTCGCCGGACTCGCGCTGGTGCCCAGCTCCCTCGCGGTGGTGCTCGGCTCCAAGCTGGCGCCCCGCTTCCTGCCGGCGCTGGGCGCGCGCACCGTGGCCGTACTGGGGGCGCTGATCGCGGTCGCCGGGTTCGCGTGGCAGTCGACGATGACCGCGCACGGCTCCTACCCGACCTCCGTCATGGGCCCGGGGATCCTGATGATGCTGGGCGCCGGGCTCTCGGCGACGCCGCTGGCCGCGCTCGCCACGGCGGGGGCGGCGCCCTCGGACGCCGGGCTGGTGTCCGGTCTGGTCAACACCTCACGCACGATGGGCGGTTCGCTGGGGCTCGCGGTGATGTCGACGATCGCGGCGGCGCGTACGGCGCACACCGGGAGCGGCGCCGGAGCCGAGGCGCTGACCGAGGGGTACGCGCTGGCGTTCCGGGCCGGGACCGGGGTGCTGCTGGGCGGGGTGGTGCTGATGCTGCTGTGGCTGCCGAAGAAAATTTCCGCGAGTTCCGCGAACTGAGGCAACGGTCCGGGCGGCCCGTGGACTCCTTTTGACATCTAGGAGGTGCCCATGGGGGATCGGAAGCAGGCTCGGAACGAGGAGTTCCAGAGCTTCATGGTCGGCCGCTGGCCGCGGCTGATGCGTACGGCATTTCTCCTCACGGGGGAGCAGCACGCGGCGGAGGACCTGGTCCAGTCGACGCTCGAACAGGTCTATGTGGCCTGGCGCAGGGTCGGCTCGGCCGACGATCCGGAGGCGTACGTACGGCGCGTGATGATCAACGCGCACGCGCGCAAGCACAGAAGAAGGCTGAAGGAGTTCCTCGCGCCGAGGGACGACTCGGGTCTGGTGCACGAGGTGCCCGACACGGGCGACCGCATCGCGCAGGCCGACGACCGCAGCGCCCTGCTCAAGGCGCTCGCCCAACTGCCCGCGCGGCAGCGGGAGGCGGTGGTCCTGCGCTACTGGGAGGACCTGACGGAGACCCAGACGGCGGAGGCGATGGGCTGTTCGGTCGGCACGGTGAAGAGCAACGCGGCCAAGGGGATCGCGAAACTCCGCGCCATACCGGGGCTGGCCGAGATGGTGACGCAGGGAGGGCGGAAGTGATGAGCGCGGACCAGAACAGGAACCACGACATGAGCCAGACGGACATCGCCCTCCTCCTCGCGGACGCCGCGGACGAGGTCGAGATCGGTATAGCCCCGGTCCAGGCGGTCATCCGCGGCGGCCGGCGACGCAGAGCCCGGCGCTGGGCGGTGGCGACGGTTACGGCGCTGGTGGTGGCCGGGTCGACGGGAGCCCTGGCGGTGACGGGGCTGCCGGGTGGGAACGGCGGCCACGGGGACCGGGGTGCGGTGGTGGCCACTCGGCCGCCGACGGCCGAGGAGCGGCACGTGTACGAGCCGCAGCGGACCGAGCTGGCCCGGGGGACGTACCGCGGCAAGGAGTGGCGTGCCGCCGTCGAGCTGTGGGGAGCGCCGCGCGACCAGGCGGAAGCGGCCCGGCAGTTCCGGGCCATGGACAAGCTGGGCCTTGAGCCGGCCGAGGTCCACAAGCCCGCCGACCTGATCGGCAAGGTCTCGTTCTTCGTGACCCGGGCCTACGGCGACCACCGCCCGCAGCAGGTGATGTTCAACACGGTGAGCAAGCTGGAGAAGTACTCGGGCACGGACCTGGAGGCCGTCGCGACCCGTCTGGGGTACGAACCCGAGAGCTCCGGTCGCCTGGTGATCGGCATGGTCGCCACCACCGCCCAGCAGGTCAAGTGCACCTGGAAGGACGGCACGAGCATCGTGGACCTGCCTCGGCGGGCGGCCGGCTTTCCGATGAGCTGGTTCGTGTGCGTGGCGCCGGAGGGGACCAGCTACCGGTCGGCGGAGGTGATCCAGTAAGGCGAGCCGGACCAGGCGGCGCTCACAGCCACCCCTGCTGCCGGGCCTCCCGCACCGCCTCCGCCCGGTTCCGTGTGCCCGTCTTGCCGATGGCGGACGACAGGTAGTTGCGGACCGTGGACTCGGACAGATGGAGCCTGCCCGAGATGTCGGCGACCGTCGCCCCGTCCGCCGACGCCTTCAGCACATCGCACTCCCGGGCGGTCAACGGATTCGGCCCGGCGCTGAGCGCGGCCGCGGCCAGCGCCGGATCGACCACGGTCTCCCCGGTGAGCACGCGCCGGATCGCCTGGGCCAGCTCCTCCACCGGCCCGTCCTTGACCAGGAATCCGGCCGCTCCGGCCTCCATGGCCCGGCGCAGATAGCCGGGCCGGCCGAAGGTGGTCAGGATCAGCACCCGGCAGTCGGGCGCCTGCTCGCGCAGTTCGGCCGCCGCGTCCAGACCGCTGATGCCCGGCAGTTCGATGTCCAGCAGGGCCACGTCCGGCCGGTGCAGCAGCGCTTCCGCCACGATCGCGTCGCCGGTCGAGACCTGGGCGACCACCTCGATGTCGTGCTCCATGCCGAGCAGCAGGGCGAGCGCGCCGCGCATCATGCCCTGGTCCTCGGCGAGGAGGACTCGGATGTTCTTCACGGTCCAAGCGTAGCCAAGGGCGGGAAATTAAAGACTCGTCATGGTTCCGGTCCGCAGGGGTTGACGGCCCCTGGGGACCCGCAAACAATCGCCTCTGCATTTCCGGTAATTGTTCGGCATTTCGACGTCGAATGAGTTCGGCATTTCGATCGAACGGCGTCCGGTATATCGACCAACACCCCGCACCGCCCTACCAGGAACAGAAGAGGTGCACGTGCTCCCCACACTCCTGCGCTCATGTCCACGGCGGCTCAGAAGCGCCGTCCTCTCCGTGCTCGCGGTCTTCGCGACCATCGCCGCGCTCGTCGTCGGCGTCGGCGCCCCGCAGGCCGCCGCCGCGAGTTCGCTGCCCTGTGACGTCTACGCGGCCGCGGGCACACCCTGCGTCGCCGCGCACAGCCTGGTCCGGGCGCTGTACTCGTCGTACAGCGGCTCGCTCTACCAGGTGAAGCGGGCCTCCGACGGCGCCACCGCGAACATCGGCCTGCTGGCCACCGGTGGATACGCCAACGCGGCCGCCCAGGACTCCTTCTGCTCCGGCACGACCTGCATCATCACCGAGATCTACGACCAGTCCCCGCGCCACAACCACCTCACCATCGAGGGCGCGGGCGGGGCCGGCGCGGCCGACGTCGGCTCGCCCGCCGACGCCCTGCCGGTGACCGTCGGCGGACACCAGGTCTACGGCCTGGAGATATCCGCCGGCATGGGCTACCGGGACAACTCCACCTCGGGCGTGGCCGTGAACGGGCAGGCCGAGGGGATGTACATGGTGACCTCGGGCACCCACGTCAACAACCGCTGCTGCTTCGACTACGGCAACGCCGAGACGAACAACACGGACACCGGCAACGGTCACATGGACGCCATCAACTTCGGCACCGAGTGCTGGTTCTCGCCCTGCTACGGGCAGGGGCCGTGGGTGCAGGCCGACCTGGAGAACGGGCTGTTCCAGTCCGACGCCGGGTACAGCAAGAACACGTCCAACACCGGCACCGGACCGCTGCCGTTCGTGACCGCGCTGCTGAAGAACAACGGGCAGAACCATTTCGCGCTGAAATACGGCAATGCGCAATCCGGCGGGCTCACGACGACCTATTCCGGCGGTGAGCCGACCGCCGGCGGGTACTCGCCGATGCACCAGGAGGGCGCGATCGTCCTCGGCACCGGCGGCGACAACAGCAACGGCTCCATCGGGTCCTTCTTCGAGGGCGTGATGACCTCCGGCATCCCGACGGACGCCGCCGACGACGCCGTCCAGTCCAACATCGTCTCCGTCGGCTACGGCGGCCCGACCGGCAGCACCGGCACGCTGGGCGCCGGCTCGGAGATCTCGCTGCGCGCGACGACCGCCTGCTGCACCACCGACTACGTCCGCCACCAGAACGACGCGGCCGTCATCTCCCCGCTGACGTCGAGCAGTTCGTCGCTGGACAAGAACGACGCCACCTGGATCGTCCGCAAGGGCCTCGCCGACAGTTCCTGCGTCTCCTTCGAGTCGCGGAGCTACCCCGGTGACTTCCTGCGCCACTACAACTACCGGCTCTACCGGCAGCCCATGGACGGCACCAGCCAGTTCCGGGCGGACGCCACCTTCTGTCCGCAGACCGGCAAGAGCGGCACGGGCACCTCGTTCGCCTCGTACAACTACCCGACGAAGTACCTGCGCCACTACAACAGCAACGTCTACATAGCCGGCAACGGCGGCTCCAACGCCTGGGACAGCAGCACGTCCTGGAGCGACGACGTCAGCTGGGCGGTCAGCGCGCCCTGGGCGCCGTAGCCACTGCCACAGCGGTCGGTTCCGTCGGCTCCACCGGGAGTTCGGCGGTGACCGCGAAGCCGCCGCGCGGCGACGGGCCGGCCCTGAGGGAGCCGCCCGCCGCCGCGAGGCGCTCGGTCAGACCCTTCAGACCGGTGCCGCCGATGCCCTCCGCGGGGCGCGTGACGGCCTTGCCGGACCCGTTGTCGGTGACGGTGAGCCGGGCCTGCTCGGCGGTGCTCTCGACGGTGATCTCGCAGCGGGTGGCGTCGCTGTGCCGGACGACGTTGGTGACCGCCTCGCGCACCACCCAGCCGAGCAGCGCCTCGGTCTGCGGGGCCAGCGGCGTCCCGGACTGGCGCACCAGCGGCTCCACGCTCGAGGCGGACAGCGCCGAGCGGGCCCGGGTCAGCTCGGTGGCCAGGCTGCCCTCGCGGTAGCCGGTCACCGCCTCGCGGATCTCGGTCAGCGCCTGCCGGCCCACCGACTCGATGTCACCGATCTGCGTGAGCGCCGCGTCCATGTCGCGCGGGGCCAGCCGCCGGGCCGCCTCCGACTTCACCACGATCACCGACAGGGTGTGGCCGAGCAGGTCGTGCAGATCGCGGGAGAAGCGCAGCCGCTCCTTCTCCACCGCCCGCCGGGCCAGCTCCTCCCGGGCCGCGCGCAGCTCCCGCACGGCCTCGGACAGGCCGAGGATCGCGGCGGTCACCATGCTCGACAGGAAGGTCGCGTACCCGATGTTCGTCGCGTCCCCCCAGTTGTCGCGGACGCCGGACACGGCTGTCGCGTACAGCGCGAGCAGCACCCCGGTGCGGCCCAGCCAGGGGCCGCGCAGGGTGGCGCCGGTCGCGAGGCCCAGCAGCGGGAAGAACATCAGCCAGTTGCCGCCGTACCCGACGGCCAGGCCCGTGGTCACCAGGCCCATCAGCCCCAGCGCCACCCGAGTGGAGACCGACTCGCGCTTCTCGCGGTCGAAGGCGCGGAAGGTGACGTAGATGTACAGCGAGTTGAAGGCGAGCAGACCGAGGCCGCCGACCCACGGGTTCGGGGTCTCGCCCTGCAGCAGATTGGAGAAGGACCCCATGCCCATCAGCAGCCAGGGCAGCAGCGCGAAGCCGGTGGGCGGCGGCCCCGGGTGGTCGACGTCCGGGGTCTTCCCGGTCTTCCGGGCGGCCTTCTGCGCGGCTTGGAACCGCTCCATGTCCGCCCGCCATCGGGCTCGCGCCTCCTGCACGGCCTGGAAGTGGCATCTTGCCCCTGCCCACCACGACATCTCTCTGTCCCCCGATCAGATGGTTGCCGCCCTGCGGCGGTACGACAGCACAGCGTACGAACCGAACGCCGGCAGCCAGATGGTCAGCACGATGATCGCACCGGGGGCGGGCCCGTGCCCCTCCGCGACGGCACAGCAACAGCGCGATCGCCGCCCACTGTCAGGCCGCCGGCCGCACCCCGTCCGCTCCGCGTCTGTGTCATGTCTAAGACGGTAGGAATCCGGGACCGGTCCCGGCAGATGCGGATGTCCGTAGTCGGGCAGTACAAATGTCACAGCCACGCCGTCTGACACAGTGTCAGGAGCCTTCACAACTGCGGAGTGCTGGGCTATACAGGGGGCGCCGGACTGGAACGCGTTCTAGATCCGCCCCTGGACGACCTCGGTGCGGCCGACGGTGCGGACGTCCGCGCCGAGGTCTTGAGACCCGTCAGGAGCCCCATGCCCATCGACGCAGCCAAGGCCCTCGCCGCCGAGCCCCGGACCGGCGAGATCACCTGGACCGCCAAGGACGTCCAGCTCTACCACCTCGGCATCGGCGCCGGCGCGAACCCGGACAAGGACAGCCCCGCCACCGACCCCGACGAGCTGCGCTACACCCTGGAGTCCCGGCTGCACGTGCTGCCGAGCTTCGCCACCGTCGCCGGTGCCGGCTCGCCCGGGGTGATCAGCGGCCTGTCCATGCCCGGCATCGACGTCGACCTGGCCAAGGTGCTGCACGGCGGCCAGACGCTGCGCATCCACCGGCCCCTGCCGGCCGAGGGCACCGCCACCGCCACCGGCCGCATCGCCGCCGTGTACGACAAGGGCAAGGCAGCCGTCCTCGTCATGCGCACCGAAGTCACCGACGCCGACGGCCCGCTGTGGACCAACGACGCCCAGATCTTCGTACGCGGGGAAGGCGGCTGGGGCGGCGACCGCGGCCCCTCCACGCGCCTGGAACCACTCACCGGCGAACCCGACCGGACCGTCGAGCGGCCCGTCCGCGCCGACCAGGCCCTGCTCTACCGCCTCTCCGGCGACTACAACCCCCTGCACGCCGACCCCGAGTTCGCCAAGCTCGCCGGGTTCGACCGGCCCATCCTGCACGGGCTGTGCACCTACGGCATCACGCTGAAGGCGGTCGTGGACACGCTGCTCGGCGGCGATGTGACCCGGGTGCGCGGGTACACCACCCGGTTCGCCGGGGTCGTGTACCCGGGGGAGACCCTGCGGATCCGGATGTGGCGGCGGGAGGGCGAGGTCCGGGTCGCCGTGAGCGCCGTCATGGGGGTCCCCCCGCTCGAGCGAAGCCGAGAGCGGGGGAGGGAGGACACGCCCGTCCTGGCCGACACCATCGTTCAGCACTCCTGAAGAGCCTCCGAGGGGAGCCGCACCATGCGCGCAGCCGTACTGCACGAGATCGGCCAGGAAAAGCTGGAAGTCATCGAGGACATCGAGGCGGTGGGCTTCGGCCCCGGCAAGGTGAGGGTCCGGATGCGGGCCACCGGGCTGTGCCACTCGGACCTGTCGGCGATGAACGGGGTGCTGCCCCAGCCGGCCCCGTTCGTGCCCGGTCACGAGGGCGCGGGCGAGATCCTCGAAGTCGGCGAGAACGTACGCCACTTGAAGCCCGGCGACCGGGTCGTCCTCTGCTGGCTGCCCGCCTGCGGCGCCTGTCCCGCCTGCAAGCGCGGCCAGACCGAGCTGTGCCTGGCCGGGTTCATGAACGCGGGCACCCCCAACTTCAAGCGCCCCGGCGGTGACGTCTTCGGCTTCGCGGGCACCGGCACGTTCGCCGAGGAGGTCGTCGTGGACGCGGGCTGCGCGGTGCCCATCCCGGACGACGTGCCCTTCGACATCGCCGCCCTCATCGGCTGCGGCGTGACGACCGGACTCGGCGCCGCCCTGAACACCGCTGATGTGGAAGCCGGTTCGTCGGTCGCCGTCATCGGCTGCGGGGGCGTCGGCATCTCCGCCGTCCAGGGCGCGCGGCTGAAGGGCGCCGCCGAGATAGTCGCCGTGGACCCGGTCGCCTCCCGGCGGGAGTCCGCGCTCAGGTTCGGCGCCACGAAGGCGGTGTCACCGGAGGAGCTGGCCGGCGCCAAGCAGCAGGTGACCGGCGGTGAGGGCTTCGACTACGTCTTCGAGGTCGTCGGCCGGTCCGCCACCGCCCGCACCGCGTACGAGAACACCCGGCGCGGCGGCACCCTCGTCGTGGTCGGCGCGGGCGCCATGGACGACTTCCTGCAGCTCAACATGTTCGAGCTGTTCTTCGACGAGAAGCGGATACTGCCCTCCATGTACGGCGGCGGCGACGTCCTGCGCTCCTACGAGCGCACCATCGCCCTGTGGCGGGCGGGCCGCGTCGACCTGGAGGGCCTGATCACCCACCGGGTGCCGCTGGCGGAGATCAACGAGGCCCTGGACCAGATGCGTACCGGGACGGCCCTGCGTACGTGCATCGAGATCTGAGGACGGACGGGCATGCCACTGCCACTTGAGGGACGGTCCGCCGTCGTCACCGGCGCCGGGCGCGGCCTCGGCCGGGCCGAGGCGCTCGAACTCGCCCGGCTCGGCGCGGCCGTCGTCGTCAACGACTACGGACAGCCCGGCCGCGACGGCTCCGGCGAGGCCTCGGCGGGGCCCGCCGAGGAGGTCGCCGCCGAGATACGCGAGACGGGCGGCCGGGCGGTCGCGCACACCGGAGACGTCGCCGACTTCCAGCAGGCCCGTCAACTCGTCGACCTGGCCGTCGCCGAGTTCGGCAAGCTGGACATCCTCGTCAACAACGCGGGCATCCTGCGCGACCGCATGGTCTTCTCCATGACCGAGGGCGAGTGGGACTCGGTGATCCGCGTCCACCTCAAGGGACACTTCAACACCACCCGCTTCGCCGCCGCACACTGGCGCGACCGCTCCAAGGCGGCGGGGGCGGCGGTGTACGGGAGGATCGTGAACACCTCCTCGGAGGCGTTCCTGGCCGGCTCCGCCGGACAGCCCAACTACGCGGCGGCGAAGGGCGGAATCGTCGGCCTGACCACCTCCACCGCCCTCGCCCTCGCCAAGTACGGCGTCACCGCCAACGTCATCTGCCCGCGCGCCCGGACCCGGATGACCCAGGACGTCTTCGCGGGCTTCCAGGAACCGGACGAGGGACTCGACCCGCTCGCCCCCGAGCATGTCGCCCCGCTCGTCGGCTACCTGGCCTCACCCGCCGCCGCCCGGGTCAACGGCCAGCTGCTCGTCGTCCACGGCGGCATGGTCGCCGTGGTGGAACGGCCACGGGTGCAGGCGAAGTTCGACAGCAAGCAGGAGACGTTCACGTACGACGAACTCGACGCGCTGCTCACCCCGCACTACGCGGACCGGCCGCCGGGGGAGACGTTCGCGGCCGCGGAGGTGCTGGGCCTCAAGCGCGGCTGACGCAAAGGAAAGAGGGGGTGCCCGTCGTGCGACGGGCACCCCCTCTTGTCTCTCCTGCTACCGCCAGGCAGCCGCCTCGGTGGTCTCCTCGGCCGGCTTGCGGTGACGCCCACGCGGAGCCGTCTCGCCGTCCTGGACCGCGACCGGCCCCCGGTGTCGGCCGTGTCCGGCCGCGTCCTGAGAGTCGGCAGACAGCGGTTGAGTCGTGCTGGTGTCGCTCATCGGAAGAATTCACCCCGTCAACAAGATCTCTTACAGCCGGGCGAGTGTAACCGGCACACCACGGGCCGAATCCAGGCGGGCACGCCGACCGGTGCTACTTCGTTACAAGTCGGCCGAGAGGTGCCTGTTGCAGCGGTACCGGACGGACCGTCACCGGTCCCGGAGGATCCGGTTCCGCCGCCTGCCAGGACGCCTCGGGCACCCCGGCAGCCATGCCGTCCCGGACCGGATCCCCCGGACCCGCGTCCCCCGGTACCCCCGTTCCCCCCGGCCCCGGTGCCCCCGTTCCCCCCGGCCCCGCGACGGCCGTACCGCCCGCGGTCCCCAGGCCCCCCGCTTCCCCCCTGGGCGCCGTCAGCTCCGCCACGCCGCACGGGACCTCCCCCGTGGCGTACGGCAGCCGCAGCACCCCGTCCGGCGTCCACAGCCCCGACCCGGTCAACCACCCCTCGGGCGCCGGAAGATGACATACCTGCCGCTCGGCCGGCCGCCAGGTGCCGACCCAGCTGCCGAACGGCCCGTCGATGCGCAGCGCCACCGCACAGCTCTCCGGCATCAGCACCTGCCCCGGCTGGATCGCGAACGGCGTCACCGCGCAGTCCGGGACGCGCAGACACTCCGGGAAGCGCACCGGCAGCATGCTGCCCATCACCCCCCAGCCCAATCGTTCCTGCCCCGGAGAGGGCGCGTCCGAGGAGATCAGCAGCAGCCCGCTGTCCGGGTCGGCGAGCAGCAACCGGTCGTCGCTGCCCTCCGCGATCTGCAGCAGGGGCGAGATCTCGCCCCCGCGCCCCAGGTCGACCACGACCGTCTTGGTGCGCCCGCCCAGCTCCCGGTCCAGCGCGAGCATCCGCCCGCCCCGGTCCAGCCAGACCCCGCCCGAGCAGCGCCCCGGCACCTCCGCCAGCAGCTCCGGCCCGAAGGCGCCGCCCGCCACCAGCCACACCGCCGTGGCCCGCGGACCGACCGCGAGGGCGTACGCGCGCACCCCGCCCGGCGCGGGCGGCAGCAGCCTGAGCCGGGTGCCCGGCTCCGGGCACTCCACCGCGCCCAGCGGCAGCTCGCCGGTGCCGGGGCCGGTCGGGTACAGCAGCGAGAAGGTGTGCCGGCGCTCCACCAGCCGCTGGATCAGCACCCGCCCGTCCGCCATCGGCTGCACCTGGGTGCCGGGCTCCTCCGGCTGGTTGCCGGGCAGCGGCACCGCGTACGGCTCCGGGCCGTCCAGGGTCCAGCGCTCCGGGAACCAGGAGTCACCGCCCAGCGCGAGGCGGGCGGCGTATGCGCCGTCCACCGTGATGGCGCACCGCGTCCCCGGCACACCGTCGTCCTCACCGGTGGAGGGGGGTTCGATCGCACAGGCTGTCATCGTTCGGTCACCTCCAGCGACGAAGCTAGTTTTCGTACGCACGGGCGTGGGATCGCCAGACCCCGGCTTCACACATACGGGTGGCGCAGAAGCGATTCCTCTGAGGGAACCGGGGCGTATGTGCTGAGCGGGACCAGGGGAAGCGGATGCGGTACAGCCCGGCAGAACAGCCAGGTAGCCTTTTCCCCGTGCCCCGTCTGTCTGAAGTCATCGCCGCGCTGGAGAACCTGTGGCCCGCCGCGCGGGCCGAGTCCTGGGACGCGGTCGGCACGGTCGTGGGCGACCCGGACCAGCAGGTCACCCGGGTCCTGTTCGCCGTCGACCCCGTCCAGGACATCGTCGACGAGGCCGTGAAGCTCGGCGCCGACCTGCTCGTCACCCACCACCCGCTCTACCTGCGCGGTACGACGACGGTCGCGGCCACGCACTTCAAGGGCCGGGTCGTGCACACGCTGATCAAGAACGACATCGCGCTGCACGTCGCCCACACCAACGCCGACACCGCCGACCCGGGCGTCTCGGACGCCCTCGCCGGCGCGCTCGACCTCCGTGTCGTACGACCCCTCGTGCCCGACCCGACCGACCCCGAGGGGCGCCGGGGCCTGGGCCGGATCTGCGAACTCGACCACCCGGTGACCGTGCGCGAGCTGGCCGCCCGGGCCGCCGAGCGGCTGCCCGCCACCGCACAGGGCATCCGGGTGGCCGGCGACCCCGAGGCCGTCGTCCACACGGTCGCCGTCAGCGGCGGCTCCGGCGACAGCCTCTTCGACCAGGTCCGCGCGGCCGGCGTCGACGCCTTCCTCACCGCCGACCTGCGCCACCACCCGGCCTCCGAGGCGGTGGCCCAAAGTCCCCTCGCGCTGCTCGACGCGGCGCACTGGGCCACCGAGTGGCCCTGGTGCGAGCTGGCCGCAGCCCAGCTCGACGAGATCTCCGACCGCCACGGCTGGGACCTGCGCGTCCACGTGTCCAAGACGGTCACCGACCCCTGGACCGCCCACGCGGCGTCCACCGTCACCAACTAGCCCATCGGGAGCCCCCAACTGAACGCCGCGCCCGCCGACCAGATCCGACTCCTCGACGTCCAGGCCCTCGACGTCCGCCTGCAGCAGCTGGCACACAAGCGGAGGTCGCTGCCCGAGCACGCCGAGATCGAGTCGCTCAACAAGGACCTGACGCAGCTGCGCGACCTGCTGGTGGCCGCGCAGACCGAGGAGAGCGACACCGCCCGCGAGCAGACCAAGGCCGAGCAGGACGTGGACCAGGTGCGCCAGCGTGCCGCCCGCGACCAGCAGCGCCTGGACTCCGGCGCCGTCACCTCGCCGAAGGACCTGTCCAACCTCCAGCACGAGATCGCCTCCCTGGCCAAGCGGCAGGGCGACCTGGAGGACGTCGTCCTGGAGGTCATGGAGCGCCGCGAGGCCGCGCAGGAGCGGGTGACCGAGCTGACCGAGCGGGTCGGGTCCGTCCAGTCGAAGATCGACGACGCGGGCGGCCGCCGGGACTCGGCCTTCGAGGAGATCGACGGCGAGGTCGCCTCGGTGACCAAGGAGCGCGAGGTCATCGCCGCCTCCGTCCCCGCGGACCTGCTCAAGCTGTACGACAAGCTGCGCGAGCAGCAGGGCGGCATCGGCGCGGCCAAGCTGTACGCCCGCACCTGCCAGGGCTGCCGCCAGGAGCTGGCCATCACCGAGCTGAACGAGATCCGCTCGGCGGCCCCGGACACGGTGGTCCGCTGCGAGAACTGCCGTCGCATCCTGGTGCGTACGGCCGAGTCGGGTCTGTAAGGAGTCGGCGCGGTGCGGGAGTTCATCGTCGAGGCCGACGGCGGGTCGCGGGGCAACCCGGGGCCCGCGGGCTACGGTTCCGTGGTGATCGACGCGGCGACGGGCGAAGCCCTCGCGGAGATCGCGGAGTACATCGGCATCGCCACGAACAACGTGGCCGAGTACCGAGGCCTGGTCGCCGGCCTGCGCGCCGCGCACACCCTCGACCCCACCGCCCGGGTCCACGTCCGCATGGACTCCAAGCTGGTCATCGAGCAGATGTCGGGCCGCTGGAAGATCAAGCACCCTGCGATGAAGCCCTTGGCGGCGGAAGCCGGCCGGATCTTCCCCGCGGACCAGATCACCTACGAGTGGATCCCCCGCGAGCAGAACAAACACGCCGACCGCCTGGCCAACGAGGCAATGGACGCGGGGGCCAAGGGCGGCCAGTGGTCGCCCTCGGAATCCGCCGTAGCTGCGGGCAGTCGTGCCGCTGGGGCGGCGCCCGTCCCAGACAAAGGCGCACCTCCCAGCGAGCAGCGCCCCACAGCCCCCGACGAGCAGCACCTTTCCAGTACCGGAGGGGAACGCACGGTCACCCCCAGCGAGCAGCACCTCTCAACGTCCGGCGAGCAGCGCCCCTCCACCCCCGGCTGGAGCGCCGCCGCAGACATGGGCGCCCCCGCCACTTTCGTCCTCCTCCGCCACGGCGAAACCCCCCTCACCCCCCAGAAACGCTTCTCCGGCAGCGGCGGCACCAACCCCTCCCTCTCGGACGCGGGCCGCGAACAGGCCCACCGAGCAGCAGAGGCACTCGCCAAGCGAGGCACGATCCAGGCGATCCTCGCCTCCCCCCTCGCCCGCACCCGCGAAACCGCCGGCATCGTCGCCGCCCGCCTCGGCCTGGACGTCACGATCGAAGAGGGCCTGCGGGAGACGGACTTCGGCGCCTGGGAGGGCCTGACCTTCGGCGAGGTCCGCGAGCGCCACCCGGACGACCTGAACGCCTGGCTCGCCGACCCCGAGGCCCACCCCACCGGCGGCGGCGAGAGCTTCGCGGAGACCGCCACCCGGATGGAGGCCACCAGGGAGAAGCTGGTCGCGGCCTACGCGGGCCGCACGGTCCTGCTGGTCACCCACGTCACCCCGATCAAGACCCTCGTGCGCCTCGCCCTGGGTGCCCCGCCCGAGTCGCTGTTCCGCATGGAACTCTCCGCCGCCTCCCTGTCGGCGGTGGCGTACTACGCGGACGGCAACGCGAGCGTGCGGCTGTTCAACGACACGTCCCACCTGCGTCCCTGAGCCCGGCGGCGGCCCGCGCCAGCTCTTCGATCCGGGCCCAGTCCCCGGCGGCCATCGCGTCCGCCGGGACCATCCAACTCCCGCCCACGCAGCCGACATTGGGCAGGGACAGATACTCCGGCGCGGTCCCGGGCCCGATCCCGCCCGTAGGGCAGAAGCGGGCCTGCGGCAACGGACCGGCCAGGGACTTGAGATAAGCGGTCCCGCCCGCCGCCTGCGCCGGGAAGAACTTCATCTCCCGCACCCCGCGCTCCAGCAGCGCCACCACCTCCGAGGTGGTCGACACCCCCGGCAGGAACGGCACCCCGGACGCCCGCATCGCCGTCAGCAGCGCGTCCGTCCACCCGGGACTGACCAGGAACCGCGCCCCGGCCGCCACGCACGCGCCCACCTGCTCCGGCGCGATGACCGTCCCCGCCCCGACCACCGCGTCCGGCACCTCGTCAGCGATGGCCCGGATCGCGTCCAGCGCGGCGGGCGTCCGCAGCGTCACCTCGATCGCGGGCAGCCCGCCGACGACCAGCGCACGGGCGAGCGGTACGGCGTCCCCGGCGTCCTCGATGACGACGACGGGGACGACAGGCGCGAGGTCCAGCACAGACGAGGGCATGCCGCTCATCCTGCCGATGTGATGCAGGGCGCGCAAAGGTCGTTGCATATGTTGCAACGGGTAGGCCGACGGCCTCAGAGGAGGCTCAGTGGATCTCCTCCACCAGCACATCCAGCGACCACGCCTGCCCCGCCTTCACCGGCGCCTGAGCCTCCACGACGTACCCGAGATCCCGCAGCGCCTCCACCAGCTCGGCCGGACCCTTGGGCGCGGCCCCGGCCGACAGCAGGCTCCGTACGATCCGCCCCTTCGTCGCCTTGTTGAAGTGGCTGACGACCTTCCGGGTCGGCGCGTGCAGCACCCGTACCGTCGCCGTACGCCCGGCCACCTCGCCCTTCGGCTTCCACGCGGCCGCGTACGCGGCGGACCTCAGGTCCAGGACGAGCCCGTCCCCGGCGGCCTCGGGCAGCACCGACGCCATCGGCGCCCGCCAGTGGGCGCCCAGCGCCCCGAGCCCCGGCAGCTTCACGCCCATCGAGCACCGGTAGGAGGGGATGCGGTCGGTCACGCGCACCGCGCCCCACAGCCCCGAGAACACGAGGAGCGACCGTGCGGCCCGCTTCTTCGCGGCCGCGTCGAGGGAGGCCAGGTCGAGGGCGTCGTACAGCACACCCGTGTAGATCTCCCCGGCGGGCCGCGCCCCGGCCGTCCGCAGGCCGGCGTTCTTCGTGATCTCGCCGCGCAGCCCCTCGCTCAGCCCGAGCACCTCGCGCGCCTTCTCCTCGTCACCGGCGCTCAGCTCGACCAGCTCCCCGAGCACGGCCTCCCGCGCCTCGGTCAGCCCCGGCAGGGACAGCGACTCCAGCTTCAGCGGGGCGCCACGGCCCGAGGACGCCTTGCCTTCCGAGGGCGGCAGCAGGACAAGCACGGGTAGTACTCCTTCTCTCCGGTTCTGCGCCAGGGTACGGGGTGCTGCCCCCGCGCCTTCGACCTACGCTCGACACATGCCCCGCCGCAAGATCCGCGTGACCGGCGCCCCCAAGGCCCCTCTGAGGGCCGCCCTCGCCGCGCTCCGCGCCGAACTCGGCGTACCGGAGGCCTTTCCCGCCGCGGTCCAGGCGGAGGCCGAGCGGTCGGCGCAGGCGCCCGCCCTGCCGTCGTACGACGTCACGGACCTGCCCTTCTTCACCGTCGACCCGCCCACCTCCACCGACCTCGACCAGGCGATGCACCTGTCCCGGCAGGGCACCGGCTACCGGGTCCGGTACGCCATCGCCGACGTCGCCGCCTTCGTCGCACCCGGCGGTGCCCTGGACGCGGAGGCGCACAAGAGGGTGAACACCCTCTACTTCCCCGACGAGAAGGTCCCGCTCCACCCCACCGTGCTCAGCGAGGACGCCGCGAGCCTGTTGCCCGACCGGACCCGGCCCGCCGTGCTGTGGACGCTCGACCTGGACGCGGAGGGCCGTACCGTCGCCGTCGACGTGCGCCGGGCCCTGGTCCGCAGCCGGGCGAAGCTCGACTACGCGGGCGTGCAGCGGCAGATCGACAGCGGGACCGCCGAGGAGCCGGTCGCCCTGCTCAGGGAGATTGGCCTGGCCCGGGAGCGCCTCGAGGTGGAGCGCGGCGGGATCTCGCTGGGCGTCCCCGAGCAGGAGATCACCGAGCGGGACCACACCTACGAACTGAGCTACCGCGCCCCGCTGCCCGCCGACGGCTGGAACGCCCAGCTCTCCCTGCTCGCCGGCATGGCCGCGGCCGACCTGATGACGGCCACCGGCACGGGCATCCTGCGTACCCTCCCGGCCGCGCCCGACGGCGCCGTGGCCCGGCTGCGCCGTACCGCGGTCGCCCTGCACATCGACTGGCCGCACCACGTGTCGTACGCGGCGCTGATCCGCACCCTCGACCCGCACGACACCCACCACGCAGCCTTCCTCCAGGAGTGCACGACCCTGCTGCGCGGCGCGGGCTACACGGTCTTCCGGGACGGGAACCTGCCCGCGATCACCACCCACGCCGCCGTCGCCGCCCCCTACGCCCACTGCACCGCCCCGCTGCGCCGCCTCGCCGACCGCTACGCCGCCGAACTCTGCCTCGCGGCCGCAGCCGGCCAGACCCCGCCCGACTGGGTCCTCGCCGCGCTCGACGCGCTGCCGCAGCGGATGACCGAGGGCAGCCGCCGCGCGGCCGAGGCCGAGCGGGAGTGCGTCGACATCGTGGAGGCCGCCCTCCTCAAGGACCGGGTCGGGGAGGTCTTCGACGGCTGCGTGGTGGACCTCGCGGACCGCCAACCGACCGTCGGCACCGTGCAGTTGACGTCCCCGGCCGTGATCGGCCGGATAGAGGGCGAGCACCTCCCGCTCGGCGAACGCCTGCGGGTCCGGCTCACCCGAGCGGATCCGGGCACGTCGAAGATCCTGTTCGCACCCGCGTGAGGGCTCGTACGAGGTCGTCGGGATCCTCGGCGTGCAGCCGGACCACGCTCGCCGTCCGGCGACGACCGAAGAGGGTCGTCCGGGTGACCGGGACGGTGAGTTCGAGGGTGAGGGTGGTCCGGGAGGCTATGGGAAGGTCGAGTTCGCCCGCCGCGCGCTCGTGCGTGGTGCGCGTCTCCCGTCGTACGGCCCCGATCACCGCCAGCGGTATGCGCAGGTCCACATGGGCGCCGTACCGCACCCGCAGCGCGTCCGGGGTGAGCACGTGCGGGCGGACCACGCAGGCCGCGTGCAGGCCGACGACGAACAGCAGGGTGTAGACGTCCAGCAGAAGTACGACCCGGTGCGCGGTGGGCCAGTCGCGCAGCAGCACGGACATGGTGAACGACTCGACCACACACACGAAGCCCAGCCCGAACAGGGTCGAGCCCTGCCCCCGCGCATACCCGAACGCCCGCCCGCCGGCCGTGCCGTGAGTACGCCGGGCCAGCCACAGCCCGAGACTCACGAACAGCCGCGCCTCGTGCCGGACCAGGCCGTGGACGACTCTCACGGCCGTTCCCCGACGAGGATCCGCAGGAGGCGGCGGATCGCCTCGGCCTGGGCGGGCGCGAAGTCGGCGTACAAGGCGCGCAGGAAGGCGTTGTCCCGGTCGAAGTCCGACGCGGGCAGAAACTCCGCGGGGACCAGGTCTGCCAGAGTCCGCGCGGCCTGCTCCACGCGCGGGTCGTCCGGTGCGGCGTCCGCGAGCGCGTCGAGCAGCGCGTACGCCTCCTGCGCCCGCGCCGGCGCGTCCGGGCCGTCCAGGGTGCCGCGCAGTGCGGACAGCAGCCGCTCCCGGTCCGCCGGGGCCGCGCCGGTGTCGATCAGGGCCAGGATCTCGCGGTCCTTGGCGGCCATGGGGGAGTCGCTGCCGGGCAGACCGGCGAGCAGACCGGCCAGTTCGGGGGAGAACGGCCCGTCGGCGGGCAGCTCCCCGGCCTCCAGCAGCGCCCGCAGCCGCTGCCGGCGCTCCCTGATCTCCGCCTCCTGCCGGGCCAGGTCCTCGTCCAGCTCGGTGAGCACCTCGACCAGGTCCTTGCCGGCGTCGTCGGCGAGCACGTCCCGTACCTCGGTCAGGCCCATCCCCAGCTCGGTGAGCCGCCGGATCCGGGCGAGGACGACGGCGTGCCGGAGGGTGTAGTGCCGGTACCCGTTGGCCAGGCGCTCGGGTTCGGGCAGCAGGCCCAGGTGGTGGTAGTGCCGCACCGCGCGCGTGGTGACGCCGACGGCGGCGGCGAGTTCTCCGATCCGCATGGGTCCAGTACAGACGTTGACGTCGCGGAAGGGTCAAGCGGTGACCGCGGCCGAGCCCAGCCAGCGCTGGAGGGCCTCGGGCAGGGACGTGCCGTCGTCTCCGCCGTCCGCTGCCGCCGCGTTCGCTGTCCCCGCGTCCGCTGCCCCCGCGTTCGCCGCCCACGCTACGAACCCATCCGGCCGGACGAACAGCGCGGCCAGGTCCGGCCGGGCGGGGCAGGCGACGGTCAGGACGTCCAGCCGGTCGCCGTATCCCCCGGCGCGGGCACGCAGCTTCGGGTCGTCCGCGAGGTCGAGCAGCAGGGCCCGGCCGGTGTGCAGATGGTCGCCGAGCCGGGTGCCGTCGGAGAGTTCCAGGTCAGGGGCGCTGTGGCCGGTCAGCGGGTGGTCGCCGGGGAGGTCGTAGGTCTGCCATACCCCGGAGATCTGCGTGACCAGGTACGTCGTTCCGGTGGTGGTCAGGGCCATGTCGGTCACCACCCGGCGCAGGGCCCGGGCATGCCGGTCGGGGCGCATCAGCGCGATCTGGGCGCGGGTCCAGTCGAGCACCCAGGCGCCGATCGGGTGCCGTTCGGCGGTGTAGCTGTCCAGCAGGGCCTCGGGCGCCCGGCCGCGCACCACGGCGGCGAGCTTCCAGCCGAGGTTCATCGCGTCCCCGATGCCGAGGTTGAGCCCCTGCCCGCCGAACGGCGAGTGCACATGCGCCGCATCGCCCGCGAGCAGCACCCGGCCCCTTCGGTAGTCGGTGACCTGGCGGGCGTTGTCGGTGAACCGGGTCGCCGTCACGACCTTCGTGATGGTCACCTCCGGCACGCCCGCCACCCGGCGCAGGCTGGCCTGCAGTTCCTCGGCGGTGACGGGCGCCGACCGGTCGGCCGGGGGCCCGTCGAACTCCACGCTGAGGATGCGACCCGGGAAGGGCCCGTGGACGTACGTCCCCACGTCGGTCGTGTTCCACCCCGCGCCCAGCCGCTCGGTGCCGGACATCTCCACCACCGCCTGGTAGCCGGTGATCTCCGGGTCCGTCCCCGGGAAGTCGAACCCGGCGAGCTTGCGGACGGTGCTGCGACCGCCGTCGCAGCCCACGAGCCAGCCGGCCCGGATCGTCCCTCCGCGCGTGTGTACGGTCACGCCGTCCGCGTCCGCCTCGAACCCGGTCAGCTCCACACCCCGGCGCACCTCGACACCCAGCCGCGCGGCCCGCCGGGCCAGGATCCGCTCCAGCTCGGCCTGCGGCACACCGAGACCGGCCTCGGCGGCCGGGCCGACCTCCGCCCAGGCGGGGTCGGAGCCGTCGAACAGGTCGGGGTCCATCATGATCCCGGCGAAGTGGCCGGCGAACTTCGGCGGGACGCTGAGGCGCTTCCCGAAGGCCCGCATCCGTTCCTGGGCCGCCTCCCACACCGCCGCCATCTCCGGCAGCAGGCCCCGCCGGTAGAACGCCACCGCGCTCGGGATGTTGACCGCGCCCGCCTTGATCGTCTCGTCGACCTCGGTCAGCCGCTCCACGACCAGCACCCGGGCCCCGCCGAGCCCCAGCTCACAGCCGAGGAACAGGCCCACGGGACCGGCGCCGGCCACCACCACGTCGTAATCGGTCGTCGTCATGCTCTCGTCGGTCGTCATGAATTCACTGTAGTCACTAAAAGTTTTGAGCGGCTATAGTTTTCGCATGGAAGAGGAACCTTCGCTGAGGGAGCGCAAGAAGCGGGAGACGCGGCAGCGGATCTCGGACATCGCCACGTTGCTCTTCGCGCAGCGCGGCTTCGACGCGGTGACGGTCGCCGAGGTGGCCCGCGAGGCAGGCGTCTCCACCATGACCGTCTTCAACTACTTCCCGCGCAAGGAGGACCTGTTCCTCGACCGCATCCCCGAGGCTGCCGACCTGTTCGCCACGGCCGTACGCGAACGCGCCCCCGGCGAACCCCCGCTCGCCGCCCTGCGCCGCCTCGCGCTCCGACTGCTCGACCAAAGACACCCGTTGAGCGCCATCGCGGAGAGGTTCGTGCACTTCTGGCGGGTCGTCATCGACTCACCGGCCTTGCGCGCCCGCGCCCGCGAGGGGGTCGAGGAGGTCGAGTCCGCCCTGGCCGGAGCCCTGGCCGAAACGGAAGTCGCCGACCCTTGCCTGCTGGCCGCCCTGACGGTCGCCGCGTACCGCACGCTCTACGTCACCTCGGCGCGCCGGCTGATGGCCGGGGATCCGGTGGAGGACGTCGCGGAGGACCACCGTGCCCGACTGGAGGCCGCGTTCGCCGCGCTGGAGCGGATGGCCTCTTAGCTGCCCCTTGACGGCTAACGCCGTTAGCCATACCGTCGTGGCTAACGGCGTTAGCCAGTCTGGCCCGGGCGCCGTACGACCCTGGAGGCAGCCATGTCCGCCACGACCACGAGCGCCACCTCGCCCCTCACCGTCCTGCGTCGCACGGCCTGGCTCGCGGCGGCCCTGTTCTGGTCCGCCTTCGCGGTACTGGAGGCCGTGAACCACGGCTGGCTCGCCGGCACCCTCGCCCTGGTCTTCCTGGTCCTGCCCGACCTGACCTTCCTGGTCGCCGTAGACGAGGCACCCCGCATGGCGAAGGGCCAACTGGCGCCGCGCGCGGTGCCGTACTACAACGCGATGCACCGCGCACTGGTCCCGCTGGCGCTGCTGGTGGCGTATGCGTTCGGCCCCTTCACCTGGGCCCCCGCCTTCGCGGCGCTGTGCGGCTGGCTGGCCCACATCTCGTACGATCGCGCCTTCGGATACGGACTGCGGACGAAGGAGGGCTTCCAGCGTGGCTGAGCGTCTGACGCCGAGGGCACGGGAGATCGTCGCCGCTGCCCGGGCCCTCCTGGAGGAGTCCGGAGCGGCGGCCCTCACCATGCGCACCCTCGCCGACCGCCTCGGCATCAAGGCCCCGTCCCTCTACAAGCACTTCCCCGACAAGCACGCCGTAGAGGTCGAGCTGACGGGACAGATGCTCGCGGAATCGGCCGAGGCCCTGGAGGCCGCCGAGGCCCGCACCCCCGGCTCCCTGGAAGCACTCGCCGAGGCCTACCGCACCTACGCCCTCGCCCACCCCCACCTGTACTGCCTGGCCACGGAACAGCCCCTCCCGCGCGCCGAACTCCCCGCGGGCCTGGAGGACCGCGCCGCCCTGCCCCTGCTGCGGGCCTGCGCCGGCGACCTGGACCTGGCCCGCGCCATCTGGGCCTTCGCCCACGGCATGGTGATCCTGGAGATCCACGGCCGGTTTCCGGCCGACGCGGACCTGGACGCGGCATGGAAACGGGGCCTGAAGGCGTTGCACGTCTAGCAGGAAGAGCATGACAAGGGGGTGTGTCCGATGACGGAACAGGCGCTGTGGACGAGGGCGCGACTGGGCCGCTGCGGCCCTCCGCTCGACCTGCTGACCGCGAACTTCCGCCGGCACACCTACGCCCCGCACGCCCACGACGAGTACACGGTCGGCGTCTGCGTGGGCGGCTCCGAGGTGATCGACTACCGAGGCGGCCACATCCGCACCGGCCCCGGCACGATCGTCGTCCTCGAACCCGGCGAGATGCACACCGGCGGCCCCGGCACCCCCACCGACGGCTACGCCTACCGCGCCCTGTACGCCGAGCCGGCCCTGCTCGCGGACGGCACCCTCGGCGCTCTCCCTCACTTCCGCGAGCCAGTCCTCGACGACCCCGAACTGGCCACGGCCCTCCGCCGGGCCCACACCGAACTCAGCGCCTGCCCCGACCCCCTGGAGGCCGAATCCCGCCTCCCCTGGCTCCTGACGGCCCTGGCCCACCGCCACTCCACGGCAAGACCGATCTCGGACCACATCCCCGGCGCCGCCACCCTGGCCCTCACGGTCCGAGACCGCCTGGCCGACGAACTGACAGCCCCACCCTCCCTGGCCCTACTCGCGTCTGACCTGGGCCTCTCCCGCTACCAGCTCCTCCGCGCCTTCCGCACGACGATGGGGATACCCCCGTACGCCTGGCTGGCCCAGTACCGGGTGACGCGGGCCCGCAGCCTGCTGGAGGCCGGACTGCGCCCGGCCGAAGTGGCGGGCCTGGTGGGCTTCGCCGACCAGGCGCACCTCACCCGGTGGTTCCGCCGAGTACTGGGCGTGACCCCGGCGGCGTACCGCAACAGCGTTCAAGACACTTAACGCGGTCACGACCGAAACTCGACCCATGACTGCACGCGGCTGGTTCCTCTTCTCCCTGATGGGAGTGGTCTGGGGCGTCCCCTATCTGATGATCAAGGTGGCGGTGGACGACCTGTCCCCGTCCATGGTGGTGTTCACGCGCTGTGCGCTGGGCGCACTCCTGCTCCTCCCGTTCGCGATCCGAGGCGGCGGCCTGATCCGGACGGTACGAACGCACTGGCTCCCCATGCTGGCCTTCGCGTGCATCGAGATCATGGGCCCGTGGTTCACGTTGACCGACGCGGAACGGCACCTGTCCAGCTCCACGGCGGGCCTGCTGATCGCGGGCGTGCCGATCGTCGGAGTGCTCCTGGCCCGCTTCTTCGGTGACGCAGAACGCCTCGGAGTGCGGCGCGCCGCAGGCCTGACCCTGGGCCTCGCCGGCGTGGCGGTCCTCACCGTCCCCCACCTCACCGGCGGCGACGCCCGCTCACTCGGCGAGGTCCTGCTGACCGTCCTGGGCTACGCGACGGCCCCCCTGATAGCCGCGCGCTGGCTGAAGGACGTCCCCACCCTCCAGCTCACGGCCCCCTGCCTCACCCTGGCCGCCCTCGTCTACGCCCCCGCGGCCGCGGCCACCTGGCCGTCCACCGTACCGTCGGGCCAGGTCCTGGCCTCCCTCGCCGGCCTGGGCGTCATCTGCACGGCGCTGGCCTTCGTGGCCTTCCTGGAACTGATCAAGGAGGTCGGCCCGACCCGCTCGACGGTCATCACGTACGTCAACCCGGCGGTGGCGGTGGCGGCGGGAGCCCTCTTCCTGAACGAGCCCCTGACCTCCGGCATCCTGGTCGCCTTCACCCTGATCCTGGCGGGCTCGGTCCTGGCCACGGCGACCGCCGGTCCCCGCCGCCCCACACGCCCGGTACCATGGTCGACACGGCAGACGAGCCGGGCGGACGGCCGCGTGGAGTCCCCCTAGGGGGCTTCCCGAGGAACGTCCGGGCTCCACAGGGCAGGGTGGTGGCTAACGGCCACCCGGGGTGACCCGCGGGACAGTGCCACAGAAAACAGACCGCCGGGGGCTTCGGCCCTCGGTAAGGGTGAAACGGCGGTGTAAGAGACCACCAGTGCCCAGGGTGACCTGGGCAGCTAGGTAAACCCCACCTGGAGCAAGGTCAAAAGGGGCCGCTGTAAAAGGCGGCTCTGCGCGGACGTTCGAGGGCTGCCCGCCCGAGTCCGCGGGTAGACCGCACGAGGCCGGTGGCAACGCCGGTCCTAGATGGATGGCCGTCGCCCCGGGCTCCGCGAGGAACCCGGGGAACAGAACCCGGCGTACAGCCCGACTCGTCTGCCGCTCTGTATTTCCGCCCGGATGATCTCCCCATTTCCGCCCGGATGATCTCCCCGCGTCACTGTCCGGCCAGTCGCGCGTAGTCCCCCTGGAAGAAGACCAGCGGGCGAGGATCACCGGCGACCGCCAGGTCGAGTACGCGGCCCAGGACGAACAGGTGGTCGCCGGCCGGGACGACATCCGCCACCTCGCATTCGATCCATGCGGCGACGCCGTCGAGGATCGGGGCGCCGGTGACCCCTCGGTGCCAGTCGAGCCGGCCGAACTTGTCGCCTCCACTGGTCGCGAACACCGTGGACAGCTCCGCCTGATGCTCCGCCAGCACGTTGGCCACGAAGGATCCGGCTCGTTCGATACGTGGCCAACTGGTGGAGGTCACACTGGGGAAGAAGCCGACCATGGGCGGCTCCAGTGACACCGACGCGAAGGAACCCACGGTCAGACCGACCGGCTCGTCCCCGTCGATCGCCGAGACGGCCACCACACCGGTCGGCAAGTGTCCGAGCACTCGGCGGAAGTGCGCCGAGTCGAAGGCCGAGGCGTCCAGACGAGTTGCCATCGCTCTCCTCATGAGAAGGTAACCGCCGCACAGTCGTACGGCAGTTGATCGCTCACGGGGAAATCGTAGGAGCTGATCCAGCGGGCGGAGAGGGCGAGTCTGTGCCGGTTGCCGTCCGCCTGGGAGCGGCACCACCACGCCCGCGCCTCGATCGTGTTGGTGCTGCCAATATGACATCTGCGAACTGGTTCGGTTCCGCCACTCGGTGAATGATCGTGGTCATGTCCGGGTTGACCAGGCCCAGTTCGGGTTTCCAGCGCATGACCGCGAAGCGGCTGACCACTCTCGCTGCGTTCCCGGGCGCACAGAGACCCCGTCCCGTGGTGACCGCCGCACTCTGACCGCGGTCACCGGATCGCCGGCCAGGCGCCCCCTCCGTATGACCCCTTGATTCGTTTGGTGAAAGGAACCCCCCATCATGCGCGCTGTCGGAATCGAACAGTTCGGCGGACCCGATGTGTTGAAGGTCGTCGACCGTCCGTTGCCCGTCCCCGGCCCGGGACAGGTCCGTATCCGGGTCACCGCCGCCGCGGTCAACCCCACTGACCTGCTGCTGCGTTCGGGGCAGCTGGCAGCCGCCATGGCCGGGCAGGAGCCGCCCCACACTCCCGGCATGGACGCCTCAGGAGTCGTCGACGCGGTCGGTGACGGTGTCGACCTCGGGGTCGGTGAGCCGGTCATGGCGTTCGTCAATCCCTTCCACGCCGGGGGCGGAGCCCAGGCCGAGTACGTGGTGGTGCCCCGCGACCAGGTCGTCGCCGCGCCCCGGGGCCTCGACCTCCGTGACGTCGCCGGCCTGCCCATGAACGGGCTCACCGCGAACCTGGCCCTCTCCCTCCTCGACCTGCCCGAAGCAGCGACGCTGGCTGTCACGGGAGCGGCGGGCGCGTTGGGCGGGTACGTGGTGCAACTGGCCAAGCACCGCGGGCTCCGAGTCGTCGCCGACGCCGCTGTGCGGGACCGCGACCTGGTCCATGGGCTCGGCGCGGACCTGGTCGTGCCGCGTCCCGCCGCCACCGCTGATCTCGCCGCCGCCTATCGCGCCGCGGTTCCCGAGGGGGCTGACGCGATCGTCGACGCCGCCGTCATCGGTGCCGACGCTCTGGGCGTGGTGAAGGACGGCGGCCGGTTCGTCAAGTGCCGCCCCTACGAGCTGGCCTCGGAGCGCGGCATCACCATCCATGGGGTACTGGTTCTGGCGCATCCCGCCAAGCGCCCCGCGCTGGAGGAGCTCGCCGCCTTGGCGGAGAAGGGCGTACTGACCCTGCGCACCGCCGACGTACTCGCTCCCGAGAGGGCTCCCGAAGCTCACCGGCGCCTGGAGGCCGGTGGGGTCCGAGGGCGTCTGATCCTCGCCTTCTGACAGGCGTTCCGGGTAACTCGGACTGGTTCTTCGTGCGTGAAGGGTGGCTTATATGAGGGGTAGCAGTGTCGCTTTGGGCCAGGAGGAGACCAGGACCGTCAGAGACGCCGACAGAGAGCGGCGGGCCGCGCTGCGCCACTTCCTCAGGTCCCGCCGGGCGCGGCTCTCGCCCGGCGACGTCGGGCTGACGGTGGGCGGGCGCCGGAACACACCGGGGCTGCGGCGCGAGGAAGTCGCCGTGTTAGCCGGGGTGAGCGCTTCCTGGTACACGTGGCTCGAACAGGGCAGGGACATCAAGGTGTCCGAGGGCGTGCTCGACGCGGTCAGCAATGCGCTCAACCTGGATCGCACCGAGCGCGCGCACCTGTACCTGCTGGCCGGGGTGAATCCGCCGGCCGCCCGCCAGGAGGCGACCTCGGAGGAGCTGTCCCGGCTCCGGCTCGCCGTCGAGGCGTGGCAGCCGGCTCCGGCCTTCATGGTCGACCGGTACTGGAACGTCCTGGTGAGCAACGCCCCCGCGCGCACCCTGCTCGGCGTGCAGGACACGGACTCCAACTACCTCTGGTCGTTCTTCACCGACGGCCGGAACAGGAGTCGCTTCCCCCACTGGATGGACGTGGCGAGCCGCCTGGTCGGCCAGTTCCGCGTCCAGGCCGTGCGCTTTCTCGACGATCCGAACTTCGAACTCCTGGCGCGAAGGCTGTGCTCGGCCAGTCCGGACTTCGACCGGCTGTGGGCGCGGCACGAGACCCGGGACACGGGGATCGCGACCGTCGAGGTGCGGCCCGCCCCCGGCCGCAGGGCGGCCTTCCACCACGTCGTCATGGGGCTGCATCAGAGGTCCGAGCCGCTGCTCATGCTCTATATGCCGACCCAGATCGACGGCGACCGGGCCGGCTGAAACGCCGGTGATCGGGCCGGGTGAACGCCGGCACTCGAGGCTCGGCCGGACGTGCCGGCTACTGGTTCGCCTCGCGTCGGGCCGCCTCGATGATCGAGTCGAGCAGGCCGGGAAAGGCGCGGTCCAGGTCGGCACGGCGCAGAGAGTTCGTCTTCACCGTGCCCTCGTACTGCTGCCAGAGGATTCCGGCACGCCGCAGCACCTTGAAGTGATGGGTGCTGGTGGAGCGCGTGACATTGATGTCGAAGGTCCCGCACGCCATGTTCCGCTCCGAGTCGGCGAGTTGGCGCACGATGCTGCGCCGCACCGGGTCGGCCAGCGCCTCCAGCACGCCCTGGAGCGCGATGTCCTCGGCAGCGAGGTGATCGGTGATGCGCTCGGTGGTCTGTGCGGTCACGTGACTCGGCCTCCTTGCGTTCCGGCGTGGCGCCTTCATCGTACGACAGCTGTCATATGATGACGCCCATTAAATTTGACCGTCATCGTCATATCCGTTTCAATGGACACGGAGATTCCTGGCCGCGGTTGTCGGTGGTCTGCGGTCGCTCTTCGCCCCAGCGAACCCCCCCTCGGAGGAGAGAACGATGCCCCGTGCTGAGTCCCCAGCAGTGCCGTTGCCCGGTGAGGTGGCACCGGCCCGACGGACCGTGCCACCAGGACTGCGGTTAACCGCCCTCGCCACCGGTTTCGTCATGGCAGCCCTGGACGTGACCGTCGTCAACGTCGCGGGCTCGGCGATCCAGGAGCAGCTGCACGCCTCGCTGCCGGAACTCACCTGGATCGTGGACGGATACGTCCTGGTCTTCAGCTCGCTGCTGCTGCTGGCCGGCGGCCTGGCCAACCGCCTCGGCGCGAAGAACGTCTACCTGTGGGGCATGGCCGTCTTCTTCGTGGCCTCCCTCGGCTGCGCGCTCGCGCCGAACGCGGCCGTGCTGATCGGCGCGCGTCTCCTCCAGGGCGTGGGGGCCGCGCTCTTCATGCCGAGTTCGCTGTCCCTTCTGGTGTTCTCGTTCCCGGAGAAGCGGGAGCGCACCCGGATGCTGGGCCTGTGGTCGGCGATCGTGGCCACCTCCGCCGGTCTGGGCCCGACCGTGGGCGGGCTCCTGGTCAGCGCGTTCGGCTGGCAGAGCATCTTCTTTCTCAACCTGCCCATCGGCATCATCGGCATGCTGCTGACCAAGCGCTTCATCGCCCCGTCCGAGGTGCGAGCCACCAAACTGGCGGTGCCCGGCCATGTCCTGTGGATCGTGGCACTCGCCGCCCTGAGCTTCGCGCTCATCGAGGGACCGCGGCTTGGCTGGGGGGCCGGCGGGATGCTGGTGTCGTACGCCGTGCTGGTGGTCGCCGCCGGTTCGCTGCTGGTGCGCGAACGCCGCGCCGACAACCTGGTCATGCCGTGGAGCCTGTTCAGCCGGCCGAGTTTCGCCGGCGCGAACCTGGTGGGTTTCCTCTTCAACCTCGCGCTGTACGGCAGCATGTTCATGCTGAGCCTGTATCTCCAGCACGCCCGTGGGGCCACCCCCTTCCAGGCCGGGCTCGAACTGCTGCCGATGACGATCTGGTTCCCGCTGGCCAACGTCGTCTACTCGCGCATCTCCGCACGGTTCTCCAACGGGGCACTGCTGACGGTCTTCCTGCTGGTCGCCGGCATCTCCTCGCTGACCATGGTCACCGTGTCCTCCGCGACGCCCTACTGGGTGGTGGCGGTGGCAGTCGGCCTCGCCAACATCGGCGCGGGCATCATCTCCCCCGGGATGACCGCGGCGCTGGTGGACGCCGCCGGCCCCGAGCACGCGAACGCGGCCGGCTCCGTGCTCAACGCCAACCGTCAGATCGGCACGCTCGTGGGCATCGCCGCGATGAGCGTCGTACTCGGCACCACCTCGGACTGGAACCGTGGGCCGGCGCTGTGCTTCGCGGTGATCGGCGTCGCGTATCTCGTCGCCGCCGTCGGCGCCTGGCTGATGATCGCCCGCGCCGAACACCGTGAGGCCGCCATCGCCACCGCCTGACCATCCGCCGTCAGCGGGGTCGGCCGAGCACAGCGCCGCTGCCGCACCAGGGCGAACATCGCCCGGTGCGGCAGCGGCGTTCGATGACGATCGCTCAGCCGGCGGCCGAGCCACCCCGCGGCCGCGCTCCGTGATCGGGCAGAGTGAGCTTGCCGCCGAACAGGTCGCGGTTCTCCTGGTACCACCGCGCGGACTCGGCCAGCGGGCGCGCCGAACCGGTGAAGTGGGGAGCCACATAGCGTGCCAGCAGGTCATAACTGCGCTTGGTCCGCTCCGGATCGGCCCAGTCCTGGAGATACACCAGGAGGGTGCCGAAACCGCCGGTCTCCTCCTGCATGCGCCGGATGCCCGCCACGCAGTCCTCGACCGACCCGACGATCGCGCTGCCGGCCTCGATCGCCGCCTCGATCGCGTTCTCCGGCTCGACGCCGGGGATGTTCACGTCGAGCCCGCGCAGATCACCCCAGTACTCGTAGGCCCAGCGCTGGTAACCGGCGCGCACGTCGGCGATGGCCTGCGCGCGCGTCTCGGCGACGTGGATCGGCAGCGTGATCCGCCAGTTCCCGCGGTCGACCGTCCTGCCGTGCTCCGCGGCGGCCTCCTCGGCGTACCGCCATTGTGTCTTCATGTCGGGAGGCCGGTGACCGGGCCGCGACACACCGAACGAGACGGTGCTGATGCCGAGTTGGCCGGACAGCCGCACGCTGTGGGGGGAGGCGACGCTCGCGGCCGCGATCTCCACCTTGCCCGCCCGGTACGGCGCGAGCTGGAGCTTGGCGTCCTGAAGTGTGAACCACGGCGTCTTCCTGGTGACCGGCTGGTCTCCGTGGAGCAGTTCCACGACCGCCTCCAGGGACTCGCCGAACATGCGGCGCATCTCCCCCCACTCGCGGCCGAGCATGTGCGCGTCCACCGGACTGCTGCCCGCCCCGACCCCGAGGATGAAGCGGCCACGGGTCAGATGGTCGAGATGCATGGCGCGGGTGGCCACCATGAACGGATGGTGATAGGGCAGTGTCATCACACCGGTGGCCAGTTTGATCTGGCGCGTACGCTCGGCGGCGGCGGCCACGAACAGTTCCGGGACGCCGATGCTGTTCCAGCCCAGCGAATGGTGTTCGCCGATCCAGAATTCATCGTAGTTGAGCCGGTCGAACAGCTCGATCAGTTCGAGGTCCCGCTCGAACTGAAGGGTGGGATCCTCGCCCAGCGGGTGGAACGGTGCCAGAAACGCGCCGAATTTGAGTCGTTCCGGATACATCAAATCCCCTGTCTGTCATGGATGATTCGCCGCCTGAACGAATATATGGGCTGGGTCGCGGCACAGGGGGGAGTCAGTTTCTCCTATGGGTCGCACCACCAGTGCCGGCGGTAGGGGGACCAGCGCGCTCTGGAGCACCGCTTTCCGCTCCCCTAACGTGGGTGAAGCTGCCGGAAGGGATTCCGGTGCGTTCTTGCACTGTCCTTGCTGATGACATTCCAGAGCGGGTGGAGCGGACATATGCGTCTGGGCTTCGGTCTTCCGACATTCGGTCCGGCGGCCAACGAGGTGAACGGCATAGCCCGGTTCGCCGCCGACGCGGAGAAACTCGGCGCGAGCAGCCTCTGGGTCGGCGACCGGCTGTTGACCCCGGTGGATCCGACTGTCGGATATTCGCCCGGTTCCCTCTCCATTCCGGACGAATTCCGGGTGGCGGCCGACCCGTTGACGGCCTTGGCGGTCGCGGCGGCGGCCACCGGCGAGGTCCGGCTGGGCAGCAGCGGCATCAACGCGCCGTGGTACCCGCCCGCGCTGCTGGCCCGCGCGCTGACCAGCATCGACGTGGCCAGCGGTGGCCGGCTCATCGCCGGGTTCGGGAGCGGCTGGTCGCCCGAGGAGTACCAGGCCGCGGGGGTGCCGTTCGACGGGCGCGGTGCGCGGCTGGACGAACTGCTCGACGTGCTCGTGGCCTGGTGGACGACCAACCCCGTGGAGCACCGGGGCCCGCTGTTCACGATCCCGGCCGGTCACGTCGAGCTGAAGCCGGTGCAGCGGCCGCATCCCCCGATCTATCTAGGCGCGTTCGGACGACGGGCATTGCGGCGGATCGGTGCGCGGGCCGACGGCTGGATGCCGGTGTGGTGGGCGCCGGAGGCCTTTCCGGCGGCGCGGCTCACCGAGGGGTGGGCGACCGTCCGGCACGCGGCCGAGGAGGCCGGGCGGGACCCGGACGGGATCGGGGTGATCCTGCGGGTCAACGTGGCCGCCGGCACGCCGGTGACGGTGGTCGCCGAAGAGGTGATGAAGATGCGTTCGGTGCTGCCGGCATCCGAGGTCTTCGTCGACTTCACCTTCGTGACCAGCACCGTCGACCACACCCTCGACCTGGCCGGGAGCCTGCTGGACCTCGTCTCGGCGGGGTGAGGACCGAGAGCGGACAGGGCGCCGGGTGAGGACGACTCGCACCCGGCGCCCGTGGCGGTTCACGCCGCCGCCGGCACCCTCAACTCCTCGTCGGCCAGGATCTGCTGGTGCAGCTCGTGCAAGGGCCGGCACGGCGTGATGCCCAGCTCGCGGTCGAGCACGGACCGCACGCGCTGGAAGGCATGCAGGGCGTCGGCCCGCCGGTCGGAGCGGTACAGCGCGAGCATCAGCTGCCGGTGGAACGCCTCGATCAGCGGATGCTTGTTCACCAGCGCGTACAGCGGCCCCACCAGCTCGCGGTGCCGCCCCAGCATCAGGTCCGCCTCGTTGCCCAACTCGACGCACTCCAGCCGGGTCTCCTCGGCCCAGGTCGCGAACTCGTCCACGATGGGGCCGCCGCGCAACTCGCCGAGTACCGTGCCGCGCCACAGCGCGAGTGCCCGGCCGCAGGCCACGGAGGCCTCCTGGTACCGCCCGGCGCAGAACGCGGCCCGGCCCTGCCGGGCCAGCCGCTGGAACTCGTGCGCGTCCAGGCTGCCGTCACCGAGCTCCAGGACATAACCGGGGAACCGGGTCACGATCGGGCTGTGGCCCTGATCCGTGCGTCCGAGCAGTTTGCGCAGCTGCGATATGTAGACGTGCAGAGTGGCGGCGGCACGGCGCGGGGGCGAGTCACCCCAGATCTCGGTGCACATCTGGTCCATGGAGACCACATCGTCGGCACGCACCACCATCGCCGCGAGCAGGGACTCCATCTTCGGAGCGGTGACCGTGAACACGTCCTTGCCGTCACTGATGCGCAGGCTTCCCAAGATCTCGAATCGCATGACGCTGCCTTCCTGGTGGGGGGAGGCCCGACGACGCTCGGCGCGACACTGGGCCGGAGCACTCGTCGAGGCGGATTGCTGCGGCAGACCATTGCCGCGCCACTCGCCGGAAGATTTCCTCTTGTAATTGTCGTCGTACCTGATTTCAGCCTCTCAGGGAGTCTGTGTACGTGCATCAGTAGAAACACGTACGGCCATCAGCCTGGCCAGCTCCGCCCGGGAACCGATCTCCAGTTTCCGGTAGATACGGGAGAGGTGGACCTCGATCGTGCGCGGGCTCACCCGCAGTGTCTCGGCGACCTCGCGGGTGCGTCGCCCGGTGCCGACCAGGCGCGCCACCTCCAGCTCGCGCCGGGTCAGGGGCGCGAGGTCGGGTGCCAAAGGCACGGGCGAGGGTGCCGCGGAGGGCCGGCCGCGCTCATGGGGGCCCTCCTGGGGGCTGCCCGACGGCAGCTGGGCGAAGAGCGGCACCTGCCAGTGATCGGCCAGTTCCCGCGCGGCGGTCCACAGCCCTTCCGCCTCCTCGGGCCGTCCGCGGGCACTCGCCGCCCCGGCGGTCCGTACGGCCGCACTCAGGCTCTGGAGTCTCAACTGCGCTCCGTCGAAGAGGCGTTCGGCCTTCCGGTAGGCGGTGATCGCCGCGGCCGGCTCGTTCTGCTGGGTGAGCACATGGCCGCGGGCCAAGAGCGCGTAGGCCCGTGTGTGCGGCAGCGGGCAGACCTTCATCGCCCGGAAGGCGCGCTCGGCCCACAGCGCGGCGCGGATGCCGCTGGAGACGGAGGCCAGGGCGAGCAGCTCGTAGGCCCGGGTCCGCAGCGGAGGGCTCAGTGCGCCGAGGTCGGGGGCGCCCAGATCGAGCAGCAGGTCCAGGCAGCGTTGCTGACTGCCCTGGAGCAGAAGGGATTCGGCAACCGTCAGCACGGCCAGGGAATGCCAGGTGTCGCTCCAGTGGTGCAGGGCCCGCAGCGCTTCCTCCGTATAGGCCGAGGCACGGCTGCTGCCCGGCGGCTCCGCGTAGGTGATGCAGAGCGCCTCCTGGGCCATCGCGTACGCCCGCAGCCGGTCCGCGCCCAGGCGTCCGGCCAGGTCCGCGGCGTCGGCGGCCGAGCGTCGCGCGCTGTTCAGCCGGCCCTGCCGCAGCTGGGCCTCGGCGAGTCCGCTGAGCAGCGTGGGGAGCATGGTGTCGGGGGAGCGGCCCGCCGAGACGGCGATACCGCGTGTGTAGCGGGACTCCGCCTCCTGCGGCCGCCCCAGCAACAGGGCGCACCGGCCGAGCAGGGCGAAATACTCCGTGTGCAGGCGTATTTCGGAGTTCGGGAGCTCGTCCATCTGCCGTACCGCGGCGTCGTAGGCGGCCAGGGACCGCGCGGTGCGGCCGGCGGTCAGTTCGGCGAGGGCGTGCAGCGACAGGGCGCCGGCCAGCGTCGTCGCCCGGCCACCGGAGCGGGCCAGCTGGAGCGCGGTGGAGGCGAGGACGGCCAGTTCGCCGTTGTCGCACAGGGACGACACGATGCCCCGGAAGATCGTCAGCCGGGCGAGCAGATCCGTGTCGGCGGTGGAGCCGGCCCGCGCGAGTTCGGTGCGCAGCAACGCGTCGGCCTCGGCGAACCGTCCGTGCAGGCACTCCACCAGCACACAGACGCGTATCGCCGCGTGGTGCGCCTCGTCCGGCCGTATCCCGGCATCCTGGGTGAGCAGGTGCCGTAACGCCTCGTTGTCGTTGAGGTAGTCGGTCGCCTGGAGTGCCCGGGCCAGGGGCGGGACCAGGCCGAGCAGCCGGCCCGGCGAGCGGTCGTCCGAGGCGAGGCCGCGCAGCGCGAGCAGGAGCCAGCGCAGGGCGTCCTCGGGGGCGCTCAGCGCCGCCTCCTTGCCGGCCCGGGCCAGCGTCTCCAGGTCCTCCGGGGTGAAGGTGCTGGTGGACAACTCGATGTGTACGGCACGCTCGGCGGCCGGGGCGGCGCGCTGGTTGAGGACGGTCAGCGCCCTGCGGTGGGCCTGCCGGCGTCGGCGGTGGTCCGCCCGCTCGTGCACCAGCTCGCGCAGCACCGGGTGGCGGAAGACGAACCGGGTGGCGGAGTGGGGCAGCGGGCGCAGGATGTCGAGCCGGATCAGCCCGGTGACGGCCATGCACACCTCGTCGAAGGGCAGCTCGCAGACGTCCGCCACTTCCTCACGGGTGAAGCGGTCGCCCAGCACCGCCCCGGACTCCGCCACGAGGCGTTCGACAGGGTTCAGCAACTCCAGCTCGGCGGTGAGCGGGGCCAGTCGGCCGGTGACCAGGTCGGCGGTCAGGGAGGGCCTGAGCGGCGCGGACTCACCGAGCACCAGCAGATTCAGGATGTTGCCCTGGCTCTCCAGATACGCCGACCGCAGCCAGCCGGTGTCGGGCCGTACGTTCAGCAGCCGGGCCGCCTGTTCCGGGTTGATCGGCCCCAACCCGACGCGGGTCACCCGGCCCTGTTCGGCACCGTAGGCGAGCGTGCTGAGCAGTAACGGGTCGGCCTGCCGGGGCCGGTGGGCGATGACGATGAGCAGGGGTGCCCTGAGCGACCAGCGCACCAGGTGGTCGGCGAGCTCCAGGGACTTCGGGTCGGCCCAGTGGAAGTCGTCGAGCACCAGCAGCAGCCCGCCGTCGGCGGCGTCGGCCAGCAGGGCGTGCACCGCCTGGGACAGCGGGAGCGGCTGGGGCGGGGGATCCGTGCGGCTGCGCCGGGCGCACAGTCCCGCCCGGACCAGTTCGGCGTGGGCCGGTGAGAGCCGGGCCAGCCCCTGCGGCGTCACCAGGTCGCCGAGGGCCCGGGTGAAGACACAGAACGCGTCCCGTTCCGCCGGGTAGCAGCGGCCGTCGAGCACCCGGACTCCCTGGTCCCGGGCCGCCGCCATCAGTTGGGCCAGCAGCCGTGTCTTTCCGGACCCCGGGTCCCCGTGCAGTTCGACGACGCCGCCGTGGCCGTCCCCGACCCGCTGGAGTGCCCGCAGGAGCTGCAGTGATTCACCGCAGCGCACCGATGCCACGCGTGGAGTGTCCGTGGTGGCCAAAGATGTTTCCACAATGACTGAAACCTTTCCCCCGAACTGTCCAATCGTTTCCACGATAACGACTGCTGTTCGAATGAAGGGGGTGGCTCCGTGAGTGGTAAACAATCGATGGCGTGCGAAATCGGTTATTCCTGGTCGGTTTTCTTGACCAAGTTTTTATTTCCGGTTGGTCTGTGCAGCAATGTTTTCACAGTCCCGACATCTGGGGCCGGCCCTCGGCTCATATCTCCTCGGTGGCGACCGGGAGCAGCTGGGAGATGACCCGCAGCGTGGCCTCGGGGTGCTCCCGGTGGAAGAAGTGGCCGCCGGGCAGGGTGTGCACCCGGAAGTCGTACGAGGTGTGCCGCGCCCACTCCCGGGCCTGCGCCGGCGTGAGCAGCGGGTCGCTCTCGGCGGCCAGTACGCGCAGCGGCACGGGCAGCGCCTCGGCGCGGCGACGCGGGTGGCTGTGCACCAGACACAGATCGTCCCGCAGCAGCTCGACGGACCTCCGCAGCCAGTCCGGGTGGCGCGCCACTCTGTCCGGGACACCGCCCAGGCCCCGCATCCACGAGGTGAGTTGAGCGTCGGAGGCGTTCTGCGGGGCGACGGCGGAGTGAGGCAGATGCGGCGGCGCGCACGCCCCCACCACCAGCAGCTCCGGCGCGCGCCGGCCCGTCGCCACGCGGCGCCGGGTCAGCTCGTGGGCGATCAGACCGCCCAGGCTGTGCCCGTACACCGCGTGGTGCCCGTCCAGCAGGGGGTCGAGTTGCTCGTCCAGCTCGTCCAACAGCCGGTCGAAGTCACGGAACCGAGGCTCGCGTACCCGGCGCTCCCGCCCCGGCAGTTGCACCGGGACCACCGCGACGTCCGGACCGAGGCCGGCCTGCCAGGTGGCGAAGGAGGAAGCGGCACCGCCCGCGTGATGGAAGCACAGCAGCCGGATCGCCGCGCTGTCCGGCAGCCGCTGCCACGGCAGCAGACAGGGCGGGACGGTTCCGGCCCCGGAGGCGAGGCCATCGACGGTCTTCACCTGTTCAGCCCTCCCATTCAGCCCTCCCAGGCTCTGCGCCCGCAGGATGCGCTCCGCGGGCTCGGTATTCCGGGACGGCTCGTGACGGAGGAGAAGCGCCGAACCGTCGCCGCCCCGCCCGGCGGGAAGCCGCCGGGTCACGGCCGCGTCATCGTTGGCGACCTGTCTAAAGGCGCCCTAACGGCGGCCTAGGCCCGACGGCCGGGACAAGGGGAAGCCGGGGCGACGGGAGAACGGAGTCCTGGCCAGAGCTTCTTAAGCCGTGCTTTGGCTCGCCCGATTAGACCTGCCCATGCACTTGGGCGTCATCGACTGGACCTGCCCATGCACTTGGGCGTCATCGACGCCACGACGACAACGAGTCGGAGTTCGACCTGTACCTGGAGGTGACAGCGCATGGCGCGTCGGCCGCCGCGCGGCGATGCCGTGCTTCAAGTCCCCCTTCCGCAGGGGCATCTCGGTGTCCGACCATGGAGGTGTAACCCCTGTCACGTGCCGCACACGGCAGAAGAGCAGGTGGGTAAGGTGGCGTATATCTCAGTACCCATGACTGGACAAAGGGGCGGGAAGTCATGACGACTGGCCGTCAATTAAGGGAACTCGGACAGTTCTTGAAGGTGCGCCGGGCGGAAGTGAACCCCACCGAAGTGGGTCTGCCACGGGGCGGCGTGCGCAGAACACCCGGGCTGCGCCGTGAGGAAGTGGCACTCCTGGCCGGTGTGGGAGTGTCCTGGTACACCTGGATCGAGCAGGGCCGGGCCGAGAACGTGTCCGCCGAGGTCCTCATCGCGATCTCCCGGGTCCTCAACCTGGACGACACCCAGCGCCAGTACGTGTGGCGCCTCGCCGGTCTGGGCTCGTCCCACTTCGCCTCCTCGCCCCCACCGGACGGGGAGTCCTTCAAACCCTTCGTCGACAACTGGCTGCCCAACCCGGCCTACATCGCCGACCGGGTGTGGAACGTGGTGGTGGCGAACGCCGCCGCCCGCGAACTGCTCGCGCTGGACTCCGGCTGCGGCAACCTCGTGGAGGACTTCTTCCTCAACCCGCGGACACGTACCCGGTATCCGGACTGGGAGCAGGACACGGCGACGGTGGTGGCCCGGTTCCGGGCGCACACCGCGAACCATTCCGGCGACCCCCTGCTGGAGGCGATGGTGGACCGGCTGCTCGCGCGCAGCGAGCAGTTCGCGAAGCTGTGGAACGCGCAGGAGGTGCAGGAGGACTCCTGCGGCATCGACCTGCTCCAGCATCCGCGGGCCGGTGAGCTGTCCCTGCGGCGGACGACACTGGACTTCACCCCCAGGCTGGGACTGCGGCTCACCGTGTTCATGCCGGTCCCCGGGACCCGCGCTGAGCGAGCCCTGTCGCTGCTCACCCTGTCGCGGGAAGTCAGAGGCTCCGCGGCCTGAGAGTCGGGTTGTCCCACCGGTCCGGCGGGGCAACCCGACCTTTTTCGAACCCCTGCCGCCCCGCGAGGCCCGCACCCGTCACGACCACCACCAGAGAACAGAGCCACCACAGCGAGGACACACAGAACCGGACACCACCCAGGAAATTTGGGGGAGACACATGCCCTACGCCGTCCTGCGCGGGCTAGGCACTTATCTACCGGCGAGGCGCGTCACCAACGACGAACTCGCGGAGATGTTCGACACTTCCGACGAGTGGATCACCACCCGTACGGGAATCAAGGAGCGTTGCTGGGCCGAGCCCGGCCAGTCCACGGGTGACCTGGCCACCGAGGCCGGCCGTCGTGCCCTGAAGTCCGCCGGTCTCGACGACGGGGCCGATGTGGGCCTTCTGGTCGTCGCCACCACCACACCCGACCATCCCTGCCCCGGTACCGCGCCCGACGTCGCGGCCCGGCTGGGGCTCGCGAACGCCGCCGCGTACGACATCTCCGCGGTGTGCTCCGGCTTCGTCTACGCCCTCGAAGCCGCCGCCAACGCCATCCAGGCGGGCCGGGTCGAGCGGGCGCTGGTCATCGGGGCCGAGACGTATTCCACGATTCTCAGCCCGAACGACCGCACCACCTCCGTGATCTTCGGTGACGGCGCCGGGGCTGTCGTGCTGTCCTGCGGCGCCGCGGACGAGCCGGGCCGGCTGCTCGGCTTCGACCTGGGCAGCGACGGCACCGGCAAGGACCTCATCCAGATCCCGGCGGGCGGGTCCCGGCAGCGCGGCAGCGGTCTGGCCGCGGCCGAGGACGACTACTACTTCACCATGCAGGGCAAGAAGGTGTTCGCCCACGCGGTGCACCGGATGTCGGACTCCTCGCTGGCCCTGCTCAAGAGCGTCGGCTGGAGCGCGGACCAGGTCGGGCACCTGGTCGGCCACCAGGCCAACCTGCGCATCCTCAGGGCCGTCGCCGAGCAGCTCGGCCTCGACACCGACCGTGCCGTCACCAACATCGAAAAGGTCGGCAACACCTCCGCCGCGTCCATTCCCCTGGCTTTGGCCGATGCGGCGGCCGCGGGAGCGTTCCAGCCCGGCGAGCGCATGCTGCTGACCGCTTTCGGCGGCGGCCTCACCTGGGGATCCGCCGCTCTCACCTGGCCGGACATCACCCCGGTCTGACCGGGTGGCCCGGGTACGGCGTGAACGACAGCACGTGCCCGCGCACCGCGCCCCTCGCGCGCTCTTCCGCTTCCTCGCCTACTGGTACGCCGCCCAGGGCAGATCTGCGCACGACGCCGTACAAGAACGGCAGCACTTGAAATGAGCGCGAGGGGCGCCCGCATGCGAACGGCGTCCTCGCTTCCCGTCCAGGCGTTTCATGAGCATCCGTATTCCGCTCTCAAGATCCCAGCGCTAGCTTCGCCCCCCTGTTTCCAGGAAGGGGCACCCACATGAGACGCAAAGCACGTGCTGCCAGCGCAATCGCCCTCACGCTGGCCCTCGCCGGCCCCCTCGCTCCCGTCGCCGCCCAGGCGATGCCGGCGGCCCAAGCGAGGACGGCGCCTGCTTCCCAGTCCGTCTACACCTCCCGCGTCCTCACCATCCCCGGCACCGTCAACGCCCGCGACACCGGCGGCTACCGCACCTACGACGGCAAGACCACCCGGTGGGGTGTGCTGTACCGGTCCGAGAGTCTGGCCAGGATTCCGCCGGAGGGTGTGACCGTCCTGGGCAACCTGCACCTCGGCAACGTCATCGACCTTCGTACCCCCACCGAGGTGCAGGCCGACGGAACCGACCGGCTCCCGGCGGGCGTGGCCTCCGTCCCTCAACCGGTCGACGACACCAGCCTCTTCGCCTTCATCGGGCAGGTCGTGCGCAGCAAGGACCCGGTGTACCAGCAGGCCATGCTCGGAGACGGCAAGGCGGAGGAGCGGATGCGCGCCCTCTACCGGGGCTTCGTCACCAACTCCGGTAATCGGGCCGCACTTGGCGCCGCCATCCGTACCGTCGCGAACTCCACGAAGCCGGTCCTCTTTCACTGTTCGGCGGGCAAGGACCGTACCGGAGTCCTCGCCGACACGATCATGCGAGCCGTGGGCGTTCCCGCATCGACTTCCGAGAGCGACTACCTGCTGTCCAATCAGCTGCGCGCCGCCTCCGATCAGGCCTTGCGCGACCAGCTCAAGGCGGCCGGCTACCTGCAGAATCCCGACCTGCTCATCCCTCTCCAGGAGGTGCGCAGCGACTACCTCGCCGCCTTCCGGGACCAGGCCGTGCACGACTACGGCAGCTTCGGAGCGTTCCTGACCGACGGCCTCGGCCTCGACGTGTCCACCCTGACTCGCCTGCGGGACCGCCTCGTTGGATGAGTACCCCCATGCCCCCCCATGTCGGCATCGCGGGGCGCGAGAGCGCGCAGGACCGATGGAGAGCGGTGGCGTGCCTGTGGTGCCCACCCCGGAACTGCCCGAGATCACGAACACCGACGGCTGCTACATCATGTCTTCCGGCACGCGCAGTCCGTCCGCCTCCCGGGGACGCATCCGACAGTGGATGGATGAGGGTTCCGACCGTGGGCAACGGCGCCGGTAGTCAGTAGGGGCGGCGCGCCACCCTCGCCAGGTGTCCCGTGAAAACCTCCCGCGCCTCCGGCGTCAGCGTCCGCAACGCCACCAGCGCCGTGATCGCCACATCGCACAGCTCCGCCTGGACGTCCTCCCACGTGTGGGTGACCCCCTTGCGTGGGTTCTGGCCAGGCGGTCCCACAGTTCGTCGATCGTCGGCCAGAGGGCGGGGGGAGGTGTCGCCCCGAAGCTTGGCATGTCCCGGGTGGACTAGTCCTCGAACAGGACCTCCTGCTCGCCCTCCACCTTCGCCCGCACCCGCCGATTCCGTGCCCCCACCACCACCGCCGTAGCCGCCGCCGTCAGTCCCAGTGCCACCGGCACCATCCAGCCCCGGTCGAAGACATGCCCGGACGCGTGGTCGAGGGAGAGGCGGCCGGGGCCCGCGATGGCCAGGCCGGTCGCGGCCAGGCCCAGGGTCGCCGCGTACTCGTAGCCACCCTCCTGGGCGAAGAAGCCGTTGGGCTTGTGGACCGCCGCGGCTCCGGCCATCGCGCCGGCCGCCGCCGCGCCCGCCGCCGGGGTCGCGAGGCCCAGGGCCAGCAGAGTGCCGCCGCCCGCCTCCGCCAGCCCCGCCGCCGTCGCGCTCGCCTTGCCCGGCGCATAGCCGACGGACTCCATGAACTGGCCGGTGCCCTCCAGGCCGTGTCCGCCGAACCAGCCGAACAGCTTCTGCGCACCGTGTGCGGCGAGCACCCCACCGGTCCCCAGCCGGAGCAGCAGCAGGCCCAGATCACGTCGGTCGTAGCAGGTCACGGTTGCTCCCATCAGTGCCTAAGAAGTCCGTTGTCACCGTCGCATCCCGCGCACCGACGGGCCCGTCGTGGATGGCGTTCGGGTGGCGTTCGGGTGGCGGGGCCGGGGGAGCGGTGTGAGCCTGGCGCCATGACGATTCAGCCAGCCAAACTCAGCGACCCGGCCGTCCGGGCCTTCGTCAACGCCGTGAACTCCCACGACCGTGAGGGCTTCATGTCCCTCCTCGCGCCCGGCGCGACGATGTCCGACGACGGCTCCGACCGCGACCTCGCCGAGTGGATCGACCGGGAGATCTTCTCCTCCAACGGCCACATGGACGTCGACAACGAGTCCCGGGGCGGCCGCGACCTCATCGCCCGCTACCGCAACGACGCCTGGGGTGAGATGCGCACCAAGTGGCACTTCGAGGTCGAGGACGACGGCAGGATCTCGCGGTTCGAGACCGGGCAGGCGTAATCCCCGCACAAGATCCCCCGCACAAGATCTCCGCGCAACCGCTTGCCTTCGTGTGCGCTTCAACTCCTAGCGTTCCCAGGCATGGAGACCACCAGCAGGACACTGGGACGCAGCGGTATCGAAGTGAGTGCCCTCGGCTTCGGGTGCTGGGCCATCGGCGGTGAGTGGCAGGCAGCCGACGGGCAGCCGCTCGGGTGGGGGAAGGTCGACGACGAGGAGTCGGTACGGGCCGTTCGCCGTGCCCTCGACCTCGGCGTCACCTTCTTCGACACCGCCGACGTCTACGGCACCGGGCACAGTGAGGAGGTTCTGGGCCGTGCGCTGGGCAAGCGCCGGGACCAGGTCGTCCTCGCCACCAAGTGGGGCAACGTCTTCGACCCGGACAGCCGCACTCTCACCGGCGCCGACGACTCCCCGGAGTACGCCCGCCGGGCCCTGACCGCGTCCCTGCGTCGCCTCGGCACCGACCACGTCGACCTCTACCAGCTGCACCTCTCCGACGCGGAACCGGAGAAGGCGGGGCAACTCCGTGACCTCTGCGAGGAGTTCGTCAAGGAGGGGCTCGTCCGCGCCTACGCCTGGAGCACCGACGACCCCGCCCGCGCCGCCGTCTTCGCCGAGGGGGAGCACTGCGCGGCCGTACAGCACGCGCTCAACGTGCTGCAGGACGCGCCCGACATGCTGGCCCTGTGCGAGCGGCTGGACCTCGCCAGCATCAACCGCAGCCCGCTCGCGATGGGGCTGCTGACGGGTAAGCGGCACACCTCCCTGGAAGCCGGGGACATTCGGAGCAAGCCGCCGGCCTGGCTCCAGGGGTTCGGGGGCGACGGGTCCGGCTCCGATCCCGAGTGGGTGAGCCGGGTCGAGGCCCTGCGGGACATCCTCACCAGTGATGGCCGCACCCCTGCCCAGGGCGCCCTGGCCTGGCTGTGGGCGCGCAGCCCGCGTACCGTCCCGATCCCGGGCTTCCGGTCCGTCGCCCAGGCCGAGGACAACGCCGGCGCGATCGCGAAGGGGCCGCTCACCGCAGAGCAGTTGGCCGAGATCGACCGCCTGCTCGGGCGATGAGCGGCCCCGACGAGCCGTACGACTAAGGGTCAGTAGCCGTAACCGCCGTACGGCTGCTGCGCGTACTGCTCCTGCGACGCGTGCCGGCCGTACGCCTGCTGCCGTGCCGCCCCGCCGCCCCCCTGCTCGGTGAGCGTGATCCGGCCCGCCTTGATGGTGGCCAGGCGCGGGGCGCGGCGGGCGATGGAGGAGTCGTGGGTGACCATGATGAAGGTCAGTCCGTGCTCCCGCCACAGGCCCTCCAGCAGGGCCATGATGTCGTCGCGGGTGCCCTCGTCGAGGTTGCCGGTGGGCTCGTCGGCGAGCAGTACCTTCGGGTTCTTCACCAGCGCGCGGGCGATGGCCACGCGCTGCTGCTGACCGCCCGACATCTCGGACGGGACGTGCGACAGGCGTTCGCCGAGGCCGACCGAGCGCAGGGCCTCCGCCGCGCGCTCGCGCCGCTCCGCCGGCTTCACGCCCAGCGGGACCAGGGCCGTCTCCACGTTCTCCTGCGCGGTGAGCGTCGGGATGAGGTTGAACGCCTGGAAGATGATGCCGATCTTCTCGGCGCGCAGCTGGGTCAGCTTGGCCTCGCTGATGGTGCCGAGGTCGACGCCGTCCAGTTCGACGCTGCCGGAGGAGGGGCGGTCGAGGCCGCCGATCATCTGCAGCAGCGTCGACTTGCCGCCGCCCGTCGGGCCCTGGATGACCAGCTGGTCGCCGTCGGCGATGGTGAGGTCGACGCCGCGCAGCGCCTCCACCGTCTCCTTGCCCCGCGTGTACCGCTTGGTGACGCCGGTGAGTCTGTACATGGGTGCTCCGTGAGTGAGACAGAAGATGAGACAGAAGAGCGGGTCAGGAGACGCTGCGCAGGGCATCGGCCGGGCGCATCCGGGAGGCGCGCCAGCCGCCCATCGCGCCGGCGATCAGACCGCCGGCGACCGCGAGGCCGACGGCCAGGGCGATGGTGGTCAGGGAGACGGGCGCGGTCAGCGCGATCTCCAGGGTGTTCTTGGTGGCCTGCTGGCCGGGGCCGCCGCCACCGGGGCCGCCCATGCCACCGCCCATACCGCCACCGCCGCCGCTGCTGCCCAGCTCCGCCTGGAGCTTCGGGCTGATCGCGGTGACCGTGTAGGCGGCCGCGAGGCCCAGGACGATGCCGAGGCCGCCGCCGATCAGGCCGTTGACCATGGACTCGCCGACCACCTGCCGGGTCACCTTGCGGCTCGGCCAGCCGAGCGCCTTCAGGGTGCCGAACTCCCGCACCCGCCGGGACACGGCCGAGGAGGTGAGCAGCGCGGCCACCAGGAAGGCGGCGACCAGGACGGTGATCGAGAGCCACTTGCCGACGCTGCCGGCCAGGTTCGAGGCCGTGGACAGCGAGCCGGAGACGGTGGAGGCCAGGTCGGAGGAGGTGGTGACCGTCGTACCGGAGATGTTGCTCTGGATCGTCTTCTTGACGGTGGAGATCTGCTTGGAGTCGGTCGCCTTGACGTAGATCGTGGTGACCTTGTTCTTGGCGTCACCGAGCGACTGGGCCTGCTTCAGCGGCAGGTAGACGTCGGTGGTGGACTCGCTGCTGTCCGGGGTGGCGATGCCGATGACCGTGTACTTGGTGCCGGAGACCTTGAAGGTCGAGCCCACCTTGTACTTCTTCTCCTTGGCGTACGACTTGCTGACGACCGCGACCTTCGCGTTCGTCTGTGCCGAGGTGAAGGTCTTCCCGGAGGTGATCTTCATCGTGGCCAGCGGGCCGAGGGCCTGGTCGGTGACGTCGACGCCGGCCACCGAGTAGCTGTTGACGTTGAAGTTGGCGCCGCCGCCCTGCACCTGCGGCTGCCCGTTGCCGCCGGGGCCGCCTTGCTGCTGGGAGTTCCCGGAGGACGTGGACGACTTCGCCTTGCCCTGGGTGAAGGAGCCGTCGACCTTGGTGACGTTCAGGGAGAGGGCGCCCACCGCGCTCGCCACGCCCTTCTGCGCTGCGACCTTCTCGACCAGCGAGGACTTCAGGGCCTGACCGCCCTGTGTCATCACCCGGTCCGAGCTCTGCGAGCTCTTGCTGCTGGACTTGGCGTCGAACTTGAAGTTCGGGCCCTGCGAGCTGCCGGCCTTGGGCGCCGACTGCGCCTTGGTGACCGTCATGTCGGTGCCGAGGCCGTAGAGCGACTTGAGGACCTTGTCCTGCGCCTGCGTCATACCGGCCGACACCGAGTTGACGGTGATGACCAGGGCGATTCCGAGCGCCAGACCCATGGCGATGACCAGAGCGGCCTTCTTGCGGCGGCTCAGCTCGCGCTTGAGATAGATGCCAAACATCCCGTTCCTCGAAGGTTCTTGGCGCCCGCTGTGGGCGCTGCCACAAGCTAGGGAGGAACCTTTGAGGCGCACTGAGTAAAGGATGTGTCAGAGCTGAGAAAGCGACGTGGGTGATCAAATTTTCATAAGACAGCAAATTCCTATGCCCTGGAGGGCCTCCTGCCAGGAAATGCCTGTTGGGTGCGGTGTACGGTCCCCGGGTGCGTGAATGTTCCCGGCTCAGCCGGCGTGCCGCCCTCGGGCTGACGGCCGCCGCCCTCCCCCTGTCCGTGGCCGCCCCCGCCTCCGCCGCGACCGTGATCGGCGGTGAGCGGCTGGCCCGTACCGGAGTCCAGGTGCGCGGCGCCGGCGGCCTGCCCAAGAAGCTCACCGCCCGCTCGTGGCTGGTCGCCGACTGCGAGACCGGCGAGGTGCTCGCGTCGTTCAACGCGCACCGGCGCCTGGCGCCAGCGTCCACGCTGAAGATGCTGTTCGCCGACACCGTGCTGAAGAAGTTCGAGCGGACCGAGCGGTACAAGGTCACCGACGCCGACCTCGCCGACATCCCGGCCGGATCCAGCCTCGTCGGCGTCAAGCCCGGCATCACCTACTCCGTCGAGCAGCTCTGGCAGGGCGTGTTCCTGCGCTCCGGCAACGACGCGGTGCACGTGCTCGCGCACATGAACGGCGGCGTGGCCAAGACGGTCGCCGAGATGCAGGCCAAGGCCGAGGACCTGCAGGCCCTGGACACCCATGTGGTCAGCCCCGACGGCTTCGACCACAAGGGCCAGCTCTCCTCGGCGTACGACCTCACGCTCTTCGCCCGGCACGGCCTCAAGAACGCCGACTTCCGCGGCTACTGCGGCACGCGGACCGCCGACTTCCCGGCCGGCGGCAAGAAGACCTTCCAGATCCAGAACACCGACCGCCTGCTCACGGGGGCCTGGGGGCTGGGCACGTACGACGGTCTGATCGGCGTGAAGAACGGCTACACCAGCCACGCCGGCAACACCTTCACCGGTGCGGCCACCCGGGGCGGCCGCACCCTGCTGGTCACCGTGATGCATCCCACCGAGGGCAGCAACGCCGTCTACGAGCAGACCGCCGCGCTGCTCGACTGGGGCTTCGGGCAGGGGCGTTCGGCGCAGGCGGTGGGCACGCTCGTCGAACCGCTCAGCGAAGGCGGGGCGAGCGCGAGCGCGAGTCCGACGTCCCAGGGGAAGGCGGCCCGGGCCGCGGCCGGTGCGCCCGGCTCGGTGTCGTCGTCCGGACACCCCTCGTCATGGCGGCTGCTGGAGGGCGGCGCCGGGACGGTGGCCCTGCTGGGAGCGGGCGCGTGGGCGCTGCGGCGGCGCATGGTCCGGGCGAAGGCGGCGCGTGCGGAGGCCACGGCCGAGGCGCAGACGGAGAGGGAGACGGAGACGGAGACGGGAACGGAGCCCGAGTCCGGGGGTCGGCACCGGCGCTGAGCGCTCGGGATGCGTACAGCGGCAGCCGTTCCACCGACCGGTGCGTACCCCGCGGTCCCACGCGAGGTCCACCCCCAACTCCGGTCCGGTGGAACGACTGCCGACTCCCCCCTCGGTGTGGCTACGGAACCCCCGTGCTCCAAGTGTGAAGCTCTTGTGGAGGAAAGTTGAGCATATGCGGCCGACCGGCCGCAATAGTGCGGACGTTGAAATTCCGTTTGTGTAACTTGAGGATTTGGATTCCGGTCTGTCCTCAACCCCGGCCGATATACGGCATCGCCGTCGCCAGCACCGTCGTGAACTGCACGTTCGCCTCCAGCGGCAGCTCGGCCATGTGCCGCACGGTGCGTGCCACGTCGGCCACGTCCATCACCGGTTCCGGGGCTACTTCCCCGTTCGCCTGCAGTGCTCCGGTCTGCATCCGGGCCGTCATGTCGGTGGCCGCGTTGCCGATGTCGATCTGCCCGACCGCGATGCGGTACGGCCGCCCGTCCAGCGACAGTGACTTGGTCAGGCCGGTCAGCGCGTGCTTGGTCGCGGTGTAGGCGACCGAGTGCGGGCGGGGCGTGTGGGCGGAGATGGAGCCGTTGTTGATGATCCGGCCGCCCTGCGGGTCCTGCTCCTTCATCCGCCGGTACGCCGCCTGCGCGCACAGGAACGCCCCGTTGAGGTTGGTGTCCACCACGTGCCGCCAGGCGTCGTAGGACAGGTCCTCTACGGGCACCCCGCCCGGGCCGAACGTCCCGGCGTTGTTGAACAGCAGGTCGACGCGACCGAATTGGTCCACGGCCGCCGTGAACAGCGCCTCCACGTCCTCGGGTCGGGACACGTCGGTGCGCACGGCGAGCGAGGGCGCCTCGGGCACCAGCGCCGCCGTCTCCTCCAGCGTCTCGACGCGCCGGCCGGCCAGCGCCACCGACCAGCCGGCGCGCAGCAGCTCCACGGCGACGGCCCGCCCGATACCGGAGCCGGCGCCGGTCACCACCGCGATCTTCGATTGCCTGTCAGTCATGGTTCCGCAGCGTAGGCGGGAAGTCCGCCATGCGGAATCAGGTGTCCGCCATACGGCTAAACGGCGACCGCCGCGGCTTCCCCGGGGTACCGCACCCCGATCCGCTCCCGGATCGCGTCCAGCGTGCGCATCACCGCGAGGCTGCCGTCCAGCGGCACCAGCGGTGACTCCTTCTCGCCGGCCCGCAGCGCCCGCATGACCTCCTCGGCCTCGTGCCGCAGGCTGGTGCGCGGGCCGTCGGCCGGGTCGGCGGTGAACTCCTCCGGCGCGCGGCCGTCGCGGTGCAGCACGAAGCGGTCGGGGTGGAAGAAGCCGGACGGGATGTCGATCCGGCCGCGTGAGCCGGTGACCGAGGCGGCGGTCGCCGTACCGCCGACGATCGAGCAGTGCACCGAGGCCAGCGCCCCGCTCTCCCAGGACAGCAGCGCGCCCGTCTGGAGATCGACGCCCTCCTCCGAGAGCACCGCCCGCGCGGCGACCTCGTCCGGTTCGCCCAGCAGCAGCTGCGCGAACGACACCGGGTACACCCCGAGGTCCAGCAGCGCCCCGCCGCCCAGCGCCGGGTCCCGCAGCCGGTGCGCCGGCGGGAAGGGACCGGCCAGACCGAAGTCGGCCTGGACTGTGCGCACCTCGCCGATCGCCCCGTCCGCGACCAGCGCCTTCAGCCGCCGGACCAGCGGATTGCAGTACATCCACATCGCCTCCATCAGGAAGCGGTCGTGCTCCTTCGCCAGCGCCACCAGCTCCTCGGCCTCGCCGGCGTTGAGCGTGAACGCCTTCTCGCACAGCACGTTCCGCCCGGCCGCCAGGCACAGCCCGGCCGCCGCCCGGTGCGCCGCGTGCGGGGTGGCGACGTACACGACATCGATGTCCGCGTCCGCGGCCAGGGACTCCCAGTCGCCGTAGGCCCGCGTCACCCCGAACCGCTCGGCGAACGCCTGGGCCGACTCCTGGCTGCGCGAGGCCACGGCCACGATCTCGGCATCCGGCAGGTCCACCAGGTCCGCCGCGAACGCGGCCGCGATTCCGCCGGTCGCCAGGATCCCCCACCGCACGCTCTGCTCCGCCATCCCGCCCCGCCCTCGTTCATGTGTGCCACGGCAGTGTGTACGAGCTGCGAGCATAGAGGCCGATCCAGTAGGAGAGGGAGGGGCACATGCCCGAGCACGCGGCGGCACCGACACCGGAAACGGAGCACCAGTCCACCACCGCACCCGCCCCGGTCGCCGCCACCCGCCGCACCGGTCTGCTCGTCACCCTCGTCCTCGGCGGCCTCACCGCCACACCCCCGCTCGCGATGGACATGTACCTCCCGTCCCTGCCGGAGGTCACCCGCTCCCTGCACGCCCCCGCCGCCACCGTCCAGCTCACCCTCACCGCGTGCCTGGCCGGCATGGCGCTCGGGCAGCTGGTCGTGGGCCCGATGAGCGACCGCTGGGGCCGCCGCCGCCCGCTGCTGACCGGCCTCGCCGTCTACCTCCTCGCCACCGCCCTGTGTGCCCTCGCGCCCACCGTCGAGGCGCTGGTCGCCTTCCGTATCGCCCAGGGCCTCGCGGGCGCGGCCGGCATAGTCATCGCACGAGCCGTCGTACGTGACCTCTACGACGGCGTGGCCATGGCCCGCTTCTTCTCCACCCTGATGCTGATCTCCGGGGTCGCGCCGATCGTGGCGCCCCTGATCGGCGGGCAGATCCTGAGGGTCACGGACTGGCGGGGCGTGTTCGTCGTCCTCACCGTGGTCGGGGCCGCGCTCGCCGCGGTCGTCTGGCTGCGGCTGCCCGAGACTCTGCCGCCCATCGAACGGCACGGCGGGGGAGTGGGGCAGGCCCTGCGCTCGATGCGCGGCCTGCTCGCCGACCTGCCCTTCACCGGCTACATGCTCGCCGGCGGCTTCGCCTTCGCCGCGCTGTTCGCCTACGTGTCCGCCAGCCCCTTCGTCGTGCAGGAGATCTACGGCGCCTCCCCGCAGACCTTCAGCCTGCTCTTCGGCGTCAACTCGGTCGGGCTGGTGATCGCCGGGCAGGTCAACGGCCGGCTGCTGGTGGGCCGGGTCAGCCTGGACAAGGTGCTCGGCACCGGCCTCGCGGTGATCGTGCTCGCCGCGACCGCGCTGCTGCTGATGACCACGGGCACCTTCGGCGAGGTCGGCCTGGCCCCGGTCTCCGCCGCCCTGTTCGTCCTCATGTCCGCGATGGGCATCACCCTGCCCAACGCCCAGTCCCTCGCCCTGCTGCGCACCCGGCACGCCGCGGGCTCCGCCTCCGCCCTCCTTGGCACCACCTCGTTCCTCGTCGGAGCGGTCGCCTCCCCGCTCGTCGGCGTCGCCGGAGAGCACACCGCCGTGCCCATGGCGGTCGTCCAACTGGCGGGCGCACTGGTAGCGGCGGCCTGCTTCGTGGGAATGTGCCGTCCCTGGAACACCCGTGCGGGGTCGGAGGGAGAGGACAACTGAGCGCACCGAAGCTGCGCGTCGGCACACCCGAACGCGCCGGGCTCGATCCCACCGGACTCGGGCGCCTGGCCGGCGAGGTGCACGCCCTCACCACCGGAGCACGCCCCTGGGCCGCCGGTGCCGTCGTCATGGCCGGACGCGGCCCCGTGATCGCCGTGGCCGAGGCCGCGGGCTGGGCGGTCCGCTACGCCTCCTACGACCCCGAGACCGACACCGGCGTCGAACTGCCGCCCGCCGCCCGGGTCCCGACGAGCGTCGACACGCCCTTCGACCTGGCCTCCCTCACCAAGCTGTTCACGTCCGTCGCCGCCGTCCAGCAGATCGAGCGCGGCACCCTCGGCATGGACGCCCGGATCGGCGCCTACCTGCCCGGGTTCACCGCGGCCGCCGAACACGGCATCACCGTGCGGCAGCTGCTCACCCACACCTCCGGGCTGCGCCCCGAACTCCCGCTGTACGACTGCCGGGACGACACCGCCCGACTCGCGCTGCTCCGCGCGGAGGCCCCCACGTCCGAGCCCGGCCGGTACCTCTACTCGGACCTGAACATGATCCTGCTCCAGTTCGTCCTGGAGCGGATCACCGGCCGCCCCCTCGACGTCCTGATCGAGGACGGCATCACCCGCCCACTCGGGATGACGGCGACCGCCTTCGGCCCCTGCCCCGGCGCCGCGGCCACCGAGGACCAACGGCGACCCTGGGCCAAGGCCGACCGCGGCATGCTGCGCGGCGAGGTCCACGACGAGAACGCCTGGGCGCTCGGCGGGGTGGCGGGCCACGCCGGCCTCTTCTCCACCGCGCCCGACCTGGCGGTCTTCTGCCGCGCCCTGCTCGCGGGCGGCGCGTACGGCCCCGCGCGCATCCTCGGCCCCGACTTCGTGGAACTCCTGCTGACCCCACCGGGCCTGGGCTTCACGGTGGACCAGCCGTGGTTCATGGGCGAACTCGCGGGCCGGGGAGCGGCGGGCCACACCGGCTTCACGGGCACGTCACTGGTCCTGGACCCGAGGACGGACACGTTCTTGGTGCTGCTGGCGAACACGGTCCACCCGAGACGCCGGGCACCGGACAGCGGACCGAGGGCGAGACTGGGCACGTATCTGGCGCGGGCGGTGATCTGATCTCGACCTTGGCCTTCCGGCCTACCGAGTCGGGTGGTGTGGGTGGGAAACGGGGGTCTGGGGGCGGAGCCCCCAGCAGTCCGGCACCAGCACCGCCCAGCCATACAATCGCCAGGTGAACGCCCCCGCATCCCCGGCCGAATCCCTCCGCACCGCACTGGCCGACCTGCTCGACGGCCTCCCCCCGACGCAAGCAGCCGGAGCGGTGGAACGCCTGATCGCCAACTACCGCGGGGCCACCCCCACCGACGCCCCCATCCTCCGCGACCGAGCCGACGTGGCCGCCTACGCCGCCTACCGCATGCCGGCCACCTTCGAGGCCGTCCACTCGGCCCTGGAGGCGTTCGCAGCGGCCGTACCCGACTGGACCCCCGCCAGCCACGTCGACGTCGGCGGCGGCACCGGCGCCGCCACCTGGGCCGTCACCGCAACCTGGCCGGGCGAGCGCGGCGTCACCGTGCTGGACTGGGCCGAGCCCGCCCTCGCCCTCGGCCGGGAGATCGCCCGGGCCAACCCCGCGCTGCGGGACGCCCGCTGGCAGCGCGCCCGCATCGGCACCGCGCTCACCCTCGACAGCGCCGACCTCGTCACGGTGTCGTACGTCCTCAACGAACTCGCCGAGGCCGACCGCACCGCCCTCGTCGACGCGGCCGCGGCCGCCGCGCAGGCCGTGGTGATCGTGGAGGCCGGCACCCCGGCCGGCTACGCCCGGATCATCGAGGCCCGCGACCGCCTGATCCGTGCCGGGTTCCGCATCGCCGCGCCCTGCCCGCACAGCGCCGCCTGCCCCATCGTCCCCGGCACGGACTGGTGCCACTTCTCCGCCCGGGTCAGCCGCTCCTCCCTGCACCGCCAGGTCAAGGGCGGCTCCCTGGCGTACGAGGACGAGAAGTTCAGCTACGTCGCCGCCACCCGGCTGCCCGCCGAGCCGGCCCCCGCCCGGGTGGTCCGGCGCCCGCAGATCCGCAAGGGCCAGGTGCTCCTCGACCTGTGCGAGGCCGACGAGCAGCTGCGCCGCACGACGGTCACCAAGCGCCACGGCGACCTGTACAAGGCGGCCCGGGACGCCGACTGGGGCGACGCCTGGCCGCCGCAGGACCCGACCGCGTAGCCGACGGGGCTTGTTAGTTTCACCCCATGGTCAAGAAGCCCGCCCCCGACGCCACCCGCCGCAGCGAGAAGTCCCGTCGGGCGATCTACGACGCCGCCCTCGCCCTGGTCGGCGAGGTCGGATATCCGAAGACCACGGTCGAGGGGATCGCCGCCCGGGCCGGGGTCGGCAAACAGACGATCTACCGGTGGTGGGGGTCGAAGGCGGACGTGCTGCTGGAGGCCTTCCTGGACCTCGGCGAGCAGGCGGCACGGGCGGCCGGGCAGGAGTCGTACGCCATCCCGGACACCGGCGACCTCGCCGCCGACCTCAAGGCGGTGCTGCGGGCCACCGTCGACGAGCTGCTCGACCCCCGCTTCGAGATGCCCAGCCGCGCGCTGGCCGCCGAGGGCCTGGTCAACGAGCAGCTCGGCCGCGAGTTCGTCACCAAGCTCCTTGAACCCCAGCTCCAGCTGTACGTCGACCGGCTGCGCTCCGCGCAGGACACCGGCCAGGTACGTCCCGACGTCGACCCGCGCATCGCCCTCGAACTCTTCGTCTCACCGCTCGCCCAGCGCTGGCTGCAGCACACCGGGCCGATCTCGTACGCGTACACCGACACCCTGGTCGACTACGCCCTGTACGGCCTGGCCCCCCGCTGATCTGCTGTGACGCACGTCTCGTCCGGTTCCTCCGGATCCCGGCTCCGGCCCCCCGAAGCATCGGAAGATGGGACGATAAGGCATGCTGTCGGGCACAACAGCGAGGCGACCACGAGGCTGAGGGGCTAGATGAGCGCGACGTTCGGCGGCCGGACCGGCCGGCAGGGCAAACTCTCCCAGTGGCTGCTCGGACGCCGCCCGAAGGAGGACGCCGCAGACGACGGCGGTCGTGAGGCCCTGCTGCTCGCCGCCGCCGCAGCGGGCCTGCCCCTGGCACCCGCCGCGCACCCCGCCGACGGCTACCGCTGTTCCTGCGACCGCGTCGGCTGTCCCACCCCGGCCCGGCACCCGGTGTCGTTCGCCTGGCAGACCCAGTCCACGACGGACCGCGCGCAGCTCGAGCGCTGGGCCCGGCACCAGCCGGAGGCCAACTTCATCACCGCCACCGGCATGGTGCACGACGTCCTCGACGTGCCCCTGGAGGCCGGCCGGGAGGCGCTGGACCGGCTGCTCGGCACCGGTGTGGAGGTCGGTCCGGTCGCCGAGAGCGACGACGGCCGCATGCTGTTCTTCACCCTCACCCGGGGCACCCCCGAGGACGAGGACGAGTGGTGGCCCTGCGCGCTGGACTGCCACCCCGAGACCATGGACGAGCATCCGGGGCTGCGCTGGCACTGCCGCGGCTCCTACGTCCTCGTACCGCCGGCCCGGCTGCCCGGCGACGACCAGCAGGTGCGCTGGGTCCGCGGCCCGGAGCATCCGCTGCCCGACCCGCTGACCCTGCTGGAGGCGCTCACGGACGCCTGCGCCCGCCACGCCGGCACGGAGCCCGACCACGCGAGCGCCGCCTGGCCCCTGCGGCCCTGAGGCCCGACCGTCCCCGAGGGGGCCGGGCCTACTCGCCCTGTGCGGCCGTCAGGCCCTGGAGCCGGCCCAGGACCGACACCTGGCCGCTGCCCGCCGGGTCGAGGGCGGCCTCGTTGGAGATGAACTCCAGCGTCAGCGACTGCTTGACCTCGCCCTTGGTCAGGGCCTGCACGTCCTTGTTCGGGATCGGCACCGTGGTGCCCGGGGCCGCCGTCCGCTTCTCGTAGTGGTGCGTCGTGAAGAACACCAGCGCCCCGCCGTCCGCCGTGCGCAGCGCGAGCGGCGCGTAGTCGCCGTGGGTCAGCGGCTGGTCGATGAACTGCCGGACCAGGCCCGGCTTCTTGGCTTCCTTCGCGCGGTCCGAGCGCCAGCCGCTGGTGTTGCGGCCGTCCGCGAACGTGGTGCCGCCACTCTTCAGATAGGCCGCGTAGCCCTTGCTCAGATCGGCGGGCCGCACGGCCAGTTGGGTGGAGTCGGCGGGCACGGCCTCGGCCCAGCCGTCCTTGTCCTTCTTGAACTCCGGTACGTCACCGGCCGCGACCAGCGTCAGATACGCCACCTGCCACGGCCGGCCGAGGTCGTCGCGGGTGAACACCAGCAGCCAACGGGCGCCCGCACCCCCGATGTTGCCCTTGGCGTCCGCGACGAACCACCGGGGCCAGCCGGCCTTCTTCGGGATCGTGAACTTGGCGTCCGTCAGCGTGAGCTGGGTGTGGTTCGCGTTGCCCGACGGGCTGTTGGCGTGCCCGGCCTTCAGCCGGGCGCCGTCGATGTCGGCGAGGGCGCCGGTGACGTGGTCCTTGTCCAGGGAGCGGTCGTAGGCCTTGTCGGCCTTGTTGTACGCGTCCGTGAACTGGGTGAGTGCCTTGGCGGCCTCGGCGCGGGTGGTGGCGGGGAGCACCTCGCGCTCCCCGTGCACCACCACACATCCGCTCGCCGTCAGCGCCATGGCGGTCAGTGAGACCGCTATGAGCGCGTTCCGGTCACGCCTGCGGAGCCTTCGACGGCTGCGTTCCCTGGTCATGAGGTGCTTTCACCTTCCCCTTCCCGGAGGCGAACCCTACCGGGGCGAGGAAGATCGCGAGTGTCGGGACCAGGTACAGCAGCCACACCGTGACCTGGACCACGGTCGGGTCGGGCTGGAAGTTGAACACGCCCTTCAGCAGCGTGCCGTACCAGCTGTCCGGCTCGATCGTGTCGCTGATGTCGAAGGCCAGGTCCCGGATGCCCGGGATCCAGTTGGCCTCCTGCAAGTCGTGGAAGCCGTACGCGAGCACGCCCGCAGCGACCACGACCAGCATGCCGCCGGTCCAGGTGAAGAACTTGGCCAGGTTGATCTTCAGCGCGCCCCGGTAGAACAGCCAGCCGAGGACGACCGCCGTGGCGAGGCCGAGCGCCACGCCGATCAGCGGGCGCGGGGTGCCGTCGCTCGCCGCGTGCACGGAGGCCCACACGAACAGGGCGGTCTCCAGGCCCTCCCGGCCGACGGCCAGGAACGCGGTGGCGACCAGCGCGCCCGTGCCCATGGCGAGGGCCGCGTCCAGCTTGCCGTGCAGCTCGGACTTGAGGTGCCGGGCGGTGCGCCGCATCCAGAACACCATCCAGGTGACCAGGACGACGGCGACGACGGACAGCGAGCCGCCCAGCGCCTCCTGCGCCTCGAACGTCAGCTCCTGCGAGCCGAATTCGAGGGCGCAGCCGAAGCCCATCGCGATGGCGATCGCGATGCCGATGCCGATCCAGATCGGCTTCAGGGCGTCCTTGCGGTCCGTCTTCACCAGGTAGGCGATGAGGATGCAGACGACGAGCGAGGCCTCCAGGCCTTCGCGCAGGCCGATCAGGTAGTTGGAGAACACGGGCTACGCCTCCTCGGAGAACAGCGTGCGGCCCCACCAGTCGTCCTTGTCCCGGACGCCGGGCGGGACGGCGAAGACGGCCGAACCCACGTGCTGGATGTACTCGTTGAGCGCGTCCTTCGCCGACAGCTGCCGCTGCAGCGGGATGAACCCCTTGCGCACGTCACGCTGGTAGGCCAGGAAGAACAGGCCCGCGTCCAGGCGGCCCATCCCGTCGGTGCCGTCGGTGAAGGAGTAGCCGCGGCGCAGGATGGTGATCCCGTTGTTGGATTCGGGGTGCGCGAGGCGCACGTGCGCGTCCGGCTTCATCGCCTTCAGGAACGGCTTGTCGTGCTCCTTGGCCTTGCCGACCGGCGCGCCCTCGCCCTTGTCCCGGCCGAAGATGTCCTCCTGCTCCTGCAGCGAGGTCCGGTCCCAGGTCTCGATGTGCATGCGGATGCGCCGGGCGACCAGGTACGACCCACCGGTCATCCACTTCGTGCCGTCGCCCTCGCCGACCCACACGAACTTCTTCAGCCGGTCCGTCTCGGTGCCCGCGATGTTGCGGGTGCCGTCCTTGAACCCCATGAGATTGCGGGGGGTCTGGGCGTCCGGAGTCGTCGACGAGGTCTTGCCGAAGCCGAGCTGCGACCAGCGGATGGCGACCTTGCCGAAGCCGATGCGGGCCAGGTTGCGGATGGCGTGCACGGCGACCTGCGGGTCGTCCGCGCAGGCCTGGACGCACAGGTCGCCGTCGGTGCGGGTCCGGTCGAGGTTGTCGCCCGGGAACTTGGGCAGGTCGACCAGGGCCTCGGGCCGCTTGCCGGACAGCCCGAACTTCTCGAAGAACGACGGCCCGAAGCCGATGGTGAGCGTCAGCCGCGAGGGCTTCAGCCCCAGGGCCTCACCGGTGTCGTCCGGCGGCGCCTCGGCGAGCCCGCCGTACGCGCCCTCGCCGACCGCCTTCCCGGCGGTCATCCGGCGCGCGGCCTCGGTCCAGTCCTTCAGCATCTGCACGAACTCGTCGCGGTTGTCGGTCTTCACGTCGAACGCGGCGAAGTGCAGCCGGTCCTGCACCGGCGTGGCGATGCCGGCCTGGTGGGCGCCGTGGAACTGCACGGCGGCGCCCACCTCGGCGGCGGCCGGATCCACGTCGTTGCCCGCCTTGGCCGCCGCCACGGCACCGCCGGCCGCGGCGGCACCGAGCGCGAGCCCGGCACCGCCCCAGCCGATCAGCGCACGGCGGGAGGGGGAGGAGCCGCCCTGGACTTCCTGGGTCTCGGTCATGTCCCGTCTCCCCTTACTTCACAACCGCGGCGGCGAGCTTGGACAGCGGCTCGGCGAGCGCGTTCACCGCGTCCGAGAGCTGCTTCTGCTCGTCCTTGCCGACCTTGTCGTACGAGGTGAAGTCGTACGAGTTCTTGTCCGTGCGGTACTTGTCGAGCAGCGTGTTCAGGGCCGCGAACTGCTTGTCCAGCTCGGTGGTCAGCGCGGCGTCGTTCTTCGAGGCGACCGGCTTCAGCAGCTCGTACGACTTCTGCGCGCCCTCGACGTTGCCCTTGAAGTCGACCAGGTCGGTGTGCGAGTAGCGCTCCTCCTCGCCGGTGACCTTGCCGGTGGCGACCTCGTCGAGCAGCTCCTTGGCGCCGTTGGCCATGGAGGTCGGGGTGATCTCGGCCTTGCCGACCCGCTTCTGCCAGTCCTTCAGGTCGGTCACCAGCTGGTCGGCGAGGGTCTTCTCCTCGGCGCCGATCTTCTTGTCCGCCCAGAGGGCCTTCTCCAGGCGGTGCCAGCCGGTCCACTTCTGGCCGTCCTCCAGGCCGTCCTCACGGACGTCGACCTTGGGGTCGATGTCACCGAAGGACTCGGCGACCGGCTCGGTGCGCTCCCAGCCGAGGCGCGAGGGGGCGTACGCCTTCTTGGCGGCCTCGATGTCGCCGTCCTTGACCGCCTTCACGAAGGTCTCGACGAGCGGCAGCGTGGCGTCGGCCTGCTCCTGGGCGTACTCGCGGTAGTCGGCGACCGCCTTGTCCAGCTGCGGGTCGCGCTTCGCGACCTTGCCGGAGCCGGTGACCGTGAGCTTCTGCCGGACGCCCTTGCCCTTCATGCCCGGGACGCAGGCGATCTCGTACGAACCGGCCTTCACCTCGGCGGTCAGCGTGTACTTCGTGCCCGGGCCGATGTTCTCCTTCTCGGAGACGATCCGGTCGTCCGGGAAGAGGATCTCGACCTCGGTGGCCTTCGAGCCCTTGTTCTCGATCTTCAGCGTGACCTGGCCGGCCGGGACCGACTTGGCGGAGGTCTCGCACTTCGAGTCGGCGGCGGTCACCTGGATCGCGTCGCCGTCCTTGGCGTCGCTTTTCGCCGTGCACGCCGTGATGGCGGTCAGAGCGGCCACGGTGGCGGCGGCGGTGACGGTGAGTCGGACGGCTCGCATGCAGGCTCCAAGCGGGAACGGTGTGGTGAGGCTGGCCTAACTTACATGAGGCTTACCTCACCAATACCCGCCCGGGTCCTGATTCACTGCTCACGGAAATCTCACAGACACGGCTTGATTTCGACGGCTCAAAACAGATCCCAAGAGATGGTAAAGGAAAGGTCAAGAGGATGCGGTTGGCGCAGGGCTACTGGGGGCGTAATCCCGTTGCCGGGTGGGGGAGTGGCTCCCTGAGAATGCCCGCATGACCAGGGTGCGCAGGGAACTGCTCGGGGCGGGGCGGCTGGTGTTGGACGTGCAGGGCCGGCCCGGCCCGCCGCCGTTGCGCTTCGAGACCACCGACGACGGGCGGCTGAAGCTGCTGCGGCAGGGGGAACGGACGCTCCTGCTCGGCAGGATGGACGGTGAAGGCTGCTGCTTCGACCTCCGCCTGCACCGCCTCGACGGCTACCGCTCGCCCCTGCCGCCCCTCCGCGCCACGGAGCTGCGCTCGTCCGTCAACTGGACGCACCAGTACGCACGTTGGCTGGAGGACGCCCCGCAGAGCCCGCTGTATGACGGGCGCTGGGAACTCTGCTTACGGACCGCCTTCGCCCTGCCGATCTGGACTGTGGACTTCGTCCGCGACTGGCCCACCGGCAGCCTGGAGCTCTACTGCGGGGGCGGCTGGCACGGCATCCTGCCCCTGCGCGAACTCTCACCGCCCGACGCCCCGAGGGTGATGTCGTACCGCAAGCACGCCCGCGAGGGCACGCTTGCGCCCGTCCTGCTGTGGTGGGTGTCGTTCCTCGACGGCTGGGTGATCCTCGACGGCCACGACCGCGCGGTGGCCGTGCTCGCGGAGGGCGGGACGCCGCAGTGCGTGGTGCTCACCCAGGTGCCCGATGAGGCGCAGTGGCGCAGTCGGGCCGAGGCGATGACCGAGCAGCGCGAGCGCGACAGGGAGTGGCTGGCGACGCGCCGCGACCCCGGTGCCGCGCGCCATCGGGCACTCATGGAAGAGGGCTACGGCGACGCCCTGGCGGACCTGCCGTACGAGCCTGCCCCCACCCGCTCCTGGCCCCTCCCCGGCGGCGCTCCTGCCCGGGACGCGCTCGCCGGTGCCGCGATGTTTCAATTCCGGAGTGACTGATTACGACGTACTCCGCGTGTTCTGTGCACCGAACGGCGGCTACGGCAACGAACTCGGTGTCGTCCGCGACGGCTCGGTCGTGCCCGAGCGGAGTGACCGGCAGGCGCTCGCCGCCAAGCTCGGCTTCAGTGAGACCGTGTTCGTGGACGACCCCGAGCGCGGCGTCATCGACATCTACACCCCCACCCTGCGCCTGCCCTTCGCCGGCCACCCCTGCGTCGGCGCGGCCTGGCTGCTGGACGTCCCCGAACTGGTCACGCCCGCCGGGGTCGTGGGCGCCCGGCTGGACGGCGAGTTCAGCTGGATCGAGGCCCGCGCGGAGTGGGCCCCGCCGCGCACCCTGCGCCAGTACCCGACCGCAGCCCAGGTCGACGCCCTCGACGTGCCGCCGCCCGGCGAGTGGGTCTATGCCTGGGCCTGGGAGGACGAGGCGGCCGGCCGGATCCGCGCCCGCGCCTTCCCCGGCCGTGACGACGGCATCGACGAGGACGAGGCGACCGGCGCGGCGGCCCTGCTCCTCACCGACCAGCTGGGCCGGGCGCTGAACATCACGCAGGGCAAGGGCTCCCAGATCCTGACCGCGCCTCAGCCGTACGGATGGGTGGAGATCGGGGGGCGGGTCTTCCTGGAGCGGTAGGGCAGCCCCCAGCGGGGCGGTCACGCGGACAGGGGGAACTCCTCGCCCAACGCCCGGAAGACCTCCGTGTTCAGGGCGAACGCCCGCTTGCACTCCGCCACGATCCGCTGCTTCTCCAGGTCGTCCACGGCGACCCCGTCCAGCAGCTCCCGGTAACCCCGCTTGAACGCGGCCGGGTTGGAGATCTGCTCGAACACATAGAAGCGGACCCCGTCGCCCTTCCTGGCGAAGCCCCACGTCTTCTCCGCCCTGTCGCGGATGATCTGCCCGCCGGAGAGATCGCCGAGGTAGCGGGTGTAGTGATGGGCGACGTACCCGCCCGGCCAGCGCTCGGCGCACTCCCGCACCCGGTCCGCGTACGCCCGCGTCGCCGGGAGCGCGCTCACTTCCGCCCGCCACCCGGACCCCCGCAGATGCGCGAGGTCCCGCTCCAGCGCGGCCAGCCGGAACAGCTCGGGGCGTACGAACGGCCCCGCCACCGGATCCGCCGCCAGCCGCCCGGCCGCGTTCTCCAGCGCCTCGTACACGAACCACAGCTGCTCGGTGTAGCGGGCGTACGCGCTCACGCCCAGCCGGCCGCCGAGCAGGTCGCTCATGAACGTCGAGGTCTCCGCCTCCACGTGCTGCTCATGGGACGCCGTGCGGATGAGGGTCGAGAACGACTCCATGGACTCTCCTCGGTTTGCCGACCTGCTGTCGGTAAGTTTACCGACAGGCTGTCGGAAAAACATCAGCAGACGGGACCGGGCAGAAAAAGGCAGAAAAAAGCCCGCCCTGGGCGTCAGGGCGGGCTGCGGGAGGGCGGTGGCGGTTACGGCAGGGTGAGGATCTCCGCACCCGTGTCCGTCACGACCAGCGTGTGCTCGAACTGGGCCGTCCGCTTGCGGTCCTTGGTCACGACCGTCCAGCCGTCGTCCCACATGTCGTACTCGTGCGTGCCCAGCGTCAGCATCGGCTCGATGGTGAAGGTCATGCCGGGCTGCATCACGGTCGTCGCGTGCGGGCTGTCGTAGTGCGGGATGATCAGGCCCGAGTGGAACGACGAGCTGATGCCGTGCCCGGTGAAGTCCCGTACGACCCCGTAGCCGAAGCGCTTGGCGTACGACTCGATGACCCGGCCGATGATGTTGATCTGCCGGCCCGGCTTGACCGCCTTGATCGCCCGGTCGAGGGACTCCCGGGTCCGCTCCACCAGCAGCCGCGACTCCTCGTCCACGTCACCGACGAGGTAGGTGGCGTTGTTGTCGCCGTGCACCCCGCCGATGTACGCGGTCACGTCCAGGTTGACGATGTCGCCGTCCCTGAGCACCGTCGAGTCCGGGATGCCGTGGCAGATGACCTCGTTGACGCTGGTGCACAGCGACTTCGGGAAGCCGCGGTAGCCGAGCGTGGACGGATAGGCGCCGTGGTCGCACATGTACGCGTGGGCGACCTCGTCCAGCTGGTCGGTGGTCACGCCCGGCGCGATGATCTTCGCGGCCTCCGCCATCGCCTGCGCGGCGATCCGGCCGGCGACGCGCATCGCCTCGACCGTTTCCGGGGTCTGCACCTCCGGTCCGGTGTACGGCGTCGGCGCGGGCTTTCCGACGTACTCGGGGCGGCGGATGTTTCCGGGTACCGAACGGGTGGGGGACAGCTCCCCTGGTACGAGCAGCGACTGGCCAGACATGCCAGCGAGTCTAACCAGCGGGCATGGGGGAACATGTCCGTGGTGAGAGGAGCTTGTTCATGCCCCTGTTCAAGAAGCGCACCGTCGGCAAGCCGGGTGAGTGGTACTACTGCCTGGAGCACAAGAAGGTCGAGGAGGGCCCGGAGTGCCCGGGCAAGGACCGCTTCGGGCCGTACGCCTCTCCGGAGGAGGCCCAGCGCGCGATGGAGACCGCGGCCGAGCGCAACCTCGAGTGGGAGACCGACCCCCGCTGGCACGACGCCTCCGCGCGCGGTGACGAGGACGCCGACCAGGACTGATCACACCTGCGTGGGTGCGGTGGCGGAGCGCTGCTCGCGCAGCCGTACCGCGTGCTCGTTGGTCCGGGCGTCGTAGGTCATCAGCCCCGGCAGACACAGCGCCAGCAGGCCCATCGCGCCCACGCACAGCAGTCCGCCCGACCACACGGACGTCCGTACGCCCGCCCAACCGGCGACCGTGCCGGAGCGGACCTGGCCCAGCTGCGGGCCCACCGAGTACGACAGCAGCTCGATGCCGGCGAGGCGGCCGCGCAGCTCGTCGGGGATCGTCTGGTTCCACATCGCGGCCCGGAAGACCCCGCTGACCATGTCGCAGCCGCCGGCGACGGTCAGGAGCAGCAGCACCAGCCACACGTTGCCCACGACCCCGGCGACCGCGATCGCCACGCCCCACAGTGCGGCCGCCAGCACCACCATGCGGCCGTGCCGGTGCACCCGGGAGGCCCAGCCACTGGTCAGGCCGACCACCATCGCGCCCAGGGGGACGGTCGCGTACATCAGGCCGAGCGCCCACTCGGCGTGCAGCTCGTCGGCGAGGAACGGCAGGACGGCGAGCGGCATGGCCAGGAACATCGCGGCGAGGTCGACGACGTAGGTGCCGAGGAGTTCCTTGCGGCTCCAGGCGTAGCGGGCGCCCTCGGCGATCGCCCGCAGGTCCGGCTTCGCGGCCTCGTAGGAGGCGGGGGAGGGGGCGATGCGGACGATGTACGCCAGGGACATGGCGAAGGTCAGCAGGTCGGCGGCGTAGGCCCAGCCGAGGCCCGCGTAGGCGACGACGACGCCCGCGACCGCCGGGCCGGCCACTCCGCCGACCGTCCAGCGCAGGGAGTTCAAGGAGGACGCGGCGGGCAGGTGGTCGTGGGCGACGATCCGGGGGAGCAGGGAGTCCAGGGCGGGGCGCTGTACCGAGACCAGGGCGGAGGAGAGGGCCGCGATCACGTACAGCGGCCATACGGCGGGGTGGGGCAGCAGGGCGTTCAGCAGCAGGGCGGCGCTGAGCAGGCCCTGGCCGGCCTCCGTCCACACGATCAGCTGCCGCTTGTCGAGGGCGTCGGCCAGGGCGCCGCCGTACAGGCCGAAGACGATCAGGGGGATCAGCTCTACGGCGCCGATCGCGCCCACGGCCGCCGCCGAGCCGGTGAGGTCCTTCAGCTGGACCGGTAGTGCGACGAAGGTCAGGAAGCTGCCGAAGTTGCTGATCAGACCGGATGCCCAGAGTCTGCGGAAGTCGGCGGAGGCCTTCCAGGGGGCGAGGTCGGGGAGGAGAGCTTGGGCCACGGGGGCATGCTCTGCTCGACGGAAGTACAGGGCAACTGCTTTTCTGCAGGCACCGCCCGGGGCTCCGCCCCGGACCCCGTTTCCCACCACCCACCCGTCTCGGTCGGCTGAAAACGTGGGAAAGTCACCAAGGGGCAGCCGGCGGTGCCGTCAGAATCTCCGCCAGCCTCGACAGACGGTCCCGGAACCCCCGCCGAACCCTCGGAGAGCCCCCGTTTTCGCCTGCCGCCGCGCTCACCAGGTGCTGCACGCTGTCGAGGTCCAGTTCCGCCCCCTCGGGTACGGCCAGCGTGTCGTGGGCCATCGCGGACAGCTCGCTCCCGCCCGCGCCCAGCGCCAGCACCGTCACCCCGGCCCGCCGCGCCGCATGGACCCGTTCCAGCAGCTCCGCGGGCTCCTCAGGTGCGACCACGAGCAGGGTCTCGCCGCGCCGCGCCTCCTCGATCCGGCCGGGTCCGACAGCGAGGTGCGCGGGATCGGAGGGCCGCGCGTGGTGTCGTACCAGCGTGGGCGCCAGCTCAGGGGTGCCGGACCAGGCCGCCTCGTCCACCAGGTGCGCGGCCAGATGCCAGGGCTCGTACTCGGGCGTGCCCACCAGCAGCAGCCCGCCCCCGTGCGCCACCACGGACCCGCGCAGCACCCCCGCGAACCGCCGCGTGGCCCCCAACCACTCGGTCCCGGCGAGCACTTCGCGCAGCAGCGCGACCCGTACGGCGTCCATGCGACCGCATCCTGCCCCAACCGGTCACTCGTGACGCGAAGTTCACCCCGAATTCGCCCAACCTGGGGAAATTCACGGCCGAACCCGTCCGTGTGAGGAGCCGCCAGATGACCGACGTGACCGTCCCCTTCCGCGCCGGCCAAGAGGGCTATGCCAGCTTCCGCATCCCGGCCGTCGTAGCCACACGCAAAGGCGCGCTGCTCGCCTTCTGCGAAGGCCGGGTCGACTCCGCCGCCGACCACGGGCACATCGACATCGTGCTGAAGCGGTCCACGGACGGCGGCCGCACCTGGGGCCCGCTGCGGGTCGCCGCGAGCAACGGGAAGAACCTCGCCGGCAACCCCGCCCCCGTCGTCCTCGACACCGGCCGGATCCTGCTCGTGCACGTCCGTGCCGCGGCCGGCGCCACCGAGGCCGCCATCCTGCGCGGCCAGGTCAACGACGCCGACGGCCGCCGGGTGTGGGTGCAGCACAGCGACGACGAGGGCGCGACCTGGTCCAAGCCGAGAGAGATCACCGCGCAGGTGAAGAAGCCCGGCTGGCGCTGGTACGCCACCACCCCCGGGCACGGCCTGCAACTGAGCAGCGGCCGCGTGCTCGTCCCCGGCAACCACACCCTGCCGCCCACCGGCACCGACACCGGCGCCGAGGCCAAGTACAACAGCGGCCACTGCCTGCTCAGCGACGACCGCGGCGAGACCTGGTACCTCGGCTACCTGGACGAGAACACCGACGGCTACATCAACGTCAACGAGACCACCGCCGCCGAACTCCCCGACGGCCGCGTCTACTTCAACACCCGCAACGACTCGCCCGCGCCCGGCAACCGCGCCGACGCCCACTCCAAGGACGGCGGGAGGACGCTGGTCAAGCCCTTCCGGCCGCAGGCCGGCCTCACCGCCCCGGTCTGCGAGGCCTCCGTCCTGCAGCTCCGCGACCCCGACCTGCTCCTCTTCTCCGCCCCGGCCGACCCCGCCGCCCGCGCCCTGATGACCCTGCGCGCCTCCGGCGACGGCGGCACCACCTGGCGCAAGGCCCTCTCCGTGGACGGACTGCCCGCCGCCTACTCCGACCTGGTCCGCGTCGACCGGGGCACGGTCGGACTCCTCTACGAGACAGGGGACTTCAGCGCCTACGAGACCATCACCTTCCGCCGGGTGCCCGTGACGCGGCTCACCTGACCCGGTGCCGTACGCCCCACGGACGTAGAGTCGGCCCATGACCTCTACCGACAGCGCACAGACTCCCGCGAAGGCCCCCGCCAAGGACCCCTGGGACCTGCCCGACGTCTCCGGGCTGGTCGTCGGCGTGCTCGGCGGCACCGGCCCGCAGGGCAAGGGCCTCGCCTACCGGCTCGCCCGGGCCGGCCAGAAGGTGATCATCGGCTCGCGGGCCGCCGAGCGCGCCCAGGCCGCCGCCGACGAGCTGGGGTACGGCGTCGAGGGCGCCGACAACGCCGAGACCGCGCGCCGCAGCGACATCGTGATCGTCGCCGTACCGTGGGACGGCCACGGCAAGACGCTGGAGTCGCTGCGCGAGGAGCTGGCCGGCAAGCTCGTCGTCGACTGCGTGAACCCGCTGGGCTTCGACAAGCAGGGCGCCTACGCGCTGAAGCCGGAGGAGGGCAGCGCCGCCGAGCAGGCCGCCGCCCTGCTGCCGGACTCCCGGGTCGCCGCCGCCTTCCACCATCTGTCGGCCGTGCTGCTCCAGGACCCGGAGATCGAGGAGATCGACACCGATGTGATGGTGCTGGGCGAGGCCCGCGCCGACGTGGAGATCGTCCAGGCGCTGGCCGGGCGCATCCCCGGTATGCGCGGCATCTTCGCGGGCCGCCTGCGCAACGCCCACCAGGTCGAGTCGCTGGTCGCGAACCTGATCTCCGTCAACCGCCGGTACAAGGCACACGCCGGGCTCCGCGTCACGGACGTCTGAGGGCATGGGGGACACTGGTCGTCGTAGCAGTGTCCCCCGCAAGGAGCCGACCCCCATGCCCCGCATCGCTCTCTACACCCTGATCGTCTGCCTCCTCGCCGTGGCCGCCGCGGTCGTCTCGTTCGTCCAGGGCAGCTGGCTGGGGATCGTCTGGGTGCTGCTGGCGGGCCTGTCGTCCAACATGACCTGGTACTACGTCAAGCGCGGCCGGGCCACCGCGGCGCAGGGCAAGTCCGTCACGGGTTGATGCAGACGTCCGGGCTGTCGCGCCAGAAGCGGTAGAGCTCGTGGCCGCAGGCTTGGGAGAAGTCGTCGACACTCAGCCCGCGCAGGATCGCGTCGATCGCGTCGAAGAACGCGATGTTCACCGACGGCACCCACAGCAGCGCGAACACGAACAGCAGCCCGAACGGAGCGAACGGCTCCACCTGCCGCTTCACGCTGTACGACAGCCACGGCTCGATCACGCCGTAGCCGTCCAGGCCCGGCACCGGCAGGAAGTTCAGGATCGCCGCCGTCACCTGGAGCAGGGCGAGGAACGCCAGCGCGTACCGGAAGACGAGGGGCACGCCGTCCAGGGCGTGCAGCCAGAAGGGCGCCGTGCACACCGCCGCGAACAGCACGTTCGTCAGCGGGCCCGCCGCCGAGATCAGGCTGTGCCGCCAGCGGCCTCTGATGCGGCCCCGCTCGATGAAGACCGCGCCGCCCGGCAGGCCGATGCCGCCCATGATCACGAACAGCACCGGGAGCACGATGCTCAGCAGCGCGTGCGTGTACTTCAGCGGGTTCAGCGTGAGGTAGCCCTTCGCGCCGACCGTGATGTCCCCGCTGTGCAGGGCGGTGCGCGCGTGTGCGTACTCGTGCAGGCACAGGGAGACGATCCAGGCCGCCGTCACGAACAGGAACACCGCGATGCCCGGCTGCTCGGCGAACCCCGACCAGGTGGCCCAGCCGGTCACCGCCGTGACGGCCAGGATCCCGAGGAAGACGGGACTGATCCGGCGTTCGCCGCTGCGGGTGGTGGCGGTCGTCATGAGCGGCTCCTGTGGGCAAGTACGGTCGGGAGGCCGACCGTACCGGCCGGGGACTCACCGGGAAAACGTCTCGCGATGGCCGTCCGGTTCCTGGAGGGTGGGGGAATGGCACTGATGAGGGTGTTCTACGAGGACTGGCAGATGGAGTGCTGCGGCAAGCCGTTCAGCGTGGGCCAGGAGGTCGGCTGGCGGCTGGTCGCCGTCGACGGGGAGGAGGCCGGGAACGGTCACTGGCAGGGCGCCGAGGCCTGGGTGGAGAACCATGGCGGCCCGAAGCACAAGGCCGTCGGCCATGTCCGCTCCATCGACGTCGTGCACCAGGAGTACTCGGCCCACCACGACCCGCGCGCCGACGAACCCGCCGTACTGGCCGACCTGAAGCCCGGCACGGTGGTCTTCCGGGCGACCGGGCGCAAGCTGGAGCCGGTGCCCGGCGCACGGACCCTGGAGCCCGTCGACAGCTGTCCGAAGTGGTTCGGCGACTTCGAGGAGGAGGAGCAGCCACCGCGCAAGGTGCCGTACCGCGTCCGCCGCGCCGTCGGCGCCCTCGTCACCCTGGAGGTCCCGGACGACCCGGGAGGTCCCGGGCGGCGCGCCGCCCGAACCCGGTGACCCGTCCTGCCCCCTCCGGAGACAATGAACCCCGTGCGCTACCGCCTCCTCGGCCCCACCCAGGCCCTCCGCCCCGACGGCACGCCAGTCCCGGTCGGCGGGGCGCGGCTGCGTGCCCTGCTGAGCGTGCTCGCGCTGCGGGCCGGCCGGACCGTGCCGACCGATCTGCTGGTGGACGAGGTGTGGGGTGCTGAGCCGCCCGCCGACGCCACGGGCGCGCTGCAGGCGCTGGTCGGCCGGCTGCGCAGGGCCCTCGGCGCCGACGCGGTGGCCTCCGCCGAGGGCGGCTACCGGCTCGCCGCCGCCCCCGACGACATCGACCTCACCCGGTTCGACCGGCTGACCGGCGAGGGCCTCGTCGCCCTGGCCGACGGGGACCCGGCCAAGGCCGCCGCCGTCCTGGACGACGCGCTCGCCCTGTGGCACGGCCCCGCCCTCGCCGACCTGCCCGACCACACCGCCGACGCGGCCCGCTGGGAGACCCGCCGCCTGGACGCCCTGCGCGCCCGGCACACCGCCGCCCTCGCCCTCGGCCACGCCGAGCAGTCCCTGCCGGAGCTGGCCGCGCTGTGCGACGCCCATCCCCTGGACGAGCCGCTCCAGGCGCTGCGGCTGCGCGCGCTGCGCGACGCGGGCCGCCCGGCCCAGGCACTGGCCGCCTACGAGGACGTACGACAGCTCCTCGCGGACCGGCTCGGCTCCGACCCCGGTCCCGAACTGCGCGCCCTGCATACCGAGTTGCTCACCGAAGCGGAACGGGAACCGCAGCCCGCGCCGCCCGCCGCCCTGGGCAACCTGCCCGCCCGGCTCACCTCCTTCGTCGGCCGGGAGGCCGACATCGCGGCCATCGGCGCCGACCTCGCGGCGGCCCGTCTCGTCACCCTGCTCGGGCCCGGTGGAGCGGGCAAGACCCGGCTGTCCCAGGAAGCCGCCGAGGCCGTACGGCACACCGCCCGGGACGGGGTGTGGCTGGCCGAGCTGGCGCCCGTGGACGACCCGGACGCCGTAGCGCAGGCCGTGCTGACCGCGATCGGCGCCCGCGAGACCGTGCTGCACGGCGCCGGTGTCGAGGCCATGCGCGCGATGACCGACGTGGACGACCCGGCCGACCGGCTCGTGGAGTACTGCGCCCGCCGCCGCATGGTGCTGATCCTCGACAACTGCGAGCACGTCGTCGAGGCGGCCGCGCGGCTGGCCGAGCGGCTGCTGGCCCGCTGCCCGCAGCTGACCGTGCTCGCCACCAGCCGTGAACCGCTCGGTGTGCCGGGGGAGTTGGTACGGCCCGTGGAGCCGCTGCCCGAACCGGTCGCGCTGCGGCTGCTCGCCGACCGGGGTGCGGCGGCCCGGCCCGGATTCCGTCTGGAGGACGACCCCGAGGCCTGTGCCGAGATCTGCCGCCGGCTCGACGGGCTGCCCCTCGCGATCGAGCTGGCGGCCGCCCGCCTGCGCATGCTGACCCCGCGCCAGATAGCCGGCCGGCTGGACGACCGCTTCCGGCTGCTCACCAGCGGCAGCCGCACCGTGCTGCCCCGCCAGCAGACCCTGCGCGCCGTCGTGGACTGGTCCTGGGACCTGCTCGACGCGGACGAACGGGACGTCCTGTCCCGCCTGTCGCTCTTCGCGGGCGGCTGCGACCTGGCCGCCGCCGAGGGCGTGTGCGGCCCGGCCGCCCTGGACGCGCTCGGCTCCTTGGTCGACAAGTCCCTGGTGGTGGCCTCCCCGGCGGCGGACGGCGGGATGCGCTACCGGCTGCTGGAGACCGTCGCCGAGTACGCGGCCGAACGGCTGGACGAGACCGGGCGCCGGGCCGAGGCCGAGCGCGCCCATCTGACGTACTACCGCGAACTCGCCCGCACCACCGACCCGTTGCTGCGCGGCGGCGAACAGCGCGCCGCCATCGACCGGTTCCAGCTGGAGTACGAGAACCTGCGCACCGCCCTGCGGCACGCCGTCGCCCTCGGCGACGAGCAGGAGGCGCTCAGCCTGGTGCTGTCCCTGGTCTGGTACTGGCAGATGCGCGACCTGCGCATCGAGTGCCGCACCTGGTGCGAGGAGGCCATGGCCCTCGGCCCCGACCCGTTCGCCGAGCCGGCCCGCCCCGCCCGCCCGGTCTGGCAGCGCTGCACCGACATCCCGCCCCCGTTCACCGGCGAACTGCTCGCCGAGGCCCGGCGCGGCGTCCACCTCGCCCATCTCGCCTGCATGGACACCGAGATGGAGGCCTGGCAGACCCCCGAGGCTCAGGCCAAGCTGCGGGCGATGGCCCAGGTCTACGAGCCCGGCCTGCCGCAGACCTGCCGCGCCCCGGGCGCCATATGGTTCTACGCCGTCATCCTCACCGACGGCGCGGACCGGATACGCACGATCTCCGACGCCACCATTCGGACCTGCCGGGACAACCCCGGCTTCGAGTGGGAGCTGGCCGGCGCCCTGCAGATGCGCGCCAACCTGCTCGCCAACCGCACCGCCTGGGCGGGCGACGCCACCCGCGACGCCGACGAGGCCCTGGAGATCTACCGGCGCCTCGGCGACCAGTGGGGCATCGCCGAGGCGCTGTCCGCACGCGGCGAGGCCAACGAACGCAAGGGCTCCTACCGCACGGCCGCCGCCGACTACGAGGCGGCCATCGTCCACGCCGAACGCCTCGGCGCCCGCGCCCAGATGGCCGTGCTCCGCGCCCGGCTCGGCAGCGTGCTCATGGAGGCGGGCGACGCCGAACGCGGCGAGCGCATGCTGCGGGACGTCATCGCCAACCAGGAGGGCGCCGTCAACGAGGCGATGCCGGCCGCCCGGCTCTTCCTCGCCGGCCGGCTCGGCCTGACCGGGCGCACCGCCGAGGCACGTGAGCAACTCCGGCTGCTGCGCGAGGAGTTCACGATCGCGCACTTCGTCGTCTTCGACGTCATGATCCTCAGCCAGGAGGCCTGGCTGGACGCCCTCGACCACCGGTCCGAGGAGTCCCTGACCCGCGTCCGCACGGCACTGCGGCGCGCCGACGACCCGCTGTCCCAGGTGATCACGCCGCATCTGGGCTCCATCTGCCTCACCATCGCGGCGATGGCCCTGGCGGGCCTCGACGGCGGCACCCGCGCCGCGGACGCCGCCCGCTGCCTGGCCGCCGCGGACGCCCTGCTGCCGGCCGAGCACGTCTCCTCCGGTATGGAGCGCCGGGTGTACGAGCTGACCGAGTCCCGGATCCGCGAGACGCTCGACGGCCCCGCGTACGCGGCCGCGTACGCCGCGGGCGGTGGCCTCTCCCTCGCGGAGGCCACCGCCCTGCTGTGAGCCGTTGAACGTGTCTCTGCTCTTCTTAGGTCAACTCTTCGTGCGGAACTTGTAGATCGCGACCGGGGCCATCACCGCGGTGAGGCCGGCCGACCAGATCAGGGTCACCCACAGGCCGTGTGCGACCGGTCCGCCGACCATCAGGCCGCGCGCGGTGTCCGCCAGGGCGGACAGCGGGTTGTAGTCGGTGAAGTTCCGCAGCCAGCCCGGCATCGAGGCGGTCGGCGCGAAGATCGACGAGCCGAACTGCAGCGGCATCAGCACCAGGAAGCCCATGGCCTGCACCGACTGCGCGCTCTTCATCACCACGCCGAGGGTGAGGAACACCCACATCAGGGCCGAGCCGAACAGCGCGGACAGGCCCACGGAGGCGAGCAGCCCCGCCCAGTTGGTGATGTCGAAGCCCACGAGCACGGCGACGATCATCAGCACGACGGTCGCGAACAGCATCCGCATCAGCTCCACCGCGATCTTGGCGAACAGCACGGAGCCGCGCCCGATCGGCAGGGACCGGAAGCGGTCCATGACACCGGAGTTGAAGTCCTGGTTGAAGCCGGTTCCCACGCCCTGGGCCATGTTCATGCCCATCATGGCCATCAGGCCGGGCACGACGTACTGCACGTACTGGTCCTGACCGCCGCCCAGGGACTGCCCGATGGAGCCGCCGAAGACGTACACGAACAGCAGCGTGAAGATGACCGGGAACAGGATGGCGTCGAACATCGACTCCGGGTCCTGCCGGATCCACAGCAGGTTGCGGCGGATGAGGGCGCCGGTGTGGCGCAGGTGGGCGCGCAGCGGGATGGGCGTGTCGCCCTTCGAAGCGGCGGCGGCCGGGGTCAGAGTGGCGGCGCTCATACGGCGACCTCCTCGCGGGTGTCGGCGGGCGTGATGTCCTGCGGGGCACCGGCACGGTGGCCGGTGAGCGACAGGAACACCTCGTCCAGGCTGGGCAGTTCGGTGGTGATGGAGGAGATCGTGATGCCGCGCGCGGTGACCGCGCCGACCACGGCGGTCAGCTGCTCGTCGCTGAGGATCGGCACCAGCAGCGTCCCGGTCTCCGGGTCCACGGTGGTGGCGGCGAGCCCGGTGATGCCCAGCTCGTCCAGCATGGCGGCGAGCGGCCGCAGCTGCAGCGGGTCCACCGGCCGCACCCGCAGCGTGCGCCCGCCGACCCTGGCCTTCAGCTCCTCGATGCCGCCGTTCGCGATGACCTTCCCGCGGTCCACGACGGTCAGCTCGGAGGCGAGCTGCTCGGCCTCCTCCATGTACTGGGTGGTGAGCAGCACGGTGACCCCCTCACCGACCATTGCCTTGACCTCGTCCCACACCTCGTTGCGGGTACGCGGGTCGAGCCCGGTGGTCGGCTCGTCCAGGTAGAGGACGGCAGGCCGCCCGATCATCGAGGCGGCCAGATCCAGCCGCCGCCGCATTCCGCCGGAGTACGTGCTCGCCGGGCGCTTCGCGGCCTCCGTCAGCGAGAACCGCTCCAGCAGCTCGTCGGCGCGGGTACGGGCGTCCTTGCGGGAGAGGTCGAGCAGTCGCCCGATCATGTACAGGTTCTCCCAGCCGGGCAGCTTCTCGTCCACCGAGGCGTACTGCCCGGTCAGCCCGATCACCCGGCGCAGCTGCCGGGGCTGCCGCACGACGTCGTACCCGGCCACGGTGGCCTGTCCGGCGTCCGGCGTGATCAGCGTGGACAGGATCCGTACGAGGGTGGTCTTCCCGGCGCCGTTCGGCCCGAGCACCCCCATCACGGTGCCCTCCCGCACGTCCAGGTCGACCCCGTCCAGTGCCTTGGTCTCGCCGTAGTGCTTGACCAGTCCCCGTACGGTCACGGCGGCGCGCCCGCCGGCGGGGTTGTCATCGATTCGCGTCATGCCCATGAAGATGCCAGGCCCCACCGACAAACCACCGACAGAGCACCTACAAGGCGCCGACAAGCAAAAACAGCCCGTCCGGCGTTTGAGGACGAGGCCGTTCAGGCCGAAGCGGGGGTCTGGGGGCGGCAGCCCCCAGGGACAGCGACCGCCGACAGGGGGACGGCCCGCCGACGGGGGATGATCGGCGGGCCGTCCATGGTGCGGCGATGGCTCAGCGGCAGCGATTAGTGGACGGAGTGCTCCTCCAGCGGGAACGTTCCGCCGACGACGTCCTCCGCGAACTCCTTCACCGCGTTGCCCATGACCTCACGCAGGTTCGCGTACTTCTTCACGAACTTCGGGACACGACCGGGCGTCAGCCCGAGCATGTCGGTCCACACCAGGACCTGCGCGTCCGTCTCCGGCCCGGCGCCGATGCCCACGGTCGGGATGTGCAGCACCCGCGTCACCTCGGCCGCCAGCTCCGCCGGGACCAGCTCCAGTACGACCGCGAACGCGCCCGCGTCCTGCACGGCCTTCGCGTCGCGCAGCAGCTGCTGGGCCGCCTCCTCGCCGCGGCCCTGGACGCGGTAGCCCATGGCGTTCACGGACTGCGGGGTCAGGCCGATGTGGGCCATGACCGGGATGCCGGACTCGACGAGGAGCCGGATCTGCTCGTGCGAGCGCTCGCCGCCCTCCAGCTTGACCGCTCCGACGCCGGCCTCCTTCACCAGCCGGGTCGCCGAGCGCAGCGCCTGCACCGGGCCCTCCTGGTACGAGCCGAAGGGCAGGTCGCCGACGATCAGGGAGCGCTGGGTGCCGCGTACGACGGCCGCCGACAGCATGCTGATCTCGTCGAGGGTGACGGGCACGGTGCTCTCGTACCCGAGGTGACAGTTGCCCGCGGAGTCGCCGACCAGGATCACCGGGATCCCGGCCTCGTCGAAGACGGACGCGGTCATCGCGTCGTAGGCGGTGAGCATGGGCCACTTCTCGCCGCGTTCCTTGGCGAGGGCGATGTCGCGGACGGTGATGCGGCGGGTGCCCTTCCCCCCGTACAGCGCTTTGCTGCCGTCGGAAGGCTTGTTCTGGGCAGCCGAAAGCTGCGTCATGGCAACGGCTCCTTCAGTCATCTCGAGGCGCCCTTAACGGCGTCCCCGGATCGTCTCCATGGTGGCACCTCGTGCCAGCGAGGGCCAGGGGACCCCCCTGTGATCCCTTCGGCTCTCCTCGGTTCCCCCAGGCGCGTCGCGGCTGCGCCCCCGCTGTGTAAGGTCTCGGTAAAGAAATAAGATACGAGACGGTTCCGTATCGAAATGGTCCTAGGCTCGAACGCATGACAACTTCCGTCCCTGCCTCCCGGATACCGGAAGCGGTGCACCGGCGCCGATGGGCGATCCTCGGTGTGCTGATGCTGAGCCTGCTCATCGTGGTGCTCGACAACTCGATCCTGAACGTCGCCATCAAGACCATCTCCACCCCGGCGCCCGTCGGCCTCGGCGCCACCCAGAGCCAGATCGAGTGGGCGATCAACGCCTACACCCTCGTCTTCGCCGGCCTGCTGTTCACCGCCGGACTCATCGGCGACCGCCTCGGCCGCAAGAAGGTCCTGCTCGGCGGGCTCGTCGTGTTCGGCATCGGCTCGGCCCTGGCCGCCGAGTCCGGCTCCCCGGACCAGCTGATCGCCTACCGCGCCCTGATGGCCCTCGGTGCCGCCTTCGTGATGCCCTCCACCCTCGCCGTGCTGATGAACGTCTTCGAGCGCGAGGAGCAGCCCAAGGCCATCGGTATCTGGGCCGGCGGTGTCGGCCTCGCCATCGCGATCGGCCCGATCACCGGCGGCGCGCTTCTGGACCACTTCTGGTGGGGCTCGGTCTTCCTGATCAACGTGCCGATCGTGATCACCGCGCTCGCCCTGATGGTGTGGCTCGTGCCCGACTCGCGCGACCCCCGGCCGGGCCGTCTCGACCCCGTCGGCGTGGTCCTGTCCGTCGTCGGCCTGGTCCTGCTGGTCTACGGCATCATCAAGGGCGGTGAGCTGGCCGACTTCACCGACGCCAAGGTGCTGGCGACCATCATCGCCGGTCTCGCCGTCCTCACCGGCTTCGTGATCTTCGAGAAGCGCAGCGACCACCCGTCCCTGGACGTCACCTACTTCAAGAACAAGGTCTTCTCGGCCGCCATGGCCGCCATCGCGCTGGTCTTCTTCGCGCTGATGGGCGTGACCTTCTTCTCCGTCTTCTACACCCAGAGCGTGCGCGGCTACTCGCCGCTGCAGTCCGGTCTGCTGCTGCTCCCGCTGGCCGCCGCCCAGCTGATCTTCGCGCCGCGGGCCCGGCTGCTGGTCGACCGGTTCGGCAACAAGGCCACGACCACCGGGGGCCTGGTGCTGATCGCGGCGACGCTGGCCGCGTTCTCCGGCTTCGAGGCCGACACGCCGATCTGGGTGCTGGAGGTCGTCTTCTTCCTCATGGGTACCGGCATGGCGCACATCATGACGCCGACCTCCGTCGTCATCATGCAGGCCCTGCCCCGCGAGAAGGCCGGCTCGGCCTCCGCGCTCAGCAACACCTTCCGCCAGGTCGGCGGCGCCCTCGGTATCGCCGTGCTCGGCTCGGTGCTCTCCGCCTCCTACCGCAACGGCATCGAGGGCAAGCTCGGCCTGCTGCCGCCCGGCCTGAGGGACACGGCCGCCGAGTCCATCGAGGCCACGCTCGGCGTCGCCGAGAAGTTCGGCGCGCAGGGCAAGGCCCTCGTCACCCCCGCCAACGACGCCTTCCTGCACGCCATGCACGTCACCGCCCTGTGCGGTACGGGCGTGGCGCTCGTCGGCGCCCTGGTGACGGCCCTCTTCCTGCCGGGCAAGCCGCCGGCCGGTCAGGAGGGCAAGAAGGAACAGGAGTTGGTCGTAGCGGCGGAGTGACCGAAACCGACCGGTCCACAGGGGAAACCAACCGGTCCACGGGGGAAGGAGGCTGCTGCGGGAGAATTCCCGCAGCACAGCGAAAGGACGGACGAGTGAGCCTTGCCGAGAGCCGGCCGCGGCCGGACGGGCCCGTGCGGGGCCGACCGCGCAGTGAGGCCGTGGAACGCGCCATCCTGGAGGGCGTGGTGAAGCTCCTGGAGGACGGTGTGCCCCTCGCCGAACTCTCCATCGAGCGCGTCGCGCGCACGGCCGGGGTCGGCAAGGCCACCATCTACCGCCGCTGGAGCGGCAAGGAGGAGCTGTTCGTCGACGTCGTACGCGCCGCCGAACCCCCCGACCCCGTGCTCCCCGGCACCTCGCTGCGCGACGACCTGGTCGTGCTGCTGGAGTCCCTGCGCCAACGCGGCCTCGCGAGCCGCTCGTCGGCGATCCTGCACAACGTGTACGCCCAGATGAAGAGCAGCCCCAAGATCTGGGCGGCGTACCACGCCAGCGTCATAGCGCCCCGGCGCGCCCTCGCCCTGGACGTGCTGCGCCGCGCGCGGCAGCGCGGCGAACTCCGGGCGGACGTCGACCTGGAACTGGCCAACGACATGTTCATCGGCCCCATGCTCGTGCGTTCCGTCATGCGTCCGGACGGCGACCTGCCCGAGGGCCTCGCGGAACGGATCGTCGACACGGTCCTGGAAGGCCTACGGCCCGTCAGCTCGACAGCCTCGTAGCACGTATGTGCATGTTTCGTCACAGACCACGCCGGTCCCGGGGGTAACCGGAACCCCGGGCGCCGCCTCGTTCGTCCTCGTCTTCCGTACGGCCGTCATGGGACGGCGGGAACGGAGCCGATCATCCCCTAGGGTCGGATGAACACGGGGGAACGACGGTGTGCACGGCAGGCAGTGAGGCAGACGGTATGGCGCAGCAGGCGTACATGACGGAGACGGACAACGGCGGCTCGGGGCCCGAGCGACCGGGTTCTGGGCTTCGGCGCCTGATGCACCGCCTGTTCGGCGGCTGGCGCGGCGATCCACGCATCTGGCGCCGGGGCATCATCCTCGCCGTCCTCGCGCTGCTGCTCGCGCTGGTGATGCTGCTGCACTCGCACATCCCCAACCGGGTGGGCAACCTGGGCAGCCTCACGGAGACCTTCCTGCCCTGGCTGGGCGTGGCCATCCCGGTCCTGCTGGTCCTCGGCGTGCTTCGGAAGTCGGCGACCGCCCTGCTCACGATCCTCCTCCCGGCGATCGTGTGGCTGAACCTCTTCGGCGGACTGCTCACCGACAGGACGGCCGCGGGCGGCGACCTGATGATGGCCACCCACAACGTGAACGCCGACAACCCCGACCCGGCCGCGACCGCCCGGGACGTCGCCTCCTCCGGGGCGGACCTGCTGGCGCTTGAGGAGCTGCCCGCGTCCGCCGTCCCGGTGTACGAGAAGGCGCTCGCGTCGACGTACAAGTACCACGCGGTCGTCGGCACGGTCGGTCTGTGGAGCAAGTACCCGATGGCCGACGTGCGGGACGTCGACATCAAGCTCGGCTGGAAGCGCGCGATGCGCGCGACCGTGACCACCCCCAAGGGTCCGCTCGCCGTCTACGTCGCCCATCTGCCCTCGGTGCGGGTGAAGGTGGAGGCCGGTTTCACCGCCCGGCAGCGGGACAAGAGCGCCGACGCGCTCGGCGAGGCCATCGCCGACGAGCCGCTGCGGCGGGTCGTGCTGCTCGGTGACCTGAACGGCACGATGAACGACCGCTCGCTCAACGCCGTCACCTCCCAGCTGCGCTCCACGCAGGGCGCGGCGGGCAGCGGCTTCGGATTCAGCTGGCCGGCGTCGTTCCCGATGGCGCGGATCGACCAGATCATGGTCCGGGGCGTCGAGCCGGAGAGCTCCTGGACCCTGCCGCGCACCGACAGCGACCACCTTCCGGTGGCTGCTCGTGTGAAGGTGGACACGTCCTCGTAACCGGTTGGAATACTGGGCCTGAGAGACTTTGTTCCGTAGTTGAACATAAGCTGGTGACGGAACTCCGCTCTCTTACTTCGAAAGGCACAGGCCCTTCATGCCTCTGGCCCTGCTCGCTCTGGCCGTCGGCGCTTTCGGTATCGGTACCACCGAGTTCGTGATGATGGGCCTGCTGCCCGACGTCGCGGACGACCTGCACATCTCGATCCCCACCGCCGGGCACCTGGTCTCGGCGTACGCGCTGGGCGTCGTCATCGGCGCCCCGCTGCTGGCCGCGCTCACCGCCCGGATGTCCCGCCGCACAGTGCTCATCGGTCTGATGGCCATGTTCGTCGCGGGCAACGCGCTCTCGGCGTTCGCTCCCGGCTACGACTCCCTGCTCGCCGCCCGCTTCCTCAGCGGCCTGCCGCACGGCGCCTTCTTCGGCGTGGGCGCGGTCGTCGCCACGAACATGGTCGCGCCGGAGCGCAAGGCCCGCTCCGTGTCCCTGATGTTCCTCGGCCTGACCGTCGCCAACATCGCGGGCGTTCCCGTCGCCACGCTGATGGGACAGCACCTGGGGTGGCGGGCGACCTTCCTCGGCGTGAGTGCGATCGGCGTCGCCGCGATAGTCGCGCTCGCGCTGCTGATCCCGCACGACAGCGTTGCCGCTCCCACGACGGGCCTGCGCGGCGAACTGGCCGCGCTGAAGTCGGTGCCGGTGTGGCTGGCCCTGGGTACGACGGTTGCCGGTTTCGGCGCGCTCTTCTCCGCGTACAGCTACGTCACCCCGATGCTGACGGACTCCGCCGGGTTCGCCGAGGGCAGCGTGACGGTGCTGCTGGCGCTGTTCGGCGTGGGCGCGACGGCGGGCAACCTGCTGGGAGGCCGTCTCGCCGACCAGTCGATGCGGGGCACGCTGTTCGGCGGGCTGGCCTCGCTGGTGGCCGTACTGCTTCTGTTCCCCCTGCTGATGCGGGCGGAGTGGAGCGCTGCCCTTGCTGTGGCGCTGCTCGGCATGGCGGCGTTCGTCACCGGGTCCCCGCTGCAGCTGATGGTCATGGAGAAGGCCGCCGCGGCTCCCTCCCTGGCCTCCTCGGCCAACCAGGCGGCGTTCAACCTGGCGAATGCCGGCGGCGCTTGGATCGGGGGGTTGGCGTTGGCGGCGGGGTTTGGAGTTACGTCGCCTGCGGTGGCCGGGGCGGCGCTGGCTGTTCTTGGACTGGGCGTGGCGAGCGTGGCTCATCTGGTGGACCGGCGGCGGGAGGTTGCTTCGGTGGGGCGCGTCGTTGCTGCGCACGTACCCGAGCAGTCGGGGGCGTTGCAGCACTGAGTTCGCCCGCCAACCCGTCCCGGCTGGTCAAGATCCTCGCAGGAACCCGCCGACCGTTGCCACGAACCGGTCCCCGTCGTCCAGCCACGGGAAGTGCGCGGCCGCGGGCTGGATCACCAGTCGGCCGTGGGGAAAGCGCCCGGCCACCTCGGCCATCGCGCGGGGCGGGCCCGCCACGTCGGCCTCCCCGGCGAGGACCAGCACCGGCGACGCGAACCGGGCCAGTGCCGTACGCGTGGTGTCCGGGGTGAAGGCGCCGGGGGCCGCGTAGACGGCCGCTGCCTCGGCGTTGCGCTGCTCGTCCTGGGCGGCCTGGTGGGCGCGGGCGGTGTCGTCCCAGCGGCCGTACCAGAAGGGGGCGACAGCCTGCCAGGACGTGGCCGTACCCTGCCCGGCGACGACCGCCTCAAGGGCCGCGAACGCCTCCGGAAACCAGGGTTCGTCGCTGCGCAGCCGCGCGGCCCGGAGCCGGTCCTCTCCGTCGATGGTGACACCGACGGCCAGAACGCTGGGCGTGGCCAGCGCGAGCCTGCCGACCCGTTCCGCGTGGCGGCCCACGTACGACACGGCCAGGTTCGCGCCGGCCGAGTGCGCGAGCAGATCGATCCGGTCGAGGCCGAGATGGCGGCGCAGGGCCTCCACGTCGTCGACGAGCCGGTCGCAGCGGTAGGTGGCGGAGTCCTCGGGCCGTGCCGATCGTCCGGTGCCGCGCAGGTCCAGCCGGATCAGGCGATGGTGGGCGGTGAGGCCGCCGAGGTCGCCGAGATAGGCGGAGTCCTGCATCGGCCCGCCGGGCAGGCAGACGAGGGCGGGGCCGTCGCCGGTCGCGTGGTAGGCGAGCTTCGTGCCGTCGTACGAGGTGAAGGAGTCCATGCCGGGCAGTCTGGGGGTGACGGCGGGCGCCCGACTATCGTTTAGCTCCGGCTACATGATGGGGATGACGGGGCGGCACGGATGGCGGTATGGCGGTAGAGATCCGGTTCACCGCGGCCTCGGTCGCGAGGGTGCGGTTCGCCCTCTCGCTGCTGGGTGAGACGGTGCTGGCGCTGCGGATCCTGCTCGGTACGGGTGGCCACGCGGTGCACGAGCCGTGGGTGCGCGGGGCACGGCCGCTGCTGGCGGACGAGCGTGAGCTGCCGCTGCTGCGGGCGCTGATCGCAGGGCCGCTGCCCTCGTTCCTGTTCCCGGTGCCGCAGGAGCGGCTGCCGTCGATGGCGGCGGAGCTGGAGGTGCTGCGGGCCACGGAGGAGGTCTTCTTCCGGCGGGAGTACGCGGCGGTCCTGGGCATCCCGCAGGAGGAGGCCCCCGAGCCGGAGGCGGTACTGCCGCGGCTCGCCGCAGCGCTGCACCGCTGCCACGAACTGGTCGTTGCACCGCGCTGGGGCCGGATGCGGGCGGTTCTGGAGGCCGACATCGGCAGGCGCGCGCTCACCCTGGTGGACGGCGGGGTCCAGGCGCTCTTCGCCGAACTGCACCGGGACATCGCGTGGGACGGCGGCCAGTTGGTGGTGCACGGCCGACGCACCCCGCACTCCGTCTGGACGGTGGACACGGGCGGGCACGGCCTGGTCCTGCTGCCCAGCGTCTTCAACTGGCCGCACGTGGGCGTCGACAAGTCACCGCTCACCGCCGCGTCGATCCGCTACCCGGCCGTGGGCGTCGGCCTGCTCTGGGAACCGCCCCCGCCGGCCCTGGCGGGACTCGTCCCGGTCCTGGGCCGCACCAGGACCGCCCTGCTCACGGCCCTGGCCGAACCCCTGACGACAGCGACCCTGGCCGACCGCCTGGGCATCACCCCGAGCGCGGTCTCACAGCACCTGGGGGCCCTGCGGGGAGCGGGGCTGGTGACGACCCAGCGGAGGGGCCGTACGGCACTGCATCTGCGTACGGAACGGGCGACACAGTTGCTGGAACCGCAGGTGTAGGCGCCTGGTTCATTGGCGATGATCGGCGCGATGTTCCCATCGTCGGTGGGGCTGGTTTCGCGTACCAGGGCAGTCAGCGTCGGCGCCACTTCGCGGCGGGAAGAGTGTCCGGGATGTGCTCCCACCGGACAACCTCATCGAGGCTGACATGTCGCGCACCTCGTCCAGGTCGATGACGTCGCCGAGGCCGCGCGGCTTCTCGACCTCTTCAGCGGTGAGTGGCAGCGGAGCCTTGTCGCGCAGGGCGCTCCGTTCGGCACGGGTGAGGTCTACGTAGGGAGTCGCCTCCGGCCTGGACCGGTGGGCGCTCCTGGGCGTCGAGGAGACCGGTGAGATGCGTCCTTCGGGTCCCGAAGGCTCCTCACGCATGGGTGAGCCATGGTGAGAGGAGGCTCGTGAACTCCTCGTATCGCGTCCTTTCCATCGGCGTGAGCCGCCTTCAGCTCGCCGACGAGAATCTCCATCTCATTCATCTCGTGCCCGACTTCCCGATCCTTCGCGTGACGGCGTTGGGGCGGGATACGGTCACGCGATACCCGCCCCAACGCGTGTCCTTCAGCCATGGATGCCGTGGACAGCTGACCCGTGAACGTTTCCTTCAGTGCCGCTTCGCCGCCTGGGTGCCCTTCGTCGCCGCGCTCAAGGCGGAACCCCCGGTGCCTCGGCTTCTCGGCCGACCGAGTCGGGTGGGCGGGTGGGTAAAGGACAGTCCCGGCGGGTCAGGACGGGACGTCGAACCGGGCAAGGTCCCGCAGCCACGCCCGCGCCGAACTGTCCGACGGCGCGCGCCAGTCGCCGCGCGGCGAGAGCGAACCGCCGGCCGAGACCTTCGGCCCGTTCGGCATGGCCGATCGCTTGAACTGCGCGAACCCGAAGAAGCGGCGGCAGAAGACCTCCAGCCACCGTCGGATCTCCGGCAGGTCGTACGCCACCCGCTTGGCCTCGGGGAACCCCGGCGGCCAGGCGCCGCCGTCCGCGTCCTGCCACGCGTGCCACGCCAGGAACGCGATCTTCGAGGGCCGGAACCCGTACCGCAGCACGTGGAAGAGCGTGAAGTCGTGCAGCGCGTAAGGGCCGATCTTGGACTCGGTGGACTGCATCTCCTCGCCCGGCACCAGCTCCGGACTGATCTCGGTGTCGAGGATCGCGGCGAGGATCTTGCCGGTCTCCTCGTCGAACTGCCCACTGCTGATGACCCAGCGGATCAGATGCTGGATCAGCGTCTTCGGCACACCGGAGTTGACGTTGTAGTGACTCATCTGGTCGCCCACGCCGTACGTGGACCAGCCGAGCGCCAGCTCCGACAGGTCACCGGTCCCGAGCACGATGCCGCCGTGCTGGTTGGCGAGCCGGAACAGATAGTCGGTGCGCAGTCCGGCCTGCACGTTCTCGAAGGTGACGTCGTACACGGGTTCACCGGAGGCGAACGGGTGCTCCATCTCCTTCAGCATCAGCCGCGCGGTCGGCGTGATGTCCAGCTCGGCCGCGGTGACACCCAGAGAACGCATCAACGCGTGCGCGTTGTCCTTGGTGTGGTCGCTGGTGGCGAAGCCGGGCAGCGTCCAGGCCAGGATGTCGCTGCGCGGCCGCCCCGCGCGGTCCATCGCACGGGCGGCGACGATCAGCGCGTGCGTGGAGTCGAGGCCGCCGGACACCCCGATGACCACCTTCGGGCCACCGATCGATGCCAGCCGCTGCTGAAGGCCCTCGACCTGGATGTTGTACGCCTCGTAGCAGTCCAGGGCGAGGCGCTCGGCGTCGGCCGGCACGAACGGGAAGCGCTCCAGGCGACGGCGCAGCCCCAGGTCGGTGAGCGGCGGATCGAGCTCGAAGGCGACCGTCCGGAAGTCGTCGGTTCGCGCGCGGTGCGTACGGCGGTTGTCGTCGAACGTGCCCATCCGCTGCCGCTCCTGGCGCAGCAGGTCGAGGTCCACGTCGGCCACCGCGTACTCGTCACCCAGCGGGAACCGCTCGGTCTCGGCCAGCAGCACGCCGTTCTCGTAGATCATGGTCTGGCCGTCCCAGGACAGGTCGGTCGTCGACTCGCCGAGGCCGGCCGCCGCGTAGACGTACGCGGCGAGGCAGCGGGCGGACGCCGAGCGGCACAGCAGCTTGCGGTCCTCGGCCCGCCCGACCGTGATCGGGCTGCCCGAGAGATTGACCAGGACGGTCGCGCCGGCGAGGGCCGCCTCCGCACTGGGCGGCACCGGCACCCACATGTCCTCGCACAGCTCCGCGTGCAGCACGAGCCCGGGGACGTCTTCCGCCGCGAACAGCAGATCCACGCCGAACGGCACGCTCTCGCCGCCGACCCGGATCGAACCGCCGCGCTCGTCGGCGCCGTCGGCGATCTGCCGGCGCTCGTAGAACTCCCGGTAGTTCGGCGGGTACGACTTCGGCACCACACCGAGGACGCGGCCCCGGTGCACGATCACCGCGCAGTTGTAGACGCGGTTGCGGTGGCGCAGCGGGGCGCCGACGACCAGTACCGGCAGCAGCTGGGCCGACCCGGCGACCACCTCCTGGAGCGCCGCCTCGACCTGATCGAGCAACGGGTCCTGCAGCAGCAGGTCCTCGATCGAGTAGCCGCACAGCACCATCTCCGGGAAGACGGCGACGGCCACCCCTTCCTCGGCGCACCGGCGCGCGTGGCGCAGGACCGCTTCGGAGTTGGCGTGCGGATCGGCGATGACGGTGTGGCCCGTGCACGCGGCAATGCGTGCGAAGCCGTGCTGATAGATCGACCAGAAGTTCAACGGAGGCACGGGCCCAGTGTAATCGTCAGAGCGACGCAATGGGGGGCGCGGGGTGTTGTGTACCCCACGCCCCCCACCGTTTCAGCGGATCAGCGCCGGCCGGTCAGTGACGACGGAACGACTGCACGTAGCCGCCCGCGGGCGAGCCCACGCCGGTGACGTCGTCGTAGCCCTTCACCGCGGACAGCGAGCTGTCCTTGCCGAGGCTGCGGACCGAGGTCGCGAGGCCGCCGGAGGCGTCGAAGCCGTTCACGAAGTCGATACGGGCCTCCGCCAGGCCGGAGCCCGTCGGGTTGTCCGTGACGTCGTGGAAGACGCCCTTCTTGCCGTACTTGGCGTAGATCGACGGGTTGGCGAAGCCGATCGCCTTGCCGCGCGCCTCCTGGGCCAGGGCCTGGACCGCCGCGATCACCGGGGCGGCCAGCGAGGTGCCGCCGATGCGGTACTCGCTGTACTGCTCCGACCCGTCCGGGAAGGTCTGGGTCTGGCCGACCAGGAAGCCGGTGTTCGGGTCGGCGATGGCCGCGATGTCCGGGACGACGCGGTTGCCGTCGGCGCTGTTGGCCTTGGCGAGCGAGTCCGGGACGACGCCCTTCTGGTAGTACGGCTGCGCCACGGTCTTGCTGGTGCCGCCGCCCGCGCCCGAGGTGAACGCGCCGGGGAAGTTGGTCCAGCTCTTGCCGTCCGCGGACAGCACGGCCTTCTCGGTGCCCCAGCCGGTCTCCCACTGGTACGTGTCGCCCTTGCCCACGGCCAGCGAGGTACCGCCGACCGCGGTCACCCAGGCCGAGTTGGCCGGGGTGTCGACCTGCTTCGTGCCGGTGTTGGCGACCTCGTCGCCGTTGTCACCGGAGGAGAAGTAGAAGCCGATGCCCTGGACCGCGCCCAGCTGGAAGACCTGGTCGTAGGCGGCCGCGAGGTCCGGCGTCTGGTTGGCCTCGATGTCGCCCCAGGAGTTGGAGACGATGTCGGCCAGGTGGTTGTCGACGACCTTGCTGAGCGAGTCGAGCAGGTCGTCGTCGAAGCAGGACGCGGCGCCCACGTAGGTGACGTCGGCGGCCGGCGCGACCGCGTGCACGGCCTCGACGTCGAGGGTCTCCTCGCCGTACCAGCCGGCCGCGCCGCACTCCTTGGTCTTGGTGTAGTTGTTCGGCAGCACCTGGTGCAGCTGGCCGGTCTTCCAGGCCGCGTCACCGTGCTTCAGCGCGTACTTGCCCGCGTCGAAGGCGATGGTCGGCGAGGCGTACGCGTCGGTGATCGCGATGCGCACGTTCTTGCCGGTGTAGTCGCCCGCGCCGTAGGCGGCACGCAGCTGCTTGCCGGTGTAGCCCTTGATCGCGTACGGGATCTTCTGGCCGTACGCGTCCGGCAGCGTGGTCGCGATGTTCGAGCCGAAGTACGAGGAGAACGGCCCGGAGTTCTTGAACACGGCGTCCGGGGGCGGCAGCTGCTCGTCGTGGGTCGACTTGTGCGGGGCGTTGTCCAGACCGGTGACGGTCAGGACGGCGCCCTGCAGACCGGCGGGCGCCGAGGCGGTCTTCGCCGGGGCGCGGTAGGTCTTCGAACCCTTGGCGAAGTTGTGCAGCTGGGTGCCGAACGCCTTCTCGGCGGCGGCGACGTCACCGGAGACGGCGACGTAGTGCGAGGTGACCTCGGTGACCTGGAGCCCGGCCGACTTCAGCCAGGACTTGACCGCGGCCACCTGGGCCTTGGTGGCCCCGAAGCGGGCCTGCGCCTTCTTGGCGCTCAGGTACTTGCCGTACAGCGGCGAGCTGGGGTCGGACACGGCCTTGGCGTAGGCGGCGAGTCCGGCCTGGTCCCGGCCGGCCAGGTAAACCCGGGCCTTGACCTGCGCGTTGTCGGCGGTGGCACCCTTGTCCGCCTTGGCCGTGGCCCATGCGGGCTTGGTGCCCGCCAGTGCGTCACGAGCCGGGGTGTCCGCGGCGTGCGCCGCGGATATACCGAACGCCAGCGCCCCGGCGATCATGGGCAGTGTCGCTGCCATGCTCACGCCGGCGCGCACCTTGGCGCGGTTGGATCTCATAGAACCCCCTGCGATGCGGTTCGCATGCATGTAGTGGTCGGTACGTCGTGGATCCGCACACCGGCCCGCGGCGGTCAATCGGCCCGCGGCTGATCACACGATGGGGGCCACTCTTTCGATGAACCGTTCATGCCAGGGGAACGCAAAGGTCAAGAGAAGCTCAAGTAACCTTCATGCAGGGCGATTTGAGGCATTCATCCTTACAGCGGTGTTACGAACGGGGTTGTGCGCCCCGCTCCTTGAGCATGCCGGCCATCAACTCGATCTCCGACTGCTGCGCGTCGACCATGCCCTGCGCGAGCCGCTTCTCCACCCCGACGGTGCACTTGGCCACACACCCCTCGGCCATGTGGATACCGCCCTTGTGATGGTCCGTCATCAGTTGGAGGTAGAAGATCTCCGCCTGCTTGCCGCTGAGCGTGCCGAGCTTCTTCATCTCGGTGTTCGTCGCCATACCCGGCATCAGCGCGCCGTCCTTGCCGGAGGCCATGTCACCCATGCCCATCCAGGTCATCGGCGCGTCGGCCGACACCTTCGGCAGCCCCCACAGATCCAGCCAGCCCAGCAGCATCCCGCGCTGGTTGGCCTGCGTCTGCGCGATGTCGTACGCGAGCCGCCGCACCTCCTCGTTCTTCGTGCGGTCCCGCACGATGTACGACATCTCGACGGCCTGCTGGTGATGGACGGCCATGTCCCGCGCGAACCCCGCGTCGGCGGACTCGACGCTCGGCGTCTTCGTATCCGATCCGCCGTCCTCGGCGACCGCGTACGTGATCGCCCCGGCCGCGACGAGCACCGCCGCGGCCGCGCCCGCCACCCAGCCGATGTGCTGCCGCCTCACTTCATCATCCCGCCGGTGCACGAGGCGCCCGGCTCGGGCGTCTGGTCGCCCTGCACGTAGGTGGCGAAGAACTTGTCCACCTCCGGATCGCTCGCGCTCTTCACGGTCACCTGGTGGCCCCAGGCCGACAGGATCAGCGGGGCGGCCTGGTTCTCGTACGGGCTCATCAGCGAGTACGGCGTCTTCTTCACCTTGGCCGCGAGCGCGTCGACGTCGGCCTTGGCCGCCTTGCCGGTGTACGTCACCCAGACCGCGCCGTGCTCCAGCGCGTGCACGGCGTTCTCGTCCTGCACCGGCTTGGTGTAGACGTCGCCGTTGCAGTTGAGCCACACCGGGTTGTGGTTGCCGCCGACCGGCGGGTGCATCGGGTACGACACCTTGGTCGTCACGTGCGTCCGCGACAGCTTGCCATCCCAGGTCTTCACCCCGTCCTTGCCGGTGGTGAAGTGCCCGGAGTCCCCGGACGAGCCGCCCTTGGCGTCGCTGCTCGCGGCCGAGTCGCTCTTGCTCGACTTGTCCGACTGCGACTTCACGAGCACCACACCACCGACGACGAGACCGCCGACGACCACCACGCTGGCGGCGACGGTGAGCACCCGGTTGCGGCGTTCCCGGGCACGCTCGGCGCGCCGCAACTCCTCGATGCGCGCCTTGCGCGCCGCGCTGCTGCTGTTCTTGGCGGAACCCATGAGGTGTCCTTCTTGGGGGAAACGGACGTGGACGGTGGGGCTCGCTGATCGTAGTGCGCTTGGAGTGCCCGTCCGTAAGGGAGGGCGCGCAACCGGATAATTTGAACCCAGGATGCGCATTACCTACCCTCGCGGTATGCGGTTGCTGCGCTCCACCGACCTGGCCCTGCGGGTCCTCATGCGGCTCGCCGTCGCCGGCGACGCCAGCCCCACCACCCGCCAGGTCGCGGAGGACATGGACGTGCCGTACACGCATGCCGCGAAGGTCGTGGCGGAACTCCAGCACCTGGGCCTGGTCGACGCCCGCCGCGGCAGGGGCGGCGGCCTGACGTTGACGGAACGCGGCCGCTCGGCCTCCGTGGGCTCGGTCGTCCGCACCTTCGAGGGCGACGGCGACGTGGTCGACTGCGAGGGCGCGACCCCCTGCCCCCTGCACTCCGCCTGCCGCCTGCGGGGCGCCCTGCGCCGGGCCCAGGAGGCGTTCTTCGCGACGCTGGACCCGCTGACGGTGCAGGACATGGTGGCGGAGCCGACGGGCCCGCTGCTGCTGGGCATCTCCAGGGGGCCGGGGCGCGGCTGAGGGGCCCCGGGGCCGCCACTTGGCCGGAAACGGTCGTTGATCAGCGGCACCGGCCTCAGGAAGGCTGGGACCTCCGCATGGATCGACAACGGGGGAACGTATGAAGATCCTGATCTCCGGTGCGAGTGTCGCCGGACCTGCCCTGGCCTGGTTCCTGCACCGCGACGGCCACGAGGTGACCGTCGTCGAGCGCGCCCCGGCCCCGCGCGACAGCGGCTACGCCGTCGACTTCCGGGGACCGGCCTTCGAGGTGCTGGAGGAGCTGGGCATCCTGGCGGAGGTCCGCGCCCACGCGACCGGGATGACCGGCACCGACCTCCTGGACGCCGACGGCAACCGCGCCGGCGAGCTGCCGGCCGAGACCTTCGCCGGCGAACTGGAGGTTCCCAAGCACGAGGTGACCCGCATCCTCCACGAGCACACGGCCGACGCGGTGCGCTACGTCTTCGACGACTCGATCAACCGCATCGAACAGGACGCCGGCGGTGTCCGGGTCGGCTTCGAGCGGGCCGAGCCGGACACGTACGACCTGGTGGTCGGCGCCGACGGCATCTACTCCGTGGTGCGCCGTCTGGTCTTCGCCCCGCACACCGAGGCGATCCGCCACCTCGGCCTCTCCGGCGTCGGCTTCAGCACGGCCAACCACCTCGGCCTGGACCACCGGGGAGCGCTGTGGCAGACCCCCGGACGGGCGGTCTACATGTTCAGCGCGGCGGACCCGGAGCGGACGTCCGTCAGCCTGTCCTTCGCCAGCGACTCCCCGGCGCTCGACCTGCTGGACCGCGCGGAGCAGGAGCGCATCACCCGGGACCGGCTGGCCGGCGCGGGCTGGCTGGTGCCCCGCCTCCTGGAGGACATGTCCGCCGCCACCGACTTCTACTTCTCCTCGGCCTGCCAGGTGCACCTGGACCGCTGGTCCGAGGGCCGCGTGGTCCTGGTGGGCGACGCCGGCTACTGCGCCGCCCCGACCTCCGGCATGGGCACCTCCCAGGCCCTGATCGGCGCCCACACCCTCGCCCGCGCCCTCGCCGGGTCCGCCGACGACCACACCAAGGCCTTCGCGACGTACGAGCAGGAACTCCGCCCGTACGTGACCGAGAACCAGGAGATCGGCCGGGAGGGCGCACGGCGCTTCGGGGCCTGACCTCCCTAGCCCTGGGCCGGCCACAGGTCCGGCCCGAACACCTCGTAGTGGATGTCGGCCGCAGCCACGCCCTTCTCGAGCAGCTGTGACCGCACCGCGCGCATGAAGGGCAGCGGTCCGCACAGGTACGCGCGCGTGCCGGGGCGTACGGGGATGTCGGCCAGGTCGACCAGGCCGGTGCGGGTGCCGGGCTGGGCGTCACGCTCGTAGAAGAAGTGCGCGGAGGCGTCCGGGAGCTTGGCGGTGTACGCCTCGTGGTCGGTGCGCAGGGCGTGGTCGGCGGGGGAGCGGTCGCCGTGTACGACGGTGACCGAGGCGGGGTGGCCGTCGGCCGCGAGTGCGGCGAGCATGGCGACCATCGGGGTCACGCCGATGCCCGCGGAGGCGAGCAGGAGGGGCCGGCCGGCGGTGTCGCCGAGCACCAGGTCGCCGTACGGCTCGGACAGCTCCAGTACGTCACCGGTACGCACGCGCGCGTGGAGGTGATTCGAGACCTCGCCCTCCGGGGCCGTACCGCCGTGCACCCGCTTCACGCTGAACTGCCTGACCGCCTCGCCCGGAGCCCCGGAGAGGCTGTACTGCCGTATCTGACGGGCCCCGTCGGGCAGGGCGACCTGGACGGAGACGTACTGCCCGGCACGGAAGTCGGCCACCGGCCCCCCGTCGACCGGCCGCAGCCGGAAGGAGACGACGTCCGCGGTCTCGTCGATGCGCTCGACGACCTCCCACTGCCGCGGCCCACGGCTCCCGCTCTCCTCGTACAGCCGCTTCTCCACGGCGATGAGCGCGTTCGCCATCAGCCAGTACACCTCGTCCCAGGCGGCCGCGACCTCAGGCGTGACGGCCTCGCCGAGGACCTCGGCGAGGGCGGCGAAGAGGTGCTCGTGGACGACCTCGTACTGCTCGGGCGCCACCCCGAGGGAGGCGTGCTTGTGGGCGATGCGGCCGAGCAGGGCGTCCGGGCGCCGGTCCGGGTGCTCCAGCAGATGGGCGGCGAAGGCGGCGATGGAGCCGGCCAGGGCCTGCTTCTGGGCGCCGGAGGCCTGGTTGCCGCGGTTGAAGAGGTTCCGCAGCAGGTCGGGGTGGGCGGCGAAGAGCCGGGCGTAGAAGCGCTCGGTGATCTCGCCGATGGCCGCGCCGACGGCGGGAAGGGTGGCGTGGACGGTGGCTGCGGACGGCTCGGACAGCATCGTGACTCCTCACGGCTCGACTGCTCGGCTCGACGGATCGGCTCTGCTGCCCGGCACGCTATGAAAACTTGCATCTGAGATGCAAATTAAATGGGCGTGGTCTCGATCACGGGGGAAGCGGGACCGGCCATTACGGATGTCGGCGCGAGCAGGCAAGATGGGCGGCAGAGAAGGACACCTGCCGTACGACAGGCGTTCAGGCCGAGGACGCTCGGGCGATCAAGGTCCGCAACGCGATGGAAATGGTGTTGTGGTGGGATGGCTCGGAGGCCTGACCAGCAAGGATGGGGAAGCGGAAGATGGACAAGCAGCAGGAGTTCGTGCTCCGGACCTTGGAGGAGCGCGACATCCGGTTCGTACGCCTGTGGTTCACGGACGTGCTGGGCTTCCTCAAGTCCGTCGCCGTGGCCCCGGCCGAGCTGGAACAGGCCTTCGACGAGGGCATCGGCTTCGACGGCTCCGCCATCGAGGGCTTCGCCCGCGTCTACGAGTCCGACATGATCGCCAAGCCGGACCCCTCCACCTTCCAGGTCCTGCCGTGGCGCGCGGAGACCCCGGGCACGGCCCGCATGTTCTGCGACATCCTCATGCCGGACGGCTCCCCGTCCTTCGCGGACCCGCGCTACGTGCTCAAGCGCGCCCTGGCCCGCACCTCCGACCTGGGCTTCACCTTCTACACCCACCCGGAGATCGAGTTCTTCCTGCTGAAGGACCGCCCGCTGGACGGCAGCCGTCCCACCCCGGCGGACAACTCGGGCTACTTCGACCACACCCCGACCAACGTCGGCATGGACTTCCGCCGCCAGGCGATCACCATGCTGGAGTCGATGGGCATCTCGGTCGAGTTCTCCCACCACGAGGGCGCCCCCGGCCAGCAGGAGATCGACCTGCGCTACGCCGACGCGCTCTCCACGGCGGACAACATCATGACGTTCCGCCTGGTCATGAAGCAGGTGGCCCTGGAGCAGGGCGTCCACGCGACCTTCATGCCGAAGCCGTTCTCGGAGCACCCGGGGTCCGGCATGCACACGCACCTGTCCCTCTTCGAGGGCGACCGCAACGCCTTCTACGAGTCCGGCTCCGAGTACCAGCTCTCCAAGGTCGGCCGCTCCTTCATCGCGGGCCTGCTCAAGCACGCGGCGGAGATCTCCGCGGTCACCAACCAGTGGGTGAACTCCTACAAGCGCATCTGGGGCGGCTCCGAGCGCACGGCCGGCGCCGGCGGCGAGGCCCCCTCCTACATCTGCTGGGGCCACAACAACCGCAGCGCCCTCGTCCGCGTCCCGATGTACAAGCCCGGCAAGACCGGCTCCGCGCGCGTGGAGGTCCGCTCCCTGGACTCCGGCGCCAACCCGTACCTGGCCTACGCCGTCCTGCTCGCCGCCGGCCTCAAGGGCATCGAGGAGGGCTACGAGCTCCCGCCGGGCGCCGAGGACGACGTCTGGGCCCTCTCGGACGCCGAGCGCCGCGCGATGGGCATCGAGCCCCTGCCCCAGAACCTCGGCGAGGCCCTCACCCTCATGGAGCGCAGCGACCTGGTCGCCGAGACCCTCGGCGAGCACGTCTTCGACTTCTTCCTGCGCAACAAGCGGGCCGAGTGGAACGAGTACCGCTCGGAGGTCACGGCGTTCGAGCTGCGGAAGAATCTGCCGGTGCTGTAGGCGCAGGTCAGGCGGGTTTCCCGGCGAAACGATCCCGTGGGGCCGACGGTCGTGGACCGTCGGCCCTTCGGCGTTTCACCGCCCGGCCCCCGAAGCCGACCGCCACCCTGCTCAGGTGGCTCCGGCCCAGGTTGTGGCGCAGGGTGGATGTGTTCCGCCGTTGCGTACCACGCACCCTCGAAGCACGGGAGAGACGCGTGCTCACCGTTCCCGCCTACGCCGCGACGTCCGCGACCGAACCGCTCACCCCCACGACCGTCGAGCGACGGGACGTGGGCCCGCACGACATCCTGATAGAGATCAAGTACGTCGGTATCTGCCACTCGGACATCCACAACGTCCGCAGTGAGTGGGGCCCGGCGTCCTATCCGATGGTCCCCGGCCACGAGATAGCCGGCGTCGTCGCCGAGGTCGGCCGGGAGGTCACCGGGTACGCTCCCGGCGATCGCGTCGGCGTCGGCTGCATGGTCAACTCCTGCCGGGCGTGCGAACCCTGTCTGAGGGGCGAGGAGCAGTACTGCCTGAACGGCAACACCCTCACGTACGGCTCCGTCGACGCGGACGGCACCCTCACGCAGGGCGGCTACTCCACGCACGTCGTCGTCAACGACGACTTCGTCGTCCGTGTCCCCGGCACGCTCGCCCTGGACGAGGCCGCGCCACTGCTGTGCGCGGGCATCACCACGTACTCCCCGCTGCGACGCTGGGGTGCGGGACCTGGCAAGAAGGTCGCGGTCGTCGGGCTCGGCGGACTCGGTCACCTGGCGGTCAAGATCGCCCACGCCCTGGGTGCGGAGGTCACGGTCCTGTCCCAGTCGCTGAAGAAGATGGACGACGGCCTGCGCCTCGGCGCACGCCGGTACTTCGCCACCAGCGACCCGGCCACCTTCGAGCAGCTCGCCGGTGCCTTCGACCTCATCGTCAACACGGTCAGCGCGAGAGTCGACCTGGACTCCTACCTCGGGTTGCTGAAGCCGGGCGGAGCCCTGATCAACGTCGGTGCTCCCCCCGAAGCGCTCTCACTGAACGTGGTCTCCCTCGTCATGCACGGCCACGTCTGCGCCGGTTCACTCATCGGCGGCATCCGCGAGACGCAGGAGATGCTCGACTTCTGCGGCGAGCACGGCATCGGCGCCGAGGTCGAGATCATCCCGGCCGCGAAGATCAACGAAGCCTTCGAGCGGATGCTCGCCTCGGACGTGCGCTACCGCTTCGTCATCGACACCTCGACGCTCCCCTGACCGTCCGGGTGCCCCGTCAGCGGACCGGCTCCCCGATCCCCAGCAGGTTGCCCTCGCTGTCCCGGAACCAGGCCCCGCGCTCGCCCCGGGCGCCCTTGCTCGGGTAGTTCCCGTCGATCTCGGCGATGCCGTCCCGCGTCTGGAGGCCGGGCAGGTCGACCTCCTCGAAGACCACCCCGTGCCGCCGCAGTTCGGACGCGACGGCCTCGATGTCCGCGACCTCCCAGGCCATCTGCGTGAAGGTACCGGGAGAGGCGCCCGTCGACCGGAACACGACGAAGTCCGTGCCCCCGCACCGGTACAGCAGCCCGCCCGGGCGTTCGTCGACGGGCTCCAGGCCGAGCACCTCGGAGTAGAAACGGCGGGCCCGGTCCAGGTCCTGGGCGGGCAGCCGGGTGGCCACATGACCCCGGGCCAGAAGGTTTCTGTCGTCCATGTCCCTACTCTGACCCGCCCGCCGCTCCGTTCACCGCAGATACGCGGGCGTGACCTACTGCTCCCGGTGGGCCAGTGCGGCCAGCACCTGATGCAGCGGCTCAGTGGCCCGCCGCTTGTACTCCTGGATGGCCCACCCGTTCCCGTCAGGATCCTTGAAGTACATGAAGGTGGCCCCGTCCTGAGGCGCGAACTGCACCGGCTCACTCACCTCGAGCCCCCGCGCGGTCAGCTCCTCGTACGCGGCCTTGGCATCCGTCACACACAGCTGCATCCCGTGGTACGTCCCCGGCCGAGGCGTCCCGGTAGGCACCTGCAGCCCGTCGACGAGCGCGATGGAACACCCGGACCCCGGCGGCGTGAGCTGCACGATCCGCACGCCCTCCATCACCTCACCGTCGAGGTCGACATGAAAGCCGACCTTGTCCCGGTAAAACGCCTTGGCCCGGTCCACGTCGGACACGGGCAGCAGGATCACTTCGAGCGTCATCTCCATGAACGACTCCTTCACATCCGGCTGAACGGCTCGCCCTTACCGAAGCCGAAAACCGTGCGGGGCGCCACGGAAAACACCAAAGCCGCGGGCAGCCGCGAACGGCGGGAAGGGGACGTGCCGGGTGGTGTCCGCCCGCAGCGGCCGGCGAAAACTCCGCCCACCCCTCGGCGAACCGTCCGCCGGACCGAGGACGGACACCACCCGGCGCGGCCCCGACTCACCCACCACGGATGGGCGCGCCAAGCCACGACGCACCCGAACAAGGCCCCGCAGGCGTCGGCGCAAGCCACGACGCACCCGAACAAGGCCCCGCAGGCGTCGGCGCAAGCCGCGACGCACCCGAACAAGGCCCCGCAGGCGTCGGCGCAAGCCGCGACGCACCCGAACAAGGCCCCGCAGGCGTCGGCGCAAGCCACGACGCACCCGAACAAGGCCGCCGCAGGCCCAGACGCAACCCCACCACGCCCCCGCGGACGGAGCCGCCCCAGAGCCACGGACGCCCACTCCGGTTAGGCTCTCGCCAGGACGACCTAGATCCAGGGGAGGCCACCGATGACGCCGGGGCGCAGGAGCAGTACCTTCACGCGACTGCTGCGGCACGGCTTCACCGACCCCTCCGCCGCCGAGCGCCTCCTGGACAGCGGCGAACTGGCCCCCGTCCGCGACGACCCCTTCCTCCTGGAGGCCCTGGGCGCCACCGCCGACCCCGACCTCGCCCTGCACGGTCTGGTACGTCTCCTGGAGTCCCAGCCCGTGCCCACCGCCCGCCGCGAGCTGCTGGACACCCTGATAGCGGCCAAGCCCCTCCGCGACCGCCTCCTGGGCGTCCTGGGCGCCTCCGCCGCCCTCGCCGACCACCTCGCCCGCCACCCGAGCGACTGGCAGGCCCTGGTCACGTACGAGCCCCGGGACCTGCACCCCGGCGTGGAGGAGTTCGAGCGCGGTCTGGCCGAGGCCACCGACCCCATCTCGCTGCGCGTGGCCTACCGCCGCTGCCTGCTGTCGATAGCGGCCCGTGACGTGTGCGGCACCACGGACCTGCACGAGACCGCCGCGGAACTGGCCGACCTCGCGACCGCCACGCTCCGTGCGGCCCTGGCCATGGCGGAGGTCGCCGCCCCGGGGGACGCCGCGGCCTGCCGTCTCGCGGTGATCGCGATGGGCAAGTGCGGCGGCCACGAGCTGAACTACGTCTCGGACGTGGACGTGATCTTCGTGGCCGAGGCGACCGACGGCGCGGACGAGGGAAAAGCGCTCAAATCCGCCACCAAACTGGCCTCGCACATGATGCGGATCTGCTCCGAGACCACGATCGAGGGCTCGATCTGGCCGGTGGATGCCAACCTCCGCCCCGAGGGCCGCAACGGCCCCCTCGTCCGCACCCTCAGCAGCCACCTCGCCTACTACCAACGCTGGGCCAAGACCTGGGAGTTCCAGGCCCTGCTCAAGGCCCGCCCGGTCGCCGGGGACATCGAGCTGGGACGGCAGTACGTCGACGCGCTGGAACCCCTGGTCTGGAAGGCGGCCGAGCGCGAGAACTTCGTCACCGACGTGCAGAAGATGCGCCGCAGGGTGGTGGAGAACATCCCCGCGGCGGAGATCGAACGCGAGCTGAAACTCGGCCCGGGCGGCCTCAGGGACGTCGAATTCGCCGTCCAGCTGCTCCAGCTGGTGCACGGCCGCACCGACCCGTCCCTGCGCAGCGGCACCACCCTCGACGCCCTTCAGGCACTCGCCGCCGGCGGCTACGTGGGCCGCGAGGACGCGGCCCGCCTCGACGAGGCCTACCGCTTCCTGCGCTCCATGGAGCACCGCATCCAGCTGTACCGCCTGCGCCGCACCCACCTCGTCCCCGAAGCGGAACCGGACCTCCGCCGCCTCGGCCGCTCCCTGGGCCTGCGCACCGACCCGGTGGTCGACCTGCAGCGCGAGTGGAAGCGGCACACCGGTGTCGTACGCCGCCTGCACGAGAAGCTCTTCTACCGCCCGCTGCTCGACGCCGTGGCCCAACTGGCGCCCGGCGAGGCCAGGCTGAGCATGGAGGCGGCCCGCGAGCGCCTGGTCGCCCTGGGCTATGCCGACCCGGCCGCGGCCCTGCGCCACCTGGAGGCCCTGGCCTCCGGCGTGACCCGCAAGGCCGCCATCCAGCGCACCCTGCTGCCCGTCCTGCTCGGCTGGTTCGCCGACTCCGCCGACCCGGACGCGGGCCTGCTCAACTTCCGCAAGGTCTCCGACGCGCTCGGCAAGACCCCCTGGTACCTCAGGCTCCTCAGGGACGAGGGCGCGGCCGCCGAGAACCTGGCCCGCGTCCTGTCGGCGGGCCGCCTCGCCCCCGACCTCCTGATGCGCAACCCCGAGGCGGTGGCCCTGCTCGGCGACGGCACCACCGGCACCGGCGGCGGCCTCGAACCGCGCGACCGCGCCCCGCTGGAGCAGGAGATCCTCGCCGCCGCGGGCCGCGCCGAGAACGCCGAGCAGGGTGTCACGGCGGCCCGCGGAGTCCGCCGCCGCGAGCTGTTCCGTACGGCCGCCGGGGACATCGTCTCCTCGTACGGCACCGAGACCAGCCCCGCCGAGCCCGACCAGGGTGCCCTGGTGGACCGGGTCGGCGCGGCCGTCTCCGACCTGACAGCGGCCACCCTCGCGGGCACCCTGCGCGCGGTGGTCCGCGACGGCTGGGGGGACACCCTGCCGACCCAGTTCGCGATCATCGGGATGGGCCGTTTCGGCGGCCACGAGCTGGGCTACGGCTCCGACGCCGACGTGCTGTTCGTGCACGAGCCGCGGGACGGCGTGGACGAGCGGGAGGCCGCGGAGGCCGCGAACAAGGTCGTCGCCGAGATGCGCCGCCTGCTGCAGCTGCCCAGCGCCGACCCGCCGCTGCTCATCGACGCGGACCTGCGCCCCGAGGGCAAGTCCGGGCCGCTGGTGCGCACCCTGAACTCGTACGAGGCGTACTACCGCCGCTGGTCCCTGGTCTGGGAGTCGCAGGCGCTGCTGCGGGCCGAGCCGGTCGCCGGGGACGAGGACCTGGGCCGCCGCTTCACCGAGCTGATCGACCCGCTGCGCTACCCGGAGCGGGGCCTGGGCGACGACGCGGTGCGCGAGATCCGCAGGCTGAAGGCCCGGATGGAGGCCGAGCGCCTGCCGCGCGGCGCCGACCCCAGGCTGCACACCAAGCTCGGCCCCGGCGGCCTGTCCGACGTCGAGTGGACCGTCCAGCTGATCCAGATGCGCCATGGCTGGCACGAGCCGGGGCTGCGCACCACCCGCACCCGTGAGGCCCTGTCCCACGCCCACGCGGTCGGGCTGATCGCCGCCGAGGACGCGGCCGTGCTGGACGAGGCCTGGGTGCTGGCCACCCGGGTGCGCAACGCGGTCATGCTGGTCCGCGGCCGGGCCGGTGACACCTTCCCGACCGAACCCCGCGAGCTGGCCGCCGTCGGCCGCTACCTGGGCTACGGCGCCGGCCACGCCGGGGACATGCTGGACGCCTACCGCCGTACGACCCGAAGGGCGCGCACGGTCGTGAAGGACCTGTTCTACGCGGACGGGAGCTGAGCCGGTCCTACGCCAACGGAAGCTGAGCCGGTCCTACACCAACGGGACCTCAACCGGCGCGGCCGCCCGCGCCGGAGCCGGCACCAGCCTCGGCAGGGCGTACGGCAGGCTGCCGTACCAGAGCCGGGCCACCGTGAAGCCGAAGGTCAGACAGAGAACGCCGCCCACCGCGTCCAGCCAGAAGTGGTTGGCCGTGGCAACGATCACCAGCAGCGTCGTCGCCGGGTAGAGCAGGCCCAGCACCCGCACCCACGGCACGGACGCCAGCGCGAAGACCGTCAGCCCGCACCACAGCGACCAGCCGATGTGCATGGACGGCATCGCCGCGTACTGGTTCGACATGTGCTTCAGGTCGCCCGAGGCCATCGAGCCCCAGGTGTGGTGCACCGCCACCGTGTCCACGAAGCGGCCGCCGTTCATCAGCCGGGGCGGGGCCAGCGGGAACAGGTAGTAACCGACCAGCGCCACACCCGTGGTCGCGAACAGCACCAGCCGGGTCGCGGCATAGCGGCCGGGATGCCAGTGGTACAGCCACACCAGAACACCCAGCGTGACCACGAAGTGCAGCGTGGCGTAGTAGTAGTTCATGCCGATGATCAGCCAAGTCACCGAGTTCACGACGTGGTTGACCGACCCCTCGAGCGCGATGCCCAGCTGGTGCTCGACGCGCCAGACCCAGTCGGCGTTGCGCAGCGCCTCCGCCTTCTGCTCCGGGACCGCGTTGCGGATCAGGGAGTACGTCCAGTAACTCACCGCGATCAGCAGGATCTCGAACCAGAACCGGGGCCTGCGCGGGCGTCGCGCTCGGTGCAGGACACCCTGTCTGTGCTCGCCCGTGACGGCCTGCGGAACGGCCACCTCCTCGCGACCTTCCGGTTCTGTCACGGTCGAGTCACTCATAGGCACAGAGTCTGCCAGAAAAGGCTTCCTCGCCAGATCATCCCAAGGTTGGGTCCGCCCCGCACGTTCTACGACGTACGGAGGACATTCGGTGCCGAAGCGGTCGAACCCCGCACCACCAGCTCCGGCATGAACACGAACTCGCTGTGCGGCGCGGGCGTCCCGCCGATCTCCTCCAGCAGCGTGCGCACAGCGGCCTGTCCCATCGCCGGGACCGGCTTGCGGACCGTGCTCAGCGGCGGATCGGTGAAGGCGATCAGCGGGGAGTCGTCGAAGCCCACCACCGACACGTCACGCGGCACCTCCAGGCCCAGCTGCCGGGCCGCCCGTATGGCACCGAGCGCCATCATGTCGCTCGCGCACACCACCGCCGTACAGTTCCGCTCGATCAGCGCGGTCGCGGCCGCCTGGCCACCCTCCAGGGTGTACAGCGAGTGCTGGATCAGCTCGGTCTCGACCGTCTGGGCGCTCAGCCCCAGCTGGTCCTGCATCGCCCGCACGAAGCCCTCGATCTTACGCTGTACCGGCACGAACCGCTTCGGGCCCAGCGCGAGACCGATCCGGGTGTGCCCCAGCGAGGCCAGGTGCGTGACGGCCAGGGTCATCGCCGCCCGGTCGTCGGGGGAGATGAACGGCGCCTGCACCTTCGGCGAGAACCCGTCCACCAGCACGAACGGCACGCCCTGCGCCCGCAGCCGCTCATAGCGCTGCATGTCGGCGGTGGTGTCGGCGTGCAGCCCGGAGACGTAGATGATCCCCGCCACCCCGCGGTCCACCAGCATCTCGGTCAGCTCGTCCTCCGTCGACCCGCCCGGGGTCTGGGTGGCGAGCACCGGGGTGTAGCCCTGCCGGGTCAGCGCCTGGCCGATGACCTGGGCCAGGGCCGGGAATATCGGGTTCTCCAGCTCCGGGGTGATCAGGCCCACCAGGCCCTCGCTGCGCTGCCGCAGCCGTACCGGACGCTCGTAGCCGAGCACGTCCAGCGCGGCGAGCACGGACTGGCGGGTGGTGGCGGCGACGCCCGGCTTCCCGTTGAGGACGCGGCTGACGGTCGCTTCGCTCACCCCCGCCTGCGCAGCGATGTCCGCAAGCCGTGTGGTCACGGCACTGGACTGTACCGGCCGCACCTCGCCTTGCACACCGACGGGACGCCGCGGGCGGCCGCGCGATCGGCCTGCCGTGGATTGCTGCGTCATCGCGCTCCCTCGAGTCAAGTGGTGGCAAGAGCTTGCAGAGTCTTGCACAAGTCTCCCCATCCCCGCTGATCGGCACCGTAACCAGGTTTCGTACGGGTCGACGACAGGTCACGGACTGGTAACCCCAGTGTCCTCTTGCACTTTTTTTCTGCAAGGTCTTTCGCAACGCTTACATGGCTGTTACGTTCCCAGTCGCCCGGCCGCCGCAACGGCGCAGTCGGCACCACTCGGGCTTAACCCTCAAGGAGAACTCATGCGGCGTGGCATAGCGGCCTCCGCGCTGGTGGCGTCCCTCGCCCTGGCGGCGACGGCGTGCGGCGGGAGCGACAGCGACAGCAAGTCGGACGGCCCGGTCACCATCACCTGGTGGGACACCTCCAACGCCACCAATGAGGCACCGACGTACAAGGCCCTGGTCGCGCAGTTCGAGGCCGCCAACAAGAACATCAAGGTCAAGTACGTCAACGTCCCCTTCGACCAGGCGCAGAACAAGTTCGACACGGCCGCCGGCTCCAAGGGTGCCCCGGACGTGCTGCGCTCCGAGGTCGGCTGGACCCCGGCCTTCGCGAAGAAGAGCTACTTCCTGCCGCTGGACGGCACCGACGCCCTCACCGACCAGGCCAAGTTCCAGCCGAACCTGATCAAGCAGGCCCAGTACGAGGGCAAGACCTACGGCGTGCCGTTCGTCACCGACACCCTCGCCCTGGTCTACAACAAGGCCCTGTTCAAGAAGGCCGGCATCACCGAGGCCCCCAAGACCTGGGACGAGCTGAAGGCCGACGCCGCCAAGGTCAAGGCGAAGGCCGGCGTCGACGGCTACTGGGGCTCCACCCAGGCCTACTACGCCCAGACCTTCCTCTACGGCGAGGGCACCGACACCGTCGACGCCGCCGCCAAGAAGATCACCGTGAACTCGGCCGCCGCCAAGAAGGCCTACGGCACCTGGCTGAGCACGTTCTCCGGCAAGGGCCTGCACAAGGCCGACACCACCGCCGACGCCTACGCCCACATCCAGGACGCGTTCGTCAACGGCAAGGTCGCCGCGATCATCCAGGGCCCCTGGGAGATCACGAACTTCTACAAGGGTTCGGCCTTCAAGGACAAGTCCAACCTCGGCATCGCCACCGTCCCGGCCGGCTCCACCGGCAAGGCGGGCGCCCCGACCGGCGGCCACAACCTCTCGGTCTACGCCGGCTCCGACAAGGCCCACCAGGCCGCGGCGCTGAAGCTCGTGCAGTTCATGACCTCGGCGAAGTCCCAGGAGACCATCGCCCTGAAGAACTCCACGCTGCCCACCCGCTCCGACGCCTACACCGCGCAGGTCAAGGCCGACCCCGGCATCGCCGGCTACCAGGGCGTCCTCGCTGCCGCCCAGCCTCGCCCGGCGCTGCCCGAGTACAGCTCCCTGTGGGGTCCGCTGGACACCGAGCTGCCCAAGATCGCCGGCGGCAAGGAGTCGCTGGACAAGGGTCTGAGCAACGCCGAGGTGGCCATCACCAAGCTGGTGCCCGACTTCAGCAAGTGAGCCCGTGTGGCCGTCGGATTCTCTCTCGAGGGGGGGAAGGATCCGGCGGCCACCGACCTGTGCCCAGCCCAACCCCTGAACCATCAGAAGGTGTCGAACCATGACAGTCGCCATCGACCGCGCGACCGGCAAGCGCCGCGGTGACCGCGCGCCTCGGCCCGGGCTGGGGCAGCGCATCAAGAACGGCTACCAGAAGCACTGGTACGCCTACGCGATGATCGCCCCCGTGGTCGTCGTGCTCGGTGTCATCGTGGGCTACCCCCTGGTCCGGGGCGTCTACCTGACCCTCACCGACGCCAACAGCCTCAACTCGGCGCGCACGATCGGCGTCAACCACATCGCCGCCACCTACAAGTTCATCGGGTTCGACAACTACAAGGACATCCTGTTCGGCCCGTTGTCGTACGACCGGTTCTGGTCGCACTTCCTGTGGACCGTCTTCTGGACGGTCGCCTGTGTGGCCCTGCACTACACCTTCGGCCTCGGCCTCGCGCTCATGCTCAACCAGAAGCTGCGCGGTCGCACCTTCTACCGGCTGCTGCTGGTCGTGCCCTGGGCCGTGCCGACGTTCGTCACCGTCTTCTCCTGGCGGATCATGCTCTCCGACTCCGGGGTGATCAACCAGGTCCTCGGCGCCCTCCACCTGCCCGAGCCGCAGTGGCTGGAGGACACCTTCTGGCAGCGGTTCGCCGCGATCATGGTCAACACCTGGTGCGGTGTGCCGTTCATGATGCTCTCGCTGCTCGGCGGCCTGCAGTCCATCGACTCCACGCTCTACGAGGCCGCGGAGATGGACGGCGCCAGCGCCTGGCAGCAGTTCCGGCACGTCACCCTGCCCGGCCTGCGCTCGGTCAGCTCCACCGTGGTGCTGCTCGGCATCATCTGGACCTTCAACCAGTTCGCCATCATCTTCCTGCTGTTCGGCCCCACCGGCGCGCCCGACGCCCAGATCCTCGTCACCTGGGCCTACTTCCTGGGCTTCGGACAGCAGCCCCGCGACTTCGCCCAGTCCGCCGCGTACGGCGTGCTGCTGCTGTCGATCCTGACCGTCTTCACCTCCTTCTACTTCCGCTGGCTGAAGCGCAATGACCAGCTCGCCGTCTGACGCCGCAGGAGCCGCCGCCATGAGCACCACGACCCTCGAGAAGACAGAGGCCCGAGCGACCTCCGCCCCCGCGCCCGGGCGGACCCGGCGGCGCGGCGAGCGCGGCCCGCTCGGCGCCGCCCTCCTGCACGGCGGCCTCGCCGTCGCGAGCCTGATCGCGCTGGCCCCGGTGGCCTGGCTGGTCTTCCTGTCCCTCGGCCCGGACAAGGACGACTACCTGCACCCCGGCAAGATCCTGGGCAAGCTCACCTTCTCCAACTACAGCTTCGTGCTGCAGCACACCGCCTTCTTCGACTGGTTCAAGTCGACGATGATCGTGGCCCTCGGCACCACCCTGATCGGTGTCTTCGTCGCCGCGACCACCGGCTACGCCGTCTCCCGCATGCGCTTCCCCGGCTACAAGTCGTTGATGTGGGTGCTGCTGCTCACCCAGGCCTTCCCGATCGCCATCCTGATCGTGCCGATGTACGAGATCTTCAGCGAACTCGGGCTCATCGACACCTACTGGGCGCTGATCGTCATCAACTGCACCACCGCCGTGCCGTACAGCGCCTGGCTGCTCAAGGGGTACTTCGACACCGTCCCCTTCGAGATCGACGAGGCCGGACGCGTGGACGGGCTCACCCCCTTCGGCACCTTCTTCCGGCTGATCCTGCCGCTGGCCCGCCCGGGCCTGGCCGTCGCCGCCTTCTACAACTTCATCACCGCCGTCGGCGAGGTCGCCTTCGCGACCACCTTCATGCTCGATGACTCGAAGTACACCTTCGCCGTCGGTCTGCAGACCTTCGTCAGCGAGCACGACGCGCAGTGGAACTACATGGCCGCCACCGCGGTACTGATCGCGATACCCGTGTCCGTGTTCTTCTACCTCGTGCAGAAGAACCTCGTCACCGGCCTCACCGCCGGCGGCACCAAGGGCTGACGCCCGCTTCGGAAATGAGGCTCCCGCGCGCCTGTCCGCGCGGGTAGGCGGCCGCGGTGTCCATCCGACCCCGCTGACACCGCGGCCGCCTCGCACACCCCTGGCCCCTGTCGCCGTACCCACGCTCCCATGACCAGAACTCCCTTACGCATCAAGGACGCCATGAGCCAGCAGACCCCTGCAGCCCCGGCCGACGACTCCGCCGTCGCCACCGTCGCCCAGCACCGCGACTGGTGGCGGGACGCGGTGATCTACCAGGTCTATCCGCGCAGCTTCGCCGACAGCAACGGCGACGGCATGGGCGACCTGGAAGGCGTACGCTCCCGACTCCCGTACCTGCGCGACCTCGGCGTGGACGCCGTGTGGCTCAGCCCCTTCTACGCCTCCCCGCAGGCCGACGCCGGCTACGACGTCGCCGACTACCGCGCCGTCGACCCCATGTTCGGCAACCTGCTCGACGCCGACGCACTGATCCGCGACGCCCACGAGCTGGGCCTGCGCATCATCGTCGACCTGGTCCCCAACCACTCCTCCGACCAGCACGAGTGGTTCAAGCGCGCCCTCGCCGAGGGCCCCGGCTCGCCGCTGCGCGAGCGCTACCACTTCCGCCCGGGCAAGGGCGAGAACGGCGAACTCCCCCCGAACGACTGGGAGTCCATCTTCGGCGGCCCCGCCTGGACCCGGGTCGAGGACGGCGAGTGGTACCTCCACCTCTTCGCCCCCGAGCAGCCCGACTTCAACTGGGAGCACCCGGCGGTCGGCGACGAGTTCCGCTCGATCCTGCGCTTCTGGCTGGACATGGGCGTCGACGGCTTCCGCATCGACGTCGCCCACGGACTGGTGAAGGCCGACGGCCTCCCGGACCTCGGCTCCCACGACCAGCTCAAGCTGCTGGGCAACGATGTCATGCCGTTCTTCGACCAGGACGGCGTGCACGCCATCTACCGCCAGTGGCGCGTGGTCCTCGACGAGTACGCCGGCGAGCGCATCTTCGTCGCCGAGGCCTGGACCCCGACCGTCGAGCGCACGGCGAACTACGTCCGCCCGGACGAGCTCCACCAGGCCTTCAACTTCCAGTACCTGGGCACGGAGTGGGACGCGAAGGAGCTGCGGGCGGTCATCGACCGCACCCTGGAGGCGATGCGCCCGGTCGGCGCCCCCGCCACCTGGGTCCTGTCCAACCACGACGTCACCCGGCACGCGACGCGCTTCGCCAACCCGCCCGGCCTCGGCACCCAGATCCGCACGGCCGGCGACCGCGAACTGGGCCTGCGCCGGGCCCGCGCGGCGACCCTCCTCATGCTGGCCCTGCCCGGCTCGGCGTACGTCTACCAGGGCGAGGAGCTGGGCCTCCCGGACGTCGTGGACCTGCCCGACGAGGTGCGCCAGGACCCGGCGTTCTTCCGCGGCGCCGGCCAGGACGGCTTCCGCGACGGCTGCCGGGTGCCGATCCCGTGGACCCGCGAGGGCTCGTCGTACGGCTTCGGCAGCGGTGGCAGCTGGCTGCCCCAGCCGTCGACGTGGGCCGAGCTGAGCGTCGAGGCGCAGACGGGCGTCCCCGGCTCGACGTTGGAGCTGTACCGCTCGGCGCTCAGCGCGCGCCGGTCGCAGCCCGACCTGGGCGCGGGCGACGCGGTGGAGTGGCTGCGCGCGCCGGAGGGTGTCGTGGCCTTCCGCCGGGGCGAGTTCGTGTGTGTCGCGAACACCACCGGCGAGTCCGTGACGATCCCGTCCCACGGCCGTGTCCTGCTCGCCAGCGGTGAGGTGACCGAGGCCGACGGCGAGGCGAAGCTGCCGGCCGACACGACGGTGTGGTGGACGACGGCGTGATCACCGCTCGATAACTTCTTCCGTCAACTTCTCACGGCCCGCTGCCCTTTTGGGTGGCGGGCCTTTAACATCTGGCCACCGCAAGGTTTCTGAAAGATTTCAGCAAGGCCCTTCAATGGAGAAGGAACCCCCACATGGCCAGCAGCAGAATCGTTTCGGGTGCCCTCGCCCTCACCGCGGCGGCGGCGTTCCTCGCCCCCGGCACCGCGGCGTACGCCTCCCCGCCCGGCACCAAGGACGTCACCGCGGTCCTCTTCGAGTGGAAGTACTCCTCGGTCGCGAGCGAGTGCACCAACACCCTCGGCCCCGCCGGCTACGGATACGTCCAGGTCTCCCCGCCCGCCGAACACATACAGGGCTCGCAGTGGTGGACGTCGTACCAGCCGGTGTCGTACAAGATCGCGGGCCGCCTCGGCGACCGCACCGCGTTCCAGAACATGGTGAACACGTGCCACGCGGCCGGCGTGAAGGTCGTCGTCGACACCGTCGTCAACCACATGTCGGCCGGATCGGGCACCGGCACCGGCGGCTCGTCGTACACGAAGTACAACTACCCCGGCCTCTACTCCTCCTACGACTTCGACGACTGCACGTCCCAGGTCACCAACTACCAGGACCGCTGGAACGTCCAGCACTGCGAACTGGTGGGCCTGGCGGACCTGGACACGGGCGAGGAGTACGTCCGCAAGACGATCGCCGGCTATATGAACGACCTGCTCACGCTGGGGGTCGACGGCTTCCGGATCGATGCCGCGAAGCACATCCCGGCGGACGACCTGGCCAACATCAAGAGCCGCCTGACCAACCCCTCCGCCTACTGGAAGCAGGAGGTCATCTACGGCGCGAACGAGGCCGTCCAGCCGTCCGAGTACACCGGCAACGGGGACGTCCAGGAGTTCCGCTACGCCTACGACCTCAAGCGCGTCTTCACCAACGAGAAGCTGGCGTACCTGAGCAACTACGGCGAGGGCTGGGGCTACCTCAGCAGCTCGGCGGCCGGCGTCTTCGTCGACAACCACGACACCGAACGCAACGGCTCGACCCTCAACTACAAGGACGGCGCCAACTACACCCTGGCCAACGTCTTCATGCTGGCCTACCCCTACGGCGCCCCGGACATCAACTCCGGCTACGAATGGTCCGACGCGGACGCGGGCCCGCCCAACGGCGGCACCGTCAACGCCTGCTGGCAGGACGGCTGGAAGTGCCAGCACGCCTGGCCGGAGATCATCCGCATGGTCGCCTTCCGCAACGCGACCCGCGGCCAGGCCGTCTCCAACTGGTGGGACAACGGCAACAACGCGATCGCCTTCGGCCGGGGCAGCAAGGGGTATGTGGCGATCAACCACGAGTCGAGCAGCCTGACCCGTACCTACCAGACGTCCCTCCCGGCCGGCACGTACTGCAACGTCCAGAACAACACGACGGTGGCGGTGAACTCCGCAGGGCAGTTCACCGCCACCTTGGGCTCGAACACGGCGCTCGCGATCTACGCCGGCAAGTCGAGCTGCTGAGCCCGGGGCACTACTTCCAGGTGTCGCTGGTCGTGTAGCCGGACGAACTGCCCGTCGTGTACGAGCGGTTCGTCCCGGACTCCCAGGTCACGTTCCCGGAGCCGTCCTTCTTGATGTACTTGTACTCGAAGGCCGTGCTCTTGGGGACGATGACCAGCTTGCTCCAGGTCGGGTAGGACGCCGAGGACAGCGGGATCGCGTCGCTCGTGTTCCAGGAGCCGAGGGACGCGATCGAGCCGACGACGTACACGTTGGTGCCCAGGTCGGTCGACGCGGTCTCGTTGAAGGTGACGTCGGTGGCGCTCGCGTTCGCCACGTTCCAGGAGTTGTTCAGGGAGACCGCCGAGGTCGTGGTGGTCGCCGACCTGTTGGCGTTCGACTCCCAGGTCACGTTGCCGGAGCTGTCCTTCTTCATGTACTTGAACTCGAAGGACGTGTTGACCGGCACGCTCACCTCGCCCGACCAGATCGGGTATCCCGACGACGACAGCTTGATCGCCTTCGAGGTGTCCCAGCCGCCCAGGGCCGAGATCGAGCCGACGACGTACACGTTGGTGCCGGACGTCGTCGGCGCGTACTCGTTGAACGTCGCGTTCACCGTGTCTCCGGAGCCGCCGCCCGCGTCGCCGCAGCCCACCGTGCAGGTGTACGACGCGTTGTAGAAGGCGACCGCGCCCTTCGCGGGGAGGGTGAGGGACGCGCTGCCGCCCGAGACGGTGACCTTCGTCGCGCCGCCGTCGACGACGTTGGCGTACGTGCCGTCCGCCATGCCCGTGGCGAAGGTGTAGGTGGCGCTGCTCGTACCGTTGTTCGCGGCGAAGAAGCCGGCACCGCTGCGGCCGAAGCCGATCACGGACGACGACTTGGTCTGCCAGTTGGAGACGGCCGCCGTGTCGACCGCGTTGTGCCAGGACACCATGCCGACGACCGCCGTGTCGCGGTCCAGGCAGTACCAGGAGCCGCTGGAGCAGTCGGTGTTCGTCACGAAGCCCGAGGAGTTGGGCGGGGCCTGGTCGCTCTGGGTCCACTCCCAGCTGGCGTAGACCGTGGGGGTCGACCACTTGTAGGCCAGCTGGAAGAGGTTCGCCAGCTTGTAGGTGTCGCCGTCCTTGTAGGACATGTGCAGGCCGTTGCGCTCGGTGTCGTGGTTCGTCACGAAGGACACCGAGTTGGCGGCGGGCAGGATGCCGGAGGAGGACAGGGACTCCAGGTCGCTCACGTTGCCCTGGAACGCCGACTTCAGCTTGCTCGCGTAGGTGAAGTCCAGGACGTCACCGGAGGCGTAGTAGTCCGACGGCTGCGGGGTGGAGCCCGGGTAGATCTCCTGGAAGACGTACGGCGCCGAGCCCGACGTGGTGTTCGTCAGCTTGGACTCGATCGCCGCCAGGTCGGCCTCGGGGATGTGCTTGGCCGCGTCCACCCGGAAGCCGTCGACGCCCAGGGCGAGCTGGCTGTTGAGGAAGTTCGCGATGCCCGCGCGGACCGTGTCCGAGCCGGTCTTCAGGTCGGGCAGGCCGAGGAGTTCGCAGTTCTGGACCTGGGTGAGGTTCGAGTAGTCCTGGATCGTCAGGTCGGAGGTGGGGCACGACGTCGAGTCGTGGTAGTTGGCGCGGTCCCAGTCGGGGGTGTCGTACTTGTTGGTGATCGTCGTGCCGTTGTAGCCGGTGCCGGTCTGTGCGGCGGTGTGGTTGATCACCGCGTCCGTGTAGACCTTGACGCCGGCCTGGTGGCAGGTGCTCACCATCGACGCGAACTTCGCCGCCGTACCGAAGCGGCTGTTCAGGTTGTAGGAGTACGGCTGGTAGACGTCCCACCAGTAGTAGCTGGACTGCTTCAGGGACTCGGCGGGCGGGGCGACCTGTACCGCGCCGTAGCCGGCGGGGCCCAGGACGTTGGTGCACTCGGTGGCGATGGAGTCCCAGTTCCACTCCCACAGGTTGGCGATGACGTCGCCCTTGGCGGTGGTGTCCGCCTGTGCGGGTGTCGCCGGCAGGGCTATGGCTCCCGCCAGCGCGAGGGCGCCTGCGGCTGCGGCGGTCGCGGTGCGGCGGAAGACACCCTGGGGTCGGTGTCCGATCATGTGCGGCTCCGAAACGAACTTCGAGAGAAGGTGACAGGGTTCAACAACCCGTGAGCGTGCGGCAGTTGAGAAGGGCACGTCAAGGTTGACGTTGAAACTTCTTGCTATGAGTTTCAAGGGTCTTGCTGTAAACCTTTCGGCAGCGATACGGTCGCGCGGGGTCGGACCCAAAAGAGCCGTAATCGCAAGGAGTTCCCGCCTGTGATACCGAGATGGCCGGCGCCCCCGACGCGCCGCACCGCCCATGCCAGACGGGCCGCGGCCGTCACCGTCGCCGCGCTCGCCCTGGCCCTCGTGCAGCCGCTCGCGGCGCACGCGGACGCCCCGCCCCCGCCGCCGTCGGACGCCAGGCTCGCGGCCCAGCCCGCCCGGCACGACGACACCCGCGAGCAGTTCTACTTCGTCATGCCGGACCGTTTCGCCAACGGGGACAAGTCCAACGACAGGGGCGGGCTGACCGGCTCCCGCCTCAGCACCGGTTACGACCCCACCGACAAGGGCTTCTACCAGGGCGGCGACCTCAAGGGCCTGACCAAGCGGCTCGACTACATCAAGGGGCTCGGCACCACCTCCATCTGGATGGCGCCGATCTTCAAGAACCGTCCCGTGCAGGGCACCGGCAGCAACGCCTCCGCCGGCTACCACGGTTACTGGATCACCGACTTCACCCAGGTCGACCCGCACTTCGGGACGAACAAGGACCTCCAGACCCTCATCTCCAAGGCGCACGCCAAGGGCATGAAGGTCTTCTTCGACGTCATCACCAACCACACCGCCGACGTCGTGGACTACGAGGAGAAGTCGTACGACTACCTGTCCAAGGGCGCCTTCCCGTACCTGACCAAGGGCGGGCGGCCCTTCGACGACTCCGACTACGCGGACGGCACCCGGAAGTTCCCGGCCGTCGACGCCGACTCCTTCCCGCGCACCCCGAAGGTCACGAGCAGGAGCAAGGTCCCGGCCTGGCTCAACGACCCGACGATGTACCACAACCGGGGCGACTCGACCTACGCCGGCGAGTCCACGACCTACGGCGACTTCTCCGGCCTGGACGACCTGTGGACCGAGCGTCCCGAGGTCGTCAGCGGCATGGAGAAGATCTACGAGCGCTGGGTGCGGGACTTCGGCGTCGACGGCTTCCGGATCGACACCGTCAAGCACGTCAACATGGAGTTCTGGACCCAGTGGGCCACCGCGCTCGACAAGTACGCGGCCGCGCACGGGCGGAAGAACTTCTTCATGTTCGGCGAGGTCTACTCGGCGGACACGTCCATCACGTCCCCGTACGTCACCCAGGGCCGCCTGGACGCCACCCTCGACTTCCCCTTCCAGGACGCGGCCCGCTCCTACGCCTCCCAGGGCGGCAGCGCGCAGCGGCTGGCGAGCGTCTTCGGTGACGACTACAAGTACACGACCGACAAGGCCAACGCGTACGAGCAGGTCACCTTCCTCGGCAACCACGACATGGGCCGCATCGGGTACTTCCTGAAGCAGGACAACCCGAAGGCCGGCGACGCCGAGATCCTGAAGAAGGACAAGCTCGCCAACGAGCTGATGTTCCTCAGCCGCGGCAACCCGGTCGTCTACTACGGCGACGAGCAGGGCTTCACCGGTTCCGGCGGCGACAAGGACGCCCGCCAGACGATGTTCGCCTCCAAGGTCGCCGACTACCTGGACGACGACGAGATCGGCACCGACCGCACCCACGCGAGCGACGCGTACGACACCAAGGCGCCGCTCTACAAGGAGATCGCCGCCCTCTCGAAGCTCCGGAAGACCAACCCGGCCCTGACGGACGGCGTCCAGACCGAGCGGTACGCGGCCGACGGCGCCGGCGTCTACGCCTTCACCCGTACGGACGCCAAGACCGGCGCCGAGTACGTGGTCGCCTTCAACAACGCCGACAGCGAGAAGTCCGCGACCTTCGCGACCGGCTCGGCCGACATGTCGTACCAGGGCGTCTACGGGACTTCCGACGCGGTGAAGTCCGACGCGGATCGCAAGCTCACCGTCACCGTCCCGGCAGGTTCCGCCGTCGTCCTCAAGGCCGCCGGTACCCTCGCCAAGCCCGCCGCCGAGCCGACGATCGCGCTCAAGGCCCCGGCCGCCGGAGCCACCGGGACCGTGGACGTCACCGCCGATGTCGACGGAGGCCAGCTCAACCGGGTCGTCTTCGCCGCCCAGGTGGGCAACGGCGGGTGGAAGACCCTCGGCTCCGCCGACCACGCCCCCTACAAGGTCACCCAGGCCCTCGGCAAGGACGTACCCGCCGGGACCGCGCTGCGCTACAAGGCGGTCGTGATCGACTCGGCCGGGCACACCGCGAGCGCCCTGGCGAGCAGCACCACCGGCACCCCGCCCGCACCCGAGGTCCCCACGGCCTCCTCCCGGGACTACGCGATCGTCCACTACAAGCGCACCGACGGCGACTACGCCGACTGGGGTCTGTACGCCTGGGGCGACCTGGCCGACGGCGAGGCGACCAACTGGCCGGACAGCCACCCCTTCGTCGGCCGCGACGCGTACGGCGCCTTCGCCTACGTCAAGCTGAAGCCGGGCGCCTCGAACGTCGGCTTCCTGGTCATCGACAAGGACGGCAACAAGGACGTCTCCGCCGACCGGTCCATCGACGTCACCAGGACGGGTGAGGTCTGGATCGAGCAGGGCAAGGCCGACGTCCTGACCCAGAAGCCCGACTATCCCGCCCAGGACAAGACCAAGGCGGTCATCCACTACCACCGCGCCGACGGGAACTACGACGGCTGGGGCCTGCACGTCTGGACGGGTGCCGCGAACCCCACCGACTGGTCGAACCCGCTGAAGCCGGTGAAGACTGATGCCTATGGCGCGGTCTTCGAGGTACCGCTCACCGAGGGTGCCACCAGCCTCAGCTACATCATCCACAAGGGCGACGACAAGGATCTCCCCGCCGACCAGTCACTCGACCTCAAGTCCAACGGCTACGAGGTGTGGCTGTTGAACGGCCAGGAGAAGTACCTGCTGCCGCAGCCCGCGGGCAGCGCGGCCGCCCTCGACCTGACCACGTCCAAGGCGATCTGGATCGACCGGAACACGGTCGCCTGGAACGGCTCCGACGGCGCCGCCTCCACCCAGCTGCTGTACTCCCACGACGGCTCCATCGCCGTCAAGGACGGGACGCTGACCAGCGACGACGAGCGCTGGCTGCGGCTGGAGAAGACGACGCTCACCGACGCCCAGAAGGCGAAGTTCCCGCACCTGAAGGACTACACCGCCTGGTCCGTCGACCCGCGTGACCGGGACCGGGTGCGCTCGGCGCTCGGCGGGCAGCTGGTGGCCTCGCAGCGTGCGGCGAACGGCGCCGTACTGGCCGCGACCGGGGTGCAGATCGCCGGTGTGCTGGACGACCTGTACTCCGGCGCGACGAAGAGCAGCCTCGGCCCGGTCTTCCACGACGGCAAGCCGACCCTCTCCGTGTGGGCGCCCACGGCCCAGTCCGTCCACCTCGACCTCGCCGGCACGGCCGTGAAGATGCACCGCAACGCCACCACCGGCGTCTGGTCCGTCACCGGCCCCGCCTCCTGGAAGGGCAAGCCCTACCGGTACGTCGTGAAGGTCTGGGCGCCCAGCGTCCGCAAGGTGGTCACCAACAAGGTCACCGACCCGTACTCGGTCGCGCTGACCGCGAACTCCGAGCGCAGCCTGGTCGTGGACCTGAACGACAGGTCCCTCGCCCCGAGCGGCTGGTCGGGTCTGCACAAGCCCAAGGCCGTACCGCTGAAGGACGCCCAGATCCAGGAGCTGCACATCCGGGACTTCTCGGTCGCCGACACGACCGTCCCGGCCAAGGACCAGGGCACCTACCTGGCCTTCACGGACAAGAACAGCGACGGCTCGAAGCACCTGCGCCAGCTCGCGAAGTCGGGCACCTCGTACGTCCACCTGCTGCCCGCCTTCGACATCGCCACCATCCCGGAGAAGAAGGCCGACCAGGCGAGAACCGACTGCGACCTGGCCTCCTACGCGGCCGACTCCGAGAAGCAGCAGGAATGCGTGGCGAAGACCGCCGCGAAGGACGCCTACAACTGGGGCTACGACCCGTACCACTACACGGTCCCCGAGGGCTCGTACGCCACCGACCCGGACGGCACCGCCCGCACGGTCCAGTTCCGCAAGATGGTGCAGTCGCTGAACGGGGACGGCCTCCGGGTCGTCATGGACGTCGTCTACAACCACACCGCCGCCAGCGGCCAGGCGGACACCTCCGTCCTGGACAAGGTCGTGCCCGGCTACTACCAGCGGCTCCTCGCCGACGGCTCGGTGGCCAACAGCACCTGCTGCGCCAACACCGCGCCCGAGAACGCGATGATGGGCAAGCTGGTGGTGGACTCGATCGTCACCTGGGCCAAGGCGTACAAGGTCGACGGGTTCCGCTTCGACCTGATGGGCCACCACCCGAAGGCCAACATCCTCGCGGTCCGGAAGGCCCTCGACGCGCTGACCCTGGAGAAGGACGGCGTCGACGGCAAGAAGATCATCCTGTACGGCGAGGGCTGGAACTTCGGGGAGGTCGCGAACGACGCCCGGTTCGTGCAGGCCACGCAGCAGAACATGGCCGGCACCGGGATCGCCACCTTCTCCGACCGCGCCCGTGACGCCGTGCGCGGCGGCAGCCCCTTCGACGCGGACCCCGGCATCCAGGGCTTCGCGTCCGGGCTCTACACCGACCCCAACGGATCGGCGGCGAACGGCACTTCGGCCGAACAGAAGGCCCGGCTCCTGCACTACCAGGACCTGATCAAGATCGGCCTGACCGGCAACCTCGCCAAGTACCACTTCACCGACACCGACGGCAAGGAGGTCAAGGGCTCCGAGGTCGACTACAACGGCTCGCCCGCCGGATACGCGGCCGCACCCGGCGACGCCCTCGCCTACGTGGACGCGCACGACAACGAGTCGCTGTTCGACGCCCTGACCTACAAGCTCCCGAAGGACACGTCCGCGTCCGACCGGGCCCGGATGCAGGTCCTGGCGATGGCCACGGCCGCCCTCTCGCAGGGGCCGGCCCTCTCCCAGGCGGGCACCGATCTGCTGCGCTCGAAGTCGCTGGACCGCAACTCCTTCGACAGCGGCGACTGGTTCAACGCCATCCACTGGAACTGCGCCGACGGCAACGGCTTCGGCCGGGGGCTGCCCATGGCGGCCGACAACCAGTCCAAGTGGGACTACGCCAAGCCGCTGCTCGGCACGGTCAAGGTGGGCTGCCCGCAGATCACCGGCACCTCGGCCGCCTACCAGGACCTGCTGCGGATCCGTACGACGGAGAAGGCGTTCTCCCTCGGTACGGCCGCCCAGGTGCAGGACCGGCTGTCCTTCCCGCTGTCCGGCAAGGACGAGACGCCGGGCGTGATCACCATGCGCCTCGGTGACCTGGTCGTGGTCTTCAACGCCACTCCGCAGCAGCAGGAGCAGCGGATCGGCGCCCTCGCCGGGACGGCCTACCGGCTGCACCAGGTGCAGGCGGCCGGCGCGGACGCGGTGGTGAAGACCTCCTCCTACGCCGCCGACTCGGGCACGTTCACCGTTCCCGCGCGGACGGTGGCGGTCTTCACCCGGGCGGCGAAGTAGGGTCGGGCCCGTTGCCGTAGAACAGGAGTGCTCATGCCGCAGATCACCGTCGACTACTCGAACACGATGGAGGCCGCCTTCGACCGCGCGGGTTTCGCGCGGGAGCTGCACGAGGCGACCGTGGAGATCGCGGCGGCCAGGCCGGAGGCCTGCAAGACGCAGTTCCGGCCGAGCGCGCTCACGGCGTACGGGTACGAGGACCCGGCGGAGCACGGGCACGCCATCGTGCACGTGACCATCGGGCTCCTCGCCGGCCGCAGCGACGAGACGAAGACGAGGCTCACGGAGACCGTGCTGGAGCTGCTCCGCAAGCATGTGGCGGACAAGCGCTTCGCCCTGCACGCCTCCGCCGAGATCCGCGACCTCGATCCGTCGTACCGGAAGTTCGACCGGTAGCGGCCCTCGGCCCTCAGGGCGCCAGGGACAGCAGCCGGCCGACCAGCTCCGCGAAGGGCCCGTCGGCCGGCTCGTCCTTGACCATCGTGCGCAGCAGGGCGGCCATGTCCGCGTCGTAGGCGGCGCTCACCGCCGCCAGCGCGGCGAAGTCGTGCACGAGCTGCAGCTCCAGCTCGGAGCGCGGGATACGGCGGCCGTCCAGCCAGATCAACGCGGTCGACTCGGCCAGCGAGATCCAGGAGCGGACGACCAGTTCCATGCGCGCGGGCGCCTCGGTGACGCCCAGATGCGTGAGGATCTGCTCGTAGGCGGCCTGGCGTACGGAGTCGATGAGCGCGTTGGTCGTCGAGGAGCCGACAGCCGGGCCGCCGCGCATCAGCGCCGAGAAGCCGGGCCCGTGCTCGTCCACGAAGTCGAAGTAGCGGCGCATCACCCGCAGCAGCCTGGCCCCGAGCGGACCCTCGTGCGGCTCGGCGAAGCGGCCCGCCAGATCCTCCGAGGCACGCTTCAACGCGGCCTCGTACAGACTGAGTTTGCCGGGGAAGTAGTGGTAGACCAGCGGGCGCGAGATGCCCGCCGCCGACGCTATCTCGTCGATGGAGACCTCGTCGGGCGAACGGCGGCTGAACAGGTCGAGCGCGACACCGATCAGCTGCTGCCGCCGCTCCTCGACGCCCATCCTGCGGCGAACCCCGGTACTCATGCGAACACCTTACCGACCGGATTCGGTCGTCCATGTTCACATGTCGAGCACCAAGCGATCACTCCGGGCCCGTGATACGCAGATCAGCATCGACTCGTGCCGTTCCGCATCCGTCAGCAGCTCGTCCCGGTGGTCGATCTCCCCTTCCAGCACCCGCTGTTGGCAGGTCCCGCAGAAGCCCTGTTCACAGGAGTAGGCGGTGTCGGGCAGTTCGCGGCGTACGGCGGCCAGCACGGTGGAGTCGGCGGGGACCGTCAACGTCCGCCCGCTGCGGCGCAATTCGATGTCGAACTCGTGGTTGCCGTCGGCGGAGACGCGCGGTGCGAACCGTTCGACGCGGACATGCGGGAAGCGCTCCTCGACGGCTGTCATGAGCCCTTCCGGCCCGCAGCAGTAGACGACGGCTCCCTCCGGCACCTGCAGTGCGTCGAGATCCGGCCGCCCCTCCACCACGGTCACCCTCCCCCAGGCTCGGCTTCGCTCGCCCGGGGGGACCCCCATCCGGCCCAGCTTCTCGACCTCCTCCAGGAACGGCAGCGACGCCCGCGTCCGACCGGCGTACAGCAGCCGCCAGTCCGTGCCTTCGGGAAGCGCCCGCAGCATCGGCAGCAGCGGGGTGATCCCGATCCCACCGGCGACGAAGACGTACGACGGTGCCCCGACCAGCGGGAATCGGTTCCGCGGCCCCCGCACCTCCAACTCCATGCCCTCCGTCACCTGCTCGTGCACCTCACGCGAGCCGCCCCGTCCGTCCTCGACGAGCCGGATCGCGACGGTGTACGACGAGGTGTCCTCCGGGTCGCCGCACAGCGAGTACTGCCGTACGAGCCCCGACGGCAGCACCAGATCGAGATGCGCACCGGGCTCCCAGCGCGGCAACCCGCCACCCTCCAGGCGCAGTTGTACGACACCGTCGGCGGCCGTCTCGTGCGCGGTGACCAGCAGCCGCAGCGCCCGGGAGCGCGGGCGGCCCGAGATCGGCGGGTCCAGGGCGGGCAGCGGCCACAGCGGCGAGACCTGGATGCGGCGGCGCAGGGCCCGCCGGGTCAGCAGGGCGGCGCCCGCGACGAGGGCGACGGTGCGCAGCTTCGGCATCACGACCCCGTCTTCTCCGCCGCGAGCGCGGCGGGGGAGGAGGCCAGGTAGGCGACGGCCTGGGCGGTCGAGCCCTCCTGGGAGGGGTGGTAGGAGTGGCTGAGATAGCGAGGGATGGACCTGAGCATGGCGCCGGTGGTGGGCAGGGTGCCGCGCCGGCCGCTCTGGTGGAAGTCCTTGAAGGAGGCCTTGCCGTCCACGAGGGTGGGGTCGTTCTCCATGAAGAAGCGGGCCCCGCGCTGCCACAGGAAGACCAGCGCGCTGAAGGCCGTCGCCCAGGTGCGCACCCGGCGCCGGTAGCTGCCATCGACGTGCAGGAACAGGTCGAAGGCGACGGAGCGGTGCTCGACCTCCTCGGCGCCGTGCCAGCGCAGCAGGTCCAGCATGGTCGGGTCGGCGCCGCGCCGGTCCAGCTCGGCCGCGTTGAGCACCCAGTCGCCGAGGAAGGCGGTGTAGTGCTCGATGGCCGCGATCAGTGCGACCCGCTCCAGCAGCCACCAGCGGCGCGCCCTGCCCGGCGGCAGCGTGCGGTCGCCGAGCAGTTTCTCGAAGAACCAGTCGACCTGCGCGGTGTACGGCGTCGGGTCGAGCCCCAGCTCCCTCAGGTGCGGCAGGACCTCGTCATGGGCCTGGGAGTGCATCGCCTCCTGTCCGATGAAGCCGACGACGTCCTCGCGGAGCCGGTCGTCCCGGATGAGCGGCAGCACCTGCTTGTACACATGCACGAACCACCGCTCGCCGGCGGGCAGCAGCAGGTGCAGCACGTTGATGGTGTGCGTGGTGAACGGGTCGCCGGGCACCCAGTGCAGCGGTGTGTCCTCCCAGGAGAAGGACACGTTGCGGGCCTTGAGCGGTATGCGCTCGGACTCCACCGGCCGGGCCTGCGTGTTAGACATGGCGTCAATGTACTGACGGGTAGCTCGTCTGAGAACCCCCGTGCGGCACCTTGTTGACGCGAGTGTCAGCTAGTGCAGTCCGCTGATCGAGCTGCCGTCCGTCAGGGCGCCCTTCAGCTGGGCCTGTGCCCCCTGCTCGGCCCGGGCCACCAGCAGCGGCCCCGGGCCGGACGCGGTGACCCCGCCCGTCGCCCGGATCGACGCGGTGTCCCGGCTGCCCGCGGCCAGCAGGTACCAGTTCCCGGCGCGGGACTTCCACAGCACCCCGGCCAGGACGTGCGGGTCGCGCGGACCGCAGGCCGGTACGTCCGTGCCCTTGGCCACGATCGCCCCGACCGGCCCGCCCGGCGTACGGAACTGGGCCAGTGCGGCCGTACCGTCACCGCGCCAGGTCTCGGCCCTGGTGCACACCCATGCGCCCGCCCCGCTTCCGTCGGGCAGCGGCTGGTCCGCGAACGCCCAGGCGTTGACGCTGCGCACCCCCGCGGAGCGCTCCGCGAGCAGCGAGCAGGCGAACGGCGCCCAGGAGCGCAGCCCCTCCGCGCCGGACGCCTCACCGGTGGCGCCCGGGCGCCCGGCGGTGAGGTGCGCCGGGATCAACTCACCCAGGTCCGTGGCGAGTCGGTTGCCGGAGGCGTCGGTCAGCTGGAGCACGTTCCACGAGGTGCAGGTGCCGGGCTGCAGGGCGGGGCTGGCCAGCGGTGCGGTGACGCCGTCGGTGACGGTGAGGGGCGCGGCGGCCGATTCGGGCTTCATCAGGTCCCGCTCGGCCGCCTTCCGCACCCAAGGGGCGGTCAGATAGCGGACGTTGCCGTCTGCGCGGCCGAGCACCAGCGCGCTCGCCTCGGCGCCGGTCGCGCCGTCGACGCGGGCGAAGTCGAGGGCGGCGCCCGCGGTGCCGTCCTTGGGCTCGGCGTAGCGGGCGATGCGCAGGCCGTCGTAGAAGATCGCCACGCGCGCGTTGTCCACCTCGCCCGCGTACAGCAGCTGGGGCGGGCCGGGCGGGGCGCCGGTCTGGGTGCCGGGGGTGGCCGAGACGCGGACCGTCTCTCCGGGGCGGGCCCAGACGGCGAGGGCGCGGCGCAGCAGGGCCTTGTCACCGGTGAGCGGGCCGCGGGCGGGCCACACGGAGAAGTCGGTGCGGGCCGCCGACTCCCATGCCGTCGGGGCGACCCGGGTCAGTTTGCCCGGGTCCAGGGCCGCCTCGGCCGCCGGGTTCTCCGCGTAGACGGGTGCGGCGGCGCCGTCGGGGCCCCAGCCGCCGCCCGGCAGGGCCACCAGCGCCCCGCACACCGCGAGCGCGGCAGCGGCGGCGAGCGCGGCCTTGGTGTGCTGACGGCGGCGCATCAGGTCGGTGGGCCGGGCCTGCAGGGAGCAGGGGTCGAACTCCGGTGAGGTGAGCAGCGCGTCCTGCGCCGGCACCCCGTTGGCCTCCGCCAGCGCGGACTCGGGGTGGTCGATCCCGGCGGAGGTGAGGATCCTGCGGATGTCCGCGTCGGGCAGCTTCTCCAGGCCGCGCAGCACATACACGGCGCGAGCCGGTCCGGACAGGGCGGACAGCCGCTGGTCCAGGGCCAGCTCGTCGGCGCCGCCGGAGCGCGGGAACAGGCGCAGGCCCCACACCTGGGGGAGCAGCGGCGGCAGCGGCGAGAGCCTGGGCCGGCCCTTGCGGGCGCGGGTCGCCTCCAGTGCCGTACGCAGGACCTGGAGGCGGAGGTAGGCGTACCCGGGGTCGCCCTCCCGGCCCGTGGACTGGGCCGGGATCACGGACGTCTGCTTGCGGCCCCGGGGCAGGGCGCGCTGCACGAGGGCGTGGGCCGTCAGCACCCGCCGGCTGCGACCGAGACTCGGCGGCAGTACCAGGTAGGCGAGCCGGACCAGCCGGGGGTAGTGCTCGACGAGCGCGGCCTCGGCCTGTTCGACGTCGACGACCGGTCCGGCGGCCCCGGCGGAGGAGGGTGCGTGACGCTTGGCTACATCCTGTGACTGCACGTCCAGCAAAACGAGCGAACCGTTGGTTGGTCACCGCCAAGCGGGTGACTCACTCCTCCGGTTCGACGAGCAGGCGGGCGTAGTTGGCCATCGACCGCTGGTAGCGCGGCAGATGCGGGGCCAGGGCGCCGAGCACGAGGGAGAGGCCCTCGCGGTCGCGGCCAAGGCTCGACAGGCACAGGGCGAGGAAGCCCCGCACGGCGTCGTCCAACTCGTCGGAAGGGGCGTCCAGTTCCGGGGTGAGGAGCTTGACGCCCTCTTCGGCCTGCCCGATGTTCCGCAGGGAGGACGACAGCTGGATCTTGGCCCGGCGCCCCTTGTGGCCGTCGAGGCCGCGCGCCAGCGCCTCCCGGTACAGCGGCACCGCCTGGTCCGAGTGCCCGGTCGAGTCCCAGGCGCAGGCCTGCTCGAAGGGGCCCAGCGGGCTGCCCTCGGGCAGCTCGGCGACGAGTTTGTCGATCGCGGCGCGAAAGTCGGCGGCGTCCTCTTCGGCGTAGTCGTCGAAGGTCGCCCAGGCGGCGGTCAGGCGGTCTTCCCAGTCCTGGTTCACCGGGTCACCTTCGCACGCCTGTGCCTGCCGTGGCATCGGATTTGAGCGCACCGCGCCCCGCAGCCGTATCCGAGAGGGCTGGGGCATGCTTGGCCCACCAGGACCGGAGGAACGGATGAGGTTGACGCGACTGATGATCGGCGCCGCAGCGGCGCTGGCCCTGGCGGGCTGTGGTTCGAGCGGCGACACGAAGGCGGTGCCGCCCACCGCCACGGGCAGTCTGGAGAGCCTGGCCGCCGAGGTGAAGTGCAAGCCGAACATGCAGACCGACGCCGACGAGCTCCGGCAGGCCATCTGCAAGAACACCGACGGGCGGTTCATCCTCGCCACCTTCGCCACCGACCGCGGCCAGCGCGAGTGGATCAACGACGCGAAGGACTACGGCGGTTACTACCTCGTCGGCCGCAAGTGGGTCGCCGTCGGCGACGACGGGGTCGTCAAGGCGCTGCGCGGCACGCTCGGCGGCGACGTGGAGATCGGCACCAACCACAAGGCCCACAGCGGCGCCCACAGCGGCTGATCTGTTCGGCTCTGTTCGGGGCACAAGAAAAGCGGGCGGTGGGAGATTCCCACCGCCCGCTTTCCTAGGGGGTGTTCACTACGCGCACCGCTGGCCGGTGTTGATGCAGTTCGCGATCTTGTTCGCGAGGCCGCCGGTCGTGACGCTGATGAAGTCGTCGTGGTCGGTGGCCGGCTTGTGGAGCTGCTCCGGGAAGCCGTCCACCGCGTAGGCGTTCTTCACCTGGCCGTTCACGATGGTCGGCGGGGTGATGTTGTACGTCAGGCGCATCGTCAGCTGCGGGATCGCCTTGAAGCCGTTCCCGCAGACACCGCTCGCCGGGTCGGCGAAGGCCACGTGCGTACGGTGGTTGGCGCTGTCGATGTTCTGCCCGTCCCAGCAGCTCTGGAAGGCGAACGTACGCACCACCTTGCTGCCCTGCGGGCAGATCGGGTACTGCGTCGTCAGCTGCACCTTGTTCTCGAAGCCGGTGCAGCTCCAGTGCGCGTTGGCGTTCGCCAGACCGTTGGTGGTGGTCTTGGCGTCACCGGTGATGATGCGCAGGAACTGCGGCATCGCGACGACCTTGCTGGCCGGGCTGCCGACGTACTTGATCTGCGCCGACACCGGCGTCAGGATCTTGCCGACGTTGCCTTCCTTGCCACCGCCGTCCGCGTTCTGGTCGAAGTCCTGCGAGCCGTCCTGGATCCGGACCACCGGCCAGTAGTACGACGACAGGTCGTTCTTGTTCTGGCAGCTGGTGCCGCCCTGCAGGAACGTCTGGTTGCTGGAGAACGCGTTGACCTTCTGGTTGCCGACGTAGTCGTGCAGGTGGTGCGCGCCGTTGGTCACGCCGGGCGCCACGATCACGTTGTCGGTGTTGTGGTTCTTGTTCGCGTTCACACCGCAGCGCGTGGTGAACGTGCCCGTCGAGGCGTTGCCGGACTTCTGCGGCTTCGCCAGGACGTTCGCCGCGACCTTCGTGATGTCCACGAAGTCGGCCGCGACCGGGCCGTTGCCGGCCTGCCCGCCGATGTTCTGCTGCTGACCGGCGTTGCCCTGTTGCTGCCCGCCGTTCTGCTGCTGACCACCGCCGTTCTGCTGCTGGCCGCCGTTGTTCTGTTGCTGCCCGCCGTTCTGCTGCTGACCACCGGCGTTGGTCTGGTTGGCGGTCTGCGTCGTACACGCGGCGAGCTGCTTGAGCGAGTTGTCGAAGGAACCGCCGACCCGCTGGATGTCGATCCTGATCCGGTCGATCGTCGCGGCCCGCTTCTCCTTGAGGGGGCCGACGATCGCGTTCTGCACGAAGCTCGGATCGTTCGTCTGCGCCTGCCGGGTGGAGGCGAGCCGGGAGTAGGCCTCGGTGATCTGCTTGTCGAGGTTCGCCAGCTCCGTCGCCACGCCCTGGCGGGCCTGGTTCGGCACGTTCGTCAGCTTCTGGCCGACGTCCGGGCAGGAGATCGTCGCGACCTGCGCCGTCGCGGCCTTGGTCTGATTGCCTCCCCACGACTGGTTGTTCGACTCGTGCGCCGAGGCGTAGAAGTTCGCCCAGATCAGCCCGCCCCCACCGAGCGCTAGGGCCGCCGATGCGGCTATGGCCTTGGTGGCCAGCGGCGTACGGCGTTTTCGTGTGTTGCGTCCCATGGAACTCCTCTGACTTCCTTGCGGGGCAGCATCGAGGCGCCCGACAGGAGTGAAGCGGCGTCCATCCATACGGACGCCGCCCCAGAGGTGTTCAGCCGTCTCACAAATTAGTCAGAGGTTTACCCCGCAGGCGGGGCCCAAATGCCCCCTGAGCAGCGGAAGTTGACATGAGACTCAGTGGTCGTGGTCGAGATAGGCGAGCACTGCCAGAACGCGGCGATTGTCGTCGTCCGACACCTCAAGACCCAGTTTGCCGAAGATGTTGGAGGTGTGCTTGGCGATGGCCCGTTCCGTCACCACCAGCTGCGCGGCGATCGCCGCGTTCGACCGGCCCTGCGCCATCAGCTCCAGCACCTCCCGCTCCCGCGGGGTGAGATGGCCCAGCGGCCGGTCCTCCGCCGACCGCCGTGACAGCAGCTGCTGGATCACCTGCGGGTCCATCGCCGTACCGCCCGCGGCCACCCGTCGTACGGCGTCGACGAACTGGTCGGCGTCGAAGACCCGGTCCTTGAGCAGATAGCCCACCCCGCCGCTGCCGTCGGCCAGCAGCTCCCGCGCGTACAGCTGCTCCACGTGCTGGGAGAGGACCAGCACCGGCAGCCCGGGCCGCTCCCGCCGGGCCCGCAGCGCGCACTGCAGGCCCTCGTCGGTGTGCGTGGGCGGCAGCCGTACGTCGACCACGGCGACGTCGGGCTCCAACTCGGCGAGCGCACGGGTGAGTTCGGGCCCGGACTCGACGGCCGCCGCGATCTCGAACCCGTACGCCTCCAGCAGCCGGACCAGTCCGTCGCGCAGCAGGAAGAGGTCTTCGGCTAGGACAACACGCACGGGATCTCCATGGTCACCAGGGTGGGACCGCCCGCAGGACTGCTGACGGCCAGGACGCCGTCGAATGTACCGAGCCGCCGCTCGACACCGGCGAGCCCCGAGCCCGCGCCGATCGCGGCGCCGCCCCTGCCGTTGTCGGTGACCGTGATCCGCAGCAGGTCGCCGGCGTGGTGCAGGTCCACCCAGAGCCGGTCGGCCCCGGAGTGCTTGACGGCATTGGTGAGCACCTCGCTGACCGCGAAGTAGGCGGCCGACTCGACGGGTGCCTCCGCGCGGCCGGACAGCTCCACGCTCACCTCGCTCGGCAGGGGCAGCCGCAGCGCCAACGCCCGTACGGCGTCCCCGAGTCCGCGCTCGGCCAGCACCGGCGGGTGGATGCCCCGGACCAGGTCGCGCAGTTCCTCCAGGGCCTCGGTGGAGTTCCGGCGGGCCTGGGAGAGGAGCTTCTTCGCCTGCGCCGGGTCCTTGTCCAGCAGCATCTCGATCGTGCCGAGGTCCATGCCCATCGCTACCAGCCGCGCCTGCGCCCCGTCGTGCAGGTCCCGCTCGATGCGGCGCAGCTCGGCGGCCGAGGTGTCCACGGCGTCGCGCCGGGTCTCGGTCAGCACCCGTACCCGTTCGGCGAGTTCGCCCTGTTCGGCGCCGAGGACGGCCCGGGTCAGCGTGAAGTGGGCCGTCAGCAGGCGCGGGGTGAGGCGGTAGGCGGCGACCAGGAGGACCGCGGCGGTGGCGGCGGCGCCGAGCGCGGACGGCTGGTCGGTGACCGGCACGAAGCCGTACCAGTACGTCTCGTCCTTCGCGAGCACCCGCCACAGCCCGGCCGCCACCGCGAACCCCTCGAAGGGGTAGAAGAGCAGGACGGCCGGCAGCAGCGCGGTCACGAAGCCGGCCGTCATGTCCACGGGCAGCCACAGCAGGTCCCGCCGGACCTGCGGGTCGTGCAGCATCGCGAACGTCCGCGTCCAGGGGTTCGCGCCGGCGGGGACCGGCCGGTAGGCCGACGGGATCCGCACCCCGCACCACTCGGCCGCGAGTTCCCGGCGCTTGTCCGCGAGGGCCCGTACCGCGGTCAGGATCGGCGGGGTCGTGACGAGGCCGACGCCGATCGGGATGAGCGCGACGGAGACGAGGGTCAGCACGAGGAACAGCACCGAGAAGGGCAGCACGGCCACGGCCAGCGCGAGTCCCTGTACGGCGGCCAGCAGCACCTCTCGGGTCCGCGCGCGGGCACGGCCACTGTTCGTTTCGGTGTTCATGCCGCAAGTCTCGCCGACCCGTCGGCCCCGGTCACTGGGCCGAAGTCCCATGTCAGGGGGTGGTGCCAGGTACACCCCCGCCCGCGGCCAGCACCTTCGCCTCCACCTCCGGGTCCAGGCCCTTGGCCGTACGGTCCGGGCGCTGCGGTGCGGTGCCGCCGATCTCCGTCAGCCACCGCCAGGTGTCGGCGACGGTCTCGCCCACCGGCCGGCACTCCAGCCCGGTGGCCAGCGCCCGGGACACGTCCGCGCGGTGCACGCAGGACAGCTCGCCGTCCGGGGGCACCCACACCGGCAGCTGGGTCCACGGCTCGATCCCGGCGTCCAGGATCACCCGCGGGTCGGTCCAGCGCAGCGCGGCGTCCGCGCCGGTGACGTGCACGCAGGCGCGGAGCAGCTCGCCCATGGTGGTGTGGCCGGGCGGGCTCACCAGGTTGTACGGCCCGCTCGACTCCCGCTCCACCGCCCCGACGACCCAGTCGGCGAGGTCGCGCACGTCGACGTACTGGAGCGGCAGGTCCTGCGGCCCCGGTGCCAGGACCGGGCCGCCGCGGGCGATCCGGGTCAGCCACCAGGGCAGCCGGCCGACGTTCTCGTACGGGCCGAGGATCAGCCCGGCCCGCACCAGCAGCGAGTCCTCGGTGCCGAAGGCCTCGACGGCGGCCAGTTCGCCACCCCGCTTGTCCTTCGCGTACTCCGTCGCCCCGGCATCGGCGGCGGCGCCCTCGACCAGCGGAGCGTCCTCGCCGGCTCCAGGGGGCCAGGGCCAGGCGTACACGGACCGGCTGGAGACGTACACGTACCGTCCGGCACGGCCCCGCAGCAGCCGTGCCGCCTCCCGGACCGCGCGCGGCGCGGCCGACCAGGTGTCGACCACGGCGTCCCAGGTGCCGTCGTCACCGGCGAGGGCGGCCAGGCCGTCGGGGGCGGTGCGGTCGCCGTGCAGCGACCGCACCCCCTCGGGAGGCCGGTGCCGTCCCCGGTGGAAGACGGTCACCTCCCAGCCGCGCCCGAGCGCGGCCTCCACGACGGCCCGCCCCACGAACTCCGTACCGCCCAGCACGAGAAGTCTCATGCCAGGGAGCGTGCCCGGTACGGGCCCGGGGAGGGAAGAGCTGTCTGCCGTCGGCAGACAGCCCGGGTCAACGCCCGGTCGGCGGGGTGTACTTGTAGCCGACCCGGCGCACCGTCTGGATCGTCTGGCGGTGCTGGGCGCCCAGCTTGCGGCGCAGCCGGGCGATGTGGACGTCGACGGTGCGGCCGTCGCCGACGTGGCCGTAGCCCCACACCGTGGTGACGAGCTGGTCGCGGGTGTGCACCCGGTGCGGGTGCGCCACCAGGTGTGCGAGCAGCTCGAACTCCAGGTAGGTGAGGTCGAGTTCGTGGCCGTCGACGCTGGCGGTGCGCTGCACGGAGTCGATCCGCACCAGCGGGTCGCCGTCCGCCTGCGCGGCCGTCTCCGGCTGGTCCGGCACCGCGACCGGCAGGAACGGGGGCCGCTGGTCGGCCGGGACCAGCACCAGGTAGCCGACCATCGGCGGCTGGCCGGGCAGGGTGGGCAGGGTGTGCTGCGGCGCGGGCAGCCAGGTGGCGCCCGGCGGCAGGAAGTCCGCCACGTCCACGACCTCGTCCCGGTCGACGGCCCGCAGCCGGTGCCGGGTGCCGCTCTGGGCGGGGGTGGTGAGGGTGGCGGTGGAAAGAGAACGAGTGGTCGCCATGAGAGGTCAGCTCTTTCGCGCGAGAAGTTCGTCGGGCAGGACGACGGCCGCGATTCGTGGTCGGGCGCGCCGGGGGACGTACGTCGTTTCGCGCTGGCCGAAGGCCGGGGTGTACGGCTTTAGAGGGCCCGCGCGTTCATCGCGCGGCAACACACCCGGTCGAAGTCGTGGTGCTGACGGGAAGGCCAGAACGGCTCGAGGTCATGGCGACCTGTCGCGGTGTAGTACTGGAAGCTGGCCATGCGCCCATTGAAGCAGACGAGCGCGCCGAGCAGGACCCTCCTCTCACTGCTTGGACGCTTCCTTGACGTGAAGTTGGCGTTGCGTGTGCCCTTCGGACGGTCGTACGGCCCTGGTCAGCGGCTTTCCGGTCGCCGGCACGTCCGAAATGCCGTCTCACGATTCGGACGAGTGCTGTTCGGCAGGCCACTTGGGGCACGCGGAAGGGGCGCCCACCAGGTCGGTGGGCGCCCCTTCGTGCAGAGCGTGCGGATCAGACCTGGCCGGCCTTCTCCAGGGCGGAGCAGCAGGTGTCCACCAGGAGGCGGGTCACCACGTACGGGTCGACGTTGGCGTTCGGGCGGCGGTCCTCGATGTAGCCCTTGCCGTCCTTCTCGACCTGCCACGGGATGCGGACCGAGGCACCGCGGTTGGAGACGCCGTAGGAGTACTCGTTCCACGGGGCGGTCTCGTGCAGACCCGTCAGGCGGTCGTCGATGCCGGCGCCGTAGTTCTTGACGTGGTCGAGCGGCTTGGAGCCCTCACCGAGCGACTCGCAGGCGGTGATGATCGCGTCGTAGCCCTCGCGCATCGCCTTGGTGGAGAAGTTGGTGTGCGCACCGGCGCCGTTCCAGTCGCCCTTGACCGGCTTCGGGTCCAGGGTCGCGGAGATGCCGAAGTCCTCGGCGGTGCGGTACAGCAGCCAGCGGGCCACCCACAGGTGGTCGGAGACCTCCAGCGGCGAGACCGGGCCGACCTGGAACTCCCACTGGCCGGGCATGACCTCGGCGTTGATGCCGGAGATGGCGAGACCCGCCTTCAGGCAGTTGTCGAGGTGGGCCTCGACGATCTCGCGGCCGAAGATCTCGTCGGCGCCGACGCCGCAGTAGTAGCCGCCCTGGGGGGCCGGGAAGCCGCCCTCGGGGAAGCCCAGCGGACGGGCGCCGTCGAAGAAGGTGTACTCCTGCTCGATGCCGAAGATCGGCTCCTGCGCGGCGAACTTCTCGGCGACCTCGGCCAGCGCGGCACGCGTGTTGGAGGAGTGCGGGGTGAAGTCGATGTCCAGGACCTCGCACAGGACGAGGATGTCGTCGCCGCCGCGGATCGGGTCCGGGCAGGTGAAGACCGGCTTGAGCACACGGTCCGAGGAGTGCCCCTCGGCCTGGTTGGTGGAGGACCCGTCGAAGCCCCAGATCGGCAGCGCGTCGAGACCGGCGGGGGAACCCGTGATGATCTTCGTCTTGGAACGCAGCTTGGCCGTCGGCTCGGTGCCGTCGATCCAGATGTACTCAGCCTTGAAGGTCACGGGGCCACATCCTTCGGGGGTGGGTCGGGTGCACTCGCGGGTGCTTGCGGCGCTGCGGCACTGGGGCGCCGCGTCGATCTGCCGGGCAGCCTGTCAACAGGCGATTTCCCGTCCATTGCTCGCGTGTGAACCCCGTGTTACCTGGTGGTTCTGTGTCCCGACTCACGTTGTGAGGGCGGGGGCGGCGGGGTATGGGCCACCCCCTGGGCCCCGAAGGCCGTTCGCGGGGCGGCGGCCGGAGACGGCCGGATCGCGGTGAGCCGGCCGGCCCCGGCCGACGAGCCGAGGAACGGTTGCGTACGACAAGGCGCTGACCGGAGCCCCCGCCCCGAACACCCCGGCCGGCGACCGCCACCCCCGTAACGGTCGCCGGCCGGGGCGCCTGATCACCTCATCGATGTCCTGTCCGGTGGCCGAGCCTCACCCCACCTTCTCGATCACCGCACGGCGGATGAGGAACTTGCCCGGCTCCCGGACCTGTTCGAAGGCCGCGTTGTTCAGCAGGACACAGCTGCCGGAGACCGAGGTGACCTTCACCGTCGTGGACTTGTTGTTGTCCAGGTTGGTGACCTTCAGGGTCGTACCCGCCGGGAACTGGTTACTGGACGCGGCCGGGGCACCGCCCTCGCCGGAGAGCGTCACGGTGGAGCCCTTGCACACCTGCTGACCGGAGGCCGCGGCAGCGCCACCGCCGGCGTTTCCCGCGGCGCCGGTCTGCGCGGGCTGCGCGGACTGCTGGGCGCCGCCCGCCTGCTGGTTGCCCTGCTGACCCGCGTTGCCCTGCTGACCCGCGTTGCCCTGCGCCGCCTGGGAGCCCTGAGCCGACTCCCCAACGGTGCATCCGGCAGCCTTCTGCTGGACCTCGATCTGTTTGATGACCGCCTCGCGGTTGGCGATCCGGGCCGCCGACTGTGCGTCCGGGTTCGCCTTCTGGTCCGCGATGAACTTGTCGTTGTTGCCGTGGGCCGTGGCCAGCCCCTGGCATACGGTCGAGTCCCCGGCGGACAGCGTCTTGGCGTTCTGCGGGCTCTGCGCGGCGTTCGAGGTGGACGCCAGCGCGAAGGCCCCGCCGCCCGCCACCGCCGCGGCGCTGAGGAGCAGCGCGAGCTTCTTCTTGGTGCTGAGAGTTCGCCTACGCGACATGCGCGCCTCCTGAAGAGGTAGGGGAGCGTACGCCGCTATGTACGAGATCCCGAACGAGGTTACTCAGCGGTTTACAGGAGTCACCGAAGTAACCTGCGTCACAAAGGAGTTGAGCCGCGCTCAGCTCTTGTTCCGGGAGAGCGCCTCCTGTACGGCCTCTTCGGTGCGGGCGACCAGGGCGGTTCCGTCCTCGGCCGTGATGATCGGGCGCTGGATGAGCTTGGGATGCTCGGCGAGGGCCGTGATCCACCGGTCCCGTGCCGTCTCGTCGCGCGCCCACTCCTTGAGCCCCAGCTCCTTGGCCGCGGCCTCCTGGGTGCGGGTGATGTCCCACGGTTCGAGCCCGAGCCGGTCGAGTACGGCCCTGATCTCGTCCTCGCTCGGCACGTCCTCCAAATAACGCCGGACGGTGTAGTCGGCCCCCTCGGCGTCGAGCAGGCTGAGCGCGCTACGGCACTTGGAGCAGGCCGGATTGATCCAGATTTCCATGCGGTCCACGGTATGCGAGAACGGTCTCCCGTCGGTGTCGCGGATGAGTGCCACTATGGGCGGCTTTATATTGCAATGCGGTCATGCGCGGCCTTCCATGGGACCGTGGCGGCGACATACGTGACCCGACTCGTCGAGGCGCTGGAGGGCCATGCCGGCCGCCCGGCGCTGGGGGGTGCGGGTCTCGGCGGTCGCGTGCTCGACCATGGCGCACTGCTCGAAGAGGTCCACCGGGTCGCCGGGGTGCTGGGCGATGCGGGTGTGTGCCGCGGATCCGGTCTGGCGTGTGTGCTGGGTGAGAACCGGGCTCAGGCGCTGCTCCTGCGCACCGCCGCCCACGTACTCGGCGCGCGGTTGACCCTGGTGGTACAGGACCCCTCCCTGTACGGAGTGGAGCACCTGCTCCGGGACTGCCGTCCCGAACTGGTGGTGCACGACATGCCGGTGCCGGACACGGGGTGCCGCGGCTGACTCTGGCCGCGTTGCTCACGGAGTCCGCGCGCCGTCCGGCGGTCGCGGTGCCGATCGCGGCCCGCGAGGACGATGTGGCTCGCGTGACGTACACGGGCGGCACCACCGGCCGGCCCAAAGGCGTCGCCACCACCTTCCGTGCGCTGGCCGCACGCTCCGACGGGCAGGCCGCCGTGGTCGGCAGACCCAGTGCGCTGACGGGCGAGGAGGTCTGTGCCTTCCTCGTGCCGGTACCTGACTACGCGGCAAGCCGGGCGGCCGCCGCCGAGGCATGTGCGGGCACCGGCCCGGGCGGACCACCCTCGCCAGTGGGCTCTGTTCGAATTTGACGCCACCTCACGCGCACCTCTCGAACCTGCGGTGACATGGTGGCAATTTCCTTGCTGACCTGGACCTTTGGTGGACCCTCCGGACTCCCTCATTGTCAGTGCCCGGCAGTAGAATGGAGTCAGTGTTCGAGGGTGTCGCCGGAGCCTGCCGGTGCTGCCCTGACCGCGACAGGAGGATGCCTGTGCCCGCTGCCGCCCTGACGACCAAGCCGTTGCCGACCCAGTCCACCGCCAAGCGTTCCGTTCGGCTCGACTCGCCCTACGTGCCGATGGAGAAGCGTGCCCTGCCGGCCGGGCGGCCGCGCGAGTGGTACGTGACGCACAACCGGCGCCTGAAGGCCATGCGCCTCGCCATAGCCCTGCTCGACCTGGGCGTCTACCTGCCCAACCAGGCGCGCAACGAGACGATCCGCAGCACAGCGGAGAAGATCGGCGTGCACCCGCCGTCGGACACGACGTGCCACATGGTGCGGGCGTTCATGCGGTACTCGCGCTGAGCCGTGGTGCCGGGTGCCCCGCGTCCGTGCGGGGCACCCGGCACCTCACGCCGACAACTCCCGCTCCCACGGCGTCCGGAACCGCGGAGTCACCTTCGTCGTCCCCACCCACGCCCGCAGCCGCTCCGCCTCCGCCGCGACCGCCGCCTCGGCCTCCCGGCGTACCCCCGGCTCGGCGATGCGCCAGACGATCTCCCCGTCCGCCCGCTGGGCCCAGCCGCCCACCACCCTGCCGTCCCACCACACCGTCGGGCCCACGTTGCCGCTGCGGTCGAAGAGGTGCGGGCGCAGGTCCGGGCCGAGATACCAGTCGCGCCGCTGCCAGGCCATGGCCGTCGGGTCGAGGCCGGGGAGCAGGGCCGCCCAGGGCTCCCCGGGGGCCGCCACCGGGTCCACGTCGCCGTCGGCGACGTAACCCGTGCCCTCGTCCAGAAGGACCTCCTGTGCGCCGATCGCGGACAGGGCGCGGCGCACCTCGGTGACCCGCCATCCGGTCCACCACTTCAGGTCCGCCTCCGTCGCCGGGCCGCACGCCCGCAGCCAGCGGTCCAGCAGGTCTGCCTGGGCCCGTGCCGCGTCCAGTTCGGGGTGCTCGGGTGCCTGCGCCCAGCGGAACTGGCTGGACGTCCAGGAGCCGAGCGGGCGGCCGCGGACCACCTTGCCCTCGACGCCGAGCACGCGCAGCAGGCGGGAGGAGACCGTGTGGACGCCCTCGTAGCTCTTCCCGGCCGCGTACACGAACTGCTCGCGCAGGCGCGGCTCGTCCGCCGTCAGTTCCGCCGCCGTCGCCTGGCCCCGCCGGGCCAGCGCGGCCAGCGTGGACGTCTCGACCTCGGCCAGCCAGGCCGCGTCGGGAGCACCTGCCTTGGCCATGTCCTTGAGCAGGGAGGCCCGTTCGCGGGCGGCCACCGTCAGACCCGTCGACGCGTGGACGACGGCCGTCAGCTCGGTGGGAAACACGAACACCGTGTGCCGCATGCCGTGCATCCGGACCAGCGTGCGGTCCTCGTACAGCGCCCGCTCCGTCTCCGGCACCGCCTTCGCCGGGTCGGCGAGCCGCGCGGCCACCGCCAGGTACACCGTCGCCGGGTCCGTGCCGTGCAGGGCCACCAGCGAGGCGGTGACCTCCTCGGGCGTCGCCGCCCGTGCCGCACCCGCCAGGCGGTGCCGCAGGGAGAGCCGGGCCCGCCGCTCCGCCACGTCGATGTGCCGCCGCCGTCCGTCACCCATGCCGACCTCCCCGTCGCTCCCGCTGCCCTCCCCAGCATGGTCGCCGACGCCACTGACAGTCGCCCCCGTCACCCGATCGCCGCGCACGGCATGCGCACGCCCGCCCCCGCGTCCTTCACTGCGAACAGGAGGTGGCGGGAGGGCGAGGCCCCGGAGAGAGAGGCTGCCGTATGAGCATCCCCGAGGACCGTCCGACGCGCCGTACCCCCGAGGACCGGGCCCGGCGCGGCAAAGAGGCCCGCAAGCACGCCCCCCGCTCCGCGCACGCCCTCTGGCTCCCGTCCGCCGACCGGCGCGACCCCGTCGCCGTACTGGAGCGGCAGGGCCGGGACCGGCTGCCGGAGCTGCTGCCGATCCGGTACGGGCGGATGGCCGGCTCGCCGCTGACCTTCCTGCGCGGCGCCGCCGCGGTGATGGCCGCCGACCTCGCCGGCCAGCCGCACACCGGGCTCACCGTTCAGCTGTGCGGCGACGCCCACCTGCTCAACTTCGGGCTCTACGCCTCCCCGGAACGTGCCCTGCTCTTCGACCTCAACGACTTCGACGAGACCCACCCCGGGCCCTTCGAGTGGGACGTCAAACGGCTCGCGGCCAGTGTGGCCGTGGCCGCCCGGGAGAACGGGCACACCAAGGCCGGGGAACGGGCCGCGGCCCGGGCGGCCGCCGCCGGGTACCGCACCGGCATACGCCGGTTGGCCGGACTCGGGGAGCTGGCCGTCTGGTACGAGCAGGTCGACGCCGAGAGCCTGCTGCCCCTCGTCCGCTCCGCCCGCCGCCGGCGCCGCCTGGAGTCCAGCCTCACCCGGGCGCGCCGCCGCACCAGCCTCCAGGCGCTCGGCAGCCTGACCGAGGTGGTGGGCGGGCGGCGCCGGATCGTCCACGACCCGCCGCTCCTGGAACCCGCCGGCGCGCCGGACATGGCCTCCCTGCGCAAGATCTTCTGCGACTACCGCTCCACCCTCGCCGAGGAGCGCCGCCACCTCCTCGACCGCTACCGCTTCGTCGACGCCGCCCGCAAGGTCGTCGGCGTCGGCAGCGTCGGCACCCGCTGCTTCATCGTGCTGCTCGCCGGGCGGGACGCCGACGACCCGCTGTTCCTGCAGATCAAGGAGGCGCGGGCCTCGGTGCTCGAGGAGCATCTGCCGAGCGGGCCGTACGTCCATCCCGGGCACCGGGTGGTCGCCGGACAGCGGCTGCTGCAGTCCGCCACCGACATCTTCCTCGGCTGGATGAACGGGCCGCAGGGCCGCTCCTTCTACTGGCGCCAGCTGCGCGACATGAAGGGCTCCGCCGAGGTCGCCGGCCTGGACCCGGCCGGTCTGCTCGCCTACGCCCGGCTGTGCGGCACCACCCTGGCCCGCGCCCACGCCCGCTCCGGCGACCGCATCGCCATCGCCGCCTACCTCGGCACCGCCGACACCTTCGACCACGCCGTCGCCGACTTCGCCGTGGTCTACGCCGACCGGACCACCGCCGACCACGCCGCTCTCGGCGCGGCCATCACGGCGGGCGTGGTCACGGCGACACCGGGGGTCTGACCGCGGGGGGCGCCGCTCAGCCGTACCGCTCCAGCAGCCCGCGCACGTACGCCTCCAGCCGCCCGCCCAGCACTGCCGGTGTCAGATCGGTACGCCCCAGCTCACGCCACGGTCCGGCCAGCTTCTCCGCGTCGGGGGAGTAGGCCAGTGCGTCCAGCAGCCGCCAGTACAGGTGGTCCGGCCCGTCCGCGAGCCCGTGGCCGCCCTGCTCCTCGTACCGGTCCCGGAAGGCGAGCCCGTGCGCCGGGCCGTGCAGCAGGGCCAGCGCGGTCGAGCAGTGGGCGACGTCGAGGTCGGCGGGGCCCCACGAGGTCTCCACCCAGTCGACGACCCCGCTGACCTGCAGTCCGTCCCCGGCCCCGGTGAAGAGCACGTTCCCGGGGTGGTAGTCCCGGTGCAGGAAGCGGCCCCGGTACGGCGGCGGGTCGCGGCGGATCACGTCCACCGCCCGATCCCACATCCCGCCCTCCGGGGTGCGCACCCGCTCCGGCGAGGTCCACGCCTGGTACGGGCGCGGACGCTCCTCGGGGTCGACCGTGTGGATCCGGACCAGCTGGGCGGCGAGCAGGTCCAGACGCCGGTCCAGGGACTCCCGGTCCTCCTCGTCCACCCGCACCAGACCCGGCAGCCGGGTCATCAACAGCGAGGGGTGGTCGCAGTGTTCGCCGCCGGCGTCCGCGGCGACCAGCGCCGGGGCCGGGATGCCCTCCTGCCCCGCCAGCAGGCCGAGAACGCCCGCCTCGCGGGACAGCAGGCCCGGGGCGTGCCGCCGGAAGAAGGGCTTCACGAAGGTGCGCAGCACCAGCTCCTCCCCGTCGTCCAGGGTGAGCCCGCGCATCTGCGAGGACCAACCCCCTGAGAGCGGGCGGGAGTCGGTGACCGAACGCCCCTGCGGAAGCTGCTTGGCCACCCATCTCCGCGTCGCCGCCCAGCCCTGCTCCTCCAGCCCGCCCAGCAGAGCCGCGACGAACGCCCGCCGGTCCTCGGCGTGGTCGCGGAACCAGAGCCCCAACCGGTGCTCGGCGTCCGGGAGTTCGAAGCGGGTGTACTGGGCGCGCGCCGCCAGCGCGTCCTGGACGGCCTCCGTCACCTCCGGCGGGATGACCGTGTCCGTGCCAGGTACGGCGAGCACCGCCCGGCCCTCGTACGCCCGCAGGGCCGTGAGGGCGGGGGAGTTCCGCCAGCTGCCGGGCGTACGGATGATCTCGCTGAACCTTCCTCCCCCACTCTCGGCTTCGCTCGAGCGGGAGGGACCCCCATCCTCCCCGAAGGGCACGTCATGGGCCTCCGGCGCGTACACGGCGGGCGCGCACAGGCCCACGGCGGCCACCCGTGGGCCGTAGTGCCGTACGAGATCCGCGACCGTCTGCCCGCTCATGCTGAACCCCACCAGGACCAGCGGGTCGTTCGCCGGAGCGTGTGCGTCGAGCACGGCCACCGCCTGCTCGAACCGCCGGCGCAGGCTCAACTCAGCGAGCGCGCCGGTGCTTTCGCCGTGTCCGGAGAAGTCGAAGGCCAGGGCGCGGCAGCCGTGCGAGGCGGCCTCGGTGAGCAGGGGCAGCAGTCGCTCCTTGCTGCCGTTGCCCGCGCCGTGCAGGAGGACGACGGTGGCCCGGCCGGGACCGCCGCCGTACAGGCCGCTGAGGCGTTCACCGTCGTACTCGTGAGTGAAGGAGATCGGCTCGCTCATGACGCCCATTCACTCACGGAAATCGGGATGCACTCCGAGTGACCGGATCCCTACGCTGGATTCACGCCGACCACACATCCACGCGAACGGAGGACCGTCATGGGCACCATCGTCCTGTCCGGGACCGCCGTCCTGGTGATCCTCGGATTCGGAAACCACACCTGGTGGCTCGCCGCCGTCGCCGTCCTCTTCCTCTACGTGCGGTACGGGCGGGGCGAAACCCCGTCCGCCGGGGGAGGACAGCCGGGTGCGCCCACCACCTACCAGGCCTACCGCGAGCGCCGGGACCGCCAGGCCAAGTGGGAGCGCCGCTACCGTCGCGAGCGCCCCTACGAGGCCCGGCGCCAGGAGCGCGAGAAGAGCAAGTGAGCCAGGGAGCCCCCGGTCACAGGCCGGGGGCTCCCCACACCGGGAACCAGCGGCTCAGGTCCTGCTCGGTCCTGAGGTCGCTTACGAGCTGCGCCTTCACCTGCAACTCCAGTGCGCTGTCCCGGCGTTCGGCGGCGCCGGGCAGGGGCGCGAAGGGATAGAAGGTGCCGCGCTTGTAGAGGTAGACGAGGGCCAGGCGCCGTCCCCGCTCGTCCTCGAAGGCGGCCAGGGAGCACAGCAGCTGCGGTCCAAAGCCGTTGACCTCCATCGAGCTGTTCACCGCGTGCAGGTCGTTGACCAGCTGGGGCAGCTGGTCGGGGGCCCGCCGGGAGACCAGCCAGGAGTAGCCGTAGCCGTCCTGGGTCAGTTCCACCGGGGGACCGGCGCGGTCGGCGTCCGCGTCGAGCAGGGCCTGCACCTCCCGGTGGGTCTGCTCGAAGGCCGCGCCCTCGACCGTGGCGAAGCACACCGCACCCACCCCGGTCGGCGTGAACCCCGCTGCCGCCTGGAGCGTGATCGCCGCCGAGGGCAGCGCGAACAGCTGGTCGAGGTCGGGCGCGACGGGTTTCGTCCGCCCGAGCAGGATGTCCAGCAGCCCCAAAGTTCAGCCCGCCTTCCGCAGCTGCCTCACGTGTTCAGCCCGCCTTCGAATGTTCAGCCCGCCTTCCCGGGAGCCGCCGCCTCGCCCAGCTCCGCGGAGATCCGCCCGAACTGGTCCAGCCGCTGCTCCAGGGTCGGGTGGGTGGAGAAGAAGCGCTCGATGCCGGGCTCCTTGCCGGTCGCCGGGGTGAAGTAGAAGGCGTTGAAGGCCTGGGCCGTGCGCAGGTCCTTGGTCGGGATCCGGGCGATCTCCCCGGAGACCTTGGTGAGCGCCGAGGCCAGTGCCGAGGGCCGGCCGGTCAGATGCGCGGCCGCCCGGTCGGCCGCCAGCTCCCGGTACCGGGACAGGGCCCGGATCAGCAGGAAGCTGAGCGCGTACACGGCCGCCGAGACGCCCATCACGGCGGCGAACACGACGGCGGTGTTCTGGTCCCTGCGGCCCCCGCCGAAGAGCTGCGAGTAGAAGGCGAACCGGACGATCAGTCCCGCGATCACCCCGAGGAAGGACGCGATCGTGATTACGGCGACGTCCTTGTGCGCCACGTGCGACAGCTCGTGCGCGAGCACGCCCTCCAGCTCGGCGGGCTCCAGCCGACGCAGCAGGCCCGTGGTCACACAGACCACGGCGTGGTCGGGATTGCGCCCGGTCGCGAACGCGTTCGGCATGTCCATGTTGGAGACGGCGATCACCGGCTTGGGCATGTCCGCGATCGCGCACAGCCGGTCGACCACCGCGTGCAGCTCGGGATACTCCTCCCGCTCCACGACCCGCCCGTGCATGGCGAACATCGCGATCCGGTCGGAGAACCAGAACTGAGCCACGAACATCGCCCCGATCAGGACGACGACCAGCAGCCAGGACTTGAGCAGCACGATCAACGCGGCGACGAAGGCCACGTACAGCAGCCCGAGCAGGAACATCGTGACCGTCATCCGCACGGTCAGCTGCCGATCGCTCCTAAAGCGGCTCTGCATCTTGCATCACCCCGCAGTCAGGCACTCGTCCCGATGTCCAGTGTGCACCTGCGGAATCCCATAAGGAGGTCGCGAGCAGACCTAGGGGCAGCAAAGGCTTCCTATGAATCCTGGGCTGGATCCGTGGCGCCTCGGCCCAGATGGGAACGGGCCCGGGCGAGCAGCTCCGCGACCTCGTCGTCCGCTCCCCACGGACGCGTCCACCGCACGGTCAGCTCGGCCCGCGCCCGCAGCCGCTCGTCCGCGTCAGTGAGCAGCGCCACGGCCGCCCGCAGTCGTACGACACCACCGCGCGCGTCCAGCAGTCGGTACGCCGACACCCGTACCCACCGGGGACGCCCGGCCGCCAGCCGCTCCGCCAGCCACGCCTCGGGCAGCAGCCCGGCCGAGGGGAGCAGCGCGAGGGTGGCCTCGCCGACGACCCCGGGCGCCGGATCGTCCAGCAGCCGCAGCATCCGCGGCACGTCCGTCACATCGAGCATGCGCAGCCCGGCCACCGCCTTGGCCCGCACGCCGGGCGCCGGGTGGTCCAGCAGCGGCCACAGCAGGCCGGCGTCCGCGCGGGTCCCGCACTCCGCGAGCCCGATCGCGGCACCTGGCGGCAGCGCCGGGTCACCGGGGTCGGCGCACCGGTCCCGGTACCAGGGCAGCGGATCGGTCCCGTACTGCCGTACGACATACCGGGCGCAGGCCCGCACCAGCGCCGACCGGTCCGCCAGAAACCCGATGGCCTGCTCGGGCCGCCCCAGACGCCGCAGCGCGGTCACCCCGGCGGACCGGGCCCGGGGACTGCGGGCGCCGAGCAGCGCCCCCAGCACCTCCTCCGCGTCCTCATCTCCTACGGCGGCCAGGGCGGCCTCGCCGCACAGGGTCTGTACGACGGCGTCGTCGTCCCCGGCGGCAGCGCGAGCCAGCTCAACGGCGGAGAGAAGCCCCTCCTCGACGGCGAGACCGTACGCGAACCGGCGTACGGGGCGGTCGGGGGAGGCGAGAAGCGGGGCCAACCGCTCACCGGGCGCCTGCCGCAGCACCTCACCCAGCAGGCCGAGGGCGTGGTCGCCCCGGTGGCGGTCGGCGAGGCGCCGGACCAGCGGGGCCAGCCGTGCCGCCGTCTCCGCGTCCAGCGCCTCGGCCAACCGCTTCCTGGCCCGCTCCCGCACCGGCTCCGCCCAGTCCGCGCACCGCACGACCACCAGCGGCAGCAGCGCCGGCCGCCCGGCGACCCGCCCGAGCGCCCGGTACCGGATCCGGCCGTCCCGGTGGCACAGGGCGAGTGCGAGCTGCCCTTCGGTGAGCGGGCCGGCGGCGTGCAGGGCGGCAGCCAGCGAAAGCCCGCTGGGCGTCTCCTCCCAGGCGGGGACGGCGTACGGCGCGAAGTACCACTCGTCCGTCCGCACCCCCTCGTCCAGCCACAGCCAGGCGCTCGGGTCGCTCGTGTCGATCACGTCCCGCAGCGCCGCGCCCTCGGCCAGCCGTAGCGCGGCCCGGCTCCCCTCCCGCATCCCCCGCACTCCTCTTACTCCGGATACTCCTAATACGGAGAACGCATCTGCGCGTACCCGAGCAGCACTATCACCGCGGCCACACAGCCCAGCACCACGACCGTCGACACCCACGACGACCGCCGCGGCGCCGCCGGCTCCGGGTCGGCGCGGAAGGGTGCCGGGTCCGGCGGGTTCTCCTTCCAGCGGGCGGCGAGCATCCGGGCCCGTGCGGAGGGCTCCTTGTGCTCGGCAGAGTTCGCCCATCTGTGATCGAACTCGCGCTCCCAGTCGTCCCGTTCGGTCATCCCCGTTCAACCTCTCTCGTCGGACAGAACCAGGAGGATGATCCCCCGAGAGTAGGAAGCATGGGAAGCGGCAAAGGTTGCCCAGGATGCTGCATGGTCGTTTCGCGGCTAGCATTTTCCGTGAGAGCCGCACCGCAGGGTGTCCGACGTCGTCTGCCCTGCTTTCTCCTACGCGTGCGGTGCCCCCTACCCGCGCCGGACTCTTCACTCCGAGTTCGCGGCCATCAGTCTCGTGCTTCGGAAAGCCGCACGAGGGGTGGAAGGAAGGTGGATCCATGAATGCACATCGCGCGAGGCGACTCGCCGCAGTGTCCGCCATCGGCGTCCTCATGCTCGGCGGTGCCGCGATCAGCACGGCAGGTACCGCGTCGGCAGCCACCCCGACGCAGGTGTCCACCAACCGTGGCTGCTTCAACGACTGGCGGGGCAACTGCTTCGACCGCAACGGCTTCTTCGGCTTCAACAACGGGTTCGGCTTCAACAACGGGTTCAACACCCCCGTCGTGGTGATCGTGGTGAGCTGACGGCGACGGGTCGGAGACACGGCCGAGGGCCGCCACCGGGGAGCGTTCCCGGTGGCGGCCCTCACATGCTGGGGGCAGCGTCGATCACACGTCGAAGTACAGCTCGAACTCGTGCGGGTGCGGACGCAGCTGCAGCGGCGCGATCTCGTTGGTGCGCTTGAGGTCGATCCAGGTCTCGATCAGGTCCGGCGTGAAGACGTCGCCCTGGAGGAGGAACTCGTGGTCGGCCTCGAGAGAGTCGAGGACGGCCGGCAGGGAGGTCGGGACCTGGGCCACGTTCGCGTGCTCCTCGGGAGCCAGCTCGTAGAGGTCCTTGTCGATCGGCTCGGCCGGCTCGATCTTGTTCTTGATGCCGTCCAGGCCCGCGAGGAGCAGGGCCGAGAAGGCGAGGTACGGGTTGCCGGAGGAGTCGGGCGCGCGGAACTCGACGCGCTTGGCCTTCGGGTTGGAGCCGGTGATCGGGATACGCATCGCGGCGGAGCGGTTGCGCTGCGAGTACACCAGGTTGATCGGCGCCTCGAAGCCCGGGACCAGACGGTGGTACGAGTTCACCGTCGGGTTGGTGAAGGCCAGCAGCGACGGGGCGTGCTTGAGGATGCCGCCGATGTAGTAGCGGGCCATGTCCGACAGGCCCGCGTAGCCTGCCTCGTCGTAGAACAGCGGGTCGCCGTTGCTCCACAGCGACTGGTGCACGTGCATGCCCGAGCCGTTGTCACCGAAGATCGGCTTCGGCATGAAGGTCGCGGTCTTGCCGTTGCGCCAGGCCACGTTCTTCACGATGTACTTGAAGAGCTGGAGGTCGTCGGCGGCGGCGAGCAGCGTGTTGAACTTGTAGTTGATCTCCGCCTGGCCGGCGGTGCCCACCTCGTGGTGCTGGCGCTCGACCTTCAGGCCGTTCTTCTCCAGCTCCAGGGAGATCTCGGCGCGCAGGTCGGCGAAGTGGTCGACCGGCGGGACCGGGAAGTAACCGCCCTTGTAGCGGACCTTGTAACCACGGTTGTTCTCGACCGCACCGGTGTTCCAGGCACCCGCCTCGGAGTCGATGTGGTAGAAGGACTCGTTCGCGCCGGTCGCGAAGCGGACGGAGTCGAAGACGTAGAACTCGGCCTCGGGGCCGAAGTACGCGGTGTCCGCGATACCGGTCGACGCGAGGTAGGCCTCGGCCTTCTTGGCCACGTTGCGCGGGTCACGGGAGTACTGCTCGCCCGTGATCGGGTCGTGGATGAAGAAGTTGATGTTGAGGGTCTTGTCGCGGCGGAACGGGTCCACGCGGGCCGTGGAGAGGTCGGCGCGCAGGGCCATGTCGGACTCGTGGATGGCCTGGAAACCACGGATCGACGATCCGTCGAAGGCCAGCTCCTCGTCCGGGTCGAACGCCTCAACGGGCACCGTGAAGTGCTGCATGACGCCCGGCAGGTCGCAGAACCGGACGTCGACGAACTTGACGTCCTCGTCCGCGATGAACTTCTTGGCCTCGTCGGCGTTCTGGAACATCCAGCTCCTCCTACTCCCGACCGTCCCGCCGGGGTGGTAGATCGTTCGTGCGGCCAGTGCGGTGGCACACGCTGCCTCCGACCCTAGGGACGGGTGATTTCTCGGGCGTGACCCATTTGTTTCGCAGAAGTTAACCGGCCACGCTTCCACCGTAGCGCCGACACACCCCTGTGCGCCCTGCCCGAATCCGGGCGCGTACCGTGGACGGGTGGACAACAGGCAAGCAATGGGATCGTGGCTTTCCGGGCCGCGCGCGGCCATGGAAGAAGCCGGAGCCGACTTCGGATACCGGGGCGAACAGCTCGGCCTCCCGGAGGACGGACCGAACTCGATCGCACGGCCCGGCAGGCGCCTCGGGGCCCTGGCTGTCGACTGGGGTCTATGTGTGTTGATCGCATACGGCCTGATCACGCACGGCAACAGCCCCGCCACCAGCAACTGGGCCCTGCTCATCTTCTTCGTGATGAGCGCCCTTCTGGTCGGCACGCTCGGCTTCACCCCGGGCAAGCGCCTCTTCGGCATCCGGGTCGTGGCCCTGCAGACCGGCACGGTCAACCCGCTCCGGGCCCTGCTGCGCACGGTCCTGCTGTGCCTGGCGCTCCCCGCCCTGATCTGGGACCGGGACGGCCGCGGCCTGCACGACCGGCTCGCGCAGACCGTGGAAGTACGGATCTGATCCTCCTACGGCGAGGAGTTCTCGTACGACGAAGGGGGCGCCCGGATTAACCGGGCGCCCCCTTTCTCGTACGCGTCTCGTACGAGGAGGTCTAGCGGGCCTTCGGGCCGCCCTTCGGCATCCGCATGCCCTTCGGCATCGGGCCCTTGGGCAGCGGCATGTTGCTCATCAGGTCGCCCATGGCGCGCAGTCGGTCGTTGGTGGTGGTCACCTGGGGGCCGGTCAGCACGCGCGGGTACTTCAGCATGGTCGTGCGCAGCTTCTTCAGCTCGACCTGGCCCTCGCCCGTGCCGACGATCACGTCGTGCACCGGCACGTCCGCCACGATGCGGTTCATCTTCTTCTTCTCGGCGGCCAGCAGGCTCTTCACCCGGTTCGGGTTGCCCTCGGCGACCAGCACGATGCCGGCCTTGCCGACCGCCCGGTGCACCACGTCCTGGCTGCGGTTCATCGCCACCGCCGGAGTCGTCGTCCAGCCCCGGCCGATGTTGTCCAGCACGGCCGCCGCGGCCCCCGGCTGGCCTTCCATCTGCCCGAAGGCGGCCCGCTCGGCGCGGCGGCCGAAAACGATCGCCGCCGCGAGGAAGGCCAGCAACAGGCCCAGGATGCCGAGATAGACCGGGTGACCGATCAGAAAGCCGATCGCGAGGAAGACACCGAGGGTGCCGATGCCGACGGCCGCGAGTACAAGACCGATCTTCTTGTCGGCCTTGCGGGTCATCTTGTACGTGAGGGCGATCTGCTTCAGTCGCCCTGCGTTCGCGGCGTCCGCCGCGGTTTCCTTCCTCGCCATGCCCAGAAGTCTACGTGCCCCCGGGAGTGCCCACGACGGCAGTGCCCGGTGGGGAGGGGTTTCAGGAGCGGGTGGCGGCCTGATCGAGCACGCGCTGCGCCTCGACCCGGTCCTTGGCGCGGCGGCGGTCCTCCAGCACGGAGGTCCAGGCGTTGCGGCGGGCCGTGCGCTGTCCGCTGCTCATCAGCAGGGACTCGACGGCGCGGAGCGCGTCGGTGAAGGACGGAATGGCGGTGGCGCGAACGGGCGCGGCCTGCATGATCGAGGTCCCCCCTCGGTCGGGTGTACTGGGCGTGATATCAGAGTCACTGATTGGTGTTACCAGGGCGTGACCGACCGGTCAAACACCAATGAAGCCTTGATACAGAGCGCTGAAACAGAGACGCGGCCCTGACGGTCGCCCTCATCAGCGAGGACGGTCAGAACCGCGTCGACTCGGCCATTACTGGCCAGTAATTTCTTGTGCGCGAATTCACACGCGCGGCTCACACCGCCTGGGTCGCGATGTACGAGCCCCGCTTCTCGATTGCCATCTGGTACAGGCGCCCGGCACGGTACGAGGACCGCACCAGCGGACCGGACATCACACCGGAGAAGCCGATCTGCTCGGCCTCCTCCTTCAGCTCCACGAACTCCTGCGGCTTGACCCAGCGCTCCACCGGGTGGTGGCGCACGGAGGGGCGCAGGTACTGGGTGATGGTGACCAGTTCGCAGCCCGCCTCGTGCAGCTGCTTGAGCGCCTCGCTGACCTCCTCGCGGGTCTCGCCCATGCCGAGGATCAGGTTGGACTTGGTGACCAGGCCGTAGTCGCGGGCCTCGGTGATGACCTTCAGCGAGCGCTCGTAGCGGAAGCCGGGGCGGATGCGCTTGAAGATCCGCGGCACGGTCTCGACGTTGTGCGCGAAGACCTCGGGGCGGGAGGAGAAGACCTCGGCGAGCTGCTCCGGGACCGCGTTGAAGTCGGGGGCCAGCAGCTCGACCTTCGTGCGGCCGGCCTCGCGGTCCGCGGTCTGCTGGTGGATCTGGCGCACGGTCTCGGCGTACAGCCAGGCGCCGCCGTCCTCCAGGTCGTCGCGGGCGACGCCGGTGATGGTGGCGTAGTTCAGGTCCATGGTGACCACGGACTCACCGACGCGGCGCGGCTCGTCCCGGTCCAGGGCCTCGGGCTTGCCGGTGTCGATCTGGCAGAAGTCGCAGCGCCGGGTGCACTGGTCGCCGCCGATGAGGAAGGTCGCCTCGCGGTCCTCCCAGCACTCGTAGATGTTCGGGCAGCCGGCTTCCTGGCAGACCGTGTGCAGGCCCTCGCTCTTCACGAGGTTCTGCATCTTCGTGTACTCGGGACCCATTTTCGCCCGGGTCTTGATCCACTCGGGCTTGCGCTCGATGGGGGTCTGGCTGTTGCGGACCTCCAGGCGCAGCATCTTGCGTCCGTCGGGTGCGACTGCGGACACGACCGGCTCCCTGTAGCTTCGATTCTTCGGCGTACACCAGGGTACGCCCGTGTTAACTGAGCCCTTCCGGTGAGGCCAACCTCACGGCCGCAGGGCGCATTCCCTGGATCAGGCGGATGCCTTCTCGATCACCCGCGGCTTCAGTTCCGCGTTCTCCAGGATGTCCGTCAGGTGGCGCTGCACCACCGGCAGGACCTCCTCGATCGTGATCTCCCGGCCCAGCTCGTTGGCGAGGGAGGCCACCCCCGCGTCCCGGATGCCGCACGGGATGATCCGGTCGAACCAGCGGTTGTCCGGGTTCACGTTGAAGGAGAAGCCGTGCATCGTGACGCCCTTGGCGACGCGGATGCCGATCGCGGCGATCTTGCGGTCCTCGCGGCGCTGGCCGGCGTTGGAGGGGGCGTACTCCGGACCGTTGAGGCGCGGATCGAACTCGTCGTCGTGCAGCCGCGGGTCGAAGTCGAGGGAGAGTCCGCCGAGCGCCGGCCGCTGCTCGACCGGGTCGCCGAGCACCCACACGCCGCTACGGCCCTCGACCCGGGTGGTCTCCACGCCGAACTCGGTGCAGGTGCGGATCAGCGCCTCCTCCAGGCGGCGCACATGCGCGACGACGTCCACCGGCCGGGGCAGCTTCTGGATCGGGTAGCCCACCAGCTGACCGGGGCCGTGCCAGGTGATCTTGCCGCCGCGGTCCACGTCGATGACCGGGGTGCCGTCCAGCGGACGCTCGCTGTCCTCGGTGCGGCGGCCCGCCGTGTACACCGGGGGGTGTTCCAGGAGCAGCACGGTGTCGGGGACCTCGTCGGCGAACCGGGCCGCGTGCACCCGGCGCTGCTCGTCCCACGCCTCCTGGTACTCGACGGCATCCGCGCCGAACCCCATGTGGACGAACCGCAACTCACTCACGGCAAGCGCCTCCCTCAGCGATGGGTGTGTCAGGCACGTAAAGCGCCCACGCCACTGTACGTCCGTCCGGCGTACGTCAGCCCTGGGGGCAATCCTCACACGATCGGATGAATGCGCCGGGAAGTGTGTGATGGTCTACTCACTCTCCGCTACATTCGCGCCGTTCGTGATGCCAAAAGGGCAGCTCACAGGCAATCCCGGCACTTCAGAAGCCCGGAAGGCAGGAGACCGCACCACAGATGACGGACCGACCCGCGCAGCGCACCCCCAACCGCCAGCTCGCCGCGCTCATCGCAGAAGCGGGGTTCTCCAACGCGGGACTGGCCCGTCGCGTCGACCAGCTCGGTCTGGAACACGGGCTGGACCTCAGATACGACAAGACCTCGGTCACCCGCTGGCTGCGCGGGCAGCAGCCCCGGGGCACGACGCCCGCCCTGATCGCCGAGGTGTTCACGCGCCGGCTCGGGCGCCGGCTCACGGCCCAGGATCTCGGCCTGGACGCCTGTGCGCCGGTGTACGCCGGGCTCGAGTTCGCGGCCACCCCGGAGGAGGCCGTCGACATCGTCAGCGGGCTGTGGCGCAAGGACTCCGGCAGCCACGCCGAGCTGCGCAAGATCGCCTTCACCCCGGCGGGGCTGGTCGTGCCCAGCCGGGACTGGCTGATCGGCAAGGCCGACGACAAGGTGGCCCGGGAGCCGGCGCCCCGGGTGCCCGCCCAGGTCCGCCCCGGCGCCCAGGGCCGCCCGGAGGCCGTACCGGCTCCGCCCCGGCCCCGCGGCCACGCCGCCCGCGCCCCCGGCCACAAGGTCAGCGGCGGTGACATCGCCGCGCTGCGCTCGGTCGGCGAGCTGTTCCGCACCCTCGACGACGCCTACGGCGGCGGCCACGCCCGGCAGGCCCTCGTGCGTTACCTGGAGCACGAGTGCGAGCCGATGCTGCGCGGCATCTACGACGAGCAGACCGGCCGCCGCCTGTTCGCCGCGGCCGCCGACCTCACCCGGCTCGCGGGCTGGACCTCGTACGACATCGCCGCGCACGGACTCGCCCAGCGCTACTTCGTGCAGGCCCTGCGCCTCGCCCAGGCGGCCGGTGACCGGTCCTACGGCTCCTACGTGCTGGTCACCATGAGCCGCCAGGCCGTCTACCTCGGGCACGGCAGGGAGGCCGTGCAGCTGGCGCGGGTGGCCCAACAGGGGGTCGGCACCGGCGCGCCACCGGTCGTGCAGGCGCTGCTGCACGCCTCCGAGGCCCGCGCGCACGGGGTGCTCGGGGAGGTGCGGGCGTGCACCGGAGCGCTGGTGCGGGCCGAGCGCGCCCTGGAGGCGGCCCGGCCCGGGGACGAGGTGCCGTACTGGGCCCGGTTCTTCGACGAGGCGCAGCTCGCGGACGAGTTCGGGCACTGCCACCGCGACCTGCAGCAGTTCCGGGCCGCCGCCCAGCACGCGGAACGCTCCCTCCAGCTCCGCGCCCCCTCCTACGCCCGCAGCCGGCTGTTCTGCCGGGTCGTCCTCGCCACCGCCCGGCTCGGCCTCGGCGAACTCGACCAGGCCTGCGCCCTGGCCGCCGAGGCCGCCGGCCAGGCGGCGGAGATGCGGAGCGCTCGCGCGATCGAATACGTGAAGGACTTCGAACGCAGGTTGGAGCCGTATCGGGACGCGGCACCGGTGCGGGGGTACCGGGAGAAGGTGGCGGCTTTGGGCTAGGTGCACCTCTCTCGCCAGTCCCGCGCCCCTTTGGGGCGCTACGCCGCCCTCGGTAGCGTCGGGGCCGGGTCCGCGCTGTGCAGCGAACCCGTCGCTCCCAGGTCCGCCAGGACCGCCGCCGCGGCGCGGTGGGCCGAGTGCAGGGCGCCCTGGACGGTGCTGGTGTCGCGGTGGTCGCCGCAGACGTACAGGCCGGCCAGGAGGCGTACCGGGCGGCGCAGGTCGTGCGGGGGGCGCATCGCCGGTATCGCCTGCGGGGTGTGGTGCACGGCGAGCGTCTCCCAGCGGCGCGTCGAGGTGCCGTAGAGCCGCGAGAGGTGGATGCGGACGGCGGTGTCGATCCCGTCGGGCGGGGTGCCCAGCACGGTCGACGAGATCAGCACGCGGCCGGCCGGGGCGCGGCTCGGGTCGACGTTGCTGAGCACCGCCGTGTGCGCGACCGGGCCGCCCCGGTCGGCGTCCAGCAGCAGCGACGTGCCCGTCGCGAAGACCGCGGCCGGCTCGTCCGTGGTGTGGTGGACGACCGTCACCGGGTGGAAGTCCGGCACCCTGAGCCCCGGCAGCAGCTCGGCCGCGGCCCGCGCGTCGGTCGCCAGCAGCACCGCACGGCAGCGGATCTCACCGTGCTCGGCCGTGGTCACCGAGGTCGTGGACACGGAGGTGACCCGCACTCCGGTGCGCACGGTGCCGGGCGGCAGCGCGCCGGCCAGCAGCTCCGGCAGCACCTCGGCGCCGCCCTCCGGCACGCACAGTCGGCCGCTCGCGAAGGAGTGCAGCGCCAGGTCGGCGCACCGGCTGGACGTGGTCAGCTCCGGGTCGCACAGCAGCGCGGCGAGCAGCGGACGCAGGAAGCCGTCGACCGTCCGGGCGGGCACCCCACGGGCGGCGAGGGCTTGCGCGGCGGGCAGTTCGGGCCGGGACAGCAGACGTTCGACCGGGGTGGCGGCGATCCGGCCCAGGGCGGCGCCCAGGCGGGCCTGGTCGACCGCGCCGCCCACCGGCGCACCGGCCCGGCCCGGCACGGCCGCCGGACCCCTGGGGGCGCTCGCCAGGGCGCGCACCACATGGAGTGCGCCCCTTGCGCTCCCTCCGGCCGCCGGTGCGCCCGCGCGATGGGTGCGCCCGTCGCGGTGCAGCAGGACGCCGGGCGCGAAGCGGCGCAGGGTGAGTGAGTCGAGCCCCGCGGTGCGGCGGAGCTCGGGATAGGACGTGGACAGTAGCTGTCCGATGCGGTCGAGCCGGAAGCCGTCGACCTTCTCGGTCGACATACGGCCGCCCACGTAAGGGGCGGCCTCCAGGACTGTGGTCGTTACTCCTGCGCTGGTGAGCCGATGAGCCGCCGAGAGTCCGGCGATTCCGGCTCCCACGATGACGACGTCCACCTGGTACGCGGGCTCAAGCACGAGGCCCCTCCTGTGGTTGCGCGGCCGGTGGAGACGTCATGCCCCCAACTGGCTCCAGGGATACCCGAGTTCGGGTCGAGGTTAGGGCCGTGATCGGTCAGGAACAGTCGCGCATCAACAGGGCACGGTCGCACGGCGGTCGCATACGGTCACAAGAAGTCGCAGGAGGTCGCAGGAGATCTCAGGAGCTTCCCTGACGTGGTGTCAGGCCGCGCGGATCGCGTCGTCGATACCGGGGAACGCAAAGGTGAACCCGGACTCCAGCAGCCGCTTCGGCACCACCCGCGCGCTGCCCAGCACCTCCCCTGCCATCTCGCCCAGCACCGTCTGCAACACCGGTGCCGGGACGGCGAACAGCGTCGGCCGGTGCAGCACCCGCCCCATCGCCGCCGTGATCTCACGGTTCGTCAGCGGCTGGGGTGCGGTCAGGTTGAACGGCCCGGACAGTGTGTCGTGGTCGATGAGAAACCGGATCGCGGCGACCTCGTCGTGCAGCGCGACGTACGACCAGTACTGCCGTCCGTCGCCCATCCGCCCCCCGAGCCCCGCCTTGAACAGTGGGAACAAGCGCCCCCAGGCCCCGCCGCCCCGCGCGACCACCAGCCCCGTGCGCACGAACACCGTCCGCACGCCGGCCTCCTGCGCGGGCGCCGCCGCCTCCTCCCACTCCACGCACAGCGACGGCAGGAACCCGTCCCCGGGCGGCGCGTCCTCGTCCACGGCCCGGTCGCCCGTGTCGCCGTAGATACCGATCGCGCTGCCGTTCACGAAGACCCGCGGCGGGGTGTCCAGCGAGGCCACCGCCTCCGCCAGCGCCGCCGTGCCCAGCACCCGGCTGTCCCGCACCAGCCGCTTGTACTCCGGTGTCCAGCGCCGGTCACCGATCCCCGCCCCCGCGAGGTTGACCACCGCGTCGCAGCCGACCAGCCCGGCCGCGTCCACCTGTTGCCGCTCGGGGTCCCAGCGGACCTCGCTCCCGTCCCGGGGCGCACGGCGGACCAGGCGCACTACCTCGTGCCCGTCCGCGGTCAGGGACCGCACCAGGGCGCTGCCGATGAGACCGGACGCACCGGCCACCGCGATTCGCGAACGTTCCATGCGCCCCATCCTTCCCCCTCGCACCTAAGGAGGCCGTCATGCGGCGAGGACGCGCCAGGAGTCGACGCGCTATGAGGCGACGCGCTGCACGACCAGAGCTACGACGTGACCAGCTGCCCCGTGTCCACCGGCGCGGTCGCCCTGGCCGCGCGCCCCGCGTCGCTCGCCACCTCGGCCGCCGTCAGCACGTACCCCGTCTCGGCGTCCGAGGTGGAGCGGGCGAAGACCACGCCGAACACCCTGCCGTCGGTGGTCAGCAGCGGGCCGCCGGAGTTGCCCGGCCGGACCGTCGAGCGGATCGAGTAGATCTCCCGGGTGACCGTGTGGTCGTTGTAGATGTTCTGGCCGGTCGCCCGCACCCGGTTCGCCACCGTCGCCGCCTGCAGGTTCAGGTTCCCGTCCTGCGGGTAGCCCGCGACCACCGCCGAGTCGCCGCGCGAGGCGTCCCGGTCGAACCGCAGCACCGGGGCGCGCAGCTCGGGCACGTACAGCACCGCCACGTCCCGGTCGGGGTCGAAGAGCACCACCCGGGCCTCGTACGACCGCCCGACCCCGCCCACCCGCACACTCGGGTGGTCGATGCCCGCCACCACGTGGGCGTTCGTCATCACGTGCCGCGACGCGTACACGAAGCCGCTGCCCTCGCGGCCCTCGGTGCCGGAGGCGCCCTCGATCTTCACCGTGCTCCGCTTGGCGGCGTCGGTCGCGGCCGGCGTGACACTGTCGCCCGTGGGCCGGGGCACCTGGGCCGTCGACTCGTTCTCGAACGGGTTGAAGACCTGCGGGAAGCCCGCCTCGGTCAGCGCGGACGTCGCCCGCGAGAACCACACGGGGGTTGTCTCCGGCATCGTCTGCTGCACCGCGCCCAGCAACGCCGAGTTCCGTATCGACGTCGTCAGGGTCTGTGACGAGGAGGCGCCCAGCACACTCGCCGCGACCCAGGCCACGATCAGCACGGCGACCGAGTTCGCCGCCGCACCCCCTATCCCGTCCGCCACCCGCAGCGGACCCCGGCCCTCCCGGTCCAGCTCCCGCCGCAGCCGCAGCGCCAGCCGGCCCGCCAGCTCGTGCCCCACCACCCCCGGCACCAGCACCGTCAGCACGGCCAGCACGGTCGCGGCCGCCGACCCGCGGGCCACCAGACCGGTCACCCACGGCAGCACCCACACACCGATGACCGAGCCGCCCACGAACCCGGCCAGGGACACGCATCCGGCCACCAGCCCGCGCCGGTACCCGGACGCCGCGTAGACGAGTATCACCAGTGCAAGCACCAGGTCGAGCAGGTCCACGGAGCCGCCTTTCTCTCGGACCCCCTTATACGGCCGGGACGGGCCCGATGATCAGTCCCGCGCGCGGGAGCGGCCACCGGGCGGCGGACCGGCCACGTGTGCGTATATCCCCAGAAACGTCCTCCACCAGGACGATGGTTCCACCGGGTGGCACAGCACACATCGCGAGCCCGGCGTACCGGCCCGACAGTGGGCTCATGTCTGTCCTCCGAAGATCGCGTGGGACGCGGAAGCGGCGGGCCCTGCGCGTTCCCGGCGCCGTACTGGTCCTGCTGGGATGCCTGCCCGGCCTGACCGCCGTCCTCGCGCTGGCCCTGTTCGCCCGCGGTGTCGAGCGCCCGGTCGCGGTCCGGCTCGGCCGGCCCGCGGCGGACCGGCCCCAGCCGGCCCACCACGCCCCGCGGCCGCGGATCCTGCCCCGCTCCGCCTGGATGGAGCGCACCGCGGCCACGCCCAGCCAGCCGCCCCCGCGCTACGACGACAAGGTGGTCGCCGTCTTCGTCCACCACACCGACTCGCCCAACCGCTACCAGTGCGCGGACTCTCCCCGCATCATCCGCGACCTGTACGCGGGGCAGACCGGCCCCCGCCGCTGGGACGACATCGGCTACAACTTCCTCGTCGACCGCTGCGGCACCATCTACGAGGGCCGCGCCGGAGGCGTCGAGCGGCCCGTCACTGGCGCCCACACCCAGGGCTTCAACCACCGCACCGCCGGAATCGCCGCCCTCGGCACCTTCACCGCCGGCGTCCCCGTGCCGCAGGCCATGACCGACGCGATCGCCGCCGTCGCCGCCTGGAAGCTCGGCCTCGCCGACGTCGACCCGCGCTCCCGCACCCGCCTGGTCTCCAGCAACGGCCTCAGCCGCTACAAGGCGGGCAGCACCGCCACCCTGCCCGCCGTGGCCGGCCACAACGAAGGCTTCATGACCAGCTGCCCGGGCGCCGCCCTGACCGCCCGGCTCCCGGAGATCAGACGGACCGCGGCCCGCATGCAGGGCCGTGTCCCCGCAGGCCCGGTGCCCACAGGAACGCCACAGGTGGCTCACCGCACCCCCTGAGGTCTCCGCCCTACCGTCGAGGCACGCACTCGGCGCGAGATGCGCCGACTGGAGGTGGGGAACGATGAGCGGTCGTACGCAGCAGCAGAAAGAGTCCGTGTGGACCCGGGCGGTACGCCGCCCCTGGACCGTCGTCTGCGTGGTCGCGGCGGTCGTGGTCGGGCCGGCCGCCGCGACGGCCTCGGCCCTCGACCGGGCCAACGCGGCGCCGCCGCTGCACGCGGAGTCAGCCCTTGAAACGCGTTGAAAGCCGGGGATACAGCTCGGTGAGGACCGCCTCGTTCTCGAAGTCGATCGGGGTGCCCTCGGGTTCGGCGGGCGCCGGCGCGATGCCGAGGTCCGGGGCGACGGTGCCGGTGAGCTGTTCGTACGCCTCGTCGGCCGCGTAACCCAGCTCCTCGCCGTCGCCGTCGATCTCCTCGTCGAAGTCCTCCAGCAGCTCGGCCAGGGAGTCCGGTTCGTGCACGGCGCCCTCGAAGATCTCCCGGCCCTGTCCGATGAGCCAGCACCGGAAGAAGTCGAAGGCGTCGTCGCTGGCCCCGTCGAGCAACACCCAGGCGGCGCCCCACAAGTCCCAGGTGTAGGCACGGTTGTAGCGGGACTCGAAGTGACGGGCGAAGTCCAGGACCGTCTCGGGGTCCAGCTGGAGGAGCCGCTCCACGAGCACGTCGGCCTGGTCCTCGGGGTCGCCCTCGGCGGCCTCGCGGGCGGCGTCCATCAGCTCCCAGAACTCCGTCTCTTCCATCACGGCACCAGCATCGTGCCTGAGCCGGTGGGGCGCACGCGGAGTGCGGAGGATCGTTATCAGACGTTCCCGCGCCCGTACCGCGTGGCGAGCGCGGCCGCGTCCGCCGCGAACCGCTCCCGCAGGCCTCCCGGCGCCAGCACCTCGGCCTCCGGCCCCAGCGCCGTCAGCTGGCTGTGCGCGACCTCCTCCGACTCCACCGGCAGGGTCACCGTCACCCACCCCTCGCCATCCGGCTCGCCCGCGTCCGTGAGCGCCTCGCGCGCGGAGAGCGGGTCGACGGCGTACGGCAGTCTGCGCACACCGTCCGGGGACAGCCGTACGACGACCTCGGCGCGCAGGATCGACCGGGCGAACCGCTCGGCCTGCTCGGCCCAGTGGCGGGGCAGGTCGAACTCCGGATCACGGCCGAAGCGCTCGTCACGGGCCTCGACGGTGTCGAACCGGTCGATCCGGTACGTCCGGAAGGCGCCGCCGTCGGGCACCCGCGCGCACAGGTACCAGACGCCCGCCTTCAGCACGAGCCCGTACGGCTCCAGCTCCCGCTCGACCACCACATCCCCGCGCCGGTAGCCGGCGCCGATCCGCCGCTCCTCCCACACCGCCTCGGCGATCACGGGCAGCAGCGCGGGTGTCTCCGGCTCCCGGAACCAGGCGGGCGCGTCCAGATGGAAGCGCTGGGCGGCGCTGTCCGGGGCGTCCCGCAGGGAGGGCAGCAGAGCGGCGGAGACCTTCAGCCGGGCCGCGGAGGCGACGTCCTCCAGACCCATCTCCCGCAGCGCCCCCGGCACCCCGCTCAGGAACAGGGCCTCGGCCTCGCTGCGCGCAAGCCCCGTCAGCCGCGTACGGTACCCGCCGATCAGCCGGTAACCGCCGGCCCGCCCCCGGTCGGCATACACCGGCACCCCCGCCTCCGACAGCGCCTGCGCATCCCGGGTCACGGTCCGCTCGGACACCTCCAGCTCCCGGGCCAGCTCGGCGGCGGTCATGGAGGGCCGGGACTGGAGGAGGAGCACCATCTTGATGAGGCGGGCCGCACGCATGCGTTCATCATGCCGGGGGCCACTGACAGAGAAGGGGTACGGCAGATGCCGTACCCCTTCCCAGGACCTCGGTGACTACAGCCCGTACTTCTCCCGGGCCTCCTTCACCGCCGTCGCCTTGACCTCGCCGCGCCTGGCGAGCTGGGCCAGGGCCGCGACGACGATCGACTGGGCATCGACGCCGAAGTGGCGGCGGGCCGCCTCGCGGGTGTCGGAGAGGCCGAAGCCGTCGGCGCCCAGCGAGGAGTAGTCCTGCTCGACCCACTGCGCGATCTGGTCCGGGACCTGGCGCATGTAGTCGGACACCGCGAGCACCGGGCCCTCGGCGCCCTGCAGGGCCTGGCGCACGAACGGCACGCGCTCCTCGCCGCGCAGCAGGGCCGCGTCGGCCTCCATCGCGTCACGGCGCAGCTCGGACCAGGAGGTCGCGGACCACACGTCGGCGGCCACGCCCCACTCCTCGGCGAGCAGCTTCTGGGCTTCGAGGGCCCAGTGGATCGCCGTACCGGAGCCGAGCAGCTGGATGCGCGGGGCGTTGGCCGGGGCGGTCACGCCCGCGGACTCGGCCGTGTTGAAGCGGTACAGGCCCTTGACGATGCCCTCGTCGATGCCGAGCCCGGCCGGCTTGGCCGGCTGCGGCATCGGCTCGTTGTAGACCGTCAGGTAGTAGAAGACGTTCTGGTCCTCGCCCGGCTTGGCCTCGCCGTACATCCGGCGCAGACCCTCGCGGACGATGCCCGCGACCTCGTACGCGAAGGCCGGGTCGTACGTCAGGGCCGCCGGGTTGGTGGCCGCGATGACCGGGGAGTGGCCGTCGGCGTGCTGCAGGCCCTCACCCGTCAGGGTCGTACGGCCCGCCGTCGCGCCGACGAGGAAGCCGCGGCCGAGCTGGTCGCCGAGCTGCCACATCTGGTCGGCGGTGCGCTGCCAGCCGAACATCGAGTAGAAGATGTAGAAGGGGATCATCGCCTCGCCGTGCGTGGCGTACGCGGTGGACGCGGCGATGAAGTCGGCCATCGAACCGGCCTCGGTGATCCCCTCGTTGAGGATCTGGCCGTTCTTGGCCTCCTTGTAGTACATCAGCTGGTCGCGGTCGACCGGCTCGTACGTCTGGCCCTTGGGGGAGTAGATCCCGAGGGACGGGAACAGCGACTCCATACCGAAGGTGCGCGCCTCGTCGGGGACGATCGGCACCCAGCGCTTGCCGGTCTCCTTGTCGCGGACCAGGTCCTTGACCAGGCGGACGAAGGCCATCGTGGTGGCCACGTTCTGCGAGCCGGAGCCCTTGTCGAAGGAGGCGAAGGCCTTCTCGGCGGGCGCGGGCAGCGGGGCCAGCGCGTGCGTACGACGGGCCGGGGCCGGACCGCCGAGGGCGGCGCGGCGCTCCTGGAGGTAGCGGACCTCGGGGGAGTCGGCGCCCGGGTGGCCGTAGGGCACCACGCCGTCGACGAAGTCGCTGTCCTTGATCGGCAGGTCGAGCAGGTCCCGCATCGTCTTGAACTCGTCCACCGTCAGCTTCTTCATCTGGTGGTTGGCGTTCTTCGACGCGAAGCCCTCGCCGAGGGTGTGGCCCTTGACCGTCTGGGCCAGGATCACGGTCGGCGCGCCCTTGTGCTCGACGGCGGCCTTGTACGCGGCGTAGACCTTGCGGGCCTCGTGACCACCGCGCGAGAGGTGGAAGACCTCGAGGATCTTGTCGTCGCTCAGCAGTTTCGCCATCTCGACGAGCGCCGGGTCCTTGCCGAAGAAGTCGGCGCGGATGTAGGCGGCGTCGCGGGTCTGGTACGTCTGGATCTGCGCGTCCGGTACCTCGCGCAGGCGGCGTACGAGCGCGCCCGTGGTGTCGAGGGCGAACAGCTCGTCCCAGGCGGTGCCCCAGAGCGTCTTGACGACGTTCCAGCCGGCGCCGCGGAACTGGGCCTCCAGCTCCTGCACGATCTTGAAGTTGGCGCGGACCGGGCCGTCCAGGCGCTGCAGGTTGCAGTTGATGACGAAGGTGAGGTTGTCCAGCTCCTCACGGGCGGCGAGCGCGAGGGCCGCTGTCGACTCCGGCTCGTCCATCTCGCCGTCGCCGAGGAACGCCCACACGTGCGAGGCGGAGACGTCCTTGATGCCGCGGTTGGTCAGGTAGCGGTTGAAGCGCGCCTGGTAGATCGCGGAGAGCGGGCCGAGGCCCATCGACACCGTCGGGAACTCCCACAGCCAGGGCAGCCGGCGCGGGTGCGGGTAGGACGGCAGGCCGTTGCCGCCGGACTCCTGGCGGAAGTGGTCCAGGTGGTGCTCGTTCAGGCGGCCGTCGAGGAAGGCGCGGGCGTAGATGCCGGGGGAGGCGTGGCCCTGGATGTACAGCTGGTCGCCGGAGCCGGCGGCCTCCTGGGATTCCTTGCCCTTGAAGAAGTGGTTGAAGCCGGTCTCGTAGAGCCAGGCCGCGGAGGCGAAGGTGGCGATGTGGCCGCCGACGCCGTACTTCGAGCCGCGGGTCACCATGGCGGCCGCGTTCCAGCGGTTCCAGGCGGTGATCCGGGACTCCATCGCCTCGTCACCGGGCAGGCCCGGCTCGGCGGCGGTGGGGATGGTGTTGACGTAGTCGGTCTCGAGGAGCTTCGGCAGCGCGATGCCGCCCGCCTCGGCGCGCTCCAGCGTGCGCCGCATCAGGTATGCGGCGCGGTGCGGCCCGGCCTCCCTGGCGACGGCGTCGAGGGAGGCCTGCCATTCGGCGGTCTCCTCCGGGTCGCGGTCGGGGAGCTGGTCGAGCGCGCTCGGCTGGATGGCGTTGGGGTCGGTCATGTCGCCGCCTTCCTCAGTCGAAGGGGGTTCCCTCATCGGTAAGGGTTCGGGGGTGCCCTTGGTCTTTGGCAGGACAGGGCAGGCGGACTTCGGTGGAAGTCCGTCGGCGACTGTAACTCCCTGATCGATGATCGATCAAAGGGTTGCGGGGCAAAACTTCTCGATTCCGAGAAAGTAGGCACCCGGTGCCTTCGGCGATGGCACCGGGTGACGCTGAATCGCCTTGTTTTCGCAGGTGGGGCGGCGTCTGAGCGGGGGTGCGCTCTACTGAATCAAGCCCGCGGCGCGCAGCCGAGCACGTGGGCCTTCACCAGCTCCGCGATCCTCGGATCCCGGCGCTTGAAGGCCTGCACCAGCTCCTCGTGCTCCTCCGCGTACGACTGCTGGACCGTGCCCAGCCAGCGGATCGACAGGGCCGTGAAGACCTCGATGCCCAGGCCCTCCCAGGTGTGCAGCAGCACCGAGTTGCGCGCGGCGCGCACGAGTTCGCGGTGGAAGCCGACCGTGTGGCGGACCTGGGCCGTGCCGTCGGCCTTGCGGTCGGCCTCGTACAGGGCCAGGACGTGCGGCTCCAGCGCCGAGCAGTCCTCGGCGAGGCGGTCCGCCGCCAGCTCCGCGGCGATGGCCTCCAGGCCGGCTCGGACCGGGTAGCTCTCCTCCAGGTCGGCCGCGGTCAGGTTCCGGACCCGTACGCCCTTGTTCGGAGCCGACTCGATCAGCCGCAGGGACTCCAGCTCACGCAGGGCCTCCCGTACCGGGGTCTGGCTGACCTCCAGCTCGGTGGCGATCCGCCGCTCCACGATGCGCTCGCCCGGCTGCCAGCGCCCGCTGACGATTCCCTCCACGATGTGCTCGCGGATCTGCTCGCGCAGCGAGTGGACGACGGGCGCGGTCATGAGGGCTCCTTAGGGAGGGCTGACGTTTAGACAATACGGCGGGTTCGCTCCGTGAGTAGGGCGTGTGGGGGTGCTTTTGCGCAGGTGAGACGAGCCTTACACGCTGAGCGTCCCGACAAACACGAACACCCCGTCCGGAAAGCTCCGGACGGGGTGCCGTACTGGCATGAAGCCCAGGGGGCTTACAGGCCGAGCTCGACCTCGAACTCGCCCGCCTCCAGGATGGCCTTGACCGCCGTCAGGTAACGGGCCGCGTCGGCGCCGTCGACCAGGCGGTGGTCGTAGGAGAGGGTCAGGTAGGTCATGTCGCGGACGCCGATGACCGTGCCCTCCTCGGTCTCGATGACGGCCGGACGCTTGACCGTGGCACCGATGCCGAGGATCGCGACCTGGTTCGGCGGCACGATGATCGTGTCGAACAGCGCGCCACGCGAACCGGTGTTGGAGATGGTGAAGGTCGCGCCGGACAGCTCGTCCGGGGTGATCTTGTTGGCGCGGACCTTGCCCGCCAGGTCGGCCGTGGCCTTGGAGATGCCGGCGATGTTCAGGTCGCCCGCACCCTTGATGACCGGGGTCATCAGGCCCTTCTCCGAGTCCACCGCGATACCGATGTTCTCGGTGTCGAAGTAGGTGATCGTGCCCTCGGCCTCGTTGATCCGGGCGTTGATGACCGGGTGGGCCTTCAGCGCCTGGGCGGCGGCCTTGACGAAGAACGGCATCGGGGAGAGCTTGACGCCCTCACGGGCCGCGAAGGAGTCCTTCGCCTTGGCGCGCAGCTTCATCAGACGGGTGACGTCGACCTCGACGACCGACGACAGCTGGGCCTGCTCGTGCAGCGCCTTGACCATGTTGTCGCCGATGACCTTGCGGATGCGGGTCATCTTGACGGTCTGGCCGCGCAGCGGGGAGACCTCCAGCGCCGGGGCCTTCTTGGCGGCGGCAGCCGGAGCGGCAGCGGCCGGGGCCGGGGCAGCGGCGGCGGCCTTCGCGGCCTCGGCGGCGGCGATGACGTCCTGCTTGCGGATACGGCCGCCGACGCCGGTGCCCTTGACGGTGGACAGGTCGACGCCGTTCTCGGCGGCGAGCTTGCGCACCAGCGGGGTGACGTAGGCGCCCTCGTCGGTCGCCTGGGCGGCCGGGGCGGGAGCGGCCGGAGCCGGGGTGACCGGGGCCGGAGCGACCGGCGCGGGGGCCGGGGCAGCGGCAACCGGAGCGGGCGCCGGAGCCGGGGCGGCCGGAGCGACCGGGGTCGGCGGAGCCACGGGGGCGGCCGGAGCGGCCGGAGCCGGGGCAGCGGCGGCCGGGGCCGGAGCGGCGGGGGCCGGGGCGGCGGCCGGAGCCGCACCCGCGGCGCCGATGACGGCGAGCTTGGCGCCGACCTCGGCGGTCTCGTCCTCGTTCACCACGATCTCCAGCAGCACGCCGGAGGCGGGCGCCGGGATCTCGGTGTCGACCTTGTCCGTGGAGACCTCGAGCAGCGGCTCGTCGGCCTCGACGGAGTCACCGACCGACTTCAGCCAGCGGGTGACGGTGCCCTCGGTGACGGACTCACCGAGCGCGGGCAGGACCACGTCCGTGCCGGTGGCGCCACCGGCCGGGGCGGCGGGAGCGGCAGCGGGGGCGGGGGCGGCCGGGGCCTCGGCGACCGGAGCCGGAGCGGCCTCGGCGACCGGGGCGGCCACCGGCTCGGCGGCCGGGGCCGGAGCGGCGGCCGGCGCACCGGTGCCGTCGTCGATGATCGCCAGCTCGGCCCCGACCTCAACGGTCTCGTCCTCGGCGACCTTGATCGAGGCCAGGATGCCCGCGGCCGGCGCCGGAATCTCGGTGTCGACCTTGTCGGTCGACACCTCGAGCAGCGGCTCGTCGGCCTCGACGCGCTCGCCTTCGGCCTTCAGCCAGCGGGTGACAGTGCCCTCGGTGACGCTCTCGCCGAGCGCCGGAAGGGTTACGGAAACCGCCATGGTTTCGGTTGCTCCTTACGAATTGCGGAAGTCTGTGTCGTCGCGCCCGTGACCGAAGGCTCAGTCGTGGGAGTGCAGCGGCTTGCCGGCCAGCGCCAGGTGTGCCTCGCCGAGCGCCTCGTTCTGCGTCGGGTGGGCGTGGATGAGCTGGGCGACCTCGGCCGGCAGTGCCTCCCAGTTGTAGATCAGCTGGGCCTCGCCGACCTGCTCGCCCATGCGGTCGCCGACCATGTGGACGCCGACCACGGCACCGTCCTTCACCTGGACGAGCTTGATCTCGCCCGAGGTGTTGAGGATCTTGCTCTTGCCGTTGCCCGCCAGGTTGTACTTCAGAGCGACGACCTTGTCCGCGCCGTAGATCTCCTTGGCCTTGGCCTCGGTGATACCCACGGAGGCGACCTCCGGGTGGCAGTACGTCACCCGCGGGACACCGTCGTAGTCGATCGGAACGGTCTTCAGACCGGCCAGGCGCTCCGCCACCAGGATGCCCTCGGCGAAGCCGACGTGCGCGAGCTGGAGCGTCGGGACCAGGTCACCGACGGCGGAGATGGTCGGAACGTTGGTGCGCATGTACTCGTCGACGAGGACGTAACCGCGGTCCATCGCGACGCCCTGCTCCTCGTAGCCCAGGCCCTGGGAGACGGGGCCGCGGCCGACGGCGACGAGGAGGACCTCGGCCTCGAACTCCTTGCCGTCGGCGAGGGTGACCTTGACACCGTCCTGGGTGTACTCGGCCTTCTGGAAGAAGGTGCCCAGGTTGAACTTGATGCCGCGCTTGCGGAACGCGCGCTCAAGAAGCTTCGAAGAGTTCTCGTCCTCGACCGGGACGAGGTGCTTCAGCCCCTCGATGACCGTGACGTCCGAGCCGAAGGACTTCCACGCCGAGGCGAACTCGACGCCGATGACACCGCCGCCCAGGATGATCGCGGACTTCGGCACGCGGTCCAGGACGAGGGCGTGGTCGGAGGAGATGATCCGGTCGCCGTCGATCGTCAGGCCCGGCAGCGACTTCGGCACGGAGCCGGTCGCCAGCAGGACGTGGCGGCCCTGGATGCGCTGGCCGTTCACGTCGACGGAGGTCGGGGAGGACAGACGGCCCTCACCCTCGATGTAGGTCACCTTGCGGGAGGCGATCAGGCCCTGCAGACCCTTGTACAGGCCGGCGATGACACCGTCCTTGTACTTGTGGACGGCCGGGACGTCGATGCCCTCGAAGGTGGCCTTGACGCCGAACTGCTCGCTCTCGCGGGCCTGGTCGGCGATCTCGCCCGCGTGCAGCAGGGCCTTGGTGGGGATGCAACCCCGGTGCAGGCAGGTGCCGCCGACCTTGTCCTTCTCGATCAGGGCGACGTCCAGGCCCAGCTGCGCCCCGCGCAGGGCCGCGGCGTAACCACCGCTACCACCGCCGAGGATCACTAGGTCGAAAACGGTGCTGGCGTCGTTCGCCACGTCACGTCCTCCATGCATGTGCGCCGTAGACCGGTCTCCAGTGACCGGCGGGCGGCTGGTGTCCGGCCGCTTGATGCTTCGGCCCTTCGGTGGGGGCCCTGTCCTGCCGGGCTCCATCTTTGCACTTGTTCGAGGCGGACGAGACGCCGGGCCGGGGTGTGACACATCGCACTGGTGGCGAGCAACGGGACAAAACGGCTCCGGAGTGAAGGACACCCCGGAGCCGTCATGGCAAAGGACTCAGCCTCAGCCGAGGTCACCCGCCGCGGTGAGCTCCGCAAGCCGCACCAGCGTCCGCACCGCGCTGCCCGTACCGCCCTTCGGCGTGTAACCGAACGCACCGCCCTCGTTGAAGGCCGGCCCGGCGATGTCCAGGTGCGCCCAGGTGATGCCCTCGCCGACGAACTCCTTCAGGAACAGACCGGCGACCAGCCCGCCACCCATCCGCTCACCCATGTTCGCGATGTCGGCGACGGTGGAGTCCATCCCCTTGCGCAGGTGCTCCGGCAGCGGCATCGGCCAGGCGGGCTCGCCGACCTCCTCCGCCGCCTCGTACACCGCGGAGCGGAACGCGTCGTCGTTGGCCATGACCCCGAAGGTCCGGCTGCCCAGCGCCAGCATCATCGCGCCGGTCAGCGTGGCCACGTCCACGATCGCGTCCGGCTTCTCCAGCGAGGCCGCCCACAGCGCGTCGGCCAGGACCAGCCGGCCCTCGGCGTCGGTGTTGAGTACCTCGACGGTCTTGCCGCTGTACATGCGCAGCACGTCACCCGGGCGCACCGCGGAGCCGGAGGGCATGTTCTCGGCCAGCGCCAGCCAGCCGGTGACGTTGACCTCCAGGCCGAGGCGGGCGGCGGCGACGACCGCGGCGAACACGGCGGCGGCACCGCTCATGTCGCACTTCATGGTCTCGTTGTGACCGGCCGGCTTCAGCGAGATGCCGCCCGAGTCGTAGGTGATGCCCTTGCCGACGAAGGCCAGGTGCTTCTCGGCGTTCGGGTGCGTGTACGTCAGCTTGACCAGGCGCGGAGTCGCGGCCGAGCCGCCGCCGACGCCCAGGATGCCGCCGTAGCCGCCCTTGGTCAGGGCCTTGTCGTCGAGCACCTGCACCTTGAGGCCGTGCTCCTTGGCCGCGTCCTGGGCCACCGCGGCGAACGCCTGCGGGGTGAGGTCGTTCGGCGGCATGTTGATCAGGTCGCGGGAACGGTTCAGCTCCTCGGAGACCGCGACGGCCCGGGCCACGGCGGCCTTGTGGGCCGCGTCCCGCGGCTTGCCGCCGAGCAGTGCGGCCTCGCCCAGCGGCGCCTTGCCGTTCTTGGCCTTGGCGTCCTTGCCGGAGTCCTTGTACGTGTCGAAGGCGTAGGCGCCGAGCAGGACGCCCTCGCCGATCGCGCCGACGGCGTCCGGGCCTTCGAGGGGCAGCGCGAACGCGGCCTTCTTGGAGCCGGCGAGCGCCCGGGCGGCCACGCCGGCGGCCTTGCGCAGCGCCTCGGCGTCGTACCCGGCGTCCTTCTCGGGCACCGCGCCCAGGCCCACCGCCACCACGAGCGGCGCCTTGAAGCCGGCCGGGGCGGGCAGCTTCGTCAGCTCGCCCTCGGCACCCGAGGCGCCGAGGGTCTCCAGGACGCCGGCCAGCTTGCCGTCGTACGCGTTGTCCACGGCGTCGGCGCCGGGCGCGACGATGGGTCCCTTGGCGCCCTTGGCGACACCGATCACGATCGCGTCGGCCCGCAGGCCGGGCGCCGCGGCGGTGCTGAGAGTCAGAGCAGTCACGGTGGTGAAATCTCGCTTCCGATGTGAAGTTGCTGTGGCCGATGAGGGGTGGGTCGACCGGGCCCGAGAGCCGACCCTAGGTCCAGGCCTTGGGGTAGGTGGCAACCGGGGCCTTCACCCTGTCGGCGAACACCCGTGACGAGACTACGCGCGTACGACCGTTCGCTCATGCCTGCGGGTGTTCACCTGTGCGTGGCGTCGTGGCCACTTCTCGCCCCCGGGCGTCGGTGAGTCGCCGGTCAGCCCAGGGACAGCACCACGAGCGCGGCCGTCGCCGCCGTCTCCGCGAGGGCGCCGAACACGTCCCCGGTGACCCCGCCGAAGCGGCGGGTGCAGCGGCGCAGCAGAAGTTCGGCGGTGGCGAGGGACAGCAGGACCGCGGCCGCCGCGCGCACGGCGCCGTACGGGCCGAGTGTCGTGCCCCAGGCGGCCGCGACGATCGTGCAGGTGGCCGTGACGGCCAGCGCGCCCGGCACCGGCACCACGCCGGCGACCGCCGCCCCGAGACCCTCCGGACGGGCCGCCGGCACCCCCGTGCGCGCGGCCAGGGTGAGCGCGAGGCGGGCCACGACCGCCGAGGTCACCGCCGCGGTGCCGCCCCGCACCCAGGAGTCGGCGTAGAGCTGCGCCAGCGCGGCGACCTGGGCCAGCAGCACCAGGACGAGGGTCAGCACCCCGAACGGCCCGATGTCCGACTGCTTCATGATCCGCAGCGCTTCCTCCGCGGGCTTGCCGCTGCCGAGCCCGTCCGCCGTGTCGGCGAGCCCGTCGAGGTGCAGACCGCGGGTCAGCGCGGCCGGTACGGCGACGGAGGCGACGGCGGCGAGCAGCGGACCGGCGCCCAGGAGGAGCAGCAGCAGCCCGAGCCCCGCCGCACAGCCGCCGGCGACCAGCCCGACGACCGGGGCGCCCAGCATGCCCCCGCGCGCGGCCTCCCTGTCCCACCGGTGCACCCGGACGGGCAGCACGGAGAGCGTGCCGAAGGCGAAGCGAAGGCCGTCGAGAGGGGAGGACTTGAGCACCGGCGCAGGTTACCGGGCCGTCGCGGCGCCCCCTGATAGGGCCAAGGATAAAGTGCGCACATGGGGCACTGGTGGGAGCGGAACATCCTGGAGCCGGGGAAGCTTCCGCTGCTGCTGGCCCTGACCGCCTTCGTCGTCACCTTCGTCGTCACCCGTGTGATCACCCGGCTGATCCGTGCGGGCAAGGGCCCCTTCGGCAACGTCAAGGCGGGCGGGCTGCACATCCACCACGTGGTCCCCGGGGTCCTGCTGACCGTCGTCGGCGGCTTCGGTGCCGTCGCCAGCGACCGGCACGGCGCGGGCGGGGCCCTCGCCGCGGTCGTCTTCGGTATGGGGGTGGGGCTCGTCCTGGACGAGTTCGCGCTGATCCTGCACCTCGACGACGTCTACTGGACCGAGGAGGGCCGCAAGAGCGTCGAGGTCGTCGTGGTCACCGCCGCCCTCGTCGGCCTGCTGCTCGCCGGGTTCGCGCCGTTCGGTGTCAACGACCTGTCCGCCGAGGAACTCCAGGACCGGGGCACGGTCATCGCCAACATCGGCATGAACTTCCTCTTCTCCCTGATCGCCCTGAGCAAGGGCAAGACCCGGGTCGCGATCTTCGGCGTGATCGTGCCGCTGGTCGCGATGGTCGGCGCCGTCCGCCTGGCCCGCCCCGGCTCCCCCTGGGCCCGCCGCTTCTACGGCCGCCGACCCCGCGCCCGCGCCAAGGCCGCCCTGCGCGCCTATCACCACGACCGCCGCTGGGCCGGGCCCCGCCGCGCCCTTCAGGACTGGATCGGCGGCAAACCCGACCCGCGCCCGGTCCGCCTGCCCGGCGGCCACCGCCACTGACCGGGCCCCGGCAGCCGCCCGTACCGGTGCCGTACCGCCGCCACCAGACACAGCGTCCCCACACCCATCAGCGCGGCCAGATGCTCCTTGCCCGCCAGGTTCTCCTTGAGCAGCACCTCGACCACCATCGCCAACGTCACCGCACCCGACGTCACATAGGCGCCGTACCGCCAGCTCACATAGACGGCGAGCCCCACCACGGCCGCCGACGGACCGGTGTCCACGACCTGCGCGTCCGTCCAGGGCAGGCCGAACGCCGCATGCGGGCCGAGCGAGATGCCCACGCGCGCGTACAGCGTCCCGGCGAGCGTGGCCACGTACGCGATGGCCAGCGTCCGCCACCAGCCGATGCACACCTCGGCGACGCCGAACACGAACAGGATCTGCGCGAGCGCCCCCCACACAGGCAGGTCCAGCGCCGGGACGAACAGCGACAGGGGAGTGCGCAGCAGCGCCGGCCCCAGCGGGTCCTCCGCCCGTACGGCACCCATGTCCTGCACGATCTGATAGCCCCACGGCTGGTTCTGCACGAACTGCAGCAGCGCGGTCAGCAGCACCGCCCCCAGCGTCATGGGGAACGCCCGCCAACGGCGCTTGAGCAGGGGCTCGCGCACGGTGACGTACAGCAGCCCCCACTCGGCACGGGCCCAGCGGGCGAGCGTCCTCATCAAACGATCCTCATCGGTGCGTGTCCAGGTGCCTGCGGTGCAGCCACTTCGGCAGTCCCGGCGCCGTGGGGCCTGTCGTCGGATTCCCGCCTGCCCGGCGGCGTCTGGCACGCACGCTCGCCGCGTTGCCGAAGCGCCCACGTGGCTCCGCCACGAAGGCACTCCGGCGCCTTGCGATCGCACGCACCAGACGCCGCCGGGCCCGCCCTGCGGGCGGACGACGGGAATCCGACGACAGGCCCCCCAGAAACCCCTCCGCGCGCGCCGACGCGATGCCGATGCGCGGTAGGTCCGCGCTCTTCTCGAAGAGCAGGAACCTGGGCTCCCAGATGGGCCGGTACTTGGCGTTGGCGCGGTACAGCGACTCGATCTGCCACCAGCGGGAGAAAAAGCTGAGCAGCGACCGCCACAGCCTCAGCACCGGTCCGGCACCGAGGCGCGCCCCACGTTCGAAGACCGATCGGAACATGGCGAAGTTGAGTGAGACCTGGGTGATCCTGATCTCGCCGGCCCGGCGCAGCAGTTCGATGACCATGAACTCCATCAGCCCGTTGTCGGAGTCCCGGTCCCGCCGCATGAGGTCCAGGGACAGTCCGTGCGGCCCCCAGGGCACGAAGGACAGCAGCGCGCGCAGCCTGCCCTCGGCGTCCGTGCACTCCAGCATCACGCACTGCCCGTCCTCGGGGTCCCCGAGCCGCCCCAGCGCCATGCTGAACCCGCGCTCGGTCGCCCCGTCCCGCCAGTCGTCCGCGCGCTCGACGAGACGCGCCATCTCGTCCGCCGGGATGTCCGCGTGCCGTCGGATGCGCACCCGGTACCCGGCCCGCTTCACCCGGTTGTACGCCTGCCGCACGGTGCGCATCGCCCGTCCCTCCAGCGTGAACTCGGCCACCTCCACGATCGCCTCGTCACCGAGTTCCAGCGCGTCCAGGCCGTGCCGGGCGTAGACCGTCCCCGCTTCCTCGCTCGCCCCCATCACCGCCGGGATCCACCCGTGCGCCCGCGCCTCCACCAGCCACGGCACGATCGCACCGGGCCACGCCTCCGGATCGCCCAGCGGATCCCCGGAGGCCAGGCTCACCCCGCCGACGACGCGGTAGGCGACGGCCGCCTTCCCGGTCGGCGACCACACCACGCTCTTCTCCCGGCGCAGCGCGAAGTAGCCGAGGGAGTCCCGCTCGCCGTGCCGCTCCAGCAGCGCCCGCAGCCGCTTCTCGTCGTCCTCGGTGAGCGGGTCGACGGCACGCCGGGAGCGGAAGGCGGCGTAGAACACGGCGAGGACGAGCAGCGTGCTGAGCACGTTGATCGCCACGTTGGCCCAGTTGGGCGGTTCGATGCCGGGGAAGCGCGACTCCTCGGCGGCCACCGACACCAGCCGCAGGGTGCCGTAGTGCCAGCGCTCCAGGAACGTCGAACGGGCCGCGTCCGGCGCCGTGTTGGTGACCGTGATCAGCAGCCCGGCGAGCAGCGAGGCGACGAGCCCACCGCCGACGGCGACGGTCGCGGCGAGCCGCGGGTTGGACCGGTCACCCTTGGCGTAGAACTCCCGGCGCCCGACCAGCAGCGCGCCGACGAAGGCGGCCGTCAGCACCAGGGAGACCCAGTTCTGCGCGTACCGCCGGATCTCCGGGAACGCCATGGCGAACGCGAACAGGGCCAGGAACGACCCGCTCAGCACCAGGTTCAGGATCCACGCGGCCCGCTTGCGCCGGCGCATCGTGATCGCCAGGAACGCGGTGAACACGCCCGAGGCGAAGCCGGCCGTCAGCAGGTACGGCGTGAAGTAGTTCTCCTGGTTGTGCCGGCGCACGTCCTGGCCCAGCGAGACCCAGACCGCGCTCAGGAAGTTGATGAAGGCGACGGCCCGCAGATACCAGACGGCGAAGGCGGCGGCCCGACGGGAGGCCCCGCTGGACCGCCGCTCCGGCTCGGCTTGCAGTTCCACGGCAATTCGGGCATCTCCCATGGGGGAGGATCATATGGGGGCCGTCCTGGCGAACCATTCTTTTCCGGCTGCCGTGGTGCGACTACTCCTTCTCCTTGGGCTGCTCGGACTCCTCCGGCTCCTTCTCGGACTCCGGCTTCTCGGGAAGCTCGGCGGCCAGCGCCGCCGCGGCCCGGACCAGCGGCAGCGACAGCAGCGCCCCCACCCCCTCGCCGACCTTCACGCCCTGCTCCAGCAGCGGCTCCAGGGCCATCCGGTCCAGCGCCTTCGCCTGGCCCGGCTCCCCGCTGTCGTGCCCGGCCAGCCACCAGTCCGGCGCCCGGAACGCGACCCGCTGGGCGACCAGCGCACACGCGGCGGCCACCACACCGTCCAGGATCACCGGCAGCTTCCGCACCGCGCACTGCAACAGGAACCCGGTCATCGCGGCCAGATCGGCCCCGCCCACGGTCGCGAGCAGCTGCAACTGGTCCCCGAGCACCGGCCGCGCCCGCCGGAGCGCGTCCCGGATCGCCGCACACTTGCGCATCCACGCCAGGTCGTCGATGGCCAGCCCGCCCCGCCCGGTCACCACGGACGCGTCGGTCCCGCACAGCGCCGCGACCAGCACCGCGGCCGCCGTGGTCCCGCCCACGCTCACATCGCCGAGCACCACCAGATCCGTCCCCGAGTCGGCCTCCTCGTCGGCGACGGCCACGCCCGCCCGGAAGGCCGCCTCGGCCTCGTCGAGGGTCAGCGCGTCCTCGACGTCGATACGACCGCTGCCGCGCCGCACCCGGTGCCGTACGACCTCCTCCGGGAAGGCGTCCGGCGGGCAGTCCAGGGCCATGTCCACGACCCGCACGGGCACGTCGAGCCGGCGCGCGAGGACGGACACCGGGCTGCCGCCCTCCAGCACCGCCCGCACCAGCTGCTCGGCACTGCCCGCCGGCCGTGCGGAGACGCCGAGTTCGGCGATGCCGTGGTCACCGGCGAAGAGCACCACCCGGGGCCGTTCGACCGGCCGCACCGGTACGGCGCCCTGTGCGGCGGCCAGCCACTCGCCCAGCTCGTCCAGGCGCCCGAGCGACCCGGGCGGCACGATCTGGCGCTCCCTGCGGGCCTCGGCGTCACGGCGTACGCCCCCGTCCGGGCGCTCGATCAGATCGGTGAAGTCGTCCAGATTAAGGCTGCTCATTCGCCGAACAGTACCGCCAGTCAACGAACGCATCCGCGCCACACCGCCACCACATGGTCGCGACGTCTTTGCACCCGAGAGGGGTATCCCATACGTTCCGGTTTGCAGCGGATTGTCGCCCAGGGAGCCGCCATGCAGCCCTCGCCCCTCACCCCGCAGGTCATCGAGCCGCGCGACCCGTTCCAGGAGCCGCGCCGCGAGGCCTGCCCCTGGTGCGGCTCCCGTCGGCTGCGGACCCGGCTGCGCGCCGCCGACCCGCTGCGGCAGCGGCCGGGCACGTTCGTCCTGGACGAGTGCGGAGACTGTGCGCACGTCTTCCAGAACCCCCGGCTCACGGCGGAGGGATTCGCCTTCTACCACCGGGACTTCTACGAGAGACAGCTGGAGGAGTTCACCGCGCGCGTCCTCTCCGAGCGCGCGGTCAGCCGCAGACACCGTGCCGCCGCCCACAAGCTGTCGGCGCTGCCCGATCCGGAGAGCTGGCTGGACGTGGGCACCGGGCACGCCCGGTTCCCGGAGGCGGCGAAGGAGTTCTTCCCGTACACCAGCTTCGACGGCCTGGACCTGACGGCCCGCGTGGAACAGGCCCTGCTGGAGGGCCGGGTGGAGGAGGCCCACCGCGGCTGTCTTACCACCCCGGGGATGGCGGCCCGGCTGCGCTCCCGCTACGACGTGGTCAGCATGTTCCACCACCTGGAACACGCCCCGGACCCACGCGCCGAACTCCGTGCCGCGCTCACGGTCCTGCGCCCCGGCGGCCACCTCGTCGTCGAAGTCCCCGACCCGCGCAGCGTGTTCGCCGCGCTCCTCGGCAAGTGGTGGTTCCCCTACGGCCAGCCCCGCCATCTCCACCTGCTGCCCCTGCCCAACCTCCGCGCGGAACTGGAGACCCAGGGCTGCACGATCCTCGTGACGGACCGCACGTCCCCCCACGTCCCCTACGACCTCTCAGCGGCCCTCACCCTGGCCCTGGCCCCCGCCCCCCTGCTTCTGAGAGCGATGGCCGCCCCGGCACTCGACGTGGCCGCGATCCTGGACCACGCACTGGCTCCGCTGTTCCGCCACACCCCTTTCTCCAACGCGTACCGCCTGGTGGCCCGCAAGAACACCAACGCCGTCCTCTGACTGCGACCCGGCGGGGGCTGGTCGCGCAGTTCCCCGCGCCCCTTAGGGGCGCTCGTAGCTCAACCCCGCAACACCAACGCCTGCCCCGCCACCACCAACAGCACCTGCTCGCACTCCGCCGCGAACGCAGCGTTCAGCCGCCCGAGTTCATCCCGGTACCGCCGCCCGGAAGCAGTGGCAGGCACGATCCCCGAGCCCACCTCGTTCGAGACGGCCACCACGGTCCGCCGAGTGGCCCGCACCGCGGACGTCAGCTCCCGCACCCGCTCCCGCAGCGCCTTCTCCCCACCCCCCGCCCACTCCGCGTCGTCCCACGCCCCCACGGAGTCCATGACATCCGTCAGCCACAGCGACAGACAGTCGATCAGCACCGGCGGCCCGTCCACCCCCAGCAGCGGCACCAGATCGGTCGTCTCCGTCGTACGCCACGACCCCGGCCGCCGCTCCCGGTGCACGGCCACCCGCTCCGCCCACTCGGTGTCCCCGCCCCGTGTCCCGCCCGTGGCCACGTACAGCACCTCCGGGAAGGACTCCAGCCGCCGCTCGGCCTCCACCGACTTGCCCGAACGCGCCCCGCCCAGCACCAGCGTCCGGCGCGGCACGTCCGGCACGTCCTCGTACACCCCGACCGTCAGCGTCGTACCGTCCGGCACCGCCCGCGCCCCGGCCGCCGCGAGCCGCCGCCGCAACTCCGCGCCCTGCGGCACGTCGTGGTCGAGATGGACGGCCACGACGTCCGTGGTCGGCCCCACGGATCCGACCGCCCGCAGCCGGGCCAGCGCGTCCGGGCGTCCCACGACGTCGGCGAGGACCATCTGGTAGGTCTCCGCCGGCGCCCCCTCGAGACCGGCCGGCGCCCCGCCCGGCGGCAGGTACAGCAGCCGTTGCCCGTCCGGCCCGGTCACCGCGTACCCGGTGCCGCCCGCGTCCATCGCCACGGCCCGCACCCGATGCCCCGTCAGCAGTGCCAACTCCCGCCCGTCCGGCACCCGCCCGGGCTGCGGCAGGCCGGCCGGCACCTCCACCGCCGGACCGTCGTGCGGATGCGACAGCAGCACCTGCCGTACCCCGCCCAGCGAATGCCCCGACCGCGCGGCCGCGAACGCCGCCCCGGGCGTCAGGTCGAGCAACAGCGTCCCGTCCACCAGCAGCGCGGTGGCCGCCCGCGCGTCCGGCCCGAGCGCCGTCGCACAGACGGCACAGGGACAGTCGGGGCGGGGCAGTCCCGCGGGGGCACCGGTACCGAGCAGAGTCACTTCCACGCACCGATTTTCACCTGTCTCAGCAGGTCTTGCGCTTCCGGCTACGCTGCCGGAACGTGTTGGATCAAAGGAGGCCCACATGACGGCATGGACGTGGCGGTTCGAGAAGGCCGACGGGACGGAGGTCCAGCCTGCGGTGCAGCCGGAGGAGTTCACCACGCAGGGGGACGCCGAGTCCTGGATCGGCGAGCACTGGAAGGCGCTGGCGGAGGGCGGCGCGGACCAGGTGCGGCTGTTCGAGGACAGCAGCGAGATCTACGGCCCGATGAGCCTGCACGCCGAGGCGTCGTAACCCGATCGGGGGGTGAGGAGGGGACACCCGGAGCCAGGGGCCGCCCTCCTCACTGCTCGCCCAGCGTCACCTCCACCGTCTTCTCGACGCCGTCACGCTGGTAGGTCACCGTCGTCCTCTGCCCCGGCTTCAGAACCGCCAGCGCCTCGGACAGCTCCGTGGTGGTGGTGACCGGGGCGTCGTCCACCTTGGTGATCACATCGCCGGGCCGCAGCCCCGCCCGGTCGGCCGCGTCGCCGCTCCTGACGGTGACCACCGCGGCCCCGGCCGGCTGGTAGCTCTCGTCCAGGACCGTCCGCGCGGTGATGCCGAGCGCGGCCCGGCCCGAGTCGACGACCTTGCCGCTCCTGACGATCTGGTCGGCGACCGTCTTCACCATCGACGCCGGGATGGCGAACCCGATGCCGGGCGCCGCGCCGCCGCCGAGGTCGGGATCGGTGGCGGCCAGCGTCGGGATGCCGATGATCTGCCCGTCGAGGTTGACCAGGGCGCCCCCGCTGTTGCCGGGGTTGATGTCGGCCGACGTCTGCACCATGTTCGCGATCGTGGCGCCCGTACCCCCGCCCGAGCGGCCCTCGCTGACGGTCCGTCCGGTCGCCGAGACGATGCCCTGGGTCACGCTGGAGGACAGCCCGAGCGGCGAGCCCATGGCCAGCACGATCTGGCCGACCTGCACCTTCTCGGAGTTCCCCAACGTCGCCGGCCTCAGCCCCGCCGGCACCTTGTCGAGCCTGATCACCGCGAGGTCCTGGTCCGGGTAGGAGAACACCAGGCGCGCGGTGAGCGGTTCCTCGTTGTTGGCCGTGGTCACCTTGAAGGTCTTGTCGGAGCCGACCACGTGCGCGTTGGTGACGATGTGCCCCTTGCCGTCGTACACCACCCCGGAGCCCAGCGCATGGCTCGCCTGGATCTGCACGACCGACGGCAGGACCTCCTTGATGACCTTCAGATACTGGTTCTGCAGGTCGTCCACGGACATCGGGAGGGCCGCCCGGGTGGCCGCGGCGTCCTTCTTCGCCGCCGACGACTCCGGGGTCGTACAGCCGGCGGCCACGAGCGCGGCCGCCACGAACACGAGCACGACGGCGCCCCTGCGGAGGGCACGGGTACGGGAAGCGTCCATGCCCCGAGTGTCCCTTCGGGGTGAATGTCACAGCTTGCCGTGTGCACCCGAACGGGCCCGATTTACACCCCGTACGGCCGAGGGCTCAGCCCCGCACCCCGCACAGATGCAGCAGCGCCGCGACCCCCCGGTACGGATCCGTCCGCCCGGCCCGCTCCTCGGCCGCCAGCAGCGTCTCCAGGTCGTCCGGGATCTCCGCGCCGTCCGCCGCCGTGTCCGTGAAGACCCGCACGCCGTACCAGGCGTGCAGCGCGGCGCCGATTCCGGCGAGCGTGGCGGTGAGCGCCGAGAGGCGGTCCGCCCGCACCTCCAGGCCGAGGCGATTGCGGTAGGTGGTGGTGTCGAACGCGGCCAGCGCGCCCGCCCAGTCCCCGGACAGGCCAGGCCGCACGGCGAGCGCGTCGCCGTTGCGCACCAGCAGCGACAGCAGCCCGCCCGGCGCGAGCATCCGGGCCAGACCCGCCACCAGCGCGTCGGGGTCCTCGACGTACATCAGGACGCCGTGGCACAGCACCACGTCGAAGCTGCCCGGCAGGAAGTGCACACCGGTGTCCCGCCCGTCCCCCTGCACCAGCCGCACCCGCTCGCGGATGCCGTCCGGCTCACCGGCGAGCGCCTCGCGCGCGGCCGCGATCATCGTCGCGTCCTGCTCGACGCCGGTCACCTGGTGACCGAGCCGGGCCAGCCGCAGCGCCTGCGTGCCCTGGCCCATGCCCACGTCGAGCACCCGCAGCCGCTGCCCGACCGGGAACCGCCCGGCTATCTGCTCGTCGAGCTGCCGGGCCACCAGCTCCTGTCGTACGACATCACGCAGCCCGCCCAGCTTGTTCAGCCAGGACTCGGCCGCGCCCCCGGTGAAAGCCTCTGCGCTCAGGGCCGCTCTCCGCGCTTGACCTGCGGCTTCGGCAGCCGGAGCCGGCGCATCTGAAGGGAGCGCATCAGGGCGTAGGGGACGGCGCCCCGGCGGTTCTGGTCGGGGAAGCGCTCGGCCAGCCGCTTCTTCAGCCGGAGGCCGCTGAGGGCCGCGTCGAGCACGATCAGCACGATCACGATCAGCCACAGCAGCAGCGCGATGTTCTGGATCGCCGGCACCCGCACCACGCTGAGCACCAGGATGACCACGGCCAGCGGCAGGAAGAACTCCGCCACGTTGAACCGCGAGTCGGTCCAGTCGCGCGCGAACTTGCGCACCGGGCCCTTGTCCCGGGCGGGCAGATAGCGCTCGTCGCCGCCGGCCAGCGCCTGGCGCTGCCGCTCCAGCGCCTGCCGGCGCTCCTCGCGCTGACGCTTGGCGGCGTCCTTGCGGGTCGTCGGCGTGTTGGCGACGCTGCGGCGCTGGGACTGGGCCTCACTGCGCTTGGGCGTGGGCCTGCCCTTCGGGGCCTGCGGGTCGCGGGACTGCTTGGAGAAGTTCACCGGCGCCTTGTCGGCGGGGGCCTTCTCTTCTTTGGCACGGCTACGGAACACAAAACCCAAGGGTAAGGGCTTCCCCGGCATGGACCCCAGTCCACCGGGGAACGATCCGGCAACACCGGACGTCTGTAGGGGGACAGAGGGGACGTTGCAGACGCTTCACCCGGCGGTCATCGAAGGGCCCGAGGAGCCCACCCGGAGATCCACCTACTCCTCACGCCGGAGCGGTACCGTCCGCAGTCGTCCTTGGGGATGAGCGCATCACTCCCCGAACAGTGCGGTAATGGAGTCAGGGCCCGTACTGTGGGTTCTGTCGCAGGATCTGTGAGCTGGAGTCCGTCAGAAGGGGGCGCGCGAAGCCCATGAGCGGTGTCATGAAGCGTATGGGGATGATCTTCCGCGCGAAGGCGAACAAGGCCCTTGACCGGGCCGAGGACCCGCGCGAGACCCTCGATTACTCGTACCAGAAGCAGCTGGAGCTGCTGCAGAAGGTGCGCCGCGGCGTCGCCGACGTGGCGACCTCCCGCAAGCGCCTGGAACTCCAGCTCAACCAGTTGCAGCAGCAGTCCTCCAAGCTGGAGGACCAGGGCCGCAAGGCGCTCGCGCTCGGCCGCGAGGACCTGGCCCGTGAGGCGCTGTCCCGCCGTGCCGCCCTCCAGCAGCAGGTCACGGACCTCGAGACGCAGCACGCGACCCTCCAGGGCGAGGAGGAGAAGCTCACCCTCGCGGCCCAGCGGCTGCAGGCCAAGGTGGACGCCTTCCGTACGAAGAAGGAGACCATCAAGGCCACCTACACCGCCGCCCAGGCCCAGACCCGCATCGGCGAGGCCTTCACCGGCATCTCCGAGGAGATGGGCGACGTCGGCCTCGCCATCCAGCGCGCCGAGGACAAGACCGCCCAGCTCCAGGCCCGGGCCGGCGCCATCGACGAGCTGCTCGCCTCCGGCGCCCTGGACGACCCCACCGGCATGGCCAAGGACGACATCGCCGCCGAGCTGGACCGCATCTCCGGTGGTACGGATGTAGAGCTGGAACTGCAGCGCATGAAGGCGGAGCTGGCCGGAGGCTCGCCGCAGCAGGCGATCGAGGGCGGCACCGGCCAGGGGCAGTCCCAGCAGCAGCCGCAGGACACCCCGCGCTTCGACAAGCAGTAGTCCGGCGCCGGGACCCCGAGCCGAGGAGGCCGACGTGATCGTACGGATCATGGGGGAGGGCCAGGTGAAGCTGGACGACGCCCACTTCACCGAGCTGAACAAGCTGGACGACGAGCTGCTGGCGGAGATGGAGAGCGGCGACGACGCGGGCTTCCGTCGCACGCTCTCCGCGCTCCTCGACGCCGTCCGCCGGTTCGGTACCCCGCTGCCGGACGACGCCCTGGAACCCTCGGAGCTGATCCTTCCGTCCTCGGACGCGACGCTCACGGAGGTCCGGGAGCTGCTGAGCGACGACGGACTGATCCCGGGCTAGCCCAGGGTGAACCAGGTGGTGCGGGACTTCTGCCACTCCGGGTGGCCGAGGTCCTTCGCCTCGACGCCGTCGCCGTAGAGGTCGGCGGCCCCGTCGTCGGTGATCAGCTGCACCCGGGCGCCGGCGGCGTCCAGGTCGGGCACGGACACGACCGACTCCCAGGCCCCCGCGTCCGAGGTCGGCAGGTCCAGCACCTTCACCGGCTGGTGTCCGGCCACCCCGTCCCAGCGGTACAGCGCCTGCGGGTCGCTGTTGTCGTCGGCCGCCCAGGACCCGGCCAGGATCAGGTACTGCCCCTTGTCGTTCCGGCGCAGGTCACGGACGGACAGCCCGCCGAGGTCCAGCTCGATCGGCGTACCGAACGTGGCCTGCGTGCCGTGCACCACCCGGTCCATGTTCGTGACCGGCACGATCAGCGCCTTCCCACCCGACTGCGGCGGCACCAGCGGGGCGCGGAAGCCCACGTAGGCGGCGGTGGTGGAGCCCGGCGCGAACTCCAGACCCTCCACGTTGAAGCCGTCCACCTGCTTCGGCGTCTGCCCGTCGGCCGTCCCCGCGGCGAAGCCGTACCGGTCGCCGTTCGCCTCGTCCCAGGCCACCAGGTCGTCGCGCAGGCTGTGCCCGGCGCTGCCGAAGGTGAGCGAGGTGGTGGCGCCCGAGCCGGAGACGGTGGTGGTGAAGACCGTGTTGCGGTCGGGCTTGTACACACCGTCCTTGTTGTTGCCCAGCGAACCGGTCCAGTAGATCGTGTCGCCGACGCGCGCCGCGCCCTCGATGTCGACCTCCTTGCCGGCGCCCAGCGCCCCGCCCAGGTCCCAGGTCTTCACCGGGGCACCCGAGGCCGTGCCGTCGTACAGACGCAGGGTGTTGTCCTCGTCGTTGCCGACGACGACGTACCCGCCCCCGACGTCCACCGCGGCGGAGGCGTCCGAGGCGCCGGTCAGATAGCGGGCGTCGGCCGAGTACTGGACCGTGGGGGAAGCCGCGTAGTGCAGCGTGGTGGTGGCGGTCTTGCCACCGAGCCCCGTCACCTTCAGGGTGAGGTCGGCGTACCCCTGGGCGTGCGCGGCGACGGCAACGGTACGGCCGCTTCCGGCGCCCGTGACCCGTACGTCGGAGGTGGCCGCCACGGCGGTACGACTGCTCCGGGTGGCCGTCACCGTCAGCGCCGAGGCGTCCGCGCCGCTCTGCGCGACCGTCACGGCGACCGTCGGGTCACCGCTGCTGCCGACCGCGCCCGACAGGTAGGCCGACGACAGCTTGATCGTCGGGGTGCCGTAGGTGACGGCCTGCGCGGGGGTGACCAGCACCGTGGCCGAGGCGAGGGCGAGGGCTGCGGCGGGCCACATGAGGGAAGCGCGCACGAGGGCTGCCTTTCGTCGACAGGACGCATCCGGCCGGGGCGGCGCGAATGCCGACGAGAAGGTTGAGCATGTACGGCCAACACGGGGCGTCCGGCTGCCGTACCCCCTGCGAACACCGGTCGACAGCTGACGGCGGGTGAGCTGCACCCCGCTCTGTTCCGGCACCCCGCCGGGGCCCGTACTGTTCACCAGGTGAGCACTCTCGAACGCGCCCGGTGCAGCCTGAAGGCGCACCCCCTCGCGCTGGACGCGGCCATCGCGGCGGGGGTGCTGGTGTGTATGGTCGCGGGCTCCTTCGTGGATCCCCGTGGGGAGAACGGCGTCACCTGGGGTGTCCGCAGCCCGGACACGCTCAGCCTGCTGCTGATGACTCTCGGCGCCGCCGCGCTCGTCTTCCGGCGCCGGGCACCGAAGACGGTGCTCGCCGTCGCCGGCACCCTGTCCCTGATCGAGTGCGTCACCGGCGACCCGCGCGCCCCGGTCGCCATGTCCGCCGTGGTCGCCCTCTACACCGTCGCCTCGACCACCGACCGCACCACCACCTGGCGCATCGGCCTGCTCACCATGACCGTGCTGACCGCCGCCGCCATGCTCGGCGGCCCCCTGCCCTGGTACGCGCAGGAGAACCTGGGTGTGCTCGCCTGGACCGGCATCGGCGCCACCGCCGGGGACGCGGTCCGCAGCCGCCGCGCGGTCGTCCAGGCCATGCGGGAGCGCGCCGAGCGGGCCGAGCGCACCCGCGAGGAGGAGGCCCGCCGCCGGGTCGCCGAGGAGCGGCTGCGCATCGCCCGCGATCTGCACGACGTCGTCGCCCACCACATCGCGCTGGTCAACGTGCAGGCCGGAGTCGCCGCCCACGTCATGGACAAGCGGCCCGACCAGGCCAAGGAGGCCCTCGCCCACGTCCGCGAGGCCAGCCGCTCCGCGCTCAACGAACTGCGCGCCACCGTCGGCCTGCTCCGCCAGTCGGGCGACCCCGAGGCCCCCACCGAACCCGCCCCCGGCCTCAGCCGTCTCGACGACCTCGCCGGCACCTTCCGCAGCGCCGGACTCCCCGTCGAGGTGGCCCGCGCCGACCACGGCACCGCACTCCCGGCCGCCGTCGACCTGGCCGCCTACCGGATCGTCCAGGAGGCCCTGACCAACGTGCAGAAGCACGCGGGCACCGATGCCAAGGCCGAGGTCAGCGTCGTACGCGTCGGACCGAACATCGAGGTCACCGTCCTGGACGACGGCACGGGCGCGGCCGCCGAGCCCGGGGGCGGCGGCGGGCACGGGCTGCTCGGCATGCGGGAGCGGGTCACCGCCCTGCGCGGCACCCTGACCACCGGACCCCGCTACGGCGGCGGCTTCCGCGTCCATGCGATCCTGCCGGTCAAGACCCGTACGACGGCATCGGGGGAGCCCGCATGACGATCCGTGTCCTGCTCGCCGACGACCAGGCACTGCTGCGCAGCGCGTTCCGGGTGCTGGTCGACTCCGAGCCCGACATGGTGGTCGTCGGGGAGGCCTCCGACGGCGCCGAGGCGGTCCGGCTGGCCAAGGAGCACCGCGCCGACGTCGTCCTCATGGACATCCGGATGCCCGGCACCGACGGCCTCGCCGCCACCCGCCTGATCAGCGCCGACCCGTCCCTCGCCCACGTCCGCGTGGTCATCCTGACCACCTTCGAGGTCGACGACTACGTGGTCCAGTCCCTGCGCGCCGGGGCCTCCGGCTTCCTCGGCAAGGGCAGCGAACCCGAGGAACTGCTCAGCGCCATCCGGGTCGCCGCGGGCGGCGAGGCGCTGCTGTCCCCGGCCGCCACCAAGGGCCTGATCGCCCGCTTCCTCGCCCAGGGCGACGGCGACGACGGCCGCGACCCCGCCCGCTCGGAGCGCCTCGACGCGCTCACCGGCCGGGAGCGGGAGGTGCTCGTCCAGGTCGCCGGCGGCCACTCCAACGACGAGATCGCCGAACGCCTCGAAGTCAGCCCGCTGACCGTGAAGACGCACGTCAACCGGGCCATGGCCAAGCTGGGCGCCCGGGACCGGGCCCAGCTCGTCGTCATCGCCTACGAGTCGGGACTGGTACGTCCGAGGATGGACTGATCTCCACCCGCGCGTACTGCGCGCGGAGTAGGGGCCGGATAAGGAACGGGACCTGGGGCCTACAAGTGCGGGCTCTTCCATGGCTCAGGGTGTTGGGGTGGGCGCTCACCTGTGCGCCCCGCAGCAGCTTCTGAGCTTCTGCCGCTCACAGAAGAGAGACCCTGACCCATGTCCTGGCTGTCGAGATTCAGCCTCGCGCAACGGGCCCTGATCGGCCTGATGTCGCTCATCGCGCTCGTCTTCGGGCTGATCGCGATACCCCAGATCAAGCAGCAACTGCTGCCCACCATCAACCTGCCCATGGTGTCGGTCATCGCGCCGTACCAGGGCGCCGCACCGGACGTCGTCGAGAAGCAGGTCGTCGAGCCCATCGAGGACAACCTCCAGGGCGTCGACGGCATCACCGGTGTCACCTCCACCGCCAGCGAGGGCAACGCCGTGATCATGGCGTCCTTCGACTACGGCAACGACACCAAGCGGCTCGTCTCCGACGTCCAGCAGGCCGTCAACCGGGCCCGCGCCCAGCTGCCGGACGACGTCGACCCGCAGGTCGTCGCCGGCTCCACGGACGACATGCCGACCGTGGTGCTCGCCGTCACCTCCGACAAGGACCAGCAGGCCCTCGCCGACCAGCTCGACAGGACCGTCGTCCCGGCCCTGAAGGACGTCGACGGCGTCGGCCGCGTCCAGGTGACCGGCGTCCGCGACCTCCAGGTCGCCGTCACCCCGAACGACGCGAAGCTCGCGCAGGCGGGCCTCACCTCCGCCGCGCTCGGCCAGGCCCTGCAGGCGGGCGGCGCGACCGTCCCGGCCGGCTCCTTCGACGAGGACGGCGCCAACCGCACCGTCCAGGTCGGCGGCGGCTTCACCTCGCTGCAGCAGATCAAGGACCTGATGGTCACCGGCGAGGGCGTCAGGAAGCCTGTACGCCTCGGTGCCGTGGCCACCGTCAAGGAGCAGCCGGCCCCGGCCGACTCGATCACCCGCACCGACGGCCGGCCCAGCCTCGCCGTCAACGTCACCATGGACCACGACGGCAGCGCGGTCTCCATCTCGAACGCGGTCGAGGACAAGCTGCCCGACCTGCGCAAGGACCTCGGTGCCGGCGCCAAGCTGACGGTCGTCAGCGACCAGGGTCCGGCCGTGTCCAAGTCCATCAAGGGCCTGACCACGGAGGGCGCGCTCGGCCTGCTCTTCGCGGTCCTGGTCATCCTGGTCTTCCTGGCCTCGATCCGCTCCACGCTGGTCACGGCGGTGTCCATCCCGCTGTCGGTCGTCCTCGCCCTGATCGTGCTGTGGACCCGGGACCTGTCGCTCAACATGCTCACCCTGGGCGCGCTGACCATCGCCATCGGCCGGGTCGTGGACGACTCGATCGTGGTCCTGGAGAACATCAAGCGGCACCTCGGCTACGGCGAGGAGCGCAAGGAGGCGATCCTGGGCGCGGTGCGCGAGGTGGCCGGCGCGGTCACCTCCTCCACCCTCACCACGGTCGCCGTGTTCCTGCCGATCGGCCTGGTCGGCGGCATGGTGGGCGCCCTGTTCGGCTCGTTCAGCATCACGGTGACGGCGGCCCTGCTCGCCTCCCTGCTGGTGTCGCTGACGGTCGTACCCGTCCTGTCGTACTGGTTCCTGCGCGCCCCCAAGGGCACCCCCGAGGACGCCGAGGAGGCCCGCCGCCGGGCCGAGGAGAAGGAGGCGAAGAGCCGCCTGCAGCGCCTCTACGTCCCCGTCCTGCGCTTCGCCACCCGCCGCCGCCTCACCAGCGTGCTGATCGCGGTGGTCGTCCTGGTCCTCACGTTCGGCATGTCCGGACTGCTGAAGACGAACTTCTTCGACCAGGGCGACCAGGAGGTCCTCACCGTCAAGCAGGAGCTGAGGCCCGGCACCAGCCTCGCGGCCACCGACGCGCAGGCCAAGCGGGTCGAGAAGCTGCTCGGCTCCACCGAGGGCGTCAAGGACTACCAGGTCACCGTCGGCTCCTCCGGCTTCATGGCGGCCTTCGGCGGCGGCACCGACACCAACCAGGCGTCGTACCAGGTCATGCTGAAGGACTCGGCCTCCTACGGCGACGTGCAGAAGCACCTCGAGGACGGGCTGAAGAAGCTCAGGGGCATCGGCACGACCACCGTCTCGGCCGGTGACGGCTTCGGCAACCAGGACCTCAGCGTCGTGGTGAAGGCGTCCGACCCGCAGGTCCTCGGCGACGCCGCCGAGCAGGTGCGCTCCACCGTGGCCGGCCTCGACCACGTCACCGACGTCACCAGCGACCTCGCCCAGAGCGTGCCGCGGATCTCGGTCAAGGCCAACTCCAAGGCGGCCGCGGCCGGGTTCGACGACCAGAAGCTGGGCGCGGCGGTCGCGCAGGCCGTGCGCGGTACGACGGCGGCGAAGGCGATCCTCGACGACACCGAGCGCGACGTCGTCGTGAAGTCGGCCAAGCCCGCCACGACCCTGGCCCAGCTGAAGGCGCTGCGCCTCGGCCCGGTGAAGCTCGGCGACATCGCGACCGTCAAGCTGGTCGACGGTCCCGTGTCCATGACCCGCATCGACGGCCAGCGGGCCGCCACCATCACGGCCCGGCCGACCGGGGACAACACCGGCGCGATCAGCACCAAGCTGCAGTCGAGGATCAAGGCCCTGAAGCTCCCGGCGGGCGCCGAGGCGGAGATCGGCGGTGTGTCCTCCGACCAGGACGACGCGTTCAAGAACCTGGGCCTGGCCATGCTGGCGGCCATCGCGATCGTCTTCATGCTGCTGGTGGCGACGTTCCGCTCGCTGGCCCAGCCGCTGATCCTGCTGGTCTCGATCCCGTTCGCGGCGACCGGCGCCATCGGCCTCCTCGTGGTCACCGGCACCCCGATGGGCGTCCCGGCGATGATCGGCATGCTGATGCTGATCGGCATCGTGGTGACCAACGCGATCGTGCTGATCGACCTGATCAACCAGTACCGCAAGCAGGGCTACGGCGTCGTCGAGGCCGTGGTGGAGGGCGGCCGCCACCGTCTCCGCCCGATCCTCATGACGGCCCTGGCGACGATCTTCGCCCTGCTCCCGATGGCCCTGGGAGTCACCGGCGAGGGCGGCTTCATCGCCCAGCCCCTCGCGGTCGTGGTCATCGGCGGCCTGATCACGTCGACCCTGCTGACCCTGCTCCTGGTCCCGACGCTCTACGCGATGCTGGAGCTCCGCAAGGAGCGGCGGGCGAAGAAGCGGGCGGCGAAGAAGGGCCTCTCCTCCCCGACGGAGTCCGCCTCCGAAGAACCGGAGCCGGCGGGAGTCTGACCCCCGGCACCGGCGTCCCCTCCCTCACCGGGCTTTCCTATCCTGTGATCAGGAACTGCTCTTCGGGGGAGGGGGAACGGGGCGGTGGCGTTGCACGAGGGTGACCCCGGGTCGCTCGGCGGATACCGGATCGTCGACCGGCTCGGGGCCGGCGGCATGGGGGTGGTCTACCGGGCGAGGGCCCGGTCGGGCCGCGAGGTGGCCGTCAAGGTCGTCCACGCCCAGTACGCCGAGGACCCGGTCTTCCGGGCCCGCTTCCGGCAGGAGATCGCCGCCGTCCGCAAGGTGAGCGGTGCCTTCACCGCACCGGTCGTGGACGCCGACCCGGAGGCGCCCCGGCCCTGGATGGCCACCCAGTACGTCCCCGGCCGCTCGCTCTCCGCGGACATCCGCGCCGACGGCCCGCTGCGCGGCGCCGAGCTACGACGGCTCGTCCTCGGCCTGGTCGAGGCGCTGCGCGACATCCACCGGGCCGGGGTCGTGCACCGCGACCTCAAACCGGCCAACGTGCTGATGGCCGACGACGGCCCCCGGGTCATCGACTTCGGCATCTCGCGCGCGGCGGAGAACCAGGCGCTGACCGAGACCGGGCACATGATGGGCACCCCGCCGTTCATGTCTCCGGAGCAGCTCACGGATGCCCGGTCGGCGGGCCCCGCGTCCGACGTCTTCTCGCTCGCCGCGCTGGTCGTCTTCGCCGCGACCGGAAGCGGCCCCTTCGACGCCGACAACCCGTATCTGACGGCGTACCGGGTGATGAACGAGGAGCCGGACCTGGCGGTCGTCACCGAGCCGCTGCGCACGATCCTGTCCCGCTGCCTGTCCAAGGACCCGACCGCCCGTCCCGCCCTGGACACCCTGTCCGCGGAGTTCGCGGCGGCCCTGCCCGAGCAGCCCGACGGCGAGCCCCGCACCGTCCCGCAACGCCCTCGGAACCCGGAACCGACCCGCCCTCCGTCGGCCGCCCGACTCGTCCCCGCCGAGGCCGCGTTCGCACCCGACGCCTCCACGCCCCGGGCACGCAGTCGTCGGCTGCCCTACGCCGCCGGGGTGGTGGGTGTGCTGGTCGCCGCGGTCATGGCCGTTCTGCTCGGGCCGCTCAAGGGCGGCGAGGGGACCGGGGCGAGCCGCACACCGAACCCGGCGACCACCCGATGGGGCGCCCTCCCGGCGGGCTGGCGCCCCTGGCAGACGACGCTGCACGCGGTCGCCGCCCTCGGCGTCAAGCGTCCCTCGGCGCCGACGAACGGGTCCGACCCCGCCGCGCAGCCGTCCTGCATGCTGGACGGGGGCTCGGTCTACTGCGGGGGCAACGCGACCCTGCCGGTCCGCGTCGACGCCGTCACCGGCCGCACGCTCTGGCGCGCCGACACCCAGCCGCCGGGGCTCGACCGCGACAACTACGACAGCAGGATCATCGGGGTGCACGAGGGCGTCGTGCTCGTGCACGAGAGCGTCCTGAAAACAGCGGCCAACCTCACGGCGTCCTCCGTCGTCGCGTTCGGCGCCGACAGCGGACAGCGGTTGTGGTCCCGCCCGACAAGGGTGGGGAGCGCGTCCCCCACGCTCGTGGGTGGCCTCGTCCTCACGCCGGACGGCCCGACCGTGACCGCCCGTTCCCCGCGCGACGGCGCCGCGCGTTGGACGATGCCCCTGCCGGCCGGCGGATACCACTGCGACTTCCTCGGCGCGGACGACGGCGTGTACGCGGACTGCACCGGCTACCACACCGCCTCCGGCGCCCAGCGCCGGCTGATCGCCGTCGATCCGGCCGACGGTTCCACGCGGCGGCAGGCGACCGCACCCTCGGTGGTCGCGGACTACGCCGGAACCCTGGACGGACGGCTGGTCTATGTGGGCAGGCGCAGCAACGACCCGACGGCGAGCGACAACCCGTACGCCCGCGTCGAGGTGATCGACCCGCGTACCGGCACCCGCGAGACCCGCACCCTGTCCGAGGAACACCTGGGTCGGGCGGCGATGGTGCACGGAGTGCTCTGCTTCGCGGCCTCGGACGGCCGGATGAGCGCCGTCTCACCGGTGACCGGCAAGCGCGTGTGGCAGACCGCGACGACCCTTGAGCAGCCGGCCGCGCCGGTCGCCGACAAGCGGAGCAGCGTGTTCATGTACAGCGCGAGCGGCCGGGTCGCCGCCCTCGACGCCCGCACCGGACACCTGCTGTGGGAGTCCCATCCCCGCGCGGGCAGGGTGCTGAGCGGCGACTACAGCTCGCCGGAGCTGTTCGTCAACGGCGGTTCCCTGGTGGTGACGACCCCCGACGGCACGCTCTTCACAGTGGATCCGGCTCACCCCGAACGGAAACCGGCGTCGACGTGACGGACGCACGCCGACGCCGGACTCCGTCGGACGGCTACGGCAGCGCCAGCATCCGCTCCAGCGCCAGCTTGGCGAACGCCTCCGTCTCCTTGTCGACCTCGATGCGGTTGACCAGGTTGCCCTCGGCCAGGGACTCCAGGGCCCAGACCAGGTGGGGCAGGTCGATCCGGTTCATGGTCGAGCAGAAGCAGACCGTCTTGTCGAGGAAGACGATCTCCTTGCCCTCGGGAGCGAAACGGTTCGCCAGGCGGCGGACCAGGTTCAGCTCGGTGCCGATGGCCCACTTCGAGCCGGCCGGGGCCGCCTCCAGGGCCTTGATGATGTACTCGGTCGAACCGACGTAGTCCGCCGCGGCCACGACCTCGTGCTTGCACTCGGGGTGGACCAGGACGTTCACGCCCGGGATGCGCTCGCGCACGTCGTTCACCGAGTCCAGGCTGAAGCGGCCGTGGACCGAGCAGTGGCCGCGCCACAGGATCATCTTCGCGGCCCGCAGCTCGTCCGCCGTGAGGCCGCCGTTCGGCTTGTGCGGGTTGTAGACCACGCAGTCGTCCAGGGACATCCCCATGTCGCGGACGGCGGTGTTGCGGCCGAGGTGCTGGTCCGGCAGGAACAGGACCTTTGTTGCCGAGGGCTCCCCCTGCTCGAAGGCCCAGTCGAGGGCGCGCTTGGCGTTCGACGAGGTGCAGATGGTGCCGCCGTGCTTGCCGGTGAACGCCTTGATGTCGGCCGAGGAGTTCATGTACGACACCGGCACGACCTGCTCGGCGATGCCCGCCTCGGTCAGCACGTCCCAGCACTCGGCGACCTGCTCGGCCGTGGCCATGTCGGCCATGGAGCAGCCGGCGGCCAGGTCCGGCAGGACGACCTTCTGGTCCTCGGACGTCAGGATGTCCGCCGACTCGGCCATGAAGTGCACACCGCAGAAGACGATGTACTCGGCCTCCGGGCGCGCGGCCGCGTCCCGGGCCAGCTTGAAGGAGTCGCCCGTGACATCGGCGAACTGGATGACCTCGTCACGCTGGTAGTGGTGGCCGAGCACGAAGACCTTGTCGCCGAGCTTCTCCTTGGCCGCGCGGGCGCGCTCGACCAGGTCGGGGTCGGACGGCGAGGGCAGGTCACCGGGACACTCGACACCCCGCTCGCTCTTCGGGTCGGCCTCACGGCCGAGAAGCAGCAGGGCGAGCGGAGACGGCTGTACGTCGAGCTCCGGGGTCTGGGCGGTGGTCACGTCACGCACCCTTTCTACTTTTCGTCTAACTGACGCTATCTATCATAACCGGTTCACGTCAGTTTGACGATGGCGATAGCGTCGATGTGACGTGAATCCCGCCGGGCCCCTCCATCGGTCGCTGTCCGCCCCCGCGGGCATGTGCGAGCATGAGGGAGGAAGAAAAAAGGCGACCACGCGAACGCCCGGCCCGGAATGAATCCGCGGAAACGCCGGTTGCACTGGTCGGCAAGCAGTCTCCGTACAACCCGGGAGAGATGTAGATGTCCGTATCGGACGAGACCAGCACCGTGACCGACGGCATCGTCCTGACCGACGCCGCGGCGTCCAAGGTCAAGGCCCTGCTCGACCAGGAAGGCCGTGACGACCTCGCGCTGCGCGTCGCCGTCCAGCCCGGCGGCTGCTCCGGCCTGCGCTACCAGCTCTTCTTCGACGAGCGCTCGCTCGACGGCGACGTGGAGAAGGACTTCGGCGGGGTCAAGGTCGTCACCGACCGCATGAGCGCTCCCTACCTGGGCGGCGCCACCATCGACTTCGTGGACACGATCGAGAAGCAGGGCTTCACGATCGACAACCCGAACGCGACGGGCTCCTGCGCCTGCGGCGACTCCTTCAGCTGAGCCCGGCCACAGCCTGACGACTGAGCCGGCCACAGCCTGACGACGAAGGCGGCGGCCCCCTCCGAGGGGCCGCCGCCTTCGTGTGTCCATGGGGCGCTGAGCGGGGTCGGCGAAGTCGGCTGCGGTTCTGCAGCGCCGCAAAGGGGCGCGGGGAACTGCGCGATCAGCCACGGCGGTGCCGCAGACGGCCACATCGCGGCACTTCCCGCGGAGCGCTCAGCGGGCCAGCGGCCGCAGCGCTCCGGCCTTCGCCTGCGGGATCCGCGCCCCGTCGGCGCCGACCACCTTCCGGCCGTCCAGCGGCGCATCCAGCCGTACGGTCTTCACGTACATCTTGGCCATCGCGACGCACACCGCGTCCGGCCAGGTCTTCTCGGTGACCTTCACCGTCACCAGGCTCGCACTCTCCTTCGCCGACGCCTTGTAGTCGGCGCACACCCCGCCCGTGAAGCTCACGTTCAGCTCGCGGCCGTCGGCGGTGTAGCCGTCGACCTTCACGTCATGCGTCCTCGGCGCCGAGGACGGCGAGGTCGGTTCCGGGGACGGCGCCGACGCCGACGGCGAGGCCAGGTACTTCGGGTCCACCGCCGGATACGTCACCGTGAACGCGCCCCGCGCCTCCGTACCCCGGACCTCGAACAGCCAGGACGGCACCAGCGTCTGCCGCCCGGCGACCGAGTGCGCGGCCAGCCCGAACACCGCCTTCTCCACGGTGACCGTGGCCACCCGGGGCGCCGTCGAGGACGTGCCGCACGGCTGCTCCAGCCGGTTCTTCAGCGGGACCGGACTCGCACAGCCGCCGATGCCCATCCGGTGCCCGTGCTTCTGCCCGGAGTTCATCAGCTTCAGCGTCTTCTCCGCGCCGAGCACGGGGTACGTGTCCCCCTTGGCCGGCGCCACCAGCAGCCCGTGGCCGCCGACGATGACCCCCTGCTTGTCGACGGTCAGGCCGGTCGTCCAGCCGTACGTGGGCAGCCCGCCCACCACCGGATCGGCGTTGACCACCCGCTGGGCGCCCATGATCTGGCTCGCGTCGATCTTCGCGTCGTCCTGCCCGAGCGCCTTCAGCACCGGCGCCGCCGCCTTCTCGGCGACCGTCACGCTCACCGGCTCGCCCGCCGGAGCACCCGGGTCCTGCGCGCAGACGGTGACCTTCTTGCAGTTGTCGGTGCCGGGCGCGTACCGGCTGAAGGTCCAGCTGCCCGGGGCGTCCTTGTTCACCTGGAGCGCCGGCCCGGAGCCGTCCTTGCCGCCGACCCGCCAGCTCGGTCCCTCGGCCACCGGCGTGCCGTCGATCCCGAGCGCCTTGGCCAGCCGGGCCACGTCCTCCTTGCCGACCTCGCCCTTCGGCGCGTACACCGGCGCCGAGCCGGGACCGTCGGCCAGCTTCCCCGCGGCCACGTACGTCGCCCCGTACGGATTCGGCTCACCCGGCGCGATGTCGCCCGTGCCGCCCTGCGCCCAGCCGTCCAGGACCAGGGGAGGAGGGGTACCGCCACCGCCGGACCCGCCGACGCCCGTACGGCCGTCCGAACCATGGCTCGCGGCGAGGTACGCACCCCCGCCCCCGACCAGCAGGACGGCCGCCGCGACCGAGACGACGACCATGGGGGAGCGCCGCCGCCCGGGCTGCTCACCGGCACCGGCACCAACGACCTCACGGACTTCGCCGTGCGGGGGACCGGCGGCCTCGCCGCCCTCCGAGATCTCGGAGACGCCAGACGCCTCGGAGACCTCGGGTTCCTTGGATGCCGAGGAGGCCCCGGGCTCCTCGGCGTTCTCGGCGTTCTCGGTCGCGTCGGAGGCCGCGGAGACCTCGGGCTCCTCGGAATTCTCGGGTCGCTCGGTGTTCACCGCATCGCTCCTCGCTGGATCGTGTCCCACGCCCCCGGCACGGGGGACGGCGATGGGACGTGCGAGGGGAGCGCGCGGTTCCCGTGGTGCGCCCCTGGCGTCAGTCGCCGTAGTCCGACATGGCGTCCAGCATCCGGGCCGACTTCACCGGCACGTTCACCCCATGGATGAGCGACGGCGGCACCGGGCGGGAGTCGGTGTGCTCGGGAACCGTCCAGTGCGGGGCCATCCGGGCGCAGTCCCCGCGCAGCGAGGCGAGGTCGCCCTCGAGATCGGCGGGGGCAGCGGAGGAGTTGACCTTGAGGTTCGTCATGACGGCACCGTAGGCACGCCGGGCCTCGCGAAGAAAGATCTACTATCGGGTAGTTTTGCCAGCTTCAGTGGCTGCCCAAGAGCGGGTAGCGTGAACTGTCAATCCAGCCTCCCGCAGGAGAATGCCGACGTGCGCATCGCAGTCACCGGCTCCATCGCCACCGACCACCTCATGACCTTCCCCGGCCGTTTCGCCGACCAGTTCGTCGCGGACCAGCTGCACACGGTCTCGCTCTCCTTCCTGGTCGACAACCTGGACGTCCGCCGGGGCGGCGTCGGCGCGAACATCGCCTTCGGTATGGGCCAGCTCGGCACCAAGCCCATCCTCGTCGGGGCCGCGGGCTTCGACTTCGACCAGTACCGAGCCTGGCTGGACCGCCACGGCGTGGACACCGACTCGGTCCGTATCTCCGAGACCCTGCACACCGCGCGCTTCGTGTGCACCACCGACGCCGACCACAACCAGATCGGCTCCTTCTACACCGGTGCGATGAGCGAGGCCCGCCTCATCGAGCTGAAGACGGTCGCCGACCGCGTCGGCAGCCTCGACCTGGTCCTGATCGGAGCCGACGACCCGGAGGCGATGCTCCGCCACACGGAGGAGTGCCGCTCCCGGAACATCCCCTTCGCCGCCGACTTCTCCCAGCAGATCGCCCGCATGGAGGGCGAGGAGATCCGGATACTGCTGGACGGGGCGACGTACCTCTTCTCCAACGAGTACGAGAAGGGGCTCATCGAGTCCAAGACCGGCTGGAGCGACGCCGAGATCCTCTCCAAGGTCGGCCACCGCGTCACCACGCTCGGCTCCCGGGGCGTACGGATCGAGCGGGCCGGCGAGGACCCGATCGAGGTCGGCTGCCCGGAGGAGGAGCGCAAGGCCGACCCCACGGGTGTCGGCGACGCCTTCCGCGCGGGGTTCCTCTCGGGGCTGGCCTGGGGTGTCTCCCTGGAGCGCGCGGCGCAGGTCGGCTGCATGCTGGCGACTCTCGTCATCGAGACGGTGGGAACGCAGGAGTACCAGCTGCGGCGGGCGCACTTCATGGACCGGTTCACCAAGGCGTACGGCGTTGACGCGGCCGAAGAGGTTCAGGCGCACCTGGGCTGAGGCGCCGTTCTCGGGTGCGGGTGCGTGGGGGCTGGTCGCGCCCACGCGGCGGTAGCCGCAAATCGACACAGCCCCGCGCCCCTTCCGGGGGGCGAGCCCCCTGGATCCCCCATCAGCTCACTCGCCGTACCACGTACGCCGTACCCCGCTCCGCGGGCTCCTCCCCGACGTACTCCTGCCCCCGCATCTCGCACCACGCCGGGATGTCCAACCGAGCCGCCTCGTCGTCCGACAGCACCCGTACCGTGCCGCCCACCGGCACATCCCCGATCACCTTGGCCAGCTCGATGACCGGGATCGGGCACCGCTTGCCGAGGGAGTCGACGACCAGTTCCTCCGCCTGGACCACGGTCGCCGGAGCGGGCGCCCCCAGCTTCTCCCGCACCCCTGCCACCGCACCCGGCAGCACCGCCAGGAACCGCTCGACGTCCTCCGCGGCCGCCCCCGAAGGCAGCGACACCCGCACGTTGCCCTCGCTCAGCACCCCCATCGCCTTCAGCACATGGCTGGGCGTCAGCGTGCTGCTCGTGCAGGACGAGCCGGACGAGACGGAGAAACCCTCCCGGTCCAACTCGTGCAGCAGGGCCTCTCCGTCGACATAGAGACAGGAGAAGGTGACGATCCCCGGCAGCCGCCGCTCGGGATCCCCCACCACCTCCACGTCCGACACCAGCTCGGGCACCCGTGCCCGGATCCGCTCCGTCAGCTCCCGCAGCCGTACCGCCTCCTGGGCCGCCTCGGCGCGCACCGCCCGCAAGGAGGCCGCGGCCGCGACGATCGCCGGAAGGTTCTCGAACCCGGGCGCCCGCCCCGACTCCCGCTCGTCCACGGGCCCCCGCGCAGCGAACCGCACGCCCTTCCGCACGACGAGCAGCCCCACCCCCGAAGGCCCGCCCCACTTGTGGGCACTGGCCGCCAGCAGCGACCAGTCGCCCTCGACCGGCCCCCATCCCAGCGACTGGGCGGCATCCACCAGCAGCGGCACCCCGGCCGCCCGGCACACCTCGGCCACCTCGGCCACCGGCTGCACGGTCCCGACCTCGTGGTTGGCCGACTGCAGACAGGCCAGCGCGGTGTCCTGCCGGAGCGCGGCCGCGTAGGCCGACGGGTCGACGGCGCCGGCGCGGTTCACGGCCACATGGCTGACCGTCCCCCCCGCCGCCTCGAACGCCTCCGCCGAATGGAGTACCGAGGAATGTTCGACAGCGGACACGATCAGGTGGCGTCCCACCCGCCGCCGCCCGGCCAACGCCCCCGCGACGCCGGTGTGTACGGCCCGGGTCCCGGAGGAGGTGAACACGACCTCGTCCGCCCGGCACCCCACCGCCTCGGCCACCGCCTCCCGAGCCGCATCAAGCAACATCCGAGCCTTCCGCCCCTCCCGATACAGCCGAGCAGGATCGGCCCACCCCTCATCCAAAGAGGCCAACAGGGCCTGACGAGCTACGGGATGAAGGGGAGCGGCGGAGGCAGCGTCAAAGTAGGACACGCCTCAACGTTAAGACTTCGGTGAGGGCAGCCAACCCAGGGGCGCGAGGAACAGCGCGACCAGCCACAACGCACCCGAACTCGCCCGCCAAACCGCGACAACCCGAGCTATTAGGCGCCCAATCCCACCCTTAAGGAGTGACCAGCGGCGCGTATGCCACCCTCCCCGCGAACCCTCGGAGAGCGTCGGCTAGGGTTTGGTCCGCATAAACATCCAAACCCCTGCCCGACGCAGGGCCGCGACCGACCAGCGAGAAGGCCGCAGCCGAACCGCGCGGGCGAGACTCTCGGGAAGGCGCTACGTGAGTCCCAACGGCTCCGACCGCTCGCCGCGGCGCCCGATGCGGCGGAAGCTGCTGCAGGCACTGACCGCGGGCCTGGTCCTGGCGACCGCAACCGGTTGCACATACAAGGACTTCCCCCGCCTTGGCATGCCCACCCCGGTCACGGAAGAGGCTCCGCGGATCCTCTCCCTGTGGCAGGGCTCCTGGGCGGCCGCGCTGGCCACCGGTGTGCTGGTGTGGGGCCTGATCCTGTGGAGTGCCATCTTCCACCGGCGCAGCCGCACCAAGGTCGAGGTACCTCCGCAGACCCGGTACAACATGCCGATCGAGGCCCTGTACACGGTGGTCCCGCTCATCATCGTCTCGGTCCTCTTCTACTTCACGGCCCGGGACGAGACGAAGCTTCTGAGCCTCGACAAGAAGCCCGACGTCACGGTCAACGTGGTCGGCTTCCAGTGGAGCTGGGGCTTCAACTACATCGAGGACGTACCCGGTTCCCCCGGCAACGCCAAGACGTCCAAGGAACTGCTGGCCATTCCGGACCGGTTCAAGAAGGACTTCCCGGCGAACGCCGGCGGTGTCTACGACGTCGGTACGCCGGGCACGAAGAACCCTCAGACCGGCAACCCCGGCCCGACCCTCTGGCTCCCCGAGGGCAAGACGGTCCGCTTCATCCTCACCTCGCGTGACGTCATCCACTCCTTCTGGGTGGTGCCGTTCCTGATGAAGCAGGACGTGATCCCGGGGCACACCAACGCCTTCCAGGTGGTTCCCAACCACCAGGGCACGTTCCTGGGCAAGTGCGCCGAGCTCTGCGGCGTCGACCACTCCCGGATGCTGTTCAACGTGAAGGTCGTCTCCCCCGAGCGCTACGAGCAGCACCTCAAGGACCTCGCCAAGAAGGGGCAGACCGGTTACATTCCCGCCGGCATCGCGCAGACGCCGCACGAGAAGAACCGGGAGACGAACAACCTGTGAGCATCGTCAACGAACCCCAGGGTGCCGCGGCAGCTGAGGACTCGTACGAGAACGAGTTGCCGGTCCGGCGCAAGCAGCCCGGCAATGTCGTGGTGAAGTGGCTGACGACCACCGACCACAAGACCATCGGAACGCTGTATCTGGTCACGTCGTTCGCGTTCTTCCTGATCGGTGGCGTGATGGCGCTGCTGATGCGCGCCGAGCTGGCTCGCCCCGGCCTGCAGATCATGTCGAACGAGCAGTTCAACCAGGCGTTCACGATGCACGGCACGATCATGCTGCTGATGTTCGCGACGCCGCTGTTCGCCGGCTTCACGAACTGGATCATGCCGCTCCAGATCGGCGCGCCGGACGTCGCCTTCCCGCGGCTGAACATGTTCGCCTACTGGCTCTACCTGTTCGGCTCGACCATCGCGGTCGGCGGCTTCCTCACCCCGCAGGGTGCGGCCGACTTCGGCTGGTTCGCCTACTCCCCGCTGTCGGACGCGGTCCGCAGCCCGGGCATCGGCGCCGACATGTGGATCATGGGTCTGGCCTTCTCCGGCTTCGGCACCATCCTCGGCGCGGTCAACTTCATCACCACGATCATCTGCATGCGTGCCCCGGGCATGACCATGTTCCGCATGCCGATCTTCGTGTGGAACGTGCTGCTGACCGCCGTTCTGGTGCTGCTCGCCTTCCCGGTCCTCGCGGCCGCGCTGTTCGCCCTGGAGGCGGACCGCAAGTTCGGTGCGCATGTGTTCGACGCGGCCAACGGCGGAGCCCTGCTCTGGCAACACCTCTTCTGGTTCTTCGGCCATCCAGAGGTGTACATCATCGCGCTGCCGTTCTTCGGCATCATCTCCGAGGTCATCCCGGTCTTCTCCCGCAAGCCGATGTTCGGCTACATGGGTCTGATCGCGGCGACCATCGCGATCGCCGGTCTGTCCGTGACGGTGTGGGCCCACCACATGTACGTCACCGGCGGTGTGCTGCTGCCGTTCTTCTCCTTCATGACGTTCCTGATCGCCGTCCCGACCGGTGTGAAGTTCTTCAACTGGATCGGCACGATGTGGAAGGGCTCGTTGTCCTTCGAGACGCCGATGCTCTGGGCCACCGGCTTCCTGATCACCTTCACGTTCGGTGGTCTGACCGGTGTCATCCTGGCCTCGCCCCCGATGGACTTCCACGTCTCCGACTCGTACTTCGTGGTGGCCCACTTCCACTACGTGGTCTTCGGTACGGTCGTGTTCGCCATGTTCTCCGGCTTCCACTTCTGGTGGCCGAAGATGACCGGCAAGATGCTGGACGAGCGCCTCGGCAAGATCACCTTCTGGACGCTGTTCATCGGCTTCCACACCACGTTCCTGGTGCAGCACTGGCTGGGTGCCGAGGGCATGCCGCGTCGTTACGCCGACTACCTGGCGGCCGACGGCTTCACCGCCCTCAACACGGTCTCGACGATCGGTTCGTTCCTGCTCGGCCTGTCGATCCTGCCGTTCCTCTACAACGTGTGGAAGACGGCCAAGTACGGCAAGCCGGTCGGCGTGGACGACCCGTGGGGCTATGGCCGCTCGCTCGAGTGGGCGACGTCCTGCCCGCCGCCGCGGCACAACTTCCTCACCCTGCCGCGGATCCGCAGCGAATCCCCGGCGTTCGACCTGCACCACCCCGAGATCGCCGCTCTCGAGCAGCTTGAGTACTCCGGTCACGGTGCCATCGCGGGCAGCAAGGAGGCCGGCAAGTGAAGATCCAGGGTCGGATGTTCATCTGGTTGAGCGTCTTCATCCTGATCATGGCCATCGTGTATGGCGTGTGGTCGAAGGAGCCGGCCGGTACCACTGCGCTCTTCCTGGCCTTCGGCCTGAGCATCATGATCGGCTTCTACCTGGGCTTCACCGCCCGGCGGGTCGACGCGGGTGCGCAGGACGACAAGGAGGCCGACGTCGCGGACGACGCGGGCGAGCTGGGCTTCTTCAGCCCGCACAGCTGGCAGCCGCTCGCCCTCGGCTTCGGCGGCGCGCTCGCCTTCCTCGGTGTCGCGGTCGGCTGGTGGCTGCTGTACTTCGGTGCACCGTTCATCCTGGTCGGCCTGTTCGGCTGGGTGTTCGAGTACTACCACGGTGAGAACCGCACCCAGTAGCACGCAGTGAGCACACCGGGAGCCCGGACACTCCGTCAGGAGGGTCCGGGCTCCTGCTTTTGCGCGGCGTCCGTCCCCCGTATGAATTACGCAGCGCGCAAATGGGGCTTGTATCTCATAGCGTGATCATATGAACCACACTCCGCGGACCCGCACCGTCGTCAGCTGCACCCTGCTGGTGGCCGCCCTCGGCGCGGGCGTCACCGGCTGCGGTTCGGACGGCAACCCCCTGTCGGCCAAGCCGTACGACGCAGCGGACATGATCTCCTTCAACGGCCCCACCGGCGCAGGGAAGCAGGCCGACCCGGACAAGCCCCTGGAGATCACCACCAGCGACGACGACGGCCGGATCACCGACGTCACCGCCCAGGACTCCACAGGACGCTTCGTGGCGGGCGAACTCGCCGCCGACGGCAGCCGCTGGCACAGCACCTCCCCGCTGGCCGCCAACGCCCACTACACGGTCGAGGTGAGCACGGAGGACGAGGACGGCGCGCCCGGCCGCAAGATCCTCACCTTCGACACCAGCAAGCCCACCACCACCAAGCGCCTGAACGTCACGTTCGGGCCGGAGTCGGGCCAGTACGGCGTCGGACAGCCCATCACCGCCCAACTCGACCAGGCGGTCAAGGACAAGGCGCAGCGGGCCCTCGTGGAACGCGCCCTCAGGGTGGACGCCACGCCGGCCGTCCAGGGCTCCTGGTACTGGGTGAGCGACAAGGAACTCCACTACCGCCCCAAGGAGTACTGGCCCGCGCACGCCACCATCCAGGTGCACAGCAACCTGGACGGCGTACGGATCAGCGACCGTCTCTGGGGCGGCAAGTCCAAGGCGCTGAAGATCACCACCGGCGACCGGATCGAGGCCGTCACGGACGCCTCGGCGCACCAGCTGACGTACTACCAGAACGGCCAGGCGATCCAGTCGATCCCCGTCACCACCGGCAAGCCCGGTTTCGAGACCCGCAACGGGGTCAAGGTCGTACTGGCCAAGCAGTACTTCGTACGCATGCGCGGCACCACGGTCGGCATCGCCGAGGGCAGCTCCGACTCGTACGACCTGCCGGTCTACTACGCCACCCGGGTCACCTGGTCGGGCGAGTACGTCCACGCCGCGCCCTGGTCAGTGGGCTCCCAGGGCTACGAGAACGTCAGCCACGGCTGCACCGGCATGAGCACATCCAACGCCGAGTGGTTCTTCGACCACATCCACGAGGGCGACATCGTCAAGGTCGTCAACTCCAACGGCAACCCGATGGAACCCTTCGGCAACGGCTTCGGCGACTGGAACGTCGACTGGAAGAAGTGGCGCACAGGCAGCGCCCTCATCAACGGCACCCCGGACGGCCCAGCACCACAGGATGCGTTGCGCCTCCAGCCAACGGCGGTGTGAGCGCCCCATAGGGGCGCGGGGCTGTGTCGATGTGCGGCTCCGCCGCGTGGGCGCGAAAGGCCCCCACCGGGCGTCAGCCGCACAGCCACCTCGCGCCCCGAGCTGCTAGGCGCTCAGCAACCTCTTACGACGGAGCAAACCAGCCAAGGCGGCGGCAAACTCCACCGGATCCACCGGCAAGGTGACCGCCGCGTCGGCCCGACTCCACGTGGCAAGCCACGCATCCTGAGGCCGCCCCATCAACAGCAGCACAGGCGGGCAGTTGAACACCTCGTCCTTGATCTGCCGGCACACCCCCATGCCCCCCATCGGCACGGCCTCACCGTCGAGCACGCACACATCGATGCCGCCCTTGTCCAGCTCCCGCACCACCGCCTCAGGAGTCGCGCACTCCACGAACTCGACCAGGGGCACATCAGGAGCCGGCCTGCGGCCGGTGGCCAACCGCACCTGTTCCCGCGTGTTGGAGTCGTCGCTGTACACCAGCACGGTAGCGGTCGGCTGCATGCTTCCTCCGAGACGTCAGCGTCCTACGGACAGGGCCGTTCGGGGCGGATGTTACTCCCATGAACACCACGTCAACACCGGTTCGGCGGGCAGCAACACTCCGAACGGCACCCCCCGGAGTGAGGGCGGGATAAGCGACCGACATAATGTCGGTCGTGGCGACAGCAACGACAGTAGAAACCGGGCACGCGCACCCGTCGGTCAATCGACCGAACCTCACCAGCGTCGGAACCATCATCTGGCTGAGTTCCGAGCTGATGTTCTTCGCGGCCCTCTTCGCGATGTACTTCACCCTCCGATCGGTGACCGGTCCGGCGCACTGGAAGGAGCAGGCGGAGGCGCTCAATGTGCCGTTCTCCGCGACGAACACCACGATCCTGGTGCTCTCCTCGCTCACCTGCCAGCTCGGCGTGTTCGCCGCCGAGCGCGGGGACGTGAAGAAGCTCCGTGGCTGGTTCATCCTCACCTTCATCATGGGTGCGATCTTCATCGGCGGTCAGATCTACGAGTACACGGAGCTGGTGAAGAAGGACGGGATCTCCCTGTCCTCCGACCCGTACGGCTCGGTGTTCTACCTGACCACCGGCTTCCACGGCATGCACGTGACGGGCGGCCTCATCGCCTTCCTGTTCGTCCTCGGCCGCACCTACATGGCGAAGAGGTTCACCCACGAGCAGGCGACCGCCGCCATTGTCGTGTCCTACTACTGGCACTTCGTCGATGTGGTCTGGATCGGCCTTTTCGCCACGATCTACCTGATCAAGTAGCCGGGACCGCTCCCGCACATCCAGAAGCATCGACGCAGAAGATCCTGACACCGGGGTAATCCGTGAAAAAGCTCTCCGCACGACGACGCCATCCGCTGGCGGCGGTCGTCGTCCTACTCCTCGCGCTGGCGGCCACTGGGGGGCTGTACGCCGCGTTCGCGCCCGCGAGCAAGGCGCAGGCCGATGAAACCTCCCAGTCCCTGACCATCAAGGAGGGCAAGAAGCTCTACGAGGTCGGCTGCGCCAGCTGCCACGGCACCGGTGGCCAGGGCTCCTCCGACGGCCCGAGCCTGGTCGGCGTGGGCGCTGCGGCGGTCGACTTCCAGGTCGCGACCGGCCGTATGCCGGCCGCCACCTCGCAGGGCCCGCAGGTCGTTAAGAAGAAGAACATCTACACCCAGGCCCAGATCGACCAGCTCGCGGCGTACGTCGCCTCGCTGGGCGCCGGTCCCGAGGTGCCGACGAAGGACCAGTACGGCCCGGAGGGCGCGGACATCGCCAAGGGTGGCGAGCTGTTCCGCACCAACTGCGCGCAGTGCCACAACTTCACCGGCAAGGGTGGTGCCCTCACCAAGGGCAAGTTCGCGCCGGACCTGACGGGCGTCGACCCGAAGCACATCTACGAGGCCATGCAGACCGGCCCGCAGAACATGCCCTCCTTCCCCGACACCACGCTGTCGGAGAAGAACAAGAAGGACGTCATCGCGTACCTGAACGCGATCAACAGCAGCGAGACGGAGCAGCCGGGCGGCATGGAGCTGGGCGGTCTCGGCCCGGTCACCGAGGGCCTGTTCGCGTGGGTCTTCGGCCTCGGTGCGCTGATCGCGGTAGCCGTCTGGGTCGCCGCTCGGACCGCAAAGGCCAAGAAGTCATGAGTAGCCAAGACATTCCAGAAGAGAACCTGCCCGCTGAGCAGGACCACGCGCACGCGGCCGTGACCGTCGCGGACGAGAAGAACCCGTTCGCGGACCCGGGGCTGCCGCCTCACGAGCACCGGATCCAGGACATCGACGAGCGGGCCGCCAAGCGGTCCGAGCGCGTCGTCGCCCTGCTGTTCACGGTGTCGATGCTGGCCACCGTCGGCTTCATCGTCTCCTACGTGGCGATCCCGCACGACAAGTCGATCTTCGTCTTCCCGATCGGGCACGTCAGCGCGCTGAACTTCGCGCTCGGCATGACCCTCGGCACGGCGCTGTTCTGCATCGGCGCGGGCGCGGTCCACTGGGCCCGCACCCTGATGTCCGACGTGGAGGTCGCCGACGAGCGGCACGCGATCGCGGCCTCTCCCGAGGTCCGTGCGAAGGTCCACGCGGACTTCAAGCAGGGCGCCAAGGAGTCGGCGATCGGCCGCCGCGGCCTGATCCGCACCACGATGTTCGGCGCGCTGGCCCTGGTGCCGCTCTCCGGCGTCATGCTGCTGCGTGACCTCGGTCCGCTGCCCGGCACCTCGCTGCGTCACACGCTGTGGGCCAAGGGCAAGCTGCTCGTCAACATGAACACGAACCAGCCGCTGCGTCCCGAGGACGTCGCCGTCGGTTCGCTGACCTTCGCCAAGCCCGAGGGCCTGGAGGAGGTGCAGGAGGACTTCCAGAACGAGATCGCCAAGGCGGCCCTGATGATCATCCGGCTCCAGCCGGACAACATCAAGGACAAGCGCGAGCTCGAATGGTCGCACCAGGGCATCGTCGCGTTCTCGAAGATCTGCACCCACGTCGGCTGCCCGATCTCCCTGTACGAGCAGCAGACGCACCACGTGCTGTGCCCGTGCCACCAGTCCACCTTCGACCTCTCCGACGGTGCCCGAGTGATCTTCGGCCCCGCCGGTCACGCCCTGCCGCAGCTCCGCATCGGCGTGAACGACGAGGGTTACCTCCAGGCGCTCGGCGACTTCGAGGAGCCCGTCGGTCCTGCATTCTGGGAGCGCGGATGAGCACCAACGAGAACAACGAGCGACGCGGCAAGGCCCCGGCAGGCGAGCGGGTCGCCGACTGGGCCGACGGCCGGCTGGGGATCTACTCCCTGGCCAAGTCCAACATGCGCAAGATCTTCCCCGACCACTGGTCGTTCATGTTGGGCGAAGTCTGCATGTACAGCTTCCTCATCATCATCCTGACCGGTGTCTATCTGACGCTGTTCTTCCACCCGTCGATGAACGAGGTGGAGTACCACGGCAGCTACGTCCCGCTCCAGGGACAGCTGATGTCCGAGGCGTTCAACTCGACCCTGCACATCTCCTTCGACGTGCGCGGTGGTCTGCTCATCCGGCAGATCCACCACTGGGCCGCGCTGATCTTCCTCGCCGGCATGTTCGTGCACATGATGCGCGTGTTCTTCACCGGCGCGTTCCGCAAGCCGCGTGAGATCAACTGGCTGTTCGGCTTCCTGCTGTTCGTCCTCGGCATGTTCACCGGCTTCACCGGTTACTCGCTCCCGGACGACCTGCTCTCCGGCACCGGTGTCCGCTTCACCGAGGGCGCGATCCTGTCGATGCCGATCGTCGGCACGTACATCTCGTTCTTCCTCTTCGGCGGCGAGTTCCCGGGCCACGACTTCGTGGCGCGGTTCTACTCGATCCACATCCTGCTGCTGCCGGGCATCATGCTCGGCCTGATGGTGGGCCACCTGATCCTGGTCTTCTACCACAAGCACACGCAGTTCGCGGGTCCCGGAAAGAGCGAGAAGAATGTCGTCGGCATGCCGCTGCTGCCGGTGTACATGGCCAAGGCCGGAGGCTTCTTCTTCCTGGTCTTCGGTGTGATCGCGGCCATCGCCGCGGTGACCCAGATCAACCCGATCTGGGCCATGGGCCCCTACCGGCCCGACCAGGTGTCCACCGGCGCCCAGCCCGACTGGTACATGGGCTTCGCCGAGGGTCTGGTCCGCTACATGCCGGGCTGGGAGATCAACTTCTGGGGTCACACGCTGGTCCTGGGCGTGTTCATCCCGCTGGTGCTCTTCGGTCTCGTCCTGGCGGCGATCGCGCTCTACCCGTTCATCGAGTCCTGGGTCACCGGCGACAAGAGCGAGCACCACATCCTGGACCGGCCGCGCAACGCCCCGACGCGTACCGCGTTCGGTGTCGCCTGGGTGACCGTGTACATGGTCGGCCTGGTCGGTGGTGGCAACGACCTCATCGCCACCCACTTCCACCTGTCGATCAACGACGTGACCTGGTTCGTCCGGATCTTCTTCTTCGCCGGACCGGTCATCGCGTTCATCACCACCAAGCGGATCTGCCTCGGCCTGCAGCGCCGCGACCGCGAGAAGGTGCTGCACGGTCGCGAGACCGGCATCATCAAGCGCCTGCCGCACGGTGAGTTCATCGAGGTGCACGAGCCGCTCAGCCAGGAGCAGCTGCACACCCTCACGGCTCACCACCAGTACGAGCCGGCCGAGATCGGCCCGACGGTCGACGAGAACGGTGTCGAGCGCAAGGTGAAGGCGTCCGAGAAGCTGCGCGTCAAGCTCAGCAACGCCTACTACGGCGAGGACAACCAGATCCCGAAGCCCACTGTCGACGAGTACAAGGAGATCACGAGCGGCCACGGCCACCACTGATCCCCGCGTCGCCACGCCACGCTGAAGGGCCCCGTCCGTGTTACGGACGGGGCCCTTCGCCCTGTCCCGGGCTGGATAGGGTGGGACCACACTGTTCTTCTACGACACCCAGGAGCGGCTATGAGCGCTGTGACCCCCGCTGGAGGCGACACCGCGGCGGGCCGTTCCTGGCCCGCCCTGCTGAACGGCCTGCTGGATGGCCGGGACCTGTCCGCCGACGACACGGCCTGGGCGATGGACCTGATCATGCGCGGCGAGGCGACCGACGCGCAGATCGCCGGGTTCGTGGTGGCACTGCGGGCCAAGGGCGAGACGGTGGACGAGATCACCGGGCTGGTCCGGGCGATGTACGAGCACGCGAACGTGATCGAGGTGCCCGGCCGGACCGTCGACATCGTCGGCACCGGCGGTGACGGCGCGAAGACGGTGAACATCTCCACCATGTCGTCGATCGTCGTCGCCGGTACGGGCGCGAAGGTGATCAAGCACGGCAACCGGGCCGCGTCATCGGCGTCCGGCGCGTCGGACGTCCTGGAGAAGCTCGGCGTCAACCTCAACCTGACCCCGCAGCGGGTCGCCGAGGTCGCCGAGGTCGCCGGTATCACCTTCTGCTTCGCGGTGAAGTTCCACCCGTCGCTGCGCCATGTCGCCGCGGCACGCGGCCAGTTGGGGATCCGTACGACCTTCAACGTGCTCGGTCCCCTCACCAACCCGGCCAAGGTGCGTGCCCAGGCGGTCGGTGTCGCCGACCCGCGGATGGCACCGATCGTGGCCGGGGTCCTCGCCGAGCGCGGCAACTCCTCCCTGGTCTTCCGGGGCGACGACGGCCTGGACGAGCTGACGACCACCTCCACCTCCCGGGTGTGGGTGGTCCGGGACGGCAAGGTCACGGAGGAGGGCTTCGACCCGCGGGACGTCGGCATCGACCTCGTCCCCGTGGAGGCCCTGCGCGGCGCCGACGCGTCGTACAACGCGGAGGTCGCCCGCCGCCTGCTGGACGGCGAGCAGGGCCCCGTCCGGGACGCGGTCCTGCTGAACTCGGCGGCGGCCCTGGTGGCCCTCGACCCGACCGAGGCCCCCCTGGCCGAGCAGCTCCGGGCGGGCATGGCCAAGGCGGCCGAGTCGATCGACTCGGGTGCGGCGAAGCGGACGCTGGAGCGGTGGGTGGCGGCCAGCAACAGCTGACGGATCCGATGTGCGGTCCCGCGATCCGGACAGGAGTTGCGGGACCGCGATCACTTCACGTACGTTCCTGTCCAGGTCATGAGTGACAGTCATGAGGCCCCGGCCGACTGTCCGGCAACCCTCCGTCCGTGGCGGGGTGCCCCGGGTGAAGACCAGGTCGTAGGCAGCGAGGTCTACGGCAAGCGCGGACCCCTCACACGCCAGGGGTCCTGGTCGTCGAGGGAGCCTTCTGTGAGCAAGCGAATGCGATAGGGCGTAGAGCCCCGCCTCCGCATACCCCTTTCACCTTTCTCCGTGCTTGAGCCGTACCCGCTCGCACGGTGATTCCGCTTGCCTCTCACGGGAGTTCGCCATGTCTGTCTCCACCGCTGCCTCCGCCCAGACCGTTTGCCGTAACATTTCGGGGGCGCTGCCCGTTCTGGGCGGGGATGTCACCGTCCCGCTCGTGACCGGCGGCGAGGTCACCTACGCGGCGCTCGACTACGCGGCCAGCGCCCCCGCCCTGCAGCGCGTCTGGGACGACGTGGCGGCCTACGCGCCGTACTACGGCAGCGTCCACCGCGGCGCCGGCTACCTCTCCCAGCTCTCCACCGACCTGTTCGAGAACGCCCGCCGGACGGTCGCCGAGTTCCTCGACTGCCGCACCGACGACCAGGTGATCTTCACCCGCTCGACCACGGACTCCCTGAACCTGCTGGCCCGGGCGATCCCGGCCGACTGCCAGGTCTTCGTCTTCGAGACCGAGCACCACGCCTCCCTGCTGCCCTGGCAGGACGCCCGGGTCACCTACCTCAACGCCCCGCGCACCCCGCAGCAGGCCGTCGAGACCCTGGAGCGGGCCCTCGCCGACCGCGACCCGTACGGCCCGGCCCTGGTCTGCGTCACCGGCGCCTCCAACGTCACCGGCGAGCTGTGGCCGGTCCGCGAGCTGGCCGCCGCGGCCCACGCCCACGGCGCCCGGATCGTCCTGGACGCGGCCCAGCTGGCCCCCCACCACCCGGTGTCGATCCAGGACCTCGACGTCGACTGGGTCGCCTTCTCCGGCCACAAGCTGTACGCCCCCTTCGGCTCCGGCGTCCTGGCCGGCCGCGCCGACTGGCTGGTCGCGGCCGAGCCGTACCTCGCGGGCGGCGGTGCGAGCCGCAAGGTCACGCGGCGCGAGGACGGGGGAGTGGCCGTGCAGTGGCACGAGACCGCCGCCCGCCACGAGGCCGGCTCCCCGAACGTCATCGGCGCCTACTCCATCGCCTCCGCCTGCAAGGCGCTGACGGAGGCCGGCTTCGACACCCTCGTGGCCCGCGAGCAGCACCTGATCACCAAGGTCCGCGAGGGCCTCGCCGAGGTCCCCGAGGTCAGGATCCTCTCCCTCTTCGGCGACGACGCCCCTCGCGTCGGTGTGATCAGCTTCGTGGTGGACGGCTGGAACAGCTCCCACTTCGCCGCCGCCCTCTCCGCCGAGTACGGCATCGGCGTCCGCGACGGCCTCTTCTGCGCCCACCCGCTGGTCCGCACCCTCCTCGGCTCCGACCCCCAGACCCAGGGCGAGTGCGGCGCCCCCGAGGCCGCCCCCGGCGAGAAGTCCCTGAACGCGATCCGGGTGAGCTTCGGCGCGGGCACGCCGGACGAGCACGTGGAGCGCTTCGTGAACGCGGTACGGGAACTGGTCACGGACGGCGCGAAGTGGCAGTACCGCACGGAGGACGGTCGCTGCGTCCCGGCGGTGTGAGTCTCTGAAGCCTGGTGAGGCGGTCTTCAGGCGATCAGTTGTCCAACCCGATCGAGAAGGCCGCCTCGAGGTCGTGCTGCGAGTACGTACGGAAGGCGACGTGCGTGTCCGTGGCCTCCACCCCGGGGATCTTGCTGATCCGCCCCGGAATCACGTCGGCCAGGTCCTCGTGCTGGCGTACCCGCACCATGGCGATCAGGTCATACGTACCGGTGACGGAGAAGACTTCGCTGACGGTATCCAGCGAGGCGATCTGCTCGGCGATCTCGGGGATCCGGTCCACGCTGGTCTTGATCAGGACGATCGCGGTGATCACGACGGGTTCTCTCCCTCGGGTGCCGGAGCCGGTGCAGGGTTCACTCTAGTCGTGCGTCCGTATCGCACCCATGCGTAGCCGAACCCCACCCCGAAGCCGACCAGGTGCGCCAGGTAGGCGACCCCGGGCCCCTCGCCGGAGCGGCCCGCCGCGAGCCACTGCAGGGCCGCCCAGAAGGGCAGCACGACCCAGGCCGGGAAGCGCATCGGCAGGAAGAACAGGAAGGGGAGGAGACTGGTCACACGGGCGCGGGGAAACAGGTAGAGAAATGCCCCGAGCACCGCCGAGATCGCCCCGGACGCGCCCACCAGCGACTGCTCGGAGGTGGCGTTGGCGGCCGCGTAGCCCAGCAGGGCCAGATAGCCGCAGCCGACGTAGAACAGGGTGAACTCCACCCGGCCCATCCGTTCCTCGGTCATCACCCCGAAGACGAAGAGGAAGAGCATGTTGCCGAGCAGATGCACCCAGCTGCCGTGCACGAACAGCGCGGTGACCGGGGTCAGGGCCTCCCGGACGGGCTCGTGGAACAGCTCCGCCGGGACCACCCCCCAGCGCCGGAAGTACGCGCGCTGCGCGGCCGGCAGCGCGTCCGCGGAGCCGTACGCCGGAGTGAGCCCGGAGGCCGGGCCCAGCACGAAGATCAGTGAGCACAGGGCGATGAGGAAGTACGTCATCGGCGCGGAGGTGTCCCGGAGCGCCCTGAGTGTGCGGCCGGCCGTCGTGCTCCAGGCGTTGATCATGACTACAGAGCATGACGTAAGGGGACGCAACCTGACAGACCGCCTCGCCGCCGTGGACGGACGGGCGGTGAGTACCCGCCAGGCCGTAGGGTTACGAGCCACACGCGTCGAGGAGCGGCGCGGACCGACCCGAGTAAGGAAGCGAACAGCCACGATGACGGTTCCCCTGCCGACCGCCACGACGCGATGGCGCTGCACCCTCTGCGGCAACCTCACGCGTTTCGACGTGACCCGCTCGTCGAAGGTCGTCGAGTACATCCACCTCGACCTCGCCGGTGAGCCGACGGTCGAGGAGCGCGAGGTGGTCAGTGAGACCATCGAGTCGGTCCGCTGCCGCTGGTGCAACGCGGTGGACCAGGTGGAACTCGTGGACAGGCCGGGCGCCGGCTCCTGAGCGGAGCGGGCCCCGTACAGGGTATTGGGGTGTGACGGATGGTGGAGACCGCAAGCGGGGGGCCGGGCGACGGCACCGCTGAGGTGCTTGACCGTCCGCTGCCCGACGGCGTGCGCCGGCGGGTCGTGCAGATCGTCTCCGACGGGTTCGGCGGCCTGACCGTCGCGGAACTGCCCGCCCAGTTGAGGCAGTACGCCCGGTTCGCCCCGAACCGGCGGGCCAAGTTCGCCGGGAACGCGATGGCGGCCGCGCTGGAGACCGACCCGCTCTTCCGGCAGCGGATCGGGGAGAAGTTCAGAGAGGCGCAGCCGGAGCTGTCCGGCGCGCTGGACTCCGGCTCGCCGCCCCCGGCCGCGGACCCGCTCGATGTGGCGGCCGCGGCCTATGTGCTGCGCCCGGCGGGCTGGGTGAAGCTGGTCACCGCGGCCGGCGAGGAGGCCCAGCGCGCGGACGCCGAGCGGGCCGACGAGGAGAGCCGGGCCGAGCTGGAGCGGCTGCGCGAGGAGCTGGCCCAGGCCCGGGCGCAGACCCGGACCGAGACCGAACGGCTGCGCACCGAGCTGGAGTCGGCGAAGAAGGAAGCGGAATCGCTTCACCGTAAGCTCCGTGCCGCACTCAGCGACGTCAAGCGCGGGGAGGCCGCGCTGCGCAAGGTCCAGGGCGAGATCGAGGCCGTGCGTGCCGAGGGGCAGGCGCAGCTGTCGGCCGCCGAGAGCGAGTCCCGCCGGCTCAAGGCCCGGCTGGGCGAGGCCGAGGCCGGGCTGGAGGCCGCCCGCCGGGCGGCCCGCGAGGGGCGCAGCGTCGAGGACATGCGGGTACGGCTGCTGCTCGACACCCTGCTGGACGCCACCCAGGGGCTGCGGCGCGAACTCGCCCTGCCCCCGGTCTCCGTGCGCCCGGCCGAGACCGTGGACGCGGTCGAACCGGGACGAATGACCCCGAAGGACATCGCGGCCCGGGCCCTGTCCGAGAACGACCCGGCGATCCTCGACCAGTTGCTCGCGCTGCCGCAGGTGCATCTGGTGGTCGACGGCTACAACGTCACCAAGACCGGCTATCCGCAGATGCCGCTGGAGAAGCAGCGACTGCGGCTCCTGGGCCAGCTCTCGGCGCTCGCCGCGCAGACCGGCGCCGAGGTGACGTGCGTCTTCGACGGCGCCGAACTGGCCGCGCCGGTGCTGCTCGCGCCGCCGCGCGGGGTGCGGGTGCTGTTCTCCAAGCCGGGGATCACGGCCGACGAGCTGATCCGTCAGCTGGTGCGCGCGGAGCCCCCGGGCCGTCCGGTCATCGTCGCCTCGACCGACCGGGAGGTGGCCGACGGGGTCGCGAAGGCCGGTGCCCGTCCCGTCGCCTCTGCGGTACTTCTGAAGCGACTGTCCTGAAGGTCCAACGCGCATACGCAATGCCCGAATTGACCTGACTCTCACGCCACGTAGGGTCAATCGCGTCTCACTGCACGTGAGTTATGTGCAAAGAATGCATTGCGTCACAGGGTTTTTTGCCGCGAGGATTTGAACTGATCACAAGTGGGTCACTAGGGTCTGGGCTCGAACCTCCGAACGGGTGATCACTCACAAGAAGGAGTTCGTCCTCAGTGGCGTCCCATCGTCGACCCAAGCAGCCGAGCCGCACGCGTGTCACCGTGCTGACCACCGCAGCCGCCGCTGCCGTCGCGCTCAGCGCGAACGCCGCCAATGCCGCGCCGAGCGAGAAGCTCAGCAAGGACGAGGTCAAGGCGAAGGTCGACCACCTCTACGAGCAGGCGGAGCAGGCCACCGAGAAGTACAACGGGGCCAAGGAGAAGCAGCAGAAGCTGCAGAAGGAAATATCCACCATCCAGGACAACGTCGCCCGCGGTCAGCAGGAGCTGAACAAGCTGCGCGACGGCCTGGGTTCGCTGGCCACCGCCCAGTACCGCTCCGGCGGTATCGACTCCTCGGTCCAGCTCTTCCTGTCCTCCAACCCGGACGACTTCCTCGACAAGGCCTCCACGCTCGACCAGTTGAGCAGCCAGCAGGTCGAGGCCCTGCAGAAGATTCAGGACAAACAGCGCGAACTCGCCCAGGAGCGGGCAGAGGCCACCGACAAGCTCAAGGACCTCGCCGCCACCCGCACCGAGCTGGGCAACAAGAAGAAGGAAGTCCAGGGCAAGCTCGCCGAGGCGCAGAAGCTGCTCAACACCCTGACCGCCAAGGAGAAGGCCGCGCTCGCCGCCGAGCAGGCGCGCGCCAACCGCTCCTCCACCGAGCGCGTGGACCTCGGCGACGACTCCTCCGCCTCCAACCGGGCCGCCGCCGCGTTCTCCGCCGCGCAGAGCAAGATCGGCTCGCCCTACGTCTACGGCGCCTCCGGTCCCTCCTCCTTCGACTGCTCGGGCCTGACCTCCTGGGCCTATGCCCAGGCCGGTGTCACCATCCCGCGCACCTCCGAGGCGCAGGCGAACATCGGCGCCCACCTCTCGGAGAGCCAGCTCCAGGTCGGCGACCTGGTCTTCTTCTACGGCGACCTGCACCACGTCGGCCTCTACGCCGGCAACGGCCAGGTGCTGCACGCCCCGCACACCGGTGCCGTGGTCCGCTACGAGTCGATCAGCAACATGCCGTTCCAGTTCGGCGTCCGGGTCTGACAACACCGCGACGCTGACTCGGGGGCGCCCGAACGGGCGAATTCCCGTGCACCGAAACTGACTCCACGCCCCGCCCATGACCTGCGTCAGGGGCGGGGCGTCAGGTTTGTGCGCCCCTCGATGTCGTTCGGCGTGGTCCTTCCGCACGGCTACTGTCTGCCGCGTTTCCCCGGCGCAGGGGCCTCCCCGTCCCCGGCGCCGGGGAAGCCGTCCCTGTCCGCCAGCAGAAGGACTGCCGTGGGGTCCCATCGCCGCCTTGCACTGTCCGGGTTCAACCGAGGGGCCGGCGTCGCCCTGTGTGTGTTGTCGGCCGCGGCCGCCGCGCTCGGCGCCGTACCCGCCCAAGCAGCGCCGCACGGCGACACCCGTGCCGAGGTGGACCGCCTCTACGAGGAGGCCGAGAGCGCGACCCAGGCCTACGACAAGGCCGACGAGCGGGCCGACGTGCTGCGCCGGGAGATCCGGGACGCCCAGGACCACATCGCCCGGCAGCAGCAGCGCATCAACACCATGCGCGAGGCGCTCGGTTCGCTGGCCGGCGCCCAGTACCGCGCCGGCGGCCTCGACCCGGCCGTCGCCCTGCTCTTCTCCGACGACCCCGACGACTACCTCGACAAGGCGGCCACCCTCGACCGCATCGGCGCCCAGCAGGCGGGCCGGCTGCGGGAGTTGAGCACGGCGATGCGCGAGCTGGCCCAGGAGCGTGCCGACGCCGCCGGGAAGCTCGCCGCGCTGGAGCAGAGCCGCAAGGCGGTCGCCACGCACAAGCGGACCGTGGAGAAGAAGCTCGCCAGGGCCCGGCAGCTGCTCAACGCCCTGCCCGCGGCCGAGCGCGCCGCCTACGACCGGGCCTCCCGCTCGGACGGCGCCGACCGCGCCGACCTGCCCGACCTGTCCGGCGCCGTCGCCCCCGACGCCCGCGCCGCGGCCGCCGTCGCCGCCGCCCGCTCCGCCCTCGGCCGCCCCTATGTGTGGGGCGCGACCGGCCCCTCCGGCTTCGACTGCTCGGGCCTGATGCAGTGGTCGTACGGGCACGCCGGCGTCCATCTGCCGCGCACCTCGCAGGAGCAGCGGTACGCCGGCCGGCAGATCCCGCTCTCCCAGGCACGCCCCGGCGACCTGGTCGTCTACCGCTCCGACGCCAGCCATGTGGCGATGTACGTGGGCAACGGCCAGGTCATCCACGCCCCCTATCCGGGCGCGCCGGTGCGCTACGACCCGGTCGGCATGATGCCCGTCTCCTCGGTCACCCGGCCCTGACCTCCCACCCGAACCCGTACGATCGGCGAATGGCTGGTCATGGGCGGGCATGGCGCTCCACGGTGGTGGGGCTCTGTCTGCTGCTCGCGGCGCCCCTCGCCGGATGCGGCGGCCGGACCGCGGTCGACCCGGCCAGGGCCGAGGTGCAGCAGGTGCTCGACCGGCGCTCCGCGGCCCTGCTCCGGCACGACGAGACGGCGTACGGCGCGACGGGCAGCCGGACCGCGTACGTCCGCCTGCGGGCGCTCCCGCTGGCCTCCTGGACCTACCGGGTGACCGCCCTGCACCACGGCGGGCCGGGCGCCACCGCCGACGCCGAACTGCGCTACCGGATCGCCGGCTACGACCGGGCCCCGGTCAGCGTCCGCCGCACCCTCACCCTCGGCCGCACCGCCGACGGCAAGTGGTACGTCACCGCCGACAAGCCCGCGCACAAGGCCGGGGAGCAGCTGTGGGACCAGGGCAAGGTGACCGCGGCGAAGGGCGCGCACAGCCTGGTCCTCGGGGCCGGTCAGAGTGCCGGCGACCTGCGCGCCTACGCCCGGCTCGCCGACCACGCGGTCCCGGCCGTCTCCCGGGCGTGGGGCACGGACTGGGCCGGCCGGGTCGTCGTCCTCGTCCCGCGCACGCTGGAGGGCATGGCGGGGCTGCTGGGCTCGCCCGCGTCCAACTACCGGGGCATCGCCGCCGTCACCACCGGCGAGGTGGGCGGCGCGGGCCGGGCGCCCGCGGACCGGGTGGTCGTCAACCCGGAGGCGTACGCCATGCTGGGCGGCGTCGGCAAGCAGGTCGTGCTCACCCACGAGACCACCCACGTGGCCACCCGCGCGCACACCACCGCCGCCACCCCGCTGTGGCTCTCCGAGGGCTACGCCGACTGGATCGGCTACCTCGGCACCGGCCGCACGCCCGCCGAGGCCGCGCCGGAACTGGCCCGCGCGGTCAAGGACAGCCATGTGCCCACGAGCCTCCCCGCCGACAAGGACTTCGGCTTCAGCCGCGACCCCGCCCGTCTCGCACAGGCCTACGAGGGCGGCTGGCTCGCCTGCCGGATGATCGCCGACCACTGGGGCAAGGCCCGGCTGGGCGCCTTCTACCGGGCCGTCGGCGACCACCAGAAGCGGCCCGGCGCGGTCGAGGAGGCGCTGAGGAAGGTGCTCAAGACCAAGCCCGAGGCGTTCACCGCCGAGTGGCGGCGGTACGTGCGCGCTCAGCTGCGCTGACCGAGCGCCTCGATCGCCTCGCGCAGCCATGCCCGCTCGGCCGTGCCGGTGGCCCGGGCGACCCGCAGCATGCCCTGCCGGAACAGGTCGTCCGCCTCCTCGGCGCGCACCGGCTCGCCGTCCCGGTAGAAGAAGCTCGCCGGGGTCTCCAGGAAGTCCAGGCGGCGGCGCAGTACCGCGGCCTGTTCCGCCGGGTCGGCCAGGTGCCGCAGGAAGGCGAGGACGGTGTTGAAGCGGACGTGGTCGGTGATCTCGGCCTGCTTGGGAGTGCGCAGCCGCTCCAGCAGGTCCGCGCGGCCCTTCGCGGTCAGCGACAGCACCCGGCGCGGGGCGGCGCTCGCGCCCTCCTCGGTGTGCTGGTCGAGCTTGCCCGCGGCGACCAGCCGGTTGATGGCCGGGTAGAGGGCGCCGTCGCTGACCGGGCGGACATGGCCGCTCAGCGCCCTGATGCGCTCCTTCAGCTCGTAGCCGTGCAGGGGTTCCTCGGCGAGGAAGCCCAGGATCGACAGCTCCAGCACGCGCATTCCTCCTTGCAGCGGACGTCGGATCCATGCTAGCTCTTATCGAGCTACCTCTAAACGAGGTAGCTCGATAAGAGGGGGCTCTTCGTGAACGCGCACCGCAGGCAACTCGTCTCGCTCGCCCACCCCGTCTACCTCTCGCTCCTCGCCTCGGTCGCCTCCGGGATCATCAACACCGTCTGGGTCTCCCGGCTCGGCGGTGCCGCCGTGGCCGCCGTCGCCGTCGCGACCAACACCGAGAACGTGCTGCTTGGCATCGCCCTGGTCTTCGCCTCCGGCACGACCGTGCTGGTCGCACACGCCCGGGGAGCCCGTGATCCCGCCGCCCTGCGGGCCGCGGTGCGCGGCGGCCGGGCTCTGTGCGCGCTGGTCACACCGGTGGTCGCGGTGGGCGGGTTCCTCCTGCGCGAGCCGCTGGCCCGCCTGGTCCTGGGCGCCGGCGACTCGGCGGCCCTCGGCCTCGCGGCCGCCTACTTCGCGATCTCCCTGCCGGGCATGGCCGTCTTCTTCGCCCAGCAGCTCGTCGACGGCATCCTCAAGGGCGCCGGCGACACCCGCACCCCGATGCGGCTCGCCCTGCTGGCCAACGGGCTGATCCTGCTCTGCGACCCGGTCCTCATCCACCTCTACGGCGTCCGGGGCGCCGCCCTGTCGACCGTGCTGTGCCGCGGCGCGGCCCTGGCGGTGGGCCTGCGCGCGCTCGGCCGCAACGCGCTGCTGCGCACGGCGGCCGAGGCCCCGCGCGCCGAACCGGTCCGCGCCGCCCTGCACCGCACCCTCACCACCGGCCTGCCCATGTCCGCCGACTTCACCGTGCGGCAGGGAGGTGCGCTGGTGCTGGTGGCGATCGTGGCGCGGCTCGGGGTGACGGCGGTGGCCGCCTACTCGATCGCGTACAAGGTCCTGTACGTCGCCACCATGGCCTTCTACGCGGTACGGCAGGCCGCCGCCATCCACACCGCGCACACCCGGGGCGCGGGACAGGACGCGCGGGGGGCCATCGGGAGGCAGGCGATGCTCCTCTCCGGAGCGCTGGGCCTGGCGGCCGCCATCCTGTTCGCCGCCACCGCCCCCTGGATCACGGCCGCCTTCGGCGCCGGACCCGAGGTCGCCCACCAGGGCGTGCTGTTCCTGCGCTGCATCGGCCCCTACCTGCTGCTGATGGCCTGCTGCATCGCGCTCGGCGGGGTCTTCGAGGGCAGCGGGGGAGCCCCGGCGCTGCTCCGGGCCACCGTGCTCGGCACCGCCGTCCAGCTGCCCCTGGCGTACGCCCTCTCCGGCCTCGGCCTGCCCGGCGTCTGCCTGGCCCTGGCACTCGCGATGGCCGTGCAGTGCGGGGCCGTGGCGGTGCTGCTGCGGCGGGGGCGGCGTCAGGGGGCCGAGGTCTCCTTGGCGAGGGTCGGCTGAGGGGGCAGCGGGGTCGCGGCGGCCGCGGGGACCGTGGAGCGCCACAGCGCGCGGGCCGCCGTGAGCGCGGCGGCGACGAGCAGGCCGTTGCGCAGGACGAGCAGGGTGATGCCGTACGTGTCGCTCACGACCACGTGGATGAAGCCGATCGGGAACTCGAGGACCGTCACGAAGGCCGCGGCGAGGACCATCAGGGCGGGGGCGCCCATACGGCTCGCCCGGGAGCACAGGCACACGGCGGCCAGGCCGATCAGCCACACCAGGTACTGCGGGCTGATCACCCGGCTGGTGACCGTGAACAGCAGGACCGCCGTGAGGGCGGCGTCCGCGAGCGTGTGCGGGGCGAACCGGGCCGCCCGCCGCCGCCACAGCACCAGCCAGCCGAGCGCGGCCCCGCTCAGTGCCATCGCGACAGTGCTGACCAGTCCCACGTACGGGCCGACGAACTCGATCGACCCGTAGTTCAGCAGCACCTGACCCTGCCAGCCGTGGTGCCGGGCCACATGGAAGACCAGGCTGCCCAGCGACTCCACCTCGGTGCCCCGGTCCCGCTGGAAGGTGAGAAAGGCGAAGGCGCCCGACATGGACACCGCGAACAGCGCCGCGACACCGCCCGCGGTCACCGCGGCCGACACCCACGCCCGCAGCCGGGTGGCACCCACCAGCAGTAGCGCCGGCCACACCTTCAGCAGCGCCCCGAAACCCACCAGCGCGCCCATCACCCGCGGATGCCGGGTCCCCGCGAGCAGGGCCGCCACGGCCACCGCGGTCACCATCAGGTCGTAACGGGCGTACACCGTCGGGCCGAGCAGCGGTACGCCCGCCACCCAGGTCCAGGCCCCGCGCAGCGACCGGCCGGGCCGCAGGCCCGCGTACCCCAGCAGGGCCAGCACGGCCAGATCGGCCAGGCACACCAGCACGAAGAAGGCGTGCGGGTAGCTCAGGAACGGCAGGGCGGCGGGGCAGAGGATCGCGAGCGCCGCTGCCGGCGGGTACTGCCAGGTCACGTCGGCCAGCGGAAACGTTCCTTGGCGCAGCACCTCGTACCAGCCCTGGTAGATCACCGACACGTCGGTGGTGACGTCGGGGCCCGGGAAGACGTACACCCCGAAGACGAAGAGCAGTAGCACCAGGCGGGTGGCGCACCAAGTCGCCGACAGTCCCGCTATCTTCCCGCTCACCCGTACCCCTGTTCGTATCCCGGCCCCGGTCCGGACCCATGATTCCCTGCCGACCTGTGCGAGTGCCACGAAGCGCGCCCGGTAGGGTCGGCAGCGATGCACAAGACGCTGATCGTGACCAACGACTTTCCGCCCCGGCCGGGCGGCATCCAGGCCTTCCTGCACAACATGGCCCTCCGGCTGGAACCCGAGCGGCTGGTCGTCTACGCCTCCACCTGGAAGCGCGGTCGCGAGGGAGTCGCGGCCACGGCCGCCTTCGACGCCGAGCAGCCCTTCACCGTCGTACGCGACCGTACGACCATGCTGCTGCCCACGCCCGGCGCGACCCGGCGGGCCGTCTCGCTGCTGCGCGAGCACGGCTGCACCTCGGTCTGGTTCGGGGCGGCCGCGCCGCTCGGTCTGATGGCTCCCGCGCTGCGCGGGGCGGGAGCCGAGCGGCTGGTGGCCACCACCCACGGGCACGAGGCCGGCTGGGCCCAGCTGCCCGCCGCGCGGCAGCTGCTGCGCCGGATCGGCGACTCCACCGACACGATCACCTACCTGGGCGAGTACACCCGCTCCCGGATAGCGACCGCGCTCACCCCGGACGCGGCCGAGCGGATGGTGCAACTGCCGCCCGGTGTCGACGAGAAGACCTTCCACCCCGGCTCGGGCGGAGACGAGGTCCGGGCACGGCTCGGGCTCACCGACCGGCCGGTGGTCGTGTGCGTGTCCCGGCTGGTGCGGCGGAAGGGGCAGGACACGCTCATCCAGGCCATGCCCCGGATCCTCGCCGCCGAGCCGGACACCGTGCTGCTGATCGTCGGCGGCGGCCCCTACGAGCAGGACCTGCGCCGCCTGGCCCGCGAGACCGGTGTCGAGGCCTCGGTCCGCTTCACCGGCTCCGTGCCCTGGTCCGAGCTGCCCGCCCACTACGGCGCCGGCGACGTCTTCGCCATGCCGTGCCGCACCCGCCGCGGCGGCCTGGACGTCGAGGGCCTCGGCATCGTCTACCTGGAGGCCTCGGCCACCGGCCTGCCGGTCGTCGCGGGTGACTCGGGCGGCGCGCCGGACGCGGTGCTCGACGGGGAGACCGGCTGGGTCGTCCGCGGCGGCGAACCGGCGGAGGCGGCCGAGCGGATCGTGGCTCTGCTGGGCGACCCCGAGCTGCGCGACCGGATGGGCAAGCGGGGCCGCCAGTGGGTCGAGGAGAAGTGGCGCTGGGACCTGCTGGCGGACAAGCTCAGAGAACTGCTCTGAAAGAGGTCTTCAAAAACTCGTCCCCGCTCTAGGCGGAACGGGGAAATCCGCACATGCTGCGCACATGACAGCAAAACTGATGCAGCATCAGCTGACGAGGCGTCAAATCCTCGGCATGGTGGCTCTCCAGACAGCCGCCGCGTCCGGTCTCACCCGCATAGGTCTCCAGTCCGCGCACGCCGCCGAACCGGCCGCGGTCGACAACTCCCCGGCGATCGTGGTCGGTTCCGGCTACGGCGGCGCCGTAGCCGCCCTCCGCCTCGGTCAGGCCGGCATCCGCACCCTCGTCCTGGAGATGGGCCGCCTCTGGAACACCACCGGCGGCGACGGCAAGGTGTTCTGTTCCACCAGTGCACCCGACCAGCGCTCCATGTGGTTCCGCACCCGCACCGAGGCCCCGCTGGCCACCTTCCTCTGGCTGGACCTCGTCAACAAGGACATCGGCGCCTACCCCGGAGTCCTCGACCGCGTGCACTACGACAACATGTCCGTGTACGTCGGCCGGGGCGTCGGCGGCGGCTCCCTGGTCAACGGCGGCATGGCGGTCACCCCGCTGAAGTCCTACTTCGCCGAGCAGTTCCCGACCGTGGACGCCGACGAGATGTACGGCACCTACTTCCCGCGCGCCCGCTCCATGCTCGGCGTCAACACCGTCGACCCGGCCTGGTTCGAGTCCACGGAGTGGTACCAGTTCACCCGCACCTCCCGGAAGGCCGCCGCCAACGCCGGCCTGAAGACCACGTTCGTGCCGAACGTCTACGACTTCGGCTACATGCAGCGCGAGGCCGCCGGCACGGCCACGAAGTCCGCACTCGCCGGCGAGGTCATCTACGGCAACAACTACGGCAAGCGCAGCCTCGACAAGACGTACCTGGCCGCCGCCCTCGGCACCGGCAACGTCACGATCCACACCCTGGAGAAGGTCAGGTCGGTCACCAGGGCGAGCGACGGGTCGTACGTCCTGACCGCCGACCGCATCGACACCACCGGCAAGGTCGTGGAGACCAAGCAGTACAGCTGCACGTACCTCTTCCTCGGCGGCGGCAGCCTCGGTACGACCGAACTCCTCGTCCGGGCACGGGAGACGGGCACCCTGCCCGCGCTGAACGCCGGAGTCGGCGCCGGCTGGGGCACCAACGGCAACACCATGCTCGGCCGCGCCAACCACATCTGGGACACCGTCGGCGCCAACCAGGCGACCATGCCCGTCATGGGCATCGACGACTGGGCCAACACCGCCAACCCGGTCTTCGCCGAGATCGCCCCGCTGCCCATGGGGTTCGAGCACTGGATCAGCCTGTACCTGGCGATCACCAAGAACCCCGAGCGGGCGTCGTTCTCGTACGACTCCTCGTCGGGCGCGGTGAAGCTCGGCTGGACCGCCGCGCAGAGCGCCGTCTCGGTCGGCATGGCCAAGAAGCTGTTCGACCGCGTCAACGCGGCCAACGCGACCATCTACCGGTACGACCTCTTCGGCTCGACCAGCAAGGTCTTCGCGGACGACTTCACCTACCACCCGCTGGGCGGCTGCGTGCTGGGGAAGGCGACCGACGACTACGGCCGGGTCAAGGGGTATTCGAGGCTCTACATCACCGACGGCTCGCTCGTGCCGGGCTCGATCGGGGTGAACCCCTTCGTCACCATCACCGCGCTCGCCGAACGCACGATGGCGCGGGTCCTCGCCGAGGACACCGCGCCATGAGCCTGCTTCAGGGTGACTACTTCGCGTAGATCGCCTCGATCTCGTCCGCGTAGTCCTTCGCCACCACGTTCCGCTTGAGCTTCAGCGACGGGGTGAGGTGGCCCGACTCCTCCGTGAACTGGGAGGACAGAATGCGGAACTTCCGCACCGATTCCGCCTTCGACACCGCGGCGTTGCCGTCGTCGACCGCCGCCTGGATCGCCGCCTGCAGATCCGGGTCCTCGCGCAGCGACGCCGCGGTGGAGCCCGCCGGCTTGCCGTGCTCGGCCGCCCAACGGCCCAGGAACTCGTCGTCGATGGTGACCAGCGCGCCCACGAACGGCCGCCCGTCGCCCACCACCATGCACTCCGCGACCAGCGCGTGGGCACGGATACGGTCCTCGATCACGGCCGGGGCCACGTTCTTGCCGCCGGCGGTGACGATGATCTCCTTCTTGCGGCCGGTGATCCTGAGGTAGCCGTCCTCGTCGAGCGTGCCGATGTCACCGGTGTGGAACCAGCCGTCGGCGAGCGCCTCCGCGGTCGCGCCCGGGTTGTTCCAGTACTCCTTGAACAGGTGCTCGCCGTGCAGCAGCACCTCGCCGTCGTCCGCTATCCGGATCACCGAGCCGGGCAGCGGCTGGCCGACCGTGCCGATCTTCTGCCGGTCCCAGGGGTTGAACGCGGTCGCCGCGCAGGACTCGGTCAGGCCGTAGCCCTCCAGCACCGTGAAGCCGATGCCGCGGAAGAAGTGACCGAGGCGCTCGCCCAGCGGGGCACCGCCGGAGATCGCGTACTCGCCCCGGCCGCCGAGGACCGCGCGGAGCTTGCTGTAGACCAGCTTGTCGAAGACCTTGTGCTTGATCTTCAGGCCGAGGGGCGGGCCCGACGGGGTGTCCTGCGCCTTGCTGTAGGCGATCGCGGTGTCCGCGGCCTTGTCGAAGATCGCGCCCTTGCCGTCCGCCTGCGCCTTGGCGCGCGCGGAGTTGTACACCTTCTCGAAGACGCGCGGGACACCGAGGATCAGCGTCGGCCGGAACGCGGCCAGCTCGTCCGTGAGGTGCTTGATGTCCGGGACACAGCCCAGCTTGATCGGCGCCATCATCGGCGCGATCTGCACCAGCCGCCCGAAGACGTGCGCGAGCGGCAGGAAGAGCAGGACCGAGCACTCACCGGTGCGGAACAGCGGGCGCAGCCGCTCCACGATGTTGCCGCACTCGGCGAAGAAGCTGCGGTGGGTGAGCACGCAGCCCTTGGGGCGGCCGGTCGTACCGCTCGTGTAGACGATGGTCGCCGGGTCGTCGGCCTTGGCGAGCGAGCTGCGCTCCTCCACGGTCGCGTCCGAGACGTCCTGCCCGAGCCGGCCCAGCTCCTCCAGGCCCCCGGCCTCGATCTGCCAGATGTGCTTCAGGGCGGGCAGCGAGTCGCGCACCGAGTCCACGGCGGCGGCGTGGTTGTCCAGCTCCACGATGCAGGCGGTCGCGCCCGAGTCGGACAGGATCCACTGCACCTGCTCCGGCGAGCTGGTCTCGTACACCGGCACGGTGACCGCGCCCGCGCTCCAGATCGCGAAGTCGAGGAGCGTCCACTCGTACCGGGTGCGGGACATCAGGCCGACCCGGTCGCCCGGCTGTACACCGGAGGCGATGAGCCCCTTGGCGGCGGCGTGCACCTCGGCCAGGAACTCCGTGGCCGTCACGTCCTGCCAGGCGCCGCCCACCTTGCGGGCGATGACGGCGACGTCGGGATGCTGCGCGGCGTTTCTGCGGATGATGTCGGTCAGATTGCCGTCCGCAGGGACCTCGTACAAAGCCGGAAGGCTGAACTCGCGCAAGACTGCTGCTCCTCATAGGGCGCCGGCGCCACGACACTGTGTGATGCGACGGTGCGGTCCAAGGCTCGGGCAGGTGCTCTGGAATTCACTTGTTGAAATCCAGAGCACGACTGGACTGCCCGGACGTTACCCGCCGGTATGGCTTCTACGACAGGGGGTCCTGGCGAGATGTTCGCTGCGTCACACAGGATGGCGTTCCTTCGCGCACAGTAGTCCACCGCCTAAGCGACCGGCGAGTAACCACAAGCCGGGTCGCCACTGTTCACGCACACCCCACACGCCTACGCTTGATCGCCATGGCACCCACACGCTCCGGTAACCGAAGGACACGCGTCCATGTGGTCAGTGACGTGCACGGCAACGCCCGTGACCTGGCCCGGGCCGGCGAAGGTGCGGACGCCCTGATCTGCCTCGGCGACCTCGTCCTCTTCCTCGACTACGCCGACCACTCGCGCGGGATCTTCCCCGACCTGTTCGGCACGGAGAACGCCGACCGCATCGTCGAACTGCGCACGGCGCGCCGCTTCGAGGAGGCGCGTGCCTTCGGTGCCCGGCTGTGGGCCGGGATCGGCTCCGACCGGGCCACCGCCATCGAGAAGGCGGTGCGCAAGCAGTACGCCGAGCTGTTCGCCGCGTTCCCGACACCGACGTACGCCACCTACGGCAATGTCGACATGCCGCCCCTGTGGAGCGAGTACGCGGGGCCCGGCACCACGGTGCTGGACGGCGAGCGGGTGGAGATCGGCGGCCGGACCTTCGGCTTCGTGGGCGGTGGCCTGCGCACCCCGATGCGGACTCCGTACGAGATCGACGACGAGGAGTACGCGGCGAAGATCGAGGCGGTCGGCGAGGTGGACGTGCTGTGCACCCACATACCGCCGGAGGTGCCCGAGCTGGTCTACGACACCGTCGCGCGCCGCTTCGAGCGGGGCAGCCGGGCCCTCCTGGACGCGATCCGCCGCACCCGCCCCCGCTACTCCCTCTTCGGCCACGTCCACCAGCCGCTGGCGCGCCGGATGCGGATCGGGGCGACCGAGTGCGTGAACGTGGGGCACTTCGCCGGGACGGGCAGGCCATGGGCGCTGGAATGGTGAGGTCGGCGGCGCGGTAGCCTTCACGCTGCACACTCTTAGGTCCGTATCTGGAGGAGCCACGGCGATGGCGGAACACACCAGTTCGAGCATCACGATCGAGGCGGCTCCGGCCGACGTCATGGCGGTCATCGCCGACTTCGCGCGCTACCCGGACTGGACCGGCGAGGTCAAGGAGGCGGAGGTCCTCAAGACCGACGACCAGGGCCGCGCCGAGCAGGTCCGCCTCGTCATGGACGCCGGGGCCATCAAGGACGACCAGACCCTGGGCTACACCTGGACCGGGGCGAACGAGGTCTCCTGGACGCTGGTCAAGTCCCAGATGCTGCGCTCGCTGGACGGCTCCTACCTCCTCAAGCCGGCCGGCACGGGCGCCACCGAGGTCACCTACCAGCTCACGGTGGACGTCAAGATCCCCATGCTCGGCATGATCAAGCGCAAGGCGGAGAAGGTCATCATCGACCGAGCCCTGGCGGGCCTGAAGAAGCGCGTCGAGTCGGGAAGCTGAGTCTTCCCACCGCCGCCGCGGGCCCTGCCAACCGTTACCGTTCACCCTCATGCGCACCATCCTGATCACGGGCCCGGGCGGCAGCGGTCGTACGACCATCGCTGCCGCCACCGCACAGCGCGCCGCAGGCGAAGGCACCCGCACGCTCCTGCTCAGCTCGGATCACACCGACACCCTGGGCGTGGCGCTGGGCACCGGAACAGGACCGACCCCGACCGAGGTGGCCCCGTTCCTCACCGTGTGGAGGCCCGACGCGGTCGACCGCTTCCGGCAGGACCTCACCGCCTTCCAGACCCGCGCAGCGAACGTCCTGGACCTCCTCGGCGCAGCCCGGCTGGACGGTGAGGAGGTCACCCCGCTGCCCGGTGCCGAGGAGCTGTCCTTCCTGCGCGCCCTCAGGGACGCCGCCCTCTCCGAGCGCTACGACCTCCTCGTCGTCGACCTGCCGGCCCTCCCGCAGGCCCTCCCCCTGCTCGCCCTCCCGGAGGAGCTGCGCCGCTACCTGCGCCGCCTGCTCCCGCCCGAGCGGCAGGCGGCCCGCGCCCTGCGCCCGGTCCTCGGCCGGCTGGCCGGCGTCCCCATGCCCGCCGAGTGGCTGTACGAGACGGCGGCCCGCTGGGACGTCGAACTGGCGGCCGTCGAGGCGGTCCTCACCGACCGGCACACCGCCGTACGCCTGGTCGCCGAGCCCGGCCCCGCCGGCGCCGACGCCGTACACGCGGCGACCCTCGGCCTCGCCCTGCGCGGCCTGCGCACCGAGGCCCTGATCGCCAACCGCGTCCTGCCCGAGACCGCCCCCGACACCTGGCTCGCCGGCCTCCTCGCCCAGCAGCGCAAGGCCCTGGCCGAGTGGGCCGAGCCGTACAACCTCCACACCGTCCCCCACCTCGGCCGCGACCCCCACGGCACCGACGATCTGCACGCCCTCGCCGTCCCCGGCGTCACCCCCGTGTCCGCCCCGGCCGAGTGGCCCGTCGCCGACTGCCTCGCCGAGGACGGCGTCCTCGTGTGGCACATCCCGCTGCCCGGCGCGATACGGGACGAGCTGGACCTGATCCGGCGCGGCGACGAACTCGTGATCACCGCGGGCCCGTTCCGGCGGATCGTTCCGCTTCCCTCCGCCCTGCGCCGCTGCACCGTTGCCGGGGCCGCCCTGCGCGAGGGTGAGCTGCGCATCCGCTTCACCCCCGATCCCGACCTGTGGCCCGCCGTCGGACGCTGAACGCCGCACGCCCATTCGGGTAACGTCGTAGGGGCGAACCGTAGTCAGGAGTCCGCCATGAGCGATGAGCGCCCCGTACCCGACCCCGCCGAGGAGGTCCAGGAGGAGCGGGCGACCGACGCCGACGCCTGGGCCACGGCCTGCGCCGAGGACCTCGCCGCCGAGAAGGCCCGCCGCCGCGCCGAGCAGGGCCCGCCCCCGGGCTCCGCCGCCGAGGAACTGCGCAGGCTCGTGGACACGGTGGCCGACAAGCTGTCCGGCCTCCAGTCCCCGCTCCTCGGAGCCGTCGCCGGACCAGCGGCCCAGCAGGTGGTGCGCCAGGTCGTCCAGCAGGCGAAGGCCGCCGTCGAGCCCGTCATCGAGCGCAACCCGGAGGTCTTCGACCACCTCGCCGCGGCCGGCAACGAACTGCTGGCCGCCTACCGCTCCGCGGTCCAGGCCCAGGAGCACCGCTGGACCACCGGCGCGGACGACCTGAAGGACGACAGGACCGACCGCCGCGACCGGGGCGAGGGCACCGGTCCGGGGGAGCGCATCGACCTGGACTGAAGCCCTCCCACGGCAGGGCCTCGGGTACGGTTGGCCGTAGCGGGGCTCGACCGAAACTGAGGGATTCATGGGACTCACCATCGGCGTCGACATCGGCGGCACGAAGATCGCGGCCGGCGTGGTCGATGAGGAAGGCAACATCCTCTCGACCTACAAGGTGCCGACCCCGGGCACGCCCGAGGCGATCGTGGACGCCATCGCCTCCGCCGTCGAGGGCGCGCGCGCCGGGCACGAGATCGTCGGCGTGGGCATCGGTGCGGCCGGTTACGTCAACCGGCAGCGCTCCACGGTGTACTTCGCCCCCAACATCGACTGGCGCAACGAGCCGCTGAAGCAGGAGGTCGAGGCCCGCACCGGCCTCCCGGTCGTGGTCGAGAACGACGCCAACGCCGCCGCCTGGGGCGAGTACAAGTTCGGCGCCGGCAAGGGCCACCGCAACGTCATCTGCATCACGCTCGGCACCGGCCTCGGCGGCGGCATCATCATCGGCAACAAGCTGCGCCGCGGCCACTTCGGCGTGGCCGCCGAGTTCGGCCACATCCGGATGGTGCCGGACGGCCTGCTGTGCGGCTGCGGCTCGCAGGGCTGCTGGGAGCAGTACGCCTCGGGCCGCGCCCTGGTCCGCTACGCCAAGCAGCGCGCCAACGCCACCCCCGAGAACGCCGAGATCCTGCTCGGCCTCGGCGACGGCACCCCCGAGGGCATCGAGGGCAAGCACATCTCCATGGCCGCCCGTCAGGGCGACCCGGTCGCCGTCGACTCCTACCGCGAGCTGGCCCGCTGGGCCGGCGCCGGCCTCGCCGACCTCGCCTCCCTCTTCGACCCCTCCGCCTTCATCGTCGGCGGCGGCCTCTCCGACGAGGGCGAGCTGGTCCTCGACCCGATCCGCAAGTCCTACAAGCGCTGGCTGGTCGGCGGCAACTGGCGCCCCGTCGCCGACGTGATCGCCGCCCAGCTGGGCAACAAGGCCGGCCTGGTGGGCGCGGCCGACCTGGCCCGGGAGCCCGACCCGATCATGTAGTGAGCCCCCTGTACGACAGTGCCCGCCGCGTCCGGTCCCGGGACGGCGGGCATCGTCGTATGTTGATCGTCATGCTGCTTCCCAACTCCCGTACGGAACCTGACGGTTCCGCCGTCATCCGGGTCCTCGGCTACAACATCCGCTCCCTGCGCGACGACACCGACGCCCTCGCCCGGGTGATCACCGCCTGCGCCCCCGACCTGGTCCTCGTCCAGGAAGCCCCCCGCTTCTTCCGCTGGCGCAAGAAGCTGGCCCGCCTCGCAGCAGCCTCCGGCCAGGTCATCCTCACCGGCGGAGCGACGGCGGCGGGACCGGCGATTCTGTGCAACCTGCGAGCCACCGTCGAGCGGACGGAAGACGTACTCCTCCCGCTCACCCCCGGCCTCCACAGGCGCGGCCTCGCCACCGCCGTCGTACGGTTCGGCCGGGCCCGCCTCGGCGTCATCAGCTGTCACCTGAGCCTGCAGAAGGACGAGCGCTACGAGCAGGCCGGCCTGCTCCTCGACCGGCTCGCCCACCTGGGCGTGGAGCACGCCGTCGCGGGCGGCGACCTCAACGAGCGCCCCGACGGCCCCTCCTTCCGCCACCTCGCCGCCGCCCTCCAGGACTGCCGGACCACCGCCCCCTGGGGCGGCGAATTCACCTCGACCCCCGCAAACCCCCACCAGCGCATCGACGCCGTCTTCGCCACCAAGGGCATCGAGGTGCTCGGCTGCGGGGTGCCCCTGAACCAGCCGGGGATCACCGAGGCAGACCTGAGGGCGGCCACGGACCATCTCCCGGTCCTGGCCGCCCTCAAGATCCCGGCGTCGTAACGCGCGTCGGTGTGGTGGCGCGCGTCAGACCACGGCTCCGCGCCCCGGGCCGTCGTCCTCGTCGTCGTCCGTCCGCATCCGCATCACCAGCGTGGCGAAGCCGCCCAGGAACCCGCCGACGCCGGCGGTCGTCAGCCACCAGGTCATCTCCCAGCCGAGCAGCACGGCCACCAGGAGCAGGATCGGGCCGCCGACCACCCCGAGCCAGGCGAACTTCGCGGTCGTGTCGGCGGTCGGCAGCGGCGGCGGCTCGGGCGGTACGAAGTGGCCCTCGTCGTCCTCGTCGAAGTCGTCCTCGGACGGCTCCGGCGCGGTGTAGTCACGTGGGCCCACGCCGGGCGCGAACGAGATCGAGCTGCCCAGCGGCTTGGCGGGCCGCGGCTCCTCGGTACCGTCGCCCTCGGGGGCATTTCGGGCAGCGCGAGATCCTCGACCGGCTTGAAGGGCCTGCTACCCGGCGGGTCCTTCGGCTCCTCGCCGTACCCTGCGACGATCGCCCGCCAGGCGGCCTCCTCGTCGAAGGGCACGCCCTTCTCTTCCGGCTCGCGGTCCTCGCGGTCGGAGTCGTGCTCAGCCAACTGCGGCCGTCCCTTCCTTGCCGACACTGGGTGCGAGCCGGCCGATGAAGGCGAGGCTCTCCTCGAAGATCCGGTCCGCATCGTGGTCCAACGTCGCCACGTGGTAACTCTGTTCCAGCACGACCTCCGTTACGTCCAGGGAGGACACCCGGCTCAGCACCCGGGCCGAGTCGGCCGCCGGGACCACATGGTCCTGGGCGCTGCGCAGCAGCAGCAACGGCTGGGTCACCTGGGGCAGCTCGCCGTCCAGCCGGCGCAGGAACACCCGCAGGGAGTGCGCCGGGTGCAGCGGCACCCTGTCGTAACCCAGCAGCGCCGCGCCGCCCTTGGCGATGTCGCTGGCGATGCCCTTCGTCGTCCGCACCAGGTGCCGGGCCACCGGAAGGGCGTACGCCGACAGGCCGTGCACCCGGTTCGCCGGGTTGACAAGTACGACGCCCTGCACCCGCTCGCCCTCCTTGGCCGCCAGCCGCAGCGCCAGCGCCCCGCCCATCGACAGGCCCGCGACGAACACCCGGGAGCAGCGCTCGGAGAGCAGCCGCAGCTCGCGGTCCACCTCCGCGTACCAGTCCTGCCAGCCCGTGACCTGCATGTCCTCCCAACGCGTGCCGTGCCCGGGCAGCAACGGCAGCGACACGGTCAGGCCGTGCGCCGCGTGGTGCTCCGCCCAGGGGCGCAGCGACTGGGGCGAGCCGGTGAAGCCGTGGCAGAGGAGAACACCCACCTCCCCGCCCTCGTGGCGGTACGGCTCGGCTCCGGGGAGAACCGGCACCTTTCGGGCTCCTGTTCCTGAGAGAGGCGTGAAGAACTGGCGGATGTGCTTCACCGTACGCGACCGCACTGACACCGACCAGGGTCGTCGGGCCCATTGTCGGCACTCCGGGATAAGGTCTGACCGACGGAAACAGGAGGCACGCGGGTGTTGTACGGCACTATGAAGGTCGCCATCGGAGGACCGCTGAAGGTCGCCTTCAGGCCCTGGGTGGAGGGTCTGGAGAACATTCCGGACGAAGGTGCCGCGATTCTGGCGAGCAATCACCTGTCCTTCTCGGACTCGTTCTTCCTGCCCGCGGTCCTCGACCGCAAGGTCACCTTCATCGCGAAGGCCGAGTACTTCACCACCCCGGGCGTGAAGGGCCGTCTGACGGCGGCCTTCTTCAAGGGGGTCGGACAGCTCCCGGTGGACCGCTCCGGGGCGCGCGGTGCCGGCGAGGCCGCGATCAAGAGCGGCATAGAGGTGCTGGAGCGCGGCGAGCTGTTCGGCATCTACCCGGAGGGCACCCGTTCGCCCGACGGGCGGCTGTACCGGGGCAAGCCCGGCGGCCTCGCGCGCGTGGCGCTCGCCACCGGCGCGCCGGTCATCCCCGTCGCGATGATCGACACCGAGAAGATCCAGCCGCCCGGCAAGGTGATGCCGAAGCTGATGCGTCCGGGCATCCGCATCGGCAAGCCGCTGGACTTCAGCCGGTACCACGGCATGGAGCACGACCGCTTCGTCCTGCGCGCGGTGACCGACGAGGTCATGTACGAGATCATGAAGCTCTCCGGCCAGGAGTACGTCGACATGTACGCGACCGCCGCCAAGCGGCAGATCGCGGACGCGGCGAAGGCGGCCAAGGACGCGGAGAAGGCGGAGAAGAAGCAGGTCTAGGGGAGGCTGGGGGAAGTCGGGGGATCGGGGGGTCATGCCGAAGCGCGAGCGGGTCATGCGGATGTCGGTCGAGCTGCCGTTGTGGCGTGCGCTCGCCGGCTACCGCGTGCTGACGATGCTGTACGCCATCGGCCTCTGCGCCACGGCGTACGACCATTTCGTACGCCCCTGGGTCGCCGTCGCCTACTACGCGGTCCTGGTCAGCTGGACCCTGGCCACCCTGCCCAAGGTGGCCAACGCGGCGAGCTGCACCAAGCGCTTCCTGGCCGCCGACCTGACCATCGCCCTCACCGGCATCATGCTCACCCCGCTCGCCGACAGCCACGAGCGGATCGCGGGCGGCGGCCCGACGCTGCCGTCGATATGGACCGCAGGCTCCGTGCTGGCCTTCGCCATCAAGGGCGGCTGGCGCTGGGCCGCCGTGGCTTCCACGGCCGTCGCCGTCGTCAACCTGGTCGAGCGCGGCACCCCGGCCCGGGACACCGTGCACAACGTGATCCTGGTCTGGGTCGCCTCCATCGCCATCGGCTACGTCGTCGAGGTCGCCCGCGCCTCCGAGCGCACCCTCGCCCGCGCCCTGGAGATCGAGGCCGCGACCCGGGAGCGGGAGCGCCTCGCCCGGGACATCCACGACAGCGTGCTCCAGGTGCTGGCGATGGTGCAGCGGCGCGGCGCGGTCATCGGCGGCGAGGCGGCCGAACTCGGGCGCCTCGCGGGGGAGCAGGAGGTGGCGCTGCGCACGCTGGTCTCCGGCGGGCTGCTGCCGGTCTCCCGGGTGTCGGAGGACGCGGCCGCCGGAGCCGTCGTCCGCGCGGTCGAGGAACCGGACGACGAACGGTACGACGACGGCCCCGTCGACCTGCGCACCCTGCTCGCCCCCTACGCCGGCGCCCGGGTCAGCCTCGCCGAGCCCGGCGCCCCGGTGCCGCTGCCGCGGGCGGCGGCGCGGGAGCTGGCCTCGGCGGTCGGGGCCGCTCTGGACAATGTGCGCCGGCACGCCGGTGCGGACGCCCGGGCCTGGATCCTGGTCGAGGACGAGCCCGACGAGATCGTCGTCACCGTACGGGACGACGGCCCCGGCATCCCCGAGGGCCGGCTCGCCCAGGCCGAGGGCGAGGGCCGGCTGGGCGTGGCCCAGTCGATCCGGGGCCGGCTGCGCGACCTCGGCGGCAGCGCCGAGCTGCTCTCCGTCCCCGGGCAGGGCACGGAGGTCGAACTGAAGGTACCGAAGGTCTCACGGCACAAGGCGGGGAAGCGATGAGCGAGCGGCAGGACCGGATCAAGGTCATGGTGGTCGACGACCACCCCATGTGGCGCGACGCGGTAGCCCGGGACCTGAGCGAGTCCGGCTTCGAGGTGGTCGCCACCGCCGGCGACGGCGAGCAGGCGGTCCGCCGCGCCAAGGCCGCCGCCCCCGACGTCCTCGTGCTGGACCTCAACCTGCCCGCCAAGCCCGGCGTCCAGGTGTGCAAGGAACTCGTCGGCCACAACCCCGCCCTGCGCGTCCTCGTCCTGTCCGCGAGCGGTGAGCACGCCGACGTGCTGGAGGCCGTGAAGTCCGGCGCGACCGGCTACCTGCTCAAGTCGGCCTCCACCGAGGAACTCCTGGACGCGGTGCGCCGTACCGCCGTCGGCGACCCGGTGTTCACACCGGGCCTCGCCGGACTGGTCCTCGGCGAGTACCGGCGCCTCGCCTCCGAGCCCGCACCGGCCCCCGACGCCGACGAGCCTGGGGCGCCCCGGCTGACCGAGCGGGAGACGGAGGTGCTGCGGCTGGTCGCCAAGGGCCTGAGCTACAAGCAGATCGCCGAACGCCTCGTCATCTCCCACCGCACGGTCCAGAACCACGTCCAGAACACCCTCGGCAAGCTCCAGCTGCACAACAGGGTGGAGTTGGTGCGGTACGCCATAGAGCGCGGGCTCGACGACGAGTGAAACCGCCTGGTCAAGCAGCCTCCTGACAATTCACCGGAATCACCCTTCCCGCCTCTCCCTGTGTGACGTGAATCACCCTTACCGTGACTGAGCGTCAGGCAACTGCGGCGAAGGGACATTTCCATGCGGGTCGGAGTACTGACCGGAGGCGGCGACTGCCCCGGGCTCAACGCCGTCATCCGGGGCGTCGTCCGCAAGGGCGTACAGGAGTACGGATACGACTTCGTCGGCTTCCGGGACGGCTGGCGCGGACCTCTCGAAGGCGACACCGTCCGCCTCGACATCCCCGCGGTGCGCGGCATCCTGCCCCGCGGCGGCACTATTCTCGGCTCCTCGCGGACCAACCCCCTCAAGCAGGAGAACGGCATCCGCCGTATCAAGGAGAACCTGGCCAAGCTGGAGGTCGGGGCCCTCATCGCGATCGGCGGCGAGGACACGCTCGGGGTGGCCGCGCGCCTCACCGACGAGTACGGCGTCCCCGTCGTCGGCGTGCCCAAGACCATCGACAACGACCTGTCCGCCACCGACTACACCTTCGGTTTCGACACCGCGGTCGGCATCGCCACCGAGGCCATCGACCGCCTGCACACCACCGCCGAGTCCCATATGCGGGTCCTCGTCTGCGAGGTGATGGGCCGCCACGCCGGCTGGATCGCCCTCCACTCCGGCCTGGCCGGCGGCGCCAACGTCATCCTCATCCCGGAACAGCGCTTCGACCTCGACCAGGTGTGCGCCTGGATCACCTCCCGCTTCAAGGCCTCGTACGCCCCGATCGTCGTCGTCGCCGAGGGCGCCATGCCGAAGGACGGCGACATGGTCCTCAAGGACGAGTCGCTGGACTCCTTCGGGCACGTGCGCCTCTCCGGCGTCGGCGAGTGGCTGGCCAAGGAGATCGAGAAGCGCACCGGCAAGGAGGCCCGCACCACGGTCCTCGGGCACATCCAGCGCGGCGGCACCCCGAGCGCCTTCGACCGCTGGCTCGCCACCCGCTTCGGTCTGCACGCCATCGACTGCGTCCGCGAGGGCGACTTCGGCAAGATGGTCGCCCTGCGCGGCACCGACATCGTCCGCGTCCCGATCGCCGAGGCCACCGCCAAGCTGAAGACGGTGGACCCGAAGCTGTACGAGGAGGTCGGGGTGTTCTTCGGCTGACGGCAGCCCTTGACGGCTACGACGGCTGCACGGTCGTGCGGCGCAGCTGGGCAACCAGCTCCCGCACGATCGCCGCCCCGTCCAGCGTCAGCACCGACTCCGGGTGGAACTGCACCCCGCCGAACCCGGGGCCCCGGATCGCGTGCACCTCGCCGTTCGCGGCCCGGCTCACCTCGACCTCGTGCGCGGCCAGTTCGCGCGCCGCCTCGTCGTCGCAGCGCGCCACGAAGCTGTTGTAGAAGCCGACGGTCTCGCTCCGCCCGAACAGGTCGATCTCCGTCTGCGCACCCTGGTACGGCACTTCCTTCCGTACGATCTCCAGGCCCAGCTCCGCCGCGATCAGCTCGTGCCCGAGGCAGACCCCGAGGACACCGTGCCGGTGCTCCCGGATCACCTCGGCGGTCAGGGCCCGCAGGACGCGCATCTTGGGATCGTCCAGGTCGCCGGGGTCACCCGGGCCGGGACCGAGGACGACCGGCCCCTCGTGCGCGAGCACGGCCTCCCGCAGCCCGGGCTCGTCGAACCGCCGGACGGTGACGTCCAGCCCGCTCGACCGCAGCACATGCGCGAGCATCGCCGTGAAGGTGTCCTCACCGTCGACGACCAGGGCGTGCCCCTGAAGGGACTGGGACCGCTCCTGCATCCGCAGCCAGAACGGCGCCAGTGAGGAGCGGCGCCCGTCCAGCGCGGCCCGCACCCGGGGATCGTCGGCCAGCCTGGGCCGCTCCCGCTCCGCGCGCGGCCGGGACGGCCGTACCCCCAGGGCCGCCAGCACGCCCGCCGCCTTCGCGTGCGTCTCCGCCACCTCGCCCGCCGGGTCCGAGCCGCGCACCAGCGTCGCGCCGACCGGGACGCGCAGCCGGCCGTCCGCATCGATGTCGGCGGTGCGGATCAGGATGGGGGAGTCCAGCGTCTGGGCACCCACAGATCCTTCCCGCCCGCCACCCGCGTACCGGCCGAGCAGCGCCAGCGCACCCGCGTAGTAACCGCGCCCCCCGACCTCGTGCCGCTCGATCACCCGGCACGCGTTCTGCACCGGCGACCCGGTGACCGTCGCCGCGAACATGGTCTCCTTCAGGACCTCCCGCGCGTCCAGGGAGGACTTGCCGCGCAGCTCGTACTCGGTGTGCGCGAGGTGCGCCATCTCCTTCAGACGCGGGCCGACGACCACCCCGCCCATGTCGCCGACGGTGCACATCATCTTCAGTTCCTCGTCGACGACCATGGACAGCTCCTCGATCTCCTTGCCGTCGGCGAGGAAGTCCAGCAGATGTTCCGGCGTCGGCCCCTCGGCCGGATAGCGGTACGTCCCGCTGATCGGGTTCATGACGACGGTCCCGCCCGACATCCGCACATGCACCTCGGGACTGGCTCCGACCAGCGTGCGTTCCCCGGTGTGCACGACGAACGTCCAGTACGCGCCCCGCTCGCCCTCCAGCAGCCGCCGGAACAGCGCCAGCGCGTCGGCCCGCCCGAACCCCGGGATCTGACCCTCGTACGTCCTTCGGATCACGAAGTTCGCGCCCTCGCCCCGGCCGATCTCCTCGCGCAGCACCCGCCCGACGATCTCGCCGTACGCCTCGTCGCCGACGTCGAAGCCCCCGCCCTCGACCCGTACCTCGTGGCCCGGCAGCGACCGGAGGGCGTCGGCGAGCGGGATCTCGTACGACTCCTCGGGCGTCAGCACCAGCAGCGGCGTGCCGTCGTCGCGGACGTCGAAGCCGCGCTCGCGGATCTGCCGGAACGGCACCAGCGCGAGCCCCTCGTCGGGCAGGTCGGCGAGGCGGTCACGGGAGGAGACGGGGCCGATCAGCACCTCCACCGTGTGCTCGTCGCGACCCGGGGTGCGACGGCGGAGCAGGGCGAAGGGACGGGGGTCGTGCAAGAGGTTCTGGAGATCCATGGGTGATCCTTCTCGATGGAGAGGAACGACCCCGGAAACACCGAAGGCCGCCCCTCGGGCGGCCTTCGCGAAGTCTTGCGTACGCGCAGTCAGTGGGCCGCCGGATGAGCGGTCCACCACCAGTTCTGGTTCGAAAGCGCGAACATGCGAGGAACCCTACCGCACGGCCGTGCCGTCCATGTGGCAGTCACTCCGTCTCACCAGTCGAGCCGGAGGAAAATATGGCGACACGACCCCGTAATGTTTACGAGGTGACCGTGAACGCTAAGACCAGCCCGAGCGCTGGCAACACCTGGCGAAACCTGCCCGCGGCGCAGCAGCCCGAGTACCCCGACCCCGAGGCTCTGCGCGCAGTGATCGCGGACCTCGAGTCGTATCCGCCGCTCGTCTTCGCGGGCGAGTGCGACCAGCTGCGCGCCCGGATGGCGGCCGTCGCCAAGGGAGAGGCGTTCCTTCTCCAGGGCGGCGACTGCGCCGAGGCCTTCGACGCGGTGTCCGCCGATCACATCCGCAACAAGCTCAAGACGCTGCTCCAGATGGGCGCCGTCCTGACCTACGCGGCCTCGGTGCCCGTGGTGAAGGTGGGCCGCATCGCCGGCCAGTACTCCAAGCCGCGCTCCAAGGGCACCGAGACCCGCGACGGCGTGACCCTGCCGACGTACCGCGGTGACTCGGTCAACGGCTTCGACTTCAACGAGGCCGCCCGCGTCCCGGACCCCGAGCGCCTGAAGCGGATGTACAACGCGTCCGCCTCGACGCTGAACCTGGTGCGCGCCTTCACCACCGGCGGCTACGCCGACCTGCGCCAGGTGCACGCCTGGAACCAGGACTTCGTGAAGTCGTCCCCGTCCGGTCAGCGCTACGAGCAGCTCGCCCGCGAGATCGACAACGCGCTGAACTTCATGCGGGCCTGTGGCACGGACCCGGAGGAGTTCAAGACCGTCGAGTTCTACTCCTCGCACGAGGCGCTGCTGCTCGACTACGAGTCGGCGCTGACCCGCGTGGACTCGCGCACCGGCCGGCTGTACGACGTCTCCGCGCACATGGTGTGGATCGGTGAGCGCACCCGGCAGCTGGACCACGCGCACATCGAGTTCGCCTCGAAGATCCGCAACCCGATCGGCATCAAGCTCGGCCCGACCACCACGGCCGAGGAGGCGCTGCAGTACATCGAGCGCCTCGACCCCGACCGGGAGCCGGGCCGGCTGACCTTCATCGTCCGTATGGGCGCCGACAAGGTCCGCGACAAGCTGCCCGAGCTGGTCGAGAAGGTCACCGCCTCGGGCGCGACCGTGGCCTGGGTGACCGACCCGATGCACGGCAACACCTTCGAGGCGGCCTCCGGGCACAAGACCCGGCGCTTCGACGACGTGCTCGACGAGGTCAAGGGCTTCTTCGAGGTCCACAAGGCCCTCGGCACCCACCCGGGCGGCATCCACGTCGAGCTGACCGGCGACGACGTCACCGAGTGCGTGGGCGGCGGCGACGAGATCTTCGTCGACGACCTCCACCAGCGCTACGAGACGGCCTGCGACCCCCGCCTGAACCGCAGCCAGTCCCTGGACCTGGCGTTCCTGGTCGCCGAGATGTACCGGGACCAGTGATCGCGAAAGACCGGTAGGTGCGTTGGGGCGCGGATCACACCCGATCCGCGCCCCTTGGCACTTTTGCGGGTTCGACATGGCGGGTAAGGTTAGGTAAGCCTCACCGATCAAGCGGGACGGCACTACCTATCAATCCCGTCGGGAGGTGAATCCGCGTGTACGTCTGCAGCTGCTTCGGCATCACCGAGGCCCAGGTCAAGCAGCACGCGGAGGACGGCGCCTGCACCCCCCGGCAGATAGCCTCCGCCTGCAAGGCGGGCACGGACTGCGGCTCGTGCGTACGGCGTATCCAGGCGATCCTCGGCCGCGGCGCCTGCCCGCGCCGTGAGCTGGCCGACCAGGGCAAGCCGATGCTGGCGGAGCTGTCCGGCCCTGTCGGCCTGGACGAGGCGGCCTAGCTCTCGGCTAGCTCTCCGGCTGTTCGATCACCTGGGCGATGTACAGCGCCTCGCCGAGCTTCTCCACCAGCTCCAGCTGGGTGTCGAGGTAGTCGATGTGGTGCTCCTCGTCGGCGAGGATGTCCTCGAAGATGTTCGCCGACGTGATGTCGCCCTTCTCGCGCATCACCTTGATGCCCCGCTTGAGCCGGTCGATCGCCTCCACCTCGATCTGCCGGTCGGCCTCGAACATCTCCTTGACGGTCTGGCCCACCCGCACATGGAACAGCCGCTGGTAGTTGGGCAGCCCCTCCAGGAACAGGATCCGGTCGGTCAGCACCTCGGCGTGCTTCATCTCGTCGAACGACTCGTGCCGCGTGTACTTGGCGAGCTTCGTCCAGCCGAAGTTCTCCTGCATCTTCGCGTGCAGGAAGTACTGGTTGATCGCGGTCAGCTCGCCGGTGAGCTGCTCGTTGAGGAACTCGATGACCTCGGGGTCGCCCTGCATCGCAGCGGCTCCTTCCACACGGGGGACGGGTGAGGTGTGCGGCCGCATGATTGCACCGTGAGTGAAGATCGTCCAGTAAGTGCGTACTTAGTAAGTACACGCTGAGTTGATAGCAGTTGTCCGATTTGCTCATGGGTGGTCAAGGGCACTGCCCGAGGTCTGTCAGGATGGAGACATGGGTCATCCGGTGGAGCGCGAATCTGGAGCAACGGCAGGGTCCGAGCTTCCGCCGGGGCAGCGACTCCAGCGTGGCTGGCCGGTCACGCACTACGGGCCGGTGCCGAAGTTCCGGCCCGAGCGCTGGGAGTTCCGGGTCTTCGGGTCCACCGCCGACGGCGACAAGCGCACCTGGAACCATGAGGAGTTCACGGCCCTGCCGTACACCACCGTGGTCGCCGATCTGCACTGCGTGACGAAGTTCAGCATGGTCGGCGCGGAGTGGGGCGGTGTCCCGGCCCGCGCGATCCTGGACCTCGCCCCGCCGGCGCCGGACGTCACCCATGTGATGGTCTGGGCGGAGTACGGATTCAGCTCGAACCTGCGCCTGGCGGACTTCGCCTCCGACCGCACGATCTTCGCCACCCACAAGGACGGCGAACTCCTCACCGCCGAGCACGGCTTCCCGGTCCGCCTGATCGTCCCCCACCTGTACGCCTGGAAGGGCCCCAAGTGGGTGCGGGGTGTGGAGTACATGACCGCCGACCGCCGCGGCTTCTGGGAGGAGCGCGGCTACCACAACATCGGCGACCCCTGGAAGGAGCAGCGCTACTCCTACCAGGAAGGGCCCGGGGACGGCCCCGAGCTCTGACCTCTCCTGGTGGGCCGGTCAGTGGTGGTACTGGTGCACCACCGCGTGGCCCTTGCCGCGGCCGATCGTCCACTTGTTGACCGGCGTGGTCACCACGAAGGCGATCACGAGCGAGATCACCAGCGAGACCCAGAACAGCGCGTCGCCCAGCGTGGCGTCCATCGCGGACGGCCAGACCAGGATCACCCCGTTGTCGATCAGCTCCATCACCACGATGGACAGGGTGTCCGCGGCCAGCGCCACCCGCAGGGCCGTACGGAAGTCGACCCCGGCGTGCAGGACGCCGCGCAGGGTGAGCGAGTAGCCGAAGAAGAAGGCCAGGACGATCGCCAGCAGCATGGTCGGCAGGTTGCCCCACCCGAACGCCGTGCCGACGACCATGCCCAGCACCTCGCCGATGGCGCAGCCGGTGAGGCAGTGCAGGGTGGCCCGGGCGGCCACGGACCAGGTGGCGGCGGGTGCGTGATGGTGCGCGTGTGCCTCGTGCTCGTGCTCGTGGTGTGCGTGTGCCTCGTGCTCGTGGTGTGCTGCGTGCGCCTCGTGCTGCATGACGACCCCCATGTCAGGTAACGGTTCCTGCGCCCAGCAGGAACCGTATACCCCCCAGGGGTATTCCCCAAGGGGTTATCCGTCGCGCAGTTTCTTCAGCCGCTCCACGTCCGCCGCGTGTCCTTCCTTGCCGCCGGGCGTCTCGATGATCAGCGGTACGCCCTCGGTCGCCGGGTGGGTCATCAGCGCCCGGAACGGGTCCTCGCCGATGTGGCCGGAGCCGATGTTCTCGTGGCGGTCTTTGTGCGCGCCGACCACGTCCTTGGAGTCGTTGGCGTGGATCAGCTTCAGCCGCCCCTCGCCGACGGTGTCGACCAGCAGGTCCAGGGTCTGGTGCATGCCGTTCGGCCCGGTCAGGTCGTGCCCGGCGGCGAAGATGTGGCAGGTGTCCAGGCACACGCCCAGCTTCGGATGGGCGTCCAGCGCCTCGAAGTACGGCCCGAAGTCCCAGGTGCGCGAGCACAGCGAGGCGCCCTGCCCTGCGGTCGACTCCAACAGGAGGCACGGATCGTCGTCGTGGGTCAGCTCGTCCAGCAGCGGCAGCAGGTGCTCGCGCACCTGCCGCAGTGCCACGGCCCGCTCCCGCCCGCCGGTCGCGCTGCCGGTGTGCACGACCACGCCGAGCGCACCGATCTCCCGCCCGCGCCGCAGCGAGTGCCTGAGCGACTCCACCGACTTCTCGACGGTCGCCTCGGTGTGCGAGCCGAAGTTGATCAGGTAGGGGGCGTGCACATACGCCGGGATCGACTCCTCGGCGCAGGCCGCGCGGAACGCCTCGTCCTGCCGGGGGTTCCCGGCCGGTGTGGCCCACCCGCGCGGGTTGGCGACGAAGACCTGCACGGTCTCCGCCTTGAGGTCATGGGCGTACGACAGACCCACGGAGTGCAGGCCGCCGGCCACGGGGACGTGGCCGCCCACGGGGTTGCGGGGGAGGGAGGGCTGATCAGGACTCACCCGTTCAGGGTGTCATGCCCGCCCGGCCCCCGGACCACGGTCCCCGGTGACCCCCGTCACCGGATGGTGATCGTGATCGTCGACCCCTTGGGCGCCTTCTTGCCGCCCTCCACCGACTGCTTCGTCACGGTGTCGCCGAACAGCCCGAGCAGCCCGCGGTCCTTCTCCACCTGGAAGCCGTAGGCCTCCAGCCGCTTCGTCGCGTCGTCCACGCTGGAGCCCACCACGTCCGGGACCTCGATCATCTCCGGGCCCTTGGACAGGGTCAGCGTCACCGTGTCGCCCTGGGCGGCCTGGCTGCCGTCACCCGGGCTCTGCGCGGCGACCTTGCCCTTGTCGTACTCGGAGTTGATCTGCTCGGCGGCGATCTTCACCTTCAGCCCGGCGTCCGTCAGTTCCTGGCGGGCCACGTCCAGGTCCTTGCCGGTGACGTCCGGTACGTCGATCCGGCTGCCCTTGCTGACGGTCAGCGCGATCGCCGAACCGGCATGCCGCTTGGTGCCTGCCTGTGGTGTCGTGGCGATCACGGACCCCATGGGGACGTCGTCGCTGAACTCCCGGGTGACCATGCCCGGCTCGAGACCGTCCGCCTTCAGCCGGGCCTGAGCCTTGGCGAGCGGCTGTCCCTCCAGATCCGGCACGTTCACCGTCTCCGGGCCGAGCGAGATGGTCAGCGTCACCGAGTCGTTGTCCCGGATGCGGGCGCCGGGCGCCGGGTCGGTGCTGATGATCGTGCCGCGCTTGACGGTGTCGTTGTAGGCCCGCTTGACCTTTCCGACGTTGAGCCCGGCCGTGTCGAGCCGCTCCCTCGCCTGAGCCTCCGTCTTCGACAGCAGCGGCGGGACCTTCGTGAACTGGCCGGAGTTGATGTACCAGACCCCGGCGCCCACGCCGAACACGACCAGCACGGCGGCGACGACCGTGAGCACCAGGCGCCTCGTCCGACGGGGCGGCACGGGCGGTGCATGGAGCCGACTGGTGTGCTGGACGCCCGCGGCGGGGTCCTCGTCCTCGTTGACGGGCAGCGGCCGGGGCACGGTCAGCGAGCGCGGGATCACGCTCGTACGGTCCGCAGAGATGTCGCGGTGCTCGTGCTCCGCGGACAGCGCCTGCGGCGGCAACGCGTCCAGCTGCTCGGCGCTGAGACCGGCCCGCGCCCGCAGCACCTGGCCGAGCAGCGCCGCCGCGTCCTGCGGCCGGATGTCCGGGGTGCGGGCGGTGGCGGAGGCGACCAGCTCGTCCAGCTCGTACGGCAGCCCCGGCACCAGCGCCGAGGGCGGGGGCACGTCCTCGTGGATGTGCTTGTAGAGCACCTGCGCGGGGGAGTCCCCGGAGTGCGGCTTGCCGCCGGTCAGCATCTCGTAGAGGACGACACCGCACGCGTACACGTCGACGCGGGGGTCGGCGGTGCCCTGTTCTATCTGCTCGGGCGCGAGGTACGACACGGTCCCGAGCACCGCACCCGTCGTGCTGGTCACGGTGTCCACGGACCGTACGAGCCCGAAGTCGGCGACCTTGACCCGGCCGTCGTCCCCTATCAACACGTTTTCGGGCTTCATGTCCCGGTGCACGAACCCGGCCCGGTGGGCGGCGCCGAGCGCGGCCAGCACCGGCTCCAGGATGTCCAGCGCGGCCCGCGGCTGCAGCGCGCCCCGCTCGCGCAGCACGTCCCGCAGGGTGCACCCGGCGATGTACTCCATCGCCAGGTACACGTACGACCCGTCGGTCCCCTGGTCGAAGACCTGCACCACGTTGGGGTGGGCGAGCCGGGCGACCGACTTGGCCTCCCGGATGAACCGCTCCACGAACGACCCGTCGGCCGCCAGGGTCGGGTGCATCACCTTGAGCGCGAGCACACGGTCGAGGCGGGTGTCCAGGGCCCGGTAGACCGTGGCCATCCCACCGACCGCGATCCGCGCATCGACGCGATACCGTCCGTCGAGCACCTGCCCGACGAGGGGGTCCTGAAGGGTCGTATCCACGCAGGCGAGTGTACGAGGGGTGACCGACAGTCCCGCCCGCTCGGCCGTTCCGGGGACGGACTGCAGCAGAGCTGTGACCCTGGTGGCACGCGGCTAGAAGGCAGGGCGTTCCGGATCCAGGTGCGCGCGGCCCTCCGCCGGGGAGGAGGCCTCGGCGAAGTGCCTGCGCGGGATCCGCCCGGCCAGCCGGGCCAGCCGCCCCGCCTCCACCGCGTGCTTCATGGCGGCGGCCATCGTCTCGGGCTCCTGGGCCCGCGTGACGGCCGAGGCGAGCATCACGCCCGCACACCCCAGCTCCATCGCCAGGGCCACGTCCGACGCCGTGCCGGCCCCCGCGTCCAGGATCACCGGCACGCGCGCGTGCTCCACGATCAGCTGGAAGTTGTGCGGGTTGCGGATCCCGAGTCCGGAGCCGATCGGCGAGCCCAGCGGCATCACCGCCGCACAGCCCACGTCCTCCAGCTTCCGCGCGAGCACGGGGTCGTCGTTGGTGTACGGCAGCACCGTGAAGCCGTCGTCGACCAGCGTCTCCGCCGCGTCCAGCAGCTCCACCGGGTCCGGCAGCAGCGTCCGCTCGTCGGCGATGACCTCCAGCTTGATCAGGTCGGTGCCCAGCGCCTCCCGGGCCAGCCGGGCGGTCAGCACGGCCTCCCCGGCGGTGAAACAGCCCGCCGTGTTCGGCAGCACCCGGATGCCCAGCTTCTCCAGCACCGACAGCACCGAGCCGTGCACCGCGGGATCGACCCGCCGCATGGCCACCGTGGTCAGCTCGGTACCGGAGGCGACCAGGGCCCGCTCCAGCACCTCCAGGCTCGGCGCGCCGCCCGTACCCATGATCAGCCGGGAGCCGAGGGGCACACCACCGAGGACGAAGGGATCGTCGGCCATGGGTCAGCCTCCTTGCACGGCGGTGAGGACTTCGACACGGTCACCCTCGGCGAGGGCCGTGGTCGCCCACTGCGCGCGCGGGACGACGGTTTCGTTGAGGGCGGCGGCCACCCCGGAGGGCGCCACGGTGAGGGTCTGCACGAGGGCGTCCAGCGCGGTGCCCGGGGCGACCTGGCGGCGCTCCCCGTTGACGGAGATGTTCATGCGGGCTGCTCCATGAGTACGGCGCCGAAGCGCTTCGGCGTGAACGGACGGGCCTCGTCGGGCAGCTCACCGCTGACCAGCAGCTCCGCCATGACGTCCCCGGTGACCGGCGTGAGCAGCACTCCGTTGCGGTAGTGCCCGGTGGCCAGCAGCAGCCCGTCGAGCCCGGACGGGCCGAGCAGCGGCGCGTTGTCCGGGGAGCCGGGGCGCAGTCCCGCCCGGGTCTCGGTGAGGGGCAGCTCGGTGATCCCGGGCACCAGCTCATGGGCGTCGCGCAGCAGCTCGTACACGCCCCCGGCGGTGACCGTCGTGTCCCAGCCCAGCTCCTCGCTGGTGGCGCCGACGACCAGCTCGCCGTTCTCCCGGGGCACCAGGTAGACCTGGCTGCCGCGCACCACGGCCCGCACGGTACGGCTCAGGAAGGGCGCGTACCGGCGCGGCACGGTCAGCCGCAGCACCTGGCCCTTCACCGGCCGCACGGGGGGCAGTACGTCCTCCGGGACGCCCGTGAGGCGCCCGCTGAGGCTGCCGCCCGCGAGGACGGTCCGCTCCGCGCGCAGCACCGTGCCGTCCGCCGTGGTGACCCCGGCGGCCCGGTCCCGGACGACGTCGAGCCGCTCGGCCCAGGACCGGTGGAACACCACCCCGGCCCGCTCGCACGCGGCCACCAGGGCCGAGGCCAGCCGCCTCGGGTCGATCTGGTGGTCGCCGTCGACCCGCAGCCCGCCGCGCACCCCGGGCGCGAGCATCGGCTCCAGACGCCGGCACTCCCGCCCGGACAGCCACTCCGACTCCAGGCCCGAACGCTGCTGGAGCGCGTGCAGTTCACGCAGGTGGGCGCGGTCGTCGGCGTCGAGCGCGACGGCGAGCGTGCCGCAGCGGCGGTAGCCGAGGTCGTGGCCGGTCAGCTCGGTCAGCTCGGCCGCGAAGTCCGGGTAGCGGCGGGCGGACTCCAGGTTCAGGGCGAGCAGCGTCTCCTCGCCGTAGTGCAGTTCGGTGACCGCGGCCAGCATCCCCGCCGCGACCCGCGCGGCCCCGCCGCCGGGCTCGGGGTCCACCACGGCCGTGGCGAGCCCGCGCTGCGCGGCCCGCCAGGCCGTGACCAGGCCGATGATCCCGCCCCCGATGACGAGGACGTCGGACGTACGTGACGACATGGGCGTCCAGCCCCTCCCTTCGCCGGCATGACCCGGATCAGGTTCGTACGGTCGGAGGCCGCCAGCCTCCCTCTCAGCCCGGTGCGTCCGGGCTCCCGCGAGTGCTTGTACGGTGGCCACCCTAGCCCGCAGCGCTCGTCACTCGTAAGGGAGCCCCGATCCATGGCCCGCTCGCTGGACGGCCTCGTCCTCGCCCCGGTGGCGGACCAAGCACCAGGTCAGGTGGGTACGCGCACCCGGTTCACGTACCACGAGCAGGACGGCGAGATCTGGGCCGAGTACGCGGGCGGCGACGTCGTACGCGGCCATCTGGTCGGCACCCGGGCCGGTGACCGGCTGGACTTCCGGTACGTGCAGCTCAAGCGGGACGGGACCACCTCCTCGGGGCACTGCGTCTCGACCGTCGTGGAGCTGCCGGACGGGCGGGTGCGGCTGGAGGAGACCTGGGAGTGGGAGTCCCAGCCGGGCGCCGGGACCAGCGTTGTGGAGCAGGTCACCGAGCACGCCCGCTGACTGACGGATTGTCAGTTGTCTATGGTGATCGGGTGAGCGAGCAGACACCGCAGCAGGGCACGTCACAGGGGCGGCGCGTGGTCGTCGCGGGCGCCGGCATGGCCGGAGTGCAGACCGCGGTCGCCCTGCGTGAACAGGGCTTCACGGGGACCGTCACGCTGATCGGCGCCGAGCCCCACCAGCCGTACGACCGGCCACCGCTGTCCAAGGCCGTGCTGCTCGGCAAGGCCGAGGGCTCCGCCTTCGACATCGACTTCGAGTCGCTCGGCGTCGACCTGCGGCTCGGCTGCGAGGTGCTCGGCGTGCGCCCCGGCGACCACGAACTGGACACCGAGGCCGGGCCCGTCCCGTACGACGTGCTGGTCCTCGCCACCGGCGCCGAACCGATCACGCTGCCCGGCACCGAGGGTGTGCCCGGCGTGCACCTGCTGCGCACCCTGGACGACGCCGAACGGCTGCGACCGGTGCTCGCCCGGCAGCACGCCATCGTGGTCGTCGGCGCCGGCTGGATCGGCGCCGAGTTCGCCACGGCGGCCCGGGAGGCGGGCTGCGCGGTGACCGTCGTCGAGGCCGCCGACCGGCCGCTCGCGGGCGCGCTCCCGCCCGAGGTGGCCGCCCCGATGACCGCTTGGTACGCCGACAGCGGCGCCGAGCTGCGCACGCACGCGCGCGTGGAGCGCGTCGAGCCCGGCGCGGTGGTGCTCGCCGACGGCACGCGGCTGCCCGCGGACGCCGTCGTCGTCGGCATCGGCGCGCGCCCCGCCACCGCCTGGCTGGCCGGCTCCGGCATCGAGCTGGGCACGCACGGCGAGGTCGTGGCCGACGCCCAGCTGCGCACCTCCGCCCCGGACGTCTACGCGGTCGGCGACTGCGCCTCCTTCCCCTCGGCCCGGTACGGCGCCCGGCTGCTGGTCCACCACTGGGACAACGCCCTGCAGGGCCCGCGCACGGTCGCCGCGAACATCCTGGGCGAGATCCCCGTGGTCTACGACCCGGTCCCGTACTTCTGGTCCGAGCAGTTCGGCCGCTTCGTCCAGTACGCCGGCCACCACCCCGCGGCCGACCGGATGGTGTGGCGCGGCGACCCGGCGAGCCCGGCCTGGACCGTCTGCTGGCTGCGCGAGGACCGGCTGGTTGCCCTGCTGGCCGTGGGCAGGCCGCGCGATCTGGCCCAGGGCCGACGGCTGATCGAGGCCGGCCGCCGCATGGACCCCGAGGCCCTGACGGACCCGGCCCGGCCCCTCAAGGACAGCACCGCCGACTAGGCACGTCGTCCCCGGCCGGACCGGCCTGGCTTCCGACTGTCAGTGGGGGATGGCAGGCTTGTCCTGTGACCGAGATTGACGCAAAGATCGATGCTCTCGTCCCTGCCTGGCTCACCCTCCCCGACATCGCCGAGATGCTCGACGTCGAGGTGACACGTGTGCGGCAGCTGGTCAAGGAGGGCCAGCTCATCGCCGTACGCCGAGGTGAGAACCGGGCGCTGCACGTCCCCGCCGCCTTCATCGACGGGGACAAGGTCGTCAAGGGCCTGTCCGGGACCCTGACGCTCCTGCGGGACGACGGCTTCACGGACGAAGAGATGATCGAGTGGCTCTTCACCCCCGACCCGACCCTGCCCGGCACCCCCGCGCAGGCCCTGAGCGAGAATCGCGGCACGGAGGTGAAGCGCCGCGCCCAGGCGCTCGCCGTCTGAACCGACCCGCACCACGGGTGGCGTACGGGCCCCGGCCCGTACGCCACCCACTCGCCCACCCATGAACACCGACAACGGGGGGACCCACGCATGTCCGACACCGCCCGCAGCAGGTTCGCCGACGCCCGCCTCTACCTCTGCACGGACGCCCGCCGACGGCAGGGCGACCTCGCCGAGTTCCTGGACGCGGTCCTGGCCGGTGGCGTCGACATCGTGCAGCTGCGCGACAAGGGCATGGAGGCCGCCGAGGAGCTGGAGCACCTGGCGGTCTTCGCCGACGCCTGCGCCCGGCACGGCAAGCTGCTGGCGGTCAACGACCGGGCCGACGTCGCCCACGCCGCCTCCGCCGACGTGCTCCACCTCGGCCAGGGCGACCTCCCGGTCCCCGCGGCCCGCGCGATCCTCGGCGACGACGTCCTGATCGGCCGCTCCACGCACGCCGAGTCCGAGGCCGCAGCGGCCGCCGTCCAGGAGGGCGTGGACTACTTCTGCACCGGCCCCTGCTGGCCCACCCCCACCAAGCCCGGCCGGCACGCCCCGGGCCTCGACCTGGTCCGGTACACCGCCGCCCTGGGCACCGACCGGCCCTGGTTCGCGATCGGCGGCATCGACCTCGGCAACCTGGACGAGGTGCTGGACGCGGGTGCCCGCCGGGTGGTCGTGGTCCGCGCGATCACCGAGGCCGACGACCCCGGAGCCGCCGCGGCGGAGTTCGCGAAGCGGCTGCGGCAGGCCTAGAGCGGGTTCTGTCCGGTGTCTGTCCAGGTTTTTGTCCAAGGGGTGGACAGGAAGCGGACAATTCGGGCAAATTTCCGGTGCCCGGTTGGGGGACCGCCCACCCCTGGCTAACCTGCCGGTATGGCCCTCGGAACCGCATCCACCAGGACTGATCGCGCACGCACCGTGCGCGACATCCTCGCCACCGGCAAGAAGACGTACTCGTTCGAGTTCTACGCGCCGAAGACCCCCCAGGGCGAGCGGAACCTGTGGAACGCGCTCAGGAGGGTCGAGGCCGTAGCCCCCGACTTCGTCTCCGTCACCTACGGCGCCGGCGGTTCCACGCGCGCGACCACGGTCAAGGAGACCCAGCAGATCGTCGTGGACACGACGCTCACCCCGGTCGCCCACCTCACCGCGGTCGACCACTCCATCGCCGAGCTGCGCAACATCATCGGCCAGTACGCGGACGCGGGCATCCGCAACATGCTCGCCGTGCGCGGCGACCCGCCCGGCGATCCGATGGGCGACTGGGTCGCGCACCCGAGCGGCCTGACCTACGCGGCCGAACTCGTCCGGCTCATCAAGGAGTCGGGCGACTTCTGCGTGGGCGTCGCCGCCTTCCCGGAGATGCACCCGCGGTCCGCGGAGTGGGACACCGACGTCGCCCACTTCGTCGACAAGTGCCGTGCGGGCGCCGACTACGCCATCACGCAGATGTTCTTCCAGCCGGAGTCGTACCTGCGGCTGCGCGACCGCGTCGAGGCCGCCGGCTGCGACACCCCGGTCATCCCCGAGGTCCTGCCGGTCACCAGCGTGAAGATGCTGGAGCGGCTGCCCAAGCTCAGCAACGCGCACTTCCCGGACGCTCTGAAAGAGCGGATCCTCACAGCGAAGGACGATCCGGCGGCGGTACGCTCCATTGGCATCGAGTTCGCCACGGAGTTCTGCGCACGGCTGCTGGACGAGGGAGTGCCCGGACTGCACTTCATCACCCTGAACAACTCGACGGCGACCCTGGAAATCTACGAGAACCTGGGCCTGCACCACCCCCCGCAGGCCTAGACCGGCCGCACCGCGATACGACACACTGCGTAGCGGTCACTGGGAGAGGGGCGTACATGGGCTGGACGGTCCTCTACATCGCGTTCGGCATCGTCGCACTGTGGTTGCTCGGCGAGGTGCTGCTGCAGTACAAGGCACGGCTGCGCTGGCGGCTGCTCGCCTTCGTCGGCTTCCTCGGTGTCGTGGTCGGCGTGCTGATGCCGTCCGTCATCGTGATCGGTCTGGGCGCCATCGCGTTCGCGATCGGCCAGACCTACGTCACGCTGTCCTTCCGCCGCGGCTTCGCCGCCGGCTGGGCGGTCAAGCGCCCCGATGCCGAGGCCGAGGGCGGCGGCAGCAAGCGCCGCCGCGGCAGGGCGGACCGCCACGACCCGACCCTCGAGGTCTCGGACCTGGAGCCCGCCGAGGGCGACGACCGGGGCGCCGACTACGGCCGTGAGCAGCTCGCCTACGGCGACGACGACTACGACCGTGACGACGTCTTCACCCCGGCCCGGTCGGCCGAGCCCACCGCCGCCGAGACCACCGCCGTCTACGAGCCCCAGCCCCTCCCCGAGGACACCGGCTCCTACGGCGTCTACGGCGACACCGCCTACGCGGGCGCCGCCCAGCCCCAGGCCGCCGAGCAGAACTACGCCTACGACTACTCGGGCTACGCCCAGCAGCAGAGCTACGGCTACGACACCGGCGCCCAGCAGCAGGGCTACGCCAACTACTCCGACCCGTACATCGGCACCCAGTCCTACGGCACCGGCTACGACCAGCAGCAGTACGGCCAGCAGGGCTACGGCCAGGACCCGTACGCCACCGGCGGCTACGGCGAGACCCCGGCCGGCGGGGTCTGGGTCCCGCAGCAGCGCAACGACGAGACCTACGGCGGCGAACTCCCGCAGGAGCAGCCGTACCCGTACCAGGGCCACGGGCAGCAGCCGCAGCCGGGCACCGGGTACGACGAGCAGTACCGTTTCTGAGGCCTGCCGCGGCTCACTGGGAGCCGCGGAACTCCGGCCCCTCCACGATCAGCCCGGCCACCAGCGCGCCCGACATACCGGCGTGGGGGAGACCGCCGCCGGGGTGTGACCAGCCGCCCACGCGGTACAGCCCGGGCAGGCGCGTGGTGTTCGCCGGGTGCAGGAAACGCCCCCGGCCCGCGGCGAGTGCGGGAGCGGGCACGGCCCCGAAGCGGGCGCCCGTCTCCTCCTCCGTGTGCACGGGGGTGCGCACCTCGTGCCACAGCAGGCGCTCCCGCAGCCCGGGCACCGCGCGCTGGGCGGCTTCGAGCAGGAAGTCCGTGTAGCGCCGGACCGTGCCCTCGTCCTCCCAGGCGGCCTCGGACGACACCACGGCGGACACCACCACGGACTCGTGCGAGCCGTCCGGTCTGAGCGCGGGGTCGTCCGGGCGCAGCACGGTCACCGTGGGACACACCGGCTGGTCGCCGCCGGGAGAGGCCAGGAAGTCCAGCTCGATCTCGGCGTCCGGCGCGTGGACGACCGTACGGTGGACGGCTTCGGGCTCGCGCCCGCCACGCAGGGCCAGCAGGAGGGTGAACCGCGCGGGCGGGGGTGAGATCGGGTCGGCCCGCACGTCACCGTCCTCGTCCAGCGGATGCTCCGTCAGGTCCCGCAGCCGCGCCGTGTCCACGTCCGCCACCACATGGTCCGCCTCGGCCACCGTCCCTCCCCCAGTGCCGAAAGCGTGGGAGGTGCCCCCAGCCAACTCCACCCCGGCGGCCCGGCCGTCCTTCTCCAGGATCCCGGTCACCTCGGCGCCGAAGAAGAACTCGACTCTCCGCTGCACGCACCGCTCGTACACCGCGCGCGCCAACTCCCGGATGCCCCCGCGTACATACCAGGTGCCGAAGGCGTGCTCCATGTACGGCAGCACGGCCGCGCTCGCCGGAGCGGTCCGGGGGTCGAGGCCGTACGCGAGCACGTGGGTCTGCAGGAGGGCCGCCAAGCGCTCGTCGCGCAGCTCCCAGGCGCCGATCTCGGCCGGCGTGCTCGCCCGGCGCGTGCGCAGCAGCCGCTTGTGCGGGACGGCCGGATACGGCTCCCGTTCCGCCAGCATCTGCCAGTTGGGCCACAGGGGCTCCTCCAGCAGCGGCCGGCGGGTGCGGTCCCAGGCCTCGCGGGCCCGCACCAGGAAGTCGCCCCAGCGCTGCCCGGCCCCCGCGCCCAGCGCCTCGTCCAGGGCCGCGACGACACCCGCGCGCGAGGCGTTCGGCAGGGACACCTGCGTGCCGTCCGCGAAGACGTGCCGCGCGGCCGGGTCGACCTGGACCAGCTCGACGACGTCCTCCAGCGGCTGCTTGCCGGTCTTGACGAACAGATCGCGGTACACGGCCGGCAGCGTCAGCAGCCCCGGGCCCGTGTCGAAGGCGAACCCGTCCCGCTCGAAGCGGCGCACCGCACCGCCGTACGTCTCCGTACGCTCGTACACCGCCACCCGGTGGCCCGCGACGGCCAGCCGGGCAGCGGCCGCCATCGCGCCCATCCCGGCGCCGATCACCGCAATCCGTGCCATGCCTGCGACTTTATCGACCGCCACTGACAACGCGGCCCGCGGGCGGTCAGCCGGGCGGCCCGGACACCCGTGAGGCCAGTCGCCGCTCCTCCCGCCGCTGGGCCCGGCGCCTGAGGAAGCGCCGGATCCGCGAGACCAGGAACACCAGCACCACGAGCCCGCAGACGAGCAGCACCGCCGCGATGATCGCCGCCGCCTCCGGATGGAACAGCGCGAACGGGACGTCCGACAGCGAGCCGCTGTGCCCGGCGAGCAGCGCCCCGACCCAGGCGCCCGCGAGCGGCCGGACGACCGTGGGCTTGCCGACGAGGTCGGACACGGACGCGATCGTGGCCAGACGGCGGGCCGGCGTCGTGGGCCCGCACACACACGCCTGAGTATCCGTACCTAGGCGCCGAGATGAGTACGCGCGCGGATGGGCCGCGGCCTGCGCGAACGGGAGAGTGGAGACACGGCAAGGGGGCGCGGACCGGCACCGCCGACACGGGGCGGCGGAACGGCGCCCGCGCCCTGGCCGCTCCTTCCGCCGATCCGTCGGCGGAAGCGAGGCACGGGGGACCCGGGGCAGACCACCACGGGGGACCATCGGGGGAAACCGTACGGGGGAGTACGGGAAGTACGGGGGAGTGGGAAGGCGCCGGTCCGGCAAGCGGACCGGCGCCTTTCTCGTGCTCCGGCGTGCTCAGCCCTTCCCGCTCACGCGCCCCTGGAGCAGCCGGGACAGGGCCGCGTGGACGTCGTCCAGGGAGCGCTCCGGCTGGAAGGACTTCCAGTCCAGGGCGGCCACCAGGACCATGCCGACCAGCGCGGCCGCCGTCAGCTGGACGTCGATCTCCTCGCTGAACTCGCCGGCCGCCACGCCCTCGCGCAGCACCCCCTCGACGACGGCGACGGCCTCCTGCCGCACCACCATCAACGTGGACTGCCAGGCACGGTTGGTGCGCCACAGCTCGGCCACGTACAGCTGGGTGAAGGCCGGGTAGCGGTCGATGAAGACAAGGCCCGCGCGGACCATCGCGTCCAGCGCGTCCACCTTGCTGCCGCCCTCGGCCGCGGTCCGCTCGGCCGCCTCCCGCAGGGAGGCGGTGAGGAGGCCCACGCCGTGCCGCAGCAGCTCCTCGAAGAGGACCGACTTGCTCGCGAAGTTGTAGTAGACCGTGCCCTTCGCGACTCCGGCCCGCTCGGCGATCTCGTCCACGGTGGTGGCGGAGAAGCCCTGCTCGGCGATGAGTGTGACGGCCGCCTCGTAGAGCTTCTGCCGGGTTGCCTCGCGGCGCGTGCTGCCGCCGGACGTGGCGCTGCTGCTTTCCATGGCCCCGATTGTCACAGGTACGCGCGCGTGCAGGGACGTCTTGGGGATCACAGGCTCAGCTCCGGGTGCAGCCGGTCCAGCGTCCACACCTGGCGGCGCCGGGCCGCGAGCGCCGTCAGCGCCAGGGCGCCCGCGGTGAACGCGGTCAGCACCCCGCACGCCTGCCACACCGGGCCGAGCCCACCGCCCGTGATCAGCCGGCGCAGGGCCTCCACGATGTAGCTCATCGGCAGGAACGGGTGGAGGGCGTTGAAGAAGCCCGGGCTGGTCTGCACCGGGTAGGTGCCGCCCGCCGAGGTCAGCTGGAGCATCAGCAGCGCCAGGACGAGGATCCGGCCGGCCGCGCCGAAGCGGGCGTTGAGCCACTGCACGATCGCGGCGAAGCACCCCGCCACCAGGAACAGGAAGCCGACCGTTCCGGCCGCCCGCGCCATCTGCAGGCCGATCGCCCAGTGCAGCACGGACATCAGGGCCGCCGTCTGCAGCACGCCCACCGCGGCCACCGGCAGCCAGCCGGCCAGCGCGATCCGCCAGGCCGGCGAACCGGCCGCCAGGGCACGCCGGTTGAGCGGCGGGATCAGCATGTACGCCACCATCGCGCCCACCCACAGGGACAGCGGGATGAAGTAAGGGGCGAAGCCGGTGCCGTAGTTGGGCGCCTTGTGCAGGTCGTGGGTGGCGAGCTGGACCGGGTCGGCCATCACGCCGGTGCGCTGGTCGCGGTCCTGCTTGTCGTAGTCGGGGATCTTCTTCGCACCGTCGTGCAGACCGCCGGCGAGCTTTCCGGAGCCGTCGACCAGCTTGTACATGCCGCCGCTCAGGGTCTCGGCACCCGACTCGGCCGTTCCGATGCCCTGGTCGAGCTTGACCGCGCCGACCCCGGCGGTGCCCAGTCCGGCATGGAGCTTCTTGGCGCCCGCGGCGACCTCGGCCGCTCCGTCGTTCAGCCGGTTGATCTTCCTGACGGCGTCGTTCACGTCCTCGTAGAGGTGCGGTGCGCGCTCGGCCAGGGCCTGGGCCTGTGTCTGGAGCGTGCCGAGGTTGGCCTGCATCGTCTTCAGGTCGCCGTCCTGGTCGGCGATCAGGGTGTTGAGGTCGTCGGCGACGGTGGCCACGTCGGCGGCGGCCTGCCTGGCCTTCTTCAGGTCCGGGCAGATGGGGTCGGGGAGGGTCGCGGTCTCGCAGTGCGTCCGGTAGACCTCGTCCAGGACGGTGGAGGAGGCATGGGCGGTCCTGGCCGCACCCGGCGCGAGCTTCACCAGGACGTCGAGGTTGTGGCGGACCGCCTTGGCCGAGTCGGCGACCAGTTGAGCGGTGTCCCCGATGGTCTTCCCGTTGTTCTTCAGGAAGGGGCCGGCCTTCCGGTAGACGCCGTTGACGTTGTCGGCGAGGGCCTGGGTGCCGTCCGCGACCCGCTGTGAGCCGTCCTCCAGGTCGCTCGCGCCCGTGGTGAGCTTCGTCAGGCCCTTGGAGAGCTTGCCGCTGCCGCTCTTGGCGTCCTTCAGGCCGTCCGCGAGGTTCTTGGAGCCCTTCTCCGCCTTTCCGATGCCGCCCTTGAGCCGGTCGGCACCGTTGGCCGCCGTCACGGTCTTGTCATGGATGCCGGAGAACGAGATGAAGATCTTGTCCAGGAAGGTCCGGGACGCCTTGGTGGACGCGGCCGTGCGGACCTCGCTGAAGACCGTCCGGGAGATCTGGCCGACGATGTAGTTGTTCGCGTCGTTCGTGCGCACCCGGAGCGCGCCCGTCTCCGGGGAGTCGCCCGAGCTGGAGGCGATCCGCTCGCTGAAGTCGGCCGGCATGGTCAGCGACAGGTAGTACGTGCCGTCCTCGACGCCCTCGCGGGCCTCGGCGTCGCTCACCTCGTGCCACTCGAAGGTCCGGCTGTCGCGCAGCCCGGCCACGATGTCGTCGCCGGCCGTGAGTTTCTTCCCGCCCGCAGTTGCGCCCTTGTCGTCGTTCACCAGGGCCACCGGGATGCGGTCCAGGCGGCCGTAGGGGTCCCAGAACGACCACAGGTACAGGGCGCCGTAGAGCAGGGGCAGCACGAGCAGCGCGACCAGGGCCGCGCGCGGCAGCTTCCCGCGCCCGAAGCGCCTCAGCTCAAGCGCGGCCAGCCTCGGCGAGCGCATCGGCCTCCCCCTTCGTGTCGCTCTTCTCGCTCTTGTCTTCCGTGTCTTCGCCGCGGTCGCTCGTGTCCTCGCCTCGGTGGGTGGGGACGGCGACGCAGTCCTCGGGGGCGGTGCGGCACACCGCCACGACCGTCGTCCCCGCGCGCGTGAGGGACCGCAGCAGGTCCCAGACCTCGGCGCGTTCGGCGTCGGAGAGCTTGGTCTCGACGTCGTCCACACCGAGCAGTCCGGGCCGGCCGAGGAGGGCCAGCGCGATGGACAGGCGCAGCTCCTGAAGCCGCTCGAGATCGCGTACGGCCGTGCGGGGGCCCTTGGGGAGCGTCTCCAGGTCGAGTCCGGCGGCGGCCAGGGCCGCGTCGACGCGCAGCCGTGCCTCGCGGGCGCGGTCCGCCCGGGGGCGCAGCAGCGCGCGCGGCGAGTCGCCGAACCTGCGCTGCAGCAGGGCCCGCTCGCGCAGGTGCTCCCCGACGGTCAGGGCCGGTTCCAGGTCGGTGACACCGGCCACGTTGGCCACGGCGCCGACCCGGCGCACGGCCGCCATGTGCCGGGGGATCCCGGACCCGCCCACCGTGGCCGCGCCCTCGGTGGGCTTCATCCGTCCCGTGAGCGCGAGCAGCAGGCACGTACGGCCGGAGCCGGACGGTCCCTCGATCGCGATCAGCGAGCCGGGCTTCGCGTCGAAGGTGATGCCGCGGAAGGCCCACCCCCGTGGCCCCTTGAGCCCTAGGCCCTCGGCTGTGACGTCCACGCCGTCCACAAGCCCCCCTGCCTGGTTGCATCTTTTTGAACTGACTGGTCAGTGCAAAAATACGCCCGAACCTACGATCGAGGCAAAAGCCCAGGTCAGAACGGATTGTCAGTGCCATACCTCACGATGGGCACATACGGCACCTGTGCCGTCACCCAGACGACAGGAGGTTCGTCATGGCCAACTCGTCCGCAGCCGCCGCCCATCGGCGCCGCGCCACCGGCCCTGCCCCCTCACTGACCGGCCCGGCGAGCGATGTGCACCCCGTGCTCCGCCGGGCCACGGCCCCGCCCGCCGCCCTCGACCTGCTGACCCTGGCCCGGGCCGGCCTCGAAGAGGCCGCCGTCCTGGAAACCCCCAACGAACGCTATGCGGCGGCCCACCTGGCCGCCCTGCGCACCGCCGCCGCCGTGCTCGCCGCCCGGGCCCGCCCCGAGACCTCCCCGCGCCGCCGGGCCCGCATCCGCAGCGCCTGGGAGGTGCTGCCCGAGATCGCCCCCGAACTGACCGAGTGGAGCGCGCTCTTCGCCTCCGGCGCCGCCCGCCGGGCCCGCGCCGAGGCGGGCATCCAGGGAGCGGCCGGACAGCGGGACGCCGACGACCTGATACGCGACGTGGCGATGTTCCTCCGCATCGTCGAGCGGATGCTGGTGCTCCAGCCCGTCCTGCCCCAGCCCCGCCAGGACACCGACGAGCGAAGCGGCCCGGGCCCTCGCGGCCGCCTCCCGGACGCGGGCTGACCGCGACGGTCCACCAGACGGGACGGACACGGCAGTACCCCTCCGCGGTGACCAGGTACGGCGCCGGAGGCAATAGGGTGGAGTTCGCCGGAAGCCGCCCGCCCTGCCGAGGAGTCAACTGCCGTGTCGGACCCGATGCGCCCCCGCGCCTCTCTCCGTACCGCCGTGGTCTGGGAGGTCCTCCAGGACGCCCTCGACCGCCGGGTCAAGGCCACGGGGCGGGACTCGCTGGACGTGCTCGACACCGGAGGCGGCAGCGGCAACTTCGCCGTGCCGCTCGCCCGCCTCGGACACCGCGTCACCGTCGTCGACCCCAGCCCGAACGCGCTGTTCGCGCTGGAGCGCCGCGCCGCCGAGGCCGGTGTCGCCGACCGGGTCAAGGGCGTCCAGGGCGATGCTCACGGCCTGTTCGAGGTGGTCGAGCGCGGCGGCTACGACGCCGTGCTGTGCCACGGTGTCCTGGAGTACGTCGACGACCCCGCCGAGGGCGTCCGCAACGCGGTCGCCGCGCTGCGCTCCGAGGGTGTTCTCAGCGTCCTCGCCGCCGGTCTCGGCGGTGCCGTCCTCGCGCGGGCCCTCGCCGGCCACTTCAAGGAGGCCAAGCAGGCCCTGGAGGACCCGGAGGGCCGCTGGGGCGCCGGCGACCCGATGCCGCGCCGCTTCACCGCGGAGCAGCTCACCGCGCTGGTCGAGGGCGCGGGCCTGAAGATCGGCGCCGTACATGGCGTGCGGGTCTTCGCCGACCTGGTGCCCGGCGTCCTGGTGGACACCGAGCCCGGCGCCCTCGACGCCCTGCTCAAGCTGGAGGCCGCGGCGGCCGAGTTGCCCGCGTTCCACTCCGTCGCCACCCAGCTCCATGTGCTCGGTGAGACGCCGGGGGCCGCGGAGGTCTGAGCGGCCTGCCGAGATCCGGCGCTGATCAGGGACTTGGCGGCAGATGGAGTACGCCACAAGACCCCCGATCGAGCGGTTTGCGCCGTATGATCGAGGTATACCGTCCGGCATGACGGGTCGGCCGCCGGGGAATGGAAGCCTCAGCGAGCCGGGACGGCCATGGCGGATTCCGGTTGGCCTATTGGCGTAGAGGGGCGGGTTTCACGGGGGTGATTCCCTGCCTATCCTGAAGGGACCCCCGAGTCGCCCCGGCGACTGCACGATGAGGAGGACTCCGTGCCGCTCTCGGAGCACGAGCAGCGCATGCTCGAGCAGATGGAGCGAGCGCTGTACGCCGAAGATCCCAAGTTCGCGTCGGCGCTTGAGGGAAGTGGGCTGCGGACGTACACCCGGCGGCGGGTCTACCAGGCGGTCGCGGGCTTCCTCGTGGGTATCGCGCTCCTCATGGCCGGAATGGTCGCACAGCAGATCTGGGTCAGCGTGGTGGGCTTCCTCGTCATGCTGGGCTGTGCCGTACTCGCCGTCACCGGCTGGCGGAAGGCCCCCAAGCCGGGTGAGCAGCCCGCGGGTGCCCCGCGCCGCCAGGTACGGCAGAAGCGCTCCATGATGGACCGGATCGAGCAGCGCTGGCAGCGCCGCCGGGACGAGCAGCAGGGGCATTAGCCGCTAGGCGGTTCGCACACAGCAGACATCCTTGAGGGGTGACCACCAGCCGGTGGTCACCCCTCACGCGTTCTCCGGACTCAGCCCTGCTGCCCCGAAGGCCTGCGCAGCGTCGGCCGGGCCGCCACCGCACGCGCCCTGAGCGCCGCCCACCGGCCCGACACCGCCCACAGCACCTGCACGGCCGACCGCGGCGCGAACCGCGCCCGCAGCCGCGTCCACCTGTTCACGCTGCCGTTCAGGGCGGCGACCACCCGGCGCACGTCCTCGGCCAGGCCCGCCACCGGGCGCGGCCGGGGCGCGTACAGCACCTGCTCCAGCGCGTCCGCCACCCGGTGCACGGAGGCCCCGGCCGCCGGGTCGAGATGCCCCAGCCGCACGATCCTGGCGGCGGCCTTGCGCGGCGTCTGCGACTCGTCCGGCAGGATGCCCACGTCCCAGGCGCTGTCGGTCAGCTCCTGCCAGGCCGCCAGCGTGTGGGCCGCCGCACCCTCCTCGGTCCGCGCGTGCGCCCCGAGCCGTACGGACCGCACCCGCGCCCGCCACAGCATCGGCGCCAGCGGGATCGCCAGGACCACCAGGCCACCGAGCCCGATCAGCACGTACCACAGCCAGCGCCACGAACCGCCGCCACCGCCGTGCTGCGCCACCGCGGCGGACGGGCTGTCGCACGCCTGAAGCTTGCGCAGCTGGGACGTGCAGCTCTCGCTCGGCGAAGCCGACGCGGAGGGCGCCGTCGACGACCCGCGGGACGGCAGGGCCTCGTCCGGCTGGGAGGAACCGGGCGTGTTCGACTGGGTGTACGACGGCACGGTGCCCCGGGTCGGGGTCGGCTCGAAGCGGGTCCAGCCGACGCCCTCGAAGTACAGCTCGGGCCAGGCGTGCGCGTCCTTCAGGGTCACCGACACCGAGCCGTCCGCCTGCGGGGTCCCGGGCGCGAAGCCCACCGCGACCCGGGCCGGGATGCCCAGCGTGCGGGCCATCGCCGCCATCGCGAAGGAGAAGTGGACGCAGAAGCCCTGCTTCTTCTTCAGGAACGTCGCGATCGCGTCCGGGCCGCGGCCGACCTCCACCTGGGTGTCGTACTGGAAGCCGCCGGACACGGCGAAGTAGTCCTGGAGCTTGACCGCCTCCTCGTAGTGGCTCGCCGAGCCCGCGGTGATCTCCTTGGCCGTCCGGGCCACCACCTTGGGCAGCTTGGACGGCACCTTGGTGTACTCACGCTTCAGCGCGGCCGGCGGCTGGGCGGCCGCGGCCAGCTGGTCCGCTGTCGGCTGCACGTCCAGGCTGTTCACCTGGTAGGTCTCGCCGCGTGTGTTCTGCCCGTGGTCTCCGACGAGCGTCATGCCGACGGGCTCGTACCGCCAGTTCCCGCTGATCCGCACCCCGCTCGGCGGGTACGGCATCGGCAGCCAGTCCTGCGCGTACCAGTCCGCCGCCGTGACCGTCGTCCTCACGGTGGAGCGCTTGATGCCCGTGCCCAGGCCGACGGGCGTGGGGAAGACGTCCGGCACACCGACGATGTGCCGCTGGGACGGCTTCCAGGTGGTGCCGTCGAAGTCGTCCAGCGAGACGATCCGCAGGTACATGTCCGAGAGGTCGGCCGCGCTGGTCTTCAGGGACAGCACCTGGCGGTCGTTCTCCACGTTCAGGCTGTCGCGCAGCGACACCAGGGGGTTGACCGCGGAGATCGTGCCGCCGTTCCCGTTGCCCGCGCCGACGCCCGCTCCGGCGCCGTCCAGCAGGCCGCCCTGCATCGCGGGCAGGGCGGCCGGCACCACCAGGGCGACACCGAGGGCGACCGCGCCGATCCGGCGTCCGGTGCGCACCGGGGCCACCGCGCCGCCGTCCGGGTCGCCCGGGGTGCGGGGCGCGCCGCCGAAGACCCGGCCCCACTGAGCCAGCCGGTCCCGGCCCTCGGCGAGCAGCAGCATCAGATAGCCGGCCGCCGCGACCAGGAACCACAGCCAGTCGGTGCCGCCGTCGGACAGCCCAGCGGCCACCGAGTACAGCGCGAGCAGCGGCAGCCCGGCCGGGGCCGCGCTGCGGAAGGTCACCGCGAGGGTGTCCACCAGCAGGCCGATCACCAGGACACCGCCGATCAGCATCAGCTTGATGCCGTCGGTCAGCGGTGCCGGTATCGCGTACCGGCTGACGTCGTCCGAGCCCTGCTGGAGCAGGTCACCGAAGTGCCGGAAGGCGTCCGGGCCCGGGACGAGCCCGACGAACGCCTGCTGCCGGGCGAAGACCAGGGTCAGCAGCATCAGCGTGACCAGGACCTGCGCCGCCACGGTCAGCGGCCGGGCCAGCGGCACCCTCCGGGCCGCCGCGCCCACCCCGGTCTGCACGGCGACCAGCAGCACCGTCTGGAACAGCCACGTGGGCTGGTCGACCAGGGGCAGCAGGGCGCACGCGGCCATCAGCGTGGCCGCTGCGGCGCACAGGGCCAGTCGTGCCCGCCCGCTCATCACAGTGCCTCCCCGCTCACGGCGGTCAGGCCCGAGCGTTCCCGGTCCGCCTGCCGCCACAGATCGTTCAGCGAGGCGCCGCGCGGCACGCTCAGCGCCGTCCAGCCCGCCTCGCGCAGCATGCGCAGCCGCTCCTCGTGCCGGGCGCCCGGGCCGGGCACGTCCGCCGTCTCCCGCACCCAGGTGTCCGGGTCCAGCACGAACGCGACCGCACCGCCGCTGCGTTGGCGCATCTTCGCGACCACCGCGGCCTGCTCCTCGTCGAGATCGCCCAGGAAGGCGATCAGCAGCCCCTCGTTCCCGCCGCGCAGCAGGTCGTACGCCCGGGACAGGCCCGTGCCGTCGGAGTGGTCGATCACCGCGAGGGTGTCCATCATCAGTCCGGCCGCGTCCGCGCTGTCCTGGCCGGTGCCCGCGAACCCGTCGGCGCCCTCGCCGGGGACCGAACTGCCGTTGTCGGTCAGCAGGCGTACCGAGAAGCCCCGTTCGAGCATGTGCACCAGCGTCGACGCGGTGCCCGAGACGGCCCACTCGAAGGCCGAGTCGGGGCCCGCGCCCTCGTAGCCGATGCCCCGGGTGTCCAGCAGGACCGTGCAGCGGGAGCGGCGCGGCTGCTCCTCGCGGCGCACCATCAGCTCGCCGTAGCGCGCGGTGGAGCGCCAGTGCACGCGGCGCAGGTCGTCGCCGTAGCGGTACCCGCGCGGGATCACGTCGTCCTCGCCCGCGAGGGCCAGCGAGCGCTGCCGCCCGTCGCCGTACCCCTTGGCCTCGCCGCTGAGCCGGACCGGCGCCAGCGGCTCCACGCGCGGGATGACGGTCAGCGTGTCGTAGGTCGAGAAGGAGCGGGTGAGTTCGCACATCCCGAACGGGTCGGTCAGCCGCAGCTGCAGCGGGCCCAGCGGATAGCGGCCGCGCAGGTCCGAGCGGACCCGGTAGGACACCTCGCGGCGGCCGCCCGGCTCCACCCGGTCCAGCACGAAACGGGGCCGGGGCCCGAGGACGTAGGGCACCCGGTCCTGGAGCATCAGCAGGCCGGTGGGCAGCCGGGAGACGTTGTCCACCCGCAGGTGCACCCGGGCCTCGCTGCCGGCGGGCACGCGCGCGGGGAGAGCCGGCGGCTGCCGGCCACCCGGTAGCGCGTGCGGTAGAGCACGGTCGCGCAGAGCAGGGGCAGCACGGCCAGCAGCAGGCCGACCCGCAGCAGATCGCTCTGGCCCAGCACATACGCGCAGATCGCGGCCGCGATCCCGGCGGCCAGGAAGGAACGGCCACGGGTGGTCAGCCCCGCCAGAGCCGTGCGGACCCCGCCCGCCTCCCCGCGATCGGGCTCCGCCTGCCCCGTCCCCCCGGCGCTCATCACAGACTCCGCGGGGGCTGCTGCGGATAGGCCGGCACACCCCGGCCCAGACCGCCGAAGCCGCTCTGCTGCTGCGCCGCCGGCACCGGGGTGTGCTGCAGGATCTCCAACACCACCTGCTCGGCCGTACGCCGGTTGAGCTGCGCCTGCGCGGTGGGCAGCAGCCGGTGGGCGAGGACGGCGACGGCGAGCGCCTGGACGTCGTCCGGCAGTGCGTACTCCCGGCCGCTGAGGGCGGCGGACGCCTTGGCCGCGCGCAGCAGATGCAGCGTCGCGCGCGGGGAGGCGCCGAGTCTGAGGTCGGGGTGCGTACGGGTGGCCGCGACCAGCTCGACCGCGTACCGCCGCACCGCCTCGGAGACGTGCACCCCGCGCACCGCCTCGATCAGCTTCACGATCTCGTGCGCGTGCGCCACCGGCTGGAGGTCCTCCAGCGGGCTCACGCCGCCGTGGATGTCGAGCATCTGCAGCTCGGCCTCGACGCTCGGGTAGCCGACGGAGACCCGCGCCATGAAGCGGTCGCGCTGGGCCTCGGGCAGCGGATAGGTGCCCTCCATCTCCACCGGGTTCTGCGTGGCCACCACCATGAAGGGGCTGGGCAGTTCATAGGTCTGCCCGTCGATGGTGACCTGCCGCTCCTCCATGGACTCCAGCAGCGCCGACTGGGTCTTGGGCGAGGCGCGGTTGATCTCGTCGCCGATCACGATCTGCGCGAAGATGGCGCCCGGCTTGAACTCGAAGTCCCGGCGCTGCTGGTCCCAGATGGACACCCCGGTGATGTCCGAGGGCAGCAGGTCGGGCGTGAACTGGATACGCCGCACCGTGCAGTCGATGGACCGCGCCAGTGCCTTGGCGAGCATGGTCTTGCCCACTCCGGGGACATCCTCGATCAACAGGTGTCCCTCGGCGAGCAGTACGGTCAGCGAAAGCCGTACGACCTCGGGCTTGCCCTCGATCACACCCTCCACCGAACTGCGGACACGCTCCACAGTGGCGGTCAGATCAGTGAGGCTCGCTCGATCGTCATAGGTCGTCACCCGGCCCTCCTCGGCCCGTTCTTACTCGGGCCGACGCTCTGCGATGCGAAACCGGCCCACCCCGAAAACACGGACACCGCGCGGAAAAGGTTCCACGCGACGCCCACACCCCGCATTCTTGCTGCCGTTACCGATTCGTGTCACTCGCCTGTGGACAACTGCCCGCACGATGTCGGTCTTACGGCCTTTTCGACCACCGTTTTCGATGCCGTGCGGCGGAATGTTTTCGCAGGGCGGGGTGCCGGGTGGGCAGGACGGGGGTGTTCGGGGCGGGCCGGCGGCCCCGGTCGGGCCGGGTTCAGGCCGGGTCGACCTCGCGCAGCAGACCGGTGCGCACGTCGAAGACGAAGCCGCGCACGTCGTCGGTGTGCAGCAGGAACGGCGAGGTGCGCACCCGCTGCATGGACTGGCGCACGTCCTGGTCGACGTCCCGGAAGGACTCCACCGCCCACGCCGGACGCTGGCCGACCTCCATCTCCAGCTCGGTGCGGAAGTCCTCGGTGAGGGCCTCCAGACCGCAGCCGGTGTGGTGGATCAGGACGATGCTGCGGGTGCCGAGCTTGCGCTGGCTGATGGTCAGGGAGCGGATCACGTCGTCGGTCACCACGCCGCCCGCGTTGCGGATGGTGTGGCAGTCGCCGAGCTCCAGGCCGAGCGCGGCGTGCAGGTCGAGTCGGGCGTCCATACAGGCCACCACGGCCACGTGCAGGACGGGCCGGGCGTCCATACCGGGGTCGGTGAAGGCAGAAGCGTAGTGCTCGTTCGCCTCCACCAGGCGGTCCGTCACGGTGCCGCTGCTGGTTATGGCGCCTTCGGATCCAGTGGGAACTGCTGCGGAAGTCGTCATAGTCACGACGTTACTGGTCACCCTCGGTCCAGGCCTGCTGTGAGAGCGGACAAAGAACGTCATCGTGGCTTGTTGTGAGCTAACCCACACGGAGGGCAAACGTAGGCCGGATGGGTGAATCTTTTCGAATTGCCACTCCGTCCGAGGCGCGGTACGCGACGCGCAGGCCGGTTGATTGACCGCGAGACACGGTGGACTAAAGTGACGCGAAGCGGGAGGGGCGGCTCTCCCTGCTGGTGAAACCCCCCGGAGACCCCGGCACACACCCGGACCGTCTCCCCACGTGCGCGGCGCGTACGTACGGCTCGGCCTCCTCCCGCTCCCGGTCGGCTGACGCTTCCGGCGCCGGCAGGCCTCCCCTTCACGGAGCGGGCGGGGACCCGGCGGTGCGTGCGACGCCCGCCGGAACTGAGAGGCCCCCTTGAGCCAGAGTCGACACGTCCCGGTGATGCTCCAGCGGTGCCTGGATCTGCTGGCGCCCGCCCTGGAGCGGCCGGGAGCGGTGGTCGTCGACTGCACCCTCGGCCTCGGCGGCCACAGCGAGGCACTGCTGACGCGGTTCCCCGAGGCGCGGCTCGTCGCCCTCGACCGGGACAAGGAGGCGCTGCGCCTGTCCGGCGAGCGGCTCGCGTCCTTCGGCGAGCGGGCCACCCTGGTGCACGCGGTCTACGACGAGCTGCCCGACGTACTGCGGCGGCTCCGCATCCCGCGCGTGCAGGGTGTCCTGTTCGACCTCGGCGTCTCCTCCATGCAGCTGGACGAGGCCGACCGCGGCTTCGCCTACGCCCAGGACGCCCCCCTCGACATGCGCATGGACCAGACGACCGGCATCAGTGCCGCCGAGGTCCTCAACACCTATCCGGCGGGCGAGCTGGTGCGGATCCTGCGCGCCTACGGCGAGGAGAAGCAGGCCAAGCGGATCGTCTCCGCGATCGTCCGGGAACGCGAGAAGGAGCCGTTCAGCAACAGCGCCCGGCTCGTCGAGCTGATCCGGGACGCGCTGCCGCAGGCCGCCAAGCGCACCGGAGGCAACCCGGCCAAGCGCACCTTCCAGGCGCTGCGCATCGAGGTCAACGGCGAGCTGTCCGTCCTGGAGCGGGCGATCCCGGCCGCGGTGAAGGCCCTCGACGTCGGCGGGCGCATCGCCGTGCTGTCGTACCACTCGCTGGAGGACCGGCTGGTGAAGCAGGTGTTCGCGGCCGGCGCAGCGTCCACCGCGCCGCCGGGACTGCCGGTCGTGCCCGAGCGCTACCAGCCGCGGCTCAAGCTGCTCACGCGCGGTGCCGAACTTCCCACCGAGGAAGAGGTCGCCGAGAACCGCAGGGCCGCCCCGGCCCGGCTGCGGGGTGCCGAGCGCATCAGGGAGGACGCCGAGTGAGCGAATCGGGTCGGTTGGGTTTCCGGACTCACCCGTCGGTGTGCCGGAGCCACCGGAGGCCCAGTGAGTAGGAAACCCGAACTGAGGGGGAGGGCCGCCCGGCTCGTCCGGCTCATTCCGGCCGGCCGTGCCCGCGCGGGCCGCACCCCGTTCGTGCTCCTCGTCGTCCTGCTGCTCGGTGGCGGCCTCATCGGGCTGCTGGTGCTCAACTCCGCGCTCAGCGAAGGCTCGTTCAAACTCGACGACCTGCAGAAGCAGACGAAGAGCCTCACCGACGAGGAACAGGCCCTGCAACGGGACATCGACGCCTACTCGTCCCCCGACGCGCTCCAGCGCCGTGCCCGCGCACTCGGCATGGTCCCCGGCGGTGACCCGGCCTTCCTCGGTTCCGACGGCACCGTCAAGGGCGTACCGAACGCGGCCAGCCCCGAGCCCGCCTCGTTCACCCAGCCGGTCGCCCCGGAGACCATGATTCCGGCCCCTGGTCCTTCCGTGTCCCCCGCGAGCCCCTCGGTCTCCTCCCCTTCGGTCGCGCCGACACAGCCGCCCGCCACCCCCCTCCCCTCGGCCCCGGCGGCCGCACCGGAAGGGGCGGTGCCGCCACCGCCCACCATCCTCCAGCCCGCGCCCACACCGACCCCCGGCAGGTGACGGAAGTGTCCGACAGGGAACCGCCGCGCCGCCGCGTGCCCGGCCCCGCGAAGCCGCCCCGGCCGCGGGGCGCCGTACGGCGGCAGCCCGGGCCCGGCGCCCGTCCGGCCCGGCGGCCGAGCGGGGCCCGGCCCATGCCCCCGCCCGCCCTCCGGCTCGGCAGCCCCCGCCCCCGGCTGCGCATGGTCGCCCTCGCGCTCACCCTGGTGCTGCTCACCTTCGTCGTACGGCTGCTCCAGGTCCAGGCCGTCGACGCCAGCGCGTACGCGGCCAAGGCCGAACAGAACCGGTACGTCGTGCACACCCTGGCCGCCGAGCGCGGCCAGATCACCGACCGCAACGGCGTGGCCCTCGCCATCAGCGAGGACGCGTACGACATCACGGCCGACCCGACGATGTTCACCGTCAAGCAGCTCAAGATCGACGACGGACCCGAACAGGCCGCCGCGCTGCTCGCGCCGATCCTCGGCCAGGACCAGGCCACCATCGTCAGGAAGCTCAGGCCCGCGAACAAGCTGTCGCGCTACACCCGGCTCGCCACCCGGCAGACCCCACAGGTCTGGAAGCAGATCAAGGATCTGAAGAGCGCACTCGCCAAGAAGGCCGACACCGACAACAACACGGCCAACGTGCTCGCCGGAGTCTTCGCCGACCCCAGCAGCCAGCGCGTGTACCCCAACGGCGACCTCGCCGCCGGGATACTGGGCTGGGTCAACGCCGAGGGCAAGGGCGGCGGCGGCATCGAGCAGGAGCTGAACAATCAGCTGTCCGGCAAGGCCGGCAAGATCCGCTACGCCCAGTCCGGCGGCCGTGAGGTGCCCACCGCGGGCTCGACGGAGACGCCCGCCGTGCCCGGCAGCGACGTCGAGCTGACCATCGACCGCGACATCCAGTGGGCCGCCCAGAACGCCATCACCGAGCAGGTGAAGAAGTCCAAGGCGGACCGCGGCTACGTCATCGTCCAGGACACCCGCACCGGCGAGATCCTGGCCATGGCCAACTCGCCCGGCTTCGACCCGAACGACCTGTCGAAGGCCGACGGGTCGGCCATGGGCAACGCGGCCGTCCAGGACGCCTACGAGCCCGGCTCCACCGCCAAGGTGATGTCGATGGCGGCGGTGCTGGAGCAGAACGCGGCCACCCCGCTCACCCACGTCGTCGTACCGAACCGGCTGCACCGCGGCGACCGCCTCTTCCAGGACGACATCGACCACAAGACCTGGTACCTCACGCTCAACGGCGTGCTCGCCAAGTCCAGCAACATCGGCACCATCCTCGCCGCCGGCCAGCTCGGCAAGACCCAGCCGGAGGCCAACAAGGTCCTCTACTCGTACCTGCGCAAGTTCGGCATCGGCGGCCCCACCGGGCTCGGCTTCCCCGGCGAGACCAGGGGCATCCTCGCGCCCGCCGACAAGTGGTCGACGTCGCAGCAGTACACGATTCCTTTCGGCCAGGGCTTCTCCCTGAGCGCCATGCAGGCCGCCTCCGTGTACTCGACGATCGCCAACGGCGGTGTCCGCGTCGAGCCGACCCTGGTGCGCGGCACCGAGGGCGCCGACGGGCGCTTCACCCCCGCTTCGAAGCCCCGGAAGACCCGCGTGGTCAGCGAGAAGACGGCCAGATCCCTCGCCCAGATGCTGGAGTCCGTCGTGGACGACGAGCAGGGCACCGGCGTCAAGGCCCGCATCCCCGGATACCGGGTCGCGGGCAAGACCGGCACGGCCAACCGCGTGGATCCGGCCACCGGCCGCTACCGCGGCTACACCTCGTCGTTCGCCGGATTCGCACCCGCGGACAACCCGCGGATCACCGTCTACTGCGCGATCCAGAACGCCACGTCCGGCAACTACTTCGGCGGCCAGATCTGCGGACCCATCTACAAGCAGGTGATGGAGTTCGCCCTGAAGACCCTCCAGGTCCCGCCGACCGGGGCGAGGGCCGCGAACCTGCCCGTCGACTACAAGCCCTGATCAGCCCCACCCCGCACCACCGGAAGACCACCAGGAACGAGCCCGTGAGAACGATCACCCCCGATTCCGGGAACCAAGGCGCCGCAGAGCCCTCACTTCGCTCCGGAGCGGGTGCGCCCGGTACGCTCACCGCCGTGCCACACGCTGATCAGTCCCAAACCACCCAGAAGGGCGCTTCCGTGACATATTCGGGACCGCCGCGACCGGTTCAGGTCTCCGCCACACCCCTCGCGGAACTGGCCGATCAGCTGGGTGCCGCCGCTCCGGACGCCGCCGCCGAGATCACGGGGATCACCCACGACTCGCGCGCCGTCCGCCCCGGCGACCTGTACGCCGCCCTCCCGGGTGCCCGCCTGCACGGCGCCGACTTCGTCACCCAGGCCGCAGGCCTCGGCGCGGTCGCCGTGCTGACCGACCCGACGGGCGCCGAGCGCGCAGCGGCGACCGGACTGCCGGTCCTGGTCGTGGACGACCCGCGCGCGCGGATGGGCGAACTGGCGGCGACGATCTACGGCCACCCCGGCCGCGGCCTGCTCCAGATCGGCATCACCGGCACCTCCGGCAAGACCACCACCGCCTATCTGGTCGAGGGCGGTCTGAAGACCACCCGCGACACCGGCCTCATCGGCACCGTGGAGATGCGCATCGGTGAGGAGCGCATCAAGTCCGAGCGCACCACCCCCGAAGCCACCGACCTGCAGGCCCTGTTCGCCGTCATGCGCGAACGCGGTGTCGAGGCGGTCGCCATGGAGGTCTCCAGCCACGCCCTCGTCCTCGGCCGGGTCGACGGCTGCGTCTTCGACATCGCCGTGTTCAACAACCTCAGCCCGGAGCACATGGAGTTCCACTCCGACATGGAGGACTACTTCCGGGCCAAAGCACAGCTGTTCACGCCGAAGCGCAGCAGACTCGGCGTGATCAACGCCGACGACGAGTACGGCCGCCGGCTCGCGAAGGAGGCGACCGTCCCGGTCGTCACCTTCTCCGCCGAGGGCCACCCCGACGCCGACTGGCGCGCCGAGGACGTCCAGGTCGGCCCCATGGACTCGACGTTCACCGTCGTCGGCCCCGAGGGCGAGCGCATCCACGCCAAGTCGCCGCTGCCGGGCCCCTTCAACGTGGCGAACACCCTCGCCGCCGTCGTCGCCCTCGCCGCGGCCGGCCTCGACCCGCAGGTCGCCGCCGACGGCATCGCCGCCGTACCGGGCGTCCCCGGCCGCCTGGAGCGGGTGGACGCCGGGCAGCCCTACCTCGCGGTCGTCGACTACGCCCACAAGACCGACGCCGTCGAGTCGGTGCTCAAGGCGCTGCGCAAGGTCACCAAGGGCCGCCTGCACGTCGTCCTCGGCTGCGGCGGCGACCGCGACCAGACCAAGCGCGCCCCGATGGGCGCCGCCGCGGCCCGGCTCGCCGACACGGCCGTACTGACCTCCGACAACCCCCGCTCCGAGGACCCCCTCGCGATCCTCGCGACCATGCTCCAGGGCGCGGCCTCCGTGCCCGCGCACGAGCGCGGCGAGGTGCTCCTGTTCGAGGACCGGGCCGCCGCGATCGAGGCCGCCGTGGGCCGCGCACAGCCCGGCGACACCGTGCTGGTCGCGGGCAAGGGCCACGAGCAGGGCCAGGACATCGCCGGCGTGGTCCGTCCCTTCGACGACCGCCAGGTGCTTCGCGAAGCTATCCAGAAGACCCAGGGATGAACTTGTGATCGCCCTCTCCCTCGCCGAGATCGCAGCAGTCGTCGGCGGGCAGACGCACGACATACCGGATCCGTCCGTCCAGGTCACCGGACCGGTCGTCCGGGACTCCCGCGAGGTGGTGCCCGGCACCCTGTTCGCCGCGTTCGCCGGTGAGCGCGTGGACGGCCATGACTTCGCGCAGGCCGTCGTGGAGGCGGGCGCGGTCGCCGTACTGGCGTCGCGTCCCGTCGGCGTGCCCGCGATCGTCGTCGAGGACGTCCAGACCGCCCTCGGCGCCCTCGCCCGCCATGTCGTACGACGGCTCGGCGCGACCCTCGTCGCCCTGACCGGCTCCGCCGGCAAGACCAGCACCAAGGACCTCATCGCCCAGGTGCTCCGGAGCAAGGCGCCGACCGTGTTCACGCCCGGCTCGCTCAACAACGAGATCGGGCTGCCGCTGACCGCCCTGTCCGCCACCGAGGAGACGAGGTTCCTCGTGCTGGAGATGGGCGCCCGCGGCATCGGGCACATCCGCTACCTCACCGACCTGACCCCGCCGAGGATCGGCCTGGTGCTCAACGTCGGCACCGCCCACATCGGCGAGTTCGGCGGCCGCGAGCAGATCGCCCGGGCCAAGGGCGAGCTGGTGGAGGCGCTGCCCGAGGACGGCGCGGCGATCCTCAACGCCGACGACCCGTTGGTACGTGCCATGGCCTCCCGTACCAAGGCGAAGGTGGTCCTTTTCGGAGAGTCGGCCGAAGCGGACGTACGCGCCGAGAACGTGCGACTCACGGACAGCGGACAGCCCGCCTTCAGACTTCACACACCCTCCGGTGCAAGCGATGTGACCATGCGCCTGTACGGTGAGCACCACGTGTCGAACGCGCTCGCCGCGGCCGCCGTCGCCCATGAGCTGGGCCTGTCCGCGGAAGAGATCGCCACCGCGCTCTCCGAGGCGGGCTCCCTCTCCCGCTGGCGGATGGAGGTCACCGAGCGCCCGGACGGCGTGACCATCGTCAACGACGCCTACAACGCCAACCCCGAGTCCATGCGGGCCGCCCTCAGGGCGCTCGCGGCCATGGGCAAGGGGCGCCGCACGTGGGCGGTGCTCGGCAAGATGGCCGAGCTGGGGGACGAGGCGCTCGCCGAGCACGACGCCGTCGGACGGCTCGCCGTCCGGCTCAACGTCAGCAAGCTCGTCGCGGTCGGGGGGATCGAAGCCTCCTGGCTGCAACTGGGCGCATATAACGAGGGTTCGTGGGGTGAGGAGTCGGTGCACGTGTCCGACGCACAGGCGGCGGTCGACCTGTTGCGCAGCGAGTTGCGCCCAGGGGACGTCGTACTCGTGAAGGCGTCCCGTTCGGTGGGGCTCGAAAGCGTCGCCCAGGCGCTCGTCGAGACCGGTGCCGAGGGTGAGGTTGCCGCCCGATGATGAAGCAGATCCTGTTCTCGGGAGTCATCGGCCTCTTCCTGACCCTGATCGGGACCCCGCTGCTGATCAAGCTGCTGGCCCGCAAGGGGTACGGCCAGTACATCCGCGACGACGGCCCGCGCGAGCACGCCAGCAAGCGCGGTACGCCCACCATGGGTGGTATCGCCTTCATCCTGGCGACGATCGCCGCGTACTTCCTGAGCAAGCTCATCACCGGCTACGCCCCGACCTACTCCGGACTGCTGGTCCTCGGCCTGATGTTCGGCATGGGTCTGGTCGGCTTCCTCGACGACTACATCAAGATCGTCAAGCGGCGGTCGCTGGGGCTGCGGGCCAAGGCGAAGATGGCCGGCCAGCTGATCGTCGGCATCTCCTTCGCGGTGCTGTCGCTGATGTTCTCCGACGCCCGGGGCAACACCCCGGCCTCCACCAAGCTGTCGTTCATCACGGACTTCGGCTGGTCGATCGGCCCGGTGCTGTTCGTCGTCTGGGCGCTGTTCATGATCCTCGCGATGTCCAACGGCGTGAACCTCACCGATGGTCTGGACGGCCTCGCCACCGGCGCTTCCGTCCTCGTCTTCGGCGCCTACACGTTCATCGGCGTCTGGCAGTTCCAGGAGTCCTGCGCCAACGCGGGCACCCTGACCAACCCGGCCGCCTGCTACGAGGTGCGCGACCCGCTCGACCTCGCCGTGATCGCCTCCGCCCTGATGGGCGCCTGCCTGGGCTTCCTGTGGTGGAACACCTCGCCGGCGAAGATCTTCATGGGCGACACCGGTTCGCTCGCCCTCGGCGGTGTCCTGACGGGCCTGGCCATCCTCTCCCGCACGGAGCTGCTGGTGGCCATCATGGGCGGCCTGTTCGTCCTCATCACCATGTCGGTCGTCATCCAGGTCGGCTCCTTCCGGCTCACCGGCAGGCGCGTCTTCCGGATGGCGCCACTCCAGCACCACTTCGAACTCAAGGGCTGGTCCGAAGTCCTGGTGGTGGTCCGCTTCTGGATCATCCAGGGAATCTGTGTGATTGTCGGACTTGGCCTCTTCTACGCAGGATGGGCAGCGGACAAGTGACCTCCTCGGTGCCTTCTGACTTCCAGGGCAAGCACGTCACGGTCGCCGGGCTCGGCGTCTCCGGCGTCCCGGCGGCGAAAGTGCTGCACGCGCGCGGGGCGATCGTCACGGTCGTCAACGACGGTGACGACGCACGCGCGCGTGAGCAGGCCGCGGAGCTGGAGGCGCTCGGCATCACCGTGCGCCTCGGCGACGGGGCGACCCTGCCGGAAGGCACCGAGCTGATCGTCACCGCGCCCGGCTGGAAGCCGGACAAGCCGCTGTTCCTCGCGGCCGAGAAGGCGGGCGTGTCCGTCTGGGGTGACGTGGAGCTGGCCTGGCGCCTGCGGGGCCCCGACGCGGCCCCCTGGCTGGCCGTGACCGGCACCAACGGCAAGACCACCACCGTCCAGATGCTGGCGTCGATCCTGCAGGCCGCGGGCCTGCGCACCGCCGCCGTCGGCAACATCGGCGTCTCCCTGCTGGACGCGGTCCTCGGCGAGGAGCAGTACGACGTCCTGGCCGTCGAGCTGTCCAGCTACCAGCTCCACTGGGCGCCCTCCCTGCGCGCCCACTCCGCGGTCGTCCTGAACCTCGCCCCGGACCACCTCGACTGGCACGGCTCCATGGAGGCCTACGCCGCCGACAAGGGCCGTATCTACGAGGGCAATCGGGTCGCCTGCGTCTACAACGTGGCCGACAAGCTCACCGAGGACCTTGTGCGCGAGGCGGACGTGGAGGAGGGCTGCCGCGCCATCGGCTTCACCCTCGGTGCCCCGGCTCCCTCCCAACTCGGCGTCGTGGACGGCATCCTGATCGACCGCGCCTTCGTGGAGGACCGCCACAAGAACGCGCAGGAGCTGGCCGAGGTCTCCGACGTCAACCCGCCGGCCCCGCACAACATCGCCAACGCCCTTGCCGCCGCGGGCCTCGCGCGTGCTTTCGGGGTGCCCGCCAAGGCCGTACGCGACGGCTTGCGGGCCTTCCGGCCGGACGCCCACCGCATCGCGCACGTCGCCGACCTCGACGGGGTGGCGTACGTGGACGACTCCAAGGCGACCAACACCCATGCCGCGGAAGCCTCGTTGGCGGCATATGAACCGATCGTATGGATTGCGGGCGGTCTGGCGAAGGGGGCGACCTTCGACGAGCTGGTCGCCAAGTCGGCAAAGCGACTTCGCGGTGCCGTGCTCATCGGCGCCGATCGCGCCCTGATCCGCGAGGCCCTCGCGCGACACGCCCCGGAAGTACCCGTCGTCGACCTCGAACGGACCGACACTGGGGCGATGCTCCAGGCGGTGACGGAGGCGAAGCGGCTCGCTCAGCCCGGCGACACGGTGCTGCTGGCCCCGGCCTGCGCCTCCATGGACATGTTCACCAACTACAACCAGCGCGGTGACGCGTTCGCGGCGGCGGTCCGCGAACTCGGCGCGGGCGCCTGACGGCGGGTCTCGGCCACCTGGGGTGCTTCGGGACCCTTGGAGGGACGCGTGAGGCGGATGTGGCTCGGGTTTGGTCGGCGGGTGCGAGGAGCTGGTGATGTCCAGTAGCCGTACAGGCCGTCCTCCGGTTCAGCGCGCCGCCAAAAGGCCCGCGGCACCCCGGCCGCCGGGCGAGAACCCCTTCCTGCGGCTCTACACGCGCGCGCACAAGGCCTGGGACCGCCCGCTGACCGCCTACTACCTGATCCTCGGTGGCAGCCTGCTGATCACCGTGCTGGGCCTGGTGATGGTCTACTCGGCCTCCCAGATCACCGCGCTGCAGCTGTCGCTGCCGGGGTCGTACTTCTTCCGCAAGCAGTTCCTGGCCGCCGCGATCGGCGGCGGACTGCTGCTCGCCGCCTCCCGCATGCCGGTGAAGCTGCACCGGGCGCTGGCCTACCCGATCCTCGCCGGTGCCGTCTTCCTGATGGCCCTGGTGCAGGTGCCGGGGATAGGAATGGCGGTCAACGGCAACCAGAACTGGATCTCCCTGGGCGGCTCCTTCCAGATCCAGCCCAGCGAGTTCGGCAAGCTCGCCCTGGTGCTGTGGGGCGCGGACCTGATCGCCCGCAAGCAGGAGAAGAAGCTGCTGACCCAGTGGAAGCACATGCTGGTGCCGCTGGTGCCGGTCGCCTTCCTGCTGCTGGGCCTGATCATGCTCGGCGGCGACATGGGCACCGCGATCATCCTCACGGCGATCCTGTTCGGCCTGCTGTGGCTCGCGGGGGCACCGACCCGGCTGTTCGCCGGGGTGCTCTCGATCGCCGGTCTGATCGGTGTCGTCCTCATCAAGACCAGCCCCAACCGGATGGCCCGGCTTGCCTGCATCGGCGCCACCGAGCCGAGGTCGGGCGTCGCCGACTGCTGGCAGGCCGTGCACGGGATCTACGCCCTCGCCTCCGGCGGACTCTTCGGATCCGGTCTCGGTGCGAGTGTGGAAAAATGGGGCCAACTGCCGGAAGCGCACACCGACTTCATCTTCGCCGTCACCGGTGAGGAACTGGGCCTGGCGGGGACGCTGTCGGTGCTCGCCCTGTTCGCGGCTCTAGGCTATGCGGGTATCCGCGTGGCCGGACGCACGGAGGACCCCTTCGTGAGGTACGCCGCGGGAGGCGTGACCACCTGGATCATCGCCCAGGCGGTGATCAACATCGGTGCGGTGCTCGGCCTGCTGCCGATCGCCGGCGTCCCCCTCCCGCTGTTCTCCTACGGAGGGTCCGCCCTGCTGCCGACCATGTTCGCCATCGGGCTGCTGATCGCCTTCGCACGCGACGACCCCGCTGCGCGGGCGGCGCTTGCGATGCGGCAGCCTCGCTTTGGTAGAAAGCGGGCTGGAGGCGCCAGTATGGATCGGGGGCCTCGGAGATGGAACACGATGCGACGGCGTGCCTCAGCGGCGCGTTCGTCCGGAGAGCGGTGAATTTCGGTGCATGTCGTACTCGCTGGTGGGGGGACCGCCGGCCACATCGAGCCCGCGCTCGCCCTCGCGGACGCCCTGCGCAGGCAGGATCCGACCGTGGGGATCACGGCCCTGGGCACGGAACGCGGACTTGAGACCCGGCTCGTCCCGGAGCGCGGCTACGAGCTGGCGCTGATCCCCGCGGTGCCGCTGCCCCGCAAGCCCACGCCCGAGCTGATCACGGTCCCGGGCCGGCTGCGCGGCACGATCAAGGCCGCCGAGCAGATCCTGGAGCGCACCAAGGCCGACTGTGTGGTCGGCTTCGGCGGGTACGTCGCCCTGCCCGGCTACCTGGCCGCCAAGCGCCTCGGCGTGCCCATCGTGATCCACGAGGCCAACGCGCGGCCGGGCCTGGCCAACAAGATCGGCTCGCGGTACGCGGCCCGGGTCGCCGTCTCCACCCCGGACAGCAAGCTGCGCGACGCCCGCTACATCGGCATCCCGCTGCGCCGCTCCATCGCCACCCTGGACCGCGCCGCCGCCCGCCCCGAGGCCCGCGCGATGTTCGGGCTCGACCCGAACCTGCCGACGCTGCTCGTCACCGGCGGCTCGCAGGGCGCCCGGCGCCTCAACGAGGTCGTCCAGCAGGTCGCCCCCTGGCTGCAGCAGGCCGGTATCCAGATCCTGCACGCGGTCGGCCCGAAGAACGAACTGCCGCAGGTGCAGCAGATGCCGGGAATGCCCCCCTACATCCCGGTAAGTTACCTGGACCGGATGGACCTCGCGTACGCCGCGGCGGACATGATGCTCTGCCGCGCGGGCGCGATGACCGTCGCCGAACTCTCCGCCGTCGGACTCCCGGCCGCCTACGTCCCGCTGCCCATCGGCAACGGCGAACAGCGGCTGAACGCCCAGCCGGTGGTCAAGGCCGGCGGCGGCCTCCTGGTCGACGACGCGGAACTCACGCCCGAGTGGGTCCAGCAGAACGTCCTGCCCGTGCTCGCCGACCCGCACCGGCTGTACGAGATGTCCCGCGCGGCAAGCGAGTTCGGCCGCCGGGACGCCGACGAGCTGCTCGTCGGCATGGTGTACGAGGCGATCGCCTCGCGCCGATAGGACCGTATGACGAAAGGGCAGTGAGCGTGGCCGGACCGACGACCGCCGAGCGCGGTGAACGCCAGCAGGAGTCGTCCGGCCCGCCGCCCGCGCGGCGGTTGAGCAGACCCCGCCTTCGTACGATCGTCATCCTGGCTGTCGCCCTGGTGCTCCTCGGGGCGGGTTCCGCTTGGGTGTTGTACGGCTCCTCGTGGCTGCGTGTGCAGCAGGTCTCGGTCACGGGCACCCGCGTACTGACCCCCGCCGACGTGCGCGAGGTCGCCTCCGTGCCGGTCGGGGATCCGATGATTTCCGTCGACACGGACGCCATCGAAGCCCGACTTCGCCGGAAATTGCCCCGAATTGACACCGTTGATGTCGTCCGTTCCTGGCCCCATGGAATCGGCCTGAAAGTGGTCGAGCGCACCCCCGTGCTGCTTGTCCGAAAAGCCGGGAACTTCGTCGAAGTCGACGATGAAGGTGTCCGTTTCGCTACGGTTTCGCAGGCACCGAAAGGCGTTCCGACGCTGGAATTGTCCGCATCCCGGTCGGGTTCCGGTTCCGCGAGCTTCCGGCGTTTCGGCACCGACCGGCTGGTGCGCGAGGCGGTCCAGGTCGCCGGCGATCTGCCGGCCGCGGTCGCGCGGGACACCCGGACCGTCCAAGTCCGTTCCTACGACGACATCTCGCTGGAGTTGGGCGACGGCCGCACGGTGGCGTGGGGCAGCGGGGAGAGCGGCCGCGTCAAGGCACGGGCCCTCACGGCTCTCATGAAAGCAGCTCCCGGTGCGCGGCACTTCGATGTCAGCGTCCCCACCGCCCCTGCGTCATCGGGGAGTTGACGCATATCAGTGCAGGCCAGCACCCTGGTTGGGCACTGCTACGGCTGATCACATAGGGTGAAAAGAAAAACGGGAGGTTCGGCGTGTTCGTTGAACGGGCGCCACTTGTCGACTTAGTGTCCTGTTCAGAAGACTCCAGGGAACAGACACACTGGTAACCCTAAACTTCAGGGTTAGGGTTCGGGTCGGCGTTCGGACCGTCCCATTCGGCATCCGTCGTCCCGGTGCGGGGAACCGCCCGGAGGCGACAACGTAATTCGAGGCGAGAGGCCTTCGACGTGGCAGCACCGCAGAACTACCTCGCAGTCATCAAGGTCATCGGTGTCGGCGGCGGTGGTGTCAATGCCATCAACCGGATGATCGAGGTCGGTCTCAAGGGCGTCGAGTTCATCGCCATCAACACGGACGCGCAGGCGCTGTTGATGAGCGACGCCGACGTCAAGCTCGACGTCGGCCGTGAACTCACCCGCGGACTTGGAGCCGGCGCCAACCCGGCCGTCGGCCGCAAGGCCGCCGAGGACCACCGCGAGGAGATCGAGGAGGTCCTCAAGGGGGCCGACATGGTCTTCGTGACGGCCGGTGAAGGCGGCGGCACCGGCACCGGCGGCGCGCCCGTCGTGGCCAACATCGCGCGCTCCCTCGGCGCCCTCACCATCGGCGTGGTCACGCGCCCGTTCACCTTCGAGGGGCGGCGCCGCGCCAACCAGGCCGAGGACGGCATCGCCGAACTGCGCGAAGAGGTGGACACCCTCATCGTCATCCCGAACGACCGGCTGCTGTCCATCTCGGACCGCCAGGTCTCGGTGCTCGACGCCTTCAAGTCGGCCGACCAGGTCCTGCTCTCCGGTGTCCAGGGCATCACCGACCTCATCACCACCCCCGGTCTGATCAACCTCGACTTCGCCGACGTCAAGTCGGTCATGTCCGAGGCCGGTTCGGCCCTCATGGGCATCGGCTCGGCCCGCGGCGACGACCGCGCGGTGGCCGCCGCCGAGATGGCGATCTCCTCGCCGCTCCTGGAGGCGTCCATCGACGGCGCCCGGGGTGTCCTGCTCTCCATCTCCGGCGGCTCCGACCTCGGCCTGTTCGAGATCAACGAGGCGGCCCAGCTGGTCAGCGAGGCCGCCCACCCCGAGGCCAACATCATCTTCGGCGCGGTCATCGACGACGCCCTCGGCGACGAGGTGCGGGTCACCGTGATCGCGGCCGGCTTCGACGGCGGCCAGCCGCCGGCCCGCCGGGACAACATCCTCGGCTCGGCCTCCGCCTCCTCCACGCCCCGCCGCGACGAGCCCGCTCCGGCACGCCAGCCGGAGAGCCGCCCGTCCTTCGGCTCGCTCGGCAGCGTGACCCCGAAGGAGGAGCCGGAGCCGGCGCCCGAGCCGGTGGCCGACATCCCGGCCGCCCCGCCGGTCCCGTCCTCGCGGAGCTACTCGGACAGCGCGGCAGAGGAACTGGACGTCCCGGACTTCCTGAAGTGATAGGACAGCGCGAGAGCGTGAGCGGCGCGCACTTCGCCTTCACCGACCGGTGGGGCGGGGTGAGCGCCGCTCCGTATGAGGAGCTCAACCTCGGCGGGGCCGTCGGGGACGACGCCGCGGCGGTACGGGAGAACCGGGAGCTGGCGGCGAAGTCCCTCGGGCTGGACGCCGGTCGGGTCGTCTGGATGAACCAGGTGCACGGCGCCGACGTGGCCGTCGTGGACGCGCCCTGGGGTATGGGGGTCCCCCCGCTCGAGCGAAGCCGAGAGTGGGGGAGGCCTGTACCTGAGGTCGACGCGATCGTCACCGCCCGCCGCGGACTGGCTCTCGCCGTCCTCACCGCCGACTGCGTGCCGGTGCTGCTGGCCGACCCCGTCGCCGGGGTCGTGGCCGCGGCCCACGCCGGGCGGCCCGGCATGGTCAAGGGGATCGTCCCCGCCGCCGTACGGGCCATGACCGAACTCGGTGCCGAACCGGGCCGGATCGTCGCCCGCACCGGACCGGCCGTCTGCGGCCGGTGCTACGAGGTACCGGAGCAGATGCGCGCCGAAGTGGCCGCCGTCGAGCCGGCGGCGCACGCCGAAACGAGCTGGGGCACGCCCGCGGTCGACGTGAGCGCCGGAGTGCACGCGCAGCTCGACCGGCTCGGGGTGTGCGACCGGGCGCAATCGCCGGTGTGCACGCTGGAGTCGGGCGATCACTTCTCGTACCGCCGTGACCGCACCACCGGGCGGCTCGCGGGCTATGTCTGGCTGGACTGATGGGGCATGACGGACCGTAAGACCGAACTCGCCGGAAATCTGGCGAAAGTGGAGCAGCGCATCGCCGCCGCCTGTGCGGCGGCCGGGCGGGGGCGGGAAGAGGTGACCCTGATCGTGGTCACCAAGACCTATCCGGCGAGCGATGTGCGGATTTTGTCGGAACTCGGTGTGATTCATGTTGCCGAGAACCGCGACCAGGATGCGGCACCGAAGGCCGCAGCCTGCACAGATCTGCCCCTTAAGTGGCATTTTGTCGGTCAGTTGCAGACCAACAAGGTACGTTCTGTGGTCGGTTATGCCGATGTCGTGCAGTCCGTGGACCGCGCGCGACTCGTCACGGCGCTGTCGACCGAGGCCGTGCGGGCGGAGCGCGAGGTGGGGTGTCTCATCCAGGTCGCGCTCGACGCCGGCGAGAGCCTGCGGGGCGAGCGCGGTGGCGTAGCGCCCGGCGGAATCGAAGAGTTGGCCGACCTCGTGGCCGGGTCACCCGGGCTGCGGCTCGACGGGCTGATGACCGTCGCTCCGCTCACCGGAGAGTACGCGGGACGCGAACAGGCGGCATTCGAGCGCCTCATGGATTTGTCGACTGACCTGCGCCGAGCTCATCCGGCTGCAACCATGGTGTCGGCAGGGATGAGTGCGGACCTCGAACAGGCCGTGGCAGCCGGGGCGACACATGTGCGCGTCGGCACTGCGGTACTCGGAGTCCGCCCCAGGCTCGGGTAACGTCGCCAAGAAGTCGGACCACAGCAGAAAATATGGTCAATGCCTGTGAAGGCGGGCACAACGACCTCGTGGATCGCGGGCACTTGGCAGTCGTCAGTCGATCCACCACAGAGCGGAGGACTCAGAGCATGGCCGGCGCGATGCGCAAGATGGCGGTCTACCTCGGCCTCGTGGAGGACGATGGGTACGACGGCCGCGGATTCGACCCCGACGACGACTTCGAGCCCGAACTGGACCCGGAGCCCGAGCGGGACCACCGACGGCACGAGTCGTCACACCAGTCGCACGGTGCACATCAGTCCCAAAGGGACGAAGAGGTGCGAATCGTGCAACCGCCCGCGCAGCGCGAACCGGTGGCTCGTTCGACTTCGCTCGCCGCGGAATCCGGACGTCCGGCGCGCATCGCGCCCGTGGCATCCATCACACAAGAACGTCAGTCCCTGGAGAAGAACGCACCGGTGATCATGCCCAAGGTCGTGTCGGAACGAGAGCCTTACCGGATCACCACGCTTCACCCGCGGACCTACAACGAGGCCCGTACCATCGGGGAACACTTCCGTGAGGGCACCCCGGTGATCATGAATCTGACTGAGATGGATGACACAGACGCGAAGCGACTTGTCGACTTTGCGGCTGGTTTGGTGTTTGGTCTTCACGGCAGCATCGAGCGGGTGACGCAGAAGGTGTTTCTGTTGTCTCCTGCTAACGTCGATGTCACGGCGGAGGACAAGGCCCGCATCGCAGAGGGCGGGTTCTTCAACCAGAGCTGAGACGCACCACCGGAAAAGAAGTACGGAACAGGGGAGAGGGAAGCCCAGGCCATGAGCGTGTTCGCGCAGGTGATCTACATCGCGCTGATGGTGTTCCTCGTCGTGCTGATCTTCCGGCTGGTCATGGACTATGTCTTCCAGTTCGCCCGCTCGTGGCAACCCGGCAAGGCGATGGTGGTCGTCCTGGAGGCCACCTACACTGTCACCGATCCACCGCTGAAGCTTCTGCGGCGGTTCATTCCGCCGCTGCGTCTCGGGGGCGTGGCGCTCGACCTGTCCTTCTTCGTACTGATGATCATCGTCTACATCCTCATCTCCGTTGTGCAGAGCTTCCTGTGATGAGGGTGGACGATACGGTCTTGCCGACTGCCGATGACTACGTTGAGGTGAAGAGATGCCGTTGACCCCCGAGGACGTGCGGAACAAGCAGTTCACGACCGTCCGCCTCCGAGAAGGCTATGACGAGGACGAGGTCGATGCCTTCCTCGACGAGGTCGAAGCCGAACTGACCCGTCTGCTCCGCGAGAACGAGGACCTGCGCGCCAAGCTGGCCGCGGCCACGCGCGCTGCTGCCCAGAACCAGCAGAACATGCGCAAGCCTCCGGAGCCGCAGGACCAGCAGCAGGGGATGCCTCAGCAGGGGATGCCTCAGCAAGGGATGCCTCAGCAGGGGATGCCTCAGCAGGGCATGCCTCAGCAGGGCATGCGAGGTCCCGGCGCTCCGGTGCCCGCCGGCATATCGGGCCCGCCGCAGCAGCAGATGGGTGGCCCCATGGGTGGTCCGCCCCAGCTGCCGAGCGGTGCCCCGCAGCTGCCCGCCGGCCCCGGCGGTCAGGGCGGCCCGCAGGGTCCCGGCCCGATGGGTCAGGGTCCGATGGGTCAGGGCCCTATGGGTGGTCAGCCGCCCATGCAGCAGCAGATGGGTGGTCCGATGGGCGGCCCCATGGGCGGTCCGATGGGCGGCCCCGGTCAGGGCCCCGGTGGCGACAGCGCCGCCCGAGTCCTCTCGCTGGCCCAGCAGACCGCCGACCAGGCGATCGCCGAGGCCCGCTCCGAGGCCAACAAGATCGTCGGCGAGGCCCGCAGCCGCGCCGAGGGTCTGGAGCGTGACGCCCGTGCCAAGGCCGACGCGCTGGAGCGGGACGCGCAGGAGAAGCACCGCGTCGCCATGGGCTCCCTGGAGTCCGCGCGCGCCACGCTGGAGCGCAAGGTCGAGGACCTGCGCGGCTTCGAGCGCGAGTACCGCACGCGTCTGAAGTCGTACCTGGAGTCGCAGCTGCGCCAGCTGGAGACGCAGGCCGACGACTCCCTGGCCCCGCCGCGCACCCCGGCCACCGCGTCCCTCCCGCCGTCCCCGGCGCCCTCCATGGCTCCGGCCGGCGCGAGCGCCCCGTCCTACGGCGGCAACCAGACGATGGGCGGCGCTCCTGCACCGTCCGCCCCGTCCTACGGCGGCCAGCAGCAGATGACCCCCGCGATGACCCAGCCCATGGCTCCGGTCCGTCCGCAGGGTCCGTCCCCGATGGGCCAGGCACCCTCGCCGATGCGCGGGTTCCTGATCGACGAGGACGACAACTGACGGCCCGCGGACACTAGTACGACAACGGCGTCGGCAGCGTTCATAGGGCGGGGCCCCGGACTTCGGTCCGGGGCCCCGCCCTATTTACGCGCGTTGGCGGCAACTTCAGGGGCGCGGGGCTGTGTCGATGTGCGGCTCCGCCGCGTGGGCGCACGATCACTGATCCCACTTGGACACGTCAGAAGGGCCCGGCCCCCGAGGGGACCGGGCCCTTCTGATGTCTACTTAGGCCTTGCGCAGCCGGAACGTCAGCGACAGACCTTCGTCGGTGAACGCATCGCCGTACGTGCCGTCCGCCTCACCCTGGCCGAAGTCGGTCGACAAGACCTCGTCGGCGATCAGCTCAGCGTGCTCGGACAGCGCCGCGATGACCGCCGGGTCCGTGGAGGTCCAGCGCAGGGCGATCCGGTCGGCGACGTCCAGGCCGCTGTTCTTGCGGGCCTCCTGGATCAGCCGGATCGCGTCCCGGGCCAGGCCCGCCTGCCGCAGCACCTCGGTGATCTCCAGGTCCAGTGCGACCGTCGCGCCCGAGTCGGACGCCACCGACCAGCCCTCGCGCGGGGTCTCCGTGATGATCACCTCGTCCGGGGCGAGGGTGACCGTCTCCCCGTCGACCTCGACCGACGCCGTGCCCTCGCGCAGGGCCAGGGACAGCGCCGCCGCGTCCGCGTTCGCGATGGCCTTGGCCACGTCCTGGACGCGCTTGCCGAACCGCTTGCCCAGGGCGCGGAAGTTGGCCTTGGCGGTCGTGTCCACCAGCGAGCCGCCGACCTCGGACAGCGACGCCAGGGAGGTGACGTTCAGCTCCTCGGTGATCTGGACGTGCAGCTCGGGGTCCAGGTTCTCGAAGCCGGTGGCGGCGATGAGGGCCCGGGACAGCGGCTGGCGAGTCTTGACGCCCGACTCCGCGCGCGTGGCACGGCCCAGCTCCACCAGCCGGCGGACCAGGACCATCTGCTTCGACAGGTCCGGGTTGATCGCGCCCAGGTCCGCCTCGGGCCAGGAGGCCAGGTGCACCGACTCCGGGGCGCCGGGGGTCACCGGCACGACCAGGTCCTGCCACACCCGCTCGGTGATGAACGGGGTGATCGGGGCCATCAGCTTCGTGACCGTCTCCAGCACCTCGTGCAGCGTGCGCAGCGCGGCCTTGTCGCCCTGCCAGAAGCGGCGGCGCGAGCGGCGGACGTACCAGTTGGACAGGTCGTCGACGAACGCGGACAGCAGCTTGCCGGCGCGCTGGGTGTCGTACGCCTCCAGCGCCTGGGTCACCTGGTCGGTGAGCGCGTGGAGCTCGGACAGCAGCCAGCGGTCCAGCAGCGGGCGGTCGGCCGGGGCCGGGTCGGCGGCGGACGGCGCCCAGTTCGACGTACGGGCGTACAGCGCCTGGAAGGCCACCGTGTTCCAGTACGTCAGCAGCGTCTTGCGGACGACCTCCTGGATGGTGCCGTGGCCGACCCGGCGGGCCGCCCACGGGGAACCGCCGGCCGCCATGAACCAGCGCACCGCGTCCGCGCCGTGCTGGTCCATGAGCGGGATCGGCTGCAGGATGTTGCCCAGGTGCTTGGACATCTTGCGGCCGTCCTCGGCGAGGATGTGGCCCAGGCAGACGACGTTCTCGTACGACGACTTGTCGAAGACGAGTGTGCCGACGGCCATCAGGGTGTAGAACCACCCGCGCGTCTGGTCGATCGCCTCGGAGATGAACTGCGCCGGGTACCGGCTCTCGAACAGTTCCTTGTTCTTGTACGGGTATCCCCACTGCGCGAACGGCATCGAGCCCGAGTCGTACCAGGCGTCGATGACCTCCGGCACGCGCGTGGCCGTCTTGCCGCAGCCGTCGTGACGGCAGGCGAAGGTGACCTCGTCGATGTACGGGCGGTGCGGGTCCAGGCCCGACTGGTCGGTGCCGGTCAGCTCGGTCAGCTCCGCGCGGGAGCCGACGCAGGTGAGGTGGTCGTCCTCGCAGCGCCAGATCGGCAGCGGGGTGCCCCAGTAGCGGTTGCGGGACAGCGCCCAGTCGATGTTGTTGTTCAGCCAGTCGCCGAAGCGGCCGTGCTTGACCGTCTCCGGGAACCAGTTGGTCTTCTCGTTCTCCTGGATCAGGCGGTCCTTGACCGCCGTGGTGCGGATGTACCAGGAGGGCTGGGCGTAGTAGAGCAGCGCGGTGTGGCAGCGCCAGCAGTGCGGGTAGCTGTGCTCGTACGGGATGTGCTTGAAGAGCAGACCTCGCTGCTGGAGGTCCGCGGTGAGCTTCTCGTCCGCCTTCTTGAAGAAGACGCCGCCGACCAGCGGGACGTCCTCCTCGAAGGTGCCGTCCGGGCGGACCGGGTTCACGACCGGCAGGCCGTAGGAGCGGCAGACCTTGAGGTCGTCCTCACCGAAGGCGGGGGACTGGTGGACCAGACCCGTACCGTCCTCGGTGGTGACGTACTCGGCGTTCACCACGTAGTGCGCCGGAGCCGGGAACTCCACCAGCTCGAACGGACGTTGGTAGTTCCAGTGCTCCATCTCGGCGCCGGTGAAGGTCTGGCCCGTGGTCTCCCAGCCCTCGCCGAGCGCCTTGACGACGAGCGGCTCGGCGACGACGAGCTTCTCCTCGCCGTCGGTCGCGACGACGTAGGTCACGTCGGGGTGCGCGGCGACCGCCGTGTTGGACACCAGGGTCCACGGGGTCGTCGTCCACACCAGGAGCGCGGCTTCGCCGGCGAGCGGTCCGGAGGTGAGCGGGAAACGGACGTACACGGACGGGTCCACGACCGTCTCATAGCCCTGCGCCAGCTCGTGGTCGGACAGGCCGGTGCCGCAGCGCGGGCACCAGGGGGCGACGCGGTGGTCCTGGACCAGCAGGTCCTTGTTGAAGATCTCCTTCAGCGACCACCAGACCGACTCGATGTACTCGGGGTCCATCGTGACGTACGCGTCGTTGAGGTCGACCCAGTAGCCCATGCGGGTCGTGAGCTCTTCGAAGGCGTCGGTGTGGCGGAGCACGGACGCGCGGCACTTGTCGTTGAAGGCGGCGATGCCGTACGCCTCGATGTCCTGCTTGCCGCTGAAGCCGAGCTCCTTCTCGACCGTCAGCTCCACCGGCAGGCCGTGACAGTCCCAGCCGGCCTTGCGGGCCACGTGGTAGCCGCGCATGGTGCGGAAGCGGGGGAAGACGTCCTTGAAGACCCGCGCCTCGATGTGGTGGGCGCCGGGCATGCCGTTCGCGGTGGGCGGGCCCTCGTAGAACACCCACTCCGGGCGGCCCTCGGACTGCTCCAGGCTCTTGGCGAAGATCTTCTGGTCGCGCCAGAAGTCGAGCACCGCGTGCTCAAGCGCGGGCAGGTCGACCTGGGCGGGCACCTGGCGGTACGTCGGCGCTGTCATCTGCGAGCATCCTCCAACGGACTTGCTGCCTTCCGTCGGAGGGACGAGAGCCTTCTTTCCTGCTACGCCGTGTGCGGCGCGCTCCCGCGGTACCACCCTCCTTGGCTCCCCTGCGCGCCGTACGCGCTGGTGAGCCCCCTCATTGGGGTCGCGAAGCCGGCTCTACTCGCCGTGGGTCCTCCACGGCTTTCTTCCGGCGGCTCCGGGGTGATCTTCACGTCGCGCTCGCCCCCGGGCTCACACCGTCCCCGGGTCGCTCTGGGCTGCGTACGTCGCTACTCGTCCCCATCCACGCTTTTCGCTCCGCCCAGTGTACGGCGCCGCGTGGACAGCGGCCGACCGCTTTTCGGGCCCGCCCCGGGGCCCGGCCGAGGAGGCTGCCGGATGACCCGAATGGCGAGGGGTCCGGGTGCCCGCATCCGGGTGCGCCCGGCTCGGCGGATTACCCGGCGGGGAGCTGGGCACAACGGATGCAGGTCCGCTGCGCGGGGGGTGCGGGCGGGCGAATCGGGCGGTGTGCCCCGTTGCCGCGGGACTCAAGTCGATTTATCGTCCCAGCACGATTCGCGAGCAAGATCACAATATGTGAAGGGGTCGCGGCCATGGTGGCGAAGAAGACCGCCGTACAGCTGCCGGCGACCGGCCGCTCCCGGGGCGCGGCCGCCTCCGGCGGCGAGGCCAAGGGAGCCGGCGGCAAGAAGGCCACGCGCGCGGGTGCCGCCTCGGCCGGGCGGACGGGACCGCCTGAGCCGGTCCACACCCGCGCCGACGGAGCGGAGCGCTCCACCCTGCCCCCGGGCAGCACGGCGACAGCCAAGACACCGGGAAAGCCACCCGCGCAGGAGCCCGGGGAGGGGCCGAGCGCTGCCGCGAGGAGGGCGGGTGCCGCCTCGGCCGGGCGGAAGAAGGGTTCTGCGGCGAAGAGGGGCTCTGCGGCGGGGACGGGGCCGGCGGCGGCCCCGGGCCGCGGGAAGGGGACGGCGGTCGGGGAGGCCGCCGGGAGGGGTGCGGGGGTCAGGGAGGCCGCCGAGAAGGGTACGGCGGTCGGGGAGGCCGGAAGGGGCACAGAGGTCGGGAAGGCAGGGAAGCGGACGGCGGCTGTGGAGGCCGGCACCAAGCCTGCTGCCAGGAAAGCTGTGACCAAGGTGGCGGTGGCCGGGGAGGCTGCGGTCGAGGAGGCGACGGCTGGGAGGACGGTGGGCAAGGGGGCGGTGGCTGAGGAGGCTGCGGTCGAGGAGGCGACGGCTGGGAGGACGGCGGCCAGGAAGGCTGCGGCTGGGAGGACGGCGGGCAAGGGGGCCGCGGCCAGGGAGGCTGCGACCAAGGAGGCAGTGGCCGAGAAGGCTGCGGCTTCGAAGACCATCGCCACAGAGACGGCAGCTACGAGGAGGGCAGCTACGAAGAAAGCGGCTGCCAAGGACTCGGCCACGAAGGTGGCGCCGAAGGAGTCGGCCGCCGAGGACCGTGCCACGAAGGCGATGGCTACGAGGGCCGCGGTGAAGGAACCGGCCGCCAAGGGGACGGCTGCCAAGGACTCGGCCACGAAAACGGTGGCCAGGAAGGCAGCTACCAAGGAGACGGCTGCCGAGGAAACGATCGCCAAGGAGATGGCTGCCACCAAGAAGGCGGCCGGCGCGAAGGCGGTTACCAAGAAGGCGGCCACCGTGAAGGCAGGCGGCAAGAAGGGGGCCGGCAAGGAGGCGGGTGGCGAGAAGAAGGTGGGCAGGAAGGTGGTGGTGGAGGAGGCGGCCTCCGAGGTGGTGGCTGCCGAGGAGACGGGCGCCGGAGCTGTCGTGGAGGGGGCTGCCGAGAAGGCGGGCGGGAAGAAGGCCGTCGGCAGGAAGGCGGTCGCCGAGGGCGTCTCCACGGGGGCGGCCGGGAAGAGCACGGCCAAGAAAGCGGGCGCGGCGCGGGCCGCGGAGCAGACGGGAGCCACGACGGTGGTTGCGAAGAAGACTCCTGGCACGGCCACGGCGGAGCAGAACGCCGTTCCCAAGGCGCGGGTCGCCGCGGTGGAGCCCGGCGAGCTGGCGGTGCGCCCGGGCGAGGACCCCTGGACCCCGGAAGAGGTCGAGGAGGCCCGCGCCGAGCTGCAGTCCGAGGCAGAGCGGCTGCGGACCGAGATCAGCTCCTCCGAGGCCTCCCTGGTGGGCCTGATGCGGGACTCCGGAGACGGCGCCGGCGACGACCAGGCCGACACCGGTACCAAGAACATCACGCGCGAGCACGAGATGGCGCTGGCGGCCAACGCGCGCGAGATGCTGATCCAGACCGAGCGAGCCCTGGAACGGCTCGACGCGGGCACCTACGGCCTGTGCGAGAACTGCGGCAACCCCATCGGCAAGGCCCGCATGCAGGCGTTCCCGAGGGCCACTCTGTGTGTGGAGTGCAAGCAGAAGCAGGAACGTCGCTCCTGAGCACGAGGGTCCCCCGGGGTGTGCCGTACTCTCGTCCTCAGTCAGGCACCTAGGTTGAGGGACTCACGTGGCAGAGGCGGAGCGGATCATCGGTACGCCGGACACCCCGGACGACAGCGGCGAGCGGACGTCCGGTGTACCCGGTGCGGGTGAGCAGGAGGCGGCGGCGCCGCAGCGGACCGGGCGCGGGCGCCGGATCGCCGTGCTGTTCGCGGTGGCCGCGTTCGCGTACGCCCTCGACCTGATCAGCAAGATGATCGTGGTCGCGAAGCTGGAGCACCACGCTCCGATCCAGGTGATCGGGGACCTGCTGGAGCTGCATGCCATCCGCAACCCGGGCGCCGCCTTCGGCTTCGGCGCGGCCTTCACGATCATCTTCACGCTCATCGCGGCCGCCGTGATCGTGGTGATCATCCGCCTGGCCCGCAAGCTCTACAGCTTCCCCTGGGCGATCGCCCTCGGCCTGCTGCTCGGCGGCGCGCTCGGCAACCTCACCGACCGGATCTTCCGGGAGCCCGGGATCTTCCAGGGTGAGGTCGTGGACTTCATCGCGCCCAAGGGCTTCGCGGTGTTCAACCTGGCCGACTCGGCGATCGTGTGCGGCGGCATCCTGATCGTGCTGCTGTCCTTCCGCGGCCTGGACCCCGACGGCACCGTCCACAAGGACTGACACCGGCCGGCGCGGGGTCGTTGTCCACAGGCTCGGTCGGGGGCGTCGGAGCCGTCCGGCATACTCGTCGGGTGAGCACGATTCCCGAGATCCGTACCCTGCCCGTGCCCGACGGCCTGGAGGGCGAGCGCGTCGACGCCGCCATCTCCCGCATGTTCGGCTTCTCCCGCACCAAGGCGGCGGAGCTGGCCGCGGCCGGCAAGGTCCAGGTCGACGGGACGGTGGTCGGCAAGTCGGAGCGGGTGCGCGGAGGCGCCTGGCTCGAGGTCGAGATGCCCCAGGCAGCCGCGCCCGTGCAGGTGGTCGCCGAGCCGGTCGAGGGCATGGAGATCGTGCACGACGACGATGACGTGGTCGTGATCGTCAAGCCGGTCGGCGTGGCCGCGCACCCCTCGCCGGGCTGGACCGGCCCGACCGTCATCGGCGGACTCGCCGCCGCCGGGTACCGGATCTCCACCTCCGGCGCCGCCGAGCGCCAGGGCATCGTGCACCGCCTGGACGTCGGCACCTCCGGCCTGATGGTCGTGGCGAAGTCCGAGTACGCGTACACGTCGCTCAAGCGCCAGTTCAAGGAGCGCACGGTCGACAAGCGCTACCACACCCTCGTCCAGGGCCACCCGGACCCGACGAGCGGCACGATCGACGCCCCGATCGGCCGGCACCCGAACCACGACTACAAGTGGGCGGTCACGGCCGACGGCAAGCCCTCCGTGACCCACTACGACCTCATCGAGGCCTTCCGCGCCGCCTCCCTGCTCGACGTGAAGCTGGAGACCGGCCGCACCCACCAGATCCGCGTCCACATGGCCGCCCACCGCCACCCCTGCGTCGGTGACCTGACCTACGGCGCCGACCCGACCCTCGCCAAGCGGCTGCGCCTGACCCGCCAGTGGCTGCACGCGGTGCGGCTCGGCTTCGAGCACCCCGGGGACGGGCAGTGGGTCGAGTTCGAGTGCGACTACCCGGAGGACCTGCAGAACGCCCTCGACCAGGTCCGTGAGGAGACGTACGGGTGAGCACGCCGTACACCGTCCGGATCGCCGAGGACGCCGCCGACCGCGAGGCCTGCTTCGCGGTGCGCAAGGAGGTCTTCGTCGTCGAGCAGGGCGTTCCGCAGGACATCGAGTACGACGCGTACGACGCCGCCGCCGTGCATGTGCTGGCGGTCCGCGAGGACGGCGTGCCGCTCGGCACCGGCCGCCTGCTGTACGGCGAGGCGGCCGCCGCGAAGACCGGCGGGGACGCCTCGGTGGGCGCCCTGGGGCGGCTCGCCGTCGCCCGTGAGGCGCGCGGGCTGGGCGTCGGCGTGGCCCTGGTACGGGCCATCGAGGAGGCGGCACGCGCGCGTGGCCTGGCCGCGGTGGACCTGCACGCGCAGACCCACGCCCTCGGCTTCTACGAGCGCCTCGGGTACGAGGCGTACGGCCCGGAGTACCCGGAGGCCGGGATCCCGCACCGGGCGATGCGGCGCGTCCTGTAGCCGAGGTGCCGTGACGGCCGGTGCGCGGGGGGCCGTGGCAGGCTGGACGTCTGCCGTGTGATCGTCGACTCCCGGAGCGCCGGCCGTGGATCAGTTGGCTCTGTTGTTCGTGGTGCTGCTCGGGGCCCTGGTGAGCGTCCCGGTGGGGGACCGGTTGGGGTTGCCGGCGCCGGTGCTGATGACCGTGTTCGGCGGGGCTCTGGCGGTGGCCGCCTTCGTGCCCGACGTGGAGATCCCGCCCGAGCTGATCCTGCCCGGACTGCTGCCGCCGCTGCTCTACGCCGCCGTACGGCGGACCTCGTGGCGGCAGTTCACGGCGAACAAGCGGCCGATCTTCCTGCTGGCAGTCGCCCTGGTGTTCGTGACGATGCTGTGTGTGGCCGCCGTCGCCCATGCGATCGTGCCCGGCCTGCCGATCGCCGCCGCCGTGGCGCTGGGCGCCCTGATCGCCCCGCCGGACCCGGTCGCGGCCACCGCCGTCGCCGGGCAGCTCGGACTGCCGCGCCGTCTGGTGTCGATCCTGGAGGGCGAGGGGCTCTTCAACGACGTCACGGCCATCGTGCTCTACCACGTGGCGATCGCCGCCGCCGTGAGCGGGGAGTTCTCGGCCTGGCGAGCCGGTGTCGACCTGGTCCTGTCGGCCGTGGTCGCCGTCGCGATCGGGCTGGCCCTCGGCTGGGGCGCGAACAAGCTGATGGACCTGCTCGGCGACCCCACCCTGCAGATCGGGCTGACCCTGCTGGTGCCGTACGCCTCCTACGTCCTCGCGGAGGAGCTGCACGGGTCCGGGGTGCTCGCCGTGCTCACCACGGCCCTCTTCCTCGCCGAGTACGCCACCGACGCCGACGACGTGATGACCCGGCTGGCCGGGCACACCTTCTGGGACATCATCGACACGCTCGTCACGGGCGTCGCCTTCGGGCTGATCGGCCTCGAACTGCACAACGCGATCAGGACGGCGACCGGGCGCTGGGGCGAGCTGCTCGGCTGGTCCGCCACGATCGTCGGCGTCGTCGTCCTCGTACGGCTGCTGTGGCTGTTGCCCGCGACCTGGCTGACCAAGCGGCTGCACGCCCGGCGGGACTACGACGAGGACATTCCGGTGGGCTGGCGGGAGACCGTGGTGATGTGGTGGTCCGGGATGCGCGGGGTGGCCTCGGTGGCGCTCGCGCTGGCGATTCCGCTCAAGACGGACGACGGGTCCCCCTTCCCCGACCGCGACGAGATCGTCTTCATCGCCTTCGGGGTGATCATCGCCACGCTGGTGCTGCAGGGGCTGACCCTGCCCTGGCTGGTGAAGCGGCTCGGCGTGAAAGCCGACTCCGAGCGGGAGAAGGAGTTCGAGGAGGAGCTGGCGCGACGGGCCACGAAGGCCGCCAGGCGGAGGCTGCGGGAGATCGAGCAGGTGGAGGAGTTGCCGGAGGAGTTGGCGGAGCAGATGTTGCGGCGGGCCTTCGACATCGGGATCCGGATCAGCCCGGACATGGGGGAGGCGGAGCGGCGGGAGGCGCATCAGCAGCGGGAGCGGCGGGTGAAGCGGGTGAGGCGGATTCAGGGGGAGATGTTGAGTGCGGCTCGGCATGAGGTGTTGGCCGCGCGGAGTGAGCCCGGGGCGGATCCGGAGATCGTGGACCGGGTGCTGAGGCATCTCGATGTGCGGAGCTTGCGCTGATTCTCATACAAGCGGACCGGAGTTGTGGATAACCGGAAGCGTTCGCCGGGCGGCGTTCGTACTCTCGGATCATGACTCGCAACATCGTGATCAGTGGTGGCGGTACGGGAATCGGGCTTGCGACGGCGCACGCCTTCGCCGCGGACGGGGATCGGGTGCTGCTGCTCGGGCGGCGCGCGGAGGTGCTGGAGAAGGCAGGGGTGCCCGGGGCGCTCACCTATGCGGCGGATCTGGCCGAACCCGGTGACGTGCGTGGCGTCGCGCGGTTCGTGGCCGAGGAGTTCGGCACCGTCGACGTGCTCGTGCACAGCGCGGGCGGCGCCGGGCACCTGGAGCCCCCGGCCGGCAGCGACGACCCCCTCGACCGGGTGTTCCACAACTGGACGGTCAACTTCCGGCTGAACACACTCACGGCCGCCCTCCTCACCGAAGCCCTCAAGGACCGGCTCGCCGAGCCCGGCGGCCGGGTGCTCTTCCTCAGTTCCATTGCCGCGTACCGGGGTTCGGGCAGCGGCGCGTACGCTGCGGCCAAGGCGGGGCTGCACCCCTATGCCCATGACCTCGCCCGTGAGCTGGGGCCACGCGGTATCACCGTGAACGTGGTGGCGCCCGGGTACATCGAGGACACCGAGTTCTTCGGAGACACCATGGACCAGGCGCGGCGGCAGCGGCTCATCGCCGACACCGTGACCGGCCGCGCCGGCATACCCGGGGATGTGGCCGCGACTCTGCGCTGGCTGGCCTCGCCCGAAGCCGGGCATGTCACCTCGCAGGTGATCCAGGTCAACGGGGGTAGCGAGCGGGGCCGTTGACGGACCGTGCGGTCAGCCCCGGCGGCAGGACCGCGTCGGCGGTGTTGACGCGGGGCAGTGCGTAGGGGTGTTCGGCCGACAGCCAGGTGATCATCTGCTCGCGGACGGTGACCCGGACCGTCCAGATGTCGTCCGCGTCCTTCGCGGTCACCAGGGCGCGCACCTGGATGGTGTTCGGGGTGGCGTCCGTCACGTACAGGTTGTAGTTGCGGCCGTCCCAGGCCGGGCACTGACGCAGGATGTCGCGGAGCCTCTCGCGCATCGCCTCGATCGGCGCGCCGTGGTCGAGGTGCCAGAAGACGGTGCCCGTCATCTGCGGAGTGCCCCGCGACCAGTTCTCGAAGGGTTTGGAGGTGAAGTACGACACCGGCATCGTGATCCGTCGCTCGTCCCAGGTCCGTACCGTCAGGAAGGTCAGGGTGATCTCCTCGACCGTGCCCCACTCGCCGTCCACCACCACCGTGTCGCCGATACGCACCATGTCGCCGAAGGCGATCTGCAGCCCCGCGAACATGTTCGACAGCGTCGACTGGGCGGCGACACCGGCGACGATGCCGAGGATGCCGGCGGAGGCCAGCAGCGAGGCGCCGGCCGCGCGCATCGCCGGGAACGTCAGCAGCATCGAGGCGCTCGCCACCACGATCACGATCGCGGAGACCACCCGCATGATCAGCTCCACCTGGGTGCGCACCCGGCGCACCCGGGCGGCGTCCGGGTGGGCCCGCGCGTACCGGGTGTAGGAGGTCTCGACGACCGCCGCGGCGATCCGGATCACCAGCCAGGCGGCGGACCCGATCAGCACCAGGGTCAGGGTCCGGCCCACGCCGGTGTGATGCCGCTGCAGCAGGTTCGCGTGGTCGTAGGAGCCTCTGAGCAGGGCGGCGCACAGGACGAGTTGATAGGGGATGCGGCCGCGCCGCAGCAGGTCCCACAGAGGGGTTTCGGGATTTCGTTCGTCGGCCTTGCGCAGCAGTCGGTCGGTGGCCCAGCCGATGGCCAGGGTGAGCAGGACCGAGCCGCCGAGCACGATCAGGGGGCGGAGCACGTTCTCCATGTCTTCGCGTCTTACCAGGCTCGCGGCGTCATGAACCTGCGACTTCGCGGCGCACCCGGGAAAGGCCGCGCTACGGCGTTGTCGTACCCGGCTGGCACCATGGCCTCATGAACATCATGCTCTTGCACTCGACCTACGGGCTCAGGCCCGCGGTGCGCGAGGCCGCGGACCGGCTGCGTGCGGCGGGCCACGAGGTGTGGACGCCGGACCTCTTCGAGGGGCGCACGTTCGAGACGGTCGAGGAGGGGATGGAGTTCAAGGAGCGGATCGGCAAGGAGGAGCTGCTCAAGCGGGCCGTGCTGGCGGCGGCGCCGTACTCGGAGCGGGGGCTCGTGTACGCCGGGTTCTCGCTCGGCGCCTCCATCGCGCAGACCCTGGCCCTCGGCGACGAGAAGGCACGCGGCCTGCTGCTCCTGCACGGCACCTCGGACCTGGCGCCGAACACGCGGGTGGACGAGTTGCCGGTGCAGCTGCACGTGGCCGAGCCGGACCCGTTCGAGACGGACGACTGGCTGAGCGCCTGGTACCTGCAGATGGGCAGGGCGGGGGCGGACGTGGAGGTCTACCGGTACGCCGGGGCGGGGCACCTGTACACCGACCCCGGGCTGCCGGACTACGACGCGGAGGCTGCCGAGGCCACCTGGCGGGTGGCGCTCGGCTTCCTCGACAGCCTGTAGGGCTCGGCTACACCGGGTCGTAGGTGCGCTCCACCTTCTGCGTGCCGCTGCGCGTGCGGTACGAACGCACCCAGGAGGAGGTCGCGTCGGCGGCCGTGCGGTCGGACAGGACGTAGTAGTCCATCTGCGCACGGTCGGCGGTGATGTCCAGGACGCCGTAGCCGTGGCGGTCGGTGTCCACCCAGTGGACGTGCCGGTTGGCGGCCTTGATGAGCGGCGAGGCGATGGCGGAGACGGTGCCCTCGGGGACCTTCACGATGTCGTCGAGGTTGTCGGAGGTCACCGAGGTCACCACGAACTCGGTGGCCGCCGAGGCCGACAGCGGGTAGGTGCCCGCGTCCACCGGCACGTCGTTGGCCCACGCCATGTGGATGTCGCCGGTCAGGAAGACGGTGTTGCCGATGGCGTTGGAGCGCAGGTGGTCCAGCAGCTCGCGGCGGTCGTCGGTGTAGCCGTCCCACTGGTCGGTGTTGGCGGCGATGCCCTCCTGCGGCAGCCCGAGCAGCTTGGCGAGCGGCTTGAACAGGTCGGCGGAGAGGGAGCCGAAGGAGAACGGCGAGATCATCACCGAGTTGCCGACCAGCCGCCACTTGGTGTCGGAGGCCTTCAGACCGGCCTTCAGCCAGTCGAGCTGGGCCCGGCCGGTGATCGTACGGTTCGGGTCGTCCACCGAGCCGCTGGCCGTGGCGGCCTGCTGGGAGCGGAAGGAGCGCAGGTCCAGCAGGGAGAGGTCGGCGAGCTTGCCGAAGCGCAGCCGGCGGTAGGTGGTGCCGGCGATCGCGGGACGGACCGGCATCCACTCGAAGTAGGCCTGCTTGGCGGCGGCCTGACGGGCCGTCCAGGTGCCCTCTGCGCCCTCGGTGTGGTTGACCGCGCCGCCCGACCAGGCGTTGTCGGCGAACTCGTGGTCGTCCCAGATCGCGACGACCGGCGCCTTCAGGTGCAGCGCCTGCAGGTCGGGGTCGGTCTTGTACTTCCCGTGCCGGATCCGGTAGTCGGCGAGGGTGATGATCTCGTTCGTGGGCGCGTGCGGGCGGACGACCGTGCCCCGGGCCGCGTACTCGCCGGACTTGTACTCGTAGATGTAGTCGCCGAGGTGCAGCCAGGCGTCGAGGTCGCTGCGCGCCGCGAGGTGGCGGTAGGCGGAGAAGTAGCCGGCCTCCCAGTTGGCGCAGGAGACCACGCCGAAGCGCAGGCCGGGGACGGCAGCGTCCGCCGCCGGCGCGGTGCGGGTGCGCGCCACCGGGGAGTCGGTGCCGCCGGCCGAGAAGCGGAACCAGTAGTCGGTGGCCGGCTCCAGGCCGCGGATGTCGGCCTTGACGGTGTGGTCGGAGGCCGCGCTCGCCGTGGTCGAGCCCTTGGCGACGATGGTCGTCAGCGCCTTGTCCTTGGCGACGACCCAGCTCACCTCGGTGTCCGGGCCGAGCCCGGAGCCGGGTATCGCCTCGGGGGTGGGGGTCACCCGGGTCCACAGCAGGACGCCGTCGGGCAGCGGGTCGCCCGAGGCGACGCCGTGCAGGAAGGCGGGGGCGTCCGTGGCGGCGCGCGCCGGCAGGGCGGCGGCGAGCGGGCCGGCCAGGACAGCGGTCGCCGCCGCGGCCTTGACGACCGTACGGCGGCGGGGCGAAAGGGAGTTGAGGCGCTTGGCGGCCTCGGATGGCTGGTATCGACTGGTCACGACCCATCAGGTTACTGATCGGTATGCGCAAGAGCGGGCGAACTCCGAAAGTTCGCCCGCTCTTCATGCGGTGATCAGATTCTGACGAATCGCCAGATAGGCGTCAGCCCTTGAGAGCCGCGTCCACCGCCGTGTTGAAATCGGCCACCGACATGGGCGGGTTGCCCTGGTTGCCGGTGGTGAGCTTCTTGCCGTCCATGACGAAGCTCGGGGTGCCCGTCACGCCGTCCTTGTTGTCGTCGAAGGTCTTCGACATGGCCATCGCCCAGGCGTCGTAGGTGCCCTTCTTGACCGCGTCCTGGAACTTCGCGTTGCTCTTCAGCGCGGGCACGGTGTCGGCGACCTTGATGAGGTAGCTGTCGTCCTTGAACTTGTCGGTGTTCTCGTCCGGGTGCCACTTCGTGGAGTACAGCGCGGTCTTGTACTCGAGGAACGCCTCGGGGCTGACGTTGAGCGCCGCGCCCAGTGCGCTCAGCGCGTTCTTGGAGCCCACGCCGTTGTCGTGGTTGTCGATGAACGTGCCGCTGATGAACTGGATCTTGTACTTGCCGGCGTCGATGTCCTTCTTCACCGTCGAGCCGACGGTCTGCTCGAACGCGGCGCACACCGGGCAGCGCGGGTCCTCGTAGACCTTGAGGGTCTTCTTGGCGGTGTCCTTGCCGATGACGACGGTGGTGCCCTTCGTGCCCGTGGTGTTGGCAGGGGCGACGACCGAGGCGTCCTTCAGGCCCTCCCAGTAGCTGGGCTTGTTCATCTGGACGACGGCGTAGCCGATGCCGCCGGCCGCGGCCAGCACGCCCACGACCGAGGCGGCCACGATGACCTGCCGCCTGACCTTGGCGCGCTTGGCCTGCCGCTCGCGCTCCTGGCGCAGCCGCTCCCGGGCCGCCGACTTCGACGCCTGGCTGTTCCGCTTGCTCATGTTGGTGATCTCCATGTGGGACGCGCACATGTCGTACGCGGGATACGTGTGGGGGACTGATCGTGCTCAGATGAATGCCGGTGAGCACGGCGGTCCACGCCGTCCCAGGGAGTGCACGAGGAGCCGGTCGCGGGCGACGGCCGGACGCGGGGCCGGGCGCGGCAGCCGGCGCGCCGGGGAGAGCCGTACGGCGACCGCGGCCACCGCCAGCAGCAGCGGCCGGAACGTCGTGGCCGCGACCGCGCGCAGCAGTTGGGTCAGGGCCCGCTCGCCCCGCCGCAGCCAGGCGGCGGCGAGCAGCCCCACGCCGATGTGCGCGGCGAGCAGCAGCCAGGCGGCGGCCGGGCTGGCGTGCGCGAGCAGCGCCCCGGAGCCGCGGCCCGTGGCGCCGGTCACCTGGGCCAGTGGGGTGCCCACGCCGCCCTGGCACAGCACGTCCAGGCCGAGGGCGCGCAGCGGTCCGGCCACCGGGCCGCCCGCCCTGCCGTAACAGGCGTGCTGGCCGGTGGTGAACACGGTGTCCGCGGCCAGCTCCAGCGGGATCAGCAGAGCCGCGATCCGGCCGAAGCCGCGCTCGCGGCCCGCCAGCGCGTACGCGGTCAGGAACACGCCGCCGGCGACCGCGGCCACGGTCGCCACCGGCAGCGGGGCCCTGGACAGCAGGACGTGCGACGCGGTGCTGAGCGTCACGACCACGGCCGTGAACAGCGCCGCGCGCGCGGCTCTGAGCTGGGTCCCGGATATGTCCATAGCGAGTGCAGAGTCTGTCACGTACGCGAGTAGGAGACCCCTAAAGGGTGCCTGTGAGTGTGCGAGGTTACAGCCCCGGAATCCGGCCGTTGCGGAACAGGTCGACGAAGATCTGGTGGTCGGCACGCGCGCGTGCGCCGTAGCCGTGCGCGAAGTCCACCAGCAGGGGCGCGAAGCCCTCCTCGTCGGCCGCGAGCGCCGCGTCGATGGCCCGCTCGGTGGAGAACGGCACCAGGGACTCGCCGGAGGTGTCGTCCGCCGCCGCGTGCATCGTGGCCGTGGCCCGGCCGAGGTCGGCGACGACGGCCGCGATCTCCTCCGGGTCGTCGATGTCGCCCCAGTCCAGGTCGACGGCGTACGGCGAGACCTCGGCGACCAGCTGGCCCGCGCCGTCCAGCTCGGTCCAGCCCAGCCACGGGTCGGCGTGCGCCTGCAGGGCGCGCTGGGAGATCACCGTGCGGTGGCCCTCGTGCTGGAAGTACCCCGCGATCGCCGGGTCCGTGATGTGCCGGGAGACGGCCGGGGTCTGGGCCTGCTTGATGTAGATCACGACATCGTTCTCCAGGGCGTCGCTGTGGCCCTCCAGGAGGATGTTGTACGACGGCAGGCCCGCCGAGCCGATGCCGATGCCGCGGCGGCCCACGACGTCCTTCACCCGGTACGAGTCCGGACGGGCCAGGGAGGAGTCCGGCAGGGTCTCCAGGTAGCCGTCGAAGGCGGCCAGCACCTTGTAGCGGGTGGCGGCGTCCAGCTCGATGGAGCCGCCGCCCGGGGCGAAGCGGCGCTCGAAGTCGCGGATCTCGGTCATCGAGTCCAGCAGCTCGAAACGGGTCAGCGAGCGGGCGTCACGCAGCGCGTCCAGCAGCGGCCCCTGCGCGGTGTCCAGCGTGAACGGCGGCACCTCGTCGCTCTTGGCGCCCGTGGCCAGGGCGTGGATGCGCTCGCGGTAGGCGGCCGCGTAGATCGTCACCAGCTCGGTGATCTGCTCGTCGCTGAGCGCCTTCGCGTACCCGATGAGCGCGATGGAGGCCGAGAACCGCTTGAGGTCCCAGGTGAAGGGGCCGACGTAGGCCTCGTCGAAGTCATTGACGTTGAAGACCAGGCGGCCGTTGGAGTCCATGTAGGTGCCGAAGTTCTCGGCGTGCAGGTCGCCGTGGATCCACACGCGCGAGGTGCGGTCGTCCAGGTACGGGCCGCCGCGCTTCTCGGCGTCGAGGTCGCGGTAGAAGAGGGCCGCCGTGCCCCGGTAGAAGGCGAACGCCGAGGCCGCCATCTTCCGGAACTTCACCCGGAACGCGGCCGGGTCGGCGGCCAGGAGCCGGCCGAAGGCGGTGTCGAAGACGGCGAGGATCTCCTCGCCGCGCTGCTCGTCGTTGAGCTGGGGGACCGACATCGCGGGGTGCCTCCTGGTGCAGTGCCTGTACGACAGCGTTTCTGCCGTCTCCAACGCACGAAGGTACGTGGGAGTGCCCGTCGGGTGTCAGTCCCGAGGCATAGACTTCGACGCTGACCCCAGAACTGTCCGCCACCCCGTCGCCGAGCGTTTCCCCTGGAGGCCTCACCGTGTCCAAGCCGCCCTTCACGCACCTGCACGTCCACACCCAGTACTCGCTGCTGGACGGCGCCGCGCGGCTCAAGGACATGTTCAACGCCTGCAACGAGATGGGCATGACGCACATCGCCATGTCCGACCACGGCAACCTCCACGGCGCGTACGACTTCTTCCACACCGCGAAGAAAGCCGGAATCACCCCGATCATCGGGATCGAGGCGTATGTCGCCCCCGAGTCCCGGCGCAACAAGCGCAAGATCCAGTGGGGCCAGCCGCACCAGAAGCGCGACGACGTCTCCGGTTCCGGTGGTTACACCCACAAGACGATGTGGGCCGTGAACAGCACGGGCCTGCACAACCTCTTCCGGCTCTCCTCGGACGCCTACGCCGAGGGCTGGCTCCAGAAGTGGCCCCGGATGGACAAGGAGACCATCGCCCAGTGGTCCGAGGGGATCGTCGCCTCCACCGGCTGCCCCTCCGGCGAGCTCCAGACCCGGCTGCGTCTCGGCCAGTACGACGAGGCCCTCAAGGCCGCCGCCGACTACCAGGACATCTTCGGCAAGGACCGCTACTTCCTGGAGCTGATGGACCACGGCATCGAGATCGAGCACCGGGTCCGCGACGGCCTCCTGGAGATCGGCAAGAAGCTCGGCATCCCCCCGCTGGTCACCAACGACTCGCACTACACGTACGCGCACGAGGCGACCGCCCACGACGCTCTGCTCTGCATCCAGACCGGCAAGAACCTCTCCGACCCGGACCGCTTCAAGTTCGACGGCACCGGCTACTACCTGAAGTCCACGGACGAGATGTACGCCATCGACTCCTCGGACGCCTGGCAGGAGGGCTGCGCCAACACGCTCCTCGTCGCCGAGATGGTGGACACCACCGGCATGTTCGAGGCGAAGAACCTCATGCCGAAGTTCGACATCCCCGAGGGCTACACCGAGGTCACCTGGTTCAAGGAGGAGGTCCGCCGCGGGATGGAGCGCCGCTTCCCCGGCGGCATCCCCGACGACCGCCAGAAGCAGGCCGAGTACGAGATGGACGTCATCATCCAGATGGGGTTCCCGGGCTACTTCCTCGTGGTCGCCGACTTCATCATGTGGGCCAAGAACAACGGCATCGCGGTCGGCCCCGGCCGAGGCTCCGCGGCCGGCTCGATCGTCGCCTACGCCATGGGGATCACCGACCTCGACCCGATCCCGCACGGCCTGATCTTCGAGCGCTTCCTCAACCCCGAGCGCGTCTCCATGCCCGACGTCGACATCGACTTCGACGAGCGTCGGCGCGTCGAGGTCATCCGGTACGTGACGGAGAAGTACGGCGCCGACAAGGTCGCCATGATCGGCACGTACGGCAAGATCAAGGCCAAGAACGCGATCAAGGACTCCGCGCGCGTGCTGGGCTATCCGTACGCCATGGGTGACCGGCTCACCAAGGCGATGCCCGCCGACGTCCTCGGCAAGGGCATCGACCTGAACGGCATCACCGACCCCTCGCACCCGCGCTACAGCGAGGCGGGCGAGATCCGGGGCATGTACGAGAACGAGCCGGACGTGAAGAAGGTCATCGACACCGCCAAGGGCGTCGAGGGCCTGGTCCGGCAGATGGGCGTGCACGCGGCCGGCGTGATCATGTCCAGCGAGACCATCACCGAGCACGTCCCGGTGTGGGTGCGGCACACCGACGGCGTGACCATCACCCAGTGGGACTACCCGAGCTGTGAGTCGCTCGGCCTGCTGAAGATGGACTTCCTGGGCCTGCGCAACCTCACGATCATGGACGACGCCGTCAAGATGGTGAAGTCCAACAAGGGCGTCGACATCGATCTGCTGAGCCTCCCGCTCGACGATCCGACGACCTTCGAACTGCTCCAGCGCGGCGACACCCTCGGTGTCTTCCAGTTCGACGGCGGCCCCATGCGCTCGCTGCTGCGCCTGATGAAGCCCGACAACTTCGAAGACATCTCCGCCGTGTCGGCGCTCTACCGTCCGGGCCCGATGGGCATGGACTCGCACACCAACTACGCGCTGCGCAAGAACAAGCTCCAGGAGATCACCCCGATCCACAAGGAGCTGGAGGAGCCACTCGAAGAGGTCCTGGCGGTCACCTACGGCCTGATCGTCTACCAGGAGCAGGTGCAGAAGGCCGCCCAGATCATCGCGGGCTACTCGCTCGGCGAGGCCGACATCCTCCGCCGCGTGATGGGCAAGAAGAAGCCCGAGGAACTGGCGAAGAACTTCACCATCTTCCAGGCCGGCGCCCGTAAGAACGGCTACAGCGACGAGGCCATCCAGGCCCTGTGGGACGTGCTGGTCCCCTTCGCCGGCTACGCCTTCAACAAGGCCCACTCCGCCGCGTACGGCCTGGTGTCGTACTGGACCGCCTATCTGAAGGCGAACTACCCGGCCGAGTACATGGCCGCGCTCCTGACCTCCGTCAAGGACGACAAGGACAAGTCGGCGATCTACCTCAACGAGTGCCGCCGCATGGGCATCAAGGTGCTCCCGCCGAACGTCAACGAGTCGGTGCACAACTTCGCCGCCCAGGGCGACGACGTGATCCTCTTCGGCCTCGAAGCCGTGCGCAACGTCGGCACCAACGTGGTGGAGTCGATCATCAAGAGCCGCAGAGCGAAGGGCAAGTACGCCTCCTTCCCCGACTACCTCGACAAGGTCGAGGCGGTCGCCTGCAACAAGCGCACCACGGAGTCGCTGATCAAGGCCGGCGCCTTCGACACCATGGGCCACACCCGCAAGGGGCTCACGGCCCAGTACGAGCCGATGATCGACAACGTGGTCGCGGTCAAGCGCAAGGAGGCCGAGGGACAGTTCGACCTCTTCGGCGGCATGGGCGAGGAGGACTCCAGCGAGCCCGGCTTCGGACTGGACGTGGAGTTCACCACCGAGGAGTGGGACAAGACCTATCTGCTCGCCCAGGAGCGGGAGATGCTCGGTCTGTACGTCTCCGACCACCCGCTCTTCGGCCTGGAGCACGTGCTGTCCGACAAGGCCGACGCGGGCATCGCCCAGCTCACCGGAGGCGAGCACGCGGACGGCGCGGTGGTCACCATCGGCGGCATCATCTCGGGTCTGCAGCGCAAGATGACCAAGCAGGGCAACGCCTGGGCGATCGCCACGGTCGAGGACCTCGCCGGTTCCATCGAGTGCATGTTCTTCCCGGCGACGTACCAGCTCGTGTCGACCCAACTCGTCGAGGACGCGGTCGTGTTCGTCAAGGGCCGGCTCGACAAGCGCGAGGACGTGCCGCGGCTGGTCGCGATGGAGCTCCAGGTGCCCGACCTGTCGAACGCGGGCACCAACGCGCCGGTGATCCTCACCATCCCGGCCACCAGGGTCACCCCGCCGATGGTCAGCCGCCTCGGCGAGATCCTCAGCCACCACAAGGGCGAGAGCGAGGTCCGGATCAAGCTCCAGGGGCCGCGGAAGACGACGGTGCTGCGCCTGGACCGGCACCGCGTGAAGCCGGACCCGGCGCTCTTCGGAGACCTGAAGGTGCTGCTCGGCCCGTCCTGCCTGGCGGGCTGAGCGGATGCAGCGGGAAGGGGCGCACCCTCGGCGGGTACGCCCCTTCCGTGTGCCTGGGCTTCAACTGCCCTTTAGTTGTGGCCGAAGCTCTTCTGCTTCTTACGAGCAACATCCGAGGGGCTGCCCGGGACGTGCGTCGGAGACTCGTGCGCCTCCGTGGACGACCGCTGTGCGTGCTCGTGAGCCTGCTCGGCCTGCGGCGCGCGGTTCTGCGAGCCACCCTTGCGGTTCTTGTTCTTGGCCATGGTGATCTGCCTCCTGTGGGGGATCTAGGGGCCAGGGCCGCGACCAGATTCACATAAGCTGACATCACGCGCATGTCGGATAATTACCGTGTGTGACAGGGTTGGTGGGCGAGCGGGATGCGCAAACGCCACGCCGAAGATCCAGTTCCGGCCGTTAACCCCCGCGTGGTCGGGCAGACTCGAAGGAAGTCCGAAGCAAAAGCCTCCAGGGAAGAGGGTGAGTCGCGTGGACCGTTGCATCGTCCTGGTGGACGCCGGGTATCTGCTGGGAGCCGCCGCCAGCCTCCTCGCCGGTGAGCCCTCGCGGTCCCGGATCACCGTCGACCACGCCGCGCTGATCCAGGCCCTGCGCGAACGCGCCGAGTCGGAGACCGAGCGCCCGCTGCTGCGCATCTACTGGTTCGACGGCGCCCCCGACCGGGTCCCCCAGCCGGAGCACCGCCGGCTGCGCGTGATGCCCCGGGTCACCGTCCGGCTGGGGGCCCTCACTCGCAGTGACGGACGCTGGGCCCAGAAGGGCGTGGACGCCGCCATGCACGCCGAGCTGACCGAGCTGGCCCGCAACCGCGCCTGCTCCGACGTCGTCCTGGTCACCGGCGACGGTGACCTGCTGCCCGGCATGATGGCCGCCAAGGAGCACGGCGTCGCCGTCCACCTGTGGGCCTTGCAGGCCGCCGACGGGGACTACAACCAGTCCGAGGACCTGGTCGCCGAGGCCGACGAGCGGCGCGTACTGGACCGGGCCTGGATCACCCAGGCGGCGGTCCGCGCCAAGGAGCTGACCGGCGTCTGCGCACCGCCGCCCGCGCCCCGCCCCGAGATCGCCGCGATCCTCTCCGCGCCGCTGCCCGAGTCCGCGCTCGGCACGGCCGCCGAGAGCCCGGCCGAGGAGGGCGCCCACGCGCCGGCCGCCGCATCCGAGAACGGAACCCAGGAGCGGGTGCCCGCCCCCAAGGGCGTGCCCACCCCCAAGGACCTCGCCGCGCTGCGCGCACCCGGCGTGCACGCCGTGCAGCATCCGACGACCGCGACCCTCAGGTGGTCCTCCGACAAGGGCTGGGTGGACCGGCCGGGTGGGGTCTCCGAGCCGCCCGAGGTCGCCTCCATGCCGACCCTGGCCCAGCTCACCACCGCCGAGCAGCGGTGGGCCGACCGGGAGGAGGACATCACCACGGTCGGCGGCGACCCGTACGAGGTGGGGCAGGTCTTCGCCCGCCGGTGGATGTCCCGGCTCGGCGACCAGGGCCATCTGCAGCGGCTGTCCACGATGTACCCGCGCATCCCGCACCGCATCGACGGCGAGCTGCTGCGCTACGCCGCCCGCTTCGGGCTGCTCGCCCACAAGGACGACCAGATCGACGAGCACGACCGTTACGCCATCCGGGCGGGGTTCTGGCGGGAGGTCGACGTGCCGGCGGCGGCCGAGCACGCCCCTGCCGGGGAATGACCGTTCTTTTCTTACCGGTCAAGTACAGAAGTGGCCCCAAAGGCGAGTAAAGGGGCCGGACCCCGTAGTCTCGTGCCTTGTGAGTACGCGCGCGGGACAGGCACTTCGGCAGGACGAGGTCGTACGCGTGCGCGGGCTCAGCAAGACCTACCCGCCCGTGAAGGGGCGGCGCGGAACACCCGGTACGCCCGAGGTGCGGGCCACCGACGGTGTGGAGCTGGACGTACGGCGCGGGGAGATCTTCGGGCTGCTCGGGCCGAACGGCGCCGGCAAGTCCAGCCTCGTACGGCAGCTCACCGGGCTGCTGCGGCCGGACACCGGCAGCGTCGAGATCCTCGGCCACGACATCGTCCGGCATCCCGAGCGGGCCGCGCGGATCCTCGCCTACCTGGGGCAGGAGTCCTCCGCCCTGGACGAGCTGACCGTCGCGCTCGCCGCCGAGACCACCGGACGCCTGCGCGGCCTGGACGTACGGCGGGCGCGCGCCGAGCGGGACGCCGTACTCGACGAACTGGGGCTCACGCCGATCGCCGGGCGGGCGCTGAAGAAGCTGTCCGGCGGACAGCGGCGGCTCGCCTGCCTCGCCGCCGCCCTCGTCGGCCGGCGGCCGCTGCTCGTGCTGGACGAGCCGACCACCGGCATGGACCCGGTGGCCCGGCGCGCGGTGTGGGCGGCCGTGGACCGGCGGCGGGCCGAACACGGTACGACCGTGCTGCTGGTCACCCACAACGTCATCGAGGCCGAGACCGTTCTCGACCGGGTCGCCGTCCTCGACGAGGGCCGGGTCATCGCCTGCGACACCCCGGCCGGGCTGAAGGAACAGGTCTCCGGCGAGGTGCGGGTGGAACTGGTGTGGCGGGAGCGGGCACCGCTGGACGTGCCCGAGGTCGCCGTGCTGCGCGAACGGGCCGTGGAGTCCGGCCGGCGCTGGACGCTCCGGCTCGCACCCGAGGAGGCCCGGGCCGTCGTCGCCACGGTGACCGGCGGGGCCGCCTTCGCCGCCCTGGACGACTTCACGCTCGCCACGCCCAGCCTGGAGGACGTGTACCTGGCGCTGGGCGGGGCGGCACGGCAGGGGCTGGTGAAGGCGTGAGCGCGAGGATCGTCGTATCCGTATGGTCCCTGTGGGACGGCGGCGCGGCTGCCGTAGGGAAGAGGAGCAGCTCGTCGTGAGTGTCGTACCCGCGGAGGTTCTGCCGGGCGGTGCCCGGGCCGTGCCGGAACGGGCCCGGCCCGCGGCCGAGCTGGGGCCGCCCGCGCGGCTGTGGCCGTCGCTGGTGGCCGTCTACCGGGCCCAGCTGTCCCGGGCCCGGGTGGCGCGCATTCCGCTGCTGTTCGTGGCGACCTTCCAGTCCGTCGGCATCGCCGTGATGATGCGCGGTGTCGTCGACAGCGGCAGCGAGGCCCAGTCCGTGGTGGCCGGGTCCTCGGTGCTCGTCGTCGCGTACGTCGCGCTCAATCTGCTGTCGCAGTACTTCGGGCAGCTGCGGGCCAGCGGCGGGCTCGACCACTACGCCACGCTGCCGGTGCCGCCCGCGGCGGTGGTGCTGGGCGCGGCGGGGGCGTACGCCTCCTTCACGGTGCCGGGGACCCTGGTGACCGCTGTCTTCGGGTGCGTGCTGTTCGGGCTGCCGCTGTCCAACCTCTGGATCCTGGTGGCCGTCATTCCGCTCGCCGGGGCCGCGCTCGCCGGGCTGGGCGCCGCCTGCGGGCTGCTCGCGCCGCGGCCCGAGCTGGCCACGCTGCTCGGGCAGCTCGGCATGTCGGCGGCACTGCTGCTCGGTGTGCTGCCGGCCGACCGGATGCCGGAGATCGTACGGCTGGCCCGGGACCTGCTGCCGTCGACCTACGGCGTGGAGGCCTACGCGCGGACCTTCGAGGCCCACCCGGACTGGGCCGTCGTCCTCGCTGACCTGGGAGTCTGCGCGGGGGTCGGAGTGATCTCGCTGGCCGTGGCGACCTGGGCGTACCGCAGGGCCGCCGTCCGATGACGCGGCCCACAGCGCGACCTGGCACGATGTCAGAGTGACCGCACCGCTGACTCCGCCTCCGCCGCCGCACGACGACTCCCCGCACCAGGTCTGGCAGGCGCCGCCGCCGGCCGGGGCGCCGGTGGGAGGCCTGTACGAACAGGACGGTCCTGGGATGAAGACCGAAGTCCGGGAAGCCGTCGTGATCGCGATAGCGGTGGCGCTGGGCGGGGTGCTGTTCGGGCTGCTGTGGTGGTGGCTGGCGCCGCATGTGCCGCTGGTGGGGGACGAGGTCGACAAGAGCTGGGTCGTCTACCTCAAGGACACCGAGGGGGAGCAGGCGGCCGGGGTGGACGGGACGTTCACGCTGCTGGGGCTGGCCTTCGGGCTGGTCAGCGCGGTCGTCGTGCTTCTGTTTCGGCGGCGTGGGGGTGTGCCTCTCGTTGTGGCACTCGGGCTGGGCGCCCTGCTCGGGTCGGTGCTCGCGTGGCGGTTCGGGGTCTGGCTGGGGCCCGAGTCCGACGTGATCGCTCACGCGAAGGCGGTGGGGAAGGGGGTCACCTTCTCGGCACCGTTGAAGTTGGGGGCGAAGGGGGCGTTGCTGGCTTGGCCGTTGGCCGCGGTGCTGGTGCATCTGGGGCTCACGGCGTTGTTCGGGCCGCGGGATCCTGAGGCGCCGTATCCGCACGGGCCGGCCCCGAAGGACTCGTACGGAGCCCCGCCGGCGTAACCCCGTCAGCCCCGCCCGATCGGTGCCAGTACCGCCTCCGTCAGCTTCGTCAGGTCCTCCGGAGACAGTTCCACCTCCAAGCCCCTGCGGCCCGCCGAGATGCAGATCGTGGCGTGGGACTCGGCCGAGTCGTCCAGGACGGTGCGGAGCTTCTTGCGCTGGCCCAAGGGGGAGATGCCGCCGCGGACGTACCCGGTGGTGCGTTCTGCGAGGGTGGGGTCGGCCATCGTCGCCCGCTTGCCGCCCACCGCCGCGGCCAGGGCCTTGAGGTCGAGGGTGCCGGAGACCGGGACCACCGCCACCGTCAGTGCGCCGTCCACGTCGGCCACCAATGTCTTGAAGACCCGGTCGGGGGAGACGCCCATCGCCTCCGCCGCCTCCTCGCCGTAGGAGGGGTGGGCGGGGTCGTGGTCGTAGGAGTGGAGGGTGAAGTCCACGCCCGCCGCCGTCAGGGACACCGTCGCGGGAGTGCCTCCGGACTGCTGCTGCTTCTTCGACTTCTTCGCCATCGGGGTGTCGGCCTCGGTTCGCTCAGTTCAGGCTGGTCGGCGTCCGCGTCAGCTCGAACGCGGGCAACGACGGAAGGTTACGGATGATGGCCGTCTCCGAGCGAAGGAGTTTCAGCTCGTCCCGGAGCCGGGAGGCGGTGTCCGGCGCCTGCAGCAGCCGTTGCTTGGTCGGGGTGTCCAGGACCATCGCGGCCGCCACCAGGTAGGAGACCACCGAGGGGTCGTCCGGGAGGTCGGAGCCCGAGGAGAGGGAGCGCTCGCGGGCTCCCGCGAGGCGCTTCTGGTACTGCCGGAAGGCGCGCAGGACGCCCTCGGCCAGGGCGCCCGCCTCGTCGCCGGGGTCCTCCGGCAGCTCCTCCAGCTCCGCCGTCAGGAACGGGCCCGACGCGTCCACGGACAGCAGCCGTACCCGGGTCGTCCCGGTCGCCAGCACCTCGAACGTGCCGTCGGCGCGCTCCCGGATGGTCGCCGCGTCCGCCACACAGCCCACGCCGTGGAAGGACTTGAGCGGGTCCGGGCCGAAGCCCGCGGCCGGGCCCCGCTCGGGCTGTGCGGTCGGATCGGGCATGCCCGGCGCGCTCGCTGCCACCTCGTGGCCGTCGCGGATCGCCACGACGGCGAACCGGCGCGGTTCGTCCTCGGGGGTCTTCAGCAGCTCGCGCATCATGGCGCGATAGCGCTCCTCGAAGATGTTCAGGGGCAGCACGAGCCCGGGGAACAGCGCCGAGTTCAGCGGGAAGAGAGGGAGACGGACGGTGGTCACGACGCCCCAGCCTAATGGTCGGGGGCGGGGGCTCGGCCGCGGTGTTCGTTCCGCGGTTGAGCGGGTGCCGCCAGCAGTTCGGTCACGGTGGTGCCGGGAGCGGTCGTGAGCAGTGCCTCGCGCAGCCGCAGGAAGTGGCCCAGCGGGTCGTCGGAGAACCGGTCCCAGGGGAACGACGTGGCGTACGGGCCGATCAGGCGCAGCTGGGTGCGGGCGTCCTCCCAGCGTTCCAGCCGGGCGAGGACGTACACCAGCTTGTTGCGGATCTCGGCGGGCCAGGGTGTGGCCGCCGGGAACCGGCCGGAGAGCGCGATCGCCCGGTCGGCCGCCGCCTCCAGCCGCTCGCGCGGTACCTCGGGACCGCAGCCGTCGGTCAGGTAGGAGAGGGCCGCCCGGGCCGGCAGCGCCTGGACGAGCGAGTCGGCCGGGGCGTCCTGCGCGGCCAGGTCGGCGAAGTCGAAGCACTCGCGGTGCGAGCCGTGCCAGGAGGTGCCCAGGTAGCGCAGGGCGGCCACATGGCAGCCGTAGTGGTGCGGGGCGCGCCGGACCGCCGCCTCCCACAGCTCCTCGAAGTAGCGGTGCCCGGCCCGGGAGCCCCTCGCGTGGTCGAGCGCGATCCGCCAGGGCACCGGATCGCGGTCGTCGGCCCGGGCGGCGGCCGTGATCAGCGGGCTCACCTCGCGCAGCAGCTCGGCGCGGGCCGGGGAGGGCCAGGCGCGGTCCACCGCCAGCTGGGCCGCGACGAGCGTGACGTCGGGGTCGTCCGGGGCGGCCGCGTGCCAGGCCTCGAACCACTCGGAGCGCGAGCGGGCGAAGGCCGCGAGCCGCCTGGCGTAGCGGTCGTGGTCCTCCCACTCGGCCGCCGCGCGCGTGGTGGCGAGCAGAGCGGAGGCGGCGCCGAACTCGCCCCGGCCGGCCGCGACCAGCGCGGGGGACAGGCGTTCGTCGGGCGCGTCGAGGACGGCCTCGTCGCCGGCCGCCTGTGGGTCGGCGGGGCGCGAGGCACGTCGTGTCATCCGTGTGGGGCGGAAGAACGCCGGCAGCAGAGCCATGGTGTCGACCATTGAAAGTCCGCAGGTCGGGCGTGCGCCAGAGGGTCCGGGCAAGTCATGGAAGGTTGTACGCCCGACGGTCAAGGACAAGTAAAAGGTGATTGTTCAACTAATGTGGTGTACCTGACCAATGTGACGTACATGTCGATGAACCGGGCATCCGTACGTGCCGATGAACCGGGCGTCAGCCGCGCCGCAGCAGCCGGGTCGCCCCCGCCGCCACCGTCGTCGCCAGGATCCAGCCCAGCAGGATCATCGCCGCGGCCAGCCACTGCCAGCCGCCGCGCAGCTGCCACTGGCCGACCTGGCCCAGGTCGATCACCGGCAGCAGCAGGTCCAGCGTGAACAGGGCGGCACTCCAGGACGGATGGCCGCCGGGGTTCACCGGCGGATGGCCGGCGTGCGAGAAGGCCAGCGTGCCCGCCGCCCACAGCACCGCCATCCACACCGCGGCCCGGCCCGGCCGGTAGCCGTACGCCACCGTCCAGTCCTGGACGTACCCCCAGAACTTGGCGGCCAGCGGCAGCGTCTCGCGGCGCCGGCGCTGCTTGGCGAGCAGCACCTCGCGGGCGTCCTCGTCCTCCCCGGCCGCCCGCAGCACGGTGGCCAGCCGTTCGTACGGCTCCGGGTTGTACTCGGCGGTGGCCGCCGCCACCCAGTCCAGCCGCCGGGTCAGCGGGAACGGTCCCTGCGGTACGAGGTTCTCGTACGCGAAGCCGCCCATGTGGAGGCTGCCCGGGCCCGGCCAGCTGCCCGCGTGGTCCACCAGGTTGACGATCCGCGCGCCGGACAGCACCACCTTCCCGCGCTGCGGCCTGTCCCCGAGGAAGCGCAGCTCGGGCGTCTGCACCCGGCGCAGCGACAGCTCCTGGTCGTCGGTGAAGCCGAACCGGGCCCGCTCCAGGTCCACGGCGTCCCCGAACCGCCCGTCGTCCAGCCGTATCCCGCCCCGGCACTCGAAGCGCTGGATGCGTGTCCCGCGCGCGGGCGTCGTCCCGCTCAGCAGCGGGTTGCCCACGCCGGCCGGGGTCAGGTACAGGGTGCGCCCCACCGTCAGCTGGGGGGCGTTCAGGGCGAGGCGCGCGTACGGGTTGGCCAGTCTCGCTCCCCGCAGGCTCAGCGAGACCCCGATCTTGGCGCTGCGCAGGCTCAGCTCGCCGTGCGACTCCAGCAGCTCCGCCTGCAGGTCCTGGCCCACGGTCATGCCGTCCGCGGCGATCGAGCGGCCGCTGCGGTCCCGGTAGACGATCGCCTGGTTGAGCAGCAGGTCCGTGCCGATGTGCGCGTCGGTCAGCCGCACCCCGTTCTGGAAGCGGCAGCGCGGCAGGTGCAGATCGCCCTCGGTGTGCACTCGGGCCGCCTCCAGGCGCGGCACCGCGCAGTCCACCAGACGCAGGGTCGTGAACCGGGCCTCGGGCAGGAGGATCTGGTCGTCGAAGCGGCAGCCGCGCAGCTCCGTGTACGGCGTGACCGTGCCGCCCGCCAGGTCCACCGTGCCGGTGACCCGCACGCCGGTCAGCTTCAGGGAGGGCACCCGGCCCGCGAGCGCGGGAGGCCCGTCCAGCAGCAGCCAGCAGATGATGCGCGCCCGGACGCTCCGCTCGGGTCCCCAGGGATGCCCGCCGTGCGGATCGTCCACGACTACGTCCCCGCTGCTCAGGTCGTACACGCTGCCGTTGCGGAAGGCCTGCCACATGCCCGCCTCGGCCGCGGTCAGGTCGTCCGGCAGGTCCCCGGCGTGGATGCCGGCCCCCTCGGTCACCGCTCTTCCTTCCTCCTCTGACTACTCGCTGTCACCTTCCTCGTACACCCGTTCATGCCCGCTGAGTGACGCCTGATACACACGATGTGAAGGTGATCTTCCGGGTTCCGGCCAGGCTATGTACCGCCCGCTGTCCCGCGTTCTGTATCAGCCATTGATACGCGCGGACGGCTCCCGACCCCGGTCTGAGAGAATTGACACCGTGATCTCCCGAATCGATCTGCGCGGCGACGCCCTTCCTGAGGGCCCGGCCCTGCGCGACCTGCTGCCCCGAGCCGACTTCGACGTTCAGGCCGCCCTGGAGAAGGTGCGTCCGATCTGCGAGGCCGTGCATCATCGGGGTGACGCGGCGCTGATCGACTTTGCCGAGAAGTTCGACGGAGTACGGCTGGAATCCGTCCGTGTCCCGGGCCAGGCGCTCACCGACGCGCTGGAGGCCCTCGACCCGGCCGTGCGTGCGGCCCTGGAGGAGTCCATCCGCCGCGCCCGTCTGGTCCACCGTGAGCAGCGCCGTTCGACGCACACCACCAAGGTCGTGCCCGGCGGGTCCGTCACCGAGAAGTGGGTGCCGGTCGACCGCGTCGGGCTCTATGCCCCGGGCGGCCGCTCGGTCTACCCGTCCTCCGTGGTCATGAACGTGGTGCCCGCGCAGGAGGCCGGCGTCGAGTCGATCGCGCTCGCCTCCCCGGCCCAGGCGGAGTTCGGGGGGCTGCCGCACCCCACGATCCTCGCCGCGTGCGCCCTGCTCGGCGTGGACGAGGTCTACGCGGCCGGCGGCGCCACCGCCGTCGCGATGTTCGCGTACGGCACCGAGTCCTGCCCGCCCGCCAACATGGTCACCGGCCCCGGCAACATCTGGGTGGCCGCGGCCAAGCGCTACTTCACCGGCAAGATCGGCATCGACGCCGAGGCCGGTCCGACCGAGATCGCGGTCCTCGCGGACGACACCGCCGACCCCGTGCACGTGGCCTCGGACCTGATCAGCCAGGCCGAGCACGACCCGCTGGCGGCGGCCGTGCTGGTCACCGACTCGGTCGAGCTGGCGGACGCGGTGGCAAAGGAGCTGGAGCCGCAGGTCGCGGCCACCAAGCACATCGAGGACCGGATCGTCCCGGCCCTCAGCGGCAAGCAGTCCGCGATCGTCCTGGTCGACGGCATCGACGAGGGCCTCAGGGTCGTCGACGCGTACGGCGCCGAGCACCTGGAGATCCAGACCGCCGACGCCGCCGCGGTCGCGGACCGGGTGAGGAACGCGGGCGCGATCTTCATCGGCCCCTGGGCCCCCGTCTCGCTCGGCGACTACGCGGCCGGGTCCAACCACGTGCTGCCCACCGGCGGCTGCGCCTGCCACTCCTCCGGCCTGTCCGTCCAGTCCTTCCTGCGCGGCATCCACGTCGTGGACTACACGAAGGACGCGCTGGCCGAGGTCGCGCACCATGTGGTGACGCTGGCGGAGGCGGAGGACCTGCCCGCGCACGGCGCGGCGATCAAGGCGAGGTTCGGTTGGAAGGTGCCTGAGAGCAAGTGAGCATCGGAATCGACGATCTTCCCGTACGGGACGAGCTGCGCGGCAAGTCCCCCTATGGCGCGCCCCAGTTGGACGTCCCCGTACGGCTGAACACCAACGAGAACCCGTACCCGCTGCCCGAGCCGCTGGTCGAGCGGATCACGGAGCGGGTGCGGGAGGCCGCCCGCGACCTGAACCGCTACCCCGACCGGGACGCGGTCCAGCTCCGCACCGAGCTGGCCAAGTACCTGACGAAGACCGGCAAGTACCCGCTCGGCATCGAGAACGTGTGGGCCGCCAACGGCTCCAACGAGGTCATCCAGCAGCTGCTGCAGACCTTCGGCGGACCGGGCCGCACCGCCATCGGCTTCGAGCCGTCGTACTCGATGCACGCGCTCATCGCGCGCGGTACGGGGACGGGCTGGATCTCGGGTCCTCGCGACGAGGACTTCGACATCGACCTCGCCGTGGCCGAGCGGGCCATCGCCGAGCACAAGCCCGACGTCGTCTTCATCACCACCCCCAACAACCCCACCGGCAACGCGGTTCCGCCGGAGACGGTCCTCGCGCTGTACGACGCGGCCCAGGCGGCCAAGCCGTCCATGGTCGTCGTCGACGAGGCCTACATCGAGTTCAGCCACGGCGACTCGCTGCTGCCGCTGCTGGAGGGCCGGCCGCATCTGGTCGTCTCCCGCACCATGTCGAAGGCGTTCGGCGCGGCAGGCCTGCGCCTCGGCTACCTCGCCGCGCACCCCGCGGTCGTGGACGCCGTACAGCTCGTCCGGCTGCCGTACCACCTCTCGGCGATCACCCAGGCGACCGCCCTGGCCGCCCTGGAGCACACCGAGACGCTGCTGAAGTACGTCGAGCAGCTGAAGTCGGAGCGGGACCGGCTGGTGAGCGAGTTGCGGGCGATCGGTTACGACGTCACCGCGTCGGACGCGAACTTCGTGCAGTTCGGCCGGTTCGAGAGCGCCCACGAGGCCTGGCAGAAGATCCTCGACCGGGGCGTCCTGGTCCGGGACAACGGCGTACCGGGGTGGCTGCGGGTGTCCGCCGGAACCCCGGAGGAGAACGACGCGTTCCTCGACGCGGTTCGGGAACTGAAGAAGGAGCTTGAGGCATGAGCCGCGTAGGACGTGTGGAGCGCACCACCAAGGAGACCTCGGTCCTGGTCGAGATAGACCTCGACGGCACCGGGCGGACCGACATCGCCACGGGCGTCGGCTTCTACGACCACATGCTCGACCAGCTCGGCCGGCACGGTCTGTTCGACCTGACCGTGAAGACCGACGGCGACCTGCACATCGACTCCCACCACACCATCGAGGACACCGCCCTCGCGCTCGGCGCCGCCTTCAAGCAGGCCCTCGGCGACAAGGTGGGGATCTACCGCTTCGGCAACTGCACGGTCCCGCTGGACGAGTCCCTCGCCCAGGTGACGGTCGACCTGTCCGGCCGCCCCTACCTCGTGCACACCGAGCCCGAGAACATGGCGCCGATGATCGGCGAGTACGACACGACGATGACCCGGCACATCCTGGAGTCCTTCGTCGCCCAGGCGCAGATCGCGCTGCACGTGCACGTGCCCTACGGGCGCAACGCGCACCACATCGTGGAGTGCCAGTTCAAGGCGCTCGCCCGGGCCCTGCGCTATGCCAGCGAGCGCGACCCGCGCGCGGCCGGCATCCTCCCCTCCACGAAGGGCGCGCTGTAACCCATGAACGGTCTGTCCACCGTCCTGATCGTCGTCGGCCTCTTCCTGGTCGGCGGCATCATCTCCTTCGCCAAGCAGAAGATGCCCACGAGCCTCATCGTGCTGCTGTCCATCGGCGCGGGCATGTGCCTCGTCGCGGGCGTCCTGAGGCTGGAGGTGTGGAATTGAGCACCGGCAAGCGAGTAGTCGTCTTCGACTACGGTTTCGGCAATGTCCGCTCCGCCGAACGCGCCCTCGCGCGCGTGGGGGCCGACGTCGAGATAACGCGCGACTTCGACCGGGCGATGAACGCCGACGGCCTGCTGGTGCCGGGCGTCGGCGCGTTCGCCGCCTGTATGCAGGGGCTGCGCGGGGCTCGCGGTGACTGGATCATCGACCGCCGGCTGTCCGGCGGGCGGCCGGTGATGGGCATCTGCGTCGGCATGCAGATCCTGTTCGCGAGCGGCATCGAGCACGGCGTGGAGACCGAGGGCCTCGACGAGTGGCCCGGCACGGTCGAGCCGCTCCAGGCCGACATCGTGCCCCACATGGGCTGGAACACCGTCGACGCCCCGCTCGACTCGGAGCTGTTCGCCGGCCTGGACCGGGACGCCCGCTTCTACTTCGTGCACTCCTACGCCGTCCACGACTGGACCCTGGAGACCAACAACCCGGTCATGCACGCGCCCAGGGTGACCTGGTCGACGCACGGCAAGCCCTTCGTGGCGGCCGTGGAGAACGGTGCCCTGTGGGCCACCCAGTTCCACCCCGAGAAGTCCGGCGACGCCGGTGCCCAGCTCCTCACCAACTGGATCGGAACCCTGTAGACCATGGCCAAGCTCGAACTCCTCCCCGCGGTCGACGTCCGTGACGGCCAGGCCGTCCGCCTCGTGCACGGCGAGTCCGGGACCGAGACGTCCTACGGCTCCCCGCTGGAGGCGGCCCTCGCCTGGCAGCGCTCGGGCGCCGAGTGGCTGCACCTGGTCGACCTGGACGCCGCCTTCGGCACCGGCGACAACCGGGAGCTGATCGCCGAGGTCGCCAAGGCGATGGACATCAAGGTGGAGCTGTCCGGCGGTATCCGGGACGACGCTTCCCTGGCGGCCGCCCTGGCCACCGGCTGCACCCGGGTGAACCTCGGCACCGCCGCCCTGGAGACCCCCGAGTGGGTCGCCAAGGTCATCGCCGAGCACGGCGACAAGATCGCGGTCGGCCTGGACGTGCGCGGCACGACCCTGCGCGGCCGCGGCTGGACCCGGGACGGCGGTGACCTCTACGAGACGCTGGAGCGCCTCAACAAGGAGGGCTGCGCCCGCTACGTCGTCACCGACATCGCCAAGGACGGCACCCTCCAGGGCCCGAACCTGGAGCTGCTGAAGAACGTCTGCGCCGCGACGGACCGGCCGGTCGTGGCGTCCGGCGGCGTGTCGTCGCTGGACGACCTCCGGGCCATCGCCGAGCTGGTACCCCTCGGTGTCGAGGGCTCCATCGTCGGGAAGGCCCTGTACGCGAAGGCGTTCACCCTGGAAGAGGCCTTGGAGGCTGTGTCGTCATGAGTGATGCCGTGCGGCGCGTGCAGAGCGGAAGTCCCTGGGAAGAGAGTTTCGGGTTCGCGCGCGCCGTGGCGGCGGGTGACCGGGTGCTGGTGGCCGGTACGACGTCCTTCCGCGGCCTTGTGCTGTACGGGGAGGGCGACCCGTACGAGCAGGCCAAGGTGGCGTTCACCAGCGCGCTGGAGGCGATCGCGGAGTTCGGGCTCGGTATCGAGTCCGTGATCCGTACGCGGATGTACCTGACCCATGCGCGGGACGTCGACGAGGCGGGCCGGGCCCACAAGGACCTCTTCGACGCGGTGCGGCCCGTTTCCACCCTGCTGGTCGTGGAGGGCTTCGTCGACCCGCGCATGCTGGTCGAAGTGGAACTAGAGGCATTCAGAGGAGCCGTGAACTCATGACCCTGGCGGTCCGAGTCATCCCCTGCCTGGACGTGGACAACGGCCGGGTCGTCAAGGGCGTCAACTTCCAGAACCTGCGCGACGCGGGCGACCCCGTCGAGATGGCCAAGGTGTACGACGCCGAGGGCGCCGACGAGCTGACGTTCCTGGACATCACCGCCTCGTCCGGCAACCGCGAGACGACGTACGACGTGGTGCGCCGCACCGCGGAGCAGGTGTTCATCCCGCTGACCGTCGGCGGCGGCGTCCGCACGGCCGAGGACGTGGACAAGCTGCTGCGGGCCGGCGCCGACAAGGTGGGCGTCAACACGGCGGCCATCGCCCGCCCGGACCTGATCCGCGAGATCGCCGAGCGCTTCGGCCGGCAGGTGCTGGTGCTGTCGGTGGACGCGCGGCGCAGCGAGTCCGGATCCTTCGAGGTCACCACCCACGGCGGCCGCCGCGGCACCGGCATGGATGCCGTCGAGTGGGCGCACCGGGCCGCCGATCTGGGCGCCGGCGAGATCCTGCTGAACTCCATGGACGCCGACGGCACCAAGGACGGCTACGACCTGGAGATGATCGCCGCGGTCCGCAAGCACGTCACCGTCCCGGTGATCGCCTCGGGCGGCGCGGGCAAGCTGGCGGACTTCCCGCCGGCCATCGAGGCGGGCGCGGACGCGGTCCTGGCCGCCTCCGTCTTCCACTTCGGCGACCTGCGCATCGGCCAGGTGAAGCAGACGCTGCGGGAGGCGGGGCACCCGGTGCGGTGACGCTGCGCTGAGCTTCGGCCCCGGTTGCCCTTGGGCGGCCGGGGCCTTCTCGTCGGCAGACAGGAAAGAAAAGTTGCGCAAAATATGTTGTGCAACCTTTCTTTTCTATCTAGCGTTGGGTGCATGACAGCCAAGGGGAGCCGTCCCATCACGGACGTGGGCACGCTGAAGGCGCTCGCCCACCCGCTGCGGATGAAGCTGTACCGAGCCCTGTGCGTGGCCGACAAGGCGACCGCCTCGCACCTCGCCGACCAGGTGGACGAGGCCGTCTCGCTGGTCAGCTACCACCTGCGCAAGCTTGCCGAGCACGGCCTCATCGAGGAGGCCGAGCCGCAGAGCGCGGACGGCCGGGAACGCTGGTGGCAGCCCTCCTCGGAGGGGGTGAGCATCCGCGACAAGGACTTCCGGGACGCCCCCGAGAAGGCGGCCGCACACCTGGCGGCGACCCGCCTCTTCCACGACCAGCGCGCCGAGATGTACCGCCGCTACCTCGACGAGCGCTCCACCTGGAGCGCCGAGTGGAACGCCGCCGCACCCGACAGCGAGTCCCTCTTCCGCCTCACCGCAGGCGAACTGAACGAACTCCGGGAGGAGTTGCTCGCCCTGGTCAGGAAGTACGACGAGAAGGGCCGGTCCGCCGAGGCAGCGGGCGAGGCCGAAGGGCGCGAGCACGTCGCGCTGCACGTGTACGGCTTCCCGTTCCGCGTCTGAGAGAGGGCACCGCCGTGACCGTCCTGACCGACATACCCGCGCGGCAGCTCGAACAGGCCGCCCACCGCGACCCCAACGTCCTGCGCTGGCTCGGTGCCTACACCTCCTCGATGCTGGGCGACAGCATCTACTACATCGCCCTCTCCTGGGCCGCCGTCCAGGCCGGAACCCCCGCGCAGGCCGGTGTCGTGATGTCGGTCAGCGCGGTGCCGAGGGCCGTGCTGATGCTCGGCGGGGGAGTGCTCGCCGACCGGCTGGGCCCGCGCCGTGTCGTCATCGGCAGCGACGCCGTGCGCTGTGCCGCCGTCCTCGCGGTGGCCGCCCTGCTGTTCCTCACCAGCCCCGGGCTGTGGCCGCTCGCCCTGCTGGCCCTGGTCTTCGGCACCGTCGACGCCGTGTTCATGCCCGCCGTCGGCGCCCTCCCGGCACGGATCACCGGCAAGGGGCAGCTCGCCCGGGTGCAGGGCATGCGCGGCCTCGCCATCCGCTGCGCCGGCGTCATCGGGGCCCCGCTCGGCGGCCTCGGCGTGGCGCTCGGCGGCGCGGCGACCGCCTTCGCCCTGGCCGGCCTGCTCATCGCGGTGTCGGTACCGCTGCTGGTCTCCGTACGGGTGCGGGAGCTGCCGGCCGACGACGGGACGGCCGACGGAAAGGCGTCCCCCTGGCGGGATCTGCGGGCCGGCCTGCGCTACATCCGCGGCCACCGCGTCCTCGCCCCGCTGATGCTCGCCATCGCCCTCGGCGACTTCGGCTTCGTCGGGCCGTTCAACGTCGGCCTGACCCTGCTCGCCGACCGGCGCGGCTGGGGCGCCTCCGGGATGGGCTGGATCCTCGCCGGGTTCGGCGTCGGCGCGGGCGCCGCCTCGCTGCTGCTCACCGTCCGGGGGCGGTTGCCGCGCGCCGGGCTGGTCGCCGCGTACGCCATCCTCGCGGGCTCCGTCGCGATCGGTGCCCTCGCCTACGTCCCGAGCCTCGCCGGAGCCGTCGGGGTGGCCCTGCTCGTCGGACTCCTCGCGGGTCTCAGCGGAGCCATGTGCGGGGCCCTGCTGCAGACCCAGGCCGACCCCGCCTACCTCGGCCGGGTCACGGCCGTCGCCGGCCTGGTCAGCCTCGGACTCGCCCCGCTGAGCATGCCGTTCGCGGCCGCAGCGATCGGCGCCTTCGGCCTGGGCCCCGTCTACGTCGTCAGCGCCGTCGTCTGCGGCCTTGGCGGGGTCGTCGCCCTGTACGTCCCGGGCCTGCGCCGGGCCGAGCTGCCCCGCTGAGGCTCGGCCCGAGGCTCAGCCGTGGGCCGGCTTGGGCTGGGCCAGCTGGATCAGGTTGCCGACCGTGTCGTCGAGCACGGCCGCGATCACCGGCCCCTGCTCCTGCGGCTCGTGCGTGAAGTGCACACCGAGGTTCACCAGCCGCTTGTACTCCGCCTGGATGTCGTCCACCGAGAAGACGATGCACGGGATCCCCGCCTCGTACAGGGCCCGGCGGTACGGCTCCGCGATCGGGCCCTCGCCGGGCTCCAGCAGCAGCTGGAGATCCGGCTGGGCCCCGCCCCGCGCACCGACGGTGATGAAGAGCGTGCCGCCGCCCAGGTCCAGATGGGTACGGGTCTCGAAGCCCAGGACGGCCGTGTAGAAGGCGTGCGCCTTCGCCACGTCGTCCACGTACACGCCGGTCATCGCGACCTTGATCATGAGGTGCCTCTCAGATGCCCACCTGCTTGGACTCGTGCAGCTTGGCGATCGCGTTCTCGTCGCCGTCCAGCTCGACCCGCGCCGCGCTCTGCCGGCCGAACGCGAACATCAGCAGCTCCGACGGCTCGCCCGTCACCGTCACCACGGGCGCGCCCCGGTGGGCGACGGCCGTCTGGCCGTCCGGGCGCCTGAGGACCAGACCCGTCGGCACACCCCGGCCCAGCAGCCGGGCGGTGCGCTCCAGCCGGGACCACAGCGACTCCTGGAAGACGGGGTCCAGCTCACGCGGGGTCCAGTCCGGCTGGGCACGCCGGACGTCCTCCGTGTGGACGTAGAACTCCACGATGTTGGCCGCCTCGTCGACCTGCTTGAGCTGGAAGGGCGAGAAACGCGGCGGGCCCGTACGGATCAGCTGGATCAGCTCCTCGTACGGCTTCGCGGCGTACTCGGCCATCACCTTCTCCAGCCGCGGCGCGAGCTGCTTGATCAGCGTGCCGCCGGCGGCGTCCGGCCGCCGCTCCCGCACCACCACGTGGGCGGCCAGATCGCGCGTCTGCCACCCCTCGCAGAGGGTCGGGGCGTCCGGACCGGTGGTTTCCAAGAGGTCGGCGAGCAGAAGCCGTTCACGCTGCGCGAAGGTCGACATGGAATCAGCCTACGACCACACAGTAGGTCCGCACAGTGGACACGGACCGTCACTGTCAGTGCCGCGCGGCACAATGGCAGGCATGACCAGTACGCCTCCGCCCAGCAGCCTCGACCCCGAGATCGCCGCGCGCCTGAAGCGCAGCGCCGACGGGCTCCTCCCGGCCATCGCCCAGCAGTACGACACGGGCGAGGTACTGATGCTCGGCTGGATGGACGACGAGGCGCTGCACCGCACGCTCACCACGGGCCGCTGCACCTACTGGTCGCGCAGCCGCCAGGAGTACTGGGTCAAGGGCGACACCTCCGGCCACTTCCAGTGGGTCAAGTCCGTCGCCCTGGACTGCGACGCCGACACCGTGCTGGTCAAGGTCGACCAGGTCGGCGCCGCCTGCCACACCGGCGCCCGCACCTGCTTCGACGAGGACGTGCTGCTCAAGGACGCCGATTCCGGCGTACGGGCACAGGATCAGTAAGGTCAGCCGCCATGGACCTCGAGACCTTCCGCAAGCTCGCCACCGACCGGCGCGTCATCCCGGTCACGCGCAAGCTCCTCGCCGACGGCGACACCCCGGTCGCGCTCTACCGCAAGCTCGCCGCCGAGCGCCCCGGCACCTTCCTGCTGGAGTCCGCGGAGAACGGCCGCTCCTGGTCCCGCTACTCCTTCGTGGGCGTGCGCTCCGCCGCGACCCTCACCACCCGGGACGGCGAGGCCCACTGGCTCGGCGCCCCGCCCGTCGGCGTCCCCACCGGCGGCGACCCGCTCGCCGCGCTGCGCGCCACCCTCCAGGCCCTGCACACCCCGCACCAGGAGGGCATGCCGCCCTTCACCGGCGGCATGGTCGGCTACCTGGGCTACGACATCGTCCGCCGCCTGGAGAAGATCGGCCCCGGCGAGCGCGACGACCTGAAGCTGCCCGAGCTGACCTTGCTCCTCACCAGCGACCTCGCCGTCATGGACCACTGGGAGGGTTCGGTCCTGCTGATCGCCAACGCGATCAACCACAACGACCTCGACACGGGTGTCGACGAGGCGTACGCGGACGCCGTGGCCCGCCTCGACGCGATGGAGGCGGACCTGTCCCGCGCGGTCGCCCAGCCACCCGCCGTCCTCCCGCCCTCCGAACTCCCGGAGTACACCGCCCTGTGGGGCGGCCCCGACTTCCAGGCGGCCGTCGAGGACGTCAAGGAGCGCATCCGCGCGGGCGAGGCCTTCCAGGTCGTGCCCTCCCAGCGCTTCGAGACCCCGTGCACGGCGAGCGCGCTGGACGTGTACCGGGTCCTGCGGGCGACCAACCCGTCGCCGTACATGTATCTCTTCCGCTTCGACGGGTTCGACGTCGTCGGCTCGTCCCCCGAGGCGCTGGTGAAGGTCGAGGACGGGCGCGCGATGGTCCACCCCATCGCCGGCACCCGGCACCGCGGCGCCACCCCGCAGGAGGACCAGGCCCTCGGCGAGGAGCTGCTCGCCGACCCCAAGGAGCGCGCCGAGCACCTGATGCTGGTCGACCTCGGCCGCAACGACCTCGGCCGGGTCTGCGAGCCCGGCTCGGTGGAGGTCGTGGACTTCATGTCCATCGAGCGCTACTCGCACGTGATGCACATCGTCTCGACGGTCACCGGCAAGGTGGCCGAGGGCCGTACGGCCTTCGACGTGCTGACCGCGTGCTTCCCGGCGGGCACCCTCTCCGGCGCCCCCAAGCCCCGCGCGATGCAGATCATCGACGAACTCGAGCCGTCCCGCCGCGGCCTGTACGGCGGCTGCGTCGGCTACCTCGACTTCGCCGGCGACTCCGACACCGCCATCGCCATCCGCACGGCCCTGCTCCGCGACGGCACGGCCTATGTGCAGGCCGGCGCGGGCATCGTCGCCGACTCGGACCCGGTCGCCGAGGACCAGGAGTGCCGCAACAAGGCCGCCGCGGTACTGCGGGCGGTCCACACGGCGAATCGTCTCGGACGGTAGGGACCGTCTGATGTGAACCCCGGGTGATGGTTCGCCCGGGGTTCAGGCGATAGTGGAGTACGTGACTGCCGTACCTCACCCCCGTTCCGAAGCCGCCGCGCCCACCCGGTCCGGTCGGCGGAGCCTCGCCGTCGCTCTGCTGTGCGGTGCGCTCGGCGCGGCCGTGGCGCTGCTCGCGACCCGGCAGCGCTGGGCGGAGGGCACCGCCACGGTGGCCGGCGGCGCGTTTCCGCTGACCGCGAAGGGCAGCGACGTCACGGGCGTCCCCGCGGCCCTCGCCATAGTGGGCCTCGCCGCGCTCGTCGCCGTCTTCGCCGTCCGCAGGGCGGGCCGCCTCGCCGTCGCCGCGCTGCTCGCCCTCTCCGGCGCGGGCACCGTCGCCGCCGCCCTCGTGGGGGCCTCCGACAGCTCCGCGCTGGACGAGAAGGCCGCCCAGGCCACCGGCGACACCTCGGCCGCGGTCGCCGCCCTCAGCCACACCGGCTGGCCGTACGTCGCCGCCGCCGGCGGCGTCCTGATCCTGCTCGCCGGGCTGCTCGCCCTGCGCTACGGCAGCCTGTGGCCCGCCATGTCAGGCCGCTACGAGCGCGGGGCCGACCGCCCGCGGCGCACGGCGCGCCCGGTGGACCCCGAACGGCCCGAGGAGATCTGGAAGGCCCTGGACCGCGGCGAGGACCCGACCGGGGCCTGAGCGCCTCGGCAGTACCCCCTTGGCGGTCGCTGGATGTGGCGAACCAGACGCCACCCCCGCGTCCGGCACGCGTGCGCGTACGGGACAATGGACGACGAGCGTCCGGCTCGGACTAGGACACACAGCAACGAGGAGCAAGTCATGGCGGGCAGCAGCCACGGTCACACCCCGGCCGCCTGGACCGGCGTCACCATCGCCTTCATCGGTTTCTGCGTCTCGGGCGCCTTCGTGGTGATGGCCCAGCCGATCGGCTTCTGGGCCGGCCTGGCGATCGTGGTCCTCGGTGGCGTCGTCGGCTCCGCCATGAGCGCCATGGGCCTCGGCCAGCCGAAGAAGTCAGCCGCCGTCGCGCACGCGACCCCCACCGCGACCCGCGAGCCGGCCACCGCCGAGAGCTGAGCACCACCGCTTCCCGCGAGGGGCGACCGGAACCCGAAGAGGGTACGGGCCGCCCCTTTCGCGTGTCGTGGGGGATCGGGGCGGGAGCGTGCGTCGCCGACCGCTGCGCGTAGGCCCGGGCCGCCGAGGACGCCCCTCGCGCGCGTGACGGGGGCGTGCGGGGCAGAATGCCAGCGTGAATGCCGACAGCCGTAGCGCCCCGCGCACCAGCCCGCCGCCCGCCCTGTGGGGGCGGCTCGCCCTTCCGGCCGGCCTGCTCGCGGCCGTCGGCGGGGCCTTCGCGTACGTCGGCACGGTGGACCCGAACGAGCCCGGCCACTACCCGGTGTGTCCCCTGTACCGGCTGACCGGCCTGTACTGCCCCGGCTGCGGCGGACTGCGCAGCGCGCACGCCTTCGTCCACGGTGACTTCCTCACCGCCCTGCACGACAACGCGATGGGCGTCGCCGCCTACCTCGGCTTCGCGGTGCTGTGGACCGTCTGGGGGGTCCGCGCGGTGCGCGGCCGGCCGGTGCGGATCGAACTCGGGCGGGTGCAGATGTGGAGCGTCGGCGCGTTGCTGCTGGTCTTCACCGTGATCCGGAACCTGCCGGGCGGCGGCTGGCTGCACCCCTAGACCGCTCTCGTGGACCGCTCCCGGACCGCCGACGGAATGTCCAGGTCGTGGGACCGGTATAGATCGGATGCAGGGCCACAGTGGACCTCCGGATACCATCGGAGTGACCAAGGGTTTTCAATCAGAACCCAAAGGAACAACCGTCTGAAAGGGGGCCGCTCGCGTGAGTGTGCTCGACGAGATCATCGACGGAGTCCGTGCCGACCTCGCGGAGCGGCAGGCACGCGTCAGCCTCGACGAGCTCAAGGAGCGTGCGGCGAAGGCCCCCGCCGCCAAGGACGGGGTTGCCGCGCTCAAGGGCGACGGTGTCAAGGTGATCTGCGAGGTCAAGCGCTCCAGCCCCTCCAAGGGCGCGCTGGCCGCGATCGCCGACCCGGCCGGGCTCGCCGCGGACTACGAGGCGGGCGGTGCCGCAGTCATCTCCGTCCTCACCGAACAGCGCCGCTTCGGCGGCTCGCTGGCCGACCTTGAGGCCGTCCGCGCGCGTGTGGACATCCCCGTCCTGCGCAAGGACTTCATCGTCACGTCGTACCAGCTGTGGGAGGCCCGGGCGTACGGCGCCGACCTCGCGCTGCTGATCGTGGCCGCCCTGGACCAGCCGGCTCTCGAGTCGCTGATCGAGCGTGCCGTCTCCATCGGACTCACCCCGCTCGTCGAGGTGCACGACGAGGAGGAGGTCGAGCGGGCCGTGGCCGCGGGCGCCAAGATCATCGGCGTCAACGCGCGCAACCTGAAGACCCTGGAGGTCGACCGCGGCACCTTCGAGCGGGTGGCCCCGGAGATCCCCGAGGGCATCGTCAAGGTCGCCGAGTCCGGTGTGCGCGGGCCGCACGACCTGATCGCGTACGCCAACGCCGGTGCGGACGCGGTCCTGGTGGGTGAGTCCCTGGTCACCGGCAAGGACCCGAAGACGGCGGTCTCCGACCTGGTCGCGGCGGGCGAGCACCCCGCACTGCGGCACGGCCGAAGCTGATCAACGGCTAGGCTTGCCGCGATGATTCCGACCACACCCGTCACGGCCACGGACCGGTACGCCCGCCTCGCGCGCGGCTGCCGCCCGCGTGGCTGCCGCGCGCCTGCCCGCAGGGTGCACGGCCGACGGGTGCGGTACGTCATCGGTGACGAGCCAGGGCAAGTAAACGGCATGCGATGGCAGCAGCCGACCTAAGGGGCGCGGGGCAGAACCAGAATCTGCGGCTCCGCCGCGTGGGCGCGACCAGCCACACACGGTCCGCAGCCAAGTGATTACCCCGCCCCCACGGCGATTGGTGTCTTTTTTCCACACACTCACCGTGAGGTATTCGCATGCCCAGCCAGTTCTTCATCCCTGACCCCACCGGCCAGGTGCCCAGCGCCGAGGGCTACTTCGGCGCCTTCGGGGGCAAGTTCATCCCAGAGGCCCTCGTCGCCGCCGTGGACGAGGTCGCCGTCGAGTACGACAAGGCGAAGCACGACCCCGAGTTCGCCCGCGAGCTCGACGACCTGCTCGTCAACTACACCGGCCGCCCCAGCGCCCTGACCGAGGTGCCGAGGTTCGCCGAACACGCCGGCGGTGCCCGGGTGTTCCTCAAGCGGGAAGACCTTAACCACACCGGCTCCCACAAGATCAACAACGTGCTCGGCCAGGCGCTGCTCACCAAGCGCATGGGCAAGACCCGCGTCATCGCGGAGACCGGCGCCGGCCAGCACGGCGTCGCCACGGCCACCGCCTGCGCCCTCTTCGGCCTCGACTGCACCATCTACATGGGCGAGATCGACACCCAGCGCCAGGCCCTCAACGTGGCGCGTATGCGCATGCTCGGCGCCGAGGTCGTCGCCGTGAAGTCCGGCAGCCGCACGCTGAAGGACGCCATCAACGAGGCGTTCCGGGACTGGGTCGCCAACGTCGACCACACCCACTACCTGTTCGGTACGGTCGCCGGCCCGCACCCCTTCCCGGCCATGGTCCGCGACTTCCACCGGGTGATCGGCGTGGAGGCGCGGCGCCAGCTCCTGGAGCGCGCCGGCCGGCTCCCCGACGCCGCCGTCGCCTGCGTCGGCGGCGGCTCCAACGCCATCGGCCTCTTCCACGCCTTCATCCCCGACGAGGGCGTCCGCCTGATCGGCTGCGAGCCGGCCGGGCACGGCGTGGAGACCGGCGAGCACGCGGCCACCCTGACCGCGGGCGAGCCCGGCATCCTGCACGGCTCCCGCTCCTACGTCCTGCAGGACGACGAGGGCCAGATCACCGAGCCGTACTCCATCTCGGCCGGTCTGGACTACCCGGGCGTCGGCCCGGAGCACTCCTACCTGCGCGACAGCGGCCGCGGCGAGTACCGCGCGATCACCGACGACGCCGCCATGCAGGCCCTGCGCCTGCTGTCGCGGACCGAGGGCATCATCCCGGCCATCGAGAGCGCCCACGCCCTGGCCGGCGCCCTCGAGGTCGGCAAGGAGCTGGGCAAGGACGGGCTGATCGTGGTCAACCTGTCCGGCCGCGGCGACAAGGACATGGACACCGCGGCGCGCTACTTCGGCCTCTACGACACCGACGCCGAGGTGGCCGCCAACGAAGCCGACACCGCCGAGATCGAGGGGGACGCCAAGTGAGCGGGAACATTCAGCTGCTGTCCGACACCCTCGCCGCCGCCAAGGCGGAGGGGCGCTCCGCCCTCATCGCCTACCTCCCGGCCGGCTTCCCCACCGTGGACGGCGGCATCGAGGCGATCAAGGCCGTCTTCGACGGCGGCGCCGACGTCGTCGAGGTCGGTCTGCCGCACAGCGACCCGGTCCTCGACGGCCCGGTGATCCAGACCGCCGACGACATCGCCCTGCGCGGCGGAGTCAGGATCGCGGACGTCATGCGGACGGTGCGCGAGGCGCACGAGGCGACCGGGAAGCCGGTGCTCGTGATGACGTACTGGAACCCCATCGACCGCTACGGCATCGAGCGCTTCACCGCCGAGCTGGCGGAGGCGGGCGGCGCGGGCTGCATCCTGCCCGACCTGCCGGTCCAGGAGTCGGGCCTGTGGAGGGAGCACGCGGAGAAGCACGGCCTCGCCACCGTCTTCGTCGTCGCCCCGAGCAGCAAGGACGCGCGGCTCGCCCAGATCACCGCGGCGGGCAGCGGCTTCGTCTACGCGGCCTCGCTGATGGGTGTCACCGGCACCCGTGCGTCGGTCGGCGCGCAGGCCCACGACCTGGTCGAGCGCACCCGGGCCACCGGCACCGCGCTGCCGGTGTGCGTCGGTCTCGGCGTCTCCAACGCGGCCCAGGCCGCCGAGGTCGCCGGCTTCGCCGACGGTGTCATCGTCGGCTCGGCGTTCGTGAAGCGGATGCTGGACGCCCCGGACCACGCCTCCGGACTCGACGCCGTGCGCGGGCTCGCCGGCGAGCTGGCGAAGGGCGTACGCGGACAGGCGTAGTCCGAACGGGTGGACCTCAGGCCGGGGAGGCGCGCTGCGCCTCCCCGGTTCGTTCTGGGGGTGTGAGCGAGAAGAACCGTGACGGAAAGCGCACCGCCCGGGAGCGGCTGGCGGTCGAGCGCGAGAAGCAGAAGGCCGCGGAGAAGCGACGGCGCGCGCTGATCGTGGGCGCCAGCGTCGTCTGCGTCCTGGGGCTCGCGGCGGTGATCGGCGTGATCGCCGCCAACTCGGGCAAGGAGAAGAGCAGCAGCGCCGGCCCGGTCGTGGCGCCCTCGGGAGCGCAGGGCAAGGACAGTCTCGCGATCCCGGTCGGCAAGGACGGCGCCAAGGCGACGCTCACGGTCTGGGAGGACTTCCGCTGCCCGGCCTGCCAGGCCTTCGAGACGATGTACCGGCCCACGCTCCACGAACTGACCGACGCGGGCAAGCTCAGAGTCGAGTACCACCTGGTCCGGCTGATCGACGGCAATCTCGGCGGCACCGGCTCCCTGCGCGCGGCCAACGCCGCGGCCTGTGCCCAGGACGCCGGAAAGTTCCGCGACTACCACGACGTGCTCTACGAGAACCAGCCCAAGGAGACCGACGACACCTTCGCGGACAACGCCAAGCTGATCCAGCTGGCCGGCAAGGTGAAGGGCCTCGACACCCCCGCGTTCCAGAAGTGCGTCAAGGACGGCACCCACGACAGCTGGGTGAACAAGTCCCACAAGGCCTTCCAGGCCGGCGGCTTCAGCGGCACGCCCACCGTCCTGTTCGGCGGCAAGAACATCTACGCGGACCAGACCATGACCCCGGCGAAGCTCAAGCAGATGGTGGAGGAGGCGAACCGCGGGTAAGCGTGTTTCTCACGTCCCCGTTATGGACCCGTAGCCGGGCTGCTTGCCGTCCTCGCGGCCCGGCACGGTAGCGTCGACCTTGCCATGGAACTTGCCTACATTCCCAGCCCGTCGCGCGGGGTGCTGTACCTCGGCCCCATTCCGCTGCGCGGTTATGCCTTCTGCATCATCATCGGCGTCTTCGTCGCCGTCTGGCTCGGCAACAGGCGCTGGATCGCCCGGGGCGGGCGAGCCGGCACGGTTGCCGACATCGCGGTCTGGGCCGTTCCCTTCGGCCTCGTCGGCGGTCGGCTCTACCACGTGATCACGGACTACGAGCTGTACTTCAGCGCGGGCCGTGACTGGGTGGACGCGTTCAAGGTGTGGGAGGGCGGCCTCGGTATCTGGGGCGCGATCGCGCTCGGCGCGGTGGGCGCGTGGATCGGCTGCCGGCGCCGGGGCATCCCGCTGCCCGCCTACGCCGACGCCATCGCCCCCGGCATCGCCTTCGCGCAGGCCATCGGCCGCTGGGGCAACTGGTTCAACCAGGAGCTGTACGGGCGCGAGACGCATGTTCCGTGGGCGCTGCACATCACCTCCTCCGAGGGCGGCCGGGTGCCGGGCTACTACCACCCGACCTTCCTCTACGAGTCCCTGTGGTGCATCGGCGTCGCTCTCCTGGTCATCTGGGCCGACCGCCGCTTCCAGCTGGGCCACGGCCGGGCCTTCGCCCTGTACGTCGCCGCGTACTGCGTGGGCCGCGGCTGGATCGAGTACATGCGCGTCGACGACGCCCACCACATCCTGGGCCTCCGCCTCAACGACTGGACCGCGATGATCGTGTTCCTGCTGGCGGTGACGTACATCGTGGTGTCGGCGAAGAAGCGGCCCGGCCGGGAGGCGGTTGTCGAACCGGGTGCCTCCGACGGTCCGGCCGAGGACGCCTCAGGTGCCGAGGCCGACGGTGAGGAAGTCGACGCCAAGTCCGTCGCCGAGGCCGACACCGAGGTCGAGGACAAGGCCGAGCCGGATGCCGTGGAGGCGAAGGACGAGCCGGAGTCGGCGAAGAAGAGCTGACGGCTGGTTGTACGACACCGAGGGCGCCCGGAATCTTCTGGGCGCCCTCGGTGTGTGTGGAAGGAAGTTCAGCGACTCCGCCCCAACGACAGGGTGCGCTGCGCCGCCGCCACCACCGCCGCGTCGACGAAGCGGCCGTCGGGGAGGGCCTGGGCGCCCTCGTTCGTCGCCGCTGCCTTGATGATCGTTTCCGCTGCCTCGATCTCCGCGGACGTGGGCAGATACGCCCGCTCGATCACCGGCAGCTGCCGTGGGTGGATCGCCGCGCGGCCCAGGAAGCCGAGGGTGCGGCCGCGGGCGCAGGAGGTGGCCAGGCCGTCCAGGTCGCGGATGTCGGGGTGGACGGACTGGGGCGGCGGTGCCAGGCCGGCCGCGCGGGCGGCGACGACCACCCGCGAGCGGGGCCAGTCGAGGCCCGCGTCGGCCCGTACGCCCAGATCGGCCCGGAGGTCGGCCTCGCCGAGGGAGACGCCCCGCAGGGACGGGTGGGCGGTGGCGATGGCGAAGGCGTGCTCGATGCCGAGGGCCGACTCCAGCAGGGCGTACAGGGGGACGGGCGTGGCCACGGCGACCTGCCTGATCTGGCCCGGGGACGTCACCTTCGGGAGCCGTAGCCCGGACACGCCCGGCAGCGTGGCCAGCGCCGTCAGGTCGGCGGCCGCCCAGGGGCCGTCGAGGGCGTTGACGCGGACGTGCACCGGGACGGGCTGCGGCTCGCCCAGACGCTCGGCCGTGGCCGCGCGCGCGTACTCCTTGCGGTCGGGGGCGACCGCGTCCTCCAGGTCGATCACCACCACGTCGGCGCCCGCGGCCAGCGCCTTGGCCACGACGTGCGGGCGGTCGCCGGGGACGTACAACCAGGTCAGCGGGTACGACGTCACAGGGCGCCCTCCTCGCGCAGGGCGCGCAGCTCGGCCGGGGCGAGGCCCAGCTCGGTGAGCACCGCCTCCGTGTCGGCGCCGTGCGGGCGGCCGGCCCAGCGGATCGCGCCGGGCGTCGCGGACAGCCGGAAGAGGACGTTCTGCATGCGCAGCGGGCCCAGCTCCGGGTCGGCGACGGTGGTGACCGTGTCCAGGGCCTGGTACTGGGGGTCCGCCAGGACGTCCCGGGCGTCCTGGACCGGGGCGGCCGCCGCATCCGCCTTCTCGAAGGCCGTGAGGACCTCGGTGCGGGTGCGGGCCGCGATCCAGGAGCCCACCGCCTCGTCCAGGACGTCGGCGTGCGCGGCCCGGTCCGTGCCCGTGGCGAACCACGGCTCCTCGATCAGCTCCGGGCGGCCCACCAGCCGCAGCACCCGCTCCGCCACCGACTGCGCGGAGGTGGAGACGGCGACCCAGCGGCCGTCGGCGGTGCGATAGGTGTTGCGCGGGGCGTTGTTCGCGGAACGGTTGCCGGTGCGTTCCTGGACGTAGCCGAGCTGGTCGTACCAGGTGGGCTGAGGGCCGAGGACGGCGAGGATCGGTTCGATGATCGCCATGTCCACGACCTGCCCCTCGCCGGTCCGGTCCCGCGCGGACAGGGCCGTCAGCACGGAGTACGCCGTGGCCAGACCGGCGACCGAGTCCGCGAGCCCGAACGGTGGGAGCGTCGGCGGTGCGTCCGGTTCGCCGGTGAGGGCCGCGAAGCCGCTCAGCGCCTCGGCGAGGGTGCCGAAGCCGGGCCGGTGCGCGTAGGGGCCGAACTGGCCGAAGGCCGTGACGCGGGCGAGGACCAGCCGCGGGTTGACGGCGGACAGCTCCGCCCAGCCCAGCTCCCACTTCTCCAGGGTGCCGGGGCGGAAGTTCTCGATCACCACGTCGGCGGTGGCGGCGAGCCGGAGCAGGGTCGCGCGGCCGCCGGGCTTGGACAGGTCGAGGGTGATGGTGCGCTTGTTGCGGCCGAGCACCTTCCACCACAGGCCGACCCCGTGCTTCGCCGGGCCGTGCCCACGGGACGGGTCGGGCCGGTCCGGATGCTCCACCTTGATCACCTCGGCGCCGAAGTCGCCGAGCAGGGTGGCGGCCATGGGGCCGGCGAAGAGGGTGGCCAGGTCCAGGACGCGCAGGCCGGTGAGGGGCTGCGGGGTGTTCGCGGGGCTGCTCATGCCGTGTACTGCGCGTCGATCTCCGGGCGGTACGGCATCGACGCCGACGCCCCCTCCCGCTGCACGGACAGGGCCGCCGCCGCGGCCGCCCAGGACAGGGCCTCCCGCACCGGTTTCTCCTCGGCGAGGGCCACCGCGAGCGCGCCGACGAAGGTGTCGCCCGCCCCGGTGGAGTCCACGGCCTTCACCCGGGGCGCGGGCACCACCAGGGGTTCGGCGCCCCGGGCCAGATACAGGCTGCCGGTCGCGCCCAGGGTGACGACGACCTGCGGCACCACGTCGAGCAGGGCGGCGGCCGCCTCCCGTGGGTCGGTGCGGCCGGTGAGGGTGACGGCCTCGTACTCGTTCGGGACCAACAGGTCGGTCGCGGCGAGGAGTTCGGGCGGGAGCGGCTGGGCGGGGGCCGGGGTGAGGATCGTACGGACGCCGTGCCGGCGGGCGGCCTGCGCGCCCGCGACGACCGCGGCCAGCGGGATCTCCAGCTGGAGCAGCAGCGCGTCGGCGGAGGCGAGCAAGCCCTCGTCGCCGAGTGCGAGGTGGTCGACGGTGCCGTTGGCGCCGGGGACGACGACGATGGAGTTGCCGCCCTCGTCGTCCACCACGATGTGCGCGGTGCCGGACGGGCCCTCGACCGTGCGCAGGAAGTCGGTGTCCACACCGGAGTGTTCGAGGGTGTCGCGCAGCCGCACACCGAAGGCGTCGTTGCCGACCGCGCCGATCATCGTGACCGTGGCGCCGGCGCGGGCCGCGGCGATCGCCTGGTTGGCGCCCTTGCCGCCGGGGATCGTACGGAACTCCCGTCCCGTCACGGTCTCGCCGCGCTGCGGAGCCTTGGTGACGTAGGTGACGAGGTCCATGTTGGTGCTGCCGAGGACGGCGATGTGGGTCATGGGCGGGTCGCCTCCAGGTACGTGAGGTGGGCGAGGGTGTCGAAGCCGGTGCCGTCGAAGTCGGCGACGGTGGTGGCGAGCCGGTTCTTCAGCGGGGCCCGCCAGCGGTCGGGGAGCGCGCCCGGGGTGCCGGCGAGGAGGCCGGCGATGCTGCCGGCGGTCGCTCCGGCCGAGTCGGTGTCCCAGCCGCCGGACACGGCACGGCAGACGGAGCCGGTGAAGTCGCCGTCCGCGTGGGTGAGGGCGGCGACGATCAGGGCGGTGTTGGGGACGGCGTGGACCCAGTGGTGGGTCGCGGAGTAGGTGGCGTGGAGTTCGTCCACGACGTCGTCGAAGTCCTGGTGCCTCCTCGCCGACCGGAGGGCGTGGTCGATCGCCCGCGCCAGGCGGGAGCGGGGTGGGACCACCGTGCGGCCGGTGTGCAGGCAGGCGTGGATGTCGTGGGTGCCGGTGGCCGCCGCGGCGAGGGTGGCGGCCGTGAACATCGCCGCGTAGACGCCGTTGGCGGTGTGGGTGAGGCGCGCGTCGCGGTGGGCCTGTGCGGCGGCGGCCGCGGGGTCGCCGGGGTTGGTCCAGCCGTGGACGTCGGCGCGGATCAGGGCGCCGATCCACTCGCGGAACGGGTTGCGGTGGCGGGCGGTGTGCGGGGGCTCGATGCCGGTGAGGAGGTTGCGGAAGGCGATGCGTTCGGCGGTGAAGGTGCGGCCGGGCGGGAGTTCGTCGAGCCAGAGCTGTGCCACGTCGGTGGTGGTGAAGGTCCTTCCGTGGCGCCCCAGCAGGAGCAGGTTGAGGAGGGGGTAGTTGAGGTCGTCGTCCTCGGGCATGCCGTCGATGTTCTCGGCGAGGGAGGTGGTGGCGGAGCGGCGGTTCCAGGGGTACTGGGTGAGGAGGTCCTCGGGGACGCCCCTTGCCGTGAAATACGTGGTCAGGGGCCAGTTCCCGGTTGCCTTGGCGAGGGCGCGGATGCCGTCGCGGGGGAGTTTCTCGACGGGTTTGCCGAGGAGGCAGCCGATGGCTCTGCCGAGCCAGGACGCTTCGAGGGTGAGGGGGGTGGGGGTGGGGGCACTCACCTGCGTGGGCCAGTCCGGGCACAGGGCCTTGATCTTCGCCAGGTCCGTCGGCTCGTCCTCCGCCAACTTGCTCGGCAGGTCGGCCAGTTCGTCCAGCAGGTCCTCGGCGAGGAGGCGCAGGTAGCGGGACGCGCGGTTCGGGGAGGCTCCCGCACGCTCCGGAGGCTCCAGGCCTCCCGCCGCGCGCCATCGCGCCTCGATCCTCGACGGTTCCCGGCCGTCCAGGCGGGCCTGGTGGAGCTCGTGGCCCAGCAGGTCCTCCGGCTGGACCCAGGTCAGGCGGAGCATGGCGTGCCTCCGAGCGCCGCGAAGGCCTGCTCGTGTGCGCGTCGGCGGCGTACGTCTTGTGCGAAGACCTCGCGGGTGACCGCGGCCAGGATGCGGGCCGGCTCCCACAGGTCCAGGCGGCTCGCCTCCGCCACCGTCTTCGCCCAGTCCTCGGGCACCGGGGAGCCCAGGGCGCCCGCGAGCGCGCCGGCCATCGTGGCGATCGAGTCGCAGTCGCGGCCGTAGTTGACCGCGCCCAGGACCGCCTGGCGGTAGTCGCCCCCGGAGACCAGCAACATGCCGAGAGCGACGGGGAGTTCCTCGATGGAGTGCAGCCGGGAGGGGCGGCGGGCGCCGAGGGAGGGGGCGCGGTAGTCGGGGCCGACCGTGTCGTACGGGGACACCGCCTGCCGGAGCGGGACCAGGGCCGACTCGAAGTCGCCGTGTGCGCAGGCCACTTCGCAGACCTTCTCGATCGCCGCGCGCGTGCCGTCCTTCGCCAGGGACAGGCAGGCGGTCACCACCGAGTCCGGGGTCGCGCCCGGTGCGGTGGCGGCGGCGACCGCCGCGGCGAGGACTCCGGCGGCTTCACGGCCGTACGACGACTGGTGCGCACCCGCGATGTCCAGCGCCTCGGCGTACGCCCCGGCCGGGTTGGCCGCGTTGACCAGACCGACGGGGGCCATGTACATCGCCGCACCGCAGTTGACGATGTTGCCGACGCCCGCTTCCCGGGGGTCCACATGGCCGTAGGCCAGCCGTGCCACGAGCCACTTCTCGGCGAGGAAGAGGCGCTGCAGCGGCAGGGCCTCGGCCTCCAGCTCGGGGATCCAGCGCGGGTTGGTCATCAGGTCCGGGACCAGGTGGTCGGCGACGGCGTACGCGTCGAGGTGGTCACGGACGCGGGCGTAGACCCGGACCAGCGCGTGGGTCATCAGGGTGTCGTCGGTGACGTGGCCGTCGCCCTTGTGGTACGGGGCGATGGGGCGGGCCGTGCGCCAGGCGTCGCCGTGCCAGGGGCCGACGATGCCGTGGACCCGGCCGCCGTGCCGCTCGGTGATCTGGTCGGGGGAGTAGCCCTCGACGGGGCCGCCGAGCGCGTCGCCGACGGCGGCTCCGACCAGGGCTCCGGTGATCCGCTCGTCCAGACCGCACCCGCGGCTTTCTTCTCCTATGGGCGTCATGCCCCGAATCATCCTCCTGGTCGGGCCCGTTGTGCGGCTTCCAGGAGTCCGGCGAGTTCCACCAGGTCGGTGCCGGTGAGGCGGGGCAGGGCGCAGCCGGACAGCGTGCGGCAGGCGTCCCGCCAGCTCGCCGGGAGGGCCGCGCCGCCGCCCAGGGCGCCGGTGAGCGCGCCCGCGAGAGCGGGGGCGGAGTCGGCGACCCGGGACAGACAGGCGGCGGCGGGGACGGCCTCGGCGAGCCGGCCCCGGGCGGCCGTGGCGAGGGCCAGGGCCACGGGGACGGTCTCGGCGGCGGCGATGCCGTAGCTGTAGACGTGGTCGACGATCTGGTGTTCCAGGAGGGGGACGAGGGCGAACGCCGACTCGCTGTCCTCGGCCAGGGCGAGGGCGTGGCGGGTGTTGCGGCCGATCTCCGTCTCCGCGGGGAGTTCGCCGACCGCGGCCGCCACGCAGGTGTCCGGGTCCGCACCGGTGAGGGCGAGCGCGAGGGCCGCCGCCATCGCGCGGGCGCCGTGCACGCCGTCGCCGTCCTGGGTGTAGCGGGCGTCGAACTCGGCGAGATCGGCGGCGCGTTGGGGGTCGCCCGGGTGGGCCACCGCGAGGACGCAGGCGCGGACGCAGGCGGCGTCGTCGAAGTAGTGCGGGTTGTCGTGGCCGGTGGCGGGCGGGCGCAGGCCGGCGGCGAGGTTGCCGAGGCCGGCGCGGACGGAGATGCGGGCGCGCAGGGGCAGTACGGCGGACTCGATCTCGGGGGCGCGGTCCGCTGCGGCGGCCACTTCCGCGGCTACGGCGGTCCAGGTGAGGTCGATCGCGGCGCGCATCCGGCGTTCCCGGCCGAGGTCGCCGAGTACGTCGTCGTCGCCGGCCCGCAGGACCGCTTCCGCGGCGAACGCGGCCCACTCGGCGTCGTCGGAGGGGCCGAGGCGGAGGGGTTCCGGGGGCTGGTTGAGCGCGATCGGTACGGGGAGGGTGGTGGTGGCGTTCTGCTCGGCGAAGGTGTCCAGTTCGCGGGTCAGGCGGCGGGTCCACTCGGGCATCCTGGCGGCGCGGTGCCGGGCGGCGGGCCAGCCGGCGGCGTCGCCTGCGGCCAGGCCCAGCAGGAGTCCTTCGATGCGGCGCGTCATGACACCGGCTCGCTGTCCTGGTGCCCGGAGTTACCCGCACCGACCAGGGGGCTCCGCCCCCTGGACCCCCGTACCTTTGCCCACCCACCACCCGACTCGGTTGGCTGGGAAGTGGCGGGGCGGGGTGTGGGTGGCTCGGTCGGGTGAGAAGTGGCGGGGCGGGGTGTGGGTGGCTCGGTCGGCTGCGAAGTGGTCGGGCCAAGCCCCCGTACGTCCTCCGGCAGGAAGTCCGGCCGTACCACCCCCGCCCCCACTTCCCGCCCTCCCCCGGCACCAGCAGCTCCGCCACGTCCAGGATGTGGTGGCCGGCCATGGAGGGCAGGCAGCGGCCGCGGGCCGGGCCGATGGCCGAGGCCCAGTCCGGGGGGATCGCCGAGATGCCCTGGGTCGCGCCCGACAGGGCGCCGGCCACCGCCGCCGTCGTGTCCGCGTCGCGGCCCATGTTGACCGCGGTGAGGACCGCCTCCCGGAAGTCGCCGTCCGCCGCCGCGTACGCGCCGAAGGCGAGGGCGACCGCCTCGGGGGCCAGGTCGGTCCAGGGGTAACCGCCGATGACCACCGCGGAGCGGACCGCGCGTTCGCCGCGGTGGGCCACGGTCACCGCGCGCCGCAGCGAGCGGGCCGTCCAGGAGTCCTCGGGGACGACGGCGAGTGCCGAGGCGATCACCACCGCGGGCGAGGCGCCCGCCATCGCCGCCGCCACTCCCGCCGCGACCGCCTGGCCGCCGTAGATGCCCTCGCCCTCGTGGCTGACCAGGCCGTCGATCGCCACCAGACGGGCCGCTTCGGCGGGGCGGCCCGCCGCGAAGACGCCGAAGGGTGCCGCCCGCATCGCCAGGCCGTCGCTCCAGGCGTGCCGGTGCTGGGCGGAGATGGGGGCCGCGAGGCCCCGGCGGAGGTTCTCCAGCGTGCCCCGCTCGCTGAAGCCCGCGCCGCGGAAGGGGCCCTCGGCCCGGTCGGCGATCCACTCGTGCCAGGCGGCCTCGACATGGGCGGGGGTGAGGGCCGAGCCGTGCCGGGCCAGCAGCAGGCCCGAGAAGATCGCGTACTCGGTGTCGTCCGTGCCGGACGGCGTCTCGGTGACGTACCCCGTGATACGGCCCCAGCGGGCGCGGATCTCGGAGGGCTTCAGGTTCTCCGCGGGTGCTCCGAGCGCGTCTCCGACGGCCAGGCCGAGCAGGGCGCCGCGGGCCCGTTCGCGGAGTCCGGCGGCGTCCCCGGGCGCCGCGGCCGGGGGAGTGCAGGCGATCGATGCCATGGGCGGCCTCTCCTTCGCGGGACCTTTGCGGATGTCTCCCACGGGAGGGGTGCGGGTGAGCCTCGGCGGCCGCCGTGTCACCCGGTCGGCATCTGAGCAGTCATGATCACGGATGAGCATTCGGGGGTAAAACCGCAGGTTAGCCCAGCCTTTCCTTGCTGGCGGCGATGAAATTATCGGCGTACGTTCGGGGTTGTCGAAAAGTAGAACTCGTCCAAAGTTAGCTTTGGCTAAGCTTCCTGGGGGACCCCATGGCCATCATCGAAACCGAGGCGGCGCTGCACGAGGCGCACCGTGACAACCACACGCACCGGGATGTGAACGGCGGTTGGCTGCGTCCCGCCGTCTTCGGCGCCATGGACGGCCTGGTCTCCAACCTCGCCCTGATGACCGGTGTGGCCGGCGGTTCCGTCGGTCACCAGACGATCGTCATCACCGGGCTCGCCGGCCTCGCCGCCGGCGCCTTCTCCATGGCGGCCGGCGAGTACACCTCCGTCGCCTCGCAGCGTGAACTCGTCGAGGCCGAACTCGACGTCGAGCGGCGTGAACTGCACAAGCACCCGCAGGACGAGGAGGACGAGCTGGCGGCGCTCTACGTGGCCCGCGGAGTCGAGCCGGAACTGGCCCGTGAGGTCGCCCGGCAGCTGTCCGAGGATCCCGAGCAGGCCCTGGAGATACACGCCCGCGAGGAGCTGGGCATCGACCCCGGTGACCTGCCGTCGCCGCTGGTCGCGGCCGTGTCGTCGTTCGGGTCCTTCGCGCTCGGCGCGCTGCTGCCCGTCCTGCCGTTCCTGCTGGGCGCGGCCGCCCTCTGGCCGGCCGTTCTCCTCGCGCTCGCCGGGCTCTTCGGCTGCGGTGCGGTGGTGGCCAAGGTGACCGCGCGGAGCTGGTGGTACAGCGGCCTCAGGCAGCTCGCGCTGGGTGGTGCGGCGGCCGGTGTGACGTACGCCCTGGGCAGCCTGTTCGGAACGGCCGTAGGATAGCTCGACCGCTACCTATGCGTTGGGCCGCATAAATAGCCGTTACTTGCTGGTTTCGAATGCTTAACCACCGGGCATGAGCCGTAAGCGCTGTGGGCAATGACGCCTGCGGCGCACTCGCGGGAGGAGCGAAGACGCTCCCCCCGGCCCCCCCGGGCCGACGGACGCCGATCTGATCGATCTTGTCCCGCTCGGTCCCCCCATACTTTCCGCCGCTTGTGTGCGGCGCCGCCGTGACCCAACGGCACCCGCCGCAAACCCGGGCGGCGTCCGCATGTTGGAACGGAGTATCCGGTTCCCGAGAACCGCTCCATCATGTAACCTGCACGAAATTTTGCACTCCGCAGAGGGCCAACGTCGTCCCTCGGCACCTGCCACATGCCACATGACGACGACGGGAGAGCCGATGCGTACGCCGCGCCAGCCGTCCCAGCATTCCGCGAATGGCCAGAACTGGTCCTTCATGGATGCTCGCCCTGCTGCGCAGGGTATGTACGACCCCCGCAACGAGCACGACGCCTGTGGCGTCGGATTCGTGGCCACCCTCACCGGTGAGGCGAGCCATGCGCTGGTCGAGCAGGCGCTGACTGTTCTGCGCAACCTCGAGCACCGCGGCGCCACCGGCTCCGAGCCGGACTCCGGCGACGGCGCGGGCATCCTCTCCCAGGTGCCGGACGCCTTCTTCCGTGAGGTGGCCGGATTCGACCTTCCCGCGGCGGGCTCGTATGCCGTTGGCATCGCCTTCCTGCCGACGGACGGGACCCAGGACGCCGTCTCGAAGATCGAGACGATCGCGGCCGACGAGGGCCTGACCGTCCTCGGCTGGCGCGAGGTCCCCGTCGCGCCGGAACTGCTGGGCGCCACCGCCCGGTCCACCATGCCGGTCTTCCGGCAGGTCTTCGTCACCGACGGCGCCAGCGAGGGCATCGCGCTGGACCGCAGGGCCTTCGTGCTGCGCAAGCGCGCCGAGCGGGAGGTCGGTGTCTACTTCCCGTCCCTCTCCGCCCGCACGATCGTCTACAAGGGCATGCTGACCACCGGCCAGCTGGAGCCCTTCTTCCCGGACCTGTCCGACCGCCGCTTCGCCTCGGCCATCGCGCTCGTCCACTCGCGCTTCTCCACGAACACCTTCCCGTCGTGGCCGCTCGCGCACCCCTACCGCTTCGTCGCCCACAACGGTGAGATCAACACCGTCAAGGGCAACCGCAACTGGATGCGTGCCCGCGAGTCGCAGCTGGTCTCCGACCTGTTCGGCAACGGCGACCTCGAGCGCGTCTTCCCGGTGTGTACGCCGGACGCCTCCGACTCGGCCTCCTTCGACGAGGTGCTCGAGCTGCTCCACCTCGGCGGCCGCTCGCTCCCGCACTCCGTGCTGATGATGATCCCGGAGGCGTGGGAGAACCACGACTCCATGGAGCCGGCCCGGCGCGCGTTCTACCAGTTCCACTCCACGATGATGGAGCCCTGGGACGGCCCCGCCTGCGTCACCTTCACTGACGGCACCCAGGTCGGTGCCGTGCTCGACCGCAACGGTCTGCGCCCCGGCCGCTACTGGGTCACCGACGACGGCCTCGTCGTCCTCGGCTCCGAGGTCGGCGTCCTCGACATCGACCCTGCCAAGGTCGTCCGCAAGGGCCGGCTGCAGCCCGGCAAGATGTTCCTCGTCGACACCGTCGAGCACCGGATCATCGAGGACGACGAGATCAAGGCGCAGCTCGCCGCCGAGGCTCCCTACGCCGAGTGGCTGGAGGCCGGTGAGATCGAGCTGGGCGACCTGCCCGAGCGCGAGCACATCGTCCACACCCACGCCTCGGTCACCCGCCGCCAGCAGACCTTCGGCTACACCGAGGAGGAGCTGCGCGTCATCCTCGCGCCGATGGCCAAGGCCGGCGCCGAGCCGATCGGCTCCATGGGCACCGACTCGCCGATCGCCGCCCTCTCCGAGCGCCCCCGGCTGCTCTTCGACTACTTCACCCAGCTGTTCGCGCAGGTCACCAACCCGCCGCTGGACGCGATCCGCGAAGAGCTGGTCACCTCCCTGCGCTCCTCGCTGGGCCCCGAGGGCAACCTGCTGGACCCGACCGCCGCGTCCTGCCGTTCGGTCACCCTGCCCTTCCCGGTGATCGACAACGACGAGCTGGCCAAGCTCATCCACATCAACGCCGACGGCGACATGCCCGGCTTCAAGGCCGCGACCCTCTCCGGCCTGTACCGGGTCTCCGGCGGCGGTGACTCCCTCGCCGCGCGCATCGACGAGATCTGCGCCGAGGCCGACGCGGCCATCGAGAACGGCGCCCGGCTGATCGTCCTCTCGGACCGGCACTCGGACGCCGAGCACGCGCCGATCCCGTCGCTGCTGCTCACCGCGGCCGTCCACCACCACCTCATCCGCACCAAGCAGCGCACCCACGTGGGCCTGCTGGTCGAGGCCGGCGACGTCCGCGAGGTCCACCACGTCGCGCTGCTCATCGGCTTCGGCGCCGCGGCCGTGAACCCGTACCTGGCGATGGAGTCCGTCGAGGACCTGGTCCGCGCGGGCACCTTCCTGTCGGACATCGAGTCCGAGAAGGCCATCCGCAACCTGATCTACGCCCTCGGCAAGGGCGTCCTGAAGGTCATGTCCAAGATGGGCATCTCGACCGTCGCCTCCTACCGCGGCGCCCAGGTCTTCGAGGCCGTCGGCCTGGACGACACCTTCGTCGAGAAGTACTTCAACGGCACCGCCACCAAGATCGGCGGCGTCGGCATCGACGTCATCGCCAAGGAGGTCGCCGCCCGCCACGCCAAGGCGTACCCGGCCTCCGGCATCGCCCCGGCGCACCGCGCGCTGGAGATCGGCGGCGAGTACCAGTGGCGCCGCGAGGGCGAGCCGCACCTGTTCGACCCGGAGACGGTCTTCCGCCTCCAGCACTCCACGCGCTCCGGCCGCTACGACATCTTCAAGAAGTACACCGAGCGGGTGAACGAGCAGTCCGAGCGCCTGATGACGCTGCGCGGTCTGTTCGGTTTCACGTCGGACCGCCCGTCGATCTCCATCGACGAGGTCGAGCCGGCCAGTGAGATCGTCAAGCGGTTCTCGACCGGCGCGATGTCGTACGGCTCCATCTCCAAGGAGGCGCACGAGACCCTCGCCATCGCCATGAACCAGCTGGGCGGCAAGTCCAACACCGGTGAGGGCGGCGAGGACCCGGAGCGCCTGTACGACCCGGCGCGCCGGTCCAGCATCAAGCAGGTCGCCTCCGGCCGCTTCGGTGTGACCTCCGAGTACCTGGTCAACGCGGACGACATCCAGATCAAGATGGCCCAGGGCGCCAAGCCCGGCGAGGGCGGCCAGCTGCCCGGCCACAAGGTCTACCCGTGGGTCGCGAAGACGCGTCACTCGACGCCGGGCGTGGGCCTCATCTCCCCGCCGCCGCACCACGACATCTACTCCATCGAGGACCTGGCCCAGCTGATCCACGACCTCAAGAACGCCAACCCGGCGGCACGTATCCACGTGAAGCTGGTGTCGGAGGTCGGCGTCGGCACGGTCGCGGCCGGTGTGTCCAAGGCGCACGCGGACGTCGTCCTCATCTCGGGTCACGACGGCGGTACGGGTGCCTCCCCGCTGACCTCGCTCAAGCACGCGGGCGGTCCCTGGGAGCTGGGCCTGGCCGAGACGCAGCAGACGCTGCTGCTCAACGGCCTGCGCGACCGGATCGTGGTCCAGACGGACGGCCAGCTGAAGACCGGTCGTGACGTGGTCATCGCCGCGCTGCTGGGCGCCGAGGAGTTCGGTTTCGCGACTGCTCCGCTCGTCGTCTCCGGCTGCATCATGATGCGCGTCTGCCACCTGGACACCTGCCCGGTCGGCATCGCCACCCAGAACCCGACGCTGCGCGACCGTTTCTCCGGCAAGGCCGAGTACGTGGTGAACTTCTTCCAGTTCATCGCCGAGGAGGTCCGCGAGATCCTCGCCGAGCTGGGCTTCCGCTCCATCGAGGAGGCCGTCGGCCACGCCGAGGCGCTCGACGTCACCCGTGCCGTCGACCACTGGAAGGCGCAGGGCCTGGACCTGGAGCCGCTGTTCCACGTTCCGTCGCTGCCCGAGGGCGCGGTGCGCCACCAGATCGTCGAGCAGGACCACGGCCTGGAGAAGGCCCTGGACAACGAGCTGATCAAGCTGGCCGCGGACGCGCTCGCCGCCTCGGACGCCACCGAGGCCCAGCCGGTGCGCGCCCAGGTCGCCATCCGCAACATCAACCGCACGGTCGGCACCATGCTCGGCCACGAGGTGACGAAGAAGTTCGGCGGCGCGGGCCTGCCCGACGACACCATCGACATCACCTTCACCGGCTCCGCCGGCCAGTCCTTCGGCGCGTTCCTTCCGCGCGGCGTCACGCTGCGCCTGGAGGGCGACGCCAACGACTACGTCGGCAAGGGCCTCTCCGGCGGCCGCGTCGTCGTCCGCCCGGACCGCGCGGCCGACCACCTCGCCGAGTACTCGACCATCGCGGGCAACACCATCGCCTACGGCGCCACCGGCGGCGAGCTGTTCCTGCGCGGCCGTACCGGTGAGCGGTTCTGCGTCCGCAACTCCGGCGCGCTGGTCGTCTCCGAGGGCGTGGGCGACCACGGCTGCGAGTACATGACCGGCGGTCACGCGGTCGTCCTCGGCCCGACCGGCCGCAACTTCGCGGCGGGCATGTCCGGCGGTGTCGCGTACGTCATCGACCTCGACCGCGACAACGTCAACGTCGGCAACGTCGACGCCGTCGAGGCGCTGGACGACACGGACAAGCAGTGGCTGCACGGCGTGGTGCGCCGCCACGCCGAAGAGTCCGGCTCGACGGTCGCCGAGAAGCTGCTGGCCGACTGGGACGCGGCCGCGGAGCGGTTCAGCAAGATCATCCCCAGCACGTACAAGGCAGTGCTCGCCGCCAAGGACGCCGCCGAGCGAGCCGGTCTCACCGAGACCGAGATCACCGAGAAGATGATGGAGGCGGCGATCAATGGCTGACCCGAAGGGCTTCCTGAACCACGGCCGTGAGGTCGCCAAGACCCGCCCCGTCGCCGAGCGCGTCAAGGACTGGAACGAGGTCTACGTCCCCGGCTCCCTGCTGCCGATCATCAGCAAGCAGGCCAGCCGGTGCATGGACTGCGGCATCCCGTTCTGCCACAACGGCTGTCCGCTGGGGAACCTGATCCCCGAGTGGAACGACTACGCCTACCGCGAGGACTGGGCGGCCGCCTCCGAGCGCCTGCACGCGACCAACAACTTCCCGGAGTTCACCGGTCGCCTCTGCCCGGCCCCCTGTGAGTCGGCGTGTGTGCTCGGCATCAACCAGCAGCCGGTCACCATCAAGAACGTCGAGGTCTCGATCATCGACAAGGCGTGGGAGACCGGGGACGTCGCCCCGCAGATCCCCGAGCGCCTGTCCGGCAAGACGGTCGCGGTCATCGGCTCGGGCCCGGCGGGTCTCGCCGCCGCCCAGCAGCTGACCCGGGCCGGCCACACGGTCGCCGTCTACGAGCGCGCGGACCGCATCGGAGGCCTCCTCCGGTACGGCATCCCCGAGTTCAAGATGGAGAAGCGGCACATCAACCGCCGTATCGAGCAGATGCGCGCGGAGGGCACCCGCTTCCGCACCGGTATCGAGATCGGCCGCGATCTGAAGGCGACGGACCTCAAGAAGCGGTACGACGCGATCGTGATCGCCGCCGGCGCCACGACCGCCCGTGACCTGCCGGTGCCGGGCCGCGAGCTCAAGGGCATCTACCAGGCGATGGAGTTCCTGCCGCTGGCCAACAAGGTGCAGGAGGGCGACTACGTCACCGCGCCGATCTCGGCCGAGGGCAAGCACGTCGTCGTCATCGGCGGTGGCGACACCGGCGCCGACTGCGTGGGCACCGCCCACCGCCAGGGCGCGGCCTCCGTCACCCAGCTGGAGATCATGCCCCGCCCGAACGAGGAGCGGCACCCGACCAGCCAGCCCTGGCCGACCTTCCCGATGCTCTACAAGGTCACCTCGGCGCACGAGGAGGGCGGCGAGCGGGTCTACTCCGTCTCGACCACCCACTTCGAGGGCGACGAGGACGGCAACGTGCAGTGGCTGCACCTGTCCGAGGTCGAGTTCGTCGACGGCAAGCTGACCCCGAAGCCGGGCACCGAGCGCAAGATCCCGGCCCAGCTGGTCACCCTCGCCATGGGCTTCACCGGCACCGACCGGGAGAACGGCGTGGTGGAGCAGTTCGGCCTGGCCCTCGACGAGCGGGGTAACATCGCCCGCGACGCCGACTTCCAGACCAACGTGCCGGGTGTGTTCGTCGCCGGTGACGCCGGCCGCGGCCAGTCCCTCATCGTGTGGGCGATCGCGGAGGGCCGCTCGGCCGCCCGCGGTGTCGACCGCCACCTGACCGGAGCCAGCGACCTGCCGGCCCCGATCCGCCCGACGGACCGCTCGCTGATGGTCTGACGGTTCATCACAAGAACGTCCCGTACAAAGGCGTACGGAACACTGGCGGCGCCTGCCCCACAGTCCCCGACCGGACGTGGGCAGGCGTCGCCGCCTTTTCGGCGCGAAGCGCCGCCCCCTTCAGCGGGAACTCGCCTTCAGCCCCTCGAACTTCACGGTCGCGTCCTCGGTGTACGCCCCCACCCTGCCCGTGGTGTACGGCCGTTCGGTGTCGGTGAAGGTCACCAGGTGCTTTCCGCCCACCGCGACGGTGAGGCCCGCACCGTTCTGCTCCACCCGGACCGTGTACCAGGCGCCCACCGGGTAGACCGTCCGCCCGGTCGCCAGGAAGCGCTGGCCCCCCGGATAGGCCGGATCCCGCTTCCCCAGCTCCCAGCCGTTGGGCTTGAGGGTGATGTAGTAGAAGTGCTCCGGATCGGTGTACGCCCAGACCAGCCACGGGACCTCCCACGGGTTCGGGTCGGGATCGCGCAGCTGCCGCACCGTCCGCATCCGTGCCCCGTACCGCACGTCCGTGTACGAGGCGGTGCTCACCACCAGGCCCGCGTGTGTGGTGCCGGGGCCTTCCGCGGCCCTGGGGGAGAGCGACAGGGAGTCGTCGTCGCCCAGGTTGGTGCCGTGGCCGTTGAACACCGAGAGCCAGCGGCCGTGGATCGTGCCGTCGATCCAGGGCTTGGGCGGCGGTGCGTCGCCCTGGCACTGGACCAGGACCACCGCCAGGAGCGCGGTCAGCGTGAGCGCCAGTGCCAGGGTGGTGAGCAGACGGCCCCCGCGCCCCCGCGGGATCGGCGGGATCCGGCGAACGATGCGCAGGGGCGTCTGGGTCATGCGGTCGAGTATGGCCCGGAAGCGGTGAGGCCGACGGGTACTTCTGCGGCGAAGTCCTCGGCCAGTTGGGCCAGTACGCGGCCGGCGGCCAGGCCGTCCCCGAACGGGTTGCCCGCGGCCGCCATCCGCCGGTACTCCACCGGATCGTCCAGCAGCCGCTCGGCCCAGGTCACGATGGCGTCCGGGTCCGTGCCGATCAGCCGGGCCGCGCCCGCCTCGACCGCCTCCGGGCGTTCGGTGGTCGTGCGCAGCACCAGCGTGGGCTTGCTCAGGCTCGGGGCCTCCTCCTGGATGCCGCCGGAGTCGGTGAGCACCAGGTCGCACGCGGCCAGCGTGGCCGCGAAGTCCAGGTAGTCGAGCGGTTCGACGAGCGAGATGCCGGCGTGGCCGTCGAGTTCGGGCAGCAGCGCCTCCCGTACGGCGGGGCTCTTGTGCAGCGGCAGCACGATCTCCACGTCCCCGCGCCCGGCGAGCCGGGTGAGCGCACGGCCCATGCCGCGCATCCGCTCGCCCTGGTTCTCCCGGCGGTGCAGGGTCACCAGGACCCGCCGGGCGCCGGTGCGGAACGCGGAGGTGCCGGTGCCCTCGGCCAGCACCCACAGCAGGTTGTCGATGACGGTGTTGCCGGTGGTGAACACCTGCTCCGCCGGGACGCCCTCGTCGGTGAGCTGTCGTGCCGCGCGCGGGGTCGGGGCGAAGTGCCAGCGGGCGATGCGTCCGATGAGGCTGCGGTTCAGCTCCTCCGGGAACGGGTTGTCGATGACTCCGGTGCGCAGCCCCGCCTCGACGTGGGCGACCGGGATCTTCTCGTAGAAGGCGGCCAGGGCGCCGGCCAGCGCGGTCGTGGTGTCCCCCTGCACCACGACCAGGTCGGGCCGCTGCTCCCGCATGACCTCGCCGAGTTCGCCGACCAGGCGGGCGGTCAGCTCGGACAGCTGCTGCCGGCTGCGCATCACGTCGAGCGCGATCCGTACGTCGACGCAGAGCAGGCCGAGCATCTGGTGGAGCATCTCGCGGTGCTGGCCGGTGGTGACGACGATCGGCTCGAACTGCTCGCTGTCGGCCATGGCCCGTGCCACCGGCGCCAGTTTGATCGCTTCCGGCCGGGTGCCCAGCACGAGCATGGCGCGTACGGGCAGGGTGGACGGAGGTGTGGACATGGAAGCCCCCCTAGGGCGTGCGCGGTCGTCGCAGGACCGCGTGAGCGGTGCGGAGAGATGAGAGATGAGAGATGCGCGGCCGTTCAGCCGCGAGAGCGGGACGAAGGTCCTCAGGTGCGCGCGGTCTTCAGCCAGGTCTGTTTGCCGGTGAGCATCCGCCAGAACCCCCACCAGCCGGCGAAGAACCAGATGTAGCCGTAGAAGACGAAGACATGGGCGAGGAGCACACAGCGCACCAGGCCCAGCTGCCGCTCACGCTTGAAGTACACGAAGCCGTAGGTGTAGGCGGCCGTGAACGAGAGCGCGTACGGCCCGAGCAGCCACATGGGCGACACGAGCGGGTGTCCCACTTGGAGCGAGGCCACGACGGTGGCACCCAGGGCGACCAGGAAGGAGACCGGCAGCAGCGAGGTGAGCAGGATCAGGACCGGGCTCGACAGGTGGTAGAGCATGTCCAGCGCCGGCCGGGTCGGCACGTCCCTGAGGATGAGCGGGACGAGACCGGCGGACTGCAGATGGCCCTGGAACCAGCGGGATCGCTGCCGGACCAGGCGCCGGAGGCTGAGCACGGCCTGCTGGGAGACCGCGGCGGTGGTGCAGTGCATGTTGGTCCAGCCCTTGGCGATCAGCCGCACCCCGAGGTCCAGGTCCTCGGTGAGGCTGTCGCTCCACGGGCCGGCACCATCCACGGCGTTCAGGGTGTTGAGCGCCGACAGCCGCATGAACTGCCCGTTGCCGCCCATGCCCACGCTGCCGATGAAGCGCCGCGCGCTCTGGAACACGTCGCCGTAGACGACGAACTCCATGTCCTGCATGCGGGCGAGCAGCCCCTCGTCCCGGTTGTACATACGGACGCAGACCTGGACCGCGCCCGTACCCGGGTCGTCGAAGTACGGGTCGACGGACTGCACGACGTGCGGGTCGAGCCGCCCGTCCGCGTCGACCACGCACAGCACGACGTCCGCCGGGTCGTGTCCGGCGAGCAGGCCGGACTCTCTGAGGTGCCGCACGCCGTCGTTGAGTGCGGCGCCCTTGCCCCGGCGTGCGTTCGGTGGAGTGCGCCGGTGCAGCCGGACCAGGTTCGGGTCGGCGGCCCGTGCGATTTCGCTGGTGCGATCGTCGGAGCCGTCGTCTATGACCAGCGCCATGAAATTACCGGCGGGCAGCGAAGTGATGCGCGCCAGGCTTTCCGCGAGAACTTTCTCCTCGTTCAGACACGCCAGCAGAAATACGTAGAAACGTTCTCGCCGATCTGTTCGAGAGCGGCGAATTCTGCGTCGAGAGAGAAGGAAAAGACTGGTGTTGTAGCAGCCGGCCATCACAATCAGAGTGATGCTCGACCACAACAGCAGCTCAATGATCACGGCTGCCTCCGGCATGCGCCCGTATCCGCTGGCCCTGGCGTCGCAGACGTATCCGGGTCAGCAGTATCAGGCACGCCGTCAGGCAATAGAACAGAAATCCGGCCCCGGCTATCGCCTGTAGTGCTTTGGCCAAAGGCAGGCCGGGTATCGCTTCCGGTGCGGCCATCGCGCCTGCCATGGGCAGAAGTGCCCCCAGGGCGGGTCGTCCGTACATTGTCCCCCCATATTCGGTGCGCGTCCCCAACGCGCGGTGGTGAACTTAGCAGACCTTCCGATAGCAAGAAGGACATTTGACAGTCATCACGCCGACCAGAAGAATCGGTGCCTTCCTGACGCCAAATGCTTTGTCAATCATTTGGCAAAGTGGGGGGAAGATCGTGAGACGAGGGATCCCGCCCCGGAAGAGGGCACACAGCAGAATTTCCGTCGTTCTACTACTGGTCGCCGCTCTGCTGAGCGGCACATTCATGGCCACCAACGCCCAGGCCGCCGGGGGGCGGCAGCACAGGGGCGAGGCCACCGGCACCGGGTCCGGGCTGAACCGGGTCGACCTCAAGGGCTGGGCGAAAACCCAGCTCAAGGCCGACCGGGCACGGCGCACCCGGCCGCTCCCGAGGACCACCCCGACCACCCGCGCGTCGGTGGCCGCCCACCCGGTCCGCACCACGACCGCCGCGACCCGGCAGAAGGCCCTGCTCGCCCCGGCCGACGCGGCCGCCGACGCCACCCCGGCCGCACTCGTCCTCTACGACACGGCGGGCCCCTACGGGCAGCTGGGCGAGCTGTACGCGATGGCCACGGCCAACCTCGCCGGCCACTTCGGCACGGTGACGGCCAAGCCGGTCCAGCAGTACACCGCCGGAATGATCGACTCGTACTCGACCGTGATCTACATCGGCTCGACGTACTACGGCGGCGCCACCCCGGACGCCGTCCCGGCCGCCTTCTACGCCGACGCGTCGGCGAGCGCCAAGCCGGTGATCTGGATGGGCGCCAACATCTGGAACATGGCGGGCGCGGTGGGCGTAGCCCAGTTCACGCAGAAGTACGGCTGGGACCCGACGACGTCGTACTACGAGGACGGCGGTTCGATCGGCAACGTCACGCAGGTGACGTACCGCGGCCAGACCCTGACCCGCACCATTCCGGCCGGGCAGGACGGCGGCGTGCTGCGCCCCCACGTCCTGACGGGGCCCGGGTACGCGGCCGTCACCCGGCTCGCGGAGGGCCTGGACAGCTCGAACGGGCACACCTTCGGCTGGGCGGTGCGCTCGGCCAACCTCACCTACATCAGTGAGATCCCGTTCTCCTACGTCTCCGAGACCGACCGCGTCATCGCCTTCGAGGACCTGCTCTTCGACGCCCTCGCCCCGGCCACCGCCGAGCGCCACCGGGCGATGGTGCGCCTGGAGGACATCAGCCCCGACTCGGATCCCACCGAACTGCGGGCGATGGCCGACTACCTGTACGCGCAGAACATCCCGTACGGCATCAACGTGATCCCCGTCTACACGGACCCCAAGGGCACCTACAACAACGGCGTCCCACAGACGATCACGCTCGCCCAGCGCCCGCAGGTGGTCAGCGCGCTGAAGTACATGCTGGCCAGGGGCGCGGTCCTGATGGACCACGGCTACACGCACCAGTACAGCAACGTCAACAACCCCTACAACGGGGTGACCGGCGACGACTTCGAGTTCTATCGGGCCCACATCGACGCCGCGAACAACGTCGTCCACGACGGCCCGGTCGCCGAGGACTCCGCCCTCTGGGCGCAGACCCGGGTCACCAGCGCGCTCACCCAGTTCGCCCTGGCGGGCCTGCCCAGGCCGACGCTGTGGACCACCCCGCACTACGCGGGCTCCGCGGCCGACTACAAGGTCTTCGGCGCCAACTTCTCGGCGCGCCTGGAGCGTTCGCTCTACTTCGCCGGGACGCTGAGCGGGGCCTCGGCCGACCCGAACCGGTTCATCGGGCAGTTCTTCCCGTACGTGGTGAAGGACGTCTACGGCACCAAGGTGCTGCCCGAGAACATCGGCAACTACGAGCCGGAGGCGTACAACAACCACCCGGCCCGCCTGCCCGCCGACCTCATCGCGTCGGCGAAGGCGAACCTGGCCGTACGGGACGGAGTGGCGAGCTTCTTCTACCACCCCTACTACCCGGTGCAGCCGTTGAAGGACACGATCGACGGCATCAAGGCACTCGGCTACACCTTCGTCAGCCCGGCGGCGCTGTGACGGCGCCCGCCCCGAGGAAGAGGACCGTCGCCGTCATGGCGGCGGTCCTCGCCGTCGTCACCGGGTGCGTGTCCACCGGCGCGGGCAAGGGCCCCGCCCACGGCGGCACGCACGCCTCCCGCCCGGAGACCGGGACCACCACCATGCGCGGCATCACCCTGCCCTCGTGGTACCGCACCGACTACGACAGCCCGGCCGCGCCCCGCTATCTGCGCGACATCAAGGCCACCGGGGCACGCTGGGTCACCTTCACCCCGACCTGGTACCAGAAGCGGGTCACCGACTCCGCCCCGCACACCACGGAGGAGACCGCGAGCGACGCGAGCCTGCGCGGGATCGTGCAGCGCGCCCACGCGGCCGGCCTCAAGGTGATGATCAAGCCGCACGTGGACCTGCCCGGCGATGTCGACCGCGCCGAGATCCGCCCCCGCGACCGGGCCGCCTGGTTCGCCGCCTACCGCCGCTTCATCACCCACTACGCGGACCTCGCCGCCGACACCGGAGCCGAACAGCTCGCGGTCGGCACCGAACTCGCCGGGGTCTCCGGCGACACCACCGCCTGGACGAAGGTGATCAAGGCGGTCCGCGACCACTACGACGGACCGCTGACCTACGCCGCCAACTACGACGAGTACCAGCACATCCACTTCTGGAAGGACCTCGACCTCATCGGCATCGACGCCTACTGGCCGCTCGCCGAGAAAGCCACCACCGACCCCGCCCTGCTGAACCGCGCCTGGGCCCCGATCCGGCAGAAGCTCGCCGCGTACTCGGCACGCCAGCACCGCCGGATCCTGTTCACCGAGGCCGGTTACGTCAGCCAGCGCGGCACCACCACCGCCCCGTACTCCTGGACCGTCAGCACCCACCCGGCGAACGCCGAACAGGCCGCCGCCTACGGGGCACTCCTCGACTCCTTCGAGGGCCGGAAGTGGTGGGCCGGCGTCTGCTGGTGGATGTGGGACGACTGGCCGGACAGCGGAGAGACACCGGCACGCCTGGCGTACACCCCCCGCGGCAAACCCGCCGAGGAGGTGCTGCGCCGGAAGTGGGCCGGCTGACGTCCCTGACTCCCTAGGGAATCCGGTACGGCTCCCCGTACACCCGCCACTCCAGTGGAGTGTCCAGGTCGAGGTTGCCGTCGTAGAGGAACCGCCGCTGGGCCGTGTCGACGCGGGAGGTGTCGATGCCCGGTCGTTTCGTCTTCATGGCCCGGCGGCGGACGTCGAGGAAGATGTCCAGGTAGTTCTTCTCGCTGCCGCCCTCGGCGGGGGTGTCGGCCTCCTTCAGGGCCCGTGCGCGCAGGCCGTGGAAGCTGTCGGGGCCGGTTCCGGGGCCGTGGTAGACCATCGCGTCGTAGTAGATGAACTGGCCCAGTGTGCCCAGGCCGTCGAGCTTGGCGCGGCGGACGGCGGGGTCGAAGTAGACGCGGTCGCGCTCCTCGTCCTGGGCCTTGCGGAAGGCCGGGAGCTTCGCCTCCGCCTTCCAGGCCGCGGTGAAGCCCGGGTCCAGGCCCTCGTGGGAGTCCGAGCCGTCGACCTCGCGGAGGGCCGGCAGGAACTTCGCGAGGCCGTTGTCCGGGTGGGCCCTGGTGTAGCGCTCGACCAGGGTGAGCAGGTCGTGGGTGCCGGTGCAGAAGCCGATGACGCCGGCGGTGTAGCCCTGCCCGTCACCGATGTCCTCGATGTAGCCGTAGGCGCTGCGCCAGTCCAGCGTGGAGTTCTCGGCGCTGGCCACGATCCGCTGCGCCAGCTCCTTCTTGGCGGGCGCGGCCAGGCCCGGCGGGGCGTCGGTGACGACCGACGCGTCCTGGGAAGCCGGAGTGTCCTTGCCCTCCGAAGAGCCGGACCGGTCGGGGCCGGCGGCGAACACCGCCGCCGCCACGACCACGGGCACGGCGGCGAGCAGCAGGATTCCCGCTCGCCTCATGCGGCCACGCCGCCCGTGAGATCCGCGACCTTGACCCAGGCGAGGACCAGTAGCAACGCCAGCAGGGCGACGCAGGCGCCCGCCTGGATCAGCACGCGGCGACCGTCCCGGGGCGCGTACGCGTACGCCAGCGTCACCACCCCGCCCGCCAGCAGGCCGCCGAGGTGGCCCTGCCAGGAGGTCACCCACGCGGAGAGCACCAGCCACAGCAGCAGGCCGCCCATGTACTGGTTGACCGCGCGCATGTCGTAGCCGAGCCGACGGCCCATGACGTAGTACGCGGCGCCCAGCCCGAAGATGGCCCCGGACGCGCCGACCGTGGGGGTCTCGGGGGCGATCAGCAGCACCAGGACCGAGCCGCCGAGCGCCGACAGCAGGTACAGGGCGAGATAGCGGACCCGGCCCAGCTGGGCCTCGACCACCCGGCCGACGTTCCACAGCGCCAGCATGTTCATCAGGATGTGCGCGATGCCGAACGTGCCCTCGGCGGGCGTCAGGTGCAGGAACGCTCCGGTCAGCAGCCGGTACCACTCACCGTGGGCGACGCCCTCCGGGTAGTAGCCCGCCGGCACGGTGCCCAGCATGTCGAACCGGTCCTCGACCGACGGCCGCGCCAACTCGGCGAGGTACGCGAGCACGTTGAGCCCGATCAGCACGTACGTCACCAGCGGCACCGCGCTGATCCGGCCACCGAACGCGGTGCGCGCCTGCCGGACCGAGCGTGCGCCCTCCTGCACACACTCCACGCACTGGTGACCGACGGCAGCCTCCCGCATGCAGGACGGGCAGATGTAGCGGTCGCAGCGCGTGCAGCGGACGTGGGACTCGACCTTGGGGTGACGAAAGCAGGTGGTCACGGCGGACTCGGCGGTCACGGCCGGCTCCTCTGAGGAAAGTTCGGGACAGGGTGAGCCGGTGGGGACGGCGGCGAACAAAATAGCGAACCGATGTGACGGGAGAGACAGCCGGGGCTCCCGATCCCTTAGGCTCGGCCTCCCGCACAGCCAAGGGGGGAACCGTGGCCGCGATCAGTCTGCGCAAGGTGGAGGAGACCGCACCCGCGCTCGTCGGGCCGTACCGCTCGGCCGGCGTCTGCCTGCGCAAGCACGGCCTGGACGGGCTGCGGGCCGCCGTCTACCTCGTGGTCGACTACTCGGGTTCCATGAAGCCGTACTACAAGGACGGCAGCGTGCAGGCGCTCGCCGACCGGGTGCTGAGCCTGTCCGCGCACCTGGACGACGACGGACGGGTGCCGGTGGTGTTCTTCTCCACGGACATCGACGCGGTCACCGACATCGCCCTCGCCGGCCACGAGGGCCGCATCGAGCGGATCGCGGCCGGGCTCGGGCACATGGGCAAGACCAGCTACCACCTGGCGATGGACGCCGTCATCGACCACTACCTGGACAGCGGCGCCACCGACCCCGCGCTGGTCGTCTTCCAGACCGACGGCGGCCCGATCAACAAGCTCGCCGCGGAACGCTACCTGTGCAAGGCGGCCAGGCTGCCGCTGTTCTGGCAGTTCGTCGGCTTCGGCGACCCGGGCAGCCGCCAGTTCGAGTTCCTGCGCAAACTGGACGAGCTGGCCGTCCCCGGCAAGCGGCCCCTGGACAACGCCGGCTTCTTCCACGTGGGCCAGGACCCACGCCGGGTATCCGACGCCGAGCTGTACGACCGTCTCGTCGGCGAGTTCCCCCAGTGGCTCACGGCCGCACGCGCCGCGGGCATCGTGCGGTCCGTCTGAGTCATGCGCCGGCCGGTCCCGACCGTTCAGCAGGCGGCTTCGAGCACGGCGTCCCCGCACTCCTCGGGCGTGCCCCACGCGGTGCGCAGGGCGCGGGCCTTGGTCAGCCACAGGGACAGGTCGTACTCCGCCGTGTACCCGATCGCGCCGTGCAGCTGGAGTGCCGTGCGAGCGGTGGCGTAGGCCGCCTCGCAGGCCTTCAGCTTGGCGGCGGCCACGTCCGCGGGGCGCAGGGACAGGGCCGCTCCGAAGAGCAGGGGGCGGGCGAACTCCAGGGCGATCTTCGCGTCGGCGAGGCGGTGTTTGACGGCCTGGAACGAGCCGATGGGGACACCGAACTGCGTGCGCTGTCTCACGTGGGCGACCGTCCGGTCGAGCAGGGCGAGTCCGACGCCGAGGGCCTGGGCGGCGGTGGCCAGGCGCGCCCAGGTCAGGGCGTGGGCGCTCGGCGGGTCGGGGGTCAGGAGTTCGCCGCCGGGGGCCAGCGGGGTCAGACGGCGGGCGGGGTCGAGAGAGGGGCGGACCGGGCCGGGCCCCGGGGACAGGTGCAGTCCCTCGGGGGTCGGGGTGAGGTGGAGGGTGGCCGCGTCGCCGTCGAGGGCGTACCCGGTGGGCGTCGCCACGGTCGCGATGATCTCGCCCGCCGCGAGCCCGGGCAGGAACCGTTTGGCCGGCCCGCCCTCGCCGAGCAGTACGGCCGCCGCGACCGTCTCCACCAGTGGACCGGGCACCGCGTGCCTGCCCAACTCCACGAAGGCGACGGCCAGTTCCACCGGGTGCGGCCCCAGCCCCCCGTACTCCTCCGGCACGACGAGACCGAACACCCCTGCCTCGGCGACACGACGCCACAGCGCGCGGCCGCCCGCATGGTCGCCGCGACTCCAGTCCCGGACCACCGCCGGGGTGTCCGTCGCCGTCAGCATCGCGTGCAGCGAGTCGGCGAAGGCACGCTGCTCGGTGTCGAGGAGGAAGCGCATCAGCGGCGTCCCTTCGGCAGGCCGAGCAGGCGCTCGGCGACGATGTCGCGCTGGATCTCGTTGGTCCCCGCGTAGATCGGCCCGGCCAGGGAGAACACGTACCCCTCCGCCCACTCCGTGTCCGCCGACTCGCCCTCCTCGCCCAGCAGATCGAGCGCCGTCTCGTGCAGTGCCAGGTCGTACTCGGACCAGAACACCTTGTTCATGCTGGACTCCGGGCCGAGTGCGGCGCCCTCCAGGAAGCGGCCGGCGGCCGCGTAGGTGAACAGCTGGTAGGCGCGGGCGCCGATCAGGGCGTCGGCCACACGGGCGCGCGCGTGCCCGGGGCGGCCCCGCGCCTGCCACAGCTCCAGCAGCCGGGCGGCGGAGGCGAGGAAGCGGCCGGGGGAGCGCAGGGTGAGGCCGCGTTCGTTGCCCGTCGTGGACATCGCGATCCGCCAGCCCTGGCCGGGCTCGCCGATCACGTCCTCGTCCGGCACGAACACCTCGTCCAGGAACAGCTCCGCGAAGGCCGGCTTCCCGTCCAGACGGCCGATCGGGCGGACGGTGACGCCCGGTGCCCGCAGGTCGAACATCAGGTACGTGAGCCCCTGGTGCGGCTTAGGGGTCCCGGGGTCGCTGCGGAACAGGCCGAAGGCCCGGTCGGCGAAGGCCGCCCGCGAGGACCAGGTCTTCAGGCCGCTCAGCAGCCAGCCGCCGTCCGTCCGCACCGCCCTGGAGGTGAGCGAGGCCAGGTCGGAGCCCGCCTCCGGCTCGGACCAGGCCTGCGCCCAGACCACCTCGGCGGAGGCCATCGGCGGCAGCACACGCGCGCGTTGCTCCTCCGTGCCGTGGTCGAAGAGGGTCGGCGCGAGCAGGCTGATGCCGTTCTGGCCGACCCGGCCGGGCGCGCCCGCCGCCCAGTACTCCTCCTCGAAGACCAGCCAGCGCAGCAGCCCGACGCCCCGCCCGCCGTACTCCTCGGGCCAGGACACCACCGACCAGCGGTCCGCGGCCAGTTCGGCCTCCCAGGCGCGGTGCGCCGCGAAACCCTCCGCGGTCTCCAGGGAGGGGAGCGGGGTGCGGGGCACATGTGCCGCCAGCCAGGCGCGGGCCTCGGCGCGGAACTCCTCGTCGGCCGGAGCGTGGGTCAGGTCCACGGTCGCCGTCACCGTCCTTCCCTAACAAGTGTTTGGTAGGTTAGCGTGGCCCTATGACAGGCGTCGAGAGTCCGGCCTACGAGCCAGGGCACGGGCTGCTGAAGGGGCGCACCGCCGTCATCACCGCGGCGGCCGGCGCGGGGATCGGCGGGGCGACCGCGCGCCGCTTCCTGGAGGAGGGCGCCCGGGTGCTGATCAGCGACGCACACACGCGCCGCCTGAAGGAGCACGAGGCCGGGCTGGGCCGGGAGTTCCCCGGCGCGGTGGCCGCGGTGCCCTGCGACGTCACCGACGAGACCCAGGTGCGGGCCCTGTTCGAGGCGGCCGTACGGGAGCACGGAAAGCTCGACATCGTGGTCAACAACGCGGGTCTCGGCGGGACTTCGGACCTCGTCGACATGACCGACGAGCAGTGGTCCCGGGTCCTCGACGTCACCCTGAACGGCACCTTCCGCTGCACCCGCGCCGCCCTGCGCGCCATGCGGGACACCGGCGGCGGGGTGATCGTCAACAACGCCTCCGTGGTCGGCTGGCGCGCCCAGGCCGGGCAGGCCCACTACGCCGCCGCCAAGGCCGGCGTGATGGCGCTGACCCGGTGCGCGGCGATCGAGGCGGCCGCCTACGGGGTGCGGGTCAACGCGGTGGCGCCCAGCCTCGCCATGCATCCGCATCTGGTGAAGGTCACCTCGCCCGAACTGCTCCGGGAACTCACCGAGCGGGAGGCCTTCGGGCGGTACGCCGAGCCCTGGGAGGTGGCCAACGTGATCGTGTTCCTGGCCTCCGGCTACTCCTCGTACCTGACCGGCGAGGTCATCGCCGTCAGCAGCCAGCATCCCTGACGAACGGCAGACCACAATGGGTTCGTGCCGACCAAGAAGAAGCCCCAGGTGACCGCTCCGAAGAAGCCCACAGCCGCGGCCGCCCAGGCGCGCCGTCACGAACTCCTCGGCACCGCCGCCGAGGTCTTCGCCGAGCAGGGCTACAACGCCACCACCGTCCGCACCATCGCCGACCACGCCGGGATGCTCGCGGGCAGCCTCTACTACCACTTCGACTCCAAGGAGTCGATGCTGGAGGAGATCCTGCGGACCTTCCTGGACGAGCTGTGGGACGGCTACGACACCGTCCTGGCCTCCGGGCTCGGGCCCCGCGAGACCCTGGAGGCCCTGGTCACCGAGTCCTTCCGGGAGATCGACCGGCACCGCGCCGCCGTCGCGATCTACCAGAAGGAGAGCAAGCAGCTCGTGGCGCAGGACCGCTTCGCCTTCCTCGCCGACTCGCAGCGCCGGTTCGAGAAGGCATGGCTGTCCGCGCTGGAACGCGGGGTCGCCGAGCGGGTCTTCCGCGCCGACCTGGACGTCCGGCTCACCTACCGGTTCGTCCGGGACACGGTGTGGGTCGCCGCGTCCTGGTACCGGCCCGGCGGACAACACAGCCCCGAGGAGATCGCCCGCCAGTACCTGTCGATGGTGCTGGACGGGATCGCCGTACGCGAATGACATCACGCTGAACACCCCTTTCCTGTGAGGGAGTCGCCATGGCCGAGGCCTACATCGTCGAAGCGGTCCGCACGCCCGTCGGGCGGCGCGGGGGAGGGCTCGGCGGGGTCCACCCCGCCGACCTGGGCGCACATGTGCTGAAGGCGCTCGTGCAGCGGGCCGGGATCGACCCGGCCGCCGTGGAGGACGTCGTCTTCGGCTGCCTGGACGCGGTCGGGCCGCAGGCCGGGGACATCGCCCGCACCTGCTGGCTGGCCGCAGGGCTGCCCGAGGAGGTGCCGGGCGTGACCGTCGACCGGCAGTGCGGCTCCTCCCAGCAGGCCGTGCACTTCGCCGCGCAGGCCGTGCTCTCCGGCACCCAGGACCTGGTGGTCGCGGGCGGGGTGCAGAACATGTCCCAGATCCCCATCGCCTTCGCCTCCCGGCAGGCCGCCGACCCCCTCGGCCTGACCGACGGCCCCTTCCTCGGCAGCACCGGCTGGCGCGCCCGCTACGGCGACCAGCCCGTCAACCAGTTCGCCGGCGCCGAGATGATCGCCGCCAAGTGGGGCATCAGCCGCGCGGACCAGGAGGAGTTCGCCCTGCGCTCGCACCGGCGCGCGGTCTGGGCCATCGACACGGGCCGCTTCGAGCGCGAGACCGTCCCCTACGGCGAGGTCACCCTCGACGAGGGCCCGCGCCGGGACACCTCCCTGGAGAAGATGGCCGCACTGAAGCCCGTCCTCGACGGGGGCACCATCACCGCGGCCTGCTCCTCCCAGGTCTCCGACGGAGCCGCGGCCATGCTGCTCGCCTCCGAGCGGGCGGTACGGGAACACGGGCTGCGCCCGCGGGCCCGCGTCCACCACCTCTCCGTGCGCGGCGAGGATCCCATCCGCATGCTCTCCGCGCCCATCCCGGCCACCGCACACGCCCTGAAGAAGACCGGCCTGACCATCGACGCCATCGACCTCGTGGAGATCAACGAGGCCTTCGCCCCCGTCGTGCTCGCCTGGCTCAAGGAGACCGGAGCCGACCCGGAGAAGGTCAACGTCAACGGCGGCGCGATCGCCCTCGGCCACCCGCTCGGCGCCACCGGCGTCCGCCTGATGACGACCCTGCTGCACGAACTGGAGCGCACCGGCGGCCGGTTCGGCCTCCAGACGATGTGCGAGGGCGGCGGTCAGGCGAACGTGACGATCATCGAACGCCTCTGAGGCCGTCCAACTGCTCCAGCACCCCCTCCGCCTCCTTCACGATCCGCTCCACCAGTTCCGCGCACGACGGCAGGTCGTCGATCACCCCGGCGACCTGCCCGGACGCCATCACCCCGAGGTCCGTACGGCCGTCCACCATCGCCGACTTCAGCAGCATCGGCGTGTTCGCGGCCAGCAGCACCTGACTCCAGGACAGCTCCTTGCCGTGCCTCAGGGCCTGGCCGTCCCGGACCAGCTGCCGCCAGGTGAGCCCCGACAGCCGCCGGAAGCCCGAGGCCCGCCGCACCGCGTGGGCGAGAGCCCGTATGCGGCCGGACCGCTCCAGCGCGTCGACCAGCTCCGTGCGCAGCATCCGGTGCGGCAGCCCGTCCACCGCCCGGGTGACCGTCACGTCCCGGACCGTCGCCGCCAGATACCGGGCCTTCACCGCGTCCGGCACCGTCGAGTCCGAGGTGAGCAGGAATCGCGTGCCCATCGCCACCCCGGCCGCCCCGTAGGCCAGCGCCGCGACCAGGCCCCGCCCGTCGAAGAAGCCGCCCGCCGCCACGACCGGTATCCGCACCGCGTCCACCACCTGCGGCAGCAGCACGGTCGTCGCCACCTCGCCGGTGTGCCCGCCACCCTCGCCGCCCTGCACGATCACCGCGTCCGCACCCCACGCGGCCACCTTCTCGGCGTGCCGCCGCGCCCCGACGGACGGGACGACCACCACACCGGCCTCCTTGAGCCGGGCGATCAGCTCGGCAGAGGGGGCCAGCGCGAAGGAGGCCACCCGGACCTCCTCGTCGAGCATGATCTGCACCCGGTCGGCCGCGTCGGCCGCGTCGGCCCGCAGGTTCACCCCGAACGGCGCCCGGGTCCGCGACCGGACCTCCCGTATCGCGTCACGCAGCTGGTCGACGGTCATCGTCGCGGAGGCAAGGATGCCGAGCGCCCCCGCGTTCGCCGCCGCCGAGACGAGCCGGGGGCCGGCCACCCAGCCCATCCCGGTCTGCACGATCGGATGCCGGACCCCGACCAGCCGGGTCAGCGCGGTCTTCATCACCCCCTCGCCCCCTCGGGCACCTCACGCGCGCGGGCCCCCGCCGGATCCAGCACCTCGCGGATCAGCCGCAGCTCCTCCGTGCCGGGGTCCCGGGTGTACGGCACCTCGTCGGGCACGGCGAGCGCGAAGCCCGTCGCCTCCCGCACCTGCTCCACGCTCACCCCCGGATGCAGCGAGGCCAGCCGCATCGAGTGGTCGGGGGTGGCGAAGTCGAAGACGCCGAGGTCGGAGACGACCCGCGGGACGCGGTGGAAGCGGGCCGTGCTCCCCAGCTCCGCCGCCCGGTCGTACCCCACCCCGCACACCATGTCCGCCTTCTCCACGAACACCCGCCTGGAGTGTCTGGGGATCCAGTAACTCGTGGGATTGTTCAGTGTGTTGAGCGGAGCTCCGCGCACCCCGAGCAGCTGCCGGCGGGGCCGGGGCCAGTCGCCGATGCAGGAGATGTTCTGGTTGCCGAACCGGTCGATCTGGCTCGCCCCCATCATCACGTGCCGGCGCCCTCCCGCCACCAGGGCCAGATGCTGCCGGTAGGGCAGCCAGCCCTCGGGAGTGCCGTCCGGGCGGACCAGCAGCGCCTCGCCGTCGGTGAGCAGCAGGTCCGGCGCGAAGGTGAGCCGGGCCATCCGCGCGCCCAGCGACGGGATCAGGCCCATCGGGCTGGCCAGGATCTCCCCGCCGTCCCGCCAGGCCTCGGCGCAGGCGATCACGCAGTACTCGGCGCGGGTGGGCGGGGGAGAGGGGGCGCGGCTCACGGTGTTCACGGCCGCTCCTTGTGCCACGCCTGCACCGCCGACTGGTATGCCTGCTCGTCCCCGTCGAGGAAGCGTGCCGCGAACTCCGGCCAGGGCGTGGCCGCGTACTCCCGCTGGAACTCCTCGTCCCGGCCGTAGTCCGGTGCGCAGGAGGTGAAGTGTGCGCCGTTCGGTGCCTCGACCACACCCGTCACCGCGAGCCGCTTGAGCAGCAGCGACTGCGGGGCCGCCTCCTTCGTCAGCTCGGCGGTGTCGACGATCCGTTCGCAGGAGACGTAGGCCGCGTCCGCCGCCTCGCAGAACAGGTCGTCGAAGTACGGGTCCGGGCCCAGGTACTGCCCGTTGCCCAGCCGGTCGGCGCGGTTGACGTGCACCAGGGCCGCGTCCATCCGCAAGGCGGGCATCGCCACGAACGTCTCCCCGTCCTCGTACGGTGAAGTGACCGTCCGCAGGCCCGGGTTGACCCGCATCACGTCCGAGCCGAGGCCCGCCCGCACCGGCAGGAACGGCAGCCGGTGGGCGGCCGCGTGCAGCCCCCACATGAACATCCCCTCGTCGACCTCCGTCAGCTCGAAGTCCCCGCCCTCACGGGCCGCCCGGTAGTGCGGTTCGAGCGGGATGGAGTCGAGGGTGACGAAGGCGGTGACCAGCCTGCGGATCCGGCCGGCCGCGGCCAGCACGCCGATGTCCGGGCCGCCGTACGAGATGACCGTGAGGTCCCCGATCCCGGCTCTCAGCAGGGCCCTGACCAGCGCCATCGGCTTGCGCCGGGAACCCCAGCCGCCGATGCCCAGGGTCATCCCGCTGGACAGCCGGGAGACCACCTCGTCGGCGGTCATCGTCTTGTCGCTCACCTACGCACCCTCCTTCCCGAACGTGTCGCGGACCCGGTCGGCCAGTCCGCTGAGGTTGGCCTCGAACGTGAAGCCCTGTTCGAAGCGGTAACTGCGGCGCACGTCGACGGGATCGATCCCGTTGATGGCGGCCTTGGCCATGCGCAGCAGCCGTCCGTCCTTGGCGGCGATCTCGCCGGCCAGCTCCAGCGCCGCCGCACGCAGCTCCGCACGCGGTACCACCCGCCACACCGAGCCGTGCGCGTGCAACTCGGCGGCGCTCGCCGTGCGCGCGGTGTAATACAGCGCGCGCATCGTGTGCTGCGGGACCAGCCGGGCCAGATGCGTGGCGGCGCCCAGTGCGCCCCGCTCCAGCTCCGGCAGCCCGAAGAAGGCGTCGTCACTCGCCACGATCGCGTCGGCGTTCCCCACCAGGCCTATCCCGCCGCCCAGACAGAAGCCGTGCACCGCCGCTATCACGGGTGTCTCGCACTCGTACACCGCCGCGAAGGCCTCCGCGCAGCCCTCGTTGGCACCGATCAGCGCCTCGTGTCCGTCCGCCTGTATCTCCTTGATGTCCACGCCCGCGTTGAAGCCGCGCCCCTCGGCAGCCAGCACCACACACCGCACCTCGGGGTCACGGCCCGCCGCGCGCACGGCCTCGGCCAGGGCGAACCAGCCGCGCACCGGCAGCGCGTTCACCGGCGGGAAGTCGACGGTGACTACGGAAATCCCCTTTTCCGGGACCGACATGGAGACACCCATGGACGCATCAGCTACCTTCGCACTCAACGCCTTTCCACCAAACATTTGTTAGGTGTGAGGCTTCGACGCTAGCAGTCGCCGAAGACGAGCGGGAGAGCCTGTGGACAACTCCGCGGCAGGGCCTGTGGACAACTCGCTGCGCGGCAGAACCGTTGTCGTCACCGGCGGCACCCGGGGCGTGGGGGCGGGCATCGCGCAGGCCTTCGCCCAGGCCGGCGCCCAGGTGCTGGCCTGCGCCCGGCGTCCCCCCGAACAACCCCTCGACGGCGTGGAGTTCGCGCCCCTCGACCTGCGTGACCCGCCGGCCGTCCGCGCCTTCTTCGCCGCGCTGCCCCGGCTCGACGCCCTCGTCAACAACGCGGGCGGCACCCCGTACCGGCGGCTGGCCGACGCGGACGCCGAACGGCACGCCCGGGTCGTCGAGCTGAACCTCGTCACCCCGCTGACCGCTTCCCTCGCCGCCTACGACCAGCTCCGGCGCACCCGAGGCTCGGTCGTCATGGTCGGCAGCGTGAGCGGCGGCCGTCCCTCGCCCGGCTCGGCGGCCTACGGCGCGGCCAAGGCGGGCCTGGCGAACCTGGCCGCCTCCATGGCCGTGGAATGGGCGCCGGAGGTCCGCGTCAACACGCTGGTCGTCGGCATGGTCCGCACCGAGCTGTCTCACCTGCACTACGGAGGCCCGGACGGCCTCGCCGCCGTCTCCCGCACCGTCCCGCTCGGACGGCTGGCCACCCCCTCGGACGTCGGCGCGGCCGCCGTCTTCCTCGCCTCCGACGCGGCCGCCTACATCAGCGGGGCGAGTCTGCTGGTGCACGGAGGCGGGGATCGGCCCGCCTTCCTGGACATCGCGACCGTCAACAAGGAAGACGGCAGGGAAGACGGCAAGGAAGACCGCCGGCAAGGAGGCCTGGGATGAGCGGAATCTGCGCAGGGCGAGTCGTCGTGGTCACCGGAGCCGGACGGGGGCTGGGCCGCGCCCACGCCCTCGCCTTCGCGGCCGAGGGCGCCCGGGTCGTCGTCAACGACCTGGGCGTCGGGCTGGACGGGGTGCCCGGACCCGACAGCCCGGCGGTGGCCGTGGTCGCGGAGATCCGGGCGGCGGGCGGCGAGGCGGTCGCGCACGGCGGCGACATCGCGACGACCGAGGGGGCCGCCTCCCTGATCCGGACCGCCGTCGAGACGTACGGCCGGCTCGACACCCTCGTCAACAACGCCGGTTTCCTGCGCGACCGCATGCTCGTCAACCTCGACGAGGACGACTGGGACGCCGTGCTGCGTGTCCACCTCAAGGGACACTTCCTGCCCCTCAAGCACGCCGCCGCGCACTGGCGGGCCGAGGCCAGGGCCGGGCGCACCCCGGTGGCCCGGATCGTCAACACCAGCAGCGGAGCCGGTCTGCTGGGCTCGGTCGGGCAGGGGAACTACAGCGCCGCCAAGGCCGGGATCATCGGGCTGACCCTCGTCGCGGCGGCCGAGCTGGCCCGCTACGGCGTCCAGGTCAACGCCGTCGCCCCGGCGGCCCGCACCCGCATGACGGAACGTGCCTTCGGCGAGACCATGGCGGCCCCGGCCGCCGGATTCGACGCCATGGCCCCCGAGAACGTCTCCCCGCTGGTCGTCTGGCTCGGCTCCGCCGCGTGCACCGGCGTGACCGGCCGGGTGTTCGAGGCGGAGGGCGGCCGGATCACCGTCATGGAGGGCTGGCGCCCAGGTCCCGGCGCGGACAAGGGGGCGCGCTGGACCCCGGCCGAGGCGGGGGAGGCCACGCTGAAGCTGCTGGCGGAGGCGGAGCCGCCGGGAGCTGTGTACGGGGCCCAGGGGTAGGGGAGTTCAGCCCGTCAGGCGGGCTGCGGCCGCGCGCTGCCGCTCGCTCATGACGGACAGGAAGCGGACCACCGTGCTCAGCTCGTCGGTGCTGAACTCCTCGCAGGCCTCGACGATGTCACGCGCCCAGTCCTCGAAGAACACGGCCAGTTCGGCGAGCTTGTCCTGGTTCAGCTCGACGAGCACCCGGCGCTTGTCCGTAGGGTGCTTGACCCTGCGGACGAACCCCTTGCTCTCCAGCCGGTCGAGCAGGCCGGTGACGGAGGCGGGGGCGAGTCCGGTCAGCTCGGCCAGGTCCTTGGCGGTGAGCGGACCCTGCCGCTGGAGATAGTCGAGGGTCTTCTCCTCCGTGGCGTTCAGCCCCTGCTTGGCGGCGACCGCCGAGTGGAACATGACCGTCACGGCGCTGTGGTTCCGCCCCACTTCCATGAGTTGCCGCAGTGTCTCGGCCCGCTTCGCGTCTGCCTCGGTCATGGGCTCAGGCTAGCAAATATTTCGTTCGATCGAACTAAGGACTTGCGATCACGCCTGCGCCGGTGCAAGTCTTTCGTTAGTCCGAACGAAATAAATTGAGCCAGGGGGAGACTGCCGTGTCCACGACCTTCACACCACACCCGCCCACCACGGCCGAGCCGCATCCGCGCCGCTGGGCCGCCGCCGTCGTGATGATGATCGCGGCGCTGATGGACCTGCTGGACGGCACGATCGTCAACGTCGCGGTCCCGTCCATCAGCCGCGATCTGCACGCCTCGGCGAGCGACCTGCAGTGGACGGTCTCCGCCTACCTGCTCGGCTTCGCCGCCGCGCTGATCGTCTCCGGTCACCTCGGCGACCGCATCGGCCGACGCCCCCTCTTCCTCGCCGGTACGGCCGGCTTCGGACTGGCGGGCCTGGCCTGCGGGATCGCCCAGTCACCGGGGCAGCTGATCGCCGCGCGCGCGGTGCAGGGGGTGCTCGCGGCGGTGCTGGTGCCGCAGGTGCTCGGCTCGTTCCGCACGCTGTTCCAGGGCAAGGAGCGCGGGGCCGCCTTCGGGATGTACGGCGCCGTCGCCGGGTTCGCCTCGGCGGTCGGGCTGCTGCTGGGCGGGGTGCTCACCGACGCCGACCTGTTCGGCTGGGGCTGGCGCTCGGTGTTCCTGGTCAACGTGCCGGTCGCCGTGGCGACCTTCGTGGGCGGGCTGCTGCTGGTGCCGGCCACGCGCGAGCGGTCGGCGGGGCGGCCCGACGTGCTGGGCAGTGTGCTGCTGGCCGGCGGGCTGGTCGCGATCGTGCTGCCGCTCGTTCAGGGTCGGGAGAACGGGTGGCCGCTGTGGGGCTGGCTCTGCCTGGCCGCCGGGGTGGCCGCGGTCGTCGGGCTCGGACTCTACGAGGCCCGGCGGCACCGGCCCGGGACGGCACCGCTGCTGCCGGCACGCGCCTTCGGGCTCCCGGCGTTCTCGGTGGGTGTGGTGGTCCAGCTGCTGTTCGCCCTCGGCATGCAGGGGTTCTTCCTGGTCTTCGCCCTCTGGCTGCAGGGCGGCGAGCGGTACACGCCGATGCAGGCCGGGGTGGTGACCGTGGCCTTCTCGGTCGGCGGCTTCCTGACCGCGCCGGCCGCGGACGGGCTCGCCGTGAAGTACGGGCGGATGGTGCTCGGTGCCGGGGCGCTGATGATGGCGGGCGGCTTCGGCTGGGTGTGGGCGGCGGTCGACGGAGCGGCGGCTGTGCACACGGGGGCGTGGCCGCTGGCGCCGGGGCTGCTGGTCGCCGGGGCGGGGCTCGGGTTCCTGGTGGTGCCGCTGGTGAACGTGGTGCTGTCCGCGGTGCCGGGGGAGTTGGCCGGTGGGGCGTCGGGGATCTTCTCCACGGCTCAGCAGTTCGGGGGCGCGGTGGGGGCGGCCGTGGTCGGGACGGTGTTCTTCGGGCACGTGGGGGAGGGGCTTACGGGGGCGCTTGCCGCTTCTATGCCGTGGGTTGTGGGGGCGTTCGGGGTGTGCGGGGTGTTGTGTGCTGTGCTGCCGCGACGGGCGGTGGCTGAGCACTCGGAGTGAGCTGCCCCCCGGTGGGGTGTGTGAACCTAGGTGTCGCACTCCAGCACCGTCCGGCACAACCCGCACCGCGCCCGTACCCGCCCCCGCACCGGCACTCTGATGCGCTGGTGGCAGGTGGGGCAGGGGAAGGAGACGTGGAGGTGGCCGGCGGGGTCGGGGCTGAAGGCGTAGGGCGCTCCGGGCGGGACGCCGTGGCGCCGGTCGTGGGCGTAGCGGCGGCGGCCCGCCCAGCCGGCCCCGGTCAGCGGCGGCTGCTGCTGGTCCCGCCGGGCCCGGTCCATGCCCTTGGCGTAGGCCGTGTACGCCTGCGGACTGGTGAACCACACGGAGGGATCCTCGTCGAAGAGCAGGGACCGTTTGGCGAGGACGTAGCCGAACTCCTCGGGGGTGAGATAGCCGAGCTTCTGGGAGGAGACCCCGTCCTCGCGGAAGGCGTCCAGCAGCAGCCATCCCGCGCCCAGGTAGGTCGTCACCGTGTCCGTGAGGATCTCGTTCTCCGCCGTGGTGGGGAAGGCGAGGTCGAGGCGGTGCAGATAGACGTGGGTCACCTCGTGGGCGAGGGCCGCGCCGATGTCCTTGCGGTGGGTGCGGAAGCGGTCGTTCAGCTCGACGAAGTACTCGGGGCCCGCCGCCAGTTCGACATTGGCCGCGTGGGTCATGTCCCGGAAGCCGACGATCAGCCGGGCATCGGGCAGCCGGAAGTGCCGGACGATCTCGCGGGCCACCCGCTGCGCGCCCAGATGCAGGTCGTCCACGTCACTGAAGGCCACGTCGGCGGGGGCCACGCTGGTCGAGAAGGTCTGCACGGTGTCGTACGACAGCCGTTTGTACAGCGCGGTGATGGCGGCCCGCACCGTCTCCAGATGCGGGTAGCCATGCTCGACCGGTCCGCCGTTCGCCACGTCCGACCCCCAAAGACGCCCAGAACCGCCTTCCACTCTATGCGGGCGTGAGCGGATTTTCGCGCACCGCGTCGGCCGCTCTGCGGCGGCCACCGACCAGGGATCAGACCGGCAGCAGCCGCGGCGCGCCGGGCCCCGGTCCCGCCTCCTGCAGCTCCAGCACCCACACTTCGTTCTCGCCCTCCCGCAGCACCGGCCCGGGGACGTACAGGGACCGCTGCGGTCCCACGGACCAGTAGCGGCCCAGACCGAAGCCGTTGACCCAGACGAAGCCCCGTGTCCAGCCGGGCAGTTCGAGCCGGGCGTCCCCGGCCCCGCGGACCGTGACGGTGCCCCGGTACAGCCCCGGGGCGCCGTCCCCGGAGAGCGCGCCGAAGGGCACCGCCTCCAGGCCGTCGTCGAAGGCGTCCAGATCGAGCCCACGCGCGCGTACCCCGTGCAGATACTGCCGCTCGTGCAGGACACCCTCGGTGATGCCCTTCGCCTCGCCGGAACGCGGCCCGTAGTTGACCCTCCCCAGGGACTCCACCCACAGCTCCACGCGCGCGGGGCCGGCGACGGGTTCCTTCAGCCGGGGCTCCTCCTCGGTGAGCACCCCGGCCCGCTCGCCGTCCACGTACACCACCGCGAGATCCCTGAGCCCGCGCACCGTCAGCGGGTACGGCTGCCGCGGTCCCGGCACGCTCACCTCGTAGCGCACCAGGCCCCGGGCGACGCCCAGTTCCTCGAAGGCCGGCGGTACGGGGGTGACGGTCTCCTCGCCGCCGAGCGCCTCCAGGACGTCACCCATGGGTGCCCAGTCGGTGAGCGCCACCTCCGTTGGAGAACCCAACGGATCAGGTAGCGGCGGCGGTTCGGGCAGGGGATCGGAGTGGTACTCGGCGAGCACCTCGCGGAAGCGCCAGAACTTCTCCGTGGGGCGCCCGTACTCGTCGACCGGCGCGTCGTAGTCGTACGAGGTCACGTCCGGCTCCAGCGGACCCTCGTGCAGCTCGCCGCCGCCCCGGTTGGCGCCCGCCCAGCCCCCGAAACTCGTCCCGCCGTGCGCCATGTACAAGTTCACCGAGGCACCGCACTCCAGGATCTCCCGCAGCGCCTCGGCCGCCTCCCCGGGGTCCCGTACGACGTGTTCGCCGCCCCAGTGGTCGAACCAGCCGCACCAGAACTCCATGCACATCAGCGGGCCCCCGGGACGATGGCGGCGCAGTGTCTCGAACGCCACGCGCGCGTGGGAGCCGAAGTTCACCGTGGCGAGCACCCCGGGCAGCGAGCCACCGGTGATCATGTGGTCCTCGGGGCCGTCCGAGGTGAACAGCGGCACCGTGACCCCCTTGACCCGTAGCAGCTCGGCGAGCTGTTCGAGGTAGTCCGCGTCCGAGCCGTAGCTGCCGTACTCGTTCTCGACCTGCACCATGATCACCGGGCCGCCCCGGTCGATCTGCCGGGGCACGATCTCGTGCAGCAGAGGGCGGAACCAGTTCCGTACGTGGAACAGGAAGCGCTCGTCACGGGTACGCGCGCGCGTACCCGGCTCGCCCGTCACCCAGTGCGGCAGCCCGCCGTTCTCCCACTCGGCGCAGATGTACGGCCCCGGCCGCACGATCGCCCACAGCCCGGCCTCGCGGACCGCGTCCAGGAACCGGCCGACCGCCCGCACGTCCCGAAAGCGCCCCGGGCCGGGCTGGTGCAGGTTCCACGGGACGTACGTCTCCACGCAGTTGAGGCCCATCGCCCGCAGCATCTCCAGCCGGTGCCGCCACTGCGCCTCGTGCACCCGGAAGTAGTGCAGCGCGCCGGACAGCAGCCGTACCGGCCGCCCGTCCAGCAGGAAGTCGGATTCCCCCACCGTGAACTCGCTCATGCACCCGAGCCTCGGCCCTGGCGGCGATCGACGCCATGGACGAAGATCGGCGCTGCTTGGACAAAAGTCCGCCGTCGCCGACGCCGGGAGGAGCGCCGATGTACCACACCTGGATGCGGTTCTTCAGTCCCGGCCCCGCCCACCACCGCCTCGGCCTGGTCTGCCTCGGCGTCGGCCTCCAGTACGGCACGCTGCCCACGGTCGGCCCCCGCACCCTCGACCACCACGTGGCCGTCGTGATCAGCACGGGCGGCGGCTGGTACCAGGGCGCCGACGGCCGCCGTACGACCGTCACCGCGCCCGCGCTGCTGTGGCTCACCCCCGGGGTGCCGCACCACTACGGGCCCGACCCGGACACCGGCTGGGACGAGGGCTTCGTCGACTTCGCCGGGCCCGCCACCGCGACCTACACCGAACTCGGCTACATCGAGCCCGAGCGGCCCGTCGTCCCGCTCTCGGACGCGGCCGGACCCCGTGCGGTCGTCGCCCGCATCGCCCGCGCCACCCGCCGCGGCAACCCCCTCCTGGAGGTCGAGACCGGTGCCGCCGTCCACGAACTCCTCGTCGCCCTTCGCCGGGCCCGCGCCGACCTCGCCCCCGACGGCGACCAGGTGCTGCAGGCCCTCGCCCGGGACGCCTGCAGGCCGATGAGCGTCGCCGACCACGCGCGCGTGCACGGCATGACCCCCGCCGAGCTGCGCGGCGCCGTCCGCCGCGCCGCCGGATGCAGCCCCAAGGACTACCTGCTCCGCATCCGCCTGGGCCGCGCCAAGGAACTCCTCGCCGCCACCGAGCTGCCCGTCGCGGCCGTCGCCCGCCGCGTCGGCTACGACGACCCCGCCTACTTCTCGCGCCTGTTCACCCGCCGGGTCGGCCTCGCCCCCGTCCGCTTCCGCGCCCAGCAGGGCCGCAGCGTCCCCGGCGGCTGGAGCGACCGCATCCCGGATCCGGACGATCCTCCGATGATCGGCGACTGATCGCATGGTGATCAGCCGGTGATCGGGAGGCACCGCGCCCCTTAGGGTTGACGCCCATGACCATCAGCAACACCGGTACCGGTGACGTCGACCCCGCGGTCCGCCAGGAGCTGGAGCGGCTGCGCGAGAGCATCGACAACATCGACGCGGCCGTCGTCCACATGCTCGCCGAGCGCTTCAAGTGCACCCAGCAGGTCGGCCGGCTCAAGGCGGTGCACCAGCTGCCGCCCGCCGACCCGGCCCGCGAGGCCCGGCAGATCGAGCGGCTGCGCAGCCTCGCCGAGAACGCGAGGCTCGACCCGGCGTTCGCGGAGAAGTTCCTGAACTTCATCATCGCCGAGGTGATCCGGCACCACGAGTCCATCGCCGAGGACACCGCGAACGGGCAGCCGGCCCAGGCCGACTGACCAGCCGCGAGGGGGATTCGGACAAAAGGCGTGTACCGATCCACCCCTGTGCGCTGTCAGCGCGATCAGGCAGCATGGCTGCATGTCCGTCATCACGCGCGACGAAGCGCAGCTCCGAGCACAGTTCCTCGACGTCCACCGCTACTCGATCGAGCTCGACCTCACCACGGGGGACGAGACCTTCGACTCCCGTACCGTGATCAGGTTCACCGCGCGGACCGACGGGGACACGTTCGTCGAGCTGAAGCCCGCCGAGCTGCGCGCCGTCACGCTGGACGGACAGCCCCTCGACCCGGAGTCCTTCCAGGACGAACGGCTTCCGCTGAAGAACCTCACCGCCGGCGAGCACGAGCTGCGCGTCGACGCGGCCATGCGCTACTCCCGCACCGGCGAGGGCATGCACCGCTTCACCGACCCCACCGACGGCGAGACGTACGTCTACACCCAGCTGTTCCTGGACGACGTCCAGCGGGTCTTCGCCGCCTTCGACCAGCCCGACCTGAAGGCCGTCTTCGAGCTCACCGTCACCGCGCCCGACGGCTGGACCGTCCTCGCCAACGGCATCACCGAACACCTCGGCGAGGGCCGCTGGCGGGCCGCCCCGACCCCGCTGATCTCCACCTACCTCGTCGCCGTCGCCGCCGGCCCCTGGCACTCGGTGCGCACCGAGCACCGCGGCCTGCCCTTCGGCATCCACTGCCGCCGCTCCCTCGCCCCCCACCTCGACGTCGACGCCGACGAGATCTTCGAGGTCACGCGCGCGTGCTTCGACCGCTACCACGAGAAGTTCGAGGAGCCCTACCCCTTCGACTCCTACGACCAGGCGTTCGTCCCCGAGTTCAACGCCGGCGCCATGGAGAACCCCGGCCTGGTCACCTTCCGCGACGAGTTCGTCTTCCGCTCGGCGGTCACCGAGACCGAGCGGCAGACCCGCGCCATGGTCATCGCCCACGAGATGGCCCACATGTGGTTCGGCGACCTCGTCACCCTCAAGTGGTGGGACGACATCTGGCTGAACGAGTCCTTCGCCGAGTACATGGGCTACCAGACCACTGCCGAGGCCACCCGCTTCACCGACACCTGGACCGACTTCGGGGTCGCCCGCAAGGCCTGGGGCTACGACGCCGACCAGCGCCCCTCCACCCACCCGGTGGCCCCTGAGGCGGTCGACGACACCGCCGCCGCCCTGCTCAACTTCGACGGCATCTCCTACGCCAAGGGCGCCTCCGCGCTGCGCCAGCTGGTGGCCTGGCTCGGTGAGAAGGACTTCCTCGCCGGCATCAACATCCACTTCAAGCGGCACCGGTTCGCCAACGCCACCCTCGCCGACTTCATCGACTCCCTCGCAGCGGCCACCGAGCGCGACGTGCACGCCTGGGCCGACGCCTGGCTGCGCACCACCGGAGTCGACACGCTCACCCCGGCGATCGAGTCCGCCGACGGCACCTGCGCCCTGACCGTCGAGCGCGCGGGCAGCCGCCCGCACCGCGTCACCGTCGGCCTCTACGACCGTGACCTCGGCGACGAGGGCGGCCTCACCCTGCGCGAGCGCATCGGCCTCGACGTCCCGCAGACCGCCCCGGAGCCCATCGGCAAGCGCCCTGCGCTGCTCCTGCTCAACGACGGCGACCTGACCTACGCCAAGGTCCGCTTCGACGCCGAGTCCTTCGAGGCGGTCCGCGCGGGTCTGTCCGGGCTGCCCGACCCGCTCACCCGCGCGGTGGTGTGGAACGCCCTCAGGGACGCCGTCCGCGACGGCGAACTCCCGCCCCAGGCCTACTTGGAGACGGCCCGCACCCATCTCCCGCTGGAGACCGACCTGGCCCTCGTCCAGGGCGTCCTCGCCTTCGCCTCCACCCACGTCGCCGACCGCTTCCTGCGCCCCGAGGACCGCCCGGCCGCTCTCGCCACCCTCAGCTCCCTCTGCCGCGACCTGCTGCGCCGCACCGAGGACGGCGACAACCCCGGCCTGCGTCTGATCGCCGTACGGCACTTCATCGACGTGGCCGCACACCCCGACACCATCGCCGCCTGGCTCGCCGACGGCACGGTGCCCGGCGGGCCGGAACTCGACCCGGAGCTGCGCTGGCGCCTCCTCGGCCGGCTCGCCGTGCTCGGCGCGACCGACGAGGCCGCCATCGCCGCCGAGCTGGAGCGGGACCCGTCCGCCACCGGCCAGGAGGGCGCCGCCACCTGCCGTGCCGCCCTGCCCGACCCCGAGGCCAAGCGCGCAGCCTGGGAGGCGATGTTCGCCACGGACGACCTCTCCAACTACCTGTTCACGGCCACCGCGCGCGGCTTCTGGCAGCCCGAACAGGCCGACCTGGTACGCGCGTACGTGACGCGCTACTACGAGGACGCGGTCGCCCTCGCCGCCCGCCGCGGCCCCGCCATCGCCGTCGCCGCCGGCCGCTGGGCCTTCCCGCACCACGCCGTCGACGCCGAGAACCTCGCTCTCGGCGAGGCCTGCCTGCGCGAGTCCGACCCGGTCGTCGCCCTCCGCCGCAAGCTGATCGACGAACTGGACGACCTGGCCCGGGCGTTGCGGGTACGGGGGGAGTAGGGCCGGGGACGTAGGGCGTGGCCGGGGTGGCTGGTCCCTGACGACGATGCGGAGGGCCCATCGTCCTTCCTAGGCTCGGAAGGCCAAGGACGACCAGGACGATCAACCCGAGCCCAGGAGGCAACCCGTGATCGTAGTCACCGGTGCGACCGGCAACGTCGGCCGTGCCCTCGTCGAGCGTCTCGTCGCCGCCGGCCGGCCGGTACGGGCACTGACCCGCGACCCCGAACGCGCGGGTCTGCCCCAGCGGGCCGAGGTGGTGACGTTCGCGCCGGAGGCGTCGGCGGCCCTGTTCGAGGGAGCGAGCAAGCTCTTCCTGTACGTCCAGGCGGGCGGCGAGCGGACGGCCGCCCTGCTGGAGGCCGCGCGCACGGCCGGGGTGCGCCACGTCGTCCTGCTCTCTTCCGGGATCATCCAGGAGGGCGCCGACGAGACCCATCCCATCCACGTCATGCACGCCACCGCCGAGCGGCAGATCCGTGACAGCGGCCTGGAGTGGACGTTCCTGCGCCCCAACGCCTTCGCCGTCAACGCGTTGCAGTGGGCGCCGCAGATCCGTGGCGGCGACACCGTCCACGGTGTCTTCGCGGGCATGCTCACGGCGCCCATCCACGAGGACGACATCGCCGCCGTGGCCGAACGCGCCCTGCTGGACGACGGTCACGAAGGCGCCGTCCACCGCCTCACCGGGCCCGAGGCGACCACCAACACCGACCAGATCGCCGCGATCGGCCGGGCAGTGGGCCGCGAGCTGACCTTCGTCGAGGTGTCCCCGGAAGAGGCGGGACCCAAGCTGTTCCCGCACGCCCCGCCGGAGTTCGTCCAGCCCTTGCTGAAGAGCTTCGCCGCCACCGTGGGCGTACCCCCTGAGATCACCGCCACGGTCGAGAAGGTCACGGGCACTCCGGCGCGCACCTTCGACCGGTGGGCACAGGATCACGCGGACGACTTCCGAGGCGTCTAGAACCTCAACTCCGCCCGCCGTACGCCCCCTTCGCCCCGCCCCGCCCGCCGGTTGCCCACCTCGGTCGGGGCGGGAGCGGCGGCGGCCAGGGTGAAACCGAGCCGCTCCAGGAAGCACTCACCGGAGCGCCAGCCCGCCGGGACCGTCGCCGTGACCAGGGGCACCCGACCGGCGCGGGCCAGCAGGGACTCGGCCAGCGCACGGCCGAGGCCACGGCCCCGCGCCCACGGCGCCAGCAGGAACAGCCCCACCGCCACCGCGCCCGGCTCCGGATGGTCCCGTACGGCGTCCACCAGGCCCGCGACCACGCCGTCCCGCTCCAGCACCAGGAGCACCTTGGCGTCGGGGCAAGCGCCCTCCGGCAGCGAGTAGAAGAGGCTCTGCACGTCCCCCGGCCCCGACGGCAGTCCCGTCGCCGCCACGAACCAGTCCTCGCACTCCGCGAACAGCGTGAGCAGCGGCGCCTCGTCCGCCGGACCGGGCTCACGCACCACCACCCGCTCACCGGGCACGTCGATCATCCACGCGTCAACCACCCGACCGACGTTAGCCGCAGGTCACCACGCTCCAACGCGTTTTCCCCGTACGGCAGTACCCACTTTCGGGTTCCGATCGTTGGGCTTTCCGGACGCGTGGGATTCTTCCCGTACAAACTGGAAGAACGCCGCACAGAAGTCCCTGCACCAGCCGGAAGCCCGCATGGTCGCCCCCTTGTCCCCGCGCCCCGGAGGAGAGCCCCATGAGCCTGCCGCCCCTCGCCTCAGGACCCGACGGCCCCGGAGCCCTGCGGCCGCTCCTGGACACCGTCATAGACGCGCTCGCGAGCGGCGCCCGAGCCCGCGGCGGACCGCTGCCGGCCGGCGGGCCCGAGGCCGTCGCCGCACGGATCGCCGACGCCCTCGGGGACGTCCTGCCGGACGACGGCGACCCGGGCGCGCTGCACGCCCTCGTGCGGGCCCTGGCCGAGGGTGCCGCCGACCCCGCGGACCCGCTGTGCGCGGCCCATCTGCACTGCCCGCCGCTCGCCGTCGCCACCGCCGCCGACCTCGCCGCGAGCGTCCTCAACCCGTCCCTGGACTCCTGGGACCAGGCCCCGGCCGCCTCCGCGCTGGAGGCCGAGGTCACCCGCGCCCTCGCCCAGGAGATCGGCCTCGCCGACGCCCTGGTCACCACCGGCGGCACCGAGTCCAACCAGCTCGCCCTGCTGCTCGCCCGCGAGGCCCACGGCGGCAGCGTCCAACTGGTCTGCGGGGCGAACGCCCACCACTCGCTGCCCCGCGCCGCCTGGCTGCTCGGCCTGCCCGAGCCGGTCGTCGTCCCCGCCCCGGGCGGCACCCTCGACCCGGCCGCCCTCGACGCGGCCCTGACCGCGCTCTCCGGCCCGCTGCTGGTCGCCGCCACCGCCGGCACCACCGACGCCGGGCTCATCGACCCGCTGCCCGAGATCGCCGGCCTGTGCACCGCCCACGGCGCCCGCCTGCACATCGACGCCGCCTACGGCGGAGGCCTCGCCTTCAGCGACCGGCACCGGGACAAGCTCGCCGGACTCGAAGCCGCCCACACCGTCACCCTCGACCTGCACAAGCTCGGCTGGCAGCCGGCCGCCGCCGGCCTCCTCGCCGTGGCCCGGCCCCGGGAACTCGCCGTCCTGCACCAGCGCGCCGACTACCTGAACGCCGACGACGACACCGAGGCCGGACTCCCCGACCTGCTCGGCCGCTCCCTGCGCACCACCCGTCGGCCGGACATTCTCAAGATCGCCGTCACCCTGAGGACGCTGGGCCGCGGCGGACTGGGCACCCTGGTCGACCAGGTCTGCGCCCGCGCCCGCGAGTTCGCCGCGCTCGTCCAGGGCCACTCCGGCTTCGAGCTGTACGACCGGCCCGTCATCAGCACGGTCCTGTTCCGGCCCGCCGGCGCGGACGACGACACCGTCGCCGCCGTACGCCGCACGCTGCTGCAGGAGGGCCGGGCCGTCCTCGGCCGCGCCCGTCTCGACGGCCGCCTCTGGCTCAAGGCCACCTTCCTCAACCCCCACACCCGGCCGGACGAACTGGCCCAGCTCCTCAAACTCGTAGAAGGAACGACCCCCAGATGACCATCCCCCCACGCCACGAGCCCGAGTCCCCGCGCGACCTGGTCGGCATCGGCATCGGCCCCTGCAACCTCTCCCTCGCCGCCCTCGCCCACCCGCTCGCCGAACTCGACGCCGTCTTCTACGAACAGCGCCCCGCCTTCGACTGGCACCCCGGCCTCCTCATCGAGGGCGCCACCATCCAGGTGCCGTTCCTCGCCGACCTGGTGACCCTCGCCGACCCCACCAGCCCCTGGAGCTTCCTCAACTACCTCAGGACCCGCGAGCGGCTCTTCCCCTTCTACTTCGCCGAGCGCTTCCAGATCCAGCGCGCCGAGTACGACGCCTACTGCCGCTGGGTCTCCGAGAACCTCCCCGGGCTGCGCTTCCGCCACCAGGTCGACGCCGTCCGCTGGAACCCCGAACGCGATGTGTTCGAGGTCGACCACACCCAGCTCGACGCCGAGGGCGAGGCCGAGGCGCTGGGCCGCACCTACACCCGCAACGTCGTCCTCGGCGTGGGCACCGCCCCCTACGTGCCCGACCCGCTCAAGCCCCTCGTCGAGGCGCCCGGCGTCCCGGTCTTCCACGCCGCCGACTACCTCGACCACCGCGCCGCCGTCCTCGCCGCCGAGCACGTCACCGTCGTCGGCTCCGGACAGTCCGGTGCCGAGGTCTTCCTCGACCTGCTCCGCAACCGCCCCGCCGGACGCGAGAAGCTGCACTGGATCGGCCGGAGCGAGGCGTTCGCGCCGATGGAGTACTCCAAGCTCGGCCTGGAGCACTTCACCCCCGACTACACCCGCTACTTCCACGCCCTCGCCGAGCCCGTCCGCGACCGGCTGGTCGCCGCCCAGTGGCAGCTGCACAAGGGCATCGACGCCGGCACGCTCGCCGAGATCCACGACGAGCTGTACCGGCGCACCCTGGACGGCGGCTGGCCGGACGCCGTCCTGACCCCCGGTGTCAGCGTCCGCACCGCCGGCCGCATCGCCACGACCAAGGTCGAACTGCACCTGGAACACGTCCAGCAGGGCAGCCGCTCCCGGCTCACCACCGACGCCGTCGTCCTCGCCACCGGCTACGGCGAACGCCCGCTCGGCCGCATCCTCGCGGGACTCGACCCCTACCTGCGTCGCGACAGCAGCGAACGCCTGCGCATCGACGAGGAGTTCCGCCTCGTCCTCGACCCCTCGGTCACCGGATCGGTGTACGTCCAGAACGCCGAGGTCCACACCCACGGCGTCGGCGCCCCCGACCTCGGCCTCGCCGCCTGGCGCAGCGCCCGCATCCTCAACTCCCTCACGGAGAAGGAGCCGTACCCGCAGCCCCTCCGAACGGCCTTCACCACGTTCGGACTTCAGGAGCAGCGGTCCAGGGTGCCGCAGACCAGGCAGGCGAAGCAGCTGACTCCGCTGGTCGAGGAAGGGTGAGAGAGGTGCTCCCTGGAACGGTGTTCCAGGGAACAGCTTTCCCTAGAACACCGGCGTGCCGTTCCGCGTCAGCTTCCAGTCCACGGACGCGAAGTCCTTCGGGTCCAGGACGCCCTTCGCGGTGACCCACTCCGCGATCCGGGTGCGGATCTCCGTCGACTCCGACCACAGCTCCTTGGCCGACGCGACATGCGGGAAGGCGCCGCCGCCGTTGGCACGGTAGTTGTTCACCGCGAACACGAACTGCTGGGCGTCGTCCAGCGCGGCACCGTTGAACGTGAGGTTCTTGATCCGCGAACCGGCCGGCTGGGCGATGTCGATGTCGTACGACAGGCCCGAGACGTAGTCGTAGTTGTAGTCGGGACGGCCGCCCGCGTTGGTCAGCTTCTCCACGTCGACGGCGGCGTCGGTGGCCGTCTGGACGTAGTACTGCGCCGAGTACTCCAGGTACGCCCGCACCTGGGCGCCCGTCAGCAGCTTGGCGACCAGCGTGTTGTCGTACACGTACAGGCTCGACAGGTCCCGGATGGTCACGTTGCCGGCCGGGATCTCGGAGGTACGGGAGAACGGCGAGGCCTGCGCGATCACCGGCAGCGAGGCGTACTCGGTGCCCGCCAGCGCGGCCTTGACCACGTCCTCCTGGACCTTGGTGATCAGGTCGATGATCGGGGCGTCCTTGTAGCGGGCCTCGACGGTCGTCAGGGTCGCGGTCGCGGTGCCGACGACCTGGTTCACGTACGTCACGACCTTCGCGTGCTCGTCGCTGAGCAGCTTGGTGATCTTCGGGTCGTCGGCGACCGAGTTGGAGTTGAGCACCTTCGAGGAGACGGACTCGACGGCCCACCGGCCCTTCTCGAAGACCAGCTCGATGTCGAACACGGACAGCCGCTCCGCGTACGCCAGCGGCTCCGACAGCACGACCGTCTTCCCGGTCTTGTCGTTGGTGACCTTCAGCTCCGGGATCTCCACGTGCGCGTGGCCGACCAGGACGGCGTCGATGTCCGGGACCTGCTTGGCGACGTTGGCGGCCGCGTTCTCCACGTACGGCAGCTGGTCACCGTACGACGAGGTACCGGAGGATCCGGAGTGCGCCGAGACCACGACGACGTCGGCACCCAGCGCCTTCAGCTTCGGCACCCACTTCGCGGCCTGCTCCTCCAGGCCCGGGAACGCCAGCTTGCCCTGCACGTACGCCTTGTCCCAGATCGCGATGCCGGGGTTGGTCAGACCGAGCACGGCGACCCTGACCGGCCGGGCGCCGGGCACGTGGAAGGTCTTGATGAAGTAGGGCGGGAAGGCGGGCCGCAGCGTCTTGGCGTCGACCGCGTTGGCGCCGAGCAGCGGGAAGTCCAGCTGGTCCTCGAACTTGCGCAGGGTCTCGATGCCGTAGTTGAACTCGTGGTTGCCGAGCGCGGCGGCGTCGTACCCGATCGCGTTCATCGCCTGCGCCATCGGGTGGACCGGGCCGCCCTTGGCGGTGATCGGGTCGACCTTGGCGTAGTAGTACGTCAGCGGGGTGCCCTGGATCGTGTCGCCGGCGTCCAGCAGCAGCGTGTTGCAGTGGCCCTTCTCCGCGCGGATCTGGTTGACCAGCGTCGAGATCCGGGCCAGGCCCTGGGCGTTGCCCGCCTTGTCGGTGTACTCCGCGTTCTTGAAGTAGTCCCAGTTGAAGACGTGGCCGTGCAGGTCGGTGGTGCCCATGACGGTGAGCGAGTAGCGCTTCACGTGCTTCCCGGGCGCCTGCTGCTCGGCCGCCTCGGCCGCCGGAGCCGCCGCCGCACCGGCGATCGCCACTCCCGCCCCCGTCGCGGCGGACTTCTTCAGGAACTTCCGGCGGTTCAACGGCATCTCTCGGTCTCCTCGGGGAATGGTCAACAACGCGCGTAGATTCTGACCCGTTCATGACCGACGGCAACAGGTCCGTGAGGTTTCGATCTGGTGACCTGTGAGGTGAACTCCGGCCGCCGAAGCGGGAGGTGCGTGACAGAGTGGGACGTATGACCTCTCCGTCGACCGTCCCGTACGGCACCCCCGACGCCCCCCTCCTCGTGGTCCGCGGCGAGGCCGACCTCGACGTCGAGCCCGAGATCGCCCGCATCGGCGTGACCGTGAGCGCCCGCGGCCGTGACCGGCGCTCCACCCTGGACGACCTCACCCGGCGCAACACCGCCGTTCTCGACCTCGTGAAGTCCTACGGTGACGCGGTGGAGGAGCTGTCCACCGGCGCCTTCTCCATCACCCCGGAACTCACCGAGCGCGGCCGGGGCGAGCGGGTGCGCAGCTACCAGGGCCGGGTCCACCTCGGCGCCGAGTTCTCGGACTTCACCGTCCTCGGTGAACTCACCACCCGCCTCGCCGACTTGGAGCTGACCCGGGTCGACGGCCCCTGGTGGTCCCTGCGCCCCGGCTCGCCGGTGCACGCGGAGGCCAGGCGGCGGGCGGTCGGCGACGCGCTCCAGCGGGCCCGGGAGTACGCCGAGGCCCTGGGCACCTCGATCGCCGCCCTGATCGAACTGGCCGACACCGGCGCCGAGCGCCCGCGGGCCGGCGGGGCCGCCTTCGCGCGGGGTGTCCGGCGCATGGGCATGGCCGAAACGGCCGAGCCCGCCGAACCTCTCGATCTGGAACCCTCGCGACTGCGGGTGACGGCCCAGGTCAGCGCTCAATTCACTGTGGTGCCGCCGCGACTGTGAATTGCGCGGGCCGAGAATCGACGCCCGAAAAGAATCGCTCATAGGAGCGGGCGGCTGCACAATTCAACACTTGTCAATAGCCCTTTACGTAAAGGTTGTTGAGTGGTCATGTAGCCCGGATTCTCTACCGGCGGGTAAGGCCTAGGCTCGAATCATGCGCCGAGCAAAGATCGTCTGTACCCTGGGGCCCGCCACCGACTCGTACGACCAGATCAAGGCACTGGTCGAGGCCGGAATGGACGTCGCCCGCTTCAACCTCAGCCACGGCACGCACGCCGAACACGAGGAGCGTTACCAGCGCGTACGGAAGGCGGCCGACGAAACCGGTCGCAGCGTCGGAATCCTCGCCGACCTTCAAGGTCCGAAGATCCGGCTCGGCCGCTTCAGCGAAGGACCCGTACTCCTTGAACGCGGCGACTCGTTCACCATCACCGTGGAGGAGGGCGTCGAGGGCGACCGCCACACGTGCGGCACCACGTACGCCGGCCTCGCCGCCGATGTCACCCCGGGTGAGCGCGTCCTCGTGGACGACGGCAAGGTCTGCCTGGAGGTCACCGCCGTCGACGGCCCCCGGGTCCACACCCGGGTGATCGAGGGCGGGGTGATCTCCGACCACAAGGGCCTGAACCTCCCCGGCGTCGCCGTCTCCGTGCCCGCCCTCTCCAAGAAGGACGAGGACGACCTGCGCTGGGCGCTGCGCACGGGCTTCGACGTCATCGCGCTGTCCTTCGTCCGCAGTGGCAAGGACGCCGCGGACGTCCACCGCATCATGGCGGAGGAGGGCCGCCGCCTCCCGGTGATCGCCAAGGTGGAGAAGCCGCAGGCGGTCGACAGCATCGACGACATCGTCGCCGCCTTCGACGGCATCATGGTCGCGCGCGGCGACCTGGGCGTGGAGATGCCGCTGGAGCAGGTCCCGATCGTGCAGAAGCGCGCGATCAAGCTCGCCAAGCGCAACGCCAAGCCGGTCATCGTGGCCACCCAGATGCTGGACTCGATGATCGACAACTCCCGTCCGACCCGCGCCGAGGCCTCGGACGTGGCCAACGCGGTCATCGACGGCACGGACGCGGTGATGCTGTCCGGCGAGACCAGCGTCGGCAAGTACCCGATCGAGACCGTGCGGACCATGGCGAAGATCGTCGAGGCGGCCGAGGAGGACCTGCTCGCCAAGGGCCTGCCGCCGCTGACCGAGCGGAACAAGCCCCGCACCCAGGGCGGCGCGGTCGCCCGGGCCGCCGCCGAGATGGGCGACTTCCTGGGGGCGAAGTTCCTGGTGGCGTTCACCCAGTCGGGAGACACGGCCCGCCGGCTGTCCCGCTACCGCTCGCCCATCCCGCTGCTGGCGTTCACCCCGGAGCCGGCCACTCGCTCCCAGCTCAGCCTCACCTGGGGCGCGGAGACCTTCCTCGGCCCGCACGTCGACTCCACGGACGCCATGGTCGACCAGGTGGACGAGCTGCTGCTGAAGTACGGCCGCTGTCAGAAGGGTGACGTCGTGGTCATCACGGCGGGCTCCCCGCCCGGTGTCTCCGGCTCGACCAACCTGGTCCGGGTGCACCACATCGGCGAGGACGACAGTCCCAAATAGTGGAACACGCTACGGAAAAGGGCCCCTCATCGAGAGGGGCCCGCCAATTCAGTGACCTTGGAATCCAAGGAAAAGTGCCCCGGGTCGGACTCGAACCGACACTGTACGGGTTTTGAATCCGTTGCCTGCTGCCAATTGGGCTACCGGGGCTCGCAGAATCCAAGGTTTCCCCCGACCCTCCGCGCGTCCACCATACCGTAGCTAGGTAGGCTCTTGTCAGCAGTACCCCTGCCCTGAACGAGGAGCCCCCGTGACCGCCGAGTCGCCCCAGCCCGTAGACGCGCCCGACGACGACAAGTCGCACGTGCCTCCGCTGACGACCCGTGTCGTCATCGCCGAGGACGAGGCCCTGATCCGGCTCGACCTGAAGGAGATGCTGGAGGAGGAGGGGTACACCGTCGTCGGCGAGGCCGGGGACGGGGAGCAGGCCGTGGAGCTGGCCCGCGAGCACCGGCCGGACCTGGTCATCCTCGATGTCAAGATGCCCAAGCTGGACGGCATCTCCGCGGCCGAGAAGATCGCCGAGGAGTCCATCGCCCCGGTCCTGATGCTCACCGCCTTCTCCCAGCGCGACCTCGTCGAGCGCGCCCGGGACGCCGGTGCCATGGCCTACCTGGTGAAGCCGTTCAGCAAGAGCGACGTCGTACCGGCCATCGAGATGGCCGTCTCCCGCTTCACCGAGCTGAAGCAGCTGGAGCAGGAGGTCGCCGACCTCACCCAGCGGCTGGAGACCCGCAAGCTGGTCGACCGCGCCAAGTCCATCCTGCAGACCGAGTACGGGCTGACCGAGCCCGCCGCCTTCCGCTGGATCCAGAAGACCTCCATGGACCGCCGGATGTCGATGCAGGAGGTCGCCGTGGCCGTCATCGCGGACAACGAGGAGAAGAAGTCCGCCAAGAAGGGCTGACCTTCCCACGTGAACGACCAGGCCCCCGCCCCGGAGAAGAGGGGCGCGGGCCTGGTCGTCTGCCTCGGCGGTCAGTCCTCGCCGAGGTACGCCTTGCGCACGGACTCGTCGTGCAGCAGGTCCTGACCCGAGCCGGACAGGACGATGTTGCCGACCTCCATGACATGGCCCTGGTCGGCGAGCGAGAGCGCCGCCTGGGCGTTCTGCTCGACCAGCAGGATCGTCGTGCCCTGGGACTTCAGCTCGGCGATCGTCGCCATGATCTTCTGCATCATGATCGGCGACAGACCCATGGACGGCTCGTCCAGCATCAGCAGCTTCGGCTGGGACATCAGGGCGCGGCCCATCGCCAGCATCTGCTGCTCACCGCCCGAGAGGGTGCCCGCGGCCTGCTTCCTGCGCTCCCCGAGGATGGGGAAGAGGTCGTAGGCGCGCTGGATGTCCTTCTCGATGCCCGGCTTGTCGCTGCGCAGGAACGCACCGAGGCGCAGGTTGTCCTCGATGGTCATGCGCGGGAAGATGTGCCGCCCCTCGGGGGAGTGGGCGAGCCCCAGCGAGACCACCTGGTGGGCCGGGACCTTCTTCAGCGACTTGCCGTTGAACCTGATCTGCCCGCCGACCGGCTTGAGCAGGCCGGAGAGCGTGCGCAGGGTGGTGGTCTTGCCGGCGCCGTTGGTGCCGATGAGGGTGACCACCTCGCCGGCCTCGACCTTGAAGGAGATGCCCTTGACGGCCTCGATCTTGCCGTAGGCGACCCGCAGGTCCTCTACTTCGAGCAGTGCGGTCATCGGTCGTTCTCCTTGCCGGGCGCGGCGTCCGTCGTGGCCTCGGCGTGCGCCTCGGCCGCCTCGACCTCGGCGACCTCCTCGTCGCCGGGAGCGTTCTCGAAGGGTTCGCCGAGGTACGCGGCGACGACCCGCTCGTCGCCCTGCACGGTCGCGCTGTCGCCTTCGACGAGTTTCTGGCCCTGCACCAGGACGGCGACGCGGTCGCAGAGGTTGAAGATGAAGCGCATGTCGTGCTCGATGACGAGGACGGCGATGCCCTTGTCCCGGATGGCGAAGACCAGTTCCTCGGTGGCCCGGGTCTCCTGCGGGTTCATACCGGCCGTCGGCTCGTCCAGGAGCAGCAGGCCGGGCTCGCTGGCCAGCGCCCGGGCGATCTCCAGCTTGCGCTGCTCGCCGTAGGGCAGGTTGCGGGCGAGGTGCTCGGCCTTCGCCTCCAGGCCCACGAACTCCAGGAGTTCCATGGCGCGGGCGCGGGAGGCCGCCTCGGCCTTGTGGAAGCCGGGGCCGCGCAGCAGCGCGGACCACAGGCCCTCCTTGGTGCGGGTGTGGCGGCCGACGAGCACGTTCTCCAGGACCGTCATGTTGGCGAACAGACGGATGTTCTGGAAGGTGCGGGCGATGCCGGCGGCAGTGACCTTGAAGGACTTGGGCGGCAGGACGTTGCCCTTGTAGCGGACCTCGCCCTCGGTGGGGATGTACAGGCCGGTGAGGCAGTTGAAGAACGTGGTCTTGCCGGCGCCGTTGGGGCCGATCAGACCGACGATCTCGCCGCTGTTGACCGTGAGGTCGACGTTGTGCACGGCGGTCAGACCGCCGAAGCGCATCGTGACGCCGCGGGCGTCGAGCACGACCTCGCCGGGTGCGGAAGCGCCGGGGACGGCGTCCTGGGTGGTGGTGTCGGTGGTCATCGTGGTCACGCCCCTGCCTTGCTGAGGACGGCGGGCGCTTCGGTCTCTTCGTGGAATTCGAGCTGCCGACGCCGGTTGGGGATGATGCCCTCGGGGCGGAAGCGCATCAGCAGGACGAGCGCACAGCCGAAGGCGAAGAGCTGGTAGTCGCCCAGGAACTGGAGCTTGGCCGGGATCAGGTACAGCAGCGCGGCGCCGACCAGCGGACCGGAGATGGTGCCCATGCCGCCGAGGACCACAGCGGCCAGCAGGAAGGCCGAGTTGGGCGGGACGACGTGCGCGAACTGGTACTGCTCCGGGGTCACCGTGTAGGTGACGTGGGCCTGGACGGAGCCGGCGAGGCCGGCCATGCAGGCGCCCAGGGCGAACGCGATGAGCTTGACCCGGAAGCCGTTGATGCCCATGGCGAGCGCGGCGGTCTCGTCCTCGCGGATGGCGATCCAGGCGCGGCCGATGCGGGAGTCGCTGCTGCGCCGGAACACCACGACGACGATGAGCGTGATGAACAGCATCAGCAGGAAGTAGTTCGCGAACCGGCCGATGGTGGTGCCGAGGAGCTGGTGCTCCTGGCCGAAGTCGAAGCCGAGGATGTTCAGGTTCGGGATCGAGGAGATGCCGTTGGAGCCGTTGGTGACGTCCGGGCCCGAGGTGCCGTCCATGTTGAGGACGGTGATGCGGAAGATCTCACCGAAGCCGAGCGTCACGATGGCGAGGTAGTCGCCGCGCAGCCGCAGGGTCGGGGCGCCGATGAGGACACCGAAGACCATGGCGACGGCCGCGCCGCAGAGCGCCGAGGCCCAGAACGGCCAGTGCACGTGCAGCGGCGAGGACGGCGAGCCGGAGACCAGGGCCGCGGTGTAGGCGCCGACACCGAGGAAGGCGACGTAACCGAGGTCGAGGAGGCCGGCGAGGCCGATGACGATGTTCAGGCCGAGCGCGACGGTGGCGAAGATCAGGATGTAGACGCCGATCGTCGCGTACTGGTCGTCGGACTGGGTGAAGGGGAAGGCGGCCGCCGCGACGAAGGCACCGGTCATGGTGATGTTGCGGTGGCGCGCGGTGATCGCCGAGACCCGGGCCACGAGCCCGGCCTTGGCGAGGGCGCCGAAACCGAAGCCGGCGGTGATGAGGAAGCCGATGAACAGCTGGTCGTACTGGGTGCCGATGCCGTAGGTGAAGACGATCAGACCGACCGCCATCGCCGCGATGATGACGAGGATCTCGACGTAGGCGGACAACTTCGGGGCCGGGGCCGGGGTCTTGGAGGCGAAGGCCGCCTTGAAGTTGCTCCAGTTCTGGCGGGCCTGGTGGCGGAACGCCTCCAGACCGGTGTCGTCCGGGTCGGCGGGCTCCGGGGCCGGCCGCTCGTACGGCAGGGCCAGCGCGCCGACCAGGGCCGCCAGCGTGGCGACGGCCACGACGAAGCCGCCGGCCTCCAGGTTGACCAGGCCGCCCAGCTTGGCGCTGATGGCGATGACCGTGTACCAGGCGGTGGCGAAGGCGCCGAGCGCGGACAGCTTCAGGGCGCTGTCGGCGCTGCCCGGGGTCAGCCACTTCAGGCCCTTGACGCCGTAGGAGGCGAGGCCGAAGACGGTGGTGAGGATGCCGCCGATCAGGACGAGGACCTGAAGGCCGCCCGGGTAGCCGTAGACGGTGAGGTCGCCGGGGAACGCGGCGGTCCAGGTCCAGGCGAGGAAGGTGGAGACGATCGTCAGGACGCCGCCGCCGGTGGCGAGGGCCCGTCCGAGCGGGGCGGGCAGGCCGATCAGGCCGGACGGGGCGGCCGCGGGAGCGCTCGGGGTCTCGGATGCGGTGGTCTGTGTGGTCATCGGTGTCACGCCCTGTCCGCGACGCGCTCGCCGAGCAGGCCCTGTGGCCTGAACAGCAGAACGAGGATGAGGAGTACGAACGCCCAGACGTCTGCCCAGGACTGGCTGCCGAACTTGTCCATGCCGGGGATGTCGGAGATGTAGGCGGTGGACAGGGCCTCGGCGACACCGAGGACGAGGCCGCCGAGCATGGCGCCGTAGATGTTGCCGATGCCGCCGAGGACGGCCGCGGTGAAGGCCTTCAGGCCGAGGATGAAGCCCATACGGAAGTCGATCTGGCCGTACTTGAGGCCGTAGGCCACGGATCCGACGGCGGCGAAGGTGGCACCGAGGGCGAACGCGACCACGATGATGCGGTCGGTGTTGATGCCCATCAGCTTCGCGGTGTCCGGGTCCTGGGCGGTGGCCTGCATGCCGCGCCCGGTACGGGTGCGCATCACGAAGTAGGCGAGGAAGGCCATGCTGAGCGGCGCCGCGCAGACCAGGAAGATGTCACCGGTCTGGATCGTGACGTTGCCGATCTCGAAGGGGCCGCCGGGGATGCTCGGGAAGGTGCGGGCGGACTTGGCGCCCGGGTACCAGGCCCACACCGCCTGCTGCAGGGCCAGGGAGAGGCCGATGGCGGTGATGAGGGGAGCGAGGCGCGGGGCGCTGCGCAGGGGCCGGTAGGCGAACCGTTCCGCTCCGACGGCGACGGTGGTGGCGACGAGGATGGCGCCGACGAGCATGAGCGGCAGGGCCACCCACATCGAGGTGCCGTCGGGAAGTATGTATGCGTAGACCGTGAGCGCGCCGAACGCTCCGGTCATGAAGATCTCGCCGTGGGCGAAGTTGATGAGCTGGACAATGCCATAGACCATTGTGTAGCCGATGGCGACCAGCCCGTACATGGATCCAAGTAGCAGGCCGTTGACCAGCTGCTGCGGCAGTTCGTTCACCGCATGTCCTCCGAGCGTTCGGAAAGTTCGACGGATGTGGCCGGATGCGAGTCCGCGCGGGGCGCCTGTGGAACAGCGCCCCGCGCGGCTCGTGGTGCGGGTGTGGGTCAGCCGCCGTTGTAGGTGCCGGACTCCACGGCCTTCCAGGCACCGCCCGTGACGGAGTAGACGGTGAGCTGCTTGTTGGTCGCGTCACCGTACTCGTCGAAGGAGACCTTGCCGGTCACACCGTCGAAGGAGACGTTCTGCATCGCGGCGGTGATCTTCGCGCGGGCGTCGGACGGCAGCTTGCCGCCGTTGTCGTCCACGACCTTCTTCACGGCCTCGATGATCGACCAGGCCGAGTCGTAGGAGTAACCGCCGTACGCCGCGTACGCCTCCTTGTAGCCCGCCGCCTTGTAGTTGTCGACGAACTCCTTGGCGGAGGGGAGGGTCTCGACCGGCGCACCGACCGAGGTGGCGAGGTCACCGGTGCCCGAGGCGCCGGCCAGCTTGATGAAGTCGTCGGCGTAGATGCCGTCACCGCCGACCAGCGGGATCTTGGCGCCGGCGGCCTTGATCTGCTTGCTGAGCGGGCCGGCCTGCGGGTACTCGCCGCCGTAGTAGACCACCTGGGCACCGGAGTTCTTCACCTTGGTGGCGACCGCGGAGAAGTCCTTGGTGTCGGGGTTGATGTGCTCGGTGCCGACGATCTTGCCGCCGAGCTTCTTGAACTCGTCGGTGAACGTCCCGGCGAGGCCGGCGCCGTAGGTCTTCTTGTCGTCGATGACGAAGGCCTTGGTCTTCTTGGCCTTGTTGTAGACGTACTGGGCGGCGAACGGGCCCTGGATGGCGTCCGTGGTCGCGGTGCGGAAGTACGACTTGTACGTACGCGACTTCGAGGTCCGCCAGTCGGGACCCTGGGTCAGGTCCGGGCTGGTGTTGGCCGGGGAGACCTCGACCAGCTTCGCGTCGTCGAAGACCTTCTGCATCGACTGGGCGACCGAGGAGTTCAGCGGACCGACCACGCCGAGGACGCCCGACTCGCCGACGAACTTGGTGGCGTTCGTCTGGCCGGAGGAGGGCTGGGCCTGGTCGTCGAGGGCCTCGACCTTGAAGGTGATGCCCTTGACATAGTTCTTCTTGTTGGCCTGCTTGGCCGCGAGGTCCACGGAGTTCCGGATGCCCAGGCCCAGGGCGGACAGGTCGCCGGTCAGCGGGGCGTCGACGCCGATGGTGACGGTGGTGCCGCCGTTGCCGGAGTCCGATCCCTTGTCGCCGCTGTCGCGCGAGCCGCAGGCGGTGAGGGTGAGTGCACCCGCCGCCAGGGCGGCGGTGATGGCGATGAGCGAACGTTGACGCACGATCAGTCCTTTCCGATCGACAACCGCATCCCCGTGGAAACGGTCGAGCCGCGCGCGCCTGGCCGAAGTGAGAATCCGACTGCGCGGTGACTGGCCGTGACTCTAGGCGTGTGTGGGGAACGTGGAGGAGGGTCTGACCAATGCTGTGACGCTCTTGTTATGACACGAGGTAATGCAGAGCGGTACACGGTGGGGGGAACGCCGGAATTCAGACCGATTCGCCCTGTCCGCATTGTGAGAACCCGCAGGACTCACCGTGATCCGTTCAGGTGTCTCGGGGGTTTTGGTGATTACGCACCACTGTTGCTGCAGGCGACTTTCAGGGCGTGTGAGAGGTGCTGTGCGTAGTGGGGGCCGAGGATGAAACTCTGAATCTGTATTGCGCGCGTATTACGTAGAGTTACTTCCAGGAAAGGCATCCCGGCGTCCTTCGGAACCTTTCCGCATTCCGTCACATGCATGGTTATGGTGATCTTGCGGGGAGCGCCTGCCTTTGTCCGGAAGGGGACGTGTGGCGCCGCGGCCGCCGAGAGGCCGGCGTACGGCTGGGTCACCCGGGTGACGGTGACCGGCGGTCCCGACTCCACGCGCATCAGCACCTCGAAGCTGAAGCTGCGGGCCGGCGCGCCGGGCGGGGTGGCCCGGTCGCGCAGGTACGACATCGCCACCACCTGTGCGGGGTACGGCACTTCGGGCGGTGGCGGCTGCTGCGGGCGGGTCGCGTAGAGATAGCCGCCGCCCGCGAGTACGGCCGCGGTGGCGGCGAGAGCCAGGACGGCGCGGCGGTGGCGGGCGTACAGGGCCGCGAGCGGCGCGCGTCTTCGGCCGAGGGGCGCTTCCTGCGCGGTGTCCCACGCGCGCGTGCCCTCGCCGGGCTCCAGGGGGCCGATGCCGCTCATTGCCACGGACCTCCGCTCGGCGTTCCGTGCCGGTACCGCTCGGCGCAGGCACTGCGGGACTGACGGTCGATCAACTCGTCGGCGGCAGCGGCCCCTTGGCGCCGCTCGGCCGCGCGCGCCGCGTCCACGACGGTCCGCAGGATCTCATACTGCCCGTTGGACAGCCCCATGGACTGGTAGTCGCCGTAGGTGCCGCTGTCGAGCACTTTGCGCGACCAGTACGCGACGATCCTGGCGCACAGCTCGGCTTCGGAGGTCGGTGACGCGGAGACCGTGCCGCTGTGCGGGGTACGAGCGGGTGCGCCCGATCCGGCGCACCCACCCGTCAGTACGGCAGCCAGCAGTGCCAGTGCGAGTCCCCGCCCCGTGACTCCCGGCCAGGGGGCTCCGTGCCGAAGCCGCGGTCCCATGTGCCGAAGCTAAGGGGAGGCACGGCGCGGGGCAACGGCCCGGCGCCGGCCGCTCGGCGGCCGGGATCAGCCCTTGACGACCTGGGCGCCGTCCTCCGGCTTGAGGTCGCGCAGCAGACAGGTCAGCCGCGCGCTGCACACCCGGCGGCCCTCCTCGTCACTGATCACGATCTCGTACGTCGCCGTCGACCGCCCCCGGTGCACCGGCGTGGCCACACCGGTCACCAGGCCCGAGCGGACCCCGCGGTGGTGCGTGCAGTTCAGGTCCACGCCGACCGCGATCTTCGAGCTGCCGCCGTGCAGCATGGAGCCGACCGAGCCCAGGGTCTCCGCGAGCACCGCGGACGCGCCTCCGTGCAGCAGCCCGTACGGCTGGGTGTTGCCCTCCACCGGCATCGTGCCGACGACCCGGTCCGCCGACGCCTCCAGGATCTGCACGCCCATCCGCGTCCCGAGGTGGCCTGCCGAGAACAGCGCGGGCAGGTCGACACCGAGCGCGGCGTACTCGTCGATGACTTCCTGCGGGAATTTCACCTGCTGCTGCTCACCCATGGGCCCGGCTCCGTTCGTCGTACACCTGTCTCGTGGCTGAGCAAACGCTCAGTCGGTGGCCGATTGTTCCAGACGGGCTTCCGGGCGGGTCCCCGGGCGGCTCTCCGGCGCGGTCTCCAGGCGGACCACGACGGACTTGCTGGCCGGGGTGTTGCTGGTGTCGGCGGTGGCGTCCAGCGGCACGAGCACGTTGGTCTCCGGGTAGTACGCCGCCGCGCAGCCCCGGGCCGTCGGATAGTGCACGACCCGGAAGCCGGGGGCCCGCCGCTCCACGCCGTCCTTCCACTCGCTCACCAGGTCCACGTACGACCCGTCGGCGACCCCCAGGGTCCGCGCGTCCTCCGGGTTGACCAGCACCACCCGGCGGCCGGCCGTGATGCCCCGGTAGCGGTCGTCCAGGCCGTAGATCGTGGTGTTGTACTGGTCGTGCGAGCGCAGCGTCTGCAGCAGCAGCCGGCCCTCGGGCAGCTCCGGGTACTCCACCGGCGCCGCCGTGAAGTTCGCCTTGCCGGTCGCGGTCGGGAAGCGGCGCTCGTCGCGCGGCGCGTGCGGCAGCGTGAAGCCGCCCGGGTGGGCCACGCGCGCGTTGAAGTCCTCGAAACCGGGGATCACGCGCGCGATGCGGTCGCGGATCGTCGCGTAGTCCTTCTCGAACTCCTCCCACGGCGCCTTGCTGTCCGCGCCGAGCACCCGGCGCGCCATCCGGCACACGATCGCCGGCTCGGACAGCAGCTGCCGGCTCGCCGGCGCGAGCCGCCCGCGCGAGGCGTGCACCATGCCCATGGAGTCCTCGACGGTGACGAACTGCTCGCCGCTGCCCTGCAGATCCCGCTCGGTGCGGCCCAGCGTCGGCAGGATCAGGGCACGCGCGCCCGTGACGACATGCGAGCGGTTGAGCTTGGTCGACACGTGCACGGTGAGCCGCGCGCGCCGCATGGCCGCCTCGGTGACCTCGGTGTCGGGGGAGGCGGAGATGAAGTTGCCGCCCATGGCGAAGAACACCTTCGCCTCGCCGTCCCGCAGCGCACGGATGGCCTGTACGACGTCGAAGCCGTGCTCGCGCGGGGGAGCGAACCCGAACTCCTTCTCCAGCGCGTCCAGGAAGGCCGGGGCGGGCCGCTCGAAGATGCCCATCGTGCGGTCGCCCTGCACGTTGGAGTGGCCGCGCACCGGGCACACGCCCGCGCCCGGGCGGCCGATGTTGCCGCGCAGGAGCAGGAAGTTGACCACTTCGCGGATGGTCGGGACGGCGTGCTTGTGCTGGGTCAGGCCCATGGCCCAGCAGACGATGGTGCGCTCGGAGGCGAGGACCATGCCGAGCGCTTCCTCGATCTCCTCCCGGGACAGGCCGGTCGCCCTGAGCGTCTCGTCCCAGTCGGCGGCACGCGCGGCCTCGGCGAACTCCTCGTACCCGTGTGTGTGCTCGCGCACGAACTCCTCGTCGACCGCGCCCTCGGTCTCCAGGATCAGCTTGTTGAGGAGACGGAACAGGGCCTGATCGCCGCCGATGCGGATCTGCAGGAACAGATCGGTGAGGGCGGCGCCCCTGAGCATGCCCTGCGGGGTCTGCGGGTTCTTGAACCGCTCCAGGCCGGCCTCGGGCAGCGGGTTGACGCTGATGATCTTCGCACCGTTCGCCTTGGCCTTCTCCAGCGCGGAGAGCATGCGCGGATGGTTCGTCCCCGGGTTCTGGCCCGCGACGATGATCAGGTCGGCCCGGTAGAGGTCCTCCAGCAGGACGCTGCCCTTGCCGATGCCGATCGTCTCGGAGAGCGCCGAGCCGGACGATTCGTGGCACATGTTCGAGCAGTCGGGCAGGTTGTTGGTGCCCAGCTCGCGCGCGAAGAGCTGGTACAGGAACGCGGCCTCGTTGCTGGTCCGGCCCGAGGTGTAGAAGACGGCCTCGTCGGGGGAGCCGAGGGCGGAGATCTCCTCCGCGATGATGTCGAAGGCACGCTCCCAGCTGACCGGCTCGTAGTGATCGCCGCCCTCGGGCAGATGCATGGGGTGCGTGAGCCGTCCCTGCTGCCCCAGCCAGTACCCGCTCCTGGTGGCCAGGTCGGCGACGGAGTGCGCGGCGAAGAACTCCGGGGTGACCCGGCGCAGGGTGGCCTCCTCGGCGACCGCCTTGGCGCCGTTCTCGCAGAACTCCGCCTTGTGCCGGTGGTCCGGCTCCGGCCAGGCACAGCCCGGGCAGTCGAAGCCGTCCTTCTGGTTCACCCGCAGCAGGGTCAGCGCGGTGCGCTTCACGCCCATCTGCTGCTGGGCGATGCGCAGGGTGTGCCCGATGGCGGGCAGCCCCGCCGCCGCGTGCTTCGGCTCCGCGACCTGCGGCGCGTCCTGAACCGGATCACCCTTGGGCGGCTTGGTCGCCATCGCACGGTCCCCTTCGACTGCGTGTGAGAAATACGCCTCTACGTGTGAGAAGTACGCCTCCGATCCTCGCACGGGGCACCGACAGCCGTGAGCCCCGGCCCTGCCCGGATCCGTGGGGTTCCAGGCGGGGTGCCGAACCCGTCGCGGCCCGGACTGTCAGTGGGGCGTGGCAGGATCGGGGGCGTGGCAGAGACAGCATCGAAGAAGACCGACAAGAACCCCGGCGTTACCCGTCCCCGGCTGATGCTCATGGACGGGCACTCGCTGGCCTACCGCGCGTTCTTCGCGCTGCCCGCGGAGAACTTCACGACCGCGACGGGCCAGCCGACGAACGCGATCTACGGCTTCGCGTCGATGCTGGCCAACACCCTGCGTGACGAGGCCCCCACGCACTTCGCGGTGGCCTTCGACGTCTCCCGCAAGACGTGGCGCTCCGAGCAGTTCACCGAGTACAAGGCGAACCGCTCCAAGACCCCCGACGAGTTCAAGGGCCAGGTCGAGCTGATCGGCGAGCTGCTCGACGCCATGCACGCGCCGCGCTTCGCCGTCGAGGGCTTCGAGGCCGACGACGTCATCGCCACCCTCGCCACCCAGGCCGAGGCCGAGGGCTTCGAGGTGCTGATCGTCACCGGCGACCGCGACTCCTTCCAGCTCGTCACCGAGAACACGACCGTGCTGTACCCGACGAAGGGTGTCTCGGAGCTGACCCGCTTCACCCCGGAGAAGGTTCTCGAGAAGTACGGGTTGACGCCCGCCCAGTACCCCGACTTCGCGGCCCTGCGCGGCGACCCGTCCGACAACCTGCCCGGCATCCCCGGTGTCGGCGAGAAGACCGCCGCGAAGTGGATCAACCAGTTCGGCTCGTTCGCGGAGCTGGTCGAGCGCGTCGACGAGGTCAAGGGCAAGGCGGGACAGAACCTTCGCGACCACCTGGAGGCGGTCAAGCTCAACCGCCGCCTCACCGAGCTGGAGCGCCAGGTCGAGCTGCCGAAGACGGTCACCGACCTGGAGCGTGCTCCGTACGACCGCAAGACCGTCGCGATGGTCCTGGACACCCTGGAGATCCGCAACCCGTCCCTGCGGGAGCGTCTCTTCGCCGTCGACCCGGGCGCCGAGGAGGCCGAGACCACTCCGGTCGCGGCGGAGGGCGTCGAGCTGGACGGCAAGATCCTCGGCACCGGCGAGCTGTCCCCCTGGCTGGCCGAGCACGGCACCAAGACCCTCGGCGTCGCCACCGTCGACACCTGGGCCCTGGGCACCGGCTCGGTCGCCGAGGTCGCTCTCGCCGCGGCCGAGGGCGCGGCCGCCTGGTTCGACCCCGCCGAGCTGGACGAGACCGACGAGAACGCGTTCGCGGCCTGGCTGGCCGACGCCGGCCGCCCCAAGGTGTTCCACAACGCCAAGGGCGCCATGCGCGTCTTCGCCGAGCACGGCTGGAGCGTCGAGGGCGTCGCCATGGACACCGCCCTCGCCGCCTACCTGGTCAAGCCGGGCCGCCGCTCCTTCGACCTGGACGCGCTGTCCCTGGAGTACCTGCACCGCGAGCTGGCCCCCGCCGCCGCGGCCGACGGCCAGCTGGCCTTCGGCGCGGACGACGGCGCCGAGGCCGAGGCGCTGATGATCCAGGCCCGCGCCGTCCTCGACCTGGGCGAGGCCTTCGAGGAACGCCTCCAGGAGGTCGGTGCCGCCGACCTCCTGCGGGACGTGGAGCTGCCCACCTCCGTCCTGCTCGCCCGCATGGAGCGCCACGGCATCGCCGCCGACCGCGCACACCTCGAGGCGATGGAGCAGATGTTCGCGGGCGCGGTGCAGCAGGCCGTGAAGGAGGCGCACGCGGCCGCCGGGCACGAGTTCAACCTGGGCTCGCCCAAGCAGCTCCAGGAGGTCCTCTTCGGCGAGCTGGCCCTGCCCAGGACGAAGAAGACCAAGACCGGCTATACCACCGACGCCGACGCCCTCGCCTGGCTCGCCACCCAGACGGACAACGAACTGCCGGTGATCATGCTCCGGCACCGCGAGCAGGCGAAGCTCCGCGTCACGGTCGAGGGCCTGATCAAGACCGTCGCCGGCGACGGCCGTATCCACACCACCTTCAACCAGACGGTGGCCGCGACCGGCCGGCTGTCCTCCACGGACCCGAACCTGCAGAACATCCCGGTCCGCACCGACGAGGGCCGGGCGATCCGCCGCGGCTTCGTGGTCGGCGAGGGCTTCGAGTCCCTGATGACCGCCGACTACAGCCAGATCGAGCTGCGCGTGATGGCCCACCTCTCCGAGGACGAGGGCCTGATCGAGGCGTTCACCTCCGGCGAGGACCTGCACACCACGGCGGCCTCCCAGGTGTTCGGCGTCGAGCCCACCGCGGTGGACGCGGAGATGCGCCGCAAGATCAAGGCGATGTCGTACGGCCTGGCCTACGGCCTCTCCGCCTTCGGTCTCTCCCAGCAGCTGAACATCGACGCGGGCGAGGCCCGTGCGCTGATGGACGCCTACTTCGAGCGCTTCGGTGGCGTCCGGGACTATCTGCGCCGAGCGGTCGACGAGGCCCGGGCGACGGGCTACACGGCGACGCTCTTCGGGCGCCGCCGCTACCTCCCGGACCTCAACAGCGACAACCGCCAGCGCCGCGAGGCGGCCGAGCGCATGGCGCTGAACGCGCCGATCCAGGGCACGGCGGCGGACATCGTCAAGATCGCCATGCTCAACGTCGACCGGGCCCTGCGTGAGGCGGACCTCAAGTCCCGCATGCTCCTCCAGGTCCACGACGAAATCGTCCTGGAGATCGCCCCCGGCGAACGCAAGGCCACCGAGGAGATCGTCCGCCACGAGATGGCCGACGCGGTCCACCTGAGGGCCCCGCTCGACGTCTCCGTGGGCGTGGGCCCGGACTGGGAGTCGGCGGCGCACTAGCCTTCGGCAATGCAGCGGAGGGGCGTTTTCAGCCAAGGGCAGGACAACGCCCCTCCGCCGCTGCGGGTGCCGGTGGGTGCCGAGGCGGGCGACTCCCCCTCGCCTCCGCCACGGCTGCTGGTCGCCCGCCGGCGCGAAGAAGTTCTCCGCCGCGACGGCGATCGACCCCCACGGCGCATCCCGGCGGTGCCGGACCCACCGGACCACCCCCGCTGCCACCCCACCCGCACCCGAATCCGGCTGAACCCCCGGAGGGCCCGTCACTCACGTGGCCCCCGCCAGAACGCCCCCCGAGCCCCGTAACCGCAACACTGCGAGCATGGGTATACGCATGCTCCACCGCCGGACGCCCGAGGCGCAGGGCGGCACCCCGGCCCGGGCGGACACCGCCACGGACCGAGCCACGCCCGCCTCGCCGGTCCCGGCCCTCGCGGCCGACGCAAGCACCGCCCGCATCCCCGCCGACCTGGCCACGACCGTACGCAGGGCCGCGGTGGACCTCCGGCGCCGACTGGCCGCCCGCACACGCCACGCCCCCGACTGGCGCGCCTGGCCCGACCTTCTCCGCGGCTACCTCGCGCTGCTGCTCACCCTGATCCCGAGGGCACGCCCCAGACGCACCCTCACCGTGTTCGTGGCCCCCGTCATCGAGCGGCCGACCGGTCCCGAGCGGCACCGGCCGCCATTGCGGGACTGCCCGGAACCGGGGCAGGGCGCCACACCCTGACCCCGGCCGCGTACACCAGCACTCCGAGGACCAGCCCGGCGCCCACACCGAAGCAGAGCGTGGGCACCAGGTCCCAGGGGTTCGCGTGCGCACCCCAGTACTCCCGCCACCGCGTCGCCCGCTGCACCGCCCCCGTCAGGGCGCAGCCGCCGAGTACGCAGGCGGCCCACCACCGGTCCCGTACGGACAGGGCGGGCACCCCCACCGGCTCGCCGGCCGGCGAGCGCCGCAGCGCACGTACCAGGAACACGGCGATCACCACGGCGGCCACCGCGGACGTGCCGTACTGCAGCCATGAGTAGAGCGGCATGCCCGCCAGGCTCCGTCCGAGGGCCGGAATCAGCCGCGACCCCCACCGGTCGTGATGCGTGAACGCGTCCCACACGACATGCGTCAGCGCGCCGAGCACCGCGGAGACGTACCACCACAGCACGGAAACGGCCCGCACGCGCGCGCGTGGCGCACCGCACCGCAGCAGCGTGGCCGGCCGCCCCTGCCGGCCCCGGGGCAGCAGAGCCACCAGCGGTTCCCGGACGAGCAGCCACAGCCCCACCAAAGCCCAGGAGATGAGCACGTCCACGCCGACCACACCCGTGAACGAGTGCGTGACCGACCCGAACTCCATTGCGCCCGGCAGGACACTCGCCGCGTAGTAGGTCAGGTCGGGCGCGAAGGAGCCCGCGACGAGCACCGAGGGCACCAGCCGGCCCCGGCCCGCGCCGTCCCGGCGGATGGCGGGCAGTACGGCCGCCGCATGGCTGAGCGTGAACGGCAACAGAGCCCCCTGGAACGGTCGTCGGCCGTGGCACCGGAACCGGTGATCATGTCCGTCCAGTATGCGTGAGTACCGTCCGACGCCCCCCACACCAACGGAAGTTGGCCAACCGGTGAAAAACGGGCGCGAACGGGTGCCCGGGCAAAGGAAGGTGTCGTAGGGTCACCTGGGTCGCAGTGCCGGGCGCACGTTCGAACGTACGTCGCGCGGATGGAAAGGCGGAACAGGGGCAACCAGAGCACCGGGTCAACCGTCAGACCAGAGCGAGGCACACGGACGGAGACGGACGCAGGGGCGTCCACGGGAGGGGTTCACTCTATGGCGGCGCACATCGGCAGGCGGCTGCGCAAGGGAGCGGCGACCACCGCCGTGGCCGCGGCAGCGGTCGCGGCTCTGTCCGCGTCCCAGGCTCCGGGAGCCACCGGCGAGGACCACGGCAGACAGGCCACGGCCGGCGCCAGCACCCCGGTACCGGACGTGGCCGCCGACGGTAGCGCCAACGCCACCGGCAACTCGCCGTACTACACGGACCTGCCGCCGCTCAACAGCCCCAACCCCAGCCCGTCGCCCACCATCGGCACCCCCGTCTCCCGGGGCCCGGCCGAGGCCGGTATCCCCGCGACGGTCCTCGACGCCTACAAGAAGGCCGAGGCCGAGCTGCGCACCTCCAAGCCGGGCTGCAACCTGCCCTGGCAACTCCTGGCCGCCATCGGCAAGGTCGAGTCGGGCCATGCCCGCGGCGGTCGCGTCGACGCCAACGGCACCACCCTGGGCCGGATCCTCGGCCCGCAGCTCGACGGCAACGGCTTCGCGCTCATCAAGGACACCGACCACGGCGAGTACGACGGCAACAGCCAGTACGACCAGGCCGTCGGCCCGATGCAGTTCATCCCGTCCACCTGGGCCTGGGCCGGCCGCGACGGCAACGGCGACGGCAAGGCGGACCCCAACAACGCCTACGACGCCGCGCTCGCCGCCGGCCACTACCTGTGCCGCAACGACTGGGACATGTCCACCCAGGCCGGCCTGTACAGCGCGATCCTCAGCTACAACAACTCGCAGGACTACCTGAACCTGGTCCTGAGCTGGCTGGAGTACTACCGCAAGGGCACCCACTCCGTGCCCGACGGCACCGGCGGCGTGCCCTCCCACCGCAGCGACGACGGCTCGAAGCACCACACCAAGAAGCCCTCCGACCCGCCGAAGACCAAGCCGGAGCCGGGCAAGCCCGGCGGCGGCAAGGACACGCCCGACCCGAAGCCGCCGAAGCCGCCGGCCCCGCCCACCCCCTCCGACACCGTGGACCACCTGGAGGACGCGGGCAACGGCACCACGAAGCTCACCGCGATGGCCGGCGACGCGTTCGCCCAGCGGATCAGCACCCGTGCCGAGACCAAGGCCGGGGCGGCCGTCGGCAAGGTCCGGATCCGGTTCACCATCACCGGCGATACCGACGCCACCTTCGTCGGCGGCGAGACCGTGGCCACCATCGCCACCGACGCCAAGGGCGTGGCGCTCGCACCGGCGCTCCAGGCGGGCGAGAAGACCGGCGCCTTCAAGATCACCACCGCTGTCGTCGGCCACCAGGTCAAGGGGGTCGACTACACGGCCACCGTCACCGCACGCGCCGCCGACACCCTCGCCCGCACCAGCGACACCCCGCTGACCTGCACCCCGGGCGGCGAGTTCGCCGACCAGGTCCAGGTGAAGGCGACGTACAAGGGCGCCGTCGCCGACAAGGTCGCGGCCACCGCCACCCTGATCAAGTCCGCCGACGACGCCACCGAGAACGACAAGGGCCCCTACTTCAAGGACGCCGACGGCAAGGTCGTACGCACCCTCACCGACCTCCAGACGGACGACAAGGGCCTGCTGACACTGCCGAAGCTGTACGCGGACGACACCACCGGCACCTTCCTGCTCCGCATCACCACCACGGGCGGCGCGACCCTCACCGTCGAACTGAAGGTCGCCGCGGCCGACGCCTCGGCCAGCCCCTCGCCCTCGCCGAGCCCGTCCGCGAGCTCCTGACGGCACACACCCGACACCGGGCGAACAGGGCGCCTCTTCCGCCATGGCGGAGGGGGCGCCCTCGTCTGTGTGCGCGACGTGTTCTCATCTCGGCCGCCCATTGCTACGGTGCCTGCCGCACCTGACGATCCATCAGGAACCGTCCGCCGGGAGGCCCCGCATGCGTGCCCTGATCGCCGCCGCGACCGGTCTCGCCCTCGCGCTCGCCCTGGTCCTGGCAGTGAGCGCCATGGGCACACCGACGGGCCGGACGTCCCCCAAGCCGCTGCTGACGACGGTGCCCGCGCACCCGTAGCAGCACCCGTCCCGGAGGGAGGCCGGAATGCGCCGCAACGCAAGCCTGGTCCTGCTCGGCTGCGCCGTGTTCTTCGCGGCGCTGTCCCCGCTGCTGCGCTGGTACGCCTTCCCGCGCCTGGCCAGGATCCCGCCGAACCAGTACCAGGACATGGTCCTGGAGGCCAAGGACGCCACCCTCCTCGACTACGGCACCATGCGCGCGAAGAAGGTCTCCAAGGTGACCATCGTGCAGACCCTCAAGGGCAACGTGGAGGCCGCCGAGAAGATCGAGAAGAGCGCGGGGCGACCCGTCGTCGTCTGGGACGGGCTGTCCTACCTCCAGGACCCCGACGGCAAGATGATCTCCCGGATCCCGGAGCGCTACATCTTCGACGCCCACAGCCAGGACCCCGTCCACGCCACCGGCGAGTCCGTCGACGGCGACCCGGTCAAGCGGGACGGCATCGAGTTCAAGTGGCCCTTCCTGACCCAGAAGCGCGACTACGAGTACTTCGACGCGCAGACCCGCACCACCAACCCCATCCACTACAAGGGCACCCAGACCTTCCGCGGCCTGAAGGTCTACTACTTCGAACAGACCATCCCCTGGACCAAGGTCCTCATGCCCAAGACCATGCCGGTCCAGGGCATCACCCCCGAGTCGGTGGCGAAGACCGGCACCACCCGCTGGTACAGCACCGTCCGGAAGTTCTGGGTCGAACCGGTCACCGGAGCGCCCGTCTACGGCGAAGAGCTCCACAAGGAGGAGCTGCGCGGCGGCACCCTGCTCGGCGGCCGCGCCAAGGTGACGGCGTTCGCCGGGGACGTGAAGATGCGCGAGGACTACATCGAACACACCGTCGCCCTCGTCAAACACAACCGCACCCTGGTCCTCCTGATGACCTCCTACCTGCCCTGGGGCTTCCTGGCCCTCGGCCTCCTGCTCCTCGCGCTCTCCCTCTACCTGGAGGCACGCGGCCGCCGCCCCGAGGGCCCGGCACACACACAGGCGACGGAAACCGAACCGGTCAGCGCCTGAGCCGCGCGTTGGTGTGCCGGGTGGGTTCGGCGGTCGCCGGGTCCTCGGGCCACGGATGCTTCGGATAGCGCCCCCGCAGCTCCGCGCGCACACCCTTGTAGCCGTCCTTCCAGAAGGAGGCGAGATCGGCCGTGACGGCGGCCGGCCGTCCGGCGGGGGAGAGGAGATGGACCAGCAGCGGCACCCCCGCCACGGCGGGTGTCTCCCGCAACCCGAACATCTCCTGCAGCTTCACCGCGAGGACAGGCCGCTCCGGGTCCCCGTAGTCGATCCGGATTCTGGACCCACTGGGTACGGCGATCCGTTCCGGCGCCAGCTCCTCCAGCCGGGCGGCCTCCCCGCTCGCCCAGGGCAGCAGCCGCGCGAGGGCCTGCCCGGCGTCGATCCGCCCGAGATCGGCCCGCCTGCGGGCCCGGCCCAGCTCCGGCTCCAACCACTCGTCCACGCGCGCGTGCAGGGCTTCGTCCGACACGTCCGGCCACGGCGCACCGAGGTGGCTGTGCAGGAACGCCAGCCGCTGCCGCAGCACCTCCGCCTCCGCGGACCACCGCAACAGCCCGAACCCCTCCTGCCGTAGCCCTTCCAGAAGGGCGCCGCGTACGAGACCGGGACCGACGTCCTTCAGCGGCCGTACGGCCAACTCGATGGCCCTCAGCCGCTCGACACGCCGAGCCACGACATCCCCGTCGCCCCAGTGCACCTCGTCCCGTTCCTCGAACAGCGCCCCGGCCGCCGCTCGCGCCACGTCCTCGTGCACGCCCGCCGCCAGCCGCACGCGCGCGTGCCCCTTCCCACCGGGCCGATCGGCGGAGGCGACGACGATCCAGGGCGCCCCACGCAGCGCCGACCCCTCGGACAACTCGGCCCGAGTTCCGGAGGCCATGAGGTACGACCCGCCGTCGAGCTTGGCGACGCGCTCGGGGAACGCGAGAGCGGCGACGAGCCCGGTGAGCCTGTCGTCGCCGGTGCGTGGCTCTACTCGAACGTCCGCCTGTGACCGACGGGCATGCGTGGGCGGGTGGGAAAACTCCCCAGAGACGGCCCGCAGCCGCCGCACCTCCGCAGCCCACCGACCCGCGTAGGCGTCACCCCCACGCCGAGCACGCCTCAAAGCACCAGCGAGATCATCCCCGTAATCCCGCGGCACCTCTTCAGAAAGCAGAGCGACAACCGAGGCACCCCCACCGGAGGTGTCCAGCAGCGCCCGCCCCAGCCGAGGGTGCACCCCCAGGCGCCCCAACCGCTGACCGACCTCCGTGGCCCGACCGACGGAGTCCACCGCCCCCACCGCTGCCAACGCGGAGCGCGCGGCCGCCATCGCCCCACCCGGCGGTGCGTCCAGCAACGCCAGTCCGGACGCGTCCGGATCGCCCCAGCAGGCCGCCTGAAGGGCGAACGCGGTCAGGTCGGCCACCTTGATCTCCGGCGCCGGAAAGGCCGGCAGCCGGACGTCCTCGGCCTCCGTCCAGCACCGGTACACCACACCCGGCGCCTCACGCCCGGCCCGCCCCGCCCGCTGCCGCCCGGCCGCCCGCGACGCCCGTACCGTCGCCAGTCCGCTCAGTCCGCGCGCGTGGTCCACACGCGGCTCCCGCGCCAGCCCCGAGTCGACCACCACCCGCACCCCGGGCACGGTCAGCGACGACTCCGCCACGGACGTGGCCAGCACCACCCGGCGCCGCTCCCCGGGCGCCAGCACCGCGTCCTGCACGGCGGCCGGCGCCCGCCCGTGCACCTGCAGCACCTCGACATCACCCGGATCGCCCAGCTGCCCGGCCACGCGCGCGATCTCGCCCACCCCGGGCAGGAAACACAGCACGTCCCCCTCCCGCTCGGCCAGCGCCCGCCGCACCACCGACGCCACATGGCCCAGCAGCGCCGGATCGACCCACATGCCGTGCGGCGGCCGTACCGGACGCACGGGAGGCGCCCAGACGACGTCCACGGGATGCGCGACTCCCTCGGCCTCGACCACCGGAGCACCGCCGAGCAGCCGCGCCCAGCCCTGCGCGTCCGTGGTCGCCGACGCGGCCACCAGCCGCAGCTCCGGCCGCAGCGTCTGCCGTACGTCCCAGAGGAAGGCGGCCACCGTGTCGGCGTCCAGATGCCGCTCGTGGCACTCGTCGAGCACCACCACGTCGACGCCGGCCAGCTCCGGATCCCGTTGCAGCCGCTGCAACAGCACACCGGTCGTCACGACCTCCACGCGCGCGTGCCGCCCCACGACCCGCTCGCCGCGCACCGTGTGGCCGACGCTCTCGCCGGGCTTCTCACCCAGCAGCCACGCCATCCGCCGGGCCGCCGCCCGCGCAGCGATCCGCCGCGGCTCGGCCACCACGACCCGCCGCGCGGGACCGCCGCCGACCAGCCCCGCCAGCACGAGCGGCACCAGCGTCGTCTTGCCGGTGCCGGGCGGCGCCACGAGCACGGCCGTGCCGTGCCCGTCCAGGGCGTCGCTCAGGGCGGGCAGGGCGGCATGGACGGGCAGCGCGTCCAGGGCGTCGTAACGGATCACGCCCCTAGTGTCGTACGACGCCGAAAACGCCCCCCACGCGCGCGTGCGCATAAGCGGACGAGACCGCTCAGTCCCGCTCGCAGACGAAGACGGCCGTACCCGGGATCAGGTTCCCGCGCAGGGGGGACCAGCCGCCCCACTCCGAGGTGTTCCACGCCGGCCACTCCGGCTCCACCAGGTCCACGAGCCGGAAGCCCGAGGCCACGATGTCCCGGACCCGGTCGCCGAGCGTCCTGTGGTGCTCGACGTACACCGCGCGGCCCTCCTCGTCCTGCTCCACGTAGGGCGTGCGGTCGAAGTAGGACGCGGACACCGACAGGCCCTCGGGACCGGGCTCGTCCGGGAACGCCCAGCGGATCGGGTGCGTCACCGAGAAGACGAAGCGGCCACCCGGCCGCAGCACCCGCCGCACCTCGCGCAGCACCAGCCGGGGGTCGGCCACGAACGGCAGCGCCCCGTACGCGGAGCACGCGAGGTCGAAGGAGCCGTCCGCGAAGGGCAGCGCGCCGGCGTCGGCGCAGACCAGGGGAAACGATCCGCCGATGCGCAGGGCGTGCTGGAGCTGGCGGTGCGAGAGGTCCAGGGCCACCGGGTGGGCGCCCTGGGCGGCCAGCCAGCGCGCGCACTGGGCCGCGCCGGCGCCGATCTCCAGGACGTCCTTGCCCTTCAGGTCCTCCGGGGCGCCGAGCAGCTCGGCCTCCACCTCGTCCAGGCCCTCCGGGCCCCACACGAAGCGGTCGTCGCCGAGGAACGTGCCGTGATCGATCTGGTACTCGTCGGCGTTGCGGTCCCACCAGCCACGGTTGGCCCGGGTGCTCTCCGCGACCCCGGCGTCACGTCGGGTGGCTTCCGGCTCGAGCCCCTCGGGGCGAGCGTTTCAGGCTCTTGGATGATCGGCTCCCTCGTCGTACTCTTCCGTCCAACCCGCCGGGCGCGCGCGTGTCACGGAAGGGGTCCCGCAGCCCTGCGTGGCCTGCTGGGACGATTTTTTGTGCCGGGTATGCGGCGATCCGCCCGGGTGTGCGCCTTCGCGCATTGACCCTGTCCGGCTGCCCCCGTATGCTACAAGTTGCGCTGCGGGCCTGCGCACCTCAGACGTAGCAGGCTGCGCTCGCATCTGTTGTATGTCCCCTCGGTTGTCGAGGCGCCATCACCAGTTCTCTGGTGGGGCGCTTCCTTGGCTGTCCGGCTTCTTCAGAGCGATACGGGCTCCCGGCGTAGCAGTACCTACGACTTCAATGTCCGTACCGGAGCCCTTTCCCACATGACGAGCAGCACCGAGACCACCGCCACCACCCCGCAGGTTGCGGTCAACGACATCGGTAACGAGGAAGCCTTCCTCGCCGCGATCGACGAGACGATCAAGTACTTCAACGACGGCGACATCGTCGACGGCGTCATCGTGAAGGTCGACCGGGACGAGGTCCTGCTCGACATCGGTTACAAGACCGAAGGTGTCATCCCGAGCCGCGAGCTCTCGATCAAGCACGACGTCGACCCGAACGAGGTCGTCGCCGTCGGTGACGAGATCGAGGCCCTTGTTCTCCAGAAGGAGGACAAGGAAGGCCGCCTGATCCTCTCGAAGAAGCGCGCCCAGTACGAGCGTGCCTGGGGCACCATCGAGAAGATCAAGGAAGAGGACGGCATCGTCACCGGTACCGTCATCGAGGTCGTCAAGGGTGGTCTCATCCTCGACATCGGCCTCCGTGGCTTCCTCCCGGCCTCCCTGGTCGAGATGCGCCGCGTCCGCGACCTCCAGCCCTACGTGGGCAAGGAGCTCGAGGCCAAGATCATCGAGCTGGACAAGAACCGCAACAACGTGGTCCTGTCCCGCCGTGCCTGGCTGGAGCAGACCCAGTCCGAGGTCCGCCAGACGTTCCTCACGACCCTGCAGAAGGGTCAGGTCCGCTCCGGCGTGGTCTCCTCGATCGTCAACTTCGGTGCCTTCGTGGACCTGGGTGGCGTCGACGGTCTGGTCCACGTCTCCGAGCTGTCCTGGAAGCACATCGACCACCCGTCCGAGGTTGTCGAGGTCGGCCAGGAAGTCACCGTCGAGGTCCTCGACGTCGACATGGACCGCGAGCGTGTCTCCCTGTCGCTGAAGGCGACCCAGGAAGACCCGTGGCAGCAGTTCGCCCGGACCCACCAGATCGGTCAGGTCGTCCCGGGTAAGGTCACCAAGCTGGTTCCGTTCGGTGCGTTCGTCCGCGTGGACGAGGGCATCGAGGGTCTGGTCCACATCTCCGAGCTGGCCGAGCGCCACGTGGAGATCCCGGAGCAGGTCGTGCAGGTCAACGACGAGATCTTCGTCAAGGTCATCGACATCGACCTCGAGCGTCGTCGCATCAGCCTCTCGCTGAAGCAGGCCAACGAGTCCTTCGGTGCCGACCCGGCCTCGGTCGAGTTCGACCCGACCCTGTACGGCATGGCCGCGTCCTACGACGACCAGGGCAACTACATCTACCCCGAGGGCTTCGACCCCGAGACCAACGACTGGCTCGAGGGCTACGAGAAGCAGCGCGAGGAGTGGGAGCGCCAGTACGCCGAGGCGCAGTCCCGCTTCGAGCAGCACCAGCAGCAGGTCATCAAGTCCCGCGAGGCCGACGCTGCCGCTGCCGCCGAGGGTGGCGAGGCCGCCGCTCCGGCCGCGACCGGCGGTTCGTACTCCTCCGAGGGTGCGGACACCTCCGGTGCGCTGGCCTCGGACGAGGCGCTTGCCGCGCTTCGCGAGAAGCTTGCCGGTGGCCAGAGCTGAGCGCTAGCCGCGGGGCTTAGCCGTTAGTTCTGAGGGGCCGTACCTTTCGAGGTGCGGCCCCTCAGACTTTTTGGGGGCGACCGTCCTTGGGGTGCGGCCCGGTGGGGGCTTGTCGCGCCCACGCGGCGGAGCCGCATAGTGATACAGCCCCGCGCCCCTAGGTGGGGTGCCCCGGCCCTTCTCAGGAAGTGACCGGGATATTCGTCAGGCCCTTGCCGCCCGTCACCGTGTTGGTGCTGTAGACCGTCGCCTTGCAGCCGGCGCTGTAGTTGGTCACGTTGATGGCCAGCTGGGTCGAGCCGGTGGTGCCAGTCAAAGTTGACTTGTTGTTCTTGAAGACCGTGCCGCAGCCCCAGCCGGACTGCTGGGTGTGGGTCTGGTAGCCGTCGTTGCTGGTGTTCCTGCCGGTGTTGTCCTGGACGAGGACGTCGTTGCCCTTCACGTCGACCCAGGAGTCGTCGTAGTTGGCGCCGGTCAGCCCGCTGCCGTCGAAGGTGTTGCCGACGATCTGCGCGCCCGTCGTGCCCTCCTTGATGTCCACGTTCTCGCCGCCGACGTCGGGGCCGATCGTGTTGTTCAGGATCTGGATGCGGTCGCTCCTGTCGGACAGCGTGTTCGCGGTCCCCACGTACACGCCCTCGCCCATGCCCCGGCCGTCGTTCCCGGTGTCGTAGATCCTGGAGTTCCTGATCACGCCGTCCGTGCTGGAGTTGCGGAAGTGCACGCCCTCCATGTCGAGCCCGTGCACCGTGACGCCGTCCACCACGACACCCTTGGCCGTGTCGATCACGATGCCCTTCTGGCCTCCGGTCACGGTCAGCCCGCTGACCGTCCAGTAGGACGCGCCGTTCAGGTGCAGGCCGTAGCCGCCGCCCGCGGTGAGTACGGCCCTGGGGGAGCCGGTGAGGGTGATGCGGGCCGTGGCGCCGCCCGGCGCGGCCGCCTTGAAGTTGCCGGTGTACGTGCCGTCCGCGAGATGGATCGTGTCGCCCGGCTTCGCGTTGCTGAGCGCGGTCTTGAGCTGGGCCGCGGTGCCGACCTCGACGGTCGAGGCGGCCGGGGCCGGGCCCGCGCAGAGGAGCAGGCCGCCGGTTGCGGTGGTCGCGGCGAGCAGGGAGGTGAGCAGCGTGCGCGTGCGCATGGGGGTGCCTTCCTGTCGTGCGGACGCGGATCTCATACATGAACGATGTGCGTGGATATGAACTCCGGTCTTCGTGAAGGTACGGACCAGTTGACGGGGCGTCAAGATGCGCGGACCTAGGTGCCTGATCAGCGACCTGACGCGGGAATGCCTACGCCCCAGGGCGCGTTGTCGAAGAGGAACACGAGGAGGAGCGGTCACAGTGCTTGATCCGCAGGGTTTGTACGCATGGGAGCCGAAGGGCCTGGCCGTCGTCGACATGGCGCTCGCCCAGGAGTCGGCCGGACTTGTCATGCTCTACCACTTCGACGGATACATCGACGCGGGCGAGACCGGCGACCAGATCGTCGACCGGCTCCTCGACTCACTGCCCCACCAGGTCGTGGCCCGCTTCGACCACGACCGGCTCGTGGACTACCGGGCCCGCCGCCCGCTGCTCACCTTCAAGCGGGACAGCTGGACCGACTACGAGGTGCCGGCCATCGAGGTCCACCTCGTCCAGGACGCCACCGGCGCCCCCTTCCTGCTGCTCTCCGGGCCCGAACCGGACGTGGAGTGGGAGCGGTTCGCGGCCGCCGTACGGCAGATCGTGGAGCGGCTCGGCGTCCGCCTGTCCGTGAACTTCCACGGCATCCCCATGGGCGTCCCGCACACCCGCCCCGTGGGCCTCACCCCCCACGGCAACCGCACCGACCTGATCCCGGGCCACCGCAGCCCCTTCGAGGAGGCCCAGGTCCCCGGCAGCGCCGAGTCGCTGCTGGAGTACCGCCTCATGGAGGCCGGACACGACGTCCTGGGTGTCGCCGCGCACGTCCCGCACTACATCGCCCGCTCCGCGTACCCGGACGCCGCGCTGACCGTACTGGAGGCCGTCACGGCCGCCACCGGGCTGGTGCTGCCGGGCATCGCGCACTCCCTGCGTACCGACGCGCACCGCACGCAGACCGAGATCGACCGGCAGATCCAGGAAGGCGACGAGGAACTGACCTCGCTCGTCCAGGGCCTGGAGCACCAGTACGACGCTGCCGCGGGCGCCGAGACCCGGGGCAACATGCTCGCCGAGCCGGTCGAGATTCCGTCCGCCGACGAGATCGGGCGGGAGTTCGAGCGGTTCCTCGCGGAGCGAGAGGGCGAGAACTAGAGGGTGTCTTCTGGATCACACCGACGACGCGGGGTCTGGCACGCCCTGGCGCGGCCGGCCCGGCCGTAGGGCCGACGCCGGGGTGGCCCTGTCAGTGGCAGGGCCTAAGCTTCCGCTCATGCTGAAAGTGGGCCTGACCGGCGGCATCGGCGCCGGCAAGAGCGAGGTGTCCCGGCTGCTCGTGGAGCACGGAGCCGTGCTGATCGACGCCGACCGCATCGCGCGCGAGGTCGTGGCGCCCGGCACGCCCGGGCTCGCGGCCGTGGTGGAGGCCTTCGGCGAGGAGATCCTCGCCGCCGACGGCAGCCTGGACCGGCCCAGACTCGGCTCCATCGTCTTCGCCGATCCCGAGAAGCTGGCCGTCCTCAACTCGATCGTGCATCCCCTGGTGGGCGCCCGCTCCCGCGAGCTGGAGAGCACCGCGACCGAGGGCGCCGTAGTGATCCACGACGTGCCGCTCCTCACCGAGAACGGCCTGGCGCCGCTGTACGACCTGGTGATCGTCGTCGACGCGAGCCCCGAGACCCAGCTCGACCGGCTGGTCCGGCTGCGCGGGATGACCGACGACGACGCACGCGCGCGCATGGCCGCACAGGCGACCCGCGAGCAGCGCCGGGAGATCGCGGACATCGTGATCGACAACGACGTACCCCTGGACGCGCTGCGCAAGCGCGTGGCGGAAGTCTGGGACGACCTCGTGCGCCGGGCGCGCGCCCCACGGGCGGCATCCGGGGACGGGCGGTCGCGCGACGGCGGCGCGGAATAGCTGCCTGTGGCAGGGCGTTGAACCGCCGCAGTGAGGGAAGGACTTTGCCGTGCCCGAGATCAGCGGTTCCACCGGACGTACTCCGGAGACGCACGTCATAGACTTCCGCGCGGCCGAGCAACTGCTCAACGCGCGGGATCCGCGGGGCGCGGTGAAGCTGCTGGACGGAGTCATCGCCGCACACCCCGAGAACACCGCGGCCCGGCTGCTGCGTGCGCGAGCCTTCTTCGCGGCCGCACAACTGCGGCCCGCCGAACTCGAGTTCACCATCGTGCTGGAGCGTGAGCCGGACAACGCGTTCGCGCACTTCGCGCTGGCCCGCACCTACGAACGCCAGGGCCGCCACGACCAGGCCAAGCGTCACTTCCGGCTGGCCGCCGCGCTCGACCCCAACCCGCAGTACCTGAAGGCGGCCGAGTTCGAGTCCTGACTGCGGACGGGGCCCTGCCGGGCGTCCGCGCCGAGGTGACGGGCCGTGCCGAGGGTCCGCGCCGAGGAGTCCGCGCTGACAGGCCCACAGGCCGCCGTCACGGGTGGCGGGGCCGAGGCGGGCGCGGGTAGGGCCGACCGCTCGGCCGAGGGTAAGGCGGATCGCTGTCCACCGGCCGGTACGGCGGGATGTCCCGGCCCGGCTGATAGTGCGGCCCCTGCCGGATGTGCCTGAGGATCATGGTCATGTCGACGGTGGCCACCAGCCACAGCACCCCGCAGGCGGCCGCCCAGCCGGGACGCCCGACGAACGCGAACACCGCCGTGCCGAAGATCGCCCAGACCAGCCCCCACACGCTCAGCCAGAAGCGCGCTCGCAGCGCACTGCGCGCGGTCGCCGGCTCACTGCCCGTACGCATCGGGACCACCACTCCTATCTGCAACGTACTCTTCGGAGCGGACGTTCACCAAGGGGGTCATCGCTTGCTGCCCGATGCCGACGAACTGGCCGAGGTGCTGCTCGATCTGGCAGTACCCCACGAGGACATCAACGCACTCGTACGAATGGGCCGACGCGTGAGCGACGACCCGGAACTCTCGCGGATCCTCGAAGGCGCCGTCGCCGAGCTGGTGCGAGGGCTGGGTGAGATCCGCGGCGGGGCCGACCTGCCCCAGCTCGACTGGCCATCGGGTGCCCTGCAGCGCTGCTTCCCCGTGTATGTCTTCGTGGCGGCGCTCCCCCACGTCCGCACCCACCACCGCGAGCGCGGCATCCCGGCCGACGTCTCCCGCCGCACCCTCGCCGACCTCGGGCGGAACATGGCGGTCCACCGCAGGCGCTACGGCACTGCGGGCGTGCAGGCGCCGCGCTGGCTCACCCTGCACTTCCGCGGCGAGCTGTACCAACTGGGGCGCCTGCAGTTCCAGCGGGCCCCACTCGGACAGCGCACCAGCGCGGCACTCGCCGCGGCCGGGCTGGACGCAGCCCCGGGCACGCCCTGCCTGAACCTCCACATACCCGACTTCCTCGGCCCGCTCTCGCCGGGCGCCTGTGACCGCTCGCTGGCGCTGGCCACGGAGTTCTTCGCGGGCCACTACCCCGACGAGACGTACTCGGTCGCGGCCTGCCACTCCTGGCTGCTCGACCCCCAGTTGAAGCGCCACCTGCCCGCGCAGTCCAACGTCATCCGCTTCCAGGAACGCTTCCGCATCGCCCACGAGGACACGGAACCGGCCGACACCGAGCCCGTCCAGTTCGTCTTCGGGAACCCGGACCTGCCGGTCGCCGAACTGCCGCGGCGCACGTCCGTGGAGCGGGCCGTCGGCGACCATCTGCGAGCCGGAGGGCACTGGTACATCGGGCACGGATGGTTCCCACTGCAGGGTAAATAACCCGAAAGGGTGAACCGCCGTCGGACGGGAACGGGCGTACGGAGGCCGCCCGTTGTTCGGGCATGACGGTCGAAATGCGTGAGGGATACGACGGAACAGGACCCGGTGCGATCACCCCGGACGGCTGCGCGGTCGAGCTGTACACGCGGCTTCCGGTGGGCGACGAGCCGGACGTCATCGCCGCGGCAGTGCCCGCCGGGGCCCACATCCTGGAACTGGGCAGCGGAGTGGGCCGGGTGACCCACGCCCTGCTGGAGCGCGGCTTCACGGTCACGGCGGTGGACGAGTCCGCCGAGATGCTCGCCCACGTCCGCGGGGCTCGCACGATATGCGGCCCGATCGAAGACCTGGACCTGGGCGAGAGGTTCGACGTGGTGATGCTCGCGTCGTTCCTCGTGCACAACGGCGACGTCGAGGTGAGCCGCGGCATGCTGTGCGCCTGCACCCGCCATGTCGCGGAGGGCGGCTGCGTGCTCATCCAGCGGGAGGGCGGGGACTACCACGCCAACGTGCCGAGGGAGCGGGTCGACCCGAGCGGCTTCACCGTGCGGATCGCGTCGTCGGAGCCGGTCGGCGACGGGGTGCACTCGGTGCGCGCCGAGTACGTGTTCCCGGACGCGGCCTGGACCCAGACGTTCCTCGCCCGGCCCCTCACGAAGGAACAGTTCGAGGAGGCGCTGGCGGAGGCGGGACTGGAGGTGGACGCGTATCTGACTCCGGACGGGATGTGGGTGAGGGCGGTACCGGTGGCGTAGGAGCGATGAGTTTTCGGACGGCGGGCGGTCTACCTCGGTGACAGCAACCGGGACCGCTTCACCCAGGAGACCCCCATGTCCGAGACCACCGCCCCCGCGACTTCCGCTCCCTCCACCGCCTCCGTGACCGCCCGCGGTCGCCTCGCCCGCATCGCCCTGCGCACGGTGCAGGTGCTGCTCGCCCTCTTCTACGGGACCGCGAGCGCCCTGCCCAAGCTGATCGCGCACCCGTCGGCCGTCGAGTCCTTCGACAAGATCGGCTGGGGCAGTGCGGGTATGTACACCATCGGCGCGCTCGAACTGGCCGGCGCGATCGCGCTGTTGGTCCCGGTGCTGCAGTCGGTGGCGGCGATCGCGCTGAGCGCGCTCATGGTGGGCGCGTTCATCGTCCAGCTCAGCGTCTTCGACGGTCAGTACGCGGCGACCCCGCTGATCCTGATCGTGCCGCTCGCCCTGATCGCCTGGTCCCGGCGCGGGCACAACACGGAACTGCTACGGCTGCTGGGGCGCGCGGGCCGACAGGCAGGCCGACGGGCGTGACCCATGCGGGACACCCGCAGTGACGTCGGCCGGGGCGCGGGGGCCTGGCCGACGTCAGCCGAGCGTGAAGAACCCGAGCGTGCAAAAGGGGGAGGGGAGGGGGAGGGGGGAGGGGGCCCCAAGTGGGACCGCCTCAGCGCCCCCGAGGACGCCCGCCAGACCCACCCAATCCCCCCGGCTGGCCCGCCCCGCTGGGTCCGGCGGGCCCGCCCGGCCCACCGAGTCCCCCCATACCGCCCAGCCCCCGCAGTCGTTCCATGTCGCGGCGGTCCCGCTTGGTGGGGCGGCCGGTGCCGCGGTCGCGGAGGCCGGCGGGGGCCACGGTCTCGCGGGGCGGGGGAGGCGGGGAGTTGTCGATGTAGCACTGGGCGGCCACCGGGGCGCCGACGCGCTTGCGGATCAGACGCTTGACGATCACGACCCGTTCCCGGCCCTCGTGCCGCAGGCGCACCTCGTCGCCGACGCGCACGGAGTGGGCGGGCTTCACCCGCTCGCCGTTGACGTGGACGTGCCCGCCACGGCAGGCGGTGGCGCCCAGGGAGCGGGTCTTGATCAGGCGGACGGCCCAGATCCAGCTGTCGATCCGTACGGTCTCGCCGCTGGCCTGACCGGCGGCCTCGGCCTCGGCCAACGCGGCGGCGACCTTCGGGTCGGCCGGTTGGGCACCGGAGGCTCCGGGACCCTCGGCGGTCTGGCCGGGTGCCGCTGCGCCCGATCCGCCGGTGTCACGGTTGACGTTCTCGTCCGCATCCTCGGAAGCCATGTCCCGACCTTAACCCGCCGGGTCGGAGGAGCCGGAGGCGTTTTCCGGGGGCGGGCATACGGTGGCGGTATGGACGACAGCTGTGCCCTTGCCCGGCTCGACCGGCGCGTCGCGGAGTGCCGGGCCTGCCCACGGCTGGTCGAGTGGCGGGAGGAGGTGGCTCGGACCAAGCGGGCCGCGTTCGCCGACTGGACGTACTGGGGGCGGCCGGTGCCGGGCTTCGGGCCGGCCGATGCCCGCCTCGTGATCATCGGGCTGGCCCCGGCCGCGCACGGGGGCAACCGCACGGGCCGTATGTTCACCGGGGACCGTTCAGGAGACGTGCTGTACCAGGCGCTGTACGACGTGGGGCTGGCCTCGCAGCCCACCTCCGTGCGCGCCGACGACGGCCTGGAGCTGTACGGCGTCCGCGTCACCGCGCCCGTGCACTGTGCCCCGCCCGCCAACAAGCCCACCCCCGGGGAACGCGACACCTGCCGCCCCTGGCTGGTCCAGGAGCTGAAGCTGCTGCGCCCGACGCTCCGGGCCGCCGTGGTGCTCGGCGCCTTCGGCTGGCAGGCGGCGCTGCCCGCGTTCGCCGAGGCGGGCTGGCCCGTGCCCCGGCCCCGCCCCGTCTTCGCCCATGGCGCCCGGGTCGCGCTCGGCGGTCTGGACGTTTTCGGCTGCTTCCATGTCAGCCAGCGCAACACCTTCACCGGCCGGCTCACCCCCGAGATGCTGCGCGAGGTGCTGCGCATGGCGGCCGACGCGGCCGGACTGCCGTAGGGAGGCCTCAGCCGGCGTCGTCGGGCTCGGTTCCGAACAGGTGCCGTACCGTCGAGCGGTAGTTGGCGCGGACGTGGCCGAGTGCGTGGGTGCGCGCGCGGTCCGGGTCGCCGGAGGCGATGGCTTCGTACAACTCCCGGTGTTCGTCGAGGAGTTGGGGCCATTCCTCGTTCTGTCGGGTGAGCCAGCGCAGCCGGCCGTCGACCGGTTCCATGACGGAGATCAGCAGGGTGTTGCCGGCCATGGCCAGGATGCGGTCGTGGAAGCGGGTGTTGATGTCCGTGATGGCCTCGCCGTCCCCCTCCTTCGTCGCCGTCGCGGCCTCGGCCAGCAGCTCCCGCAGCTCCGCCAGCGCCTCGGGTGTCGCCCGTGCCGCGGCCAGTCCCGCCGCGTACACCTCCAACGCCTCGCGCAGTTCGAAGAGTTCCTTCACATCGGTCGGGGTCAGCCGGCGTACGACCGTACGGCGTGCCGACTCGAACAGGACGAAGCCCTCGGCGACCAGGGCGCGGATCGCCTCCCGCACCGGCACCCGCGAGACGCCGAACCGGTCGGCCAGCTCCCGTTCGACGAGCCGTTCGCCGGGACCCAGACGCCCCGCGATGATGTCCTGCCGCAAGGTCGCGAGGACCCGTTCGCGCACCGCGCCCAGGGGCTCGGTCTTCGTCGTCGTGGAGCTCATGGGGCCATCTTCGCCGACCCGGCGGTGCTTTTACGGAGAAGTAACAGCAGCGACATCGGTCCGAACGCTTGACGGCGGGACCATGACGGCAGTTTGGTATACCAAACGAACTCGCTCGGCACCCCCCAGTCCGGCACTCCGGACAATGCAGCCGTCCTCCGCCGTCCCCTCGTCCATGGAGGCCCCGTGTCCCTCGCCGACCGCGCCGAAGCCACCGGCGCCCCAGCGTTCGTCCCCGACCCCCGACTCACCAACGAAGACCTCGCCCCCGCCGGGCAGCGGAACTGGAAGGTCTTCGACCTGTTCGCCATGTGGATGTCCGACGTCCACAACCTCGGCAACTACACCTTCGCCGCCGGCCTGCTCGTCCTGGGCATGAACGTCTGGCAGGTCTTCACCTCCCTGCTCGTCGGCTTCGTGCTCATCTACATCGGCATGAACTGGATGGGGAAGATCGGCCAGCGCCACGGCGTCCCGTTCCCCGTCGTCAGCCGCATCAGCTTCGGTGTCTGGGGTGCCAACATCCCGGCCCTGATCCGGGCCGTGATCGCCATCATGTGGTACGGCATCCAGACCTATCTGGCCTCCGTCGCCGTCAACGTGATGCTGCTGGCGGCCTGGCCCGGCCTGGAGTCCCTCACTCACAGCTCCTTCCTCGGTCTGGACGCCCTCGGCTGGACCTCCTTCGTCTCCCTCTGGCTGATCCAGGCGCTGATCATCAGCCAGGGCATGGAATCGGTGCGGAAGTTCCAGGACTTTTGCGGTCCGGCGATCTGGCTGGTGATGATCGCGCTGGCCATCTGGGTCCTGGCCAAGGCCCACTGGAGCATCTCGCTCACCTCCACCCCGCACCCGGTCTCCGTCGGCGAGCAGTGGCGGCAGTGGTTCGGCGCGATCGGTCTGATCCTCGCCACCTACGGCACGCTGATGCTCAACTTCTGCGACTTCTCCCGCTTCGCACCCGACTACAAGACGGTCCGCCGCGGCAACTTCTGGGGCCTGCCCATCAACTCCACCGCCTTCGTCGTCGTCTCCGTCATCGTCACCGCGGGCTCGCTGGAGGTCTGGGGCAAGGCCATCACGGACCCGGCGGAGCTGGTCGCCAAGGTCGGCAACACCTGGGTGCTGGTCCTGGCCGCGCTGACGTTCGCCGTCGCCACCATGGGCGTCAACATCGTCGCCAACTTCGTCTCACCGGCGTACGACCTCGCCAACGTCTGGCCGCAGAAGATCACCTTCAAGGTCGGCGGCCTGATCAGCACGGTGGCCGCGCTGGTCGTCACCCCCTGGAACCTCTTCTCCAACCCGACCGTGGTCAACTACTTCCTCGGCGGCCTCGGCGCCTTCCTGGGCCCGCTGTTCGGCGTGATCATGGTCGACTACTACGCGGTCAAGCGCGGCCGGGTCGACGTGGACCAGCTCTTCGACGCCACGCCCGGTTCCCGCTACTACTACCGCAAGGGCGTCAACCCCAAGGCCCTGTGGGCGTTCCTGCCCTCGGCCGCGGTCGCCGCGGTGCTGGCGCTGGTCAAGACCTTCAGCGACGTGGCGCCGTACTCCTGGTTCATCGGCACGGCGCTGGCCGCCGGGCTGTACGCGGTGCTGTGCCGCGGTGAGCGGGCCCGGACCGCCGGGGCGGAGGTCTGACGGACGTGCGGATCGTCGTCACCAACTGCAACACCACGCAGGAGATGACCGAGGAGATCGTCCGAGGTGCCCGGGCCGCCGCAGGCCCGGGCACCACCGTGACCGGGCTGACCCCCGCCTGGGGCCCCGAGTCGGCCGAGGGCTGGCTCGACAGTTACCTCTCGGCCGCGGCCGTCCTCGACGCACTGCGCACCTACGACGGCCCGTCGTACGACGCCGTCGTGCTCGCCGGGTTCGGGGAGCACGGCCGGGAGGGCGTACGGGAGCTGGTGGACGTGCCCGTCGTGGACATCACCGAGGCCGCGGCCCACCTCGCCTGCCTCCTCGGGCGGCGCTACGGCGTCGTCACCACCCTCGACCGGTCCCGCGGCCAGATCGAGGACAGCCTGGAGACCGCCGGCGTGGCCCGCAACTGCGCCGCCGTGATCGGCACGGGCCTGGGCGTCCTCGACCTCGCCGACGACCCGGCCCGCACCGAGGCCGCCTTCCTCGCCGCGGCCGAACGGGCCGGCGAGGCCGGCGCCGAGGTCCTGGTGCTGGGCTGCGCCGGGATGACGGGACTGCAGCGCGCGGTGGAGGAGAAGCTGGGGCTCCCGGTCGTCGACGGGGTCGGAGCGGCGGTGAAGCTGGCGGAGTCGCTGGTGTCGCTGGGGCTGACGACGAGCCGGGCGGGCACGTACGCGAAGCCCTTGCCGAAGCTGCGGGCGTGGGGACGGCCGAGGGGGTGAGGGATGCCCTTCAGGGCCGCCACTCGTACCGCACGTCCGGCTCCCGCTCCTCGTTGCCGCTGCCGTCCGTGGACTCGACGGCGACGAAACCGTGCCGTTCGTAGAAGCGGTGGGCGGGCTTGTTGACCTGGAAGGTCCACAGGGTGAGCCCGCCCGGACTGCGCTCCTTGGCCAGCGTGACGAACCGGTCGCCGATGCCACGGCCGCGCCAGTCGGGGTCCAGGTACAGCTGGGACAGCAGGTCCCCGGCGAGCACCATCATGCCCACGACGCCACCGCCCGCCTCGGCGACCCAGGTCTCGCGGGAAGGCACCACGACCTCCCGGAAGTAGTCGCGCACCTCGTCGTCGGTGTGCGCCCGGACCACCGTGGGCAACGCGGCCGTGTAGGACCGCAGCCACACGTCGGCGACGGCGGCGGCGTCCGGGCCGGCCGCCCGGCGCAGCACGATCTCCGGCCCGGCACCCGCGCTCACGGGCGCGCCTCCTCGGGTACGACGGCCGTGGCCGTGATCTCCACCAACTGCCCCGTGTACCCGAGGCAGGCCACGCCGAGGAGGGTCGACGAGTGCGGTCCGGCACTGAGCCCCGACGCCTCGACCACGTCCCAGACGGCGGACAGCACCGAGGGCTCGCTGCTCACGACGTACACGTCGGTCGACACGACATGCTCCAAGTCGCTGCCCACCGCGAGCAGTTGCTCCCGAAGATTGGCGACCACCTGCTTCGCCTGCCGCACGGGATCCCCTACTCCCACCACCTCCCCCTTCTCGTCGAGCGGCACGGCCCCGGCGAGGAAGGCGAGCTTCGTGCCGGCCTCGACGACGGAGGCGTGCGAGTAGGTGGGCGGCGGGAAGAGCGCGGGGGTGGTCACGCGTCGGATCATGGCGGCTCCTGGTTCGATGGACGGGCGGCGTTCGACGGACAGGCGGCGTTCGGTGGACGTGCAACGTTCGATGGGCGGGCAACGTTCGATGGACGGGCAACCTCCTGATCATCCGGGGCCCGCCCAGGCCTGCGCACCCGAATTTCCGGGTCTTCGGCGGTCCGGGGAGGCCTACCGGGCATGCCGTCCTCCGCAGCCCGCCGCGCCTCCGCGACCCGCGCCCGCACTTCCCGTCGCCCGCGCCGGACGGCGGCCTTGGCCGCGATGGACCGCCGTACCGCGGCTGCCGCCACGGCTCTGAACTCGGCGCTCTGCTCCGCCGCCGCGACCCGTTCGAGGCGGTAGAGCCGGGTCGGCGGGGCCGAGGCCGAGTACGGATTGACACGCAGCAGATCGGGCTCACCCAGCAGCCGGCGCGCCAGCTCGGCCGTCCACCCGCGAGCCCGCAGCCCGGCCATCGACACATGGCCGCGCCGCGCCTTCGCCCCGCTCTCCCCAGTCGTCACCATGACCTCCCCCGTCGTGACAGTGAGTGACGATCTCATTGATAACGCACCCCACTGACAATCGGGTCGCCGCGCGTCCGGCCCCGTCCTACGCTCCCCGCACCCAAACCCTCACCCCAGCCGGAGCCCCCACCCATGCCCACGCTCGCCGACCCCGACTTCCTCACCACCACGGCCGACCGCCTCGCCGCCCTCCCCACCGTCCAGGCCGTGGCCCTCGGCGGATCCCGGGCCCAGGGCACGCACACCCCCGACAGCGACTGGGACCTCGCCCTCTACTACCGCGGCCCCTTCGACCCCGCCGACCTGCGCGCCCTCGGCTGGCAGGGCGAGGTGTCCGAGATCGGCGGCTGGGGCGGCGGAGTCTTCAACGGCGGGGCCTGGCTGACGATCGACGGACGCCGGGTCGACGTGCACTACCGGGATCTGGACGTGGTCGAGCACGAGCTGGCGGAGGCGGAGGAGGGGCGGTTCCGGGTGGAGCCGCTGCTGTTCCATCTGGCCGGGATCCCCAGCTACTTGATCGTGGCCGAGCTGGCCGTCAACCGGGTACTGCGGGGCGAGCTGCCGCGCCCGGCCGCCTATCCGGAGAAGCTGCGCCGGACCGCGGCGGAGCGCTGGTCAGGCACCGCACGCGCCACTCTGGCCTACGCCAAGGCCAACCACGCTCCGCACGCCCGCCTCACCGAGGTCGCCGGCGCGCTGGCCACCGCCGCCGTACAGGCCGGCCACGCGGTGCTGGCGGCACGCGGGGAGTGGGTGACGAACGAGAAGCGGTTGCTGGAGCGGGCGGGGCTGCGGCGGATCGACGCGGTGGTGGGCGCGTTGCGGGCGGAGCCGGAGGCGCTGACGGACGCGATCGGACAGGCCGAAAGGATCCTCGGGGTCGGTCCCGCGAGTTGAAGAGATCCTCGGGGTCGGTCCAGGGAGTTGAGGGGCAGCCGTTCCCCAAGGCCCCCAGGCCCAGGGGAATTGCGTTCATAAAGAAAGTCCCCACACCGCCACCTTTCACCTCCCCGAAACGCGATCGCCCCGTTTGCTCAGCGAACGCGATCTACCGTGGGACGCACACCCCATAGCCCGGCCACCGTCGTCCGAAGGCCCACCCCGCCCTCGAATGAACAGGAGCCCCGTGTCGCGCCCGGCCGCACTGTCACTGCCCCCCTGGCTCGCCCACGCCCTGCGCACCCAGCGCGGACCCGTCCCCTGGAGCGCGGTGACCCGGGGCGCGCTCGCCGCCGGGCCGCTGCTGCTCGCCGGTGTGCTCAGTGGCCGTACTGCGCTCGGCGTCCTCGCCGCCATCGCCGCGATGCTCGCCGGCATCAACGACCGGCCCGGCAGCAGGCGCGCCTCCGTCAGGCGGCTCGGGGTGCCCGCGCTGGCCGGGGCTCTCGGGCTGCTCGTGGGGACGTACACCGGGCAGGTGCTGTCCGCCGTACCGCTGACCCTGCTCCTCACCGTGCTCGGGCTGGTCGCCGGAGGCATCAGCGCCGTCGGGCCCGTCGCCTCCGCCGCCGGTACCCAGTTGCTCGTCGCCTCCGCCATCGGCGCGGGTATGCCCGCGGCCGAGAGCGGCTGGCAGCGGGCGCTCGCCTTTCTCGCCGGCGCCGGCTGGCTGCTCCTGCTGCGGCTGGCGCTGCCCACGCCCGGTTCGCTCGCCGGGGACTTCCGGTTCGACGGCGAACGGGAGGCGGTCGCCGACGTGTACGACGCCGTCGCCGCGCTGCTCGACGCCGTGGGCACGGACACCGCCGCCGCCCGCCGGGCCGCGCTCACCGCCGCCCTCGACCACGCCCAGGACGCCCTCGCCGGACCCCGGCTGCGCCGGTACGCCGGCTCCGCGGCCGAGCGCCGGCTGCACGCCCAGTACGCCGCCGCGCTGCCCCTGGCCGAGGCCGCCACCGCCCTCGCCTGGGCGGGCGAACCCGTCTCCGCGCGCGCGGCGGAAGGGCCCCGGCGGCTCGCCGCCGCCGTCCGCGGCAACACCGGCACCGGCCCGCTGCCCGCCCCCACCCGGTCCGCGCCCGCCCTGCGCGCCCTCGACGACGCCCTGTTGCGCGCCGCGGAGGCCTTCGACCGGACCGAGGACGGCGCACACCGGCTGCTCGCCCGGCGGCGCGGCGTCAGGGACGCAGTCCGGGCCGCGCTCGGCACCGGCGGGCGGGAGTACGGGCTGCGCGTGGCCCTCTGCTTCGGGGCCAGCGCCGCCGTCGCCCAGGCCCTGCACCACACCCGTTGGTACGGGCAGCACCAGCACTGGTACTGGCTGCCCGCCACCGCCGTCTTCCTGGTCAAGCCGGACCTCGGGCCGCTCGCCTCCCGCGTGCTGAGCCGGGCCGCCGGGACCGTGCTGGGTGCCCTCGTCTTCGCCGGGTTCGCCGCCGTGCTGCCCCGGCCCGAGGGGCTCATCGTGCTGGTGGCCGTCTGCGGGGCGCTCATCCCCGTCGCCACCCGGAACTTCGCCGCCCTGACCACTGTCGTCACCGTCCTCGTCCTGGCCCTGGTCATGGTCGGCGGCGAGTCGCAGGCCTCCGCCAGCCGGATCGGCGAGACCCTGCTGGCCTGCGTGATCGTGCTGATCGTCGGGCATCTGCCGATGCCGGGGGAGCGGGGCGGAGGGGTGCGGGCCCGGCTCGCCGCCGCCGCGAGCGCCGCGCACGCCTATCTCGTGCACGTCCTGAGCGAGTCCGGCGACCGTACCGAACGCTGGGCGCTGCGCCGCGAGGCCTACCGCACCCTCGCCGAGGCCCGTACCGCGATCGCGCTCGCCGCCGCCGAACTGCCCGCTCTCGCCCGGCACACCGAGGGCACGGACGCCGTCGCCACCGTCCTGGAACGCCTCGTCGACACCACCACGGCCTGCGCCGTGCACCTCGACGACACCGGCCACCTCACCCCACGGCACACCCGGCAACTGCAAGAACTGCTGGACGAGTTGGAGCAGCGCCAGGAGTGGGTCGGGCCGCCCGCCGCCGCGTAGTGACCGGATGCGCTCACCTCGCGGTCCGGCACCGTCGTACGTTGGGCCCATGAGTGCCTCTCCCGCCGACCTGATCATCACCGGCTGCACCGTCCTCGTGCACGACGAGGTGCACGACGAAGAGGAGCGCATCGCCTTTCGTGAGGACGCCGCGATCGTCGTACGCGACGGGGTGATCGAAGCGGTGACCACCGCGGCGGCCGCGGCGGAGCTGGCGGCCGTGGAGCGGATCGAGGCGCGCGGGCAGGTCGCGATGCCCGGGCTCGTCAACTGCCATACGCACGCCCCGATGGTCGCCCTGCGCGGGCTCGCAGAGGATCTGCCGACCGAGGAGTGGTTCAACGACGTCGTCTGGCCCGTCGAGTCCAACCTCACCGCGAAGGACGTCGAGCTGGGCGCCCGGCTCGCCTGCGCCGAGATGATCCGCGGCGGGGTCACCTGCTTCGCCGACCACTACTTCCACATGGACGTGGTCGCCGACGTCGTCGCCGAGTGCGGGATGCGGGCCCACCTCGGCGAGGCCTACTTCTCCTCGCAGGGCCCGCAAGGGCGGGAGCGTTCGGTGGAGTTCGCGCTCGGTCGGCGGGGCGCCGCCGGTGGGCGGATCACCACCGCGCTCGCTCCGCACGCCCCCTACACCGTCACCGAAGCCGACCTCACCGCGACCGCCGAACTCGCCCGCGCGCACGGCCTGCCCGTCCACCTCCACGCCGCCGAGAACCGCGACCAGACCGACACCAGTCTCGCCCGGCACGGCGTCACCCCCGTCGAGGTCCTCGACCGCACCGGACTCCTCGACACCGACCTGCTCATCGCCCACGGCACCGGCATCATCGAGCGCGACCTGTCACTCCTCGAACGCACGGGCGGCCGTACGGCGGTGGCGACCGCGCCCCGCGGCTACCTCAAGTTCGCCTGGCCCGACGCCACTCCGGTACGGGCCCTGCGCGCGATCGGCGTCCCCGTCGGCCTCGCCACGGACGGCGCCGCCTCCAACAACTCCCTCGACGTGTGGGAGTCGATGGCGCTGACCTCCCTGATCCAGAAGTCCACCGAGGGCGACCCGCGCTGGCTGACCTCCCGTCAGGCCCTGCACCACGCCACACTGCAGAGCGCCCGCGCGGTCGGCCTCGGCGGCGACATCGGGACCCTCGCCGCCGGCCGGCGCGCCGATCTCATCCTGGTCGACCTCACCGGCCCGCACACCCAGCCGGTCCACGACCTCGCCGCCACCCTCGTGCACAGCGCCCGCTCCGCCGACGTCAGCACCACCATCGTGGACGGCCGGGTCCTGATGCGGGACCGCGAGCTGCTCACCCTCGATGTGCCCGCCGTCGTACGGGAGTTGGACCAGCGGCTGCCCGCCCTGGTCGACCGGAGCCACGGGCGGCGCATCCAGGAGTACGACACCTGAGTCCGCGTAGGCTTCCTGCCATGGATCTCGCGGACGGCCTCCTCGACCAGCCCTACGACATCTACCGGCGCCTGCGCGACACCGCGCCCGTGCACCGCATCACCGGACCCGACGGCACCGCCGCCTGGCTCGTCACCCGGTACGAGGACGTCCGGGCGGTCCTGGCCGACCCCCGGCTCTCCTTGGACAAGCGGCGGGGGACCGGCACGTACAAGGGCCTCTCGCTGCCGCCCGCCCTCGACGCCAACCTCCTCAACATGGACCCGCCCGACCACACCCGCATCCGCCGCCTGGTCGGCCGCGCCTTCACCCCGCGCCGCGTCCAGCAGCTCCGCGAGCCGATCCGGCGCACCGCCGACCGGCTCCTCGACGCCCTCGGCCCGCACGGCAGCACCGACCTGGTCGCCTCCTACGCCGCCCCGCTGCCGATCACGGTCATCTGCGACCTGCTCGGCATCCCGGAGGGTGACCGGCTGGACTTCCGGCAGTGGACCGACAGCCTCACGGCCCCCGACCCGGCCCGCCCGCACGCCTCCAAGGAAGCGATGGCGGCCATGCTCGACTTCCTCACCCGGCTGGTCGCGACCAAGCGCCGGGAACCCGCCGACGACCTCCTCTCCGACCTGATCGCCGTCCGCGACGAAGGCGACCGGCTCGGCGAGGACGAGCTGATGTCCCTGGCCTTCCTCATCCTCTTCGCCGGGTACGAGAACACGGTCCAGCTCATCGGCAACGCAGTACTCGCCCTCCTCCAGCACCCCGACCAGCTCGCCGCTCTGCGCAAGGACCCGGGACGGATCCCCGCCGCCGTCGAGGAACTCGCCCGCTACGAGGGGCCCATGCTGCTGGCCATGCGCCGATTCCCGGTCGAGGACGTGACGATCGCCGGAGCGACCATCCCGGCGGGCGAGACCGTCTGGGTGTCCCTGTCCGCCGCCGACCGCGATCCCGCCCGCTTCCCCGACCCCGACCGCCTCGACCTCTCCCGCGACGCCTCCGGCCATCTCTCCCTCGGCCATGGCATCCACTACTGCCTGGGCGCACCCCTGGCGCGCGCCGAGACCGAGATCGCGCTGACCGCGCTTCTGGAGCGGTTTCCCGATCTGGCGCTCGCGGAGGGCGAGTTGCGGTGGCGTTCGTCGCTGCGGGCCCGTGGGCTGACGGCGCTGCCGGTGACGTACTGAGTGGCACAATGACACATTCAGCTACGATGCCATCGCTGAATGTGTCATTCCTGTCGGAAAGTGAACGGATCCTCACGCTCCGCCGTGGGCGGGTGTCAACAATGTCTCAGTCCCGTCACCGAGCGAGCCGTTCGCCTTCTCCAGGGCGTTAACTCCAAGAAGTACGACACTTTCTGGAGGTGCGAGATGGTGAACGGGCGAACCGTGCTCGAGTGCTTTCCCGCAGGTGGCCCGCGGGGATCGTGGCCGGCGGAGGAGTTCGCGCGTGCCCGGCGTCTCGAAGGCCTGCCCGCCGAGGTCGTCATGGACCTCGCGACGGACACGTTCCTGGTCATCGTGCGCGCAGACGCGACGGAGTGAGATGCCGCGGAGTAAGACGGCACGGAGTGAGATGCCGCGGGGTGAGGGGCACGGAGTGAGGCGGCTCAGGTCGGCTTCGGGGTCGGCACCCGCGCCGTGAACTGCTCCGCCTGCAGCGCGTACAGCTCCGCGTAGACACCACCCCTGGCCAGGAGTTCCTCCGGAGTGCCGGACTCCACCAGCCGCCCGTGTTCCAGGACGTGCACCAGATCGGCGTGGCGGACCGAGGCCAGCCGGTGGGTGATCAGAACGACCGTCTGACCGCTGCCCGCCAGCGCCCGGATCTTGTCGAACACCTCCAGCTCGGCCCGCGCGTCCAGCGCCGCCGTCGGCTCGTCCACGATCAGGATGCGCCCGCGCCGGTAGGCCGCCCGGGCGATGCCGAGGCGCTGCCACTGGCCGCCCGACAGCTCGTGCCCGCCGCTGAAGTTGCGGGCCAGCAGCGTGTCCAGGCCGCGCGGCAGGTCGGCGACCACCTCCTCGGCCCCCGCCTCGGCGATCGACGCGGCCAGGCGCTCCTCGGTCAGGGGTGCGGAGGAACGGCCGACGGCCACGTTCACCCGGGCGGTGAACGGCCAGCGCTTGAAGTCCTGGGCCACCATCGCGACGCGCTCGGCGAGCAGCCGCCGGTCGGCGCTCGCCGCGTCGACACCGTCCCACAGGATCCGGCCCCGGGCCGGTGTGTACAGGCCCGCGAGCAGCTTGACCAGGGTGGTCTTGCCCGAGCCGTTCTCACCGACGAGCGCGATGATCCGGCCCAGCGGGAGCGTGAGACTCACGTCGTCGAGGGCGGGGCGGGCCGCGTCACCCGGATAGCTGAACGTGACGTTCTCGAACCGGATCTCCCGCGGGTCCTCGGGCAGCGGCAGCCCGCCGGACGGGATCGCCCGCTCGGCCGCCTCGGTGTACAGCCGCTGCAGATCGCCGACGAACAGGGCCTCCTCGTGCAGCTCGTTGATCTCCAGCACCAGCGTGTCCAGGCTCGTCGACCCGGTACGGATCGCGATCACCGCCGTACCGGCCACGGACAGGGCCATCGCGCCGCCCAGCAGCAGCGCGCCCAGCGTGGCGTACGTCGCGACGGTCGCGAGCCCCGTCCAGGCGGCCGCGATCAGACCGGTCCGGGCTGCCAGCCGGGACAGCCGGGCCTGCTCCGCCTCCGCCGTCTCCGACATGGAGCGGAAGTGCCGCAGCAGGAACGGGCCGACTCCGTGCACCCGGATCTCCGGTGCCGCGGCCGGCTCGGTGAGCAGGTTGCCGATCAGATGGCCGGCGCGCGCGTGCTGCACCCAGGTGTGGAAGGACTCGTAGCGGCGACGGGCGTTGGTCAGGGCGCCCCAGGCGCTGGGCAGGGTCATGGTGACCAGCAGCGGCAGCAGCGCCGGATGCAGCACGGTGAGCACACCGGCCGCGGCGATCAGGGAGATCACCGCGTTGATGACCCGGGCGCCGTAGGAGATCATGCTGCGCGCGGACCGGGCGCCGTACTGGGCCGTGTCCAGCAGCTTGTGGAAGGCGTGGTCCTCGATCGCGGCCAGCTCCACGTTCGCCGCCCGCTCCAGATACAGCTCGGTCGCCACCCGCTCCACCTTGGGCTCCAGCCGTCCGGTGGCATACGTCGAGGCGGCCCGCAGCAGCGCCGCGACCAGCATCACGGCGGCCATGACCACCAGGGCGGGGGCGGCCGCGCGCAGCCGCTGCGCGATGTCGGGACCGGCCAGCAGCTTCCCGAGCGCGCTGTTCACGGCCAGCAGGCTCACCGCCTGGGCCGCGCCCCGGCCCACCTCGGCGGCCAGCACGATCCGTGCCGCCCGCGGGTCCGCCTGCCGGGCCAGCCGCAGGCTGGACGCCAGCATGCCGGGCAACCGGACCATCATCGCCCGGAAGCTCAGCTCCAGAAAGGCGTCCGCATGCTCGTTCCACCCCATGTCGTACCGCAGCGGCCCCCCGAACAGCAGCCGCTCCGATCCCGAGACCTCAGGCCCACCCGCCTCGCGCTTCTTCCGCACCGCGCCCCTCCACCCCGGCCCATGACCGAACGGCCACTATCGCGGGCGGGCCGGTGGTGGGGCAGGGCGCGAGAGGGGGTACCGGGGGGCGTGAAGGGGGTGCGGGCTGTGGTGTCTGCTGAGCGAGAACCCTGCTCAGCCCTCCCGGCGGTGAGGTCAGGTGAAGGGCCCCTGGTGAAAGTCCCCGCTCAAGGGTCCCGCAGCTCATCCCACCCCACCGGCCAGAGCCGGCGCAGCGTCACGCCGAAACGGCTCGGGACCAGTCCGGTGTGGTTCCCGTCACCCGGCACAGGGCCAGGTACAGGGGGATCGGCGGGGTGTAGGGGACCGTGCCCTCGGGGCGGTGGATCAGGCGGGCGGTGACGGGGACCAGGGCGCCCGGGGCGTAGAGGGCGGGGGCCGGCCAGGGGAGGGCGTAGTCGGAGTCCGACGGAACGATCCACCACCAGTGCGCGCCGTCGGCGTACACACAGCCCACCCGCGGCAGCCGCGGGACGATCAGCGGCCCGAGGCGGTCGGGTACGGCCACGGCGTCACAGCCCAGCGGTGACGTCATACCTTCCGGCACCGGCAGGCGGCGGACCTGTGCCGGCGTGTGCTGCCGGCGTCCGAGGCGCACCAGAGTGTCCAGACCGAGCGGCCGACCGGACACCTCGGCGCCGCTCACGGCCGCTCCCAGGCGCGCCGCTGCTCCGGGGCCCCGTGCCGGGCCTGTGCCTCTTCCTCGTCGCCCGGACCGGGCGGCGGGCCGCCCGGCTTGGGGCGGGCACCCCAGCCCAGGTCGTTGCACGGTTCCACCGTGCCGCGGGCCGCGTCGGTCTGGCGGGCCAGCTCGGCCCAGACCAGCAGCCCCGGCCCGTGCTCCTGGGCACCCCAGGCCTGGCACAGTGCGTCGACGAGGAGCAACCCCCTCCCGTGCTCCTCATCGGGGCGCTGCGGGGACGGGTGGGGCTCGCCGGGCGCACAGCCCTCGTCACGCACGGCTATGCGCACCGTGTCGTCGTGGTCGTGCAGCTCGCACACCACGCGACTGCTCGCGGTGTGCACGATCGCGTTGGTGACCAGCTCGGATATGACGAGGGCCGCGTTGTCACAGGTGTCCGCGCACACCGACCAGCCGGTCAGCCGGGCGTGCGTCAGGCGTCTCGCCTGGGCGGGTGAACCCGGATGTGCGGCCAGCTCGAAGCGGAACCGGCGCTCGGCAGCGCCCCCACCAGGGGCTGCTCCCGTTGCCGCACCGAGACCAAGACGGTCTGCGGCGGCGTCTGTTCCTAAGGGTGCGGACGGAATCACGCTTGCCACTATCTCCCCGGTGTGGACACTTGGCAAGTGTCACTCTGAAAAATGCAGAGTGCTGTGTGACTCGGTCAATGGCCGTGGCACACTGCTCGCAACAGCACCTCGAGCGGCGCCAATTGGGACCGTCGGCGATCCGGCCGGATCGTTCGAATGAGTCTTCGAACGGCGCCGCAGGGCTGTCGGGATTCTTTTGCCGGAGCGGACTCTTGTGTCGGAGGTGGGAGCGTGAGCGAGCCGCGGTCCGCGCCGACCGTGGGCCAGGTGGTCCTCGGCCGGCGCCTGCTGGACCTGCGGGAACGCGCCGGGTTGAAGCGCGAGGAGGCCGCCCGTGTGCTCCGTGTCGCCCCCGCCACCATCCGCCGTATGGAGATGGCCGAGGTCGCCCTCAAGATCCCGTATGTACAACTGCTGCTGAAGGCCTACGGAGTTCCCGACGACGAGGCCGACGTCTTCGTCCGACTGGCCGAGGAGGCCAACAGACCCGGCTGGTGGCAGCGGTTCCACGACATCCTGCCGGGCTGGTTCTCGATGTACGTCAGCCTGGAGGGCGCGGCCGGCCTCATCCGCTCCTACGAGCCGCACTTCGTCCCGGGCCTGCTGCAGACCGAGGACTACGCGCGCGGGGTGCTGAAGTCGGGTGCCATCGGCCAGACCAGCCCCGACGACATCGAGCGCCATGTCGCGCTGCGCATGCAACGCCAGGAACTGCTCACTCGTACCGACGCCCCCCGTTTCTGGGCGGTGATGGACGAGACGGCCCTGCGCCGCCCGGTCGGCGGCCCGGAGGTGATGCGCAGGCAGATCGACAAGTTGCTCGAGGCCACGACATTGCCGCATGTGACGCTCCAGGTCGCCCCGTTCGCCAACGGGCCCCACCCGGGGACGTACGGACCGTTCGTCCTGTTCCGATTCGCCATGTCGGAACTCCCGGACATGGTCTACAGCGAGTACCTGACCGGCGCGGTCTACCTGGACGCGCGCTCCGAGGTGGCGACCCACCTGGAGGTCATGGACCGCATGGCGGCTCAGGCCGCCACGGCACAACGTACGAAGGAGATCCTCCAGGATCTCCGCAAGGAGCTGTGAATGGATCGCATCGAGCCGCGCACTCGCGTCTACAACGGCATGCCCGCACGGGAGTTGGGCAGCGAGGGGTGGCACAAGCCCTGGAGCGGCGGCAACGGCGGAAACTGCCTGGAGGCGATGAAGCTCGCCGACGGCCGGATAGCCGTACGGCAGTCGACCGACCCGGACGGACCGGCGCTGATCTACACCACGGACGAGATGACCGCGTTCATCGAGGGCGCCAAGGCGGGGGAGGCCGACTTCCTGCTCTCCTGAACCCCCTGATGCTTATTGCCTCTTGCTCAACTTCAACTTCAACTCCTTTATGACTCTCGCCCTGGTGGCAGCACCCCGCACAACGTCTTCAGTGCCGCCTCCTTACACCGCCATCGGCCGGTCACGTGGCGAGATCGGCGCCGGCAGCCGTGAACTCCCCGTCAGGTAGCGGTCCACGGCTGCCGCCACCGCCCGCCCCTCCGCGATCGCCCACACGACGAGCGACTGCCCACGTGCCGCGTCCCCGGCTGCGAACACGCCGGCGACGTTGGTCGCGAAGCCGTCGTCGCGGGCGATCGTGCCTCGCGGCTCCATCATCAGCCCCAGCTGATCGACCAGCCCGTCCTCCCGGTCGGGCCCGGAGAAACCGAGGGCGAGCAGCACCAGGTCGGCGGGCAGTGTCCGCCCGGTGCCCTGCACCGGCTGCCGTCGCTCGTCCACCTCGACCAGGTGCAACGACCGCACATGCCCGCTGTCGTCCCCGGCGAAGCGGAGCGTGGACGCCGCGAACAGCCGCGCGTCCGCGTCCGCCGCCGGAGCCGTCCGCAGGTCCCGCGCCTCCTCGTGCGCGGCGGACAGCCGGTAGAGCTTCGGGTACGTCGGCCACGGCTCGGCCTCCTCGTCGCGCTCGGTACCCGGCTGCGCGTAGATGTCCAGCTGGGTCACCGACGCGGCTCCCTCGCGCACCGCGGTCCCCAGACAGTCCGCCCCGGTGTCGCCGCCGCCCACGATCACCACATGCTTTCCGGCCGCGGACAGCGGCGAGACCTCCAGATCCCCCTCGCACACCCGGTTGGCCAGCGGCAGGTACTCCATCGCCTGGTGTATCCCGGTCAACTCCCGGCCCGGTACGGGAAGTTCCCGCCACGCCGTCGCGCCCGTGGCCAGCACCACCGCGTCGTAGCGGGTCCGCAGAACGTCCGCCGGGACATCCCGCCCGATCGCCGTCGACGTACGGAACCTCGTCCCCTCGGCCCGCATCTGCTCGAGCCGCCGCTCCAGATGCCGCTTCTCCATCTTGAACTCGGGGATGCCGTACCGCAGCAGCCCCCCGATCCGGTCGTTCCGTTCGTACACGGCGACGGTGTGTCCGGCCCGGGTCAGCTGCTGCGCCGCGGCGAGCCCGGTCGGCCCGGAGCCGATCACCGCGACGGTCTTCCCCGACAGCCGGTCCGGCGGCCGCGGCAGGGCGAAACCCTCCTCCCAGGCCCGGTCGGCGATCGCGCACTCGACGTTCTTGATGGTGACGGCCGGCTGGTTGATCGCCAGCACGCACCCGGCCTCGCAGGGCGCCGGACACAGCCTCCCGGTGAACTCGGGGAAGTTGTTCGTCGCGTGCAGCCGGTCGCTCGCCGCACGCCAGTCCTCGCGGGAGACCAGGTCGTTCCACTCGGGGATCAGATTGCCCAGCGGGCAGGCATCGTGGCAGAACGGGATGCCGCAGTCCATGCAGCGGTCCGCCTGCTTGCTGATGATCGGCAGCAGCGCTCCCGGGACGTAGACCTCGTCCCAGTCCCGGACCCGCTCCTCGACGGGCCGCCGCGGCCACTCCTGGCGCGGCGTGGTCATGAACCCCTTGGGATCGGCCATGGTCGTCTTCCTCGCGTACGTGTACCGGGGTACTCGATGTGCGACGGGCCGTGCGTCATCGGGCGGCACTCTTTCGGCCACGATACGTCCACCCCGACACGCACGCAGAGTGGCGGACAGCGCTTTCTGACGCTGTTCCCTCAGCGCCCGGCCCGCCGGCTCCCCGATCCCTCACAGCGGAGGCTCAGGCAAGGGCCAGCACGTACCCGACGGCGGCCGCGGCGGAGGCGGCCGTGCGTATGTGGTTCCAGAACGTCCACTCGCGCACGTACTGCGGCCAGTACGCCGTGGCCTCGGGGCTGCCCGGGGTCATTCCGGCCAGCCTGTCGTTGCGGGGCACGTTCGCGACCATGGTCAGCCCGAAGGACCCGAACAGGTACAGCCCGCTGCCCAGCAGCAGCGCCGCCTTCCCCTCGCCCGGCCATACCACGAACGTCACCACCGCGGTCGTCGCGCACAGCACCGCGGAGCCGATGAACACCAGCATGAAGGCGGGCCGCACGGCGGCCACGTTGATCGCCTTCATCGCGGCGACGCCCTGCGCGGGAGGCAGCGCGGCCAGCCCGCGCATCACGAAGGTCGAGAACCCGCAGAACACCCCGGCCACCAGCCCGGTCCCCAGCACACCCAGCACGGCCAGCACGAAGAACGGCCCATCGATCACGGTCACACCCCACTCCCAGCTCGTCTCGTCCCGGGCCGAGGCCCGGCTTCAGCACTTCCCTTCCAGTGAATGCGCGGCACGCCGAGGCCACCATGGCTGAGGGACGCGGGGCCATGCGCGAGCGTCCAGCCCCTGCGCTGCTGCCGCGCCCTCAGCCGACGTCGGCCTCCTCTCCCCACCCCCGCAGCACGCTCTCCACGGCCACCGCGATCCGCCGCCGCGCCTCGAACCTCGGCACCCCGCTCATCAGAAGCTGGTCGTACGGCGTGTCCACGTGCCGTACGGCCGCCACGACCGCCGAGATCACCGCCCCCTCCGACAGCGCCCGCCCGGCCGCACTGCGCCCGACCCGCCCGCTGCCCCGCATCGACGCGTGCGCCGCGATCGCCCGGGCCCGCTCGGCCGGGCACCCCGGAAACAGCCGCAGGATCTCTGCCGCGAACGCCGCCGCGAACCGCTCGTCCTCCGCCGCCCTGCACCGGGCGTCCCGGGCCCGCCGCCGGCGCCGCGCCTCGGCGTCCGCCAGACACCGTGCCTCGGCCCGGGCCAGCGCCGCCTCCTCCACGAGAACGCCTTGCCGTTCGTAGCGGCTCTTGCGCCGGTTGAACCGCACGACCACCACCGACAGCGTGCTCTCCTCCCGCGCCCGGCGGGTCAGCGCCGTGTCGCCGCGCGGCAGGAACACCAGGTGCCCCAGGTCGGCGCAGTCGAGGCAGCGCGGTGCCCCGTCCTCCAGCACGAGCAGCGAGAGCGGCCCCCGCCGGCACCCGGCGCAGCGCTTGCTCCGCAGGGGCTGGACGGCGACAAGTCCAGCGGGGACCAGAGGAGTTGAAGAACGTGCCATACGCGCTTCTTTCCCCGTCTCCCCGCACCGCTCCCACCCCGGGGGGAGAAGGAGGAGCTCTCCGCCCAGACGGTGCCGGCCGGTTCGGAGCCCCGCCGCGTCCCCGGTGTCTGGCGGGCGTGAGCATCACCCGGTCGACGGGCCCGTCACCGCGTTCTCGTGACCGCGGGGGAGCCCTCTCGTGACCGCGGGCGAGCCTTCCCGTGTCCGCCGGAAACCGCCGGTGCGCGCCGACGGCCCTGGGCGTGGAGCCGGACGGCCGTCCCGGTGGCCCTCGCCCACCCTGCCGGTCTCGCCCGCCGACCCCGCCCGGCATCATGGGGGCTGTGCGACTCGAAGCGATCACCTGGGACCGGCTTGCCGAGCTGCTCGCCGACCGGCTGCTCGAGCTGGAGCCGGCCGACGGGGGTGCCTGGCCGCGCGCCGGCTTCGACGGGGCACCGGCCGCCCGTCCGGGGGACCTCGCCGAACTCGTCGCCGAGGCGCTGCGCGTGCGCGGCCGTCCCTCGCTCGTCGTCGGCGCCGAGGGCTTTCTGCGCCCTGCCTCCCTCCGCCTGGAACACGGGCGACGGGACGCGGAGTCGTACTACGGCGGCTGGTTCGACACCGGCGCCCTGTGGCGCGAGGTCTTCGGCCCGCTCGACCCCGGTGGCAGCGGCCGCGTCCTGCCCGACCTGTGGGACCCGGTCACCGACCGCGCCACCCGCAGCCCCTACGTCCAACTCCCGCCCGGCGGGATCCTGTTGCTCCATGGCCCCCTTCTCCTGCGGCACTGGTTCCCCTTCGACCTGACCGTCCACGTCCTCCTTTCCCAGGGCGCCCTGCGCCGCCGTACCCCGGAGGCCGACCACTGGATGCTCCCCGCCTTCGAGCGCTACGAGGGCGAGACCGACCCGGCCGGCACGGCCGACGTCCTCGTGCGCGCCGACGATCCTCGTCACCCCGCCTGGAACGGCTGATCCGAGCTGATCCGAGCTGATCCGAGAGGTTCGGCAAAACCCCCTTTTCTGTGCACGTGCATGTAACTAGAGTGGCGGCATGACGACCTCCTCCGGCGCTCCCGTCGCCCTCGACGACTCCGTCCGCGCCCTGCTCGACGGCAAGAACTTCGCCAGCGTCGCCACCCTCGGCCCCGACGGCGCTCCGCAGAACTCGGTGGTCTGGATCAAGCGCGAGGGCGACACCGTGCTCTTCTCGTCCACCGGCGGTCGGCAGAAGGTGCGCAACCTCTCCCGTGACCCGCGCATCAGCCTGACGGTCTTCGACCTGGCCAACCCCTACCACTCCGCCGAGATCCGAGGCGTCGCCGAGATCCTGCCGGACGAGGGCAAACGGCTCCCGCAGGAGCTGTCGCACAAGTACCTCGGGATCGACCCGCCGGCCGAGAAGGACGACGAGGTCCGAGTGATCATCAAGGTCGTGCCGCGGAAGGTCGTGGCCTTCTCGGTGTGAGAGGTCAGAGCCAGCCGTTGCGCCTGAAGCCCCGGTACAGCGTGAGACAGGCCGCCGCCATCACACCCATCACGAGCGGATAGCCGAACCGCCAGTGCAGCTCCGGCATGTGGTCGAAGTTCATGCCGTAGACCCCGCACACCATCGTCGGTACGGCGATCACCGCGGCCCAGGCCGTGATCTTGCGCATGTCCTCGTTCTGCGCGACCGTCACCTGCGCGAGATGCGCCTGCAGGATGGAGTTGAGCAGCTCGTCGAACGCGGCTATCTGCTCCTTGGCTCGCATCAGATGGTCGAGCACGTCCCTGAAGTAGGCCTGTATCTCTGGGTCGACCACCCGGATCGGCCGGGTCGCCAGATCCTCCACCGGGCGGGCGAGCGGCACCACCGCCCGCTTCAGCTCGAGGAGTTCACGCTTCATCTGGTAGATGCGCCCCGGATCGGCCCGTGCGCCGTTCTCCGAGAACACGTCCGTCTCGACCTGGTCGATGTCGGCCTGCACCGCGTCCGTGACGGTCAGGTAGTCGTCCACGACATGGTCGGCGATCGCGTGCAGCACCGCCGCCGGCCCCTTGGCGAGCTGCTGTGGATCCGCCTCCAACTCCTCGCGCAGCGGCCCGAGTGAGCCGTGCCGCCCGTGCCGTACCGTGATGACGAAGTCTTCGCCGACGAACACCATGATCTCGCCGGTGTCGACCACCTCGCTCGTCGCCGTCAGCTGTTCGTGCTCCACGTAGCAGACGGTCTTGAACACCGCGAAGAGCGTCTCCCCGTACCGCTCCAGCTTCGGGCGCTGATGGGCCTCCACCGCGTCCTCCACCGCCAGCGGGTGCAGGTCGAACAGTTCGGCGATGCCCGCGAACTCGCTGTCCGTCGGCTCGTGCAGCCCCAGCCAGACGAACCCCTCGCCGCTCTTGCGCACCATCTCCACGGCATGCACCAGGTCGGTGCACCCCGGCACCCGAGCGCCGTCCTGGTACGTGACGCAGTTCACCACGGAGGAACCCAGCGGTGACCGGGCGGGATGACTCAGGTCCACGCGTGGCCGCCGCCGGGCCAGCCGCGCCACCTTGCGCAGGCTGCCGACCCTGCCCAGCCCCGTGACCTTCCGCAGATTCCCTGCCATGGACATCTGGATCTCCTCGCGTGGATCTCCTCGCACAACGCCTTCGCGCCTTGCCCGGCAAGTGTGCCAGCCTGGAGCAAAGCGCGGGTAAGCCTGTGGGAACGGCCCGTTCCGCTTTGTTCCCGCCTGTGGACGAAGCGTCGGCCGGTGCGGGCGAGCCGGGCGGGCGGGGTGAGCCGGGCGACTGACAGGATCGCGGCATGACGCCATCCGACGGATACCTCCTGGACAACCGGCAGAGCGAGGCAGGACAGCGCTTCGACGCCTTCGCCTCCCTCTTCGATCCGGTGACGTTCCGGCATCTCGAAGGACTCGGGCTCGGTCCCGGCGGGCGCTGCTGGGAAGTGGGGGCCGGCGGCACCTCCGTGGTGTCCTGGCTCGCCCAGCGGGTCGGCCCCACCGGCCAGGTCGTCGCGACCGACATCGACACCTCGCGGCTCGCCGCCGTGGCCCGCCCCCCGGTCGAGGTTCGCATCCACGACGTGGGCACCGAGGAGCCGCCGGGGGACGGTTTCGACCTGGTGCACGCCCGGCTGGTCCTCGTCCATGTCCCGGACCGGGAAAGGGCGTTGCACTCCATGATCAGCGCACTGCGGCCCGGCGGAGTGTTGCTGATCGAGGACGCCGACCCGGCCCTTCAGCCCCTGACCTGCCCCGACGAGTACGGTCCCGAGCAGCGGCTCGCCAACCGCCTGCGGCAGGGCTTCCGCAAGCTGCTCGCCGACCGCGGCGCCGACCTGTCGTACGGCCGCAAACTCCCGCGCCTGCTCCGCGAGGACGGACTGCGCGACGTGGCCGCCGACGCGTACTTCCCCATGACCTCGCCCGCCTGCGCCGCCCTGGAGTCCGCCACGGTCCGCCAGATCCGCGGCCAACTCGTCGCCGCGGGCCTCGCCACCGACGAGGAGATCGACCGCCACCTGGCCAATGTGGAGGCGGGTGGCATGGACCTGGCCACCGCGCCGATGATCTCGGCGTGGGGACGCAAGGGCTGAGCACAGAGGCTAGAGGGTGACTTCTGGATCAGGTCGGCCAGGAGGCACCCCCTGGCCGCCGGTGCCCCGGTGTGTTGGTCTGCGGTGCGGTGGTCTGCCGCCCACGCGTTCCACCGCTCGTGCTCCCGCTCTGCACCCCTGTGCCGCCGCCTCCTCCGGATCCGCGCCCGTGAGCAGGGCGGCCAGGAACGCGCCGGTGAAGGCGTCGCCGGCGCCCGTGGTGTCCAGCGGGGTCGCCGACACGGCCGGAACCCGGGCGACCACGGCGCCGGAACGGGCCACCAGCGCCCCGGCCACACCCGACTTGGCCACCACCAGCGGGACGAGTCGGCTCAACTTGGCCGCCGCGTCCACCGGTTCGGGCAGCCCGGTCAGCAGACACGCCTCGTCCCGGCTGGGCAGCAGCACGTCCAGCCCCTCCGCGAACGCCAGGAAACGGTCCACACCGAACTCCAGCAGGAAGCCCGCCGACGCCGGATCCAGACTGACCGGCACCCCACGCTCGCGTGCCGCCGCGAGGGCCACCTCGGCGAGCGCCCGGCTCGGCTCGGAGAACAGCAGATAGCCCGACAGGTGCAGCCTGGCGACCCCGTCGAGCAACGCGTCGGACCAGTCGGCAGGTTCGAGCCGCAGGGACGCCCCGCTGTCGGTAAGAAACGTGCGCTCGGCCGAGGCGCCCGTGTCGACGAGGCAGATCACCGTCCCGGTCGTCGCCTCCCGGTCGACCACCAGCCGGGGCCGCACCCCGGCCGCCACCAGCTCCCGCTCGTGCCACTGTGCCGCGTCCGCGCCCACCCGCCCCAGCAGCCGTACGTCCGCACAGCCCGAATGGGCCGCCCAGCAGGCCACATTGGCGCCCGCGCCACCCGGCAGGGTCCGGACCGCGGCGGCCGTGTCGGTGCCGGTCGCGAGCGGCCCCCGGTGCCGGGCGACGACGTCGGTGACGATGTCTCCGACGACCAGCAGCGCCCCGTCCCGGGCTGCGGTCACTGCCTGGTCCACGCCGCCGCGATCCGTGCCGCCAGCCGCACATTGCCACGCACCGCGGCCAGGTTGGCGTCCAGCGAGGCCCCGTCCGTGTGCCGGACCAGGAAGTCGAGCAGGAACGGCGTGACCGCCTGCCCGGTGACCCCCTCCTCCTCACAGGCGCGCAGCGCGTCGGCGAGCACGCGAGCGTGCAGCCCCGGATCGAGCTGCTGCGCCTCCGGGACGGGGTTGGCGACGATGAGCGCCGACCCCGGCGCGTCGAGCCCGTCCTGCGCCCGCATGGCCTCGGCGACCTCTTCCGGGCTCTGCAGCGTCCAGTCGACCGGGTGCCCGGAGTCGGACAGATAGAACCCGGGGAACCGGTCGGTGCGGTACCCGGCGACGGCCACGCCCAGCGTCTCCAGCCGCTGCAGGGTCGCAGGCACGTCCAGGATCGACTTCACGCCCGCGCACACCACCGTGATCCGGGTCCGCGCGAGCAGGCCCAGGTCGGCCGACTCGTCCTGGGTCACCGTCCACTCCCGATGCACACCGCCCAGCCCGCCGGTGGCGAACACCCGGACACCCGCCAGTGCCGCCAGCTGCGCCGTCGCCGACACGGTCGTCGCCCCGCTCGCCCCCGCCGCCACGGCCAGCGGCAGGTCACGGTGGCCCAGCTTGCGGATGCCGTCCTCGTTGGCGACCCGCTCCAGCTGCTCCTTGTCCAGGCCGACGTGCGGGCGCCCGTCCAGGACGGCGATGGTCGCGGGGACGGCGCCCTCCTGCCGCACCACGTGCTCCAGCTCCAGCGCCACCTGGAGATTGCGCGGACGCGGCAGCCCGTGCGCGATGATCGTGGACTCCAGGGCCACCATCGGCCGCCGCGCGTCGATCGCTTCCCGGACTTCTTCCGACACCACCAGCACCACGTGCCCGCCTCCTGTCCGTCGGTCCTTCCTCATCTCTGGCGGGCGCCACACCCCGCTAAACGCTTGCCGTCTGTGGGGGACGCCACCAGCCTGGACGGCATGACTGACCACACCACGCGTCTCGACCACGTCGTCCTGTGGGTGGCCGACCCGGTCGCAGCCGCAGGTTTCTACGAGAACGCCGTCGGACTGGAGCCCCTGAACGTCGCCGAGTACACCGAGGGAAAGGTGTCGTTCCCCTCCGTACGCGTCAACGAGGAGACGATCCTGGACCTCGCGCCGCACAGCCTCGTGGAGCACATGCACATGCTCCCCGGCTCCGCCGACAGCGCGGGCCACCCCGTCAACCACGTCTGTCTGGCCCTGCCGTCCGCCGGCTTCGACGCCCTGCGCGCCCGCCTGGCCGACCATGGCGTCCCGGTGTCCGACATCGGCTACGACTCCTCCGGTGCCCGCGGAAACGCCACGCGGAACTTCTACTTCCAGGACCCGGACGGCAACATCTTCGAGGCCCGGCACTACGCGTAGTCGCATGCGGGGCGCGCGGACCCGCCGCCGTCAGAACAGCGGCTCGGGCAGCACACCCTCCAGGGCGAGCAGCTTCCGCTTGGCCTCCAGACCGCCACCGAAACCGCCGATGCCGCCGTCGCTCTCCACCACCCGGTGACACGGCACGACGACCGGCAGCGGATTGGCACCCATCGCCGCCCCTACGGCCTGTGCCCCGCCCGGCTGCCCGACCCGCCCGGCCAGATCGCCGTATCCCACCACCGTGCCGTACGGGACTCCGGAGGCCAGCTCGCGCAGCACCTGCCGGTTGAAGCCCGAGATCAGCGACCAGTCCAGGGGCAGGTCGAAGTCGTGCCGTTCGCCCGCGAAGTACGCCTCGACCTGCCGTATCGCCTCGGCCAGCAGCGGCGAGTCCGGGTCCTCGACCGGTTCGGCGCCCAGTCGGGCCGCCAACTGCTCCAGAGCCCTCTCACGCACCGCGTCCGTGGCGTGGAAGACGACGTTGACCAGTCCCTCGCGGGTCGCCGCCAGCATCAGCGGGCCGACGCCGGTGCCCACGACGGCCCACACGACCCGCTGCTCGTCCTGCCCATGGCTCTCCATGCGCCCACCGTACGACCCGCCACTGACAATGCCCGCCACAAGGCGGCCCCGGCTCAGTCGGTGCCCAGCGCCGCCCGGACCACGTCGGGTTTGTTGGTGATGAGCCCGTCGACGCCGTAGCCCGTGGTCTTCCAGGCGGTGGCCGCGTCGTTCACCGTCCAGGCGAACACCCGGAGCCGCCTGCCGTGCGGTCCGGTCAGGGCATGCACGGCGGAGACGTAGTCGGCGGAGATCGACCCGTACGAGGGATTGATCAGATCGCTGAAGCGCGCGTACTGACGCAGCTGCGCCACGGACGGCGTGCCGAGGCAGGCGGTGGTGAGAGCGGGCTTCAGCTTGTGCACGGCACGCACGCTGTCCGCGTCGAAACTCTGCACGATCAGCCGCCCGAGGTGGCGGCGGTCCAGCCAGCCCTCGTTGCCGAGCAGCTTCAGGGTCTGCTGCTCGATGCCGGGGTACAGCTCGGGGTTCTTGATCTCCAGGAGCAGCTTCTCGTGGTTGTGGTCGACCCGGCGCATGTACTGCTCCAGGGTGGGCACGCGCGTGCCCACGTAGGCGGGGGAGAACCAGCTGCCCGCGTCCAGCCGGGCGATCTCGGCGGCGGTGAAGTCCTTCACCTTCCAGGGCGCCCGGCCCGGGAAGACGTCCTCGACGTTCGTGGTGCGCCGCAGGCTGTCGTCGTGGATGACGACCAGTTCGCCGTCTTTGGTGCGCTGGACGTCGTTCTCGACCCAGGTGAAGCCAAGCTGCGCGGCCTTGTCGATGGAGGCCAGGGTGTTCTCGGGAGCGTAGGCGGAGGCACCGCGGTGGGCGATCACCGTGGGCTCGCCGGCCTCGCGTGCCAGGGCGTCGGAGGTGGGGCTGAGCAGGGCTGCCGCCCCCAGGATCGCGGTGGCCGTAGAGGCGGCTGCGCGCGCGTACATGCGGACTCCTCGCGTCGAGCGATTACCGACAGCATCAGCTTGACAGCAGAGAGTCAACGACACGTGGGCGCAGGACACCCACACGATGAATGGTGTCGCCCAAGTCCGCACACGGGTGCCGCACAAGTGGGGCAAGGCCGTGTTTCTTTGCCGGAAAATCGTTCGACCATTCCGGTGGGAGTCATACTCTCTGCGTCAACCCTGACCGCCGTCGCGGTCCTGGGACGGGGGCGCATTTCAGATATTCCGGGACGCAAGAGGGCGGAAGGGCAGCCGCGCATGCAGGGCACGGTCGACGGATTCAGCTACGGGGTCGTCACCCCGTTGGTGGCCTTTCTGATGGCCTGCCTCGGCGGCGCCCTCGGCCTGCGCTGCACCACCCGATCCCTGCTGGTCACGCACTCCTGGCGGCCCGCCTGGCTGGCCCTCGGCTCGGCCGCGATCGGCTCCGGCATCTGGACCATGCACTTCGTCGCCATGATGGGCTTCACCATCAAGCAGACGCCGATCCACTACGACAAGCCGATCACCTACGCGAGCCTCGGCCTCGCCATCGTCATGGTGGGCGTCGGGATCTTCATCGTCGGCTACCGGGGCGCCACCGGCACCGCCCTGTTCACCGGCGGCACGATCACCGGTCTGGGCGTCGCCTCGATGCACTACCTCGGCATGGCGGGCATGCACTTCGACGGGCGGCTCTCGTACAACACGCTCACCGTCGCCGCCTCCGTCGTCATAGCGGTCGTGGCCGCCACGGCCGCCCTGTGGGCCGCCGGACAGGTCCGGGGCTTCCTGTGGAGCGTCGGGGCGAGCATGGTGATGGGCCTCGCCGTCAGCGGCATGCACTACACCGGCATGGCCGCCCTCGACGTCCACCTCCACCTCCACGGCACCTCCGGCTCCGCCACCGGTGGCTCGCCGGCCACGGTGCTCGCGCCGATGCTGATCGGCCCCCTCGCCTTCCTGCTCCTCGCCGGGGTCGTCGTGATGTTCGATCCGCTGATGATCATGGGCAGGCCCACCCGGAGGGACGTCGAGGACAAGCCGGGTGTCCCGGCCACCGCCGTGGCCTCGCACCAGCACCACCACCCGCCGCTCCACTCCGGCCGCCGGCCGGTCCGCGACCCCCGGCACCACGGCTCCCGCACCCCGCAGAACCGCTGATCGGGACCCGTTGTCAGTGCGGGGTCGTACGGTGGATCCCATGCGGCCCGTTTCCCACATCGAACGCACGGTGGCGCCCTTCGAGGTCGTCAGCCCCTACCAGCCCAGCGGCGACCAGCCGGCGGCCATCGCCGATCTGGCCAAGCGCATCGAGGCCGGTGAGAAGGACGTCGTCCTGCTCGGCGCGACCGGCACCGGCAAGTCCGCCACCACCGCGTGGATGATCGAGAAGCTCCAGCGCCCCACCCTCGTGATGGCGCCGAACAAGACGCTGGCCGCCCAGCTGGCCAACGAGTTCCGCGAGCTCCTCCCGAACAACGCGGTCGAGTACTTCGTCTCGTACTACGACTACTACCAGCCCGAGGCCTACGTCCCGCAGTCGGACACCTACATCGAGAAGGACTCCTCGATCAACGAGGAGGTTGAGCGCCTGCGCCACTCGGCGACGAACTCGCTGCTCACCCGCCGTGACGTCATCGTGGTCGCCTCGGTGTCCTGCATCTACGGCCTCGGTACCCCGCAGGAGTACGTGGACCGGATGGTCCCCCTCCGGGTCGGCGACGAGATCGACCGTGACGAGCTGCTGCGCCGCTTCGTCGACATCCAGTACACGCGCAACGACGTGGCCTTCACCCGCGGCACCTTCCGGGTCCGCGGCGACACCATCGAGATCTTCCCGGTCTACGAGGAGCTGGCCGTCCGCATCGAGATGTTCGGCGACGAGATCGAGGCGCTGTCCACGCTCCACCCGCTCACCGGCGAGATCATCAGCGACGACCAGCAGCTGTACGTCTTCCCGGCCTCCCACTACGTCGCGGGCCCCGAGCGCATGGAGCGGGCCGTCAACGACATCGAGAAGGAGCTGGGGGAGCGCCTGGCCGAGCTGGAGAAACAGGGCAAGCTCCTGGAGGCCCAGCGCCTGCGGATGCGCACCACGTACGACATCGAGATGCTCCGCCAGATCGGCAGCTGCTCCGGCGTGGAGAACTACTCGATGCACTTCGACGGCCGCTCGCCCGGCTCCCCGCCCAACACCCTGCTGGACTACTTCCCGGACGACTTCCTGCTCGTCATCGACGAGTCGCACGTCACGGTCCCGCAGATCGGCGCCATGTACGAGGGCGACGCCTCCCGCAAGCGCACCCTGGTCGAGCACGGCTTCCGGCTGCCCTCCGCCCTGGACAACCGCCCCCTGAAGTGGGAGGAGTTCCAGGAGCGCATCGACCAGACGGTCTACCTGTCGGCGACCCCCGGCACCTACGAGCTGTCCCGTGGGGACGGCGTCGTCGAGCAGATCATCCGCCCCACCGGCCTCGTCGACCCGGAGGTCGTCGTCAAGCCCACCGAGGGCCAGATCGACGACCTGGTGCACGAGATCCGCAAGCGCACCGAGAAGGACGAGCGTGTCCTGGTCACCACGCTCACCAAGAAGATGGCCGAGGACCTCACGGACTACTTCCTGGAACTCGGCATCCAGGTGCGCTATCTGCACAGCGACGTCGACACCCTGCGCCGCGTCGAGCTGCTGCGCGAGCTGCGCTCCGGCGAGTTCGACGTCCTGGTCGGCATCAACCTGCTCCGCGAGGGCCTCGACCTGCCCGAGGTGTCCCTGGTGGCCATCCTCGACGCCGACAAGGAGGGCTTCCTGCGCTCCGGCACCTCGCTGATCCAGACCATCGGCCGCGCGGCGCGCAACGTCTCCGGCCAGGTCCACATGTACGCCGACAAGATCACCCCGGCGATGGAGAAGGCCATCGAGGAGACCAACCGCCGCCGGGAGAAGCAGGTCGCCTACAACAAGGCCAACGGCATCGACCCGCAGCCGCTGCGCAAGAAGATCAACGACATCGTCGCGCAGATCGCCCGTGAGGAGGTCGACACCGAGCAGCTGCTCGGCTCCGGCTACCGCAAGCAGAAGGACGGCAAGGGAGCCAAGGCCCCCGTCCCGTCGCTCGGCGACAAGGCGGCCAAGGGAGCGAAGACCGGCAAGGCCGCCAAGGGCAAGGCCGGCGCCGCGACGCCCACGGACCGCCCCGCGGCCGAACTCGCCGAGCAGATCGAGGAGATGACGGAGCGCATGCGCGCCGCCGCCGCCGAGCTGCAGTTCGAGATCGCCGCCCGGCTGCGCGACGAGGTCTCCGAGATGAAGAAGGAACTGCGCCAGATGCGGGAGGCGGGTCTCGCCTGACCCCTCGTGGACCCTGCCGGACCTCGGGATACGCGCCTCGTGTTGCAACACCGACACAAAGCACGAGCCGGGGTTCGGCACTGTCAGTGCCCCTGCGTAGGGTTCTGGACAACCGCCCACTGTGCGGCAACAGGGGACCACCGAGAGGGGAATCAGCCGTGACCGTCAACTTGACCAAGGGTCAGGCCATCAGCCTGGAGAAGAAGGACGGGGCCACCCTGACCGCGGTCCGCATGGGTCTCGGCTGGCAGGCGGCGAAGCGGCGCGGCCTGTTCGGCTCGCGCACCCGCGAGATCGACCTGGACGCCTCGGCGGTTCTCTTCGCCGAGAAGCAGCCGGTCGACGTCGTCTTCTTCCGCCACCTGGTGAGCGACGACGGCTCCGTGCGCCACACCGGCGACAACCTCGTCGGCGGCGCCGGTCAGGGCGGTGACGACGAGGCCATCCTCGTGGACCTGCAGCGCGTCCCGGTCCACATCGACCAGATCGTCTTCACCGTGAACTCCTTCACGGGCCAGACCTTCCAGGAGGTGGAGAACGCGTTCTGCCGCCTCGTGGACGAGACCAACGGCCAGGAGCTGGCCCGCTACACGCTGGCGGGCGGCGGCGAGTACACCGCCCAGATCATGGCCAAGGTGCACCGCGCGGGCTCGGGCTGGACGATGACCGCCCTGGGCGAGCCGGCCAGGGGCCGCACTTTCCAGGACCTGATGCCGACGATCCAGTCGTACCTGTAGGACCGCCCGACGCGGCGCGCACGACAACACGACACAGGGGGGCGTCGGCGATGACGGCCGAGCTGGTGCGGGGGCAGAACCACCCGCTGTCGCAGGACCGGCTGGAGATTCGGATCTCTGCCGGGGTGCCGGTCCTGGCGGGAGCCACGCTCGGCGACGAGCACGGCACGGTGCACGGCGCCGAGTGGGTGGCTCACCCCGGCGCCCCCACGCTGCCCGGAATCGAGGTGTCCGGGCAGGCCGCCGCGGACCACCGTCTCGCCGTCGACCTGGCCGCCCTGCCCGAGGCAGTCCACCGCCTCACCGTGCTGCTGGCCCTGCCCACCCAGCCGGGAGGCGCGCTCCGGTTCGGTGCGGTCGCCGCCCCGCGGACGGCGGTCACCGGCCTCGACGGCGCCGAGATCGTTCGCTTCACCCTCACCGACCTGGACGCCGAGTCGGCCGTCGTCGCCCTGGAGTTGTACCGCCGGCAGGGTGCCTGGAAGGTCCGTGCGGTCGGCCAGGGCTACGCCGGCGGCCTCGCCGCCCTCTTCACCGACCAGGGCCTGCCCCGGGCCGAAGCACTCGCGGCGGAGGTCCAGGAGGCGGTGTCCCGAAGCCTTGCCCGCGCGATACCGGTGCCACAGCCTCAGGACACCGCCGGCTCCTTGGCACCACAGCCGACCCAGTCGTACGACACCCAGGACCCGCAGGGCGCGCGGACCCCAAGCGGCCCGATTGACTACACCCACCCCGACCGCCGCGCCCACGCGGCCCCGCCGCCGCCCTCGACGTCCCCGGCACCGGACGGCCGGCCTCCCCAGCCCGTGGCGGGTGACGCGGTGGGCTGGTCGATGGAGGAGCGGCTGTACAACCAGGTCTGGGGCATGTTCGAGGATCTGGCCCGCACCACGGCCGCGTACCGCAGCGCGGTCGACTTCGCCGGCTCCCGTCTGGAGAAGGAACTCGACCAGGTCCTCGCCGACCCGCGCAGCCGGCTCGGTACGGCGGGTGATGCCGCGCGCGAGACGGCCCATGCCCGGTACTCCCAGCTGGTCGACCAGGCACGGGTCGCCTTCGACCGGGACCTCGCCCAGCTCACCGCCGAGTCCGAGGTCGTCGAGCCCGCGCTCCCGCCGGCGTACGCCCGCTGGGACAACCCCGTCTGGCACGGCTACCGCGTGCCGGACGAGCCGCCGCTGGCCGTGCGGCTCGGTGATCTCCACCTGCCCGAAAGCGTCCCGCTGCGCATTCCCCTGCTGGTCAGGCTGCCGCTGGAGCGGGGGCTATGGATCGACAGCGGCCCCGTGGCAGGACCCGACGACACTTTCCTGGACTCCGACGAGGCACGCCGGCTCGCCCTGGACGCCGTGGTGGCGCTCGCGGTCCGGCTGCTGGCCGTCCACCCGGCGGGGGAGTTCGCCGTGCAGGTCGTCGACCCGGCCGGTGCCGGGGCCCAGGCACTCCTGCCGCTGACGCGGGCGGGGGCGGTGGCGCCGCCCGCGAGCGGCGCGGCGGGTGTGGCGGACATGCTGGAGCGGCTCACCCGCCGTGTCGACCTGACGCAGATGGCGGTTCGCGGCGGCGCGGCCGAATCGCTGCCACCCGACGTCGACACCGCCCAGCAGCTGCTGATCGTCAACGACTTCCCGCACGGTTTCGACGACCGGGCGGTGACCCGGCTGCGCTATCTCGCCGACGAGGGCCCGGCCGTCGGCGTGCACCTGCTGATGGTCGCGGATCGTGCGGACGCCGAGGCCTACGGCCCGTTGCTCGACCCGCTGTGGCGTTCGCTCATGCGACTCACCCCCGTACCCGACGACCACCTCGCCGATCCCTGGGTCGGCCACGCCTGGACGTATGAGCCCTCGCTCGTTCCGCCCGGCAGCGGGATCCTGCAGCAGGTGCTCACCGAGGTCACCACAGCCCGCACCAAGCATCAGTAAAAGGCCTCTGAGCTGCTCATTTGGTGTTTCTTTTACTAATTACTTTACCTTTCCTTGGTGATTGGGGTACTGTCTTCCCAACGGAGGGGAGTACTCCCTGACTGCGGCGCACCCGTCAATACGGATCGATGTGGATCCCGGGGCGTCGGCCCATCGCGGGTGGAAGAGACCTCCGGCAGCGACAACGCTGAAAGTGTTTGCCGTTACGTAATGCCGGAGGTGCAGTGGAAGTCTCTGTGACCCTGTGGGTCCTGACCATTCTGGGTCTCGCCGCCCTGATCGCGGTCGATTTCTTCATCGGCCGCAAGCCCCACGACGTGTCGATCAAGGAAGCCGGCATCTGGACCGTCGTCTGGATCGCCCTGGCCGGACTCTTCGGCCTCGGTCTGCTGCTCTTCGGTGGTGGCCAGCCGGCCGGTGAGTTCTTCGCCGGCTTCATCACCGAGAAGTCGCTGAGCGTCGACAACCTCTTCGTCTTCGTCCTGATCATGGCGAAGTTCGCAGTGCCCTCGCAGTATCAGCAGCGAGTCCTGCTCGTCGGTGTCCTCATAGCCCTGGTCCTGCGGGCCATCTTCATCGCGGCCGGAGCCGCGATCCTCGCCAGCTTCTCCTGGGTCTTCTACCTCTTCGGCGCCTTCCTGATCTGGACCGCCTGGAAGCTCATCCAGGAGGCCCGCGCCGACGAAGAGGATGAGGAGTACGAGGAGAACAAGCTGCTGAAGGCCGCGGAGCGCCGGTTCGGCGTGGCCGACCGGTACCACGGCACGAAGCTCTGGATCCAGCAGAACGGCAAGCGGGTCATGACCCCGATGCTGGTCGTGATGCTCGCCATCGGCACCACCGACGTGCTGTTCGCGCTGGACTCGATCCCCGCGATCTTCGGCCTGACCCAGGACCCGTACATCGTCTTCACCGCCAACGCCTTCGCCCTCATGGGGCTGCGTCAGCTGTACTTCCTCATCGGCGGCCTGCTCAGGAAGCTGGTCCACCTGTCGTACGGCCTGTCGATCATCCTCGGCTTCATCGGCGTGAAGCTGGTCCTGCACGCGCTGCACGAGTCCGGGGTCCACGTCCCCGAGATCAGCATCCCGGTCTCGCTCGGCGTGATCTGCGCGGTCCTGGTCGTCACCACCATCACCAGCCTGATGGCCTCCAGGAAGCAGGCGGCCGCCGAGGCGGTGCGCGGCGGGAGTGAGGGCGCCCCGAAGGACAGCGTCGACGCCTGACGGCAGGGGACGCGAGAACCATCACCCGACCTGCGGGGCCCCAGCCGTACCGGCGCTGGTGCCCCGCACCGGAAAGGATGAGAAGGGATCCGAAAAGAACGGAATGCGAACCCTGTACGTGTCTGCCACGATCGCTGCATGATCACTCGGCTCAGGTCGCTCACCACCCAGTGGACGCTCCTCGTGCCGGTGCTCGCGGTCGTCCTGCTGATCTTCACCTGGGGCCGTAGTCTTCCCGGCGCGGTCGTCGCGCTGGTGACCCTGGTCCTCTCGGGGTCCGTCCTCGCAGCGGTGCACCACGCCGAGGTGGTCGCCCACCGCGTCGGTGAACCCTTCGGCTCCCTGGTGCTGGCCATCGCCGTCACCGTCATCGAGGTGGCCCTGATCGTCACCCTCATGGTCGACGGCGGCGACAAGAGTGCCACCCTGGCCCGCGACACCGTCTTCGCCGCCGTGATGATCACCTGCAACGGAATCGTCGGGCTCTGTCTCCTCGTCGCCTCCCTGCGCCACGGGACCGCGGTCTTCAACCCCGAGGGCACCGGCGCCGCCCTGGCGACCGTGGCGACCCTGGCCACGCTCAGCCTGGTGCTGCCGACGTTCACCACCAGCAAGCCGGGCCCCGAGTTCTCCACCGTGCAGTTGACGTTCGCCGCGCTGTCCTCACTGATCCTCTACGGCCTGTTCGTGGCCACCCAGACCGTGCGGCACCGCGACTACTTCCTGCCGATCACTCGGCAGGGCGAGGTCATCACCAGCGACGACCATGCCGCGCCCCCCTCCGCGCGCGCCGCCTGGACCAGCCTCGGCGTGCTCGGCCTCGCCCTGATCGGCGTGGTGGGCCTGGCCAAGGGCGTGTCGCCCACCATCGAGTCCGGTGTGGCGGCGGCCGGCCTGAACCAAGCGGTCGTCGGTGTGATCATCGCCCTGCTCGTCCTGCTGCCCGAGACGATCGCCGCGCTGCGCTCCGCCCGCCGCGACCGGGTGCAGACCAGCCTCAACCTCGCGCTCGGCTCGGCCATGGCCAGCATCGGCCTGACCATCCCCGCCGTCGCCCTCGCCTCCGTCTGGCTGTCCGGACCGCTTGTCCTCGGTCTCGGCCCGACGCACATGCTGCTGCTCGCACTGACCGTGGTGGTCAGCTCCCTGACGGTGGTGCCGGGCCGGGCCACACCCCTGCAGGGCGGCGTGCACCTGGTGCTGTTCGCGGCCTACCTGGAGCTGGCGATCAATCCGTAGCGTGGTCGGCCCGGTCAGCTCGTGGCCGGCTCGACCGCGGGCACGGGTACCGGCCGCGTCTCCGGCAGCAGCGCGAAGCAGCCCAGGCTCAGCAGGGCGATCCCGGTCAGATACACGCCCACGCCCCACGGGACGCGCCCGCCGTGCTCCGCCAGCGCCGTCGCCACGATCGGGGTGAGCGCGCCGCCCAGAACCCCGCCGAGGTTGTAGCCGACCGCGGCCCCCGTGCAGCGCACCCGCGCCTCGTACAGCTCCGGCAGATACGCGGCGATCACCGAGAACATGATGACGAAGGCGACCAGCGCGCCCAGGATGCCGAGGAACATCAGCAGCGGCTCGCCCGTCGCCAGCAGCGCGACCATCGGCAGCATCCACAGGGCGCATGCCGTGCAGCCCGCCAGGCACATCGGCCGGCGCCCGTAGCGGTCGCCCAGCAGCGCCATGGGGGGCGTGAGCGCTCCCTTCACCACCACGGCGGCCATGACGCACGTCAGCATGACGGTACGGCTCACCCCGAGCCGTTCGGTCGCATACGCCAGCGACCACGTCGTCACCGCGTAGAACACCGCGTACCCGACGGCCAGCGCCCCAGCCGTCAGCAGCACCAGCCGTCCGTGGTGCCGTACGACCTCGAAGATCGGCACGCGCGCGTGGTCGTCGATCTCCAGGAACCCGGGAGTCTCGGTGAGCGACGACCGCAGCCACAGCCCGGCCAGAGCCAGCACGCCGGCCGCCCAGAACGGAACCCGCCACCCCCACTGCGCGAACTGCGCGTCGGACAGCGCCGCCGACAGTGCGAGCATCACCCCGTTGGCGAGCACGAAGCCGAACGCGGGCCCCACCTGAGGGAAGCTCGACCACAGGGCGCGCCGCTCCGCGGGCGCGTGCTCGGCGGTCAGCAGCACCGCCCCGCCCCATTCACCGCCGAGCCCCAGCCCCTGAAGGAAGCGCAGGACGAGCAGCAGCACCGGGGCGGCCACACCGATGGATCCGTACGTCGGCACGCACCCGACCGCGACTGTCGAAGCGCCGGTCAGCAGCAGGGAGGCGACCAGCACCGGCCGCCGTCCGCGCCGGTCACCGAGGTGCCCGAACAGCACCGAGCCCAGCGGCCGGGCCACGAACCCCACCCCGAACGTCACGAACGCCGCCAGCGTCCCCGCCACCGGCGAGAACGTCGGGAAGAACAGGGGTCCCAGGACCAGGGCCGCCGCTGTCCCGTAGACGAAGAAGTCGTAGAACTCGATCGCGGTCCCGGCGAGCGAGGCGGCCGCGAGCCGCGGCATGGAAGGGGCCCTTACAGCCCGTACATCGTGCATGCCGCGTCAACTACCCACCGTGATCAAGGGTTACGGGGGCGTGCGGAGGTGATCAACGAGTCGTGGCGCGCGCCGAGGCGGCCGGAGCACGCGACCCCTCGCCCGCGCGGCACGCCGTGATAGACCGGGTGCGAGCAAGCGGTCGCAGAAACCGCCCCGAACGGACCGGAGGAACCGTGCCCCGCACCCTGGCCAACGCCCCGATCATGATCCTCAACGGGCCCAACCTGAACCTCCTCGGCCAGCGCCAGCCCGAGATCTACGGCAAGGACACGCTCGCCGACGTCGAGGCGATGTGCGCCAAGGCGGCGGCGGCGCACGGCGGCACGGTGGACTTCCGGCAGTCCAACCACGAGGGCGAGCTGGTCGACTGGATCCACGAGGCGCGGCTCACCCACTGCGGGATCGTCATCAACCCCGGCGCCTACTCCCACACCTCGGTCGCGATTCTGGACGCACTCAACACCTGCGACGGCATGCCCGTGCTGGAGGTGCACATCTCCAACATCCACCAGCGCGAGACGTTCCGGCACCACTCGTACGTCTCGCTGCGCGCCGACGGCGTGATCGCGGGCTGCGGCGTGCAGGGCTACGTGTTCGGCGTGGAGCGGGTCGCCGCCCTGGTGGGGGCGGCGCAGGCCGACGCGTAGCCCTCGCGGGCTACAGACGGCCGGACTCCACGATCCGCCGCAGGAAGCGCCGTGTGCGCTCCTGCTGCGGGTCGCCGAAGACCTGCTCGGCGGTACCGCGCTCCAGCACGACCCCTCCGTCCAGAAAACAGACCTGATCGGCGACGTCCCGGGCGAAGCCCATCTCGTGCGTCGCCAGCACCATGGTCATGCCCTCGTTCTTCAGGCCACGGACCACTTCCAGTACCTCGCCGACGAGTTCGGGGTCCAGCGCGGCGGTGATCTCGTCGAGCAGCAGCAGCCGGGGCCGTACGGCGAGGGCCCGTACGATCGCCACACGCTGCTGCTGGCCGCCGCTCAACCTGTCCGGGTAGGCAGCCGCCTTGCCGCCCAGTCCGAGGCGCTCCAGCAGCTCCCTGGCCCGCTCCTCGGCCTCCGCGCGAGAGGCGCCGTGCACCCGGCGCGGGGCGAGCGTGATGTTGTCCAGCACGGTCATGTGCGGGAAGAGGTTGTACGCCTGGAAGACCACGCCGATACGGCGTCGTACCGCGTCCTGGTCGACGCGCGGGTCGGTGATCTCCTCGCTGTCCAGCCAGATCGCTCCGTCGTCGATCTCCTCCAGGAGATTGGCGCAGCGCAGCAGCGTGGACTTGCCCGAGCCGGAGGCGCCGATCAGCGCGGTCACGGTGTGCGGGGCGACCTCCAGGTCGACGTCCCGCAGCACGACCGAGGCGCCGAAGGTCTTGCGGACGGACTCCATGCGCAGGACAGGCGCGTCGCTCATATGGATCCTCCCTGGGCCCGCTGCCGGTCCATCCTGGCGGTCACCCAGTCCGTGAAGCGGGTCATCGGGATGGTGAGCGCCACGAACACCAGCCCCGCGACGATGTACGGCGTGTAGTTGAGGCTCCGGCCCACGATGATGTCGGCGGCCCGTACAGCGTCCACCGCACCGCCGATCGACACCAGGCCGGTGTCCTTCTGCAGCGACACCAGGTCGTTGAGCAGGGGCGGCACCTGACGGCGCACCGCCTGGGGCAGCACGACGTAGCGCAGGGCCTGCCGGTTGGTGAGGCCCAGCGAGCGGGCCGCGGCGCGCTGCGAGGGGTGGATGGACTCGATGCCGGCCCGGAACACCTCGGCCACGTACGCCGAGTACGTCAGCGTCAGCGCCGTACCGCCCAGCAGCACCGGATCCACCGTCACGCCCTGCAGCCGCAGCGCGGGCACGCCCAGCACCACGATCATCAAGTTGATGATGAGCGGCAGACCGCGGAAGAAGTCGGTGTACGCCGCCGCCAGCGCGCGCAGCGGGAAGAACACCGGGCCGCGCAGGGTGCGGGCCACGGCGATGAGCATGCCGAGGACCAGCACGGCGACGCCGCAGATGAGCAGCAGGCGGACGTTCAGCCACAGGCCTTCGAGGACCTTCGGGAACGCCTCGCGCGCGTACTGCGCGCTGAAGAACGTCTCCTTGGTGCGCGGCCAGCCCGGCGCGTTGACGACGACCAGGTAGAGCACGGCGGCCGTGACCAGGGTGGAGAGTGCCGCGATGGCCGTGGCGCGGCGGGCGCGCGCCCGCTTGTAGCGCTCGCGCTCCAGCCGCCGCTCGGAGGGCACATAGCCGTCGCCGACGACACCGTCCTCGGCGCCGCCGGTCATGTCCCCCTTGTCGTCCGCCCCCTCCCGGGCGGACTCACCCTTGGTGACCGTCACTTGAGCACCGGTGCGTCGACGGCGTCGGAGAGCCACTGCTTCTCGATCCGCGCCAGCGTGCCGTCCTTGCGCAGGGCGTCCACGGCGCCGGACACGCACGAGGTCAGCGCGCTGCCCTTGTCGAGCACGAGCCCGAACTGCTCGGGCGTGCCGCCCTGGTTCGCGAACTGGCCGACGATCTTCGCGTCCGTCACCTCGGCCGCGGTGATGTAGAACGCGGTCGGCAGGTCGACGACGATGGCGTCGACCTGACCGTTCTTCAGCGCGGACTTGGCCTGGTCGTTCTTGGCGTACACGGCGGCCTCCTGCTTCGGCTTCACCACGTCGGTGATGTAGTCGAGGCTCGTGGTGCCCACCTGGGCGCCCAGCTTGAGGTTCTTCAGGTCCGCGATGCTCGTCGCCTTGGCGGCCTTGCTGCCCTTGAGCGCGATGACGGCCTGGCGCACGTCGTAGTAACCGGAGGAGAAGTCCACGGCCTTCTTGCGCTCCGGGCTGATCGACACCTGGTTGATGTCGAAGTCGAACGTCTTCACGCCGGGCGCGAACGCCTTGTTGAAGGGCACGCTCTGCCAGACCACGGCGCTCTTGTCGTAGCCCAGCTGCTTCGCCACGGCGTAGGCCACCGCGGACTCGAAGCCCTTGCCGTTCGCGGGCTTGTCGTCCTTGAACCACGGCTCGTACGCGGGCTCGTCCGTCGCGATCGTCAGCTTCCCGGACGTCTGGGTGGCCAACTTGCCCTTGGCGCAGCTCTTCTGGGCGGACCCGGACGGGGTGGCCGACGCCTTCTCCTCGGGCTGGGGAGCACAGCCGACAGCGGTGGCGAGCAGGGCTATGGTGGCGGCGGCTACCGCGCGGCGCAGTGCGCGAGGGGCAAGGTGCATGGCGGGAGATTGACAGCGAACCCCCCGTTTGTCCAGGTCACGGCGTTCATTGTCCGCATAGTGGGAACCGGTGTTGCAGTCGTGTGAACACCTGTCGCCTGAGGCGGCTCTGGCCTGGGCCGCCGGCCGAGGGCGGGGTTGGAAGACCGGCGGCCCATACCGCGCAGGAGCCGTCATCCTGTGCGGGGCTGCTACCAGTTGACTGCGTGACAAGGCGCGAAGGGAGCGCGCATGCGCCCCAGGCGCGTGCGAACAGCTCACACGGGGCGCGCGACGGAGTGCACGCCGGGCGCACACGCGGGGCGTGCGCCCGGTGTGGAAGCGCCAACTTCTCAAGCTGCTCAGGCCGCATCAAGGGGCGCGGGGAACTGCGCGACAAGCCTCCCAAGCACCCGCAGCCGCACATGAAGCAGGCACCCCGAGCTGGCAGGCGCCCGCCGCATCACCACCCGCGCGCGTGCCACTCCGGCAGATGCGGCCGCTCCGCCCCCAGCGTGGTGTCGTTGCCGTGCCCGGGGTAGACCCAGGTCTCGTCCGGCAGGACGTCGAAGATCTTCGTCTCGACGTCGTGGATCAGACTGGCGAACGCCGCCGGGTCCTTGCGCGTGTTGCCGACGCCGCCCGGGAAGAGGCAGTCCCCGGTGAAGACGTGCGGGTGGCCGTGCGGGTCGTCGTAGACCAGCGCGATGGAGCCCGGAGTGTGCCCGACGAGATGGCGCGCGGTGAGTTCCACGCGCCCCACCCTGATGACGTCACCGTCGTCGACCAGGACGTCGGTGGGCACCGGGATGCCTGGGGCGTCCTCGCGGCCGGCGTACGTACGGGCGCCCGTAGTGGTGACTACCTCGGCGAGCGCCTGCCAGTGGTCGCCGTGCTGATGCGTGGTGACGACGGACGCGATGCCGTCGTCGCCGATCATGGCGAGCAGGGTCTGTGCCTCGTTGGCGGCGTCGATCAGGAGTTGCTCGTCGGTGGCCCGGCAGCGCAGCAGATAGGCGTTGTTGTCCATCGGGCCGACCGCGATCTTCGTGATCATCAGGTCTTTCAGCTCGTGCACGTCCGCCGGTCCGCCGACCTTGACCTCTCCGCTGTACGTCATGGTGATCAGCCTATAGCGGGGGAGTACCCGATGGGCCGTCGTCGCGCTGCAGCCGTCGTCGCGCTACAGGGGAGGCAGCTTCGGGAGCGCGCCACCCGTCGCCCGCAGCGCGGCACCCTCGCGGCGTCCGGCGAGCCAGCCCAGCAGGTCCGCCGGAGCCCCGCTGACCGTGACCTCGGGCTCGGCGGCATCGCGTCCCGTGCTCCACGCGCGCGTGCCGTCCGTGACGCGGGTCGCCGGGACGTCGGGGTGCCCGGAGAACCGCTGTGCCAGGAACTCGATCTCCCGCTCGGTGAACTCCGCCGGAAGATCCTCCAGCTCGTACTCCACCCCGAGGTCCACATGATGCAGCTCGACCTCGACCCACCGCCGGAACGGCACCCGGGACGCGGAGTCGGTGACCCCGTTGCGCAGCTCCACCGTGCGCGTCCAGTCCGCCGGCGCGGCCCCCGTCTCCTGGAAGCGGGCCCCGCTCTCGCGCACGTCGGCGAGCTGGACGTCCAGGGGGCGGGGGGCGTCCCGCTCGATGTCGGCGTCACGGGTCTCGGCGCTCGCGTACATGGGACGCCCCTCGAGGACGTTCACGAGCGCGTCCGCGTTGCGGGCGAGGTGGGCGAGGACATGTCCGCGGGTCCAGCCGGGCAGGCGTGACGGCTCGGCGAGGGACGCGTTGTCCAGCTTGGCGACAGCGGTGAGGAGCCGCTCGGTCGCGTCGCGTACAGAGGCCAGGTCATGAGCGTGATCAATCATGGGCCTGACCCTAGCCCCGCCACACGTTTGGGTGAAGGTGGTGAACCTCGGCCGAAAATCGAAAGCACGTGCTATATCGTCGGGGGTGGCGTCGGGCATGCTGGATGGCCGGGGGTTGTTATGCAACCGGGAAATCCGACCGGCGTTGTCAGTGGCTCCCCCTAGTCTCGAAGGAGCACGGGGGCCCCGCCCCTGTCACTTCTCTCAAGAAAGGTGCGGACCGGCGTGGCCGACCGTCTCATCGTCCGTGGCGCGCGCGAGCACAACCTGAAGAATGTCTCGCTCGACCTGCCGCGTGACTCGCTCATCGTCTTCACGGGCCTGTCGGGGTCGGGCAAGTCCTCGCTGGCCTTCGACACGATCTTCGCCGAGGGCCAGCGCCGATACGTGGAGTCGCTCTCCTCGTACGCCCGCCAGTTCCTCGGGCAGATGGACAAGCCGGACGTCGACTTCATCGAGGGTCTGTCCCCGGCGGTCTCCATCGACCAGAAGTCGACCTCCCGCAACCCGCGCTCGACGGTCGGCACCATCACCGAGGTCTACGACTACCTGCGTCTGCTCTTCGCGCGCATCGGCAAGCCGCACTGTCCCGAGTGCGGCCGCCCGATCTCGCGCCAGTCGCCGCAGGCCATCGTCGACAAGGTCCTGGAGCTGCCGGAGGGGAGCCGCTTCCAGGTGCTGTCGCCGCTGGTGCGTGAGCGCAAGGGCGAGTTCGTCGACCTCTTCGCCGACCTGCAGACCAAGGGCTACTCACGTGCGCGCGTGGACGGCGAGACCATCCAGCTGTCCGACCCGCCGACCCTGAAGAAGCAGGAGAAACACACCATCGAGGTGGTCGTCGACCGCCTCACGGTGAAGGACTCCGCCAAGCGCCGCCTCACCGACTCCGTGGAGACCGCCCTCGGCCTGTCCGGCGGCATGGTCGTGCTCGACTTCGTGGACCTCCCCGAGGACGACCCCGAGCGCGAGCGCATGTACTCGGAGCACCTGTACTGCCCGTACGACGACCTGTCCTTCGAGGAGCTGGAGCCCCGCTCCTTCTCCTTCAACTCGCCCTTCGGCGCCTGCCCCGAGTGCACCGGCATCGGCACGCGCATGGAGGTCGACCCGGAGCTGATCGTCCCGGACGAGGACAAGTCCCTGGACGAGGGCGCCATCCACCCCTGGTCACACGGACACACCAAGGACTACTTCGGCCGCCTGATCGGCGCTCTCGCGGACGCGCTCGGCTTCCGTACCGACATCCCCTTCGCGGGCCTGCCGCAGCGCGCCAAGAAGGCCCTGCTCTACGGCCACAAGACCCAGATCGAGGTCCGGTACCGCAACCGGTACGGCCGCGAGCGCGTGTACACCACGCCCTTCGAGGGTGCGGTGCCCTTCGTGAAGCGCCGGCACAGCGAGGCCGAGAGCGACGCGAGCCGCGAGCGCTTCGAGGGCTACATGCGCGAGGTGCCCTGCCCCTCCTGCGAGGGCACGCGCCTGAAGCCGATCGTCCTCGCTGTCACGATCATGGAGAAGTCGATCGCCGAGGTCTCCGCGATGTCGATCAGCGACTGCGCGGAGTTCCTGGGCGAGCTGACGCTGAACGCCCGCGACAAGAAGATCGCCGAGCGCGTCCTGAAGGAGGTCAACGAGCGGCTGCGCTTCCTCGTCGACGTCGGCCTCGACTACCTCTCCCTCAACCGCGCGGCCGGCACCCTCTCCGGCGGTGAGGCCCAGCGCATCCGCCTGGCCACCCAGATCGGGTCCGGCCTCGTCGGCGTCCTGTACGTCCTGGACGAGCCGTCGATCGGCCTGCACCAGCGCGACAACCACCGGCTGATCGAGACCCTGGTCCGGCTGCGCGACATGGGCAACACGCTCATCGTCGTGGAGCACGACGAGGACACGATCAAGGTCGCCGACTGGATCGTCGACATCGGTCCCGGCGCCGGAGAGCACGGCGGCAAGGTCGTGCACAGCGGCTCCCTGAAGGAACTGCTCGCCAACGCCGAGTCGCAGACCGGCCAGTACCTCTCGGGCCGCAAGTCCATCCCGCTGCCGGATATCCGGCGCCCCCAGGACCCGTCCCGCAGGCTGACCGTGCACGGTGCCCGTGAGAACAACCTGCAGGACATCGACGTGTCCTTCCCGCTGGGCGTGTTCACGGCCGTCACGGGCGTGTCCGGATCCGGCAAGTCGACGCTGGTCAACGACATCCTCTACACACACCTGGCCCGCGAGCTGAACGGCGCGCGCAGCGTCCCCGGACGGCACACGCGCGTGGACGGCGACGACCTCGTCGACAAGGTCGTGCACGTCGACCAGTCGCCCATCGGCCGCACCCCGCGGTCCAACCCGGCGACGTACACCGGCGTCTTCGACCACATCCGCAAGCTGTTCGCCGAGACCACCGAGGCGAAGGTCCGCGGCTACCTGCCCGGGCGGTTCTCCTTCAACGTCAAGGGCGGCCGCTGCGAGAACTGCGCGGGCGACGGCACCATCAAGATCGAGATGAACTTCCTCCCGGACGTCTACGTCCCGTGCGAGGTCTGCCACGGCGCCCGGTACAACCGGGAGACCCTGGAGGTCCACTACAAGGGCAAGTCCATCGCCGACGTGCTGAACATGCCGATCGAGGAGGCGACCGAGTTCTTCGATGCGGTCCCGGCCATCTCCCGGCACCTGAGGACGCTGAAGGACGTCGGCCTCGGGTACGTCCGGCTCGGCCAGTCCGCGACCACCCTGTCCGGTGGTGAGGCGCAGCGCGTGAAGCTCGCCAGCGAGCTGCAGAAGCGCTCCACCGGACGCACGGTCTACGTCCTGGACGAGCCGACCACCGGTCTGCACTTCGAGGACATCAGCAAGCTGCTGAAGGTCCTCGCCGGCCTGGTCGACAAGGGCAACACGGTCATCGTCATCGAGCACAACCTCGACGTGATCAAGACCGCCGACTGGGTCGTCGACATGGGGCCGGAGGGCGGCGCCGGCGGTGGCCTCGTGGTCGCCGAGGGCACGCCCGAGGAGGTCGCCGGCGTTCCGGCCAGCCACACCGGCAAGTTCCTGCGCGAGATCCTCGGCGCCGACCGCATCAGCGACGCGGCACCGGTCAAGGCACCGCGCGGCGCGGCGGCCAAGAAGACGGCCGCGGCCAGGTCCACGGCGAAGAAGACGGTGACGGCCAAGGCCAACAATACGGCGACCAAGAAGGCCGCCTCGGTCACGAAGAAGACGGCACCGGCGAAGAAGACGACGCGGGCCCGCAAGGCGTGAGGCCGGTTCGAGCCATGCCCTGACACGTCATCAAAAAAGCGGCGCCCCGCGGGAACTCCCCGCGGGGCGCCGCTCGTTCCACCATCAGCCACCCCGGCTCCGCGGTTCGGCCGTCCCACGAACCGCGGGTCCGGCTGAACCTTGACACGAGCACGGAGGAAAGAGACCGCTCACAACTCGCCCAGCTCGGCCGCGTACGGCGGCTCCGCACCCGCGCGTGAGCAGGTGATCGCCGCCGCGCGTGCCGCGAACCGCAGCAGTCGCCGCCAGCCGTCCCGTCCCAGGGCGGCGAGTCCCTCCGGCGACAGCGCGTCCTGAGCGGACAGGCCGTGCAGCAGAGCCGCGTTCACCGTGTCACCGGCGCCGATGGTGTCCACGACCTCGACCTTCTCGCCCGGGACGGAGTACTCCGCGCCGTCCCGGGTGTGGACGGTGAGACCGTCGCCGCCCCGGGTGACCACGACGGCCGACGGTCCCGCGGCCAGCCACTCGCGCGGGGTGCCGCCCAGCCACTCGGCGTCCTCCGCGGACAGCTTCAGCAGCGTCACCGAGGGCAGCCAGCTCTTGAAACGCGCCCGGTAGGCGTCCGCGTCCGGGATGAGACCCGCCCGGATGTTGGGGTCGAGGGCGGTGAACAGGCCCTGTGCGGCCGCGGTCCGCATCAGCTCTTCATAGGCGCTCGCCCCCGGCTCCAGGACGAGCGAGCAGGTTCCGAAGGACACCGCGCGCGTGCCGGCGGGGAGACCGGCGGGGATGCTGAAGAGGCGGTCGGCGGTGCCGTCGACATAGAAGGAGTAGGCGGCCGAGCCACCGCCGTCGATCGTCGCGACCGCGAGGGTGGTCGGCTCGGGGCCGCGCTGCACGCCGGACACGTCCACCCCGGCCCGGCGCAGCCCGTCGAGGAGGGCCTCGCCGAAGGCGTCGTGGGACGTCCGGGAGCAGAAGGCGGTCGGGGAGCCGAGGCGGCCGAGGGCCACGGCGGTGTTGTACGGGCCGCCGCCGAGCGCCGGCTTCAGGTCCGCGAGGGCACCCGGGCCGTGCGGTACCAGGTCGATCAGTGCCTCACCGGCGACGACGATCACGAGGCGGTTCCCTTCTCGGGCAGTGCGGACAGCGTGGGGAATGCAGACGGTTCGGTCTTCCCGTCGGGCTCGGCCGGCCGTGGGCCCGCGGCCTGGTCCCGGTCCTCCGGGCACCCGCAGGAGGTGCGGTGGACGAAGGTGCAGGGCAGCCGGACGGTCCGGGCGGGCCGGTCGGGGGCGGCCAGCCGCTCCAGGAGAACCCGGACGGCCTGGGCGCCGATCTCCCTGCTGGGCTGGGCGATGGCGGTGAGACGGGGTGAGAACAGGTCGGCCCAGGCGAAGTCGTCGAAGCAGCACAGGGCGATGTCGTCCGGGACGGCCAGGCCCTCGCGGCGCAGGGCGCGCAGGGCGCCGATGGTCATGGCGTTGTTGGCGGTGACGAGCGCCGTCGGCCGATCGGACAGGGAGAGCAGGGCGGCCGTGGCCCGCTCGGCGCCGGTCGACTCGGAGTTGCCGGACACCACGAGGTCCTCGTCGTGGGCCAGCCCGGCGGTGGCGAGGCCCTGCTGGTAGCCGGTGATGCGCTCACTGGTGGTGCTGAGCCCGGGCAGGCCCGCGACCAGGCCGATCCGGCGATGGCCGAGCCCGGCGAGATGGGTGACGAGGCGGGCCATCGGATCGGCGTTCTCGGCACAGACCTGATCGAAACGCGCCTGCTCGGGGAGCACCCGGTCCAGGAACACCGTCGGAACCTCGTGGCGGCCGAGGTAGGCGACGAGGTCGTGCGGGTGCGCGGAGGGGGCGACGATCATGCCGTCCACCCGGCGCTCGTGGAGGAGCTGGACGACCTTCCGCTCGTGCGCGGGGTCGTCGTGCGGGTCGGCGATCAGCAGGCTGTAGCCCGCTTCCAGGGTGGCCGCCTCGACGCCCTGGAGGATCTCCGTGAAGTACGGGTTGCTGATCGCCGACACCGCGAGGCCGATGGAGCGGGTGCGGGAGGTGACCAGGGAGCGGGCGAGGGTGTTGGGCGTGTAGCCGAGGGCGTCGACGGCGTCCAGTACGGCCTGGCGGGTGTGGGGCAGCACCGGACGCGTGCCGTTGAGCACGTGGGAGACGGTCGCCACGGAGACACCGGCGCTCCGAGCGACGTCCGCCATGGTGGCCATCGCGATTTCCTCTCCCTGAGCCGCAGACCCGCAGACCCGCCGACACGCTGAGCCGCCAACCCGCTGGACGCCGGGAACGTACCTCATCCATCACTTCCACGTAAACGCTTACGCAAGCGTTTACGCACCCGGATCCACCCCGCTCGCCACTCGATCCCCACTCACCGCCCCACCCCTGCCCTCACCCCCGCCCCCGCCCCGGAGCCGACCTTTCCGCCCGGGTATCGTCGGCCTGCACACCCCCTGACCAGTGGAGACTCGATGTCCGCCCGATCGACCCGTCCGTCCGCGAGTCGCCGTACCGTCCTCCGAGGAGCCGCCGTGGCTCCGGTGGCCGGGCTCGGGCTGGCCGCCTGCTCGGCCCCGGGCGGCGCCACGGCCGACGCGACCCCGACCGCGCCGGTCGACCTCGGTGCCGAGAGCGAGGTCGCGAAGGGCGGCGCGAAGCTCTACCGGGACCACAACGTGGTGGTCAGCCGGGACGGAAGCGGCGCCCTCAAGGCGTACAGCACCATCTGCACGCACGCGGGGTGCCCCATCAACAAGCTCCAGGGGACGACCCTGATCTGCCCCTGCCACGGCAGCCAGTTCGACGCCGTGACGGGCAAGGTGGTCCAGGCGCCGGCCACCGAGCCGTTGAACGAGCTGCCGGTGAAGACGTCGAACGGCAGGATCATCGCCGGTCCGGGCGCCTGACCGGCCCGCACGGCCGAGCGGCGGTCAGCCGCTCACTCCCGACCCCGTCACGGCGGCTCCAGGCGTGCCGGGCCCTGCGTCACTCCCAGTCCCAGGCGATGCCGACCAGGCCCGGCCGTATCCGGGGTTCGACCACGTGGACGCTGTGGTGCGGCCCGCTGATCGGCAGCTCGTGACGACCGCTGCGCGGGGCCGCGGGGGAGTGCTGGGTGAAGCGGTGGCAGCGGGCCGGCAGCGCGGCCCCGTCGAAGCGCACCTGGAGTGCGTACTGGCCGCCCGGGAAGCCGAACGGGTGGACGTACTCGCGGGAGACCCCCGCCGTGCCGTCCTCGACGGCGTACCGGAAGAGGAAGGTGTCGCCGGAGCGCAGCCGGGTGCCGAAGAGGAGTTCGGCCACGAGTACACCGGTGTCCTGGTCCAGGCGGACGCGCCCGGTCCGGCAGTTCTCCAGGGCGTGCACCACCATGGCGCGGGGGCTGCTGCCGGGGTCGCCGTGGTGGACGGCGAGGAAGCGGTCGACGCCGTCGCGGTGGGCCCGCACGATGTGGTGGGACTCGAGGCCCGCCAGTTCGCGGCGGGCGCCGATCCGGACACGCTCGTGGTGGCCGAGGGTGTGCAGTCCGCCGTCGAGGGACCAGCCCAGGTCGCCCTGGAGCTGGTTCAGGACGTCGGAGGCCTCGACCAGGGAGCGGTAGGAGCGGGCCGAGGGGCGGCCGGCGGAGGCGGGCTCGCCGGACTCGGTGAGCAGCCGGATCAGGGACTCGTCCGGCAGACGGAGGATCTCCTCCAGGGCCCGTACGGCGCGCAGAGACTCGGGGCGCTGCGGGCGGCGGGCGCCCTGCTGCCAGTAACTCAGGCTGGTGACACCGACCTTGACCCCGTGGCGCGACAGATGGTGCTGCACACGCTGGAGCGGCAGTCCGCGGGCGGCGATCGCGGCGCGCAGCGCCACGTGGAAGGGGCCGCCCCGCAGGGCCGTGTCCAGTTCCGCGGTGGGGGCGTCCGCGTGCTCGGTGGCGTGCCGCATGCACAGGGGCCTTTCTGTGAGGTGTCGCGACGGCTGGTCAGACCGTTGGCGCAGGTGTGCGGGGCCACCCCCGTGGGCGCCGGCAGACGCCCGTATGCGCGCACACCGCGTCCATACGTCGGCGTGCACGGCCCCGAGTTCCCCCGCATTGAAGCGTGTTGACCAGGCCCCGACAACACCCTGGACCCGGTCACGGCGCACTACTGGCCGAGCGGCGCCCCTCGGTCGTGCGGTCCGGGGCCGTCAGGTCCGCAGGAGTACCGACCGGGGTGCCCCGCCGGACGGGGCAGGAAGGGTCAGCATGGCCGGAAAAGCTGCCCCTGGGGGCAGTGCGGCGGGGGGACCGCACCGACAGGCGCCGGTCGGGAGGATCCGCGCCGGTGGGCGTTGTCCACAGCCCCGACGCGGTGTCGGTGCTCGCCAGTAGGGTGTGAGACATGGCCGATCCCTCCAGCTACCGCCCCAGGCCGGGTGAGATCCCGGACTCTCCGGGGGTGTACAGGTTCCGTGACGAGCACCGCCGGGTGATCTACGTCGGAAAGGCGAAGAGCCTGCGCCAGCGCCTGGCGAACTACTTCCAGGACCTGGCGAACCTGCACCCGCGCACCCGGACGATGGTGACCACCGCCGCGTCCGTGGAGTGGACCGTGGTGTCCACGGAGGTCGAGGCGCTGCAGCTGGAGTACTCCTGGATCAAGGAGTACGACCCCCGGTTCAACGTCAAGTACCGCGACGACAAGAGCTACCCGTACCTCGCGGTGACGATGAACGAGGAGTTCCCGCGCGTCCAGGTGATGCGCGGTCACAAGAAGAAGGGCGTCAGGTACTTCGGCCCGTACGGCCACGCCTGGGCCATCCGGGACACCGTCGACCTGCTGCTGCGGGTCTTCCCGGTGCGCACCTGCTCGGCCGGTGTCTTCAGGAACGCCGCCCGCACCGGCCGCCCCTGCCTGCTCGGCTACATCGGCAAGTGCTCCGCCCCCTGCGTCGGCCGGATCACCCCCGAGGACCACCGGGACCTGGCCGAGGAGTTCTGCGACTTCATGGCGGGCCGCACCGGCACCTACCTCCGCCGTCTGGAGAAGCAGATGATGGAGGCGGCCGAGGAGATGGAGTACGAGCGGGCCGCCCGCCTGCGCGACGACATCGAGGCCCTGAAGAAGGCCATGGAGAAGAACGCGGTCGTCCTCGCCGACGCGACCGACGCCGACCTCATCGCCGTCGCCGAGGACGAGCTGGAGGCGGCCGTGCAGATCTTCCACGTGCGCGGCGGCCGGGTGCGCGGCCAGCGCGGCTGGGTGACCGACAAGGTCGAGGAGGTCACCACCGGCGCCCTCGTCGAGCACGCTCTGCAGCAGCTGTACGGCGAGGAGACCGGGGACGCCGTTCCCAAGGAGGTCCTGGTCCCGGCCCTGCCCGAGCCGGTCGAGCCGGCCCAGGAGTGGCTGACCGGCCGCCGCGGGTCGAACGTGTCGCTGCGCATCCCGCAGCGCGGCGACAAGAAGGCGCTCATGGAGACCGTGCAGCGCAACGCCCAGCAGGCCCTCGCCCTGCACAAGACCAAGCGCGCCTCCGACCTGACCACGCGCTCCCGGGCGCTGGAGGAGATCGCCGACGCCCTCGACCTGGACAGCGCCCCCCTCAGGATCGAGTGCTACGACATCTCGCACCTGCAGGGTGACGACGTGGTCGCCTCCATGGTCGTGTTCGAGGACGGCCTGCAGCGCAAGAGCGAGTACCGGCGCTTCCAGATCAAGGGCTTCGCCGGCCAGGACGACGTCCGCTCCATGCACGAGGTGATCACCCGCCGCTTCCGTCGCTACCTCGCCGAGAAGGAGAAGACGGGGGAATGGACCGACGGCGAGGGTGCGCTCACCGACGGCGAGGACGTCCTAGGCGACGGCGAACCCCTCACCAGCTCCCTCAAGGACGACGACGGCCGCCCCAGGAAGTTCGCCTACCCGCCGCAGCTCGTCGTGGTCGACGGCGGGCAGCCGCAGGTCGCGGCGGCCCGGCGGGCGCTGGACGAGCTGGGCATCGACGACATCGCCGTGTGCGGCCTCGCCAAGCGCCTGGAGGAGGTCTGGGTGCCCGGCGACGACGACCCGGTGGTCCTGCCCCGCACCAGCGAGGGCCTCTATCTGCTCCAGCGCGTCCGCGACGAGGCGCACCGCTTCGCGATCACCTATCAGCGCACCAAGCGTGCCAAGCGCTTCCGTGCCGGCCCCCTGGACGACGTGCCCGGCCTCGGCGAGACCCGCAAACAGGCGCTCATCAAGCATTTCGGCTCGGTGAAGAAGCTGCGGTCCGCCACAATCGAGCAGATCCAGGAGGTGCCCGGGATAGGCCGGAAGACGGCCGAGACGATTGCCGTGGCCCTCGCCCAGGCGGCTCCGGCCGCACCCGCCGTGAACACGGCGACCGGAGAGATCATTGATGACGAGGAACCCGATACGACGGCGGGTTCCTCGGGGGAGCCCGTGTCCGCGGGTCTCCCGGACGAACGACGGGGGCAGGAGAGATGACCGAGCACGACGCACAGCCCACAGCGGACCGAGATCAGACGGCCGCGGGGGAGCCGCAGCAGGCGGCTCAGGAAAACGGAGCACAGGTGAGTACGGATGCCACGCCGGCCGGGGCCCCCGAAGCGGCCATCCCCGAGCTGGTGATCATCTCCGGCATGTCCGGAGCGGGCCGGTCGACGGCCGCGAAGTGTCTGGAGGACCTCGGCTGGTTCGTCGTGGACAACCTCCCGCCCGCCCTGATCCCCACCATGGTGGAGCTGGGCGCCCGTTCCCAGGGCAACGTGGCGCGGATCGCGGTCGTCGTCGACGTACGCGGGCGGCGCTTCTTCGACAACCTGCGCGAGTCCCTCGCCGACCTCGACAGCCGGGGCGTCACGCGCCGGATCGTCTTCCTGGAGTCCTCGGACGACGCCCTGGTGCGCCGCTTCGAGTCGGTGCGCCGCCCGCACCCCCTCCAGGGCGACGGCCGCATCGTCGACGGCATCGCCGCCGAGCGCGAGCTGCTGCGTGAGCTGCGCGGCGACGCCGACCTGGTGATCGACACCTCCAGCCTCAACGTGCACGAGCTGCGCGCCAAGATGGACGCCCAGTTCGCGGGCGAGGAGGAGCCCGAGCTGCGGGCCACCGTGATGTCCTTCGGCTTCAAGTACGGCCTGCCGGTCGACGCCGACCTGGTCGCGGACATGCGGTTCCTGCCCAACCCGCACTGGGTCCCGGAGCTGCGCCCGTACACCGGCCTCAACGAGGAGGTCTCCGCCTATGTCTTCAACCAGCCCGGAGCCAAGGAGTTCCTCGACCGGTACGCCGAGCTGCTGCGGCTCATCGCGGCCGGCTACCGGCGCGAGGGCAAGCGGTATGTGACCATCGCCATCGGCTGTACCGGCGGCAAGCACCGCTCGGTCGCGATGTCGGAGAAGCTCGCCGCGCGACTCGCGGCCGAGGGCGTGGAGACGGTGCTCGTACACCGGGACATGGGACGGGAATGACGGAACGTACACCGCGGCTGAGCAGGCTGCGCCGGGTGGTGCCGGAGGGTCGCTCGAGCCGTGCCGCGGCCGACGCGCGGGCGGCTCGCCCCGCTGAGGTCCGCGGCGGCCGGGCCCGCCGGCGCGGCGCCCAGCCCAAGGTCGTCGCCCTCGGCGGTGGCATGGGCCTGTCCGCCTCGCTCGCCGCGCTGCGCCGGATCACCGGCGACCTCACCGCCGTCGTCACGGTGGCCGACGACGGCGGCTCCAGCGGGCGTCTGCGCGACGAGCTGGGCGTGCTGCCCCCGGGCGATCTGCGCAAGGCCCTCGCCGCGCTGTGCGGTGACGACGACTGGGGCCAGACCTGGGCCCGGGTCATCCAGCACCGCTTCCAGTCCCAGGGCGACCTGCACGACCACGCGGTCGGCAACCTGCTGATCGTGGCTCTGTGGGAGCAGCTCGGCGACCACGTCCAGGCCCTGGACCTGGTCGGCAAGCTGCTCGGCGCGCACGGCCGGGTGCTGCCCATGTCCGCCGTACCGCTGGAGCTGCAGGCCCTGGTCAAGGGGCACGATCCGGAGCGCCCCGAGGACGTCGACACCGTGCGCGGGCAGGCGACCGTCGCCCTCACCCCCGGCGAGGTGCAGTCGGTGCACCTCGTGCCGCACGACCCGCCCGCCGTCCCCGAGGCCGTCGCCGCGGTCCTGGACGCGGATTGGGTGGTGCTCGGCCCCGGTTCCTGGTTCTCCTCGGTCATCCCGCACCTGCTCGTCCCGGAGCTGCTGGACGCCCTGACCGAGACCAAGGCGCGCAAGGTCCTGTCCCTGAACCTCGCCCCGCAGCCCGGAGAAACCGAGGGCTTCTCCCCGCAGCGTCATTTGGAGGTTTTGGGCCGACACGCCCCTAAACTCGCCCTGGACGTGGTGCTGGCCGACGAGGCCGCGGTGCCCGACCGCGACTCGCTCACCGAGGCCGCCAAGCGGCTGGGAGCCGCGGTCGAGCTGGCGCCGGTGGCCCGGACCGACGGCAGCCCCCGGCACGACCCGGAGCTGCTGGCCGCCGCGTACGACCGTATTTTTCGGATGCATGGAAGGATCGGCCCATGGCGATGACGGCAGCGGTGAAGGACGAGATCTCCCGGCTCCCCGTCACCCGGACCTGCTGCAGGAAGGCGGAGGTCTCCGCCATTCTGCGGTTCGCCGGCGGCCTCCACCTGGTGAGCGGGCGCATCGTGATCGAGGCGGAGCTGGACACCGCGATGGCGGCCCGCCGGCTCAAGCGGGACATCCTGGAGATCTTCGGCCACAGCTCGGAACTGATCGTGATGGCGCCCGGCGGCCTGCGCCGCGGCTCGCGCTACGTCGTGCGCGTGGTCGCGGGCGGCGACCAGCTGGCCCGCCAGACGGGCCTTGTCGACGGCCGGGGCCGCCCGATCCGCGGCCTGCCCCCGCAGGTGGTCTCCGGGGCCACCTGTGACGCGGAGGCGGCCTGGCGCGGGGCCTTTCTGGCACACGGCTCGCTGACCGAGCCCGGCCGTTCCTCCTCCCTGGAGGTGACGTGCCCGGGCCCGGAGGCCGCGCTCGCGCTGGTGGGCGCCGCACGCCGGCTGTCCATCGCGGCGAAGGCCCGCGAGGTGCGCGGGGTGGACCGGGTCGTCGTGCGCGACGGTGACGCGATCGGCGCCCTGCTGACCCGGCTCGGTGCGCACGAGTCCGTGCTGGCCTGGGAGGAGCGCCGGATGCGGCGCGAGGTGCGGGCCACCGCCAACCGGCTCGCGAACTTCGACGACGCCAACCTGCGCCGTTCGGCGCGCGCCGCCGTGGCCGCCGGTGCCCGCGTCCAGCGCGCCCTGGAGATCCTCGGCGACGAGGTGCCCGAGCACCTCGCGGCCGCGGGCCAGCTGCGCATGGAGCACAAGCAGGCATCCCTGGAGGAGCTGGGCGCCCTCGCCGACCCGCCGCTGACCAAGGACGCGGTCGCCGGCCGTATCCGCCGCCTGCTGGCGATGGCCGACAAGCGCGCCGCCGACCTGGGCATCCCGGGCACGGAGGCCAACCTCACCGAGGAGCTGGCCGACAACCTGGCGGGCTGACCCGAAACACCGTCAACTCGCCGGTGCCGACGTCCATTCGGGTGGTCGGCACCGGCGTTTGCGTGTCCATGAGGCGGTCTTGACTCGATCATGATGTGACATGAGCCTGGCAACCTGTTCGCCGCTGTGGCGGACTACCGGTAGGGGGGTTCATGAGACACAGAGCGAGAGCGATCCTCGCTGTCGGCGCGCTCCTGATCGGGGGAGCGAGCCTTGCGCCCATCGCCCAGGCGCAGAGCGGAAGTCCCGCCCCGTCCGACCCCGACGAGGTCAAGGTCTTCCGAGCGGACGTCACCCAGAAGCAGATTCCCCTGCTTCTCAAGGCCGGGCAGGACGGCCATGAACTCGGCGAGCAGGTGGCCGGGCACGGGAAGACCACCGTCGAGGTCTACCTCACCGACGAGCAGGCGAGGAAGCTCGAGAAGCAGGGCGTCCACCTCGCCGAGCACACCCTCTCGGCCAGGGCCGAGGCCCGCGTCGAGGGCGCCGCCCAGGGCGTGTTCCGGCCCTACGGCGGCAGCGGAGGTCTGGAACAGGAGATCGTCCGGACCGGGCAGGCCCACCCAGATCTCACCAAGGTCGAGTCCATCGGCAAGACGATCAACGGCCAGGACATCCTCGCGCTCAAACTGACCGGGAACGCGAAGAAGTCGAAGGACGGCTCCAAGCCCGCCGTGCTGTACATGTCCAACCAGCACGCGCGCGAGTGGATCACACCGGAGATGACCCGGCGTCTGATGCACTACTACCTGGACCGTTACAAGACCGACAAGCGCGTCAAGAAGATCGTCGACTCCACCGAGCTGTGGTTCGTCATCTCGGCCAACCCCGACGGCTACGACTACACGTTCAAGGACTCCACCACCCGCCTGTGGCGCAAGAACCTGCGGGACGTCAACGGCGACGGCGTCATCGGCACGGGTGACGGCGTCGACCTCAACCGCAACTTCCCCTACAAGTGGGGCTACGACGACGAGGGTTCGTCCCCGAACCCCACCAGCCAGACCTACCGCGGCGCGAGCCCGGAGTCCGAGCCGGAGACCAAGGCCCTCGACGCCTTCGAGAAGCGCATCGGTTTCACCTACGGCATCAACTACCACTCCGCCGCCGAACTCCTCCTCTACGGCGTCGGCTGGCAGGTCGCCACCCCCACCCCGGACGACGTGCTCTACAAGGCGCTCGCCGGCACCCCGGACAACCCGGCCATCCCGGGCTACCGTTCGCAGGTCTCCTCGGAGCTGTACACCACCAACGGCGAAGCGGACGGCCACGCCTCGAACGTCAACGGCATGGCGATGTTCACCCCCGAGATGTCGACCTGCCAGACCGCGTCGGACATCGATCCGAGCGACGCCTGGAACGCCGCCGACTGCCAGTCGGTCTTCAACTTCCCCGACGACGCGAAGCTGATCCAGCAGGAGTTCGAGAAGAACGTCCCGTTCGCGCTCTCCGTCGCCGAGACCGCCGCCCACCCCGACCGGCCGGTCTCCTCGGTCGGCCTGAGCGCCGCCGACTTCACCCCGGCCGCGTTCTCCACGTCGTACGCGCGGGGCACGGACCAGGAGGTCTCGGTCGTCGTACGGAAGTCCGTGCGAGACAAGGAACTCAAGTACCGCGTCAACGGCGGCCGTACCCGGGACAGGGCGCTCAGGCACTGGAAGGGCGGCGAGACCTACGGCGGCGAGGACGACCTCTACTTCGACGAGTACCGGGCCAAGGTCCGGGACGGCGAACCGGGCGACAAGGTCGAGGTGTGGTTCACCGGTAGGACCAGGAGCGGCAAGAAGGTCTCCAGCTCCCACTTCACCTACACCGTCGCCGAGCGGCCCGGGGCCGACACCCTCGTCGTCGCCGAGGAGGGCGCGGCCGCCGCACAGGCGCAGACCTACGTGGACGCGCTGAAGGCGGCCGGGCACCGGGCGCTCGTGTGGGACGTCGCCACCCAGGGCGCGCCCGACGCGCTCGGCGTGCTGAAGCACTTCAGGACCGTCGTGCACTACTCGGGCGCGAGCGGACCGGGCAATGCCACCCAGCTCCAGCTGCGCGCCTACCTCAACGAGGGCGGCCGGCTGATCGAGGCCGGCGAGCTGGCCGGCGGCAGCGTCGACCTCGGCGACGGCACCCTCTCGGACGACTTCAGCCAGTACTACCTGGGCGCCTACAGCCGTACGTCGACCAAGGGAGCCACCGCCTTCACCGGCTCCGGCGCCCTCGACGGCTACACGGGCCCCGTCGGTGACGCGCCCGGCAACCCGCTCGACAAGGCCGGCACCTACGGCATCACCTCGGACGAGCTGCCCGCCCACACGTACCCGCAGTTCAAGAGCGCGGGCGCGGGCCGGTTCGCCGGGACCGTCAGCCCGTACGGACCGTACTCCGGCTCCTACATGGCCGCGGCCCTGCACACTGACGACGCCTACAAGCGCCTCACCCGCACCATCGACCTCTCCGGGGTCGGTGCCGCCGACCAGCCCGCCCTGCGCACCCGGCTGTTGTGGGACACCGAGCCCGGCTACGACCACGCGGTCGTCGAGGCCCACACCGTGGGCGCCGACGACTGGACGACCCTCCCGGAGGCCGGCGGGGCCACGAAGACGGCCGTACCGGCCGAGTGCGGGGCCGGGTTCCTGATCGGCGAGCACCCCTGGCTCAGGCACTACCTCACGCTCGCGGACAACGCCTGCACCGCGACCGGCACCACCGGTTCGTGGCACAGCCTCACCGGCATCTCCGGCGGCTGGCAGCAGGTGAGCTTCGACCTGAGCGCGTACGCCGGCAAGTCCGTCGAGGTCTCCATCAGCTACATCACCGACCCGGGAAGCGGCGGGCACGGCGTCCTCGCCGACGACGCCTCGCTCGTGGTCGGCGGTACGGCGAAGGACACCGAGGGCTTCGAGTCGTCCCTGGGTGCCTGGAAGGCGGCCGGGCCGCCCGCGGGCAGCCCGGCGGTCCTGAAGGACTGGACGCGCACCGGAACGCTCTTCCAGACCTTCGGAGCGGTCACCGCCGAGGACACCGTGCTGCTCGGCTTCGGCCTGGAGCAGGTGCCGTCGGCGGCCGACCGGGCGGCGCTGCTGAAGAAGGCGTTCGCCTCGCTCGACGGTTGAGACGGCGCTCGACGGATGAGACGGTCCCGCTCAACAGGTGAGCGGGACCCCCTCTCAACGGTGCGCGAAAGCGTCACTCATCAGGTGAGCCGACCCGCTCACGAACGAGTGAAAAGTGGGTCTGCGGGCATCGGCATTACATAACAAAGAGGCGCGAAACGACCCCCGATTCCGGGCGGTCCGTACCCTACTGGCGGGTACGGACCGCCTGCCCGTGTATGCGGCATCTCGATGTCACTCAGGGGCCCCCAGAGGGGTAGGGTCGGGGGTGGTCGGGGACATCCCAAATACAGCTCGCCGGCACCGCATGGCCGGCGTACCAACGAGGAGATCGGTTCGTGACGATCCGCGTAGGCATCAACGGCTTCGGCCGTATCGGGCGTAACTACTTCCGCGCACTGCTGGAGCAGGGTGCCGACATCGAGGTTGTGGCTGTCAACGACCTGGGTGACACCGCGACCACCGCTCACCTGCTGAAGTACGACACCATCCTGGGCCGCCTCAAGCAGGAGGTCTCCCACACCGCCGACACGATCACCGTCGACGGTCACACCATCAAGGTGCTCTCCGAGCGCAACCCGGCCGACATCCCCTGGGGTGAGCTGGGTGTCGACATCGTCATCGAGTCCACCGGCATCTTCACGAAGAAGGACGACGCCGCGAAGCACATCGCCGGCGGCGCCAAGAAGGTCCTCATCTCGGCTCCGGCCTCCGGCGAGGACATCACCATCGTGATGGGCGTCAACCAGGACAAGTACGACCCGGCGAACCACCACGTCATCTCCAACGCCTCCTGCACCACCAACTGTGTGGCGCCGATGGCGAAGGTCCTCGACGAGAACTTCGGCATCGTCAAGGGTCTGATGACCACGGTGCACGCGTACACGAACGACCAGCGCATCCTTGACTTCCCGCACAAGGACCTGCGCCGCGCCCGTGCCGCCGCCGAGAACATCATCCCGACCACGACGGGTGCCGCCAAGGCCACCGCCCTGGTCCTGCCGCAGCTCAAGGGCAAGCTGGACGGCATCGCCATGCGCGTCCCGGTCCCCACCGGCTCGGTCACCGACCTCGTCCTGGAGCTCGGCCGCGAGGTCACCAAGGAAGAGATCAACGCCGCCTTCCAGAAGGCCGCCGAGGGCGAGCTCAAGGGCATCCTGGAGTACACCGAGGACCCGATCGTCTCCTCCGACATCGTCAACGCCCCGGCGTCCTGCACCTTCGACTCCTCCCTGACCATGGTCCAGGAGGGCAAGAACGTGAAGGTCATCGGTTGGTACGACAACGAGTGGGGCTACTCCAACCGCCTCGTGGACCTCACGGTCTTCGTCGGCAACCAGCTCTGATCGGCCGTAGCAGGCAACTGATGCGTCACACAGGGCTCGGGCAGCGCACCGTCGCGCTGCCCGAGCCCTGATGCGCGTGCAGGCCGCCCCGGCCGACCTGCGAAGATCGGCCCTCGTAGGAACAAGAGCCCTCCTCAGGAGTCCCCTCTCATGAAGACCATCGACGAACTTCTCACCGCGGGTGTGGACGGCAAGCGGGTCTTCGTCCGCGCCGACCTCAACGTCCCGCTCGCCGACGGCGTCATCACCGACGACGGCCGCATCCGCGCCGTCCTGCCCACCGTCAAGGCCCTCGCCGACGCGGGCGCCAAGGTGGTCGTCGCCTCGCACCTGGGCCGTCCCAAGGGCGCCCCGGACCCCGCCTTCTCGCTGCTGCCCGCCGCCGAGCGGCTCGGTGAACTCCTCGGCGCGCCGGTCGCGTTCGCCCAGGACACCGTCGGCCCCGCCGCCCACGACGCCGTGAACGGCCTCCAGCCCGGCCAGGTCGCGGTCATCGAGAACCTGCGCTTCAACGCCGGCGAGACCTCCAAGGACGACACCGAGCGCGGCGAGTTCGCCGACCGGCTCGCGGCTCTCGCCGACGTCTACGTCGGTGACGGCTTCGGCGCGGTGCACCGCAAGCACGCCTCCGTGTACGACCTCCCGGCCCGCCTGCCGCACTACGCCGGCCACCTGATCGCCACCGAGGTCGGCGTCCTGAAGAAGCTCACCGAGGACGTCAAGCGCCCCTACGTCGTCGCGCTCGGCGGCGCCAAGGTCTCCGACAAGCTCGCCGTCATCGACGAGCTGCTCGGAAAGGCCGACCGTCTGCTCATCGGCGGCGGCATGGCCTACACCTTCCTCAAGGCCAAGGGCTACGAGGTCGGCATCTCCCTCCTCCAGGAGGACCAGGTCCCGGCCGTCACCGAGTACATGGAGCGCGCCGAGAAGCAGGGCGTCGAGCTGCTGCTCCCCGTGGACGTCGTGGTCTCCCCGGAGTTCCCGGACCTGAAGGCCAAGGCTCCCACCGAGAACACCGTGGTCGACGCGGACAAGATCCCCGCCGACCAGGAGGGGCTGGACATCGGCCCCAGGACCCGAGAGCTGTACGCCTCGAAGCTCGCCGACGCCAGGACCGTCTTCTGGAACGGCCCCATGGGCGTCTTCGAGCACCCCGACTACGCCGAGGGCACCAAGGCGGTCGCCCAGGCCCTCGTGGAATCCGACGGCTTCACCGTCGTCGGCGGCGGCGACTCCGCCGCGGCCGTGCGTACGCTCGGCTTCGACGAGAACGCATTCGGCCACATCTCGACCGGTGGCGGCGCCTCCCTCGAATACCTCGAGGGCAAGACGCTCCCCGGCCTCGCCGCACTGGAGGACTGACCCTTTATGAGCACGCGCACGCCGATCATGGCGGGCAACTGGAAGATGAACCTCAACCACCTCGAGGCCATCGCGCACGTCCAGAAGCTCGCCTTCGCCCTGGCCGACAAGGACTACGAGGCCGTCGAGGTCGCCGTCCTGCCGCCCTTCACCGACCTGCGCTCCGTGCAGACCCTGGTCGACGGCGACAAGCTCAAGATCAAGTACGGCGCCCAGGACATCTCGCAGCACGACTCCGGCGCCTACACCGGCGAGATCTCCGGCCCGATGCTGGCCAAGCTGAAGTGCACCTATGTGGTGATCGGCCACTCCGAGCGCCGCCAGTACCACAACGAGACCGACGAGCTGGTGAACGCCAAGGTCAAGGCCGCCTACAAGCACGGCCTGACCCCGATCCTGTGCGTCGGCGAGGAGCTGGACGTGCGCGAGGCGGGCAACCACGTCACGCACACGCTCGCCCAGGTCGAGGGCGGTCTGAAGGACCTCCCGGCCGAGCAGGCCGAGACCGTCGTGATCGCCTACGAGCCCGTCTGGGCCATCGGCACCGGCAAGGTCTGCGGCGCCGAGGACGCCCAGGAGGTCTGCGCCGCCATCCGCGCCAAGATCGCCGAGCTGTACTCCCAGGAGCTGGCCGACCAGGTCCGCATCCAGTACGGCGGCTCCGTGAAGTCCGGCAACGTCGCCGAGATCATGGCGCAGGCCGACATCGACGGCGCCCTCGTGGGCGGCGCGTCGCTGGACGCCGACGAGTTCGTCAAGATCGTGCGCTTCCGCGACCAGTGAGTATGCGCTAGACGCGATCCGTCGTACCCTGGCGGGGGCACAGCCGTGGTGCTGTGCCCCCGTCGTCCATCCGAATCCGAGGAAGTTGGTCCAGCCGTGGTTTTGGGGTTCTCGATCGCCCTGATCGTCTTCAGCCTGCTGCTGATGCTGCTGGTGCTGATGCACAAGGGGAAGGGCGGCGGCCTCTCCGACATGTTCGGTGGCGGCATGCAGTCGTCCGTCGGCGGCTCCTCGGTCGCCGAGCGCAACCTCGACCGCATCACCATCGTGATCGGTCTGCTGTGGTTCGCGTGCATCGTCGTCCTCGGCATCCTGATGAAGACGAACAGCTGAGCGGCGTCTCGCAAGCACATACATTCCGCACGTAAGGCCCCATGTTCGGTACGCGCTCGTGAGCGCGGCCTATCATGGGGCTTGCGTCTAGATGTGGGGGCTGTAACTCCAATCACTGGACGCGCGTTGGGCCTTACGTAGACTGAGGCGCTCGCGGCGAAGCGGAACGCCGACTCGCTTCGCGGCACCATCACGCAGGGAGTTACACCGTGGCAAGTGGCAACGCGATCCGAGGAAGTCGGGTCGGGGCGGGGCCGATGGGCGAGGCCGAGCGCGGCGAGTCCGCGCCGCGTCTGCGCATCTCCTTCTGGTGCTCCAACGGGCACGAGACGCAGCCGAGCTTCGCCAGCGACGCACAGGTGCCCGAGACCTGGGACTGCCCGCGCTGCGGCTTCCCGGCCGGCCAGGACCGGGACAACCCGCCGGACCCGCCGCGCACCGAGCCGTACAAGACCCACCTCGCGTACGTACGGGAGCGGCGCAGCGACGCGGACGGCGAGGCGATCCTCGCCGAGGCGCTCGCCAAACTGCGCGGCGAGATCTAGGACTTGTCATCGGCCGGGTGCCCCAGGGTGTCTGGCCGAAGCGTTCCTCCCCTTGCCCCCGGCCGATTGTCAGTGGCACCCCCTACGGTTTTCGTGAAGGCGTGAACCGCGAGGGGGAGTTGTGACGGCGGTCGAGACGGCACGGTCAGGTGCGCCCGCGTGGCGCGGGGGATCAGGGCGGTTGTGGAGTGCCGCGGTGCTCTCCAGCTTCGGTGACGCGCTGCGTACGGCCGCGTTGCCGCTGTCGGCCGCCTCGCTGACCGAGGCGCTGCGGGGCCTGCTGGTCGCGGGCTTCGCTCTCGCCGTCTCGCTGGGGCAGACTTCGATCGGCCTGCTGATCCTGCCGGCCTTCACCCTGACCACGCTGTTCGACAACGCGTCGACGGCCCTGCTGCCCGCCGTGGTGGAAACCGAGGCCCGCGGCAGCGGGAACGCCCGGCCGATGAGCGGACAGCAGATCGCCGGCGGGCGGCCGGCCCCAGGGGCAGCACCCTGCGCCGGGAGATCGCGGAGGGACTGCGCACGCTGTGGCGCGACGGCGCCCTGCGCGGACGTGGAACGTCAACACGACGACCCTGATGCAGCGGCGCAGCCCTGCCGAGCTGCTCGGCCCGCGCTGATACCCGCGCGCAAGCCGGACGTACCTGTTGTTGCCCCGCAGGACGGCATCACAACAGCTCATGGCACCCGCTGATCAATTAGGTTGGATCCGGCAGCGGGGCAAGGTACGCAGCAGGACAGGTCGCAGGAAAGAAGGCTGAAGTCGGATATGAACGCAGACGGCCGTACCAGGCTCAACCAGACGCCCGAGTGGACCGCTCTCACCAAGCACCGGGAGGAGCTGGCCGGCACCCATCTGCGGGACCTGTTCGCCGCCGATCCGGAGCGCGGCGCCGGGTACACCCTCCAGGTCGGTGACCTGTACATCGACTACTCGAAGCACCTGGTCACCGACGAGACGCTGCGGCTGCTGCGCGAGCTGGCCGCCGCGACGGACGTCTTCGGGCTGCGGGACGCCATGTTCCGCGGCGAGAAGATCAACGTCACCGAGGACCGGGCGGTGCTGCACACCGCACTGCGCGCTCCCCGGGACGCCGTGATCGAGGTCGACGGCGAGAACGTCGTCCCGGCCGTGCACGCCGTGCTGGACAAGATGAGCGGCTTCGCGGAGCGCGTGCGTTCGGGTGAATGGACGGGGCACACCGGCAAGCGCATCAGGAACGTGATCAACGTCGGCATCGGCGGCTCCGACCTGGGCCCCGCGATGGCCTACGAGGTACTGCGCAGCTTCACCGACCGCGACCTCACCGTCCGCTTCGTCTCCAACGTGGACGGCGCCGACCTGCACGAGGCCACCCGCGACCTGGACCCGGCCGAGACGCTGTTCATCATCGCCTCCAAGACCTTCACCACCATCGAGACGATCACCAACGCCACCTCGGCCCGGAAGTGGCTGCTCGACGCGCTCGGTGCCGAGTCCGCGGTGGCCAGGCACTTCGTGGCCCTGTCGACCAACGCCGAGAAGGTCGCCGAGTTCGGTATCGACACGGCCAACATGTTCGAGTTCTGGGACTGGGTCGGCGGACGCTACTCGTACGACTCCGCGATCGGCCTGTCCCTGATGATCGCGATCGGGCCCGACCGGTTCCGGGAGATGCTGGACGGCTTCCGCCTCGTCGACGACCACTTCCGCACCGCGCCCGCCGAGTCCAACGTGCCGTTGCTGCTGGGCCTGCTGGGCATCTGGTACGACAACTTCCACGACGCCCAGTCGCACGCGGTACTGCCGTACAGCCACTACCTCTCCAAGTTCACCGCCTATCTCCAGCAGCTGGACATGGAGTCCAACGGCAAGTACGTGGCGCGGGACGGCAAGCGGGTCGAGTGGCAGACCGGCCCGGTGGTGTGGGGCACGCCCGGCACCAACGGGCAGCACGCCTACTACCAGCTCATCCACCAGGGCACCAAGCTCATCCCGGCGGACTTCATCGGCTTCGCCGAGCCGGTCGGCGAGCTGAGCGGTGAACTCAAGGCCCAGCACGACCTGTTGATGGCCAACTTCTTCGCCCAGACCCAGGCCCTCGCCTTCGGCAAGACGGCCGAGGAGGTCCGTGCGGAGGGCGTGCCGGAGGAGCTGGTCCCGCACAAGACGTTCCCGGGCAACCGGCCGACGACCACGATCCTCGCGCGCGAACTGACCCCGTCCGTGCTCGGCCAGCTCGTCGCGCTCTACGAGCACAAGGTGTTCGTCCAGGGCGCCGTGTGGAACATCGACTCCTTCGACCAGTGGGGCGTGGAGCTGGGCAAGGTCCTCGCCAAGCGCGTCGAACCGGCCCTGACCGAGGGCGCGGAGGTCCCCGGCCTGGACGCCTCCACGAAGGCGCTGGTCGCCAAGTACCGCGAGCTGCGCGGCCGTAGCTGACCGCCCGCCGCCGCGGCGACGATTTTCCTGTGCGATTTCTGTGCGAGTCCCCTAGGGTTCCGCTGAATTCAGGGGAGGACATGCATGAGACGTAGGGGGTTCGCCGCGGCGGTCGCGGTGGCCGTACTGGGGATGTCGGCGGTGGGCTGCGGAAGCAGATACCAGCCGCCGGAATCGAAGAACAGCGCGCCCGCGGTCATGGCGGAGGTCAAGCCGGCCTACTCCGGTCTGGCGGAGGTGCCGGAGCGGCTGGAGGCCGACGGGACGACCATCACCGTGGGCGACCCGGACGCCAGGGTGACTGTGCACCTGTACGAGGATCCGCGGTGCCCGGTGTGCGAGGAGTTCGAAAGCACCGGGGGCGCCCCGCAGCTGCGCGCGGCCACCATCCGGCGGAAGGCGAAGACCGAGTACACCCTCGCCTCCTTCCTGGACGACCGGCTCGGCGGCAGCGGTTCCGTGAAAGCGGTCAACGCCCTGCGGGCCGCGCTGGACGCGGGCAAGTTCGCCGAGTACCACGACATGCTGTACGCCAACCAGCCCGCCGAGAGCGTCGACGGCTTCACCGACGCCTACCTGCTCAGGCTGGCCGGGCGGATCCACGGGCTGCGCAGTCCGGCCTTCGACTCGGCCGTCAGGACCATGAAGTACCGCTCGTTCGTGACCGCCTCACAAAAGGAGTACGAACGCGCGGGCGGGGCCAAGGACCCCCAGGGTCCGGGCACTCCCACCGCAGAGGTCAACGACGTACGCATCCCGGCGGAGAGCAACGGCGTGCTCTTCGACCCGGACGTGTTCGGTCTCCTGCTGTTGAAGCTCGGGGCGGGGCCGGGGGAGTAGCTCAGGCCACCGCGCTCAGCGTGTCCGCCAGCCGTCGGCGCGCCGCCCGCGCCGCGGGCAGCGCGGCCAGGGCCCCGGCCCCCAGCACGGCGCCCGCGCCCAGCAGGAGCAGCAGGCCGGGCGAGGGCGACTGGGCGATACCGGCGCCGATGCCGCTGGAGCTGCCCTGGGCGTCGATCAGCCGGTGCGCCAGCGGCAGCCCCAGGACCGTACCGGCCAGGACCGCGGCCAGGGCCGTACAGGTCGTCGCCGTGACGGTGATCGCGGTGATCTGCCGGGGGGACATGCCGATCGCCCGGAGGGCGAGCATGTCCCGCTCGCCCTCCCGGACGCTCCCGCCGATCGCGGTGAGCAGCTCGACCAGCCCGATCAGGGCGAGCACGGCGATCAGTCCGGCGACGACCGCGCGCAGCGGGGACAGCCCGTCGGCCGGGTTGGTCACGGCGTGCACGTCCAGGTGTCCGCGGCCGGCCGTGGTCAGGGCGGAGGCGACCCGCTGCGGGTCGGCGCCCGGGCGCAGCCGCAGCTGGTAGAAGGCCGGGGACAGCTGCGGGTCGTTCTCGCGCAGGGTGTCCAGGGAGGTCGTCACGACCCGGCCCGCGTTCTGCGGTTCGATGCTGCGGCCCACGATGTGCAGGATCTGCGGCTCCTCGCCCACCGTCATCCGCACCCAGTCCCCGACCCGCACATGCAGCAGGTCCAGCAGGCCCTGGCCGGCCACGGCCTCGTCCGGTCCGTGCGCGGCCCGGCCCTCGGCGAGGGTGTAGGGGTAGGGCCGGGTGCGCGTGCCGAGGCCGCGCAGGGCGATGGTGCCGGTCTGGCCGGGGACCAGTGCGGCGACCTCGACGCCCGGGTAGGCGGCGGTGACCTGGTGGTCCGCCGCCAGCAGGGCCCGTACGTCCGGGTCACTGAGCCCGCCGTCCGAGCGGAGGGTGAGCGCCGTCGGCAGGCCCACCCGTTCCGGGCTGCTGTGGAAGCGGTCGATGGTGGTCCACGCGCTGAGCGCCACCACGATCAGCAGCAGGGGCAGCGCCAGCCGGGCCACGCCGGCCAGTGACCGGCCGCGGCCCGCGAACGCCTTGTGGCAGCCCAGGACCAGCGCGGCCGGCAGCCGCAGCCCCAGGGCACGGCGGGCCAGTCCGGTCAGCCGGCCGCCCGCCGGAGCCGCCGGGCGGGGCACCGGCACCGGTGGCACCCGGCCCGCCCGCCAGGCCGCGAGTCCCGTGGTCAGGCCGATGAACACCACCGCTGCCACGGGCACGGCGGACAGCGCCACGGTGTGCCCCGGCAACCCCTGCCACACGCCCACCGCGTCGCCGAGCCGCCCCGGGATCCGGGTGCCGAGACCCTCGGTCACCGCGGCCGCGGCCACCGCCCCCAGCACGGCGTACGCCAGGTGCTGGAGCAGGAAGATCCGTACGACCTGGCCCGGCGTGAAGCCGATCGCCTTCAGCACCGAGATGTCCCGCAGGTGGCCCCGGATGCGGGTGCCGATCGCCCCGTGCACGGCGAAACCCGCGGCGACCAGGGCGCCGAGCCCGAACAGGCCGAGCACCTGGCCGAGCAGCCGGTTCTCGCCCTGGGCGTCGGCCCGCGCCTGCTGCCAGGTGGAGACCTCGCCGACCGCGCCCGCGCCCAGCACGGTGACGGCGCGCTGGACCGCGTAGTCCGTGTCGGCCGGGTCCTTCAGACGCAGCCCGGTCACCTGGCCGCCGGGGGCCCGTACGGCGGACGGCAGCGCCCAGACGAGCCCCGGCTGTGCGCCCGGGCTGTAGCCGGGCTCCGCGCTGTCGGCGATGCCCTCGACGGTGAGCGTGCGGGCGGTGCCGGGCAGCGTGAGGGTGTCGCCGGGCTCGGCCAGCAGGGCCCGGGCCAGCCGGCCCTCCAGGACCACGCCGTCCGGCTCGGCCGGGTCCAGCCAGTGCCCCGCGGTGAGCAGCGGGCGCCCGACGGAGGGCAGCCGCGGGGTGCCGCGCAGCTCCACGGAGGCACGGGTGCCGCGGGAGGCGACGGTGACGGACTCGGTGCGGTAGGGGCCGGCCACCGACTCGACGCCGTCCAGCCCGGCGAGCCGGTGCGCGTCGGCGGAGGCGGCGGTGTGGATCCAGACATGGGCCCCGCGGGCCTGGGTGAAGGTCCGCTGCCAGGGGTTGGTGGCGTACCCGAAGAGGGCGGCGGCCAGCAGCAGCGAGGCGACGATGCCGGCGGTGGCGAGCGTGATGAACAGCGCCTCGCCGCGGTGCGTGCGCAGATCGGAGTGGGCCCAGCGCAGGGTTGCTCGCACGGCTCAGTCCCCGGCCCCGGGCAGTCGGCGCGCCATCAGTCCCTCAGCTCCAGCACACCCGAGGTCCCGGGCTTGCGGGACGGGGTGCCGTCCAGCGCGGCGTCGTCGGCTATCCGGCCGTCGAAGAAGCTGATCACCCGGTCGGCGGCGCTGGCCAGCCGGGCGTCGTGGGTGACCAGGACGATGCTCTGCCCACGCCCGTGGAAGCGGGACAGCAGCCGCATCACCTCGCGGGTGCCCTTGCTGTCGAGGCTGCCGGCGGGCTCGTCCGCCAGCAGCAGCGGCGGATGGTTGACCAGGGCACGGGCGAGCGCGACCCGCTGCTGCTCACCGCCGGACAGCTCGCCCGGCATGCTGCGCTCCTTGCCCTCCAGACCCAGCTCGGCCAGGAGCGTCTCGCGCTCGGCCCGGGCCCGCTTCGGCGGGACGCCGGCGAGGAGGGCGGGCAGCTCGACGTTGTCGGCCACCGACAGGTTCGACACGAGGTTGAAGAACTGGAAGACGATCCCGATGGCCTTCCTGCGCTCCACCGCCCAGCGCGCCTCGCTGAAGGAGTCCGTGCAGCGGCCGTCGAGCCAGACGCTGCCCTCGTCCGGCCGCTGCAGTCCGCCGAGCAGGTGCAGCAGCGTGGACTTGCCGGCGCCGGACGGTCCGGTGATCGCCACGAACTCGCCCCGCGCGACGCTCAGGTCGACCCCGCGGACGGCACGCGCGGGCGCGCCCTCGCCGTGGTGGGTCTTCACCAGACCCTCGGCGCGCAGCAGGGGAACGGCAGAGCCGTCACTCACTCCAGCTCCTCCAGTTCCTCCTGGCACCGCTCCAGCCAGTCCAGGTCGGCCTGCAGGTGCAGCATCGCGCCCTCGATGAGCAGATGGGCGATTCGGTTGTCCCGGTTCTCGGCCGCGGCCAGCTTCGACAGGTTGCGCATGGTGTTGAGGTACTGGCGCCGCTGTCTGTTGATGAGGGCGATCTGCTCGGCGAGACCGGTCTGCGGGGCGAGCGCGAGCTTCATGAAGAACTCGTCCCGGACCCGCGGCTCGTCCTCGGTCTCCTCGAACCAGGCGTGCAGCGCCTCTCGCCCGGCGTCGGTGAGGTGGTAGACCTTCTTGTTGGGCCGGCTGGACTGCTCGACGTCCTCGCCCTCGATCAGTCCCGACTTCTCGAGGCGGCCGAGGGTCACGTAGATCTGGCCGACGTTCGGCTGAGGGTACGCGGCACCCAGCAGTAGCTCAAGGTCCTGCTTCAGCTCGTAGCCGTGGGCCGGGCCGCGCGCGAGGAGTGCCAGGAGGGGCAGGCGCACTCGTGCTGTCCTCCTGTCTGCTCAATGTGCTCCAGGCCCTAGTATCGCCCATACCTAACAGGTATACATGGCCTCTGACCGCCGGGCGAGGGTGCCCGTGGCCGGGTGTACGTGTTCAGGGAGGAACCTATGCGGTGGATACGCGCCGCCGGTAGGGGGCTCCTCGTTCTCGCCGTGGTCATGAGCGGGTACATGGCCTCCGGCGCGCGCGCCGACGAGCGTGACCGGCGCGGTCCGCTCACCCTGGCCACCGCCGGTGACCTCACCGGCTACCTCGGCCCGCTCCTCGAGGGCTGGAACCGTACGCATCCCGCCGAGAAGGTCACCCTCGTCGAGTTGCCCGACTCCGCCGACGAGACCCACGCGCAGATGACCACCGACCTGCGCGGCGGCGACCGGGGCCGGTTCGACGTCCTCAACATCGACGTCAACTGGACCTCGGAGTTCGCGGCCGCCGGCTGGATCCGCCCGCTGCCCCGCGACCGCTTCCCGCTGAAGAGCTTCCTGCCACCGGTCGTGGACACGGCCACGTACGACGGGCGGCTGTACGCCGTGCCGTACGTCACCAACGCCGGACTGCTGCTGTACCGCAAGGACGTCCTCGCCAAGGAGGGCGTGCCGCCGCCGCGCACCTGGGCCGAGCTGGAGCACGACGCGAAGACCATCGCGCCCGAGTACGGCCTGGACGGGTACGCGGGCCAGTTCCTGCCCTACGAGGGTCTGACCGTCAACGCGGCCGAGGCCGTGTACTCGGCGGGCGGCACCATCCTCGGCGACGAGGGCACCCGCGTCACCGTCGACTCGGACGCGGCCCGCGAGGGCATCGGATTCCTCGCCCGCGGCCTGCGCGAGGGCTGGATCCCGAAGGCGGCGCTGACGTACAAGGAGGAGGAGTCCAAGCAGGCCTTCCAGGACGGCCGGCTGCTCTTCCTGCGCAACTGGCCCTATGCCTACGCCCTGGCCTCGGCCAAGGGCTCCAAGGTCGCCGGCCGGATCGGCGCCGTACCGCTGCCCGGGCCCGACGGGCCGGGGACGAGCGTCCTGGGCGGCTCCAACCTGGCCGTCAACACCCACGCCCGGCACCCCGACTCGGCCGCGCGTCTGATCGCGTACCTCACCAGCGAGGGCGTCCAGCGCCAGGTGCTCACGCGGGGCTCGCTGCCTCCCGTGCGCGCCGCGCTCTACGAAGACCCCGCGCTCGTACGGCGGTTCCCCTATCTGCCGACCCTGCGCACGGCCGTCCTCACGGCCGCTCCGCGCCCCAAGAGCCCGCACTACGACCAGGTCAGTCTGGTGGTGCAGGCGGTCGTGCAGGACGCGCTGACCGGGCACGAGACGCCTGCGGCGGCGGTGCGGCGACTGGCGCGCGAGCTGGCCGCCGTTTCCGGTCGCAAGCTCCTTCGCGGGCCACATCACTAGTTACATGTTAGGTAACGCGGACATCTCATCTGGCTTCAGAGTGCCCCGATAAGTCCGTATTCGTTACCCCAACTCGGCAGTAGTATCCGTTCTTTTCATTGACACCCTCGCGACACGCCTACCTAACATGCATGCATGCTGAGTAAGTACCACTGGTGGCGTGACGCGGTGATCTACCAGGTCTACGTCCGCAGCTTCCTCGACAGCACCGGCGACGGCATCGGCGATCTGGCCGGGGTCCGCGCGGGACTGCCGTACCTGAAGAAGCTCGGCGTCGACGGGATCTGGCTGAGCCCCTTCTATCCCTCGCCCCAGCACGACCACGGTTACGACGTCGCCGACTACCGCGGTGTCGACCCGCTCTTCGGTGACCTCGCCGAGTTCGACCTGCTGATGGCGGCGGCCCGGCGGCTCGGGATCAGGGTGCTCCTGGACATCGTCCCCAACCACTGCTCCAGCGAGCACCCGTGGTTCCGCGAGGCCCTCGCCGCCGAGCCCGGCAGTCCGGCCCGCGCCCGCTTCCACTTCGCCGACGGCCGTGGTCCCGACGGCTCCGAGCCGCCCAACAACTGGCACGCCATGTTCGGCGGCCCGGCCTGGACCAGAGTGGGCGACGGCCAGTGGTACCTGCACATGTTCACGCCCGAACAGCCCGACTGGAACTGGCGCGACCCCGAGATCCCCGCCGAGTTCGACCGGGTCCTGCGCTTCTGGCTGGACCGGGGCGTGGACGGCTTCCGCATCGACGTCGCCGCCGGCCTCTACAAGCACCCCGAACTGCCCGACTCCGACGACCCGGAGGCCGACGCCCGCACCCGCGACTCGGTCAACCCGCTCGCCTGGAACCAGCCCGAGGTGCACGACGTGTGGCGGCGCTGGCGCTCGCTGTGCGAGGAGTACGCGGCCCGCGACGGCCGTGAACGACTCCTCGTCGGTGAGGTCTCCGTCCCCACCGCCCGCGAGCACGCCCAGTACGTCCGCCCGGACGAACTCCACCAGGCCTTCTTCTTCGACCTGCTCAGCGCCCCCTGGGACGCCGACGCCTTCCGCAAGGTCATCTCCGAGGCCATGCAGGACATAGCCGGCACGGGCTCCACGGTCACCTGGGTCCTCAACAACCACGACCAGGTCCGCACCGTCACCCGCTACGGCGAACCCGCCACCGAAGGCAGCGGCATCGGCGCCGCCCGCGCCCGCGCCGCCGCGCTGCTGATGCTGGCGCTGCCCGGAGCCGCGTACATCTACCAGGGCGAGGAGTTGGGCCTGCCGGAGGTCGTCGACCTGCCGGACGACGTGCTCACCGACCCGATCTTCCACCGCACCGGAAGCCGTGCCCGCATCCGCGACGGCTGCCGGGTGCCGCTGCCGTGGTCCGGGCAGGCCTCCCCGTTCGGCTTCACCTCCGGCGCCGAGAGCGCCAAGCCGTGGCTGCCGCAGCCCGCCTACTTCGCCGAGTACGCCACCGACCGCGCCCTCGCCGACACCCGCTCCTTCTGGCACCTGTACCGCGACGGCCTGCAGCTGCGTTCCTCGCTGCCCCAGTTGGGCGAGGGCACGCTGCGCTGGCTGGACACCCCGCCGGGCGTCCTCGCCTTCGCCCGTGGTGACGGCCTCGTCTGTGCCGTCAACTTCGGTACGTCCCCTACGCCCGCGCCGGCCTCCGGCACGCCCCTGCTGTCCAGCGGTCCCTGCCCGGCCGGGGTGCTGCCCGGCTCCACGGCCGCCTGGTGGCTGAGCGACTCCGCCATCTGATTTTCCGTCAACTCCCCAACCCTCGAAGGGACATCAACGATGATGCGACGCCGTACCACCCTGCTCACGAGCTGCACCGCCCTCGCCCTGGCCCTCGGCGCGACCGCCTGTGGCGGCGGCCCGGTCACCGCGGGCGGTGGCGACAAGTCGCTCAGCGGCCAGACGGTCACCGTGGCCGGCGTCTGGTCCGGCAGCGAGCAGAAGAACTTCCAGAAGGTGCTGGACGCGTTCACCGCGAAGACCGGCGCCAAGACCCAGTTCGTCTCCACCGGCGACAACGTCTCCACGGTCGTCGGCAGCAAGATCGAGGGCGGCAACGCGCCCGACGTCGTGATGGTCCCGCAGGTCGGCGTGCTCCAGCAGTTCGCGAAGAAGGGCTGGCTCCAGCCGCTGTCCCCGACCGCCGAGCAGACGGTCGACGCCGACTTCGCACCCGTGTGGAAGAAGTACGGCAGCGTCGACGGCTCCCTCTACGGCCTCTACTTCAAGGCCGCCCACAAGTCGACGGTCTGGTACAGCCCCGACGCCCTCGCCCAGGCCGGCGTCAAGCCGCCGAAGACCTACGACGAGATGCTCAGGGCCGGGCACACCGTCTCCGACTCCGGGCTCGCCGCCTTCGCGGTCGCCGGGCAGGACGGCTGGACGCTCACCGACTGGTTCGAGAACATCTACCTCTCCCAGGCCGGACCCGAGAAGTACGACGCCCTCGCCGCCCACAAGCTGAAGTGGACGGACGCTTCCGTCGTCCAGGCGCTCACCACGCTCGGCAAGCTCTTCAAGGACAAGCAGCTGATCGCGGGCGGCCAGAAGGAGGCGCTGAACACCGACTTCCCCAGCTCGGTCGAGAAGGTCTTCGGGCCCAAGCCCGAGGCCGGCATGGTCTACGAGGGCGACTTCGTCGCCGGGGTGGCCCACGACCAGTTCCAGAAGGCCATCGGCAAGGACGCGGACTTCTTCCCGTTCCCCGCGGTCGGCGGCGGCACCGCACCGGTGGTCAGCGGCGGGGACGCGGCCGTCGTCCTCAAGGACGGCAAGAACGCCAAGGCCGGCATGAAGCTCCTGGAGTACCTGGCCACCCCGGAGGCGGCCGCCGTCTGGGCGAAGGCGGGCGGCTTCCTGTCCCCGAACAAGAAGCTCGACCTCTCCTCGTACAGCGACGACGTCACCCGGGCCACCGCCAAGTCGCTGGTCGGCGCGGGCGACTCGGTCCGCTTCGACATGTCCGACCAGGCACCGGCGGCCTTCGGCGGCACCAAGGGCGCGGGGGAGTGGAAGCTGCTCCAGGACTTCCTGCGCGACCCCTCCGACCCGAAGGGCACCGCGGCGAAGCTGGAGTCCGCGGCGGCCAAGGCCTACCAGGACTGAGTGAACCCATGACCGCCACCACACTCGTGCACAAGGAGGCGGGTCCGCGGGCCGCCGGCGCGGCCCGCGGGCGCCGCGGCCGGCGGCGCGCCCGGACCGTCGCCCTGCTCTTCGTCTTCCCCGCCCTGCTCCTGCTCGGCGCCCTTGTCGTCTACCCGGTGCTGTTCTCCGTCGGCCGCAGCTTCTTCGACGCCTCCGGCACCCGGTTCGTGGGCGGCGACAACTACGCCGAGATGTTCCGCGACCCGGCGACCCTGAAGGCCATCCGCAACACCGTCATCTGGGTGGTCGTGGCCCCGGCCCTGCTCACCGGCCTCGGCCTGATCCTGGCCGTCCTGGTGGAGAAGGTGCGCTGGGCGACCGCCTTCAAGCTGCTGCTGTTCATGCCGATGGCGGTGTCCTTCCTCGCCGCCGGCATCATCTTCCGGCTCGCCTACGACGAGGACCCGAACAAGGGTGTCCTCAACGCCGCCGTGGTCTCCGTCCACGACGCCTTCACGGGGACCTCGTCGTATCCGACGGCCCGGGCGCGTGACGGGCAGGGGCTGACCCCCGGTCGGGACGGCTCGTACCTGACGAACGCGGACCTGTCCCCGGGCCGCTCGGTGGCCCTCGGCCTGGTCGGCGTCCTGCCCAAGGACCTGCCGAAGGACGCCTCGCCCGCCTCCCCGGCCGCCGCACGCAAGGCCGGCGCCGGTGAACTGCGCGGTGTCGTCTACCTGGACTTCACGCCCGGCGGGGGAGGGAAGCAGGGCAGGGTCGACCCGAAGGAGAGCGGCCTGCCCGGCATGAAGGTCGAGGCGCTGCGCGACGGGAAGACGGTCGCGAGTACGACGACCGCGTCCGACGGCGCCTTCCACTTCTCCGGGCTCGACCAGGGCTCGTACACGGTGAAGCTGCCCGCGTCGAACTTCGCGCCGCCCTACCAGGGGGTCTCCTGGCTCGGTCCGACGCTCGTCACACCGGCGATCATCGGCGCGTACCTGTGGATCTGGACCGGTTTCGCGATGGTGCTGATCGGCGCGGGTCTGTCCACACTGCCTCGGGACGCGCTGGAGGCGGCCCGGATGGACGGGGCGAACGAGTGGCAGATCTTCCGCCGGATCACCGTCCCGTTGCTCGCCCCTGTCCTCACCGTGGTCTTCGTGACCCTCGTGATCAACGTGATGAAGGTCTTCGACCTCGTCTACATCATCGCGCCGGGGCCGGTGCAGGAGGACGCCACCGTCCTCGCGACCCAGATGTGGCTGGTGTCCTTCGGCGGCGGCAACAACCAGGGCCTGGGCAGTGCGCTCGGTGTGCTGCTCCTGCTCCTGGTGATCCCCGCGATGGTCTTCAACGTCCGCCGTTTCCGAAGGAGTCAGCGATGAACGCGGTCAGGCGTGGCCTGGGCAACGGTCTCGTGCAGGCGTTCCTCGTGGTGATCGGCCTGGTGTGGCTGACGCCGCTGGCGGGGCTGTTCGTGTCCTCGTTGCGGTCGGCGCAGGACACGGCCAAGGGTGGCTGGTGGACGGCGCTGGCCAGTCCGGGGCAGCTGTCCTTCGACAACTACTCGGCGCTGCTGAAGAACGCCGGCATGACGCAGGCCTTCTGGAACACCGTGCTGATCTCGGTGCCGGCGACCACCCTGGTCGTCGTCATCGCGGCGCTCGCCGGATACGCCTTCGCCTGGCTGGACTTCCCCGGCCGCGAGCCGCTCTTCCTGCTGGTGGTGGCCCTGTTGGTGGTGCCGGTGCAGATCGGGCTGCTGCCGGTGGCCAAACTCTTCGGCCAGCTGGGGCTGTTCGGCACGATTCCCGGTGTGGTCCTCTTCCACGTCGCGTACGGCCTCCCCTTCGCGGTGTTCCTGCTGCGGAACTACTTCGCGGAGATGCCGAAGGAGATGCTGGAGGCGGCGCGGATGGACGGTGGCAGTGAGTGGCGTATCTTCACCCGGCTGGTCCTGCCGGTGGGCCGGCCCGCGATCGCCTCGCTCGCCATCTTCCAGTTCCTCTGGGTCTGGAACGACATGCTGGTCGCCCTGCTCTTCGCCGACAGCTCGTCCCAGCCGCTGACGGTTGAACTCCAGTCCCAGATCAGGCAGTTCGGCAGCAACATCGATGTCCTGGCGCCGGGGGCGTTCCTGTCCCTGATCGTGCCGGTGGTGGTGTTCTTCGCGTTCCAGCGGCACTTTGTGCAGGGGGTGATGGCGGGGTCGGTGAAGTAGTGGAAAAGCGGAGGCCCCGGATGGCACCTCCGCTTTTCTGCCTACCGAGTCGGGTGGTGCGTGGCACCGCGGCTTACGGGGACGCCGGTGGGTAAAGCGACCGGGGCAGCTGTGAAGCCGCGGCCGCGTCGAGCAGCCACAGGGTCCGCTGACGGCCGTACGCTCCCGCCGCCGGTGCCTGGACCTCGCCCGCGCCCGACAGGGCGATGGCCACGGCCTGGGCCTTGTCCTCGCCGGCCGCCAGGAGCCAGACCTCGCGGGCCGAGCGGATCGCCGGCAGGGTCAGCGAGACCCGGGTCGGCGGCGGCTTGGGGGCGCCGTGGACGCCGACCACCGTGCGCTCGGTCTCGCGGACCGCGGGCAGCTCGGGGAAGAGCGAGGCCACGTGGGTGTCCGGGCCGACGCCCAGCATCAGCACGTCGAAGGAGGGAACGGCACCGTGGTTCTCGGGGTCGGCCGCCTTCGCCAGTTCCGCCGCGTACGCCTCCGCGGCCGCCTCCACGTCCGCACCGTACGGCCCGTCGGAGGCGGGCATGGCATGCACGCGCTCGGGGTCCACCGGTACGGCGTCCAGCAGGGCCGCGCGGGCCTGCGTGACATTGCGCTCCGGGTCGCCCTCGGGGAGGAAGCGCTCGTCGCCCCACCAGAGGTCGAGCCGGCTCCAGTCGACGGCGTCCCGGGCGGGGGCCACCGCCAGCGCGGCGAGCAGGCCGTTGCCGTTGCGGCCCCCCGTGAGGACCACGGACGCGTGGCCCCGGGAGGCCTGCGCGTCCACGATCTTCGTGATCAGACGGGCCGCGGCGGCCTGCGCCATCAGCTCCTTGTCGCGGTGCACGACCAGTTGCGGAGTGCTCACTTCGCCGTCGCCTTCTTCGCCGGGGCCTTCTTGGCGGCCGCCTTCTTGGCAGGGGCCGCGGCGACCTCGGCCTCGGCCACCGGCTGAGCCGCGGCGGCCTCCGCGCCCGTGTTCAGCCGCTCCACGCCGTAGCGCAGCGCCGACGCGTAGGTGTCGTCCGGGTCGAGCCGGCGCAGCTCCTCCGTGATCAGCTCGGCGGTGTCCCGCCGCTTGAGCGCCACCGCGCGGGCCGGCTGGCCCTCGATGGCCAGGGTGGCCAGCGAGCCGTCGGCCCGGTCCAGGACGATCGGGCCGCAGCTGGTGTCCATACGGACGGCGGTCAGGCCCGGGCCCGAGGAGAGGGAGCGCTTGACGGGCACGTCCAGGCGGTCCGCGAGCCACATCGCGAGCAGCTCGCAGCTCGGGTTGAACTCCTCGCCCTCCACCTCGACGGTCTTCACCTCACAGACCACCTGGTCCAGGGCCGCCGCCAGCATCGAGCGCCACGGCGTGATCCGGGTCCAGGACAGGTCGGTGTCGCCGGGCGTGTAGGCCTCGGCACGGGCGGACAGCTCCCGTACCGGCTGCTCGGCGGCGTAGGTGTCGGTGACCCGGCGCTGGGCGAGCGCGCCGAGGGGGTCCTTGGCCGGGTCCAGCGGGGCGTTCACCGGCCACCAGACGACGACCGGGGCGTCCGGCAGCAGCAGCGGCAGGACGACCGAGTCGGCGTGGTCGGACACCTCGCCGTACAGCCGCAGCACCACCGTCTCGCCGGTGCCCGCGTCCGCGCCCACCCGCACCTCGGCGTCCAGCCGGGACGACGTACGGTCGCGCGGGGAGCGGGAGACGCGCTTGATGACCACCAGCGTGCGCGAGGGGTGCTCGCGCGACGCGTCGTTGGCGGCCTTCAGGGCGTCGTAGGCGTTCTCCTCGTCGGTGACGATGACGAGGGTCAGGACCATGCCGACGGCGGGGGTGCCGATGGCCCGGCGGCCCTTGACGAGCGCCTTGTTGATCTTGCCGGCGGTGGTGCCGGTCAGGTCTATCTTCATGGCCGGCGCCAGCTCCGTCCGTCTCGTGCGAGCATCTCGTCCGCCTCGGCGGGGCCCCAGGTGCCCGACGGGTACTGCGCGGGCCTGCCGTGCTTGTCCCAGTACGCCTCGATCGGGTCGAGGATCTTCCAGGACAGCTCGACCTCCTCCGTGCGCGGGAAGAGGTTGGCGTCGCCCAGCAGCACGTCCAGGATCAGCCGCTCGTAGGCCTCCGGGCTGGACTCCGTGAAGGACTCGCCGTAGGCGAAGTCCATGGACACGTCCCGGATCTCCATCGAGGTGCCCGGCACCTTCGAGCCGAAGCGGACCGTGATGCCCTCGTCCGGCTGGACGCGGATGACCACCGCGTTCGAGCCCAGCTCCTCCGTCGCCGTGTGGTCGAAGGGGGAGTGCGGCGCCCGCTGGAAGACGACGGCGATCTCGGTGACGCGGCGGCCGAGGCGCTTGCCGGTGCGCAGATAGAAGGGGACGCCCGCCCAGCGGCGGTTGTCGATCTCCAGCTTCACGGCCGCGTAGGTGTCGGTCTTCGACTTGGGGTCGATGCCGTCCTCTTCGAGGTAGCCGATGACCTTCTCGCCGCCCTGCCAGCCCGCCGCGTACTGGCCGCGGACGGTGCTGCGGCCCAGGTCCCTCGGCAGCCGGACGGCGCCGAGCACCTTGGTCTTCTCGGCGGCCAGCGCGTCCGCGTCGAAGGAGGCGGGCTCCTCCATCGCGGTCAGCGCGAGCAGCTGGAGCAGGTGGTTCTGGATGACGTCACGGGCGGCGCCGATGCCGTCGTAGTAGCCGGCGCGGCCGCCGATGCCGATGTCCTCGGCCATGGTGATCTGCACATGGTCCACGAAGGACCGGTTCCAGATCGGCTCGAACATCGTGTTGGCGAAGCGCAGCGCCAGGATGTTCTGGACGGTCTCCTTGCCGAGGTAGTGGTCGATCCGGAACACCTGGTCCGGCTCGAACACCTCGTGCACGACCTTGTTCAGCTCCTCGGCCGACTCCAGGTCGTGGCCGAACGGCTTCTCGATGACCGCACGGCGCCACGAGCCGCCGGTCTGGTCGGCCAGCCCGTGCTTCTTCAGCTGCTGGATGACCACCGGGAAGGAGCGCGGCGGCACGGACAGGTAGAAGGCGAAGTTGCCGCCCGTGCCCTGTGCCTTGTCCAGCTCCTCGATGGTGGCGCGCAGCCGCTCGAAGGCGTCGTCGTCGTCGAAGGTGCCCTGGACGAAGCGCATCCCCTGGATGAGCTGCTGCCAGACCTCCTCACGGAACGGCGTACGGGCGTGCGCCTTGACGGCGTCGTGGACCTCGGCTGCGAAGTCCTCGTGCTCCCACTCGCGGCGGGCGAAGCCCACCAGGGAGAAGCCCGGCGGCAGCAGACCCCGGTTCGCGAGGTCGTACACCGCGGGCATCAGCTTCTTGCGGGACAGGTCGCCCGTGACGCCGAAGATCACCAGGCCCGACGGCCCCGCGATACGCGGGAGCCGTCGGTCGGCGGGGTCACGAAGCGGGTTCGCTCCGGAACCAGCAAGGGGTGACAAATCAGCCCTCCGAGGGAGCGAGGCGCTGCAGCTCCGCCTCGGTCGACTTCAGCAGGTCGTTCCAGGACGCCTCGAACTTCTCGACGCCCTCGTCCTCCAGCACCTGGACGACGTCGTCGTACGAGATACCGAGCTTCTCCAGCGCGTCGAGGTCGGCGCGGGCCTGCCCGTAGGTGCCGGCGACGGTGTCGCCGGTGATCTCGCCGTGGTCCTCGGTGGCCTCCAGGGTGGCCTCCGGCATGGTGTTGACCGTGTTCGGCGCGACCAGGTCCGTCACGTACATGGTGTCCTGGTAGGCCGGGTCCTTCACGCCGGTCGACGCCCACAGCGGACGCTGCTTGTTGGCGCCCGCGTTCTCCAGCGCGCTCCAGCGGTCGGAGGAGAAGACCTCCTCGTACGCCTGGTAGGCGAGGCGCGCGTTGGCGACGGCGGCCTTGCCGCGCAGCGCCTTGGCCTCGTCGGTGCCGAGAGCGTTCAGCCGCTTGTCGATCTCGGTGTCCACGCGGGACACGAAGAAGGACGCCACGGAGTGGATCAGGGAGAGGTCCAGGCCCTTCTCGCGCGCCTTCTCCAGGCCCGTGATGTAGGCGTCCATGACCGCGCGGTAGCGCTCCAGGGAGAAGATCAGCGTGACGTTGACGCTGATCCCGTTGCCGATCGTCTCGGCGATCGCCGGCAGACCCGCCTTGGTGGCCGGGATCTTGATCAGGGTGTTCGGGCGGTCGACCAGCCAGGCCAGCTGCTTGGCCTCGGCGACGGTCGCCCGGGTGTTGTGGGCCAGCCGCGGGTCGACCTCGATGGAGACCCGGCCGTCCTGGCCGTCGGTGGAGTCGAAGACGGGGCGCAGGATGTCGGCGGCGTCGCGGACGTCCGCCGTGGTGATCATGCGGATGGCCTCTTCGACCGTGACCTTGCGGGCGGCGAGGTCCGCGAGCTGCTGCTCGTAGCCGTCGCCGCTGCTGATCGCCTTCTGGAAGATCGTCGGGTTGGTGGTGACGCCCACGACGTGCTGCTGGTCGATCAGTTCGGCGAGGTTGCCGGACGTGATCCGCTTGCGCGACAGGTCGTCCAGCCAGATCGCGACGCCTTCCTCGGAGAGGCGCTTGAGTGCGTCTGTCATGGAATTACATCTCCTACGTGTCGTATATGAGCGTCAGCGCTGGGCGTCGGCGAGGGATTCCCGCGCCTTCGCGGCCACGTTCTCGGCAGTGAAGCCGTACTCGCGGAAGAGGACCTTGCCGTCCGCGGAAGCACCGAAGTGCTCCAGGGAAACGATGCGGCCGGCGTCCCCGACGTACTTGTGCCAGGTGAGGCCGATGCCCGCCTCGACGGAGACACGGGCCTTCACGGTCGGCGGCAGCACGGAGTCCCGGTACCCCTGGTCCTGCTCCTCGAACCACTCCACCGACGGCATGGACACGACCCGCGTCGGCACACCCTCGGCCTGCAGCTGCTCGCGCGCCTCGACGGCCACGTGCACCTCGGAGCCGGTGGCGATCAGGATCACCTGCGGCTCGCCGCCGTCGGCCTCGAACAGCACGTAACCACCGCGCGCGGCCTCGTCGTTGGACTCGTAGACCGGCACACCCTGGCGGGTCAGCGCGAGGCCGTGCGGGGCGCCCTTGCCGAACTCCTTGGTGTAGCGCTTGAGGATCTCGCGCCAGGCGATCGCGGTCTCGTTGGCGTCCGCGGGGCGGACGACGTTCAGACCGGGGATCGCGCGCAGCGAGGCCAGGTGCTCGATGGGCTGGTGCGTCGGGCCGTCCTCGCCCAGACCGATGGAGTCGTGCGTCCACACGTACGTCACCGGCAGGTGCATCAGGGCCGACAGGCGCACCGCGTTGCGCATGTAGTCGGAGAAGACGAGGAACGTACCGCCGTAGACACGGGTGTTTCCGTGCAGCGTGATGCCGTTCATCTCCGCGGCCATGGAGTGCTCGCGGATACCGAAGTGGATGGTGCGGCCGTACGGGTCCGCCTCCGGCAGCGGGTTGTCCGCCGGCAGGAACGAGCTGTCCTTGTCGATGGTCGTGTTGTTCGACCCGGCCAGGTCGGCGGAGCCGCCCCACAGCTCGGGGACGACCGCGCCCAGCGCCTGCAGCACCTTGCCGGAGGCGGCACGCGTCGCGACGGCCTTGCCCGGCTCGAAGACCGGGAGCTTCTCCTCCCAGCCGGTGGGCAGCTCGCCCGCGCTGATGCGGTCGAACTCGGCCGCGCGCTCGGCGTTGTTGTCGCGCCAGAGCTGGAAGGACTTCTCCCACTCCGCCTTGAGCTCACGGCCGCGCTCGACGGCCTGGCGGGTGTGGCCCAGCACCTCGTCGGAGACCTCGAAGGACTGCTCCGGGTCGAAGCCGAGGACGCGCTTGGTGGCCGCGACCTCGTCGTCGCCGAGCGCCGAGCCGTGCGCGGCCTCGGTGTTCTGCGCGTTCGGGGCCGGCCAGGCGATGATCGAGCGCATCGCGATGAAGGACGGCTTGTCCGTCACCTTCTTCGCGGCCTCGATCGCGTTGTAGATGGCGTGCGGGTCGAGGTCGCCGTCCGGCTTCGGGGCGATCCGCTGCACGTGCCAGCCGTAGGCCTCGTACCGCTTGACGGTGTCCTCGGAGACGGCCGTCTCGGTGTCGCCCTCGATCGAGATGTGGTTGTCGTCCCACAGCAGGATCAGGTTGCCCAGCTCCTGGTGGCCGGCGAGCGAGGACGCCTCGGCGGAGATGCCCTCCTGCAGGCAGCCGTCACCGGCGATGCAGTAGATGAAGTGGTCGAAGGGGGACTCGCCCTGCGGCGCCTCCGGGTCGAACAGACCGCGCTCGTAGCGGGCGGCCATGGCCATGCCCACCGCGTTGGCGACACCCTGGCCCAGCGGGCCCGTGGTGGTCTCGACGCCCTTGGTGTGCCCGTACTCCGGGTGGCCCGGAGTCTTCGAGCCCCAGGTGCGGAAGGACTTCAGGTCGTCCAGCTCCAGGCCGAAGCCGGCCAGGAAGAGCTGCGTGTAGAGGGTCAGGGACGAGTGGCCGGCGGACAGCACGAAGCGGTCGCGGGCGACCCACTCCGGGTCGGCCGGGTCGTGCCGCATCACCTTCTGGAAGAGGGTGTAGGCGGCCGGAGCCAGGCTCATCGCCGTACCGGGATGGCCGTTGCCGACCTTCTGTACGGCGTCGGCGGCCAGGACGCGGGCGGTGTCCACGGCCCGCTGGTCCAGCTCGGTCCACTCAAGGTCTGTGGTGGTCGGCTTGGTGCTCACCCTGGGTCAGGGCTCCTCTCCACATGTCGGTCGCCGGTCTTCGGGGCATGCCCCCACCCGGCCGCCGGTGCACTTCTGCCCACCGGCCGTTGTTGAGCCTACCCCCGTAAGGACGTGCATTTTTTCGAGTGATTCCAGACTGCCGGGACTCTTGGAGATCCGCCTCCCGACTGGCCGAGGACGCATTCGGCACATGAATACGGAGCCGCTCATCTGACTGCTCAATCGAGCCCTCGGACCCCTCTGATGCGCCGGTCGCCAACACGACCCCACCCCCGCGAAGGCCGAGGTATGGGCAACGTCTAAAGTGGCGTGGTACGCGCGAGCCTTTACCGGGACTTCACAGGGGAGGCTTGCTGGGATGTCTCTGTCAGGGGTGTGCGTGACGGCCGTCGAATCCCGTCCAGCGGGTGCGCTCGGGACGAGCCAAAGCCCGGTTCACCGGCCGTTCGGGGCCCGTGTCAAGGCATTCGTGGCTCTGACCAAGCCGCGGATCATCGAGCTGCTGCTCATCACCACCGTTCCGGTGATGTTCCTGGCACAGCAGGGTGTACCCGACCTGAAGCTGGTCCTGCTCACCTGCGTCGGTGGCTACCTCTCGGCGGGCGGCGCGAACGCGCTGAACATGTACATCGACCGGGACATCGACGCCCTGATGGACCGCACCTCGCAGCGCCCGCTGGTCACCGGGATGGTCAGCCCGCGCGAGTGCCTGGCCTTCGGCATCACCCTCGCGGTCGTCTCGACGCTGCTGTTCGGGTTGACCGTCAACTGGCTGAGCGCCTGGCTGTCACTCGGAGCGCTCCTCTTCTACGTCGTCGTCTACACGATGATCCTCAAGCGGCGTACGTCGCAGAACATCGTGTGGGGCGGTATCGCCGGCTGCCTGCCGGTGCTGATCGGCTGGTCCGCCGTCACCGACTCGATGTCCTGGGCGCCGATCATCCTCTTCCTCGTCATGTTCTTCTGGACGCCGCCGCACTACTGGCCGCTGTCCATGAAGGTCAGGGAGGACTACGCGCGCGTGGGCGTTCCGATGCTCCCGGTCATCGCCTCCAACAAGGTGGTCGCCCGGCAGATCGTCATCTACAGCTGGGTGATGGTCGCCGTCTCCCTGCTGCTGACCCCGCTCGGCTACACCGGCTGGTTCTACACCCTGGTCGCCCTCGCGGCCGGCGGCTTCTGGCTGTGGGAGGCGCACGGGCTGCAGAACCGGGCGAAGGCCGAGGTGACCGGCGCCAAGCTCAAGGAGATGCGCCTGTTCCACTGGTCGATCACCTACGTGTCGATCCTCTTCGTCGCGGTCGCGGTGGACCCCTTCCTGCGCTGACGGACCGCCGTACGTCACAGGTCACAGGGCCCTGCTCTCGCCAGCCGATCTACCCGTGAGTAGCATCCTGGCCATGGCAGACACGCAGCAGGTTGACCCGAAGGCCGAGCGTACGGCGGCCCGGCTCGCGAAGCAGATCAGCGCCTTCTCCAAGGCGCACGGCGGCGCCGAGGGCCAGGTGGCCCACATCGGCGAGCGCGGCGCCCGGATCGTCCTCGTCGGCGAGGACGGCGGCTGGGGCGACCTGGTGGCCCCCAGCACCGAGATCGCCGAGCAGGCGGTGCGGAAGGCGGGCATCACGGTCCACGAGTCCTTCGACGGCGAGTTCGCGGCGAAGGTGAAGACGGGTCCGTACGAGTGGAAGCGGATGGCCGGGATCCAGCTCGGCGGTCCGAGCAACGCCTGAACCGACCGCAGCGGAACCAGCAACACCTGACACCAGCAACACCTGACACCCGGTTCACCCGTTAGGACGTGTGAGGAACGTCCAGCCCCGGGGAGCCCGGATGATCGAAACGCCGTCCCTGGTGGACCAGTACTGCCACGGTGTCCTGAGAACGGAACTGGGCCTCGGCACGTTCGAGGCCCAGCTCGCGCGCACCGAGGGCCCGCCCGCCCCGGGCACCACCCTCTTCGACACCCAGACCGGCTTCGCCGTACGCCGCTGGTGCCCGCCCCTCCTCGGCCTGGAACCCCACTGCTCGCCGGCCCGCTATCTCGCCCGGCGCCGCGAACTCGGCGTACTGGAAGCCGGCCGCAGGCTGCTGCGCGGCAGCGGCATCACCACCTACCTCGTCGACACGGGCCTGCCCGGCGACCTCACCGGCCCCGCCGAGATGGCCTCCACGGGCGACGCCGAGGCCTGCGAGATCGTCCGGCTCGAACTGCTCGCGGAGCAGGTCGCCGACACCTCGGGCACCGTCGAGTCGTTTCTCGCCAACCTCGCCGAGTCGGTGCACGGAGCCGCCGCGAACGCCGTCGCCTTCACCTCCGTGGCAGGTCTGCGGCACGGCCTCGCGCTCGCGCCGGAGCCGCCCGGACCGGGCGAGGTGCGCGGCGCGGCGGGCCGCTGGCTGGCCGGGCGGCGGGTCGGCGGCGAGCTGAGCGACCCGGTGCTGCTCCGGCACCTGCTGTGGATCGCGGTCGCCTCGGGGCTGCCCCTCCAACTGCACTCCGGTCTCGGCGAGCCCGGCTCGCGCATCGACCGTACGGACCCGGTGCTGCTCACCGACTTCGTCCGGGCAACCGCCGGGCTCGGCACGGATCTGGTCCTGCTGCACGGCTACCCGTACCACCGCCACACCGCCCACCTGGCCGGCGTCTTCCCGCACGTGTACGCCGACTCGGGCGCGGCCCTCGTCCGCACCGGTGCCCGTGCGGCCACGGTCCTCGCCGAGACCCTGGAGCTGGCCCCGTTCGGCAAGATCCTCTTCTCCAGCGGCGCCCACGGCCTGCCCGAGCTGCACGTCGTCGGGGCCCGTCTGTTCCGCGAGGCGCTGGGCCGGGTGCTGGGCGGCTGGGTGGCGGAGGGCGCGTGGTCCCTGGGGGACGCGCAGCGGGTGGCCCGGATGGTCGCGGCGGACAACGCGCGCAGAGTTTATGGGCTGGGGTGAGCTGTACAGACTGAGCGGATGGAGACCGAGACGTTACTGGACCGCTTCCTCCGTGAACTGACGGCACTGCGGCCCGTCGCCGTCTGGGCGCACGGCTCGCTCGCCGGCGGCGACTACCAGGAGGGCCGCAGCGACCTGGATCTGATCGCGGTGCTGCCGCACCCCGTGACCCCGGGTGACGTATGGAAGGTGGCCGTCGTGCACGCCCGCATGCGGGCCCAGCCCCTCGCCGCCGGGCTGCACTGCACCTATCTCACCCCGGACACCGTGGACGACGCCGCCCGCCGCCATCTGACGTGGGCGCACGAGCAGCTGTTCAAGCGGACGGTCACCCCGGTGACCCGGCGTGAGCTGCACTCCTTCGGGCGGGTGCTGCACGGGCGCGTGCCCGCCGGGCTGCTGCCGCCGGTGCCGGACCGGGAACTCGGCGACTTCGTCGTACGCGACCAGCGGGACTTCTGGCGGCCGGCCGTCGACAAGGCACCGCTGTGGACGCAGGACGTGTGGGTCGACCTGGGGATGGTCACCTTCGCCCGCGCCACCGTCACCGCGCGCGACGGACGGCTGATCTCCAAGCGCGAGGCCCTGGACCTGCTGCCCGGCCTGGGCGCACCCGTAGAGGTCGTCGAGGACATCCGCCGACGCCGCTACGGCGGTTCCGCGCCGCCCACCGAGGAGTGGACGGCGCGTCGGGCTCTGCTGACCCGGGACTACCTGGGCCCGGCGATCGACGCGCTCACGGCGTCGTGCGACTGAGCGGGGAAACCGGCCGTCACATCGGGGCGTTCCCGCAGCGACAGCAGGACGCGCAGGACACCGATCCACACCAGGCACGAGCCGAACATGTGGAGGCCGACGAGAGCCTCGGGCAGGTGCGTGAAGTACTGGACGTAGCCGATGGCACCCTGCGCGAGCAGGATCAGGAACAGCTCGCGGGTGCGGTCGAGGGGGCCCTTGGGGGCGTCGACGGCCTTGAGCACGAACCACAGGGCGAAGGTGAGGGTCACCACGATCCAGGCGAGCACGGCGTGCAGCTTGCTGACCGTCTCCCAGTCGATCGGGATCCGCTCGACCTCGCTGGAGTCGCCCGCGTGCGGCCCGGCCCCGGTCACCACCGTGCCGACCGCGATCAGCAGCGCGGACGCGGCCACCAGGAACCACACCAGCTGCCGCACGGCCTTGCCGACCAGGGGCCGCGGCTCCCCGTCGCCCTCGCGGGTGCGCTGCCACATCACCGTGGCGACGGTGATGAGGCCCGTCGAGAGCAGGAAGTGCGCGGCGACCGTGTACGGGTTCAGGCCCACCAGGACCACGATGCCGCCGAGCACCGCGTTGCCCATGACCACCCAGAACTGCGTCCAGCCCAGCCGGGTGAGGCTGCGCCGGTACGGCTTCTCGGAGCGGGCGGCGATGATCGCCCAGCCGACGGCCGCGCACAGCACGTACGTCAGCATGCGGTTGCCGAACTCGATGGCTCCGTGGAAGCCCATCGCACTGGTGGTGGTCAGCGAGTCGTCGGTGCACGTGGGCCAGGTCGGGCAGCCCAGGCCCGAGCCCGTCAGGCGTACGGCACCGCCGGTGACGACGATGACCACCGACATGACGAGCGCGGCGAGCGCCGCCCGCCGGACCGTCCGGGGATCCGGGGTCCAGCGTGCGGCGATGAAGGCGAGCGGGTTGCGCAGGGCCGCCACGGCGTCGGCGGGGGTCAGCTTTGGCACGCGCACCATCGTAGGCCGCCGCTTGTGCACGCTTTCACGAGGGGCACCCCGAACACGAGGGTCCCGCCTCCGTGGCTACTCCCAGCGGAAGAACTTCCCGGCCGCCGCGAGCCCCACGACCGCCCACAGGGCGAGGATGCCGAGGTCGCCCCACGGCATCCCGGCGCCGTGCTGGAGCACGTCCCGCAGGCCGTCGGAGAGGGCCGAGATGGGCAGCAGGCCGAGGATCTGCCGGCCCGCCGAGCCGAACTTGTCCAGCGGCACGATCACGCCGCCGCCGACGAGCAGCAGCAGGAAGACCAGGTTGGCGGCGGCCAGGGTCGCCTCCGCCTTCAGGGTGCCCGCCATCAGCAGGCCGAGGCCCGAGAAGGCGGCCGTGCCGAGGATCAGCAGGAGCAGGACGGCGATGGGGTTGCCGTGCGGGGACCAGCCCAGCGCGAAGGCGATCACCGTCAGCAGGATCACCTGGAGGACCTCCGTCACCAGGACGGACGCCGTCTTCGCGGCCATCAGGCCCCAGCGCGGCAGCGGGGAGGAGGCGAGCCGCTTCAGCACGCCGTAGCGGCGCTCGAAGCCGGTCGCGATGGCCTGCCCGGTGAACGCCGTCGACATCACGGCGAGGGCCAGGATGCCGGGCGCGAGGAAGTCGACCGCCTTGCCCTTGCCGGTGTCGACGATGTCCACGGAACTGAAGAGCACCAGCAGCAGGGTCGGGATCACGACCGTCAGCAGCAGCTGCTCGCCGTTGCGCAGCAGCATCTTGGTCTCCAGCGCCGCCTGGGCCGCGATCATGCGGGGGAGGGGCGCCGCGCCCGGCTTGGGGGCGTACGTACCGGTCGCGGTCGTCACGAGCGCAGCTCCTTGCCGGTCAGCTCAAGAAAAACGTCCTCCAGAGTGTGCCGTTCCACCGAGATCCGGTCCGGCATCACCCCGTGCTGGGCGCACCACGAGGTCACCGTGGCCAGCAGCTGCGGGTCGACCTTGCCGACGACCCGGTAGCTGCCCGGGGTCAGCTCGGCGGCCGTGCAGTCGGCCGGGAGCGCCTTGAGCAGGGAGGCCACGTCGAGGCCGGGACGGCCGGTGAAGCGCAGGGTGTTCTCGGCGCCGCCCTTGCACAGCTCCTCCGGGGAGCCCTTTGCGATGACCCGGCCGCCGTCGATGATCGCGACGTCGTCGGCGAGCTGCTCGGCCTCTTCCATGTGGTGCGTGGTGAGGATCACCGAGACGCCGTCGGCGCGCAGGTCCCTGACCAGGTCCCAGGTGGCCCGGCGGGCCTGCGGGTCGAGGCCGGCCGTCGGCTCGTCCAGGAAGACCAGTTCCGGGCGGCCGACGACGGCCATGGCGAGCGCCAGCCGCTGCTGCTGGCCGCCGGACAGCCGGCGGTAACTGGTGCGGCCGCAGGAGCCGAGCCCGAGGCGTTCGATCAGCGCGTCCACGTCCAGCGGATGCGCGTGCAGCTTGGCGACGTGGCGCAGCATCTCGTCCGCTCTGGCGCCGGAGTACACGCCCCCGGACTGGAGCATCACGCCGATGCGCGGACGCAGCTCGGCGGCCTGCCGTACCGGGTCGAGGCCCAGGACGCGCACCGTGCCGGCATCCGGCTTCCGGTACCCCTCGCAGGTCTCGACCGTGGTCGTCTTCCCCGCCCCGTTGGGGCCGAGTACGGCGGTCACTCCCGCCTGGGCCGCCAGGTCGAGGCCGTCCACCGCGGTCTTCGTGCCGTACCGCTTCACCAGGGCCTGGACCTGGACCACGGGCTCACTTCGCATGGATCCAGAGTCTAGGGAGCCGCTGGGCCGTTCAGGAGTGGGGGTCCCCCCGCTCGAGCGGAGCCGAGCGTGGGGGAGGGTAGGGGAACTCCTCCTCACGGGGGCGGTGCACGGCCAGCCACCGCTCGGCGTAGGCCACCGCGTCCGCCACCGGGAACAGCCGGGCGTCGGCCGCGCCCACCTTGCCGCGTACGACGGGACGGTCCCGTTCGAAGTCGTGGCCCAGCTCGTCGAAGCGGTCCGAGGTGATCGACACCTCGGTCACCGTCTCCCAGCCACCGCCCGGTGCCGGCCGGCCGACCGGCACGAGCGGGGACGGTATGCGGTACTCGGCCAGGTGGAAGCTGGTGCAGGCGTCGTAACCCGCGCCGAGCAGCAGCACCCGGGCGCCCAGCAGCTCCAGCCGGGCCAGCGGGCTGCGCTCGCCCAGCCGGCAGTCGGGGGCGTGGCCGTCGACTATCTCCGCGGCGCGCGGCCCGAGCGCGGCGAAGGAGGTCTGCGGGTGCGCGCTGCGCAGGGCGCCCGGCCAGGTACGGACGGCCTCCGGTATCACCCCGACCCCGCGCGACGGGGTGATCAGGGGGTCGTAGCCGGGCATCGTGGCCCGGATCCGGTCCCACCACTCCTCGGGCACCGGAGGGTTGGCCCACACGGCCGGGTCGGACAGGCCGCCGGTCTGGGTGGGCACGACGAGCGTGCCGGAGGGGCCGAGCGCGTCGAGGAGTCCCTGGACGACGGCGACGGCGCCTCCGTTGACCCAGCCGAGGGAACTCAGCGAGGAGTGCACGAGGAGGATCTCGCCGGTCTCGACACCCAGCAGCCGCAGCTGCGTGGAGACCGTGTCGCGAGTGACAAGAGGGCCGGTCGGAGGGGGTGTGGACATGGTTCGGGAGTCTTCCCGACGGGCGTGGAAGACGCCACCGTTTTGCGGTCCCGGCCCAGGTCGGACGATCGACGGACCACCGCCGGATGATCGATCAGAAGATCATTTCCGCAGGTCAGATTAGGTATGCCTAAGTGACGCAGGGCACCGCCCGATGATCCCGACGGCGCTTGTCAGGCTCTGAAGAATTACGCAACAATGGCGTTGTGAAAAACGTCGGCGAGGCTCGGGAGACCCCGGTGGGTACCCCTCAGGAGGAGCTCGCGACTGGGGAGCGCTCGACGCGCAACCGGGTCGCGCGGTCCATCCTGGACCACGGCCCGTCGACCGTCACCGAACTCGCCGGACGCCTGGGCCTGACCCCGGCGGCCGTACGACGGCACCTGGACGCGCTGGTCGCGGACGACGTCGTCGAGGCGCGCGAGCAGCGGGTGTACGGCACGCGCACGCGTGGCCGTCCCGCCAAGGTCTTCGCGCTGACGGACTGCGGCCGGGACGCCTTCGACCAGTCGTACGACAAGCTCGCCGCGGACGCCCTGCGCTGGATCGCCGAGCGGGAGGGCGGGGCCGACGCGGTCGCCGCCTTCGCCCGCGCCCGGATCGCCGCCCAGGCGGGCGCGTACCGCAAGGCGATCGAGAGTGTCAGCCCCGACGAGCGCACCGAAGCGCTGGCCAAGGCCCTGAGTGTGGACGGGTACGCTGCTACGGCGCGTAGCGCACCGGTCGGCGAACAGCTGTGCCAGCATCACTGCCCGGTCGCCCACGTGGCGGAACAGTTCCCGCAGCTGTGCGAGGCGGAGACGGAGATCTTCGCCGAGCTGCTGGGGACCCACGTCCAGCGACTGGCGACCATCGCGCACGGCGACGGCGTCTGCACGACGTTCATCCCCAAGATTTCCAAGACCAGCGACAACGCATCTGCTAGCACGGCCGGGAGGAACCCCGCATGACGCTCCCCACGGAGACTGCCCACCCCGAACTCGAGGGTCTGGGCAAGTACGAATACGGTTGGGCCGACTCCGACGAGGCCGGCGCCTCTGCGAAGCGTGGTCTGAACGAGGACGTGGTCCGGGACATCTCGGCGAAGAAGTCCGAGCCGGAGTGGATGACCAAGCTCCGTCTCAAGGGCCTGCGCCTCTTCGAGAAGAAGCCCATGCCGAACTGGGGCTCGGACCTGTCGGGCATCGACTTCGACAACATCAAGTACTTCGTGCGCTCCACGGAGAAGCAGGCGGAGTCCTGGGAGGACCTGCCCGAGGACATCAAGAACACCTACGACAAGCTGGGCATCCCGGAGGCCGAGAAGCAGCGCCTCGTCGCCGGTGTCGCCGCCCAGTACGAGTCGGAGGTCGTCTACCACCAGATCCGCGAGGACCTGGAGGAACAGGGCGTCATCTTCCTCGACACCGACACCGCGCTGAAGGAGCACCCGGAGCTCTTCAAGGAGTACTTCGGCACGGTCATCCCGGTCGGTGACAACAAGTTCGCCTCGCTGAACACGGCCGTGTGGTCGGGCGGCTCCTTCATCTACGTCCCGCCGGGCGTCCACGTGGAGATCCCGCTCCAGGCCTACTTCCGTATCAACACGGAGAACATGGGCCAGTTCGAGCGGACCCTGATCATCGTCGACGAGGGTGCCTACGTGCACTACGTCGAGGGTTGTACGGCCCCGATCTACAAGTCGGACTCGCTGCACAGCGCCGTGGTCGAGATCATCGTCAAGAAGAATGCCCGCTGCCGCTACACGACCATCCAGAACTGGTCGAACAACGTCTACAACCTGGTCACCAAGCGCGCCGTGGCGTACGAGGGCGCGACCATGGAGTGGATCGACGGCAACATCGGCTCCAAGGTGACGATGAAGTACCCGGCCGTCTACCTGATGGGCGAGCACGCCAAGGGTGAGACCCTCTCCATCGCCTTCGCGGGCGAGGGGCAGCACCAGGACGCCGGCTCCAAGATGGTCCACATGGCGCCGAACACCTCCTCCAACATCGTCTCCAAGTCGGTGGCGCGCGGTGGCGGTCGTACGTCCTACCGCGGTCTCGTCGAGATCGGCGAGGGCGCCCACGGCTCCAAGTCGAACGTGCTGTGCGACGCGCTGCTCGTCGACACCATCTCCCGCTCCGACACGTACCCGTACGTGGACGTCCGCGAGGACGACGTGTCCATGGGCCACGAGGCGACCGTCTCCAAGGTCAGCGACGACCAGCTCTTCTACCTGATGAGCCGGGGCATGACCGAGTTCGAGGCGATGGCGATGATCGTGCGCGGCTTCGTCGAGCCGATCGCCAAGGAGCTCCCGATGGAGTACGCCCTCGAGCTCAACCGGCTGATCGAGCTGCAGATGGAAGGCGCGGTCGGCTAAGCCCGCCCCATCGGTCAGCACACGTCTTACTCAGAAAGCGAGCACTACGACAGCCATGGCTGAGGCTCAGAACATCCCGGTGGGGTCCACCACCGCCGGCGCGGTGGCCGTTGCCGCCGAGTCGACCGTCGCCACGCGCATGAGTGCGCCCCCGTCCTTCGACGTCGCGGACTTCCCGGTCCCGCACGGCCGCGAGGAGGAGTGGCGGTTCACCCCGCTGGAGCGCCTGCGCGGGCTGCACGACGGCACCGCCGTCGCCAACGGCGAGGGCGTGAAGGTCACCGTCGAGGCCCCCGAGGGCGTCACCGTCGAGACCGTCGGCCGCGCCGACGCGCGCGTCGGCAAGGCGGGCACCCCGGTGGACCGCGTGGCCGCCCAGGCGTACTCGGCGTTCGAGCAGGCCGGCGTGGTCACCGTCCCCAAGGAGACGGTGCTCACCGAGCCGATCCGCATCGCCGTGCACGGTGCGGGCGGGGTCGCCTTCGGCCACCAGGTCATCGAGCTGGGTGCCTTCGCCGAGGCCGTCGTCGTCATCGACCACACCGGTGACGCGGTGCTCGCGGCCAACGTCGACTACATCCTGGGCGACGGCGCCAAGCTGACCGTCGTCTCCGTCCAGGACTGGGACGACAAGGCCGTGCACGTGGCCCAGCACAACGCCCTCGTCGGCCGGGACGCGAGCTTCAAGTCGGTCGTCGTGACCTTCGGCGGTGACCTGGTCCGCCTGCACCCGCGCGTCACCTACGCGGGCACCGGCGGCGAGGCCGAGCTGCTCGGCCTGTACTTCACCGACGCCGGGCAGCACCAGGAGCACCGCCTCCTGGTCGACCACAACACCCCGCACTGCAAGTCGAACGTCGTCTACAAGGGCGCGCTCCAGGGCGACGACGCGCACGCGGTGTGGATCGGTGACGTGCTCATCGAGGCCAAGGCCGAGGGCACGGACACCTACGAGATGAACCGCAACCTGGTCCTGACCGACGGCGCGCGGGTCGACTCGGTGCCGAACCTGGAGATCGAGACCGGCGAGATCGTCGGCGCCGGCCACGCCTCCGCGACCGGCCGCTTCGACGACGAGCAGCTCTTCTACCTGATGGCCCGCGGCATCCCGGAGCACGAGGCCCGCCGCCTCGTCGTCCGTGGCTTCTTCGCCGAGCTGGTCCAGCAGATCGGTGTCGCGGACATCGAGGAGCGCCTGCTCGCGAAGATCGAGGAGGAGCTGGAGGCTTCGGTCGCATGACCTTCGTACGCGCCTGTGGGCTGAGCGAGCTGGAGGAGGACACCCCGAAGCGGGTGGAACTCGACGGCACGCCCGTGTCCATCGTGCAGACCGAGGGCGAGGTCTTCGCGATCCACGACATCTGCTCCCACGCGAACGTCTCGCTCTCCGAGGGCGAGGTGGAGGACTGTCAGATCGAGTGCTGGCTGCACGGCTCCAGCTTCGACCTCCGCACCGGCAAGCCGTCCGGCCTCCCCGCGACGCGCCCCGTCCCCGTTTACCCCGTAAAGATCGAAGGGGACGACGTTCTCGTCTCCCTCACCCAGGAGTCCTGAGGCACCCATGGCAACGCTTGAAATCCGAGACCTGCACGTCACCGTCGAGGCCGACAACGCCACGAAGGAGATCCTCAAGGGCGTCGACCTCACCGTGAAGCAGGGCGAGACGCACGCCATCATGGGCCCCAACGGCTCCGGCAAGTCGACCCTCGCCTACTCGCTCGCGGGTCACCCGAAGTACACGATCACCGGCGGCACCGTGCTGCTCGACGGCGAGGACGTCCTGGAGATGTCCGTCGACGAGCGCGCCCGCGCGGGCCTGTTCCTGGCGATGCAGTACCCGGTCGAGGTCCCCGGCGTCTCGGTCTCCAACTTCCTGCGCACCTCCGCCACCGCCATCCGCGGCGAGGCCCCCAAGCTGCGTACCTGGGTGAAGGAGGTCAAGGAGGCCATGGAGCGCCTCAACATGGACCCGGCCTTCGCCGAGCGCAACGTCAACGAGGGCTTCTCCGGCGGTGAGAAGAAGCGCCACGAGATCCTCCAGCTCGAACTGCTCAAGCCGAAGGTCGCGGTCCTCGACGAGACCGACTCCGGCCTGGACGTCGACGCGCTCCGCATCGTCTCCGAGGGCGTCAACCGCGTCCGCGAGACCGGCGAGGTCGGCACCCTGCTGATCACCCACTACACGCGCATCCTGCGCTACATCAAGCCCGACTACGTCCACGTCTTCTCCGGCGGTCGCATCGTCGAGTCCGGCGGTGCCGAGCTCGCCGACAAGCTGGAGGACGAGGGCTACGAGGCATACACGAAGGGTGGCGCATCCGCGTGACACAGCTGCCGGGCCTCCTCGACACCGAGGCGATCCGCAAGGACTTCCCCGTCCTGGACCGACTGATCCACGACGGCAAGAAGCTCGTGTACCTGGACAACGCGGCGACCTCGCAGAAGCCGCGCCAGGTGCTGGACGCCCTGAGCGAGTACTACGAGCGCTACAACGCCAACGTCCACCGCGGTGTGCATGTGCTCGCCGAGGAGGCCACGGCGCTGTACGAGGGCGCGCGCGACAAGGTCGCCGCGTTCATCAACGCGCCGAGCCGCGACGAGGTGATCTTCACCAAGAACGCCTCCGAGTCGCTGAACCTCGTGGCGAACATGCTGGGCTGGGCCGACGAGCCCTACCGGGTGGACCACGAGACCGAGATCGTCATCACGGAGATGGAGCACCACTCCAACATCGTGCCGTGGCAGCTGCTGGCGCAGCGCACGGGCGCGAAGCTGAAGTGGTTCGGCCTCACCGACGACGGCCGTCTCGACCTCTCCAACATCGACGAGATCATCACCGAGAAGACGAAGATCGTCTCCTTCGTGCTGGTGTCGAACATCCTGGGCACGATCAACCCGGTCGAGGCGATAGTGCGCCGGGCGCAGGAGGTCGGTGCGCTGGTCTGCATCGACGCCTCGCAGGCCGCCCCGCACATGCCGCTGGACGTGCAGGCCCTGCAGGCCGACTTCGTGGCCTTCACCGGCCACAAGATGTGCGGCCCGACCGGCATCGGCGTCCTCTGGGGCCGTCAGGAGCTGCTGGAGGACCTGCCTCCGTTCCTGGGCGGCGGCGAGATGATCGAGACGGTGTCCATGCACTCCTCGACCTACGCTCCCGCGCCCCACAAGTTCGAGGCGGGTACGCCCCCGATCGCGCAGGCCGTCGGCCTGGGCGCCGCGATCGACTACCTGAACTCGATCGGCATGGAGAAGATCCTCGCCCACGAGCACGCGCTGACGGAGTACGCGGTCAAGCGCCTGGCGGAGGTCCCGGACCTGAGGATCATCGGCCCGACCACGGCCGAGGACCGCGGCGCCGCGATCTCCTTCACCCTCGGGGACATCCACCCGCACGACGTGGGCCAGGTCCTCGACGAGCAGGGCATCGCGGTCCGCGTCGGCCACCACTGCGCGCGGCCCGTCTGCCTCCGCTACGGAATTCCTGCGACCACGCGAGCGTCGTTCTATCTGTACTCCACGCCGGCCGAGATCGACGCACTGGTCGACGGCTTGGAGCACGTACGGAACTTCTTCGGCTGAGAGGCGTGAGCTGAAACCGTGAAGCTGGACTCCATGTACCAGGAAGTCATCCTGGACCACTACAAGAACCCGCACGGGCGTGGTCTCCGGGATGGCGACGCCGAGGTGCACCACGTGAACCCGACGTGCGGCGACGAGATCACCCTCCGAGTGAAGTACGACGGCACGACCATCGAGGACGTCTCGTACGAGGGCCAGGGCTGCTCCATCAGCCAGGCCTCGGCCTCCGTGCTGAACGAACTCCTCGTCGGCAAGGAACTGGCCGAGGCGCAGAAGATCCAGGAGGCCTTCCTGGAGCTGATGCAGTCCAAGGGCCGGATCGAGCCCGACGACGCGATGGAGGAGGTGCTGGAGGACGCGGTCGCGTTCGCCGGTGTCTCCAAGTACCCGGCCCGGGTCAAGTGCGCCCTCCTCAGCTGGATGGCGTGGAAGGACGCGACGGCCCAGGCCCTGGGCGGGGCCGACGCCGAAAGGAAGACGGCATGAGCGAGACCGTTGAGATGAAGCCGGCCTCGGAGGAGGAACTCCGCGAGGCGCTGTACGACGTCGTCGACCCCGAGCTGGGCATCGATGTGGTCAACCTCGGGCTGATCTACGGCATCCACATCGACGACGCGAACATCGCGACGATCGACATGACCCTGACCTCCGCCGCCTGCCCGCTGACGGACGTCATCGAGGACCAGGCCAAGTCCGCCACGGACGGCCTGGTCAGCGAACTCCGCATCAACTGGGTCTGGATGCCCCCGTGGGGCCCCGACAAGATCACGGACGACGGCCGGGAGCAGCTTAGGGCGCTCGGGTTCAACGTCTGAGACATCCGCGTACGTGAAGCGGCGGCACCTGACGGGTGCCGCCGCTTCCGTGTGTCCGGCTTCGTGTGTCCGGCTTCGTCGGCTCAGGCGAGCCCGTCCACCAGCCGGAACGCCGAGTCCGCCCGGTACAGGTCCGTGTTCTGGTACGGGTCCAGCTTCAGCTGGAAGTTCTGGTGGCGCAGGAAGCGGCCCGGGTAGTTGACCGACTCCAGCATGGTCGCGCCGGTGACGGAGGACGTGCGGGGGCAGAAGGTGGCGTCCTGGCGGAACAGGCGGGAGCCGTCGTTGTGTTCGGCGCGCAGGAGGAAGTTGCGGTGGCGGAGGTAGTCGCCGTCGGCCGTGGCGAAGGAGTAGCAGCGGGCGTCGGACAGGCCCTTGACCAGGGTGAAGGTGGCGGCGCGGCGGGCGGAGGGGGAGTCGACCGGGTCGAGCTTCACGTAGTCGCCGACGACGTGCCAGTAGCGGTCGGGGTAGTTCAGGGACTGGATCGAGCGCCGGTCGGTGGCCGGCTTCCGGGAACTTCCGTGGTGAGCCGGGGACTTGGCGGGGGTGGGCTTCGCGTCGGCCGTGTGGGTGGGCGTGGGGGACGCGGTGGTGGAGGGGGTTGGCGAGGTCATGCTCGTGTTGCCCTTCGGCGGAGCGGTCGTACTCGTCGAAGGGGAGGCGAAGGACAGCAGGCCGGGGCCGTTGTCCGTGGGTGCTCCGGTCGCGGGCGGGGTGGCCTGCTGGTCGTGGGTCCTGTCGTTGACGGCTATCGCCGTCACACAGGCCGCGATCGTGGCCACGGCGAGCGCGCCGGCCAGCCAGAGTCTTCGGGTGCCGGGAGCCCGGGAGGTGTCCGGGGTCCAGCCGTTCTCCCAGGGCTGGCGTCGCGGGGAGTGGGGGGTGCTCTCAGGCATACGGTTCTCCACCGCCGCCCGGGGCGGCGGCCGGGGGTGTGTGGGTGAGGTGAGTGACGTGTGAAGCCGAAGTGGTGCCGAGGGGCTGCACATTAGTGGAGCGGGGTGGTGTAGCGAGCGGTTTCTGTGAAACTGAAACTTTCCTGTTGTGTACGGTCGTACATAACGTTGTGTACGCTTGTCCTCATGGGATACCTGTTGCTCGCCGGCGCCATCGCCGCCGAGGTCGCCGCCACGACGGCGATGAAGTACAGCGAGGGGTTCAGCAGGCTCTGGCCCTCGCTCGTGACGGCTCTGGGCTACGTCGTCTCCTTCGCACTGCTCGCCCAGACACTGAAGAGCGTGTCGATCGGCACGGCGTACGCGATCTGGGCCGGGGTGGGCACCGCGACCATCGCCGTCATCGGCCTGTTGCTGTTCGGGGAGGGGCTGAGCGCGGCCAAGGTCACCGGGATCCTGCTGATCGTCGGGGGAGTGGTGGTGCTGAACCTGGGCGGGGCGCACTGATGCCCCGCCGTTACGACCCCGAGCGGCGGCAGCGGATCATCGACGCGGCGATCCGGGTCGTGGGGGAGAAGGGCATCGCCGGGCTGAGCCACCGCACCGTCGCCGCCGAGGCGGACGTGCCGCTCGGCTCCACGACCTACCACTTCGCCACCCTGGACGACCTCCTGGTGGCCGCCCTGTACCAGGCCAACGAGGGCTTCGCCGGGGTGCTCGACGCCAGCGGGGTGCTGGCGGACGCCGACGGCGACCTGGCGGCGGGCCTCGCCCGGATCCTCGGCGAGTGGCTGGGCGGGGACCGGCCGGGTGTCGAGCTGGAGTACGAGCTGTATCTCGCGGCCCTCAGGCGCCCCGCCCTGCGCCCCGTCGCCGCCCAGTGGACCGAGGAGACGGCCGCGCGGCTCGCCGAACACACCGATCCGGTGACGGCCCGGGCCCTGCTCGCGCTGATGGACGGCATCTGTCTGCAGGTGCTGCTGACGGGCGGTTCCTACGACGAGGAGTACGCGCGCGGCGTGCTGGCTCGGGTGATCCCCTGAACCCGCGCCCGGCACCTGAGACGCCCCCCGCGCGGGTTCGCTCCCATGCCCTCCCCCGCGTTAGGTTTCCCTCATGACCGACACTGCTTCTCGTACCACCGGCGCCGTCGCCGCCGGTCTCGCCACTCTCGCCTCCGACGGCACCGTTCTCGACACCTGGTTCCCGGCCCCCGAACTCGTCGCGGAGCCCGGCCCCGCCGGCACCGAGCGGCTCTCCGCCGAACAGGCCGCCGAGCTGCTCGGCAGCGGCGCCACCGCGGCGGTCGGCCCGGACGCCCGCCGGGGTGTCGAGGTGGTCGCGGTCCGTACGGTCATCGCCTCCCTCGACGACAAGCCGCTCGACGCGCACGACGTCTACCTGCGCCTGCACCTGCTCTCGCACCGCCTGGTCAAGCCGCACGGCCAGAACCTGGACGGCATCTTCGGGCACCTCGCCAACGTGGCCTGGACCTCGCTCGGCCCGGTCGCGGTCGACGACGTCGAGAAGGTGCGGCTGAACGCCCGTGCCGAGGGTCTGCACCTCCAGGTCACCTCGATCGACAAGTTCCCGCGCATGACGGACTACGTGGCCCCCAAGGGTGTCCGCATCGCCGACGCCGACCGGGTCCGCCTCGGCGCGCACCTCGCCGCGGGCACCACGGTCATGCACGAGGGCTTCGTGAACTTCAACGCCGGCACGCTCGGTACCTCCATGGTCGAGGGCCGTATCTCCGCGGGTGTCGTGGTCGGCAACGGCTCGGACATCGGCGGCGGCGCCTCCACCATGGGCACGCTGTCCGGTGGCGGCAACGTGATCATCTCCATCGGTGAGCGCTGCCTGATCGGTGCCGAGGCGGGCGTCGGCATCGCGCTCGGCGACGAGTGCGTGATCGAGGCCGGCCTGTACGTCACCGCGGGCACCCGGGTGACGATGCCCGACGGCCAGATCGTCAAGGCCCGTGAGCTGAACGGCGCCTCCAACATCCTCTTCCGCCGCAACTCGGTCACCGGTGTCGTCGAGGCCCGTCCGAACAACGCGGTGTGGGGCGGTCTGAACGACATCCTGCACAGCCACAACTGAGTCGAGCGACGCAGACGATCAACGGCGGCCGCGTGTGCGGCCGCCGTTGCGTTCGTTTCTCCTCTCTGTCACAGGCCCATCGAGATGGCCAGCCGGGTCAGCTCGGCCGTGCTGTTGATGTTGAGCTTGGCGCGGATGCGGCGCAGGTAGGCGTCGACCGTGTGCTTGGAGAGCCCCATGTGGCGGGCGGTCTGCAGGTAGGTGCGGCCGGCGGCGATGTGCCGCAGGGTCTCCCGCTCACGCGGAGCCAGCTCGGGGGCCGGGGCTTCGGTGGTCGCCGTGGTGAGGGTGAGGCTCATGGGAGATCCTTAGGCGGTCGACTGGGTCGTCGCTGCTCGCGTCCTCGGAAGCAGTGGGCAAATGTCCGATATCGGCTTTTCGCCCTCTTTCTTAGAGTTTGGGTCGGTAACGTCATGGCGCTGTCCGCCGACTGTCACAGCCGTGTCACGAGCCCACCCAGGGCGTTTGCCAGCGCCGTGAAAGTCCTGCTCGCGCAGGCCGATCCTCGGGTTGAGGTGGTGCAGCAGCGCAGGTCCGGGGTGGTGGGCCGCCGTATAGGCGGTGTCCGCGGGGCTCTGCTCGTCGTCCACCCAGGCGAAGGGGCGACCCGCCGCGTACGCCACGATTGCCTCGGCCTTCCAGTGCTCCCCGTTCGGCCGCTCGATGAAGAGGCGGTCCCCGAAGTCGACGTACGGCAGCTCGGGCAGCCCGACGACGGGGGCGATCCAGCGGTTGGCCTCCGCCATCCAGGTCGTCGCCCAGCACAGCTCATAGCCGAGCGACAGCAGCGCCGGGCCGTGGGACGGGTTCAGCCAGACGCGCAGGGGACGGCCCGGGCGCACGGACGCCCGGATCGTCGTACAGCCCGGCAACGGGATCTGCGAGCTGCCGAATTTTCTTGTCATGGGCAGGCATAGCGGCGGGCCGTCCCGCACGTCACATGGGGTACAGGGCCCGGACAGCAGGTCGGCCCGGGGGAAGAGAAGGTGACGATGGATGCCCAAGCGCAGGAGAGTTTTCGACAGTTCGTGGCCGGTAGGTCCTCGGCGCTGCTGAAGACGGCCGTCCTGCTCAGTGGCGGGGACCAGCACGCGGCCGAGGATCTGCTGCAGAACGCGCTGGTCAAGGCGGCCGGGCGATGGCAGCGCATCGACGAGCCGGAGGCCTATGTCCGGCGGATCCTCTACCGGCAGCAGGTCAGCCGCTGGCGGCTGAAGTGGCGGCGCCGGGAGGTCACGGTCGCCGAGCTGCCGGAGGCCGCCGCGGCCCCGGACGCATCCGGCACCGCCGAGCTGCGGCTCGTGCTGCGTACCGCGCTGTCCCGGCTCACCGCGCGCCAGCGCACCGTGCTGGTGCTGCGTTACTTCGAGGACCTGCCCGAGGCCGACGTGGCCCGGCTGCTGGGCTGCTCCGTCGGCACCGTACGGTCCACCACCCACCGCTCCCTGGCCCGGCTGCGTGCGCTCGCGCCCGAGCTGGCCTCCTTCGGCCCGGACGGCAACGACCAGCGGCCGTCCCGTGACTTCTCGCCCGTGGAGGTGCGTCCGTGAACGTCGAGGAACTGGTGCGCGACTCCCTGAAGGAGATGGCGGGACAGGCGCAGCCCGCGGCCGCGAACCTCGCGGACCGGGTGTTCGTGCTGCGCCGCAGGCGTCGTACCCGCCGGATCGCCGGGGTCGCCGCGTCCGCCGCGGCCGTGGTCGCCGTCGCCGTGGGTGTGCCGATGCTGGACGGCGGCGGCCGGGACGTACGACCCGCCGGCGTCCCCGACGGCCGGATCGTGGCCCACCCCGACCAGTCGCCGCCGCGCGATGTGATCGGCGCCGGGGACACCCTCATGGCCGGGTACAGCACGCTGAAGACCGTGAAGCTGCCGGACAAGGACTGGATCTACACCCAGACCTACCGGCTGCTGGATCCCAGGACCGGCACCTACAAGAAGGACGACCGCTGGTCCTTCGTGACCGTCGCGCCGGGCGCGCGCACGGCCGCCGTACTGGAGCGGGAGCTGCCCGTCAGCCGGGTGGGGCTGCTCGACCTGGCCAGCGGCGAGGTCAAGCGGTGGATCCCGGTGCCGCAGGGCGCCGGCGGGGCCGCGTTCTCGCGGGACGGGACCAAGCTGGCCGTCACCACCTACGCCGAGAACCCCGACCGCGCCTTCTGGAGCGCCAAGGTCGAGGTCAACTCCAAGATGGAGCCGCAGCGGGTGCCCAGCCGGACCGGGTTCACCGTGATCGACGTCGCCTCGGGCGAGGGGCAGTGGCACAAGCTGCCGTTCCGGAAGGACCAATATGGGATGGTCGGCAACGCGCGCGCGGATCTGGAGTTCAGTCACGACGGGAAGTACCTCTGGGAACCCCTGACCGAGAACCCGGGCCGCAAGTACCACGCCCTCGACGGTACGGACGTGCAGACGCCCACTGTGGAGAGGAACCTGCGGCCGTACGTCGAGGCCGGCCTCTCGCCCGACGGGAAGTACGCGGCGGGCGACTTCGCCGGGCACGGCAAAGTGATCGCCTCCTCCATCGGCGACGCCGCCACCGGCAAGTTCGTCACCACGGTGCCCGGTCAGCAGCTGCTGGCCTGGGCCGACGGCAAGCGGCTGATCGCCTGGGGCATCGGCGGCGACGGCAACGAGTTCCACCAGCGGCTGGTCCTCGTCACCATCGGCAGCGACAAGGTGCAGCCGCTCAGCGGCTTCCGCTCGCCGAAGGACTTCAGCGGCGGCCGCTGGGAGCCACTGTTCGCGACCCGCTGACCAGCTCCTCGTAGAGCGCCAGCAGCCCGTCGGCCGCCTCCCGGCCGGCGGGCAGCAGCGGTGCCCGCACCGGCCCCGCGGGCAGCCCGAGTTCACCGAGGAGCGCCTTGGCGGTGACCGTGCCGGGCAGGCCCGCGCCCATCATCGCCTCGATCAACGGCGTGGCCCGCAGCTGGAGTTCGGTCGCCCGGGCCGTGTCCCCCGCGTCGAACGCGTCCAGGATGGCCGCGAAACGGCCCGGTACGACGTTGGCGACCGTGCTCACGCACCCGGCCGCGCCCACCGCGTACAGCGCGAGAACGTGCTCGTCGCAGCCCGCGTAGTACGCCAACTCCGTGTGCGCCAGCACCTTCTGGGTGCCGAGGAAATCGTAGGAACAGTCCTTGACCGCCACGATCCGCGGGTGTCCGGCCAGGCGGATCATCGTCTCCGGCTCGATCCGGGTGCCGGTGCGGCCCGGGATGTCGTAGAGCATCACGGGCAGCCCGCTCGCGTCGGCGACCTGGCGGAAGTGCGCCTCCAGCGCCTCCTGCGGTGGCTTGCTGTAGTACGGCGTCACCACCAGCACCCCGTCGGCGCCCGCCTTCTCGGCGGCGAGGGCCAGCTCGATCGTGTGCCGGGTGTCGGCGGTGCCGACGCCCGCGACCAGCGGGACGCCGTCGCCGACCGTCTCCCGCACCGCCGCGATCAGCTCCGCCTTCTCCGCGTCCGTGGTGGTCGGCGACTCGCCCGTGGTGCCGTTCAGCACCAGGCCGTCGCAGCCCTCCGCCACCAGCCGGCCGGCCAGCCGCCGTGCCCCCTCCACGTCGAGCGTGCCCGCCTCGGTGAACGGGGTGATCATCGCGCAGAGCGTGCGGCCGAAGGGCTGGCGTCGAGTCGTCATGGGAGTAGTCTCGGCACGGCGACGGTGAAGCTCTACTTAATTCTTCTAAGAGGTATTGCTAAGCAACACTGATGAATTGAAGGGATGGACGGCCGAAGGCCCTATGTGCAACCCGGCCCCGCGTGGGTCACTATGGGGGTCAACGTCGGTCATGGGAGGCACCATGAAGCTCGGCAAGGCACTGGCCACCGGGGTCGCCGAGGAGCGGCCGCTCGTCCACGAGGAGGAGCCGCAGCTCCCCGAGGAGACCACCCTCAGCGCACCGGCCGAGCCGGCCCGCGAAGAGGTACCGGCGGCCCGATGAGGCTGCGGCTCCCGGCCGAACGCCCGACGGAGCCGCCGACCGGATACAAGATCGCCCGCCCGGTGCTGTCCCAGGACGGCACCCGGGCCGGGTTCACCGGCGTGTCGCTGGGCAGCGCGCTGCCGTACGGCGTGCTCGACGACGCCTCCTGCGTCTACGGGCGCCGGCACCGCCCGCCCGCGCGCCTGTGCGACTGCGGCTTCCACTGCGTGCACGACCGCGCGACCGCCGAGGCGCTGCTGTGCGCGGCGGAACACCGGGCCGCGGTCCTGCTCGAAGTCTCCGTGCTCGGCGCCTACATCCGCTTCGAGCGCGGCTTCCGCTACGCCCGCCAGCGGGTGCGCACGGCGACCGTCGGTCCCTGCGCCTGCGGTGCCACCGCGGTCGCACTGGCCGCCGACGACGACTGGGGCAGACCCGGCTGGCGGGGCCTCGCCCCCGCGTGCGCGGGCTGTGTGCGGGGTCGTACGTCCGTCTCGCTCGCCGGATTCGCCCGGCTGGCCGGGGAGGGCCTGCGGGTGGTCGCGGGCGTCGGCGGTACGGCGGCTGCTGACGCCGGGTTGACGGCCGACGGCGAGCTGGGCGTACCCGAACTCGTCGCGGAGGCGGCCCTGTTGCAGGCCCGGCTCGACTGGTTCCAGACCCAACTCGCCCGGCTCGGCGAACGCGGGGCCGGGGGAGCGGAGCGCGACTGACGGTCTTCGGTGGGGGTACCCGGAGGTTCCGCACGGAGAGGATGCGGAACACCCTGTCGGCGATGTGATCAGGGAAAGGGCACACCGATGAAGCACAGGATCCCGCACGGCTCGGGCGCCAAGGGCCCCGACGAGCTGCGGCACCAGTTCGAACAGACCCGCAGCCGGCTCGGCCACACCGTCACCCAGTGGCGGGACCGGGCCGATGTGAAGGGCCGGGCGTCCACCCGGGCCGCCGACCTGAAGGACAAGGCCGGCGCCATGACCGTCCAGCTGCGCACGAGCGCCGCCGCCCACCCGCGCCCCCTGCTGATCGCGGGCGCGGCGGGAGCGGCCCTGGCCACGGCGGGCGTGCTGCGGCGCCGGCACCACTGAGCGCACCCTGGCCCGCCGCCGTCGCCGACCGCACCCCGGCCCGCCGGTGACGCGGGGGTTCCGCGCACCCACTCACCGAAAACTCTGCCCGTCTGGACAGGAAAAGTTTTCGGTGAGAGGGTGGACGCATGCTGGACGTGACCGTGATCGAGGACCCCGAGGCAGCGGCCGTATCGCTCGACCCGATACGGGCCAGGCTGCTCGCCGAGCTGGCCGCCGGACCCGCGTCGGCGACGATGCTGGCCGGCCAGGTCGGACTGCCCCGGCAGAAGGTGAACTACCACCTCAAGGCGCTGGAGCGGCACGGCCTGGTCGAGCTGGCCGGGGAGCGCCGCAAGGGCAATGTCACCGAGCGGCTGATGCGCGCGACCGCCGCGTCGTACGTCATCTCACCGGCCGCGCTCGCCCCCGTGCAGCCGGACCCGGACCGCTTCCGTGACCAGCTCTCCGCGCGCTGGCTGCTCGCGCTCGGCGCCCGCCTGGTGCGGGACGTCGGCGCGCTGATCACCGGTGCCGCGAAGGCCCGCAAGCAGCTGGCGACCTACGCCCTGGACGGCGAGGTCCGCTTCGCCTCCGCCGCCGACCGCGCGGCCTTCGTGCAGGAGCTGACGGCGGGCGTGAGCGCCCTGATCCGCAAGTACGACGCCCCCGACGCCGAGGGCGGCCGCGACCACCGGATCGTCGTCGCCCTCCACCCCACGGTCAAGGACCAGCCCGCCCCCGAACTGGAACAGTAGTCAGCAGGAGAGCCCCGCCATGTCCAAGGAATTCGAGATCGTCCGCGAGTTCGAGGTCGACGTCCCGCCGGAGAAGGTGTGGGAGGCGATCACCACCGGAACCGGTGGCTACCTCTGGCCGATGGACCCGCCCGAGCCCCGGGTGGGCGGCAGCGGACCCTTCGGGTCCACCGTCACGGCCTGGGACCCGCCCCACCACTACACCAACCGCAGCGAGGACGTCGGCTTCCCGGTCCAGTCGCTCAACCAGCTCGACTACACCATCGAGCCCCGCGACGAGGGCCGCCGCGCCTGGGTGCGCTACGTCCACAGCGGCATCTTCACCGACGACTGGAACAACCAGTACGACGGCGCGAGCAAGCACACCAACTTCTACCTGCACACACTGTGCGAGTACCTCACGCACTTCGCGCCCCGCCCGGTCACCTTCGCCCAGCTGGAGGGGCCCGCGGCCTCGCAGACCCCCCGGGCGCTCGCCGCCGTCGCCCGCGCGCTCGGCCTCGCGGACGACACGGCCGCGGGCACGAAGGTCAGCGCCCAGGGGCCCGGCGGGCGGACCCTGGACGCCGTACTCGACTACCGCAACCCGTACTTCATCGGCCTGCGCACCGACAGCGCCCTCATCCGCTTCTTCGGCCGCGGCCACTGGGGCGCTCCGCTCGGCATCAGCGTGCACGACTTCGCGCCGGACGCCGATGCCGAGGCGAACGAGACCGCCTGGCAGGACTGGCTGAACGGCGTGTTCAGCCGGTCCTGAGGGGAGCTACGGACGGAACCGCAGCACCTGCGGGTCGTGGTCGGAGATCTGGTCGTTGAACTCCGAGTTGATGTGCACGCTGTCGTACTCGAAGTCGCAGCCGCGCCGGATCGCCGGGCTGACCAGGATCTGGTCCAGGACCTGCTGGTTGCCCTGGTAGTCGTAGGTGTAACGCTCGCTCTTCGGCAGCGACTTGATCGCCGACCACAGCTCGCCGTCGCCCTCGAGGATCTTCGCGGTCTCGGAGAACTCGAAGTCGTTCATGTCGCCGAGCGCGATGACGTTCGCGTTCTTCTGCACGGACAGGATGTCCTTGACGAACGCGTTCACCTCGGTCGCCTGCGCGTGGCGCTGGATCTCCGAGCTGCGTACCGGCGGCTGGTACTGCGCGGTCAGACCCTGGTCGCCGCCCTTGGAGTTGAGGTGGTTGGCGATCACGAAGACCGTCTTGCCGCGGAAGACGAACTCGCCGGCCAGCGGCTTGCGGCTGCTCTTCCAGGCCGCGTTGTCCGGGTCGATCCGGCCCGGCGAGAGCGTCAGCTGCGCCTTGCCGTGCACCTTGGTGACGCCGACGGCGGTGGTGGAGTCGCCGCCCGCGCGGTCCACGAAGGACACCCGCTCCGGGTTGAACAGGAAGACCTGGCGGATGTTGCCGCCGGGCTCGCCGCCGTCCTGGTCGTTGACCGGGTTGATCGAGCGCCAGTCGTACTTCGGGCCGCCCGCCGCGACGATCGCGTCGATCAGCTTGTTCACGGTCTCGCTCGCGTCGACCGTGCCGTCGTCCTTGGCGCCGTTGTTGTCCTGGATCTCCTCCAGGGACACGATGTCGGGCGACTGCAGGTTGTTCACGATCGCGGCGGCGTGCTTGTCGAAGGTGGCGTCCGACGGGTCGAGGTTCTCGACGTTGTAGGTCGCCACCGCCAGCTCGCCGTGCGCCTGCTTCTGCGTGGTCTCCCGCTCCAGGCCGCCGCTCTCCAGCGTGCCGAGCTTGCTCGCGACCAGGGTGTAGCCGCCGAACTGGTTGAAGTCCAGCGGGCCGGTGGTGGTGCCCTCCAGGCTGTCGCCGACGTTCGCCTTCGGGAAGTCGGCGGTCGCGCCCAGCGACTGGATCTGCAGCCGGCCGGTGTTCTGCGACTCGTAGGAGCCGTAGACCGTGCCGCCGCGGCGGTTGCGGTGCTCCCACGGCTTCACCGTGACCCACAGCTCGCTGTAGGGGTCGGTGGCGGTGACCACGCGGGCGTCCTCGACCTGGACGTTCATGCCCTCCAGGGACTCGTAGTAGTCCAGGGCGTACGCCGAGGGGTCGAGGGCCAGGCCGTTGATGGAGCCGGCGGCGGCGGTGTCGCCCTGCGGGGCGTACGTGTCCGGCACCGAGTCCTCGTCGATCACGACCGGGGCCGGGACCGCGTTGCCCGTGGAGACGGTGGCGACCGTCGGCTTGGTGATCTCCGTCACCGACTGGTTGCCGGAGGAGGCGCCGCCCGGGACGTACTCGGAGACCGTGCCGGTCACCGTGACCGAGTCGCCGACGGCGACCTTCGGCGTCGAGCTGGTGAAGACGAACACGCCCTCACTGGTGGCCGGGTTGTCGTCCGGGGTCGGGTCCTGGATCCAGAAGCCTCTGGAGGAACCGTAGGTGCGCGTGGCCGTGACGATGCCGGGCACGTCCGTGACCTTCTGGCCCGCGAACGGCGATATTCGCGTCGTGCCCTGGATGTCGTGGATGCGCACCGAGTCGGCGTGCGCGGGCGAGGTGAGGACGACGGCCGACGCGGCGGAACAGACGGCGGCGACGGTGAGCGCGGCGAGGCGCGCGGAAGACCTGCTCGGCAAGGGAATCCCTCCGGGGGCGTACATGAGCGCCGGGACGAGGTGGTGACGGAAGCGTGCGGGGCGCGTAGCCCTGCGTGACACGCGTAGAGCAGAGTGAACAGTTGTCCCCCCAACTTCTACGCGCGTCAATCTCCTGCTTGCGCCCGGGAGTTGTCAAGGTTTCGGCCATGTACGAGCGCTGAAGGAGAGATGAACCGGGCGGCATGGGTTCAAATCCGTCTAGGCTGAGCGGCTGAGTCCTTTCATGGCCCGAGGAGAACCAGCCGATGTCAGACAGCTCCCCCCTGCCGCCCGTACGGCTGCACCCCGAAGCGGAGCTGGCGCGCGCCGCGCTGTCCACGCCGTTGCTCTCCCGTGCTGCCCGACTCGCTCGCTGGGCCGGGCCCGACACCCGCGTGGACGCCGGCGGCGGGCTGCTGGAGGAACAGCTTCCGGCCGCCGCCGACCTGCTCGGACTCAGCGGGGACGACGCCGCCGCGCTCGCGAGCGAGGCCTGGCGGGTGGCCGTGGACGCCGGGCTGGTCGAGATCGTGGACGAGGAGGCCGGGACCGTCGCCGCGGGCGAGGAACTCGCGCTGCTCACCGGCGGCACCCCGCATGACGTGCTCGCCGTCTGGCTGGCGGCCCTGGAGACCGTCGTCGCGGACGCGAGCGTGCCCGACCTGGACGGTCTGGTCGACGCGCTGGACGAGGGCGGCGAGGTCGATTTCTCGTCACTCGACTGGGACCCGGAGGCCGAGGCGGAGTTCCTCGACGGCGTCCTCGGCAACCTCTATCTGCTGACCGTCAGTGAGGACGGCCCCGGCGGGACTCCGGTGCCGCTGCCCGCCCTCGCCGCCTCGATGATCGTCCCCAGCGACATGGCCGAGCCCACCAACGACGTCCTGGAACAGGTCTCCGACGCGATGATGCGCCTCGACGACCAGTTCCGGATGCTGGAGCCGGTCGGTCTGGTGGAGTACCGGCCGGTGGACGAGGAGCTGATGGCCGATGCGGAGGAGGAGCCCTCGGCGGCGGTGGACGACACCGACGTCTCCCGCTACGGCATGGTCCGGCTGACTCCGCTCGGCGCGTACGGGCTGCGGGCGCGACTGCTGGAGGCCGGGTTCGAGGCGCCCGCGGTCGGTGAACTCTCCGACAAGGGCGCGGACGTGCTGCTCGACGGCACCGCCCACTTCGGGCAGTCCGCGGCCCAGGCGGAGACCGAACGGTGGCTGGTCCGGCGGGAACCGCTCACCGCGGCACGGGAGTTGCTGGCGGCGGCGCGGGGTGCCGATGCCGGGGCGCCGTTGCGCAGGCTGCGCTGCCAGCAGGCGCTGTCCCTCGTCGGCCTGGAGGCCGAGCCCGCGCTGCGGGAGGTGCTGGACGACCCCGAGCTGGGCGGGCTCGCCCGGGTGTGGCTGAGCGAGCGCGGCGCCTCCGGTGTCCCCGCGCCCTCGCAGGAACTGGTCTTCTGGCTGACCATCGACACCGTGGCCGCGCAGCTGGCCGCCGAGGGCAACTCCGAGGAGCTGCAGGCGCTGGTGGAGGGGCTGGCCGAACAGCACAGCGGGTTCTTCGCGGCGGCCTGGCGGGTGGAGCATCCCGCCACCGCGGAGGTGCTGGAGGCGATGGGACGGCTGCACCCGGACAAGAAGGTGGCCAAGGAGGCGCGGAAGGCGGCGTTCAAGGCGCGGTCGGCGCACGGGGGTTGAGCGGACTCGTCGGTCGCGGCGGAAAAGAGCTGGTGTCTCCGGGGAACAACATGGCCGATGTTTTGGACGGCCATGGGGCTGTGCATACGGATTCATGGAACAGGGGTCTCTGAAGTAGCCCGGTGTTCAACCGCCGTTCAAAAGGTGGCGGGAGCGTGAGCGCCGCAGAGAGGCCGCCACCCTCCACCACGGCACGCCCACCGTCACAGGAGACACCATGTCGCTCACCCGCAGGGACTTCGCCAGAAAATCCGCGATCACCGGTGCCGGAGTCGCACTGGCGGGCAGTGTGGGCGCCCTCGCCACCGCCCCGAACGCCCTCGCCGCCACGGACGACATCGAGACCGCGGACGGCGAGTCGGCGCACGGGCACCACGGCGTCGGCTACGGCCCGCTGCTCCCCGACCCGGACGGCATCCTCGCCCTGCCCGAGGGCTTCACGTACCGGGTCATCACCTACAGCGGCAAGACCCAGCTGGAGTCGGGTGAGTTCACCCCGTCCAACCACGACGGAACCTCCACCTTCGACGGCCCCCGCGGCGCCACCCTCCTCGTCAACAACCACGAGCTGAAGGGCCCGCGCGCCAACTGGAAGTACCCGGTCCCGCTCACCGAGGGCCTCGTCTACGACCCCGCCGCCTCCGGTGGCTGCACGGTGGTCGAGGTGCGCCGCGACCATGTCGCCGAGTGGGTCGGCATCGCCGGCACCTCCACCAACTGCGCGGGCGGCAACACCCCGTGGGGCACCTGGCTGACCTGCGAGGAGACCGAGGACAAGGCCGGCCAGAACGGCATGACCAAGGACCACGGCTACGTCTTCGAGGTCGACCCCGAGGACCGCCGGGCCAACCGCGACCCCAAGCCCGTCAAGGCGCTCGGCCGCTACGCCCACGAGGCCGTCGTCGTCGACCCCAAGCGCGGCCACCTGTACCTCACCGAGGACGCGGCCGGCCCCAACGGCCTGCTCTACCGCTGGACCCCTCCGGAGGGCTTCCGCCACGGCCGCGGCAAGCTGCGCACCCTCGCCGACGACGCGGGCGTCCTGCAGGCCTTCAAGTGCTTCGACTCCGGCGGCAAGTTCATCGACGACCTCTCCCGCGCGACGAAGATCGGCACCGTCTACGGCGTCGACTGGGTGGACGTCCCGGACCGCGACGCGAGGACGACCTCCGTCCGCAAGCAGTTCACCGAGGGCCAGGTCACCCGCGCCCGCAAGCTCGAGGGCATGTGGTGGGGTGACGGCGGCACCTACATCGTCTCCTCCTTCGCCCGCACCGAGAGCCCCGTCCAGCACGACGGCGCCGTCTGGTTCTACGACCCCAAGCGCCGCACCCTGACCCTCAAGGTCCTCCTCGGCGTCAACCCGGACCCGTCCGCCGACAACGGCAACTTCGACGGCCCGGACAACATCACCGTCTCCCCGTACGGCGGCCTGGTCATCGCCGAGGACGGCGAGGGGATCCAGCACCTGTTCGGCGCGACGGAGAGCGGCCGCACCTACCCGATCGCCCGCAACGACCTGAACATCGGCACCGCGGAGAAGCCCGAGTACAGCGAGTTCACCGGCGTCACGTTCTCGCCCGACGGCCGGACCCTGTTCGCCAACATCCAGGAGCCCGGCATCATGCTCGCCATCACCGGCCCCTGGAAGCGGCAGAAGTGCGACTGACCTCCGGGCGGTAATTAATTCGCTCGCTCGTCCCGCGGCTCCCCTCCTAGAGTGATGCACGTCCAGGTGCGAAGGCAGGACCTACTTCCACTCTTAATGGGGAGGCCGCGGGTTCGAATCCCGCCACCGGCTCTACGGGCCGGTGTAGCTCAGAGGCAGAGCACCAACCGTCGGTTCCGCCGACCTCGATCTCTGGACACCGAAAACTTCATGCACCTCCCGGTGCGCAGGCTGCGGTTACTTCTTTTGCAAAGAGAACCCATGACCGCCGCCGAATTGATCTCGGGAGGCGCAGCACATGGTGGGTGTCCGGTGCGCAGGCAGCGGTTACTTCATGGGACCGGAAGCGTGCGGGTTCGATTCCCGTCGTCGACCTCGGGTCGGTGTAGCTCAATGGGAAGAGCGTCCGGACAAGTCCGTCGCCGATCCTGATCTCGGACACCCTCCATTTGCTGTGCCTCCCTCCGAAACACGAATGAATTCGGGGGAATTCACCATGGCGCGATTCAACACGCGTGCCGCCAAGGCGCAGCTGAAGTCGGCGGTGACGTCGACGGGCCGCATCCTGCGGACCTACGAGGGCGGCCGGGGCCAGGAGCGCGATCCGCGCTCCGAGCTTTTCCTTCTCGCGGTCTCCAACTTCGTCTCGAAGGACACCTTCTACGAGAGTGGCGCCGACCGCGACAACCGGTTCACCCGCCTCGTCCGCGACCTCGCCGTCAGCGACCCGGAGTGGACGGCCGGCCTGCTCGGCTGGCTGCGCGGCGAGGGCAACATGCGGACGGCCTCGATCGTGGGCGCCGCCGAGTACGTGCACGCCCGGCTGACCGCGGGCGCGACCCAGGGCCCGTCCAACCGGCAGGTCGTGGACTCCGTGCTCCAGCGCCCGGACGAGCCCGGCGAGCTGCTCGCCTACTGGACGGCGACGTACGGACGCGCCCTCCCCAAGCCGCTCAAGCGCGGCGTCGCCGACGCCGTACGACGGCTGTACCACGCCAAGTCGCTGCTCAAGTACGACACCGCGTCCAAGGGCTACCGCTACGGCGACATCCTCAACCTGGTGCACGCGGCGCCCGACCCGGACAAGCCGTGGCAGGGCGAGCTGTTCCGGTACGCCCTCGACCGGCGGCACAACCCGGACACCGCCGTGCCGCCCGCGTCCAGCCCGGTGCTCACCGCGCACCGCGAGCTGATGGCGCTGCCCGTCGAGCAGCGGCGGGCCGTCGTCACCGCGCCCGGCGGTGTGGAGCGGCTCGCGGCGGCCGGTGTCACCTGGGAGGCGCTGGCCGGCTGGCTGCAGGGCCCGATGGACAAGGCGGCCTGGGAGGCCGTGATCCCGTCCATGGGCGCGATGGCGCTGGTCCGCAACCTGCGGAACTTCGACGAGGCCGGGGTCTCGGACGAGGTCGCCGCCCGGGTCGCGGCGAAGATCAGCGACCCGGAGCAGGTGGCACGCTCGCGGCAGTTCCCCTTCCGCTACCTGGCCGCCTACCGGCACGCGCCCTCGCTGCGCTGGGCGTACCCGCTGGAGCAGGCGCTCGGCCACTCGCTGGCCAACGTGCCCGCGCTGCCGGGCCGCACGCTGGTGCTGGTCGACCGGTCGGGCTCGATGTTCTGGTCGCCGGTGTCCGAGCGCGCCCAGCTCACCCGGGCCGACGCGGCGGCGATCTTCGGTACCGCGCTCGCGCTGCGGGCGGCGGACGCCGACCTCGTCGAGTTCGGCTCGACCAGCGCGAAGGTGGAGTTCCGCAAGGGCGAGTCGGTGCTGAGGATCCTGGAGCGCTTCGGCAACCTGGGCGGCACCGACACCACCGAGGCCGTACGCCGGCACTACCGGAAGCACGACCGGGTGCTGATCGTCACCGACGAGCAGTACGCCCCGCACCAGCACGGCGACCCGACCGCCCAGATCCCGTCCGGCATCCCGGTCTACACCTGGAACCTGGAGGGCTACCGGGCGGGCCACGGGCCGTCGGGCAGGGGCAACCGGCACACGTTCGGCGGCCTGTCGGACTCGGCTTTCCGGATGGTGTCCCTGCTGGAGGCCGCTCGTGACTCCCACTGGCCGTGGGTGGCCTGACCTGCGGCAGGCCCTGATCGTGGCCCGCACTTCCACGGGGGTGCGGGCCACACCCTTGTCTGCTCCTCCCTTGTCCGCTGTCTGCTCCCTTGCCTGCCCCGGCATTGATATCTAACATTTCAGGTCGTGGAGACGCTACGACCCCTGCCCCGCACCCTGCTCCGGGACCGCGCCTACGCGGCCATCCGGGACGCCATCGTGGCCGGGGAGATCGAGCCCGGCGCGGTGGTCCGCGACGCCGACCTGGCCGAGCGGCTGGGACTGTCCCGGGCGCCCGTGCGCGAGGCGTTCGCCCGGCTCGTGGACGAGGGGCTGCTGGAGAGCAAGCCGCAGAGCTACACCCGGGTCACCCCGCTCGTCGCCGCCGACGTACGGGACGCGGCGGCGGTGGTCGGCGCCATGCACGAACTGGTGACCCGGGTCGCCGTACCCCGGCTGCGGGACGCGGACCTGGAGGAGATGCGCGCGGCCAACGACCGGTTCGCCACCGCCGTGCACACGGGTGACGTGGACGAGGCCCTGCGTGCCGACGACGAGCTGCACGACGTCCTGGTCCGGGTGAGCGGCAACCGCGCGGCCGCCGCGACCGTCGCCCGCTACACCCCGCTCATCCGCCGCCTGGAGAGGCAGCGCTTCGGCGAGGGCGGCTCGTGCCGCTCGGCCGGGCTGCACGAGCGGCTGATCGAGGCCTGCGCCGACGGTGACACGGACGGCGCGGTCCGGATCACCGCCGACATCTGGCGCACCCTCGCAGACCTGGCCGACCCCGACTGACCTGGAGGTCCCGTGTCCCTGTCGTCCCACGCCCGCTATCCGCTGCTGTTCGGCCCCTCGCCCGTGCACCCCCTGGAGCGCCTGACCGCCCACCTCGGCGGCGCCGCCCTGTGGGCCAAGCGGGAGGACTGCAACTCCGGGATCGCCTACGGCGGGAACAAGACCCGCAAGCTGGAGTACCTGGTCGCCGACGCGCTCGCGCAGGGCTGCGACACGCTCGTCTCGATCGGCGGGGTGCAGTCCAACCACACCCGCCAGGTAGCCGCCGTCGCCGCCCGTGCCGGGCTCAAGTGCGTGCTGGTGCAGGAGAGTTGGGTGGAGTGGCCGGACTCCGTGTACGACAAGGTGGGCAACATCCTGATCAGCCGGCTCGCCGGGGCCGAGGTGCGGCTGGTGCGGGCCGGGTTCGGGATCGGGTTCAAGGAGAGCTGGGAGCAGGCGCTGCGGGACGTGGAGGAGTCGGGCGGGAAGCCGTACGCCATCCCGGCCGGTGCCTCCGACCACCCGCTCGGCGGCCTCGGCTTCGCCCGCTGGGCCCATGAAGTCGCCGAGCAGGAGGCGGAGTTGGGCGTCTTCTTCGACACGGTGATCGTGTGCTCGGTCACCGGGTCGACCCAGGCGGGCATGGTCGCCGGGTTCGGTGCGCTGGAGGAGGCGGGTGGCCGGCCGCGCCGGGTGCTCGGGATCGACGCCTCGGCCGAGCCCGCCCGCACCCGCGAGCAGATCGCCCGGATCGCCCATGCCACCGGGCAACTCATCGGAGTGAAGGGCGAGTTGACCGTCGAGCTGGACGAGCGGTACCACGCGGGGATCTACGGCGTCCCCGACGAGTCCACCCTGGACGCCATGCGGCTCGCCGCGCGGACCGAGGGCATGATCACCGACCCCGTCTACGAGGGCAAGTCCATGGCCGGGCTCGTCGACCTCGTCGGGCGGGGCGAGATCGGCGCGGACTCGACCGTGCTCTACGCCCACCTCGGCGGACAGCCCGCGCTCAACGCCTACAGCGCCCTGTTCTAGACGTTCCGGGCGGGCCCGCGCCGGCCGGTGATCACCGATGCCGCGACCGCCAGTGCGGCCAGGGCGATCAACGCGCCGACGCCGAAGGCGCGGGCCGCTCCATGGGTGAGGACGGCGTCCGGCGATCCGGTGCTGTGCCGGGTCGCCGTGCCGTACACCGTGACCAGGACGGACAGCCCCACCGTGCCGCCCAGCCACTGCAGGGTCTGCAGCAGGCCGGAGGCCGCGCCCGCCTCCCGGGGTTCGACGGCGGACAGGATCGTCGCGTTGAGCGGCATGAAGCTCAGGCCCACGCCCAGCCCCAACAGCAGCAGCGGGCCGAGCAGTCCGGCCGCGTAGCCGTCCCCGGGCCCCAGCCGCCACAGCCGGCCGGCACCCGCGGCGACCAGCGTCATCCCCGTCAGCAGCACCGGCTTGGTGCCGAACCGGGCCAGCAGGCGGGGCACCAGCCGTACGGTCGTGAACATCACCAGGGTCATCGGCAGGAAGGCGAAGCCCGCGCGCAACGGGCTGTAGTCCAGGACCTGCTGGCAGATCAGGGTGAGGAAGTAGAAGGCGCCGAACATGCCCGCGGGCAGCAGCAGGATGCTCGCGTAGCCGCCGGCCCGGTTGCGGTCGGAGAACAGGCCGAGCGGCATGACCGGCTGGTCGGCCCGGGCCTCGACCAGTGCGAAGCCGGCCAGCAGCGCGGCCGCCGCGGTGAAGCCGAGCAGGGCCCGGGTGTCGCTCCAGCCCGTCTCCGAGACCCGGATGAACGCGTACACCAGCGAGGTCGTCCCAGCCGTCCCGGTCAGTGCGCCGGCGAGGTCGAAGCGGCCCGCGTGGCGCGGGGTCTCGGTGACGAAGCGGGGCAGGGCGAGGACGAGGGCGAGGCCGATGGGGACGTTGATGAGCAGGGCCCAGCGCCAGGAGGCCCAGGAGGTGAGCAGGCCGCCGAGGACCAGGCCGACCGAGCCGCCGATGCCGGCCATGGAGGAGTAGACGCTCAGGGCGTGGTGGCGGCGGGGTCCCTCGGGGAAGCTGGTGGTGATCAGGGCGAGGGTGCTGGGTGCGATCAGGGCGCCGCCGAGTCCCTGGAGCGCGCGGGCCGCGAGCAGCCAGCCGCCCTCGGTGGCGAGGCCGCCGAGCAGGGAGGAGAGGGCGAACAGCAGGGCACCGGCGGCGAGTGTGCGGCGGCGGCCGACGATGTCACCGATCCGCCCGCCGAGCAGCAGCAGGCCGCCGAAGGCGAGCGTGTAGGCGTTGAGCACCCAGGACAGGCCGGTCCGGCTGAAGTGCAGGCCCTGTGCGATGTCGGGCAGTGCCACGTTGACGACGGTGGAGTCGACGCCGACCATCAGGTAGGCGGTGACGATGACGAGGAGGGTGGTGCCGAGGCGCGCGGGAGGCGAGGGCGCGGAGGCGGCGTCGGCGGTGGCGGACGGTGCGGACGGGCTGGACGGCGCAGACATGGCGTTCTCCCGGTCTGGACGTCCCCGGGCGCGACGGCACACACGGGCAGCGGCACGGGCTGCCCGCGGAGCACACGGCGATAAGCGGGGACTGTCTCCGTTTAGTGCTCGATAAAATACGGAGAGAGTCCCCGGTTTGCAAGGAGTAACTGGATGACGCAGGTCAGGCCCATGCGCGCGGACGCTCGGCGCAACTACGAGCGATTGCTGAAGGTGGCGGCGGAGGCCTTCGCCGAGCATGGGGAGAACGCGTCACTCGACGACATCGCCAAGCGGGCGGGCGTCGGCTCGGGCACCCTCTACCGGCACTTCCCCACACGGCAGGCGCTGTTGGAGGCGGCCTACGTGGACCGGATCGAGGCGCTGGGGAGCCGGGCCGACGAGCTGGCCCGGGAACTGCCGCCGGGCGAGGCGCTGATGGAGTGGCTGAACGAGCTGTGCGTCGCCACGATCCAGGTGCGCGGGATGAAGTCCCTGCTGGGCTCGGCGGTCACCGACGGCAGCTCGGCCGCGCTGACGGCCTGCGGTACGACGGTCAAGGGCGCGGCTTCCCGGCTGGTGGAGGCGGCCCGGGCGGAGGGGGTGCTCCGCGCCGACCTGGAGCCGATCGAGCTGCTGCGGCTGGCGCACGGGGTGGCCACGGCCTCGGAGCTGGCGAACGGGCAGGGGCGGGAGATCCGGCGCTACCTGGCGTTGCTGACGGAGGGATTGCGGCCGGCCGGGTAAGGACGCGCCGGCCCGTCGTCCGCCGTCACCTCTCCCGGTACGAGGACGCCCGTCTCGTAGGCGACCACCACCGCGTGCGTGCGGTTGTTGGCGTTCAGCTTGGTCAGGACGTTCCCCACATGCGTCTTGACCGTCTCCAGGCTGACCGTCAGCCGCCCGGAGATCTGCTGGTTGGACAGGCCCCGGGCCATCAGCCGCAGGGTCTCCCGCTCCCGGTTGGTCAGGGCCGCCGCCCTGTGGTCCGCGCGACCCGGCCAGGCCGGCGCGGCCGTGAAGTGCCGGCCGGCGAGCCGGCGCAGCGTGTCCGGGAACAGCAGGGTGTCCCCGCCGGCCACCAACCGGATCGCCTGGGCGATCTCCGCCGAGGGGGCACGCTTGCGGATGAAGCCCGCCGCGCCGGCCAGCAGCGCCTCCCAGACGTACTCGTCGTTCTCGAAGGTCGTGATGACCACGACCTTCGGCGGGTCCGACAGCTCCGCGCGCAGCCGCCTCGTCGCCTCGATGCCGTTCAGCCGGGGCATGCGCACGTCCATCAGCACCACATCGGGCCGCAGCCGTGTCACCAGGGGCAGCACCTCGGTGCCGTCCGCCGCCTCGCCGACCACGTCGATCCCCGGTCGGGCGTCGAGCAGGGTGCGCAGACCGGCCCGGGTCAGCTCCTCGTCGTCGACGACGACCACGGTCACGGGCGGTTCGCCGTCCGGTGCCGGGCCCGCCGCCTGTGCCGTGGACGCATCGGTGAGGGTCATGGGCTCGACCGTAGCGGGAGGTCGACGTCGACGCGCCAGCGGCCGTCCCGCGCCGGCCCGGCCGACATCTCGCCGCGCAGCAGTCCCACCCGTTCCTCGATCCCGGCCAGCCCGTGCCCGCGCCGGCCCGGCAGGCCGCCCGGGTCCGCCGGCGCGACGGCGGGGTTGGTCACCTCCAGCCGGAGACGGCCCTCCCGTACGGCCGCACGGACGCGGATCCCGGTCCCCGTACCGTGCTTGAGCGCATTGGTCAGCGCTTCCTGGACGATGCGATAGGCCTCCCGGGAGACCGTGGCGGGCACCCGGGCCAGGTCGCCCTCCGTCTCCAGGGTGAGCGAGGCACCCGCGGCCCGGACCTGCCCGGCCAGCGTGCCGAGGTCCGCGAGGGTGGCCTGCGGCCGCGCGGTTCCCGGCTCCTCCCGCAGGATGCCGACGACGTGGTCGAGGTCGTCCATCGCCGCGCGCGAGGTCTCCTCGATGGTGCTGACGGCACGTCGGGCCGCCTCCGGGTCCTGCTCCCACAGCTCCAGCGCCGCGGCCGCCTGGATGGTGGAGGACGTCAGGGTGTGCCCGATCGAGTCGTGCAGGTCCTGGGCGAGGCGGTTGCGCACCGCCAGCGTCCTCATCCGTTCCTCGGCGTCGGCGAGGCGCTCGGCCGGACCGTGGCCGAGCAGGAGACGGGCCGGCCGCCGCAGCGCCGCCGCACCCCAGGCCGCGAGGCAACCGGCCGTCACCAGGCACAGGGCCCCGGCCGGCAGCGTCCACGCGCCCCGCCAGCCGTGCGGTGCGGGAACGGTGCCGACCAGGACGGCCACGTCACCGCCGTCGCCCAGCCATGCCGCGGGCAGCGTGACGCCCGCGAACATCCAGAGCAGCGTGAGGAAGGCGACCGCCGGGCCGACGGTCAGGTGCAGCAGGAGCCAGGCCGCGGTGCGCAGTCGCCCGGCCCAGGGCGAGCGCGCCGGCTCCAGGGGCGCCGGCACGCCCGCGGCGAGAAGCCCGTTGACCAGGCGTACGCATCCGCGTCTCGCCGCCCCGGGCAGGGCCATGACCGCCACCACGACGGCGAACCCGAGGGCGAACCCGGCGACACGCAGCGCTGCGGGCCGTCCCGGCGGTGCCGACACCAGTGCCACGGCGAGCGGCGGCAGAGCGAGCAGGGCGCCGGCCAGCGAGAAGAGCCACCCCCGCCACCAGGCCCGGACCATGGCTGTCCTGATCACTGTGCGCATGTCCCGAACCCTACGGACGACGTGGTGCGGGGCACCTCCCCCGAAAGAGCCAGACCTGCCTCCCGGACAGCTCCCGCGAAGAGGGGACCACCACCTCACTCCTCGCAGCGATGCGCTCCGGCGCGTCACGGGCGACGGTTGTCCCCGCCGCTCCTGAGTGCAAGTGCCCGGCGGGCGGCGGTGGTTGAGCGACCCGAGACCGAGAGGTGAACATGCCGGTGACGACGACCGGGACACGGCATCCCGTCCGGAACGAAGCCGACAGGGCGACGACGCGGAGAGGTGTGAGCGTCTTTCTCGGGCTCTCCTTCGCGGGTACGTGGCTGTGGCTGCTGTGCGCGAGAGGGCTCCTCGGGCTGTCCGCGCTGCACCCCCTGCTCCAGCTGCCGGCCTTCACCATGCCGGCGCTCGCGGCCGTGGTGGTGCGGCGCTGGGTCACCCGGGAGGGATTCGCCGACGCCGGCCTGCGGCTCCGGCTGCGGGAGGCCTGGCGGTACTACCTGCTGGCCTGGATCGGGCCGCCGGCCGTAGCCGGCTGCACCCTGGGCCTCGCGGCGGCCGTGGGTCTGTGGCACCCGGACCTGTCCGGCCCCGGCGGTGTCCTCCCCGGCCTCGACCAAGTCCTGTCCCTGCTCGGTCTGATGGCGGCCGCCGCGATCCTCACCCCGGTGTACTGCGGTGAGGAGTTCGGGTGGACGAGCTATCTGCGGCCCAGGCTGTTCCGCGGCGCGCCCGTGCCCTCGGCCGTCGTCACGGGCCTCATCTGGGCGGTGTGGCACTTCCCGCTGGCGTTCATCGGCTACGTCGACTTCTCGAACGTGCTGGTGGGGCTGCTGGTGTGGACGCTCTCCTTCCAGCTCCAGGAAGTGATCCTCGTGTGGCTCTACACGCGCAGCGGCACGATCTGGGTGCCGAGCCTGGCGCACGCCGGGAACAACATGGTGCTCTTCCTCGTGCTGGGGAAGGCGTTGGACGACGGGGCCGGGCTCGGACCGGTGTGGCTCACGGCGCTGTCTGCGGTGCCGCTGGCCGCGGTGTGCTGGTGGATCGTCGTACGGGAGCGTGGGCGGCGGAACTGACGCCTGCGGAGGCGGTGCCCGCCGGGTGGCCCGCCGGCCGGGTCGGAGCGGGAGAGGAGCCGCCGTCCCTCCGCTCCGACCGGTGCGGTCACAGCGCCCGTGCCCCCGGCTCCACCATGTTCCGTACCGTGCGCGCCTTCACGAACTCGCCCATCGCCGTCATGTCCCACTCGCCGGAGAACTGCCGGACGAGCTTGGCCATCATCACGCCCGTCTGCGGCTCGGCGTTGGTGAGGTCGAACCGGACCAGCTCCTCTCCCGTGGCCGCGTCCACCAGGCGGCAGTAGGCCTTGGCGACCTCCGTGAACTTCTGGCCGGAGAAGGAGTTGACCGTGAAGACCAGGCCGGTGACCTCCTGGGGGAGGCGGCCGAGGTCGACCGTGATCACCTCGTCGTCGCCCCCGCCCTCGCCGGTGAGGTTGTCACCCGAGTGTCTGATCGCGCCGTTCAGGATCGTCAGCTTGCCGAAGTAGCAGCTGTCGATGGCGTTGCGCTGCGGGCCGTAGGCGATGACCGAGGCGTCCAGGTCGATGTCCTTGCCGCGGAACGCGGGCTCCCAGCCGAGGCCCATCTGCACCACGGAGAGCAGCGGGCGGCCGCCCTTGACCAGGGACACGGTCTGGTTCTTCTGGAGGCTGACCCGGCCCTTGTCCAGGTTGATCTTCCCGGCGCCGGGCACCGGGGCGGGCGGAGCGGCCGGGGCGGGCGGTACGACCGGCGCCTGCGCGGCGGGCGTCGGCGGGGCCGCCGGTGCGGCGGCGGGCTCCTCCACCGTCACGCCGAAGTCCGTCGCGATGCCGGCGAGTCCGTTGGCGTACCCCTGGCCGACGGCGCGGGCCTTCCACTGGTCGCCTCGCCGGTAGATCTCCACGACCACCAGCGCCGTCTCCGTGCCGAGCTGCGGCGGGGTGAACGTGGCCAGGACCGAGCCGCCGTCCGCGTCCCGGATCGTGGCCGTCGGCTCGATGCCCTGGAAGGTCTGGCCGGCCGCGTCCGGGCTGGCCGTGACCACGATCTTCTCGATGTCCGGCGGCACCGCGGCGGTGTCGACCGTGACCGCGTCGGGCGCCGCGCCGCCGCCGGACGTGTACGTCACGCCCGGCCCGGCGGGCTGGTTGTAGAAGATGAAGTCGTCGTCGGAGCGCACCTTGCCGTCGGCGGTGAGCAGCAGGCCCGACACGTCGAGCCGCACCGGTGCGGAGACGTCCACCGTCACACGGGCGGCCGACAGAGGGATGTTCGAGCCTGGGGTCATAGCTGTCATGCCTGGGGTAACGAGCGGGGGCGCTTTACCGTTCCCTTACTCGGGGAACGGCTGCTCCGTTCGCGGCGACGACCTCGTCCAACCAGGTCACAGGCCGCTCGGCGGGCCAGGTCAGGAGCCGGTCCTGATCGGCGGGGTCACGGGCTTCGTGATAGCGGAAGACGAGGTCGTGGGCATGGCGGCCGAGGATCTCGATCTTTCCGGTGGCGTGCGAGGCGACGAAGCGGAACCGCTTGGCCAGACCGTTGAGCCGCGCGCGGGTGGCCGTGATGAGGTCCACGGCCTCCGCGAGCGGCACGGCGTAGCGCTCGTTGCCGCGGGTCGGACGGCACAGGAACACGTAGTAGGGCGCTATCCCGGTCGAGGCCAGGCGGCGGTGCAGACGGGCGAGTTCGTCGGGGTCGTCGTTGACGCCGCGCAGGAGCGGGGACTGGTTGGTCAGGACGAGGCCCGCGTCCTGCAGCCGGGTCGTGGCGGCCAGGGCTTGTGGGGTCAGCTCCCGGCTGTGGGTGAAGTGGCACATCACATGGGTGCGGGCATCGGGGCGGGAGGCCGAGGCGAGGGTGTCGGCCAGGGCCGGAGTGATCCGCGCGGGGTCGAAGGCGGGGACCTTGGTGCCGACACGGATGACGTCGACGTGCGGCACGGACCGGACCTCGGCCAGCGCCGAGGCCAGCCGGGAGGGCGAGAGCATCAGGGGATCGCCGCCGGTGAGGAGGACGTTGTCGATCTCCGGATGGGCACGGATGTAGGCCACGCCTTCGCTGATGTCGAAGGTCGTCTCGCGTTCGGCGCTGTCCAGTTCGCCTTCCGGACGCACATGGTGCGCGGGGTCGGTACCGAGGGTGAAACGCTTGCGGAAGCAGAAGCGGCAGTAGGTCGCGCAGACGTCGGTGAGCAGCAGCAGGGCCGTGGGCGGGTACTTGTGCTGCAGGCCGCGCACCCGGGTGTTGGCGGCCTCGTCGCTCGGGTCGAAGTCCAGGGTGTCGGACAGTTCCTCGACCTCCGGCATGACGATCAGCCGCAGCGGGTCGCGCGGGTCGCTCCAGTCGATGAGGCCGGCGTAGTAGGGGGTGATGCGGAACTCGAATTCGCGCACGACCGCCGCGCGCGCATGGGCCTCGCCCGGCGGCAGCCCCTCGACCCGGGACAGGTCCCTGATCACCGCGGTCGTACGGTGGTCACGCGCCATCGCCTACGCCCCCTTCTCCGTCGCCGCCTGCGGTGAGCGTGGCCGCCCGGGCCTGTCCCGGCGCCGTCGTGGAGCCGGGCCCGGACGGCGACGCCGGTGGCGGAACCCCGTTCTTCAGGACCGTGCCCCGGCTGTACGTCACCGTCATCCACACGATGTCCCGAGCGCTCACGATCATCACGTGCGCGTCGGGAAGTGCCGTCTCCTCGGTCGCGCCGCCGGCTCTCAGCCTGACCTCGCCGCGCAGCAGCAGATCACGGTCCCCGGTCTCGGCCGACAGCCGGCTGTGGCTGAGCAGTGTCCCGGCCACATGCGAACCGTCCCGCAGCTGGCAGCCGACATAGATCCTCGAGTCGACGTAGTCGTGGATACGGTGCCGGGCGGGGTACGCCTGGAACGCCCACCACCACCCCGGCCGCTCGGCGCGGTTGTCGACCCGTCGGACCGCGGCAAGTCCGTACCCCAGCACGGTCGCGAGCCCCAGGAGCCCGGCCCCCCACAGCGCCACGGACAGCGCGTTCCTCGTCAGGTAGCCGGGATCGCCACGCAGCGCCCTCAGATCCGGGACGGCGTGCGGCGCGAGGTGCGCGAACAGCAGGAACGCGACGCCGACCACCCAGTCCGCCAGGACGCTCACCAGCACGATTCCGGCGGTCTCGGCCAGGGCCGAGCGCTCGTAGGCCGGCACGTCACGGGCATGGCGGTGCTGGTACACGAATCCGGGGGCGAGCAACGTGAGGAACAGGACCAGGCCGGTCAGGTTCGTCGGCATCGCATCCTCTCGGAGCTTGGTCGACCGGGCGTGGACGAGGTGCCGAAATCAGGATCGGTGTGACGGGGCCGGGGCCGCTTTCCGGGCCGGTGTCGATGGCCGTGGCGGTGGGTACAAGCCTTGGCACCCACGGTAGTGGCTCCGTGTGGAGACTGTCACCGGGCCTTCAGGTGCGGAGGTTTGTCCATGGCCGACGAAGCCGACGACGGCTTGAGTTCCGATCCATCCGACTTCGAAGGGGACGTCCCCGAGCTGCCTGAAAATGGCCTGCGCGGCGGCCACGCCACCGTCGACGACGACCTGTTACCAGAGTTCGCAGTCGGCATTCCGCTGCCGTCGGCGCCCCCGGCGCCACCTGCGCAGCCGCCCGACTCCGCGTCGACGGGCTGAGGGGGTCCGATGGGGGGCAAGGGGGAGGAACGGGGCCCGATCGAGCAGGCCCTGGCCGATCTGCGGACGGCATTGGCCCGGTTCGGCCTGCTCAGCGACGAGGCGGAGACCGCCGCGCGGCGGTTGATGGCGGTGACGGACCTGCGCCGGGAGTCGGAAGAGCGGACCGAAGTGCTGCGCTACTACTACAACAGGGCTTTCGACGACGGCCCGGCCGGCACCGCGGCGCTGGAAGTGTGGCGACGACTGCTCGAGGTGGTGTCTCCGGGGTGGGACGACGACGTCGACCCGGACGACGACAGCACCGTCGTCTACGACATGAGCACCGGACGGATCATGGGGCCGGGCGGCTCCCCGCTGATGCCGGACCAGGCCGACGACGCACTGCTGGGCCAGGTCCAGGAACTGATCAATGCCCACGCCGCCCAGGGTGACCCCTCACTGCTGGTGCGGGCCGTGGCCAAGCTGCTGGAGTCCGACGGCACCGACCCCGCCCATCTGCGCGCGGCGGAGGAGTTCGGTGCCGAGTTGGGCCGGATCGCCAGAACCGATCACGATCTGCGGACGGCCGCGCTGTCGGTCGCCCTGCACGAGTGGGCCTGCGGACTGCACCTGGCCCAGCTCGGCAGTCGCCTGGACACCCTCTACGACTTGACCCTCGACCAGGACACGATCCTGCGCGCCATCCAGGTGCGCCGCGCCGCCCTGGACCTGGTGGGCGAGGACTCGCCGGCCCACCCCAACATCGAGGGTGATCTCTGCGCCGGGCTGTGGACCTACGGCCGGAACATGGACGTCACGGCGCTCGACGAGGCGCTGGAGCGGCTGCCCCGCGTCATCGCCCACCCCGCCCTGGACCCCTCGATCCGGCCGGGATGGATCTGGAACCTCGGTGCGGTGCTGCGCGATCGCGGAGTGCTGGCCTCGGACGGGGGATCGATCTCCGAAGCGATGGGTGTGCACGAGCAGGCGTTGCGTGAGGCCGAGGAGCGCGGCTGGCCCGACGAGAAGACGTTCGAGATCCGCTGGTCGCTGGCCACCACGATCCACAGCTGGTGGGCTTACTCCCACAATCCCAAGGCAGGGAAGGACTCCGTCGATATGTTCCGGGATCTCCTGGCCAAGATCCCACCGAACAACCCGCGGCTGGCCCCGGCACTCAACGACTTCGGTATCGCCCTGCATTCCATGCCCTATGGCGATGGTTCGGACGCCCGGGAGTCCGCAGCCGTGCTGCGGCGCGCGTTGGCCCTGATCGGACCCGGCGACGCGATACGGCCGCGCGTGCTGGCCAACCTGGTGGCCTCGCTGTGGGCGCCGGCCGACCACGGCACCGTTCTGCCGGCGGCCGAGATCGACGAACTGATCGCCCTGGCCACCGAGTCGGTCGGGACGACTCCCGAGGACAGCCCCGAGCTGGGGCACCGGCTCAACCATCTGGGCCGGGTCCACGCCCTCCGGTTCGAGCGGCACCACGACACCACGGATCTGGACGCCGCTCTTGAAGCCCTCCGCGGCTCGGCCGAGTACGAGTCCTCACCCCTGTGGGTGCGGTGGAACTCCGCGTACAGCTGGGTCGAAACCGCCGCGGCGGCAGGCGCCTGGGAGTCGGCGGCGCAGGGCTGCGTCCGCCTGGTCGGGCTGATCCCGCTGGCCAGCGGCGAGTTGGTGCGGCGCCGTGACCGCGAGCTCCAACTGATCAGGCTGGGCGACGCGCTGCGGAACGGGGCCGCGGCCGCTCTCCACGCCGGGCAGGCCGAACTCGCGCTGGATCTGCTGGAATCGGGGCGGGGCGTGCTGCTGCGCCATGCGATGGTCCGGGCAGCCGCGGTCGAGGAGCTGCGCGAGAAGGCGCCCGACCTGGTCGACACGTACGTGGCCCTGCGCAAGACCCTCGATCAGGACGACGGTTCGCAGCAGATGGCCCGCGCCGTAGGGGACACGGCGCACCGCATCGCAGCCGCCGAGGAGCTTCGGGCCCTGATCGAGCACATCAGGACCCTGCCCGGTCTTGAGGACTTCCCGGCAACGGGGGCGTCCCATGCGACGGATACGTCGACTCGGACCGTGGTGGTGCTGAACCTGAGCAGCTACCGCAGCGACGCGATCATCGTGGGTGCCCGTGACGGCGGCGAACCGCTCGTGGTGCCCCTGCCGTTGGTGACGCCGGACACCGTGGCGGCGCAGGTCCGTGCCCTGTACGGCGCGCTGGACCGGCGTGGTCCCACCGGGGCCGACGCGGGAGGCGAGGAGCAGACCGAGCGGGCCGTGGTGTCCGTCCTGGCCTGGACCTGGGACGCCGTCGTCGCGCCCGTCCTGGCCGCGCTCGGGTGGGATCACCGTTCGCCGGCGGTGTCACGCCCGCGCCTGTGGTGGTCACCGACCGGCGCGTTGACGCTGCTTCCGCTGCATGCCGCGCTTCGGCCCGCCGACGGTGCCACCACAAAATTGTGCGCGTTGGAATGCGTCGTCTCCTCCTACACCCCCACCCTCGCCGCGCTGCGGAAACCCGCGATGCCGGCGGCGCCCGCCCAGTCGGCGTCCGTGGTGGCGATGCCGGTGACGCGGGGACACGCGGACCTGCCGGGCGTACGAGCCGAGGCGGAGGCGGTGGCCGGCTGCTATCCCGGCTCGGTTCCGCTCGTCGGGGCCGACGCGACGCACACCGCGGTGGCCTCGGCGCTGTCCCGCGCCGCGGTCGCGCACTTCGCCTGCCATGCCCTCAACGTGCCCGAAGACCCTTCCCGCAGTGGCCTGGTGCTCGCCGACGGCACGTTGTCCGTGGCCGAGCTGTCGGTCCAGGACCTGGAGGGTCACGCCTTCCTCGCATACCTGTCGGCCTGCGACACGGCCCGTGGCGGCAGAGTCCTCACGGACGAGGCCATCACGCTCTGCGCCGGCCTGGTGCTGGCCGGATTCACGCACGCGGTCGGGACGCTGTGGCCGGTCGACGACGCGGCGGCGGCGTTTCTCGCGGGCCGGTTCCACCAGGCGCTGGCCCGGCGGCTCGGCCGGGGCGAGGCCGTGGAGCCCGCCAGGATCCTGAACCAGCTGGCGGAGTGGACCTCGGGCGGCTGGCCCGACCGCCCCAGCCGCTGGGCGACGCTGATCCACTTCGGCGGCTGAGCGGAAGGCAGAGGCCGCCGACTTCGCCGCGGCGGCCTCCGCTCACCTGCGACGCGGCCTCCTACGGCACCACCACGATCTTCCGCCCCACGCCCGCCGCGAACTGCTCCAGCGCCTGGGGGTAGCGCTCCAGCGGGATCCGGTCGCTGATGAACACCTCGGGGTCCAGGACTCCGTTCGCGAACAGCTCGGCCGCCCGCTCGAAGCTGTGCAGCACCGCCATCGAACCGGTGATGGTGATCTCCTGGTTGTAGATGCGGTACGGGTCGATCGTCACCCGGGTCGCGTAGTCGGCCACCCCGAACTGCAGGAACGTGCCCGCCTTCGCCACCCGGTCCAGGCCGTCCTGGATCGCCGCCGCGTTGCCGGTCGCGTCGACCACCACGTCCCAGCCCTGCGGGCGGTCCAGTTCGTCGGCGTTCGCGGCGGACGCCGAGACACCGAGGCGGCGGGCCGTCTCCAGGCGGGCCGGGTTCACGTCGACCACGTCCACGCTGGACGCGCCCGTGCGCTTGGCCAGCTCCAGCATCATCAGCCCCATGGTCCCGGAGCCGTAGATGAGGACGTGCGCGCCGAGGCGGGAGCGCAGGACGTCGTAGCCGCGTACCGCGCAGGACAGGGGCTCCACCAGGGCCGCGTCCTGGGTGCGCACGTGCTCGGGCAGCTTCACGCAGTTCGCCACGGGGGCCACGGCGTACTGGGCCGCGCCGCCCGCCGTCGTCACGCCGATCGCGGCCCACCGCTCGCACAGGTTGTTGTGGCCGGTACGGCAGTAGCGGCACTCGTAGCAGTACAGGGAGGGGTCCACGGCCACCCGGTCGCCGACCGCGACCTCCGTGACCTGGGTGCCGACCCCGACCACCTCGCCCGCGAACTCGTGTCCGGGGACGATCGGCAGCTTGGGCGCGAACTCGCCCTGGAGGATGTGCAGATCGGTGCCGCACAGGCCGCAGGCGGCGACCTCGACGACGACCTCGCGGGGCCCTGGCGTCGGGTCCGGGACCTCGGTGACGACGGCGCGGCCCACGGACTCGATGACGGCGGCCTTCATTTCACGGCTCCCAACGAGAGGCCCTGGACCAGCTTGTCCTGGGCGGCGAACCCCGCGGCGAGCACCGGCAGGGAGATGACGAGCGACGCGGCGCACACCTTGGCCAGGAACAGGCCCTGGCTGGTGATGAAGCCGGTCAGGAAGACGGGGGCGGTCTCGGCGACCACGCCCGTCAGGACTCGGGCGAAGAGCAGTTCGTTCCAGCTGAAGATGAAGCAGATCAGGGCGGTGGCGGCGATGCCGGGCAGGGCGATGGGGGCCACCACGCGCGCGAGGATCGTCGGGAGGCGGGCGCCGTCGATCTGCGCCGCCTCGATCACCGCGACCGGCACCTCGGCGAGGAAGGACTGCATCATCCACACCGCGATCGGCAGGTTCATGGAGGTGTAGAGGATGACCAGCAGCCAGATGTTGTCGAGCATCCCGGCGTTCTTCGCGAAGAGGTACACCGGCAGCAGGCCCGCCACCGCCGGCAGCATCTTCGTGGACAGGAAGAAGAACAGGACGTCGGTCCACTTCTTGACCGGCCGGATCGAGAGCGCGTACGCCGCCGGGAGGGCGAGGAGCAGCACGCACAGCGTCGAGACCAGCGAGGCGACCGTGGAGTTGATCAGCGCGGGCCACGGACTCGCCCCGCCGCCCGTGCCGAAGAACTCGCGGTAGCCGTCGAGGGTGAGGGAGGCGGCGAAGGAGGGCGGGTTGGTCGCCGCGTCCGCCTCGGAGTGGAAGGAGGTCAGGGCCATCCACGCGATGGGCAGGAAGAACAGGATGCCGGCCAGCCAGGCCACCAGGCCCAGGCCGAGGCCCCGGCGGTGCCGCAGGATCGTTGTGCTCATGCGCGGGACGCCTCCTCGCGGAACAGGGACGACACCACGCGCAGGGCGAAGGTCGTGATGATGATCGAGCCGATGACCACCAGGACGCCCGCGGCCGAGGCGAGGCCGTTCTCGTGGGCCTGGTAGAAGGTCTGGTAGACGGTGTAGGGCAGGTTGGCGGTGCCGAGGCCGCCGGAGGTGATCGTGAACACCGCGTCGAAGTTCTGCACGATGTAGATCGAGCCCAGCAGGGCGCCGAGTTCGAGATAGCGGCGCAGGTGGGGCAGGGTGAGATGGCGGAAGATCTGCCAGTCGCTCGCGCCGTCGACCCGAGCGGCCTCGATCTGCTGCTGGTCCCGGCTCTGCAGTCCGGCCAGCAGGATCAGCATCATGAACGGCGTCCACTGCCACACCAGCGAGGCCTCGACGGCGAGCAGCGGGGTGTGGGAGATCCAGTCCGGCTGTGGTCCGCCCGCATAGTGCAACAACCCATTGAACAGGCCGTATTCGGGGTTGTAGAGCACATGCTTCCAGAGCAGGGCCGCGGCCACGGGCACCACCAGGAACGGCGCGATGAGCAGGGTGCGTACGACACCCCGGCCGCGGAACCTACGGTCCAGCAGCAGGGCCAGCGCAAGACCGAGGACCAGGCTGGCCAGCACCACCGCCACCGTGAGCAGCACGGTCGTCCACACCGAGTGGCGCAGGTCCGTGTCGGTCAGCACCTGGCGGTAGTTGTCGACGCCGGTGAAACGGCGGGCCTTCGGGTAGAGCGAGTTCCAGTCGAAGAAGGAGATCACCAGCGTGGCCACGAACGGCAGCTGGGTCACCACGATCATGAAGACCAGGGCCGGCAGGAGCGGGCCACGGGCGGCCCAGGCGCGCAGCCGGGCGGAGGGTTGTTTCACGGTTCTCACGGGGGTGGTCGCGAGGGGGGCCGTCGTCGTCGCTGTCATCGTCCCTCGTACTCCTTGGAGATCTTCTCGGCGAGCTGCTGGGACTTGTCGAGGGCCGATGCGACGGACTGGCGTCCGGCGATGGCCGCGCTGATCTCCTGGGAGACCTTGGTGCCGAGGTCGGTGAACTCGGGGATGCCGACGAACTGGATGCCGGGCGCGGGGCGCGGCTGGACGCCGGGGTCGCCCGGGCGGGCGCTCTCGATGGCCTCCTTGGTCATCTCCTGGAAGGCGGCCGCCGACTTGCGGTAGTCGGCGTTCGCGTAGGTCGACGCCCGCTTGCCCGCCGGGACGTTCGGCCAGCCGCTGGTCTCGCCGACCAGTTGCTCATAGCCCTTGCTCGACGCCCAGGAGACGAACTTCCAGGCCTTGTCGGGGTTGCGGGAGGCCTTCTGGATGCCCCAGGCCCAGGTGTAGAGCCAGCCGGAGGAGTCCGTCTTCTCGACGGGGGCCGGGGCGTAGCCGAGCTTGCCCTTGACCGGCGAGTCGGCCGCCTCCAGCAGACCGGCCGCGGACGTGGCGTCGTACCACATGGCGACCTTGCCCTGGGTCATGTCGTTGAGGCACTCGGCGAAGCCGGACTGGGCCGCGCCCGACTCACCGTGGCTGCGGACGAGATCGACATAGAACTTTGTCGCCTTCTCGAACTCGGGGGAGTTCAGCCGGGCCTTCCAGTCCTTGTCGAACCAGGTGCCGCCGAAGGTGTTCACCACGGTGGTGAGCGGTGCCATCACCTCGCCCCAGCCGGGCAGCCCGCGCAGGCAGATGCCCTTCATGCCGGGCTGTGCGCCGTCCGCCTTCGCGGCGAGGTCGGCGACCTGCTGCCAGGTGGGGTGCGCGGGCATCGTCAGGCCCTTCGCGGCGAACACGTCCTTGCGGTACATCAGGAAGGACGACTCGCCGTAGAAGGGCTGGCCGTAGAGCTTGCCGTCGTTGCCGGTGAGGGACTGGCGCATGGGCTTCAGGACGTCCTGCTCGTCGTAGGCCGGGTCCTTGGCGGTGTACGAGTCCATCTCGTGCAGCCAGCCGTTGCGGGCGTAGATCGGGATCTCGTAGTTGGAGAGCGTGGCCACGTCGTACTGACCGGCCTGGTTGGCGAAGTCCTGGCTGATCTTGTCGCGGACGTCGTTCTCGGGCAGGACGGTGAAGTTGACCTTGATGCCGGTCTCCTTCGTGAAGTGCGCGGCGGTGAGCTTCTGCAACTCCGTCATCTGAGGGTTGTTGACCATCAGGACGTTGAGGGAGTCGCCGCCTGAACCGGACCCGCCCGCACCGACCCAGCAGCCGGAGAGCAGCGGGGCGAGCAGCGTCCCTGCGGCGGCCATGGCGAGCGTGGCTCGCGGCCTCCATCGGCTCTGGGTTCGCATGGATCGCTCCTGGATTTATAGGGATATAAGGGGCGCGTATCGGTATGAATGAGCCCTGGGGGGTGGGCGAGTTTGTTTTTCAGACCCGGATGACCTGCGGGCCCAGCAGGGAGTAGCGGTGGGCCTCGGCCGCCGGAAGCAGCGTGCTCGTCACGATCGCCTCCAGTGCGCCGACCTCGGCGAACCGGCAGAAGCTGACCGCTCCGAACTTGGTGTGCACGCCCGCGAAGACCGTCCGGCGTGCGGCGCGGATGGCCTGGGCCTTGACCTCGCTGACCGCGGGGTCGGGGGTGGTCAGGCCGTGTTCGCGGGAGATGCCGTTGGCGCCGATGAAGGCGAGGTCGACCACGAAACCGGACAGCATCTTCGTCGTCCAGTGATCGACGGTCGCCAGCGTGCCGGCGCGGACCCGGCCGCCGAGGAGCAGGACCGACATGCTCTCGGTCTCGGCGAGGGCGCCCGCGACGGGCAGGGACGCGGTGACCACGGTCAGCGGCCGGTCCGTCGGCAGGGCCTCGGCGATGAGCTGCGGGGTGAAGCCCTCGTCGACGAAGACCGTCTCCGCGTCCCCCAGCAGCTCGGCCGCGGCGGCCGCGATCCTGCGCTTCTCGGGGACGTGGCTGGTGGCACGGAAGGCGAGTGTCGTCTCGAATCCGGCGCTCTCGACCGGGTAGGCGCCACCGTGCGTACGACGGACCAGGCCGTGGTCCTCCAGGGCGCGCAGATCGCGGCGGATGGTCTCCTTGGCGACGCCCAGCCGGGCGGCGAGCGCGGTGACGTCGACCGAGCCCGTGGCGCGCGCGGCCAGCACGATCTCGCGCTGGCGCTCTTCCGCGGTCCTCGTGCTCATGTCGTCACCCACTTCCCTGTGGAGCTGCCCGTTCGGGCCCTTGGGGGAAGTTCTACAGCGGGTGTGCGGCGCTGACCAGGTCTGTTGCGGGCCCGATACTGCCCGTGTGTGCCCGTTTGCGAAGCGCTGTGCCCGCCTCGGACCTGCACGGCTGCCGGGCGAGGGGTGGGAGCGGGCGGCCCGGATGCCCGAACACGGCGGCGGGCGGGCCCGTTCGGTGCCCGCCCGCCGCCGTGAGCGATCGTTTTCCGCCGTCTCGCCGGATGCTCAGTACGGCCAGATGGGCGGATCGTTCACGAAGTGCCCGCCCAGGTGGCTGTGGGCCGGGTTCTCCGGGTCCAGCTCGCCCTGCTCGGCGATCAGCTTCTCGGCGTACGGCTCCGAGTCGTCCTGCGGCTCGTAGCCGAGCGCTCGCGCGGTCGTGAGGTCCCACCACAGGCGCGTGTTCGCCGAGGAGCCGTAGACGACGGTGTGGCCGACCTCCTCGGCGGTCAGGGCCGCGTGGAAGAGGCGGGCGCCGTCGGCCGGGCTCATCCAGACCGAGAGCATGCGCACGTTGGTCGGCTCCGGGAAGCACGAGCCGATGCGCACGGAGACGGACTCCAGGCCGTACTTGTCCCAGTAGAACTGCGCGAGGTCCTCGCCGAAGGCCTTGGACAGGCCGTAGAAGGTGTCGGGGCGGTGCGGGGTGTCGATCGGGATCAGCGCTCTTGAATCAAGAGGTGTGCCCGCGCGCGGGGCCGGGGTGAAGCCGACGGCGTGGTTGGAGGAGGCAAAGACGATCCGCGGCACGCCTTCGAGGCGGGCGGCCTCGTACAGGTTGTAGGTGCCCTCGATGTTCGACGTCAGGATCTTCTCGAAGGGCGCTTCCAGGGAGATGCCCGCGAGGTGCAGGACCGCGTCCACACCCCGCACCGCCTCGCGCAGCGCCTCCTTGTCGGTGAGGTCCGCGGTGATCGCGTCCGGCTCGCCCTCGATGGGCCGCACGTCGAACAGGCGCAGCGTGTAGCCGTACTCCGGCAGCAGGTCCCGCATCAGGGTGCCGAGCCCGCCGGCGGCGCCGGTGAGCAATACGGTGCGGGGAGCGGGCATCCTCGGTCTCCTTGAGTCAACGGCCGCATTCGTGGACAGCATTCACATGCATGGACACGCTAAGGATCGGTGCAGCGGCTAGTCAAGTGTGGCGTGGAGTCGCGAAATCCGCTGCTGTGTCGGGGGTTTGTCCGCTTGACCCGTCCCGAGGGGCGCCCGTAGCGTGGTCGCGTTCAGAAATATAGACGCTGATCAGAGACATGCACCGACAGGGAGCGCCCGTGACGCCAGCCCCTCTCGCCGCCCGGCTCCGCGACCCGAGCGGGCCGCTGTTCTTCCCCGTCACGGCCTACGGCCCGGACGGCTCCCTCGACCTCGATGTCTACCGCACCCATGTGCGCCGCGGTGTCGAGGCCGGCGCCGCCGCCGTGTTCGCCTGCTGCGGCACCGGGGAGTTCCACGCGCTGCTGCCGGAGGAGTTCGAGGCCTGCGTGCGGGCGGCCGTCGAGGCGGCCGAGGGGCGCGTCCCGGTGATCGCGGGCGCCGGCTACGGCACCGCGCTCGCCGTCCGCTACGCACGCCTCGCCGAGGCCGCGGGCGCCGACGGGCTGCTCGCCATGCCGCCGTACCTCGTGCTGGCCGGCCAGGAGGGCCTGCTGCGGCATTACCGGGAGGTCGCCGCCGCCACCGCCCTGCCGGTGATCGTCTACCAGCGCGACAACGCCGTCTTCACCCCGGAGACGGTGGTCGGGCTGGCCCGCACCGACGGCGTCATCGGCCTCAAGGACGGCCTCGGCGACCTGGACCTCATGCAGCGGATCGTCAGCGCCGTCCGCACCGAGGTCCCCGGCGACTTCCTGTACTTCAACGGCCTGCCCACCGCCGAGCAGACCCAGCTCGCCTACCGCGCCCTCGGCATCACCCTGTACTCCTCGGCCGTCTTCTGCTTCGCCCCCGAGATCGCCCTCGCCTTCCACCGGGCCCTGCGGACGGACGACCAGGACACCGTGCGCCGCCTCCTGGACGGCTTCTACCGCCCGTTCGTGGAACTGCGCGCCCAGGGCCGCGGCTACGCCGTCTCACTCGTCAAGGCGGGCGTACGGCTGCGCGGCCTGGACGTGGGCGAGGTCCGGCCCCCGCTGCACGAGCCCGGCGAGGACCACGTCAAACAGCTCGCCCAGCTGATCGAGCGGGGCCACGCGCTGCTGGAGGAGGACGCGTGAAGGCGTCGGCGTTCGTCTACCCCTGGGACGTCGACGGGGACCCCGAGGCCTCCGCCCGCATCGCCGCGCTCGGCGTCGAGCAGGTGACCCTCGCGTCCGCCTACCACTCCACCCGCGCCCTGACCCCCCGCCACCCGCGCCACCGCATCGTCACCGCCGAGTACGCGGCCGTCCTGTACCCCGTCGGCGACCGCTGGGCCGGCCGCGGCCTGCGACCGTACCCCGCCGGGCGCTGGGCCCCCGCAAACGCCTACGGAGAGGCCGCCGCGGCGCTCGCCGCGGCCGGCCTGGAGGTGCACACCTGGGTCGTCCTCGCGCACAACTCCCGCCTGGGCGCCGAGCATCCGGACACCTCGGTCGTCAACGCCTACGGCGACCGCTACCCGTGGGCCCCCTGCATCGCCCAGCCCGCCACGCGCGCGTACCTCGTCGACCTGGCCGCCGAGGCCGCCGTACGCCCCGGCGCGCACGGCACCGAACTGGAGTCCCTCGGCTGGTACGGGCTCCAGCACCTGCACGCCCACGACAAGACCTCCGGGGTCGGCCTCGGGGACGCCGGGCAGTACCTGATGTCGCTCTGTTTCTGCCCCGCCTGCCGCGCCGGGTACGGCGAACAGGGCCTGGACGCCGACGGGTTGGCGGCCGCCGTACGGGACGCCCTGGAGCCGCTGTGGCGGGGCGCGGCGGACGACGGGGGCTGGCCGACGGTCGAGAAGCTCCTCGGCCAGGACACCGCGGCCGCCACGCGCGCGTGGCGCGACACCACGGCCCGCACCCTCCAGGAGCAGGCCGTCACCGCCGTACGCGCCGCCGCACCCGACGGCTTCCAGATCCTGCTGCACGCGGACCCGGTGCCGTACCACTGCGGCGCCAACGTCGGCGTGGATCCCGCGCACATCCTCTCCGCCGCGGACGGCGTGGTGGTGCCGTGCACGGGCGGTACGGCCCTGCTGGCGCCCTTCGCCGAGCAGGCGCGCGAGCGGACGGTGCTGGCCGCCAACTTCACGGTGGTCTCCGGGATGGGCGGCAGCCCCGGCACCCTCGCGGCCGACGCGGCACGCGCGCGTGCCCAGGGCGCGACGGAACTGCGGCTGTATCACGCCGGGTTGGCGTCGGACGACGACCTCGGGGCGGTGCGCGAGGCGCTCGCCACGCGCTGAGCCGCGAGCGCCGCGGCTGTCAGGAGCAGTGCCACGCCGTACAGGGGCAGCAGCAGCCCGGGGCCGGCCAGTTCGACCAGGCCGGCCCCGACGGCGAGCCCGAGCACGTTCGGCGTGAAGATCAGCGTGTTCGCGGTCGCCGTCGCCCGGCCCAGCAGCGGCCCCGGCGTCTCGCGCTGTACGGCGGTGAGCGCGGCGATCAGCACACAGGGCAGACCGAGGCCGACGGCAGCCCCGGCCACCAGGGCCACCGGATCCGACGGCACGGCCCGCGCGGCCACCCCGGCCGCCGTCAGCGCGATGCCGGCCGCCGCGAACCGGCGCCCGCCGAGCCGCCGCAGCGCGGGCCCGGAGACCAGCCCGACCGTCACCGAGCCGACGCCCTGGGCGGCGTACAGCACGCCCGTATAGGCGGGGGAGTGCCCGAGGCGGTCCACGACGGCGTACGTCGTCGTGCTGCTCAGCGAGGTGAGGAGCATCGTCGTACCACCCGCCCGGACCAGCGGCCGCAGCCCCGGGTGCCCCCACAGGTGGCGCACGCCCCGGGCGGTCTGCCGCCACCAGCCGCCGCCCGACCGGGCGGGCCGTTCCTCGGGTACGCGCAGCAGGGCGCACAGCCCGGAGGCGAGCACGAAGGTGACCGCGTCGAGACAGGCGACGGCCGGCCCGCCGTAGACCGTGTAGAGGCCCGCGCCGGTCAGCGGGGCGACGAGCTTCATGCCCTCCGTGACGGTCAACCGCAGTCCGTTGAAGTCGCCGAGCAGGTCCGGGGCGACGACGGCGGCGACCAGGGCCGACTCGGCGGCCTCACTGACGACGCCGGCGGCGCCGTACAGGAACAGCACGGCGAACAGCAGCCACAGGCCGCCGGGCGAGTCGACGGTGAAGAGGGCGAGGAGGAGGGCCGCCAGGCCCAGGTTCAGGGTGATGAGCAGGGTCTTTCGGCGGAAGCCGTCGGCGAGGGTGCCGAGCGCCGGGCCGGCCAGGGTGGGTGCCCACATCGCGAGCATGCACAGGGCGGCCAGGCCATTGGAACCGGTGAGGTCCTTGACCCACACGCCGGACGCCAGCCACAGCGAGGAGGTGCCGAAGGCGGACACCAGCAAGCCCGTGAGATACAGCCCGGCGTTGCGGTCCCGCAGCACCCGCGTCACGGTCCACGAAGTCGTCATGCCTGCTCATCGTGGCCCTAAGGGGGGTGCCTACGGATCGGTCACCTGCCTTATCCGCGCGCGTGACCGCGGCGGCGACAATCCGTCGGAACCTGTCACTCACCCCCCTGGGGCAGCCGCGCCCCCGTCCCTACCGTCGACCGCATGCGCTACATCGCCCCGATCCTCATCGGCCTGCTCTACGTCCTGCTCATGTCCCTGATCCCCGAGCCGCACCGGCGCCGCTTCAACGCGGTCATGATCGCGGGCGCGGGTGCCGCCTACCTCAGTGGCGGGGCCCTCGGCGGCTGGGAGTTCGCGTTCACCGCGGTGGCCACCTACGTCGCCTACCGGGGCCTGGACTCCTGGACCTTCATCGGCGTCGGCTGGCTGCTGCACACCGCGTGGGACGTCGTGCACCATCTCAAGGGTCACCCGATCATCCCGTTCGCCCACGACTCGTCGTTCGGGTGCGCGCTCTGTGATCCTGTCATCGCGCTGTGGTGCTTCGGAGGCGGCCGGTCACCGTGGGAGTGGCTGCGCGGCCGCAGGGCACCGATGAGTTTCGCCGAGTCGTCCGGTCACCCCTCCGTACGGGTAGCGCAACCCCCAAGGAGCGACGCATGACCACCCCGATCCTCGACCTCGGCCCGCAGACCCGGATCCTGGCGCGGCTCGCCGAGGCCGTGACCGACGAGCAGTTGCCGGGCCGCACACCCTGTCCTGACCTGGCGGTACGCAATCTGCTGGGTCACCTGCTGGGGCTGTCCGTCGCCTTCCGCGACGCCGCCCGCAAGGACCTGGGCGAGACGACCGACACACCGCCGAACACCGTCGTCCCGGACATCGGCCCCGGCTGGCGCGAGGAGCTGCCCAAGGCGCTGGACGAACTCGCCGACGCCTGGCGCGACCCGGCCGCCTGGACCGGCATGACCCGGGCGGGCGGGGTGGACCTGCCCGGCGCGGTCGCGGGTGCGGTCGTCGCCGACGAGCTGGTGATCCACGGCTGGGACCTGGCCCGCGCCACCGGCCACCCCTACGCCCCCGACCCCGAGGCCGTCACCTCGGCCCACGGCTTCCTCCTCGTGGCGACCGACGAGGGCAACGGCCCCTTCGGCCCGGTCGTCCCGGTCCCGGCCGAGGCGCCGCTGCTGGACCGGGCGGTGGGCCTGAGCGGGCGCGATCCGGGGTGGCGGCCGTAGCGGGTGTCCTCTGGATCATGCCGGCGACGCGGGGCCCGAGAGGGTGTCTTCCGGATCACGCCGGCGACGCGGGGCCGTGCCCTGGGCGTACCGGCGGTCGCCGGGCGGCGGAAGCGGCGCATCGGACCTACCGTGACCTGAGAGGGGGCGGGCCGAACGCGTACGACGGAGGAAGCCGCCATGCAGGAGCACTACGTGTGGGTGACGACGCGCCGCCTCAAGCCGGGCACCCTGGAGGAGTTCGAGCGGGCCTGGCGCCCCGCCCCCGCCCCGCAGGGCCTGCGCCGTGCCTTCGCGTACTGGTCCGAGGACGGGCAGGAGATCACCGGCGTGTCGTTCTGGGACTCCCAGGAGGCGTGCGACGCATGGCGGGTCTCCGAGCCGGAGGCGCAGCGACGGGCGGCCATGGAGCCGTACGTCGCCTCGGAGGACGAGGGCTTCTACCGCGGCCGGGAACTCACCCTCCCGGGCGGCGGCCATGGGTGAACGCGGCTGACATGAGCGAGATCGTCGTCGTGTACGAGCTGGACCAGCCGGCGGCCGCGCACGCCGGCCCGGACAGCTCGCCCGATGAGCAACGGCTCCCGCGCCGGGTGCACGCGGTCCCCACCGCGCCCGGCAGACCCGACGCCGCCGGACCACGGACCCTCTGCGGCAAGGACACCTTCGCCATGGAGCTGGCCCGCTGGCGGCCGTCCGAGGAGCCGGGGGCGCGGTGGTATCCCGCCGAGTACGCGCCCGTGGTCTGCCCCGACTGCGATGCCGTGATGGAGATCTGACCGCGACGGCGGGCCCCCGGCGCACGGCGGGGCCGGGCGTCGTACCCTCCCTGCTATGCCGCTCACCCTCACCGTCCTCGGTACCGCCTCGCCGCACCCGGGCCCGGACCGGCCCTGCTCCGGCTATCTGGTGTCCGGCGGCGGCGCCGAGGTGTGGGTGGACGCGGGGCCCGGTACGTTCGCCGCGTTGCAGCGGCACACGGATCCCGCCCGGCTCACCGCGATCTGGATCTCGCATCTGCACGCCGACCACAGCGCCGACCTGCTCGCCGCCGCCTACGCCTTCGCCTTCGGCGGCATGGCCCCGCACGCGCCGATCCCCGTGTACGCGCCCCAGGACTGCGCGCGCCGGCTGGCCGGCTTCTTCGGTCGCCCGGACGTCGAGTTCCTGAAGGGCGTCTTCGACTTCCGGGACCTGTACGACGGCCATGACGTCCGGCACTGGAACCTCCGCCTGACCGCCCGCGCCGTCGCCCACGACACCGAGGCGTACGGGCTGCGCGCCGAGTCCCAGGGCAGCGTCCTGGCGTACTCGGGAGACAGCGGACCCTGCCCCGCGCTCACCGAACTCGCCTCCCGCGCCGACCTGTTCCTGTGCGAGGCGGACCTCGACGAGCATCGCGTTGGCGAACACCCCCGGCAGGTCCATCTGACGCCCGAGGACGCCGGCCGTATCGCCCGGGACGCGCGCGTACGGGAGCTGCTCGTCACCCACGTCGGCCCCACGCTCACCCGTGAGGCGGCCACCGGGCGAGCCGCCGCGGTCTTCGGCCGGCCCACCTACACCGCCGTCGAGGGCGACACCCGCACCGTCTGAGACGCCGCCGGCCTTCTTTTGTCAGAAGCATTGACGAAACACGGGCCCCCTCCTACCTTCAACGCGTCGTACTTCGTACGTCATATATGAGACGCGATATGTGAGATCCGAGAGGGCCGCATGACCTCTGTGCCCACCCCGATCCCGTCCCGCACGCAATTTGTGCTGGACGCGATCAAACACCGCATCCTGACGGGCCAGTTGACGCCCGGCCAGGCCCTGGTCGAGACGGAGCTGGCCGCGCAGTACGGGGTGTCCAAGACCCCGGTGCGGGAGGCGCTGAAGACGCTCGCCGGGACCGGTCTCGTCGTGATGAGCCAGTACAAGGGCGTCACGGTGCGCATGGTGGACGCGGACATGGCGCGCGAGGTCTACGACGTGCGGCTGCTGCTGGAGCCGGAAGCGCTGCGCCGGGCCGTGCGGCGCGAGGCCTCCCTCGACGCCGCCCGCGACGCGCTCACCCGGGCCGACGCCGCCGGCGACACCGCCGAACGCTCCCTGGCCAACCGGGAGTTCCATCGCGCCCTCTACCTGCCGTGCGGCAACCCGCTGCTCGGCCGGATGCTGGACGAGGTCCGCGACCAGGCCGCCCTCGTCTCCGCCGTGGCCTGGGCGACCGACCCCTCCTGGGAGCGGGAGGCCGCCGAGCACCGGGAGATCCTGCGGCTCGCGCTGGACGGCGACGCGGACGGCGCCGCGAGTGCCCTGCACGCCCACATCGCGTCCTTCGTACGACGAGCTTTCCCCTCGGACACCGAGCCCCACCCAGCGGAAGGTCATCAATGAGCAGCGTGACGTTCGAGACCCAACGGGCGGCCCTGGCCGACGTGGTGGCCATCCCGGTGACCCCCTTCGCCGAGGACGGCTCCGTCGCCGAGGACACCCACCGGGCCCTGCTGCGTCGCCTGCTCGACGGCGGGATCACCACGCTCACCCCGAACGGCAACACCGGCGAGTTCTACGCCCTCACCCCCGAAGAGCGCCGCCTGGTCACCGAGTTGACCGTGCAGGAGGCCGGCGACCGCGCCGCGATCCTGGTCGGCGTCGGCCACGACCTGCCCACCGCGACCGCCTCCGCCCGGCACGCCCGCGCACTCGGCGCGCAGATGGTGATGGTCCACCAGCCCGTCCACCCGTACGTCTCGGCGGCCGGCTGGGTGGACTACCACCGCGCCATCGCCGAGTCCGTGCCCGACCTGGGCGTGGTCCCCTACATTCGCAACGCCCAGCTGCCCGGCGCCCGCCTCGCCGAACTCGCCGACCACTGCCCCAACGTCATCGGCGTGAAGTACGCCGTGCCGGACGCGGCACGCTTCGCGGCCTTCGCCCGGGACGCGGGCCTGGACCGCTTCGTCTGGGTGGCGGGCCTCGCCGAACCGTACGCCCCCTCCTACTTCTCCGCGGGCGCCACCGGCTTCACCTCAGGGCTCGTGAACGTCGCCCCGGCCGTTTCGCTGAACATGATCGAAGCGCTTCGATCCGGCGACTACCCGGCCGCCATGAAGGTCTGGGAGCAGATCCGCCGCTTCGAGGAACTGCGCGCCGCTCATGGCTCCGCCAACAACGTCACCGTCGTCAAGGAGGCCCTCGCCGCGCTCGGCCTGTGCCGCCGGGACGTCCGCCCACCCAGCAGGCAGCTGCCCGAGGACGAGCGCGCCGAGGTCGCCGCGATAGCCGCCGGGTGGTCGATATGAAGTCCCCCGAGCAGCTGAGAAGCCACCAGTGGTACGGCACCGACGGCCTGCGCTCCTTCAGCCACCGCGCCCGCACCCGCCAGCTCGGCTACCTGCCCGAGGAGCACCTCGGCAAGCCGGTCATCGCGATCCTCAACACCTGGTCCGACATCAACCCCTGCCATGTGCACCTGCGGGACCGCGCGCAGGCCGTGAAGCGCGGGGTGTGGCAGGCGGGCGGCTTCCCGCTGGAGTTCCCGGTCTCCACCCTCTCCGAGACCTTCCAGAAGCCGACCCCGATGCTCTACCGCAACCTGCTCGCGATGGAGACCGAGGAACTGCTGCGGTCGTACCCGGTGGACGGCGCCGTCCTGATGGGCGGCTGCGACAAGTCCACGCCCGCCCTGCTGATGGGCGCGGCGAGCGTCGACCTGCCGACCGTCTTCGTCCCCGCCGGGCCCATGCTCCCGGGGCACTGGCGGGGCGAGGTCCTCGGCTCCGGCACCGACATGTGGAAGTACTGGGACGACAAGCGGGCCGGCCTCATCGGCGACTGCGAGATGACCGAGCTGGAGAGCGGCCTGGCCCGCTCGCCGGGCCACTGCATGACGATGGGTACGGCGTCCACGCTCACCGCCGCCGCTGAGGCGCTCGGCGTGACGGTCCCGGGGGCCTCCAGCATCCCGGCCGTCGACTCCGGGCACGACCGGATGGCCGCCAGGGCGGGTATGGAGATCGTCGAACTGGTCCGCAAGGACCGGAAGTTGAGCGACATCCTCACCCAGGACGCCTTCGAGGACGCCGTCACCACCGTCCTCGGCCTCGGCGGCTCCACCAACGCCGTCATCCACCTGATCGCCATGGCCGGCCGGGCCGGCGTCCGGCTCACCCTCGACGACTTCGACCGCATCGCCCGCACGGTGCCGGTGCTGGCCAACGTCCGGCCCGGCGGACAGACGTACCTCATGGAGGACTTCCACTTCGCCGGCGGCCTGCCCGGGTTCCTCTCCCGGATCCCGGACCTGCTGCACCTGGACCGGCCGACGGTCTCGTACGACACCCTGCGCGAGCAGCTGGAAGGCGCCCAGGTCCACGACGACGACGTCATCCGGCCCCGGGACAAGCCGGTCGCGAGCGAGGGTGGGGTCGCCGTACTGCGCGGCAACCTCTGCCCGGACGGCGCCGTCATCAAGCACATCGCAGCCGAACGGCACCTGCTCGAGCACACCGGCCCGGCGGTCGTCTTCGACGACTACCGGACCATGCAGCGCACCATCAACGACCCGTCGCTCGGCATCACCGCCGACAGCGTGCTGGTGCTGCGCAACGCCGGACCCAAGGGCGGCCCTGGCATGCCCGAGTACGGCATGCTGCCCCTCCCCGACCACCTGCTCAAGCAGGGCGTGCGGGACATGGTGCGGATCTCCGACGCCCGGATGAGCGGCACGAGTTACGGCGCGTGCGTGCTGCACATCGCGCCCGAGTCGTACATCGGCGGGCCGCTGGCCCTCGTCCGCACGGGCGACTCGATCACCCTGGACGTCGAGGCCCGGACCCTCCAACTGAATGTGGACGACGAGGAGTTGGAGCGCAGGAGGGCGGACTGGACACCGCCGCCCACCCGGTACGAGCGCGGCTACGGCGCGCTCTACAACGAGCAGATCACCCAGGCCGACACCGGCTGCGACTTCGAGTTCCTGGCCCGGCCGGGCCAGGTGCCGGACCCGTACGCCGGCTGAACCCCGCACACCCACTGTCGAAGCGCTTCACGCATGTGTATGTAGCAAGCGCTTCCTGCACCCGCCGCACCCGCTCTACCCGCCCCACTGCGAACGGAGAACAGTCATGGCCCAAGCCGCAGCCGTGGCGAAACCGCCCGCGCCACCCCGGCGGCGCCGTGCCTCCGCGACCCCGCGCAGGCTGCCGTACCTGCTGATCGCCCCGGCGGCCCTGCTCATGCTGGGCTTCATCGCCTACCCGGTGCTCAGCGTCTTCTACTACAGCCTGCAGAACTACAACCCCACCAAGCCGTGGCGGAACGGCTTCGCGGGCTTCGACAACTTCACCCAGGCCTTCGCGCACGACCCGCAGTTCTGGGACACGCTGACCTTCAGTGCCAAGTGGGTCGTGGTCGAGGTCGGGCTGCAGCTGCTGTTCGGACTGGCGCTCGCGCTCATCGTCAACCAGACCTTCGTGGGCCGGGCGGTCGGCCGCGCCCTCGTCTTCTCCCCGTGGGCCGTCTCCGGGGCGCTGACCTCCGCGATCTGGGTGCTGCTCTACAACTCCCAGACGGGCATCACCCGTTACCTCGCCGACGCGGGCATCGGCTCCTACGGCACCAGCTGGCTGTCCGACACGTCCACGGTCTTCCCGGCCGCGGTGGTCGCCGACCTCTGGCGCGGTGTCCCCTTCTTCGCGATCCTCATCCTCGCCGACCTCCAGTCCGTCTCCAAGGACCTGTACGAGGCCGCCGAGGTCGACGGGGCGAGCCGCCTCAAGCAGTTCTGGCACATCACCCTGCCCCATCTGAAGGACGCGATCGTCCTGTCCACGCTGCTGCGCGCGGTGTGGGAGTTCAACAACGTCGACCTGCTCTACACCCTCACGGGCGGCGGACCCGCGGGCGAGACCACCACCCTCCCGCTCTACATCGCCAACACCAGCGTCGACGCCCACAACTTCGGCTACGCCTCCGCGCTGACCACGGTGGCGTTCGTGATCCTGCTCTTCTGCTCGATCGTCTATCTGCGGCTGAGCAAGTTCGGAGGTGAGACCAAGTGATCACCGAGATCGCTCCCGCACCCGAGCGCACGGCGCCCGAGCCCGCCCGGCCGCGCGGCAGGCGCCGTGCCTGGGACGAGGTCCCGCGCTGGCAGATCTACCTCCCCCTGGGGATCTACCTCCTCTTCACCCTGATCCCCTTCTACTGGATCCTGCTCTTCGCGCTCCGCCCGGCCGGCTCCACCTCCCTGGTCCCCTGGCCGATGACCTTCGACCACTTCCAGAAGGTGTGGACCGAGCGCAGCTTCGGCACCTACTTCGCCAACAGCGTCTACGTCGGCATCGCCACCCTGGTGCTGACCACCGTGGTCGCCCTGGCCGGCGGCTACGCCCTCGCCCGCTTCGACTTCCGGCTCAAGCGCGGCTTCATGCTGGCCCTGCTCTGCTCCCAGTTCGTGCCGGGCGCCCTGCTGCTGGTCCCGCTGTTCCAGATCTTCGCCAGGCTGTCGATGATCAACTCGCTGGGCAGCGTCATCATCGCCGAGACCGTCTTCCAGCTGCCGCTGTCGATGATCCTGATCAGCGGGTTCATCCGGAACGTGCCGTACTCCCTGGAGGAGGCCGCCTGGGTGGACGGCTGCAACCGCATGACCGCCTTCCGGATCGTCGTCCTGCCGCTGCTGCGGCCCGGGCTGATCGCCGTGGGCTCCTTCGCCTTCGTGCACGCCTGGAACCACTTCCTGTTCGCCCTGATGTTCCTCTCCGACCAGAGCAAGCAGACCATCCCGGTCGGCCTCAACACCCTGATGAGCGCGGACAGCGTCGACCTGGGCGCCCTCGCGGCCGGCGGCATCATCGCGGCCGTACCGGTCGTGATCGTGTTCGCCTTCATCCAGAAGTGGCTGATCACCGGCTTCAGCGCGGGGGCGGTGAAGGGATGAGACTCCGTCACCTCACGCTTGCAGGAGCGCTGTTGGGAGTTCTGTGCGTGCCCGCGCACGCCGACGACGCCCGTGACATCAGCCGGGACGTGCTCGCCCCGGACGACGGCTGGGCCGCGGCCGGGGGCGGCACCACCGGCGGCGCGGCGGCCGACGACGCACACGTCCACACGGTGACCGACCGCGCGGGCCTCGTCCGCGCCCTCGACGGCGGCAGCGACACCCCGAAGATCATCAGGATCGCCGGGACCGTCGACGCCGACACCGACGACTCCGGCCGTCACCTGGACTGCGCCGACTACGCCACCGACGGGTACGGCCTGAAGAAGTACCTGGCCGCCTACGACCCCCGCACCTGGGGCTCCGCCAAGCCCAGCGGCCCGCAGGAGGAGGCACGCCAGGCGTCGGCGACCAAGCAGGCCGAGCGGGTCGTCCTGCCCGTCGGCTCGAACACCACGATCGTCGGCCTCGGCTCGAAGGCCCTCCTCAAGGGCGCCGACCTCCAGATCAAGGACGCGGACAACGTCATCGTCCGCAACCTCGAACTCCGCGACGCCTACGACTGCTTCCCCGTCTGGCAGCCCAACACCGGCGGCCTCGGCGACTGGAAGACGGCCTACGACACCCTCTCGCTGACCGGCGCCACCCACGTCTGGATCGACCACGTCACCGCCTCCGACAGGGGCCACCCGGATTCCGCCGAGCCCACCTACTTCGCCCGCAACTACCTCCGCCACGACGGCCTGCTGGACATCACGGGCGGCTCCGACCTGGTCACCGTCTCCTGGTCCCGGTTCGCCGACCACGACAAGGCGATGCTCATCGGCAACAGCGACTCGGCCACCGGCGACCGCGGCAAGCTGCGGGTGACCCTGCACCACAACCAGTTCGAGTCCGTCGTCCAGCGCGCACCACGCGTCCGCTTCGGGCAGGTGCACCTGTACGACAACCGGTACGTGGTCCCCGGGGGCAGCGAGTACCGGTACTCCCTGGGCGTCTCCACCGAGTCCGCGATCTACGCCGAGAACAACGCCTTCCACACCCCGAGCCACGTCGAGGCCGCCGACCTGGTCAAGAGCTGGAACGGCTCCGCCCTGCACCAGAGCGGCACCCTCTTCAACGGCTACCCGGTCGACCTGCTCGCCATCTACGACGCCTACAACTCGGGCAGCGAGCGCGACCTCACGGCGGACGTCGGCTGGACGCCTACCCTGCACGGAAAGATCGACAGCGCCGCGGTGGCCGACCGAGAGGTGGCGCGCGGTGCGGGCGCAGGGAGGATCCCATGACCGTACCCATCGTCCTGGCGGGCGCGCGCGGCCACGGCCGCTGGCACCTGGACAACATCCGCCGGCTCCAGGCGAACGGCCTCGTCCAGCTGGCCGGGATCTGCGAACTGACCCCGCTGAGCCAGGAGGAGATCCCCGACGGCCTCGGCGTGCCCGCGCAGTCCGCCGACTTCGGGGCGCTCCTCCACACCACCGGAGCGAGGATCGCCGTCATCTGCACGCCGATCCCCACCCACACCGACCTGGCGCTGCAGGCCGCCGAGCGGGGCGTGCACCTCCTGCTGGAGAAGCCGCCCGCGCCCTCCTACGCCGAGTACCGGCGGATGGCCGACGGGGTCGCCCGGGCCGGTGTGGTCTGCCAGATCGGGTTCCAGTCACTGGGCTCGCACGCCGTGCCCGCGATCCGGCGGCTCATCGCCGAGGGCGCGATCGGCGAGATCCTCGGGGTCGGCGGCGCCGGGGCCTGGGCCCGCGACGAGGCCTACTACCGGCGGGCACCCTGGGCCGGCCGGCGGCGCCTGAACGGCGTCGATGTGGTCGACGGGGTCCTCACCAACCCCCTCGCGCACGCCGTCGCCACCGGCCTCGCCCTGCTCGGCACCACCCGCGCCGAGGACGTCACCGGCATCGAGACCGAGCTGCTGCGCGCCAACGACATCGAGTCCGACGACACCTCCTGCGTCCGCGTGAGCACCGCGCGCGGCCCGGTCACGGTCGCCGCCACCCTGTGCGCCGAGGAACCGGGGGACCCCTACGTCCTGGTGCACGGCAGCACCGGCCGGATCACCTTCTGGTACAAGCAGGACCGGGTGCTGCTCCAGCGGGCCGGGCACGGCCCCGAGGAGTCCGAGCACGGCCGCACGGACCTGCTGGAGAACCTGGTCGAGCACCTGGAGAGCGGCGCCGACCTGCTGGCCGCCCCGGACGAGACCGGCGCCTTCATGAAGGTCGTCGAGGCCATCAGGACCGCCCCCGACCCGGCCCCCCTCCCCGAGACCGCCTGGCACCTGCTGCCCGCCGAGCGGCGCCGGGTCGTCCCCGGCATCGACGGCCTGGTCGCGGCCTCGGCCGACACCCTCGCCCTCTACTCCGAGCTGGGCGTCGCCTCCTGGGCCCTACCGAAAGAGGTGAGCACCTGATGACGCCACACGACACCCCGGTCCTGCGGGTCGCCGGCCGCCCGGTCGGCCGGTACGTCACCCGGCCCGAGCTGCCGGCCAGGCTCGCCCCGCGCCCCTATCTGCACCCCGTCACCACCCTGGCCGGCACGGCGGTCACCGAGCTGAGCCCCGCCGACCACGCACACCACCTCGGCGTCGGTGTCGCCGTTCCCGACGTCGAGGGGTACAACTTCTGGGGCGGGCGCACCTTCGTGCGCGACCAGGGCCCGACCGAGCTGGACAACCACGGCGCCCAGCGGCACACCGCCTTCCAGCTGCGCGACCCCGACGGCTTCGTGGCCGAGCTGCGCTGGGTCGCCGCCGGAGCCGAGCTGCTGCGCGAGCGCCGTACCGTCGCCGCCACCGAACTCACCGACACCGCCTGGGCGCTGGACTTCACCTTCTCCCTCACCAATGTCACCCCGGTCCCGCTCTCCATCGGGAGCCCCGCCACCAACGGGCGGCCCGGCGCGGCCTACGGCGGCTTCTTCTGGCGGGCCCGCAAGGAGGAGTCGGCACCGGACGTCTTCACCGCCGACCGCGAGGGCGAGGCCGAGGTGCACGGCACCCGCGCCGACTGGGTCGCGCTGGCGGGGGCCGGCTGGACGCTGGTCTTCGCCGGGGCCACCGAGCACACCCGGCGCGACCCGTGGTTCGTGCGCGCGGGCGAGTACCCGGGCGTGGGCTCCTCGCTGGCGCACGCGCAGCGGCTGCCGATACCGCCCGGCGAGACCGTCGTACGCCGGATCGTCACCGTCGTCGCCGACGGACGCCTGGAGCGCGGCGAGGCGGCCGCGCTGGTCCGCAAGGCGGTGAGCCAGTGATGAACGAGACGTACGAGAACCCGATTCTGAACGCGGACTGGTCCGACCCGGACGTCGTCCGCGTCGGCGACGACTTCTACCTCACCGCCTCCAGCTTCGGCCGCGTGCCCGGCCTGCCCCTGCTGCACTCGCGCGACCTCGTCCACTGGACCCTCGTCGGCCACGCCCTCGAACGCCTCGAACCGGAGGCGGAGTTCACGACGCCCCGGCACGACTGCGGGGTCTGGGCACCGGCGATCCGGCACCACGACGAACGCTTCTGGATCTTCTGGGGCGACCCAGACCAGGGCATCTACCAGATCAACGCCCCGGAGATCCGCGGCCCCTGGACCCGCCCGCACCTCCTCAAGCCGGGCAAGGGCCTCATCGACCCGTGCCCGCTGTGGGACGACGAGACCGGCGACGCCTACCTCGTGCACGCCTGGGCCCGGTCCCGCTCCGGCATCAAGAACCGGCTCACCGGTCACCGTATGCACCCCGACGGCACCTCGCTGCTCGACGAGGGCAAGGTGATCGTCGACGGCGACCGCATCCCCGGCTGGTTCACCCTGGAGGGACCCAAGCTCTACCAGCACGACGGCTGGTTCTGGATCCTCGCGCCCGCCGGGGGAGTGGACACCGGCTGGCAGGGCGCCTTCCGCTCGCGAGGCCTCTTCGGGCCGTACGAGGAGCGGATCGTCCTGGAGCAGCGGGACACCGAGGTCAACGGGCCGCACCAGGGCGGCTGGGTGCGCACCGCGGCCGGCGAGGACTGGTTCCTGCACTTCCAGCAGCGCGGTGCCTACGGCAGGGTCGTGCACCTCCAGCCGATGCGCTGGGGCACGGACGGCTGGCCGGTCATCGGCGCCGACGGCGCCCCCGTCGCCGTACACCGCCGCCCCGGCCTCCCGCCGCAGCCGCCCGCCGCTCCCGCCACCGACGACGACTTCCCCGGCGGACGGTACGGCCGCCAGTGGCAGTGGACGGCCAACCCGGGCGACGGCTGGGCCACCCACCACTGCGGGGACGGGCTGCGGCTGACCTGCGTCCGCTCGGCCGACGCCCACGACCCGCGGAAACTGCCGCACGTGCTCACCCAGCGCCTGCCCGGCCTGCCCTGCGCGGTCGACGTCGAGCTGAGCCTGGACGGCACCGAGCCGGGCGCGCGAGCGGGGCTGGCGGTGCTCGGGGACGCCTTCGGGTGGATCGGCCTCGAACGGGGAGCCGACGGGACGGTCCGGCTCGTGCACCGGTTCGCGGAGGCCGTCGCCGAGCAGGAACGGGACGCCGGTGTGCCGTGCCTCGCGCCCGAGGGACGGGCCCGGCTGCGGATCGAGGTGGCGGCCGGGGCGCGCTGCCACTTCTCGTACGACGTCGGAGACGGCCTGCGCCCCTCCGGACCGGTCTTCGCGGCCACCCCCTGGCGCTGGGTCGGCGCCCTGCTCGGCCTGTTCGCCGTCGCGCCCGAGGGATCGGGGCACGCCGGGTCGGCGACCTTCACGGAGTTCCGGATCAGCCCCCTGTAGTCCGTCCCCTGTATGCCTGTTGGGAGCCGCAATGACGCACTTCCCTAGCAAGCGCTTGCCAAGGTCAGGGCCGGGTGCCGGTCTCGTCCTGGCCGCCGTCGCCGGCCTGATCGCCGCGCTCGGGCTGGGCGCGGTGGAGCCCTTCGACTCGGACATCGTCGTCGGCTCCGACAAGACCCTGATCGGCGTCGGCGACACCGGCGAGATCGTGCACGACAGCGCCCAGCACCCCTACCAGGCCGACGACACGGCCGAGTTGGTGCAGCGCGGATCGATTCTCAGGAACACCACCGGCCGGACGGACGAGCACGGCACGGCCTGCCATCCGCGGGCCTTCTACGCCTACCACCTCGCCCCGGCCGCCGCCGTACCCGCGCTGGTCAAGCACTTCTCCGTTCCGCAGGCGCGGATCGGCCACTGACACCCCCACAGCTCCACCCCTTCCGTTGGATCCAGAAGAAGAGAGCCGACCAATGAAGAGCAGCAACCGCAGAAGCAGGCGCGCCGCCACGGCCGTCGCCCTGGGCTCCGTGCTCGCGCTGACCGCCACCGCCTGCGGCGACGACGGCAGCGGCGGCGCGGGGGACAAGGGGAACGAGGGCTCCGGCAAGGGCACGATCACCTTCTGGGACAACAACGGCGGTGTGCGCACCGACATCTGGAAGCAGATCATCGCCGACTTCGAGAAGAAGTACCCGGACATCAAGGTCAAGTACGTGGGCATCCCGGCGGCGAGCGCCCAGTCCAAGTACGACACCGCCATCCAGGGCGGTGGCCTGCCGGACGTCGGCGGGGTGGGCACCGCGATGCTCGCCGAGGTCGCCGTCCAGGGGGCGCTGGAACCGCTGGACAGCCGGCTCGGCAAGAGCCCGCTGAACGGAAAGCTGAGCCAGAACCTCATCGACGTCAGCAAGGCGGCGGGCGGCGGGGACACGCTGTACCAGGTGCCGACCTCCGCCAACAACGGCACGCTGTGGTACCGGACGGACCTGTTCAAGAAGGCCGGCCTGGACGCGCCGACCACCTGGTCGAAGTTCTACGAGGCCGCCGGCAAGCTCACGGACAAGGGCAGGAACCAGTTCGGCTTCACCATCCGTGGCGGTGAGGGCGCCATCGCGCCGGCCCTCGACGCGGTGTACGGCCAGACCGGCATCACCTCGTTCTGGAACGGCGACAAGACCACCGTCAACGACCCCAAGAACGTGGCCGCCCTGGAGAAGTACGTCGCGCTCTACAAGAAGGACACCCCGTCCGCCGACGTCAACAACGACTTCACGAAGATGGTCGCCCAGTGGGACAGCGGCACGATCGGCATGCTGAGCCACAACCTGGGGTCGTACCAGGACCATCTGAAGGCGCTGGGCAAAGAGAAGTTCCGGGGCGTTCCGAACCCCACGATGGACGACGGCACCCGGGTGCAGGTGTCCAACCCGGTGGACGGGCTGAGCCTGTTCAAGTCGAGCAAGAACAAGGCGGCGGCCTGGAAGTTCATCGAGTTCGCGGTGTCCGCCGCGGAGAACTCCAAGTTCAACGAGTCGGCGGGGCAGGTGCCGGCGAACACGGAGGCGGCGAAGGACGCGTGGATCCAGCAGGCCGAGCCCACGAAGCTGGCGGCGGAGGCGTTGAACGGGGGCGGTACGAAGATTGTGCAGTTGCCGTACTACCTGCCTGACTGGAACACGATCTCCAAGGCGGACAACGAGCCCAATTTCCAGAAGCTGCTGCTCGGGAAGATGAGCGCGAAGGAGTTTCTGGACACGCTTGCCGATCAGCTCAATGCTGCGCAGGCCGACTGGAAGAAGAACCACTGACAGCTCGGGTGGTTTCGGTTGTGGGGGGCTGCGGGTCCGTTGTGGCTGGTCGCGCTCGCGCGACGGAGTCGCACATTGATACAGACCCGCGCCCCTGGTTGTCCAACTCCCTGTTTGAAAGGCACCGTTGTGTCTCTTACCCGCAGACAGGTCACCTCCGCTGCCCTCGCCGCCGTACCCCTCGTCGGCCGATCCCCGAAGGGGCACCGCACGCTCTACGTCGCCGGTGACTCCACCGCCGCTCAGAAATACGCCGACGCGGCCCCCGAGACCGGGTGGGGAATGGCGTTCCCCTTCTTTCTCCGTAAGGGGCTGGATGTCGCCAATCACGCGGTGAACGGACGTAGTTCGAAGAGCTTCGCCGACGAAGGCCGGCTCGACGCCCTCCTCTCCGTGATCCGGCCCGGCGATTTCCTGGTCGTCCAGTTCGCGCACAACGACGAGAAGAACACCGACCCCACCCGCTACACCGAGCCCTGGACCACGTACCAGGACTATCTGCGGCGGTACATCGACGGGGCACGGGCGAAAGGGGCCCGCCCCGTCCTCGCCACCCCCGTCGAGCGCCGCAGGTTCGACGCCGACGGGAATGCCGTACCGACCCATGGTGAGTACCCGGCGGCCATGCGGGCGCTCGCCGAGCAGGAAGGGGTCGCGCTGCTCGACATCGAGGCGCTGTCGCTCGCGTTGTGGCAGGAGCTGGGTGTCGAGGAGACGAAGAAGTACTTCAACTGGACCGACACCGAGCAGGACAACACGCACTTCAACCCGCCGGGCGCCATCGCCGTGGCCCGGCTCGTGGCGCAGGAGCTGCTGCGCACCCGGGTGCTGGCCCGGCATGACGTCGTCCGGTTGCACGAGGACGTTCCGACGTCCTGGATCACCTGGCCGCCCGCACCGCAATCGTGACCTCACGAAAGAGGAGACCCGCACAGTGCGTACACGGAAGTGTCATGGACGCGTCATAGGAACGCTCGTGGGCTGCACGGCTCTCGTGCTCGCCGTCACCGGGACCGCCTCCGCGCAGCCCGGTCGGGTCGTTGAGCGCCAGGTGCTGCCCGCGAACGACGGTTGGGCCGCCTACGGCACCGGGACGACCGGCGGTGCCGCCGCCGATGCCGCGCACGTCTACACCGTCACCACCTGGGAGCAGTTCAAGTCCGCCCTCGCGGACGGCGGCAGTGCCCCGAAGATCATCAGGGTGAAGGGCACCATCGACGCGGACGGGCCGAGCTGTGCCTCGTTCGCCGTGCCCGGCTACGACTTCGACACCTACCTGAAGACCTACGACCCTGCCGTGTGGGGTCGCACCAAGAACCTCGACGGCGAGCCCGACGCCAGCCCCGAGGGCCTGCGCCGCGCCTCCGCCGCCCAGCAGGACGCCTACATCAAGGCGAACATCCCCGCCAACACCACCATCGTCGGCATCGGCAAGGACGCCGGCTTCAAGGGCGCCAGCCTCCAGATCAAGGGCGTCGACAACGTCATCGTCCGCAACCTCGGCTTCGAGAGCCCCCTCGACTGCTTCCCGCAGTGGGACCCCACCGACACCGCCGACGGCAACTGGAACTCCGAGTACGACAGCGCGGTGATCTACGGCTCCACGCACGTGTGGATGGACCACGACACCTTCACCGACGGGGGCCACCCGGACAGCACCCTGCCGTACTACTACGGCCGGATCTACGAGCAGCACGACGGCGAGCTGGACATCGTCAAGGGCGCCGACTACGTCACCGCCTCCTGGAACGTCTTCGAGGACCACGACAAGACGATCCTCATCGGCAACAGCGACAGCGCCTCCACGGCCGCGGTCGACCGGGGCCACCTCAAGGTCACCTTCCACCACAACCTGTTCTCGAACCTGGTCGAGCGCGCACCCCGCGTCCGCTTCGGACAGGTGGACTCCTACAACAACCACTTCGTCGCCGGCGACGGCTACTCCTACAGCTACGGCATCGGCATGGAGTCCCAACTCGTCGCCGAGCACAACGCGTTCACCCTGCCGGCGGGTGCGAAGACCGGTTCGATCCTGAAGAAGTGGAAGGAGTCGCCGCTCACCGCCGACGACAACTACGTCAACGGCGTGCCGACGGACCTGATCGCCGTCCACAACACCGAGGTCCCGGGCGAGATCCTGCAGTCCGGGGCGGGCTGGACGCCGACCCTGCGCACCAAGGTCGACCCCGCAAAGGCCGTCCCGGGCCTGGTCGACCACTGCGCGGGCGCGGGCCGCCTGGGCTGACCCACCGGGGCCGGACCTCCGGCCCCGATCCCCCTCTCCTCTCACGAGCCGCACCGCGAAGGAGCACTCCCATGCCCTCGCCCCAACTCCCCTTGTCCAGACGGCGCTTCCTGGTCGCGAGCGCCGGGGCCGCCACCGCGCTCGGCCTCGCCGCCGTCCCCGCGCGGGCCGCCGGGGGACCGCTCCCGTTCGGCCGGTACGGGTCACCGGCCCGCCGCCTCACCCCGGGGGCCCTGTACGTCGACCCGAACGGCCGCGGTGACTTCACCTCCGTGCAGGCCGCGGTGACCGCTGCCACCGGCAGCGGCCGGACGCTGGTCCTGGCACCCGGCACCTACCGGGAGACGGTCGCAGTCGACGCCGGCCGTACGGAGATGACCTGGATCGGCGCCTCCGAGGACCCCCGGGACGTCGTCATCGTCTACGACCACGCGGCCGGCACCCCCAAGCCCGGCGGCGGCACCTACGGCACCACCGGGTCGGCCACCACGACCGTGCAGGCCGACGGCTTCACCGCCCGCTGGATCACCTTCGCCAACGACTGGCTGCGCGCCGACCACCCGGACATCAGCGGTACCCAGGCCGTCGCCGTCAAGGTGCAGGGCGACCGCGGCGCCTTCCTGCACTGCCGTTTCCTCGGCCACCAGGACACCCTGTACGCCGACTCGATGGCCCTCGGCGCCTTCGCCCGCCAGTACTACGCCCACTGTTACGTCGAGGGCGACGTCGATTTCGTCTTCGGCCGGGCCACCGCCGTCTACGAGCACTGCCACTTCCGCACCCTGAACCGCACCGACCTGGCCGCCGCGCCGTACGGCTTCGTCTTCGCCCCCTCCACGGCCGTCGCCAACCCGCGCGGCTACCTGGTCACCCGCAGCCACGTCAGCAGCGAGGCCCCGGACGCCTTCTACAAACTGGCCCGCCCCTGGGTGCCCGGCTCCGACCCCACCGCCCGCCCCATGCTCACCGTCCGCGACACCTGGCTCGGCCCCGGCATCGACGCGACCGCGCCCTACACCAACATGTCGGCCACCTACCCGTGGCAGAACCAGCGGTTCGCCGAGTACCGGAACACCGGCCCCGGCGCCGTCGTCACCGTCCCGGAGAACCGGCCCCAACTCACCGACGAAAAGGCCGAGTCGGCGACCCGGGAGGCCTATCTCGGGGACTGGACCCCGTGGGAGGGCTGCTGATGCCGCTGCCCCGACGCACGCTGCTCGCGGGTATCGCGGGCGGACTGGTGGCCATGAGCGCATCCCCGGTGGTCGCGTCTGGCCGCCGGGTCCTGCACGTCCGCCCCGGCGACTCCGTCCAGGCCGCCGTGGACGCCGTCGACGCCCCGGGCCGGACGATCCTCCTCCACCCAGGGACGTACCGCGAGGTCGTCAACGTGCCGGTGGACAAGGAGCAGTTGACGATCCGCGGGATCACGGGCGACCCCCGTGACGTCGTCATCGTCCACGACAACGCCAACGGCACCCAGAAGCCCGACGGCTCGGGCACCTACGGCACCGCCGGGTCCGCCACCTTCAGCTCGGCCGCTCCCGGGCTGACCGTGCGCGATCTGACCCTCGCCAACGACTGGCTGCGCGCCGACCACCCGGACATCACCGGGACCCAGGCGGTCGCCGCCTACCTCACCGGCGACCGCACCCACCTCGACAACGTCCGGCTCCTCGCCCACCAGGACACCCTGTTCGCGGACACCACCGCACTCGACTCCTTCGACCGGCAGTACTTCCGGCACTGCCACATCGAGGGCGACGTCGACTTCGTCTTCGGACGGGCGACCGCGGTGTTCGACCGCTGCCGCTTCCACACCCTGCGGCGGGACGTCACCTTCACCCCCAAGGGCATGGTCTTCGCCCCGTCCACCGCCCGCGCCAACCCGCACGGCATCCTCGCCGTCCGCTCCCGGTTCACCTCCGGCGCGGAGGACTCGGCGTACAAACTGGCCCGGCCGTGGGTGCCGTCGTACGAGATCACCGCCTGGCCCTCGCTCGTCGTCCGGGACAGCCTCATCGGGCCCGGCATCGACCCGGTCGCCCCCTACACCAACATGCGGGACGCCTACCCGTGGCAGTCCATGCGCTTTCGCGAGTACAGCAACTCGGGTCCGGGCGCGGTGATCACCGTCCCCGCCAACCGGCCCCAGCTCACCGACGCCGAGGCCACGCTGCACACCCCCGCGGCCTACCTCGGCGACTGGCACCCCCACCCCCACCTCCACCCCCACCGCTCGCTCTGAGCCGACGAAAGGACCCGCACGTCATGCGTCGCATCAAGAGCACCCTCACCGTTCTCGCCATCGCCGGGCTCGGCCTGGTCGCCACGCCCGCGCATGCCGCGACCGTGGTGGTCAGCAACTCCACCGACCTGACGAACGCCATCAAGAACGCCACCGCCGGCACCGTCATCCAGGTGCGCGGCGGCACCTACTACCCGACCGCGACGCTTCAGTCGACGGCCAACGGCACCTCCTCGTCCCCGATCACCCTCACCGCGTACGGCTCCGAGACCGTGAAGATCGACGGCTCCTCGCTGCCCTCCGGCTCCTGGATCTTCAAGCTGACCGCCGACTACTGGAACGTCTCCAACATCACCTTCCAGAACTCCCCGGACAGCGCGGTCGTCTGCCAGTCCTGCACCGGCACCAACTGGAACAACATCAAGACCATCAACGGCGGCGACTCGGGCTTCACCCTCACCGGGGACGGGACCGTGAACAACACCGTCAAGAACCTGGACAGTTACGGCAACTACGACGCCGCCACGCACGGCCAGAACGCGGACGGGGTCGCCATCAAGTTCGGCTCGGGCACCGGCAACCTCGTCACCGGAGCGCGCCTCTACAACAACTCCGACGACGGCATCGACCTGTGGTCCTTCTCCTCCCCGGTGACCATCGAGCACACCTGGTCCTTCGGCAACGGCAAGAACCGCTGGGGCGACACCGCCTTCGAGGGCAACGGCAACGGCTACAAGCTGGGCGGCAACGGTGTGACGGTCGCCCACGTCGTCAACAACTCGGCCGCCTGGGACAACGCAGGCAACGGCTTCACGGAGAACTCCAACACCGGCGCGATCGTCATCAACCGCACCACCGCCTACGCCAACGCCAAGTGGGGCTACTACTTCGCCACCAGCTCCGCGAAGCTCGGCAAGAACCTGGCTGTCGGCAACGGCGGCGGCCAGGTCAGCAAGGGCTCCAACGTGACCTCGGCCGGCAACAACTGGGACTCCGGCATCTCCACCCCGTCCTTCGTCTCCACGGACGCGTCGACTACGTACAACACCCGCAAGTCGGACGGCTCCCTGCCGTCGACGACGTTCCTGACGACGGGAAGCACGACGATCGGGGCGACGATGAATTAGACGGCGAAGCAGACCCGACTGGCGACCGGAATTACCGGGTCAGGTTTCCCCCGTTCCCTCTACGCTGTTGTCCGACGGTCCATTGGGACAGGATGCAGGATCGGGGGAACCTGTGGACGTACGTGTGGATGTCCGCGTCACGGACGATGCCGACGTTGCCGGCGCGGCCGACGAGACGAGGTCGCTGCTCGCCTGGCTCACCCAGGAGGGAGAGCTGCGCGGCCGGGTCACTCCGCAGGAGAGACCACCGGTGCCCGGCACCCTGGGCCCGGTCCTGGACGGCCTGGTGGTCGCGCTCGGCTCGGGCGGGGCGGTCACCGGACTCACCACCGCCGTGGTCGCCTGGATCCGTAGCCGGCACAGCGACGTCACCGTCAAGGCGACCCGGTCCGACGGCGCCTCGCTGGAGATCTCCACGAAGCTCGTCGGGCCGATGACCCCCCAGGAACTGCGCGCCTTCGTGACCGACTCCTCCCGGCTCCTGGAGAGCGGCCAGGGCGGTCAGGGCGGCCCGGGACCGGACGGCGGCGCGTTATGACCACCCGGCCCGCCGAGTCACCGGCCCTCGCCACGCCCACCACCGCCCTGGCGTCCTCCGGCGCGCGGGTGCTGCTCATAGGCACCGGTACGCACGACGGCCCGACGCTGACCTCCGTACCGGCGGTGCCGCGCAGCGTCGAAGCACTGGCGGCCGTCCTGGCCGAACGCTGCGGAGTGACCCCCGACCGGCTGCGCACCCTCGTCGACCCGGCGGACGCCCGCACGATGGCCCTGGCCGTCGCCGACGCGGCGCAGGAGGCCGAGAGCACCCTGCTCGTGTACTACGTGGGCCACGGCCTCATCGGCCCCGGCGACGAGCTGTACCTCGCCGCCACCGCCACCGACCGGCTGACCCCGGGCCTCGCCGCACACCAGGCACTGTCGTTCTCGGCCCTGCGCGAGGCGCTCACCCTGTGCCGCGCCGCGTCGGTGATCGTCGTCCTGGACTGCTGCTTCTCCGGACGCGCCCGGCTCGGCGCCGGTACGCCCCAGCCCGCGGCCTTCACCCTGCCCGCCGGGCACGGGATGTACCTGATGGGCTCCGCCGAGCAGCTGGCGCTGGCACCCGACGACGCCGAACACACCGCCCTCACGGGCGAGTTGATCAGCCTGCTGCGGGACGGCGACCCGCGCGCACCGCGCCTGCTCACCCTGGACGACGTCTACGACCACCTGTTCCGCGCGTTACGGTCCCGGGGCGGGCCGCTGCCCCGACGCCAGGCCGGCGACCGCTCCGGCGGACTCGTCCTTGCCGTCAACGCGGCCGCGCCGGCCACCGACGAGCCGGACGGCACCACGGCCGAGGAACCGGCGCCGGGCCCCTGCCCGTACCCGGGCCTCGACGCGTTCACCGTGGACGACGCGGAGTTCTTCCACGGCCGGGAGAAGCTGGTCGACGAACTGCTCCGCGGCTGCCTCCAGGCTGTAGAACAGGGTCGGCCGCTGGCGGTGGTCGGCCCGTCCGGCGCCGGCAAGACCTCACTGCTGCACGCCGGACTCCTCGCGGCCTTACAGGCCGGAACCCCGCTGCTGCCCGGTTCGGCGGCCTGGCCCGGCCTGGTCCTGACCCCGGGCGAACACCCCCTCCGCAACCTGACGACCGCCCTGCGGGGGGACACCGTTCTGTCGGCAGAGGACCCGAAAGCCGCCGTCGGCTGGGTCCACGACCTCGTTCCGGACCGGCGGCGACTGGTGCTGGTGGTGGACCAGCTGGAGGAGCTGTTCACCCTCTGCCGCAGCCGGACCGAACGCACGGCGTTCCTCGCCGCGTTGGCGGCCCTGGCCGAGGCCGGGACGCTCGTCGTCGCCGCCCTGCGCGCCGACTTCTACGGGCACGCCCAGGCCCTGCCCGAGCTGGACTCGATGCTGCGGTCCAACCAGGTGCTCGTCAGCCCGATGCGGCAGGAGGAGCTGAGGGCCGCGATCGAGCGCCCGGCCGCGGCCGTCGGACTGGAACTCGACGAAGGCCTCGCGGACCTGCTCATCCACGAACTGGGCGCAGCCCGGCTGACCCGGTCCCAGACCGGCACCCTGCCCCTGCTCTCCCACGCACTCTGGTCCACCTGGCGACACCGACAGGGCAGACAGCTGACCGTCGCCGGCTACCGCGACAGCGGGGGCATCGACGAAGCCATCAAACAGACCGCCGACGACACCTATGAGCACCTGGACGACGCGGGCCGTGCCGCCGTACGCCGCATGCTGCCGCGCCTGGTGCACATCGACGACGACGCGCCGGACACCAGCCGCCCCGCCGACCGGACCGTACTGCTGGACGGCCTGCCCGACCCGCAGGCGGCCGAGCGCGCCCTGAACCGGCTCGCCGCGGCACGGCTGCTGGTCCTCGACGAGCACACCGTCCGCATCAGCCACAACGCCCTGCTGCACACCTGGCCCCGGCTGCGCGAGTGGATCGACGCGGACCGCGACTGGCTGCGTGCGCGGCAGCAGGTCGCCGTCGACGCCGCCGTCTGGTGGGAGGCGGACAGGCATCCCTCGCTGCTCTATCGGGGGCCCCGGCTCGCCGCCACCCGTGAACGCCTGGAGGGCGCGGGTCTGACCGCCGCCGCCGAGGGCAAAGGGCATGCCGGTGAACTCGAACCACGGCTCGCGGAGTTCCTGAACCAGTCGTGGCGTCAGGAACGGCGCGGGGTGCGCATACGCAGGGCGGTGATCGCCTGCATGTGTGTGCTGACGCTGCTGGCCGGGGCGGGCGGAGGCCTGGCCTGGTGGTCGGGGCAGAAGGAGGCGGCTCAGCGGCGGGAGGCTGTCGCACGGCTGGTCAACGAGGAGGCGGACCGTCTGCGGGACAGCCGCCCGGGGCTGGCCAAACAGCTCAGCCTGATCGCGAACCGGCTGGACCCGCAGATCGGGACGGCTTCGATGCTCGCCGAAATGGAGAGCCCGGGCGTCTTCATGTCCGAGGCCTCCGCCGACGACATCTCCCTGGACGCCCGGGGCGAACGGATGGCCGTCTCGACCGGTTCCGACGTCGTCCTGTGGGACACGGCGCACGGCAATGGGAAGTTGGGGAACCTGGGCCAGATGCGGACCGGTGCGGTGGCGCTCAGCCCCGACGGACGGCTGGTGGCCGTCGTACGGGCAGGCAGCACGGCAAGTGGGTCGCTGGGGTTGTGGGACATCGCCCGCCGGTCCGTCCCACGCCCGTTGCGCACCCTGAGCGGCCACACCGGGAACGTCGACTCGCTCACCTTCGCCCCGTCCGGGCGGCTCCTGGCGAGCGCCGGCAGTGACGGAAAGGTACGGCTCTGGGACATGACGGACCAGCGGCGCACCTCGGCGTCGGCGGTCCTCCCTGGTCTCAAGCTGGATTCCCAAACCTACGACCTGAACGGAAAGCCGCTGCACCGGGTGGCGTTCAGCCCGGACGGCCGGCTGCTGGCCGGGCCGGGGGACGGGGACAAGACCCGTGTCCGTCTGTGGCGGCTGCCGGGCCGGGGGCAGCCGACGTCGGCGGGTACGGCGAAGGACAAATATGTGACCGACTGTGCGGCGAACCTGGCCTCCGCCGCGTTCAGTCCGGACGGGAAGGTTCTCGCCACCGGCTGTGATGCCAACACCTACCTCTGGGACGTCCTTCCAGGTTCCCGCCTGCGACAGTCCGCTCAGCTCAAAAGGGGCGCAGAAGCCAACGGGACAGGGCCGGCGCTCTTCACAGCACACGGCCACCGGTTGCTGCGCGCCACGGGCCGCGGAGTGCTGTTGTGGTACGTGGAGAACACGGCCCAGCCCACCGCTGCGGCCAGCTTCGGCCCGTCACCGTCCGGCTTCCAGGTGACCACGAAGCTCAGCGGAGGTGCCCGGCGGCTGTTGGTCATCCACGGTGCCAACGGCGGTGCTCTGTGGGACCTGACCGGCACGGCCACGCTCCACAAGAGCCTGGCACGGCTGCCGGGCAGTGGCGAGATCGGCGCGGAGGGCGCGGCCTTCAGCCCCGACGGGAAGATCCTCGCCCTCAGCGAGCTGAGCGGGAACAAGCGTGTCGTCCGGCTGCGGGACACCCGCCGGTCCGGCGCACCCGTCATCGCCACCATCACGGACATCGCCAACGGCGTCGAGGACCTCTCCTTCAGCGCGGACGGTCATCTGCTGGCCGTGGCCGACAACAACGACAACACGGCTGTCCGGGCCGAGCCACCTTCGGTGAAGCTGTTCGACGTCACCACCGTCTCGCACCCCCGGCGGACCGCAGCTATGAAGGGCAACGTCTTCTTCGTCACCTTCTCCCCGAAGGACCGGCTCCTGGTCGCCAACACCGCCGACAGGATGCTGTCCTGGACGGTGGCGAACCCACGCCGTCCGGTACCCCAGTTGACCCGGTGGCTGACCCCGGGCGCCGACGTGTCGCGTACCGCCTTCCGTCCCGACGGCGAACTGCTCGCCGCCACGGACACCAAGAGCACCACTCGCTTCTGGCGGATCAAGAACGGCCGCATCACGGGCGATCCTTCCGTGATGCGCACGATCGGCTCGGGCGGAGGCATCGCCTTCAGCCCGGACGGCGGGACCCTCGCCTGGTCAAGCACCGGTGATCCGAACGACGTCTACTCCCAGAACCACATTGAGATGTGGGACGTCAGCCACTGGAAGGCTCCGGTGTACAAGGGCGCGTTCGCCTTCGATCTCGGAAGCCTCACGGGCTTCGGAAGCCTGTCATACAGCTCCCACGGCAAGCCCCTGCTGGCCGCGGCCGGAGCGGACATCAACGTCTGGGCCACCAACACCCCGGACCTGAAGTACCTCCTCTGCAAGAACATCGGTGACAGGATCACCGAGCCCGAATGGAACGCCTACGTCCCCGGCGAACCCTACGACCCGCCCTGCGACTGACCAGCCCCTGCCTCCAACCGAATTGGTGTGTATCGATCGCGCAACGAATGTCGCCTTCGACTGGGTGACGCGCGTAGAAAACCTGTCATGCATAAATCACTGCGGATCGCGGCGATCACCGCCGCCTGTGCCCTCGCCGGTGGTGCCCTATACGGCGCCGGCGCGGCCACCGCCGGTCAGTCGACGGCGAACTCCACCCACGAGCCCTACAACATCGGGCTCCTGGTGAAGGACATCGACACCTACTACGGCACCACCGCCGACGCCAACGGCGTCTACCAGGCGTCCCCGGACAGCCCGTACGCCCAGGACCTGGCGCGCATCGACGCCGACGCCAAGCGCTACATCGACAAGGCGGCCCGCAAGGCGCATCGCCACGGCGAGAAGCCGGCCGTCGTCTTCGACATCGACGACACGCTGCTGCTCAGCCTCGACTACGAGAAGCGCTACAACTACACGTACAACTCGACCACTTGGGCCGACTACGTGAACAAGGCCAGCCGTCCGGCCGTGTTCGGCAGCCCGGAGCTGGTCCAGTACGCCGAGTCCAAGGGCGTCGAGGTCTTCTACAACTCCGGTCTCAGCGAGGCGCAGCGCAGCGCCGCCGTCGAGAACCTGAAGAAGGTCGGCGCCGATGTGAACCTCGACGCCGACCACGTGTTCCTCAAGGACAAGGCCAACCCGCCGGCCTACCTGGGCGACTGCGCCACCCCGGGCACCTGGACCTGCACGACGGTGCAGTACAAGTCCGGCACCCGCAAGCACATCGAGGACGACCTCGGGTACGAGGTCATCGCCAACTTCGGCGACCAGTACTCGGACCTGGACGGCGGCTACGCCGACCGCACCTACAAGCTGCCGAACCCGACCTACTTCGTCTCCTGACGGTCATCCGTAGGTCCTGAGCAGCCGCTCGTACTCGGCCCTCGTCACCGGCAGTACCGTGCCGTGGCGGGGGCTGGCGGGCAGTGCGTAGTCCGTGGACAGGGTCCACTTGCCCGAGGCGAGGTCGGTGGTCTCGAAGGGCACGTAGCCGCGCAGGCCGTACTCGTCGATGAACAGGTACCACTTCTTCTCGGTGTTCGACTTGAACACGGTCGGTCCCTCGCCCCGCTGGATGGAGCCGCTGCCGATGCAGTCGGAGACGAAGTCGTACGACGTGTCGGTCAGGTTCCGCGACTTCTCGGCGGTGATGAACTTCGAGCAGGGCGAGCTGGAGCTGGGGTCCCGCTCGTCCTTGGTGAAGCGGTAGTACGTCCCTTTGTCCTTGATAACCGTCGAGTCGATGACCGAGTAGCCCGGGTCGTCCCAGACCTCGGGCTCGCTGAAGGTGCGGAAGTCCCTGGTCGTCGCGTAGAGCATCCGGTTGTACGTCGAGCCGGTGTGGTCGGGGTCGTCGGCGGCGTACAGCTTCGACGCCCAGAAGACCACGTACTCGTGGAGCCGGTCGTCCCAGTAGGCCTCCGGGGCCCAGGTGTTGCCCGCGTTGTCCGGGGCCACCTTCACCAGCCGCTGGTCACTCCAGTGCACCAGGTCGGTGGACTCCCAGACCATGATCGACTTGCTGCCGTGCCGCTGGACGTAGTCCCAGCTGCCGCTGCTGTTCTGGTACATCCGCAGGTCGGTGGCGATCAGATAGAACTTGTCGCCCTTGGGGGAGCGGATCACGAACGGGTCGCGCAGGCCCTTCTCGCCGATGGTCGAGGTCAGCACCGGCTTGCCCGCGTTCAGCTCCCGCCAGTGCAGCGGGTCGTTGCCCTGGCTGAGGGCGTAGCGGATCTGCTCGCCGTCGGCGGTGCCCTCGCCGGTGAAGTAGGCGAAGAGATAGCCCGCGTACTTGGGGTGCCGTGTCTGCGCGGAGCCCGGTGGGGCGGTCAGCAGGGTGAGGAAGAGGGCGGCCAGGAGGGGGACCAGCAGGGTTCTGGTTCTGGGGCGCATGACAGTCCTGTGTGAGTTTGGGGATTTCTGTTGATCGGTGCGCGCTCTCGGAGTGTGGCCAGTGGGGAACAGCGCGTCAATCGGTGTGCGGGCGACTCGGGCGGCCGAAAGTTTCGGTTGTTTTCGCGTGGGCGCGGCAACCTGTTCCGGCCATGGCGGCGACTGGCATGCGACTCAACCCCCTAGGAAAGGAACGGCCAGTGCGGCAGAGCACCGGACGTCACCGCAGGACGCGCACCCTCTCGATCGCCGCCGCGGTGGCCGTCGCCGCGGGGGCCGGCGGCGTCTACCTCGGCCTGTCGAACGGCGGCGCCCAGGCCGCCACGACCACGGTGACCGTGTCCACCACCGCCCAGTTGGAGTCGGCCGTCAAGAACGCCGCCGCCGGTACTGTCATCCAGGTGCGGGGCGGCACCTACTACCCGACAGCCACCCTCAAGTCCACGGCCAGCGGTACCAGTTCGAACCGCATCACGCTCCAGGCGTACGGCAGTGAGACGGTGAAGATCGACGGCTCCAAGCTGCCCGCCGGCTCCTGGCTCACCGGGATCTACGGCAGCTACTGGACCGTGCAGAACCTCACCTTCCAGAAGTCCCCGGCCCAGGGCTTCGTCGTCACCTCCTCCACCGGAGGGGTCTTCAAGAACCTCGTCACCGCGAACAACGGCGACTCCGGGTTCACTCTGCGCGGCGACAACACCGTGAACAACCTTGTCCAGAACCTGGACAGTTACGGCAACTACGACGCCTCCGGGCACGGCCAGAACGCCGACGGCATCGCCATCAAGTTCGGCTCCGGAACCGGCAACAAGGTCACCGGCGCCCGCCTCTACAACAACTCCGATGACGGCCTCGACCTGTGGCAGTTCTCCTCGCCGGTCACCATCGAGCACTCCTGGGCCTTCGGCAACGGCAGGAACCGCTGGAACGACTCCGCCTTCGAGGGCAACGGCAACGGCTTCAAACTGGGCGGCGGGGGCGCCTCGGTCGCCCACGTCGTCAACAACGACGCGGCCTGGGACAACAGCCTCAACGGCTTCACCGAGAACTCCAACACCGGCGCGGTCGCGCTGAACCGCAACACCGCGTACGCCAACGCGCAGGCGGGGTTCTTCTTCGAGACGGGCAAGGCTCGGCTGGCCCGCAACCTCGCCGTGAGCAACAAGGGCGGCCTGTCCAAGCTGAGTTCGCACACCGTGTCCGCTGCCAACAACTGGGACAGCGGCGTCAGCACCCCGTCCTTCAAGTCGACCGACGCCGCGACGGCGTACGGTGCTCGGAAGTCGGACGGCTCTTTGCCGGCCACCACCTTCCTCACCACGGGGTCCACGACGATCGGTTCCACCATGAACTGACCGTGGTGCGCGAACGCCCCCGCCGGTCGTCACCGGCGGGGGCGTTCCTTCTGCTGACCGAGGGGGGCTCAGGCCAGCAGGTCCAGGCAGTCGAACGACGTGCCCGCGCTGAGGTAGGCCGTGCCGCCCGAACCGCTCACGATGTTGATCTTCAGGACGTTGTACTGCGAGGTGTCCGTCTTCCAGGCACTGGAAGGGACGCTGAACGTGAAGGTGTGGTTGTTCCCGCGGTACGAACCCGTGGTGAGGGAACGTGTCTCGGGCTGGGTGGGAGCCGAGGGGATGGCCGAGACCCAGTCGTTCACGCTCACCCGCGGCCGCCCGTTGGAGAACGCGTCCGTCACCCCGACCCGCAGCGTGTGCGCCGCGGCGGCCTGTGCCTTGGTCAGCTTGAAGTAGACGAGGATGCCGTCGTTGACGTCCTTCCACAGGTACGCGGGGAAGGACGCGGCCTCGCTGCCGCTGCCGATGGTGACGTTGCCGGTCCACTTCGCGGCGCGGCCGTCGGACGGGTGCGCGTACGTCATCAGCTTGGCGTTCTTGAACTCGCCGGGCGTGCCGTCCCAGTCGCCGAGCCGCCAGACGGCTGGGGCGGTGGAGGGGTCACCGGTGATGCTCAACGTGTGCAGGGTGGTCGTACCGCCCGCCGTGACCTTCACCGACTCCGTGTGCACGGCCAGTTCGTTCTTGTGGACGGTCAGGGTGTACGTCCCCGGGAGCATCCCCGTGCAGGAGAAGGCACCCGTGCCGGCCGCCGCCTTCGCCCAGTACTGCGCGTCCGCGTTGGCGAAGCCCACGGTGTAGTCGTACTTCGCGTCCATGCCCTTCAGGCCGACGCCCGCCACCTTGCCGCGGCCCGCCTTGCCGACCCAGCCGGTGATGCCGAGGCCGTCCACCCAGGAGGTGTCGAGCTTGTCGTGGAAGAGCGAGGACGAGGGCGTGCCGCCGTCCGTGAACGCGATGACGTACGGGCCCTGGAGGCCGAAGCGTTCCGCCTCCGTCTGGGCCTCGTTGTAGTGCAGGATCTCGTAGAGGGCCGCCCCGCCCTCGTTCGAGTGCCGCAGCAGCGAGCGGTAGAAGGGGCCGCCGGAGGCCTTCTCGTGGTGGGAGCGGACCAGCCAGAGGCCGACCGAGCCGGTGGTGAAGCCGACGTGGTCGTAGTCGATCGTCCGCTTGCCCGAGTAGTGCTTGGAGTGGGTGGTGCCGTCCGGGCTCTTCCAGACGTCGCCCGCCTCGATGATCTTGTCCCGTGTCGAGTCCCAGGCGTCCGAGCCCGTGTTGGGGAACATGCCGGGCCTGATGCGGACGATGTAGCGGGTCGCGGTGAAGGAGGCGTCCGCCTTGTTCGTCCACAGGTAGACGTTGTTCTGGCCGCTGCGGGCCGCGTACCACTGGGTGATCGCCCCGTGCACGGCCTTGATCAGGATCGTCGAGCCGGTCTGCCTGATCGTGACGGTGGACGCGCCGAGGCCGGACTCGACGTGCGAGTGCTTGCCGCCGTAGCCCTCGTACTCCTTGCCCTTGTAGACCAGGGACGTGATGTCGCCGGTCGACTTGGAGACCTTGAAGACGAGGGAGGAGCCGGTGTCGACGACGTAGTTCCTGCCGTCGTCCTGGTAGCCGAAGGTCGCGGCGGACGCGGACGAGAGAAGGCCGGCGCCTCCCGCGACGGCGGCGCCGGTGGCGGCGACGCCGATCGCGGAGGCTCCGAGCACCCGTCTGCGGGTGAGGTGTCTCTTGTGCGTGCTCAAGGGGCGAGATCCCGTCGTACTTGAATTTTCACTCAGCTGCAGGGGAAGAGGGAGCCGTGCGCTTCCTGGTTGCCGCCGCCGAGAGAAGGGTTGCCGCCCTCTTCGAGATTCTTTACGAGTCGCCCTCGCCGTCCGTGTGCGCCGCGAAGTCGCCGCCCACCGCGCGCTGCTCGCCGTCCGCCGTGGCCGTGACCGAGTAGCTGTCGTCCTTCGCGTCCCGGCCGCCGCGCTCGTGGTTGTACTGCCCGGCGAACACCCACTCGCCCTTGGGGACCGTACGGCCGTCCTTGAGTACCCACGTGTAGACCAGGAAGCCGTCCTGCTCGCCGACCGTGAGGGTGAAGTCCTGCTCCGGCAGCGAGCGCCAGGCGCCGGCCGAACTCACCCCGCCGGTCTGGGAGACCTTCAACTGCACGGTGAGGGAGGTGAGCTGCTCGCTGGTCTTGAACGTGACGTTGCTCTGCGCCCAGAAGTCGTTGCTGTGCGGGTCGACCGAGCCGTCCGACCACAGCGGGCCGTCCGTCTCGCCGTCGGCGGGCGGCAGCACGGAGGCGGAAGGGGAGGGGGAGGCCGGCTGGGACGGGGAGTCGCTTGCCTTGGGGGACTCCGGGGCCCTGCTCGGCGTGCGGTGCGCCGGCGGCGCGGGCGCCTTGCTCGTCGCGTCCGGCGACGGGGTGGGTGTCGGCGAGACCGTGACCGTCTGCTGGGCGGGAGTGTCGTCCTTCACCGCGGACGCCACCGCGTAACCACCGATCGCCAGCATGCCCGCGACCGCGGCCGTGGCGCTCACCACCCGGGCCCAGCCCCACACGAGCGGACGCGTCTGGCGGTGACCGGAGCGACCCCGCTCGGCGCTCATGCCCCGCTCGATCCGGGCCAGCATGCGGGCCCGGTCCGGCTGGTGCGCCTCGGCCGCCTCGTGCAGCCGGGCGCGCAGCTCGTCGTGCACGTCCTGCTGCCTCATCGGATCCGTCCTCCGGTCTCGCCGCCGCGTGCCATCGCCGCGTGCACCTTCTGTGGAACGCCCCGGGAGCCGAGAATCCGCTGCAGCTCGGCCATCCCCTTGGACGTCTGGGACTTAACCGTACCCACGGAAACACCCAGGGCGAGAGCGGTGTCCTTCTCCGACAGGTCGAACGCGTGCCGCAGCACCACACACGCCCGTTTACGGAACGGCAGCCTGCGCAACGCCTCCTGTACGTCGACCACGCCCGCTATGTCGGGGTTCTCCGTCTTCTCCTCACGCTGCGACCAGAACAGGGAGATCCGCCGGCGCTCACGTACGGCGCTGCGGATGCGGGTGCGCGCGAGGTTGGCGACGACTCCACGGGCGTAGGCCACCGGGTGGTCGGCCGCGCGCACCCGGTCCCAGCGGTGCCACAGGGCGAGCAGCGCGTCCGCCGCCAGATCGTCGGCGGCGTCCGCCTCGCCGGTCAACAGGTGGGCGAGACGGGCCAGTTCGGCGTAGTGCCGTTCGAAGAAGGCATGGAACTCCACGGAGGCTGCGTCGTCGACGACAGTGCCCACGGGGGACCTCTCTGTGCGTGTCATGTGAATGACATGTGATCGTCCGGGGGTGGCCGGAACGAGATCGGGAAGCGTAGCAGTGATCAAGAGCCTGGTTCGTACGGGGGCTCGAACACCGTATGAAAGACCGAACCCGATTCCGTAACACGGGGAAAACCTGAAACGGGTTCAACGCGGGAACAATCCAGCCAGCATCCGCACACGCTCAACAGGCAACGAGGAGTACGACCATGTCCGAGACGCAGAAGGTGGAACAGCGGCCGGGCGCCGCGCCACCTGCCGCGAACAGCGTCGACCGGTACTTCAGAATCTCCGAGCGGGGATCGACCTTCGGCCGGGAGATACGCGGCGGCTTCGCCACGTTCTTCACCATGGCCTACATCCTTGTCCTGAATCCGATCATCCTGGGCAGCGCCAAGGACAAGTTCGGCCATTCCCTCGACACCGGCCAACTCGTCACCGCAACCGCGCTGGTGGCCTGTGTGATGACGATCATCATGGGCGTCGGCGGCAACCTCCCGCTCGCCATCGCCGCCGGCCTCGGCCTCAACGCCGTCGTCGCCTTCCAGTTGGCCCCGCTGATGAGCTGGTCCGACGCGATGGGCCTGGTCGTCCTCGAAGGCCTGATCATCTGCCTCCTGGTCCTCACCGGACTCCGGGAGGCGATCATGAACGCGATCCCGCAACAGCTGAAGCAGGCCATCGGTGTCGGCATCGGCCTGTTCATCGCCTTCATCGGCTTCGTCGACGCCGGGTTCGTCAGCCGCATCCCGGACGTCGCGAACACCACCGTCCCGGTGCAGCTGGGCGCCGTCGGCCGCCTCACGGGCTGGCCCGTCCTCGTGTTCTGTCTCGGCGTCCTGCTGACCATCGCGCTGCTCGCCCGCAAGGTGAAGGGCGCGATCCTCATCAGCATCGTGACGATGACCGTCGTCGCGATCGTCATCAACGCCGTCGCCGACATCAAGAGCTGGGGCCTGACCACCCCGAAGGTCCCGGACAAGATCGTCGCCGCCCCGGACTTCGGGCTCGTCGGTCACTTCAGCCTGTTCGGCGGCTTCGCCAAGGCCGGCGTCCTCACCGCCGTCCTGCTGGTCTTCACCCTCATCCTGTCCGACTTCTTCGACGCCATGGGCACCATCGTCGGCATCAGCGCCGAGGCCGGACTGCTCGACGAGAAGGGGCAGGTGCCCGGCATCGGCCGTGTGCTGTTCATCGACGGCGCTGCCGCCGTCGCCGGCGGTGTCGGCTCCGCCTCCTCCAACACCGCCTACATCGAGTCCGCGGCCGGCGTCGGCGAGGGTGCCCGCACCGGCTTCGCCAACCTGGTCACCGGCGGCCTCTTCGGCCTCGCGCTCTTCCTCACCCCGCTGCTCACCATCGTCCCGCTGCAGGCGGCGGCGCCCGCGCTGATCGCGGTGGGCTTCCTGATGATGACCCACGTCAAGCACATCGACTGGGACAAGTACGAGATCGCCATCCCGGCGTTTCTGACCATCGCCGCGATGCCGTTCACGTACTCGATAACCGATGGCATCGGGGCGGGGTTCCTGGCGTACGTGCTCATCAAGACGGTGCTGGGGAAGGCGAAGGAGGTCAACTGGCTGCTGTGGGGGGTTTCGGCGCTGTTCCTGGTGTACTTCGCGATTGATCCTGTGGAGCAGCTCCTCGGAGTGAAGTGAGCAGTGAGGGGGCAGTCCCCCTGGACTGCCCCCTCACCGGGATCACTTGAGTGCCGCCTGCATCATCGCCTTGGCCACCGGCGCCGCCAAGCCATTGCCGCTGACCTCCGACCGCGCCGCGTCCGACTGCTCCACCATCACCGCGACGGCGACCTCCTTGCCGCTGCTGTCGGACTTGCCGTACGAGGTGAACCAGGCGTACGGCGTCTTGCTGTTGTTCTCGCCGTGCTGGGCGGTACCCGTCTTGCCGCCGACGGTCACCCCGTCGATCAGCGCGTTCGTACCGGTACCGTCCTTCACCACCGTCTCCATCGCCGACTGCAACTGCTCGGCGGTGGAGGAGCTCACGATCTCCTTGGTGTCCGCGCTGTCGTCGTAGTCCTTCAACACATCACCGCCACTGTCGGTGATCTGCGACACCATGTGCGGCGAGACCAGCTTGCCGCCGTTGGCTATGGCCGCGGACACCATGGCCATCTGGAGCGGGGTGGCGGTGACATCGAACTGGCCGATGCCCGACAGCGCCGTCTGCGCCTTGTCCATGTCCGAGGGGTACACGCTCGCGTAGGCCCGCACCGGCACGTCCAGCTCGTCGTCGTTGAAGCCGAACTTCTCGGCCATCGCCTTCACCTTGTCCTGCCCGAGGTCGACGGCCATCTTGCCGAAGACGTTGTTGCAGGAGTAGCGCAGCGCGACCCGGATCGGGGCGTTCTCGCACGGGGCCGACTTGTTCTCGTTCTCCAGCGGGCGTGTCGTGCCCGGCATGACGTACGGGTCGGGACTGTCGGTGTGCTCGTCCACGTTCTTGTACAGCCCGTCCTCCAGCGCGGCCGCCGCCACGACCAGCTTGAACGTCGAGCCCGGCGGCAGCGGCTGGCGCAGCGCCCGGTTGGTGAGCGGCTTGTCCTTGTCCGCGTTGAGCTTCTTCCAGGCCGCCCCGGCCGTGTTCGCGTCGGTGAGCTGCCCGGGGTCGTACGACGGAGTCGACACCACGGCGAGGATCCGGCCGGTCTTCGGGTCGACTGCGACGGCCGCGCCCTTGTTGCCGCCGAGCGCGTCGTACGCCGCCTTTTGCACGGCCGGGTCGATCGTGGTGAGCACGTTGCCCGGGTCGGAGCGCTCACCGGTGACCGTGTCCAGCACGCTCTTGAGCTGGTTGTCCGTGCCGTTGAGGAGATCCTTGTAGATGCCCTCCAGCTGGGTCGGAGCGTAGGCCTGCGAGGCGTAGCCCGTCACCGCCGCGTACAGCTTGCCGTTCTGGTACGTCCGCTTGTACGCGAGGTCGCTCCCCTTCGTCCGCGCCGAGCCGGTGATCGCGTCCCCGGCCACGATGATGTTCCCGAGCGGCCGTGAGTACGTCTCGATCACGTTCCGCCGGTTGTCGTTGTCGTCCGCGAGGGCCTTGCCGTCGTAGAACTGCACCCAGGTCGCCCTGACCAGCAGGGCGAGCACGAGCAGCAGCGCGAAGACGGACGCCCGCCTGATCGTCTTGTTCATCCCGCTGTGAAGACGATCGAGAGGGGGATGACCGTTCCCGTACGTCCGCTTTTCTCATCGTACGTTCAGGAAACCGGCCTCGTACGCCGCGATCACCGCCTGTGTCCGGTCCCGGGCACCCGTCTTGGCCAGCACCGCCGCGACGTGCGACTTCACGGTGGCGGGGCCGACGTCCATGCGGCGGGCGATCTCCGCGTTGGTCAGCCCGGCGGCCATGTGCCGCAGCACCTCGCTCTCCCGCCCCGTGAGCCTGCTCACCCACGCCGGGGGCGCGGGCGCCTGGCGGGCGTGCTCGGCCGCGAGGGCCCGTACGGCCGACGGGAACAGCAGGCTGTCGGTGTGCGCGACCAGCCGTACCGCCTGGACGAGGGCGTCGGCCTCCGCCCGCTTCAGCAGGAACCCGGCGGCTCCGGCGCGCAGCGCGTCGTACACGTAGGAGTCGTTCTCGAAGGTGGTCACGACCACGACCCGGGGCGGCTCGTCCAGGGTGGCGAGGATCTGCTCGGTGGCCCGGATGCCGTCGACCTCGGGCATACGGACGTCCATCAGCACGACGTCCGGGCGCAGCTCCCGTACGACGGACACGGCCTCGGCTCCGGTCGCCGCCTCGCCGACCACCTCCAGGCCGGGCTCGGCGGAGAGGATGGCCCGCAGGGCGGTGCGGACCATGCGCTCGTCGTCGGCGAGGACGATCCGGATGGCGGGCCGGCCCGTGCCCGCCCTTTCGTCGGTCACGTGGATCCCTTCAGTGGAAGTCGGACGTGCAGGCGCCAGGTGCCGCGCTCGGCCCCCGCCCGGGAGGTGCCGCCGAGCAGCCGTACCCGGTCGGCGATGCCGCGCAGGCCGTGGCCGCCGCCGGGGCGGGGAGCGGGGCAGGGGCCGAGGGGGTTCTCGACGGTGATGTCGAGGTGGCCGTCGGCGGTGGCGATGCGGAGGGTGACCGGTTCGCCGGCGTGCTTGAGGGCGTTGCTCAGGCCTTCCTGGACGATCCGGTACGCCTCCCGGGAGACCAGCGGGGGCAGGGCGGTGGGGCCGGTGTCGACCGTGGCCGTCACGCGCTGCCCGGCCGCCCTGGTCCGGCGCAGCAGTCCGTCCAGGTCGGCCGCGAGGGTCGGGGCGGGGGCGGTGCCCGGTGTGTCGCCGTCCCGCAACACACCCAGTACGGCGTCCAGTTCGCCGACCGTGCGCCGGGTGGTGTCCTCGATGGCGGCCAGTGCCTCGCGGACGAACTCCGGGTCGGTGTCGAGGACCCGGCGGGCGGCGCTCGCCTGCAGGGTGACGGCGCTCAGCGCGTGTCCGACGGAGTCGTGCAGCTCGCGGGCGAGCCGGTTGCGTACGGCGAGGTCGGCGGCGCGGGCCTCGGCCGCGGCGATCCGGTCCGCGGGGCCGGGCCCGAGCAGGGCGGGCGCGCAGTGCGCGAGCAGGGCCCCGCAGGCGGCGGCGCAGGCGGCGAGGGCGACCAGCATGGCCAGGCCCGCGACCGGGGAGAGGGCCAACGCCCAGGTGTGGTCGAGGCCTTCGGGAAGTTCGAGACCGCCGAAGGACGGCTGGACGAGCAGGGGCAGCAGGATCAGCATCACCGCGAACGGCGGCAGGGCCAGCGACATCCCCGCGAGGATCCCGCCGAGCCCCAGATGCAGCGTGAACCAGGCGGCCGTACGCCCCCGTTCGGACCGCGTCCGGGCCGGTCCGTGCGCGAGGGCGTCCGCGTCGATGCCGCACAGGGCGCGGGCGGCGCCGGCCTCCAGCGGCCGGGTCAGCGGGAAGAGCGAGGTGACGGCGGCGAGCGGCAACCCGACCGCGAACGAGCCGAGTTGCAGGGGCAGGGACCCGAACACGTCGTTCACGCCGGTGAGCGGTCCGACGACCACCGAGCCGACGAGGACGTACGGCATGGCGAGCGCCCCACCCAGGATCAGATGGATCCAGCGGCGCCGGGCCCGCCCGCCGAACAGGAGTCCCCACGCCCGGGTCACCGAGGGGTCCTCGCCGAACGGTCCGCGAAGTGGTGGGCGGCGACGGTCGCCACGAGCAGGCCGACGATCATCTGGACAGCGTAGGTGAGGCTCATCGCCGGTGTCGGGCGGTCGGCGAGGTCGTGGGAGGTGACCAGGGCACCGAGCGCCATCCAGCCGCCCCAGCAGGCCACCGCCCCGGAGCCGACCCAGGCGAGGGCGAGCGGCACGGTGACCGGCAGCGGGCGGCCGCGGCGGAAGGCGAGCTGCCAGGCGCCGGTGACGGCGGCGACGAGGAAGCCGACGTAGACGACCTCCATCAGCCGGCCGCCGCTGATGTTCCGCCCGCCCGTGAACCCACAGGCCCACAGCAGCCGCAGCGTGCCCGGGACGAGCGCGAGCAGCGCCGCCGTCACGGCGGTCACCCGCTGCGCGGCCACCGTGCCGTGCGGGGGCAGCTCCCACACCCGCCCCCGCCACAGGTACCCCCACCGCTCGCGGGCGTACCCGACGAACAGCGCGCCCAGCGCGAGCCCCTGCACGATGAACCCCCCGTACACGACCCCGAACACCCACCCGTCGAGGAACGGCCGGTCGTCACCGCTGTCCGTACCCCCGTGCACGACCATCTGCAGCGGGAACCCCACCATGATCGGCGCGAGCAGCCCCGTGGCGACCCACATCGGCACCGCGAGCACCCAGGCGGGCACCCGCCGCCCCCACGCCTGGGTCAGCAACAGCGCCAGCACGACGACAGCGGCGTCCATGAGCACGGTGAGCCCGTTGGCCAGAGCCATCACCACCCGGTGCTCCAGCAGCGGACTCCCGTCCGGGATACCGAGATGACTCCCGGAGATCCAGGCGAGCTTGAGGGACAGGTAGGGCAGACAGGCGACGATGGCCACGAGGCGCAGTACAGGGTGTCGCCGCAGGTCGGTGACGGCGGCAGCGGTTGAGGAGGTCATGCCTCAACGCTCCCGCGCCGCCCGCGCGTTCACCTCGTGCGCGAAGACGATCCGGCTCCGCCGGACGGGGGAGGCTCACTCCTCCAGCGTCAGCACCACCTCGTCGATCTCCGCACCGCGCCCGTTGGCGAACCCCCGCGCCCGCGCGCTCACCCGGAATCCGCACTTCTCCAGCACCCGTAGCGATCCGGCGTTGTCGGCGGCGGCCCGGGCGTACAGCGGGCGTTCGGGCACCTCCGCGAGCAGGGCGCGCAGGGCCGCCGTCGCCACGCCCCGCCCCCAGTACGCCCGCTCGATCCAGTACGTCACCTCGCGCTCGCCGGGCTCCCCGTAGACCGCCGCGCTGCCCACCACGGCGCCGTCGGCCAGGACCGTGCGCAGCACGTCGGGGGAGGCCCGGATGCGCCTCCAATGGGCGTCGAAGGCAGCCCTGTCGGCAGGGTCCTTCGGACCGAACGCGGCCATCCGGAGGGCCGTGGGGTCGGTCATCTGCCGGAAGAAGACCGGCAGATCGCTGTCCTCGACGGCACGCAGGGCGATCTCCATGGGCCACAGCCTAGGCGCCTGCCACGGGCCGAATCCAGGTACTTACAGCCGTCGCGTCGCCAGCGTCAGCCGGTCCCTCGCGTCGAACAGGGCGTCCTTGATCATCTGTTCGTGGGCGGGGGTCAGGCGGGCCACCGGGACCGAGCAGCTGATGGCGTCGCGGGCGGGGGTGCGGTACGGGATCGCCACGCCGAAGCAGCGCAGGCCCAGCGTGTTCTCCTCGCGGTCCACGGCGAAGCCCTGTTCGCGGACCTGGTGGAGTTCCTCGATCAGCTTCTCGCGGTCGGTGATGGTGTGCTCGGTCAGGGCCGGGAGGGTCTCCGGGAGGAGCTTGCGGACCTGCTCGTCGGTGTGGGTGGCGAGCAGCGCCTTGCCGAGGGACGTGGAGTGGGCGGGCAGCCGGCGGCCGACACGGGTGAAGGGGCGGAGGTAGTGCTGGGACTGGCGGGTGGCCAGGTAGACGACGTTCGTGCCGTCCAGGCGGGCCAGGTGGATCGTCTCCGTGGTGTCGTCGGAGAGGCGGTCCAGCGTCGGGCGGGCCGCCGCCACCACCTCGTCGCCGTCGATGTACGACGTGCCGACCAGCAGCGCCCGCACCCCGATGCCGTACCGCGTCCCCGTCGCGTCCGTCTCCACCCAGCCCAGCTCCACGAGCGTGCGGAGCAGCATGTACAGGCTGGACTTGGGGTAGCCCACGGCCTCCTGGACGGCCGCGAGGGAGTGCATACCGGGCTTGCCGGCGAAGTACTCGAGCAATTCAACGGTCCGCACCGCGGACTTGACCTGCGCCCCGCCGCCTGTCTCGCCTGCCGACATATCGCCCCTGACCCCTTCGTTCGACGAGGACCTAGATATATAGTCTCCGAGCAGCAAGTTCATCATCAGAGACAGTGTTCAGTATATCGAACGCGGCTGATGGTTGACCCAGGAATTGCGGCCTTACTTGGAGGGACCCGCGGTGGCAGCAGCACCAGTCTGGAGTGTCGACCCGCGCACCGGGAAGCAGCGTGAACAGGTTGCGGTGGAGGCCACAGCCCAGGAGGTGGACGCGGCCGTCAGGGCGGCACACGCCGTGCGCGGTGCCCTCGCCGACCGGACCGTCCGCTCCGCCTTCCTCCGCTCGGCCGCCGCGGGCCTGGACGCGGCCAAGGACGGCCTGATCGAGACCGCCGACGCCGAGACCGCCCTCGGCCCGGTCCGGCTGACCGGCGAACTCGCCCGTACGGCGTACCAGTTGCGGGCCTTCGCCGACATCGTCGACGAGGGCGCCTTCCTGGACGTCATCATCAACCACCCCGACGACACCGCCACCCCGCCCATCCCGGACCTGCGCCGCTACAAGGTCCCGCTGGGTGTCGTGGCCGTCTACTCCGCCTCCAACTTCCCCTTCGCCTTCTCCGTGGCGGGCGGCGACACCGCGAGCGCGCTGGCCGCGGGCTCCCCGGTGGTCGTCAAGGCCCACCCCGACCACCCGGCCCTGTCCGAGCTGGTCGCCAAGGTGCTGCGCCGGGCCGCCGCCGAGCACGGCATCCCCGAGGGCGTCGTGGGCCTCGTGCACGGCTTCGAGGCGGGCGTCGAGCTGATCAAGCACCCGCTGGTCGCCGCCGCCGGCTTCACCGGTTCCGTACGCGGTGGGCGCGCCCTGTTCGACGCGGCCGCCGCACGCCCGGCGCCGATCCCGTTCCACGGTGAGCTGGGCTCGCTGAACCCGGTCGTGGTGACCGAGGCGGCGGCGGCCGAGCGGGCGGAGGCCATCGGCTCCGGTCTCGCCGGGTCCATGACGCTGGGCGTCGGTCAGTTCTGCGTCAAGCCGGGCCTGGTGCTGGTGCCGTCCGGCGCGGCGGGCGACGGCCTGGTCAAGGCGCTCACGGACGCCGTCAGCGACACCGACGCGGGTGTCCTCCTCGACCACCGCATGCGGGACAACTTCGTCGCGGGCGTCGCCGAGCGTGCGCAGCTGCCCGAGGTGGACTCGCCGGTCACGCCGGGCGCGGGTGGCGAGCACACGGTCAGCGCGGGCTTCCTCACGGTGCCGGCGAGCCGGCTGGCCGAGGAGGGGGCGTACGACCTGCTGCTGGAGGAGTGCTTCGGGCCGGTGACCGTGGTGGCCCGGTACGAGGACCAGGCTGAGGCGACGGCGGTGCTCTCCCGGCTGCCGGGCAACCTCACGGCGACCGTCCAGCTGTCGGCCGAGGAGGCCGCCGGCGAGGGCCGGGGCGCCGAGATCCTCGCCGAGCTGACCCCGCTGGCCGGGCGGGTGCTGGTGAACGGATGGCCGACGGGCGTGGCCGTGGCTGCGGCCCAGCACCACGGCGGTCCGTACCCGGCGACCACCTCCACGTCCACCTCCGTGGGCGGTACGGCCATCGAGCGGTGGCTGCGGCCCGTCACCTACCAGAACGCCCCGGAGGCCCTGCTGCCGCCGGAGCTTCGGGACGACAACCCCCTGGGCCTTCCCCGGCGGTTCAACGGGAGCCTCGAGCGCTGAACCCGTTCGCGGGACGCAAGAACGACAACCTGGGACACTCGCGCAATGGACGTAGAACTTCCCGAACTTCCCTTCCCGCTGCGCACCTACGGACCCGACGGCAACTGGTCCTACGAGGGGGGTGTGCTCACCGGATGGGCCGGACCCCGGCAGGATCGGTTCGTCACGCCTACCGGAGAGGCCCTGGAGCCCGCCTCCGACGCGCCCCGGCTGCTCGGGGCGCCCGACGGTGACTTCCAGCTGATAGCCCGGGTCACCGTCGGGTTCGGCGCGGCCTTCGACGCCGGAGTGCTCTACGTCCACGTCGGCGAACGCGCCTGGGCCAAGCTCTGTCTGGAGTACTCCCCGGACGTGCCCACCGTCTGCACGGTGGTCACCCGGGGACACTCCGACGACGCGAACTCCTTCGCCGTGGAGGGCAGTTCGGTCTGGCTGCGGGTCAGCCGGACCGGACGGGCCTTCGCCTTCCACGCCTCCCGGGACGGCGAGCGCTGGACCTTCGTCCGGCTCTTCACCCTCGGCGAGGAGAAGGAGACCGACGCGGCCCTGATCGGCTTCATGACCCAGTCGCCGATGGGCGAGGGGTGCGTGGTGACCTACGACCACATCGAGTTCCGGCCCGCCTGGCCGGACGACCTGAGAGACGGCAGCTGAGCCGAGGGGCAGGGCGGGGTACGGAACCGGGGCCGGTGCTCGTACGTCCTCCGTTGCATGATCAGTGAACGCGTGAACGGTGCCCTGGTGCTCCGCACCGCCCTGCCCGCCGAGGCCGAGGTCATCGCCGATCTGCATGTCCGGGCGCGCTCGACCTATTACCCGGACGGGCTCCCGCAGGCCGACTTCGACTGGGTCGAGGCCTGGAGAGGTTCCATCGAGCGCCCCGAGGCACATGTGCTGTGCGCCGTGGAGCGGGGCCGGATCGTCGGCATCGCCTCCTTCCGCACTCCGGAGGGCGCCCCCACCGAAACGGTCAAGCTGTTCCAGTTCCACGTCGACCCGGGCCACTGGCGCGCCGGTATCGGTACGGCCCTGCACGCGGCCTGTGTGGAGGAGTGGCAGGTCGACGGCAAGCGGACGGCCGTACTCGACGTCCATACGGACAACGCGCGAGCCCAGGCCTTCTACGCCCGCCAGGGCTGGATCCCCGACCCGGAGAACCCGCCGGCCGAGGGCGACCACCACCTCTTCCTGCGCTTCTCCGTGCCCGGGAATGAACGTCGCTGATTGAAGGTTCAGGTACTGGGCGGAGAGAGCCTCCGCGCCCGTACGAGCTGGAAAGAGCCGAAGACATGCGCGTCGAGATCTGGAGCGACATCGCCTGCCCCTGGTGCTATGTCGGCAAGGCCCGCTTCGAGAAGGCGCTGGCTGCCTTCCCGCACCGCGACGACGTCGAGGTGGTGCACCGCTCCTTCGAGCTGGACCCGGGCCGCGCCAAGGGCGACGTCCAGCCGGTGATCACCTTGCTCGCCAAGAAGTACGGCATGAGCGAGGCGCAGGCCCAGGCCGGCGAGGAGAACCTGGGCGCCCAGGCCGCCGGCGAGGGCCTGGACTACCGCACCCGGGACCGCGACCACGGCAACACCTTCGACATGCACCGCCTGCTGCACTTCGCCAAGGAGCAGGGCAGGCAGGACGAGCTGATCCAGATCCTGTACCGGGCCAACTTCGCCGAGGAGCGGTCCGTGTTCACCGAGGGTGACGAACGCCTGGTGGAGCTGGCCGCCGAGGCCGGCCTGGACGCCGAGGCCGCCCGCACGGTGCTCGCCGACCCGGCCGCGTACGCCGACGAGGTCCGCGCCGACGAGCGCGAGGCCGCCCAGCTCGGCGCGAACGGTGTGCCCTTCTTCGTCCTGGACCGCACGTACGGCGTCTCCGGCGCCCAGCCCGCCGAGGTCTTCACCCAGGCGCTCACCCAGGCCTGGGGCGAGCGGTCCCCGCTGAAGCTGGTCGACCAGGGTGATGCCGAGGCCTGTGGCCCGGACGGGTGCGCGGTGCCGCAGCACTGAGAAACCGCAGGTCGGCGCGGACGTATAAGTGTTCCTAAGCGGAACCACGTAAAAATCCGCAATGGACTACGACTTCATCGGGCCGCAGAGTGGACCCATGGAGACCACGGAGACGTTCGAGAGCCTCGTCCGCGCCGAGTTCACCCCGAAGAGCACCTACCTCAACACCGCCAGCAACAGCCTGCTGCCCGCCCGCACCGTCGCCGCCCTGCACGAGGCGGCGCTGCTGCGGGCCGAGGGCCGGCCGCTGACCTCGCTGTACGAGGACGTGGAGGCCTGCCGTGCCGCCTACGCCCGGCTCGCCGGAGTCCCGGCCACCCGGGTCGCGGCGGGCGCCTCGGTCGCCGCGCACACCGGCGTGATCGCCGCCTCGCTGCCCGCCGGCGCCGAAGTCCTCACCGCCGAGGACGACTTCACCTCCGTGCTGAACCCCTTCCACGTCCGCGGCGACCTCAAGGTCCGCACGGTGCCGCTGGAGCGGATCGCCGAGTCCGTCCGCCCGGACACGGCACTGGTCGCGGTCAGCGCCGTCCAGTCGGCCGACGGCCGCATCGCCGACCTGCCCGCCCTGCGGGAGGCCGCCCGCGCGCACGGGGCACGCACCTACGTCGACTTCTCCCAGGCCGCCGGCTGGCTCCCGATGGACGCGGACGCCTACGACTTCACCGCCTCGGTCTCCTTCAAGTGGCTGCTCGGCCCGCACGGGGCCGCCTTCCTCGTGGTCCCCGAGGACTTCGGCGGACTGACCCCGGTGCTCTCGGGCTGGGTCGCGGGCGAGAAGCCGTGGGACAGCTGTTACGGCCCGGTCGCCGAACTCGCCCACTCGGCACGACGGTTCGACCTCACGCACGCCCTGTTCACCTTCGCGGGCCTGCGCCGCTCGCTCGACCTGATCGAGGAACTCGGCATGGCCGCCGTCCACGCCCATGACGTGGCCCTCGCCGACCGGTTCCGGGCCGGGCTCGCGACCCTCGGCCACGAGCCCGTGCCCGCACCCGGCTCGGCGATCGTCTCGGTCCCCGGGCTCGGCGGCCGCCAGCCCGGGCTGAGCCGCGCCGGCATCGAGGTCTCCGACCGCGCGGGCAACCTGCGCGCGGCCTTCCACCTGTTCAACACCACCGCGGACGTGGACCGCCTGCTGGACGCGCTGTCCGGCTGACACGACCGGGCCGGGACCTCCCGTCCCACACGAGGAGGCCCCGGCCCGGTGCTCAGGGGGTCACTTCACCGGAGTGAAATCCCTTGCTCCGATGCTGCATCTTCCGGGGGACAACCCCCGGACCCCCGGCCGGGTTCGGCTCACCGCACGGGAGTGAAATCCCTTGCTCCGATGAACGTGGGTCGGCGTACCGGCGCCGCGAAGGGCTCGACCGCCGCGTTCTCCACGCTGTTGAACACGATGAAGACGTTGCTGCGCGGGAACGGGGTGATGTTGTCGCCGGACCCGTGCATGCAGTTGCAGTCGAACCAGGTCGCCGAACCGGCCCTGCCCGTGAACAGCCGGATGCCGTACTCGCCCGCCATCGCGGTCAGCGCCTCGTCCGACGGCGTGCCCGCGTCCTGCATCTGCAGCGACTTCTTGTAGTTGTCCGCGGGCGTGGCCCCGGCGCAGCCCAGGAACGTCCGGTGCGAGCCCGGCATGATCATCAGACCGCCGTTGGTGTCGTAGTTCTCGGTCAGCGCGATCGAGACGGACACCGTGCGCATGTTCGGCAGGCCGTCCTCGGCGTGCCAGGTCTCGAAGTCCGAGTGCCAGTAGAAGCCGCTCGCGCCGAAGCCCGGCTTGACGTTGATCCGGGACTGGTGGACGTAGACGTCCGAGCCCAGGATCTGCCGGGCCCGCCCGACGACCCGCTCGTCGCGCACCAGCCTCGCGAACACCTCACTGATCCGGTGCACCTCGAAGACGGAACGGATCTCCTTCGACTTCGGTTCGACGATCGACCGTTCGTCGGCGCGGATCTCCGGATCGTCGACGAGCCGCTCCAGCTCCCGCCGGTAGACGGCGACCTCGTCGTCGGTGATCAGCTGGTCGATCGCGAGGAAGCCGTCGCGCTCGAACGCCTGGAGATCGGCGGTCGGGATCGGGCCGGGGGTGCCGGGGGCGCCCCAGACGACGGGGTCCTGGCGGGGGACGGACACCTCGGCGGGGCCGCGGCTGGGGTAGAGATCGGTGACGGTCACGGTTCTCACACCTCCTCGGGCTCGGTCAGCAGCGGGTAGACGCCGTTCTCGTCGTGGTCCTCCCGTCCGGTCACGGGCGGGTTGAACACGCAGATGCAGCGGAAGTCCTCCTTGACGCGCAGCGTGTGCCGCTCGTGCCCGTCGAGGAGGTACATGGTGCCGGGGGTGATCGTGTACGTCTTCCCGGCCTCGTGGTCGGTGAGTTCGGCCTCGCCCTCGACGCAGACGACGGCCTCGATGTGGTTGGCGTACCACATCGACGTCTCGGTCCCGGCGTACAGGACGGTCTCGTGCAGGGAGAAGCCGACCCGCTCCTTGGCGAGCACGATCCGCTTGCTCTCCCAGGTGCCGGACTTCGCCCTCACATGCCGGTCGGTGCCTTCGATGTCCTTGAACGATCGGACGATCACGGTGCTGTGCTTCCTCCTCGGTGGATGGTGCTAGGCGGTCTCGCGGACGGACCGGGCGAGGACGCTCAGGCCCTCGTCCAGCTCCTCGGGCGTGACGGTGAGCGCGGGCAGCAGCTTGACGACCTCGCCCTCCGGGCCGGACGTCTCGATGAGCAGCCCGAGTTCGAAAGCCCGCCGGGCGATCCGCTCGGCACGGCTCTTGTCGTGGAACTCCAGGCCCCACACCAGACCGCGCCCGCGGTACTCCTTCACGTCGGCGAGGTTCTCCTCGGTGATCGAGATCAGCGCCTGCTCGATCTGCTCGCCGCGCGCGCGGGTCTGCTTCTCCATGGCGGAGCCGTCGCTCCAGTACGTCTCCAGGGCCGCGGTGGCGGTGACGAAGGCGGGGTTGTTGCCGCGGAACGTGCCGTTGTGCTCGCCCGGCTCCCAGACGTCGAGTTCGGGCTTGAACAGGCACAGCGACATCGGCAGGCCGTATCCGCTGATCGACTTGGAGACCGTGACGATGTCGGGGGTGATGCCCGCCTCCTCGAAGGAGAAGAACGCACCCGTACGGCCGCAGCCCATCTGGATGTCGTCGACGATGAGCAGCATGTCCTGCCGCGCGCACAGCTCGGCGAGCGCTCGCAGCCACTCCGGGCGCGCCACGTTGATGCCGCCCTCGCCCTGCACGGTCTCCACGATCACGGCGGCGGGCTTGTTGAGGCCGGACCCCTGGTCCTCCAGGAGCCGCTCGAACCACAGGAAGTCCGGGACCGTGCCGTCGAAGTAGTTGTCGAACGGCATGGGCGTGCCGTGCACCAGCGGGATGCCGGCTCCCGCCCGCTTGAAGGCGTTGCCGGTGACGGCGAGGGAGCCCAGCGACATGCCGTGGAAGGCGTTCGTGAACGACACGATCGCCTCCCGCCCCTTCACCTTCCGGGCGAGCTTCAGCGCGGACTCGACGGCGTTGGTGCCGGTCGGGCCCGGGAACATGACCTTGTACGGCAGGTCGCGCGGGCGCAGCACCAGGTCCTGGAAGGTCTGCAGGAAGGCCCGCTTGGCGGTGGTCGACATGTCCAGGCCGTGGGTGACGCCGTCCCGGGACAGATAGTCGATCAACGCCCGTTTCAGCACCGGGTTGTTGTGCCCGTAGTTGAGTGAGCCGGCCCCGGCGAAGAAGTCGAGGTACGCGTGGCCGTCCTCGTCGTACATACGGCTGCCCTGCGCACGGTCGAACACGGTGGGCCAGCCGCGGCAGTAGCTGCGTACCTCGGACTCGAGTGTCTCGAAGACGCTGAGGTCGGGCTGGGTGATGGTCACGGTGAATCGCTCCTCAGTGCGCGTTGGTGGGGGTCAACGGGCCGATGCGGTAAAGGACTTCGGGGTCGTGCGGGCCGTCCGGGAACAGGTCGGCGGGGAACAGCACCTCGCGGGCGAGGGCCGCGCCGTGGCGGGCGGCGAACGAGGTGAACAGGCGCTCGGAGGCGGTGTTCCCGGGGGTGATGGTGGTCTCGACGCGGGTGATGCCCCGCTCGGCGGTGAGCCGGGCGGTCAGCCCGTCCAGCAGGGCGGCGGCGATGCCGAGACCCCGGTGGGCCGAGTCGACGGCGACCTGCCAGACGAGCAGGGTGCCCGGGCGGTCGGGCCGCACGTACCCGGTGACGAAACCGACGGGCTCACCGTCCGCGCCGCGCGCCACCGCGGAGGTGCCGGCGAAGTCCCGGCACCACAGCAGATAGCTGTACGAGGAGTTCAGGTCGAGGGTTTTCGAGTCCTTGGCGAGACGCCAGAGCGAGGCTCCGTCGGTCACCGCCGGTCGGTCGATGAGCAGGTCCGCTGGTCGGGCAGTCATGCGGCACGAATTTAGCGAGGTGAATTCAGAAATGCACGGGAGGGTTGACGTGGGCGAGAGTCAAGGCTGGTGAAATGCCCGAGTTGTCCCACATCAAATCATGACAAAACATCCCTGTTGTGGGGTGTGTCACAGCCTGGAAATCCCTGCGAAACCTCTTTGTTTAGCCTCGCGAAAAGCGGGCAGAAGAATACGGGAAGCTGTGCTCGATTTGAATTTTGGAAATAGCGGCCAGAATTAATGTGGGTCGCGTGAATTTCGGGGGGATCGCATGACCGGCGACCGGAACCTCAAGGTCTACGCGGCGGGCTCGGCCCGCTCGGCCGCCCGCAGCGCGCCCGGCACATCCACGTCCAGCCCCCGCTCGGCCAGCGCCGCACCCAGCGCCGTGAGGCAGCTGCGCACCGCGCCCGGCGTGGCGTCGGGGCCGTAGTGGTTGACCCGGATCATCTCCTTGGCCAGGGCGCCGCCGCCCGCCGCCAGCGGGAGGGCGGGGTCGCTCTCCAGGGCCCGGGCCACCAGCTCGGAGGCGGTCACCCCCGACGGCACCCGGAGGGTCGTCGCCACCGGTGCCGCGTCCTTCGCCTCGTACACATACGGCTCCAGGCCCCCGCCCAGGGCCACCGCGCCGGCGCGCACCGCCAGCGCCGCGCCGCGGTGCCGGGCCATCACCGTCTCCAGGCCCGTCGACTCGATCCGCTCCAGGCACGCCTCCAGCGCCAGCATCTCCAGCTGGGCGGGAGCGTGCAGCAGTGCCGTGCGGCCGCCGTCGATCCAGCGCTCCTTCCAGTCGAGGAGGGAGAGGTAGGAGCGGCGCGGCGCGTTCGGGTTGGCCGCCATCCGGGCCCACGCCCGCTCGCTCACCGAGATCGCCGACACACCCGCCGGGCCGCCCATCGCCTTCTGCGCACCGATCACGCACAGGTCCACACCCCACGCGTCCGGCAGCACCGGCTCCGCCCCGACCGAGGCGACCGCGTCCAGATAGAACAGCGCGCCGTGCTCCCGTACCACCTCGCCGATCTCCGCGACCGGATTGGTGTTGCCGGTCGCCGCCTCCGCGTGGACGAGGGAGACGAAGTCGATCTCCGGACGGTCGGCGAAGGCCTCCCGGACCAGCTCGGCCGTCACCGCGCTGTGGAAGGGCACCGAGAGGTCGTACACCGTCGCGCCGGCGTCCCGCAGCCAGTTGCCGAACGTCTGGCCGTACGGGCCCGTGATCACGTTCAGCGCCGTCGTGCCGGGACCGGCGGTCGCGCGGATCGCACCCTCCAGCGGCAGCAGCGCCTCGCCCTGGGTGATCACGACGTCCTGGCGGGTGTCCAGCAATCGGGCCACCCGGTCCTCGATGGCGGCGAACCGCTCGGCGCTCAGCGGGGGCAGATCGAGGAAGGGGTGGGTCACGGCGCTGCTCTCTTCGGTCGGGGGGGTTCAGGGGTCGTTCGGGGGTCGTTCAGGGGGTGACTCCATCGATCTTAAGTCGAAGGGCTCCCTAACCATCGGTTTGATTTGAGAGACTCAAACCTTTCCTTATAATCGGAACCCACAGTTCCCCCACAGGGAGATCCCCCATGAAAACGCTCCTCGGGCGCCGGACCCGCCTCCTGGCCGCCACCACCGCGACGGCCGGCCTCGTGCTTGTGGCCGGCTGCTCCTCCGGCAACTCGGGGGGCAAGACCACCGTCAAGGGGGTCCACCTCGTCAAGGCCGGTCAGCTGACCACCTGCACCCACCTGCCGTACCCGCCGTTCCAGTCGGAGATCAACGGCAAGGTGCAGGGCTTCGACGTCTCCCTCATCGACCTCGTCGCCAAGGACCTGGGCGTCAAGCAGCAGGTCCTCGACACGCCGTTCGAGAACTTCAAGACCGGCGCCTTCCTCAACTCCGGCCAGTGCGACCTGGCCGCGGCCGGCATGACCATCACCGCCGAGCGCAAGAAGAACGTCGACTTCTCCGACCCGTACTTCGAGGCCACCCAGGCCGTGCTGGTCGACAAGAAGGCCGGCGTCACCTCGCTCGCCGACGTCAAGGCCAAGGGCAAGAAGCTGGGCGCCCAGGCGCAGACCACCGGTGAGGACTACGCCAAGAGCAAGGGCTTCGACCCGGTCTCCTTCCACTCCTCCGACGCGGTCCTCAACGGCCTGCGCACCGGCCAGGTCCAGGCCGTCATCATCGACTACCCGGTCGTCCAGGGCTGGCTGAAGGACAAGGCCAACGCCGACGCCTTCAAGGTCGTCGACAACCTCAACACCGGTGAGCAGTACGGCTTCACGGTGAAGAAGGGCAACACCGCACTGCTCGCCGCCATCAACAAGGCCCTCAAGAACGCCAGGGCCGACGGCACCTACAAGAAGATCTACAAGCAGTGGATCGGCCCGTACAGCGCCTCCGCCGCCTCGCCGTCCGCGTCCTGACCCCATGACCGAGACGGACACACAGATCCAGCCGAGGAAAACAGGCCTGACGCGCCGCCAGAAGCGCAGGCTGTCGCGCGGGGCGCAGTACGCCGTCTTCGTCGCCGCCGTGGCCGCGTTCGCGGCCTCGGCGGACTGGGGACGGCTGAAGAACCAGTTCGCGCAGGCCCATATCGCCGAGCAGATGTTCCCGGACGTCATCACGGTGGCGCTCAAGAACACCGTGCTGTACACCCTGTCCGGCTTCGTCGTGGGCCTCGCCCTCGGCATGCTCATCGCCCTGATGCGGCTGTCCTCCGTGGGGCCGTACCGCTGGGTCGCCGGCATCTACATCGAGATCTTCCGCGGCCTGCCCGCCCTGCTGATCTTCATCTTCGTCGGCGTCGGCGTGCCGCTGGCCTTCCCGGACATCCAGTACCCCGGCGGCACCTACGGCAAGGTCGCGGTCGCGCTCGGCCTGGTCTCCGCCGCCTACATGGCGGAGACCATCCGCGCGGGCATCCAGGCGGTGCCCAAGGGGCAGATGGAGGCGGCCCGTTCGCTGGGCTTCTCGCCCACCCGGGCCATGGTCTCGATCATCATCCCGCAGGCCTTCCGCATCATCCTGCCGCCGCTGACCAACGAGCTGGTCCTGCTCTTCAAGGACTCCTCGCTGGTGCTGTTCCTCGGCGTCACCCTGGAGGAGCGCGAGCTGTCCAAGTTCGGCAACGACCTGGCCAGCACGACCGCGAACTCCACGCCGATCCTGGTGGCCGGCCTCTGCTACCTGCTCATCACCGTTCCGCTCGGCTTCGTCGTCCGCCGCATGGAGTCCGATTCCAAGGAGGCGATCCGTTGAGCCGCCCGGAGATCCGCGTCCAGGACCTGCACAAGTCCTTCGGCGACAACCACGTCCTGCGCGGCATCGACCTGGAGATCGGCCAGGGCGAGGTCGTCTGCGTCATCGGCCCGTCCGGCTCCGGCAAGTCGACCCTGCTGCGCTGCGTCAACCTGCTGGAGGAGCCCACCAAGGGCCAGGTCTTCGTCGGCGGCACCGAGATCACCGACCCGGACGTCGACATCGACGCCGTACGCCGCCGTATCGGCATGGTCTTCCAGCAGTTCAACCTCTTCCCGCACCTGAACGTCACCGAGAACCTCACGCTCCCGCAGCGACGGGTCCTCAGGCGGGACAAGGCCAAGGCAGCGAAGATCGCCGCCGAGAACCTCGCCCGGGTCGGCCTGTCCGAGAAGGCGGACGCCTATCCGTCCTCCCTCTCCGGCGGCCAGCAGCAGCGCGTGGCCATCGCCCGCGCCCTGGCGATGGGCCCCGAGGTGATGCTGTTCGACGAGCCGACCTCGGCGCTCGATCCGGAACTGGTCGGCGACGTCCTCGCCGTCATGCGCATGCTCGCCACCGAGGGCATGACGATGATGGTCGTCACCCACGAGATGACCTTCGCCCGTGAGGTCGCCGACCGGGTCGTCTTCATGGACGGCGGCGTGATCGTCGAGGAGGGCAGCCCCGACCAGGTCATCGGCAGCCCCCGCCACGAGCGCACCCGCCACTTCCTGTCCCGCCTGCTCGACCCGGCGATGGCCGAGGTGGAGGAGGAGACCTCGGACCAGGTGGGGAAGAGCGAGTCCTAGCTCACTAACGGGACCGAGCCGGCGCTCACTAAGGTGCCGTGTATGAGCGATCACACGGTGCTGCACGTGAAGGGCCGGGTCCTGGTCGGGCCCGAGGACGTCCGTGACGAGCTGTGGGTGGTCGGGGGCCGCATCTCCTTCGACCGTCCCGCCGGTGCCCAGGACATCCGGACCGTCGAGGGCTGGGCGCTGCCCGGCCTCGTCGACGCGCACTGCCATGTGGGCCTGGGGCCGCACGGCGCGGTCGACGACGCCGAGGCCGAGAAGCAGGCGCTGACCGACCGGGACGCGGGGACCCTGCTGATCCGCGACGCGGGCTCGCCCGCCGACACCCGCTGGGTCGACGACCGTGAGGACCTCCCGGAGATCGTCCGGGCCGGCCGGCACATCGCCCGCACCCGCCGCTACATGCGCGGCTACGCCCACGAGATCGAGCCCGACGACCTGGTCGCCTACGTGGCCCGGGAGGCCCGGCGCGGGGACGGCTGGGTGAAGCTGGTCGGCGACTGGATCGACCGCGACCTCGGCGACCTGTCGGCGTGCTGGCCGCGCGAGGCGGTCGAGGCGGCCATCACGGAGGCCCACCGTCTTGGCGCCCGCGTCACCGCCCACTGCTTCTCGGAGGACTCCCTCCAGGACCTGGTCGAGGCCGGCATCGACTGCATCGAACACGCCACCGGCCTCACCGAGGACCTGATCCCCCTCTTCGCCGAGCGCGGTGTCGCGATCGTCCCCACCCTCGTCAACATCGCCACGTTCCCCCAGCTCGCCGACGGCGGCGAGTCCAAGTACCCGCGCTGGTCGGCCCACATGCGCCGGCTGCACGAGCGCCGCTACGACACGGTGCGCGGCGCCTACGACGCCGGGATCCCGGTGTACGTCGGCACGGACGCCGGGGGCCACCTCCCGCACGGCCTGGTCGCGGGGGAGGTGGCGGAACTGGTCACCGCCGGCATCCCGCCGGTCGAGGCCCTGTCGGCGACGACCTGGGGAGCCCGGAGGTGGCTCGGCCGCCCCGGACTGGACGAAGGGGCTCCGGCGGACCTGGTGGTGTACGAGGCCGACCCGCGCGCGGACGTACGCGTGCTGGCGGCACCGCGCCGGGTGGTGCTCAACGGGGTGGTGATCGACTGAGGGAACACGTGTGCCCAGTGATTCGAAGGGGCGTGCGGGATATCCACGTTTGAGTGAAGTGACCCAGGATCGCTGACCGTTCACCCACAGTGCGTACAAGGTTGACGGGTCCCAAGCAAGTTCCGTCTGGGGGTCCCACCGCCTTGAACAGCAACAACTTCCGCATGCCCGCACGCCGTCTCGCCACGGTCGCGACGGTCACCGCCCTCGCCGCAGGTCCCGCGGTCCTGGGCGCGGGCGCCGCGCACGCGACCACGGACCACGGTCGCGCCTCCGCCGTCGTGCTCCGCACCGGGCTCGACGTGTCCCTGCTCAACAAGACCGTGAACGTCCCGCTCGCGGTCACCCTGAACGAGGTCCAGGCGCCCGAGAGCGCCGACAGGACCGCGCTGTCCGCCCGGCTCGACGGCGTGAACGGCGGCAAGCCGTTCACCGTCCTCGGCGCGGAGGTCGCATCGGCCAGGGCCACGGTGGACAAGAAGCTCGCCGAGGGCTCGGTCCGCCTCGCCCACGCCAGGCTGTACGTCCCGGGCCTGCCCCTGCTCTCCCTCGTGGAGGTCGGCACGGTCACCGCGAAGGCGACCTGCGAGGTCGGCAAGAGACCCGTCGCCGCCGCGAACGTCCTCGGTGCCGTCACGGTCCTCGGCAAGCGCGTCACGCTGACCGCGGGCGGGCCGACCGAGGTGAAGGTGCCCGGCGTCGGCGAGGTCCGCCTCGACCTCTCCCAGCACAGCACCACGACGCGCACGGCAGCCGCGACGGCCCTCGAACTCAAGGTCTCCGTCAACCCGCTGAAGCTCAACGTGGCCGAGGTCGAAGGAACGATCACCCTGGCCAAGGCCACCTGCGAGTCCCCGATGCACGCACCCACCGGACACCCGGCCCCGAGCCACGACCCGGCCTCCGACGTCAAGGCCCAGGGCGCCCGTGCCGACCTGGCGGAGACGGGCGGCAGCTCGGCGACGCCGTACATCGCGGGCGGCGCGCTGGCGTTGGTGCTGCTGGGCGGGGGAGCGGTGACGGTGGCCCGACGCCGGAAGAGCTGACGGAACTCCTGGCGGGGTCAGCCCAGAGCCTGGTCCAGCCCCGCCAGGAATCCGTTCACCGTGGCCCTGTCCCGTACGGCCATCCGTATCCAGTCGTCGTGCAGCCCGGGAAACGTGTCCCCACGCCGCACCGCGTAGCCCAGCTCGCGCAGTCGCCGCCGTACCGCGGCGGCGCCCGGCATACGGACCAGCACGAACGGCCCTTCGGCGGGACCGGCCACCCGCACACCCCGGTCGGCGAACGCGGCCAGCCCGGCCACCAGGTGCGCCCGGTCCGCCGCGACCCGGTGGGCCGCGTGCGCCGCCTCCGCCAGCGCCCGCGGCGCCACACACGCCTCGGCCGCGGCCAGGGCGGGTGTGGACACCGGCCACAGCGGTTGCGCCCGCTCCAGCGACGCGATGACCTCCGGGTCGGCCAGCACATAGCCGATCCGCAGCCCGGCCAGCCCCCACGTCTTGGTCAGGCTGCGCAGCACGACCAGGCCGGGCACATCGGTCCGCCCGGCCAGCGCCTCCCGCTCACCCGGCACCGCGTCCATGAACGCCTCGTCGACCACCAACGTCCGCCCCGGCCGGGCGAGTCCGGCGATCGTGGCGGCCGGGTGCAGGACCGACGTCGGATTGGTCGGGTTCCCGATCACCACCAGGTCGGCGTCCTCCGGGACGGCCGCCGGATCCAGCCGGAAGCCGTCCGCCTCCCGCAGCAGCACCCGGTCCACCGTGTGCCCCGCATCCCGCAGCGCCGCCTCCGGCTCCGTGAACTGCGGGTGCACGACCACCGGCCGGCGTACCTTCAGCGCCCGCGCCAGCAGCACGAACGCCTCCGCCGCCCCCGCCGTCAGCAGCACCCGCTCCGCCGGCAGCCCGTGCCGCGCCGCCACCGCCGCCCGCGCGGCCCGCCCGTCCGGGTAGGCCGCGAGCGACGACAGGGACCGGGCGATCTCCTCCCGCAGCCACGCCGGGGGCGTGTCCGCACGCACGTTGACCGCGAGGTCGACCAGCGCGGCCCCGTCGTCACGGACCTCGGCGTCCCCGTGATGACGCAGATCGTGCCCGGTGTCGTCAGTGTGCATGGCTGTGCGAGTGCCCCCCGTGATGGTGGTGCCCGTGCCCGTGGTGGTGGCCGTCGTCGTCCGGGTGGAAGTGCGGCTGCTGCGGCAGTCCCACCTTGTCCTCGAAGCCCGGCAGCGCGATCCGGTACACACAGGAGTCGCAGTTCATCCGGAGGTCGCCCTTGACGGCCTCCTCGTACCGCTCCATCACCAGGTCCAGCAGCTCCGGCTCGGGCCCGATGACGTCCGCCGAGCGCACCTCGGCCTCCGGGTGCGCGGCCGCCCAGCCCTCGGTCTGCTGCCGCACCCGGTCCGGCAGGATGCCGGTGAACAGGAAGTAGGGCAGGACGACGATCCGCCGCGCCCCCAGCCGCACGCAGCGGTCGAGACCGCTCGGCACGTCCGGCGCCGCCAGCGACACGAACGCCGTCTCCACACCGGCGTACCCGCGCCCCTCCCACAGCAGCCGGGCCGCCTTGTACACCTCGGCGTTGGCGTCCGGGTCCGTCGAACCCCGGCCCACCAGCAGCACGGTCACATCGGCCCGGTCCTCGGGCGTGCGCACGGAGTCCCCGAGGGCCTCGTCCAACCGCCGCTCCAGGACCGACAGCAGCGAGGGGTGCGGGCCCAGCGGGCGGCCGTAGGTGTACGAGATCCCCGGGTGCCGCTCCTTCTCACGGGTCAGCGCGGCCGGGATGTCACCCTTGGCGTGCCCGGCGGACACCAGCATCAGCGGCACGGCCGCGAACCGCCGTACGCCCCGCTCGACCAGCTCGGCGACGGCCTCGCCCAGCGGCGGCGGGGACAGCTCGATGAAACCGCCCGCGACGGGCAGGTCGGGGTGGCGGCGGCCCAGCTCCCGTACGAAGTCGCGGAACGCCTCGGCTCCGGCCTCGTCCCGGGTGCCATGGCCGGCGATGAGCAGGGCGGGCGGCGGGGTGGTCACGATGTCTCCTCGGAATGCGAAAGCGGGTGGTACAGCAGGGCGTTGAGCGCGGCCGCGGCCACGGCCGACCCGCCCTTCTCGGACACGTTGCTCACGGCGGGCAGCCCGCTCGCCCGCAACGCCTCCTTGGACTCGGCCGCGCCGACGAAGCCGACGGGCAGGCCGATGACGAGCGCCGGGGAGGCGTCCAGGGTCAGCAGCTCCTCCAGGGCGGTCGGCGCACAGCCGATCACCCACAGGGCGCCGGGCCCGACCTCCTCGTACGCCAGCCGGATCGCGTGCGCCGAACGGGTCAGCCCCGGCCCGGCCTTGGCGTCCTTCAGCCGGCACACGGTCTCCCGCCGGGTGATGCCGGCCGCGACCATCTCCACGTCCACGACGACGGGCGCCCCGGCGTGCAGCGCGGCATGCGCCTTGACCAGGTCGCCCTCGTCCGTGACGAGGTCGGCCGCGTACTCCAGGTCGGCGGCGGAGTGGATGACCCGCTCCACCACCGCCCGGGTCAGCGGCGGGAAGTGCGAGGTGTCCAGGCGGGCGCGCAGCCGCCGGAAGGACTCCTGCTCGATCGGGTGGACCACACGGTTCACTTGGCGCCCTCCTGCGCTGCCTGCCAGCGGTAGCCGCGCGGGGTCACCATGCGCCCCGCGATGTCCCGGGTCGCGGTGTTGCCCACGGTCACGACCGTCATCATGTCGACCGACGCCGGGTCGAGCGCGGCCAGCGTCGTCAGCCGGCTGGACTCGTCCGGCCGCGAGGCGTTGCGTACGACACCGACGGGCGTCGTCGGCTCCCGGTGCCCGGCGAGGATCGCCAGCGCCTTGGGCAGCTGCCAGTCGCGGCCCCGGGAGCGCGGGTTGTAGAAGGTGACCACGATGTCCGCCTCGGCCGCCGCCCGCACCCGCCGCTCGATGACCTCCCACGGCGTGTGCAGGTCGGACAGGCTGATCGACACATGGTCGTGGCCCAGCGGCGCACCGAGGATCGCCCCGGCGGCCAGCGCGGCCGTCACACCGGGCACGCCGACCACGTCGATGTCGTCGGACGCCTCGGCGAGCGCGGGGGAGGCCATGGCGTACACGCCCGCGTCCCCGCTGCCGATCAGCGCCACCGCATGCCCCTTGCGGGCCTCGGCGACCGCCGTGCGGGCCCGCTCCTCCTCGGCGCCGAGCCCCGACTCCAGCACCCGGGTGCCGGGCCGCAGCAGGTCGCGGATCTGGTCGACGTACTGGTCGAGCCCCACCAGCACGGACGCCCGCCGCAGCTCCGCGGCCGCGCGCGGGGTGAGCAGGTCCCGGGCGCCGGGGCCGAGCCCGACCACCGCGAGCCGCCCGCGCCCCGGACGTCGTACGACGGCACAGGTCGCCATGGCCGGCTGCCCGTCGGCACGCTCGGACTTCCGCTTGGGGACGAGGAGTTCACCGCCGCGCACCAGCGCGGCCGCCTCGGCGACGGAGGGGGTGCCGACGGCCGCGAGCGGGGCGTCCGACGGGTTGGGCACCTCCACGGCCGCCAGCACCTCGGCCGGGTACGTCACCAGAGGCACCCCCAGTCGCTCGGCGGCTGCGACGATGCCGGGCTCCTCCGACTTGGCGTCCACGGTGGCGAGTTCGGCCAACGACTTCGGCGAGAGCCCCGCCTCCCGCAGCGCGTCCTCGACCAGCCCGAGCACCTCCTCGGCCGGGGCACCCTTGGAGGAGCCGACCCCGACCACCAGGGACGGCGGCCTGAGCAGCACCTCCCGTTCGCCGGGTGCGACGGCACGATCCGTGAGCCGGACGGTGTACGACCCCTGCGGCGCGGTCGGCAGCGGAGGCAGCGGCCACGGCACCTCGGCCACCAGGACGACGCCTTCGCCGTCCAGCAGAGCCCGGGACACCGTGGCGACCGAGCCCTCGAACGGGAACCCGAGGGTGTCGAGACCCGGCAGCCCCACGGCGTCCGTCGCGGTCGTCACGACCGGTTCGGCCCCCAGCAACGCGCCCACCTCACGGGCGAGTTCGTTGGCGCCGCCGCCGTGCCCGCCGACCAGCGACACCGCGAACCGGCCGCCCTCGTCCACGCACACCACACCCGGGTCCGCCGCCTTGTCGCCGAGCAGCGGCGCGAGCAGCCGTACCGTCGCGCCCGTCGCCAGGAAGCACACCAGCTGCTCGCACTCGGCGAACGCGGCCCGGACGGCCTCCCCGACGGGACCGTCGTACACCCGCGCACGGTCCGGCCAGGCCGCGGCCAGCCGGTCGCGCGCCGCCGCCCCCGCCGCGGTGGCGGAAATGAGGCCGATCACTGTGTAACTCCTTCACTAGACGCCGGGGTTCTGACGCCCCACAGCAGGAAAACGGGGTTGGTCGCCGCCAGCCGGGTCACGTCACCCGGCAGCGGCGCCAGCCGCGACGACTGCAACAGCACGCCGTCGCAGGCGAACCCGGCACTCGTCAGCGCCGCGCGCGCCGCCGGCACCCGGTCGAGGGCGGCCATCGCGACGACGACGGTCCGCCGCGCCCGCCGCGCGCACGCGCCGACGACGGCGGGCAGCTCACGCCCCCCACCGCCGATGAACACGGCGTCGGGATCGTCGAGTTCGCCGAGCGCGTCCGGCGCCGAGCCGTGCACCACGCGCACGTCGACACCGTGCGCCCGCGCATTCGCGTGGATCCGCTCGACCCCGTCCGGGGCCTTCTCGACGGCGACGACGGCCGCGCCGAGCCGCGCGCACTCCACGGCCACCGAACCCGAGCCCGCGCCGACGTCCCACACCAGGTCGCCCAGGCGCGGCCCGAGCCGGGCCAGCGCGAGCGCCCGCACCTCGAACTTGGTGATCATCGAGTCCCGGTGGGCGAACTCGCTCTCGTCCAGCGCCCACCGGTCCGGCTGCGCGGGCACCCCGGCGACCGTGCGCAGCCCGCCGAGAGCCCGGGTCTCGTCCAGGCACAGCACCACGCTCACCGCCGTACCCCAGTCCCGCGCCGCGGCCTCGGCGGGCGTCACCCGCTCCACGCGCTCGCGCTCCGGATCGCCGAGCGCGCTCGCCACGACGAGGACCCGGCGGTCACCGCCGAGCGCGGCACCCAGCTCGGCGGGCCCGGCGCCGGGCCCGGTGAGCACGGCCGCCTTCGGGTGCGCCCGGCACACGTTGACGGCAGTCCGCAGATCCCGCCCGTGCGCACTCACCACCACCGCGTCGTCCCACGGCAGCCCGATCCGCGCGAACGCGGTCGCCACCGACGACACCCCGGGCCGCACGTCCAGCCGCCCGGCGCCGAACCGCTCGGCCAGCGCCCGCACGATCCCGAAGAACCCGGGATCCCCGGAGGCCAGCACGACCACCGGCAGCTCCTTGCCGACGTACTCCGCGACCGTCTCCAGGGCGGGCCCCAACGGCCCGAGCACGATCCGCTCCGCGCCCTCGGGCAGCCGTACGGCGTCCAGATGGCGCCGCCCGCCGACGACCAGAGCGGCCCCGGCGAGGACGTCAGCGGGCACCGGCGCCCCCGTCCCCGTACCGACGACCGTGATCAACTGTTCGCCCCCCGCTCGCGCAGCGCCCGCCGCGCCTCCGGGTCGGCCTTGCGGAAGCCGTGGAAGTGACCCGGGTGGTACAGGTGCGAACGGGTCCCGTGGGCGTCCAGGGCCGGGCCGACCAGGAAGAGCGTGTGCTTCCAGAGCTTGTGCTCCTTGACCGTCTCCTCCAGCGTGCCGATCGTGCACCGCACGACCAGCTCCTCCGGCCAGGTCGCCTGGTACGCGACGACCACGGGGGTGTCCGTCGGGTATCCGCCCTCCAGCAGCTCCCGCACCAGCTGGCCGCTGCGCGCCGCCGACAGGAAGATCGCCATGGTGGTGCCGTGCCGGGCGAACTCGCGCACCTCCTCGCCGGGCGGCATCGGTGTCTTGCCGCCGCCCAGCCGGGTCAGCACCACGGACTGGGCGACCTCCGGGATGGTCAGCTCGCGCTGTGCGAGGGCGGCGACGGCGGAGAAGGACGAGACGCCCGGCACGATCTCCGTCGCGATCCCGATCTCGGCACACCGGTCCAGCTGCTCCTGGGTACCGCCCCAGAGCGCCGGGTCGCCGGAGTGGATGCGGGCGACCTGCAGGCCTTCGGCCAGGGCCCGACGGTAGACGGCGACGACGTCCTCCAGGGACATGGTCGCCGAGTCGAGGATCTCCGCGTCCTCGCGCGCGTGCTCCAGAACCTCCGCCTGGACCAGGCTGGCCGCCCAGATCACCACGTCGGCCTCGGCAATCGCGCGGGCGGCGCGGAACGTCAGCAGGTCGGCGGCGCCGGGGCCGGCACCGACGAAGGTCACCTTGCCGGTGGGGGCATCGGCCATGGGGAGGGGTCCTCTCGTACGAAATGTCACGGTGTGTCGGGGTAGGAACGTGGCCGGATGTGCGCGATCGGGGGTCCATCGGATACCAAGGGCCCATGGCGGTCTTTGTCGCGCTCGGCGCGTTCCTGATGACGCTGGCCGGCGGCTGGACGGCACAGCGCGTGACCGACCGTCGCCACCTGGTCCTGGGTCTGGCCGGCGGCCTGATGCTGGGCGTGGTCGGCCTGGACCTGCTGCCGGAGGCGCTGGACGCGGCCGACCGCGAGGTCTTCGGCGTACCCGCGGCCCTGCTGCTGTTCGTGGCCGGTTTCCTGCTGGCCCATCTGGTGGAACGTCTCCTCGCCGCCCGCAGGGCCGCCCACGGCGCCGGCGAGCACGACCACCGGGCGCCCGAGGTGGGCCTGACGGCGGCCGCCGCGATGGTCGGCCACAGCGCGATGGACGGGGTGGCGATCGGCGCGGCCTTCCAGGTGGGCGGCGGCATGGGCACGTCCGTCGCGCTCGCCGTGATCGCGCACGACTTCGCCGACGGCTTCAACACCTTCACCCTCACCAACCTGTACGGCAACGCGCGCCGCCGGGCGATAGGCATGCTCGTGGCCGACGCCTGCGCACCCCTGGTGGGCGCGCTGTCGACCGCGTTCTTCCACATCCCGGGACCGGTGCTCGGCGGCTATCTCGGCCTCTTCGGCGGAGTCCTGCTCTATCTCGCCGCCGCCGAGATCCTCCCGGAGGCCCACCACGAACACCCGGCCCGCTCCACCGTCCTGTGCACGGTGGCCGGCGCGGCCTTCATCTGGCTGGTGGTCGGCATCTCGGGCGGCTGACCGCCCCGCCGGCCTCACAGCTTCCCGCCCCGTCCGCTGTCCCGTCGCGGGGGCGCGATCAGCGTCGACAGGTACGGCAGTGGCTCGCCGTCCAGCTCGGCGGCCGGTCGCACCGACTCCTCCGGCAGCCCGAGGGCCGAGCCCCACACCGCGTCCTCGATCCGCCCGGTCTCCCGCAGGGCCTCGGCGACCTCGGCGGCCTGCCGGCCGAACTTGTATGCCACCACGGTGCCCGGCCCGGCCAGCGCCTCCTTGAGCACTGCCGAGCCCGCCGTCACCGGCACCAGCGTCAGCGGCTCGGTGCCCTCGGTCAGGACGGCCCCGGACCTGGCCGCCAGATCCTGCATGGCGGTGATCCCGGGCACGGTCTCCACCACGACACCCGGCACCAGCTCCACGATCGTCTGCGCGAGATACGTGAACGTCGAGTACACGTTGGGATCGCCGATGGTGGCGAACGCGACCGACCCGTGCGCGCGCAGCAGCCCGGCGACCCGCTCGCCCGCCGCGTCCCAGGCCGCCTCCCGGCGCGCCCGGTCGGTCCGCTCGTTCAGCGCGAACACCACCCGGAGGACCTTCTCCTCGGGCACGTAGTGCAGCACGGTCGCCTCGGCCCGCCCCCGCTCGCCGCCATCTTTTCCATCGGGCGCAGCCATTACCGGTACGACGACGACGTCGGCCGCGCGCAGCGCGTTGACCCCCTTGACGGTCACCAGCTCCGGGTCACCGGGACCGACCCCGACACCGACCAGCCTGCTGCTCATGACGTCCGGCACCTTTCCACGAACCGACGGGCCACACCGGGCTCGGCTGCCCAGTGCGTGTGCAGATAACTCGCGTGCACGCCCTGCTGTACGAAACCTTCGACCCGCCGGACGGGGGCGCGCATGCCCCAGGCGGGAGCGGCACCGGCGCCGGGCTCGACGACGGTGCGATGGAACTCGTGCCCCCGCATCCGCGTGCCGGCCGGCGCCAGCACACTGTCGCCGACGGCGACGGCGTCCCGGTAGCCGAGGGTGAGCCGTTCCGTCATCCGCGCGGTGGCGTCCAGGACGCCGCACATGGGCCGGCCGTCCAGCTCACGGCAGAGGTAGAGCAGCCCGGCGCATTCGGCGGCGACGGGCGCGCCGCTCAGCGCCAGTTCGGCGATGGCCTTGCGGAGCGGTTCATTGGCGGACAGCTCACTGGCGTACACCTCGGGGAAACCGCCCCCGATGACCAACCCGGCGGTCCCTTCGGGCAGTTCCTCGTCCCGAAGCGGATCGAAGGTCACGACGTCGGCACCGGCGGCGGCAAGCAGTTCCGCATGCTCGGCATAGGAGAAGGTGAACGCCTCCCCACCGGCAACGGCAACCACGGGCCTCCGCTTCTCAGCCAACAGAGTCGGGTGGTCGTGGGTGGGCGACTCGGGGGTCCAGGGGGCGGAGCCCCCTGGTACGGCACCCGCAGCACGGGCAAGTGCTTCCAACGCCGCCAAGTCACAACCACGGGCCACCTGCGCAGCCATCGCAGCCACAGCCTCAACCGCGGCAGCGCCCCGCTCGGCAACCGGCACCAACCCCAGATGCCGCGACGGCGTGTCCACCTGAGGAACCCGCCGCAACACACCCAGCACAGGCACCCCGGAGGCATCCAACGCCTCCCGCAAGAGCGCTTCGTGTCGATCGGACCCGACCTTGTTCAGGATCACGCCCCCGATCCGAACCTCCGGATCCCAGGAAGCAAACCCATGCACCAGCGCCGCCACCGACCGCGACTGCGACGACGCGTCCACGACCAGTACCACCGGCGCCCGCAACAACTTGGCGACATGGGCCGTGGACGCGAGTTCCCCCTCACCCGCGGCCCCGTCGTACAGCCCCATCACACCCTCGACGACGGCGAGGTCACACCCCCGCGCCCCGTGCAGGAACAGCGGAGCGACCAGCTCGGGCCCGCACAGATACGCGTCCAGGTTCCGCCCCACCCGCCCGGTCGCGAGCGCGTGATACCCGGGGTCGATGTAGTCCGGCCCGACCTTGTGCGGAGACACGGCGAGCCCCCGCGCGGCGAACGCGGCCATCAGCCCCGTGGCGACGGTGGTCTTGCCGCTCCCGGACGACGGCGCGGCGATGACCAGCCGGGGAACGGAACTCACCACTCGATGCCCTTCTGGCCCTTCTGCCCCGCGTCCATGGGGTGCTTGACCTTGGACATGTCGGTCACGAGATCCGCGAAGTCGACGAGCTTCTCCGGCGCGTTACGCCCGGTGATCACCACATGCTGAGTCCCGGGCCGGTTGCGCAGCACATCCACGACCTCGTCCGTGTCCACCCACCCCCAGTGCATCGGGTAGGCGAACTCGTCCAGCACGTACAGCCGGTACGTCTCGGCGGCCAGGTCCCGCTTGACCTGCTCCCAGCCCTCCCGGGCCTTCTCCTCGTTGTCCATCTGGGCGTCCCGCTGGACCCAGGACCAGCCCTCGCCCATCTTGTGCCAGTCGACGGTCCCGCCCTCGCCGGAGGCGCCGAGCACGCGCAGCGCGTTCTCCTCGCCGACCTTCCACTTCGCCGACTTGACGAACTGGAACACCCCGATCGGCCACCCCTGGTTCCAGGCGCGCAGCGCGAGCCCGAACGCGGCCGTCGACTTGCCCTTGCCGATCCCGGTGTGCACGACGACCAGCGGCCGGTTGCGCCGCTGCCGGGTCGTCAGCCCGTCGTCCGGAACCACACTCGGCTGTCCCTGAGGCATTACGCGGCCCTCCTCGAAGTTCCCTGCACGTCCCTGACCAGACCGGCGATCGAGTCGGCCCGCAGCTCGTCCAGCGTGACGGCCGTACCGCCCAGCTCACCCGCGAGCTGCCCGGCCAGCCCGAGCCGCACCGGCCCCGACTCGCAGTCCACGACCACCGAGGCGACGCCCTCGGCCGCGAACAGCCGGGCCGCCCGCCCCGCCAGCGCGACCGGCTCCGGCCCGCCGGTGGCCCGCCCGTCCGTCACCACCACGACCAGCGCCCGCCGCGCCGGATCCCGCAGCCGTTCCACCCGCAGCACCTCGTGCGCCTTGAGCAGCCCGGCGGCCAGCGGCGTACGACCGCCCGTCGGCAGCGACTCCAGGCGGGCCGCCGCGGCATCCACCGACGAGGTCGGCGGCAGCGCGACATCGGCCGCGGCGCCCCGGAAGGTCACCAGCCCCACCTTGTCCCGCCGCTGGTAGGCGTCCAGCAGCAGGGACAGCACGGCACCCTTCACCGCGCTCATCCGCTGCCGCGCCGCCATCGACCCGGACGCGTCGACCACGAACAGCACGAGGTTTCCCTCGCGCCCCTCCCGCGTCGCCTGCCGCAGGTCGTCCCGGCGCAGTACCAGCCCAGGACCGGACCGCCCGCGCGCCCGCTGGTGCGGGGCCGCGGCCAGCACGGTCGCCGCCAGGTGCAGCTTGGTGAGCGTCCCCCGAGGCCGCCGGGCCCCGGTCGTCCGCCCGTGCTCGGTCCGCGCGCGCGAGCGCCGCCCGGCGGCACCCTCACCGAGGCCCGGCACGCTGAGCACCTTCGTACGGAACGGCTCGGCGGCCCGTACGGCCGACTGCTCCTGCGCGCCGGAGGCCTGCGGCTGCCCGCCCTCACCGGCCTCGGGCTGCGCGGCGCTGCCGCCGTCGTCCTGCGGACCGCTGTCGGGCGCCGGCTGTCCACCGCCGCCACCGGGCCCGTCGGGGTCGGGATCGTCGTCCCCGTCTTCCCCGTTCTCCCCGGAGTACTGCTCCAGCGTCTCGTCCAGCTTGTCCTCGTCCAGGCCCGGCGCGTCGAAGGGGTTCCTCCGCCGCCGGTGCGGCAGCGCGAGCAGCGCGGCCTGCCGTACGTCCTCGGCGAGCACGTCGGTCCGCCCGGCCCACGCGGCCAGCGCGGTAGCCGTACGCGCCATCACGATGTCGGCGCGCATGCCGTCCACCTCGAAGGCCGCACAGGTCGCCGCGATCTGCCTGAGCGCACCGTCGCCCAGCCGCACCTGGGGCAGCAACTCCCGTGCCGCGACGATCCGTTGACGTACGGCAGCCTCCTCGCCGGCCCAGCGCTCGGCGAAGCCCGCCGGGTCGTCGTCGTAGGCGAGCCGCCGCCGTACGACCTCCACCCGCTGGTCCGGCTCCCGCGAGGCCGCGACCTCAACCGTCAGCCCGAACCGGTCGAGCAGCTGCGGCCGCAGCTCGCCCTCCTCGGGGTTCATGGTGCCGACGAGCAGGAAGCGCGCCGCGTGCCGCACGGACACACCCTCGCGCTCCACGTACGAGGCACCCATCGCCGCCGCGTCCAGCAGCAGGTCGACCAGGTGGTCGTGGAGCAGGTTGACCTCGTCGACGTAGAGGATCCCGCGGTGCGCGTCGGCCAGCAGGCCCGGCTCGAACGCCTTCACGCCCTCGGCGAGCGCCCGCTCGATGTCCAGCGCGCCCACCAGCCGGTCCTCGGAGGCACCGACGGGCAGCTCGACCATGCGGGCCGGCCGGGTCTCGAACGCCCCCGGCTCGTGCGGCCCGTCCGGGCAGGCGGGGTCGGGGGAGCCGGGGTCGCAGGAGAACCGGCACCCGGCCACCACGTCCAGCTCGGGCATCAGCGCCGAAAGGGCCCGCACGGCCGTCGACTTGGCGGTGCCCTTCTCGCCGCGCACCAGCACTCCGCCGACCGCCGGCGACACGGCGTTCAGCAGCAGCGCGAGCCGCAGGTCGTCCTGGCCGACGACGGCCGTAAAGGGGAAGGGGGTGGTCACTGGTCGCCCTCCAAGTCGCCTTCCAGCTCCAGGTAGGTGGCGCGCAGCCGCTCCAGCGTGTCCGCGTCCGGCTCGGCCCACAGCCCGCGGTCCGCCGCCTCCAGCAGCCGCTCGGTGATCCCGCGCAGCGCCCACGGGTTGGACTTCTTCATGAAGTCCCGGTTCTCCGGGTCGAAGACGTACTCCGCGCTGAGCTTCTCGTACATCCAGTCGTCGACCACGCCCGCCGTGGCGTCGTAGCCGAACAGGTAGTCCACGGTCGCCGCCATCTCGAAGGCGCCCTTGTAGCCGTGCCGGCGCATCGCCGCCATCCAGCGCGGGTTGACCACCCGGGCCCGGAAGACCCGGTGCGTCTCCTCGCCCAGCGTGCGCGTCTTCACCTGATCCGGTACGGCGCTGTCACCCACGTACGCCTCGGGGTTGGCGCCGGTCAGATGCCGGACCATCGCCACCATGCCACCGTGGTACTGGAAGTAGTCGTCCGCGTCGACCAGGTCGTGCTCACGGGTGTCGACGTTCTTCGCCGCGACCGCGATCCGCTTGAACGCCGTCTCCATGTCCCCGCGCGCCGCCCGCCCGTCGAGCCCTCGCCCGTACGCGTAGCCGCCCCACACCGCGTACACCTCGGCGAGGTCGGCGTCGGAGCGCCAGTTGCGGGCGTCGATCAGCGGCAGCAGACCGGCGCCGTACGCGCCCGGCTTCGAGCCGAAGATACGGGCGGTCGCGCGCCGGCGGTCGCCGTGCTGCGCCGCGTCCTCGTCCACGTGGGCCCGCACGTAATTGGACTCGGCCGGCTCGTCCAGCTCCGCCACCGCGCGCACCGCGTCGTCGATCAGCCCGACCACATGCGGGAACGCGTCCCGGAAGAAGCCGGAGATCCGGACCGTGACGTCGATGCGCGGCCGGCCCAGCTCCGCCAGGGGAATCACCTCGAACCCCGTCACCCGCCGCGAGGCCTCGTCCCACACCGGGCGGCAGCCCAGCAGCGCCAGGATCTCGGCGATGTCGTCGCCCTGGGTGCGCATCGCCGACGTGCCCCACACCGTCAGCCCGACCGACTTCGGGTACTCCCCGGTGTCCTGCAGATACCGCTGCACCAGCGAGTCGGCGAGCGACTGGCCGACCTCCCAGCTCAGCCGGGAGGGAATGGCCTTGGGGTCGACGGAGTAGAAGTTGCGGCCGGTCGGCAGCACGTTGACCAGACCCCGGGTCGGCGAACCGGACGGGCCCGCCGGGACGTAACCGCCGTCCAGCGCCCGCAGGATGTGCCCGATCTCGTCGGTCGTACGGGCGAGCCGCGGTACGACCTCGGTGCAGGCGAACTCCAGCACGGCCACCGCGTCCGGGAGTTCGGTGCCCAGCACGTCACTCAGGACGGCGCGTACGGCCGTACGGTCCCACGCCCGGGCCTCCATGCCCTCCGCCATCCGCCGGCACAGCTGCTCCAGCAGGTCGATCGCGTCGGCGGCGGTACGGGACGGCCCGTCGACCAGATCCGTCAGCTCGACCGGCACCTTCACCGGCGCACCCGGCTCGGCGAGCAACTCCTTCTCCACGAGCCCGAAGTGCTCGGCCAGCGAGGCCCGCAGCCCCGGCAGCGCGTTCGCCTGCCCGCCCCACACCTGCGAGGCGCGCAGCACGGCGAGGACCAGGTTCACGCGCGGCTCGGCGACCGGCCCGCCGCCGAGGATGTGCAGCCCGTCCCGGATCTGCACGTCCTTGATCTCGCACAGATAGCCGTCGATGTGCATGACGAACATGTCGAAGTCGTCGTCGTCCGGCTGCTCGTCCACATGCAGGTCGTGGTGCAGCTCGGCCGCCTTGACCAGCGTCCAGATCTGCGCCCGCACGGCCGGTGCCTTCGTCGGGTCCAGGTCGGAGACGAGCGCGTACTCGTCCAGCAGCTGCTCCAGCTTGGCCAGGTCGCCGTAGGTGTCGGCCCGCGCCATCGGCGGCACCAGGTGGTCGACCACGGTGGCGTGCCCGCGCCGCTTGGCCTGCGTGCCTTCGCCGGGGTCGTTGACGATGAACGGGTAGATGAGCGGGAGGTCGCCGAGGACGGCGTCCGGCGCGCACCCCTTGCTCAGCCCGAGGCCCTTGCCCGGCAGCCACTCCATCGTGCCGTGCTTGCCCATGTGCACGATCGCGTCGGCACCGAAGGAGTTTTCGAGCCACCGGTACGCCGCCATGTAGTGGTGCGACGGCGGCATGTCGGGGTCGTGGTAGATCGCGATCGGGTTCTCGCCGAAGCCGCGCGGCGGCTGGATCATCACGACGACGTTCCCGAACTGCAGGGAGGCGAGCACGATCTCGTCGCCGTCCACGTACAGGCTGCCCGGCGGCTCGCCCCACGCCTCCAGCATGCCGTCCCGCAGCTCGGTGTCCAGCTTGTCGAACCAGGCCCGGTAGTCGGCGAGCGGCACCCGCGCGGGCGCGGCGGCCAGCTGATCCTCGGTGAGCCACTCGACGTCGTGCCCGCCGGCCTCGATGAGCCGGTGGATCAACTCGTCCCCGTTGTCCGGGTATTCGGTGAGGGAGTACCCGGCATCCCGGAGCGCGTCCAGCACCCGCACCGCCGACGCGGGCGTGTCCAGACCGACGGCGTTCCCGACCCGCGAGTGCTTGGTCGGGTAGGCGGTGAAGACCAGCGCGACCTTCTTGTCCGCGTTCGGCTTGTGCTTCAACTGCGCGTGCCGTACGGCGATTCCGGCGACGCGTCCGGCCCGCTCGGGGTCGGCGACGTACACCGGAACGTCGTCCGGTCCCTGCTCCTTGAAGGAGAACGGCACCGTGACGATCCGGCCGTCGAACTCCGGGATCGCGACCTGCATCGCCGCGTCCATGGGGGAGAGGGCGGCGTCCGACTCCTCCCAGGCGGCCCGCGAGGAGGTGAGGCAGAGGCCCTGCAGCACCGGGATGTTCAGGTCGGCGAGCGCCCCGATGTCCCAGGACTCCTCGTCGCCGCCCGCCGAGGCCTGCGAGGCATGCGTACCGCCGGCCGCAAGAACGGTGGCGACCAGGGCGTCGGCCTGCCCCAGCAGCTCGTACAGCCCGGCGTCCGCGCCGCGCAGCGAACCGCAGTACACGGGAAGCGCGTTGGCGCCGCGCGCCTCGATCGCCTCGCACAGCGTGTCCACGAAGGCGGTGTTGCCGCTCAGCTCGTGCGCCCGGTAGAAGAGCACGCCCACGGTCGGCCGGCCGGCGCGGATCTCGTACGAGCCGTGCACGCCGTACTCGGGCATCTTCCGCGGCTCTTCGAAGCCCTCACCGGTCAGCAGCACGGTGTCGGACAGGAACCGGGCCAGCTCGGTCAGGTTGTCGGGCCCGCCCTCGACCAGGTACTTCAGGGCCTCCGCCACCACACCCGCCGGTACGGACGACTCGGCCATCAGCTCGGCGTCCGGCACGGCCTCGCCGCCCAGCAGCACGGTCGGCACACCGGACGCCCTCAGCGCGGCCAGCCCGTCCTCCCAGGCCCGCTTGCCACCGAGCAGTCGTACGACGGCGATGTCCGCGCCTTCGAGCAGCGCGGGCAGCTCGCTCTCGACCTCCACACGGGTCGGGTTGCCGATCCGGTAGGAGGCGCCGGAGGCCCGGGCCGCCAGCAGATCGGTGTCGGCGGTCGACAACAACAACACTGTGCTCATGCGGGCGCTCCCGGTGGAATGAAAGGCAGTCCTTGCGGCGCGCCCGACTCGATGAGCCGCCAGAGCGCGTCCGTGTCCGCGTGCTGTTCGATCAGGTCGCCGAGCCGGTCGAGCTGCTCCTCGCGCAGCGCGGCGAACGAGGTGTCGGGGGCCGGCACGAAGCGGCGCCCCGCGGCGGCCGCCACCTCGCGCAGGAAGGCCCGCCGGAAACCGTCCGACTCCAGGGAGCCGTGCCAGTGCGTGCCCCAGGTCTGGCCGACCCGGCAGCCGTCCAAGAAGGGTTCTCCTCCCCCTATGGAGGCGACCCCGTGATGGATCTCGTACCCCTCGACGTGCTCGCCGAGGGCCTCGCCCACGGGCCGGGTGAGGGTCTTCTCGCGGGCGAACCGCACCCGGACCGGGAGAACCCCCAGGCCCTCGACCTGCCCGGCGCGCGATTCGACCTCGTCCTCGATCTGCTCGCCGAGGATCTGGAAGCCACCGCAGATGCCGAGGACCGGCTGCCCGTCGTGGGCCCTTCTGACGATGGCCTCCGCGAGCCCGCGCTCCCGCAACCACTCCAGCGCCCGGACCGTCCCCCGGGTCCCCGGGATCACGACCAGGTCGGCATCGGCCAGCTCCTCGGGCCGGTCCACGAACCGCACCACGACACCCGGTTCGGCGGCCAGCGCGTCCACGTCGGTGAAGTTGGACATGAGCGGGACCGCGCAGACGGCGACGCGCAGGACGTCCTCGCCGACGGGCGGGGCGGTGTTCGACTCCCGCACGGTCCCGCGCAGGGACACCCGCAGCCCGTCCTCCTCGTCGATGCCGAGCCCGTGCCGGAAGGGCAGGACGCCGTACGTGTGCCGTCCGGTCAGCCCGTGCAGCATGTCGAGCCCCGGCTCCAGCAGGCTGACATCGCCGCGGAACTTGTTGACCAGGAACCCGGCGACCAGCTCCTGGTCCTCGGGCGAGAGCAGCGCGACGGTCCCGAAGAAGGAGGCGAAGACGCCCCCGCGGTCGATGTCACCCACGACGAGCACCGGCAGCCGCGCGTTCCGCGCGATCCCCATGTTCACGATGTCGGTCCGCCGCAGATTGATCTCGGCCGGGCTCCCCGCCCCCTCACAGATCACCGCGTCATACGTGCCCCGCAACTCGGCGAGACAGTCCAACACCGTGCCGAGGAGCCGCTGCTGGCGCCCCCCGTGATACCCGCGCGCGCTCAGCTCACCGACCGGCTTCCCGAGCAGCACCACCTGGCTGCTCTGCTCACCGCCGGGCTTGAGCAGCACGGGGTTCATCAGCGCGGTCGGCTCGACGCGACAGGCCTGGGCCTGCATGGCCTGAGCCCGCCCGATCTCGGCACCCTCCTGGGTCACGAACGAGTTGAGGGACATGTTCTGCGCCTTGAAGGGCGCGACCTTGACGCCCTGGCGCACCAGCCACCGGCAGATCCCGGCCGTCACGACGCTCTTGCCGGCGTCGGAGGTGGTGCCGGCGACGAGGAGACCACCGTTCACTTCGCACGTCCCTTCACGAGTCGGCGCGCGGCGACCGTGACGCCGAGCGCGAGCAGGCCGACCCGGCGGGAGAGCCGTACGGCCCGGTCGATGTCGGTGACCCGGACGGCCCGCCCGGTGTCCCCGTTGAGCACGGGCCGGTGTTCGACGCGCCCGCCGTAGGAGAGCGTCCCGCCCAGCCGCACACCGAGGGCACCCGCGAACGAGGCCTCGACGGGACCGGCGTTGGGGCTCGGGTGCCTGCGGGCGTCGGCCTTCCAGGCGCGCAGGGCACCCCGCGGGTCGGGCCCGGCCACGGCGGCCAGCACGGCGGTCAGCCGAGCCCCCGGCCACCCGGTGACGTCGTCCAGCCGGGCGGAGGCCCAGCCGTAGCGCCGGTAGCGGGCCGACTTGTGCCCCACCATCGCGTCCAGGGTGTTGACGGCCCGGAACCCGAGCAGCCCGGGCACCCCACCCACGGCACCCCACACCAGGGCCCCCACGACGGCGTCGGAGGTGTTCTCGGCGACGGACTCCACGACGGCCCGCGCGATCCCGTCGGCATCCAGCGCCTGCGGATCCCGCCCGCACAGATGCGGCAGCCGCACCCGGGCCGCCTCGACATCCCCGGCCTCCAGGGCGCGCCCGATGGTCCGCGCCTCCCGGGCGAGCGAAGTGCCCCCGACGACAGCCCAGGTGGCGGCACCGGCCAACGCCACGGAAGCGAGGGGGGAGCGGCGCACGGCCCGCTCGGCCACGGCCCCCAGCGCGACGGCACCTCCGGCGCACACGACGGTGTGCAGCGCCCCCCAGCCACGGTGGTCGCGCCACAACACCCGCTCCACGGCCGCGGCAGCCCGCCCGAACGCGGCGACCGGATGCCCGCGGCGCGGATCGCCGAGAAGCAGGTCGCCGATGAGGCCGGCGGCGGCGCCGTACGCGTAGCAGCGATCGGCACCCATCGGCTCAGCCGGCCGTGGGGGCAGGCAGGGCCCGGTTACTGAACCTCAATCGGCAGCCGCGCATGGCGATATGTCCTCACTCAGGGTGTCCGCGCCCTGGTTCGACGAGACCGGCGGTGAGAGTTCCTGGCTCCCGGGGTTTTCTTCCCCGGTGACAGTGGCGGGACCGCGCCGGATTCGCACCGGCTTCCTCTCCTGCCGCCGTACATGGCCTGGGCAGTCCACCACGCACCCGGAAGGGCCGTCAACTTGCCTTTGACCTGGGACGCCGGACTGTGCTGAGGCCCACATCGCCAGCACGGCGGGCGGTGAGGGTGGACCGGGTTGCGGTGAATTCCCCTCCGTCGGGCGGCATTCGGGAATCCCGCTTGTCCTCACGGACGGTGACCGCCTGCAAGAGCGCGTACGTCTCATACGGGATGCAACGGGCGTGGGAGGGGACACACGGTGGCGTACGTGGGCGAGATGCTGCTGGACGACGGCCAGGCCGTACTGCTGGAGGTGGCGGGCGAGCGTCCCGGCGGGGTGCAGCGGGTCTCACGGGGCGGCACGGCGGCCGGTGTGGCGGCGGAGACCCTCCAGCAGGCAATCGCAGTGGCGCGGGGTTCCACGGAGGCGCACTTCACGGTGAACATGCAGTGGTCGAATGGGGATGGATCCGACGGACGTTGGGGATCCGGGGTCAGCTGGGGCGTCGAGTCCAGGCAGGGGGAGCTGCTCGACGTCGGGTGGGTCCTGCCGCATGACCTGGTGACGGGGCGGGACCTCCTCGAATTCCGTGTCCACCCGACGTGGGACGCCCACGCCGATGGGCCGTTGGGCAACGTGCGGGCCATGGCGCACGCAAGCGGCACCACCGCTGCTGTGCTTCAGGACGACTCGGACGGTCCTGTCCATTCAAGATGCGAACCGAGTTGGGCCCTCTGCCGGAGCCTGTGACGGACGAGTCGGACGTGTCTGCCGCGCTGTTCCGGTCGGACGGAACTTTCGCTGCGGCGCAGACGGGGTCTACACGGCTACACCGACGCGGGCACCCTGACCTACCCCCTCGCCCACCTCACCCAAGGCCCCATCCAGCCCCTGTGCGGCTACTTGGGCCCCCATCCACCGAACGTGACGAAGTCCCAGCCGTCGCTCAGCATTCCCCCGGAAGCCGACATGACTCCGCCCTGCCGAGGCCACCGGTAGATGGCCCCGACAGGGCGGACAACGCGTGGATCAGCCGTCAGGGCTTCGCCACGATCAAGTAAATCCCGTAAGCCACCGCAGCCGCACAAGCCGCGAAGCACACGTACGCACCAGTCACCGCCAGCGCCGCGGACCCACCCTGCGCCACCGCCTTCTCGCGGCGCGACAGGCCGTTGACGCCGAGGGTGAACAGGGCCACCAGGCCCACCGTGAACGCGAGGCTGACGCCGAAGACGGAGCCGAGGGCCGCCCAGTCGATCTTCATGGGGATGCTTCCTTCGGTACTGGGCGGTCAGACCGCGGCGGCCGGCGGAGCCGCCGGAGCCGGGTCGGTGGCGGTGGCGGCGGTCACGGCCGGAGCCGGGATCGTGGCCGACAGGTCATCGGCGACGGTGCCCGCGGGCGGCGGGGTCACCGCGGCGATGGCGGTGGTCACCACGCCGGCCGGCTCCGTCGTGTCGGCGACCACGTTGGTGTGGTCGACGACCTCGCGACGGGAGATCTTCCAGATCGTGGCGCTGGCGCCGACCAGGAAGACGGCGACGACCGCGGTGCCCCAGTCACCCAGGTCCGTGACGGACTCGGCGCCCGCGCCGACCAGCGCGGCGGCCGGCAGGGTCAGCGCCCAGGCGATGAACATGCGGGTCGCGGTGGACCAGCGGACCACACCGCCCTTGCGGCCCAGGCCCGCACCCATCACCGAGCCGGAGACGACGTGGGTGGTGGAGAGGGAGAAGCCGAGGTGGGAGGAGGCCAGGATGGCCGTGGCCGCGCTGGTCTGGGCGGCGAAGCCCTGTCGCGGCTCGAGGTCGGTCAGGCCCTTGCCCATGGTGCGGATGATGCGCCAGCCGCCGATGTAGGTGCCGAGCGCGATGGCCAGACCCGCGGAGAGGATGACCCAGGTGGGAGGGTTGGAGCCGGGGGAGATGGCGCCGCCCGCGATGAGGGCGAGGGTGATGATGCCCATCGTCTTCTGCGCGTCGTTGGTGCCGTGGGCGAGGGAGACCAGACCGGCGGAGGCGATCTGCCCGGCGCGGTAGCCCTTGCGGGTGGCCTCGCCGTCGGCCTTGCCGCCGATGCCGTACGAGAACCGGGTGGCGAGCATCGCCGCGAGGCCGGCCACGATCGGGGCGGCCACCGCCGGGAGCAGCACCTTGGTGACCAGCATGTCTCCGTGGACGGCGCCGAAGCCGGCGGAGGCGACGGTGGCGCCGACCAGACCGCCCATCAGGGCGTGGGAGGAACTGGACGGCAGTCCGACGAGCCAGGTCAGCAGGTTCCAGAGGATCGCGCCGGTGAGAGCGGCGAAGATGACCTCGGGACGGATGCCGTTCTCATCTACGAGACCCTTGGAGATCGTGTTGGCGACCTCCACGGAGAGGAAAGCGCCTACAAGGTTGAGGGCGGCGGACATGGCCACCGCGACCTTGGGCTTGAGCGCACCGGTCGAGATGGTCGTGGCCATCGCGTTGGCGGTGTCGTGAAAACCGTTCGTGAAATCGAACGCGAGTGCGGTTACCACCACAATCGCGAGGATCAGCGAGAAGTTTTCCATTTACCCAGGCAATCGTTCGAGGTCATTGGCTGTTGGACCGTAGGCAACCTGGGTGAACGGAAGGTGAACTGAGACAGGCGTCAGGGTGTCGTCAAGGGAAGGTTGGAATGCCGTTCGGATCCACGCCCCAGGCGCCCCTTGGCTACCAGCCCCGTGCGAAGGCCCGCAGTCGGCTCGGCGGCCCGTTGAAGAGATTCTGGTCACCCGGCAGACCGCCCTCGGTGCCGAACTGCCAGAAGGTCCAGCGCGCCCAGCCGCCCGGCAGCGATCCCGGGTCCGAGGTGCCGTGCCGGGCGATCCACAGCGGGTGGTCCGCGGCGAACGCGCGGCTGTCGCCGGTGCAGGCCTGCCACCAGTGGGCGGTGGTGTAGATGACCGGGCGCCGGCCGGTCCCCGACTCGACCTCGTCACTGAAGGACCGGATCCAGTCGACCATCCGCTTCCAGCCCAGCCCGTAGCACTTGTGCTCGTCGTCGTACGGGTTGTACTCGATGTCGAGCGCGGGCGGCAGTGTCCAGCCGTCCGCCCGCCAGTCCCCGCCGTGCTGCACGAAGTACGCGGCCTGCTCGGCGCCCGAGGACCTGTCCGGCCGCGCGAAGTGGTACGCGCCACGGATCAGGCCCGCCCGGCGGGCGCCGTCGTACTGCCGGTCGAAGTAGGGGTTGCGGTAGGTCGTGGACTCGGTCGCCTTGATGTAGGTGAACCGTGCGCCGTCCGACCGGGCGGCGGGGAAGTCGACGTGCTTCTGGTGGGACGACACGTCGTGCCCTCTGAGCGGGCCGGCGGCGGACGCCGGGGACCCGGCGGCCGCGGCCTGGGCGCCCGCGAGGGCGAGTGCCGCGGTGGCGGCCGCGAGAACGACCGCGCGGCGACGGGCGCGGGAAGCGAGGCGAGCACGAGGCATGTGTCCCCCTGGAGTGGCGGTGGAACGTCGTCCAGCGAGTAAGAACGATCATTGAATGCCTGATGATCACTTGAAGCATGATGATTTCGGGTGTTTTGCGGGCATCTTCACCCGTTCGGCCGTACGGGTTCCGGCCCGAAGCACGCCGACGGACCGCTCCGTGACGGGCCGGCTGGCAGGATCGCGGCATGGCTGAACAGCGGCGGGAAGCGGAAGAGGAAGCGGAAGCGGCGCGCGTGTGGGCGGCGCTGGTCGCCACGGCGCGGCGAACGGTAACCGACGGTCTGGTCGTCGGCACCTCGGGCAATGTCTCGGCACGCGTCGGGGACCTCGTGCTGGTCACCCCGTCGGGCGTGCCCTACGACCGGCTGGCCCCGGACGACATCACCGGCGTCGACCTCGACGGGCGGCAGGTGCTCGGCACGCTCGGGCCGACCAGCGAACTGCCCATGCACCTCGCCGTCTACAACACCACAGACGCCCGCGCCGTCGTGCACACCCACGCCGTGCACGCCACGGCCGTCTCCACCCTCGTGACCGAGCTGCCCCCGATCCACTACATGGCCGGCGCCCTCGGCGGCCGCGTCCGCGTCGCCCCCTACGCGACCTACGGCACCGACGAGCTGGCCGCCCACATGCTCGACGCCCTCGCCGACCGCTCCGGCTGCCTCCTGCGGAACCACGGCACGATCACCTACGGCTCCACCCTCGACCAGGCCTACGACCGCACCGCCCAGCTGGAGTGGATGTGCCGCCTGTGGCTGACGGCGTCCTCGGTGCCGGGCCTGGCGCCTTCCCTGTTGACGGAGGCGCAGCTGGAGGAGGCCGGCGCACGTCTGAAGGGCTACGGACAACGCGGCTGACCCCCGCGCTCTCCTCGGTCCGCCCCTCCACTGGCCCTCGGCCCGGACCGCCACGACACTGGACCCGTGGGCACCGTCAAAGCGACCGCCGCCGCACTCACCGCGGTCCTGGCCGCCGGCGCGGCATCCGTGGCCGCCGGGCGTCTCGCCAGTGACGCCGCGCTGAAGGCACCCCCCGGCCGCCCGCTGCCCACCGAACCCCGGCTCACCGTGCACGGCACGGCCGCGGGCCAGATCACCCTCACCCGCGACCTGGCCTCACTGCGCCCCGGCACCTACGGCCTGGCCGGCGACGGCTCCCACGCGGTCGTCGGCCCCGTCCTGGCGACGGCCGGGCACACCCCCGACACCGTCGTCCGCCGCCTGGTGCGCGTCACGCACGGCACCCTCGCCCCGGGCGACACCGTGTGGCTCACCCCGAACGTGCACGTCGGCAATCCGGACGCCGCCCTCGGCCTCGACCACGCCGACATCGACGTGCCCGGCGAACTCGGGGCCCTGCCCGCCTGGTTCGTGCCCGGCTACCGGGACACCTGGGTGATCGCCGTGCACGGCCTCGGCACCACCCGCGAGCACGCCCTGAACGTCATGGAGTTCCTGCACGGCCGCCGCCTGCCGGTCCTCGCGCTCGCCTACCGCGGCGACCTCGGCGCCCCGCGCCCGCCGGACGGCCTGAACCACCTCGGCGAGACCGAGTGGCGCGATGTGGACGCCGCGATCCGCTACGCCGTCCGCTACGGCGCCCGCCGGGTCATCCTCCTCGGCTGGTCCACCGGCGCCACCATGGCCCTGCGCGCCGCCGAGCACTCCGTCGTGCGCGAGCGCATCGCCGGGCTGATCCTCGACTCGCCCGTCCTCAGCTGGCAGGCCACCCTGCGTGCCCTCGCCCAGGCCCGCCACACCCCCGAACCCCTGCTGCCGCTCGCCGTGCGGGCCGCGCAGGGCCGGGCCGGTCTCGAAGCCGACCGGGCCGCGGAGACCACCGACCCCGAGCTGCTCGACGTGCCCACCCTGATCATCCACGGCCCGGACGACACGGTCGCCCCGTGGGAGTACTCCCGGCGCCTGGCCGCCCGCCGCCCCGACCGCGTCGCCCTGCACACCGTGCCGCAGGCTCCGCACGCGGCGATGTGGAACGCCGACCCGCCGGAGTACGAGGAACGCCTGCGCCGGTTCCTGACCCCGCTGATGTGAGGCCCGCCGATTCCTGCGGTACGAGTCGGAAGCCCCGGTTCCAGCCGTTCCGTTTAAGGCCGAACGACTGGCCTGATCACGTCTCCTCACCCGCCACCGGCCCCAGTGCGTTGGCCAGCCCCGTCGCCCCCCGTGACATTCCGTTTGGGTTTTCGGACCGTCAACCGGAAGACTGCACCCGTGACGTCCCGTATCCCGCGCGACTCCAGGCTTCGACTCGTCCGTCCGCGACCCCTGGCCGCCGCCCCCAGAGCTGTGAACCAGCGGCGCCCACGCCGCCCCGCACCCCGGCCGCCGGAGGGCACCCCAGCCCCCGCTGAACTGGCCAGAATGGCGCGCACCGGACTGGCCGGCGCGGTCCGCGTCGCCCGCTGGGCCGACGCCGCCCTCGGCCCCGGCCGCGACGGTGCCACCGCCGACGGCAAGGCCACCCTCTCCGAAGCGACCGCCGAACGCGCCGCCGACGACCTCGTCCTGAGCGTCGCTCAGATCCGCGCGGACTGGGACACCGCCCGCCTCTCCGGACTTGTCGAGGTGCACGGGGACAGCGCGCGCCCCGGCTGGCGCCTGCGCGCCTGGGACCGCGACGACAGCGCCGTGCTGCGCGGCTGGGTCGCCCTCTTCGACGCCTGGTCGCTCGCCAGCCCGGAACCCGCGGACCACGAGCCGGCCGCCGTCGCCGAGGTCGTCTCGGCCATGCCTCAGGTGCTCTCCTTCCTCCAGCTGTCCGCCGGTCCCGTCCCGGTCGAGCAGCTCCTCGACCTGCTCCAGCAGCGGGTCACCGAACTGCGCACCGAGCGCTGCGAGATCCCCTACGGACCCGGCTCCGCGGAGCCGGCCGGCACCCCCGGCCCGGCGGAACCCGCACCGGTCGAGGACACCCCGCTCGCCCCCCTCCTCGACTGGGCCCTCCAGGCCCTCGCCTCCGTCGGCGCCCTGACCTACGGCGACGCCCAGGCCACGCTCACCCCGCTGGGCAGCTGGGCGGTCTGGGTCAAGCTGGAGCAGATCTGCGTGGCCGCGCAGAGCCCCGCAGGCAACATCGAGCAGGCCGCCGAGGACATGCTCCGCGGCTGCGCCCAGCTCCGCCCCAACGCGGCCCGCGCCGAGTACCGAGCCTGGCTCGCCGCCCGCCCCGTCGGCAGCGCCGTCACCGAACTGCTCATCGCCGCCCGGGGCGAGGACGCCCTGCTGCGCGGCCTCGCCTTCGAGGCGCTGCGCGTCGTCGGCGCCCCCGCCGAGCCCGACGTACGCGCCGTGCTGGACGACCCCGCCCTCAGGCCGTACGCCCTGCTGTGGCTCGCCGAGCACGACGGCATCGACCCGGAGGACGCCCACGAGGTCCTCACCCGTGAGGAGGCCACCTGGCTGTGGGTCGACACCGCCGCCGCCGTCGCCGACCACGGCGAGACGGAGATGCTGGTACGGCACCTGGAGGCCGCCCTGCAGCCCACCGTCCCCGCGCTGCTCGACGAGGTCCGCGCCGTCGGCCACCCGCGCACCGTGCAGGTCCTGGTCGCGCTCGCCGCCGCCCACCCCGACCCGGCCCTGGCCAAGGCCGTGCGCCGGGCCGCCTTCCAGGTGCACACCGGCGGATAGCCGAGCGGAGAGCGGGACCGGCTCGCTCAGCCGCCTGTCTCGGGGGAGTACGTCCCGAAGCTCCAGATGTTGCCCTCGGCGTCCCGGGCCATGTAGTCCCGCGAGCCGTAGTCCTGGTCCGTCGGGGGCATCAGGATCTCCACGCCGTGCTCCACGGCCCGCTGGTGGTGGGCGTCGACGTCGTCCACGACGACGTACACCCCCGCGGGCCCGGCGTCCTTCATGGCCGTGTCGAAGAGGCCGCCGCGGCCCTTGGAGCCGACCATCACCGCGCCGTTGCCCTGGACCAGCTCGGCGTGCATCACCGAGCCGTCCGCCGTCTCGTACACCGACAGCTCGGTGAAGCCGAAGGCCTCCGTGAGCTGCCTGATCGCCGCCTTCGCGTCCGCGTACAGCAGCGTCGGACAGATGCTCGGCCGTCCGCCCGTGCCTGCCATGCCGATCACTCCTTCGTGCGTCGGTCGGGTCCTCGCATCGAGTCTCGCAGCCACCACTGACAACGCCTCAGCGGCAGGCGTCGTACCGGGCCGGGCCTCCGGTCCGGTACCTCGCCGCCGTGGACGACGTGGGGCGTATCACAGCGGACGGCGTGTTCCCCTGCTCAACGCCCCTTCGGACAGCGACCCGAACGTACGGACGTAGAAAAACCGCTTGCACGGCCCCGTTAGACTTGGCCCATGGCCATTCTCCTCGCGCATTAGACGGCGGGAACGTCCTCAGCCGCCCACCCGTCAACCCCGTACGCCCTGGAGTCTGTCCGTGATCTCCGCCTCCGGTATCGAGCTGCGCGCCGGTGCGCGCATCCTCATCGAGAACGCCACCTTCCGTGTCGCCAAGGGCGACCGCATCGGCCTCGTCGGCCGCAACGGCGCAGGCAAGACCACACTCACCAAGGTCCTCGCCGGCGAGGGCATCCCGGCCGCCGGCAACGTCGCCCGCTCCGGCGAGGTCGGCTACCTCCCGCAGGACCCCCGCACCGGCGACCTCGACGTCCTCGCCCGCGACCGTGTCCTGTCCGCCCGCGGCCTCGACGTACTGATCCGCAAGATGCGCGAGAACGAGGAGCGCATCGCCAACGGCAAGGGCGGCACCCGCGAGAAGGCCCTCAAGCAGTACGAGCGCCAGGAGACGGAGTTCCTCACCAAGGGCGGGTACGCCGCCGAGGCCGAGGCCGCCACCATCGCCGCCGCGCTCAACCTGCCCGACCGCGTGCTCGGCCAGCCCCTGCACACGCTCTCCGGCGGTCAGCGCCGCCGTGTCGAGCTGGCCCGGATCCTCTTCTCCGACGCCGACACGCTGCTGCTCGACGAGCCCACCAACCACCTCGACGCCGACTCGATCATCTGGCTGCGCGACTACCTGAAGACCTACCGCGGCGGCTTCATCGTGATCTCCCACGACGTCGACCTGGTCGAGACGGTCGTCAACAAGGTCTTCTACCTGGACGCGAACCGTTCGACGATCGACGTCTACAACATGGGCTGGAAGCTCTACCAGCAGCAGCGCGAGGCCGACGAGAAGCGCCGCAGGCGTGAGCGGCAGAACGCCGAGAAGAAGGCCGCGGCGCTCAACGCCCAGGCCGACAAGATGCGCGCCAAGGCCACCAAGACGGTCGCGGCGCAGAACATGGCCCGCCGCGCCGAGAAGCTGCTGTCCGGCCTCGAAGAGGTCCGGATGTCCGACAAGGTCGCCAAGCTCCGCTTCCCGGAGCCCGCGCCCTGCGGCAAGACCCCGCTGATGGCCGAGGGCCTGTCGAAGTCGTACGGCTCCCTGGAGATCTTCACCGACGTCGACCTGGCCATCGACAAGGGCTCCCGCGTCGTCATCCTCGGCCTCAACGGCGCCGGCAAGACCACCCTGCTGCGTCTGCTCGGCGGGGTGGAGCAGCCCGACACCGGCGAGGTCCGCCCCGGCCACGGCCTCAAGCTCGGCTACTACGCCCAGGAGCACGAGACCCTGGACCCCGACCGCACGGTCCTGGAGAACATGCGCTCGGCCGCCCCCGACATGGACCTCGTGGAGGTCCGCAAGGTGCTGGGCTCGTTCCTGTTCTCCGGCGACGACGTCGACAAGCCCGCCGGTGTCCTCTCCGGCGGCGAGAAGACCCGTCTCGCCCTCGCCACCCTGGTCGTCTCCTCCGCGAACGTCCTGCTCCTGGACGAGCCGACCAACAACCTCGACCCCGCGAGCCGCGAGGAGATCCTCGGCGCCCTGCGCACCTACAAGGGCGCGGTCGTCCTCGTCACCCACGACGAGGGCGCCGTCGAGGCGCTCCAGCCGGAGCGGATCATCCTGCTGCCGGACGGCGTCGAGGACCTGTGGGGCTCCGACTACGCGGATCTCGTCGCCCTGGCTTGATCGAAAGACTGATCCACTGTGTATGGATCATTCGGCCGATCCGTGATCCATCATCTGTGTGAGATCTCCTCGTATCGAGGTGTGTCGTACATCGATTTCGCGGCCGATCCCTTGGCCACCAAGGGATCGGCCGCTTCGCGTCCCTGACCTGGTACTTCGCGAATCCACCCGTTCGGCCCCGTGGACGCTCCACCGTGGAATCGGAGATTCCGCATGTGGGGATGTGCTCCTGTCGTCACAACGATGTCTCACGGACCTTGCCGAATGGGTGGCCATCACGCCCTGGAGGGGTGATCATGAGGAGACCAGAGCGCACTTCCCATGAGGAGGCACGGGTGGCCGAGACTCTGAAGAAGGGCAGCCGGGTGACCGGCGCCGCGCGCGACAAGCTCGCGGCAGACCTGAAGAAGAAGTACGACTCCGGTGCGAGCATCCGGGCGCTGGCCGAGGAGACCGGCCGCTCGTATGGCTTCGTACACCGGATGCTCAGTGAGTCGGGCGTCACGCTCCGTGGGCGTGGCGGAGCGACGCGGGGCAAGAAGGCCGCATCGTCCTGACTCCGGGCGGCCCATCGGCCTTCGATGGTGGCCACCCGGTCGGTTGATCGATCGGCCGGGTGGTTACTGTGCAGTCACTTAGCATGCCGTACGGCAATGCGTGATGACCGCACTCATCGGAGGCGCCCCATGGCTTCGCCCGACCAGGACCTCGCTCCTGTACTCGACAAGGACGGCGTACGGCTCACCGTCGACGACACGCTCGCCACGGTGACGCTGACCAACCCGGCCAAGCGCAACGCGCAGAGCCCCGCCCTGTGGCGGGCGCTCACCGAGGCCGGTCGGCTGCTGCCGGGCTCTGTCCGCGTCGTCGTGCTGCGCGGCGAGGGCAAGTCCTTCTCCGCCGGGCTGGACCGACAGATGTTCACCCCGGAGGGGATCCCGGGCGAGCCGACCTTCACCGATATCGCGCGCCGTGACGACGCCGGGCTCGACGCGACCATCGCCGAGTTCCAGGAGGCGTTCACCTGGTGGCGGCGGAACGACATCGTGTCCATCGCCGCCGTCCAGGGGCACGCCATCGGTGCCGGGTTCCAGCTCGCGCTCGCGTGCGATCTGCGGGTCGTCGCGGACGACGTGCAGTTCGCCATGCGCGAGACCGCCCTCGGCATCGTTCCCGACCTGACCGGCACGCATCCGCTGGTCGGCCTCGTCGGGTACGCCCGCGCGCTCGAGATCTGCGTGACCGGGCGGTTCGTCGGGGCGGCGGAAGCGGTGCAGTCGGGGCTGGCCAACCTCGCGGTGCCCGTCGGTGAACTGGACGGTGCCGTTGCGGACTTGGCCGCGGCGATGGTGGCCGCACCGCGGGATGCCGTGGTGGAGACCAAGGCGTTGCTGCGGGGTGCGGTGGATCGTACGTACGACGAGCAGCGTGCGGCTGAGCGGGCTGCGCAGGGTCGGCGGCTGCGGGACCTGGCCGGCGTCGGCGAATGAGCTCTGCGCCGGGCACAGCGGGGCAGCGGAGTCAGTCGACCGCTGTAACCAGGACCGCCACCGTCGGGTGGTCCTTCAGTGCGGTCCGTACCGCCGTGCGTACCTGCCTGGTCACGTCCACGGCCCGGTAGTCCCTCCCCACCGCCGCCTCCACCCGGACGTGGCGGTGGGGCAGTGAGGTGTCGGTCGTGCGTTGCTCGATGTGCACCGCACGGCCCAAGCCGCCCAGCGAGCCGGTCAGATGGGTCACGCCGGGGACGGAGAGCGCGGCTGTGGCCGCGAGGGACTCGTCGGGGTCGGTGGTCTCGCGGGCGGGCGGTGGCTGCGGTGCCCGTACCGCCGTCGCCTGGCCGTCCGCCGCCTCTGCCGCCAGCAGGTCCGTCACCCGGAGGTCGACCTCCGCCACCGTGAGGCCCAGGCGGTCCGTCGCGGCCGTCGCCAGGGCCAGCCGCAGGCGGGACGCCGTCGTCGGCAGGGGATCCGTGGCCGTGGCCGCGAAGTCCGCCGTCACCCGGAGTGGGCCCGGGGGCAGAGCGCTCGGCGGAGGCGGTACGACGGGTTCGTGGACGTCCTCCGGATCGGCGAGCGTGATCCGCAGCGTGCCGAGGCGCACCTGCGGTACCTCGGTCGCCGCAGCGCGCGCCAGCACCGCCACGGCCGCCCCCTCCGCGACCCACGCCCCGTCACCCGGGCCGCCGAGCGGCAGCAGCCTGCCCAGCCCCAGCTGATGCCTGACTGCCTGCGTCCATTGGTCCGCCGTCATTCCTCCAGCCTGCCGCATCCCGGCGCGCAACGGAGCATCCTTGCTTACGGTGGTCGCAGTACGACAACCGAAAGGGCCGGCAACCGAAAGGGACGTACGGCGATGACCGAGATGACGACGACCCCGGACGGTGACAACGAACCGCAGGTGTCGACCCGTAAGGCCACCAGACGCGGCGGCGGGGACCCGGCGACCCGGGGGCGCACCACCATCGCCGACGGCGTCGTGGAGAAGATCGCCGGACTGGCCGCCCGGGACGTGGTCGGCGTCCATGCCATGGGCAGCGGCCTGGCCCGCACCTTCGGGGCTGTGCGCGACCGGGTGCCGGGCGGCGCCAAGTCGGTGACCCGGGGTGTGAAGGCCGAGGTCGGCGAGGTGCAGACGGCACTCGACCTGGAGATCGTCGTGGACTACGGCGTCTCCATCACCGACGTCGCCCGCGCGGTACGGGAGAACGTGATCGCCGCCGTGGAACGCATGACCGGACTCGAGGTCGTCGAGGTCAACATCGCGGTGAGCGACGTCAAGCTCCCCGAAGAAGAGGAAGAGGAGCCCGAGGCGCCCCGGATCCAGTGACGCGCCGGGCCCCCGCACACCTGACGAGCTGAGGAGTGCTGCATGAGCATGGCCGTGGTCGGCATGATCGCCGGAATGGCGCTGGGGTTCGCCGGGTACTTCGGCGGGTTCGGAGCCTTCCTGCTGGTGGCGGCGCTGGGCGCCGTCGGGTTCATCGCCGGCCGGTTCCTGGAGGGTGACCTGGAGCCCGGTGACTTCTTCCGCACCCGCGGCGACCGGCGCGACCGCGGCCGGTGACCGCCGTGAGCGCGGAGACCGGTACGGCACGCGGGCCGCTGGACCTCGTGCCGCCCGGCGAGCGGGGCGCCACCCGGATCGCCGACCGGGTCGTCGCGAAGATCGCCGCCCAGGCCGCACGCGAGGCGCTCGCCCCGCTGCCCGCGGGCGCCGCGCCCCCGCACGCCACCGTCGTCGTACTCCCCCACTCTCGGCTTCGCTCGAGCGGGGGGACCCCCATCGACACAGCCCGCGTCCGCGTCGTGCTCGAACTCGGCTACCCCTGCGACATCGGCGCCCGCTGTGCCGCCGTGCGTCGGCAAGTCGTGGAGCGGGTAGGCGCGTTGGTGAGCATGGAGGTGTCGGAGGTCGCCGTCCAGGTCGAGCGGCTGCACCGGACACCGGCACCCGGCGCACCCCACGGGAGGACGCCATGAGCGAGCCCCGGCCACCCGAGAGCCCCACCCAGCGACTGCCCGTCCTCGACATCGACAAGACCCCCGACACCCCACCGGCCCTGCTCCCCGAAGGCAGCGGCCGCTTCTGGTCGGCGCGCCGCGTCCCGGCGGCCGTCGTCGCCCTGTGCCTCCTGGCCGGCGCGGCCGTCTTCCTGTACGACATCGCCGCCGTACGCGCCCACCGTCCGGCGATGCACTGGCGTCGCTCCCTCGCCCGGCAGCTCGCCGAGCGGCCCCTGGACGACACCTGGGTGCTGGCCGGGGCGGGGGTCGCCGCCGCCCTCGGCCTGTGGCTGATCGTGCTCGCCGTCACGCCCGGCCTGCGGGACCTGCTGCCCATGCGGCGCCCGCATCCCGACGTCCGCGCCGGACTCCGGCGCGAGGCGGCCGCTCAGGTGCTGCGCGACCGGGCCATGGAGGTCTCGGGCGTGCGCGCGGTACGGGTGCGGATGCGGCGGAGGAGGGCCGACGTCCGCGCGGTCTCGCACTTCCGCGGCCTGGACGACGTACAGGCCGACCTGGACGCCGTGCTCACCGAAGCGGTACGGGGACTCGGACTGTCCCGGCCGCCCGCGCTGTCGGTGCACGTCCGCCGCCCCGGACGGAAGGGGTGACGGTATGCACAGGGGTACCGTCAACCGCGTCCTGCTCGGACTCGTGGGCCTGCTGCTGCTCGCCGTGGGCGGCGCGGTGCTGGCCGTGGGCCTGGGCGCACCGCCGCCGCACTGGTGGCTGCACACCGGCCCGCACGACGTCCTGCTCAGCACCGCCGAGCGCACCCGCTGGCGGGACGCCCGCTGGTGGTGGCCGACGGTCATCGCCGCCCTGGCCCTTCTCGTGCTGCTCGCCCTGTGGTGGCTCACCGCGATCCTGCGCCGACGCCGCCTGACCGAGGTCCTGGTCGACACCGGCGACGGAGAGGGCGCCCTGCTGCGCGGCAAGGCCCTGGAGACAGCCCTGGCGGCGGAAGCGGCCCTCCAACAGGGGGTGTCCCACACCGAGACCCTGCTGACGGGCCGCCGTACGACGCCTGCGGTGCGTGCGTGGCTGCGACTGGAGCCGGATGTGGACCCCGGGGCGGCACTGAGGGACTTCACCGACCAGTCTCTGACGCACGCACGAGAGTCGGCGGGCTTGGCGTCACTTCCGGCGGAGGTACGACTGGGGGCAGTCAAACACCGTGCGGAAAGGGTGACTTGACGCCGAAAATCCGACCCCTCAGAACCCGTGCCGTGTCCCCCCGTCCACAGGCACCATGACCCCCGTCACATAGGACGCGGCCGGAGACAGCAAGAACGCCGCAACCCGCCCGAACTCATCAGGCGTCCCATACCGACGCATCGGAATCCGTGACTCATTGGCCGCCCGAGTGGCCTCAGGATCCGCGGACAACCCGTCCAGCTGCTTCATGCGATCCGTCGCGATGCGCCCCGGCAGCAGCCCCACGACCCGGATCCCGCGCGGCCCCAGCTCGTCGGCGATCGACTTGGCGAACCCCGCGAGCCCGGGCCGCAACCCGTTGGAGATCGTCAGCGCCGGAATCGGCTCGTACACCGACCCGGACAGCACGAACCCGATGACCCCGCCCGGCTCCAGCTCGGCCGCCGCCGCGCGGGCCAACCGGACCGCGCCGAGGAACACCGACTCGAACGCGTCCCGCCACTGCTCGTCCGTGTTGTCGGCGACGAACCCGGGCGGCGGCCCGCCGACGCTCACGAGGACGCCGTGGAAGCCGCCGAAGTGCTCCCGGGCGGCCGCGATCAGCCGCTCGGGGGCCCCCGCGTCGGAGTTGTCGACGGCCACGCCGACCGCGTTCTCGCCCAGTTCGGCGGCCGCGTCGGCCACCCGCTTCTCGTCGCGGCCGGTGATGACCACCTTCGCCCCGTCGGCGAGCAGCTCCCGCGCGGCGGCGTTGCCGAGCCCGCGCGTGGCGCCGGTGACGATGTACACCCGGTCCTTCAGTCCAAGATCCATGGCCCCTATCCTGCCCCCTGGTCCCCGAACAGCGTGAGCGCGGTGTTCACCAGCGCGATGTGACTGAATGCCTGCGGGAAGTTGCCCGCCTGGCAGCCGAGTCCCGGGTCGTACTCCTCGGACAGCAGCCCCACGTCGTTGGTGAGGCCCACCAGCTGCTCGAACAGCTCCCGGGCCTCGTCGGTGCGGCCGATCAGATGCAGGGCGTCCGCCAGCCAGAACGAGCAGGCGAGGAAGGCACCCTCACCGCCCGGCATCCCGTCGACACCGATGGCGTCGGTGTCGTAACGCCGTACGAAGCCGCCGTGGCCGAGGTCGTCGCGGACCGCCTCGACCGTGCCGATCACGCGCGGGTCGTCGGGCGGCAGGAAGCCGACGCGGGGGATCAGCAGCACCGCGGCGTCCAGCTCGCGCGAGCCGTAGTACTGGGTGAAGGTGTTGCGCCGGGCGTCGAAGCCCTGCTCGCACACCTCCCGGTGCACCTCGTCGCGCATCGCCCGCCAGCCCGCCAGGTCGCCCTTCAGCTCCGGGTTCTGCTCCAGCATCCGTACGGCGCGGTCGGCGGCCACCCACACCATCACCTTCGAGTGCACGAACTGCCGTCGGCCGCCACGCACCTCCCACAGGCCCTCGTCGGGCTGCCGCCACACCGACTGCAGGAACGTCATCAGCGCGCACTGGATCGACCACATGTGCGGCTTGCTGGGCAGGCCCGCGCTGCGGGCCAGCGCCAGTGAGTCCATGACCTCGCCGTACACGTCCAGCTGGAGCTGGTCGACCGCGCCGTTGCCGACGCGTACGGGCGCGGAGTCGGCGAAGCCGGACAGCCAGGGCAGCTCGAACTCCGGCAGCCGTCGCTCACCCGCCACGCCGTACATGATCTGCAGGTCGGCCGGGTCCCCCGCGACCGCGCGGACCAGCCAGTCGCGCCAGGCCTCGGCCTCCTTGTGGTAGCCCGCCGACAGCAGGGCGCCGAGGGTGAGGGTGGAGTCGCGCAGCCAGCAGAAGCGGTAGTCCCAGTTGCGCACCCCGCCCATCTCCTCGGGCAGCGAGGTGGTGGCCGCGGCGACGATCCCGCCCGTCGGGATGTAGGTGAGGGCCTTGAGCGTGATCAGGGACCGTACGACGGCGTCCCGGTACGGCCCCTCGTAGCGGCAGCGGGACGTCCAGCGGCGCCAGTCCCGGACACTGGCGCTCAGTGCCTGATAGGGGTCGACGAGCGGGGGGCGCGGCTCGTGCGAGGGGTGCCAGGTGAGCACGAACGCGACCCGCTCGCCCTCGGCGAGGGTGAACTCCGCGTGGGTGCTGAAGTCCTCGCCCCAGATGTGCACATGGGGCTCGGTGCGCAGCCACACCGAGTCCGGTCCGGCCACGGCCACCCGATGGCTGTCGCAGCGGCGCATCCACGGGACGATGGACCCGTAGTCGAAGCGCAGGCGGAGCGTGCTGTGCACGGTGACGCGCCCGTTGACGCCCTCCACGATGCGTACGACGTCGGGGGCGCGGTCGCGCTGCGGCATCAGGTCGGTGACGCGCACCGTCCCCTCGGGGGTGTCCCACTCGGTGTCGAGGACGAGGGTGCCGGTCCGGTAGGCGCGGCGGGTGCAGGTGTCCGCGCCCTTCGGTGCGATCCGCCAGTGGCCGTTGTCCTCGTTGCCCAGGAGCCGGGCGAAACAGGCGGCGGAGTCGAAGCGCGGCAGGCACAGCCAGTCGATCGAGCCGTCCCTGCCGACCAGCGCCGCTGTCTGCTCGTCGCCGATGAGGGCGTAGTCCTCGATGCGCGCGTTCACGGGATGCGGGTTCCCGAAGGGCCTGGGGGCCAATCCGGCGGTGCGCCGGGGGAGTGACGGCTCCCCAGGGGGACCGAGGGTCCCCCGGGGGCCGGGGATCACACGGTGGCGGGTTCCGTCGCCTCGGGCTGCTCCTCGGCGGCGGCCTCCTCGCGGTCGCGGATCTCGCGCCGGACCAGGAACCACCAGCCCACCGGGACACTTGCGGCGAACAGCCACCACTGGATCATGTACGCGTAGTTCAGCGGGGCGTCCTCGCTGCCCGGGTCGGAGATCTGCTCCGGGGAGCCGTCCTTGGGCTCGGGCGCCGTCTGCTCGACGTAGCCGCCGAGCACCTTCGCACCGAGCCGTCGCGCCTCCTCCGCGCTGTTGATCAGCATGATCTGCCGGTCCGGCAGACCCTTGACGTTCTTGATACCGCTCGCCGCGGTGGTCTCGTCGGCCTTCAGCCGTGCGGTGATGGTGGTCCGGCCGGCGGGCGGGGCGGGGATCTTGGGGAAGGCGGTCTGTACGCCGTTCGCGGGGATCCAGCCCCGGTTGACCAGCAGCACCTTGCCGTCCGTCAGGACGAACGGGGTCAGGACGTGGAAGCCGACCTCGTCGTCGGAGTTGGTACGGCGCCGCACCACGACCTCCCGGGAGGGGTCGAAGGTGCCGGTCGCGGTGACCATGCGGTACTTCTGGGTGCGGGTCACGGTGTGCCCGGGGGAGGTGAGCCGCTCCACGGGGACCGGCTTGGCGTGCAGCGCCTGGGAGACCAGGTTGTTCCGGGCGGTGCGCTCCTCGTACCGGTGCTGCTGCCAGAAGCCGAGCCTGATCATCGTCGGGATCAGCGCGATCGCGACGAGGGTGAGGATCACCCACTGGCGGGTCAGCAGGAAGCGGTAGCGGTGCACCCCACGACGGTACAACTCGGTCGTGGGGTGCGATCGGGCGGGTGCCGGGTCACACGCGGTCGACGATCCCCACCTTCCCCTCGGCGCGGGCGCAGTGGGCGCCGCAGAACCAGCTGCCGTCGGCCTCCACGCCCTGGCCGATGATCGAGACCTTGCAGTGCTCGCAGATCGGGGCCATGCGGTGGATCGCACAGGAGAAGCAGTCGAACACGTGCACAGCACCCTGTGCGTGGACCTCGAAGGTCATCCCGTAGTCATTGCCGCAAACTTCGCAATTCGCCATGCGCCACAGGGTGAGCCGTCGCCCTCGTCGCGGGGTGCCGGGCGGCGGGCGAGTCGCGGCGAATCACCCATCCGTACGGGTGCCGTGTCCGCTCGCTGCGAGTCCTTTGTCCGCTCACTCGTCGGCGGGCTCGACATCCCTCAGCAGCTGCCCGAACGCGGCCTCGTCGACGACCGGCGTGCCGAACTGCCGTGCCTTGACCACCTTCGAGGTGCCCGAGTCGGGGTCGTTCGTGACCAGCAGGCTGGTGAGCCGGGACAGGCTCGTCGCCACGTGCAGCCCGGCCTCGGTTGCCCGGTCCTCCAGCAGCTCCCGTTCGGTGGAGGTGTCCCCGGAGAACGCCACCCGCATGCCCTGTTTGAGACGTTTGCCGTCTTCGTACCGGCCCGGGTTGGGATAGGGGCAGGCGGGCCGCTTCCGGGACGGGCGCCAACTGGACGGCCGGTAGTTGCCGTACCCCCCGCTCGCCTGCCGGCCGATCCGGGGCGCGTCCGACCACTCCGTCAGCGGCCGGCACTCCAGCAGCGGCAGCCGTACATCGCCCGCCGCGGCCGCCCGCAGACTGGGCCGGAACGCCTCCGCGAGCACGCGCGCGTCGTCCAGCGCGTGGTGCGCCCGCTGCTGTACGACCCCGAAGTGCGCCGCCAGCGACTCCAGCTTGAAGTTGGGCAGCGGCAGCCCCAGCTCCTTGGACAGCGCGATGGTGCACAGCCGCTGCCGCACCGGCGCCTCGCGCTCCGCGCGCGCGTACTCGCGCGCGATCATCTGCCAGTCGAAGACCGCGTTGTGCGCGACCAGCACCCGGCCGTCGAGGCGGGCCGCGAACTCCTCAGCGACGTCCGCGAACAGCGGCGCCCCTTCGAGCACCTCGCTCGTCAGACCATGTATCCACACGGGGCCCGGATCGCGCTCCGGGTTGACCAGGGTGTACCAGTGGTCCTCGACCTCGCCGCGCTCGTCCAGCCGGTAGACGGCGGCGGAGATGATCCGGTCGTCCCGGGCCAGGCCGGTGGTCTCCACGTCAACGACCGCGTATCCCTTCGGATACGCGGTCGGCCACTGAGTGGGGGAGGACACTGCGGTCGCACGGTCTTCGAGCATGGTCATTGAGGATACGGGCCACGACCGACAGCGCTGTCCCGCAGGGGCCGAACCCGGCCGCCACGCTCGCCCTCCCACTCGGCCACCGCACGCACGTACGTGCGGCGACCACAATGCGGCCGACCCGCGGGACAGTTCGAGGCAGACGGCCGGCAGCCACCCGGCGCGGCGCGCCGTCGGCCGTTGCCCCCGTGTGGCGTGGGTGGCCGGGCGTTGCCTCGGTGTGGCGTGGGTGGCCAGGAAAGGGAGAGAAGGAAGCACGCTTGCGGAGTCATTTTCCGCGCGGTGCGAGCAGCGCCCCCACCAACGCCCGTACGGCGGTGACGAACAGCCGCTCCGCGTCCACGGGGCGGGCCAGCGCGCGGGCCAGGGCGGGGTCGTCACCGGCGGCCTCGGCGCGCCACAGCTCCTCCTCGCCGGGCCGCTGCACCGGGGCACGCTCGCGGTTGCGCTCGACCAGCACATGACCGACGACCTGGAACTGCACCGCCCGCACGAACTCGGCGGCCCGGGCACCGCGCAGCCCCGCCGCGTGCGCCTCGCGCACCAGGGCCTGCTGGGCGGGCAGGAACATCCGCTCGGTCAGCCCGCGCTCGTGCACCAGGGCCACCAGGTGCGGATGGTCGCGCAGCTGCCGGCGCAGGGCGCGCGCCACGGAGACGACCCGCTGTTCGGGCGTACGCCCCGCGGGACGGATCTCACCGAGACCGGCCACGGTCCGCTCCACCAGGGCGTCCAGCAGGGCCTCGCGGCCCCCGACGTGCCAGTAGATCGAGGTGACGGCGGTGCCCAGCTCCGCCGCGAGCTTGCGCATGGTCAGGGCGTCCGGGCCGTGCTGCCGCACCAGCTCGGCGGCCGCCTCCAGGACCTCCTCCCGGCTGAGCGCCCCTCTCGCCATGATCCTCCCAACTTCGGCCCGTGCACGCGTATTTACCCCGCGTCCGGTCTGCTGTAACTGTGTTACAGATGACGGCCCGTCAGAAGAAGGGCGGTACGGCGTATGGCACGCGTACGGTACGGAGCACGGACCGAGCGGGAGATCGCCGCCACGCGCACCGCGAGCGCGCGGCTCCCCGACATCTGGTCCACCGGTGTGGTGGCCGTCTGGGAGACCGACCCGGACGCGGTCGCGGCGGTGCTGCCACCACCCCTGAAACCCACGGGCAGCCCGCTCGTCCGGGTGAACATCAGCAAGGTCGACCTGCCCGGATACCCGCTCGGCGCGGGCTCCTTCGCGGTCGCCGCCGCGCACGGCGAGGTCGAGGGCTGGTACCCGCTGGTGATGCCGATGACCCACGAGCGCGCCCTCACCGGCGGCCGTGAGGTCTTCGGGGAGCCCAAGAAGCTCGGCGAGGTGACCGTCGAGCGCGAGGGCCTGGCCGTCCGGGCGTCGCTGGCCCGGCACGGCATCGCCTTCGTCGAGGTGCGCGGCGCGGTGAGCGGCGAGCTGTCCCTCCCGGAGCCCTCACGGAAGACCGACTTCTACTTCAAGTTCCTCCCGGCCGTGGACGGTTCGGGCTTCGACGCGGACCCCGTGCTGGTGCACTGCGTACGGCACGAGAAGGTCCGCCGGCTGGAGCGGATCACCGGGGACGTCGTGCTCCGCGAGTCCCCGTACGACCCCGTCGCCGATCTCCCGGTGCTGCGCCTGCGGGAGATCACCATCGGCGAGAAGACCAGCGACCAGCGCGGCCGGGTGGTGGAACGCGTCGACGCGCAGGCCCTGTTGCCGTACGTCCACCAGCGCTACGACGACCCGCTGCAGATCCATGACGGGCCGCCCGAGGGGAGCCGGTGATGGACCTGCGAGCGGGACAGGTCGCCGTCGTCACCGGAGCGGCGAGCGGGATCGGGCTGGCGATGGCGCGGCGGTTCGCGGCCGAGGGCCTGAAGGTCGTCCTCGCCGACGTCGAGGAGACCGCGCTGGACAAGGCCGCCGCCGACCTGCGCGCGGGGGGTGCCGACGTGCACGCGCGCGTGGTCGACGTCGGCGTACGCGAACAGGTCCTGGAGCTGGCCGAGTCGGCGTACGAGGCCTACGGCGCCGTGCACGTCCTGTGCAACAACGCGGGGGTCGGCTCGGGCGCCGAGGGGCGCATGTGGGAACACGAGCCGAACGACTGGCAGTGGGCCTTCGCGGTCAATGTGTGGGGCGTCTTCCACGGTGTACAGGCTTTCCTGCCCAGGATGATCAAGTCGGGTCAACCCGGTCATGTGGTCAATACATCCTCCGGTGACGGCGGCATCGCACCCCTGCCGACGGCCTCCGTGTACGCCGTCACCAAGGCCGCCGTGGTCACGCTCACCGAGTCCCTGTACGCCCATCTGAAGGCGGAGCACGCGCGCGTGGGCGCCTCGGTGCTCTTCCCGGGGCCGCACATGCTGCGCACGGGACTGTGGGAGTCGCACCGCAACCGGCCCGAGCGATACGCCAAGCAGCGGCCGCGCAGGACGCCGTACCGCAGTCTCGACCAGTGGGAGGCCGCGATGCGCGCGGCGGGCAGGGAGATCGCCTTCACGCCCGTCGAGGAGGTCGCCGACTTCGTCGTGGCCGGCATCCGCGCCGACCGCTTCTGGCTGCTGCCGGAGAGCGAGCACAGCGACGCCCAGATCCGCGCGCGGGCGCACTCGATGCTGGAGCGCGCGAACCCGACGTACCTCGAAAGCTTCGTACTCGATTGACCCGGGAGGCTGTTGTGACCAGCCAGGACCCGTACCTGATCATCTCCTCCGACTGCCATGCCGGGCTGCCCACCGAGCGGTACCGGCCCTACCTGGAGTCCCGTTTCCACCGGGACTTCGACGAGTTCCTCGCGGGCCGCGAGCGGCGCCGCGAGGAGATGACCCGGCTCGGCATCCGCAACGAGGCGTTCGCGACCAAGTGGTTCCAGGACAACGAGGAGGGCCTGCGCGGCGGCTGGGACACCGCGCAGCGCCTCAAGGAGCTGGACGGCGACGGCGTGGCCGCGGAAGTCGTCTTCCCGGACGCCGACGCCGTGGACAGCCAGACCGCCGCGCCCTTCGGGGTGGGCCTCGGGCTGTCCGGTGACCACGACCCGGAGCTGGGCATGGCGGGCGCGCGGGCACACAACCGCTGGCTCGCGGAGTTCGTGTCCGAGAACCCCGAACGGCACTGTGGCGTGGCCCTGTTGCCGGTCACGGCCGACGCGCGGACGGTGGTCGCCGAGATCCACCGCGCCAGGGAGTCCGGGCTCGGCGCGCTGATGATCCCCGCCCTCTGGGGCGACAAGGAGCCGTACCACGACCGCCGGTACGACCCCGTGTGGGCGGCGGCGGCCGAGTGCGGGATGCCGGTGCTGACGCACTCCGGATCGGCGCCGCGCCATGAGTACGGCGACCACCTGGGGATCTTCGTCAGCGAGGTGACCTGGTGGCCGGCCCGGCCGCTGTGGTTCCTGCTCTGGTCCGGTGTCTTCGAACGCCACCCAGGACTGCGGTTCGGGGTCGCGGAGTCGGGCTGCTGGTGGCTGCCGAACCTGCTGTGGTTCATGGACCGCCTCTACCTCGGCGCGCACGGCGGCAAGAAGCTCTCCCCGTTCGAGGAGCTGAAACGCCCGCCGCACGAGTACCTCGACCGCCAGGTCTTCGTCTGTGCGACGAACACCAAGCGCCGCGAACTCGCCCAGCGCTACGAGATCGGCGTCGACAACATCCTCTGGGGCAGCGACTTCCCGCATCCCGAGGGCACCTGGCCCGACACGCGCGCGTGGCTGCGGCGCACCTTCCACGACATCCCGGTGAGCGAGACGCGCCGGATGCTGGGCCTGGCGGCGGCGGAGGTCTTCGGCTTCGACGTACGCCGCCTGACGCCCCTGGCCGAGCGCATCGGCCCCACCCCCGCCGACCTCGGCCAGCAGGCCGACCAGGCGGCCGTGGAGGCCTCCTGGGCGCGCTCGCGCGAGGTGGGCCGGCACTGGCTGACCGACCACGACTTCCCGACCCTGGGGGTGACGCAGTGAACGACCGGTACACGGTGATCTCCGCCGACTGCCACGCGGGAGCCGACCTGCTGGACTACAAGCCGTACCTGGACAAGCGCTACCACGACGACTTCGACATCTGGGCGGCCACCTACGTCAACCCCTACGAGGACCTGCTCGCCGACTCGGCCGACCGGAACTGGAACTCCGAGCGGCGCCTCACGGAGCTGGAGGCGGACGGGATCGTCGCGGAGGTGATCTTCCCGAACACCATCCCGCCGTTCTTCCCGTCCGGCTCCCTGATGGCCCCGCCCCCGACCGCCGAGGACTTCGAGCGGCGCTGGGCCGGTCTGCGCGCCCACAACCGCTGGCTGGCGGACTTCTGCGCGGCCGCGCCAGGGCGCCGGGCGGGTGTCTTCCAGATCCTCCTGGCCGACGTCGAGGAGGCGGTCAAGGAGATCCGCTGGGCCGCCTCGGCAGGCCTCAAGGGTGGCCTGATGCTGCCCGGGACGCCGCCTGGCTCGGGTCTGCCCGAGCTGTACTCGCGCGCGTACGACCCGATCTGGGCCGTCTGCGCGGAACTCGGCGTCCCCGTCAACCACCACGCGGGCTCCGCCTCCCCGCCACTCGGCGACGAACCGGCCGCGCGCGCGGTCTTCATGGTCGAGACGACCTGGTTCTCCCACCGCGCCCTGTGGCACCTGGTCTTCGGCGGCGCCTTCCGCCGCCACCCCGGGCTGAAACTGGTCCTGACCGAACAGGGCTCCGGCTGGATCCCGGGGGTCCTCGACATGCTGGACTACTACCACGGCCGCCTGGTCGCGGCCGCCTCGAAGGCCGACACCGCCGAGGCCAAGTTCGGCGCCGGTCTGGCCGAGTCCATGGGCGAGGCGCCGTCCCGGGTGTGGCGCGACCACTGCTTCGTCGGCGCCAGCTTCATGCGCCCGCACGAGGTCCCGCTCCGCGACCGCATCGGCGTCGACAAGATCATGTGGGGCAGCGACTACCCCCACGACGAGGGCACCTACCCGTACACCCGCGAGGGCCTGCGGTTCGCCTACGCGGGCGTCCCGCGCGCGGAGCTGGCAGCCATGCTCGGCGGCAACGCGGCCCGCGTCTACGGCTTCGACCTGGACCTCCTGGACCCGATCGCGGCGAAGGTGGGCCCGACGGTGGCCGAGCTGGCGGAGCCACTGGAGGAGCCGCCGGCGGACGCGACGAGCCCGGTGTTCGCGCGGGGGGCGAGGGTGCGGGTCTGGTGAGGCGCGGGGGACGTGTCCGGTGGCTCTGGGGCGGGCGTCGGTGTGTGTCCAGTGACTCGGCCGCGAGCGTCGGTCCGTGTCCCGTGCCGCCCGGGGTGCGATCCTCCGTCATGTGACGGAACCGACCCACGACGAGCCCCACGGAGGCGCGCTCGGCTCCCGGCTGAACTGGCTGCGCGCGGCCGTGCTGGGCGCCAACGACGGCATCGTCTCCACCGCGGGACTCGTCGTGGGCGTGGCCGGCGCGACCCAGGACCGGGCCGCCCTGCTCACCGCCGGCCTGGCCGGGCTGCTCGCCGGATCGATGTCCATGGCGGCGGGGGAGTACGTCTCCGTCTCCACCCAGCGCGACTCCGAGATGGCCGCGCTGGCCGTGGAGAAACGGGAGCTGAAGGAGCAGCCCGAGGCCGAACTGGAGGAGCTGACCGAACTGCTCCGGCAGCGCGGCCTGTCCCGGGAGGTGGCCCGGGAGGCCGCCGAGCAGCTCACCGCGCGGGACGCGCTGAAAGCACACGCGCGCGTGGAGCTGGGCATCGACCCGGACGAGCTGACCAACCCCTGGCACGCGGCCTGGGCGAGCTTCCTGTCCTTCACGGTGGGCGCGCTGCTGCCGCTCCTGGCGATCGTCCTCCCGCCGGCCGACCGGCGGCTCCCGGTGACCGTGGTCTGCGTGCTGGCCGCGCTCGTCCTCACCGGCTGGAGCAGCGCCCGGCTGGGAGCGGCCGACCCGAGACCCGCGGTGCTGCGGAACGTGGTGGGCGGGGCGCTCGCCATGGGGGTGACGTACGCGGCGGGGACGCTGCTGGGCGCGGCGGGGGTGTAGCGGACCGCACCCTGGCCGCGCGACCGGCGACGGGGACGACGTACCGTGAAGTGCGCTCGACCACCCCCCGAGCGCATCGCACCACACCCCGCACGAGAAGGACCCTCGCCATGCGCGCCACCACCATCCACGCCCCGTACGACATGCGCGTGGAGAACGTCCCCGAACCCATGGTGCAGCTGCCCACCGACGCCGTGGTGCGGGTGCTGCGCGCCTGCATCTGCGGCAGCGACCTGTGGGCCTACCGGGGCGAGGCGGCCCGGCAGCCGGGACAGCGCATCGGGCACGAGTTCCTCGGTGTCGTCGAGGAGACCGGCTCCGAGGTGAGCACGGTGAGGCGCGGGGACCTCGTGGTCGCCCCCTTCATGTGGTCCGACGGCGTCTGCGACTACTGCCGCGAGGGCCTGACGACGTCCTGCGAGCACGGCGGCTTCTGGGGCTCCGTCGGCTACGACGGCGGCCAGGGCGAGGCCGTGCGCGTGCCCTTCGCCGACGGCACCCTCGTCCAGCTGCCCAAGGAGGCGGCCTCCGACGACCACCTGCTGTCCGCCCTGCTGACCCTCTCCGACGTCCTCGGCACCGGCCACCACGCCGCCCTCGGCGCGGGCTCCCGCCCGGGCGCCACGGTCGCCGTGGTCGGCGACGGCGCGGTGGGCCTGTGCGCGGTGCTGGCCGCCAAGCGGCTGGGCGCCGAGCGGATCATCGCGCTCGGCCGCCACGAGGTCCGTACCGACATCGCGCGCCGCTTCGGCGCCACCGACGTCGTCGCCGAGCGCGGGGACGCGGCCGTCGAGGCCGTCCGCGAGCTGACCCGCGGCCAGGGCGCACACGCCGTCGTCGAGGCCGTCGGTACGGAACAGTCCATGCGTACGGCCGTCAACATCACCCGCGACGGCGGCGCGATCGGCTTCGTCGGCGTGCCGCACGGCAGCGGCACCGGCCTGGACCTCGGCGTCATGTTCGACCGGAACATCGCGCTGCGCGGCGGTGTCGCGCCGGTCCGCGCCTACATCCCCGACCTGCTGCCCGACGTCCTCGACGGCACGATCGACCCCTCGCCGGTCTTCGACATGACCGTCGGCATCGAGGGCGTGCCGGACGGCTACAAGGCGATGGACGAGCGCACCGCCCTCAAGGTGCTCGTCACCAACGGCTAGGCACCCGCTAGGACCAGCGGATCGGCGGCGGCAGCGCCGTGAGCAGGCCCGAGACCGCGACCACCGCGCCCAGGGCGATCACCTCGGCCCGCGCGGGGGCGTAGGCGGTCAGCGGGTCGGCCGCCCGGCGCAGCCGGATCCGCGCCCACAGGGCGAGCGCGGCGACGACGGCGACCAGGATCACCTTGGCCAGCAGGGTGCGTCCGTACGCCGTCGTCGTCAGCTGGTCCAGGATCGTGGCCGCCGGCATGCGCCGCAGCGCACTGCACACGCCCGTCGCGGTAAGGGCCGCGAGCAGAACGGCGGCCACGCGCGCGTAGATCCCCAGCAGCGCGGCCCCGGCCGCGTGGCCGTGCCACCGCCTGAGCGTCCGCAGCGCGTGCGGCAGGCCGCCCGCCCACAGCGCCGCGCAGGTCAGGTGCACCAGCGTCAGACCCGAGCCGACCAGCGGGCTGTGCTCGGTCGTGGGGTGGGCGCGCAGCGCCTCCGCGACGACCACCGCGGCCAGCGGCCACACCTGGGCCGCCGGGCGGCGCGAGCGCGCGCACAGCGCCGCCAGCAGGAAGGCGTTGACCTCCAGCAGCGCCAGCTTGCCGTCGCGGGAGTCGTACAGGCCGCCGACGTCGATCTGGCCGAGACTGTGCGGGACCAGGTTGCCGGTGGAGACCACCGAGGCGAGGGCCAGCGCGGCCAGGAAGCCCGCGCCGGTCGCCGACGGGGCCCAGCTGCGCGGTCGTTCGGGCGGGGCATCGGGCAGGCGCCGGGCGAGCCGGCCCACGAGCAGCTCGCCCAGCGGGACGCACAGGGCGGCGAACAACACCCCCCGCAGCAGCGCGATGCCACCGACACCGGGAGCGGCGGCCTCCCCGGTGCCGTGCAGCGCGGCCGACGGCCCTGACAGCGGGATCAAGGCGGCCAGGGCCACCAGGACCAGGACGGCGACGGACCGGCCGGTGCCGGACCGGCGCGCCGGTCGGTTCGCGTCGGCGGCGTCGGCACTCGGTCGTATCAAGGTCACCCCGTGATCTTCGCCAGCCGTCACAGAACCGGGCAAGTCCCGGAAAACAACTGGGGCTACGGCATTCCCCTCATACGTACGTTTCCGGCCGCCCGCCCGCTCACGCCCAGCGGGCCGGGTCCGAACCCCACGGCACCGGAGGCCGCGCCCAGTCGGCGGGGCCGCCCGCGAAGGACACCGGCGGCAGGGCGTGCCGCAGCCGGCCGAGCGGGCTGTCCGTCTCGGCCAGCCAGGCGTCCGGTCCCTCGTAGGCGGCGGCGCCCGTGGCCGGGCCGGGCCGGATCTCGTCCGTCAGCCAGCGCGCGGTCCGGGCGAGCGCCAGCCGCACGAGCCGGCTGCCCGAGTCGTACGACTGCTCGGTCACCGCCCGCAGCACGGCCGCCGCCAGCAGATAGCCGGTGCCGTGGTCCAGGGCCTGCGCGGGCAGGGCGCCGGGCTGGTCCGCCGAGCCCTCGGTCACCGCGATGCCGGACGCGACCTGCACCAGGCTGTCGAAGCCGCGCCGCCCGCCCCAGGGCCCGTACGCGCCCCACGCCGACACCTGCGCCACGACCAGCCCCGGGCGCCGCCCGGCCAGCGCCTCGGGGGAGAGCCCGAACCGGTCCAGGGCGCCCGGCCGGTAGCCGGTGACGACGACGTCCGCCGAGGCCAGCAGCTCCTCGAAGGTGTCCCGGTCGGTGGTGAGGTCGAGGGTCGCCGACCGTTTCCCGAAACCCGTGTCGGCGTGCTGGTCGGCGAGTTCGGGCAGCTGCGGGGCGTCCACGCGCAGCACGTCCGCGCCGAGCAGGGCCAGCGTCCGGGTGGCGACCGGCCCGGCCAGCACCCGGGTCAGGTCGAGGACGCGGAGCCCGGCGGCGGGCAGCAGGGGAGCGGCGGCCCGATCGAGCGGGGGGAGCACGCGCGCGTGCGCCGAGTCCAGCCGCTCACGCTCGACCAGGGGCCGGGCGGCCACCTCGGCGGCCTGCTCGTGCGCCGCCCACTCCTTCGGGGTGCGCAGCGCCACGGCGAGACCGCCGGCGCGGTACACCGCCTCCTCCACCTCCAGGGCGGAGCGTTCGGCGAGCCGACGGGCCACCTCGTCCGCCGAGGCGTCCGCCGGCAGGCCCAGCGCGCCGAGCAACCGGGCCCGGTGGTGCGGGTAGTTGGCGTGGGTGCGCACCCAGCCGTCGGCCGTGCGCCAGAACCGCGACAGCGGCGCGAAGGAGACCGGCGTCCGCCCGTCGACCTGCAGCAGCCGCTCACTGTGGAAGGCGGCGGCGACCGCACCGTCGTCCACCCCGACCGCCGGCACCTCGGCGAGCCCCGCCCGCCGCGCCCCCAGCTCGGCGGCGGCCAGCGCAGACGCCCCCACACAGGCACGCGCCAACTCCCGTACGGGCAGCCTCGCTTCGAGCGCTCCCCGACGTACGACGCTCGACGCGCGCGATGCGAGAGCGGGATCGCCGCCCACTGCGTGCCAGGCAGTATTGAATGCAGTCATTACTTCACTATGCATCATTGATTGAATCAATGATTGCCTGAGGGGATGCGAATGCAGACAGGTCCTGCCGAAGAGGCTCCGGCAGGACCTGTCCGTCGGTGGTGGCGTGCTACTCGACCGCGCGCAGTGCGTTGACGACTCCGAAGCCGTAGAAGCCGTTGACGCGCTTGCCGCCGACGCAGGTCGCGTCCACGACGCCGTCGCCGTTCCCGTCGTACGGGTCGCTCGGGCAGCCCGGGTTGTCCGCCTGGGCCTTCAGAAGGGCCTGCAGCTGGGCCGGGGTGGCGTGCGGGTGGGCCGACTTCAGCAGCGCGGCCACGGCGGCCACGTGCGGGGACGCCATCGACGTGCCCTGGAGGAAGCCGTACTGGTTGTTCGGCAGCGTGGACAGGATGCGGCCGTTCTTCGACGGCGTGTCCGGGATCTGGTACTTGTCGCCGCCCGGCCCCGCCACGTCGACGACGCCCTGGCCGTAGCTGGAGTAGTACGACTTGGTGCCCTTGACGCCCACCGCGCTCACGGTGACCACACCGGGCAGCTGGGTCGGCACGTCGAAGCACTCGTGCGGGTCGATCGTCCGCGTCGTGGCGGTGGAGTCGTCGGGGCTGGAGGTGTCGACGATCGCGTCCGCGTCGAGGTCGTGGTTGGAGTTGCCGGCCGAGGCCACATTGAGCGTGCCCTTGTGCTGTGCATACAGCTGGGCCCTGTTGACCGCGTCAACGATGGCACGTTGATCGGGGTCGTCCATGCAGTTGTACAGCCACGGATCAACGTAGTAGCTGTTGTTGGTGATCTCGATGCCGTGGTCCGCGGCGAACACGAAGGCGCAGACCACGCTTTCGGGGTAGAACAGCGAGGTCGCGTCCGGCTGGGCCACGGTGATGCTCGCGACCTTCACCCCGGGCGCCACACCCGCCACGCCTATGCCGTTGCGGGCCGCGGCTATCTCGCCCGCCACATGCGTGCCGTGGTAGTGGTCGGCGTCCACCGGCCGCCAGGCGCCGTACGTCGTGTCCGCCTTGCCGCTCACACAGTTCGCCGACTGGGACGCGGAGAAGTTCGGGGCGATGTCCGGGTGGGTGTCGTCGACGCCGGTGTCGATCACGCCGACGGTCACGTTCCTGCTGCCCGGGTCGATCGTCGCGGCCTTGTCGGCACCGATCGCCCGCAGATCCCACTGGTCGGCCTCGAGAGGCTCCTGGCCGGCCGCCGCGCCGTCGGCGAGCTTCGCGGCCTCCGCCTTCGACAGGACCTGCACGGCGCCCTCGTCCGTCGTCCCCGCCGCGGTCAGCGCAGCGGTGCGCGTGGCACCCGCCGACTGCACTCCCCGCACGGCACGCATCTGCGCGCCGAAGTCGGGGTTCGCGGAGTGGGCGACGATCACACCGATCCGGTCGTAACTCTCCACGATGGTCCCGCCGTTGCGGGTGATGGCCTGCTGCACCGACTCGATCGTGTGGCGGTCCGTGCGGGTGTTGACCACGTACGCGAGGCCGGGGCCGTCCGCAGCCCGCGCTGCCGTGGGAGCGGGGGTCGCCGCCGAGGCCGCCGTCGGCAGGAATCCGAGCGAGACGGTCAGCGACAGCACGACCGGCACGGCGAGCGCGAGCCGGCGTCTGGAGCGCAGATGAGCCATGGGATCTCCACATCATCCGGATACAAAACCGCCCGAGACACAGGTGGTGCTCGGGCAGGTACATGACGGGTGGTGCAGGGCGAAGCTATCTCCCGGGACTGATCTACGAAAGAGCCAGGCGGACTTGAACCGCTCCGCGCGTGGCGCCGTGACCGTGGACGGAGGGCCCATCAGGATCGTGGCCCCGCCGGTATCACTCCAGGTTGCCTGTCAGTGACTCCCTGTAGTGTGATCCACGTCCCTGTAAGGCCAGAAAGCGCATGTCCGTGACGCGAGGAGACTCCGTGGCTACCGAGACACCGCCCCCTGCGAAACCCCAAGTCCACCTTCCCTCCACCGAGGAGTTCGCCGAGGTGCAGCAGAGCGCGGAGTTCGGTGAACTGCGCCGCTCCCACCGCTCCTTCGCCTTCCCCCTGACCATCGCCTTCATCACCTGGTACCTGCTGTACGTCCTGCTCTCCAACTACGCGGACGGCTTCATGGGCACCAAGGTGGCCGGCAACGTCAACGTGGCCCTCGTCCTGGGCCTCGCCCAGTTCCTCACCACGTTCCTCATCGCCTGGTGGTACGCGCGGCACGCCGCGGCCAAGCTCGACCCCAAGGCCGAGGCCATCAAGTCCCGGATGGAGGGCGGAGCATGAGCCCCGCACAGCACACCCTGCTGGCCGCCGGCGAGGCGAGCGAGCACCGCACGCTGATCATCACCCTGTTCGCGGTGTTCGTCGCCGCGACCCTCGTCATCACCGTCTGGGCGGGCCGGCAGACCAAGGACGCCGCCGACTTCTACGCCGGCGGCCGCCAGTTCACCGGATTCCAGAACGGCCTCGCCGTCTCCGGCGACTACATGTCCGCCGCGTCCTTCCTCGGCATCGCGGGCGCCATCGCCCTCTTCGGCTACGACGGCTTCCTCTACTCCATCGGCTTCCTCGTCGCCTGGCTCGTCGCCCTGCTCCTGGTCGCCGAACCGCTGCGCAACTCAGGCCGCTACACGATGGGCGACGTGCTGGCCTACCGGATGCGCCAGCGGCCCGTCCGTACCGCCGCCGGCACCTCCACGATCGTCGTCTCGATCTTCTACCTGCTCGCTCAGATGGCCGGCGCGGGCGTCCTGGTCTCGCTGCTCCTGGGCATCACCAGCGACGGCGGCAAGATCGGCATCGTCGCCCTGGTCGGCGTCCTGATGATCGTGTACGTCACCATCGGCGGCATGAAGGGCACCACCTGGGTCCAGATGGTCAAGGCGGTGCTGCTCATCGCGGGCGCCCTGCTGCTGACCTTCCTGGTCCTGCTGAAGTTCCACTTCAACATCTCGGACCTGCTCGGCAAGGCCGCCGACAACAGCGCCAAGGGCTCCGCGTTCCTCGAGCCCGGCCTGAAGTACGGCGCCACCGGCACCACCAAGCTGGACTTCATCTCGCTCGGCATCGCCCTGGTCCTCGGCACCGCAGGCCTGCCGCACATCCTGATCCGCTTCTACACCGTCCCGACGGCCAAGGCCGCCCGTAAGTCCGTGATCTGGGCGATCGGCCTGATCGGCGCCTTCTACCTGATGACCCTCGCCCTCGGCTTCGGCGCGGCCGCGCTGATCAAACCGGACGAGATCATCGCCTCCAACAAGGCCGGCAACACCGCGGCACCCCTGCTCGCGCTCCACCTCGGCGGAGTCGACTCCAACTGGGGCGCGATCCTGCTGGCCACCATCTCCGCGGTCGCCTTCGCCACGATCCTCGCGGTCGTCGCCGGCCTGACCCTGGCCTCGTCCTCCTCCTTCGCCCACGACATCTACGCCAACGTCATCAAGAAGGGGCAGGCCACCGAGAAGCAGGAGATCAACGCGGCCCGCTACGCGACCGTCGGCATCGGCGCCGTCTCGATCGTCCTGGGCGCCCTCTCCCGCGACCTGAACGTCGCCGGCCTGGTAGCCCTCGCCTTCGCGGTCGCCGCCTCCGCCAACCTGCCGACCATCCTCTACAGCCTGTTCTGGAAGCGGTTCACCACCTCGGGCGCCCTGTGGTCGATCTACGGCGGCCTGGTCACCGCGGTCGGTCTGGTGCTGTTCTCGCCGGTGGTGTCCGGCAAGCCGACCTCGATGTTCCCCGACGTGGACTTCCACTGGTTCCCGCTGGAGAACCCCGGCATCATCTCGATCCCCGTCGGCTTCCTGCTGGGCGCCCTGGGCACCCTGCTGTCGAAGGAGGTCCCGGACGCCGGCAAGTACGCGGAGCTGGAGGTGCGGTCCCTGACCGGGACCGGAGCGCACTGAGCATCGTACGGACGGCCGCGTCGTTCAGGACTGTACGGTCCTACGACGCGGCCGCGTCGTAGCTCGTAAGATCGGGCCGCTGTCGATGTCGGTGGTCTCACGTAGGCTCACAGGTGACGGAAAATGATTGCACCGGATCGAGGGAGGGGGCCCACGTGCTCATCGACACCTACGGCCGAGTGGCCACCGACCTGAGGGTCTCGCTCACAGACCGGTGCAATCTGCGCTGTACCTACTGCATGCCCGAGGAAGGCCTGCAGTGGCTCGCCAAGCCCGATCTGCTCACGGACGACGAGATCGTCCGCCTCATCGACATCGCGGTCCGCCTGCTCGGCATCGAGGAGGTCCGCTTCACCGGGGGCGAGCCCCTGCTGCGCCCGGGCCTGGTCGGCATCGTCGAGCGCGTGGCGGCCCTCGACCCCCGCCCCCAGATGTCCCTCACGACGAACGGCATCGGCCTCAGGCGCACCGCTTCCGCCCTGAAGGCGGTGGGCCTGGACCGGGTCAACGTCTCCCTGGACACCCTGCGCCCGGACGTCTTCAAGGCCCTCACCCGCCGCGACCGTCACAAGGACGTCATCGAGGGCCTCGAAGCCGCCCGCGAGGCGGGCCTCACCCCGGTCAAGGTGAACACGGTCCTGATGCCGGGCCTGAACGAGGACGAGGCCCCGGACCTGCTGGCCTGGGCGCTGGAGCACGAGTACGAGCTGCGTTTCATCGAGCAGATGCCGCTCGACGCCCAGCACGGCTGGAAGCGCGAGGGCATGGTCACCGCCGGGGACATCCTGGCCTCCCTGCGCACCCGCTTCGACCTCACCCCCGAGGGTGCGGACGAGCGCGGCTCGGCACCGGCGGAGCGCTGGCTGGTCAACGGCGGCCCACAGCGGGTCGGCGTGATCGCCTCGGTCACCCGCCCGTTCTGCGCGGCCTGCGACCGCACCCGCCTCACCGCCGACGGCCAGATACGCACCTGTCTGTTCGCCACCGAGGAGACCGACCTCCGCGCGGCGCTGCGCTCCGACGCCCCCGACGAGGAGATCGCCCGCATCTGGCGCCTGGCGATGTGGGGCAAGAAGGCGGGAGCGGGCCTGGACGACCCGTCGTTCGTGCAGCCGGACCGACCGATGTCGGCGATCGGCGGCTAGGACTCCTCGGGCCCTTCCCAGTCCTCGAACTTCACCACGTCCTTCAGGAACCCCCGAACCCCGAGGAACTGCGAAAGATGCTCGCGGTGCTCCTCGCAGGCGAGCCATGTCTTGCGCCGCTCCGGCGTGTGGATCTTCGGGTTGTTCCACGCCAGCACCCACACGGCATCGGCACGGCAGCCCTTGGCGGAGCAGATGGGGGTCTCGTCACTCACAGGTTCGTCACTGGTTCCGTCTCACAGAGCCCCCGCAAACAAGGCGACGCCGAGCAGCCACGGGGGGAGCTGCCCGGCGTCGGTCTGTCGCTCCGACGGGGGATGCGGAGCGCGTACGCAGTATGTCACGGGTCAGCCGTCGCCCGGCACTGGAAGTGCACGATTGATCTGAGCTTTTCTTGAGCTTGACGTTGGAGTGCTGTCAGTTTCCGCCCGGCTTGTCCTCCGGAACGGCCTCCTCCTCCGCACGTGGCGGCGTGATCATCGGCCGCGTCGGCGCGGCGATGAAGGTCGACGGAAGAGAGGGCGGCCGCTCCCGGCCGGCGTTCGCGATCACCACGGCGACATAGGGGAGGAGCGCACCGAACACCAGCGCCACGACGGCGACGTACCGTTCGACGTTCCACAGCGTGGCCGCGAGGATCACGGAGGCGGTGCGGATCGTCATCGAGATGACGTACCGTCGCTGCCGGCCCCGTACGTCCTCGGCCAGCCCGGTCCGGGCACCGGTGATCCGGAACACCTGGGCGCTGCCACCGTGCTGCTTGCGCATCACACTCCACCATCCGCCCGCATCGGACTCTCCCCGGCCCGCACCGTCGTCCACGCCCGGCGGGGAACCGGACCAGGACATCTCCACGTTACGCCGCGGTCGTACGGCCGACGAGACCGGGTCGCCTCCTGCCTGCGTGAACGTCCTCGGCCGTGCCGCCTACGGGGGTACCCGACATGCGCCGTACGGCGGACGGACCCAGACTGACCGTAATGCTCACGTCGAGCCGTACGAGGAGGCAGCCATGGGCTGGTTGTGGGCGATCATCGTGGGATTCGTGCTGGGCCTCATCGCGAAGGCGATCATCCCGGGCAAGCAGCACAGCCCCCTGTGGCTGACCACCATCTGCGGCATCCTGGGCGCCATCGCCGGCAACGCGATCGCCGCCGCGCTCGGCGTCGCGGAGACCCGCGGCATCGACTGGAGCCGGCACGCCTTCCAGCTCATCGCCGCGATCATCATCGTCTTCGCCGTGGACAGGCTCTACATGGCGACGCTGGGCAAGAAGAAGCAGCAGGCCTGACGGCAGACACGGCAAAGGGCGGCCCCGCTTCCGGGGGCCGCCCTTCGGACTGTCCTATGCGCCGGTGACCTCTACCGCGGCGAGGTTCTTCTTGCCCCGCCGCAGCACCAGCCACCGCCCGTGCAGCAGTTCCTCCTTGGAGGGCACCGCGTCCTCGGCGGTGACCTTCGCGTTGTTCACGTAGGCCCCGCCCTCCTTCACGGTCCGCCGCGCGGCGGACTTGCTGGCCACCAGGCCGACCTCGGCGAACAGGTCGACCACCTGGCCCAGCTCGGCGACCTGGATGTGCGGCACCTCGGACAGCGCCGCCGCCAGCGTCCCCTCGTCCAGCTCCGTCAGGTCGCCCTGGCCGAACAGGGCCTTGGACGCGGCGATCACGGCGGCCGTCTGGTCGGCGCCGTGCACCAGCGTCGTCAGCTCCTCGGCGAGCGCGCGCTGCGCGGCACGAGCCTGCGGTCGCTCCTGGGTCTGCTGCTCCAGCTCCTCCAGTTCCTCACGGGACTTGAAGGACAGGATGCGCATGTACTTCGAGATGTCACGGTCGTCCACGTTCAGCCAGAACTGGTAGAACGCGTACGGCGTCGTCATCTCCGGGTCGAGCCAGACGGCGCCGCCCTCGGTCTTGCCGAACTTGGTGCCGTCCGCCTTGGTCATCAGCGGGGTGGCCAGGGCGTGCGCCTCGGCGGCCGGCTCCAGCCGGTGGATCAGGTCGAGCCCGGCCGTGAGGTTGCCCCACTGGTCGCTGCCGCCCTGCTGGAGCGTGCAGCCGTACCGCCGGTACAGCTGCAGGAAGTCCATGCCCTGCAGGAGCTGGTAGCTGAACTCGGTGTAGCTGATGCCCTGGTCGGACTCCAGGCGGCGGGCCACGGAGTCCTTCGTCAGCATCTTGTTGACGCGGAAGTGCTTGCCGATGTCCCGCAGGAACTCGATCGCGGAGAGGTTCGCGGTCCAGTCGAGGTTGTTCACCATGACCGCCGCGTTCTCGCCCTCGAAGGACAGGAACGGCTCGATCTGGGCGCGCAGCCTGCCCACCCAGCCGGCCACCGTCTCCGGGTCGTTCAGCGTGCGCTCCGCGGTGGGGCGCGGGTCACCGATCAGGCCCGTCGCGCCGCCGACCAGCGCCAGCGGCCGGTGCCCGGCCTGCTGGAGCCGGCGCACGGTGAGCACCTGCACCAGATGCCCCACGTGCAGCGACGGCGCGGTCGGGTCGAAACCGCAATAGAACGTGACGGGACCGTCCGCGAGAGCCTTGCGCAAAGCGTCCTCGTCGGTGGACAGGGCGAACAGCCCACGCCACTTCAGCTCGTCGACGATGTCCGTCACGGTTCTCGTGTCTCCTCGGTGATCCGGTGGGCAGTCGGGTGACAGCCGACTACGAGGTTATACGCCCTGACTGACAGAGCTCATGTTGAAATCGGGGATCCGCAGCGCGGGCATCGCGGCCCGGGTGAAGTAGTCGCTCCACTCCCGCGGCAGCGTCTTCTCCGTGCGCCCCGCCTCCGCGGCCCGGCCGAGCAGGTCCACCGGCGACTCGTTGAACCGGAAGTTGTTCACCTGCCCGGTCACCTCGCCGTTCTCCACGAGGTAGACGCCGTCCCGGGTCAGGCCGGTGAGCAGCAGCGTCGCCGGGTCGACCTCGCGGATGTACCACAGGCAGGTCAGCAGCAGCCCGCGCTCGGTGTTCGCGACCATCTCCTCCAGGGAGCGGTCCTGCCCGCCGTCCAGGATCAGGTTCCCGATCGCCGGGGCGACCGGCAGCCCGGTCAGGCCCGCGCTGTGCCGGGTGGTGATCAGGTGCTTGAGCACGCCCTCGCCGATCCACTCGGTGGGATGCGCCGGCAGTCCGTTGTCGAACACGGACTGGTCGCCGCCCGAGGAATGGGCGACCACGAAGGGCGAGCACTCCAGGCCCGGCTCGTTCGGGTCGCTGCGCAGGGTCAGCGGCAGCTCGCTCAGCTTTTCGTCGACGCGGGTGCCGCCGCCCGGCTTGGAGAACACCGTCCGGCCCTCGGCCGCGTCCCGGCCCGAAGCCGACCACAGCTGGTAGATCAGCAGGTCCGCGACCGCGGTCGGCGGCAGCAGCGTCTCGTACCGGCCCGCGGGCAGCTCCACGCGCCGCTCGGCCCAGCCGAGACGTACGGCCAGTTCGGCGTCCAGGGCGCCCGGGTCGACGTCCTTGAAGTCCCGTGTGGAGCGGCCAGCCCACGCCGAGCGGGCGCGGTCCGGGGACTTGGCGTTCAGCTCCAGCGTGCCGGTGGGCTGGTCGTGCCTGAGGCGCAGCCCCGTGGACGTGCCCATGTACGTCGACACCATCTCGTGGTTGGCGAAGCCGTACAGCTCGCGGCCGCCGGCACGCGCGCGTGCGAAGGCCTCGCCGAGCGCGGGGGCGAAGTCCGCGAAGACGGCCGAGGAGGTCTCGGCGGGCGCGTCCGTGAAGTCAGGGGACTGCGGGACACCGGTGACCAGCGGCTGGGCGTCCTCGGCCGGCCCGGCCCCCCGCGCGGCCGCCTCGGCGGCCCGCACCAGCGGTTCCAGCTCCTCGGCGGTCACGGCGGACCGCGAGACGACACCGGAGGCGGTGCCCTCCTTGCCGTCCACGGTCGCGATCACCGTGAGGGTACGACCGCGGGTCACACCGTTGGTGGTGAGCGCGTTGCCGGCCCAGCGCAGGTTGGCGGTCGACTCCTCGTCGGCGATGACGACGCAGCCGTCGGCCCGGGACAGCGCAAGGGCCTGCTCGACGACCTCGTGCGGCTTGGTGGTACGGGCGCTCATCGACCGGCCTCCTGCGTGGTGTTCAGAATGTTGACGCCCTTGAAGAGGGCGGAGGGGCACCCGTGGGACACGGCGGCGACCTGGCCCGGCTGGGCCTTGCCGCAGTTGAAGGCGCCGCCCAGGACGTAGGTCTGCGGGCCGCCCACGGCCGCCATCGACCCCCAGAAGTCGGTGGTCGTGGCCTGGTAGGCGACGTCCTTCAGCTGCCCGGTGATCCGCCCGTTCTCGATCTTGAAGAAGCGCTGCCCGGTGAACTGGAAGTTGTACCGCTGCATGTCGATCGACCAGGACCGGTCGCCGACGACGTAGATGCCCCGGTCGACGCCCCCGATCAGGTCCTCGGTGGACAGCCCGGCCGGATCCGGCTGCAGGGACACGTTGGCCATGCGCTGCACCGGCACATGCCCGGGGGAGTCGGCGAACGCGCACCCGTTGGACCGGTCGAACCCGGTCAGCTTCGCGATCCTGCGGTCCAGCTGGTAGCCGACGAGCGTGCCGTCCTTCACCAGGTCCCAGGACTGCGCCTCGACGCCCTCGTCGTCGTAGCCGACGGTCGCGAGGCCGTGCTCGGCGGTGCGGTCACCGGTGACGTTCATCAGCTCGGAGCCGTACCTCAGCTTGCCGAGCTGGTCGAAGGTGGCGAAGGAGGTGCCGGCGTAGGCGGCCTCGTAGCCGAGCGCGCGGTCCAGCTCGGTGGCGTGTCCGATGGACTCGTGGATGGTCAGCCACAGGTTGGACGGGTCGACCACCAGGTCGTACAGGCCCGCCTCCACGCTCGGCGCCCGCATCTTCTCGGCGAGCAGCTCCGGGATCTGCTCCAGCTCGGTGTCCCAGTCCCAGCCGGTCCCGGTCAGGTACTCCCAGCCACGCCCGACGGGCGGCGCGAGGGTGCGCATCGAGTCGAACTCACCGCTCGACTCGTCGACCGACACGGCCGTCAGCTGCGGATGCAGCCGGACCCGCTGCTGGGTGGTCACGGTGCCCGCGGTGTCGGCGTAGAACTTGTTCTCGTGCACGGTGAGCAGCGAGGCGTCCACGTGGTTCACGCCGCTCGCGGCCAGCAGCCGGTTGCTCCACTCCGCGAGCAGCGCGGCCTTCTCCTCGTCGGGCACCGAGAACGGGTCGATCTCGTACGACGACACCCACGTCCGCTCGGCGTGCACCGGCTCGCCGGCCAGCTCCACCCGCTCGTCCGACCCGGCGGCCTTGATCACCTGCGCCGAGAGCTTCGCCATCGCCACCGCCTGCGAGGCGACCTTGGCGGCCGCGTCCAGGGTCAGGTCCACCCCGGACGCGAAGCCCCACGTACCGCCGTGCACGACCCGGACCGCGTAGCCGAGGTCGGTGGTGTCCGACGTTCCCGCGGGCTTGGCGTCCCTGAGCCGCCAGGAGGCGCTGCGCACCCGCTCGAACCGGAAGTCCGCATGCTCGGCACCCAGCGCACGCGCGCGTGCGAGCGCGGCGTCGGCCAGAGCCCTTAGCGGAAGCGCCGTGAAGGCTTCGTCGATGGAATGAGGCACGGAGGTCTCCCTGCTGTCGTGGCCTGTCGGTTCCGATCATGTCGTGGGAGTGGCCCGGCGGACCACATGTTTCGGTCCGATACCGGTCCATTCTGTAGGGACCCCACAGCGTCGCACTCGCGCCACTGTCGGTGCCCGCTTGCCCGCGGAAGCGGCGCTACCGATAGGTTTTCGATGAAGCCGCCTGCCATCCAGCTGTTCGGGCGGGCTGCCCGACCGCATCAGACCGCTAACGAAAGGGTGATCCGTTGAGCCGCTCGGTTCTCGTCACCGGAGGCAACCGGGGCATCGGCCTCGCCATCGCCCGCGCTTTCGCCGACGCCGGCGACAAGGTCGCTATCACGTACCGCTCGGGTGAGCCGCCGGCCGGCTTCCTCGCCGTCAAGTGCGACATCACCGACGCCGAGCAGGTGGAGCAGGCCTACAAGGAGATCGAGGACCAGCACGGTCCGGTCGAGGTCCTCGTCGCCAACGCCGGTGTCACCAAGGACCAGCTCCTGATGCGCATGTCCGAGGAGGACTTCACCTCGGTCATCGACACCAACCTCACGGGCACCTTCCGCGTGGTCAAGCGTGCCAACCGCGGCATGCTGCGGGCCAAGAAGGGCCGGGTCATCCTGATCTCCTCCGTGGTCGGCCTGCTCGGCCAGGCGGGGCAGGCCAACTACGCCGCCTCCAAGGCCGCCATGGTCGGCTTCGCGCGTTCCCTCGCCCGTGAGCTGGGCTCGCGCAACATCACCTTCAACGTCGTCGCGCCCGGCTTCGTCGACACCGACATGACCAAGGCGCTCACCGAGCAGCAGCGCGAGAGCATCGTGTCGCAGGTGCCGCTCGGCCGTTACGCGCAGCCGGAGGAGATCGCCGCGACGGTGCGGTTCCTCGCCTCGGACGACGCCTCGTACATCACTGGAGCCGTCATCCCCGTTGACGGCGGACTGGGAATGGGTCACTGATCACCATGAGCGGAATCCTCGAGGGCAAGCGCATCCTGATCACGGGTGTGCTGATGGAGTCCTCCATCGCCTTCCACGTCGCCAAGCTCGCCCAGGAGCAGGGCGCCGAGATCATCCTGACCGCCTTCCCGCGGCCGACGCTGACCGAGCGCATCGCCAAGAAGCTGCCGAAGCCGACCAAGGTCATCGAGCTGGACGTCACCAACGACGAGCACCTCGCCCGCCTGGCCGACGTGGTCGGCGAGGAGCTGGGCGGCCTCGACGGCATCGTCCACTCCATCGGCTTCGCCCCGCAGGACGCGCTCGGCGGCAACTTCCTCAACACGCCGTTCGAGTCGGTCGCCACCGCCATGCACGTCTCGGCGTTCTCCCTGAAGTCGCTGACCATGGCCTGCCTGCCGCTGATGCAGAACGGCGGCTCGGTCGTCGGCCTCACCTTCGACGCGTCCTTCGCCTGGCCGCAGTACGACTGGATGGGCCCGGCCAAGGCCGCCCTGGAGGCCACCAGCCGCTACATCGCCCGCGACCTGGGCAAGCAGAACATCCGCTGCAACCTCATCTCCGCCGGCCCGCTCGGCTCGATGGCCGCCAAGTCCATCCCGGGCTTCAGCGATCTGGCCTCCGTGTGGGACACCCGCTCCCCGCTGGAGTGGGACCTCAAGGACCCGGAGCCGGCCGGCAAGGGTGTCGTCGCGCTGCTGAGCGACTGGTTCCCGAAGACCACCGGCGAGATCATCCACGTGGACGGCGGTCTGCACGCCATCGGCGCGTGACCCTCGCCCGCCTCGCCTGACGTCGACGCCCCGTTCCCCGCGGACCGCGGGGAACGGGGCGTCACTCGTTCGGCCTACCCGGCCGGGCGCGACCGGGGGCAACGGCGCACTCTGGATTACGGGTTCACCCCGCGCATCCCTCCGCAGCCCGGCCGAGGAGGTCCCCTTGTGCGCCTGTCCCGCAGCCTGGCCCCGGTGACCGTGGCCGTAGCCCTCGTACTCTCCCTGCCGTACGACGCGCTGTCCCACGCGCGCGTGGGCCACGGCAAGCCGCCCGCGCCGGACCTGTTCGGCGCCGAGTGCCGTACGACCGTCACCGGCTCCCACGTGGTGGCGTACTGCCACAACCCCTACGTCGACACCGACCGGGTGCGGCTGCACATCGAATGCGCCCGCTGGTGGGACATCGACACCGACAGCGCCCCGGTGGACACCGCGCCCGCCATGACCGTACGGCTGACCGGCCGGTGCTGGAAGGAAGTCCGCTCGGTGTGGATCAGCCACCAGAAGGCGCGCTGAACCTGCCCGGACGGCACAGGAACGGATAGCTCGCCGCCTCCGTGGCGGCTGCCTCCGCGTCCCCCGCGCGGATCGCGTCCACCAGCCGGGTGTGATCCATGTACGTCTCGGGCGTCAGCTCGGCGCCGACGTCCGCGCGCAGCCAGTCCCGCAGCACCTCTCCCAGGTCGGCGTACATCGCCGTCATGACGTCGTTGTGGGAGGCGGCCACCACGGCCAGGTGGAAGGTGGCGTCGGCGGTCACGAACGCCTCGGCCTCGCCGGTCTCCCAGGCCTCCTCGCGCCGGGCCAGCAGCGCGTCCAGCTGCTTGAGGTCCTTCTCGCTGCGCCGCTCGGCGGCCAGCTTGGCCGCCGCCGACTCCAGCGTGGAGCGCAGCTCGGCGATGTGCCGGGGGTCGGCGTCCGCGAACCGGCGGTGCATCACACCGGCCAGCTCGCTCGTCGCCGCGACGTACGTGCCCGAGCCCTGGCGGATGTCCAGCAGACCGTTGTGCGCCAGCGCGCGGACCGCCTCGCGGACGGTGTTGCGGGCGACCCCGAGCTGCTCGACCAGCTCCGGCTCGGTCGGGATGCGGGAGCCGACCGGCCATTCGCCGGAGGCGATCTGATTGCGCAGCTCGGCGATGACCTGCTCGGACAGCGCCGAACGGCGCGGGTGGCTCAGGGGCATGGCCCACCTTCGCACGCGAGGCCGGGGCGGATACGTCCCGGGGATGGACAACCAATCATCCCATGATTCTATGATGGGTGACATGGCTAGTGAGGAAACCCGGACCACGGAAACCCGTACGGAGCAGTCGTCCACCGAACGCGCTACGACCACTGCGGCGAACGCGCGTAAGACGGCCCCCACGCGCGCGTGGGCGACACGGCTGGTCGTCGTCGGCATCGTGCTGTCCGCGCTGAACCTCCGGCCGGCCATCACGAGCCTCGGCGCGCTTCTGGAGGAGGTCCGCGACGGCCTCGGCATGAGCGGCAGCGTGGCCGGGCTGCTCACCTCCGTTCCTCCGCTCTGCTTCGCCGTCTTCGGCGTCACCGCACCCCGGCTGGCCCGCCGCTTCGGACCGTCCGCGGTGGTGTGCGCGGGCATGGCCGCCATCACCGCGGGCCTGCTGATACGGCCCTACGCCGGCAGCACGGCCGGCTTCCTGGCCGCCAGCGCACTCACCCTCATGGGCATCGCCGTCAGCAACGTGCTGATGCCGGTCATCGTCAAGCGCTGGTTCCCCGACCGCGTCGGCTCCATGACCGGCCTGTACTCCATGGCCCTGGCCCTCGGCACCTCCCTCGCCGCCGCGGTGACCGTGCCCATGACCGCCGCCCTGGGCGGCAGGTGGCAGTCCGGACTCGCCGTGTGGGCGCTGCTCGCCGCCGCCGCCGTACTGCCCTGGCTGCCGCTGGTTCGGGAGCGGGGCGCCGCCGCCCAGGCGCCGATGGCCGCGGCGGGGGAGCAGCCGCAGAAGGCCCCGTTGCGCATCACCCGCAGCCGTACCGCCTGGGCGCTCGCCGTCTTCTTCGGACTCCAGGCCACCGCCGCGTACATCACGATGGGCTGGATGGCCCAGATCTTCCGCGACTCCGGGGTTCCCGCGGGCACGGCGGGCCTCCTCCTCGCCGTCACCATGGTGATGGGCGTGCCGCTGGCCTTCGTCATCCCGCGGGTCGCCACCCGGCTGCCCCACCAGGGGCCGATCGTGCTCGTCCTGGGTGTGTGCGGACTCTCCGGATACGCCGGCCTGTACTTCGCGCCGGCCGGCGGCGCCTGGGCCTGGGCGGTGCTGCTCGGCGTCTCCAACTGCGCCTTCCCGCTGGCGCTGACCATGGTCGGCATGCGGGCCAGGACCGGCCCGGGCGTGGCCCAGCTGTCCGCGTTCGCGCAGAGCACCGGCTATCTGATCTCCATCCCCGGCCCGCTGCTGGTCGGTGTGCTCTACCAGCAGAGCGGCGGCTGGGGGCTGCCGATCGCCCTCATGGCGGGCCTGATGCTCCCCCAGATGGCGGTGGGCTTCCTGGCGGGCCGCGACCGCATCGTGGAGGACGAGGCGACGGCGCGCTGACGACTCCGGCGCAGGGCCGACGACCCCGGCGCCAGGGGCGCGCGCGGCGGGTGCGAGACTGGCGGCATGCCAGTGCTCGACCCGAACCCCCAGAACGGCCAGAAGAAGATGCTGGTCGTCTTCGGCTCGTTCTTCGCCATCTTCGTGATCATCGCCATCATCGCGACGATCGCCTCGCCCTGATCCGGCCACCCGGCCCGACCCGTGACACGCCCTGATGGTGGGGCTGGCCCCACCATCCCCTAGGGGGTCAGGGTCAGGGTCAAGTGGGTGGATCTCCGGATGGGTTGAGGGCCCCGGATTCCGTAGCTTCGAGAGGTGACCGCAGCAGGCGGCCAGGACCACTCGAGGACCCACGGAGGCGACCATGCCGGCCCGCACGCACACCCGGCCCCACCCGGCGACCACGGGCGGCGTCGACATCCGGCTGCCCTGGTGGGCGCTCGCCCTGCCCGCGCTCGCCTTCATCGCGCTGCTCGCGCTGATACTGAACCCGTCGGACGCCCACGCGGCGAGCGGCGACCCGGCGATCACACAGCTCTTCGAGCGCGTGCAGCAGCTTCTCGCGCGCTGAGCAGGGCCTCCGCACGCGGTGAATCCGCATGTCAACTCCCTGCGCCGCATGGCCTGTTTCATGCGAAGCTGGGTCCCATGAGCGTCGCAGAACCCCGCAGGATCGCCCTCTTCCGGCATGCGAAAGCCGACTGGCCCCAGGTGTCCGACCATGACCGCCCGCTCGCCGAGCGGGGCCGCAAGGACGCCGCAGTCGCCGGGCGCAGGCTGGCCGACACCGGCATCACCTTCGACCTGGCCCTGTGCTCCACCGCGGTCCGGACCCGCGAGACCTGGAAGCTCGCCGTCCACGAGCTGGCGCACCGGCCGAAAACCACCTATGAGGAGCGGGTCTACGAGGCCTCGCCCGGCGAGCTGATCGCCGTGCTCAACGAGATCCCGGACGACGTGCAGAACGTGATCCTGATCGGCCACAACCCGGGCGTGCACGGCCTGGCCGACATCCTCGCGGGCGAGTCCGAGGGCGACGCCCGCGAGCGGATGAACCGCCGAGGCTTCCCCGCCGCGGGCTTCGCGCTGCTGTCCTACGACGGCGCCTGGAAGAGCCTGGAGCCGGCCGTGGCCACACTGACGGACTACTGGGCACCCGCCGAGTGACGGCACCCACGCCAGGAGGGCCCGGCACCACAGCGGTGCCGGGCCCTCCTCAGCTCCGGTGCGCGCCCCGTCCGGGGCGGCTCAGCCCTCGTCGTGGGTGTCGGCCGCCTCGACCTCTTCGCGGGTGATGCCCAGCAGATACAGGACGGTGTCCAGGAAGGGGAAGTTCACCGCCGTGTGCGCGGCCTCGCGGACCACCGGCTTGGCGTTGAAGGCGACACCGAGACCGGCCGCGTTCAGCATGTCCAGGTCGTTGGCACCGTCACCGATCGCCACCGTCTGCGACAGCGGCACCCCGGCCTCCGCGGCGAACCGGCGCAGCAGCCGCGCCTTGCCCGCGCGGTCCACGATCTCGCCGGTGACCCGCCCGGTCAGCTTCCCGTCGACGATCTCCAGCGTGTTGGCCTGCGCGAAGTCCAGCCCCAGCCGCTCCTTCAGATCGTCCGTGACCTGGGTGAACCCACCGGAGACCACACCGACTTGGTAGCCGAGGCGCTTCAGGGTGCGGATGAGCGTGCGCGCGCCCGGCGTCAGCCGTACCTCGTTGCGCACCTTCTCCACCACCGAGGCGTCCAGCCCCTTCAGCAGGGCGACGCGCGCGTGCAGCGACTGCTCGAAGTCCAGCTCCCCGCGCATCGCCGCGGCCGTCACCTCGGCGACCTGGTCCTCGCAGCCGGCGTGCGCGGCGAACAGCTCGATGACCTCGTCCTGGATGAGGGTGGAGTCCACGTCCATGACCACCAGCCGCTGCGCGCGCCGGTGCAGGCCCGCCGAGACGACGGCGATGTCGACACCCAGTGCCGCCGCGTCGGAGGCCAGGGCCGTGCGCAGCGGCTCGGTCTCCACACCGGAGACGGCGAACTCCACCGCGGTCACCGGGTACTTGGCGAGGCGGAAGATACGGTCGATGTTGCCGCCGGCCTTGGCGATCCGGGCGGCGATGGCGGCCGTCGACTCGGCGGTGAGGGGGTGACCGAGGACGGTCACCAGGGAGCGCCCGAGACCACGGGGACGGTTGTCGCCGTGCCCCGAGATGATCTCCGCCTGCATCTTCATCGACTCGGCCCAGCTGTGCACGGTGGCCCTCAGGTCGCCCTCCAGGCTCGCCGGCGGCTGGGTGACCAGCACGCACAGCACCAGGCGGCCCCGGGTGACGACCTGCTCGATGTCGACCACGTCGACGAGGTAGGCGGCGAGGGTGTCGAAGAGGCCGGCCGTGATGCCCGGCCTGTCCTTGCCGAAGATCTTGACGAGGAGAGTGGGGACCTCGGAGGTCTGCGAAGCGCTCATGGTGTCACCACCGTATCCGGCACCCAGTGCCTTCCGCCCGTGAGGTCCGCCTGACGGACACGGAACAATGGGTGTCGGGCCGATGTAGAGGATCTTGCCTCACGACGACGACCCGGCCCCGGCCCGATCCGCCGGTACGGTCCGGTTCCTGCCGGTACGGTCCGATCCCGCCGGTACGGCTCCGCGTCTACCACGACTGTGTCACGCGGGCGCCTGCCACGCTCACCTCCTGGGTCTGCGGGGCGGTGCCGGTGGTGGTGGCGGAGGCGGCGGTGGCCCCTCGTCCGGAGCGTCCGGTGCGCGATCACGCGGGCGTGCTCCAGGACGGTTCCGGGGTGCGGGGGGAGGCGGGCCGAAGGGCCGGGCCACGGTGGGGGCGCCGTACACGTCGTCCCCGGTCGAAGACGGCCGCGCGTCCTCCGGCTGCGCCCGCAACTGCTCCGGCACCTGGAGATAGGGGTTCGTGTTCGGGTTCGGCGGCCGGTACGGCCTGCTCGGCGCGTACGGTCCGGCCCCGTCGCCGGACCCGGACCGCCCGGAGCCCACACTGCCGTACCCGTGGTCCACGCCCCTGCCACGGCTGTCCCCGACGACCGCGCCGCCCCGTCCCGGCCCCACCGCCCGAGCCCCCACCGCCCCCGCCACCCAGGCGAGCCCCGCCCCCGCCGCCCCGGCCCCCGCACCCCACAGGGCGCCCAGGAGCAGCGCCATGCCCAGGTGGCCGTGCAGCTCGATGCCCGCGCCGAAGGCGTCGAAGCCCAGTACGGACAGCGAGGCGTCCACCGAGACGTCCGCCAACCAGGCGAGGAAGGGCAGGGCGAGCGCGGTCGCGATCCCGAGCCGCAGGGCGCAGCGGCCGGCGAACCCCGCCGCACCACCCGCGCCGGGCAGCGGTGTCCGTACCGCCGTCAGCACCCCGGCCAGCAGCATCATCAACGCCGCCGCCACCGCGAGCAGCCACACCCGCCCGTCCAGCCCGGCCAGCCGGCCCACCGTGACGGGCTGGTCGGAGTGCGCGCTCAGCAGCTGGTCGAGAGGGTGGGGCAGCACGGTGCCCAGGGCGCCGGTGGCCTTGCCGTCCCAGGGGACGAACAGGCCGATCGGGATACCGAGCCACACCCCGTTCGGGGCGCCCAGCAGGGCCGCGCCCACGATCCGGCGCGGGTGGTCGTCGCCGATCGCCGCGTACGCCGCCGCCGCGAACCCGGCGGCCACGGCCACCAGCAGCACGGTGACGAGCGCCGAGACCGCCGGCCGCACCACCCGGTGCACGGCGTCCCAGCCGGGCGGCAGGGGAGTGCGCCGGGAGGCGAACAGGGCGATCAGCAGGATTCCGGCGGACCAGCACAGGCCGCCGAGCAGGGTGGGCGCGGTGTCCACGGTGAAACCGACCGCGGCCTTCGCGTGGATCAGATCGCCGATCCGGTCCGGCAGCAGCCCGCCGACGTCCCCCAGACCGGGGATGTTCAGACCACCCCCCTTGCCGCCCCCGCCGGGCAGCTTGTCCAGACCCAGCGAGCCGCCGTCGATCGTGATGACGTCGTGCCCGGCCCACGCCAGCCCGCCCAGCGTCGCCACGAAGAGGACAACCACCGCGCCCGCGCGCGCGAGGAGTTCGGACGGGGCGATCACAACTCCGGCCGTGCGCAGGGACCGTAGGAAGAACCACGACAGCAGCAGGGCGCCGACCAGGCTCACCCCCAGTGGCGTGATCTCGACGGCCGTGTGGGCCTCGGCGCCCTTCAGCCCGAAAGCGGACACATCGCCCGACGGCGAGACCGAACCACCCGCCCCGAGCGCCACAACAGCCGCCGTCATCGGGCCCAGTGAGCCCGCCGCGTCCGCCTGCAGCAGATGCAGGCCGAGCGCGGCCGTGCCCGCCATCCCTATCAACGCCCAGCTGACGGCGGCGATCGCGGACAGCAGGATGTCCGTCCACGGCAGCGAGGTGCCGTGCCGTGCGGTCTCGACGCCCGTGGCAGCGCTCATGGCCGACCCCCCGATCCGCGGCGCGGCACCGCAGCCGCGCTTGTCCCCCCTCGCGGGGGATTACCACTCTCCGGCCCGGTTTCAACCCCGTCAACGGGGCGAGTTGAAGCGCGTACAGGCGCCCTTCACAAGGCCCGACTTTCGGTCACGGGGCCCCGCCTGAAATAGTTCCCGACGATGTTCGACATCCCTAGACTCCCTGTGATGGGGGTAACTCGGGGGACTACTCAGTGGGGCATGGAGTGCCGGAACTCGTACTGGAAACAAACGGAAGGACCTGGACGCTCGACCCGTCCAGGCCCTACACCCTCGGACGCGATCCGCAGGGTGACATCGTCTTCGACGACGCCAGGGTCTCCTGGCGCCACGCCACGGTCAGCTTCAACGGCCGCAGTTGGGTCATCGAGGACCACGGCAGCACCAACGGCACCTTCGTGCAGGGCCAGCGGATCGGTCAGACGGAGATCGGCCCCGGCTCGGCGGTGCACCTCGGCAACGCGACCGACGGACCGCGCCTGAACCTCTCCGGTGCCGCCGCCACCGCTCAGCCTCAGCAGCAGGCCGCGCCGTACGCCGCGCAGGGGGCGGGGGCCGGCTGGGCGCAGCAGGCTCCGCAGCAGCAGGCCCCGCAGGCCGGTTGGCAGCAGCCGCAGCAGGCCGCGCCGATTCCGCAGCAGCAGGGCGCTCCGGCCGAGCAGTACGCGCAGAAGGTGCCCGGTGGCGGCGCGGGGGCACCGCCGGTCTACGGCGACCGCAGCCCCACGACGTTCCACCAGTTCGCCATCGGCAACGTGATGCGCATCGGCCGTGCTCTGGAGAACGAGCTGGTCGTCTCCGACCTGCAGGTCTCCCGGCACCACGCCGAGTTCCACTCGATGCCCGGCGGCCGCTTCGAGATCCGCGACCTGGGCTCGCACAACGGCACCTACGTCAACGGCCAGCCGATCGCCAAGGGCGGCTCGGTTCAGCTCGGCCCGAACGACATCGTCGGCGTCGGCCACTCCACCTTCCGCATCGTCGGCGACCGCCTCGAGGAGTTCGTCGACACCGGTGAGGTCTCCTTCTCGGCGCGCCACCTGACCGTCACGGTCGACGGCGGCAAGCAGATCCTGAAGGACGTCTCGTTCGGCGTCCCGGAGAAGTCGCTGATCGCGGTCATCGGCCCGTCCGGTTCCGGCAAGTCGACCCTGCTGAAGGCGCTCACCGGTTACCGGCCCGCCAACCAGGGCGAGGTGCTGTACGACAACCGCAACCTCTACAAGCAGTTCGCCGAGCTGCGCCAGCGCATCGGTCTGGTCCCGCAGGACGACATCCTGCACAAGGAGCTGACCGTCAAGAAGGCCCTCAAGTACGCGGCCAAGCTGCGCTTCCCCGCCGACACCACGGCCGCCGAGCGCGACGCCCGCATCGACGAGGTGCTGCGCGAGCTGAAGCTCGACATCCACAAGGACAAGAAGGTCACCTCTCTCTCTGGTGGCCAGCGCAAGCGCGTCTCGGTGGCCCTCGAGCTGCTCACCAAGCCGTCGCTGATCTTCCTGGACGAGCCGACCTCGGGCCTCGACCCGGGCATGGACCGTGACGTCATGCAGCTGCTGCGGGGCCTGGCCGACGACGGCCGTACGGTCCTCGTGGTCACCCACTCCGTGGCCGAGCTGGCGATCTGCGACAAGCTCCTGGTGATGGCGCCGGGCGGCGCGGTCGCCTACTTCGGCCCGCCGGAGGAGGCGCTGAACTTCTTCGGCTACGACACCTGGGCCGACGTCTTCTCCGCCTTCGAGAACTACCGCGACTACGACTGGGCGGGCCGCTGGAAGGGCTCGCAGCACTACCAGATGTACGCCGCGGACATCGACGCGGTCGCCCCGCAGTCCGTACACATGCCTCCGCCACAGGCGATGAAGCCGCCCAAGCCGCAGGGCTGGGGCTCGCAGCTGATGACCCTGATCCGGCGGTACGTGGCGGTCATCGCCTCCGACAAGGGATTCCTGGCGCTGACGGTGATCCTGCCGGCGGTGCTCGGCGCGGTCAGCCTCCTGATCGACCACAACCGGGGCCTGCTGGTCAACGAGGCGGTCAACCCGCGCACCGGCGCGCACGTCCCGAACGGCACGGCCACCACGGTGCTGCTGATCCTCGCGGTCGGCGCGTGCTTCGCCGGTGCGGCGAACTCGGTGCGTGAGCTGATCAAGGAACGGGTCATCTACGAGCGGGAGCGCGCGACCGGCCTGTCCCGGTCGGCCTACCTGATGTCGAAGGTGGTCGTGCTCGGCGCGGTCACCGTGCTCCAGGGCCTGATGGTCGGCGTGATCGGCTTCTCCAGCCGCGAGATCCCCGACCAGGGGCTCGTCCTCGGCAGCTCGACGCTGTTCGAGCTGTGCCTGCCGATCATGGCGCTCGGCTTCAGCTCGATGATGTTCGGCCTGGTGATCTCCTCGCTGGTGAAGACCGCCGAGAAGACCATGCCGCTGCTGGTGATGTTCGCGATCATCCAGGTCGTCTTCACCGGCTGCCTCTTCACCCTGCACGGCACCCTCGGCGTCAACGAGTTCTCGTACCTGATGCCGTCGCGCTGGGCGGTGGCCGCCGCGGGCGCCACGCTGGACTTCAACAACATCGCGCCCAACACCGACGACCCGAGCAGCACGGACCCGCTGTGGAACCACGAGGCCTCGGCCTGGGGCCTGGACATGTTCGCGCTGATCGTCCTCGGTGTGGTCTGCGGCTTCTTCGTCGCCCGCTTCCTGCGCCGGCACGAGCCGGAGGTCATGCGGAAGTAACCGCGGCCGTACGACGCGAAGGGCGGCACCCCCTGGAGGGGTGCCGCCCTTCGGCGTCGCGTCGTCAGAGGCCCGCGCCGGCCTCAGTACGCGCTGTTGACGTTGTCGATCGAGCCGTACTTGTCGGCCGCGTAGTTGGCGGCGGCGGTGATGTTGGCGACCGGGTCGTAGATGTTCCACGAGGTGCCGGCGACGTGGTACGCGTTGAAGGTCGGCGGGATGACCTGCAGCAGGCCCTTCGACGGGATGCCGTTGATCGCGTTGATGTCCCAGTTGTTGATGGCCATGGGGTTGCCGGAGGACTCCCGCATGATGTTCTTGTGCAGGCCGTTGTAGCTGCCCGGGATGCCCTTGGACTTCATGATGTCCAGGGCCTGGCGGATCCAGCCGTCGAGGTTGTTCGCGTAGGTCTTCGCGGCGACCAGCTGCATCTGGGGGCGCTGCGCGGAACGGCTCGCGGCCTCCTTGGCGGCGCGCTCCTGGGCGGCCTTCTTGGCAGCAGCCTCGGCGGCGGCCTTCTGCTTCGCCGCGGCCTCGGCCTGCTTCTTGGCGGCGGCGTCGACCGCGGCCTTCTGCTTGGCGGCGAAGGTGTCGAGCTTGACCGACTCGGTGGCGAGCTGGCCGGTGAGCGTGCCCTTGACGTCCTTGGCCGGCTGGGCGGCGACCTGCGCGGCCACGGCCGGGGCACCCGTGGTGATGGACTCGGCGCTGCTGGGGACGGCCGAGAAGGCGAGAGCGGCGGCGCCGAGCACGCCGACACCGGCGATCGCGATCTTGTGCTGGCTGGTCAGCGCACGACTATGACCACGGGTGAGGATGTTCTTGGGCATGGCTGATGGACCTCTTCGAATAGCGCGGAGGTCGCTCTGTGTCCGCCGGGGGAATCAGTTCCTCCTGCACGAGCACCAGCGGGGGGAACCCCGCAGCGCCGAGCGACGGGTGCAATTCTTAGCGGCCGCAAAATCCTGTGGCAAAGGTGTGACGTACGATCCCCGATAGTGGACCGGGCAAGGGCAAAACGGGACAGACTGGAACGTCTGCCCCGTTCGTGCCGGGAGGCAATATCTCCTATGTCCCTTCGTACGTGATGTGGGCCCTATGTGCGGGCTCACATCGGAGGCGGGACTGTCTCACCAAGAGTTGCCGTCGCAACGCTCTGAGTGAGGCGTCTCCTCCGGGAGGATGAGGTGGACGTCGCCGAACTCGTGCCACAGATAGAGCCCGCGCAGCGCCTCCTCGTACGCGCGGTCGACCGCGGCCCGCCCCGCGACCGCCTCCAGCATCAGCAGATGCGAGGCCTCCGGCTCGTGCAGCCCGGTCAGCAGCCCGTCGACCACGCGCACCCCGCGCTCGGGCGTGACCACCAGGTCGGTCCACCCCTCGGCCGCCCGCACCACCCCGTCCGGCCCGGTCGCCGACTCCACGGCCCGCACCGCCGTCGTCCCGACGGCGATCACCCGCCCGGCCCCCGGCTTCGCCGCGTTGATCAGCCGAGCCGACGCCGCCGGCACCGCGAACCGCTCCGGATACGGCGGCTCGTGCGCCTCCGCCGACGCCACCCCCGTGTGCAGAGTGATCGGCGCGAACTGCACCCCACGGCTCACCAGCTCCGCCACCAGCCGCGCGGTGAAGGGCCGCGCCGCACTCGGCATCTCCGCGCTGCCCGCCCCGTCCGGCGAAGGCAGCGCGAACACCGTCTGATAGACGGACAGCGGCTGGTCCCGCTCCGTGTAGGAGTAACGGATGGGCCGCCCGTGCTCCCGCAGCACCCGAAGGACCTCCGCCCCGGACACCCGCGCCCACCAGAGCCGCTCACCACGCCCGCTCAGCGGCTCCTCCAGGACCAGCCGAGCCCCGCCAGGCAGCCCCACCTCTGTCCCCGCAGGCGTGCCCGCACGCGCGCGTGTGGTACCCCTCCCGTCCGGTTCCCGCAGCTCGACCGCCCACCGCCCGTCGTCCCCGCGCGTCGAGAAGTGCACCACCACGCGCGCGTGCCCGGTCCGCCCGTCCACCGCGGCCGCCAGCGTGGGCGAGGTGTTCACCACCAGCAGGTCCCCCGCCCGCAGCAGCCGCGGCAGCTCGGCGAACACGTGGTGCGTCACCTCGGTGCCGCGCGACACCAGCAGCCGTACGTCGTCCCGGTCGAGACCGGGACCCCGCTGCTCGGCCGGCACGCGCGCGGACAGGCCCTCCGGAACCCGCACCCTGACGCTCACAGCGCCTCCAGCAGCGCGGCCGCGGTGTACCGGCTGCTCGCCGGGCGCCTGTCCAGCAGCCGCAGGAAAGCAGGAACGATCTCCTCGGGTGCCGGCGTGCCCGACAGGTCCTCGTCGGGCTCGGCGGTGGCCAGCATGTCCGTCCGCATGCCGCCCGGATCGACCCACCAGACCCGCAGCCCCGGCTCCTCCACCGCGAGCACGGCGGACAACTGGTCCACAGCCGCCTTCGTCGCCCCGTACGCGCCCCAGGTCCCGTAGGCCTCCACCGCCGCGTCGGAACTCACGTTGACCACCGCTCCCGCAGGGGCCTCGCGCAGCAGCGGCAGCGTCTCCTGGAGCAGCGCCAGAGGAGCCACCACATTGGTCTCCAGCGCCGCCCGGAAGCCGTCCAGCGGTTGGCTGCCCAGCGGGACCAGGGGCTCGGCGCCCAGGATCCCCGCGTTGTTCACCACCAGGTCGACACCGCCCAGCTTCCGCGCGGCGGCCACCAGCTCGGCCCGGTGCCCGGCGTCCGTGACGTCCCCGGGCAGCGCCTCCACCCGCGTACCGTGCCCGGCGAGAGCCTGCGCGGCCTCCTCCAGGGGGCCCGCGCCGCGGGCGTCGAGCACCAGGTCCCAGCCCCGCGCGGCCAGCGCCTCGGCGAGCGCCCGCCCCAGCCCCTTGGAGGCCCCCGTGATGATCGCTACCGGCATGACAACCGTCCCCTCGTCGCTTGCCGCCCCGTCGGAGCGGTGACCACAACCTAGGAACGGCACCCCCCGCGGCGCCTCGGACGCGGGCCGCAATACGGCGGGGTCCTTCGACGTAAGCCGCACGTCCCGGGGCCGGAGCCCTACCTCGCCGGCCCTAGGTCCAGCGGACCGGACCCGGCGGTCACAGGTCCGATCCGCACTGTCACACCCCGCCGGTACCGTGAGGACATGAGTCAAGGCCCCCGGTCCGGCCTCGCAGCGGTCAGCTCCGCGCTGCTGGCCATGAGCAGGCATCTCGAGGTGCGCGACGTCCTCAAGACGATCGTCGCCTCCGCCCGCGAGCTGCTCGACGCGCAGTACGCCGCCCTCGGCGTCCCCGACGACCACGGCGGCTTCGCCCAGTTCGTCGTCGACGGCGTCAGCGACGCCCAGTGGAAGGCCATCGGCCCGCTGCCCCGCCAGCACGGCATCCTCGCCGCGATGCTCCAGGAGGCCCGGCCCGAGCGCCTCGCCGACGTGCGCAAGGACCCGCGCTTCGAGGGCTGGCCGTCCGCCCACCCGGAGATGTCCGACTTCCTGGGCCTGCCGATCCGCGACGGCGACGAGGTCATCGGCGCCCTGTTCCTGGCGAACAAGCTGCGTTCTGCGGGGGGACACCCCCCACACGCCCCGAGCCCGAAGCCGGATGGCGGTTGCGGCTTCAACGAGGAGGACGAGGAACTGCTCTCGATCCTCGCCCAGCACGCCGCCATCGCTCTCACCAACGCCCGCCTCTACGAGCGCAGCCGCGAGCTGACCATCGCCGAGGAGCGCTCCCGCCTCGCCCACGAACTGCACGACGCGGTCAGCCAGAAGCTCTTCTCCCTGCGCCTGACCGCCCAGGCCGCGGCCGCGCTGATCGACCGCGACCCCGCCCGTGCCAAGGGCGAGCTGCACCAGGTCGCCGCGCTCGCCGCCGAGGCGGCCGACGAACTGCGCGCCGCCGTGGTGGAGTTGCGCCCCGCCGCCCTGGACGAGGACGGCCTGATCGCCACCCTGCGCACCCAGATACAGGTCCTCGACCGCGCCCACACCGCGCGCGTCACCTTCACCACCAACGGCTTCCGCGCCCTGCCCGCCGCCCAGGAGGAGGCCCTGCTCAGGGTCGCCCAGGAGGCCCTGCACAACGCCCTGCGCCACTCCGGCGCCGAGCACGTCGACGTGACCGTGGACCGGCGCGGCAGCGGAGCCGTCCTGCGCGTCAGCGACGACGGCAGCGGCTTCGACCCGCGGTCGGTCCGCCGCGCCGGACGCCACCTGGGCCTGGTCTCGATACGGGACCGGGCGAGCGGTGTCGGCGGCTCGCTGACCGTGGAATCGGCGCCCGGCAAGGGCACCACGATCGAGATGGAGGTCCCCGGTGGCTGACGCAATCAAGGTGCTGCTCGTCGACGACCACCAGGTCGTCCGCCGGGGCCTGCGCACCTTCCTGGAGGTGCAGGACGACATCGAGGTCGTCGGGGAGGCCGCCGACGGTGCCGAGGGGGTCGCCCGTGCCGAGGAGCTGCGGCCCGACGTCGTCCTCATGGACGTCAAGATGCCGGGCATGGACGGTATCGACGCCCTGCGCAGGCTCCGTGAACTGGACAACCCCGCGCGCGTGCTGATCGTCACCAGCTTCACCGAGCAGCGCACGGTCATCCCGGCCCTGCGCGCGGGCGCCGCCGGGTACGTCTACAAGGACGTGGACCCCGACGCGCTGGCCGGCGCCATCCGCTCGGTGCACGCCGGGCACATCCTGCTCCAGCCCGAGGTGGCCGGCGCCCTGCTCTCCCAGGAGGAGGCCAACTCGGGTCAGGGAAGAGGGGGTTCGCTCACCGAACGGGAGCGCGAGGTACTCGGCCTGATCGCCGACGGCCGCTCCAACCGGGAGATCGCCCGCGCCCTCGTGCTGTCCGAGAAGACCGTCAAGACGCACGTCTCCAACATCCTCATGAAACTGGACCTCGCCGACCGCACCCAGGCCGCCCTGTGGGCCGTACGCCATGGCGTGACCGGCTGAAACGTCCTCCCCAACACCTCACGGACGGCAACTCGGAAGGTTCCGTTCCGGACTGAGATTCATACCGTCGTGGGAATGTCACCCGGATGGCGCATCCTCCGGCGATCTCCGCCGTTCTCCAGTGCGTGCTGCGGTCAACCGCCGCGGCGAACGCCAAGGAGGGCTTAGACAGTGAAGAACCTGAAGAAGGCAGCGGCCGTGACGATGGTGGCCGGTGGCCTGATGGCCGCCGGTGCGGGGATGGCCTCCGCCACGGACGGCGCCTGGGCCGGCGGCGCGGCCCACGGCTCTCCGGGTGTCGGCTCGGGCAACGTCGTCCAGGCCCCGGTGCACGTCCCGGTCAACGTGTCCGGCAACAGCGTGAACGTCATCGGCGTGCTGAACCCGGCCTTCGGCAACCTCGGCCTGAACGGCTGAGCCAGGGCCGACCACGATCTCAGGCCTCCCGGGCCCACCGGGAGGCCTGTCCGGTTGTCATCCGAGTGGCCCGAACGGGGGCTCGACGAGCGGCTCCCGCACCCCGGCGAAGACTCCGGCGTTGATCAGCGCACGACCCACGGCCGGGTCGGACACGCACACGCAGGAGGAACCCGTCCCATGAACATCGCCAAGAAGGCCGCCCTCGCCCTGACCGTCGCCGGCATCGCCGCCGGCGCCTCCGCCGGAGCCGCCATCGCCGACTCGACCGCGAGCGGCGCGGCCACGACGTCCGCGGGTGTCGGCTCGGGCAACGTCGCCCAGGTCCCGGTCCACGTCCCGGTCAACGTCACCGGCGTGACCGCCAACGTGATCGGCCTCCTGAACCCGGCCTTCGGCAACGCGACGGTCAACGACTGAGGCTCCAGGCGGCCGCGCGGGCTCCTCGGGCGACCGACTCGGGGAGCCTCTGCCGGCTCAGCGAACCCCCCGCTCCCGCTCCTCCACGATGGAGTTGTACGCCGCCACCTGCGCCCGCCGGGCCGTCCGCTCGACCGGCCGCAGCGCCGCGGACCGCGCCCCCATCTCGGCGGAGCTGACCGCACCCCCGTGCCCGTTGCCGTAGGCCAGGGACACCAGCAGCCCCACCCGCTGGGCCAGCTCCAACACCCGCACCGCACGCGGCGGATACCCCGGCGCCAGCACCTCCCGCCCCCGCTCGGCCCGCGCCCGGTACGCGTCGATCGCCGCCTCGGCCACCGGACCCGACCCGGCGACATCCAGCTTCGACAGCACCTCGGTCGCGTCCCGCAGGGCCTCCGCCAGCTCCCGCTCCGCCTCGCCCAGCGACGGCACATCGGCGGGCGGCGCCTCCCGCACCGGCAGCACATGCCAGACCACCTCGACATGCACATCACCCTCGGGGCCGGCCGCGTACACCTCCGGAACCAGCCCGAACGCGGCACCGAAGCAGACCACCGCCTCCTCGGCCTCCAGCGCCCGCGCATTGAACTCCGGCGGCCCGCTCAGCCCCAGCGGATGGCCGGGCGCGGGCAGCGCGACCCGCAGGCCGGTCACCCCCAGCGCCCGCAGCCGCCCGAGCGCGAGCGTGAGCCCGACCTGCGCCGACTCACCCGGCAGCCCCTCGACCCGGTGCACCGCGTCCTCGCCCACGATGGCGAGTACGGCGTCATCGGGAGAGACTAGTCCGGCCAAAAGGGCATTTCCCCAAGCGGCAAGGCGTCCTGAACGCGGTTCCGAGAGCATGCCCCCACCCTAAGGACCGGACCGATGGAATGGAGCGGCGCACTCGTGGCGTAGATTTCATGAGGGGGCTGCGCCCACCGGCGCGGCGGACCGAGCCCACAGGCGTACGCGACAGCCGAGACCGGCACACTGCAAGGGGAGACAACGCGCTCATGAGCGATGTTCTGGAGCTTCAGGACGTATCCGTGGTCCGTGAGGGCCGGGCTCTGGTGGACCAGGTCTCCTGGTCGGTCAAGGAGGGCGAGCGCTGGGTCATCCTCGGCCCCAACGGCGCCGGCAAGACCACCCTCCTGAACGTCGCCTCGAGCTACCTCTTCCCCAGCAAGGGCACCGCCACCATCCTCGGCGACACCCTCGGCAAGGTCGACGTCTTCGACCTGCGCCCGCGCATCGGCGTGGCAGGCATCGCCATGGCCGACAAGCTCCCCAAGCGCCAGACCGTCCTCGAGACCGTGCTGACGGCCGCGTATGGCATGACGGCCCACTGGCAGGAGGAGTACGACGAGGTCGACGAGCAGCGCGCCCGCGCCTTCCTCGACCGCCTCGGCATGAGCGACTACGTCGAGCGCCGCTTCGGCACCCTCTCCGAGGGCGAGCGCAAGCGCACCCTGATCGCCCGCGCCCTGATGACCGACCCCGAGCTGCTCCTGCTCGACGAGCCCGCCGCCGGCCTCGACCTCGGCGGCCGCGAGGACCTGGTCCGCCGCCTCGGCCGGCTCGCCCGCGACCCCATCGCCCCCTCGATGATCATGGTCACCCACCACGTCGAGGAGATCGCCCCCGGCTTCACCCACGTCCTCATGATCCGCCAGGGCAAGGTCCTCGCCGCAGGCCCGATCGAACTGGAACTCTCCTCCCGCAACCTCTCTCTCTGCTTCGGCCTGCCGCTCGTCGTCGAGCAGGTCGGCGACCGCTGGACCGCCCAGGGCCTGCCCCTGTCCTGACGCAGCGCCACTCCCCGTTCGCGCCCTGTCCGCCGCCCGACCGCGGTCCTACCATGACCCTGTGAACGACATCTCCGCATGGGTGTGGTGGCTCGTCGGCGCGGCGGCGCTCGGAATCCCGCTCGTGGTCACCGCGATGCCGGAGTTCGGCATGCTCGCGGTGGGAGCCGTCGCCGCCGCGGTCGTCGCCGGACTGGGCTTCGACGCCGTGATCCAGGTGCTCACCTTCGTCGTCGTCTCGGTCGCCCTCATCGCCGTCGTCCGTCCCATCGCGACCCGGCACGGCAGACAAGGGCCCCAACTCGCCACCGGCGTCGACGCCTTGAAGGGCAAGCAGGCAGTCGTCCTGGAGCGCGTCGACGGCTCCGGCGGCCGGATCAAGCTCGCCGGAGAGATCTGGTCGGCCCGCGCCCTCGACACCGGCCGCGCCTACGAAGTGGGCCAGGAGGTGGATGTCGTCGACATCGAAGGAGCCACCGCGATCGTCATCTGAGCCATCCGGCCCACGAGTTGGGCGACGGTCTGTCAGACTCGACCAGCAAGATCTTCAACAACCATAAGATCTGCCGAGGTGCCGAGGCGGAGAGGGGTTCGGGGAACACGATGGAACCGGTCATCATCGTCCTGATCATTCTGGTGGTGTTGGTCTTCATCGCCCTGATCAAGACCATCCAGGTCATCCCACAGGCCAGCGCCGCCATCGTCGAGCGCTTCGGCCGCTACACGCGGACACTCAACGCGGGCCTCAACATCGTGGTCCCGTTCATCGACACCATCCGCAACCGCATCGACCTGCGCGAACAGGTCGTACCGTTCCCGCCCCAGCCGGTGATCACCCAGGACAACCTGGTCGTGAACATCGACACGGTCATCTACTACCAGGTCACGGACGCCCGGGCGGCCACCTACGAGGTCGCCAGCTACATCCAGGCCATCGAGCAGCTGACCGTCACCACGCTCCGCAACATCATCGGCGGCATGGACCTCGAACGCACCCTGACCTCCCGCGAGGAGATCAACGCGGCCCTGCGCGGCGTCCTCGACGAGGCCACCGGCAAGTGGGGCATCCGCGTCAACCGCGTCGAGCTGAAGGCCATCGAGCCGCCCACCTCCATCCAGGACTCGATGGAGAAGCAGATGCGCGCCGACCGTGACAAGCGCGCGGCGATCCTCACCGCGGAAGGTACGCGCCAGGCGGCCATCCTCACCGCCGAGGGTGAGAAGCAGTCCCAGATCCTGCGCGCCGAGGGTGAGGCCAAGGCCGCCGCCCTGCGCGCCGAGGGCGAGGCCCAGGCCGTCCGTACGGTCTTCGAGGCGATCCACGCCGGCGACCCGGACCAGAAGCTCCTGAGCTACCAGTACCTGCAGATGCTCCCGAAGATCGCCGAAGGCGACGCCAACAAGCTCTGGATCGTCCCCAGCGAAATCGGCGACGCCCTCAAGGGCCTCTCCGGAGCGATGGGCAACTTCGGCCCGCTGGGCGGCGGTCAGGGCGGCGGCAACACCGTCCCGCCCCAGAACAACGGCAACGAACGCCGGGAGAAGCCGTCCATCGACTGACCTCCGCAGGTGAAGTGGGGCCCGCCTTCCGTAGAAGGCGGGCCCCACTTCACCTACCGGCTACGCCGCGGGCTGCGCCAGCCACTCCGGCAACGCGTCGAGGTCGTCCCGCCCCAGCGCCAACAGCATCGCGTCCGCCGGCGTCGGCTCGAACGGCTGCCGCAACAGCGCCATCCCCGCCTCCTCCGGAGTCCGGTTCGCCTTGCGGTGATTGTCCTCCGCACACGCGGCGACCGTATTCAGCCACGTGTCCTGCCCACCCTGCGACCGCGGCAGCACATGGTCCACGGTCGCAGCCCTGCGCCCGCAGTACGCGCACCGGTGCCGGTCCCGGACCAGCACCCCCCGCCGCGACCAGGGCGCTTGTCTTCGGAACGGCACCCGTACGTACCTGCACAGCCTGATCACCCGGGGCGCGGGTATGTCCAGATCGGCACCGCGCATGCGCAGTTCGGGATGGGCCTGCTCGACGACGGCCTTGTCCTGCAGGACCAGTACGACCGCTCGGTTCAGAGTCACTGTCGACAGCGGCTCGAAGCTCGCGTTCAGGACCAACGTGTCACGCATCCAGCCCACCTCCCGTGTGCACCTGCCCACCCCCCGGCGGGCTTGGATCAACTCTGGACGGGCGCGCCGAGATGGACAACGCAATAAAAAATGCCCGCCTCCGATCACTTCCAAGACCGGAGGCGGGCAAACGTTCCATGAACGCTTGGCTGAATCAGCGCGCTGCGTCAGCCCTTCGCGGGGTTCTCGTACTCACCGATGAGGTGGGCACGCGCGAGCGCGTGGAACCGCAGATTGAAGCCGACGACCGCCGGAGAGACGTCCGCGTTCGGGCCGAGCTTCTCCTGGTCCACCGCGTACACCGTGAAGACGTACCGGTGCGGGCCGTCCCCGGGCGGCGGAGCGGCACCGCCGAAGTCCTTCGACCCGTAGTCGTTGCGCACGTGCACCGCACCGTCGGGCAGGCCCTCGAACTTGCCGCTGCCCGCACCCGCCGGCAGCTCCGTCACGGAGGCGGGGATGTCGAACAGGACCCAGTGCCAGAACCCGCTGCCGGTCGGCGCGTCGGGGTCGTAGCAGGTCACGGCGAAGCTTTTGGTCTCCGCGGGGAAGCCCTCCCACCGCAGCTGCGGAGAGATGTTCCCCTCGGCGTAGACCTGGGCGCTCCCCAGCGTCGCGCCCTCCTCGATGTCCTCACTCGTCACCGTGAACGACGGCACGGGCGGATGGAAGTCGTGGGGGAGCGGCCGCCGCTTGAGCTCGGTCACCTCGGTACCTCCTGATCGTTCTCGTTCAGTAGGTCAGAGCCTAGAACCAGTTGCGCTTGCTGCCGACCTCGGACAGCCACTGGTTGAGGTAAGCCGCCCAGTCGGTCCCGTGGAAGTCGTTCAGACCCACCTGGAAGGAGCGGTAGGTGTCCGAGCCCTCGCTGAACAGACCCGGCTTCTTGTCCATCTCCAGGATGACGTCCATGGCGTGCTCGTCGGCCACGAAGCTCAGCTCGACCTGGTTCAGGCCCCGGTACTGCGACGGCGGGTAGAACTCGATCTCCTGGTAGAACGGCAGCCGCTGCCGCGTACCCCGGATGTGGCCGCGCTCCATGTCCGCGTTCTTGAAGCGGAAGCCCAGCTGGATGAAGGCGTCCAGGATCGCCTTCTGCGCCGGCAGCGGGTGCACGTTGATCGGGTCCAGGTCGGAGGAGTCCACGGCACGGGCGATCGCCAGCTCGGTGGTCACCCCGATGTGCATCCCGCGCAGCGACTGCCCGTCGATCATCGTGACCGGCGTCTCCCACGGGATCTCGAGACCGAACGGCACCGCGTGCACGGCCCCCGCCTGCAGCTCGAAGGCACCACCGAGCCGCACCTTGGTGAACTCGATGTCCTGCTTGTACTCCTGGTCGCCGCTCTCGACCTCGACGCGCGCCTGCAGGCCGACGGACAGACCCTCGATGTCCTGGTTCACGGACCCGCCCTGGATCCGCACCTCGCCCTGGACCACGCCTCCCGGTACGGCATTGACCTCGGTCAGCACCGTCTCGACCGAGGCGCCGCCGGCCCCGAGGCTCGCGAGCAGCTTCTTGAACGCCATGACTCTCCCTTTACGAATGGACCCTCGACCCGTACAAACGCGATCCGGTCACGACCGGTTCCGACGCCACACCCTGGCAAGGGGAGCGATCCTTGACCACCCCTTGGCCCGGAACCCGCTGGACTACGCTCGGACGGCATGATCGCGCCCCCGGACCGTACGTCACTGCCCCGAGAGTTCTTCGACCGCCCCGTCCTGGACGTCGCCACCGACCTCCTCGGCCGCATCCTGGTCCGTACGACCCCCGACGGCCCGATCGCCGTGCGCCTCACGGAGGTGGAGGCGTACGACGGCCCGAACGACCCCGGCTCGCACGCCTACCGTGGCCGCACCGCCCGCAATGAAGTGATGTTCGGTCCGCCCGGACATGTGTACGTCTACTTCACCTACGGCATGTGGCACTGCATGAACCTGGTCTGCGGACCCGAGGGCACGGCGAGCGCCGTACTGCTCCGGGCCGGTGAGGTCATCGAGGGCACCGAGCTGGCTCGCAAACGTCGACTTTCGGCCCGAAATGACAAGGAACTGGCCAAGGGTCCGGCTCGCCTGGCCACAGCCCTGGAGGTCGACCGCGCCTTGGACGGCACGGACGCGTGCGCAGCCGGTGAGACACCACTGAGGATGCTGACCGGCACTCCTGTCGCCCCTGACCAGGTACGCAGCGGTCCGCGCACCGGAGTCGCCGGCGAAGGCGGCAACGGCGACGTCCATCCCTGGCGGTTCTGGGTGGCCAACGACCCGACGGTGAGCCCCTATCGAGCCCATGCGCCGAGGCGTCGCTCAAGTTGACGCGCCCTTGCAAGGTGCGTAATGTAGCCCGAGCCGCTGAACCGGGTACGGCAATCGCCTGCAGCCGGAGCGGCCAACCCACTACCTAGCTACAACCCCTCAACGGGGTCGATTCTGGCGCGCCCGCGTGCCCGAATTCGAACCCGAGAGACTCGATTATGAGTTGCCGAGGGAATCGGCTAACGTAGTGAATGTCGAAAGGCCGACAGGCGAAAGCCCAAAAGCCCGAGACACTGTGCCAATATCTCGCTAACGCGGGGTGGCGCCGACCGGAAATCGGATCCGAAAGGATCTGATAGAGTCGGAAACGCAAGACCGAAGGGAAGCGCCCGGAGGAAAGCCCGAGAGGGTGAGTACAAAGGAAGCGACCGTTCCTTGAGAACTCAACAGCGTGCCAAAAATCAACGCCAGATATGTTGATACCCCGTCTCCGGCCATCACGGCTGGGACGAGGTTCCTTTGAAATAACACAGCGAGGACGCTGTGTCCGAGAGGATCATTCCTCCTCTTGGACCGCTCTCGTGATGTGTGCACCGGATTACCGGTAAACATTCACGGAGAGTTTGATCCTGGCTCAGGACGAACGCTGGCGGCGTGCTTAACACATGCAAGTCGAACGATGAAGCCCTTCGGGGTGGATTAGTGGCGAACGGGTGAGTAACACGTGGGCAATCTGCCCTTCACTCTGGGACAAGCCCTGGAAACGGGGTCTAATACCGGATACGAGCCTCCAAGGCATCTTGGGGGTTGGAAAGCTCCGGCGGTGAAGGATGAGCCCGCGGCCTATCAGCTTGTTGGTGAGGTAATGGCTCACCAAGGCGACGACGGGTAGCCGGCCTGAGAGGGCGACCGGCCACACTGGGACTGAGACACGGCCCAGACTCCTACGGGAGGCAGCAGTGGGGAATATTGCACAATGGGCGAAAGCCTGATGCAGCGACGCCGCGTGAGGGATGACGGCCTTCGGGTTGTAAACCTCTTTCAGCAGGGAAGAAGCGAAAGTGACGGTACCTGCAGAAGAAGCGCCGGCTAACTACGTGCCAGCAGCCGCGGTAATACGTAGGGCGCAAGCGTTGTCCGGAATTATTGGGCGTAAAGAGCTCGTAGGCGGCTTGTCACGTCGATTGTGAAAGCCCGAGGCTTAACCTCGGGTCTGCAGTCGATACGGGCTAGCTAGAGTGTGGTAGGGGAGATCGGAATTCCTGGTGTAGCGGTGAAATGCGCAGATATCAGGAGGAACACCGGTGGCGAAGGCGGATCTCTGGGCCATTACTGACGCTGAGGAGCGAAAGCGTGGGGAGCGAACAGGATTAGATACCCTGGTAGTCCACGCCGTAAACGGTGGGAACTAGGTGTTGGCGACATTCCACGTCGTCGGTGCCGCAGCTAACGCATTAAGTTCCCCGCCTGGGGAGTACGGCCGCAAGGCTAAAACTCAAAGGAATTGACGGGGGCCCGCACAAGCGGCGGAGCATGTGGCTTAATTCGACGCAACGCGAAGAACCTTACCAAGGCTTGACATACACCGGAAAGCATTAGAGATAGTGCCCCCCTTGTGGTCGGTGTACAGGTGGTGCATGGCTGTCGTCAGCTCGTGTCGTGAGATGTTGGGTTAAGTCCCGCAACGAGCGCAACCCTTGTTCTGTGTTGCCAGCATGCCCTTCGGGGTGATGGGGACTCACAGGAGACCGCCGGGGTCAACTCGGAGGAAGGTGGGGACGACGTCAAGTCATCATGCCCCTTATGTCTTGGGCTGCACACGTGCTACAATGGCCGGTACAAAGAGCTGCGATACCGTGAGGTGGAGCGAATCTCAAAAAGCCGGTCTCAGTTCGGATTGGGGTCTGCAACTCGACCCCATGAAGTCGGAGTCGCTAGTAATCGCAGATCAGCATTGCTGCGGTGAATACGTTCCCGGGCCTTGTACACACCGCCCGTCACGTCACGAAAGTTGGTAACACCCGAAGCCGGTGGCCCAACCCCTTGTGGGAGGGAGCTGTCGAAGGTGGGACTAGCGATTGGGACGAAGTCGTAACAAGGTAGCCGTACCGGAAGGTGCGGCTGGATCACCTCCTTTCTAAGGAGCACTTCTAGGCCGCCTAGCGGTCCAGAGGCCAGTACATCGGCGAATGTCTGATGCTGGTTGCTCATGGGTGGAACGTTGATTATTCGGCACGGTCCAGGATGGACCAGGCGCTAGTACTGCTCTTCGGGGCGTGGAACGCTGATCTGGTCGGCTGATCGTGTCGGGCACGCTGTTGGGTGTCTGAGGGAATGGATTTCCTCAGTCGCCGGCCCCGGTGAAGCATCGTGTAAGCGGTGTGTGACGGGTGGCTGGTCGTTGTTTGAGAACTGCACAGTGGACGCGAGCATCTGTGGCCAAGTTTTTAAGGGCGCACGGTGGATGCCTTGGCACCAGGAACCGATGAAGGACGTGGGAGGCCGCGATAGTCCCCGGGGAGTCGTCAACCAGGCTTTGATCCGGGGGTTTCCGAATGGGGAAACCCGGCAGTCGTCATGGGCTGTCACCCGCTGCTGAACACATAGGCAGTGTGGAGGGAACGAGGGGAAGTGAAACATCTCAGTACCCTCAGGAAGAGAAAACAACCGTGATTCCGGGAGTAGTGGCGAGCGAAACCGGATGAGGCCAAACCGTATGCGTGTGAGACCCGGCAGGGGTTGCGCATGCGGGGTTGTGGGATCTCTCTTCTGTCGTCTGCCGGCGACAGGACGAGTCAGAAACCGTTGATGTAGGCGAAGGACATGCGAAAGGTCCGGCGTAGAGGGTAAGACCCCCGTAGTCGAAACGTCAGCGGCTCGTTTGAGAGACACCCAAGTAGCACGGGGCCCGAGAAATCCCGTGTGAATCTGGCGGGACCACCCGCTAAGCCTAAATATTCCCTGGTGACCGATAGCGGATAGTACCGTGAGGGAATGGTGAAAAGTACCGCGGGAGCGGAGTGAAATAGTACCTGAAACCGTGTGCCTACAAGCCGTGGGAGCGTCGGAATGTGCTTGCACATTCTCGTGACTGCGTGCCTTTTGAAGAATGAGCCTGCGAGTTTGCGGTGTGTTGCGAGGTTAACCCGGGTGGGGAAGCCGTAGCGAAAGCGAGTCCGAATAGGGCGCTTCAGTAGCACGCTCAAGACCCGAAGCGGAGTGATCTAGCCATGGGCAGGTTGAAGCGGAGGTAAGACTTCGTGGAGGACCGAACCCACCAGGGTTGAAAACCTGGGGGATGACCTGTGGTTAGGGGTGAAAGGCCAATCAAACTCCGTGATAGCTGGTTCTCCCCGAAATGCATTTAGGTGCAGCGTCGTGTGTTTCTTGCCGGAGGTAGAGCACTGGATAGGCGATGGGCCCTACCGGGTTACTGACCTTAGCCAAACTCCGAATGCCGGTAAGTGAGAGCGCGGCAGTGAGACTGTGGGGGATAAGCTCCATGGTCGAGAGGGAAACAGCCCAGAGCATCGACTAAGGCCCCTAAGCGTACGCTAAGTGGGAAAGGATGTGGAGTCGCACAGACAACCAGGAGGTTGGCTTAGAAGCAGCCACCCTTGAAAGAGTGCGTAATAGCTCACTGGTCTAGTGATTCCGCGCCGACAATGTAGCGGGGCTCAAGCGTACCGCCGAAGTCGTGTCATTGCAGCATATAGCCCCAACGGGTGCTGTGATGGGTAGGGGAGCGTCGTCTGCCGGGTGAAGCAGCACCGGAAGGTAGTTGTGGACGGTTGACGAGTGAGAATGCAGGCATGAGTAGCGATACAAACGTGAGAAACGTTTGCGCCGATTGACTAAGGGTTCCTGGGTCAAGCTGATCTGCCCAGGGTAAGTCGGGACCTAAGGCGAGGCCGACAGGCGTAGTCGATGGATAACCGGTTGATATTCCGGTACCCGCTGTGAAGCGTCAAACATCGAACCTATTGATGCTAAGGCCGTGAAGCCGTTCCGGACCCTTCGGGGAAAGGAAAGTGGTGGAGCCGCTGACCCAAGATGGTAGTAGGTGAGTGATGGGGTGACGCAGGAAGGTAGTCCATCCCGGGCGGTGGTTGTCCCGGGGTAAGGGTGTAGGACGTGAGGTAGGCAAATCCGCCTTGCATGTAGTCTGAGACCTGATGCCGAGCCGATTGTGGCGAAGTGGATGATCCTATGCTGTCGAGAAAAGCCTCTAGCGAGTTTCATGGCGGCCCGTACCCTAAACCGACTCAGGTGGTCAGGTAGAGAATACCGAGGCGTTCGGGTGAACTATGGTTAAGGAACTCGGCAAAATGCCCCCGTAACTTCGGGAGAAGGGGGGCCATTCCTGGTGATGGGCTTTACGTCCTGAGCTGGGGGTGGCCGCAGAGACCAGCGAGAAGCGACTGTTTACTAAAAACACAGGTCCGTGCGAAGCCGTAAGGCGATGTATACGGACTGACGCCTGCCCGGTGCTGGAACGTTAAGGGGACCGGTTAGCTCCATTTCGGTGGGGCGAAGCTGAGAACTTAAGCGCCAGTAAACGGCGGTGGTAACTATAACCATCCTAAGGTAGCGAAATTCCTTGTCGGGTAAGTTCCGACCTGCACGAATGGCGTAACGACTTCTCGACTGTCTCAACCATAGGCCCGGTGAAATTGCACTACGAGTAAAGATGCTCGTTTCGCGCAGCAGGACGGAAAGACCCCGGGACCTTTACTACAGTTTGATATTGGTGTTCGGTTCGGCTTGTGTAGGATAGCTGGGAGACTGTGAAAGCCATACGCCAGTATGGTGGGAGTCGTCGTTGAAATACCAGTCTGGTCGTGCTGGATGTCTAACCTGGGTCCGTGATCCGGATCAGGGACAGTGTCTGATGGGTAGTTTAACTGGGGCGGTTGCCTCCTAAAGAGTAACGGAGGCGCCCAAAGGTTCCCTCAGCCTGGTTGGCAATCAGGTGTTGAGTGTAAGTGCACAAGGGAGCTTGACTGTGAGACCGACGGGTCGAGCAGGGACGAAAGTCGGGACTAGTGATCCGGCGGTGGCTTGTGGAAGCGCCGTCGCTCAACGGATAAAAGGTACCCCGGGGATAACAGGCTGATCTTCCCCAAGAGTCCATATCGACGGGATGGTTTGGCACCTCGATGTCGGCTCGTCGCATCCTGGGGCTGGAGTCGGTCCCAAGGGTTGGGCTGTTCGCCCATTAAAGCGGTACGCGAGCTGGGTTTAGAACGTCGTGAGACAGTTCGGTCCCTATCCGCTGTGCGCGTAGGAGTCTTGAGAAGGGCTGTCCCTAGTACGAGAGGACCGGGACGGACGAACCTCTGGTGTGCCAGTTGTTCTGCCAAGGGCATGGCTGGTTGGCTACGTTCGGGAGGGATAACCGCTGAAAGCATCTAAGCGGGAAGCCTGCTTCGAGATGAGGACTCCCACCCACTTGATGGGGTAAGGCTCCCAGTAGACGACTGGGTTGATAGGCCAGATATGGAAGCCCGGTAACGGGTGGAGTTGACTGGTACTAATAGGCCGAGGGCTTGTCCATTGATGCTCGCGTCCACTGTGTATGTTCTGAGGCAACGAACGGTTGCCGGCTTTGAGTTGAACACATGAACACAACAGAAAAGTGTGCTTGTTCGCTCGAAACCATTAGGGTTTCGGTGGTCATAGCGTGAGGGAAACGCCCGGTTACATTCCGAACCCGGAAGCTAAGCCTCACAGCGCCGATGGTACTGCAGGGGGGACCCTGTGGGAGAGTAGGACGCCGCCGAACAATCTTTGGAGGACCCCTGGTCCCAGCGTTCAGCTGGGACCAGGGGTCCTTTTGTTTTTACAATGCTTGCGGTACCGAAGACAGGAGTCACCGATGTCCACCAACTCTCCCGAAGACCGGCCGGAGCGCGACCAGCGGCGACGGGACAGTGGTGACCGCGGCGAACGCGGCGGCTACCGCGGGGACCGTGGTGGCTTCCGTCGGGACAACGACCGTAACGACCGCGGCGGTTACGGCCGGCGCGATGACCGCGGTGACCGTGGCGGTTTCCGCCGCGACGACCGGCGCGATGACCGTCGTGACGACCGTCGTGATGACCGTGACCGTGGTGATCGCGGTGGTTTCCGTCGTGACGACCGGCGTGATGACAGCCGTGGCGGTGGCTACGGCGATCGTGGTGGTTACGGTCGCCGTGACGACCGGCGTGAGGGTGACCGCGGTTCCCGTCCGGCGTTCCAGCGTGACGACCGTGACCGTGGGCCGCGTCGGGACGACCGAGGCGACCGCGGCTTCCGCCGTGACGACCGCCGTGACGACCGACCCGCCTACCGCCGCGACGACCGCCGTGACGACAGCCGTGGTGGCGGTTACGGCGACCGCGGTGATCGTGGCGGTTTCCGTCGTGACGACCGGCGCGATGACCGTCGTGACGACCGTCGTGATGACCGTGACCGTGGTGATCGCGGTGGTTTCCGTCGCGACGACCGGCGTGATGACAGCCGTGGCGGTGGCTACGGCGATCGTGGTGGTTACGGTCGCCGTGACGACCGGCGTGAGGGTGACCGCGGTTCCCGTCCGGCGTTCCAGCGTGACGACCGGCGTGAGGGTGACCGCGGTTCCCGTCCGGCGTACCAGCGTGACGACCGTGACCGTGGGCCGCGTCGGGACGACCGAGGCGACCGCGGCTTCCGCCGTGACGACCGCCGTGACGACCGACCCGCCTACCGCCGCGACGACCGCCGCGACGACCGCCGTGACGACAGGCGTGATGACCGGCGCGACGACCGCCGGGGCGACGACCGTGGCGGTTTCCGTCGTGACGACCGTCGTGACGACCGCGACCGCGGTGAGCGCGGTGGCTTCCGCGGCCGGGACGACCGAGGCGGCCGTGGGCCCCGTAGGGACGACCGCGGTGGTCGGCCGGGCGGCTTCCGCGGGCGTGACGGGCGTGACGACCGGCGCGACGACCGCCGTGGTGGCGGCCGCTTCCGCGACGAGCGGGACCGGGACCGGGAGCCGATCAAGCGGCTGCCGATCCCGGAGGACGTCACCGGTGAGGAGATCGACAAGGACGTTCGCCAGGAGCTGCAGAGCCTGCCCAAGACGCTCGCCGAAGACGTCGCCAAGAACCTGGTGATGGTCGCGCGGCTCATCGACGAGGACCCCGAGGGTGCCTACGGCTACTCCAGGGTGGCCCTGCGCCTGGCGTCCCGTGTTGCCGCCGTACGCGAGGCCGCCGGGTTCGCCGCGTACGCCAACCAGAAGTACAGCGAGGCCCTCGCCGAGTTCCGTGCCGCGCGGCGCATGACCGGCAGCGTCGACCTGTGGCCGGTGATGGCCGACTGCGAGCGTGGGCTCGGGCGGCCGGAGAAGGCGCTGGACATGGCCGGCGCCCCCGAGGTGCACAAGCTGGACAAGGCCGGGCAGGTCGAGATGCGGCTCGTCGCGGCGGGTGCCCGGCGTGACATGGACCAGCTGGACGCGGCCATCGTGACCCTGCAGAGCCCGGAGCTGGCCTCCAACTCCGTCCAGCCGTGGACCGCGCGGCTGCGCTACGCCTACGCCGACGCGCTGCTGGCCGCGGGCCGGGAGAGCGAGGCGCGGGAGTGGTTCGCGAAGGCCGTCGAGGCGGACCGGGACGGCAGCACGGACGCCTCCGACCGGCTCGCCGAGCTGGACGGCGTGGAGTTCGTCGACGCCCTCGACGAGACCGAGAACGAGAACGACGGTGAGAACGAGGGCGACAACGAGGGCGACAACGAGGGCGACAACGAGGGCGACAACAAGGACCCGCGCGAAGAGAGCACCGGCTCCGCGGACGCGACCGCCGCTCAGGACGACGACAAGGACTGACCCGAGCGAGTGACGACGTCACGACATACGAAAGGGCGGGACCCCCGGGGGTCCCGCCCTTTCGTATGTGCCCCGTATGTGCGCGGTCAGATCTCCAGCGCCCGCAGCACCAGCCCCGACGCCGGCTTCGGGCCGAACGACGTCGACTTGCGGGGCATCGTCACGCCCTGGCGGGCCAGGTCGCGTACGACGTCCTCGTGGACCGGGTGCAGCAGGACGGCCGTACCGCCGTCGCGCTCGGCCTTCGCGACCGTGGCGGCCGTGTCGTGGATGTAGGCGATGTGGGCCGGGGAGTCCTCGGGGATGTGCCAGACGTGGTCGAGGAGTGCGGCGTGCAGGACCGTGGCGTCCAGGGAGCGCCAGGCGGCCGGGCGGTCCTCGGGGATCGTGCGGGCCAGCAGGTCCGGATCCGGGCGGTCGACGAGGTGGAAGGAGCCGTCGCCGGCCAGCAGGAAGGCGTTGCCGGCGCAGGCCGCGTCCGCCAGCAGCTCCAGGGCCTCGGCCAGCGATACGTCGAGGTGTCGTACCCGGAACAGGCCCTCCAGGGCTGCCAGCGCGTCCGCGACCGGCAGGCCGTGCAGCAGGCGGTGGATGGCGCGGACCCGCAGGGGGTAGCGGGCGGTGTCGACCAGCAGGACCAGGCCGTGGTCCCAGGGGCTGGGGGAGGGGTGCTCGGCGCGCAGCAGCCGGTAGGTGGCCCAGCGGTGGTGGCCGTCGGCGATGAGGGCCTGGTGGTTCGCCAGGTCGGTCTGGATGCGGGCCACGTCGGCGGGGTCGGTGACCGACCACAGGCTGTGGTGGAAGCCGTCCTCGGTGGTCGTGGCCAGCAGCGGGGGCTGTTCCGCCGTGCGCTCGACGACCTCGGCCGCCATGCCGTTGCCGTGGTAGGTCAGCAGCAGGGGTTCGAGGTTGGCGCGGGTGGCGCGCATCAGGGCAGCGCGGTCGGCGACCACCGGGGGCATGACGTCCTCGTGCGGCAGGACCACGCCCTCCGCGGGCTCTGACACGCGTAGAGCGCCGATGAGACCGCGCTGGAGCATGCCGTTGCCGTCCCGCTGTTCGTACACGTACAGGGCGGGGTCCGGGTCGGTGGTCAGGACGCCTTCGGCGAGCCAGCGGCGCAGGGTGTCGGCCGCCTGTTCGTTGCGGGCGCTGGGGGTTCCGGCCTGGGGGAGGATCAGACGGACGATGTTGTACGGGTCCGCGGCCTCGAGGTGGTGCAGGCCGTCGGGGCGGACGACGACGTCGTAGGGCGGGGAGGTGACGGAGGCCAGGCTGCCGACCCGGTCGGGGTCGTAACGAAGGCCTCGGAACGGGGTGAGTTCCAGGCCTCGGTGCACCGTTGCTTCCGAGTGACCTGCAGTCTTCATCCCGGCATCGTACGTGTGTCAGTGGCGTGCGGGATGATCGGGGGAAAGGCGAGTGAACGAGGAGCGATGTGGAATGAGCCAGGCGGTCAGGACGAGGCCCGAGGGCAGTGGGCAGGCCCTGAACGAGGCGTACGACACGGCGCTGCTCGATCTCGACGGAGTGGTGTATGCGGGCGGGAGCGCGATCGTGCACGCCGTCGACTCGCTGGCGACGGCCCGCGCGGGCGGGATGCATCTGGCGTACGTCACCAACAACGCGCTGCGGACGCCGGACGCGGTGGCGGAGCATCTGACGGAGCTGGGGATACCGACGGGGGCGGACGACGTCATCACCTCCGCACAGGCGGTCGCGCGGCTGATCAGCGAGCAGGTGCCGGCCGGGGCGCGGGTGCTGGTGATCGGCGGTGAGGGTCTGCGGGTGGCGCTGCGCGAGCGCGGCCTCACGCCGGTGGAGTCGGCGGACGACGATCCGGCGGCGGTGGTGCAGGGTTACGGCGGCCCCGATCTGACGTGGGGGCGGTTCGCGGAGGCGTCGTACGCCGTGGCGCGGGGGGTGCCGTGGTTCGCGTCCAACACCGACCTGACGATTCCCAGCGGGCGGGGCATCGCGCCGGGCAACGGCGCGGCCGTGGAGGTCGTCCGGATCGCGACCGGCGCGGAGCCTCAGGTGGCGGGCAAGCCGCTGCCGCCCATGCACCGGGAGACGATCCTGCGTACGGGCGCGAAGCGGCCGTTGGTGGTCGGGGACCGGCTGGACACGGACATCGAGGGCGCGTTCAACGGCGGGGTGGACTCGCTGCTGGTGCTGACCGGCGTCACGGACGGCCCCCAGCTGCTCGCCGCGCCGCCGCAGCACCGGCCGACGTATGTGGACGCCGATCTGCGCGGGTTGCTCACCGGCCAGCCGGAGGTCACCGAGGAGGGTGACGGTTTCCGCTGCGGGGGGTGGACGGCGACCGCCGGGGCGGACCGGCTGGAGCTGGAGGGTGACGGCGAGGCACTCGACGGGCTGCGGGCGTTGTGCGCGGCGGCCTGGACGGCGGCCGGGGACGGTTCCTGCGAGCTGGACGGAGGGAAGGCGCTGGCGCGGCTCGGGCTCTGACACACAGCGGCTCGGGCTCCGACCGCTCACCGCCCTCGGGATCGAGTTCGTATGCGAGGGTAGGCTAACCTAACCTCGTGTTGGTCGACAGTCCTCCGGAACAGCGCGCGGAGACCGCCCCCGCGCCCCCAACCCGTCGGGCGGTACGGGCCCTTGGGCTCCTGCTCTCCGTCGCGATCCTGGTGCTCGTCGCCCTGGCGAGCATCGCGATCGGGGCGAAGGCGCTGACGCCGGACCAGGTCTGGCACGGCCTGTTCCACGGCACGGGGACGTACGGCGACGTCGTCGTCGACGAGCGGCTCGCGCGTACGGTCCTCGGTCTGCTGGCCGGTGCCGCGCTCGGCCTGTCGGGGGCGGTGCTGCAGGCGCTCACCCGCAATCCGCTGGCCGACCCGGGACTGCTCGGCATCAACGCGGGTGCCTCCGCCGCCGTCGTCACGGCCCTCACCTACTTCGGCGTCACCAGCCTCAGCGGCTATGTGTGGTTCGCCTTCGGCGGGGCGGCGGCGGTCGGCGCGCTGGTCTGGTTCCTCGGCGGCAGCCGGGGCGCCACGCCGGTACGGCTGGCGCTCGCCGGTACGGCGATCAGCGCCGCGCTGTACGGCTATCTCCAGGCCGTGATGATCATGGACGACGCGGCGCTGGGCAAGATGCGCTTCTGGACGGTCGGTTCGCTGGCCTCGGCGACCGACTCGACCATCGTGCAGGTGCTGCCGTTCCTCGCGGCCGGCACGCTCCTCGCGCTCGCCCTGGCCCGGCCGCTGAACGCCGTGGCGATGGGCGACGACACCGCGCGCGCCCTCGGGGCGAACCTCACCCGCACCCGCGCCCTTGCCATGCTCGCCGCCACCGTGCTCTGTGGCGCCGCGACCGCCGCCTGCGGTCCGATCGTCTTCGTCGGCCTGATGGTCCCGCACGTCGTGCGCTCCTTCACCGGCCCCGACCTGCGCTGGATCCTGCCGTACGCGACGGTTCTGTCCCCCGTGCTGCTGCTCGGCGCCGACGTCATCGGCCGGGTCGTGGCGCGTCCCTCGGAGCTGCAGGTCGGCATCGTCACCGCGATCATCGGCGGCCCGGTCTTCATCTTTCTCGTACGACGGCGGAGGACGGCCCAGCTGTGAAGACCAACCGTGTCATCAGGACGCCGGGCGGGCTCTCGCTGCGCCTGGACGTCCGGGCCGTCACCGTCGTCGTCCTCCTGCTGCTGGCCGCGCTCGCCGCGAGTGTCGTGCTGATCGGCACCGGCGACTTCCCGATCTCGGCGGGCGACGTGGTGAAGACGCTGCTCGGCAACGGCAACGCCGGCCAGGAGTTCATCGTCAACGAGCTACGGCTGCCGCGGGTCCTGGTCGGGCTGCTGGTCGGCGCCTCCCTCGGGCTCGGCGGGGCGCTGTTCCAGGCCGTCACCCGCAATCCGCTCGGCAGCCCGGACGTGCTCGGCCTCGGGCAGGGGGCGACCGCCGGGGCGCTCGTGATGATCGTGCTGTTCTCCGGGAGCGCGGCCCAGGTCACCGTGGGCGCGCTCGTGGGCGGACTGGTGACCGGGCTCGCCATCTATCTGCTCGCCTGGAAGCGGGGCGTGCACGGTTATCGACTGGTCCTGGTCGGAATCGGCGTCTCCGCGATCGTCACGGCGATCAACGGCTACCTGCTCACCGTGTCCGACATCGTCGACGCGGCCCGTGCCGTCGTCTGGATGACGGGGTCCCTCAACGGCCGTGACTGGGACCAGGTCTGGCCGCTGCTCGGGCTGTGCGCCGTACTCGTGCCGCTCGTCCTCGCCAACGCGCGCGGGCTGCGGATGATGGAGATGGGCGACGACGTCTCGAACGCCCTCGGCGTGCGCGTCGAGCGCGTACGGGCGCTGCTGATGGTGGCCGCCGTCCTGCTCACCGCGACCGCCACCGCGGCCGCGGGCCCCGTCGGCTTCGTGGCGCTCACCGCCCCGCAGCTCGCCCGTCGCCTGACCCGGTCCCCCGGCCCGAACCTGCTGCCGTCCCTGTGCATGGGCGCCGCCCTCCTGGTCACCGCCGACTGGGCCTCGCAGCGGGCCTTCGGCGCCGACCAGCTGCCCGTCGGCGTGGTCACCGGCGTCCTCGGCGGCGTCTACCTGCTGTGGCTGCTGGTCACCGAACGCAGGGCGGGCCGGATATGAGCGGCTCGGGGCAGCCGGACACCAGCGGCTCAGCGATCAAGAACACCCGAAGGAGCACTGTGAACCGCCTGTCCGCCGAGAGCGTCACCCTCGCCTACGACCAGCGCGTCATCGCCGAACAGCTGTCGGTCGAGATCCCCGACAGCTCCTTCACGGTGATCGTCGGCCCGAACGCGTGCGGCAAGTCGACGCTGCTGCGGGCGCTGTCGCGGATGCTGAAGCCGGCCGAGGGCCGGGTGCTCCTCGACGGGCAGGTCATCCAGTCGATGCCCGCCAAGAAGGTCGCGCGCACCCTCGGCCTGCTGCCGCAGTCGTCCGTCGCGCCGGACGGGATCACCGTCGCCGACCTCGTCGGCCGCGGCCGCTACCCGCACCAGGGCATCCTGCGGCAGTGGTCCGCCGAGGACGAGCGGGTCGTCCAGGCGTCCATGGCGCAGACGGGTGTCGCCGAACTCGCCGACCGGTACGTGGACGAGCTGTCCGGCGGCCAGCGCCAGCGCGTGTGGATCGCGATGGCGCTCGCCCAGCAGACCCCGCTGCTGCTCCTGGACGAGCCGACCACCTACCTGGACATCCAGCACCAGATCGACGTCCTGGACCTGTGCGCGGAGCTGCACGAGACCCAGGGCCGCACGCTGGTCGCCGTCCTGCACGACCTCAACCACGCCGCCCGGTACGCCACCCACCTCATCGCCCTGCGCGGCGGCCGGGTGATCGCCGAGGGCGCCCCGAACGACATCGTGACGGCCGACCTGGTCGAGGAGGTCTTCGGGCTGCGCTGCCAGGTCATCGACGACCCGGAGACGGGGACCCCGCTGGTGGTGCCGGCCGCGCGCAAGGCCAGGCTCACAGCAGCTTCCTGAGCCGGAACAGGTCCAGCAGGTTCGCCTCCAGCCGCACCCGGCCCGAACCCCAGGCGGTCGCGAAGTTCAGCCGGCCGTGTACCAGGGCGACCAGGTCGTCGCCGGCCATGGCGAGTCTGATCTGCGCCTTCTCGTGCGGCGGCCCCGGGTGGGTCTCGTCCACCTCGATCCGGCCGCCGGTCAGGCGACCCTCGAAGGTGACGTCCAGGTCGGTGATGTGGCAGCTCACGGAGCGGTCCAGGGCGGCGGCTGCGCGAACGTCGCCCTCGGCGTCCTGCATGTTGTCCGAGAGCTTTCCCAGTGCGGCGCGGCACTCCTCGATCGTGGCCATCGCGAACGACGGTACCCGACCGGTTCACGGTAGCGTCTGGGCATGAGCGAGTCCGTGTCAGAGGCCGAGGTCGGCACCGAGTTCGCGGCCGGGGCGGAGACCGCGGCCGACGTCGAACCCGAGTACGACCCCGCCGCCCCCGCACCCCTGAACGTCCCCCGCACCCCCACCGGCAACGCCGAGGTCGACGCCAAGCTGGAGCGGCTGGGTGACACCGACCACCTGGCCACCGACGGACACCTCGAGGTGTACGAGGATGTACATCGGGGGCTGCGCGACGCGCTCACCGCGCTCGACGCCCGCCCGGGACCTCCGGCGCCCCCGTCGACGTACCACCAGAGCAGGAGCTGAACCGAACGTGGCAGGAGTCGCACGCCGCCGTCTGGACGCGGAGCTGGTCCGCCGGAAGCTCGCGCGCTCGCGCGAGCACGCCAGCCAGCTGATCGTCGCCGGGCGGGTCACCGTCGGCAGGACCGTGGCGACCAAGCCGGCCACGCAGGTGGAGACCGCGGCGGCGATCGTGGTCCAGGACGACGACAGCGATCCCGACTACGTGTCGCGGGGTGGGCACAAGCTCGCGGGTGCGCTGGAGGTCTTCGTACCGCAGGGGCTCGTGGTCGCGGGGCGGCGGGCGCTGGACGCCGGGGCTTCCACGGGTGGATTCACCGACGTCCTGCTGCGCGCGGGCGCCGCGCACGTGGTCGCCGTGGACGTCGGATACGGCCAACTCGCGTGGTCTCTCCAGAACGATGAACGCGTCACCGTCAAGGACCGTACGAACGTACGCGAGTTGACGCTCGACGCGATCGATGGGGAACCTGTGGATCTTGTCGTGGGTGATCTGTCCTTCATCCCGCTGGGGCTGGTGCTGCCCGCCCTGAAACGGTGCGTGAAGCCGGACGCCGACCTGGTGATGATGGTCAAGCCGCAGTTCGAGGTGGGGAAGGAGCGGCTGGGCAGCGGGGGTGTCGTACGGAGTCCGCAGCTGCGGGCGGAAGCCGTGCGGGGGGTGGCCGAGAAGGCCTGGGAGCTGGGGCTCGGGGTGCGTGGAGTCACCGCCAGTCCGCTGCCCGGTCCCTCGGGCAATGTCGAGTACTTTCTCTGGCTGCGGTCCGGTGCCCCCGAACTGGACCCGGCCGACGTAGACCGTGCAGTGGCGGAGGGGCCGCGTTGACACAGAACCGAGCGCGTACTGTTTTCCTGCTCGCCCACACCGGGCGTCCCGCGGCGATCCGCAGTGCGGAACTCGTGGTCAAGGGACTGCTGGGACAGGGCATCGGGGTGCGGGTGCTGGAGGAGGAGGCGCGCGACCTGCCGCTGCCCGAAGAGGTCGAGCTGGTCAAGGAAGCGACACCGCAGTGCCTCGACGGCTGTGAGCTGCTGATAGTGCTGGGCGGCGACGGCACGCTGCTGCGCGGTGCGGAGTTCGCCCGGGCGTCCGGGGTGCCGATGCTCGGCGTCAACCTCGGACGGGTGGGGTTCCTCGCGGAGGCAGAGCGGGACGACCTCGATCGGGTGGTCGACCGGGTGGTGGCGCGGTCGTACGAGGTCGAGGAGCGGATGACCGTCGATGTCGTCGTGCACCGCAACGGGGACATCGTGCACACGGACTGGGCGCTGAACGAGGCGGCGGTGCAGAAGGCCGGCGCCGAGAAGATGCTCGAGGTCGTGCTGGAGATCGACGGGCGGCCGGTTACCGCTTTCGGGTGCGACGGGATCGTGCTGTCGACGCCGACCGGGTCCACGGCGTACGCGTTCTCCGCCGGGGGGCCGGTGGTGTGGCCCGAGGTGGAGGCGCTGCTGATGGTGCCGATCAGTGCGCATGCGTTGTTCGCGAAGCCGTTGGTCACTTCGCCGGATTCCGTGCTTGCTGTGGAGGTTCTGCCTCACATTCCGCCCGGGGTGTTGTGGTGTGACGGGCGGCGGACCATCGAGTTGCCGCCGGGGGCGCGGGTGGAGGTGCGGCGGGGGGCTGTGCCGGTGCGGCTGGCCCGGCTGCATCATTCGTCCTTCACCGACCGGCTTGTGGCGAAGTTCGCGTTGCCGACGCATGGGTGGCGGGGGGCGCCGCACTAGGCATCCGTGAGAGTGCGGTTAGGCGGGCCGTGTGCACTCCCCGCCCCGGACCTCGTATGGTCTGTTCCGTGTTGGAGGAGATGCGGATACGGTCGCTCGGGGTCATCGACGATGCTGTCGTCGAGTTGTCGCCGGGGTTCACCGCCGTCACCGGTGAGACGGGGGCGGGCAAGACCATGGTGGTCACCAGCCTGGGGCTGCTGCTCGGTGGGCGGGCGGACCCGGCCCTCGTGCGGATCGGGGCCGGGAAGGCGGTCGTGGAGGGGCGGATCGCCGTCCCCGCGGGCGCCGCCGCCGTCGTACGCGCCGAGGAGGCCGGGGCCGAGCTGGACGACGGGGCCCTGCTGATCAGCCGTACCGTTTCCGCCGAGGGGCGCTCGCGGGCGCACCTGGGCGGACGCAGCGTGCCTGTGGGGCTGCTCGCCGAGCTGGCCGACGACCTGGTGGCCGTGCACGGGCAGACCGACCAGCAGGGACTGCTGAAGCTGTCCCGACAGCGGCAGGCCCTGGACCGGTACGCGGGCGACGGCGTCGCCGTGCCGCTGGCCAAGTACTCCGAGGCCTACCGGCGGCTGCGGGCGGTCTCCACCGAGCTGGAGGAGATCGTCACGCGCGCGCGTGAGCGCGCCCAGGAAGCCGACATGCTCCGGTACGGGCTCGAGGAGATCGCGGCCGTGGAGCCGCGGGCCGGGGAGGACGTGGAGCTGGCCGAGGAGGCGGAGCGGCTCGGGCACGCCGAGGCGCTGTCGTCCGCCGCCACCGCCGCGCACGCCGCGCTCGCGGGCAATCCCGAGGACCCCGAGGGCATCGACGCAGCGACCCTCGTCGCGGGCGCGCACCGGGCCCTGGAGGCCGTCCGGTCGCACGATCCGGCGCTCGCCGCCCTCGCCGACCGGATCGGTGAGATCGGGATCCTGCTCGGTGACGTGGCCGGGGAGCTGGCCGGGTACGCCGACGACCTGGACGCCGATCCACTGCGGCTGGCCGCCGTGGAGGAGCGCCGGGCCGCGCTGACCGGCCTCACGCGCAAGTACGGCGACGACATCGACGCCGTGCTCGCCTGGGCCGAGCAGAGCGCCGCGCGGCTCGGCGAGCTGGACGGCGACGACGAGCGGATCGGCGAGCTGACCGCCGAGCGGGACGCGCTGCGTTCCGAACTGGGCGGGCTGGCGCAGGCGCTGACGGACGCGCGGGGGAGGCCGCCGAGCGGTTCGCCGCCGCGGTGACCGCCGAGCTGGCCTCGCTGGCGATGCCCCACGCGCGCGTGTCGTTCGACATCCGGCAGACCGAGGATCCGGAGGGCGTCGAGGTCGGCGGGCGCACGGTCGCGTACGGGCCGTCGGGCGCGGACGAGGTCGAGCTGCTGCTCGCTCCGCACCCGGGCGCGCCGCCGCGGCCCATCGCCAAGGGCGCGTCCGGCGGTGAGCTGTCCCGCGTGATGCTGGCCGTGGAGGTCGTGTTCGCGGGGACCGACCCCGTGCCGACGTACCTCTTCGACGAGGTCGACGCCGGTGTCGGCGGCAAGGCCGCGGTGGAGATCGGGCGGCGCCTGGCGAAGCTCGCCAGGACCGCACAGGTCGTCGTGGTCACCCACCTGCCCCAGGTCGCCGCCTTCGCCGACCGCCAGCTGCTGGTCGAGAAGACCAACGACGGCTCGGTCACCCGCTCCGGCGTGAAGGTCCTGGAGGGCGAGGAGCGGGTCCGCGAGCTGTCCCGGATGCTGGCGGGCCAGGAGGACTCGGAGACGGCCCGCGCGCACGCGGAGGAACTGCTGGCAACGGCGCGCGCGGATCTGTGACGATGGCCGGATGATCAACCGCGCTCCAAGGTCCCGCTCGTTCCTGCTCTCCGCCGCGCTCACCCGGGCCGGCCAGGCACTCCTGCGCGCCGAGTCGCCCGGCGGCCGCGCGCGGTGGGAGCGGAAGAACTACGCGGGGCGGGCCGTCGGGCTGTACGCCGGGCCCGCCGCGGCTCTTGGTACGGCGGTCGCCGCCGGGCGGGTGCACCCCGGGGCCGGGCTCGCGGTGCTGGCCGCCGGGGTCTGCGGGGCGTACGACGACGTCGTCGGGGCCGGAGATCCGCGGCGCGGGTTTCGGGCGCATCTGGGGGCCTTGCGGGACGGGGAAGTCACCAGCGGGGCCGTGAAGTTGTTCGGGATCTCCGCCGCCGGGCTGGTGGCGGGGGCCCTGATGAAGGAGCGGCTCCTCGACAAGGTGCTGGCGGGTGTCGTGATCGCCGGGGCCGCGCATTTCGTGAACCTGGTCGACGTACGGCCGGGGCGTGCGGCCGGAGCGGTGCTCGCGCTCGGGGCGCCGGGGCTGCTCAGGAACGGGCCGGGCGGGGAACTGACCGCGGCGGCCCTGGGCGGTGCCGCGGCCGTGCTGCCCGACGACCTCGCGGAGCGCGTGATGATCGGTGACGCGGGGGCGCACGCCCTCGGGGCGGCGCTCGGTGCCGCCGTGGTCGCGTGCAACCGGCGCGCGGGGCTGCTGGCGCACGCCGTCGCTGTGGTGGCGGCCGCGGTGTACGGGGACCGGGTGCGTGCGCTGTGAGCCGCTGACCTCCCGGTACGGGCGCACGGGCCGTTCCGCCGAGCCGGGGTTCCCTCACCCGTGTGGGTGACGTGCTCCGGCGCACTGCTCCGGGCCGCCGCGCTGTGCGCCTCCCCGGATTTCCCGGAACGGCCGTACCTGCTGGCATGCTTGGCAGAGAACACGGGGTGGGTGGCGGGTCGGACGCGGTCCGCGCGAGAGGCGCGCGGTACGTCCTTCCTCCCCTCTCCGCCCGCTACCTCCAGTACGTTTCTTCGTGACCGCCCGCGCCGAGTCAGGAGCCCCGGCCCCGTGAGCCCCGTGAGCAGCAACGCACCGCACGGCCAGTCGCCGCTGCGCACCGTGCAGGTGCTGGGCGGAGGCAACGCCGGCAGCAGTGCGCACGTACGCTCCCTGGCCGAGGGGCTCGTCGCCCGGGGCGTGCGGGTCACGGTGTGCGCCCCCGCCGAGGCCGATCGCGCCTACGACTTCACCGGGGCCGGCGCCGATCATGTGCATGTGCCGCGCAGCAGCGACCCGGGCTCCGTGGCCGCGCTCCGGGCGGCCTGCGCGGACGCCGACCTGGTGCACGCGCACGGGCTGCACGCCTCCTTCCGTGCCGTGCTCGCGCTCAGCGGGCGCGGCACCCCGCTGGTGGTCACCTGGCACAACCGGGCCCGGGCCGAGGGCGCACGGGCCCATCTGCTGCGGCTGCTGGAGCGGCGTGTGGTCCGGACGGCCGCCGTGGTGCTCGGCACCACCTCCGACCTGGTGGACCGGGCACGCCGGACGGGGGCCCGGGACGCCCGGCTCGCGGCCGTGGCCCTGCCCGGACGGCGCCGGCCCGTCGACCACGACGACCCCGACCGGCTGTGGCCCAAGATCCGCGCCGAACTCGGCGCCACCGGACGCCCGGTGCTCATGGCGGTCGGCTCCCTCGACCCGCAGCGCGGCTACGACGTCCTGCTGGACGCGGCCCGGACCTGGCGGGACCTCGACCCGGTACCGCTGGTCGTCGTCGCGGGGGAGGGGCCGCTGCGGCCGGTGCTGCAGCGGCGGATCGAGGACGAGGAGCTGCCGGTACGGCTCGTCGGACGGCGTGAGGACGTGCCCGAGCTGCTCGCGGCCGCCGATCTCGCGCTGCTGACCAGCAGTTGGGAGTCCCGCTCCGTCCTCGCCCAGGAGGCCCTGCACGCGCGCGTGCCGCTCGTCGCGACGCGCGTCGGCGGCATCCCCGACCTCGTCGGCGACGCGGCCGAACTCGTCCCGTACGGCGATGCGGAGGCGCTCGCGGACGTCGTCGTACGGCTGCTCGCGGATCCGGACCGGTGCGAGCTGCTGCGGGAGCGGGGCACGCGGCAGGCGGCGACCTGGCCGACGGAGGACGAGACCGTCGCCCAAGTGCTCAGCGTCTACGACGAGTTGACCCAGCCCCAGCCACTGGCTTAGGGCCCGGCGCGGGCACGTTCCGCCTAGGGCACGTGCCGGCGGGCCCGCAGGGCGAGGCTCAACGCCAGTACGGTCTGCGGGTCGTCGAGGTCGGTGCCCAGCAACTCCCCGATGCGGCCGAGCCGGTTGTAGAGGGTCTGGCGGTTGAGGTGCAGCTCACGGGCGGTCTCCGCCTTGCGGCCCGCGTGCGCCAGATAGGTCTCAAGGGTGGGCAGCAGCGGCGGCTTGGAGCGGTGGTCGTGGTCGCGCAGCGGGCCGATCGCACGGTCCACGAAGGCCGCCAGGTCCGGGTGGTCGCGCAGCCGCCACAGGAGGAGGTCGATATCGAGGCGGCGGGCGTCGTACCAGGGGCGGTCGGTCAGGCCCTGCGCCGCCGTCGCCGTCTCCGCCGCATGCCGCAGGCCCGCCGACGCGGCCGCCCAGCCACCGGCCACCCCGACCACCACGACCGGCGGCGGAGCGCCCGGCCGCTGCATCCCGGCCCGCTCGACGCCCGCCCGCAGCGCCGTCGCCACCCGGTCCGCGACAGCCGACCGCTCCGACTCCGAGCGCAGCCCGAGCAGCACCGGCACCCGGCCCTCGACCGGCCGCACACCCAGCAGCACCGGCACGCCCACCGAGGCCAGCTCCTCGGCGACCGCCCGCGCCAGCACGGCCCAGCCGCCGCCGGGGGACAGGGAGTCACCGACCCGCATCACCACGGGCAGCAGCGGGCTGGTGCCGGGCTTGAAGCCGAGCACCCGGGCCTGCGCCGGGGCGTCCTCCGCCGTGATGCGGCCCTCGGCGAGGTCGGTGAGGAAGTCGCCCCGGCCGCGCGCCGCCAGCTCCTCCTCCTGCCGGGCCTGCATCAGCACCACGGCCAGGATGCCCGCGGCCCGCTCGGCGGCGATCCGGTGTACCGGAGCCAGCGGCGAGCGGACCGGCAGCAGCACCAGCCGCGCCCGTACCGACCCGGGCCCCGCCCCGGGCCCGCCGCCGGGCACGTCCACCAGCACCGAACCGGCGGGCGGCGGCGCGTCCTTCTGCGGACCCCGCAGCCCCTCCCACACCTGCAGCGGGTCCGCGCCCTCGGGCCCGGACCCGGCTGCGTACAGCAGCCGGCCGTCCGCCGTCTCCAGGAACACCGGGTTGGCGCTGAAGTCGGCCAGGATGCCCAGCACCTGCGGCACCCCGCCACCGCCCAACAGCGCCTCGGTACACCGCCGGTGCACCTCCTCGGCGCGCTGGAGCAGCGCGTAGTGCCCGTTGACGATCTCGGTGTGGATCTCCTCGGTGACGGTCACGAACGGCACCTCGCGGTGCAGCTGGACCAGCGGCAGCCCCGCGCTGCGGGCCGTGTCCACCAGCGCGGCGGGCAGCCGGGTGAAGCGCGGGCCCAGCTCCACCACCAGCGCCGCGATCCCGCGCTCGGCGAGCGTCCGCACGAACGCGCGCTGCTCGGCCGGGCGGGTCCCGAGGCCGTAGCCCGTGGTCAGCAGCAGCTCTCCGCCCTTGAGCAGCGAGGCGATGTTCGGCACCTCGCCCGCGTGCACCCAGCGGACCGTGCGCCCCAGCCGGTCGGCACCCGCCAGGATCTCCGGGAGCCCGCTGCGCAGTCCCGGCAGCTCCAGCGCCCGCTGAACGGTGATCCCGGCGCCCTGAGTGGCGAATCTGCTCTCCGTACCGCTGTCCATGGAGCGGACGCTACCTGGGCAAATGCCCGGACGACAGCTCGGGCGTCGGCTACAGCGGACGGATGTTGTGGTTGAAGCGGAACACGTTGTCGGGGTCGTACGCCCGCTTCACTTTTTCCAGCCGCAGCAGGTTCCCGGCGCCCAGGCCCGCCCGCACGCGCTCGGCGCCCTCCTCGCCGATGAAGTTCAGGTACACGTCCCCCGTGCTCCACGGCCGGACGCCCGTGCGGACGTCCCGCACCCAGGCGACGGCCCGCTCGTCGTCGGCCGGGTCCGCCCACACGGCGAAGGGATGCACGGCCCAGGGCGCGTCCCGGTACGGCACCGGGTACGTGTGCGGACCGGCCGCGATCGCACCGCCCTGCGGGAAGACGATGTGCTGGGTGGAGGTCGGCACGGGCATGTCCACGGCACGGGCGCAGAAGACGTCCACCAGCTCGTCGGGCAGGCCGGTCAGATACTCCGCCGACCAGTGGTTCCGCAGGCCGGACGGAACGTCCAGCATGCACTGCAGGTCCACGTAGGGCAGCGCGCCGACCAACTCCGACTCGTGCGGCAGCGCCAGCAGCGGCTCGGCCGGCTTGCGCAGCTCCTCCTCGCCGCCGGTGTACGTCAGCAGCACGGCGCACACCAGCTTCCCGACCAGGTGCTCCGGTACGAACTCCGCGGGCGGGCCGGTGATGTACAGCACCGCGCCGCCCAGCTCGTCGGGGCCGGTGCGGATGACCTCCCGGAAGGCGCGGACCGCGCCGGGGCCTACCTCCGGCAGGTACAGCAGCAGGGCGACGGCGAACTCCGGCAGCTCGTGCAGCTCCAGGGTGAGCGCGGTGGCGACGCCGAAGTTGCCGCCGCCGCCGTGCAGGGCCCAGAACAGCTCGGGGTTCTCGTCGGCGTTCGCGTGCACCCGCTCGGCGTCGGCGGTCACCAGTTCCACCCCGATGAGGTTGTCGACGGCCAGGCCGAAGGCGCGGTCCAGCCAGCCGGTGCCGCCGCCCAGCACGAACCCGCCGACGCCCGTGGACGAGACCCGGCCGCCGGTGGTCGCGAGGCCGTACGGCTGGGTGGCCCGGTCCAGATGGCTCATCGTGGCACCGCCCTCGACCCGGACCGCCTCGGCCGCGGGGTCGACGGTCACCCCGTGCATCCGGCGCAGGTCCACCACGAGCGCGCCGTCGCCCAGGGCCGTGCCGGCCACGCTGTGGCCGCCGCCGCGCACCGCGATGTGCAGGTCGAGATCCCGTCCGAAGCGCACCGCCCGGACCACGTCGGCCGCGTCCGCGCACTGCGCGATCACGGCCGGACGCTTGTCGATCATCGCGTTGAAGACGGCACGCGCCGCGTCGTAGCCCGCGTCCCCGGGGGCGAAGACCTCGCCGACCAGATCGTCGCGCAGCGCGGCGAGGGCCGCGTGCGCCTTCGAGAGGGGAGCCATGGCCGCCCCCTTCCGCACAGGGGCCGCACTCCGCTTCCAGCCTAGGTGGGCCGGGTCGAGGGTGCAGTGCGCTCGATGCCCCGTGCCGTAAACGACTGTCCCGGACCGCTCGGTGTCGCGATCATGGACCGGTCACTGACCCACGACCGATGAGGAATCGCTCCCCATGCCCGTCCCGGCCGACCCGACCGTTCTCCATCCGATGCCCGAGCAGCCGCGGGTGGTGCTGCTCAGGCCGCTGGTGAAGTCCCCGCTGATCGAGGTCGGGGAGTACTCCTACTACGACGATCCCGACGACCCGACCGCGTTCGAGACGCGCAACGTGCTCCACCACTACGGGCCGGAGAAGCTGATCATCGGCAAGTTCTGCGCGCTGGGTACGGGAGTGCGGTTCATCATGAACGGCGCCAACCACCGGATGGACGGTCCCTCGACGTTCCCGTTCCCCACCATGGGCGGCTCGTGGGCCGAACACTTCGACCTGCTCACCGGCCTGCCCAGCCGAGGGGACACCGTCGTCGGCAACGACGTCTGGTTCGGCCACGGCACGACGGTCATGCCGGGCGTCCGCATCGGGCATGGCGCGATCATCGCTACCGGCGCCGTGGTCACCACAGACGTGCCCGACTACGGCATCGTCGGTGGCAACCCGGCCCGCCTCATCCGCACCCGCTACGACGACCAGGACATCGCCCGACTGCTGGCGGTGGCCTGGTGGGACTGGCCCGCGGAGCACATCACCGAGCACGTGCGGGCGATCATGTCGGGCAGCATCGCCGATCTGGAAGCCGCCGCCCCGGACTCCCCGCACGACATTCCGCATGTGTGAGGGTTCTCCGCATGACCCACACCGAGATCGAGATCACCGCGGAGTTGGTCCGGGATCTGCTGCGTGACCAGCATCCCGACCTGGCCGATCGGCCTGTGAGGCTCGGCGCGCGTGGCTGGGACAACCAGCTGTGGCGACTCGGCGACGACCTCGCCGTCCGGTTGCCCTGGGCGACGCGGTCCGCCGATGCGCTGTTGCGCAAGGAGCACGCCTGGCTGCCCGCCCTGGCCCCGCGCCTCCCCCTGCCGGTCCCCGTCCCGCAGCGCCTCGGGGAGCCTTCCGAGCGGTTCCCGCGGCCCTGGATCGTGACCACCTGGGTGCCGGGCGCTCCTGCCGACCGTGCCCCGGTCACGCGCGCCGCGGACGCGGCCGACAGCTTGGCCCTCTTCCTGACCGCTCTTCACCGACCCGCTCCCGACGGCGCGCCCGTCGGCCGTGACCGCGGGGGTCCGCTGGCCGACCGCGCCGAGCAGTTCGCCGAGGGACTGGCCTCGGCCACCGAGATGGGGCTGGTCCCCGACCCGGACGCCGTCCGCGCGGTCTGGGAGGACGCCGTCGCCGCGCCCGACTGGGCGGGCCCGGCACTGTGGCTCCACGGCGACCTGCACCCGGCCAACGTCCTCACCGCGGACGGCACCTTCTGCGGCGTGATCGACTTCGGCGACCTCTGCGCGGGCGATCCCGCCTGCGACCTCGCCGCCCCGTGGACACTGCTGCCGGACGGCGCCGCCGACCGCTTCCATCGCGCATACCGGCCGACCGCGGACGCCGCGACCCTGCGTCGCGCCCGCGGCTGGGCGGTGTGGCGCGCCCTCGGCGGCATCCTCATCGGAGAGGCCGGAGTCCGCGGCCGTCCCGGCGGCAAGCCCACCTGGGGCCCACCCGCCCATACCGCCCTGCGACGCCTCGTCGCGGCGGCCCGCCGCTGAGAAGCCCCCGCCCCGGCCGTACGCATGGATGACCGGGGCCGGGGGGGAGTGCTCAGCCGCCGTACGCCCCCGAAGCCGTCAGCCGCAGTGCCGTGTCGATCAGCGGAACGTGGCTGAAGGCCTGGGGGAAGTTGCCGACCTGGCGCTGCAGGCGCGGGTCCCACTCCTCGGCGAGCAGGCCGAGGTCGTTGCGCAGGGCGAGGAGCTTCTCGAAGAGCTTGCGGGCCTCGTCCACGCGGCCGATCATCGCCAGGTCGTCGGCCATCCAGAAGGAGCAGGCCAGGAAGGCGCCCTCGTCGCCGGGCAGGCCGTCGACACCCTCGCTCTCGCCCTCCGTCGGATAGCGCAGGATGAACCCGTCCGGGGTGGACAGCTCGCGCTGGATCGCCTCGATGGTGCCGATCACCCGCTTGTCGTCCGGCGGCAGGAAGCCCATCTGCGGGATCAGCAGCAGCGAGGCGTCCAGCTCCTTGGAGCCGTAGGACTGGGTGAACGTGTTGCGCTCCTGGTCGTAGCCCTTCTCGCACACGTCCCGGTGGATGTCGTCGCGCAGTTCCTTCCAGCGCTCCAGCGGGCCGTCCGCGTCACCGGACTCGATCAGCTTGATGGTGCGGTCCACCGCCACCCAGGCCATCACCTTCGAGTGCACGAAGTGCCGGCGCGGGCCGCGCACCTCCCAGATGCCCTCGTCCGGCTCCTGCCAGTGGTCCTCCAGGTAGCGGATCAGCTTGAGCTGGAGCAGGGAGGCGTAGTCGTGGCGGGCCAGGCCGGTCATGTGGGCCAGGTGCAGGGCCTCGATGACCTCGCCGTACACGTCCAGCTGGAGCTGGTGGGCCGCGCCGTTGCCGACCCGGACCGGCCCCGAGTTCTCGTAGCCCGGCAGCCAGTCCAGCTCCGCCTCACCCAGCTCCCGCTCGCCGGCGAGGCCGTACATGATCTGCAGGTTCTCCGGGTCGCCCGCCACCGCGCGCAGCAGCCACTCGCGCCAGGCCCGGGCCTCCTCGCGGTAGCCCGTGCGCAGCAGGGAGGAGAGGGTGATCGCGGCGTCGCGCAGCCAGGTGTAGCGATAGTCCCAGTTGCGGACGCCGCCGATGTCCTCGGGGAGGGAGGTGGTCGGGGCCGCGACGATGCCACCCGTGGGGGCGTACGTCAGCGCCTTCAGGGTGATCAGCGAGCGGATCACCGCTTCGCGGTACGGACCGTGGTACGTACAGTGCTCCACCCACTCGCGCCAGAACGCCTCCGTCGCCTCCAGCGACTGCTCGGGCTCCGCCAGCTGCGGCGGCTCCTTGTGCGAGGGCTGCCACGAGATGGTGAACGCGATCCGGTCACCCGGGGCGACCGTGAAGTCGGCGTAGGTGGTCAGCGCCTTGCCGTAGGTCTCGGCCTCCGTGTCGAACCACACCGAGTCGGGCCCGGCGACCGCCACCGTCCGGCCCTCGTGCTTGTGCACCCAGGGCACGATCCTGCCGTAGGAGAACCGCATCCGCAGCGCGGAGCGCATCGGCACCCGGCCGGTGACGCCCTCCACGATCCGGATCAGCTGCGGCGCGCCGTCACGTGGGGGCATGAAATCCGTCACGCGCACGGTGCCGCGCGGGGTGTCCCACTCCGACTCCAGGATCAGCGAGTCGCCGCGGTAGCTGCGCCGGGCGGCCGTGGGGGGCTGCGCGTCGGCCGCGTGTGCCGGGCCGAGCCGCCAGAAGCCGTGCTCCTCGGTGCCCAGCAGGCCGGCGAAGATGGCATGCGAGTCGAAGCGGGGCAGGCACAGCCAGTCGACTGTGCCGTCCCGGCAGACCAGTGCCGCGGTCTGCATGTCTCCGATGAGTGCGTAGTCTTCGATGCGCCCGGCCACGTGCAACTCCAGTCGAACGGCCACGTCACCCCCACACAAGGGGGCTGTCGCTAGTGCGGTCAAGGGGTCGTTGTTATGCGTCGTTGAGCGGTGAAGCAAAGCAGCCCGCCGAGCCCTGAGGCAACACGACAGTCTTTGCTCAACGAACTGCCGCGCTCTCGTTGTTCCGGGTGATGCAGGCGGGGGTGTGCCGTCGTTCCGGCCGGGCTCGGCAGAGTGTCCGAGCAGGATACGACGCACGTAGATGATCTGCGTGCCGCTCCGGGCAACCCGTGTGGGCCGAACGAGTGAGCAGCGGGTGATATCGATGTGACCGGTGCGCACCTGTGTATACGCACGTGACGGGTGTCCGTGTCGGCGCGAGCGCGGAGCGTGGCCGGAAGCCATCCCCTCCGGGCGCTGATACGCTGGTAGCCCGTGGACCGGTGGGCGACAAACCCCCGAACCGCAGCGACGGCGCCTCCGGAAATCTCCGGGCGGGTAGCCGCACCGCATCACAGACAGCGACCACGGGAGCCCCCTCTTGGCCATGCCGCCCAAATCCACGACGACCAAGCACATCTTCGTCACCGGGGGTGTCGCCTCCTCGCTCGGCAAGGGCCTCACCGCCTCCAGCCTGGGCATGCTGCTCAAGGCCCGCGGCCTGCGCGTCGTGATGCAGAAGCTGGACCCGTACCTGAACGTCGACCCGGGCACGATGAACCCCTTCCAGCACGGTGAGGTGTTCGTCACCAACGACGGCGCCGAGACCGACCTGGACATCGGCCACTACGAGCGCTTCCTCGACCGCGACCTGGACGGCTCGGCCAACGTCACCACCGGTCAGGTGTACTCGACCGTGATCGCCAAGGAGCGGCGCGGCGAGTACCTGGGCGACACCGTGCAGGTCATCCCGCACATCACCAACGAGATCAAGCACCGCATCCGGCGCATGGCCACCGACCAGGTGGACGTCGTCATCACCGAGGTCGGCGGCACGGTCGGCGACATCGAGTCGCTGCCGTTCCTGGAGACCGTCCGCCAGGTCCGCCACGAGGTCGGCCGGGACAACGTCTTCGTGGTGCACATCTCCCTCCTGCCCTACATCGGGCCCTCCGGCGAGCTGAAGACCAAGCCGACCCAGCACTCCGTCGCCGCCCTGCGCAACATCGGTATCCAGCCGGACGCGATCGTGCTGCGCTGCGACCGCGAGGTCCCGACCGCCATCAAGCGCAAGATCTCGCTGATGTGCGACGTCGACGAGGCCGCCGTCGTCGCCTGCCCGGACGCCCGCTCGATCTACGACATCCCGAAGGTCGTGCACTCCGAGGGCCTGGACGCCTACGTCGTGCGCAAGCTCGACCTGCCGTTCCGTGACGTGGACTGGACGACCTGGGACGACCTGCTCGACCGCGTCCACAACCCCGACCACGAGATCACCCTCGCCCTCGTCGGCAAGTACATCGACCTGCCCGACGCCTACCTGTCGGTCACCGAGGCGCTGCGCGCGGGCGGCTTCGCCAACAAGGCCCGCGTGAAGATCAAGTGGGTCACCTCCGACGACTGCAAGACCCCGGCGGGCGCCAAGGCGGCCCTCGGCGACGTCGACGGCATCTGCATCCCCGGCGGCTTCGGCGACCGCGGTGTGCTCGGCAAGGTCGGCGCCATCCGCTACGCCCGCGAGAACAAGATCCCGCTGCTCGGCCTCTGCCTCGGCCTCCAGTGCATCGTGATCGAGGCCGCGCGCAACCTCGCCGACATCCCGGACGCCAACTCCACCGAGTTCGACCCGGCCACCGGCCACCCGGTCATCTCCACCATGGCCGAGCAGATGGACATCGTCGCCGGTGAGGGCGACATGGGCGGCACGATGCGGCTCGGCATGTACCCGGCGAAGCTGGCCGAGGGCTCCATCGTGCGCGAGGTGTACGACGGCAAGGAGTACATCGAGGAGCGGCACCGCCACCGCTACGAGGTGAACAACGCCTACCGCGCGGAGCTGGAGAAGAAGGCCGGCATCCTCTTCTCGGGCACCTCCCCGGACGGCAAGCTCGTCGAGTACGTCGAGTACCCGCGCGACGTCCACCCCTACCTGGTCGCCACGCAGGCGCACCCCGAGCTGCGCTCGCGGCCGACCCGTCCGCACCCGCTCTTCGCCGGCCTGGTGAAGGCCTCGGTCGAGCGGAAGAATTCCAACTGACACACCAGTTGTACGGTGGCCGGGGTGCATACCTTCAAAGGTGCGCACCCCGGTTTCACTGTGGCCGGTCTTTTTTGGCCGGCCTTCATAAAAGCGTGTGTGGAAGGACAGGGCATGACGATCAAGGACACCCCCGAGGAGTGGGAGATCCGGGCGACGGAGACCCCCTTCAGGGGCAACAAGACCTCCGTTCGCACGGATGACGTGGTCATGCCCGACGGTTCCGTGGTCCGCCGCGACTACCAGGTGCACCCCGGCTCGGTCGCCGTCCTCGCCCTCGACGAGGAGGACCGCGTCCTGCTGATCCGCCAGTACCGCCACCCGGTCCGGCAGAAGCTCTGGGAGATCCCGGCCGGCCTGCTCGACGTGCCCGGCGAGAACCCGCTGCACGCCGCCCAGCGCGAGCTGTACGAGGAGGCGCACGTCAAGGCCGAGAACTGGCGGGTGCTGACCGACGTCTACACCACCCCCGGCGGCTGTGACGAGGCCGTACGGATCTTCCTCGCCCGCGATCTGTCCGAGGCCGAGGGGGAGCGCTTCGAGACGGAGCACGAGGAGACCGACATGGAGTACGCGCGCGTGCCGGTCGACGAGCTGGTGCGCCTGGTGCTCGCCGGTGACGTGCACAACAACTGCCTCGTCGTCGGGGTCCTCTCCCTGGTGGCGGCGCGGTCCGAGGGCGGTCTGGACGCCCTGCGCCCGGCCGACGCGCCGTGGCCCGCGCGCCCGTTCGATTCCTGAATCCACCCGTGCGCACATTGGTGTGACGATCGCCTGATCCGATCGGGGGACGTGCCCGCCGTGCTCTTCCCGGAACGTCGCAGAGCGTGAACTAGGCTCTGGAAAACGCCCGTACCGGAAGATCCGGCGGGCTTGCGCGTGCGGTGGGACGGGAGCGTGGCCCGTGACGGATCAGGCGGTGGACACAGGCGGCGGGCGGCTGTCCGCGCACCCGGCCACGGAGGACCATTTCCTGGGCCGCACACGGGAGTTGAAGGAGCTGCGCGCCGACATCGAGCGCGCGGGCCTGGACACCCTCTCCGGCCGCAAGGCCCCCCGCGCGCGCGTGCTTCTCATCGCGGGCCGCCCCGGCTCCGGCCGGACAGCCGTCGCCGAGGAACTCGTACGACAGGTCGCCGAGCGTTACCCCGACGGCGTGCTGCGGGCCCGGCTCAGCGAGCCCGACGGCACCCCCGTACCGATCGAGCGCACCGCCCGCGAGCTGCTCGCCGCGCTGGACGTGCAGGCACCCGCCGGGGCCGCCGAGGACGACCTGACGGAGGCGCTGCGCGCGGCCCTCGCCGAGCGGCGCGCGCTGCTCCTGCTGGACGACGCGGCCGGCGCCGAGCAGGTCGACGCGCTGCTGCCGGACGCCCCGGACTGCCTGGTGGTCGCCGTCTCCGGCGGCCCGCTGACCGGCATCGCGGACGTCCGCCCGTGCACCCTGGGCGGCCTCGACACCAAGTCGGCGGTGGAGCTCCTCACCCGCTACACCGGCTCGGTGCGCATCACCGTCGACCCGCGCTCCGCCGAGAGCCTGGCCGAGGCCTGCCAGGGCCACCCGGCCGCGCTCACCCTGGCCGGCGGCTGGCTCGCCTCCCGGCCCCAGGCGGCCGTCTCCGACCTCGCCAAGCGGATGCACACGGATGCCGTCGAGGGCGCCGAGGGCGCCGACGCCACCCCGCTGGCCCGGGTCTTCCGGCTCGTCCACGACCAGCTGCCGGCCCCCGCCGCCCGGATACTGCGACTGCTCTCGCTGGCCCCGGCCGGCCTGATCGACCCGCACACCGCCTCGGCCCTGGCCGGCTGCTCGGTGGGCGCGGCCCGCGCCGCCCTGGACGAGTTCGTCCTCCTCGGCCTGCTGCGCGCGGTGGACTCCCCGCTGCCCGAGTACGACGTCCCCGGCTGTCTGCACCCGCTGCTGCGCTCCTTCGCCGAGAGCCAGGAACGCCCGGCGGAGCTGCAGCTGGCCCGGGCCCGCATGCTGGAGCGGACCGTACGGCTGCTGCAGTCGTGCCGGGCGATCACCGAGACGGACAGCCCGCAGGCCCGGGAGAAGCTGCAGGAGACGCCCCCGGCGCTCCGCTTCCCCACTCCCCGGGCGGCCGAGGAGTGGCTGCGCGTGCGCCGGCCCGCCCTGCTGGCCGCCGTCCGCGTGGCCGTGGCCGACGGGGAGCTGGACACTCTCGCCCGCCGGCTGATGTCCCAGCTGGTCAGGGCCATGGCGGCACACTTCGGCACCCAGGCGGCCGCGCCCGACCTGTACGGCGTCCACGGCCTGGTGCTGGATGTCGCCGAGCGGCGCGGGCTGCACCGGGAGCGGGCCGCGGCCCTGCTGAACCTGGGCGATCTGGACGCGCAGACCGGCCGCACCCGGGACGCGCTGGCCCGCTACCGGGCCGCCCTGGACGCCGGACGCGAAGCAAATGACCCGTACGCGACCCGCCGCGCGATGGAATCCGTAGGCGGCGCGCACCAGGAGCTGGGGGACTACGACCGGGCCGCCGACTGGTTCGGCCGGGCCCTCGCCGAGCGGCTGGCCCGGGGCGAGCGCACGGAGGCCGCCCGGCTCTACGGCCGGATCGCCACCGCCCACACCTACGCGGGCCGCTACGGCGAGGGGCTCAGGAACTGGCGGGCGGCCGCCGCCGGGTACCGCAAGGAAGGTGATGTCGCCGCTTACGCGCGGGCGTTGAGCGAACTGGCCCGGGTCCAGGAGTACGCGGGGCGGCCCGAGGAGTCGCTGCGCACCTGCCAGGAGGCGGCGGAGTGGGCGCGGCGCGCCGACGAGGTCCGGCTGCAGGCCGCGCTGCAGCTCCGGCTGGCCGACACCCTGGACCGGCTCGGCGACCCCACGGCCGCCCGCCTGCACCGGGCGGCGGCCGAGCGCATGCTGAACGAGGAGCAGTCGGAGGACGACTCCAGCGCGGAACAGGACGCTAACGCCTGCGAAATCCGTAGTGCACCCAGCGAAGATTGATGCAATGAAAGGCTAGACAGTCGGAACACCTTCATTAAACTGGCTCTGCCGCTCGTTCTCCTGCGGTGTCTCCCGGTATGCCCCCGCATGCCTGGGTATGTCTTGTAATGCACCCCCCATACCCTCTGAGCCAAGGACCGTGATCGACGTGAAGGTCGGCATCCCCCGCGAGGTCAAGAACAACGAGTTCCGGGTGGCCATCACCCCCGCCGGTGTGCACGAGCTGGTGCGCAACGGGCACCAGGTCGTCATCGAGCGGGGCGCCGGCGTCGGCTCCTCGATCACGGACGACGAGTACGTCTCCGCCGGTGCCGAGATCCTCGGGACGGCGGACGAGGTCTGGGCCGCCGCGGACCTGCTGCTGAAGGTCAAGGAGCCCATCGCGGAGGAGTACCACCGCCTCCGCAAGGACCAGATCCTCTTCACCTACCTGCACCTGGCCGCCTCCAAGGAGTGCACGGACGCGCTCATCGAGTCCGGCACCACGGCCATCGCCTACGAGACGGTCGAGCTGCCGAACCGCGCGCTGCCGCTGCTCGCCCCGATGTCCGAGGTAGCGGGCCGGCTGGCCCCGCAGGTCGGCGCCTACCACCTGATGCGTCCGGCCGGCGGCCGTGGCGTGCTGCCGGGCGGTGTCCCGGGCGTGACCCCGGCCAAGGTCGTCGTCATCGGTGGCGGTGTCTCCGGCTGGAACGCCACCCAGGTCGCCGTCGGCATGGGCTTCGACGTGACCCTGCTCGACCGCGACATCAACAAGCTGCGCGAGGCCGACAAGGTCTTCGGCACCAAGGTCAAGGCCATCATGTCCAACTCCTTCGAGCTGGAGAAGGCCGTCCTCGACGCGGACCTCGTCATCGGCGCCGTCCTCATCCCGGGCGCCAAGGCCCCGAAGCTGGTCACCAACGAGCTGGTGTCCCGCATGAAGCCCGGAAGTGTTCTTGTCGACATCGCGATCGACCAGGGCGGCTGCTTCGAGGACTCGCGTGCCACCACGCACGCCGAGCCGACCTTCCGGGTGCACAACTCGGTCTTCTACTGCGTCGCCAACATGCCGGGCGCGGTGCCGAACACCTCCACCAACGCCCTCACCAACGCCACGCTGCCGTACATCGTCTCGCTGGCCAACAACGGCTGGGTGGAGGCGCTGCGCCGCGACGCCGCGCTCGCCAAGGGGCTCAACACCCATGACGGCAAGGTCGTTTACAAGGAGGTCGCCGAGGCCCACGGCCTGGAGCACGTGGAGCTGGACTCCCTGCTCGACTGACCCCTCCGACCTGGTGAGTCGCTAAGTCACCGACAGGTAAAAGGCGATTCGTCAACACGCCTCGTCAACACCGCGCACCCGGCCGGACCTTGCCCGACAAGGTCCGGCCGGATGTGTGTATGGTCACTTTGCGACTCTCGGTCAACTCGCCTCGAACGTAACCCTTCGACCGATTCGCACACCGGTGAAACCTGCTGTGCGACGGCCGTACGCCCTTGACAGCGGGATGTTTCATTGCCGACACATCCTGCCGGGTCCGGCGGATTGTGTTGCTGCGGACCGCCGACACGCCATAGAGTCGCCAACCGTCGGCATGGTGCCACGCTGACCTTGTCTAGAAGTTTCCTGGTCACCAAGGAGGTAAGACGACTTGTGAATGAGTCGACATTTTCTCCCGGGGTGGTCAACCAGGAATGCCTGTACGGGGCCAGGGCTCCGCGGGATTCGAGGCTGTCGGCTCCGTAGCTGTGCGCACCTTCGCAGCCCACCAGAGTCCGGGTCGGCAGACCGTCCGGACAGCACACCAGAGCATGGATGGCCATCACGTGAACGCCATGGCCGGCGACGGAAGTGGCGCGCCCCACAACCACTTCGCCGACTACGACGAACTGCCCGAGGGGCACTTCTACGACCCCGACGCCGAGTACGAGCCCGATCCCGAGTACGCGGCCACGCTCGCGCCCGACGCGGCCCGCCAGCGCCGTGAGCGCATCGGCCCGACCGGACGCCCGCTGCCGTACTTCCCGATCCCGGGCCCGCTGACCGACCACGGCCCCGCGAAGATCATCGCGATGTGCAACCAGAAGGGCGGCGTCGGCAAGACGACGTCGACCATCAACCTGGGTGCCGCGCTCGCGGAGTACGGCCGGCGCGTGCTGCTCGTGGACTTCGACCCGCAGGGCGCGCTGTCGGTGGGTCTCGGCGTCAACCCGATGGAGCTGGACCTCACCGTCTACAACCTGCTCATGGAGCGGGGGATGTCCGCGGACGAGGTCCTGCTGAAGACGGCGGTCCCCAACATGGACCTGCTGCCGTCCAACATCGACCTGTCGGCCGCCGAGGTCCAGCTGGTCTCCGAGGTCGCGCGCGAGTCGACCCTGCAGCGGGCGCTCAAGCCCCTGCTGCCCGACTACGACTACATCGTGATCGACTGTCAGCCCTCGCTCGGCCTGCTCACGGTGAACGCGTTGACGGCCGCCCACAAGGTGATCGTCCCCCTGGAGTGCGAGTTCTTCGCCCTCCGCGGTGTCGCGCTGCTCACCGAGACCATCGAGAAGGTCCAGGAGCGGCTCAACCCCGAGCTGGAACTGGACGGCATCCTCGCCACGATGTACGACTCGCGCACGGTCCACAGCCGTGAGGTCCTGGCCCGGGTGGTCGAGGCCTTCGACGACCACGTCTACCACACGGTCATCGGCCGCACGGTCCGCTTCCCGGAGACCACGGTCGCCGGTGAGCCGATCACCACCTACGCCTCCAACTCCGTCGGTGCCGCCGCCTACCGCCAGCTCGCCAGGGAGGTGCTCGCCCGGTGTCACGCCGAGTGAGTCTGCCCGGGGCCGACGAACTCTTCCGTACGACAGGGGGGATGGCGCTCCAGCCGTCCACGCCCCGGCGCGGGGCCAACGGCGAGGCCCGGGTCCCGGCTCCCGCGGGGGAGAGCGACGACGTGGCCGCCGCCGAGGACGTGCCGCCGTCGGTGCCCGTCCAGGGCGGTGACGGCGAGGGTGCGGAGCATGTCGCGGCGGAGGCGGAATCGGCCGAGGCCGGCGAGTCCCGCACCCGGCCGGCCCGGCGGCAGACGGCGCAGGAAGGTTCTTCTGCCGCCTCCGCCCCCGCGGCGGCCGAACAGCCCCGCAAGCGCGGGCGGGCGGCCAACCGGCGGCCCAGCGGGCGCGAGCGGCACGACGAGAAGATCACCGTGTACGTGTCCGCCGAGGAGCTGATGGACCTCGAGCACGCGCGACTGGTCCTCAGAGGCGAGCACGGCCTCGCCGTCGACCGCGGCCGCATCGTCCGCGAGGCGGTCGCCGTGGTCCTGGCGGACCTGGAGTCCCGAGGGGACGCGAGCATCCTGGTACGGCGGCTGCGGGGTCGCTAGTCGGCACCGCGGGCCGTAAGCGATAGCCTGCGACGGCCATGACCTCGAACGACGCTCCCGCCCCCGGCCCAGCCGCCGGCCGCAGACGTGCGCTCGGCCGGGGACCTGGAGCGTCGCGACCCGAGCCCCCCGAGGCCACATCGACGCCGGCCACCGGGTCAGCGACACCACCAACCACCCCTGAGGCACCGTCGCCAGCTGCCGAGGCGGAGCCGGAGGCGCGGCCGGTAGGCCCTGAGACGGCCCCCGTAGCACGGCCGACGGCCATTGAGGCGGAGTCCTTGGTGCGGCCGGTAGGCGCCGAGGTGGACCCCGTGGCGCGGCCGGTAAGCCCTGAGGTGGACCCCGTAGCACGGCCGACGGTCGTTGAGGCGGACCCCGGGGCGCGGCCGGGCGGATTGGGGTCCGGGGTGCCGCCGGAGGCCGTTGAGTCGGGGGCTGGGGCGTGGCCGGCTGCTGGCGAGGCGGAGCCTGTGGTGGGGGCGGCAGTCGCTGAGGTGGAGTTTTCCCAGGCGGTGGCACCGGAGCACGGGCCGGAGGGCAGCGCCGTACCGGCGGGGCCGGAGCCGACGCGGGCGGCCAGGGCCGAGGTCGGATATCCGGACGTGCCCGGTGCCCCCGCCTCCGGTACGGAGTCCCAGGGCCCGGGCGAGCCCGTTGCCGACGGCGTCTTCAAGGTTCGGCTCGCCAACTTCGAGGGCCCCTTCGATCTGCTTCTCCAGCTCATCTCCAAGCACAAGCTGGACGTCACCGAGGTCGCCCTCTCCAAGGTCACCGACGAGTTCATGGCGCACATCCGGGCCATGGGGCCGGACTGGGACCTGGATCAGACGACCGAGTTCCTCGTCGTCGCCGCCACCCTGCTGGACCTCAAGGCGGCCCGGCTGCTGCCCACCGCCGAGGTCGAGGACGAGGCCGACCTCGCGCTGCTGGAGGCCCGGGACCTGCTGTTCGCACGGCTGCTGCAGTACCGCGCATACAAACAGATCACCGACATCTTCAATCGGCGCCTGGACGAAGAGGCCCGCCGCTATCCGCGTACCGTCGGCCTTGAACCCCAGCACGCCGAGCTGCTGCCCGAGGTCGTCATCAGCATCGGGCCCGAGGGCTTCGCCAAGCTCGCCGTCAAGGCGATGCAGCCCAAGGCCAAGCCCCAGGTGTACGTGGACCACATCCACGCCCCGCTGGTCAGTGTGCAGGAGCAGGCGGGGATCGTCGTCGCGCGGTTGAAGGAACTCGGCGAGGCCAGCTTCCGGGCGCTGGTGGAGGACACCGACGACACCCTCACGGTCGTGGCCCGGTTCCTCGCGCTGCTGGAGCTGTACCGGGAGAAGGCCGTGGCCCTGGACCAGGAGACCGCGCTCGGGGACCTGATCGTGCGCTGGACCGGCGGCGACTCGGACGCGGCGCCGAGGGTCACCGACGAGTTCGACCGGCCGCCCGAGGAGCCCAAGGACTCCAAGGAGGAGAAGAAGGCATGAGCGAGGAGACCGCGGAACTCCCGGCGGGACTCCGTACCGTCGCCGATCTCGACCTCAAGCCCGCCCTGGAGGCGGTCCTCATGGTCGTGGACGAGCCCGCGACCGAGGAGCACCTGGCGAAGATCCTGGAGCGGCCGAAGCGGCAGATCGCGGACGCGCTGCGGGAGCTGGCCGACGACTACACCGTGCAGGGCCGCGGCTTCGAGCTGCGGTTCGTCGCGGGCGGCTGGCGCTTCTACAGCCGCGCCGAGTACGCGCCCGCCGTCGAGCGGCTCGTGCTGGACGGCCAGACGGCCCGCCTCACCCAGGCCGCGCTGGAGACCCTGGCGGTCGTCGCCTACCGCCAGCCCGTCAGCCGCAGCCGCGTCTCCGCCGTGCGCGGAGTCAACTGTGACGGCGTGATGCGCACCCTCCTGCAGCGCGGTCTGGTCGAGGAGGCGGGCACGGAACCCGAAACAGGTGCGATCCTGTACAGGACGACGAACTACTTCCTGGAGCGGATGGGCCTGCGCGGCCTGGACGAGCTCCCGGAGCTCGCGCCCTTCCTTCCGGAGGCGGAGGCGATCGAGGCCGAGACCCAGGAGGGTGTGCCGTCGTTCGATCCGGACGCTCCGGATTCCGAGGACGCAGACGACAAGACGGAACTTTGATGCGAAGCAGCAGCGGCAGGAACAGCAGCGGAAACAACGGCGGGAGCCGTGGTGGCAACAGCGGCGGCCGCGGCGGGAGCAGCGGTGGCCGCGGTAATTACCGCGGCGCCGGGAACGCCCGCGACGACAAGCAGGGCGGCCGGCCGAAGAAGCCGCGCCCGGAGGAGCGCCGCTACGACGTGGGCCCCGGCGCCACCCAGGACGGCCCCAAGTCCGGGCGGGGCGGCGCGGCGCGCGGCGGTGCCAAGGGCGGCCCCAAGCAGGCCCAGCCGCGCGGTGGGCGGACGGCTCCGGGAAGCTCCCGCGAGTACGAGGCACGCGCCGAGGAGCGCAACCGGGAGCGGTACGCGGGCAAGAAGGACGTCAAGCTGCCCAAGACCTTCCCCGGCGCCGAGCAGGAGGGCGAGCGGCTGCAGAAGGTCCTCGCGCGCGCGGGCTACGGCTCCCGGCGCGCCTGCGAGGAGCTGATCGAGCAGGCCCGCGTCGAGATCAACGGCGAGATCGTCCTTGAGCAGGGCCGCCGCGTCGACCCGGAGAAGGACGAGGTCAAGGTCGACGGCCTGACCGTCGCGACCCAGTCGTACCAGTTCTTCTCGCTGAACAAGCCCGCCGGTGTCGTCTCCACCATGGAGGACCCCGAGGGGCGCCAGTGCCTCGGTGACTACGTCACCAACCGCGAGACCCGGCTCTTCCACGTCGGCCGGCTCGACACCGAGACCGAGGGCGTCATCCTGCTCACCAACCACGGCGAGCTGGCGCACCGCCTCACGCACCCCAAGTACGGCGTGAAGAAGACGTACCTCGCGGCCATCGTCGGCCCGATCCCGCGCGACCTGGGCAAGCGGCTGAAGGACGGCATCCAGCTCGAGGACGGCTACGCGCGCGCGGACCACTTCCGGGTCGTCGAGCAGACCGGCAAGAACTACCTGGTCGAGGTGACCCTGCACGAGGGCCGCAAGCACATCGTGCGCCGCATGCTCGCCGAGGCCGGCTTCCCGGTCGAGAAGCTGGTGCGTACGTCCTTCGGGCCGATCACCCTGGGCGACCAGAAGTCGGGCTGGCTGCGCCGCCTGTCCAACACCGAGGTCGGGATGCTCATGAAGGAGGTCGACCTCTAGGAGGCGTCTGCGTGACGCCTGTGTGGCGTCTGCGCGGTGTCTGCGTGGCGTTCTGACGGCCGGTTCCGGGTATTCCGGGACCGGCCGTCGGCGTAGCCGCGAACGGGGCTCCAGGGGGCGCTGAGGGGCTTGCGGACCAACGCGCGGGCCCTTTATGGTCGTAACGACTATTAGTCGGACTGACCGTGAAGCCGACCGCAACAAAGGGGGTGCCGGGTCATGGAGGGCTACGACAAGTACGCCTACGAACCCTTCGCCGTCACCGTCGATCTCGCCGTCCTCACGCTCCGCGAAGGCGCCCTGCACGTGCTGCTGGTCGAGCGCGGGCAGGAGCCGTACGCCGGTCACTGGGCGCTGCCCGGTGGCTTCCTGCTGCCCGACGAGTCCGCGGAGACGGCCGCCCGGCGCGAACTCGCCGAGGAGACCGGGCTCGACGACGTCTCCGGGCTGCACCTGGAGCAGCTGCGCACCTACAGCGAGCCCGACCGCGACCCCCGGATGCGGGTCGTCTCCGTCGCCTTCACCGCGCTGCTGCCCGAGCCCCCCGAGCCGCGCGGCGGCGGTGACGCGGCCCAGGCCCGCTGGCTGCCGTACGACTCCGCCGGGCCGCTCGCCTTCGACCACGACCGGATCCTGGCCGACGCGCATGAACGGATCGGCGCCCGGCTGGAGAACAGCTGCGTCGCCACCGCCTTCTGCCCGCCCGAGTTCACCCTCGGCGAGCTGCAGCAGGTCTACGAGACGGTGTGGGGCACGGCCCTGGACCGGCCCAACTTCCGCCGCAAGGTGCTTGCCACGCCCGGCTTCGTGGAACCCGTCCCCGGCGCCGCCCGGCTGACCGGCGGCCGCGGCAAGCCGGCCGCCCTCTACCGCGCGGGCACCGCAACCAGCCTGCACCCGCCCCTGCTCCGACCGTCCCGGGAAGGACGCCCCGCATGACCACGTTCCACACGAGCAAGCGCGCCGCCTCCGGATCCCTGACCGGACTCGCCCTCGGGGACGCCCTGGGCTTCCCGACCGAGTTCAACGACGTGCCCTCGATCCTCGCCAAGTGCGGGCCCTGGCGGGAGATGGAGCTGCCGCAGCGCGCCTTCGTCTCCGACGACACGCAGATGACCCTCGCCGTCGGCCGCGCCCTCAGGACGGCCATGGACCGTGGTGTGCTCGCCCCGAAGCGGCTAGAGCGGCCGCTGCGCGAGGAGTTCGTGGACTGGTACCAGTCGCCGGACAACAACCGCGCCCCCGGCCGCACCTGCCTGACCGCGTGCGCCCTGCTGAAGGAGGAGAGCCGGGCCTGGCAGGACGCCAGCCAGATCGGCTCCAAGGGCTGCGGTGCCAACATGCGCGTCGCCCCCGTCGGACTCGCCCCCGGCCTGAGCGACGAACAGCGCGCCGGCGCCGCCCAGTTGCAGTCCGCGCTCACCCATGGACACCCCACGGCGCTGGCCGCCTCCGACCTGACCGCCCGCGCGGTCCACCTGCTCGCCCGGGGCACCGACCCGGTCGGACTCGTCGGACAGCTGCGCTCGTACGCCCACGACAACCGCAGCCACTACCACCACACCTGGCTCGGCGACCTGTGGACCCGCTCCCAGGACCCCAGCCCCGAGCACTTCATCACGCGCGGCTGGGACGAGTGCCTGGAGATCCTCGGCCGGCTCCAGGAGGCCGTGCGTACGGTCTCACCGGAGACCGACCCCTGCCTGGCCACCGGCGAGGGCTGGATCGCCGAAGAGGCCTTCGCCACCGGGCTGCTGTGCTTCCTGCTCTTCCCCGACGAGCCCGTCACCGCCCTGCGCCGGGCCGCCTGCACCGCGGGCGACTCGGACTCCATCGCCTGCCTCACCGGCGCCTTCGCGGGCGCCTGGCTGGGCGCGGGCGCCTGGCCCACCGAGTGGGCCGACCGGATCGAGTACCGGGGCGACCTGTTGGCCCTGGGAGCGCTCTGGGACGCTTAGGCCCATGATCGACGACCTCGACCTGGACCTGGCGCCCGTGATCGCCGAACAGCCCGACCCGCTGCTGTTCGCGACCGTATCCGGAGCCCACCTGTACGGCTTCCCGTCCCAGGACTCCGACCTGGACCTGCGCGGCGCCCACCTGCTGCCCACCGCCGACCTGGTCGGGCTGCGCGAGCCGGAGGAGACACGGTCGCGGGCGTGGGTGCGGTTCGGCGTGGAGATGGACCTCGTCACCCATGACGTGCGCAAGTTCGTACGGCTGATGCTCCGGCGCAACGGCTACGTGCTGGAGCAGCTGCTCTCGCCCCTGGTCGCGCACACCACCGAGGAGCACCGGGAGCTGATCGCGCTGGTGCCGGGCGTCCTCACCGGCCACCACGCCCACCACTACCGCGGGTTCGCGGTGACCCAGTGGCGGCTGTTCGAGAAGACCGGCGAACTCAAGCCGCTGCTCTACACGTTCCGCGTGCTGCTCACCGGCGTCCACCTGATGCGCAGCGGCGAGGTGCAGGCCCATCTGCCCACACTCCTGGAGCAGGTGGACGCGCCGAACTATCTGCCCGAGCTGATAGCCGCCAAGGCGGAGCAGGAGCACGGCACCACCGACATCGAGCACGCGCGCGTGGAGGCCGACGTGGAGCGGCTGCACGCCGTGCTCGACGCGGCGCAGGCCGCCTCAGCCCTGCCCGACGCGCCCAGCGCGCACGACGCCCTGCACGACTTCGTGGTGCGCGTCCGACGGGCAGGCTGACGCACGGCGCACCCGGTGCAGGAAGTCGGCCACGCGCGCGTGGTCCGGCTCCGGCGGCAGCGGGGTGCGGTGCAGGGCCTCCTCGGTCTCGTCCGCGAGCCGGACCATCCAGCCCTCGACCTGTGCCCAGGGGGCCTCGCCCCGCTTCACCGCCAGCAGCGGCTCCCGCTGGTCGCCGACGTCGAGCCGCAGCTCTCCGGTGCGCAGCAGGTCGCGGGCGCTCATCAGCAGGCGGAGCAGGTGCATCGCGTGCTTCCAGCGCGGGGCGCCCGTCGTACGGACGTCGGCGTCCAGCTTGCGGCGCTGGCCGAGGGCGTAGCGGGTGAAGGTGTCGTGGGCGCGCCGGGAGAGGAAGGCGCCGCGCAGGGACAGCAGCTCGCGGCCGGTGTCGTCCACGTGCTCCACCAGCGGGGAGTGCAGACACTCCAGGATGTTCGGGTTGCCGCGCAGCGCCAGCTCGCAGAACCGCTCCAGCTCCCAGGAGAACCGCTCCTCGCCCGGCCCCTCCACATGCGTCGGCGGCTTCTCGAACCGCCAGAACAGCGGGGTGGGGGCGAGGAAGACGCCCCGGCGGTCGGTGTCGCTGGCGTCCGTGGCCAGGCCGAAGGCCCGCGAGCCCATGACACAGGCGTAGATCGTGTGGTCGCGTACGAGATCTTCGGGCTGCATGCCGGGAGCGTACGGGGGCCGCTCACGCCAGGTGGATCGAATTTCCCTCCACCTTGATCGTCTTGGGGGGCAGCGGCTTGGTCGCCGGGCCGTGCGCCACCGAGCCGTCGGCGATGTGGTACTTGCTGCCGTGACAGGGGCAGTCGATGGTGCCGTCCGCCACCTGGCTCACCGTGCAGCCCATGTGGGTGCAGATCGCCGAGAAGGCCTTGAACTCGCCCTTCGTCGGCTGGGTGACCACGACTTTCTGGTCCTTGAAGATCTTGCCGCCGCCCTCCGGGATGGCACCGGTCTCCGTCAGGTCCTGGCTGCCGGGCGACGTGTCGTTCTTGGTGCTCTCGCTGCCGCAGCCGGCGGCGAGCGCCACCGCGCCCGTCGTCATGAGGACCGTGCGCCGCGTCGTGCCGTAAGTCGTGCTGCAAGTCATGCCGTCACTCATGTCGTCACTCCGAACGTAGAGAATGTAGAGAACACAGACAGGAAGAAAGTCCCGATTTGCGACATCTTTGCATCAACCGTCTCAGCGGGCGGTCGCCGCGCGCCCGGCCGACCGGGTCTGACTAGGCTGGACGGACCAAGAGCCGATACGTATGTCAGCGAGGAGCAGCGCCGTGGCGGTACGAGCGGTCCGGGGGGCCGTCCAACTGGAGCGGGACGAGGCCGGTCACATGGAAGAGCAGGTGGGCGCCCTGCTCACCGCCATCCTGGAGCGGAACGGACTCACCGCCGACGACCTGATCAGCATCTGGTTCACGGCCACCCCCGACCTGCACAGCGACTTCCCGGCGGCCGCCGCCCGCAAGCTCGGCATCGGCTTCGCCGATGTACCCCTGATCTGCGCCCAGGAGCTGGACATCGACGGCGCCATGCCCCGGGTCGTCCGGGTGCTCGCGCACATCGAGTCGGACAAGCCCCGCGCCGACATCGCCCACGTCTACCTCGGCGCCGCCGCCGCCCTGCGCAAGGACATCGCCCAGTGAGGACCGCACTCGTCATCGGCACCGGGCTCATCGGCACCTCCGCCGCGCTCGCCCTGACCCAGCGGGGCGTCGTCGTCCACCTTGACGACCACGACCCCGAGCAGGCCCGTACTGCGGCCGCGCTGGGCGCCGGCACCGACGCGGCCCCCGACGGCCCGGTGGACCTCGCGATCGTCGCCGCCCCGCCCGCCCACGTGGCCGGTGTCCTCGCGGACGCCATGGCCCGGGGAGTGGCCCGCGGCTACATCGACGTGGCCAGCGTCAAGGGCGGCCCGCGCCGCGAGCTGGAGGCCCGCGGCCTCGACCTCTCCTCCTACATCGGCACCCACCCGATGTCCGGCCGGGAGAAGTCCGGCCCGCTGGCCGCGACCGGCGACCTCTTCGAGGGCCGCCCCTGGGTGCTCACCCCGACCCGGGACACCGACACCGAGGTGCTGAACCTCGCCCTGGAACTGGTCTCGCACTGCCGTGCCGTGCCGGTCGTCATGGACGCCGACGCCCACGACCGGGCCGTCGCCCTCGTCTCGCACATGCCCCACCTGGTCTCCAGCATGGTCGCCGCGCGCCTGGAGCACGCCGAGGAGGCGGCCGTACGGCTGTGCGGGCAGGGCATCCGGGACGTGACCCGGATCGCCGCCTCCGACCCCCGGATGTGGATCGACATCCTCTCCGCCAACCCCGGTCCGGTCGCCGACCTCCTCGCGGACGTCTCCGCCGACCTGGACGAGACCGTCCGCGCCCTGCGCTCCCTGCAGTCCTCCGACGAGGACAAGCGGCGCGAGGGCGGCCAGGGCATCGCGGACGTGCTGCGGCGCGGGAACGCGGGGCAGGTCCGAGTGCCGGGCAAGCACGGCAGCGCGCCGCGCGTGTACGACACCGTCGTCGTCCTCATCGACGACCAGCCCGGCCAGCTGGCCCGCATCTTCGCGGACGCGGGACGGGTCGGGGTCAACATCGAGGACGTACGCATCGAGCACGCGACCGGACAGCAGGCCGGCCTGGTCCAGCTGATGGTCGAGCCCAAGGCCGCGCCGGTGCTGAAGGAGGCGCTGCGCGAGCGAGGGTGGGCCCTGCGGCAGTAGGGCGCCCGGCGCCGAAGGGCGGTCGTCCGTTCGGGTCACCCGCACCCAGTAACCTTGTGCAGGGCGCTCTCGCTCCCCCAACCCCGCTCACCGCACCGCACCAGGAAGGTGTCCCCTCGTGGAAAACGGCGCCCCGACCGCCAAGTCCGTGATCGTCGCGATCGACGGCCCCTCCGGCACGGGCAAGTCGAGCACGTCGAAGGCCGTGGCCGCCCAGCTGGGCCTGAGCTACCTGGACACCGGCGCCCAGTACCGGGCGATCACCTGGTGGATGGTGACCAACGGCATCGACCTGGAGGACCCGACCGCGATCGCGGCCGTCGCCGGCAAGCCGGAGATCGTCTCCGGCACCGACCCGGCCGCCCCGACCATCACGGTCGACGGCGTCGACGTGGCCGGCCCGATCCGCACCCAGGAGGTCACCTCCAAGGTCAGCGCGGTCAGCGCGGTGCCCGAGGTGCGCTCCCGGATCACCGAGCTGCAGCGCTCGCTGGCCTCCGGCGCCGAGTACGGCATCGTGGTCGAGGGCCGCGACATCGGTACGACCGTGCTGCCGGACGCCGACCTGAAGATCTTCCTCACCGCCTCCCCGGAGGCCCGCGCGGCCCGCCGCAGCGGCGAGCTGAAGGGCGCGGACATCCACGCCACCCGCGAGGCGCTGATCAAGCGGGACGCGGCCGACTCCAGCCGCAAGACCTCGCCGCTCGCCAAGGCCGGCGACGCCGTCGAGGTGGACACCACCGAGCTCACCCTCGCCCAGGTCATCGAGTGCGTCGTCACCCTGGTCGAGGAGAAGCGGGCCGGGAAGTGAGCCTTCCGTCCGAGCGGGGCGCCGAGGTCGGCCGGCGCATCGGCGTCGGCCTGATGTACGGGCTGTGGAAGCCGCGCGTGCTCGGCGCCTGGAAGGTGCCCGCGACCGGTCCGGTGATCCTCGCCGTGAACCACTCCCACAACGTCGACGGCCCGATGGTCATGGGCGTGGCGCCCCGGCCGACGCACTTCCTGATCAAGAAGGAGGCGTTCATCGGCCCGCTGGACGCCTTCCTGACCGGCATCGGCCAGCTGAAGGTGGACCGCACCTCGGCCGACCGCACGGCGATCACCCAGGCCCTCGGCATCCTGGAGGACGGGGGAGTGCTGGGCATCTTCCCGGAGGGCACCCGGGGCGAGGGCGACTTCGCCTCGCTGCGCGCCGGGCTCGCCTACTTCGCGGTCCGCAGCGGCGCACCGATCGTGCCCGTGGCGGTCCTGGGAAGCTCCGACCGGCCCGGCCGGTTGATAAAGGCACTGCCCCCGCTGCGCTCCCGCGTCGACGTCGTCTTCGGCGACCCGTTCGAGGCGGGCGACGGCAGCGGACGGCGTACGCGCAAGGCGCTCGACGAGGCGACCGAGCGCATCCAGAAGCAGCTCACCAGCCACCTGGAAAACGCCAGGCGCCTGACCGGGCGCTAGGCGACACTTGAGTAGTGGATCAGCCCATAAAGGGTCGTTCCACCGATCACCACGATGAACGACGAGGTACGGACTTCATGAGCGACCAGATCCAGCCCGACGGCTCGGCCGAGCACGAGTACGAGCACGGGGCGCTCGGCGACGCCGAGTACGCGGAGTTCATGGAGCTCGCCGCCGAAGAGGGCTTCGACATCGAGGACGTCGAGGGCGCCATCGAGGCGGCAGGCCACGGCCCGCTGCCCGTGCTCGCCGTCGTCGGCCGCCCCAATGTCGGCAAGTCGACCCTGGTGAACCGGATCATCGGTCGCCGCGAGGCGGTCGTCGAGGACAAGCCCGGCGTCACCCGCGACCGCGTCACCTACGAGGCCGAGTGGGCCGGCCGCCGCTTCAAGGTCGTCGACACCGGCGGCTGGGAGCAGGACGTCCTCGGCATCGACGCCTCCGTCGCCGCCCAGGCCGAGTACGCGATCGAGGCGGCCGACGCGGTCGTCTTCGTCGTGGACGCCAAGGTCGGCGCCACCGACACCGACGAGGCGGTCGTACGACTGCTGCGCAAGGCCGGCAAGCCGGTCGTGCTGTGCGCCAACAAGGTCGACGGCCCGAGCGGCGAGGCCGACGCGGCCTACCTGTGGAACCTCGGCCTCGGCGAGCCGCACCCCGTCTCGGCGCTGCACGGCCGCGGCACCGGTGACATGCTCGACTCCGTCCTGGAGGCGCTGCCCGAGGCACCCGAGCAGACCTTCGGCAGCGCGGTCGGCGGACCGCGCCGTATCGCCCTGATCGGCCGCCCGAACGTCGGCAAGTCCTCGCTGCTCAACAAGGTGGCCGGCGAGGAGCGCGTCGTCGTCAACGAGCTGGCGGGCACCACCCGCGACCCGGTCGACGAGCTGATCGAACTGGGCGGCGTCACCTGGAAGTTCGTCGACACCGCCGGCATCCGCAAGCGTGTCCACCTCCAGCAGGGCGCGGACTACTACGCCTCGCTGCGCACCGCGGCCGCCGTGGAGAAGGCCGAGGTCGCGGTCATCCTGATCGACGCCTCCGAGAACATCTCCGTGCAGGACCAGCGGATCATCACGATGGCCGTCGAGGCCGGCCGCGCGATGGTCATCGCCTACAACAAGTGGGACACCCTCGACGAGGAGCGCCGCTACTACCTGGAGCGGGAGATCGAGACCGAGCTGGGCCAGGTCGCCTGGGCACCCCGCGTCAACGTCTCGGCCCGCACCGGCCGCCACATGGAGAAGCTGGTCCCGGCGATCGAGACCGCGCTCGCCGGCTGGGAGACCCGCGTGCCGACCGGCCGCCTGAACGCCTTCCTCGGCGAACTGGTCTCGGCCCACCCGCACCCGGTCCGGGGCGGCAAGCAGCCGCGCATCCTGTTCGGCACCCAGGCCGGCACCAAGCCGCCGCGGTTCGTCCTCTTCGCCTCCGGCTTCATCGAGGCGGGCTACCGGCGCTTCATCGAGCGCCGCCTGCGCGAGGAGTTCGGCTTCGACGGCACCCCGATCCACATCTCGGTGCGGGTGCGCGAGAAGCGCGGCGCGAAGAAGAAGTAGTACCTCCCCGGCGCATGACGAAGGGCGGCCCCTGCTCCAGGGGCCGCCCTTCGCCGTACGTCACACACTCCGGCGCGGAGCCGGTGGCAGCCCCGCCGGAACGTGGTGCATCCCGGTGTCCTGCTGCCGCCCGAGGGTGCCGACCCGCTGCCACTGCGACTGCTGCCGCGCGCTGTAGGCCCCCGCGCTGTAGGCACTGTACGAACTGCTGAACGACCCCGGCCGGTGTCCGCCGTACGAGCCCGTGCTGTGCGGCATGTTCCCGAAGGCCGTGAAGTCCAGCCCCTCCTCGCCGCTGCGGTCACCCGGCAGCGTACGGAAGGTCTTGACCCACTCCGCGTAGAGCGAGTCGTAGATCGGCGTGGCCGATGCGCCCACAACCTCCTGCCCCGCCCGCGCGGACGGAATGGAGGAGAAGCCGGACCGGAGGGGCGGGGGAGCGTCGTATGCGTGCACGTATGTCCAAACGACGGGCACCCTAAAGAGATGCGGTCCGACAAATAGGGGCGCGGGGCTGCATCAATATGCGGCTCCGCCGCGTGGGCGCGAGAGACCACCACGCACCCGCACTCGCGAAGGCACCGCAGCCCCCACCCCTTGGGCGACTGTCAGGTCCCCGCAAGAGGAAGCGCCGCCGCCACCAACTTCCCGTTCGCCGCCGCCTTGTCGAGAGACGCCCGCAGCAGGTCCTCCCGAGGCTGCCGCCCGATGGACCCCACCGGCGCCGCGAACATCAGCACCTGCTGGTGCTTGTTGGCGGCGGCCCGCCAGCTGTCCGTCACCTGCAGCGGCTGATGCGCCTGCCACCAGGCGACCGGCTGTCCACCGTTGGTGCCCGGCTGCAGCACCGCGTGCAGCTGGCCGACGGCGAGCAGCACCGACCAGCCGTGCAGCACCGGCGGAACGGTCACCAGCTCGGTCACCGGCATGTAGCCCTGCTCGATGAGGAGCGGAAGGAAGTCGTCGCCGACCGCGGTGGAGCCGGGACGCACGATGGGCGCGGTCGGCTCGACCACGAGCGCGGGGTGCAACTCGCCCTCGATGAGGACGAGTCCGCTGGTCACGCCGAGCACGGCCTGCTCGGGCACCGCCTTGTGCGGCTCGCCCACGCCGGGGGCGCTGCCGCCGATGGAGCGCACCGCGCCCTGCAGCTGCTCCTCGGTGACCTGGACGACCTGCGAGGGCAGGCAGCCGGCGTGGGCGAAGGCGAGGACGGCGGTCTCGTCGCCGACGAACAGAACGGTGCTGGTGCGCTCCTGCTCGGAGTCGCCCGGGGTGCGGCAGGACGTGCAGTCGTAACTGCCCGGGGCGTTCTCTCCGGCGAGCAGCCGGTCGGCTTCTTCGTCGCCGATCTCGGCGCGTACTGCGTCACTGACGTCGAGCATGCGCGGCACGGTGGCTCCCTCGGGATGCGGTGCTGGGTCGGCCGGGTGGCTCCCGGCCCCTGAGCCCCGGGGTTCCGGGCTCATGAAGAAGACAACGGGCGTCCTGTGGTGGTGGTCACGCCCAGGGGAGAACGGAATCGAACCATCCACCGCACAGGGTCACCTTCGGTACGGAATTGGCCACTCACGGTCAACTCTGTTCACAGTCAAGGAACTTGAAAGGGTGAAGTGGGTCACACATCGCCTGAACGGGTGGTCGAAAAATCAGGAAATCAGTGGATGAAATGGCTGGCCGAAAATTGCCGATACCGAGGGTAACCACGAACTGGCCTGGAATGACAGGGAGTTGGTTGATATCGGCGGCCCGATCTCCCTAGATTCCTCCGCCGTGTGCAACGAGCACCGCTCGGGAACGTCCGCCGGCCGGCACCAGGCAGAGCACGATCAAGGCACCGGCCGCGGCGGACGGGGCGGGCGCGAGGAACCGCGGTCCTGCGCGGTGAGGCGCGCTCCGCCTGGGGGAGCCCGGGTTCGTGGAGAGGGAATTACATGTCCGAGTGTGCCGATACCACCCGCAACACCGCTCGTCACGACAGCGCCCGCAAGGGCCGTACGACGGCCGCCCTCGCCGGGGCGGTGCTGCTGGCCCCGCTGGGGCTGCTCGCCGCGACCGGCAACGCCGCCGCGGCGGACAACGGAGTGTGGGACCGCATCGCCCAGTGCGAGAGCGGTGGCAACTGGCACATCAACACCGGCAACGGCTACTACGGTGGGCTCCAGTTCTCCGCCGGCACCTGGCGCGCGTACGGCGGCACCGCCTACGCCCCGACGGCCGACCAGGCCTCCAGGAGCGCGCAGATCGCCGTCGCCACCAAGGTCCAGCACGCCCAGGGCTGGGGCGCCTGGCCGGTCTGCTCGGCCCGGGCCGGAGCCTCCGGCACGGCCCCGACGACCGCTTCCTCGGGTACGAACTCCTCGAAGAACAGCGCGACGACGAAGTCCGCGCCGACGAAGTCCGCCCCCGCGAAGTCCGTACCGGCGAAGGCGCCGGAGCGCCCGGCGGGCCACACCGACCGCAGCGCGTCCCGCGGTGACTACACCGTCCGCGAGGGCGACACCCTGAGCGCCATCGCCGCCCGGCACGGGACCACCTGGCAGCGGGTGTACGCCGTCAACAAGAAGGTCATCGGCGACGACCCGAACCTGATCGTGCCCGGCCAGCGCCTCGCGCTCTGAAGCACGCGACGGGTGCCGGTCACCCCGGCCACCTGACCGGTACAGCCGCTGTCCTGAATGAGGACAGCGGCTGTCCGCATCCGCTGGCAGACTCGGCCCCATGTTGGAGACCTCGGCACGACTGCTGCGCCTGCTCTCGCTGCTCCAGGCCCATCGCGAGTGGTCCGGCGCCGAACTCGCCGAGCGGCTCGGCGTCACCCCGCGCACCGTCCGCCGGGACGTGGACCGGCTGCGCGAGCTGGGCTACCCGGTCAACGCGAGCCCCGGCACCGGGGGCGGCTACCAGCTCGGCGCGGGTGCCGAACTGCCCCCGCTACTGCTGGACGACGACGAGGCCGTCGCCGTCGCCGTCGGTCTGCGCACCGCCGCCGGACAGGGCATCGAGGGCATCGGCGAGACCTCCGTACGCGCCCTCGCCAAGCTGGAACAGGTGCTGCCGGACCGGCTGCGCCGCCGGGTGGGCGCCCTCAACGCCTTCACCGTGCCGATGCTGCGCGGCGGTCCGCCGTCGACCCCCGTCGACCCGGCCGTGCTCACCGAACTCGCCCATCTGTGCCGGGACGCCGAGCGGCTGCGCTTCGAGTACCTGAGCCACGACGGCGCCGCCAGCCGCCGTACCGTCGAGCCGCACCGGCTGGTGTGCACCGAGCGGCGCTGGTACCTGGTCGCCTGGGACGTGGACCGGGAGGGCTGGCGGACCTTCCGCGTCGACCGCATCACGCCGAAGCCGCCGCACGGCCCGCGCTTCGTCCCGCGCGAGCCGCCCGCCGAGGATCTCGCCGCCTATGTGTCGAAGGGCGTCTCCACGAGCGCGTACGCCACGCACTCCACCGTCCGGCTGCTGGTGCCGCTCAGGGAGGCCGCCGAGCGGATCTCGCCGTCCGCGGGGATGCTGGAGGCCGACGGCGAGGACGCGTGCATCCTGCGCAGCGGTGCCCCGAACCTGGAGGTGATGGTCATTCACATCATGATGACGGGCGTCCCCTTCGAGGTGCTGGAGCCCGTCGAGCTGAACGAGGTGATCAGGAGGGTCCGGGACCGGCTGGACGCCGCACTGGCGCGGGCCGCCGGGCCCGGCCCGGGTACCGGGTGACGACGGGGCGTACGTCGGTTGTGTGCTGGATCCGTGAATTTCCTATGCGGTGTCAGCTCGTCCGGCATGGCGCCGGATTCCGCGGGGAATCGCATCCCGGACCCGCTCCGATCCGCGCCGCGGCGCATTCCGCCGGGTAATTCGAGGGGCTGCTCCGGCACGCGGGAATTCTGTTCGATTGCCCCGGTGAGCGGTATGGAAACCCCCGTACGTGTGACGGAGTTCGACGGAAACGCGTGTCGGGAACCTGTGACAGAAGCGTGACCGGAAGGGGACCCATGACGTGGTCCGCCGGTTCCGGCTTCCGTCGCCGGCCGATGCGGCCTAGCGTGGCCGCATGGCACCGATTCCCACTCCGCCAGCGGAGCCCCAGGACAGTCCGGACGGGTACGTCGGCCTCGACGCCGCCAGCGCCGAGCGGATCGCTCGGGAGCGCGGGTGGTCGACGGTACGGTCGCTGCCGCCGGGTACGATCATCACCATGGAGTACCGGGTGGGCCGGCTCAACTTCGAGGTACGGAGCGGCCGGGTGACCCGCGCCTGGAAGGGCTGAGACTCCTCGCGTGCACGACGAAGGCCCCGCTCCCCCTTGCCGGGAGCGGGGCCTTCGTCATGGCGGGGGTTGGCTGTGCGTACCGGCCCCGGCGCCGTGGTGGAGCGTCAGTTGCCCGTCAGGGGGCGGGCCGGCTGGGAGGTGCCGCGCGGGAGGCGGTCGGCGTGCGGCGGGCGGCGGCTGCCCGCCGGGGTGACCGGGGTGCGCTCCGAACGGGCCGTGTGCGGGCCCGGGGCCAGATGGATCGGGGCCCGGGAGCCGCGCACCGGCGACACCGGCTCGCGCGCCGGGGCGGCGGCCCGCTCGGCGGGCCGCGGCTTGAGCAGCACCGGCGAGGGCGTGACCGGGACGGCCGGCGCGGGCACCGTACGGCCGCGGCGGGCGCGCCAGCGGTCGCGCAGGTCGAAGAGCGCGGTCTCGGCCATGGTGATCAGCGGCTCGAACCAGGGCAGGGCGAGCAGGATCAGCAGGCCCGCGGCCCAGCCCAGCAGCACGTCGCTCAGCCAGTGCGTACCGAGGTAGACGGTGGTGAGGCCGACGCCGAGCGAGGTGACCGCGGAGAGCGCGGACAGCCAGCGGCGCGCTCTCGGGGAGGAGGCCAGATACGCCAGGATTCCCCAGGTCACCACCGCGTTGGCGGTGTGGCCACTGGGGAATATATCGCCGCCCAGACCCATCTCGTTCGAGCCGATCACGGTCGCGTAGTGCGGACCGAGCCGCCCCATGCCGAGCTTGGCGGCGCCGACCGTGATGTTCAGCAGCAGCAGCGAGGCGGCCAGGGTCAGCAGCGGGCGCAGGGTGTGCTGCCGCCAGGAGCGCCAGCCGAGCCAGGCCGCGACCATCACGGCGGTGGGGCCGCGCTGGCCGAGCACCACGTAGTAGTCGAGGAAGGCGTGGATCTGCGGCCACTGCTGGTACGGCCGGAAGAACATGACCTGCCAGTCGAGCCGGACCAGCCAGGAGGTGATCACCACGGCCCACACGATCGCCAGGTAAAAGGCGAGGGTCGCGGTGAACAGCACGACCCGGTGCCGGCTCATCCGCGGCACATCGATGTGAGCCGGTCGTTCCGGCTCACGGTCCAGCCTGGCGAACACCCGGTCCAGACTCCGGGTGAGGTTTCGTTCGGTACGCACCCAATCGACGTTACAGCGAGTGAGCTCTGTTCCCGGTCGAAACAGCGGCTTTGTGATGACGATGTGATGTGGGAAACCTCTCAGGAGCCATCCGAATTCCTGGGATTCCGAATCCTGCGAGGGTCGCTTCCTGCAATTCCTTTGATCATGCCGGGGGTCCGGTTTTATGGCGCTTATGAATTCGTTCACCGAATCATGGGATGGAATTCAGAGCGTGCTCATCGAACCGCCGAAGTTGATCATGGGGGACCGGAGCCGTTCAGCCAGAAGGCGCCGTAGACCGCCGTCGCCACCGCCACACCCACTGTGACCAGCGCCGACCTGGACGTCCGCAGCCGGGCCAGAGCGCGGGCGAGCGGGAACAGCACCGGGAAGGCCGGCATCAGCAGCCGCGGCTTCGACCCGAAGTAACTCGACGCGCACAGGGCGAGGGCCAGGACGACACCCGTGTACACCAGCAGCGGGATGGGTTGGCCCTGGCGGACGCCGGTCACGTAGAGCCAGATCAGCAGGGCCACACCGATGATCAGGCCCGCGCCGGCGAGAGCCGACGGAAATGACGTGAACTTGTCGATTACGAAGCGTGCGAAGGCGTACCCGCCGTCGAACCCGTTGCGCCACCCGGCCTGCACATCGAGATACCCGAGCGGGCCCTTGCCGGTGCGGTGGCCGACCCAGAGGACATAGCCGGCGGCGCCCAGGGGCGCGAGAAGCATGCCGAGGGCGCGACGCCAGGCGGGTGCGCCGGTGGTGGGGCTGCGCTCGGCGTGCGTGGTGTCCGCCGGAGCGGGGGCGTGTTCGCCGTTTCGTGCGCCGTGCGCGCCCCGCGCGCTTCGATCTCGCACGAACGAGACCACGCCCGCCACCCACACCGCCGCGACCACCGCGAGCCCCACCGGCCGGGTCAGCCCCGCCAGCGCGGCCAGCGCGCCCGCGCTCACCCACCGGCCGGTCAGCACCGCGTACAGCGACCACGCGGCCAGCGCCGTGAACAAGGACTCGCTGTACGCCATCGACTGCACGATCCCGACCGGCAGCACGGCCCACAGCAGCACCGCGCAGACGCCCACCCTCGGCCCGTACACGTGGTCCGCGACCGCGAAGATCCCCCAGGCCGCGGCGAGCGAGGCGAGCAGGGCGACGACGAAACCCGCGTCCGCGTACGACAGCGGCGTGACCGCGTGCAGCAGCCGCTCCAGCCAGGGCAGCAGCGGGAAGAACGCCAGGTTGGAGTGGACGTCGCCGTTCGGCAGCCGCACCTCGTAGCCGTAGCCCAGCTCGGCGACCCGGGTGTACCAGAGGGAGTCCCAGCGCGCGGTCAGCAGCGTGTACGCGCTCTTGCCGCGCGCGCCGCTCCACACGGCCAGCACGACCAGGCCCAGGGCGCGGACGGCCGCGTACCCGAGGAGGGCCGGCGCCGCCCGGCGCAGGGCGGGGGTGCGGGGTGGTGCCACGCACGTGTCAAGATCGGTCACGGGCTCGATTATCGACCGGACGGGGAACCGGGCCGCCCGCCGGGGCGTGGTCAAGAGCGGGCGGGGTGGCGTACGCCACACGGGTTCGCTCCTGCGTGTGAGAGGTCCGCCACGTGTCCCCGCGGCGAACTCGCGTACGCTGACGAGTCACCCGCGTGGGTTTGCGCGGGCCGGAGACACCGCTCCTCTCCGGCCGTACGACGGGGAGTCCCCACCCCGCCGATCCGCAGCTCGCGAGGGATCATCTGGGAGGTAGTACATGTCCGGGACGACCACGGCTGCCGTACGGCCGCGCCGTCGGGAGGCCGGGGCCGGTGCCAACCGCTGGGTCGTCCTCGTCGTCCTCTGCGTCAGCCTGCTGCTCGTCGCCCTCGACGCGACCGTGCTGCACGTGGCGGTCCCCGCCGTCACGGAGGACCTCAGGCCCGACGCGATAGAGCTGCTCTGGATCGTCGACATCTACCCGCTGGTCTGCGCCTCCCTGTTGATCCTGTTCGGCACGCTGGGCGACCGGGTCGGCCGCCGGCGCATCCTGCTCCTCGGCTACGCCCTCTTCGGTGTCGCCTCCGCCGTGGCCGCCTTCGCACCGACCGCTCAGACGCTGATCCTCGCCCGGGCGCTGCTCGGGGTCGGCGGCGCGATGATCATGCCCGCGACGCTGTCGATCCTCCGCCAGGTCTTCCCGGACCGGCGCGAGCGCGCGCTGGCCATCGGTGTCTGGAGCGCGGTCGCGGCCGTCGGCGCGGCGGTCGGTCCGCTGCTCGGCGGCTTCCTGCTGGAGCACTTCTGGTGGGGCGCGGTCTTCCTCGTCAACATCCCGCTGATGCTGGTCAGCCTGCCGGTCGGGCGGATGCTGCTGCCCGAGTCGCGCGGCGACCGCAACGGCCCGTGGGACGTGGTCGGCGCGCTGATGGCGGCGGTCGGCCTGTTCGGGGTCGTGCTCGGCGTGAAGCGGCTCGGCGGCGGTGAGCCGCCCGCGAGCCCGTTCACCCTGGTGCCGCTGCTGGCCGGTGCCGCGCTGCTCTTCCTCTTCGTACGGCGGCAGGCGCGGCGCCCGCACCCGCTGGTGGACCTGCGGATGTTCCGACGCCCGGCGTTCAGCACGTCGGTGGGCTGCATCGTGCTGGCGATGCTCGCGCTGGTGGGCCTGGAGCTGATCGCGGCGCAGTATCTGCAGCTGGTGCTCGGTCTGTCGCCGCTGGAGACGGGCCTCAGGCTGCTGCCCCTGACCGTCGCGGCGATGGCGGCGGGCCTCGCCGGCGCGCGGATGCTGCGCCGCTTCGGACCGCGCCGGATGGTGTGCTTCGGCTTCTGCCTCACCGCGGCGGCGGTGCTGACGCTGACGGCGATGGGCGCGAACGACAACGCGGGCCTGCTGCTGTTCGGCTTCGTCCTGCTCGGGTTCGGCCTGGAGACGACCCTCTTCGGGGCGTACGAGTCGATGCTGAGCGAGGCGCCGGCCGAGCAGGCCGGCGGAGCCGCGGCGATCGGCGAGACGTCGTACCAGCTCGGGGCCGGGATCGGGATCGCGCTGCTCGGCAGCGTGATGAACGCGGCCTACGCGCCCGGTCTCGCGTCGGTGCCGGGCGTCCCCTCGCGCGCGTCGGACGCGGCGGGCCACTCGCTGGGCGAGGCCTACGAGGTCGCCGGGCGGCTCGGCGGGCCGGTGGGGGCCGCCCTGCGCCGGGCGGCGCGGGACTCCTTCGTGCACGGGCTGCATGTGACCCTGCTGGTGAGCGCGGGCCTGTTGCTGCTGGGCGCGGTGATGGCGCTGCGGCTGCCCCGGATCATGCAGTGCGGGGAGGAGTCCGCCGAGGTGGAGCTGCCGGCCCCGAGGGAGGCCGAGAAGCCGAGGGTCGCCGTGGCGGCTCTGGACGTGCGGGACAGCGCACCGTAACGTCGGCTGCACAGTCGTAACTAGCGATGCTAGTTTTCACCGTGCCTCAGTGTGCCGGAGGGTGTTCCATGTCCGCGAAGTTGCCCCCGTTCGACGCCGCCGACCCGCTCGGGATCGACGACCTCCTGGACCCGGAGGACCTGGCCGTACGGGACACGGTCCGCAGCTGGGCGGCCGACCGCGTGCTGCCCTACGTCGCCGACTGGTACGAGAAGGGCGAGCTGCCCGGCATCCGGGAACTCGCGCGCGAACTCGGCGGGATCGGCGCCCTCGGCATGTCGCTCACCGGGTACGGCTGTGCGGGCGCGTCGGCCGTGCAGTACGGCCTCGCCTGCCTGGAGCTGGAGGCCGCCGACTCGGGCATCCGGTCGCTGGTCTCCGTGCAGGGCTCGCTCGCCATGTACGCGATCCACCGGTTCGGCAGCGAGGAGCAGAAGCAGGAGTGGCTGCCCCGCATGGCCTCCGGCGAGGTGATCGGCTGCTTCGGGCTCACCGAGCCCGACCACGGCTCCGACCCCGCCTCCATGCGCACCCACGCCAAGCGCGACGGCGACGACTGGATCCTCAACGGCCGCAAGATGTGGATCACCAACGGCTCCGTGGCCGGGGTGGCCGTCGTCTGGGCGCAGACCGAGGACGGGATCCGCGGGTTCGTCGTACCGACCGACCGCCCCGGCTTCTCGGCGCCCGAGATCAAGCACAAGTGGTCCCTGCGCGCCTCCGTCACCAGCGAACTCGTCCTGGACGACGTACGGCTGCCCGCCACCGCCGTCCTCCCCGAGGTCACCGGTCTGCGCGGACCGCTCAGCTGTCTCTCGCACGCCCGCTACGGCATCGTCTGGGGCGCGATGGGCGCGGCGCGCAGCAGCTTCGAGGCGGCTCTGGAGTACGCGAAGACGCGGGAGCAGTTCGGGCGGCCCATCGGCGGCTTCCAGCTCACCCAGGCCAAGCTCGCCGACATGGCGGTCGAACTGCACAAGGGAATCCTGCTCGCCCACCATCTGGGGCGGCGGATGGACGCCGGCCGCCTGCGTCCCGAGCAGGTCAGCTTCGGCAAGCTCAACAACGTCCGCGAGGCCATCGAGATCTGCCGTACGGCGCGCACGATCCTCGGTGCCAACGGGATCTCCCTCGAGTACCCCGTGATGCGGCACGCGACCAACCTCGAGTCGGTGCTCACCTACGAGGGCACCGTCGAGATGCACCAGCTCGTGCTGGGCAAGGCGCTCACCGGGCTGGACGCCTTCCGCTGACCTCGGCAGCGGGGCAGGGCCGGTGAGCGGCCCTGCCTCAGCTCTGGTTGAAGAATCCGTCCTCGCGCCGCGCCGCCGGCTCGCCGCTGATGATCTCCGTGTTCGCCGGCGTCAGCAGGAAGACCCGGTTCGCGACCCGCTCGATCGTGCCCCGCAGGCCGAAGGTCAGTCCGGCCGCGAAGTCCACCACGCGCTTGGCGTCGGCGGGCTCCATCACCGTGAGGTTCATGATCACCGGGACACCGTCCCGGAACAGCTCGCCGATGGCGCGGGCGTCCCGGAAGCTGTCCGGGGTGACCGTGCCGATCCGGCGGCCCTTCTCCTCGGCCGTGTCCGTGGCCACCTTCACCCGCGGGTCCGTGACCCAGGCGGCTCCGGACTCGGTGCCCTCGGAGTAGTCGTCGTCGTAGTAGCGCTCGTCATCGTTGTCGTCGACGAGGCCGAGCCACGCACTCGCCTTGCGTACCGATCCCATGGACGCCTCCTCTCACAGCGGTCCTTCTTGCTTCCGCATCCCTATGGTCATCCATGATGCGGACGGCGCGCCAAGTGGATAGACGCCGCGCGGGGGGTTTGTGACGGTACTGGTGCAGAGGCGATCCGTCGAGAGTCCTTGTGTCCCAAGGGTCCTGACTCATACGGCTGCTGACTGAGAGTGAAATATGATTGTCGGAGGCGGATGGGTGAGGCTCGGAGCGTACGGGTGAATGAACGTCAGTTCTTCAGCTCGGGCGGGGAGATCCGCGACTTGCCGATCGCCGAACCCGTCGTCCCCCACTTCTTGAGAATCTTGTCGTACGTGCCGTCGGCGATCAGCTCGTTGACCGCCGCCTGGAAGGCCGGGGCCAGCTTGGTGCCCTTCTTGAAGGCGAAGCCGACGTCGAGGCGGTGGTACTCGTTGAGGAACTTCACCCCCTGCTGGTGGGCGACCGCGTAACGCAGGCCGTTGATCGTGGACATCACGACATCGCTGCGCCCCTGCTGCACCGAGGACCAGATCGCGCCCTCCTCCGAGTACGTCTGCACCTGGTACGCCTTCTTGCCGGCGTCGGTGCACACGTGCTTGTTCTCCTCCAGCGTGGCCTCGAAGGTCGTGCCCGCGCCGGTCGCGACGTTCAGGCCGCACAGTTGCTTCAGGTCGGTGATCCTGGACAGCTTGCTGTCCTTGCGGGCGGCGAAGCCCTGGCCGTCGTTGATGTAGGTGACGAAGTCGATGGTCTTGCGGCGCTCGTCGGTGACGCCGAAGTTGCTCGCGCCGAAGTCGTACTTGCCGCTGTCCAGGGCGGGCAGGATCGCCTCGAAGCTCGCCTGCTCCACCTTGAGTTCGATACCGAGCGACTTGGCGACCGCCTTGGTGAAGTCGACGTCCTGGCCGGTCAGCGTCTTGCCGTCGTTCAGGTAGGTGGTGCCGGGCGGGGTGCCGCCGACGCTGACCGCGACGGTGAGGCTCGTGACGCCCGCCGGCAGCAGCTTCGCGGCCGCGTCGTCCTTCTTGACGGCGGAGATCACGTCCGTGGTGGGCACCTTGTCCGAGGCGGCCGCCACGTCGGCGGCGTCCGTCCCGCCCGAGCCACCGGACCCGGAGCCGCAGGCGGTGAGCAGCAGAGCGGCGGACGTGATGACGGCGAAGGGCAGGAAATGGCGATGGGCAGGCGTACGCATCGAAAGCGGTCTCCTGGCAGAAGGCGTGAAGAAGCGCGAGGGGAGGGGGTGCGCGTGTGAAGGCAAAGACGAAAGAGAGAACAGGAAGAACGCATGGGCCCGCTCGGAGGCGGGCGCGCAGGGGGTCAGCTCAACAGGAGGAGGACCACACGCGACCGAAGTCGATGTGGGAGCGGGTGACCAGCCACTGCTGTGGATGCATGGGCCAAGTGGAACAGGCATCCGGTTCTGCGTCAACTGAGTTGAGACGTACGGCTCACAGTGTGGACGGCCTTGACAGCGCACCGAAACGCCCACGTACTCTCGATGAACGGCCCTGCTGAGGGGCTCGGCCGTATCCGCGCCGCGCGGCGCACCTGTGTGAAGGCACCCACCGTGTTCGTCCCCCACTCTCGGCTTCGCTCGAGCGGGAGGGACTCCCATCGTCACGGAGCCTTCGCATGTCATCCGAAACCCTCGCCAAAGTCCCCGCCGCACCCCAGACACCCGAGCACGCGGACGCCCTGACGATCGTCCCGCAGCGCCGGCTCGGCCAGTGGATCGCCGCTGTCGCCGTTCTCGTCCTGCTCGGCCTCGCCGTCAACTCGGTCCTGCGCAACAAGGCGTTCCAGTGGAACGTCGTCGCCGACTACTTCACCTCGGACTCCGTCCTGCGCGGCCTGTGGCTCACGCTGTGGCTGACCGCCGTCGTCATGGTCCTCGGCTTCGCCCTCGGCACCCTGCTCGCCGCCTTCCGGCTCTCCGCCAACCCCGTGCTGCGGGCGGTCAGTTGGGGGTACGTCTGGCTCTTCCGGTCGATCCCGATCCTGGTGCAGCTGCTGCTGTGGTTCAACATCGGGGCGCTGTACCCGCAGATCCTCGGGGTGAAGACCGTCAACCTGCTCAGCCCGGTCGCCGTCGCCGTCGTCGGTCTCACCCTGCACGAGGCCGCCTACGCCGCCGAGGTCGTCCGGGGCGGCATCCTCTCCGTCGACCGCGGGCAGATCGAGGCCGCCCAGGCGCTCGGCCTGAGCCGGTGGCGGCGCTGGCGGCGGATCGTGCTGCCGCAGGCCATGCGCTCCATCGTGCCGCCCGCCGGGAACATGCTGATCGGTGCCCTCAAGGGCACCTCGATCGTCAGCGTCATCGCCGTCAACGACCTGCTGTTCTCGGCGCAGTTGATCTACCACCGCACGTACCAGGTCATCCCGCTGCTGATGGTCGCCACCCTCTGGTACACCCTCGTCACCTCGGTGCTCGGCGTCGGGCAGTACTACGTCGAGAAGCACTACGCGCGCGGGACGGAGTCCGCCCGATGAGGCCGCAGCTGGTGATCGTGGGAGCCGGGCCGCGGGGGACCGGACTCCTCGAACGCATCGCCGCCAACGCACCCGACCTGTACGCCGGTTCGGGACTCGACATCCATCTGGTCGACCCCCATCCGCCGGGCGGCGGACGCATCTGGCGCACGGCGCAGTCGCCGCTGCTGTGGATGAACTCGCACGCCGAGGACGTCACCATGTTCACCGACGAGACGGTGCAGATGGCCGGCCCGGTGCGCGAGGGCCCCACCCTGCACGAGTGGGCGGAGCTGGACGGCCGCACCTTCGCCGACCGGCAGATCCAGGGCCGCTACCTGCGCCACGTGTACGAGCGGGCCCTCGCCGAGCTGCCCCCGGGAGTCACCGTCCACCACCACGCCCGGCGTGCCCTGCGGGTGAGCGGCCCGCGCGAGGGGCGCCAGCAGGTGTGGCTGGAGGGCCGCCCGCGCCCCCTGCTCGCCGACCTGGTCGTCCTCGCCCTCGGCCACCTCGACTCCGAACTCGACGACGACCAGGCCGAGTTGGCCGCGTACGCGCGGGAGCACGGCCTGGTCCACCTGCCGCCCGACTTCACCGCCGACAGCGACCTGTCCCCGCTGCGGGCCGGCGAGCCCGTCCTGGTACGCGGCTTCGGGCTGGCCTTCGTCGACCTGATGGTGCTGCTCACCGAGGGCCGGGGCGGACGCTACGAGGGTGACACCTACGTCCCCTCGGGGCGCGAGCCGGTGCTGTACGTCGGCTCGCGGCGCGGAGTGCCGTACCACTCGAAGATCGGCTACGACTGGACCGGCGACCGGCCGCCGCTGCCCCGCTTCTTCGGCCCGCCCGAGGTCGAGGCGCTGCTGGCCAGGCCGGAAGGCTTCGACTTCCGGCGCGATGTGTGGCCGCTGGTGGAGAAGGAGCTGGGCTTCGCCCACTACCACCGGCTGTTCACCGCCCATGCCGAGCGTACGGCGATGAACTGGGCCGACTTCGAGGAGAAGTACGCGGCCGCAGCCGACCTCGCCGAGACCGCGGCGCTCGTCGCCGCCGCCGTACCCGACCCGGCCGACCGCCTCGACCTCGCCGCGCTCGACCACCCCCTGGACGGGGTGCGGTACACCTCGCACGAGGAGTTCCAGGAGGGCCTGCGTGGCTATGTCCAGGGTGACCTGAGCCGTCGTCACGATCCGGAGCACAGCGCCGACCTGGGCGTCTTCCTCGGGCTGCTGTCCGTCTACGGGCAGCTGGTGCGGCTCGGGAACGTCGGCCCCTGGTGGCACGGCTTCTTCAGCTACCTGGCGTCCGGGCCGCCCGGGCCCCGGCTGCGGCAGCTGCTCGCGCTGTCCCGGGCCGGTCTCCTGCGGTTCGTCGGCGCCGACATGACCGTCACCGCCGAGGACGGCGTGTTCCGGGCGGCCAGCCCCACCGTGCCGGGGTTCTCCGTCGAGGCGCGGGCGCTGGTCGAGGCCCGGCTGCCCGAGCCGACCGTGGGACGGGCCCGCGACACCTTGCTGCGGGAGCTGCACGCCGAGGGGGCTGCCGAGACCCCCGACGGGCTGCTGCGCATCGACCCCGCCGACGGCCGGATCCTCGACGGGGCCGGGCGGCCGCATCCCCGGCGGTTCGCCCTCGGCCCCTTCACCGACGGCCGCACCCCCGGCGCCTTCACCCGGCCGCGCACCGGCGGGCCCGCGTTCCGGCAGAACGACGCGACGGCGCGGGCCGCGCTGCGGTTCCTGGCCGAACTCGCCCTCCGCGCGGCCGCATGACCCCCCTGACTCCAAGGAATTCCACGATGAGCGTCATGGTCGACATCAGGTCCGTCCACAAGAGCTTCGGCTCGCTCGAGGTCCTCAAGGGCATCGATCTGGAGGTGCGCACCGGTGAGGTCACCGTCGTCCTCGGCCCCTCCGGCTCCGGGAAGTCGACACTGCTGCGCGCCATCAACCACCTGGAGAAGGTGGACCACGGCGCGATCAGTGTGGACGGCGCGCTGATCGGCTACCGGCGCTCCGGCGACAGGCTGTACGAGCTGCCCGAGCGCGAGGTGCTCAGGCAACGCACACGGATCGGCTTCGTCTTCCAGAACTTCAACCTGTTCCCGCACCTGACCGTGCTGGAGAACGTCATCGAGGCGCCGGTCTCGGCGTTGAAGCGGCCCCGGAAGGAGGCGGTGGAGAGCGCGCGCCGGCTGCTGGAGCGGGTCGGGCTCGCCGACAAGGCCGACGCCTACCCCCGGCAGCTGTCCGGCGGTCAGCAGCAGCGGGTCGCCATCGCGCGGGCGCTCGCGCTGGAACCGAAGCTGCTGCTCTTCGACGAGCCGACCTCGGCGCTGGATCCCGAGCTGGTCGGCGAAGTCCTCGACGTCATCCGGGACCTGGCGAGCCAGGGCACGACGATGATCGTCGTCACGCACGAGATCGCCTTCGCCCGCGAGGTCGCGGACACGGTGGTGTTCATGGCCGACGGGAGGATCGTCGAGGCCGGGCCGCCGGGTGAGGTACTGGGCGCTCCGCGGGAGGAGCGGACGCGGGCGTTCCTGGCGAAGGTGCTGTGAGCGATGACCTTTGCCTGTGATGCGTCGGTGCCCTGCGAACAGGGGGTGCTGACGTGAGCGCGCGGTACGGGCGTGGGCTGTTGCACCTCGCCGCCGCCATCGACCGGCCGGGCTCCTTCGACGCCGTCTCCTACGTCGAGCTGGCGCAGCTCGCCGAGAGCGGCGGGCTCGACTTCGTGACGCTGGACGACTCCTTCGCGCGCCCCGGGCCAGACGCGCTCGCCGTGCTGTCGCGCGTGGCGCCCGCCACCCGGCGGATCGGGCTGGTCCCGACCGTCACCACCACACACACCGAGCCCCTGCGCGTCCAGGCCGCCGTCGCCACCCTCGACTGGGCCAGCCGAGGCCGGGCCGGCTGGCGGATCGACGTGTCCACCACCGAGGGCGAGGCCCGCCTCTTCGGCCGCAGGCACGCCGCCCCCGCCGCCGCGCTGTGGCAGGAGGCGGACGAAGCCGCCGAGGTGGCGGCGCGGTTGTGGGACAGCTGGGAGGACGGCACCAAGCTGCCCCGGCCCCCGCAGGGCCACCCCGTCCGCGTCGTCGACGCCACCGACGGGCAGGCCCGGCCCACGGCGGCCCGGTATGCCGACGTGGCCCTGGTCCGGGTCGCCGATCCCGCGCAGGCCGCCGCCGTACGCGGGCAACTGCGCAACCGGGCGGCGGAGTCCGGCAGGGACCCGGGTGCCCTGCGGGTCCTGGTGAGCCTGCTCGTCGACCTCGGCGACGGCGAGCACGCGGCCGAGCCCGGGCACGGCGGAGGCGGTCCCCGGCCCACCGCACAGGGCCCGCTGTACCGGGGCGGTCCGGTCGACCTCGCGGAGCTGATCGCCGCCTGGCACGCGGCGGACGTCACCGACGGCTTCCACCTCGTCCCCGTCGAGCCGCGCCGTGACCTGGAGCGGCTGGTCAACGGCACGGTGGCGCTGCTCCAGCACCGCGGCCTGTTCCGCACCTTCTACCCGGGCAGCACCCTGCGCGAGCACCTGGGCCTGGCCCGGCCCGCCCACCAGTACGCCGTGACCGGGGGAACGTCATGACCGTACGACGGCAGGTGCGTCTGGCGGTCTGCCTCCCAGGGGACGGCGACACCGCCGCCCGGCCCGGTCAGCCTTCCGGCTCACCGATCGCCCTTGCCTCCTTCGAGCAGCCGGCGCGTACCGCCGAGCGCGGGCTGTTCGACTTCGTGCTCCTGTCCGAGGGGCCGCGGCCGCGGCGGATCGACGATCGCGACGCGACGGGCCGGCCGGAGCCGCTCACCGTGCTGAACGCGCTCGCCGGGGTCACCGAGCGGCTGGGGCTCGCCGCCACCGTGCCCACGGCCTTCACCGAGCCGTACGAACTCGCCCGCAGACTCGCGACCCTGGACCATCTCAGCGGGGGCCGGGCCGCCTGGCACGTGGCGACCTGCGCGGACACCTTCACCGGCGCCGACCTCCGCCACGACGGCTCCGCCGACCCCGCCGACCGGTACGGGCGCGCCGCCGAGTTCGTCGCCGTCGCACGGCGGTTGTGGACCTCCTGGTCGGCCGACGGGGTGTCCCGGCCGTTCGCACACCAGGGCCGGCACTTCGACATCGCGGGTGAGTTCGGTCTGCCCCGCTCGCCGCAGGGCCATCCCGTGGTGATCCGGGCCGGGGACTCGGACCAGGACCGGGAGTCCGCCGCGGCCACGGCCGACGTACTCCTCACCCGGCACCGCTCGCCGGCGGCGGGCCGGTCCGTCCGCGCCGATGTCACCCGCAGGCTCGCCGCGTACGGCCGGGCACCGGAGGACCTGAAGGTCCTGGCCGGTGTCACCGTCGTCCTCGGGGACACCGCCGCCGAGGCCCAGGAGCGGGCCGTGGAGATCCGACGGCAGCGGATCACCCCGCAGCGCGCGCTGCAACTCCTGGGGCGGGACTGGGGCGTCGACCTCTCCGGTCACGACCCCGACGGCCCGCTCCCGGAGACCGACCCGGTGCCGGCGAACGAGAAGGGGCTGTCGATCCGGGAGACCGTGATCGAGGTGGGCGGCCGCCCGTCGGTCGTCGGCACCCCCGAGACGGTCGCCGCCGAACTGGAGGCGTACGTACGCGAGGACGCCGCCGACGGCTTCGTCCTCGTCCCGCACCACACACCCGGCGGCCTCGACGAGTTCGTGGACCGGGTGGTGCCGCTGCTCCAGGAGCGCGGCGCGTTCCGCACGGAATACCAGGGCGCGACCCTGCGCTCACACCTCGGGCTGCCCGACCCGCCGTGGGAGGGATGAGCGCGTATGACGCGTATGAAAGGAATGGATCCTATGACCAGCGACGCACCCGACGCCTGGAAGCAGTGGCACGAACAGCGCGTGGAGAAGGTCTCGGAGCCCTACGGACCGCTCGCGCTGACCGCCACCCACTGGGTCGAGGACCATCCGGAGGGGCGACTTCCGGACATTCCCGGGACGTGGGGGACGGATGGTGACGGGGTGGTGCTCACCGCTGCCGAGGGCGACGGGCTGACCCTGGACGGCCGGCCGTTCTCGGGGGAGGTCCACCTCGCCGCCGACCTCGGGCCGGAGGCCGGGTCGCGGGTCGCGCTGGGCGAGAAGCGGCTGGTCGTACTGGTCCGCGAGGACGTGTGGGGGGTGCGGGTCTACGACCCCGCCGCCGAGGCCCGCCGCGCCTTCCGGGGCATCGAGGCCACGGCGTACGACCCGCGCTGGTCGGTGCCGGGGCGCTTCACGCCGTACGACGACACGCGCACGGTGCGGGTCGGCAACGCGGACGGACGGGAGCGCGGGCTCGCGCTCGCCGGGGAACTCGCCTTCAGCCTGGCCGGAAACGATCTCACGCTCCAGGTCGCGCGGCAGGGCGACGGCCCGCTGTGGGCGGTGTTCGCCGACGCCACCAGCGGCGACACCAGCTTCCGCTTCCGGTTCCTCTTCCCGCAGGCACCGGACGCCGAGGGTCGTACCACGGTCGACTTCAACCGCGCCCAGCTCCCGCCGTGCGCCTTCGCCGATCACTTCATCTGCCCCTTCCCGCCGCCGGGCAACCGGCTGGACGTGGCGATCGAGGCGGGGGAGCGCGTCCTGAGCTGACGTCAGGGGGCCACTGCGCCCGGGTGGTTCAAAGGTTGACGGCCGAAAGGCACTCTTGTGCCTACCGGCCGTTCGGCCGAATACTCCCCCTCAGCGCTTGTCAGGGGCATGCGTGTTCGGAACCCAGGACCGGCCCCTGGCTGCGCCTCACGGGCCCCGACCCCACGCGGGCCCCCGACTTCCCCTGGGAGGGAACGAAACGTGAGGATCAAGCGCACCACTCCCCGCAGCGGCATCGCAAGACGGACCCGGCTGATCGCCGTGGCCACCGGCTTCCTGGCCGCGGCCGCGTTCGCCGCCCCCACCGCGAACGCCAGCGACGCCCACACGTTCAGCGCCACCCAGCTCACCAAGGCGAGCGACTCCGTCCTCAAGGCCGACATCGGCGGTACGGCCTGGGCGGTGGACAGCAAGACCAACCGTGTCGTCGTCACCGTCGACAGCACGGTCTCCAAGGCCGAGATCGCCAAGATCAAGCAGCAGGCCGGCGGCAACGCGGGCGCGCTGACCATCAAGCACACCTCCGGCAAGTTCAAGAAGCTGATCAGCGGCGGCGACGCCATCTACGGCGGCTCCTACCGCTGCTCGCTCGGCTTCAACGTGCGCAGCGGCAGCACGTACTACTTCCTGACCGCCGGTCACTGCGGTGAGGTCGCCTCGACCTGGTACAGCAACTCCGGTCACACGACCGTGCTGGGCACGAACGTCGGCTACAGCTTCCCGGGCAACGACTTCGCGCTGGTGCGCTACACCAACTCCTCCATCGCGCACCCGAGCGCGGTGGGCAACCAGACCATCAGCAGCGCGGCCACCCCGTCCGTGGGCACGACCGTCTACCGGCGTGGCTCCACCACCGGTACGCACAGCGGGCGGGTCACCGCGCTGAACGCGACCGTCAACTACGGCAGCGGTGACATCGTCTACGGCCTGATCCAGACCACGGTCTGCGCCGAGGGCGGCGACAGCGGAGGTCCGCTCTACGGGGGCAGCGTGGCCTACGGCCTGACCTCCGGCGGCAGCGGCAACTGCACCTCCGGCGGTACGACGTTCTTCCAGCCGGTCACCGAGGCGCTGAGCTACTACGGTGTGACCCTTCCCTGACGGGTCCGTCTTGGTGGGTCCCCGCGCGCGGCTCGCGTGCGGGGACCTTCTCTTGTCTCGGGGTGTATTCCAGCCACGGGTAACGGTCACTGTCCGCCTATGGGTTACTCGCGCGTAGTGTTTGCAGTGCGAATTTCCTGGGGTGACTGTCCTCGGTCACGTGGGGCGGGGGCGTACGGGGTTGCCGTGTGCGCGTCCTGAAGTCGACCTTGTGTACTCCCTGTGCGGTTCGGAAGAGTGGGCGCCCGTCAACCAGCCTTCCGGTCCGCGGAGTCCCCACAACTTCCGGGCCGACCCCCCACAGGAGGACGTGAGTTGAAGCACCGACGCATACCCAGGCGGCGGGCCGTCGTGATCGGCGCGGGCATCTCCGCACTGGTCGCCGCGGGTGTCACCTTCCAGACTGCGAACGCCAGCGAGCCTGCCAAGTCGGCTCCGGAACCGCGGGTTCTGTCCGTTCCGGCGGCCGGAAAGCTCGCCTCGGCGCTCGTGAAGGACCTCGGGTCCGACGCGGCCGGCAGTTACTACGACGCCCGGAGCAAGAGCCTCGTCGTCAACGTGCTCGATGCCACCGCCGCCAAGGCCGTGGAGGCGGCCGGCGGCAAGGCCAGACTCGTCGCCCACTCGCTGGCCGAACTCGATGGTGCGCGGGCGACCCTGAAGAAGGACGCGACCATCCCCGGTACCTCGTGGGCCACCGACCCGGTCACCAACAAGGTCGTCGTCACCGCGGACAGGACGGTGTCCGGGGGCGAGTGGGCGAAGCTCAGCACGGTCGTCGACGGGCTTGGGGCCAAGGTCGAACTGAAGCGGTCGAAGGGGGAGTTCAAGCCCTTCATCGCCGGCGGTGACGCCATCACGGGATCGGGTGGGCGTTGCTCGCTCGGCTTCAACGTGGTCAAGGACGGGCAGCCGTACTTCCTGACCGCGGGGCACTGCACCGAGGCCATCTCCAGCTGGTCGGACTCCTCCGGCAACGTCATCGGCAAGAACGCGCAGTCCAGCTTCCCGGGCAACGACTTCGGGCTGGTCAAGTACACCTCGACCGTGGATCACCCGAGCGAGGTCGACCTCTACGACGGGTCCGCCCAGCAGATCACCGGCGCGGCCGAGGCCACTGTCGGTATGAAGGTCACCCGGAGTGGCTCCACCACCCAGGTGCACGACGGGACGGTCACCGGGCTGAACGCCACCGTCAACTACTCCGAGGGCACGGTCAGCGGTCTGATCCAGACCGATGTGTGCGCCGAGCCCGGGGACAGCGGTGGCTCGCTCTTCTCCGGCAGCAGCGCGATCGGGCTGACCTCGGGTGGCAGTGGTGACTGCACCTCCGGTGGGGAGACGTTCTTCCAGCCTGTCACCGAGGCGCTGTCGGCTACGGGGGCGCAGATCGGCTGACGCCCGGCTTTCGGTTTCGTCGGAGTCCCGCCCCGGGTGTGAGGGGCGGGACTTTGCGTTGCCATGCCTGCGGCGGCCCGCTGCGGGGCGTCGGCGGCAGCGTTTCCGCAGGTGAGAGGCGCTCGCATGGATGTCGCACACTTGTTCGGGAATGGGGGTATGGTGGGGGTGGGAACTGATGTTCGAGTGCTGTTCGGGGCTCATGAGTGCGGGAGGTGCGTGTGCCGGGCTTCGCGCATCTGCACACCGTCTCCGGGTTCTCCTTGCGGTACGGGGCCTCGCATCCGGAGCGGCTGGCCGAGCGTGCCTCCGAGCGGGGTATGGATGCCCTCGCCCTGACTGACCGCGACACCCTCGCCGGTGCGGTTCGCTTTGCCAAGGCGTGTGCCAAGGCGGGTGTCCGTCCGCTGTTCGGTGTGAACCTGGCGGTGGGTGAGCCGGTGGTCGCGCGGCGTGAGCGGCGGCGGGCTCCGGTGCGTGGTGGTGCCTTCGTCGATGAGTCGGCGGCCCGGGTGACCTTCCTTGCCCGGGACGGCGCCCGTGGCTGGGCCGATCTGTGCGGGATCGTCACGGCGGCGCACGGGGGTGAGGATGCGCCCTTGCTGCCCTGGGCCGGTAATCATGGGGACGGTCTGACCGTGTTGCTCGGTCCCGGGTCCGATGTGGGGCGTGCCCTTGCTGCGGGGCGGCCCGATCGGGCCGCGAAGCTGCTCGTTCCCTGGCGTGAGGTCTACGGTGACGCGCTGCGTATGGAGGCCGTCTGGCACGGTCGTGAAGGTACGGGGCCCGGTTCTCTGCGGCTGGCCGCCCGTACGGTTGGGTTTGCCGCCGAGCAGCGGGTTCGGCCTGTGCTCAGTAACGCGGTCCGGTACGCCGATCCCCGGCAGGGGCAGGTCGCCGATGTACTGGATGCCGCCCGCCGTCTGGTTCCGATCGATCCCCGCAAGGAGCTGGACTCCGGTGAGGCCTGGCTGAAGGACGCGCAGGCCATGCTGCGGGTCGCCGAGCGGGTGGTGGAGGCCGCCGGCTACCGGCGCGACACCGCTCATCGGCTGCTGGAGCAGACCCGGGCCACGGCCGCCGAGTGTCTGGTCGATCCCGAGGACGACCTCGGTATGGGGAGCGTTCATTTCCCTGAGGCGCATCTCGTCGGTGCCGGGCGTCGTACCGCCCAGCGGGCGCTCGCCTCGCGGGCGGCCGCCGGCATGGTGCTGCGCGGCTACGCCGACCGCCGGGACTACTGGGCGCGGATGCATGATGAGCTGGACATCATCGCCCATCATGGCTTCGCTTCCTACTTCTTGACGGTCGCTCAAGTGGTGGATGACGTCAGGGGGATGGGTATCCGGGTGGCCGCCCGTGGGTCCGGTGCCGGCTCCCTCGTCAACCACCTGCTCGGGATCGCGCACGCCGATCCGGTCGAGCACGGGCTGCTGATGGAGCGCTTCCTGTCCAAGCGGCGCCTCGCCCTGCCCGACATCGACATCGACGTGGAGTCCGCGCGCAGGCTGGAGGTCTACCGCGCGATCATCGGCCGGTTCGGCACCGAGCGGGTCGCGACCGTCGCCATGCCGGAGACCTATCGGGTCCGGCACGCGATCCGTGATGTCGGGGCCGCTCTGTCCATGGACCCCGCCGACATCGACCGCATCGCCAAGTCCTTCCCGCACATCCGGGCACGGGACGCCCGCGCGGCGCTGGAGGAGCTGCCCGAGCTGAAGCGGCTCGCGGGGGAGAAGGAGCGGTACGGCAAGCTGTGGGAGCTGGTCGAGGCCCTCGACGCCCTGCCGCGCGGGGTCGCCATGCATCCGTGCGGGGTGCTCCTGTCCGATGCCTCCCTGCTCGCCCGTACACCGGTCATGCCGACCAGCGGCGAGGGCTTTCCCATGTCGCAGTTCGACAAGGAGGACGTGGAGGACCTCGGGCTGCTCAAGCTGGACGTGCTGGGCGTGCGGATGCAGTCGGCGATGGCGCACGCGGTCGCCGAGGTGGAGCGGGCTACGGGGGAGCGGATCGACCTCGATGCTGTGCGGGAGGGTGACCCGGCGACGTATCGGCTCATCCGGTCCGCCGAGACTCTGGGCTGCTTCCAGATCGAGTCGCCCGGGCAGCGGGATCTGGTGGGGCGGCTCCAGCCGGCCACCTTTCATGACCTGGTCGTCGACATCTCGCTGTTCCGGCCGGGGCCGGTCGCCGCCGACATGGTGCGGCCGTTCATCGAGGCGCGGCACGGGCGGGCGCCGATCCGCTATCCGCATCCGGATCTGGAGGGGCCGCTGAAGGAGACGTACGGGGTCGTCGTCTTCCACGAGCAGATCATCCACATCGTCGACATCATGACCGGCTGCGGCCGGGCCGAGGCGGACGCGGTGCGGCGCGGGCTGTCCGACCCGGAGTCGCAGGGGCGGATCCGGGTCTGGTTCGCGCAGCATGCGGCGGCCAACGGGTATGACGCGGAAACGATTCAGCGGACCTGGGAGATCGTCGAGGCGTTCGGGTCGTACGGCTTCTGCAAGGCGCATGCGGTCGCTTTCGCCGTACCGACGTACCAGTCGGCGTGGCTGAAGGCCCATCACCCGGCTGCCTTCTACGCCGGGCTGCTCACGCATGATCCCGGGATGTACCCGAAGCGGCTGCTGCTGGCGGATGCGCGGCGGCGCGGGGTGCCGATCCTGCCGTTGGACGTGAACGTGTCGGGGGTGGCACACAGGATCGAACTGGTGTCTGAATCCGGGGTGTGGGGGCTGCGGCTCGCCCTCTCCGATGTGTACGGCATCAGCGAGGCCGAGGCGAAGCGGATCGCGGACGGGCAGCCGTATGCCTCGCTGCTCGACTTCTGGGAGCGGGCGCGGCCGAGCCGTCCCCTGGCCCAGCGGCTCGCACAGGTGGGTGCGCTGGACGCCTTCGGCGCCAACCGCCGGGATCTGCAGCTGCATCTGACCGAGCTGCACCGGGGTGCCCGGGGCGCGGGCGGCGGTCAGCTTCCGCTCGCCGGTGGCCGGAAGACCGCCTCGGCCGGGCTGCCCGACCTGACCTCGGCGGAGCGGCTCAGTGCCGAGCTGGGCGTGCTGTCCATGGACGCCTCGCGCAATCTGATGGACGACCACCGGGAGTTCCTCAAGGAGCTGGGCGTGGTGTCGGCACGTCGGCTGCGTGAGGCCCGGCACGGGGAGACGGTGCTGGTCGCGGGTGCCAAGGCGGCCACCCAGACCCCGCCGATCCGGTCCGGCAAGCGGGTCATCTTCAGCACGCTGGACGACGGCACGGGCTTGGTCGACCTCGCCTTCTTCGACGACTCGCACGACGCCTGCGCGCACACCGTCTTCCACTCCTGGCTGCTGCTGGTGCGCGGGGTGGTGCAGCGGCGCGGCCCGCGCAGCCTCAGCGTGGTGGGCTCCGCCGCCTGGAACCTCGCCGAACTGGTCGAACTGCGCGCCGAGGGCGGTCTCGACGAGGTGGCCGCCCGGCTGGCGGCACCCGTCCGGGAGGGGGCGGACGGGGAGGATCCGACGGGCGGCCGCCGGATCCATCTGCCGACCGGGTACGAGATGCATCCGTGGGCCGATCTGCGGCCCGCGGGTCAGGAGGCCTCACAAGGGCCCTCAACGGTACGGAAGTTGTGGCACCAGAGTCCGGGGAGTGCGGGATGACCATTCTGTGCGTACGTTTCCAGCTGCCGCCGATGTACGAGGCGGCCCTGCCGGGGCTGCTCGGGCTGCTGGAGGAGTTCACCCCGGTCGTGGAGGCGTTGCCCCCGGACGGGGCGCTGGCCGATCTCCGGGGTGCCGAGCGGTACTTCGGGCGCAGTGCGGTGGAACTGGCCTCGGTGATCCGGGTCCGGGCCCTCGCGCTGTACGGCGTCGACTGTGTGATCGGCGCCGGGCCGGGGCCGATGCTGGCCCGCGTGGCGCTGCGCGACGCCCGTCCCGGGGTGACCTGTGCCGTGCCCGAAGAACAGGACGCCATCGCGGAGTTCCTCGCCGAGCGGCCCGTGTCCGCGCTGCCCGGCGTCGGCACGGCGACCGCCCGTACCCTGTGCGAGTACGGTCTGGACACGCTGGGCCTGGTCGCCGCCGCGCCCCTGTCCACACTCCAGCGGCTGATCGGCGCGAAAGCGGGGCGCGAGCTGCGCGAGAAGGCGAGCGGTGTCGACCGCGGCCGGGTCGTCCCGAACGCCGTCTCCCGGTCCATCGCCGTCGAACGACCCTTCGACCTCGACGAGTTGGATCCCGACCGGCACCGCGGGGCGCTCCTGTCCGCCGCCGAGGAACTCGGGGCCCGGCTGCGCGCGGTGGAGAAGGTCTGCCGCACCCTGACCCTCACCGTGCGCTACGCCGACCTCCCCCGCTCTCGAACGGGCTCGAGCGGGGGGACCCCCATCTCGACCACCCGCAGCCGCACCCTCAAGGAACCGACCGCACACTCGGCGTCCCTCACGAAGACGGCCTACGGCATGTACGAGGCGCTCGGCCTCCAGCGCGCCCGGGTTCGCGCGCTCACCCTGCGCGCCGAGGGCCTGGCCCCCGCCGACCGGGCCTCCTACCAGCTCACCTTCGACCCCGTGGACGAGAAGGTCCGCCGCATCGAGGAGGTCGCGGACCGCGCCCGGGCGAAGTTCGGGCCACGAGCGGTGATGCCGGGGACGCTGGCGGCGTGACCCTCCTGTCCGGCGGCGTCAGTTGGCCCACGGCGGGGTGATGACCGTGCCGTCGGCCAGTTCCGCCGTGAGGCCGACGGAGGTGGTGACCCAGGAGACCGCGGTGTGGTCGGTCGGGTTCTCGACGGTCAGGGTCGCGCCGGGATTGATGATCACCGTGTCGCCGGCGGAGATCCGCTCGGTGCGGCCGTCGAGGGTGATCAGCAGTTCGCCGATGAGCAGGAGGAAGATCTCCTCCCGGTTGACGGTGTGGGCGGGTGCCTTGGTTCCTGCGGGGATCTCGCCCCGCCAGGCGCACAGTTCCTTGCTCCCGGTCAGGGGGGTCGCGTACGAGACGAAGCGGGCGCCGTGGATCTCGTGGGTCACGGCCTCGGACGAGCGGACTACGGGCATGCTGGTCTCCGTTCAAGTGGTCAAGCTGCTTGACTACATGGTCAAGCAGCTTGACCAGTTCGTCAAGGGTGTTTCAATGCCTCCGTGCAGAACTCCGAAGCCATGGCCCTGTCCGCCGCCCTGCTCGCCGTCGCGGGCGACCTCACCCAGCGCATCCATGACGGGGTCGAGGCTCGCGGCTTCACGGACATCCGGCCGGCCCATGGCTTCGCCTTCGCGCGGCTCGCGCCGGGCGGTGCCACCGTCACCGACCTCGCCGCACACCTCGGGGTGACCAAGCAGGCCGCCAGTCAGCTGGTGGACGAGATCGTGCGCAAGGGATACGCCGAACGGCGTCCGCATCCCGAGGACGCCCGGGCCCGGCTGGTCGTGCTCACCGAGCAGGGGTGGGCCTGTACCCGGGCCGCGGAAGCGGCTGCGGCCGACGTCGTGGACGCGTGGGTCGAACTGCTGGGCGAGGGTGAAGTGCGGGCGTTGCGGGAGCGTTTGACGCGGATCGCGCCCTACGGTCCGATCAGGCCTGCCTGGTGACGGTTCATCGGCTGCCGAATGAGCCGCTGGTTATCACTGGAAGTTTTTACTGACGCGTAACTTCACAGCTGCACTACTCGCCCGTAACTTGACGAGTGAACAGCATCCTCGTGATCCGGATCACAGGGTTAGGCCGTCGCACCTCCCTTGAGCCGCAAGGAGATCACACGATGCTGCCCTGGAAGCGAGTGCTCAGACCCCTCGCCGCGCTGCTCCTGACCGCCGCCGTGGCCGCCGTTCCCGCCGCCACGGCCCACGCCGCCGACGCTGCCGCTCCGAGCAGTGGTTGGAACGACTACTCGTGCAAGCCCTCTTCCGCCCATCCCCGCCCGGTGATCCTGGTGCACGGAACCCTGGGCAACTCCGTCGACAACTGGCTGTCCCTCGCTCCGTATCTGAAGACCCGCGGATACTGCGTCTACTCCCTCGACTACGGCCAACTGCCCGGCGTCCCGCTCTTCTACGGCCTCGGCCCCATCGACAAGTCGGCCGAGCAGCTGTCCGCCTTCGTCGACAAGGTGCTCACCGCGACCGGCGCCGGCAAGGCCGACCTGGTCGGGCACTCCCAGGGCGGCATGATGCCCCGCTACTACCTGAAGTTCCTCGGCGGAGCCGCCAAGGTGAACGCCCTCGTCGGCCTCGCCCCCGACAACCACGGCACCGACCTGGACGGCCTCACCAACCTGCTGCCGTACTTCCCCGGTGCCGAGGACCTGATCAAGGCCACCACCCCCGGCCTCGCCGACCAGATCGCCGGCTCCGCCTTCCTCACCAAGCTCAACGCGGGCGGCGACACCGTCCCCGGAGTGCACTACACGGTCATCGCCACCAAGTACGACGAGGTGGCCACACCCTGGCGCAACCAGTACCTGAGCGGCTCGGACGTCCACAACGTCCTGCTCCAGGACCTGTGCCCGCTCGACCTCTCCGAGCACGTGGCGATCGGCCTCTTCGACCGCATCGCCTTCCACGAGGTGGCCAACGCCCTCGACCCGGCCCACGCCACGGCCACCACCTGCGCGTCGGCCTTCAGCTGACGCACCGCCGGGGCCTGTCCGACCTGAGCCGCCGGACAGGCCCCGGAGTCCTGGATCACCGCCCGTGCCGGCCGCCCGCGGCACGCCGTCGCACCGACATGAACAGCACTGCCGAACCCAGCGCCAGCGCCGCCGCGCCGCCGATCGCGACGTACGAGGTGCCGGTGGAGGCGCCGGTCTCGGCGAGGTTCTCCGAAGTCCCGGCGGCCTTCGGCTCGTTGGCCGGGGTCACCGGGGCGGCGGTGGACGGCTCCGCGGTGGACGGCTCCGCGGACGTGCTCGCGTCGTCGTCCCCGTGCCCGTGGTGCTCGATCGTCGACTTGTCGGCACCGTCCGCGATCTGCCCGTCGGAGGGCGCTGAGGCGCTCGGAGCGGGGGTGGTGCCGCCCGTCGCACCGCCGCCGAAGTTGACGTCGGAGCAGGAGTAGAAGGCCTCCGGGCTGTCCGAGCGCTGCCAGACCGCGTACAGCAGCTGCTTGCCCGTGCGCTCGGGAAGGGTGCCCGAGAAGGTGTAGAAGCCGCCCGAGGGAACCGGGTCGGTGGCCGTCGCGACCGGGTGCTCCAGATCCAGGTTTCCCCAGGCCAGGGGCTTCGCCGGGTCGTACCCGGGCCTGGTGACGTACACCCTGAAGGTGCCCTTGTGCGGGGCGGTCACACGGTACTTGAAGGTGTACGACCCGCTTCGCACGCTCGTCGCCGGCCAGTCCGCGCGGGCCAGGTCCAGCCCCTTGAACTCCTCGTTGTTCGCGCTGCACAGCTTGCCGTCCGGGATCAGCTCCTGGTGGCGTCCGGCGGCATCACCGATGCGGATGCCGTTCCAGTCGTAGAGCGCCTGCGTACCGCCCGCCGCGACCGCCGCCTTGCACGCGGCCGACCTGGGACTCTCCGGACCTTCCGCGTAGCACTGCGACACCCTGCTGACCGGGTCACCCATCGAACCGTGCGCGGAGGCGGGCGCGGCGGAGAGCGCGAGCGCGGTGCTGCCGAGGGCGGCGACGACGGCGGCCTTGCGGCGTGCGGACATGGGGAACTCCTCGGAACGGTCCTCGGGGGATGGGCTGAATCCCGTGGGGGCGATCAGAAGCTAGCCCCAAGAAACCGCGAAATCGCCTGCTGGGGGCGGGTGATGGAGATCCTTATGGTGGCGTTAAGGCGGGGCTAACTGGGGGCTCAGGGAGGAGCGTCGGGGAGCCCCGTGTCACCTGCTTCCGAGAGGTGTCGCCGTCCGTGGCAGTCCGCGTTCGTCCGCGGCCGGACGCTTCAGTTGGCTCCCGGTTTGGCTCCCGGCGGCGCCGCCTACGTGACTTGCCTACCAGGATTCGAGCCTGCGCACGCGGCTCCGGAGGGCTCTTCGTCTCGTGGGGAACGTGCTGGTCAGAGGGTCTATGCGTCAACCGGAAGCCGGCCGGGTCTGGTGTTGATGGCTCGACCTTGCGCCGACCCTCACGGCGGGTCTCGCAGTTCCCGAGGGAGGGCGGAGGCGCTTAGAAGGGGCCACCTCCCTGCCCCTCTGGCCAGCCCATTTGACGGGCGACAGGGCGCGCTGGGCGTCGCGTCACCGCACATTCCCCGGAATCGACCATTCCATGAAGCGTCGAGCGTTTCGGATCGGCTGCACGGACATTCTCCTACCTAGGTAGACGGACGTGTTTCTACCTAGGTAGATTGAAGGCATGTCGGCTGTGAGAATGACACCGCACACGCAGACAGTGCTGCGTGCGCTCCTCGGGAAGGGCGTCGACGGCGAGCGCCGCTCAGTGGTACTGGACGAAGGACTGTACGGGCTGGAGCTGTCCAAGATGTCAGGGCTGCCGAACGGTACCCTTTTCCCGATCTTGGAACGGTTGCGCCAGGCAGGATGGGTCGAGAGGTACTGGGAACAGGACGACATCGCCGAGGCTGAGGGACGCCCCCGACGCCGCTTCTACCGCATCACCCCGAAGGGTGCTGACCTTGCCCCTCTCGCCTTGGCGGAAGCAGCTGCTGCTGCGCCTGTCGGCTCGGCATCGAGATTCGGGCGCCCCGGCATGGCAGGAGGGGCCCGATGAGCACGCAGGAGGCTTCCGGAGGTGAGTCTTCGCCCCCAGAGGCAAACGTCGGAAACTACTCGTGGTTCGAGGCGACACGGCAGGGTCCGGCTCTGATGAGGGGGTTCCTCATCGACGAGGACGACGATCTGTCGACGGGGGCGATGCAGCAGCGCCGGGCCCCATTGCCAATCAGGACGAAGCGACAGGTTCCCTCGCCAACCAGGATGACGCAGCACGATCCTGCTCAGTGGCCGACCATGGCGACTCAGCAAGGTCCGGCTCCGATGAGGGGGTTCCTCATCGACGAGGATGACAACCTGTCGACGCCGGCGACATGGCAGGGACAGGTTCCGATGAGGGGGTTCCTCATCGACGAGGACGACGACTCGCCATACGTAGGAGGCGTTGATCAGCAGGTCCTCGAAGTGCCGGCCACATCGCCTGACATGGACGCTCCTCAGGACCCCGAAGCGTTGCCCCACATGCTTTCGTCTACCGCCTTGCCGCAGGGGCGCTCCGACTCGGGCAAGAATGTACTTCGCCTTGTCGCATTACTTCTCCCGGGAGATGAGCGGTCTGAGTGGCTGGAGGAACAGCGCGGATACCTGGCTGATATGCCCAGTCGCCGGGCTCGGTGGACATGGATTGCAGCACAGCTACTCGCGATGCCTCGATACGCGTACGCGGTGCGTACGGGCAGTGAGACGGAGCCAGCATGACGACGCAGCCACCGCCCCCTCCGCCCGCCCCGAACTCTCCGGGCTCGCAACCTGAAGCGCTGGTTACCCAGCGGGCAGTCTTGGTGCTGCTCGCAGCTGCATTCATCGGCGCGACTGTGGGAGCCCTGAGTTTCTTCAGCACGGGCAATGCCGCCGGCGCTCTGCTCGCGGGGCTGACTGGCGCTGGCGCCAGCACCCTCGGACTGCACAAGCTGATGGGCTGAGTAGCGGGCTGCGGTCGCTCCATCGTGTCAGTTGCTGCGCCTGCGCGGTACCCGGCGCGCGGCTCCGGAGGCCAGTCCAAACTCGTTCGTCGCCGCTGGCCACGGCCTTGCGAAGCCTGACTGAGCGGCTGCGTTTCCACAGATAGTCCACGACTGGGTAGCTCATCCATCGCCGTTTCGTCGCTGGGGCGCTCCGGTGGCCACAGCCTGACCCGGGGCCGGCGGTACCATCGCGCGGTGGACAATCGCCAGGGCGAGGCCGCTCACCAGCCAGATCCAGGCGACCCATGGATTAGCCGGATTTGCCTCCTTGCGGTATTGGAGGCCCTGCAGGCTAAGGCCGCCCTGGACCGCCCACGCCAAGATCATTGCAACCAACAGTCCGGCGATGGCGCCGAAAGCGAACGCCCGGCCGTAGGTGTCCGGCTTAGTGCGGGGAGGTGTATTTCTGGGCCTGTAATAGGCCGTGAGGAGAAGAGCCAACGTGATGCCCACTCCTGTGCTCAGCCAGCCATAGGGGCCTTCTCCCGGCGCCAACGTCACTACAGCTGCCACGGCAGCTGATCCCAAGGCCGCCTCGTCAACCCCGCTGCGGCCTGCATTACTATCGAGACTCGCTCAATCACGCTATGTGATCGGATGGTGTTCCGCATCGCTACTTGCTCCGAGCTGGCCGATCCGTCGCTGCCCAGCTCGCTGCGGTCACCGTTGTCATCCATGCCAACAAGCTGAACACCGCTTTAGCCTCGATCTTTCGTGACCGTCCGTCAGTGTTGTTGGCGTGCAGGGTCGGCGGTGATCGGCTGTGCGATTCGACGGCGTGGATGGCTTTGGCCCGGCTGTCGCGTCGGGTGAGCGTGGGGTTCCACTTCCCCAGGTGATGTGCGGCTCGTTGGTGCAGGTCAGCAGGCTGGCTGAGGTGGGGCGAGCGCATGGAGCCGGCCGATGGCGGTCGTGATCAACTTGGTCCAGGGGTTTCGGTCGGAGAACCGTAGGTGGCGGGTTCGGGCGGTGCTGACGAGCCGTGCAGCTGCGGAGAAGAGGCGGAGTCGCATCTTCTTGGGTTCCCATCGTCGGGGTGCTCCGTCCAGGGCGAGCATGGGGAGCCAGGCGAGCAGGTCCAGGGCGAGGGAGACGATCTCCAGCCAGATCTGGTTCTGGGCGGTGCCGTGCAGGGGGAGGTCGCGCAGGCCGGTGGCGCGGGCGGCGCGGATGCGGTCCTCGGCGCGGGCCCGGCGGCGGTGACGCAGTTCGAGGTCTGCGAGCTGTCCGTCGGGAGTGTTGGTCGCAAAGATGGTGAAGCGGTGTCCGTCGAGGTCGGTGATCCGCAGTTGGGCGCCGGGGTGCGGACGCTCCTTGCGGACGATCAACCGTAGCCCCTTGGGCCAGCTGGTGAGCGAGCATGTCGGTGATCTCGGCCACCCAGGCGCCGTCGCGGACCTGCCGGTCGGCGTCGTAGGCCGGGGTCCATGCCTTCTTGGGGATGAGCCTGATCGCGTCGTGGATGTCGTCGGTGATGGTCATGCCGACCGAGTAGGACAGCCACCGTCCGGGCTGGATGAGCCAGTTGAGGAAGGCGTGTGTGCCGCCGGCGGAGTCGGTCCGGATCAGGGTCTGGCGGCCGCGCCGAAACCGCTTGGGCAGTTGGGCCAGCGCCTGTCGGGTGGTGGCGATGTGGTCGGCGGCGGTGTTGGAGCCGGCCCTGCCTGGCCGTAGGAGGGATGCGACGGGTTCCCCGCTGCCCTGGTGGCCGTGGTCCACGAACGCGACCAGCGGGTGGTGGCCGAAGGTCTTCTTCCAGGTCGCGGTGGCGTCCTGCTTCTCGGAGTGGGCGGTGACCAGGACGCCGCCGATGTCCACGGTCACCTGGCCGCCGCTGTCCGGGGAGCGGTCCTTGGCCAGGGCCCATGCGTGCTGCCGGGCTTGAGCGCGTGCTGCGCGGATGGCGGTCAGTGCCCTGGGGCCCGCTGCTGCGAGGGCGGCGATCAGGCGGGAGACGGTCGGGTCGGAGGCGACGTTCCTGTGGACGGCGGGCTCGGCCCGCAGCAGGGCCACGTCTGCCAGGCAGTCCCCGCCCAGGGCGACGGTCAGGGCCATATCCAGGAGTATCTTGCCCGGGTCGTGGACCGTGCGATCCTTGCGCCAGGGCGCCAGCGCAGACGACAGTGCAGTGTCCAGCCCGCTGGCGCGGGCGGTCTCCACCAGCAGTACCCCGCCGGCCTGCGAGACCACCTCTGATCCGCCACGCGATATCTGGACGCGCGGATAGCACCCGCTACGCTTCTTCACCTGGAAAGTGCCTCGTATTCGGCGATGCAACAGGACCTTCGACAAGCCCTATCATCGCAGTTCAGAGGCGCTTTCTAGCTCTCTGGCCGCCCCTTGGACGATGATCGGGTCAGCCTCGCCGGGCGTGAGGTATCCAGAGCAGAGGAGCCCATCCATGCCAGCCGACACGTGGTCGGAGCTCTTGGTGCACTCCGAGCGGCTGACCGCGCTCTATACCGAGCTGCCGCCCTTGGAGCACCTCGTCCTCAGGTCGGTCCACCTGAGCCCCTACGGCCCCGGTGTGACGTTGCGGGTGGAGCTTCCGCGCTTTCCGGACCGCGCTCCCGTGACGTGGACCGAGGCGGGCTGCGACCGGTTCGAGGCCCAGATCGAGTTCCTGGCCGTGGGCGAGGATTTGCGGATGCGGGGCACTCCCGACCGCACCGTGGTCGACATCGAGCTCAGCCCCCTCGTCCAGGTCTACGAACGCCGGATCAGGGTCGCGGTGCACGGAGCGGGATTCTCGCTGGACTTCACCGCCTGGGCTGGCCTCAAGGCTGACCATCTCAACGCCTATCGCTCCAACGACGCGGACCTCGATACCGCTCGGCGCTGGTTCGAGAGCCGCGTCGACCAGCACCTGCACCAGGTACTGCCTCCCACGACCGCGAAGACGTTCTATGAGTGACCACGACTGGTCTGCCGAGGTGACCAATCCCGAGACGGTCCGCGACGTTCTCGGCTCACCCCCGCCACCGCTGACGGACTACCACCTGGACTCCGTCCTCATCGACGAACGCGCAGCGTCAGTCACCTTGAGGTTCTCCGCCTTCGCCGTCCCGGACGGCGCCGCGGACCTGTGGCAGGCGCGAGGCCACAACGCGGTCGAGTTCGTCCTGGTCTGCATCGGCGTGAAGAACTTCGAGGTGAACGGCTGGTCCGGCTGGCCCACAACCACCGCCACCCTCGCGGGGAACACGGTCGTGCTCGCCGGCCAGGACAAGCGCGTGTCCTTCGAGGCCACCGAGATCCGCGCTGAGTGCCCCGTCGGACGCCTGTGGAACCGATCGCAGTGACATCACTCGCCGGTCAAGATCGGATTGGCGCACCAGGAGCTTCACCCGCGAGGTGAAGGCCACAGAGGTTCGACAGGGCCCCCGGCATGGGACAACACTGCAGGTCAGCGACACCAAGCCCATCATGATTGGCCATCAGCATCTGCCGCCTATGAAAGGGCGAGGTTAGGAGTTCGATCCGAGCCCGCTCCGGCTGCTGCTGCCGACTGGTGCGACGGCTGGGCAGACGCTGGTGTACGCCCCTGTCTGGTGTCGTTGATGTCAGCGGTGGATGTCAGGAGCCTTCTGATTCGTAGCTCTGCGGTGATCGGTGGCTGTCGGACATAGCGGGCGCGCTGATACCTCCGTGGGGCACTGCTGGACGAGGAAGGCCGTTGTAAATGCTGCACTCCGCTGCCGTACCGATCGGTGGCCTGTCGTGCCCTACTTGAAGCGGGAGTCTTTGTTCTGCGCCGCGTCGGCACATCCCTGGATCCAGTCCTTCGCGATCAACTTGTGGTCCGGGGCCATGAGCGAACGCCTCCGCAGCAAGGCATCGCAGTCCGCCTCCACCTGCTCACGACTCCGGTCGTCTGTAGGCATGAGCGCTCCTCCGAAAGCGTCGTAGCCCTTGGTGTAGCTGTACTTGTCCACATCGGAGCTGCCGGAGTGCTTGACGACGACCAAGGCAACGACCAGAACGGCGACTCCTATCACTACGCCCATGACGATCTGGCGGACGAGGTACGACACTTCACCCTCCTCGGCGGGCCGGGGATCCTCACCTCCCTAGTATCTGGAGAAGCCTTAGTTCAACAGTGCCCGAGGGGGAAGTGCAACGACACCTATAGCTCCCCGGCGGGCTGAACATGCGAAGTGCACGGGTTGCCACCCGACGCGTGGGCGCGCACCCCGTACAACGTAGGGGTCGCCACCGGCCCGGCCGGGCTGCTGGTGATCGATCTGGACGTGCCCAAGCCGGGAAAGGAAGAAGGAGCGCCCGACGGCGCCGCTTCTTTGCAGGCGCTCTGCGAGCGCACCGGCGAGGACCTCCCACCCACCTACCAGGTGCGGACCCCGAGCGGGGGCCGCCACCTGTACTTCACCGCCCCGTCTGGCGGGAAGCTGCCCAGCAGCGTCAACCGGCTCGGGCCGCACATCGACACCCGCGCCTGGGGCGGCTACGTCGTCGCCCCCGGAAGCACCACCCCCGAGGGTGCCTACGAGGTGCTGGACGACGCGCCCGTGGCCGCGCTGCCGCACTGGCTGGCCCCGCTGCTGATCGAGCCGTCCAGGCCTGCCGTGGCGCTCGCGCCGCTGCTCGTGCAGGAGGCGGTCACCCGGCGGGCCCAGGCGGCGCTGGATCGTGAGGTGGCCGCGGTAGCGGGCACCGGCGAGGGCGGCCGGAACACCCGGCTGTTGGAGGGCGCCCGCGCGCTGGGGCGGTTCGTCGCCTGGGGCGAGATCCCGCGGGACGTGGTGGAGGAGGCGTTTCAGGCGGGGGGAGAGGTGGCTGGGCTGTCTGCGGCCGAGTGCCGGGCCACCCTCCGCAGCGCCCTGGATTGGTCCATCCGCACCTGCCGGCCCAGGGACGCCGCATGACCCCCCGCCCTGAAAAGCAGACCCGATCCACCGCACCCGGTTCGCACCCGGCCCAGGGCGGCGCCGTTGAGGGCCGTGGCACGAAGAACGACGGCCGCCAGGCCGTCCTTTCAGTTCTTCGTTCTGACCCGCACCCGGCCGCCTACGGACGCGCCCCGAGCGAAGACCCGACGCCGGACCAGCCCGGGATCCGGATCTACGCCCCGCCCGTCTACCGCCATCACTACGACGGCGCCCGCTGGTCCACGTGCTACGGCGCCGCCCCCACCGCCGCCTACGCCTGCACCTGCGGCCAGACCGGCACCGCCACCGGACAACAGGCGGTGGCCGACCTGGTCACCGAGTACGAGGCACACAAGCACTTCTGCACCGGCAGGCCCGGCACGCACAACGAAAGGAGGAACGCCGCATGACCAGCGTCAACCCGCCCGCCCCGTCCATCGACGGCGCCGCCCTGCTCGATGAAGTCGAAGCCTTCCACCGACGCTTCAACATCTTCCCCACCGAATCCGCCTACGTCGCCGTCACGCTGTGGGACGCTCACGCCCACCTGATCGACGCCTTCGACGGCACCGCCCGCCTCGCCTTCCTGAGTCCCGAGCCGGGCTCGGGCAAGTCCCGCGCCCTGGAGATCGTGGAGACCCTCACCCCGCGCGCGGCCACCACCGTCAACGCCTCCGCCAACGCCCTCTTCCGGCTCGTGGAAGCCGACGGCGGGACACCGACGCTCCTGTTCGATGAGATCGACACCGTCTTCGGCCTGAAGGCCGGAGGCAACGAAGAGGTCCGCGGGTTCCTGAACTCCGGCTACCGGCGCGGAGCCAAGTCCCTGCGCTGCGTAGGAGACGGCTCCAACCAGAGCACCGAGTGGTTCTCCTCGTTCTGCGCCGTCGCCATGGCCGGACTCGGCTCCCTCCCGGACACGATCCTGACCCGCTCGGTCATCATCCGCATGCGCAAGAAGGCCCCCAACGAGAAGGCCGAACCGTACCGTCGGCACGTCCACGAGAAGCAGGGCCACGCCCTGCGCGACCGGCTCGCCGACTGGACCGCCACCGTGCACGACGAAGTCGCCGAAGCCTGGCCCGAGATGCCCGAGGGCGTCTCCGACCGGCCTGCCGACGTGTGGGAACCCCTCCTCGCCGTCGCCGTCGCCGACGCGGCCGGCGGCCACTGGCCCGAGCGCGCCCGCGCCGCCTGCGTCGAACTCATCAAGGCCGCCCAGGAAGGCGACGAAGCCTCCCTCGGGGTCCGCCTGCTGACCGACCTGCGCGACAAGGTGTTCTGCGGCGCCGACCGCATGCCCACCGCCGCCATCCTCGAAGTCCTCCTCGGACTCGATGACGCCCCCTGGGCCGACCTGAACGACGACGGCAAGCCACTCACCGCCCGGGGCCTGTCCAAGCTCCTGAGCCAGTACGTCCGGCCCGACAACACCCCGATCCGGCCCCGGGGCATCCGGGTCGGCAGCGGCACCCCGAAGGGCTACTACGCCGACAACCTGACCGACGCCTGGGCCCGCTACTGCCCCCCTCCCCCCCCCCGAGAAGTCCGCAACATCCGCAACAGCCGCAACACCGCAGGTCAACGAGGGTGAATCCGTGGCGGAAACCCCCACGGAGAGCCGCCACGCGCACGCGGAAACCGGCACACGCCAACTGCGCATCGCAGGCTGACCAGCCCCGACCCCCAACGTGCCGCCGCGCACCGCGCGGCGGCACCTATCCGCAACACAATCGGCATCCGCCACAAACCCAAGCTGCTGACCAGCAATGTTGCGGCGTGGCGGATGTTGCGGATTCTCCAGAAGACCCACAGACGTTGCTGAGCAAAGCAGAAGAGAGGACGGCGGCATGGGTGCCGGCGCGCGAGACGACAAGCTCACGCTCGCGGAGATCTGCAAGGACCTGAAGGTTTCCCACTCCACCTTCTATGACTGGCGCGCGAAGGGCCGCGCCCCTCGCTGCATCAAGCTGCCCAACGGTGACATCCGGGTTCGGCGCAGCGATTACGAACACTGGCTGGACGATCGGGAGGACGCCGCCTGATGGATGGCACGACGTACAACGTCAAGATCTGGAAGACGGCGGTCTACAAGGGCAAGCGCAAGACCACCCACACGGTGCGCTGGGAGCTGGACGGCAAGGAGTGGCGAGCGCCGTTCGACACGAAGGCACTCGCGGACGCCTTCCGCTCCGAGCTGGTCAGTGCCACGCGCCGTGGCGAGGCATTCAGCCTCGCCACGGGCCGCCCTGTCTCGCATCAGTCCGGGGCGAGCGCGGTGAACTGGTACGACTTCGCCGTCCAGTTCGCGGACGCTCAGTGGCACCGGACCGGGGGGAACAACCGCAAGAACACGTCAAAGGCGCTCATGGCGACCACCGTCGCTCTGCTGCGCACACCGCAGACCGCGTTCCGGCCGGTCGACCTGCGCACGGCGCTGCGGGAGTTCGCGTTCAACACGCGACGCCGGGAGGACGCTCCACCCGAGATGGCCACCATCCTGAAGTGGGTGGAGCGCAACACCCTGACCATGGCCGCATGGGAGGACCCCGCCAAGGTTGACGAGGTGCTTCTGGCCGTCGGCTCGAAGTTGGACGGCACGCGCGCCGCGGCAAGCTCCGTCAAGCGCAACCGGCGGATCCTGAACGTGGCCATGGAGTACGCCGTCAAGCACCGGATTCTGCGGACCAACCCCCTGCCGAAGGGGAGAGGGGCGGCGCCCAAGACGTCGTCCGCGGTCGACAAGAGGTCTCTCCTCAACCCGGAGCAGGCGGCGCGCCTGCTGGGGTGGGTACGTCGGCGCCCCCGCGGCGGCAAGCGGCTGCACGCCTTCTTTGCCACGATGTACTACGCCGGGCCGCGCCCGGAGGAGGTTGTGGCGATGGACGTTGCAGACGTCCGTCTTCCCGATGAGGACGCCGAGGACCAGTGGTGTGAGCTGTTGTTCCACACGGCTCAGCCGGAGGTCGGGAAGAACTGGACGGATGACGGCGAGATCCACGAAGAGCGGGGGTTGAAGGGGCGTGCCTCGGACGACACCCGCGTCGTGCCGGGGCACCCGTCGCTGACGCGGATCCTGCGTGAGCACATCAAGGCAGAGAGTCTGAAGTCGGGGGATCTGCTGTTCCAGGGCGAGAAGGGCGGCCTGCTCGCGGGGTCGGTCATCCGCCGGGCATGGCGGAGCGCTCGCGCGGAAGTGCTCACCCCGGAGGAGTTCGCGTCGCCGCTCGGTAGGCGGGTGTACGACCTGCGGCACACCTGCTTGACCAACTGGCTCAACGACGGCATCCCGCCGGCGCAGGTGGCTGAGTGGGCGGGCAACAGCGTCCCCGTGCTGCTGGCCATCTACGCCCGATGCATCTCCGGCCACCTTCGGGACCTGAAGAAGCGGATCCTGGCGCGCGGGGATCTACCCGAGATCTGACCATTCGTATGGTTCCGTTGGCCTCTACGTGAGGGCTGGCGGAACCAGACGGACCCTAGTCGCACGTCGGCATGTCAGATGTGTCGAAGTCTCCGACGGGAGACAGAAGGGCGGCGGGGTACCAATAGTTGCCTGCCGCAGCTTTGATCCACACCGCCCCCTTCGAGTCCTTGCCGACGCATTCGAAGTCATAGCTGTTTCCTGGCCAGACCTGGTCTCCAGACAACAGCGGCATGCCCCCCGGCTTGCCAGCTGAATAGAGCAGGTTCTCGCCCTCGACGTAGAACGGGTACGTCTCTCGCCCGTCCGAGTCGTAGAGGTGGTAGGCCCACGATCCGACGGGAAGCACGAGCGCCACGGCGAGAGCCCCCCATAGCCATCGCACTTTCTTTTCGGCGGTGTCGGTAGTCGCTGCCCGTTCGATGGTGAGGAACTGCGCCGCCACCAGCATGGTGAGCACGACCATCACCCAGACGGGGAGTGCTGCGGCGCCAACGATGGCTCCGACGCCCCCGGAGATCAGTCCAATGACGATTGCCGCCGCGTCTCGCCGTGCGGGTGAGGCGAAGAAGCGCCGCACCGCAGTCTTGAAGCGGGCAGTAACCGAGGCGGGTGGGGCACCGTCGCCGCCCGTCGAGTCGTCTGGCATCTTGCCTCTCCTGCTCTCAGCGCTAGCGGTGAAAATGGCTACCGAGGGAAGACGTACCCCGCTCATGGCTACAGGACGGTCGAACCTTGGCGGCCGCCCGCCGCGGCTGCCGGGGTCGTGCTTGGTGGCCGCTGCTTCACCCGACACGGACCCCAGGCCGTGACCTTGTCGATGGCAGCGAGGATCAGCTCAGGCACGGTGGTGAGAGCACTGTCCGGGTCGACGAGACTTCCCCGCGTATTCACGCCACCCGCAGAAACCCGGTGACAGCCGGACAGCGCCGGACTCTCCCCGCGATCACCGGGGCGGGTCCGGCGCTCTTTTGTGAGGAGCCGCACCCCTCCTGACCAGCAAAAAGCCCTCCCGATGGGAGGGCTGAGGCTGGGCGCCCCCGGCAGGACTCGAACCTGCGGCCAAGCGCTTAGAAGGTGCATCGCCGCTTCGCCCGTAAGGGTCCGCTGACTTAGGCATTCCTACGGCTCGTCGACGCTTTAACCGCCAACTTCGACACGCACTTGACACGCTGTCTCCAGGCCGCGCGGACGGTCCTCAGGGCTTCGTCCGGACGCAGCACAGAAGCAGCCATCAGCAGGGGTACCAGGTCAGATGTCCAGTGCACTCAGCTCACGCCGAAGAACGACACGAGCAGCTCGGGTCGCGTCTCCATGTGCCTGCCTTGCCGTTTGGTAGCTCGCTGAGGTCAGCGTGCTACCGGAAGCGAGTATCTCGCGTACCTCTCGCAGCGAGTGATATGACGCGTCGATCGCTGACATCACCGCGTCGGTTGCTGTGAGGATCAGCCGTTCACGTGCCTCGTCACATCCCGACGCCTGGAAGAGCTGTCGGATTTTAGCCGCTCTGGCCTGCGGACTCGCATGATCTTCGTCAGCTGCCAACCGCATGGCCTCGTGCGCCCTCCGAAGGGAGACGAGACAGTCCACGTACAAGTTCCGGCGGTCTTGCAGCCTGTTGTCCCTGGTGGTGCGCCGCCAACGCACATGTTCGCCGACCAAGGTGGCCCCCACTCCCAGTACAGCCCCAAGCCCCGTCCCGACCAGTGTCGTCCACTCCACGGCAAGGAATCGTGCCATACGGGGAACTGCGGGATCACCGCCTTGTAAGTTCGATCGGAAGGCTTGCATGGAGCCCCGGCGCCCTTGCTGGTCCAGCGTTCGCGATCGCCCAAGGCCGCCTGCCTGCACGGCTGTTGATGTCAGCTGGTGGCGTCAGGCTGGATGGCGTGATGGAGCGCGTTGAGGCAGAGCTGTTCACTGACGGTGGCAACGACGCCGTGATTCGCCTGTCCGGGCGGAGGTTCCCCGGCGTACTCATCCAGGGCGACTCCCTTCGCATCCTCCGCAGCGATCTGGCCGAGGTGGTGGAGGCGTGCGAGCGCGGCGACCTGGCCGACGCCCGAGACTCCGCCGGCCAGGGCGCTTCTCACCTGCGGCGACCATCCATGGGCGTTCGCGGGTGTCCGCCGCTGTGCGCGGGTGCTGTCACGCAGTTGGACACTCACCGACCCATGAGGCGGTGTCGTAGGGCTCGGTTAAGTTGCCCGCATGATTGACAGGGATCCGCTTGTGCCGACACTCTCCGGCCTGCTCGTCGACGTCGTGTGGTGGCTGGAGAGCTGCGGGGACGATGAAGTGGATCCCGACTCCGCGGTGAAGATGATGGAGAGCGTGGGCTGGGTGCTCCTGCAACTGCCCCCAGATCAACGCCCAACGGCTCTTGCAGGTACTCGCGGACCTGGCCGAAGCGGAGCAGGACCCTGCACGGCGCGAGTTCCTGAGTCGTTCCCCTAGTGGCTGTCTGTGCCGCTACGGCGATGTAGCGCGCTTCCTGAGCCGGGAGAATCGTCGCCAGGCCACCAGCAAGTTGATCAGGAGCAGAGCTGATCCCGCGATGGGCCAGCCTACGGATCCACCGTCGTGGTAGGTCTCGATACCTCCGGACAGCAGCAGTGCACCGACCACCGGGCCGCCCACGAGGTCGAGGAGAATGTTCACCTGCCTCGCGATTCTCGTGAGGAGGATGTCCATCCGCCCCGCGATCTGTGCAAGGTTGGCCACGGCTTGATCGTGACAGGCGGCCGCCCTGGCTGCCAAGGGCGAGGTCCTCGCCACAACCTGCGCGCCCCTTGATGCGAACCATGGGCACGGTGGTCGCTGAGGACTGTCGGCGCTGTCTGCCAGTATCCAGGACCATGATGGGCGCACCTGCTTGGAAGCGACTGACTGAACTGCTGCCGCCTCCCGAGTCGCCGTGGTTGGGGCGGAGGTCGTGGGAGGAGCTCTTCTCTCTTCTGGGAACCGAGTAGCCCACGGAGTACGTCCGCCTGATGACCACCTACGGCGCCGGCACCTGGGGTGACTGGTTGGGTTTCTGGGCACCGCTGGACGACGGCCCCGTCGGATTGATGGACGGAGGGCCGCGCATGGCCGGCGGCTACCGGGAACTCAAGGGGAAGTCCCCGGAGAAGTACCCCTTCCCTGCATGGCCTGAGGCCGGAGGCGTACTTCCCTTCGCCATGTCGCCCGGCGGTGACTTCCTCTGCTGGCTTGTTGATGGGCCGGCCGATGAGTGGCCTCTGGTGCTTTGGCCGCGTAACCACAACCAGGCCCGGCTGAACGGCGGACTCCTCGACACGTTGGTGGCCTGGCTGACCGGCGAACTGGACGAACCAGGGCTGCCTGCCTGGGAGGGCGACGAGGATGAAGACGAAGAGGACACATCCGATGGCATCCTCTTCGAGCCGTGGCCCCAGGAAGTCCGCGATGCATCAGGTCCCAGAAGCTGAGCATGCGATTACCGTGGCCCCGCTCAGCCTGGCTCGAAGCGGCAAAGGGCCTCTGACCTGGGGCGCGGCCCGCGTATCGAGGCGGTGACCGGTGGCGCTGGGAAAGCCGGATCTTCAACAGGGCGTACGACGAAGCGCCTGCTCATGAGCGGCCCGTCTACGGGGCATTGAACTCCTGCCTCTGAGCTGTGCGAAAGCCGTTCCGAGGGGCCTTTGGGCTCTTACGGTGGCGTTAAGGGAATGCTCAGGCTCCGCTGAGGTAGATAGCGTTCCCGGTATGACGAACGACGAGATCCGGCCCGCCCGGGACGCCGACGTGCCGGCCGTGAAGGCCGTGACCGACGCGGCGTACCACCACTACATCGAGCGGATCGGAGTGGTGCCGCAGCCCATGGAGGCGGACCACGGGGCGAACGTGACCGCGGGCAGGGTGTACGTGTTCGGGGAGCCGGTGGTCGGGCTCGTCGTCGTCGAGGCGTACGAGGATCATTTGCTCCTCGACAGCATCGCCGTCCATCCCGACGCGCACGGCAAGGGGGTGGGGCGGCGCCTGCTGGAGTTCGTGGACGCACGCGCGCGTGCGCTCGGTCTGCCCGAGGTCAGGCTCTACACGAACGCGCTGATGTGGGAGAACCAGAAGATCTACCCGAGGTTCGGTTACGAGGTCGTGGAGCGGCGCGTGGACGGCCCGTACGACCGCATCCACTACCGGAAACGGCTGGTCTGACACGGGAAAGGGCCGGTCCGGTCAGCCGTCCGGCCACCAGGTGCGTGCGATGTCCTTGCGCACCTCCGGACGCGCCGCGGGGCGCTCCTCCGCCTCTTCGCGGATCCGGCGGCTGTCGGTCCTCTTCAGGGGCTTGTGCACGGTCATGCGGCGCATGGCTGCCTCCTTCAGTGCCCACCTGGATCCGTGGTGTCACGGAGGTAGACCCTTTGGGCGAGAGTTCCTCATCGGTGCCGGTCTGTCAGTGGCGGCTGTCACGTCGGGACTGTCAGTGGCGGGTGTCACTCTTGGGGAATGACGAACGAGAGTGAGCACTTGGTTGCGATGGGTGCCGGGGTGGACTGGGACGCCGAGGCGGCCGCCTTTGACGACGAGCCGGACCATGGCCTGCGCGCACCCGAGGTCAGGGCCGCCTGGGCGGCCCTGCTCCGGTCCTGGCTGCCCGAGCACCCCGCCGACGTCCTCGACCTCGGCTGCGGCACCGGCAGCCTGTCGCTCCTCGCGGCCGAGCAGGGACACCGGGTGACCGGGGTCGACAGTTCGCCGGCCATGGTCGAGCGGGCCCGGGCCAAGCTCGCCGGGCGCGACGCGGTGGTCCTGCACGGGGACGCTGCCGCTCCGCCGGTGGGGGAGCAGCGGTACGACGTCGTCCTCGTCCGGCATGTGCTGTGGGCGCTGCCCGACCCCGCGCGCGTCCTGCGGCACTGGCGCACGCTCCTGCGTCCCGGCGGCCGGTTCGTGCTGGTCGAGGGCGTCTGGGGGACCCTCACCCCGGTCGGCATACCCGCCGACCGGCTCACCGTCCTCCTGGAGCCCGTCGCCGGGAGCGTGCGCGTGCAGCGGCTGTCCGACGAGCCCGTGTTGTGGGGGAAGGCCGTGGACGACGAGCGGTACGTGGTGGTAGCGACGGTGTAGGTGGTGTAGCCGGGCGGCCTGCAGAGGCTCAGGCCAGCAGCTTCTCGAAGTCGCCCTCGCGGGCCAGTGCCTCCAGTTCGTCCAGGGCGGCGACGGCGGCGGACGCGGCCTCCGGGTCCGTCTCCGCCAGCCCGCTCTCGGCGAACTCGTCCTCGTCCAGACGTCGTACGTCCGTGCCGTCGGCGGAGCGCCACAGGTCCAGGTCGAGGTCCTCGACGACCAGCTCGGTGCCGGACAGGACGGCCGGGCGGGTGATGTCGCAGTACCAGCCCTTGACGGTGCCGTCGCCGGCCCGGACCTCCTTCACCGAGTACCAGCGGTCCCGCCAGTAGTGCTCGGTGAACACGTCGCCGGCCTCGAAGCGCACGAAGCCGAAGTCGCGGGCGCCCTCGCCCGCCCACGGGGCGCGGATGGAGACGCGGACACCGTCGTCGGCCAGCAGCTCCGCGGGATAACGGATCTTCGTACGGCCGCCCTTGACCAGGACGACCTCCACCCGGGCCGTGGTCTCAGCCGAGTTCGCGGACATAGCGCACCTCCGTCGCGCAGATCTCGTACCCGAGCCACTTGTTGATCGCGATCATCGGGTCGTTGCCGGCGTCGTTGCCCGTGAACGCCTCGGTGAGGCCGGCGGCGCGGGCCCGGTACAGGGAGTGGATCTTGGCGAGCTTGGCCAGGCCACGGCCGCGGTAGGCCCGAGCCGTGCCGGTCATCGCGGTGGAGTAGCGGGTGGCGCCGTCGGTGTAGGCCACGCTGAAGGCGACCGGGCGGCCGTCGACGACCGCGGCCATGGTCAGCTCGGGGTGCAGCAGCGGATGCCGCCACGACTGCTCCAACCAGGCGTCGTAGTCCGTGAACTCGATGTCGATCTCACCGGGTTCGTCCGACACCGTCTCCGCGTCCAGCTCGAACAGCGGCCGCGGGTCGTCCGCAAAGTCGGCGGCCGTACGCAGCTCCACGCCCGGCGGGATCTCCGGGAGCGGCGGGAGGGCGCCGTTCGCCAGGTCGAGGCGGAGGAAGTGCGCGGGGCGGCCCTGGGTGTAGCCGTGCTGTTCGGCGAAGGCGCGGTTGGCGGGCTCGTCGAGGACCCAGGTGTACAGCTTGGTCGCGTCCACGGCGGCCAGATGCTCCTCGGCGGCCCGGGCGAGGAGCCGGCCGGCACCGCGGTGGGTCCGGTCCGGGCGCACATAGATGTTGAGGTACCCCTGGCCCGGCTCCGTGCTGTCGTGTGCCAGCGAGACCCCGGCCGCGCCGATCACCTCGCCGTCCTCGACCGCGATCAGCGCGCGGAAGCGGGCGTCGGGGTGGCTGTTGGTGAGCATGTGGCGGACGGAGTCCGAAGTGAACAGGATGTACGGGAGGGCGAGATGGCGGACCCGGGCAAAGCCCTCGGTGTCGGCCTGGACGTCGGGCTGCAGGTCGCGCACGATCACAGTCATGAGGAGGCACCGTACGGGGAGAGGGGCTGGGGATGCCTCTGATTTTCCGGTGGGTACGGGACAATCGGCCTTGTGAGCCTGAAGATCCATATCGATGACAGCGCGCCGCCGTACGAGCAGGTGCGGGCGCAGATTTCCGAGCAGGCGCGGTCCGGGGTGCTGCCGGTGGGGTACCGGCTGCCGACCGTGCGGGGGCTGGCCGAGTCTCTGGGCCTCGCGGTGAACACGGTGGCCAAGGCGTACCGGGCTCTGGAGAGCGACGGGGTGATCGAGACGCGGGGGCGCAACGGAACGTTCGTGGCTGCCGCCGGCTCGGCCGCGGTGCGTGAGGCGTCCCTGGCTGCGCAGGCTTACGTGGAGCGGGTTCGGCGGCTGGGGCTCACCGAGGATGAGGCGTTGGCCGGGGTGCGGGATGCCCTGCGCGCGGCTTATGGGGAGTGACGGGCGGCTAAGGGCGTGTTGAAAGCGCGCCCGGTGTGCGCGTCACCGTAAGACTCGCTCTCGTCGCCGCCCTCCCGAACGTCACCGCGTCCTCCACCGCAGCTCCGCCGGGATCGTTGTTGAAGTACGCGTACACGTCACACGCGTCGGACCAGGTCGTCGCGATGCGGTCCACCCAGGTCTCCAGGGAGCGTCGGCCGTAGCGCGGCCACGGCTGGGCGCGGCCCTCGTGGAAGCGGACGTAGCCCCAGTCGGTGGTGCGCCACAGCGGGGTGACCGGGTGGGCCTGGACATCCGCCCAGCACAATGCCGCGCCCCGGGACTCCAGGACCGTGCGCGCCTCGGGCGTCCACCACGAGTCGTGGCGCGGCTCGACCGCGATCCTCGTGCCGGAGGGGAAGCAGGCGAGGCAGGCGTCCAGCAGGGGCGGGTCCGCGCGCAGGGTCGGCGGGAGCTGGAGGAGGACCGGGCCCAGGCGGTCGCCCAGGCCCGCCGCGTGGGTCATCAGGCGGTGGACCGGTTCCTCGGGGTCCTTCAGCCGCTTGATGTGCGTGAGGTACCGGCTGGCCTTCACCGCCACGACGAAGTCGTCCGGCACCCGCTCCCGCCAGGCCTCGAAGTTCTCCCGCGTCGGCAGCCGGTAGAACGCGTTGTTGATCTCCACCGTGGCGAAGCGTGTCGCGTACTCCTCCAGCCACAGCCGGGTCGGGCAGTCGCCCGGGTACAGGACCCCCCGCCAGTCCTTGTACTGCCACCCGGACGTACCGACGAACAGGCTCATACCTCCATCAAAGCACCCAAAGTCACCAGCTACAGATACGGCAGCAACTGGCTACAGATACAGCCCCGCGTCCGTGCCGTCCCGCGCCCCCGGCACCGACGTCGGCCCCGCGCCCCGGCGCAGTGCGTACAGCTCGGCCAGGGTCGCGCCGTCCCGGCCGATGGCCTCCTCCCGGTCAGCGGCCTCGCTGCCGAGCCAGCTCACCGCCTCGCCGCGGGTCAGCGGGCCCACCTCGATACGGGCCAGACAGCGGCCGGGGCGGACCACGGCCGGGTGCAGACGCTCCAGGTCCTCGTTGGTGGTGACGCCGACCAGGACGTTGCGGCCCTGGCCGAGCAGGCCGTCGGTGAGGTTGAGCAGCCGGGACAGGGCCTGGCCCGCGGTGTGCTTGGCCTCGCCGCGGATCAGCTCGTCGCAGTCCTCCAGGAGGAGCAGCCGCCAGCGGCCCTTGCCCGCGCTGTCCTCCTCGCCGATCGCGATGTCCATGAGGTAGCCGACGTCGGAGAAGAGCCGCTCCGGGTCCAGCACGCAGTCCACCTGGCACCAGTCGCGCCAGGAGCGGGCCAGCGTGCGCAGGGCGGAGGTCTTGCCGGTGCCGGGCGGGCCGTGCAGCAGGAGCAGCCGGCCCGCGATGTCCTCGGGGGTCGTCTTCATCAGGCGGTCCATCGCGTCCGCCACGGGAGCCGTGTAGTTGGGCCGGACCTCGTCCCAGGTGCCCGCGGAGATCTGGCGGGTGGTGCGGTGCGGGCCGCGCCGCGGGGAGACGTACCAGAAGCCCATGGTCACGTTCTCCGGCTGCGGTTCCGGCTCGTCGGCCGCGCCGTCCGTGGCCCGGTCGAGGACCGTCTTCGCCAGCTCGGCGCTGGTCGCGGTCACCGTGACGTCCGCGCCGCGGTTCCAGCGGGAGATCAGCAGGGTCCAGCCGTCGCCCTCCGCGAGGGTCGCGCTGCGGTCGTCGTCGCGGGCGACCCGCAGCACCCGGGCGCCCTCCGGCAGCAGGGTCGCGCCGGAGCGGACCCGGTCGATGTTCACCGCGTGCGAGTACGGCTGCTCGCCCGTCGCGAAGCGGCCGAGGAACAGCGCGTCGACGACGTCGGACGGCGAGTCGGAGTCGTCGACGTGGAGCCGGATCGGCAGTGCGTCGTGTGGGTTCGCAGACATGCCGCCATGATCCGGCACCGATGGGCTCCGCGCACGGCATTTCCGCCCCTTGTTCCGGGTGTTCCCAAGACCTGCCCCGTGCGTGGTTTCCGCCGTTACTGTTGTCCTTGATGGGACGTCATGAGTGGTATACGGGGAATCGGCGGTGGCGGCTCACCGCCCTGCTCGGTGTGGGCGTGGCCGCTCTGGCCCTGGTGGTCACCCTGATCAACACGCTGCCCGGCGGCGGAAGCACCGCCGGCACCTCGCGCGACGGCGACAAGGTGCACGGCACGCCCGCCACCCCGCCCGAGCACCCGGAGCCGTACGTCGGCTGGGGCTTCACCCACACCCAGTACAGCGCCGACCAGGGCAGCGGCACGGCCACCGACCGGGTCGAGCAACTGCTGGCGAAGCACGCCGGGCTGCCGCAGGTCCAGGCCCTCATGGGCTGGGGCGCCGACAACCCCGAGCCGGTGAAGGGGCATTACGACTTCGGCGCCATGGACCGCCGTATCGACTTCATCCGCAGGTCGGGCGGCACCCCCGTGGTCACGCTGTGCTGCTCGCCGGACTGGATGAAGGGCGGCAGGGCCGGCGTCGACAGCACCGACTGGAGCCAGGCCGCCCTGGAGACCGCGCCCACCCCGGACCACTACCAGGACTTCGCCGACCTCGCCGCGACCGTCGCCAAGCGCTACCCCGACGTACGCCACTTCATCGTGTGGAACGAGTTCAAGGGCTTCTGGAACAACGCCAAGGGCCGCTGGGACTACGAGGGCTACACGACGATGTACAACCTCGTCTACAAGGCGCTGAAGAAGGTCGACAAGGACATCATGGTCGGTGGGCCGTACCTGGTCATGGACAGCGTCGACCCGCGCGACCCGAAGGCCTCCACCGCGCTGAAGGGCCCGTGGGGCGCCATGGACCAGCGGGTCCTCGACGCCTTCGGCTACTGGAACAAGCACAAGGCCGGCGCCGACTTCGTGGTCGTCGACGGCTCCAGCTACACCAACGACGACGAGCTGCTGCCCGACGAGTTCGCCGCCACCGACAAGCTCACGGCGGTGGGCGAGTGGGTACGGCGGCAGACCCGTGACCTGCCCCTGTGGTGGGCGGAGTACTACGTCGAGCCCGCCGACGGCAACGACGAGCGCAGGGGCTGGTCCGAGGCCCACCGCCTCGCCGTCCACGCCACCGGGATGATCGCCATGGTCAGGGGCGGCGCCGACTCCGGCTTCTACTGGAACCCGGAGGAGAAGACGGGCCCCGACTGCCCCGGCTGCCTGTGGACGCCCACCGACGCGTCCGACGGGGGCAGGGAACTCCCCATGTACGACCTGGTGTCCCGGTTCGGCCAGGCGTTCCCGCCGGGCACCCGGTACGAGACGGTGTCCGTCGCCCCGGACGACGTACCCAACGTGCGGGTCCTGGCCGACAGCAGGAAGATCCTCGTGGTCAACACCCTCGACCGGGCGATCAGCGCACAGGTCGACGGGAAGCGGTTCGACATGCGGGCGTACGAGGTGAAGTGGCTCGACCGCTGAGCCACCACCCCGTACCCCCTCACTTCATGGTCAGGAACCGCTGCACCAGCGAGGCCAGCAGCACCGCCAGCAGCGGCAGCGAGAACCAGAAGCTGCTCTGCAGCAGGCGCAGTTGCCGGGTGCTCGGCCGCATCGCGACCCGGACCACCTCGCGCGTGGTGAGCAGCAGGATCAGCGCTACGGCGGCCAGCGCGCCGACCACCGACCACGGCGTCCACGTCACCTGCGGCCCGATCGGACCCGGATCCGGCTTCGGCACCGGGCCCGCCGGCTGCTTGCGCAGCGCGTACACGGTGACGTCGTCGTTGACCAGGACCTTCGTCAGCTCCTGCCGGTTGTCCAGGTTGTGGATCAGCCGGGACTCCCAGGTCGCGGAGTAGCCCGCGTCCAGCTCCAGATAGGTGACCTGACTCTCGTTGATCATCAGGTACGAGTTCGGGCCCGCGTCCTTCAGCGACTTGACCAGCCCGGACACCAGCACCGGGTCGACGGGTGCCAGCGTCGGCACGTAGTTCACCCGTTCCATGTCCCGGGAGCCCCACGGCAGGGCCGGGGTCACGTCGTTGACCGGGTCCTGGCTCAGCCACAGCAGCCGTACCGTCGGCCGCTCGTGGGCGTACACCCAGTCCATGGCCGCGACCTCGCCGGGCCGGGTCCGCTCGAACGACTCGTTGCCCCACCGGGCCACCAGGAAGCCGCCCATCAGCAGCAGCCCGGCCAGCAGCGCGGCCAGCGGGGCGAGGCTGACCCGCTCCTTCTCGCGCTCCTGCGCGGTGACGCCGGTGCGCGGGAACAGGGCGAGCGCGCCGAGCAGGGCCGCACCCGGCACCGCGAACATGAAGACGCGCAGCGCCATCTCGCCGCCGTACGACTGCATGCCGAAGCCCAGGAACGGGACGAAGGTGAGCACCAGCAGCGACCGCTCGCGGTACCGGTGGAGGCGGCGCCGCCACCAGCCCCAGCAGGCGAGCGCCAGCACCGAGCCGGCCAGCAGGACCCGGACGTACAGGACCAGCTTGTGGGTCGAACTCCCGCCCTGGATACGGCCGGAGACGGAGGTCGAGACGTTGCTGCCGACCCCGCCGACCCCGCCGAAGAGATCATTGAAGTGCCCGGACCAGTACGGCTCGGCCATGAAGCCGACCCAGACCGCGACCAGCACCGCGAACAGGACGGGCAGCCCGCGCAGCTCGGACCGGCGGAGCAGCACCAGGACCGCGAGCACGCCGAGCATCACGAACGGGGTGAGCTGGTGCGCCGGGACGCTCGCCGCGTACAGGCCGATCAGCACCAGGAGCAGCACGGCCCGCTGGCGCCGGTCGGTGGGTTCGACCTCGGCCTCTCCCGGGCGGAACTTCGCCCAGATCACGTGGGGGGCGCGGAACCACACCAGCAGGATCGCCACGAAGACGAGGTACAGCAGGAACGTGAAGCCCTGCGGGGAGAAGTAGTCCTGGCCGACCCAGCCGCTGAGCACGAAGAGCCACACGCCGGTCCACTTGGCCCGCCAGCTGGCCCGCAGAGACCGGGTGAGCAGGAACATCGGAGCCAGATAGGCGAGTTGGATGGCCGTCGGCCACCAGCGGATGACCTCCGTGAAGTCGTCGACCCCGCACGCCCGGGCGACGAACGCGGCCACCGCGAAGAATCCCGGCCAGCTCCAGCGGGCGTCCAGGTCCGGCACTGCGGACCCGGTGCGGTCGATGTAGTCGATGAAGCCCAGGTGCTGCCAGGCCGTCGGGAACCGCGGCTCGGTCTCCAGCACCGCGGGCAGCGCGTGCAGGGACACCACGGTCGCCAGCAGCGTGACCAGCAACAGGGCCCGGTGCTCACGGCGCAGCCAGAGCAGCGAGGCGAACACCGTGACCAGCAGGGCGGCCCCCACCAGCGTCGGCAGCGGCAGCACGGAGACCAGGCCGAGCCCACCCATCCCGTCGAGGTCGGCCTCGCCGAGCCGCAGCGCGGGCACCCAGTACAGCAGGAGCGCGGCGATCAGCAGACAGCCGAGAACGACACCGGAGCGGGTGGGCGTCCGACGAGTGGGCGGCTTCTCGGCCAAGGCTTCGTCCACGGTTTCGTCCGCGGCCTTGTCCACGGCTTCACGCGCTACGGCGTTCTCGGGCGCCGCCACCTCGAACGGCGCGTCGACCTCCGCCTCCTTCAGCAGCGCCGCCTCGGCCGGACCCAGCGACGCCTCCGCGCCCGGTTCCGGCTCCTCGACCGGTCGCGGCACGGGCGTGCCCGCGGGCGGGGTGCCGGGGCCCGGGCGGACGTCCGGCCGGCGTTCGACGTGGTCGAAGTCGACGTGGATGCCGAGGGCGAGGGTGTCGTTGTCCAGCGCCCAGGCCGGGCTGTGCCGATGCGCCGGGGAGTCGGCCGGGACTTCGCGCGCGCCCAGGTCGGAGAGGTCCCCGTCCGGTGCCGCCGTCTCCGGCGGCAGGGCAGGGGGCGCGGACCGGATGGTCAGCCACAGTTTCGGCGCCGCGATCGCCACGATCACCGCGAGGCTGGAGATCTCGGCGACGCCCGCTCCGGTCAGGCCCATCCGGGGCAGGAGCAGCAGCGTCAGGCCGAGCACCAGCACACACAACAGGCCCTGCAGCCAGGCGAGTCCGGCGGTACGGCTCTGCGCGCGCAGCACCGCGAAGTACGTCTCCATGACGACCCGCAGCACCGCGCCCACCGCGAACCAGCGCAACAGCGGAGTCGCCGCGTCCGCGTAGCCCTCGCCGAAGACGCCCAGGATCCAGGGCGCGCCGACGAACAGCACGCCCGCGATCGGCAGCATGATCTTGGCCATCCGCTTGAGCGCGGCGCGGGTGTTGGCGGCCAGCCGTCCCGGATCGTGCGAGCCCTCGACCGTGAGGGACGCGCCCATGTTGATGGCGAGCAGGTTGGTCGTGCCGCCGATGGTGGTGGTGATGTAGAAGTACGCGTTGTCCTCGGAGCTGACCTGCGAGGCGATGATCACCGGGACGAGGTAGACCACGGCCAGCGAGAAGAGCGAGCCGGTGTAGTCGCCGGCCAGGAACCGCCCGATCTCCTTCAGCGTCGGCGGCTTGGCGTGGTCCTCGGTCGCCTTGACGTGCCGGGGCACCAGCCGCCGGAACACCAGCCAGCCCAGCGGCACCACCGAGGTGGCGATGGCGGCGACCCAGGACACGAAGACACCGGTGGTCGGGATCGCCACGGCGAACGCGACGAGCAGCCCCAGCTTCACCGCCGAGAACACGGTGTTGCCCACCGGCACCCAGGGCGCGCTGCGCAGCCCGGTCAGCACGCCGTCCTGGAGGGTGAGCAGGTTCCAGGCGACGACGGCCGCGATGAAGCCGAGGCCCTTCACCGACCCGTGCAGGAAGTGGTACGACGGCCCCCACGTGTCCAGGGTCGTCAGGAAGACGCCCGCGGCCAGCGCCACGATCAGCGAACTGCCCGCGTACGTACGGAAGATGAGCCGTCCGGTGCGCTGTCCGGCCACCGGGATGAAGCGGGCCAGGGCGCCCGTCAGGGTCACCGCGGTCAGTCCGGCGAGCAGCTTCATCGCGGCGATGGCGGCGGAGCCCTGCCCGACCGCCGACTCGGAGTAGTAGCGGGCCGCGGCCAGCCAGAAGCCGAGCCCGAGCACGGCGGAGATGCCGGTGTTGAGCATCAGCGCGTAGGCGTTGCGGAACAGCTGGTTGCCGCCGGACGAGCGGCCCAGCCCGGGCAGGCGAAGGCGGCGCCCCGGTTGCTCGGGCGCCTGGTCCTCGGGCGTCGCGGCCTCGGTTGTGGTGGTCGTGTCAGACACGGGAACGGATGGCCTTCCGGCGGACCTGACGGGCTCTGCGGACGAGGGCGTACCCCTTGGTCAGAGCGCGGTCCTTGGCGAAGTTACGGGTGATGGCACGGCCCTGGAGCAGCCGCTCGAACTCCTCGACGTCCGTGCCGCGCCGGACGGTGACGCGTTGCAGGGCGTACGGCCCCTGGCGGCGGCGGGCGAGCCCGTTGCCGACGGCGAGCGCCTGGGCGTACCCGGCCTCCCGCACCGCCCCGCGGACCCGGCGGCTGGAGTAGCCGTACGGGTAGGCGAACGACACCGGCCGCGCGCCGAGTTCGCCGGTGACGATCTCGGTGCTGCGGACCAGCTCCGAGCGCAGGGTGGCGTCGTCGAGCTGGTCGAGCTGTGGGTGGGAGTGGCTGTGCCCGCCGATCTCGATCCCGCTGTCCGCGAGGTCGCGCACCTGCTGCCAGTCGAGCATGGCGTCCAGACCGCCTCCGGTGTCGTACGCGCCCTTGATCCAGCCGGTGGAGACGAACAGCGTGGCCGGGAACCCGTGCTTGGCGAGCACGGGCAGGGCATGCCGGTGGACGCCCTCGTAGCCGTCGTCGAAGGTGATCAGCACCGGCCGGTCGGGCAGCGGCCGGCCGGACCGCCAGCGCGCCGCGAGGTCGGCGGTGGTGACCGGGGTCAGGCCCAGGTCACCGATGAGCGCCATCTGCTCGGCGAAGGCCTCCGGCGCGACGGACAGCGCCCGGGTGGCGTCGTTCGGCGCGCTCGCCACCGCGTGGTACATGAGGATGGGCACGGCGGTGTCACTCATGGGCGTTCCCCCTCGATCCCTACGCCCGGTCGGCTCATGGGCGTTCCCCCTCCATCCCTACGCCCGGTCGGCTCATGCGGGGTCCCTCTCGGTGCGTGCGCCGGGGTCGCTTGCGGTGTCTCCGTCGATGCGTGCGCGGGGGTCGCTTGTGGTGTCCCTGTCGGTCCGTGCGCCGGGGTTGCTTGCAGTGTCCGCGTCGATCCGTGCGGCCGGATCGTTCGCGGTGTCTCCGTCGATCCGTACGCCCGGATCGCTTGTGGTGTCCCTGTCGGTCCGTGCGCCGGGGTCGCTTGTGGCTTCCTCGCCGATCCGTGCGCCGGGGTCGTTCGCGGCGTCCCCGTAGATCCGCCCGCCCGGATCGCTTGTGGTGTCCTCGCCGATGCGTACGCGGGGGTCGTTCGTGGTGTCCCCGGCGATCCGTACGCCCAGATCGCTCCCGGTGTCCGCACCGATCCGCACGCCCGCATCGGTGAGGGTGCCCCCCTCGATCCGTACGACGGAGAACGTCGGTCCGCCCCGCCGGGCCTGCACGCTGCCCACCACGTAGCCGCCCGCCGCGGTGAGTACCCCGGCGACGATCGCGCCCGCGCGGCCCGCGCCGCCCGGGCGGGCGAGCAGGGCGTCACGGAGGCCGCGGGCGATTCCGGCGGGCAGGACGCGGGTGGTGTACCGGCGTTCGGACTCCAGGCCCTTGTCGGCGCCGACGCTGCGGGACACCAGCGCCTTGGACAGGCCCTCGGCGTAGGCGCGGGTGCGGAAGTACGCGAAGTGCTCGCGGGCGGCGGGCACCCGGTGGTGGATCACCGCGCGGTCGTCGATGAGCAGGACCGCGTCGGGGCGGGCCCGGGTGAGGCGGATGCACAGTTCCGTCTCCTCGCAGCCCAGCGGGCGCCGGTCGCCGTCGCGGCCGATGCCGGTCGCGAAGCCGCCCGCCGCCTCGAACGCCGTGCGCCGGAAAGAAGCGTTTCCGCCTAGTACGTTGCGGACTCGGACGCGGCCCGGCGGCAGCCCCCGGTAGGTGCAGCCCACGACCCAGTCGAACTCCTCCGGGAACCAGGCGGGACGCCGGCCCGAGGCCCAGACGGGCATCGTACGGCCGCCGACCGCCATCACCCGCGGGTCGGCGTATCCCTCGGCGAAGCGGCGCAGCCAGTCCCGCTCGGCCACGGCGTCGTCGTCCAGGAAGGCGATCACCTCGCCGTGGGAGGCGGCGATACCGGTGTTGCGGCCGGCCGACAGCCCGCGCGGGCCGGCGTTGGCGAGCACGCGCACATCGCCGGCCTCCTTGTACTCGCGGGCCAGCCGGTCCAGCAGAACCTGGTTGTGGTCCACGACCAGGAGCGTCTCCAGCGCCGGATACGACTGCGCGCGCACCGAGGAGACCGCCGCGAGGATGTCCTCCCAGCGGTCCTCGGTGTACACGCAGATCACGACGGAGATGCCGGGATCTCTCAAGACACCTCTCCCCGCCCGGTGTTCAGCAGTCGCTCGTGGTGGGCCTGGCGACGCAGGGCACGCCGGTTGGAGCGCTCCTTGAGGATGACCTTCAGCACCCGGATCCCGTCCCGCACGGCCCGCAGATTGCTCGTGCCGTGGATGCGGAGGTACTCGTGGCTGGGGATCTCCTGCACCTTCAGCCCCGCCTTGACCACTCTGATGTTCATCAGCGTCTCGACCTCGAAACCGGTGCAGTCGAGGTCGATCTTGTCGAGGCAGTGCCGCCAGAACGCGTTGTATCCGTAGCAGAGATCGGTGTAGCGGGCGCCGAACTTGCGGTTGACGATGGTGCACAGCGCCCAGTTGCCGAGCTTGCGGATGAAGGTCATGTCGTCCGTGCCGCCGCCATTGGCGAAGCGCGAGCCCTTGGCGAAGTCGGCGCCGGAGACGAGGGCGGAGACGTACGACACGATCTCGTTGCCGTCGGCCGAGCCGTCCGCGTCGACCATCACGATGATGTCGCCGGTGCACGCCTCGAACCCGGTGATCAGGGCATCCCCCTTGCCCTTGCCCTGCTGTTCGACGACGCGCACCTTGGGCCACAGCGAGCGGGCCACTTCGACCGTGTCGTCGGTGGAATTGCCGTCCACGAGAACCACTTCGTGTATCCAGTCCGGAAGGGTCTTGAAGACGTAGGGAAGATTCTCCGCCTCATTCATGGCGGGAATCACCACGCTCACCGGCGGAGTGATCGCCAGGTGAGAGGAGATGGGCCGGTAACGGGCGGCCAGTAACGGATCTTGGCCCGAACTCGGCGGATGCAGAACAGAACTCATGAGTGTGGTCCCTCTCGTCCGGTGGACCGCCCGCCCCTGGGCAGCCCGGCTCTGTGTCCGGTTCGAAAGGGGGGTTTCTCATCCTCGGCACGGCGAATTGATCTCCGTGCACGCGAACGAGCTGGCAAAGCTGGCCGGTCTGCCGGAAAAAGACGACAGCCGGTCGCGCGGCACGACTCGGTCACCAGTGCGGTCACCGAGCACGGCACCCCCCTACCGCGCCCCGCGCCGGAACGTCACGGCCCTGAGCCCTCCCCTGAACCGTGTACTGACGGACCGATGCGGGTGAGATGTACGACGGTATTGACGATTGAAGCAGAATGGCAAGACCTGGAAGGAGGTCTCACGTTTTTATTGGTTTGGCCGTTACACAACTTTGGCCTGGCTTCTTCACTCTTGCCCGAGTTTTTTCGAACGGAATTTCTCCCGGCCGACGGCGAGCAGGAGCAGGAGCAGGCTGAGCGCGGTCACCGCGACGATCCCGCCACGCACCGACCAGCGGTGCACGGCCAACATGCCCTGGGCAACCAGCATGTCCAGGACGACCGCGCCCGCAAGCGCGGTGAGCGCCCGGCCGAAGCGATCCAGCCCGCGCAGCGCCGCCCCGATCGCCACGGCCGGCGCCGCGAGCAGGAAGAACAGCGTGCACGGTCCGCGCAGCGGTGAGTCGGCGTCGGTGAGCGCGAGCAGTGCGCCGACCGCACCGATGGCGGTGGCCGCCCCCGCGAGCAGCGGAGACAGGTCCCTCCCCGGACCTGGCCGCACCCGCTCGGCGTCTTCTCCGGTGTTGTCCGCCGAAGGTGTCTTGATGCGTAAGGTCTGCATTGGCGACTTTGCCCCCCAGCGCGCCGGATGCCGGGCTTCAATGTGGCGCAGGCCCAAGGGGGCCGTCAAGATGACATCCCTCTGTAAACATGTGTTCCCCAGAGGCCTTCGAGGCCTCCGGGGAACGGGGTGTTCAGGGGGTGTGTACGGCCGTTACGGGACGAGCTTCAGGAGCTTGTTCGGCGAGCCGCTGCCCGGGCTGGTGACCACGCCGCTGGTGGCGCCGTTCACCAGGGCCGTGGCGACCTGGGCCGGGGTGGCCGAGGTGTGGCTCGCCAGGTAGACGGCGGCCGCGCCCGCCACGTGCGGGGTCGCCATCGAGGTGCCCGAGATGGTGTTGGTCGCGGTGTCGCTGGTGTTCCAGCCGGCCGTGATCGAGGAACCCGGCGCGAACAGGTCGAGCACCGAGCCGTAGTTGGAGTAGCTGGCCTTGGCGTCGGAGCTGGTGGTGGCACCGACCGTGATCGCCTCGGTCACCCGGGCCGGGGAGTACGAGGAGGCGTTGGCGCTGCTGTTGCCGGCCGCGACGGCGTAGGTGACGCCGCTGGCTATGGAGTTGCGCACCGCCGTGTCCAGCGAGGTGGAGGCGCCGCCGCCGAGCGAGAGGTTGGCGACCGAGGGCCCGCTGTGGTTCGCGGTCACCCAGTCGACACCGGCGATCACCCCGGCCGTCGTGCCCGAGCCGCTGTTGTCGAGCACGCGGACGGCGACGATCTTCGCCTTCTTGGCCACGCCGTAGGTGGAGCCCGCGATGGTGGTGGCCACATGGGTGCCGTGGCCGTTGCCGTCCTGGGCGGTGGTGTCGTTGTCCACCTCGTCGTAGCCGTAGGAGGCACGGCCGCTGATCTGGGAGTGCGTGATGCGGACGCCGGTGTCGATGACGTACGCCGTCACGCCGCTGCCCGCGCTGTCCGGGTAGGTGTAGGTGCCGGACAGCGGCAGGCTCGCCTGGTCGATGCGGTCCAGGCCCCAGGGGGCGCTGGACTGCGTGGTGTCGGCGAGGTGGACCCGCTGGTCCTGCTCCACGGTGGCCACCGCCGGGTCGGCGGCGAGTCTGGCGGCCTCGGCCGCCGAGAGGTGGGCGGTGTAGCCGTTGAGGGCCGAGCGGAAGGTCTTCTGCACCGTGCCGCCGTAGTGCTGGATCAGGCCCTTGCCGGTGCTCGACGAGGCCGCGAAGCCGGCGGTCTTCCTCAGGGTGACGATGTAGCTGCCCTTGACGGCGGTGGGGGAGTTCGCGGCCAGCACCTTGCCGGTGGCCGGGGCCGCCTGCGCGGGCAGCGCGGCGAGTGAGCCGACGAGGGCGGCGGAGGCCAGGCCGGTGAGGGCGGCCGTGCGGAGCTTCTTGGTACGCAGCTGTGCCATTGCGGGGGAGTCCTCCTCCTGGCAGCGCGCGCCCGGGTCCGGCGCGCGTCTGTGGGGGGTGCGCGCGGGATCGCGCGCACGACCCTGGAGCGTCGCGTTCCGTTCCGGGGCTGGGTAAAGCCTCGGTCATCTATGGGGGTAGAACAAGGGAGTTGACGAGCTGTCAACAGATCTGACATGCACACGCAATAACTCGAGCGTGAACGTCCTGAGCCGATCCCGTCGAGACGTCGTTGAGACCTAAAAAGTCTTGGCATGAACACTTCCTGTCAACACGCGTAGTTGCTACGACAGTTGTGGCAGACATCCTGCTAAAGGGAGGTTCCATGAGACGTTCCCGATTTGCGGCATCCGTGACCTCGCTCCTCCTCGCCACCGGCCTCGCCCTCGCCGGGGCCGCCACGGCGCAGGCCTCCACGGCTGCCGCGAACGGCGGCTATGTGGCGCTCGGCGACTCCTACTCCTCCGGGGTCGGAGCGGGCAGCTACATCAGTTCGAGCGGTAGTTGTGACCGCAGCACCAAGGCGTACCCGTACCTGTGGAACGCCGCGCACAGCCCGTCCTCGTTCGCCTTCAACGCCTGCTCCGGTGCCAAGACGGACGATGTGCTCGCCAATCAGCTCGGCTCGCTCAACTCCTCCACCGCCCTGGTCTCGATCAGCATCGGCGGCAACGACGCCGGTTTCGCCGACGTCATGACGACCTGTGTCATCTCGTCCGACAGCGCCTGCATCTCCAAGATCAACAGCGCCAAGGCGTACGTCGACTCCACGCTCCCCGGCAAGCTCGACGCCGTCTACAACGCGATCAGCGCCAAAGCCCCGACGGCCCAGGTGGTCGTCCTCGGCTACCCCCGCTTCTACAAGCTCGGCCAGACCTGCCTCGGCCTCTCCGAGACCAAGCGCTCCGCGATCAACGGCGCGGCCGACTACATCGACGCCGCCATCCAGAAGCGCGCCCTGGACCACGACTTCGTCTTCGGCGACGTCCGCACCACGTTCACCGGCCACGAGATCTGCTCCGGCGACTCCTGGCTGCACAGCGTCAACTGGCTCTCCATCGGCGAGTCGTACCACCCCACCGCGGCCGGCCAGTCCGGCGGCTACCTGCCGGTGCTCACGAACGCGGCCTGACCGTCACGAGGCCGAAGGTGAAGCGGAGGCCCCGTCCGTCGGGGTCTCCGTCGTTGCGCAGGTCACCGTGAACGGCACCGAGTTCGACGTGGTCCGCACCGGACTGCGCACCTCCACGCTGATCTCGTTGTCGATCGTCCCGCTGTCCGAGTAGGCCGTCACGACCACCTGCACCTGCTGGGTCTTCCCGCCGTCCGCGGGGAACGACAGCGTCTTCCACCCCGGGTCGGAGACCGACCCGTGCGCGAGCACCCACCGGTACTCCACCTGCGCGGGCACCCGCCCCACCGTGAACGTCGCCGTGAACGCGGGCGCCTGCGCGGTCGGCGGCGGGCAGCTTCCGTCGTACTCCGTGTGTGCGCCCGTCAGGGTGACCCGCACGGACTGGGCCGGCTGACTGCTCGGCGGGGCGCTGCTGCTCCGCGTGGGCGGCGGCGCGGCGGTGTCCGTGTGGGTGCTGGTGCTCGGGCTCGGCGTGTGCGCACTCTGGCCGGCCCGGCTGGTGTGCGCGCCGGCGTTCCCGTCACCGCTGCCGTTGTGCCGGTTGAGCAGCGCGTACGTCAGTCCCGCCACCGCCAGCAGGACCGCGAGGAGACCGGCCACCAGGACCACGCCGGCCCGCCGGTTGCGTTCCGGCTCGACGGCCGTGGTCCGCGGCCCCGGATACCCGGTGGGCACGGGCATCGGCGGTGTGGGGGACGGCCGTTGCGGCTGGGCCGCGACCGTCGGGGCGTACGGCGAGGCAGGCGTCGTGTCCGTCTGCGCCGGCCCGAGGGTCCCGCCCGCCGCCACGATCCGCAGATCGTGCTCGGCCCGTTCGCCGGACAGCCGCTCGGCCGGGTCCTTGCGCAGCAGCCCCTCGATGACCGGGGCGAGCGGTCCGGCCCGGTGCGGCGGCGGCAGCTCCTCGTCCACCACCGCGCGCAGGGTGCTCAGCGGAGTGTCCTGCCGGAACGGGGTGTTGCCCTCGACGGCCGCGTACAGCAGCACGCCCAGCGACCACAGGTCCGACTCTGGACCCGGCGTACGCCCCAACGCCCGCTCCGGCGCCAGGAATTCGGGCGAGCCGATCACCTCGCCGGTCATGGTCAGCGCCGAGCTGCCCTCGACCGTCGCGATGCCGAAGTCGGTGAGGACCACCCGGCCGTCGTTCGCCAGCAGCACGTTGGCCGGCTTCACGTCCCGGTGCAGCACCCCGGCGGAATGCGCGGCACGCAGCGCGGCCAGCACCTCGGCACCGATGTGCGCGGCCCGCTGCGGCGGCAGCGGACCCTCGGCGTCCAACTGGTCGGCGAGGGACAGCCCGCGCACCAGCTCCATCACGATCCAGGGGCGGCCGCCCTCCATCGCCACGTCGTACACCGTGACCACGTTGCGGTTGGCGACCCGGGCCGCCGCCCACGCCTCGCGCTCCAGGCGCGCGTACATCCGCTCGACGTCCGAAGCGGGCAGCCCGGCCGGGGCCCGCACCTCCTTGACGGCCACCTCGCGGTGCAGCACCTCGTCACGGGCGCGCCACACGGTTCCCATGCCGCCCTCGCCCAGCGGCGACAGCAGACGGTAGCGGCCCGCGATCACACGTTCACGCCCCGGCTCTTCGGACATGGGCGACCCCCACGGCATCTCACGTGATTTCTCCACAAAAGTAGCTCAGCCGAGTGCGGATGCGGCCCCCTTGAGCACCAATCCGGCACCCAGGGCGACGACGACCAGCGCGGACGCGAGCGGCAGGGTCCGGCGCACCAGGGCGGCCACCGGATGGGCGGTCCAGCGCGGGCGCCGGTCCAGAACCCGGGTCATCCCCGAGCCCAGCCGGACGACGGCGAACCCGGCGGCCGTGAGCGTCAGCGCGAGACCGGCGCCGTACGCCACGACGAGCAGCAGCCCGAACCAGGCCTTCCCGAGCGCCGCGGCCCCGACCAGCACGACGACCGCGGAGGGGCTGGGCACCAGACCGCCGGCGAACCCGAGCAGGATCGTGCCGCGGACGGTGGGGGCGGTGGGGTGGGAGTGGGTGTGGCCGCCGTGGGTGTGGACCAGGGCGTGCTCGTGCCCGTGCCCGTGCGCGTGCCCGTGGTCGTGGTCGTGGTGATGGGGGTGGCCGTCGTGGTGATGGTGATGGTGGCCATGCTGAGCGTGGGCTGCTTCCTGGTGCGCACCCACCAGGGCCAGCGGGCGTGCTTCGGCTTCCTCGTGCGCGTGAGGGTGCGCGTGGGGGTGAGGGTGAGGGTGCGGATGTGCGTGTGCGCGGTTGCGCCAGGCCCGTCGTACGAGGTTCGCGCCCGCCACGAGCACCAGGGCGCCGCTGGCGATGCCCAGCCAGGCGATCACCGAGGGCGTGGCGGCGGAACCGGCCGTGACGAGCAGGCCCAGAGCGACCACGCCGAGGGTGTGGGTCACCGTGACCGAGGCGGCCAGGGGCAGTACGTCGCGCAGCCGGGCCCGGCCGCCGCGCGCGGCCGCCGTCGCGGCCATCAGGGTCTTGCCGTGGCCCGGTGCCAGGGCGTGCATCGCGCCGAGGGCGACGGCGATGAGCAGGGCGAGCGCGGCGAAGCCGACGGTGAGATTGTGGCGGGCGACGAGGTCGTCGAGGGCGCGGGTCCAGCGGTCGGCGCCCCGGGGCAGTACGGAGGCGCCGGGGGCGTCCTGCGGCTCCTGCCGCTCGTGCGCGAGGGCCGGGCCGCCGGGGCGCACCCGCAGGGAGGCGGTGGCGGTGTCGGCGGGAGAGGACAGCAAGTCCTTGGGATAGCTGGTGAGTTCGTGCGAGACCGACATCTTCGGTACGTCCGTCGCGGTGAGCGTCATGCGGTCGCCGCGGGCGGTGATCTCCCGCCAGCCGGGCCCGCTGGTGGTACCCGCGCTGTGAAAGCCGAGCGCGACGGACTTCCCCCGGGGGAGCGGAGCGGTGAACCGGCACTCCACGCGCAGCGTGTTGAGCCCGGCCTGCCCGGGCCGCAGGTTCGCGTGGGCGGAGCCGGGGGCGAGCGTGGCGGAGTGTCCCCCGACGGTGAGCCTGCTGCCCCGCGCGGCCTCGGCGCACCGCTGCTCGGCCCATGTGGACAGGCCCAGCCGCTTGATGTCGGGCTTGGCCTGGGTGGCCGGGATCTCGGCGAGGTCCTCCACATGGTCGACGCGGAGCTGTCCGGGGGCGGCGACGAGACCGTCGTAGCGGTTGACGGTGAAGTTGCCGAGGGGGTGCGCGCTCGCGGCCGTGGCCGGGGTGAGCACGACGGCGCAGGCGGCGGTGAGGACCGCTGCCGCGGAGGCGAGGGGGCGACGGAGGTTCACTGGGCAGCCTCCAGTGCCCTACGGGCCCGGGCCGCGCCCAGGGGAGAGAAGCCGGGGTTCAGTTTCAGGGCCGCCCTCAGGCAGGCGCGGCCGTCCTCGGCGTGGCCCGTGGCCAGCTCGATCATGCCGCGGTGGTAGAGGAAGGCGGCGTTGCGGTAGCCGGTCGCCGTGGCCCGGCGGGCGTACGGGAGGGCTTCCTTGTCACGGCCGTTGACGTGCAGTGCCCAGGCGAGGGCGTCCGCGGTGTGCACGGTGTGGCGGCGCGCCCACTCGGCGCGGGCCGCGCGCAGGGCGGAGGCCTTGTCGCCGTGGTCGGCGGCGGCCAGCGCGGTGTCGAGGTCGGCGTTGACGCCGTTGGCGCGGGCGAGGGCGATCCAGGCGTCCACGAGCGCGTACTGGTCGCGCGCCCTGGCCTTGTCGCCGGCGGCGCCACGGGCCTCGTACAGCTCGCCGAGTTCGACGAGCGGTCCGGGCAGCGGATAGCGGGAGACGACGGTCTCCAGACCCTTGATCGCCTCGTCCCGGTGACCGCTGGCGGCCTGGGCACGGGCCCGGCCCTCCAGCGCGGGGAGGTAGTTCTCGTCGGCGGCCAGGGCCCGGGCGTAGTAGGTGAGCGCGGTCGGGTATTCGCCCTGGTTCCAAGCGAGTTGGCCGAGCTGGGCGGCCACGTAGGCGACATCGCCCCGCGAAGTGGCCACGGACAGGGCCTGCTTGAGCACGCGCCGGGCGGTCTTAACGTCGCCGCGCAGCTCGTGCACGTACGCGTACCGCGTGAAGACCGGCACGCCCGGCTTGCGCGTGTCGGCGGTCTTGGCGGCCCCGTCCGCTTCGGCGTACCGGCCCAGTTCGACCAGGGCGTCGATGCGCGAGGACAGGGCGCGCTCGCTGTACGGGTTCTCCTTCAGGGCCTGGTCCGCGTAGGTCAGCGCGTCCTTGAAGTCGTGCCGCGCGGCGGCGAGCGCGGCCCGGCCGGCCAGGGCCTGGTCGTTGCCGGGGGAAAGGTCCAGGGCCCGCTTCAGAGCCTTCTCGGCCTGCGGGTACCGCGCCGGGTCCCCCTTGGTCCGCGCCTGCTCGACATAGGCCAGGCCGAGGGTGGCCCAACTGCCGAAGTCCCGTGGCTGGGAACGCAGATGCGCCTGCAGCGAGGCGATGCCCGCGTCCAGATTCCCGCTGCCCAGCACCCCAGGATCGACAGCACTGGAGGCGACCGCCACCGCGGACCCACCATCCCGCGCCGCCCCGACGGCAATCGCACCACCCGTCAGCGCGACGGCCAACAGAGCGGCACAACCCACCAGTTGAGCCGCCCGCCAACGCCGCCCGCCGGCACCGACCCGACGCACGGCGGCGACGCGGCGGTCGGTGCCGGAGGGGGAGGCGTGCGAGTGGGGGACGACAGGTGCGGTTTCCGGCCCACCTGCGCCTGACTCGGGCCTGGTCGACTCCGCTGGGGATGCGACCGGCTTTGCCTCGGGCCTGCCCAACTCCGCGCCGGACCCGTCAGGCTCTGCCCCGGACCCGCCCGGCTCCACCCCTGTGCCCGAGCTGGTTGGTTCCGCTTCGGGAGTGGCAGGGGCCAAGGCGGCATCCCCGCCAGGGATCGGGGGCCGGGTCTCGGCCTCGTCGTCGTTCGTGCGCGGGGGCATGCCCTCTCCTCGGTCGCCTGGTTGTGTCTGGAAGGGGAAAGGCGCGGCCCGCCGTGGGGGAGGGGGATACGGGCCGCGCCGGTCGGTGGGGGTGCGGAATCAGTACGGGCGCTGCATCCGGCGGCGCCACCAGGCGAAGGCGGTGCCGATCAGCAGGATTCCGGCCGCGCCCGAGGCCGCCGAGGCGGCGATCAGCATCGTGTTGCCGGAGCCGTCGGAGGAGGACCCGGCCGGCTGCAGGGCGTCGCCGAGCTGGCTGCGGACGTCGGCGTTGCCGGACGTGCCCTTGGCCAGGGCGCCGCGGGAACCGGCCGTCGGTTCGGCCACGTACGGGAAGTACTTCTCGAAGCCCTTGTCGTTCTTGTCGACCGCGTCGCCCAAGTCGTTCTTGGAGCCGACCAGTTCGCCCTCGACCACCTGGAGGGAGGCGTCGATCACGTCGTCCGACAGGCGACGGCCGTTCGGGAAGCCCGCGTTGTCACCGTCGAGGACGCCCAGCCGCTTGGGGTGCATGCTCGGCTTGATCGAGGTGTTCAGCCGCAGCTCCTCCGCAGGCTTCACGTACGGCGGCTGGTTGAGGCCCTTGACGCCCTTGAGGAACACGTCGACCAGGTCGTTGCGCGGCTCGGCGGGTGCCTTGATCTTGTAGATCGACTCGATGAGCTTCGGCAGCTCGGGGTTGGTCACGTTCTTCAGGAACTGAGCGTCGTACCAGGGCTGGGACGCGTTGAACTTGTCCTTGTCCTTCTGCGGGTTGACGACCTCGTTCACCAGCGGGTTGCCCAGGCGCGAGACCTGCTCGTAGTAACCCTGCGCGTTCCTTCGCTGCGTCGTCGACCAGATGCCGACGATCGGCTGCTTGGACGACTCGCGGATCAGGTCGTTGGGCACCTGCAGCGCGATCGTGTTGACGTTGTAGCCCTTGAGCGTGTCCCGTCCGACCTCGGAGAGGTTCCCGCCGTAGAGCAGGTCGAAGACGCGCAGGTCGGCGAAGAACGGGTCGTCGGCCTGCCCGGCGAAGGTCGCGCCACCGCCCGCCGTCTTGTAGATGGCCTGGGACCGCAGCTTGGCGTAGTCCGGCATCGACGCCTTGCCGACGTTCGACGGCGCGACCGGCACGTTGTCCGCGAGCCGTGTCTTGGAGACCACCTTCTGGTTGTGCAGCTTGACCAGGTCGATGTCGTAGGTCTGCGTGATGTTCAGGTTCGGGTCGTCGAGGCTCTTCACCGCCCCCGTGTTGTAGAGGAAGGTGTTCTTGTTCTTGACGTGCGTCTTGAAGGTGTAGCGGAACAGCAGCTCGCCCTGCGCGTCACCGTTGTTGTCGATGTGGATGTCGTACTGGGCGTCGTCCGCGAACGTGTAGAAGTTCGGTCCGCCGGCCGGCTCCTCGAACGGGATCCAGTTGGCCACGATCGTCGTGGTGTCCGGCTTGTCCGGGCTCACGAAGGCGTACAGGTCCGTGTTGTCGTACTGCGGGGTCCCCGAGATCAGCGGGGCCTCCCGGTGCGAGGAGGCGGAGGCCGCCCCGGGTTCCAGCGTGGCGACGCCGGCGGCTGCGAGCCCTCCGGCGGCCAGCGCACCACAGATGAGCGAGACCAGGCCCTTGCGTCCCGTGCCGCTCCTGGAGAAGAGAGGTGTCATGCCGTCCGTCCTCAGTGCCAACTTGCCTTGACGGACGGGTATACGGAGCGGAGGAGCCGATCGGATTGGTCTGACGGAAGATTTTTTTTCGACGTTTCAGACCCGCGTTTTCGGCCCGCCGATCCGTATCACCCGCCGGAGGTGTGCGCTCGTGCGGATGCGTGGGGTCAGAGGCAGGGCGGCCGGCTGCGGCCACGGAAGGGGGACCGGGGTGGAGGCGGACGAGCTTCTCGTGCTCGTGGCGGGCGGTGATCAGCAGGCCTTCGAGGATCTGTACGGACTGGTCTCCGGACCGGTGTTCGGGCTCGTACGGCGGGTGGTGCGCGACCCCGCCCAGTCCGAGGAGGTCGCCCAGGAGGTGCTGCTCGAACTGTGGCGCTCCGCCGGCCGGTTCGACCCCCGCAGGGGCAGCGCCCTGTCCTGGGTCCTCACCCTCGCCCACCGCCGCGCCGTGGACCGGGTGCGCAGCGCCCGCGCGGCCGGCGAACGCGAACAGCGCGAGGCCCTGCGCGCCGGTGAACCCGCCTTCGACCACGTGGCCGAGGAGGTCGAGGCAGGTCTGGAACGCGAGTGGGTGCGCCGCTGCCTGGACCGGCTCACCGCGCTGCAGCGCCAGTCCGTGACCCTCGCCTACTACGACGGCTACACATACCGTGAGGTGGCCGAGCGGCTCAAGCTGCCGCTGGGCACGGTCAAGACGCGGATGCGCGACGGACTCACCCGGCTGCGCGAGTGCCTGGGAGGTGCCGCATGAGCATCCTCGGCCGCCTGCTGGGCCGCGAGGACCTGCACTCCCTCGCCGCTCCCTACGCGCTCGACGCCCTCGACCACGGCGAGCGGCGCCGCTTCGAGAAGCACCTCAGGGGCTGCGACCGCTGCGCCGCCGAAGTGCGGGCCCTGTCCGAGGACGCGGTGCGCCTCGCCTGGTCCACGGCCGCCCCCGCACCGGCCGCCCTGCGCGACCGGGTCCTGGCCGCCGTCCGCACCATCCCGCAGGAGCAGGCGCCCGCGCCGGCCCGGGAGCGCGCACCCCAGCTGCCACCGCACGTCTGGGGCACTCAGCCCCCGCCGTCGCGCACCCGTGCGCCCCGCGGACGCCCCCTTTTCGTTCCCTTCGCCACGGCGACCGCCGCCGCGGCCCTCGTCGTCGCCTCCCTCTTCGCGGTCCAGGCGAACCGCACCCGGGACCAACTCGACGCCGAGCGGGACCGGGCACGTGAGATCGCCCACGTTCTGGCCGCTCGCGACGCCCGCGCCGCGAGCAGCGAGGACGCCCGGGGCCGCAGTATCGGAGTAATCGCCTCCGCATCGGAGGGGCAGGCCGTCGTCACCCTCAGCGGATACGGCACCCCGTCCGGCGGTCGCGTGCACCAGCTCTGGCTCATGCGCCCCCATGTGCAACCGCGCTCCCTCGGGCTCTTCGCGGCCGACACGCCCTTGGTCGCCAAGGGGCTCGGCAAGTCCTCGACGTCACTCGCCGTAACCGTCGAGCCTGACGGCGGCTCAGCGCAGCCCACCGGCCAGCCGCTTGTCCAACTCGCCCTGAAATCGGTCGGATTCGGAGAGTAGTCATCTCGGGATGGTCAACCGCCTTGCGGGGAAGGTGAATCCTGTGGGTGCGATACACGCGTGCCCCACATGGGAGATAGGGTTACTCTGCCCGGGCCGGGTGGACTCGTACGGGTGGGGAGTGACATGGAGCAGATAACAGTGCGCAGCAGGGCGAGGGTCCCTGCTATCACCTGCGGGAGCAGCGCGACCAGTTCGCGCCTCGACCGCCATCTGTCGGTGCTGGCGGGTCCCGCCATACCGCAGCAGAAGGCGGCCGAGGCGACTTCGCTGATGCTTGAGCTGACGGCACGTGACACCGCGCACGAGCGCAGCGACCGAGGTGCGCGGGTCAGCCGTGTCTCCCTCTTCGCGCCGCTGCGCCGGCTGCGCCGCTCGCTGTTCGGCGGACGCTGAGCGGTCGCTGAGCGAACCGGCAGTACCTGAAGTCCTCTTCAGGAGGCCCGCGCTCAGGCCGTCACACCGTCCCGGCGCAACGCTGCGATCTCGTCGTCCGTCATCCCCACGGCACGCAGCAGCGCCCCGGTGTGCTGACCGAGCGCGGGCACATCGCCCATCCGTGCGTCGTCCCCACCCGGCAGTGTGATGGGCGGCAGCAGCGCCCTCAGCGGCCCGACCGGCGAACCCACCTGACGCCACCGCTCCCTGGCCGCCAGTTGCGGATGCTCCGCCAGCTCGTGCAGATCCCTGAGGCGTGCGCAGGCGATGCCCGCCCGCTCCAGCCGGGCCAGCGCCTCGTCGGCGTCCAGCTCGCCGAGCGCCCCGGCGACCAGCTCATCGGTGCGCTCCCGGTTCGCCACCCGGGCGGCATTGGTCGCGAATGCCGGGTCCGACCCGAGTTCAGGCTGTCCTATGACCTGTTCGGCCAGCCGTCGCCACTCCCGGTCGTTCTGCACGGACAGCAGCACCCGTCCGCCGTCCGCCGTCGCATAGGCGTCGTAGGGCGCGATGACGGCATGCGCGAGCCCGGTGCGGGCCGGGGGCTCACCCCCGTGCATGGCGTGGTGCAGCGGATGCCCCATCCACTCGGCCAGCGCCTCCAGCATCGACACCTCCACCGGCCCGCCCCGCCCGGTCGTGCCGCGCCGCACCAGCGCGGCCAGCACACCCGAGAACGCGTACATGGCCGCCGCGATGTCCGCCGCCGGAATCCCCGCCTTGACGGGCTGCCCGGGCGTACCGGTCACCGACACCAGACCCGCCTCGCACTGCACGAGCATGTCGTAGGCCCGCTTGTCCGCGTACGGCCCCGAGCTGCCGTAGCCCGAGATGTCCACGGCGATCAGCCGCGGGTGCGCCGCGCACAGCGTGGCAGCGTCGAGCCCCAGCCGGGCCGCGGCCCCCTGCGCGAGGTTCTGCACGAACACGTCGGCGTCCGCGACCAGCCGCCGTACGACGTCCAGACCGCGCGGGTCCTTGAGGTCGAGGGCGATGGACTCCTTGCCCCGGTTGCACCACACGAAGTGCGAGGCGAGACCTCCGGCCGCGGTGTCGTACCCGCGCGCGAAGTCGCCGCCGTCGATCCGCTCCACCTTGATGACCCTGGCGCCCAGGTCGGCGAGCTGCCGGGTCGCGAAGGGCGCGGACACGGCCTGTTCGACGGCGACGACGGTGATGCCCTCCAGGGGCAGCGGGAGAAGATCCATGGGGTGGATGATCTCCCCTGACCGGCGGCTTTGTCAGCAGGGGGTCACCGCTCGCCGTGTGCGTACCGCTGTACGGCGAGCGGCAGGAACACCGCGGTCAGTACGAGGCTCCACAGCAGCGCCCCGGCGACCGGGTGGGCCACCGGCCAGGCGGAGTCGGCCGGGGCCGAAGCGTTGCCGAACAGCTTGCGCAGCGCGGTGGTCACCGCGCTGATCGGGTTCCACTCGGCGAGCGTGCGCAGCCAGCCGGGCAGGTTCCCGGTGGGGATGTAGGCGTTGGACAGCAGTGGCAGCACGAAGGAGGAGGCGCCGAGCTGTCCGGCGGCGTCCTCGCTGCGGGTGAGCAGCCCCAGGAAGATCCCGGCGCAGGTGCAGGCGAACCGGAAGAGCAGCAGCAGCCCCACGGCTCCGGCGGCCGCGAGCGCGGAGCCCTCGATCCGCCAGCCCACCGCGAGCCCCACCAGCAGCAGGGGCACGGTGCCGAGGGCCGTGACGACGAGGTCGGCGAACGCCTGCCCGAGCGGTACCGCGGCCCGGCTCACCGGCATGGTGCGGAAGCGGTCCATCACGCCCCGGTGCGTGTCCGCGGCGGCCTGGAACATGCCGGTCATCAGGCCGCCGGCCGCGGTCGCGACGAGCAGTCCGGGCACCAGGAAGGAGCGGTACTCGCGGCCGGGCATCGCCAGGGCGCTGCCGAAGACGTAGCCGAAGAACAGCAGCATGTTGACCGGCATCAGCTGGGTCAGGACGGTGAGGCCGGGCGTGTTGCGGACCCGGCCCAGCTGCCGGCCCGCCATCGCCAGTCCGTCGTGGGCCAACGCGCTCATGCCGCGAGCTCCTTGCTGCCGGCCGGCTCCCCGGTGAGCCGGAGGAAGACGTCGTCGAGGGTCGGCGGCCGCAGACTCACGTCGAGCAACGGCACCCCGGCCGCGTCGAGTTCGCGCACCAGGCGGGGCAGGGTGAGGGTCGGGTCGGTGGTGACCGCGCCGACCGCGCCCCGCTCATGGTCGAACGCGGGTGCGGAGCCGGTGAGTCGGTCGAGTACGGCGGCCGCGTCCGGCAGCCCGTCGGCATGCGCGACGACGGCCTCGGCGTACGACCCGATGAGCGCCTTGAGTTCGGCGGGTGACCCGGTGTGCGCGACCTGGCCCCGGTCCACCAGGGCGATGTGGTCGGCGAGTTGGTCGGCCTCCTCCAGGTACTGCGTGGTGAGCAGCACCGTCGTGCCGTCCTTCTGCAGCTCGCGCACCGCCTCCCAGATGCGGGTGCGGCTGGCCGGGTCGAGTCCGGTGGTCGGCTCGTCGAGGAAGAGCACGTCGGGCCGCCGGATCAGGCTCGCCGCGAGGTCCAGGCGGCGCCGCATGCCGCCCGAGTAGGTGGACGCCCGGCGGTCCGCGGCCTCGGTCAGCCCGAGCTGCTCCAGCAGCTCGTCGGCGCGGCCGGCAGGGCCCCGCACCCGGTGCAGCCGCGCGAACAGCCGCAGGTTCTGCCAGCCCGTGAGGTCCCCGTCGACCGAGGCGTACTGGCCCGTGACGCCGATCCGGCGCCGTACGGCCGCCGCCTCGCGCACCAGGTCGTGGCCCGCGACCCGCGCCGAGCCCGCGTCGGGCCGCAGCAGCGTGGTCAGCAGCCGTACGGCCGTCGTCTTCCCGGCCCCGTTCGGGCCCAGCAGCCCGCAGACCGTTCCTTTGGGCACCGCCAGATCCAGCCCGCGCAGGGCGTGCACAGCGCCGAAGCGCTTCTCCAGACCTTCACTAAGTACAGCGTACGTAGTAGTCATGGGGCGACCATAGCGCACTACGTACGCTGTACGTAACTAGGATGGTGGCCGAGGTGATGATCGATGGCAGTCCGAGGGGCCGTCCCCGAGGTGATCTGGGCGCGCCCTGAGCGCACGGGCCGGGGCCCGAAGCCCTCCTACACGCGCGACGACATCGCGGCAGCGGCTGTCCGGATCGCCGACGCGCAGGGGCTCGACGCGGTGTCCATGCGGCATGTCGCGGCCGAGCTGGGCTGCGGCACCATGTCGCTGTACAACTACGTCCCCCGCAAGGAGGACCTGTACGAGCTGATGATGGACGCGGTCAGCGCGGAGCACGTCCCGTGGGAGCCGAGCGGGGACTGGCGGGCGGACCTGCTCCGGGTGGCGCACGAGACGCGCGCGCTGATGCATCGGCACCCGTGGGTTCCGCGCCTGATGTCCCCGGTGTACGGCTTCAGCCCGCAGGCTCTTCGCTATCTGGAGCACTGCCTGGCGTGCCTCGACCCGCTGGAGGCGTCCAACGGCACCAAGGTCGAGCTGATCGCGATGCTGAACGGTGTGGTGACCACGTACGTCCGCAACGAACTCGACACGGCCGAGCGGGCGCGGGCACTGCCGTGGTCGGAGGCCGAGGAGAACGCGGCACGTGCCGCCTATCTGGGCGGCCGGCTGGCCTCCGGCGCCTACCCGAGGATGGCGGCGGCGTTCAGCGAGGATCCGGGGCCGGTCGATCTGGAGGCGGTGTTCCAGCGGTCGTTGGAGCGGGTGCTGGACGCGTTTGCGCCGGGCCGGCTGGGCGGGTGCGGCTGAGGGCCGCCCTGGACAACCGGCGTCAGAGCAGCGCGAACTGTCCCTCCGGGCCCTCCTCGTGGTGGTTCAGGACCGAGGCGGGGCGGTGGGACGAGTCCGGGGGCGGGAGGACGGCGGCCTGGCGGAGGTCGGTCGCGGTGATCGTCGAGGTGGGGTTCAGGTCGGCCCGCTGTGGGCGGAGTTCCGCCAGCAGGGACAGGATCGTGATCAGCTCCAGCAGCTCCGACGTCCGGGGCTGCGGCCAGGTGGCGGGGCGGATCGCGGCCAGGGTGCCCGGCTCGGGCGGGGTCGTGCGGGTCGTGAACCAGGTCTCCAGGACGCGGGCTCCGGACACCGCGTAGTCCCAGGCCTCCGGTGGAACGGGAGAGATGCGGCCCTCGTCGAGGTGGAGGGTCTCCTCGTCCCGGTCGTAGTCGAGGGTCGCGGGGAGGGTGGGCAGGGGTGCGCGGACGTAGGGGCGGCGGCCGCCCGGGAGCTTGGGGCGCTCGCCGTCGCGGCGCATCAGCCACAGCATGCGGTGGCCCAGCTGGACGCCCCGGGACCAGAGTTCGGTGTCCTCGGTGAGCGGCACGGTGAGGTCGGGGCGGACCGTCGCCAGGATCCAGGCCAGGACGTCCGGTGGGGCGGGGCGGGTGCCGAGGCGGTCGGAGAGGTGGTCCAGCAGGCCCGGGGCCAGGTTCGGTTCCGTGCCGTCCGGGCGGCGGTACAGCGGGCGGATGCGGCCGGTGCGGAGGGTGGGCAGGAGAGAGGTCGCCAGGAGAGGGGCAGCGTCTTCGGCCGTCTCCACCACGAACACCTGGTGCTCGTCCGCCACCCGCCACAACTCCGGGCGGGCCGTGTCGATCAGCCGGTGGTCCGGGATCAGCCACTGTTCGTCGAAGGGCGCCGCCAGGACCCGTACCGGCTCGGCGCAGGGGCCTTCGGCGCGCGCCAGCCGCTCGGTGCCGGTGGGCTGGCCGGGCAGTTGCCCCACCGCGGACTGCAGCGTGCGGGAGCGGGTCGGCTCGAACAGGGCCTCGCGGTCCGGCCCTTCGGCCTTGAGCAGGGCGTCCCAGCGGGCCTTGAGGGAAGCCGCTTCGGGTGCCGTCGGCCAGGCGCGGCCGGGCCGCAGCGGTGCGACGGACCACGGCATGAGGTCCGCGAGCAGCGGAGCGTCGTCGTGCGTCACGCTGGGCATGGTACGGCCTGGTTCCGCGCGCCGGGTCAGGTGGCGTCCAGAGTCACCGTGAAGGAGAAGCGGTCGCCCCGGTAGTGGATGACCGCCACGTCCAGGACCCGGCCGTCGGCGTCGTACGTCACGCCCGTGTAGTGCAGGATCGGGCTGAGCAGCGGCACCTCCAGGAGGCGTGCGGTCTCCGGGTCGGCGAGCCGTGCCTCCACGGTGTCCGTGATGCGGCTGATGTCCGCCCTGACGACGTCCCGCAGCACCTTCGTCATCGGCCAGCGGACCAGGTCGTCCAGGTCGATGCGTGCGGCCAGTTCGGGGCGTACGTGGTTGAGGGCGTGGTTGGTCGGCTCGCCGGTCTTCTCGTCGCTGCGCAGGCGGTGGTACGTCGCCACCTCGGTCAGGTCCGGGAAGTGCTCGGCGAGATCGGCCGGCACGGGGACGCTGCCGTGGTCCAGCAGTTCGGTCGTCATACCGGACTGCTGGGCCACGATCGCGTCCACGGAGCCGAGGAGCCGCACCGGAGCACCGCGCCGGACACCCGGCTCGATGAACGTGCCGCGCCGCCGGTGCCGGCTGATCAGCCCCTCGTCCTCCAGCTCCTTCAGCGCCTGCCGCATGGTCAGCACGCTGACCCCGTAGTGCTCGGCCAGCTGCTCCTCGGTGGGCAGGCGCAGCGGGTCCCGTGGCGAGCGGCCGAGTATCGAGGCGCGCAGTGACTGCGACACCTGGTACCACAGCGGCAGCTTGCGGTTCAGGACGATCGAATCGGGAGCGAAGGAGGTCACATGGCTATCCGTACCTGTTGAAGAACGTTCGGTGCAACGCAGGCGTCACAGCGCGCGGAAGTGACGTTCGAGTCCCCGCCACACGTCGTCGTATCCCTGCTGGAGGTGGTCCGCCTCGGCCGCGTGCGGGGTGAGCGTCACCGGCCAGCGCGTCTCGAACATGAACGCGAGCCCGTCGTCGATCTTCTGCGGCCTCAACTCGGCGGCGCTGGCCCTGTCGAAGGTCTCCCGGTCCGGGCCGTGCGCCGACATCATGTTGTGCAGCGAGCCGCCGCCCGGCACGAAGCCCTCCGCCTTGGCGTCGTAGGCGCCCTCGACGAGCCCCATGTACTCGCTCATCACGTTCCGGTGGAAGTACGGCGGCCGGAAGGTGTCCTCGCCCACCAGCCAGCGCGGCGCGAAGACCACGAAGTCGACGCCGGCCAGGCCCGGGGTGTCCGACGGGGAGGTCAGGACCGTGAAGATGGAGGGGTCCGGGTGGTCGTACGAGATGGTGCCGATCACATTGAAACGGCGCAGATCGTAGACATACGGCACATGGTTGCCGTGCCAGGCGACCACATCGAGGGGGGAGTGGTCGTAGGTGGCCGTCCAGAGGTTGCCGCAGAACTTGTTCACCACCTCCACCGGGCCCTCCACGTCCTCGTACGCGGCGACCGGCGCCTGGAAGTCCCGGGCGTTGGCGAGACCGTTGGCGCCGATCGGCCCGAGGTCCGGGAGCTGGAACGGCGCCCCATAGTTCTCGCACACATAGCCGCGCGCAGAGTCGTCCAGCAGCTCCACACGGAAGCGCACCCCACGCGGGATCAGCGCCACATGGGCCGGTTCCACAGGGAGCCTGCCGAACTCGGTGTGCAGCAGCAGCCCGCCGCGCTCCGGCACGATCAGCAGCTCCCCGTCGGCGTCGGAGAAGACCCGCTCCATCGAGGAGTTGGCGTGGTACAGGTGCACGGCCATGCCGGTGCGCTGGGTCGCGTCGCCGTTGCCGCCCAGGGTCCACAGGCCCGCCAGGAAGTCCGTGCCGGCCGGCGGCTCGGGCAGCGGGTTCCAGCGCAGCCGGTTGGGGTCGGGCACCGTCTCGGTGAAGGGAGCCGTACGGATCGCGCCGTTGCCGGTGCGGGTGAACGCCGGGTGCGCGGCCGACGGGCGGATCCGGTACAGCCAGGAGCGGCGGTTGTGCGCCCGCGGCTCGGTGAACGCCGTACCGCTCAGCTGCTCCGGGTACAGGCCGAGCGGCGCGCGCTGCGGCGAGTTGCGGCCCTCGGGCAGGGCGCCCGGCACCGCCTCCGAGGCGTGTTCGTTGCCGAATCCGGACAGATACGACAGTCCCTCGGCGGTCTTCCGTGCGTCCCCGCTCATGATCGCTCCCTTGCGCTCCTCATTCCTATGCATCACCGTAGGAATGAGCGGGGGCGGACGCAAGAGGGCCTCGGGCGGTCCTCCCTCCGCCTTGGGTCGTCGTCCTCCCTCCGGGGTAGGGCCGGAACCAGACTTCAGGGGGATTCGGGTGGCGGAGCGTTTCACTAACCTCCCGGGCATGTCGTGGACGCGCAGAACTGTCATCGGGCTCGTGGTCTGCGCCCTGCTGCCGCTCGGGGCGCAGGGCTGCGGGACCGGCGAGGCGCACGGGGGCGCCGGTGCCGTCTCACCCTCGCCGGTGGGCAAGGTCCTGGACGACACGGACGGGACCGGCCGGCATCTGCGCGAGGTCGCCAAGAAGGACGCGCCCGAGGTCGGTGTCGAGGTGACCCCGGACACCGGCGGCGGCTGGGACGTGCGGCTGACGCTGCGCCACTTCCGTTTCTCGCCCGCCGGCGCGCGGTGGAAGGCGGTCCCCGGGCACGGGCTCGCGTACCTCTTCGTCGACGGCCGCCCGGTGACCCGGCTGCGCGCACCCGAGTACCACCTGGCTCCCCGCCTGGTCCCGCACGGCACCCACCACGTCACCGCCCGCCTGTACGCCGACGACGGCACGGTGTGGGCCGTGCACGGCAAGCCGGTCGAGAGCACCGCCGACATCACGGCGTCCGGCGTGGAGACCTCCGGCCGATGAGTGCGACCGGCCGATGAGTGCGACCGGCCGATGAGTGCAAGAGGCACCCTTTTCCGTACTGGGGGGCGAGGTTCACCGGACCCCGGCGGAAAGGCATCATGAAGTCCGTGCCCCACGCGACATCGCTTCGCCGCGCGCCCGTCCAGCGGCGCAGCGCCGAACGGCTGACCAGGATCTTGGACGCCTGCGCCGACCTCCTCGACGAGGTCGGTTACGACGCGCTGAGCACCCGCGCGGTGGCCCTGCGCGCCGGAGTGCCCATCGGCTCGGTCTACCGCTTCTTCGGCAACAAGCGGCAGATGGCCGACGCCCTCGCCCAGCGCAACCTGGAGCGGTACACCGAGCGCGTCACCCAGCGGCTCAAGGAGGCGCGGCGGGGCGACTGGCGGGGTGCCATGGACGCCGTGCTCGACGAGTACCTGAGCATGAAGCGCACCGCCCCCGGCTTCTCCCTCGTGGACTTCGGCAACCAGATCCCGGTCGGCGTCCGCCAGGCCGAGCCCAACACCCGGGTCGCCGACCGCCTCACCGACCTGCTCTCCGGCTACCTCGGCCGCACCCCGGACGACGAGCTGCGGCGCGTCTTCCTGGTCGCCGTGGAGAGCGCGGACACCCTCGTCGCCCTGGCCTTCCGGATCGACCCCCAGGGCGACGAGGCGATCATCCACGAGACGCGCGAGCTGCTGCGGGCGTATCTGGCGCGCGTGCTCGACTGAGCCCGGCGGTCCCCGGGGCCGCAGAGGGCTCCCCTCCATGCCAACCGGTCGGTATGCTCGGCCCGAGCCCGCCTGTGCTCGCCCGGCACCGCCGCCGACCCTCCGGGAGGACCCGTGTCCCGCACCGCCCTGCGAATCTGCCCCCTGTGCGAGGCGACCTGCGGGCTGACCCTCACCATCGAGGGCACCCGTGTCACCGGCGCCCGCGGCGACCGCGAGGACGTCTTCAGCCAGGGGTTCATCTGCCCCAAGGGCGCCTCCTTCGGCGCCGTCGACGGCGACCCCGACCGGCTGCGCACCCCGCTCGTCCGCGAGCACGGCACCCTGCGCGAGGCCACCTGGGAGGAGGCCTTCGACGCGGTCGCCGCGGGCCTGCGCCCGGTGGTGGAGCGGTACGGCCCCGACGCCCTCGGCATCGTCCTCGGCAACCCCAACGTGCACACCATGGCCGGCGCCCTCTACCCGCCGGTCCTGCTCGGCGCGCTGCGCACCCGCAGCCTGTTCACCGCCTCCACGGTCGACCAGATGCCCAAGCACGTCTCCAGCGGGCTGCTCTTCGGTGACGCCCACGCCATCCCGGTGCCGGACCTCGACCACACCGACCATCTGCTCCTCATCGGCGCCAACCCCCTGGAGTCCAACGGCAGTCTGTGCACCGCGCCCGACTTCCCCGGCAAGCTCAAGGCCCTCAAGGCCCGCGGCGGCCGGCTCACCGTCGTGGACCCGCGCCGCACCCGCACCGCGAAGCTCGCCGACCGGCACATCGCCATCCGGCCCGGCGCCGACGCGCTGCTGCTCGCCGCGATGGCCACGGTGCTGTTCGAGGAGAGCCTGGTGGACCTCGGGGCCCTCGCCCCGCACATCGAGGGGTTGCCCGAACTTCGGGACGCCCTGCGGGAGTTCACCCCCGAAGCCGTCGGCGAGGCGTGCGACGTCGACTCCGGCGTCATCCGCACCCTCGCCCGCGAACTCGCCGCCGCCCCCACCGCCGCCGTCTACGCCCGCATCGGCAGCTGCACCGTCCCGCACGGCACCCTGGCGAGCTGGCTCGTCGACGTCCTCAACATCCTCACCGGCAACCTGGACCGGCCGGGCGGCGCCCTGTTCCCGCAGGCCGCCACCGACAGGACACCCCGCCCGGCGGGCCCCGGACACGGCTTCGCGCTCGGCCGCTGGCACTCCCGGGTACGGCACCTGCCCGAGGCCAAGGGCGAGTTGCCGCTCTCCGCGCTCGCCGAGGAGATCGACACCGCCACCGAGGCGGGCGAGCCGATCCGCGCGCTCGTCGTGGTCGCGGCCAACCCGGTGCTGTCCGCCCCCGACGGCCGGCGCCTCGACAAGGCCCTGGACTCGCTGGACTTCATGGTCAGCGTCGACCCCTACCTCAACGAGACCTCCCGCCACGCCGACGTCGTACTGCCCCCGCCGCCGCCCTCGCAGAGCCCGCACCACGACTTCGCCTTCAACACCCTCGCCGTCCGCAACCAGGTCCGCTACAGCCGCCCCGCCGTCCCCCTCGAACCCGGCCGCATGGCCGAGACCGAGATCCTCGCCCGGCTGACCCTGGCCGCGATCGGCATGCACGGCGCCGACCCGGGCGCGGTGGACGCGATGGTGATCGAGCAGACCCTCGGCAAGGCCGTCCAGGAGCCCCACTCCCCGGTGCACGGCCGCGACCCGAAGGAACTCGCCGCACAGCTCACCGGGGACACCGGCCCCGAGCGCCGGCTCGACCTGATGCTGCGCCTCGGCCCCTACGGCGACGGCTTCGGCGTACGACCCGACGGGCTGACCCTGGACCGGCTGCTCGCCCACCCGCACGGCATCGACCTCGGCCCGCTGCGGCCCCGGCTGCCGCAGCCGCTGAAGACCGTGAGCGGCAAGGTGGAGCTGCTGCCCGAACCGATCGCCGGCGACCTGCCCCGGCTCCGGGCGGCCCTGCGCGAGCGCCCCGCGGGGCTCGTCCTCGTCGGCCGCCGCCATCTGCGCTCCAACAACAGCTGGATGCACAACGTGCCCGCCCTCACCGGCGGCAGCAACCGCTGCACCGTCCACATCCACCCCGAGGACGCGGAGCGCCTGGGCGTGCGGGACGGGGCGGACGTACGCGTGAAGGGGGCCGGGGGAGAGGTGGTCGCCCCCGCCGAGGTCACCGACGGCGTCCGGCCGGGCGTGGTGAGCCTGCCGCACGGCTGGGGCCACGACCGCCCCGGGACCCGGATGAGCCACGCGGTCCGGGAGCCCGGAGTCAACGTCAACCAGCTCCTCGACGGCAGCCTGCTCGACCCGCTGTCGGGCAACGCGGTCCTCAACGGAGTACCCGTCGAGGTCGCCGCGATCGCCGCACAGCTGTGACCTGGAGTTTTGCGCTTATTGCTCGCGTGTCAACGTCTTGTTAACGCCGTTTGACGGGACCTAACGTCGTCGCACCGCCAGCCCCCGGTGGGATGTTCAAGGGCGAACGTTAGGTATCCACTCATGTTGACCATCCTCGGCTTCGCCATGATCGCGACCTTCCTGGTCCTGATCATGCTGAAGAAGATGTCGCCGATCGCGGCGCTCGTGCTGATCCCGGCACTGTTCTGCGTCTTCGTCGGAAAGGGCGCCAAGCTCGGCGACTACGTCATCGACGGCGTCACCGGCCTCGCCCCCACCGCGGCGATGCTCATGTTCGCGATCGTCTACTTCGGTGTGATGATCGACGTCGGCCTCTTCGACCCGATCGTCCGGGCGATCCTGAGGTTCTGCAAGGCCGATCCGCTGCGGATCGTCGTCGGTACGGCCGTCCTCGCCGGGATCGTGTCGCTCGACGGCGACGGCTCGACCACCTTCATGATCACGGTCTCGGCGATGTACCCGCTGTACAAGCGCCTGAAGATGAGCCTGGTCGTGATGACCGGTGTGGCCGCCATGGCCAACGGCGTGATGAACACGCTGCCCTGGGGCGGGCCGACCGCCCGGGCCGCGACCGCGCTGAAGCTGGACGCCAGCGACATCTTCGTGCCGATGATCCCGGCCCTGGCCATGGGCCTGCTGTTCGTCTTCGCCCTCGCCTACGTCCTCGGCCGCCGCGAGCGGGGGCGGCTCGGCGTGCTGACGCTGGACGAGGTGCTGGTGGAGGAGACGGAGACGGTACTGGTCGGTGCGGGTACCGGCAAGGGCACCAAGAGCACCGGCGGTTCCGGCACCGGCGCGGACCTGCCCGACGAGCCGCAGGACGAGGGCTTCCAGGGCCTCGACCCCCACCGGGCCACCCTGCGCCCCAGGCTCTACTGGTTCAACGCGCTGCTCACGGTCGCCCTGCTCACCGCCATGATCATGGAGTGGCTGCCGATCCCGGTGCTGTTCCTGCTCGGCGCCGCGCTCGCGCTGACCGTCAACTTCCCGCACATGCCGGACCAGAAGGCCTGCCTGGGCGCGCACGCCGAGAACGTCCTCAACGTCTCCGGCATGGTCTTCGCCGCCGCCGTCTTCACCGGCGTCCTGCAGGGCACCGGCATGGTCGACCACATGGCCACGTGGCTGGTGGACAACATCCCGGACGGCATGGGCCCGCACATGGCCTTCGTCACCGGCGTGCTGAGCATCCCGCTCACGTACTTCATGTCCAACGACGGCTTCTACTTCGGCATCCTGCCGGTGCTCGCCGAGGCGGGCCAGGCGCACGGCGTCTCCTCGCTGGAGATCGCCCGCGCCTCGCTCGTCGGCCAGCCGCTGCACATGTCCAGCCCGCTGGTCCCGGCCGTGTACGTCCTGGTCGGCATGGCCAAGGTCGAGTTCGGCGACCACACCCGGTTCGTCGTGAAGTGGGCCGCCCTGACCTCCCTCGTGGTGCTCGGGGCCGGGATCCTCTTCGGCATCATCTGATCTCCCAAGGAGGACACGTCCATGGCGCCCGGTGGGAACCGCGGCTGGCTGCTCCGCCTCGTCATCGCCTTCGGCTTCGCGCAGGGGGCGGTGTCGATGGCCCGCCCCGCCGTCTCCTACCGGGCCCTCGCGCTGGGCGCCGACGAGCGGGCGGTCGGCGTCATCGCGGGTGTATACGCCCTGCTCCCGCTCTTCGCCGCCGTACCGCTCGGCCGCCGTACCGATCACGGCCGCTGCGCCCCGCTGCTCCCGGTGGGCGTGGTCCTGATCTCCGGCGGCTGCGTGCTGAGCGGACTGGTGAACTCCCTGTGGGCGATGGCCCTGTGGAGCGGGGTGATGGGGCTCGGCCATCTCTGCTTCGTGATCGGCGCCCAGTCCCTGGTGGTCCGCCAGTCCGCGCAGCACGAACAGGACCGCAACTTCGGGCACTTCACCATCGGCGCCTCCCTCGGCCAGCTCATCGGCCCGGTCGCCGCGGGCGCCCTGATCAGCGGCCCCGACATGGCGGGCAGCAGCGCGCTGGCGCTCGTGGTGGCGGGCGCGGGCGGTGCGGCCGCGTTCGCCTCGCTGTGGCGCATCGAGGACCGTACGGCCGTCAACTCCCGTTCCCCGCAGGGCGGCCGGGTGCCGGTCGGGGGGATCCTGCGCGCCCGGGGCGTGCCCGCCGGCATGCTCATCAGCCTCTCCGTGCTGTCCGCCACCGACATCCTCACCGCCTACCTCCCGGTCGTCGGTGAGCACCGGGGCATCGCGCCCTCGGTGATCGGTGTCCTGCTCAGCCTGCGCGCCGGGGCCACCATCGCCTGCCGTCTGGTCCTCACCCCGCTGCTGCGTCTGCTCGGTCGGCCCGCGCTGCTCACCGTGACCTGCTTCCTGGCGGCCGTCCTGTGCGCCGGGGTGGCGCTGCCCGTGCCGGTGTGGGTGCTCGGACTCATGCTCACCGTCCTCGGCTTCTGTCTCGGTGTCGGGCAGCCGCTGTCCATGACGACGGTCGTCCAGGCCGCCCCCGAGGGCGCCCGCTCCACCGCCCTCGCGCTGCGGCTGACCGGCAACCGGCTCGGCCAGGTCGCCGCACCGGCCGCCGCGGGTCTGGTCGCGGGCGTGGCGGGGGTGGCCGCGCCGTTCGTGATGCTCGGGGCGTTGCTGCTGCTGTCGTCGGGGGTGGCGCTGCGGTCACCCGGGCGACCCGAAGGGCCCGGGCGTACGGGGCGGGAGCGGCCCAGGCGCTCGGTCCGCTCGGTATTGCGCCGCACGAGCGATATCTGACGACGCGCCGGGCGTCGATGCCGCGGGGCACGGTGTGCGTGCAGGAGAGTCCAGGCGAAAGAGCGATTTGTATGAAAATCGTCTGAACTCGGAGGAATACACATGGCCACCCTGACACCCCCACGTGCCATCGGCTCCCGCGCGGGCGCCACTGTCGTCCTCACCGCCCTTGCCGCGGCGGGCGCGTCGTGGGTGGCGGCGCCCCCCGCTTCGGCGGCGGGGGAGAACGGCGACATCAGGGTCCACCGCGTGGGCGTGCCCTACGGTGTCTCCAAGGACGACTCGGCGGTCTGCAAGTTCTACCTCGACGCCGTCAACTTCGACGTCCTGCCCGGCATCGGCTACACCATCACGCCTCAGCCGCCGCTGCCCACCGCCGCCACCGTCGCCGGGACGATCCAGCTTGCCGGCGGCGCCGGGCACACCGATCCGCTGGGGCTGGCGGACGGGCAGTACAAGATCACCTGGGTGGTGTCGGGTGCCACCAAGGAGAAGGTCTTCCGAGTCAACTGCCGTGACGAGAAGAAGGACGAGAAGAAGGACGGGGAACACGGCCCGGGCCAGATCGAGGACCACCAGCAGGGCGACAAGCAGGGCGACAAGCAGGGCGACCAGCAGAGCGACCAGCGCAGTGACGCGGCCTGGGGCCAGGGCGGCGGCGACCACAGCGACGGCCCCAAGGGCGGAGTGCACGCGGGTGGCGGCGGCATGGTCGACACCTCGGGTGCCTTCTCGCCCGTGGCCGCAGCCGCTGCCGTGGGACTGGTCGCGGTCAGCGGAGTGGCGTACCTCCGGCTGATCCGCCGCCGGCCGCATGGCGCCGCGTAGGCGCAGACGCAGGCCGTGGTACCGGACCCGCGCCTATCGCCTCACCCGGACGGCCCTGCTCGCGGCCGTCCTGGTGACGATGGGGGTCCGCTGCGGCGGGGACGACGGGCCGGCCGCCCCCCTCCAGGCGGGCGGCCCGGCCGCCGACCCGGGCTCCGCCCGCACCGACGCACGGGGCGCGAGCCAGGGGGAGCCCGCTCCGGCCCGCCCGGCGCCCCCGCCCCGCCCGCTGCCCCGGTCCCGGCCGACGTCCCTGCGTATCCGGTCCCTCGGGATCGACGCGCCGGTCGTCGGACTACGGCTCGACCGGGACCGGCAGTTGGAGACACCGCCGCTCGACCGGCCGAAGGAGGTCGGCTGGTACCAGGGCGGCCCCACGCCGGGGGAGTCCGGCACCGCGATCGCCGTCGGCCACCGCGACACCAGGACCGGACCCGCCGTCTTCGCCGCACTCGCCCAGGTGAAGCCCGGGAAACTGATCGAGGCCAGGCGGGCGGACGGCCGTACCGCCGTCTACACCGTGGACCGGGTGCAGGTCTTCGACAAGGCCGGCTTCCCCGACAAGGAGGTGTACGGCCCGGCCCGGCGCCCGGAACTGCGCGTCCTCACCTGCGGCGGCCTGTTCAGCCGGCGCACCGGCTACACGAGCAACGTGGTGGTCTTCGCCCACCTGACCGCGACGAAGTGACCGCCTGACGCGACGAAGTGACCGCCCGACCGCGACGAAGTGACCGCACGCCGCGGACGGCGACGCCCACCCGGGCGGTCCGAATCCCGCCCTCCGTTTCCGCCCCTGCCAGCGGCGCGGCGTCCGATGCCGCATCCCGTCTTCCCCCGGCCCGGCACATTCCGTTAACTTCCGTGACCCACAGGCCTCGTACGACCCGCACGCGGCCTTCGGACCCACGGAGCAGCGGCGCTCCGCACAGCCCCCGGGGGCAGCAGTCATGACACGCGCCATCTCTCTGCACGACGTGAGCAAGTCCTACGCGCGGGGCGTCCGCGTGGTGGACCGGCTCTCGCTGGACATCGCGCCCGGCGAGTTCCTGGTCCTGCTGGGCCCCTCCGGCTGCGGGAAGTCCACCGTGCTGCGCATGATCGCCGGTCTCGAGGAGATCGACGAGGGCGAACTGCTCCTCGACGGCGAGTACGCCAACGACTGGCAGCCGTCCGACCGGAACATCGCGATGGTATTCCAGAACTTCGCCCTCTACCCGAGCATGACCAGCCGCGACAACATCGGCTTCCCGCTGCGCATCGAGGCCCCCGGCACCGACCCCCGCCCGCGCGTGGACGCGACCGCCCGCATGCTCGGCATCGAGGACCTGCTCGACCGCTTCCCCGGCCAGCTCTCCGGCGGCGAACGCCAGCGCGTCGCCATGGGCCGGGCCATCGCCCGCCACCCCTCCGCCTTCCTGATGGACGAGCCGCTGTCCAACCTCGACGCCAAGCTCCGCAACCACTTGAGGGCCGAAATATCCCAGCTCACCCGCGAGTTGGGCGTGACCACGGTGTACGTCACCCACGACCAGGCCGAGGCCATGTCGCTCGGCGACCGGGTCGCCGTGCTGCGCGGCGGGGTGCTCCAGCAGGTCGGCAGCCCGCGCGAGGTGTACGCGCTGCCCCGCAACGTCTTCGTCGCCGCCTTCATCGGCACCCCGCGCATCAACCTGCTGCGCGGCCTGGTCCGCGCCCCGCTGGACGGCGCCATGACCATCAGCCTCGGCAGACAGGCGCTGCGCCTGCCCGAACCCCTCTCCCTCGACCACCGGTTGCTGCGCGTGCAGCAGGGCCGTGAGGTGATCGTCGGGCTGCGCTCGGAGGCGGTCCGGATCGCCAAGCCCGCCGTCGCCCGGCCCGGCGAGGTGCCGATCAGCGGCCTGGTGGAGCATGTGGAGTTCCAGGGGCACGAGGTCCTCGTCCACTTCAACACCGGTTCGAGCCCGGCCGTCGTACCGGAGCTGGAGGCCCCGCGCCCGTCCGGCCGCCCCGCGCGGCGCCGCCGCCGGGAGGGCCCCACGGTCCTGGACCGGCTCAGGGAGCGGGCCGGTGCCCTGCGCGCCGGGCCGGTGGTGGTCCTGGAGGACCCGCCGGACGACGGCCCGGCACCCGTGCCTCCGGAGGGCCGGTTGCCCGGCGACCTGGTCGTGCGCACCACCCCGGACATCCGTCTCCGGCACGGCATGCAGGTGCCCCTGCTCGTCGACATAGCCCACCTGTTCGTCTTCGATCAGCACGGCGAGCGGATCTGCCCGTCCCCGGCGCGGCTGCCTGACCTGGAGGAGTGAGCCCGCTAGGCATGGGGGATGCGTCATCACCTCACCCCCACCCGGGCCGCCCTCACCGCGGCCGGTCTGCTGCTGGCCGCCGCCCCGACCGCGTACGCCACGCTCGCCACCCCGGACTCCGCCGCGCACACGCGCGGAAAGCCGTACATCGAGACCCGGCTCTTCTTCGGCACGGCGCGCCCGGACGGCGGTCCGGCCGTCACCGACCGGCAGTTCATGGCCTTCGTCGACAAGGAGGTGACGCCCGACTTCCCGGACGGGCTCACCGTGCAGAACGGGCGCGGGCAGTGGCGCGACGCGCACGGCACCATCGAGAAGGAGCGGTCGTACGAGCTGATCCTGCTGTACCCGCAGACACAGGCGGACAAGAGCGACCGCAGCATCGAGGAGATCCGGCGGGCCTACGAGAAGACTTTCGGCCAGGAGTCCGTGGGCAGGGTGGACGAACGGGCGCAGGTCGACTTCTGATATCCCGGGGACGTCCGGTCATGTATGGCGCCTGAAAACTATCGCCGCTAGTTTGTGTGCCGGACGACGTAGCCCTGCCCGGGAGGAAGCAGCATGAAGGCACACGACGGCCTGTACATCGACGGCGCCTGGCGCCCCGCCGAGGGCCAGGACGTGATCGAGGTCGTGAACCCGGCCGACGAGCAGGTCATCGGCCGGGTCCCGGCCGGGACCGCCCTGGACGTGGACACCGCCGTACGTGCCGCACGCGCCGCCCTCCCGGCCTGGGCCGCCACGCCCCCGGCCGAGCGGGCCGCGCGCCTGGCCGCGCTGCGGGACGTGCTCGCGGCCCGCAAGGACGAGATCGCCGAGACGGTCACCGCCGAACTGGGCGCCCCGCCGCAGTTCGCGCAGACGGTCCACGCGGGCGTGCCGATCGCCGTCGCCGGCACCTACGCCGAGCTGGCCGCGACCCACTCCTTCGAGGAGAAGGTCGGCAACTCCACCGTCCTGCACGAGCCGATCGGCGTCGTCGGCGCGATCACCCCCTGGAACTACCCGCTCCACCAGATCGTCGCCAAGGTCGCCCCGGCGCTCGCCGCGGGCTGCACGCTCGTCCTCAAGCCTGCCGAGGACACCCCGCTCACCGCCCAGCTCTTCGCCGAGGCGGTGCACGAGGCGGGCGTCCCGGCCGGTGTGTTCAACCTCGTCACCGGCCTCGGTACGGTCGCCGGGCAGGCGCTCGCCGAGCACCCGGGCGTCGACCTGGTCTCCTTCACCGGCTCCACGGCCGTCGGCCGGCAGATCGGCGCGGTGGCCGGCGCGGCCGTCAAGAGGGTGGCGCTGGAGCTGGGCGGCAAGTCCGCCAACGTCATCCTGCCGAGCGCCGACCTCGCCAAGGCGGTCAACGTGGGCGTGGCCAACGTGATGTCCAACTCCGGCCAGACCTGCAGCGCCTGGACCCGGATGCTGGTCCACAGCGATCAGTACGACGAGGCCGTCGAGCTGGCCACCGCGGCCGCCGCCAAGTACGGCGAGCGCATCGGCCCGGTCGTCAGCGCCAAGCACCAGGCACGCGTGCGCGGTTACATCGAGAAGGGCATTTCGGAGGGTGCCCGCCTGGTCGTCGGCGGCCCCGAATCCCCGCGCGAGAAGGGCTGGTTCGTCAGCCCGACGGTCTTCGCGGACGTCACCCCGGAGATCACGATCGCGCAGGAGGAGATCTTCGGCCCGGTCCTCACGATCCTGCGCTACGAGGACGAGGAGGACGCCCTGCGCATCGCCAACGGCACCGTCTACGGCCTCGCCGGCGCCGTCTGGGCCGGGGACGAGGCCGAAGCGGTCGCCTTCGCCCGCCGTATGGACACCGGCCAGGTCGACATCAACGGCGGCCGCTTCAACCCCCTCGCCCCCTTCGGCGGCTACAAGCAGTCCGGCGTCGGCCGGGAACTCGGTGCACACGGACTCACCGAGTACCTCCAGACCAAGTCCCTCCAGTTCTAAGGAAGTCCACGACCCATGGCCGTACGAGCCGCCGTCCTGCCCGCCATCGGCGCCCCCCTGAAGATCACCGAGATCGAGCTGCCCGACCCGGGCCCCGGACAGGTCCGCGTCCGCCTCGCCGCCGCCGGTGTCTGCCACTCCGACCTGTCCCTGTCCAACGGCACCCTGCGGGTACCGGCTCCGGTGGTCCTCGGCCACGAGGGCGCCGGAACGGTCGTGGCCGTGGGCGAGGGAGTCACCCACGTCTCACCCGGCGCCCCCGTGGTCCTCAACTGGGCGCCCTCCTGCGGCACTTGCCACGCCTGCACGCTCGGCGAGGTCTGGCTGTGCGCCAACGCGCTCAACGGCGCCGCCGACGTCTACGCCCGCACCGCCGACGGCACCGACCTCCACCCCGGCCTGAACGTCGCCGCGTTCGCCGAGGAGACCGTCGTCGCCTCCGCCTGCGTGCTGCCCCTCCCGGAGGGCGTCCCGCTCACCGACGCGGCCCTCCTCGGCTGCGCCGTCCTCACCGGCTACGGCGCCGTCCACCACTCGGCCCGGGTCCGGCCGGACGAGACGGTCGCGGTGTTCGGCGTCGGCGGCGTGGGCCTGGCCACCCTCCAGTCCGCGCGCATCGCGGGCGCGTCCCGCATCATCGCGGTCGACGTCTCCCCGGAGAAGGAGGAACTGGCCCGCGCGGCCGGCGCCACGGACTTCGTCCTCGCCTCCGACACCACCCCCCGCGAGATCCGCGCCCTCACCGGCAGGCAGGGCGTCGACGTCTCCGTGGAGTGCGTGGGCCGCGCGGTCACCATCCGCGCCGCCTGGGAGTCCACCCGCCGGGGCGGCCGTACGACGGTCGTCGGCATCGGCGGCAAGGACCAGGAGGTCACCTTCAACGCCCTGGAGATCTTCCAGTGGGGCCGCACCCTGTCCGGCTGCGTCTACGGCAACACCGACCCGGCCCGCGACCTGCCGCTCCTCGCCGAACACGTACGGGAGGGCCGCCTCGACCTCTCGACCCTGGTCACCGACCGGATCGCCCTGGAGGGCATCCCGGCGGCCTTCGAGAACATGCTGGCGGGCAAGGGCGGCCGCTCGCTGGTGGTGTTCTGAGATTCAGCCGACCCGCTATTACGGCTGACGGACCCGCACCCGGCACACCACACAACCCCCACCCCCGTAGCCGAATTCAGCACAACCCCGCCGCCTCGATGCCGAGCAACTCAAAAAGCGCCCGCTCCCCCGACGGAGTCACTTTTACGGCCCGCTCAGACCCGATTCGCACACACCAGCCCACCTCCATCGCATGCCGACACAACGCGGCGCCCGCCGTACCCGCGAGATGAGGCCGCCGCTCGGTCCAGTCGAGGCAGGACCGGGCCAGGGGCCGCCGAGTCGAACGGTCCAGCGGGATACCCACCGCGCCGAACCACTCCACCCCCGCATCCGTCAATGCAAACCCGGTGTCCTGCCGAAGAAGCCCCCGCCGGGTCAACGCATCCGTGACCGCGATCCCGAGCCGCCCGGCAAGATGGTCGTAACAGGTACGCCCCCGGGCCATCGCGGACCCCGCACTCACCTCCCGCAGGGTGCGTGAGCGCTGCCGTACCGCCGCCGCAGGCACCTGCGCGGCGAGGTCCTCCACGAGCTGTGCCACGCGCGCGTCGGACAGCCGGACGTACCGGTGCCGGCCCTGCCGTTCCTCGGCCAGCAACCCGCCCCCGACCAGCTTGCCCAGATGTTCGCTCAGTGTGGACGCGGCGACCCCCGCATGCCGGGCCAGCTCGCCCGCGGTCCAGGCCCGCCCGTCCAGCAGCGCGAGCAGGCACGCGGCCCGGGTCTCGTCGGCGACCAGCGAGGCGAGTGCGGCGAGGCCGGCGGCCCGGGAGTCCTTGGCGGTCATGCCCCCAGCATGCGGTACGGATACTTCGGCAGCGGCCGAAGTATCCTCACACACTCTGCCGTACCTGCTCGTACTGCTGCGCCAGCCCGTCCAGCAGCGCGCTCAGCCCCGTCTCGAAGGCCCGCTCGTCGATCTTCTCCTGCTGTTCGGCGAGGAGGTGTGCCTGCCCGAGGTGCGGATAGTCGGCGGGGTCGTACGCGCTCGCGTCGTCCACGAAGCCCCCGGCGAAGGAGCCGAGCGCGGAGCCCATGATGAAGTACCGCATCAGCGCGCCGATGGACGTGGCCTGCGCCGGCGGCCAGCCCGCCGCGACCATGGCGCCGTACACCGCGTCGGCCAGCCGCAGCGCGGCGGGGCGGCGGCCGGGCCCGCGGGCGAGGACCGGGACGATGTTCGGGTGGTCGCGCAGGGCGGCGCGGTAGGAGATCGCCCAGTCGTGCAGCGCGGTCCGCCAGTCCCGGCCGTCCTCGAACATCGACAGGTCCACCAGACCGCTCACCGAGTCGGCGACCGCCTCCAGGATCTCGTCCTTGGTGCGGAAGTGGTTGTAGAGCGAGGGCCCGCTCACCCCCAGCTCGGCGGCGAGCCGCCGGGTGGAGACGGCCGCCAGGCCCTCCGTGTCCACGAGTTCCCGTGCCGTCTCGACGATCCGGTCGGTGCTGAGGAGGGGCTTGCGCGGTCGGGCCATGGCGCACATAGTAGGGCTGCAACAGGAAACTAGCAGTGCTAATTTAAATGTCCGGCTTTCAAGATCCATCTGGTGTGGGGTGATCTCGTGGTGAACCTGGGGCTCAGCGCGGAGCAGGCCGCCGTACGGCAGCTCGCCCGGGACTTCGTGGAGCGCGAGATCGCCCCGCACGTGGTCGCCTGGGACCGGGCCGAGGAGGTGGACCGGGGCATCGTGAAGAAGCTCGGCGAGGTCGGCTTCCTCGGCCTGACCGTCGACGAGGAGTACGGCGGCTCGGGCGGCGACCATCTGGCGTACTGCCTGGTCACCGAGGAGCTGGGGCGCGGGGACTCATCGGTCCGCGGGATCGTGTCCGTGTCCCTGGGGCTGGTCGCCAAGTCGATCGCGGCCTGGGGGAGCGAGGAGCAGAAGCGGCGCTGGCTGCCGGGCCTCACCGCCGGCGAGTACGTCGGCTGCTTCGGCCTCACCGAGCCCGGCACCGGCTCCGACGCGGGCAACCTCACCACCCGCGCGGTGCGCGACGGCGACGACTACGTCATCAGCGGCACCAAGATGTTCATCACGAACGGCACCTGGGCCGACGTCGTCCTCCTTTTCGCCCGCTCCACCGACGCCCCCGGACACAAGGGCGTCTCCGCCTTCCTGGTCCCCACCGACACCCCCGGACTGACCCGCCGCACCATCCACGGCAAGCTCGGCCTGCGCGGCCAGGCCACCGCCGAACTCGTCCTGGACGACGTCCGGGTGCCCGCCTCCGCGCTGCTCGGCGAGGAGGGCAAGGGTTTCTCCGTCGCCATGTCCGCGCTGGCCAAGGGCCGGATGTCGGTGGCGGCGGGCTGTGTCGGCATAGCCCAGGCCGCGCTGGACGCGGCCGTGCGGTACGCCGGCGAGCGCGAGCAGTTCGGAAAGTCCATCGCCCACCACCAGCTGGTGCAGGAGCTGATCAGCGACATCGCCGTCGACGTGGACGCGGCCCGGCTGCTCACCTGGCGGGTCGCCGACCTCATCGACCGCGGGCAGCCGTTCGCCGTCGAGTCCTCCAAGGCCAAGCTGTTCGCCTCCGAGGCGGCCGTCCGCGCCGCCAACAACGCCCTCCAGGTCTTCGGCGGTTACGGCTACATCGACGAGTACCCGGCCGGCAAACTCCTGCGCGACGCCCGCGTGATGACCCTCTACGAAGGCACCAGCCAGATCCAGAAGCTGCTCATCGGGCGTGCGCTGACCGGGGTTTCGGCGTTCTGAGTACGTGCCTGAGTATCTCGGCGGATGTGGCGCGGGCCACGTCCGCCGATGCTTGCTCCCATGAGTGACACACCGGTCAAGCAGCAGAGTACGGCCGCGTTCTACGGCCAGTCCGTCGCCTCCTTCGCCATCGCCATGGCGGCCACGTCCATCGGTATCTACCAGCTGAGGACCGACGCCTGGGTCCGGGCCTTCCTGGCCATCGCCGTCCTCTATCTCGTCACGTCCGCCTTCACGCTCGCCAAGGTGATCCGGGACCGCCAGGAGGCCGGGCAGATCGTCAGCCGCGTCGACCAGGCCCGCCTGGAGAAGCTGCTCGCCGACCACGACCCCTTCGAGAAGCTCTGAAAGGCGCCGGCAAGCTCTGAGCGGGCGCTCTAAGCGAGCGCTCACCTTCGGCGGTATGGTGGTGCTCCTGTCACCGAGAGGGGCGAGCGAGCGATGAGTACGGCGGAGGAGACGACCGGCGGCGAGGTCGAGCCGTGGGAAGAGGTCACCCCTGACGCGGCCCGGCGGCTGCTGGTCGCCGCTGTGGAGGCCTTCGCCGAGCGCGGCTACCACGCGACGACGACCCGCGACATCGCGGGCCGCGCCGGCATGAGCCCGGCCGCGCTCTACATCCACTACAAGACCAAGGAAGAGCTGCTCCACCGGATCAGCCGGATCGGCCACGACAAGGCCCTGGACATCCTGCGGACGGCGGCCCGGCGCGAGGGCACCGCCGCGGAGCGGCTGGCCGACGCCGTCAGCTCCTTCGTCCGCTGGCACGCCGGGCGGCGCACCACCGCGCGGGTCGTGCAGTACGAACTCGAGGCGCTCGGCCCCGAGGCCCGCGCCGAGATCGTCGCGCTGCGCCGCCAGGTGGACGCCGAGGTGCGCGGCATCATCGAGGACGGTGTGGCCTCCGGCGAGTTCGACGTGCTCGACGTGAAGGGCACCACCCTCGCCGTGCTGTCGTTGTGCATCGACGTGGCCCGCTGGTTCACCCTGGACGGCCCGCGCACCCCCGAGGAGGTCGGCGCGCTCTACGCCGACCTCGTGCTGCGGATGGTGGGCGCCAAGTAGAGCGCCCCGCGGCTCAGAGGTAGTACCGGGACACCGACTCCGCGACGCAGACCGGCTTGTCGCCGCCCTCGCGCTCCACGGTGAAGGCGACGGTCACCTGGACACCGCCCGGGACGTCCTCGACGCCGGTGATCGTCGCGGTGGCGCGCACCCGGGAGCCGACGGGGACGGGGGAGGGGAAGCGGACCTTGTTGGTCCCGTAGTTGACGCCCATCTTCACGCCCTCGACCTTGATGAGCTGCGGCCCGAAGAGCGGGAGCAGCGACAGGGTCAGGTAACCGTGCGCGATGGTGGTCTTGAACGGCCCCGCGGCGGCCTTCTCCGGGTCCACGTGGATCCACTGGTGGTCCCCGGTGGCCTCGGCGAACAGGTCGATCCGCTTCTGGTCGACCTCCAGCCAGTCCGTGTGGCCCAGCTGCTCGCCCACGGCGCCCTTCAGCTCGTCGGGGGAGGTGAAGGTCCTCGGTTCTGCCATGTTCCCGGCCTCTCGCTCGCAAGGTCTAAGCAACTGCTTAGCATGGTCGGGTCCGGAGGTGATGTCAACGGATGGCGGCCCGACCGGGTGGTCACCCTGTGTAGGTAGTCTCTGAGGAGTGCCCCAGATTCCCGAGAAGATCCACGAGCTGACCGTCGGCCAGTTGTCCGCGCGCAGCGGCGCCGCCGTCTCCGCCCTGCACTTCTACGAGTCCAAGGGCCTCATCACCAGCCGCCGCACCTCCGGCAACCAGCGCCGCTACACCCGCGACACGCTCCGCCGCGTCGCCTTCGTCCGCGCGGCCCAACGGGTCGGCATCCCCCTGTCCACCATCCGCGAGGCCCTGGCCCAACTCCCCGAGGAACGCACCCCGACCCGCGAGGACTGGGCCCGCCTGTCGGAGACGTGGCGCTCGGAGCTGGACGAACGCATCAAGCAGCTCAACCGCCTCCGGGACCACCTCACGGACTGCATCGGCTGCGGGTGCCTGTCCTTGGACACGTGCGTGCTGTCCAACCCGGACGATGTGTTCGGGGAGCGGCGGGCGGGGTCGCGTCTGATGACGGAGGGGCGTGCGTAGCTGCGGGCAGTCGTGCCGCTGGGGCGGCGCCCACCCGGCAGCGCCGTCGTACCTGCGTAGCTGCGGGCAGTCGTGCCGCTTGGGGCGGCACGGGTGGGCGCAGCGGCACCCCGCCGGCGCCGGGCCGCGCGACCCACCCCCGCCCAGCTGCAGCACCGGGCCACCGGTGACCTACTCGTACTCGGTCCCACCCTTCCGCGTCAGGTACGCAGGACTCACCGCCTTGGCGATCGCCCGCCCCCCGGTCACCCCGCTGTACCGCTCCACCGCAGGCCGTATCACCACACCCTCCCGCAGATGCATCCCCCGCCCGGACACGGTCTCCCGCCCGCTCGCGAACTCCAGCACCCGCTCGATGTCGTACGGCCCCGAGAAGAGCCGTGGCACCAGGGGCAGTTCCCCTTCCAGCACCTCGGCCGCGTCCAGCCACCGCACCGTCCCGTCGATCTCGGCCGACACGTCGAACGCCGCGTACCCGAGCGTCTCGCGCCGACCGTCGGCCCCGTATGTCAGGTCCTGCACCCCCGCGCCGTACACCTCCCCGAAGATGCCGACCCGCCGCGCGCCCAGCCGCTCGCAGAGCCGCGCCGCAGCCTCGGCGACCCCGTGCCCCCGCACCGCCCGCCAGTACAGGTTCCGCGGATCCTCCTTCAGCGCCAGGGACTTCCCCCCGAAGCCCTTCGAGGACACGTACACCCGCTCCTCGTCGGCGACATACGTCACCAGGCATGCCGAACCGTGCAGCTTCTCGGTCAGGACCACAGCCTCGCCCGGTGCGAAGATGTCCGGAAACCGCTGGATGTTCTCGATGTCGACCCAGGGCAGCAGATCGGGCGCGGACTCGACCTCCCCGCTCATCGTGGGCGGGATCGGCGGCACCCACTTGGTGATGCCGAGTACGTCCGCGAAGTCGGCCCCCTCCTGAGCCGCCCGCGCCAGATCGACGTCTGCCAGCGCCTTCGGCCGGCACACGATGCCCTGCGACAGCTCACCGCGCAGTCGCACTGCCTTGACCCGGTCGGAGTTGCTTCCCGCCAGCCGCCCGGTCAGCCCCAGCTCCTCGATCAGCCCGGTCGGCAGCACTGCCTGCTCGGGGATGTAGACGGCGGCCTCACCGGTGCGGTACGCGCCCTTGGCGACGACGGCCCGGTACAGGCCCACCTGGGCCAACTCGAGCGCATCGGCGTTCGGATGCTCGTGGACGGTCAGCACTTCGGCGGTGACGCGGAGCGTCGACATCTCGGGACTCCCTGGTTGCTCAACTCGGTTTCATCGGCCCCCACTCTCCGCACCGGAAAGGGGTGGAGCGACCGGATTTGCGGCTGGTAAGTTCGGGACCTTCGGTCGGCGCAAAGACGCCGCGCACGGAGTCCTGACGGGCTCAACTCCCTTGCTCTCACCCGCCCTTGAGGCAGCTCTCGCGAACATCGACACGGTCTTCAACGGCTTCGCCAGCCCGGACGAGACCAGCTGCGAGCGCTGTCACCTGCCCGAGTAGACCGCGTACCTGCGTACGCCGTACACCAGCGTGCCCCTGGAGGTCGTGCAGATGTACCTCTTCGAGGTGTCCGACCACTTCACCGACCACGACGCGGCGATGCGACGCCTGTTGCCCCAGGGGGCGCGGGCGATGGCCGAGGGCGCGCTGGAAGGTGTCGGCTGGGGTGACCACGGGCTGAGCCAGGTCGACTGGCGCTCCTGGCCGGCCGAGCAGGCCACCGCCGTCGAGGAGTTCGTGCATGCCTGGTGGCAGCAGGTCCTCCGCACGCCGAAGCCGCCGTACCAGGTGGAGGAGGTCTTCGAGATCTGCGCCGCGATCGGTCGGTCCGTCACTCCGCTGCTCGACCGCTGGCCCGCGCACCCGGTGGCCGACGCCCACCTCGTCCGGTGCGTGGACTGGTGGCTCGACCGTCTGCTCGTCGACGACGCGCCGTTCACCTGGTTTCCGCACGGCGCGGAGGCCGCCGTACCCGAACTCCAGTCCTGGCTGGCGCGGAACGCCCCGGCTCGGCTGCGCGCCCAGGGCGAGCCCGATCTGGCGATCCGTGCCGGACTCCTCGCCCTGCCCTACGACGACCGCTGGGCCCACCCGTACTGGGTCGACCCCTCCGCCACCAACTGAGCGTTGGACAGGGCGCGTTCACCGTTCGGCAGGAACAGGGTGTCCTCCAGGCCTATGCGGGTGGCGAGGCCCAGCCGTCCGGCCAGTCTCAGCACCGGCCAGGTGCCGCCCTCCTCGCCGTGCAACAGGACCGGACGGCCGTGTGCGTCACCGAGGTCGGCGAGCAGGCGGTGCGCCGACGCCTCCGCCGTCGCCGGGTCCGGGTCGGTCACCTCCGCCAGCACCCGCAGCACCCTGGGTCCGAGCGGAGAGGCCGCGAAACGGGCCGCCGCGTCGGTGCCGGACCAGATGCCCGCCTCCACGCCGACCCCCAGGGCGAGCAGCTGGGTCGCGACCTCCTCGGCGCCCGGCTCATGCCAGTTGACCGAGGCGAAGTCGGGCAGCACCGACCAGTTGCGCGCCCGGTCGAGCCGGGCGGCCGGGTCGGGCTCGGCCCAGGCACCGGTGGTCACTCCGACCGGCACCGGGACCCGCGCCCGTATCGACTCCAGCGTCGGGGCGAGCACCCGTGGGGACAGACTGTCGTGCCCGCACGGCGTCTTCGGATGGACATGGATCTCCGTGGCACCGGCCGCGACGGCTTCGGCGGCGGACCGCGCCAACTCCTGCGGCGACAACGGCACCGCTACGCCGTCCGCGGCCGAGCGGCGCCCGTTGAGACACACCTGCACCTGCACCATGCCTCGATGGTGCCAGCCGCCACTGACAGCGACCCGTGGCATGTTCCGCAACGCCCGACGGCACGTCCAGGCAAGGGGCGCGGCATCCCCTGCGCACCCCCCGATTCCACCCCCCTGCAGATCAGGCCGACATCAGCAGCCGTCCCCGCCCGGCGCACGCCAGTGCCTGAGGCGTGAGTACGGGCCGGGGTACGAGGATCCCGCAGTCCGTGCAGACCGGGCCGGACGACGGCTCGTGGTCCAGGTCGTACTTCCACACGAGGCGCTCACCGCCGCACACCGGGCAGGCCGAGCCCGGCTCCCGCTCCAGGGCGGCGATCAGCCGGCGCAGCACCTCGGCCAGGGGCTCGTCGGGGTGGACCCGTGGGTCGTCGCACCAGGCGACCCCGAACCCGCCCCAGGTCAGCCGGTGCCAGTCGTCCACGGTGCCCGGCCGGCGCAGCCCGTCGTGCTTCTCCTTCTTGCGGCGCTCGGCGAACTCGCCCTCATAGGCGAGCCAGACGCCGCGCGCCTCCTCCAGCTCCTCCAGTGCGGCCACGAGCCGCGCCGGGTCGGGGGAGCGGTCCTCCGGACCGAAACCGGCCCGGGAGCACAGATGGTCCCAGGTGGCCCGGTGCCCGTAAGGAGCGAACCGCTCCAGGCACTTGCGCAGTGAGTAGCGTCGCAGTGCCAGATCGCACCGCGGATCGCGCACCTGTCTCGCCAGACTTCGGAATCCGGCCATCGCCTTGCACCTCCGTCACACCTGCGTCCGCACTTCGGTCACTTCGGCGTCGCCGTACGGCTTTCGCGCGACGTCGCCGAGTAGACGTATCGACACGCGATCCGGCTCCATCCGATTTCCGATGCCCTCCCATAAGGCGCCCCGGGTTGACCGCCGGGCACCGGTCCTGGTGACTCCAAAACTTGACGCATGTTCATCTTCAATCCCGGGGATACCGGCGGTAACGTCCGGCCCACCCCCGTCGGGAGGAGCTGCCATGCCACGGCGCACCCCACGCAACGTGTTGTTCGACAAACTGAGAACTCCCCGCAGGCTCACCGGGTTCCTGAAGACGGCATCCGTATGCGTTCTGATCGCAGGAGTGCTCTCCCCGCTCACCCAGGCAGCGGCGGCGAAGAGCGCCACGGCCTCGAACGACTACTGCGGCGGCCAGTGTTCGGACATCCTGCCGCCCGGCGAGAACGGCAACGCCACCCTCGCCCAGATCCTGCTCAACCAGGCCTTCGGCACCCAGCCCTCCCATGCCGAGGACCAGCTCGGCCCGTACGCCAACCTGGCGACCGGCTACTCGGGGCTCACCGACGCGAAGATCAACACCTTCTTCAACGACGCCTCGTTCGGCGTCCCTTCCGACCAGGTCGCCTCCACCGAGAAGCCGGCCGGCCGCAGTGACGTGACGATCGTCCGCGACAAGAAGGCCGGTGTGCCGCACATCACAGGCACCACCCGGTACGGCACCGAGTTCGGCGCCGGGTACGCGGCCGCCGAGGACCGGCTGTGGCTGATGGACGTGTTCCGGCACGTGGGCCGCGGCCAGCTGACCACGTTCGCCGGCGGCGCGGCCGCCAACCAGGGGCTTGAGCAGCAGTTCTACCGCAACGCGCCGTACACCGAGGCCGACCTGCAGGCGCAGATCGACAACGCCATCGCGAAGAACGGCGCCCGCGGCCAGCAGGCCCTCGCCGACGCCAACGCCTACCTCGACGGCATCAACTCCTACATCGACGCCTCCGACAGCGGCCGTTACTTCCCCGGCGAGTACGTCCTGACCGGCCACAAGGACTCCATCACCAACGCCGGCACCATCGACCACTTCAAGATCGCCGACCTGGTGGCGCTCGGCTCCGTCATCGGCTCGCTGTTCGGCTCCGGAGGCGGCGGCGAGGTCAACAACGCCCTCTCGCTGATCGCCGCCCAGTCCAAGTACGGCGTGGAGCAGGGCACCAAGGCCTGGGAGTCCTTCCGCGAGCGCAACGACGCCGAGGCCGTCCTGACCGTCCACAACGGCGAGAGCTTCCCGTACGCGTCCAAGCCCGACGACCCCCAGGGCGAGGCCCTGCCCGACCCCGGCTCGGTGACCCAGGAGCCGCTGGTCTACGACCGCACGGGCAGCGCCGCCACCGCGAGCGCCAAGAGCACGTCCGCCACGGCCGCCAAGACCACCCTCAGCTCCGCCAAGCGCGGGATGTCCAACGCCCTCGTGGTCAGCGGCAAGTACACGGCCAGCGGTCACCCGATCGCCGTCTTCGGCCCGCAGACCGGCTACTTCGCCCCGCAGCTGCTCATGCTGCAGGAGATCCAGGGCCCGGGCATCAGCGCCCGCGGCGCCTCCTTCGCCGGCCTGAGCATGTACGTCGAGCTGGGCCGCGGCCAGGACTACTCCTGGAGCGCGACCACCTCGGGCCAGGACATCATCGACACCTACGCCGTCGAGCTGTGCCAGGACGACTACCACTACCTGTACCACGGCACCTGCACCGCGATGGACAAGGTCGAGCAGAAGAACGCGTGGAAGCCGACGACCGCCGACGGCACCGCGGCGGGGTCGTACACCATGCGGGTGTGGCGGACGAAGTACGGACCCGTGGAGTACCGCGCCACCGTCGGCGGCAAGAAGGTCGCCTACACCACCCTGCGCTCCTCCTACCTGCACGAGGCCGACTCGATCATCGGCTTCCAAATGCTGAACGACCCCGACTACGTCAAGGGCCCGAAGGACTTCCAGAGCGCGGCCCAGCACATCAACTACACCTTCAACTGGTTCTACGCCGACTCCCAGCACACCGCGTACTACAACAGCGGTGACAACCCGGTCCGGGCGAGCGGTGTCGACGCCGAGTTCCCGGTGTGGGGGCAGCAGGCGTACGAGTGGCGGAACTGGGACCCGGCCACCAACACGGCCGACTACACCCCGGCCGCCGCGCACCCCAACTCCGTCGACCAGGACTACTACATCTCCTGGAACAACAAGCAGGCCAAGGACTACACGACCGCGTCCTGGGGCGACGGGTCCGTGCACCGCGGCAACCTCCTCGAGGACCGGGTGAAGAAGCTGGTCGCGGCCGGCGGGGTGACCCGTACGAAGCTGGTGCAGGCCATGGCGAACGCGGCCCTCGCCGACCTGCGCGCCGAGGACGTGCTGCCCAAGCTGCTGAAGGTGGTCAACTCCTCCCCGGTGACCGACTCGACGGCCGCCGACGCGGTGAGCAAGCTCCAGGCCTGGGTGACCGCGGGCGCCAAGCGCACCGAGACCTCGGCCGGTTCGAAGACGTACGCCAACGCCGACGCGATCCGCATCCTGGACGCGTGGTGGCCGCTGCTGGTGAAGGCGGAGTTCGAGCCCGGCCTGGGCAGCGATCTGTACGGCGCGTTCACCGCCAACCTGCCCGTGGACGAGGCCCCGTCCGCCGGCCACGGCCCGACCGGCTCGCACGCCGGAAGCTCCTTCCAGTACGGCTGGTGGAGCTATGTCGACAAGGACATCAGGGCGGTGCTCGGCGAGTCCGTGCAGGGCGGTCTCGCGCAGAAGTACTGCGGCGGCGGCAGCCTCAGCGCCTGCCGGGACACCCTGATCAGCACCCTCAAGCAGGCCGCGGGCCTGACCGCCGCCCAGGTCTACCCGGGCGACGACCAGTGCTCGGCCGGCGACCAGTGGTGCGCCGACTCGATCGTCCAGCGCACCCTGGGCGGCATCAAGCACGGCAAGATCAGCTGGCAGAACCGGCCGACCTTCCAGCAGGTCGTGGAGTACACGTCACACCGGTGACGTCCGGACGGCGGCGGGTCAGGCGATGCGGCCCGCCGCCAGCACCACCCGCGCCAGCTCGGGGTGCACGATGTCGCTGTGCGCCCCGGCCGGCGGACCCCCGCGGTGGACGACCGCGGACGCGTCGACGTTCACACAGCCCGAGCCGGGCAGCGCCCCGTTGAGAGCCGCGGCGAGGTCCAGCTTCGTGGTGCCCGGTACCGCCTGCACTCCGTCGTGCCCCATGGCTCCCCACTCGGGGCCCAGCACGGCCGCGATGTCGACGCCCAGGAGCGAGTTGTCGTCCCCCGCGAGACGCGAGGCGAGCGGATAGAAGGTGCCGAGCGCCGCGTCGAAGTGCGAGTAGCAGCACACCAGCGGGCCGTCGATCCGCTGGTGCCGGTCCTTGAGCGCCCCCGCGGTGTCCGGCTCCTGGGGCAGCCGGGCCGCGAACGCATAGTGCGAGAAGGCTCCCTGCAGCAGCGTCACGGACTTCACCGTGCGCACTCCGTCGGGCAGCCCGCGCAGCGCGAACGCCACCAGCCGCCCGCCGAAGCTGTGTCCGACCAGATGCACCCGCACACCGGCAGCCGCATGGGCCAACTGCCCGATGAAGGGCCCGAGTCCGTGCTCGCCGACCTTCCCGGCCCGCCGCTTCATCGTGTAGTACGTCGCCTGCCGCAGCAGTTCCTTGGCGCCCTCCCACGGGTTCGGCAGGCTGAAGTCGGCGCGCGCCCCGGTCAGGGCGTGGGCGAACTCCTCGCAGGCGGTCTCCGTGTCCCGGCTGAACGCGACGGGCTCGCCCTCTTGCGAGGTGTCCGCCGCGGCGAGCGGCTGCGGTGTCCCGACCAGCTGCCGCACCAGCTGCCCGAACTGCGCCAACCCCTCGTCCCCGCCCGGCTGTTCGTCCAGCATCCGGGCCAGTCGGTCGAGCACGTCGGCCCGGTCCGGGAAGGTCTTCAGCAGCGCGCGCCGGGTGTCCGGGTCCAGCGCCGGGCCCGCCGCGAGAGTCGGCGCGGAGCCGGGGAAGTCCGGGATCGGCTCGTCGCAGAACCGCATCGACGGCCAGATCACCCCCATGTACCCGATCCGCGCCCTCGGCGCGAGCTTCGGGATCGGGGCGAAGAAACTCCGGTACAGCCTGGTGGCGCCCGAGCGGTCATTGTTCCAGCCGTGCGCGAAGACGATCAGGTCACGGACGCCCTGGTCCGTGACCTGCGCCAGCAGCCGGTCGCGTTCGGGGCCGTCCACGTCCCCGTCCGCATCGAAGGTCAGCTCCCAGTAGGGAGTCACGCTCATCCCAGGATCCGCCATGCAAGGCTCCCTCGTCCCCCGAACGATGCGATGTGGGCGTATCGTCCTGCGGCGGAGCAGAGTTGGCCATACAGCGCGGGTCACTTGTAGAGCAGATATTCCTTTCGAACACTCCGGAAAGCCGCCAGCTCCTCCTGCCAGCCGGCGACCACCTCGTCCGTGCCCGCTCCCGCGTCGATCATCGTCCGCACCCGGGTGGAGCCGGTGAGCTTGTCGATCCAGTTGTCCGACCGCCAGGCGAAGCCGTCCCAGACCTTCCGCGCGGTCACCAGCAACGCGATCCCGGTGCGCACGGGGTCGTAGGCGGCCCGGTCCCGCACATGGATCTGCACGCCCCCGACGGTCTTGCCCTGGAACTTGGAGAAGGTGGGCGTGAAGTACGCCTCCCGGAACCGCACACCCGGCAGCCCGAGTTCGTTGACCGCGGCGGCCCACCGCCCGTCGACGCCCTCGGCGCCGAGGAGTTCGAAGGGCCGGGTCGTGCCGCGCCCCTCGGAGAGGTTGGTGCCCTCGAACATGCAGGTGCCCGAGTACACCAGCGCGGTGTCCGTGGTCGGCATGTTCGGGCTCGGCGGCACCCAGGGCAGACCGGAGGCGTCGTAGAACCGCGTGCGCTTCCAGCCCGTCATCAGGACGGTCTCCAGCGGGACGGGCGCGCTCAGGAACTCCCCGTTGAACAGCCGGGCCAGCTCGGCGACCGTCATGCCGTGCGCCTGCGCGACGGGCTGCCGGCCGACGAAGGTGGCGAACTCCTTGTGCAGGACGGGACCCTGGGCGGAGCGGCCGGTCACCGGGTTCGGGCGGTCGAGTACGACGAACCGCTTGCCGGCGAGCTGGGCCGCCTCCATGCAGTCGTACAGGGTCCAGATGTACGTGTAGAAGCGGGCGCCCACGTCCTGGATGTCGAAGACGATCGTGTCGACGCCGGAGGCGGTGAAGATGTCGGCGAGGGGGCGGCCGCTCTTCAGGTACGTGTCGTAGACCGGCAGGCCGGTCGCCGGGTCGTCGTAGCGGCCCTCGGAGCCGCCGGCCTGGGCGGTGCCGCGGAAGCCGTGCTCTGGGCCGAAGACTGCGGTGAGTTTTACGCGGGGGTCGGTGTGCATCACGTCGACGATGTGGCTGGCGTCTCTCGTGATGCCCGTGGGGTTGGTGACGACGCCGACGCGCTGGCCGCTGAGGAGGGCGTATCCGTCGGCTGCGAGTCTTTCGAAGCCTGTGCTTGGGTGATCGGCTGCTGCTGCCGGTGTTGCTCCGAGCGAGGCGGTTGCTGTGGCCGCTGCGAGTAAGGCTCTTCTGGACAGGTGCATGGGGTGACCTCCACGTTGAGCGCTCCCGCAGGCAGTGTGGCAGGCTGCGGGCCGTCTGTGGTTGATCGCGCCCACGCGGCGGAGCCGCACATCGATACAGCCCCGCGCCCCTGACGAGCCGACCCTTCCCTACCTACATACCGACTGGTTAGTCTGGAGCGCCAGAGCCGATGCGCGCCGCGCGAAGTCGTGTCGAAGGAGACCGATGGTGGAAACCGTGCAGGATGCGGGAGTGGTCGTCACCGGGGCGGGTGGGGGGATCGGGGCCGCGCTCGCCCGTAGGTTCGCTGCGGAGGGGGCCCGAGTGGTGGTGAACGACCTGGATGCCGACAAGGCCAAGGCGGTGGCGGACGAGATCGGTGGGACCGCCGTGCCGGGGGACGCCTCCGCGATCGTCGGTGACGCCCGTGACGCGCTCGGTGGCAGCGTGGACGTGTTCTGTGCCAATGCCGGTGTCGCCTTCGAGGACGCGGGTGCCGGTGAGGCGCTCGACGAGAAGGCCTGGGCGCTGTCCTGGGACGTCAATGTGATGGCCCATGTCCGGGCGGCCAACGCGCTGCTGCCGGAGTGGCTGGAGCGCGGCCGTGGGCGTTTCGTCTCCACCGTGTCGGCCGCCGGGCTCCTCACCATGATCGGCGCACCCTCCTACAGCGTCACCAAGCACGGCGCGCTGGCCTTCGCCGAGTGGCTGTCGCTCACGTACCGCCACCGGGGTGTCAAGGTCCACGCCATCTGTCCCCAGGGCGTCCGCACCGACATGCTGGCCGCCACCGGCAGCGCCGGTGACCTGGTGCTGCAGCCGACCGCGATCGAGCCGGCGGCGGTCGCCGAGGCGCTGTTCCAGGGCATCGAGGAGGACCGCTTCCTGATCCTGCCGCACCCCGAGGTCGCCGAGTACTACCAGGCGCGGGCCACCACGCCCGACCGCTGGCTCGCCGGCATGAACCGCGTCCAGCAGAAGTGGGAGGCCACCCGGTGAGCGCCTCCCCGTACGCGGCGCGGCCCTGGCTGGCCCTGCTCAACGAGGTCCAGCGGGGGCCGATCGAGCCCGCCGATTCGCTCGTGCACGCCCTGCGTGACGCGGTCGCCGCAGCCCCCCACCGGACCTTCCTCGCCTACTTCGACGCCCGGCTGAGCTACCGCGAGGTCGACGAGCTGAGCGACTCCGTCGCCGCCCACCTCGCGGGGCGCGGTCTGGAGCGGGGCGACCGGGTCGCCGTCCTGCTGCAGAACTCCCCGCACTTCGTCCTGGCCGTCCTCGGCGCCTGGAAGGCGGGCGCGACGGTGGTGCCCGTCAACCCCATGTACAAGTCGGCCGAGGTCGCCCATGTGCTGCGGGACGGCGAGGTCGCCGCGCTGGTCTGCACCGACCGGGCCTGGGAGTCGTATCTGCGGGACACGGCCGGTGACTCGCCGCTGCGGATCGTGCTCACCGCGTGCGAGCTGGACTTCCAGACGCGGGACGACGCGCGCGTGTTCACCTTCGAGCGGCTGCCCCAGGCCCCCGACGCCGACGACCTCGTGGCCGTCGCCCGGCAGGGCGGCAAGGCGCCCGAGGGCCGCGACCCGCGCCCCGGCGACATCGCGCTGATCAGCTACACCTCGGGCACCAGCGGCACCCCGAAGGGCGCCACCAACACGCACGGCAACATCATGCACAACGCCGAGCGCCAGCGGACGGGGCTCGCGCTGCCCGAGGCGCCCGTCTACTACGCGCTCGCGCCCCTGTTCCACATCACCGGGATGGTCAGCGAGTTCGCGACCTGCCTCAACAGCGTGGGCACCCTGGTGCTCGCCTACCGCTTCGAGCCCGGCGTCGTCCTGGACGCCTTCGCCGAGCACCGCCCGCACTACACGGTCGGCCCGTCCACCGCCTACATGGCGCTGGCCGCCCACCCGGACGCCACCCCGGAGCACTTCGCCTCCTTCGTGAACATCGCCTCGGGCGGCGCCCCCGTGCCGCCCGCCCTGGTCGAGAAGTTCCGCGCCCGCTGCGGCCGGTACATCCGCACCGGCTACGGGCTGACGGAGTGCAGCGGGGCCGCCGCGGCCGTCCCGCCCGGCCTGGAGTCTCCGGTCGACCCCGTCTCCGGGACGCTGGCCGTCGGCCTGCCCGGCGCCGACACCGTCGTGCGCATCCTGGACGAGCAGGGCGCGGAGGTGCCCTTCGGCGAACAGGGCGAGATCGTCGTACGAGGGCCCCAGGTGGTCCCGGGCTACTGGCGGCGCCCCGAGGCCACCGCCGAGACCTTCCCGGACGGCGAGCTGCGCACCGGCGACATCGGCTTCATGGACCCACAGGGCTGGCTCTACGTCGTCGACCGCAAGAAGGACATGATAAACGCGTCCGGCTTCAAGGTGTGGCCGCGCGAGGTCGAGGACGTCCTCTACACCCATCCGGCGGTGCGCGAGGCGGCCGTCGTCGGCGCCCCCGACGGCTATCGCGGGGAGACCGTCAGGGCCTACGTCAGCCTCCGCCCGGGCGCCGAGGCGGACCCGGATGAACTCGCGGTGTACTGCAAGGAGAGACTGGCCGCGTACAAGTACCCGCGCCAGGTGGAGATCCTGCCCGAGTTGCCCAAGACGACGAGTGGGAAGATCCTCCGTCGGGAACTGCGTTCCCGCGCCCAGGACAATCACGCCCACGACAATCAGCAGTAACGACGGAAAGGCAGGTGGCGGCAGTGCCCAGGACGACGGACGGAGACGGGACGCCCGTTCCGCAGCGGCTGCTGAACGCCGCCACCCGCCTCTTCGCCGAGCAGGGCTACGACCGCACCTCGGTGCAGGAGATCGTTGAGGCGGCCGGCGTCACCAAGGGGGCGCTGTACCACTACTTCGGCTCCAAGGACGACCTTCTGCACGAGGTGTACGCGCGCGTGCTGCGAGTCCAGCAGGAGCGGCTGGATCACTTCTCCACCATGGACGCGCCGGTGGAGCAGCGGCTCAGAGGCGCAGCGGCGGACGTGGTCGTCACGACCATCGAGAGCCTCGACGACGCGATGATCTTCTTCCGCTCCATGCACCATCTGAGCCCGGAGAAGAACAAGCAGGTGCGCGCCGAGCGCCGGCGCTACCACGAGCAGTTCCGCGCGCTCATCGAGGAGGGCCAGCGCGAGGGCGTCTTCTCCACGGCGACCCCCGCCGACCTGGTCGTGGACTACCACTTCGGTTCCGTGCACCACCTGTCGACGTGGTACCGCCCGGACGGCCCCCTCACCCCCCAGCAGGTCGCCGATCACCTCGCCGACCTGCTGCTGCGGGCGCTGCGGCCGTAGCCTCGCGGACATACGTGTAAGGGGCGGTCGCCCATGGCTACCGCCCCTTACACACGCCTTCTACAGGTACTTCTTCAACTCCCGCCGCGCCAGCGACCGCTGGTGCACCTCGTCCGGGCCGTCCGCGATCATCAGGGTGCGTGCCCCCGCGTACAGCTCGGCCAGCGGGAAGTCCTGGCTCACACCGCCCGCGCCGTGCAGCTGGATCGCGCGGTCGATGATGTCGACCACCGCGCGCGGTGTGGCGATCTTGATGGCCTGGATCTCCGTGTGCGCGCCCCTGTTGCCGACCGTGTCCATCAGCCAGGCCGTCTTCAGCACCAGCAGCCGCAGCTGCTCGACCGTCACCCGGGCGTCCGCGATCCAGTTGTGGACCACGCCCTGCTGGGCCAGCGCCTTGCCGAAGGCCGTACGGGACACCGCCCGGCGGCACATCAGCTCGATCGCCCGCTCGGCCATGCCGATCAGCCGCATGCAGTGGTGGATCCGGCCGGGGCCGAGGCGGGCCTGGGCGATGGCGAAGCCGCCGCCCTCCTCGCCGATCAGGTTGGCGACGGGCACGCGCGCGTGGTCGAAGATCACCTCGGCGTGGCCGCCGTGGTAGTGGTCCTCGTAGCCGAAGACCTGCATCGCGCGCCGGACGGTGACGCCCGGGGTGTCGCGCGGGACCAGGACCATGGACTGCTGGCGCCGGATGTCCGTCCCGTCCGGGTCCGTCTTGCCCATGACGATGAAGATCTTGCAGTCGGGGTTCATCGCCCCGGAGATGTACCACTTGCGGCCGGTGACGACGTACTCGTCGCCGTCCCGCTCGATGTGCGTGGTGATGTTGGTGGCGTCGGAGGAGGCCACGTCCGGCTCGGTCATCGCGAACGCCGAGCGGATCTCACCGGCCAGCAGCGGCTCCAGCCACTGCTTCTTCTGCTGCTCGTCGCCGAACTGGGCGAGCACCTCCATGTTGCCGGTGTCCGGCGCCGCGCAGTTGAGCGCCGTGGGCGCGAGCTGCGGGGAGCGGCCGGTGATCTCGGCGAGCGGCGCGTACTGGAGGTTCGTCAGCCCGGCGCCGTACTCGGTGTCCGGCAGGAAGAGGTTCCACAGGCCCTGCCTGCGCGCCTCCGCCTTCAGTTCCTCGACCACGGCCGGGGTGTCCCAGGGGGAGGCCAGCGCGGCCCGCTGCTCCTCGGCCACCGCCTCCGCCGGATACACGTGCTCGTCCATGAAGGCGAGCAGCTTGCCGCGCAGCTCCTCCGTACGCGCGTCGAACGCGAAGTCCATGTCCGGTCAGCCTTCCTGAAGAGTGGTCAGTCCGTGGTCGATGAAGACGGGCACGAGTTCGCCGATGCGGTCGAAGCCGCGCCCGACCGTCTGGCCGAGCGTGTACCGGTAGTGGATGCCCTCCAGGATCACGGCGAGCTTGAACCAGGCGAACGCCGTGTACCAGGAGACGGCGGAGACATCGCGCCCGGAGCGCGCGGCGTACCGCTCGATCAGCTCCTGCGGGGACGGGTGCCCGGGGGCCTCCGCGGTCGTGGACACCGGCGACTCGGGCATCCCGAGCGGCTGGCTGTACATCACCAGCAGACCCAGGTCGGTCAGCGGATCGCCGAGCGTCGACATCTCCCAGTCGAGGATCGCCTTGATCCGGTCGTCGTCGCCGATCAGGACGTTGTCCAGCCGGTAGTCGCCGTGCACGACGGCGGGCGCGGGGGAGGTGGGCAGGGCGCGTCCGAGGGCCGCGTGCAGCTCGTCGATGCCGGCCAGCTCGCGGTTGCGGGAGGCGTCCAGCTGCTTGCCCCAGCGGCGCAACTGGCGGTCCAGGAAGCCCTCGGGCCGGCCGAAGTCCGCGAGGCCCACCTCGGCGGGGTCCACCGCGTGCAGTCCGACCAGCGTGTCCACCAGGGACAGCACCGCGTTCCGGGTGCGCTCCGCGCCCAGCGGGGCGAGCTGCTGGGCGGTGCGGTACGGGGTGCCCTCGACGAACTCCATGACGTAGAACGGCGCGCCCAGCACCTCCTCGTCCTCGCACAGCAGCACCGGGCGGGGGACCGGCACGTCCGTCGGGTGCAGCGCGCTGATCACCCGGTGCTCGCGCCTCATGTCGTGCGCGGTGGCCAGGACGTGGCCCAGCGGGGGCCGTCGTAGGACCCACTTCGAGGTGCCGTCGGAGAGCGCGTAGGTGAGGTTCGACCGTCCGCCCTCGATCAGCCGTCCGGTCAGCGGGCCGTTCACCAGACCGGGCCGCTCACGGTCGAGCAGGCCGTGCAGCCGGTCGAGATCGAGTCCGGGCGGGTGGTCGGCGCTCATACATCACTCCTACGAACGGCTGAACAAGAACAGGACTCATGATGCCGACCGGTCGGTATGTCGTCCAGTGCAAGTGCCGAACGTGGCGCGAAACGTGACCGGAGCCACGATAGGCCGACGGCTCCCCGCGCGCTGCCCGGGGAGCCGTCGGCCGTGGTGCGACGAGGGTCAGTGGTCGTCCCAGTGGTCCCCGTGCTCGGCGTGCCGGTGCCCGTCGTGCAGGTAGTCGACGTGGTCGCCGTGCTGCACCTGCGCGTGCCCGCACTCCTCGTGGTGCACGTGCTCGTGGCCCGCGTGCGCGGTGTGGCCGGCCGGTTCGCACTCGTCCCAGTGGCCGCCGTGCTCGCGGTGCAGATGGCCGTCGTGTGCGTAGTCGAGGTGGTCGAGGTGCGGCACGGCGGTGTGCCCGCAGCCGGGGCCGTGGCTGTGGGTGCCGTGCTCGGTGTGTTCCTGGTGGAGGGTGGTCATGGGTTCACCTTCGGGGGGTGCGGAACGGTGACGACCGACAGGCTACGCGCGCGGACGGTACATATCGGGGCATACGGGTTGCGTGGCGTGCGAGTACCCCGGAGGGTCGAGGGCATGAAGGCCATCAGCTACAGCCGCTACGGCGGACCGGAGGTGCTGGAGTACGGGGAGGTCCGCGACCCGAAGGTCGGCCCGGACGAGGTGCTGGTCAAGGTGCGCGCGGCGGCGGTCAACCCGGTCGACTGGAAGTGCCGCGAGGGCTATCTCGACACCGTCCTGGACGCCGTCTTCCCCGTCGTCCCCGGCTGGGACGTGAGCGGGGTCGTGGTGCAGCCCGGTGTCGCGGTGCCGGAGTTCGCCGTCGGCGACGAGGTCATCGGCTATGTCCGCGAGGACTTCCTGTCCCGGGGCACCTTCGCCGAGTACGTCGCCGCGCCCGTGCGCACGCTGGCCCGCAAGCCGCGCAACCTGTCCTTCGAGGAGGCCGCCGGGCTGCCGCTGGCCGGGCTGACCGCCTACCAGGTCCTCGTGAAGGCGCTGGAGGTCAAGCGGGGCGAGACCGTGCTGGTGCACGCGGCGGCCGGCGGGGTCGGCTCGCTGGCCGTCCAGATCGGCGTCCACCTGGGCGCCCGGATGATCGGCACGGCGAGCGAGCGCAACCACGACTTCGTACGGGGCCTCGGCGGCGAGCCGGTCGCCTACGGCGAGGGCCTGGCCGAACGGGTGCGCGGACTGGCTCCCGAGGGTCTGGACGCGGTCTTCGACACCGTCGGCGGCGACACGCTGAGGACCTCCGCCAACCTGCTCGCTCCCGAGGACCGGCTGGCGTCCATCGCCGACGCCGAGGTGCTGAGCTACGGCGGCCGCTACTGCTTCGTCCGCCCCGACGCCGCGGACCTGGGGAAGCTGTCCGAGCTGGCCGAGCAGGGGACCGTGTCCGTACACGTCCAGGAGACCTTCCCGCTGGAGCGGGCGGCGGACGCGCACCGACTGAGCGAGGAGGGGCGCACCCGCGGCAAGATCGTGGTCACGGTGGACTGGGAGAGCGAGGAAGGTGTCGCCTGAGCCGCCCGGAAACCGCCTAGAACACGAGGACGGCCGCGCACGCGGCCATCGCCACCGTGCACAGCACCGCCGCCGTCGCGTGCCGGGGTGCCAGCGCGGCCGGGCGCGGGCTCGTCGTGAGCGCGCGGATCCGGCGGTGGGCCACCCACAGGAAGCCCAGCCAGAGCGCACAGCACAGGGCGCACAGGGCGACGCCGAGGGCCGAGGCCCCGCCGTGCAGCGCGGTCTTCACGGCGAGCACGGCCGCCACGGTGCTCGACAGCGTCGTACGCCGCCAGGCCAGCCGGGTGCGCTCCGGCTGCAGCCCGGGATCCCGGGCCTCGGTGCTCACCCCGCCCATCCGACCAGCACCACCACGACCATCGCGACGGCCACCACCGCGACCACCAGGCTCAGCACCGCCGGGAACCGGGACGCCGGCAGGTCCTCGCCCCGCCGCATCGCCCGCTCGCAGCGCACCCAGTGGTTCACCGCCCGCAGCGAGCACAGCACACCGGCGCCGAGCAGCGCGAGCGCCAGGCCGACCCGCCACGCCCAGCGCAGGTCCGGCAGGAACTGGTCCACCGCGAAGCCCCCGCCGATCAGCGCGAGGGCGGTCCGCAGCCAGGCCAGGAACGTGCGCTCGTTGGCCAGCGAGAACCGGTAGTCGGGGGTGCTGCCCTCTTCCCGTACCTGTTCCGGGGCGAACCAGAGCCGGACGTTCCGCACGAATTCGATCACGCGCAGGACCCTACCGGGGTGTCACCGGGCCGACCGGAGCGCCCTCAGCCGCTCGTACGCCGCCAGCCCGTCCGGCACCCACTCCCACTCGGTGAGCCGCCGCTCCACCTCGTCCTCGGGCAGGAAGTCGTGCCACTGGACCTCCTCCGGCTGGGGCCGTACCGGAAGGTCGCACCGCACCTCGTACACCGCCGACCACCAGCTGTTCCCGGCCCCGTCGTCGTACAGGAACTTGAAGAGGTACGCCGGCCGGGGCAGACCGGTGACGCCCAGCTCCTCCTCCGCCTCCCGCAGCGCCGCCTCGTCGTAGGACTCGCCGGCGCCCACGACCCCGCCGACGAACATGTCGTAGAGGGCGGGGAACACCAGCTTGGTCGCGGTGCGGCGGTGCACGAAGAGCCGCCCGGCCGCGTCCCGGGCCTGGATGAAGACGCACCGGTGGCGCAGGCCCTTGGCGTACGCCTCGCCGCGCGCGGCCTGGGCGACGACCCGGTCGTGCTCGTCGACGATGTCGAGGATCTCGTCAGCAGGGTTCATGCCCGTATCCAAGCAGGACCCCTGGGCAGGGGCTCAGCGTGCCTGGAGGTCCCTCGTGGGCTCCGTCTCCGCGCCGCACGGCATCGCCGGGTGCAGCCCGAGCAGCACGATGCCCCCGACGATCGCCGCGAGCCCCGCCGCCTCCCAGGCCAGCGCCCCGGTGTCGGTGCGCAGCCGGTCGCCGAGGAAGCCCACGCCGCACAGGATGCCGGCGAGCGGCTGGGCGGCGGTGAGGGCGGGCAGCGACATGCGCAGCTCAGCGGTCTCGAAGGCGCTCTGCACCAGGACGAGACCGGTGACGCCCAGAGCGAGCACACCGTACGGCTGCCAGCCGGTGAACAGCTCCGTGAAGCCGCCCTCGGCGAAGCGGGTGCCGCTCACCCGGGTCAGCGCGTCCTGTACGCCGTACAGCAGCCCGGCGGCGGTGGCCAGCAGCACCGGACCCCAGCTCAGCCGGGACCGCTTGGCGTACGTCGTGAGCACCATGGCCGCGCCGAGCATCGCGCCGATGATCAGCCAGTGCCGCACCGGGTCGGCGACCGCGCTGCCGCCGCGCGGCTCGCCCGCCATGATGAACGCGGTCACGCCGCCCGCGAGCAGCGCGAGGCCGGTCCAGCCCTGGCGCCCCAGGGGCTGTCTGGTCTGGTGGCGGGAGAGGGCGAGCGCGAACAGCAGGTTCGTCGCGAGCAGCGGCTCGACCAGGGAGATCTCGCCCTTGCCCAGGGCGACGGCACCCAGCGCCATGCCGGCCACCATCAGGGCGATACCGCCGAGCCAGCGCGGTACCCGCATCAGGTCGAGCAGCAGCCGGAACGACAGGAAGTCGCCGAGCGGTGCCTTCTGGGCGACGTTCTGCTGGAGCACGAACCCGAAGCCGACGCAGCAGGCCGCACTCACGGCGAGAAGGAGAACCAGAACGGACACGCTGCGTACCTCGATCATCCGGCCGGACCACGGACGCGTAGTGGCCGACTGTAGCGCTCCCGGGGCCGCATTGCCCCGGAGAGTGCCCGGAACCGGGCAGTTGACTGGGTCACGATGCTGCGCCGAGCGGGGCTCCGGCGCCATGGCGTACGCCACACCTGGCTCAAGTACCCCTCCTCGTACGTTGGTTGAACGCAGTAACACCCGGGTTCCGCTTGACGCAAACCTTGGCTGGGGGTTTGCTGTGCGTGATCGGTCGATGGCAGCCCGAGAATCAGGAAGTCCTGCGGTGACCCCACTCCCGCCTCTGCTCGGCGTTCGCCGGGCCCCCACGGACCAGTCCGGCGACACCGCCCCGGACGACTCCAGCGCGTTAGAAGCCGGCTTCGACGACGCGCTCGGCGACGCCGAACTCCTCGCCGCCCGGGCCGCGTTGACCCAGGGCCGCTGGCAGGTCGCCCGCTCGCTGCTGCTGCACACCGGCGACGACTGGGACCGGCGGGGTCACCGGGCCACCGTGCTCGCCGGGGAGCCGTACGCCGCCGCCTGGGCCCACGACTGGCTGCTCGCCGAGCCCGGCTCCGCCGACGCCGCCACCCTGCACGCCCTCGCCCTGGTCCGGCGCACCCTGCGCGGCAAGGACGACGCCGAGCGGGCCCGCGAGGCATGCCGCACCGCCGCCGCGCTCGCCCCCGCCGACCCCACCCCCTGGCTCGGCCTGCTCCGGCTGGCCCGCACCCGGGGCCCGGAGAACGAGGTGCTGCGCGCGTTCGCGGAACTCCGGGCGCGCCACCCCGAGCACCACCACGGACACCACCTGCTGGTCGCCCGGCTCGCCGAGCGGCCCCAGGGCGGCCGGGCCGAGTCCCACGAGGTGTACGACCTCGCCGAGCTGGCCGCCGCCCAGGCCCCCGCCGACTCCCCGCTGGCCGTCCTGCCGGTGGTCGCCTACGCCGAGCGCTACCGGGTCCTGGCCGCCACCGGGCTGGCCCCCGCCGACCCGGTCGGCTCCGGGCACTGGTCCGGCCCCCGGGCCCGCCGGATCCTGCGCGCGGCCTTCGACTGGTGGCTGGAGTGGGAGCACGACGACCACCCCCGCCGCCACACCGACCTCAACCACCTGGCGTTCGCCATGTCCTGCGCCGGCCGCCCGGCCGAGGCGGCGGCCCTCTTCCAGCGCATCGGCCGCCACGCCACCCGGGCCCCCTGGTCCTACCCGCACCGCGACGCGTGGCAGGCCTTCCGCACCGCCCGCTGCCGCGCACTCGGCCGGGCGTTTCCTGAGACGTAGTTTCCTGGGACATGGGTGAGAAGTGATTACGGAAGTCTGACCGGCCGCCGTACACCCTGGCCCGGGAAAGGCCGGAAGTGCTCGAATGAGTAGGTGAAACCTGAACCGACCGAGGAACCGGAGGGCAGGCCGATCGGCCGCCGTGTCTTCCTCGGCACCCTCGGCCTGGGCGCCCTCGGCGTCGCGGCCGCGCCGGTGCTGCAACGCGGCCTGGAGGGCTTCCTCGGCAGCATCTCCGGCAAGGACCCCACGGGCCTGACCGGCCTGCTGCCCAACGGCGGCGGCTTCCGCTACTACTCGGTCGCCGCGTCCGTCCCGCACAAGGGCCCCGCCGACTACCGGCTCACCGTAGACGGCCTGGTCGACCACCCGCACACCTACACCCTCGCCGACCTGCGCGCCCTGCCGCAGACCCGGCTGGTCAAGGACGTCCAGTGCGTCACCGGCTGGCGGGTGCCGGGCACCCCCTTCGAGGGTGTAAGGCTCTCCCACCTGCTGGACGCCGCGGGCGTCCAGGCCACCGGCAAGGCCATCCGCTTCACCTGCTTCGACGGCACCTACACCGAGAGCCTCACCCTCGACCAGGCCCGCCGCCCGGACGTCCTGGTCGCCCTGCGTATGCAGGACAAGGACATCGGCCACGACCACGGCGGCCCGGTCCGCCTCTACGTCGCCCCCATGTACTTCTACAAGTCGGCCAAGTGGCTCTCCGGGATCACCGTGACCGACGAGGTCCGGCCCGGCTACTGGGAGAAGCTCGGCTACGACGTCGACGCCTGGGTCGGCCGCTCGAACGGACGGACCGATGAGCCTACGAGCTGAGACCCCGGCCCCGCCGAGCGCCCGCGTCCACCGCTTCACCCACGCCGAGCGGTGGGTGCACCGCACCACGGCCGCGCTGATGGGCGTGTGCGTGGTCACCGCGGCCTGCCTCTACATCCCGCAGCTGGCCGTGCTGGTCGGGCGCCGCGAACTGGTCGTACGCATCCACGAGTGCGCCGGGCTGGCCCTGCCCGTCCCCGTCCTGCTGGGCCTGGCCTCCCGGGCCTTCCGAGCCGACCTGCGGTTCCTCAACCGCTTCGGCCCGCACGACCGCATGTGGCTGCGCGCGGCCCTCGTCCGCGACAAGCGCCACTCGTCCCGCCCGGCGGGCAAGTTCAACGCCGGCCAGAAGGTCTACGCGGCCTGGATCGCCGGGGCCACCCTGGTCATGCTCGGCACCGGCCTGATGATGTGGTTCACCCACCTCACCCCGCTGATGTGGCGCACCTCGGCGACCTTCGTCCACGACTGGCTGGCCCTGACCATCGGCGTGGTCCTGGCCGGCCACATCGGCATGGCACTGGGCGATCCGGAGGCGCGCCGGGGACTGCGGACCGGGTCGGTGAGCAGGGAGTGGGCGAAGCGGGAACACCCGTTGTGGCGTCCGTGACGCCGCACGAACGGTGTCTTCCTAGACTTGAAGGGTGGCCCGGCCCAATGAGGAGGTCGAGGCGCTCCTGCAGGAGTACGCGGACCTCATCGCGATCACGGGAGGCGACGCCTTCAAGGCGCGCGCCTACGAGAAGGCCGCGCGTGCCATCGGCGGCCATCCCGCGGACATCTCCCAGCTGGACGCCGACGGCCTGAAGGAGATCCCGAACGTGGGCAGGTCGATCGCCGAGAAGGTGATCGAGTACCTGCGCACCGGCACCATGGCCGTGGTCGAGGAGCGCCGGGCGAAGATCCCCGCCGGGGTACGGGAGCTGATCACGATCCCCACGCTCGGCCCGAAGAAGGCCCTGCGGCTCTACGAGGACCTGCACATCTCCTCGGTGGACGAGCTGGCCAAGGCCATCGAGGCGGACGCGCTGGCCGATCTGAAGGGGTTCGGCGAGAAGACGCAGGAGAACATCCTGCACGGGATCCAGCTGCTGCGGCAGGCGGGCGACCGTATCCCGGTCCACCTGGCCCTCGACACCGCCGAGGAGATCGTCGCCGAACTGTCCGCGGTGACCGGCTGCAAGCGCTGTGCCTACGCCGGATCGCTGCGGCGCATGCGGGAGACCATCGGCGACATCGACATCCTCGTCGCGGCGAACCGGTCGGCACCCTTCATGGACGCCCTCGTCTCGCTGCCGTCGACCGCGGAGGTGATCGCCCACGGCGAGAAGAAGACGTCGATCCGCACCCACAAGGGCGTCCAGGTGGACCTGCGGGTGCTGCCGCCCACGTCGTGGGGCGCCGGGCTGCAGTACTTCACCGGCTCCAAGGGGCACAACATCCGCACCCGCACCATCGCCGTCCACCAGGGGCTCAAGCTCTCCGAGTACGGCCTGTTCGACGCCGAGAGCGGGGAGTCGCTCGCCTCCCGCACGGAGGAGGAGGTCTACGACCGGCTCGGCCTGCCCTGGATCCCGCCGACGCTGCGGGAGGACCGCGGGGAGATCGAGGCCGCCCTGCACGGCGAGCTGCCCGAGGTGCTGACCGAGCGGGACATCCGCGGCGACCTGCACACCCACACGGACCTCACCGACGGCCTCGCACCGCTGGAGACGATGCTGGAGGCCGCCGCCGCACGCGGCTACGCCTACTACGCGGTCACCGACCACGCACCCAACCTGTACATGCAGCGCATGACCGACGAGAAGATCCTCGCCCAGCGGGAGCAACTGCGGGCGCTGGACGGCACCTTGGGCAGGATGCGGCTGCTGCACGGCACGGAGCTGAACATCGGCCCCGACGGCGACGTGGACTGGCCGGACGACTTCCTGGCCGGATTCGACCTGTGCGTGGCCTCCCTGCACTCCCACTTCGACCTGGACCGGAAGGCGATGACCCGGCGGCTCGTGCGGGCCTGCGAGAACCCGTACGTCAACGTCATCGGCCACCCGACCACCCGGCTCGTCGGCAAGCGCCCGGGTGTCGACGCCGACTGGGACGAGGTGTTCGCCGCCTGCGCCCGCACCGGCACCGCGCTGGAGGTCAACGCCCAGCCCGACCGGCTGGACCTGCGCGACGAGGACATCCTGCGGGCCAGGCGGTTCGGGGTGAAGTTCGCCGTCGACACCGACGCCCACTCCGTCCTCCACCTCGACCAGCTGCGCTACGGCGTCGGCACCGCACAGCGCGGCTGGCTCACCAAGGAGGACGTGATCAACACCTGGCCCCTGACCCGCCTGCGCAAGTTCCTGCGCAAGAGCGGGCGCGCCTGAACCCGACTCGCACCGGGCGGACTCGACCCCCCGGTCTCACCGCAGGGCCCGCACCGTGAGCGTGCCGTCGTCCGCGTTCTCGACCCGGGTGCCGAGATCACGGCTGCACCGGTCCAGAGTGGCGCGCAGCCACGCGGTGTCCTCGGCCGACGCGTGCTCCAGACGCATCCGGCGCGCCTGGAGCGGCACCATCCGCAGGCCGGTCAGCCGGCCGGTGCCGGGTTCGAGCGAGGCCAGGTACAGCAGCCGCAGGTCGTCCCGGTAGCGCTCGTAGCCGCCGATGCCCTCGTAGTCGTCGACGAGGTCACCGCAGCCGTACAGGACGAGCCGGTCCCGGTACACCTCCAGCGGACGCGGGTGGTGCGAGGAGTGGCCGTGGACCACGCTCACGCCCGCGTCGACGAGCGCGTGCGCGAAACGGACCTCGGCACGGGAGACGCCGTACCCCCAGTTGGAACCCCAGTGCACGGAGGCGACCACGATGTCGTCCGGCCGGCCGGACTGCCGCAGACGGTCGGCGAATTCGGCCGCGGCGCCCTCGGTCGGGGCGGCGACCAGGGCAACCCCGGACCGCTCGGCGCCGGCCGCCCAGCTGTGCGGGATTCCGCTGGACGGCATCCCGAAGGAGAAGACCAGCACCCGTCCGCCCGACCGCAGCGGCACGGTCGCCGGCCGCCAGGCCTCGGCCTCGTCCCGGCCCGCACCCGCGCTGCGCAGCCCGGCCGCCGCCAGCGAGTCCAGCGTCTCGGCGAGGCCCGGCGGCCCGAAGTCGAGCACATGGTTGTTGGCGAGAACGCAGACGTCGGGGCGTGCCACGGCGAGACAGGGCAGGTTGGCCGGGTGCATCCGGTAGTGGACTCCCTTGCCCGGCGCGAAGTCGCCGTCCCGGGTGACGGCCGTCTCCAGATTGATCACCCGCACGTCGGTCGCCGCACGCTCCAGCACCGGCAGCGCCTCGCCCCAGGGCCAGGAGGGAGCCACCGGCCGCGGTACCGGACCGTTCGCCGCCTCCGCCAGGGCGACATAGTCGCGGGCGTCGTGCACATAGCCCTCCCGCAGGGCGGGGTCACCGGGGTGCGGGAGGATCTGGTCGACGCCCCGGCCGAGCATCACGTCACCGGCGAGGAACAGGGTGACGAGCCCCTCGGGCATGATCCCCACCTACACGTGTGCGGGTGCCATGTGGTCGGTGAACCAGTCGCGGGCCAGCTCGGTCACCCGCTCCAGCGTTCCGGACTCCTCGAACAGATGCGTGGCGCCGGGGACCACCTCGAGCCGGTTCTCGCACCGCAGTTGGGCCTGCGCCTCCCGGTTGAGGCCGAGCACCTGGATGTCGGCGCCGCCCACGATGAGCAGCGTGGGCGCCGTCACCTCGGGCAGCCGCGGCCCGGCGAGGTCGGGGCGGCCGCCGCGGGAGACGACCGCGGCGGGGCGGGCCGACGGTTCGGCGGCGGCCCACAGGGCGGCGGCCGCGCCGGTGCTGGCGCCGAAGTAGCCGATGGCGAGCCCTTCGACGTCGGGTTCCTCGCGCAGCCAGCCGGTGGCACCGGCCAGCCGCCCGGCCAGCAGCGCGATGTCGAACACGTTGGCCCGGTCGCGCTCCTCGTCCTCGGTGAGCAGGTCGAACAGCAGGGTGCCGAGACCGGCCCCGTTCAGTCCCTCGGCCACGAACCGGTTGCGCGGGCTGTGCCGGCTGCTGCCGCTGCCGTGGGCGAAGGCGACGACCCCGGTCGCGCCCTCGGGCAGGGTGAGCCGCCCGCGCAGCCGTACGGCACCCGCCGCCACCTCCACCTCGCGGTCCTCGGCGCCGGTGCCGGCGAACCGGTCGTGGCGCCTGGCGGCCTGCCGCAGACAGGCCGTGACCTCGTCGTCGCCGGTCTGGGTGAAGTCGCCGTAGAACTGGCCGATGGCGAAGAAGTCGTCCGGGGTGTCGAGGCAGACCAGTTCGTCGGCGTCCCCGCCGAGCCGCCGGGCGAAGTCGCGCGGTGCCACGGGGACCGCCAGCACGATGCGCGCGGCACCCCGGGCCCGGGCGATCCGGCAGGCCGCCCGCGCGGTCGAGCCGGTGGCCACCCCGTCGTCGACGACCACGACGGTCCGGCCGGCGACGCTGACGGGAGCGCGTTCGCCCCGGTAGCGGGCGGCCCGCTGCTCCAGCACCTGGCGCTCGTGCCGCTCGACCCGCTCCAGGGCCGCCTGGCCGACGCCGGTGCCGCGCAGCACCTCCTGGTTGATCACCCGTACGTCGCCCTCGCCGATCGCGCCCATCCCCAGCTCGGGCTGGTCGGGCACGCCCAGCTTCCGCACCAGGCAGACGTCCAGCGGCGCGTCGAGCGCCTCGGCGACCTCCGCGCCGACCGGCACCCCGCCGCGCGGCAGCCCGAGCACCACGACGTCCTGGCCCCTGAGGTATTCGAGGCGCAGGCCCAGCCGGCGCCCCGCCTCGATCCGGTCGGTGAAGAGCACGGCAGGGCTCCGTCATCCCTGGGCCGGCCAGAGCGGAGCGGGAGTCTCCGTCTCGGTCGCGCCCATCTCCTTCATGTCGCCCGCGGCCGCGCGCAGCAGCAGACGGCCCATGGCGATCAGCGCACGTCCGGCCGCGAGTTCGTCACCGATATCGGGCACCGCCGTGTCGTAGGGGTTCCTGCGGGCCTCCGCGTGGCTCTCCAGGACGTTGTCCCCGGTGTCCAGGATGATCCGGGCCGTGGTGTCCGGGTCGTGTTCGGACAGGTACAGGTTCAGCCGCCATTCCTTGACGGACGGAGGACGGTTGCTCAAGGGTCGAGTCATCGTCCGTCTCTCCTCACTGCGTGCGAGGCAACGGGACGCACCGGCGCGTCTCCTCTTCCACTGTGCACCGCGGCGGCGGTCGGCGCCTCCCCTGGTACGGGCAGAATGTGGGCCATGACCACGCGCACCTGCCCCTGCGGCCGTCCCGAGTCCTACGACGCCTGCTGTGGCCGCTTCCACTCGGGTTCCGCCGCCGCGCCCACCGCCGAGGCGCTGATGCGGTCGCGGTACAGCGCGTTCGTCAAGGGGGACGCCGGGTATCTGCTGCGGACGTGGCATCCCGGCACCCGGCCGGAGCGGCTGGACCTGGACCCGGGCATGAAGTGGACGGGGCTGGAGATCCTCGGCAGCACCGACGGGTCGGCCTTCCACACCACCGGCACCGTGACCTTCCGCGCCTCCTACCGCGGCGGCTCGCTGCACGAGCGCAGCCGGTTCGAGCGGGTGGACGGGGCGTGGGTGTACGTCGACGGGGACTTCCTCGACTGAAGCGACTGAAGCGACTGACGTGTCTAGGGCGCCAGGATGTCCAGCTCCTCGAGGGCGCCCATGGTGATCTCCCTGGTCAGCTGTTCGGCGCGGGCCGCGTCGCCCGCGCGTACCGCCTCCGCGACCTGGACGTGCAGGGTCACGGCCGCCGGATCGGGGTCCTCGAACATCACCTCGTGATGGGTGCGCCCGGCCAGCACCTCCGCGACGACGTCGCCGAGCCGGGCGAACATCTCGTTGCCCGAGGCCATGAGGATGACCCGGTGGAAGGCGACGTCGTGGACCAGGTACTCCTCCAGCCGGTGGCCGCGTGAGGTGGCCACCATCCCCAGCGCGCACTCGGTGAGTTCGGCGCACTGCTCGGCCGTGGCGTTCTTCGCGGTCAGGCCCGCCGCCACCGGCTCGACCGCCGAGCGCAGCACGGTCAGGGAGCGCAGCTGGTGCGGGCGGTCGGCGCCCGCGAGGCGCCAGCGGATGACCTGCGGGTCGTAGACGTTCCACTCGGCCTTGGGGCGGACCGTGACGCCCACCCGGCGGCGGGACTCGACCAGATGCATGGACTCCAGGACCCGGACCGCCTCGCGCATCACGGATCGCGACACCTCGAAGTGCTGGGCCAGTTCGTCGGTGCGCAGAACGCTGCCCGGAGGGTACTCGCCCGCAGTGATCGCGGGACCGAGGGTGTCCAGTACGTGGCCGTGCAGCCCCCGGCCCGGTGTGCTCATGCACTCAGAGTACGGCGTGGATCACGGAGCCAAAAAGTCAGACTTATATGTCACAGACTCTTGAATTCGTCGTACCTAATGGGTTTCAGTGTGGCGACGCCGGACGTCGGCGTCGGATGTCGAGGAAGACAGCGAGGCAGTCATGCGCACCCCCCAGGTCGTCGTCGTGATGGGCGTCGCCGGGACGGGCAAGACCACGATCGGTCCTCTGCTCGCCGCCCGGCTGGGCGTCCCGTACGCCGAGGGTGACGACTTCCACCCGCAGGCCAACATCGACAAGATGTCGGCCGGGATCCCGCTGGAGGACGCCGACAGATGGCCGTGGCTCGAGGCCATCGGTCACTGGGCGCACGAGCGGGCCGGGCTCGGCGGGGTGGTCAGCAGCTCGGCGCTGAAGCGGTCGTACCGCGACCGGCTTCGGTCCGTGGCTCCCGGGATCGTGTTCGTGCACCTCACGGGCGACCGGAAGCTCATCGAGGACCGGATGACCCACCGGCAGGGTCACTTCATGCCGACCGCCCTGCTGGACTCCCAGTTCGCCACGCTCCAGCCGCTGGAGCCGGACGAGAGGGGAGTCGCCGTGGATGTCAGCGGCGGCCCCCAGGAGATCACCGATCGAGCCGTGAAGGCACTCGACGCGCTTCCCGACATCCCCGCGTAGCACCTCACCCCCGTCCCCCGTACCTGCAAGGGAACCCCCGTGACCAGACTCAGCGTCGAGATGCTGGCAGCGGACACCGTCCAGCCCATCACCTCGGCCGGCCACGTCCAGCTCGGCATCGCCGTCCTGGTGGGCATCGCCACCATCGTCCTGCTCATCACCAAGTTCAAGCTCCATGCCTTCCTGGCGCTGACCATCGGGTCGCTGGTCCTCGGGGCCGTCGCCGGGGCACCGCTCGACAAGGCCATCGTCAGCTTCACCACCGGGCTCGGCACCACCGTGGCCGGCGTGGGCGTCCTGATCGCGCTCGGGGCGATCCTGGGCAAGCTCCTCGCCGACTCCGGCGGAGCCGACCAGATCGTCGACACGATCCTCGCCAAGGCGGGCGGACGCGCCATGCCCTGGGCGATGGTGCTGATCGCCTCCGTCGTCGGCCTGCCGCTGTTCTTCGAGGTCGGCATCGTGCTGCTGATCCCGGTCGTGCTGATGGTCGCCAAGCGCGGCAACTACTCCCTGATGCGCATCGGCATCCCGGCGCTGGCCGGTCTGTCCGTGATGCACGGCCTGATCCCGCCGCACCCCGGCCCGCTGGTCGCGATCGACGCGGTCGGCGCCAACCTGGGCGTCACCCTGGCGCTCGGCATCCTCGTCGCCATACCGACGGTGATCATCGCCGGCCCCGTCTTCTCCCGGTTCGCCGCCCGCTGGGTGGACGTCCCGGCCCCCGACCGCATGCTCCCGCAGCGCGCCTCCGAGGAACTGGAGCGCCGGCCCGGCTTCGGCGCGACGCTCGCCACCATGCTGCTGCCGGTGGTGCTGATGCTGGCCAAGGCCCTGGTGGACATCGTCGTCGACGACCCCACGAACATGAACCAGCGGGTCTTCGACATCATCGGCTCGCCGCTGATCGCGCTGCTCGCCGCCGTGCTGGTCGGCTTCTTCACGCTGGGCCGGGCCGCCGGGTTCGGCAAGGAGCGGCTCCAGCAGACGGTCGACAAGGGCCTGATGCCCATCGCGGGCATCCTGCTGATCGTCGGCGCGGGCGGCGGCTTCAAGCAGACCCTGATCGACTCCGGCGTCGGCCAGATGATCCTGGACATCTCCAAGGACTGGTCGATCCCGGCGCTGCTGCTGGCCTGGCTGATCGCGGTGGCGATCCGGCTGGCCACCGGCTCGGCGACGGTCGCGACGATCTCTGCGGCCGGCCTGGTCGCGCCGCTCGCGGCCGACATGTCGACCACCCACACCGCCCTGCTGGTCCTCGCCATCGGCGCCGGCTCGCTCTTCTTCAGCCATGTCAACGACGCCGGCTTCTGGCTGGTGAAGGAGTACTTCGGGCTGAGCGTCGGGCAGACCGTCAAGACCTGGTCGGTGATGGAGACGATCATCTCGGTGGTCGCCGGCGGTCTGGTCCTGCTGTTGTCCCTGGTGATCTAGGAGCGGTACGACGATGACGGCTCACCCTCTCTTCGACATCGGCGGCCGTACGGCCCTGGTCACCGGCTCCAGTCGTGGCATCGGACTCGCGCTGGCCCGGGGCCTGGCGGAGGCCGGCTGCACGGTGGTCCTCAATGGGCGCGACCCGGACCGGCTGGCCGACGCGGCCGCCTCGCTGCCCGGCGACCGGGTGCACACGGCGGCATTCGACGTGACCGACGGTCCGTCAGTGGCCGCCGGCATCGCGGACGTCGAGGAGCGGGTGGGCCCGCTCGACATCCTCGTCAACAACGCGGGCATGCAACTACGCGCCCCGCTGCTGGAGTTCACGGACACGGACTGGCACCGGATCCTGGACACCAACCTCACCAGCGCGTTCCTGGTCGGCCGGGAGGCGGCCCGGCGGATGACGGAACGCGGCCACGGCAAGATCATCAACATCTGCTCGCTGCAGAGCGAGGTGGCACGGCCGGGCATCGCGCCCTACGCCGCCACCAAGGGCGCGCTGAAGATGCTCACCAAGGGCATGTGCGCCGACTGGGGCCCGTACGGCGTCCAGGTCAACGGGCTCGGACCCGGCTACATCGAGACCGAGCTGACCAGACCCCTCGTCGAGAACGAGGAGTTCAGCGCCTGGGTGCGTCGCCGCACCCCGGCCGGCCGCTGGGGCCGTACCGAGGACCTGGTGGGCGGGGTGCTCTTCCTCGCCTCGCCCGCCGCCGACTTCGTCAGCGGGCAGGTCCTGTACGTCGACGGCGGTATGACGAGCGTGCTCTGAAAGGGGCGGCGGACATGCTGGGTTGTGTGATCCACGGCGCGGGGGAGCTGCGGGTGGCGGAGCTGCCGGACCCCGAACCCCGGCCGGGCCAGGCCCTGGTGGCCGTCCGGTACGGCGGTGTGTGCGGCTCCGACCTGCACTACTGGCGGCACGGCGGCGTCGGCGACTTCCGGCTCAGGGAGCCGATGGTGCTCGGGCACGAGGTCGTGGGCACCGTGGTCTCCTACGGCCCCGGAGCCACCGGCCCGGCTCCGGGTACCGCGGTCGCCGTGCACCCCGCGACCCCCTGCGGGCGCTGCCCGGAGTGCGGCGCCGGGCAGGCGAACGTGTGCCGGGCCACCCGCTACCTCGGCAGCGCGGCCCGCTTCCCGCATGTGCAGGGCGGGTTCGCCGGTCAAGTGGCCGTACCGGCCGGGCAGTTGAGGCAGCTGCCGGACGGGCTCGGGCTGCGGCGGGCGGCGCTCGCCGAGCCGCTCGCGGTGGCGCTGCACGCGGTGCGGCGGGCCGGGGACGTGTCCGGCCGGCATGTGCTGGTGACCGGGGCCGGGCCGATCGGCTGCCTGGTGGTCGCGGCGGCCAAGGCGGCCGGCGCGGCACGGGTGACGGCGACCGACCTGCTGCCCGAGGCCCTCGCCTACGCGGCCGTCGCCAGGGCCGACACCCTCGTACGGGCCGACGACCCGGACGACACCGGGCGGCCGGCCGAGGCGGACGTGGCCGTGGAGGCGTCCGGCGCGGCGGCCGGCCTGGACACCTGCCTGCGGCTGGTGCGGCGCGGCGGTGTGGTCGTCCAGCTCGGGATGCTGCCGCCGGGGCCGAGCCCCTTCCCCGGGAACCTGCTGGTGAGCCGCGAGATCGAGCTGCGGGGCGCCTTCCGCTTCGACACCGAGTTCGACGACGCACTGCACCTGCTCGCGGCCCGCGCCGAGTTCGACGGGCTGATCAGCGCGGTGGTCCCGGTACAGGAGGCCGAGGCGGCCTTCGCCCTGGCCGCCGACCGGAGCCGCTCGTGCAAGGTGCTGCTGGAGTTCGAGAACTAGACGGCCGCCCGCGAGCCCAGCGTCGGCAGCGGCGGCAGCGCCGCCCCGTACACCCACGCCTTGAACAGCCCGTCCAGCGGCTCCTCCGCGAACCGGGCCACGTGCGCGGTGAACACCGATGTCGTCACCGACCCGTTCCGGTGCAGCCGTACCCAGCTGCGCAGCATGAGGAAGAACGCTTCGTCGCCCAGCGCGCAGCGCACGGCGTGCAGGGTCAGGCCGCCCCGCTCGTAGAGCCGGTCGTCGAACATCGACTTGCGGCCCGGGTCGGCCAGCCGGAGGTCCTGCGGCAGCGTGGACAGCAACCGGTGTGCGGCGGCGGCCAGTTGCTGGGCGCTGCGGCCGCCCGAGCGCTCGGACCACAGCCACTCCGCATACTTGGCGAAGCCCTCGTTCAGCCAGATGTGCCGCCAGTCGGCGATGGACACGCAGTTGCCGAACCACTGGTGCGCCAGCTCGTGCGCCACCAGCCGTTCCGAACCCCGGGCGCCGTCCACGTGGTTGGAGCCGAACAGCGACAACCCCTGTGCCTCGACGGGCACATCGAGTTCCTCCTCGGTCACCGCGACCGCGTACTCGTCGAACGGGTACGGCCCGAACAGCTCCTGGAACAGCTCCATCATCGCGGGCTGCCGCGCGAAGTCCCGGGAGAACTCGGGCAGCAGATGCGCGGGGATGTGCCCGTGCTGCGGGATGCCGCCCGGTCCCGGGTCGCCCAGCAGCACCGTCTGGAACTTGCCGATCGCCAGACCGACGAGATAGCTGGACGTGGGCGCGGCCTGCTCGTACACCCAGGTGGTCGTCGAGGCCTTCGTCGTACGGGTCAGCAGGCGCCCGCCCGCGACCACCGCGTACGCGGACGGCGTGGTGACCGAGATCAGGTACGACGCCTTGTCGGCCGGCCGGTCGTTGCACGGGTACCAGGACGGCGCCCCGATCGGCTGGCTCGCCACCAGCGCCCCGTCCGACAGCTCCTCCCAGCCGATCCCGCCCCAGGGCGTCGCCACCGGCTTGGGGTTGCCGGACCAGTGCACCTCGACCGTGAACGCGGCCCCCGCCCGCACGGGCTTGGCCGGGCGGATGCGCAGCCTGCCGCCCCGGTGCGTGTAGTGCGGCTGCCGGCCGTCCACCCGCACCCGGCCGATCTTGAAGTCGGCCAGGTTGAGCTGGAACTCGGCGAGCGCCGTCCGTCCCGCGATCGCGTTGATCCGGGCCGTGCCCGCCAGCCGGTTCGGGCCCGGGCGGTAGTCCAGCGTGATCTCGTAGCGGTGCACCCGGTAGCGGGAGTCACCGTTGTCCGGGAAGTACGGGTCCGGGCCGACCGACTGCTGAACTGCCACTGCTGTGTCCGCTCCCTGCGCTGTGCCACCACTCCGTGCCGGTCGACCGCCCACCGGCCCCGAAAAGGCTGCGCTCACGGACGCCACGCCTCGATCGGGTTGCCCAGCCAGCGGGTGTCGTCGGGGACGGACTCCGCGGCCATGACGAGCGACGCGGGACCCAGGGTCGTACGGGCCCCGATCGTGCTGCCGGGCAGCACGATCCCGCCAGGGCCCAGCGTGGCGCCCTCACGGAGGACCACAGTATCCGTCCGCAAGATCCGGTCGTGGAAGAGGTGAGTCTGCAGGACGCAGCCGCGGTTCACAGTGGCCGCGTCCGCCAGGGTCACCAGGTCGGCCTCCGGCAGCCAGTAGCTCTCCACCCACACGCCCTTGCCGATGCGGGCGCCGAGCCCGCGCAGCCACGCCGTCATCACCGGCGTGCCCGGCACGGCCCCGGCCAGCCACGGCACCGCCAGCACCTCGACGAACGTGTCCGCCAGCTCGTTGCGCCACACGAAGGAACTCCACAGCGGATGCTCCGCGGCGCGGTGCCGCCCCACCAGCAGCCACTTCGCCACGACGGAGGCGAGCGCGGCCGCGGCCCCGGCCGCGAGCAGCACCAGCCCCGACAGCATTGGCGCCCACGGCCCCAGCGCACACAGCGCCGCCACCGTCAGCACGGCCAGCGCCGCCGAGCAGAAGACCGGCACGATCCGGCACAGCTCCACCAGACCGCGCGCCCACAGCAGCCGGGCGGGCGGGTCGTACGTACGGCTCTGGTCCCCACCGGCGGCGCTGCGCGGCAGCTTCACCGGCGGCAGCCCCAGATACGAGGTGCCCTTCTTCGCCTTCTTCGGCGTCGCCGACAGCACGCCGACCAGACCGCCGTCCGGCACGCTCCGCCCCGGCGCGGTCATCCCCGAGTTCCCGAGGAAGGCCCGCCGCCCGATCTCCGCGTGCCCGATCCGCACCCAGCCGCCACCCAGCTCGTACGGCGCGGTCAGCGTGTCGTCCGCCAGGAAGGCCCCGTCCCCGACGGTGGTCAGGCTCGGCAGCGCGAGCACGGTCGACACCTCGGCACCGCGCCCGACACGCATCCCCAGCAGCCGCAGCCACACCGGCGTGACCAGCCCGGCGTACAGCGGAAACAGCGTCTCCCGGGACCGGTCCATCAGCTGCGTCACGGTCCACGCCTGCCAGCCGACCCGGCTGTGCGTCGGATGCGTGCCCTCGCGCAGCCCCAGGCTGAGCAGCCGTACGGCGACCAGGATCAGCAGCGCGTACGCCAGGCCGTAGGCGAGCGTGGCCGGGACGAGCCCGAGCGCGGCCCCGCGCAGAGCCTGGGCCGGAGAGCTGCCGGGCGTCACGAAGACCCGGGCGACCAGCAGCGCGACCACGCCCGCGAGCAGCGGCAGGGCGCTGAGCGCCATGCCCGTCACGCCGTACATGACCCGCCAGTACGTGCCCCGCTGCGGCCGCTGCTTCGGCCAGTTGCGCTTGGCCTTGCCGAGCTTGACCGCGGGCGCGCCCGCCCACCGCTGACCGGTGGGCACCTGCCCCGTGACCGCCGAGCCGGGCGCCACCTCGGCCCGCTTGCCGACCCGCGCGCCCGGGAACAGCATGCTGCGCGTCCCGACGACGGCGTGCGCGCCGACCTTCACCGGACCGACCTCCAGCCGGTCACCGTCCAGCCAGTACCCGCGCAGGTCCACCTCGGACTCCACGGCGGCCCCGCGCCCCAGCCGCAGCAGGCCGGTGACCGGCGGCAGCGAGTGCAGATCCACCTCGGGCCCGACCTTGGCGCCCAGCGCCCGCGCGTACCGCTCCAGCCACGATCCGGTCAGCGAAGTGGCCCCGCTGAACTCGGCCAGCCGCTCGGCGGTCCACAGCCGCAGATGCACACTCCCGCCCCGCGGGTACCGCCCGGGCGCAAGGCCGCGCAGCAGCAGCCGCGCCCCGCCCGCCGCGAGCGCGATCCGGCCGGGCGGGCTGAAGAACAGCAGCGCACCGGCCGCGAGCAGCCACCAGGGGGCGGTCGGCAGCCAGGCGTAGCCGGGCAGCAGGTTCCCGGCGGCGGCCAGGACCACCGTCCAGCGCAGCCCGAGCAGCGTGACCAGCGGGACGAGCACCAGGAGCTGGACGGCCTGCGCGCGCACCGGCACCGGCGCGATCGTCCGCTGCGCGCCGTCGTCCTGCGCCGAGGCCTCCAGGCGCCGGGCCAGCTTGCGCAGCGTGGGCTGCTGGTAGATGTCGAGGACGGCGGCGCTCGGGTAGCGGGTGCGCAGCCGGGTGGTGAGCTGGGCGGCGGCCAGACTGCCGCCGCCGATCGCGAAGAAGTCGTCGGAGGCGCCGGTCACCGGGATGCCCAGCACCTCGGCCCACTGCTCGGCGAGCCAGGCCTCGGTGCCGTACAGGTCGGCCTTGGGGGCCTCCACGCCCTCCAGCGGCCAGGGCAGGGCGTTCCGGTCCACCTTCCCGGACGTCCGGGTCGGCAGCTCGGCGACGGGCGCGAGCAGCGGCACCAGCGCGGCCGGCAGCTCCGCGCGCAGCTTCTCGACGGCGGCCGCGTGGTCCCAGCCGTCCTGGGTGACGACGTACCCGACGAGGAGCTGGTTGCCGCTGCGGGCGGTGCGCACCGCGGCGGCGGCTCCCGCCACACCGGGCAGCGCCTGCAGCGCGGCATCCACCTCGCCCAGCTCGATCCGCCGCCCGCCGAGCTTGATCTGCTCGTCGGCCCGCCCCAGGAAGACCAGTCCCTCGGGCTCGGCCTTGACCAGGTCACCGCTGCGGTACGCCCGCTCCCAGCCCAGCGACTCCAGCGGCGCGTACTTCTCCGCGTCCTTCTCGGGATCGAGATACCGCGCGAGCCCGACCCCGCCGATCACCAGCTGCCCGCCGGCGCCCATCGGAACGGGCTCTCCGCCCTCGTCGACGACGGCCAGCTCCCACCCGTTCAGCGGAAGCCCGATCCGCACCGGCCCCTCACCGGTCATCAGCGCCGCACAGGCCACGACGGTCGCCTCGGTCGGCCCGTAGGTGTTCCACACCTCGCGCCCCTCCGTGACCAGCCGCTGCGCCAGCTCGGGCGGGCAGGCCTCACCGCCGAAGATCAGCAGCCGCACGTCGTTGAGGGTCTCGGGCTCCCACAGCGCGGCCAGCGTGGGCACGGTCGAGACGACGGTGATCTCCTGCTCGACCAGCCAGGGCCCCAGATCGGCACCGCTCCTGACCTGCGACCGAGGCACGGGCACCAGACAGGCGCCGTACCGCCAGGCCAGCCACATCTCCTCGCAGGACGCGTCGAACGCCACGGACAGCCCCGCCATGACCCGGTCCCCGGGCCCGATCGGCTCCTCGGCCAGGAACAACGCGGCCTCGGCATCGACGAACGCGGCGGCGCTGCGGTGCGTGACGGCAACGCCCTTCGGCTTCCCGGTGGACCCGGAGGTGAAGATGATCCAGGCGTCGTGCTCGACACCGGGCCGGGCGGCCGGGGTCTCGGAGGCACCATTGACGGTGACCTGGTGTCCCGCCCCGATGACGGCCCGTACCTCGGCCTCCCCGAACACCAACTCGGCCCGCTCGTCCGGGTCCTCGGCGTCGACGGGGACATAGGCGGCGCCGGCGGCGAGAACGGCGAGAATCGCGACGTACAGCTCATTGGTCCCCGACGGAACCCGCACCCCGACCCGGTCCCCGAGCCCGACCCCCGCATCGGCGAGCCGCCGCCGCAGCCGCTCCACCTCCACGGCCAGCCCACGGTAGGTGAGACGGTGGGTGCCGTCGTCCAGCGCGAGTTCGTCCGGGTACGACCGCACGGACGCGTCGAAGACGTCGACCAGCGTGCGCGGCGAGGCGGCGGGCCCGGCGGAGAAGCGTGCCCTGTCGCCGAACTGCGTGCGGATCTCTTCGTCGAGCAGGCCGAGAGCGCTGCTCTCGTCTATGGCTGCCATCGGTCCTCGCGTCTCGATCCCGGAAGCCTCCGGGGCGCTGGCGGGCCCGCAGGTCTGCCTGGGGTTGTCCGACTCCAGCTCGGTAACAAACCGGAAATCTTAGTACGACGCTAGGCTCCGGCCCTTGGTCGGGCCACTCGGGAGGGCTGTACGGGGGTGCGCGGAGCACCGGCCCGAGGTTGCTGACCTGCGGATCTTCGCGCGGGACGAGACATGCCCCACACACACCGCCAAGGAGCGGACATTCAGGGGCAGTTCGCGCAGCCAGAGCCTCGCCAAGGCGGGAAAAGCAGAGGGCCCCTGATGAACAGGGGCCCTCACTGGTGTCCGAGGGGGGACTTGAACCCCCACGCCCGATAAAGGGCACTAGCACCTCAAGCTAGCGCGTCTGCCATTCCGCCACCCGGACAAGGTGTCTGTCGTGCGGGGCTTCCCCCGTGGCGACGAAGGAAACATTACCAGGCTTTCGGGGGTGGCTGATCACACCCCGTCCCGCCCTCCGATCCCGCGTGAACGGCGTGTGACGGGCCGGGACCGGTCTTGGGTCCGGGGCCGGGCCGGAGGGAGGATGAGGAGGACCACCAGCAGACAGCGGGAGGAAGCAGCGTGAGCGAGACGGACACGGCCAAGGGCGTCACCGGCGAGGACGAGGTCGTGGACCTCTGCCGCGAGCTGATCCGGTTCGACACCAGCAACTACGGCGACCACTCGGGCCCCGGCGAGCGCAAGGCCGCCGAATACGTCGCGGAGAAGCTCGCCGAGGTCGGGCTGGAGCCGAAGATCTTCGAGTCGCACCCGGGACGCGCCTCCACCGTGGCCCGGATCGAGGGCGAGGACCCGTCCCGGCCCGCGCTGCTCATCCACGGCCACCTGGACGTCGTACCGGCCAACGCCGACGACTGGACCCACCACCCCTTCTCCGGAGAGGTCGCCGACGGGTGCGTGTGGGGGCGCGGGGCCGTCGACATGAAGGACATGGACGCCATGACCCTCGCGGTCGTGCGCGACCGGCTGCGCAGCGGGCGGCGCCCGCCGCGGGACATCGTGCTCGCCTTCCTCGCCGACGAGGAGGCCGGCGGCACGTACGGCGCCCGGCACCTGGTCGACAAGCACCCGGACCTGTTCGAGGGCGTCACCGAGGCGATCAGCGAGGTGGGCGGCTTCTCCTTCACGGTGAACGAGCAGCGGCGGCTGTACCTGATCGAGACAGCCCAGAAGGGCATGCACTGGATGAAGCTGACCGTGGCCGGCACTGCCGGACACGGGTCGATGATCCACCGGGACAACGCCATCACCGAGCTGTCCGAGGCGGTCGCCCGGGTCGGCCGGCACAAGTTCCCGGTGCGGGTCACCAAGACCACCCGGGCCTTTCTCGACGAACTCGGCGACGCGCTCGGCACCGAGCTGGACCCGGAGGACATGGAGGCCACCCTGGCCAAGCTCGGCGGGATCGCGAAGCTGATCGGCGCGTCCCTGTCCAACACCGCCAACCCCACCCAGCTGAACGCCGGTTACAAGGTCAACGTCATCCCCGGCGAGGCCACCGCACACATCGACGGACGGTTCCTGCCGGGCCACGAGGAGGAGTTCCTCGCCGACCTCGACCGGCTGCTCGGGCCCAACATCCGCCGCGAGGACGTGCACGCCGACAAGGCGATCGAGACCACCTTCGACGGGGCGCTCGTCGAGGCCATGCAGTCCTCGCTGCTGGCAGAGGACCCGACCGCCAAGGCGATCCCCTTCACGCTCTCCGCCGGGACCGACGCCAAGTCCTTCGACGACCTCGGCATCCGCGGCTTCGGCTTCGTGCCGCTCAAGCTGCCGCCGGAGCTGGACTTCGCCGGCATGTTCCACGGCGTGGACGAGCGGGTTCCGGTCGACGGGCTGAAGTTCGGCGTGCGCGTGCTCGACCGATTCATCGACGCGTCGTGAAGTCTTGGGCCCAGGTATTCGGGCGCCCGTACGAGATCGACTGAGAAGAGTGAATGCGACGATAAGCTCGTAGCTCCATTACTCCCTCCTCGTTACTGATGATGTGATCCCCGCATCTTGGGATCGCATTGCCTACAAGGAGGAATAATGATCAAGAAGGTCGTCGCTGCTGCGGCTGCCACCGGTGGTCTGGTTCTCGCCGGCGCGGGCCTGGCCGTCGCCGACTCGGGTGCCCAGGGTGCCGCCGTGCACTCGCCCGGCGTCATTTCCGGCAACGTCGTCCAGGTGCCCGTGCACGTCCCGGTGAACGTGTGCGGCAACACGATCAACGTGATCGGGCTCCTGAACCCCGCCTTTGGCAACACCTGCATCAACGACTGACGCCGACTTTCTGAGGGGCGTCTTCTACGAGCCGTCGGCCTCGGAGCGCGCGCCATGCGCTCCGCGGCCGACCGGTCTTTTACCGCGGAAATCCTTTTCGCGGGAATGTACGGAGAACGAAGGCAGGGGGGAATACAGAAATGCGACAGGGCACCCGCAAGGGCCTGATGACGATGGCGGCCGCCACCGGTGTGATCGCCGCCGCGAGCGGCTACGCCCAGGCCGACTCGGGCGCGGTCGGCTCCGCGACCGGCTCGCCCGGCGTACTGTCCGGCAACACGGTGCAGGCGCCGGTGCACGCACCGGTGAACGTCTGCGGCAACACCGTGAACGTCGTCGGGCTCCTCAACCCGTCCGTGGGCAACAAATGCGCCAATCACGGTGGCAGTGACGCGGGGGGTTACGGCGACTCGAGCGGCTCCGGCAGCTCCGGCGGCTCGCACGCGGGCGGCCACAGCAGTGGCTCGCCCGGCGTCGGCTCCGGCAACACCGTCCAGGTGCCGATCGACGTCCCGGTGAACGTGTGCGGCAACAGCGTGGACGTCGTCGGGGCGGGCAACGCCACGACGGGCAACGACTGTGCCAACGGCGGCGGTCACCACAGCCAGCCGCCGGGCGGCGGGCACGACAACCCGCCCGGACAGCCGGGGCACCCGGGCGAGCCGGGGCATCCCGGTCAGCCTGGCCACCCGGGACAGCCTGGCCACCCGGGCCAGCCCGGTCACCCCGGTCAGCCGGGCCACCCGGGTACGCCTGGTCACCCTGGTACGCCGGGGCACCCGGGAACTCCGGGCCACCAGGGCACGCCGCCCACCACGGGGAGCCACACTCCCCACGGCTCGTCCCAGGTCAAGCAGCAGGGCGGACGCTCCAGCACCTACCTGAGCACCGCGCAGCTCGCCCACACCGGCAGTGACGTGCCGCTGGGCCTCGCGCTGCCGGTGGGCGCGGGCGCGCTGCTCGCGGGCGCGGTGCTGTACCGCAAGGCCCGGGCCTCGGCGTAGCGCGGCAGCCGGACAACGGAGCGGGCCCTGCCAGGACGGCGGGGCCCGCTCCGTTCATGCGTCCCGCTTCACCACGTGGCCCGCACCTGGCGGATGATCCGCCGGCGCAACCGCACCCTGCGGCTGCCGTCGCGCAGCAGGCTCAGTCGGTCCAACTCCCAGTGTCCGTACTCGGCATGGTCGGTCAGCAGACGTGTCGCCTCCTTGCGGGACACCCCGCGCGGTACGTACACGTCGACAAATTCGTATTCCGGCATCGCATCTATTGTGCGGGCTGGTGCCCGGTACGGATAGCGTCTGCACTATGTCTGATGCTGCGCAGCCCACCGCTGCCGAGGTACGCGCCGCCGTCGAGGCGGTCAAGACCGCGCTCGACCGTCACCTGGCGGCGGTCGAACGCAGGTCGGGGGAGGACGACCCGGCCGTCTACGAGGCGTTCAACCAGCTGGCCGCGGCCGCCGAGGTGTACGACGAGCTGCTCTACGACCGCTACGACGAGGTCACGCCCTTCGAGATCCCCGGTGCGGAAGACTCGCTGCCGCCGTACGCGGGCCCCGAGGAACCGAACGCGATCAGTGTGCTGATCCGCCGCGACTACGCCGTGGCGGAACCCCAGCGGCTGCTGGCGCAGGCCCAGCGGGTCGAGGCGGTGGAGTTCGAGGACGGCGGCGGCGCGGGCGAGGACGGCGCCGGTACGGTCCACGGGGCGCTGGGCGTCCTGTTCGGCGAGTTCGAACCGGACGAGATCGCCTCCCGGCACAAGGAGTTCGGCCTGGAGGAGGGCGACTCCACGCTCTGGGTCACCGCGGCGGACGAGCCGGCCGAGCCCGGGGAGTGGCTGGAGGCACCGTTCGAGCAGGTCGACCCGCAGCGGGTCGTGTGCCGGTTCGACGTCAGCGCGGTGTTCGACGAGGACGTCTCCGACGACATCGACGAGGAGGACGACCTCGAACTCGACAGGGACGAGGACGAGGACCTGGAGCCGCTGGACGCCGAGCGGTGAGGTGAGGAGGCGGGGGTGCCGTGCGACCCGAGGCCGGTACGGCACCTCCCCCCACCGAGAGAAGGAGAGGGTCAGCCCACTGAGGCGACCTGGGTGCGCAGCAGCGTCTGCAGCCGCGTCGTGCGGGCCTTGGCCGGGACCTCCGCCACCGCCTTCGGCAGGGCCTGCTCCACGCCGTGCACGACCGACAGATGCCGCTCCGCCCGGCCGAACGCCGTGTACACCCAGGGTCTGCTGAGCGTCTGCGCGGCGTCGCCGGGCAGCACCACCACGGCCGCAGGCCAGCGGCCGCCCACCGCCTGGTGCGCGGTCAGCGCCCAGCCGTGCCGTACGCACTGCTCCACCCGCTCCCGCGGTACGACGACAGGGGCGCCCGCGCACTCCAGGTGCAGCCCGTCGGCGTCGGCGTTCACCACCCGGCCCGGCACCGTACGGCCCGGGGTGGGGGAGTAGGCGATCCGGTCGCCGGGGTCGAAGCCGCCGAAGCGGCCGGGGCCGGGGTTGAGGCGTTCCTTCAGGGCGGAGTTGAGCGCCCGGGTGCCCGCCGCTCCGCCGTGGCCCGGGGTGATCACCACGGTCTGCTCGGGCGGCACGCCGATGGCCCGCGGCACCGAGTCCGCGACCAGCTGCACGGTCCGGTGCACGGCCTCGCCCGCGTCCCGCACCGGGACGATGACGATCTCCTTGCCGGGCGCCTCGACCTGGTGCAGCTCGCCGACGCCGATGCCGGAGACCAGCTCGCCGAGCGGGCCGGGGTCGGGGGTGCGGGAGGCGATCTGCGGGCAGGCGCGGGCCGCGAGCAGGTCGGCGAAGACCCGCCCGGGTCCGGCCGACCACAGCACCGCGGGGTCGCCGCTCAGCACCAGCCGGGCGCCGTCGGGCAGCGACTCGACCAGCATCGCGGCGCTCTCCACGTCGAGTTGGGGCGCGTCCAGCACGATCAGCAGATCGAGGTCCAGGGCGCCGTCCGCGTCCCGGCCGGGGCCCTCGGCACCGGAGAGCAGGCCGGCAATGGTGCCTACGGCCGCCTCCGGCTCCTCGCCCACCAGCGCGGCGAGGCGACGGCGGCCGTCGGGGGTGTGGCAGACGGCGAACGCCCGCAGGCCGGCGGCGCGGGCGGCGCCGAGCAGGGCGGCCGGTTCGGCGCGGGCCGCCTCCGCGCCGGTGTGCAGCACCAGGCCGTGCCCGGCGGCGGCGCGGGCCAGCTCGGCGGCACCGCCGGTCGCCCCGGCCGCGGCCGCCTCCCACCTCTCCGCGGCTTCCTCGGACAGCGAGTTGACCAGGCGGGCCAGGCCGTCGGCGAGGCTCTCCTCGGCGAGCGCGTACCGCTCCAGGCCGGCGAGGACACGGACCGGGCGCTCCTCCTCGCCCTCCTCGCCGTCCTCCTCCTGCGGGGCCGGGGCACCCGGCTCCTCCAGGGCGTCCTGGAAGACCAGCGCCTCGCCCTCGGCGATCGTGTCCTGCACGGCCGCGTCCGGGTCGGGCACGCCCCGCTGGGCCAGGGCCGCGGTGAGCGCCGGCAGTTCCAGGGCGGTGTGCCCGGCCAGCGCCGCCTGCTCCAGCAGCCAGACCGTCACCGCGCGGACCCGCCGCTCGTCGTCGGGGGCGCAGGCCGCGCCGAGCAGCGCCCGCGCGAACCCGTCGGCCTGCTCCGGCCGTACGCCGCCGATCCGCAGCAGCTGCCAGGGGTCCTCCCGGAGCGTGGTGTCGGCGCCCTCACCGAGGGCCGCCGCCACCTGGGGCGCGAGGGCCTCGGGGGCGCCGCCCTCGCCCAGCACACGACGGACGGCCTCGACGGCCTCGGCGGCGGGGGCGCCGGGTGCGAGGGCGGCCGGGGCGGGCTGCGGCCGGCGGACGGGCTCCGGGACGGGGCGGCGCGGGGCCGGCTCGGGCTCGGCGAAGACCGTGGCGACCGGCTTCTCGCCGCTCTCCACCGCGCGGATCGCGGCGAGCAGGTCGGCCGCCTTGCCGCTCAGCTTGGCGCCGCTCTCGACGGTCCCCCTCTTCTCGGCCTTGCGCCGCTCGATCCGCTCCCGCTCGACCCGCTGGGCGGCCAGCTCGGCCTCGGCCTCGGACAGCTGGGACGCGCCCTCACCCTCGGCTGCTGCAGCACCGCCGTCGCCGGCGGCGCCGCCGCTCTCCACCGCCCCGTCGCCCGCGTCCCCGGAAACCTCCGCGTTCTCCACCCCCGCGCCACGGCCCCCACCGCTGTCCTCGGGCGCCGTCTCCTGACCCAGGGCCTCCGGGGCCTCCGGGGTCTCCAGGCCCTCCGGGGTCCCCGGCCCGGTGTCCTCCGTGGTCTCCGGCTCCGTGCTCACAGCGTGCTCCAGTCGTGATCGGGATAGCGGTGCAGGGGTGCCGACACATCGTCGAGCGCCCGGCAGATCTCGTCAGGAAGACTAAGGGCCTCCACTGACAATGCCGCCGTGAGCTGCTGCGCGTTGCGCGCGCCGACGATCGGGGCGGCCACTCCGGGCCGGTCCCGGACCCAGGCGAGGGCCACCTGGAGCGGGGTGACCGCGAGCCCGTCGGCGGCCGTCTGCACCGCGTCCACGATGCGCGTCGCGGTGTCGTCGAGGTACGGCGCGACGAACGGCGCCAGGTGCTCGGAGGCGGCGCGTGAGTCCGGGGGAGTGGTGTGCCGGTACTTGCCGGTCAGCACGCCGCGGCCCAGCGGGGAGGAGGGCAGCAGACCGACGCCCAGGTCGAGCGCGGCGGGCAGCACCTCCCGCTCGACGCCGCGCTGGAGCAGCGAGTACTCCAGCTGTGTGCTGGCCAGCCGGGTGCGGGTGCCCGGTGCGGCGAGCTGCCAGGTGGCCGCCTTGGCGAGCTGCCAGCCGCAGAAGTTGGAGACGCCGGCGTACCGGGCGCGGCCGCTGCTCACCGCCAGGTCGAGGGCCTGGAGCGTCTCCTCCAGCGGGGTGTCGGGGTCGAAGGCGTGGATGTGCCAGACGTCGACGTGGTCCGTGCCGAGCCGGGCCAGCGAGGCGTCCAGAGCGGCGAGCAGATGGCCGCGGGAGCCGTCGAAGCGGCGGTCGGGGTCGGGGACGCTGCCCGCCTTCGTCGAGATCACCAGGTCCCGGCGCGGCACCAGGCCGTCTATGAGCTGCCCGAGCAGATACTCCGCCTCACCGTCGCCGTACACGTCCGCGGTGTCGACGAGGGTTCCGCCGGCCTCCCAGAACGCCTTCAGCATGTCCGCGGCGTCGTGCTCGTCGGTGTCCCGGCCCCAGGTGAGGGTGCCGAGTCCGATCCGGGACACGCGCAGGCCTGTGCGGCCGAGATGCCTCTGCTCCATGTGCGCGAGATTACTGGCCAGAACTGGTGCCGTGGGTTGCCTGTGGATAACTCCGATTCACAGGGAGGGACCGCGCATCTTCACAGCGGGGGACCGGGCTTCCGGCCGCCGATCCCCGGCATGCCCTGCCCCTTTGCCCCGCCCCCGCGCTAAGGTCTCCGCCAAGGGACGTTACTCATGGGTAAGGGGAATCGGCCATGCAGCTCGGGATCAACCTCGGCTACTGGGGTGCCGGGATGGACGCGGACAATCTGGCCGTGGCGCAGGAGGCCGAGCGGCTGGGCTACTCCGTGTGCTGGGCCGCCGAGGCGTACGGCTCCGACGCGGCCACGGTGCTCAGCTGGGTCGCCGCGCAGACCGAGCGCATCGACGTCGGCTCGGCCATCTTCCAGATCCCGGCCCGGCAGCCGGCGATGACGGCGATGACCGCGGCGACGCTGGACTCGCTGTCCAAGGGCCGCTTCCGGCTCGGCCTCGGCGTCTCCGGGCCTCAGGTCTCCGAGGGCTGGTACGGCGTCAAGTTCGACAAGCCGCTGGCGCGCACGCGCGAGTACGTGGAGATCGTGCGCAAGGCGATGACCCGCGAGCGCCTGTCGTACGAGGGCGAGCACTGGACGCTGCCGCTGCCCGGCGGACCGGGCAAGCCGATCAAGCTGACCGTGCACCCGGAGCGCGAGCACATCCCGCTGTACATCGCCGCCATCGGCCCCAAGAACCTGGAGCAGACCGGTGAGATCGCCGACGGCGCGCTGCTGATCTTCCCCTCGGCCGAGCACCTCGAGGACACCGCCATCAAGTACCTGCGGGCGGGCCGGGAGAAGGCCGGCAAGACCCTCGACGGGTTCGACATCTGCCCGACGCTGCCGCTCGCCGTCGGCGACGACAAGGACGTGCCCCGGCTGGCCGACACCTTCCGCCCCTACACGGCGCTGTACGTGGGCGGCATGGGCAGCCGCAAGCAGAACTTCTACAACCAGCTCGCCCAGCGCATGGGGTACGAGAAGGAGGCCGCCGAGATCCAGGACAAGTACCTGTCCGGCGACAAGGAGGGGGCCGCGGCCGCGATCCCGCAGGACCTCATCGACAAGACCACGCTGCTCGGCTCGGTGGAGCGCATCGCCGACCGCATGAAGGCCTACGCCGCCGCCGGGGTCACCACCCTCACCCTCGCCCCCGCCGGCTTCACGCTGGACGAGCGGATCGCCTCCCTGCGGGCCGGCACCGAGGCCATGGAACGCGCCGGGCTCGCCTGACAGGGGAGTTCCCGGCGGGAGTTTTCAGCGGCCGTGGTGGGGGCTCGGGGGTCTTCCCCGCCACGGCCGTCACGGGGAACAACGCGCCGGGCGCCGCGCGGTTACGACCCCGGCGCTCCACCTTTCGGCCGAGTCGGCCCGCACTGCTGTTGCGGCTCCCCTCTGTCCGCATTTGACTCGTTCTTTGCGGAAACCTGCGGATCGTGCAGCGCGGAATCGTGCAGAGAGGTGTCTGCCATGCTTTCGGCCAAGAGTCTGTTCCAGGAGATCCTCGACGACGACGAGTCCTTCCGGCTCTTCTGCTCCATCGCCGCCAGCGGAGAGTCCCAGGGCGGCTGGGAGAACGGCCGGATCGCCGCGCTGGTACCGCAGAGCGAACGGGCGATGGCCCCCAAGATCGCCCGGCACGGAGCCGACGAGGACAAGCACGGGCGCATCTTCAACGCCCTGCTGAGGAAGCGCGGCCTCACCCCGGTCCCGGTCCCGCCCGAGACCGACTACACGATGCTCCTGGAGCGCGAGGGCATCGGTCTCGCCCACGAGAAGCTCAAGCGGGACGAGCCGCTCACCGTGCGAGACGTCATCGTCTACCTCTCGCACAGCCGGGTCACCGAACAGCGCGCCGCCGAGCAGATGGTGATACTCCGTACGTACTTCGGCGACCATCCCGAGGTCGGCAGGGCCGTACGGATGATCTCGGGCGACGAGGACAACCACCTCGCCTACACCCACGAGGAACTGCTCCGCTTCGCCGCCGCCGGGCACGGCCGGCTCATCCAGCGCACCCTGCGCGCGTGCGCGCTCGCCGAGATCCGCGTCTACCGGGACGTCAGCCTCGCCGTGACGGCCCACATGGGCCGCATCCTCGACTGGCCGCGGGCCAGGTCGGCGGCGCTCGCGGCCGGTATCCACGCCGTGTACGCCTACGAGCGCCTGGCCGGCTGGCACCGCATGGTGACCCTGCGCATGCCCGAGCGCCGCAACGCCCTCGGCGGGCCCGCCACCCCCGCCCGGGAGTTCGCCTGAGCCGCGCTCACAGCCAGCCGCGGTCCTTGAACGTGCGGTACAGCAGCACCTCCAGGGCACCCATCAGCACGATCACCGCCGGATAGGACCACAGCCAGTGCAGCTCGGGCATGTGGTCGAAGTTCATGCCGTAGACCCCTGCGATCATCGTGGGAACCGCCGCCATCGCCGCCCACGCGGAGATCTTCCGCATGTCGTCGTTCTGCCGCACGCTCATCTGCGCCAGATGCGCCGACAGGATGTCCGACACCAGCCGGTCCAGGCCCTCCACGGACTCGTTCACGCGCGCGAGGTGGTCGTACACGTCACGGAAGAAGGGCCGCGCCTTCTCGTGCACGAAGGGCACCCCGACGCCGAGCGCGCCGGTACCGCCCAGCCGGGTCAGCGGCACCGTCAGGGGCACGGTGGCCCGGCGGAACTCCAGGATCTGGCGCTTGAAGTTGTAGATCCGGGACGCGGTGTGGCGAGTGCCGCCGCGCTCCGGCTGGAACACCTCGGCCTCCAGCTCCTCCAGGTCCGTCTGCAGCTCCGTCGCCACGTCCAGGTAGTGGTCGACGGTGGCGTCGGAGATCGCGTACAGCACCGCGGTGGGGCCCTTGGCCAGCATCTCCGGGTCCTCCTCCAGCCGGTGCCGTACGGCGGCCAGCGGCTGGACCTCGCCGTGCCGGACGGTCACCACGAAGCCGTCGCCGATGAAGACCATGACCTCGCCGGCCGTGACGGTGTCGCTCTCGGGCTCGTACATCACCGGCTTGAGGACCATGAACAGCGAGTCGTCGTACACGTCCAGCTTGGGCCGCTGGTGGGCCTTGAGGGCGTCCTCGACCGCCAGTGGATGCAGCCTGAACTCCTCGGTGACCAGGTCGAACTCCCGCTCCGACGGCTCGTACAACCCGATCCACACGAACCCGCCCGCCGCCCGTGCCTCCTCCAGGGCGTCGGACAGGTCCTCCGGGCCCTCGGTACGGTGCCCGTCCCGGTACACGGCGCAGTCCACGATCACGGAGCGCATTCTCCCTTCGCCCGCCCGCCGCCGCATGTCGAGAAGCGCTTACCCTGGGCCGCATGCCCACGTTGATCCTCGTCAGGCACGGACGGTCCACCGCCAACACCTCGGGCGTGCTCGCCGGATGGACGCCAGGCGTCACCCTGGACGAGCGGGGGGCCGCGCAGGCCGCCGCGCTGCCCGGCCGCCTCGACGGGCTGCCGATCTCCGAGGTCGTCATCAGCCCCCTGGAGCGCTGTCAGGAGACCGTACGACCGCTGCTGGAAGCCCGGCCCGGGCTGCGCGCCCACACCGACGAACGGATCGGTGAGTGCCACTACGGCGACTGGTCCGGCCGCAAGCTCGCCGAGCTGAAGGACGAACCGCTGATGGAGGTCGTCCAGGCGCACCCCTCGGCCGCGGCCTTCCCCGGCGGCGAGTCGATGCGGGCCATGCAGACCCGCGCCGCCGAGGCCGTACGCGAGTGGAACGCGCGCGTGGAGCGCGACCACGGGGCCGACGCCGTCTACCTGATGTGCTCGCACGGCGACATCATCAAGTCACTGGTCGCGGACGCCCTCGGACTGCATCTCGACCTGTTCCAGCGGATCTCCGTGGAGCCGTGCTCCGTCACCGCGATCCGCTACACCCGCCTCAGGCCGTTTCTCGTTCGTCTCGGCGACACCGGCGATTTCGCCTCCCTTGCCCCGCGCGAGGAACCTCCGGGGGAAGACGCACCGGTCGGAGGCGGTGCGGGCGCACCGTGATCGTCGGGAGCAGTAGGGTGAAGCGGTCCGCACAGTCGCCTTCACGCACCGCCCGCACCGCACCAACTCTCGAATCCAATGGAGACAGGACGTGTCCCGTCAGGTGTTCCTCTACGATCCGCCGGACCGCTTCGTGGCCGGCACGGTCGGGCTGCCCGGACGCCGTACGTTCTTCCTCCAGGCCATCGCAGGCTCCCGGGTGACCAGCGTGGCTCTGGAGAAGACCCAGGTCGCCGCGCTCGCCGAACGCATGGACGAACTGCTGGACGAGGTCGTACGGCGCAGTGGCGGCAGCGCCGCCGTCCCCGCCGTGGCGCCCACGGAGATCGCCGACACCGGCCCGCTGGACACCCCCATCGAGGAGGAGTTCCGGGTCGGCACCATGGCTCTGGCCTGGGACGGCGAGGAACAGCGCATGATCGTGGAGGCGCAGGCTCTCGTGGAGCTGGACGCCGACACCGAGGAGGACCTCGCCGAGGCCGAGGAGCGGCTGCTCCAGGACGAGGAGAACGGGCCCCCGATGCTGCGGGTCCGGCTGACCGGCGCGCAGGCCAGGGCCTTCGCCAAGCGCGCCCTGGACGTCGTCAACGCCGGGCGGCCGCCGTGCCCGCTGTGCAGCCTCCCGCTCGATCCGGAAGGACACGTATGTCCGCGCCAGAACGGATACCGCCGCGGAGCGTGACCGCTGCCGAACTGCTCACCATCGGTGAGCTGAAGGTGCGCGGCCGCATCCGTGACGCGTCCAACGCGGCGCTGTTCTGCACGGTCGCGAACGACGGGCAGGAAGCATCGTGCGTGTACAAGCCGGTCGCCGGCGAGCGCCCGCTGTGGGACTTCCCCGACGGCACCCTGGCCGGCCGCGAGGTGGCCGCCTACGAGGTCTCCGAGGCCACCGGCTGGGGGCTCGTCCCGCCGACCGTGCTGCGCGACGGCCCCTACGGCGAGGGCATGTGCCAGCTGTGGATCGACGTGAACGCCGAGGCCGAGCTGCTCGCCCTGGTCGACGCCGAGGAGCCCGAACCCGGCTGGAAGGCGATCGGGTTCGCCGAGGTAGGCGAGGGCCGTACCGCGCTGCTGGTGCACGCCGACGACGAGCGGCTGCGCCGCCTCGCCGTCCTGGACGCGGTGATCAACAACGCCGACCGCAAGGGCGGCCATCTGCTGCCCACCGCGGACGGCCGGCTCTACGGCATCGATCACGGGGTCGCCTTCAACGTCGAGAACAAGCTGCGCACGCTGCTGTGGGGCTGGGCCGGTGAGCCGCTCACCCCGGACGCCGTCGAGGTGCTCAAAAGGCTGAAGAAGACCCTTTCCGACGGCGGGGAGCTGTCCGTGCGGCTGGCCGGACTCCTCACGACGGCCGAAATCGACGCCACGCGCGCGCGTGTCGAGGCGTTGCTCACCTCCGGCCGGCACCCGGAGCCGAGCGGGGAGTGGCCGGCGATCCCCTGGCCACCGGTGTAAGCACATCCGCCACCGATGTACAAGAACGCCTAACCGGTCATCCGGCTTGATCCCGTTCGTATCCGCAGCTCGTGGGCGGTTAGGCTCATGTACATGCATGCCTGGCCCGCTTCCGAGGTCCCCGCCCTGCCTGGTCAGGGCCGCGACCTGAGGATCCACGACACCGCGACCGACGGTCCGGTCACCCTCGACCCCGGTCCCGTCGCCCGTATCTACGTCTGCGGCATCACGCCGTACGACGCGACCCACATGGGTCACGCGGCGACCTACAACGCGTTCGACCTCGTTCAGCGCGTGTGGCTCGACACCAAGCGGCAGGTTCACTACGTCCAGAACGTCACCGACGTCGACGATCCGCTGCTGGAGCGCGCGGAGCGGGACGGCGTCGACTGGGTCGCCCTCGCCGAGAAGGAGACGGCCCTCTTCCGCGAGGACATGACCGCCCTGCGGATGCTCCCCCCGAAGCACTACATAGGCGCCGTCGAGGCGATACCCGGCATCGTGCCGCTCGTGGAGCGGCTGCGCGACCTGGGTGCGGCCTACGAACTGGACGGCGACATCTACTTCTCCGTCGAGTCCGACCCGCACTTCGGCCAGGTCTCGAACCTCGACGCGGCCGCGATGCGGCTGCTGTCCGCCGAGCGCGGCGGAGACCCGGACCGCCCGGGCAAGAAGAACCCCGTCGACCCGATGCTGTGGATGGCGGCCCGCGAGGGCGAGCCCAGCTGGGACGGCGGTTCGCTCGGCCGCGGCCGCCCCGGCTGGCACATCGAGTGCGTCGCCATCGCCCTCGACCACCTCGGCATGGGCTTCGACGTCCAGGGCGGCGGCTCCGACCTGGCCTTCCCGCACCACGAGATGGGCGCCTCGCACGCCCAGGTGCTCACCGGCGAGTTCCCCATGGCCAAGGCGTACGTGCACGCCGGCATGGTCGCCCTGCACGGCGAGAAGATGTCCAAGTCCAAGGGCAACCTCGTCTTCGTCTCGCGGCTGCGCCGGGACGGCGTCGACCCGGCCGCCATCCGGCTGTCCCTGCTCGCCCACCACTACCGCTCCGACTGGGAGTGGACCGACCAGGTGCTCCAGGACGCCGTCGAGCGTCTCGGGCGCTGGCGCGCGGCCGTCTCCCGGCCCGACGGTCCGTCCGCCGACGCGCTGGTGGAAGAGATCCGCGAGGCCCTCGCGAACGATCTGGACGCCCCCGCGGCGCTCGCCGCCGTGGACCGCTGGGCCGCCCGCCAGGAGGCGGACGGCGGCACCGACATCGGTGCGCCGGGTCTCGTGACCCGGGCGGTGGACGCGCTGCTCGGCGTGGCCCTGTAGCCGCAGGTACGGCAGAGGGGCGGTTCCCGGCAAGGGAACCGCCCCTCGTTCGTTGTCTCGACTCGTTGTCTCGACTCGTTGTCTCGACTCGTTGTCTCGACTCGTTGTCTCGACTCGTTGTCCCGATCCGTCGCCTCGGTCCTCCGACGGGCTCAGTCCTCCGACGTGTCCTCGTCGCCGCCCTCGGAGGAGCCCTCGGCGGGACCTCCGGCGGAGCCCTCGGCAGAACCTTCCGGCGAGCCTTCCGCGCTTCCGGAGGGTCCCGGCTTCGGCGGCTGCCTGGTCGGCCGGGCCTTGCCGCCGGGGCTGTCCCGCAGGTACGAGGCGTCCCCGCCGTCCGCCGTGGCGTGCCCGCCCGGCGGGCTGACGTCCCGGCGCCGCAGATACCGCTCGAACTCCCGGGCGATCGCCTCGCCGGACGCCTCCGGCAGCTCGGCGGTGTCCCGGGCCTCCTCCAGCGTCTGGACGTACTCGGCGACCTCGCTGTCCTCGGCCGCCAGCTGGTCCACGCCCACCTGCCACGCGCGCGCGTCCTCGGGCAGCTCGCCCTGCGGGATGCGCAGGTCGAGCAGGTCCTCCAGACGGTTCAGCAGCGCCAGCGTGGCCTTCGGGTTGGGCGGCTGGGAGACGTAGTGCGGTACGGCCGCCCACAGCGACACCGCCGGGACGCCCGCGTGCGTGCACGCCTCCTGCAGGACGCCGACGATGCCCGTCGGGCCCTCGTACTTGGTCTCCTCCAGGTCCATCCGCTGGGCCAGGTCCGGGTCGGACGTGACCCCGCTGACCGGGACCGGACGCGTGTGCGGGGTGTCACCGAGCAGGGCGCCCAGGATGACCACCAGCTCCACGCCCAGCTCGTGCGCGAAGCCGAGCAGCTCGTTGCAGAACGAGCGCCAGCGCATGGACGGTTCGATGCCGCGGACCAGCACCAGGTCGCGCGGCTTCTCGCCGCCGACCCGGACCACCGACAACCTTGTCGTCGGCCACGTGATCTTGCGCACTCCGCCGTCCATGAACACCGTGGGGCGGTTCACCTGGAAGTCGTAGTAGTCCTCGGCGTCCAGCGCCGCGAACACCTCGCCCTTCCACTCGCGTTCCAGATGCGCGACCGCCGTGGAGGCGGCGTCGCCGGCATCGTTCCAGCCCTCGAACGCGGCCACCATGACTGGGTCGATCAGCTCGGGAACCCCCTCCAGCTCGATCACCCAGTGCCTCCTTCCGACGTGCCCTCGCCTGACGTCCCCACCTTACGGCGTCCGGCGGGGGCGTCCGCAGCCCCCTGGGCCGGGGGATGCACGGATCACTGCCCCGTTCGCCACCTCGGAACACCCCCCTGCCGGAAGGGAGCCCGGCCCGCCCTGCACAGGCGGTTCACAGCGTGCTGCGAAGCCACTGCTCCACGCTCGCGATGTGCACGGTCGCCCAGGAACGGGCCGCCTCCGCGTCCCGGTCGCGCAGCGCGGCGAGGATCGCCCGGTGCTCGCGCAGGGTGCGGCTGACCGCGTCCTCCTGGGTGAGCCCCCGCCAGATCCGGGCCCGGGTGGTGGGCCCTGACAGACCGTCCAGCAGCGAGCACAGCACCGAGTTGCCCGCGCTCTGCACGATGCCCCGGTGGAACTCCAGGTCGCAGGCGACCAGTTCCTCCACCGAGGGCTCGGCGCCGAGCGCGTCCAACTGGGCCGACAGCGCGTCCAGTTGCTGCTCGCTGATCCGCGAGGCCGCCATCGCCGTCGCGGCCGGCTCCAGGATCCGGCGCACCGCAAGGAACTCCAGCACCGTGTCGTCGCGGTGGAAGTCCACGACGAAGCTCATCGCCTCCAGCAGCAACTGCGGATCGAGGCTGGTGACATAGGTGCCGTCGCCCTGCCGCACGTCCAGGATCCGGATCAGCGACAGGGCCCGTACGGCCTCCCGCAGGGAGTTGCGGGACAGGCCGAGGTCGGCGGCGAGTTCGCTCTCCTTGGGCAGCCGGTCGCCCGGGCGCAGGGCACCGGAGACGATCATGTCCTTGATCTTCTCGATCGCCTCGTCGGTGACTGCCATGACCGGCCTCCCTGTCGCCCGCCTGATGTGCCGAGACATCGGATGTCTCAGCACATTATGCGGGCACCACCTGCGGCTGTTCGGGTGAGAGCGCGAACGCGTCCAGCACCGCCCGCTCGTCCAGCGTGGTCAGCCGCCGGTCCCGCATCAGCACCCGGCCGTCGACCACCGTGTCCCGTACGTCCGCCGCGTGCGCGGCGTAGGCGAGCGTCGACCAGGGGTCGTGCGCCGGCCGCAGATGCGGCGCGTCCAGGTCGAGCACGATCAGGTCGGCCCGCTTGCCCGCCTCCAGCGAGCCCAGGTGCTCCCCGAGGCCCAGCGCCCGCGCACCCTCCAGCGTCGCCATCCGTACGGCCTGCTCGGCGCCGACCGCCGTCGGGTCGCCGCCCGCCTTGTGCACCAGCGCCGCCTGCCGCACCGCGCCCAGCACGTCCAGCGTGTTGGAGCTGACCGCCCCGTCCGTGCCCAGCCCCACGGTCACGCCCGCGCTCAGCAGCCGGGGCACCGGGGCGATCCCGCAGCCCAGCTTCAGGTTCGAGACCGGGCAGTGGGCGACCGCCGTACCGGTACGGGCCAGCGCGGCGATCTCCGGTCCCGTCAGGTCGACGGCGTGCGCGAGCAGCACATCGGGTCCGAGCAGCCCGAGCGAGTCGAGGAGTTCCACGGGCCGCTTGCCGTACCGCACCTCGACGGTGGCGACCTCGGTGGCGTTCTCCGCGGCGTGGATGTGGATCAGCGCGCCGAACTCCCTGGCCAGGGCGAAGGCTTCGGTGAGCTGGCCGGGGGAGAGGGTGTAGGCGGAGTGCGCGAAGAGCACCGGACGGTGGCCGGGCCGGGCCGGTCCGCGCGCCTCCAGGTCCCGTCGCGCCCACGCGAGCCGGTCCTCGTACGCGATGCCGTCGGCCGGTTCCGGTACGTCCATGAAGGTCGGCCCGGTGTGCAGCCGCCAGCCCGCCTCCCGGGCGGTCCGCTCGGCCGCCTCGTGGAACCAGTACATGTCCAGCGCCGAGGTCACCCCGGCCCGGACGCTCTCGGCGACGGCCAGCCGTACGGCCGCCGTCACGTTCTCCGGCGACAGCAGTTCGGCCTCCCACCTGAGCACCCGTTCCAGGAAGCCCTGCAGCGTGACGTCGTCGGCGCGGCCGCGCAGCAGGGTCATCGCGAGGTGGGTGTGGGTGTTGACGAGGCCGGGCAGGACGAGACAGCCCGCGGCGTCGATGGACTCGTTCGCCGTGAACCTCGTACCCAGCTCCTCGGCGGGTCCGACGGCGACGATCTCCCCTCCATGTACGGCGACCGCCCCGTCCCGTACGACGGTTCCGGCGTCGTCCACGGTCAGGACGTCACCGCCGTGGACCAGCAGGTCGATGTTCACGCCCAGGTCCCCTCGGCCAGCAGCCGCAGTGCCTCCAGGGACACCACCGCACCCCGCTCGACGCCCGCCGCGACGACCTCCCGGTGCGGGTTGTAGCCACCGGTCGCCTCCGCGTCGACCAGTTCGTCGGCGTTGGCCCCGTCCACGACGACCACCCCGCCCGCGACGAGCCCGCGCAGCGAGGCCGTGACCAGCAGCGCGGACAGCTCCATCTCGATGGCGGCGAGCCCGGCACCCTCGTACGAGAACAGCGGGATCAGCCCCGGCTGGAAGGCCGCCCGCGTCCACACGATCCCCCGGTGGTGCGGGGCACCCGCCTCCCGCGCGGCCCGCTGGAGCGCGAACACCGCCTCGGGCGAGGAGTACGCCGGATACTCCGGCGGCAGCAGCTGGTGGGTGACCCCGTCGTCCCGTACGGCCGCCTCGGCGATGACGAGGTCGCCGTCGGCGATCCCCGGCCTCATCGCACCCGCCGTACCGAACCGCAGGAAGGCCCGCACGCCGGCGTCGGCCAGCTCCTGGAACAGCAGGATCGCGCCCGGCGCCCCCACCCCGTGCGAGGCGACGACCACCGGCAGGCCCTTCCAGCTGCCGCTGAACACCCGGTACTCGCGGTGGTACGACACCTCCTCGGCGCCGTCCAGCAGCGCGGCCACGGCCGCCGCCCGGGCCGGATCCCCGACCACGAGCGCGTGCGCCGGAAGCCCCGTGCGCGGTATGCGGGTGATGGGCAGCAGATCCTGCGTCATGCGGCGACTCCGGAGGTAGAGGTACGGCGGCGACGGCGGCGGGCCGTCGAGAGGAACAGGGCGGCGAGCGTGACGACGTACGGCGCCGCGTCGGTCGCCTGCTGCGGCAGGCCCACGCCCTGGAGGCGGAAGCCGGCCGCCTCGGCGAGGCCGAACAGCAGCGCGGCGAGCAGCACCCCGAGCGGGGCGGCACGTCCCAGCATGACCGCGACGACGGCGATCCAGCCCCGGCCCGCCGTCATGTTCTCGGAGAACAAGGTGACGTTCCCCAGGGCGAGTTGGGCCCCGGCGAGTCCGCACAGCACCCCGGAGACCAGGACGGCACCGTACTTGTACTTGGCCGGGCTCACCCCGAGGGTGGCCGCCGCGTCCGGGGCCTCGCCGACCCCGCGCAGCCTGAGCCCCCACACGTGCCGCGACAGCAGCACCGCCGCCACCGCGACCGCCGCCCACGCCAGATAGGCGAGCGGGGTGAAGCCGCCGACCAGCGGCAGCCCGGCCAGCGACGGGTCGTCGAAGGTGCCCTGCACCCCGAACACCGTCCGCAGCAGGAAGCTGGTCAGGCCGACGGCCAGCAGGTTCATGGCGATGCCCAGCACGACCGCGTCGCCGCGCAGAGTCACGGCGCCCACCGCGAGGATCAGCGAGTACGCGGCCGCGGCGAGGGCCGCGGCGAGCACACCGAGCCAGGGGCTGCCGGTGAACCAGCTGGTGGCCACCGAGGTGAAGCAGCCGAGCAGCATCATGCCCTCGAGCCCGATGTTGAACACGCCCGCCCGCTCGCACAGGGCGCCGCCCAGCGCGGCCAGCAGGATCGGGGTCAGCGCGCGCAGCGCCGACATCAGCAGGTCGGAGTCGAGGAACATCAGACCGCCTCCTTTCTCCTGCGCCACAACCGGCTCGGGAAGCGCACCCGGGCCGCCAGGAACACGATCACGATCGCCTGCAGCACCTGGGTCAGCTCGCGCGGCACCTCCGTGGTCCGCTCCATCGCGAGCCCGCCGACCTGGAGCACGGCGAAGAACAGCGAGGCGATCACCGTGCCCAGCGGAGCGGCGGCGGCCAGCAGCGCGGCCGTCAGACCTGTCCAGGTGTAGCCGGGCGCGGTCAGCGAGCCGTCGACGAAGCGGTACGGGAAGCTCAACACCCCGATGGCGCCGACCAGTCCGGACAGCGCACCCGAGACCGCCATCAACTTCAGCGTCAGGCCCCGGCGTTCGATGCCCGCGTAGGCGGAGAAGCGCGGGTTGAGCCCGGTCATCCGGATCTCGTAGCCGAACGCCGTGCGCCGGTCGGTGAACCAGTAGCCGGCCGCCGCGAGCAGCACCAGGACCAGCCCGACCGTGACCGTCGAGTCACCGAAGGCGGGCAGTGCCACGCCCTCGGGCAGCGCGCGGGTCTGGGGGAGGCTGGAGCCGGGCTCCTTGAGCGGGTAGCGGGCCAGGTAGGAGGCGAGGGAGACCGCCGGGTAGCTCAGCAGCAGGCTGCTGACCAGCAGCGGGACCCCGAGGTGGTTCTCGCACAGGGCGGCCAGCGCGGCGTACGCGGCCCCGGCCGCCATCCCGGCGAGCAGCGCCAGGGCGACGACGAGCGGGGCGGGCAGCGGGACGTACAGTCCGGTCACGGCCGCGGTGATGCCGCCGAGCACCAGCTGCCCGTCGCCGCCCAGGTTGATCAGCCCGGCGCGCAGCGGGATCGCCAGGGCGAGGGCCATGCCGAGCACGCTGGTGCCGGTGCTCAGCGTGGAGCCGATGCCGTCGGCGCCGAGCGCGCCGGTCAGCACGGCCTGGTACGCCGTGACCGGGTCTGCGCCCGTGCCGAGCAGGAACAGCGCGCCGATGACGACGCCCGCGAGCACGGAGAAGGTGACGGGGGAGCGCAGGGCTCCCGATATCCGGTTGTTCATGTCAGTCCACGGCCTCCACCGGCGCGGTTCCGCCGGCCATCGCGAGGCCCAGCGACCGCTCGTCGGCCTCGTCCTTCGGGTACGTCGCCGTGATCCGGCCCTCGTACATGACCAGCACCCGGTCCGCCAGGCCCCGGATCTCGCTCAGCTCGGCCGAGACGAGCAGGACCGCGTGACCGGCGTCGCGGTAGGCGATCAGCTGGTCGTGGATGTTCTGGACGGCGCCGATGTCGACTCCGCGGGTCGGCTGCTCCACCAGCAGCAGCGGTGCCTCGTGCGCGAGTTCGCGGCCGATCAGCAGCTTCTGCAGGTTGCCGCCGGACAGCGCCGAGGCGGGCACCTCCTCGGTCGCGGCCTTGATGCCGAACCGCTCGACCAGCCGGCGCGCATGGGCGCGGACGGCGGCGGGCGACAGCAGGCCGCGGGAGGAGAGGGACGTACGGTGGTGGCCCATCGCGAGGTTGTCCGCGACCGACGCCGCCGGCGCCGTACCGACCGCATGGCGGTCCTCGGGGACGTACGCGAGCCCGTGTGCGCGGCGCTCGGTGGCGGAGGCGTGCGTGATGTCCCGCCCCCGCAGGGCGACCCGTCCCGCGGTGACCGGCCGCAGTCCGGCCAGGGCCTCGACCAGTTCGCTCTGCCCGTTGCCCGCGACGCCCGCGATGCCGACGATCTCCCCGGCGCGCACGGCGAGTTCGAGGTCCCGTACGCCGTCGGTGGCCAGGCCCGTCACGTCGAGCACCACGTCACCCGGGGTGCCCGGGGCGTGAACGCGGTCCAGCTCGACCGCGCGGCCGGTCATCGCGGCCGCGATCTCGTCGGCCGTCGTCTCCACCGTGACCAGCCGGGCCACCACCCGGCCGTCGCGCAGCACGGTCACCCGGTCGCTGCCCTCCAGCACCTCGCGCAGCTTGTGCGTGACGAGGATCACCGTACGGCCCTGTGCGGCCAGGGACTTGAGCACCGCGAACAGCGCGTCGGCCTCGGCGGGCGTGAGCACGGCGGTCGGCTCGTCGAGGATGAGGGTGCGCGCGCCCCGGTGCAGCAGCTTCAGGATCTCCACCCGCTGGCGCAGGCCCACGGGCAGGTCGCCGACCCGGGCGTCCGGATCGACGGCGAGCCCGTGCTCCTCGGCCAGCTCGCGCACCCGGCGCCGGGCGGCGGCCCGGTCAACCAGGCCGAAGCGGCGCGGCTCGGCGGCGTACACCACGTTCTCGGCGACGGTCAGCGAGTCGAACAGCTTGAAGTTCTGGTGGACCATGCCGAGTCCGGCGGCCATGGCGCCGGCCGGACCGGCGAAGGACACCACGCGCCCGTCGACGCGGATCGTCCCGGCGTCGGGGCGCTCCATGCCGTAGAGCACCGACATGAGCGTGGACTTGCCCGCGCCGTTCTCACCCATCAGAGCGTGGATCTCACCGGCCGAGACGGTCAGGTCGACGGAGTCGTTGGCGAGCGTGCCGGGGAACCGCTTGGTGATTCCCCGCAGCTCGACCGCCGGTTCAGCTTGCGGCGGGGTCATCGACCTTCAGCTTCCCGGCCACGATCTGGTCGCGCAGCGCCTTGACCTTCTCCAGGACGTCCTTGTGCTGGGCGATCACGCACTGGGACGAGTCGACGCCCGCCTCCAGACCGGTGAGGCTGATGCCGCCCTCCTTCAGGCCGTACGACACGGTCGTGCCGGCCTTGCCGCCGAGCACCGCGTCGATGCCCTTCTGCACGGCGACGTCCGTACGCTTGATCACGTTGTCGACGACCGTGCCGGGGGCGGAGGGGCACTGGTTGACGTCGACGCCGTACGCGAAGGCGCCCTTGGCCTTCGCCGCCTCGAAGACGCCGTAGTTGCCTGCCGCCGCGGCCGCCATGAGCTGGTCGGTGCCCTTGGCGAGCAGCGAGTCGGCCTGCTCCTTGGCGCGGGCCGAGTCGTCGAACGGGGACTGGCCGCCGACGAAGCGGGTGGCCGTCTGCGTCTTGGCGGCGACCTGCTCGGCGCCGGCCGCGAACGGGTCGCTGTAGCGGCGGAACTGGGGCGTGTCCAGCACGTCCACCGCGCCGACCTTGCCGGACTTGCTGAGCAGGCCCGCCTCGGCGCCGGCGAGGTAGACACCCTCGTGCTCACGGAAGACCGCGCAACTGACGTTGGCGAAGGTCTTGGTGGTGCAGGCGTCGATCATCAGGAACCGCTGCTTCGGGTGCGCCTTGGCCTGCTGGGCGACCAGGTCCGCGAACTCGAAGCCGACGAGCACGATCACGTCCGGCTCCGCCTCGACGGCGGCCTGCACGTTCTGCTGCTGCGAGGCGGTGTCGGTGGACTCGTACACCTTCTGCGTGCCGTCGTGCGCCTTGGCCGCTTCCTTGATGCCGGTGACCGCGAGCTTGAGGAACTCGTTCTGGCCGACGGCGTCCGGGGTGACCAGCGTGAACGACGTGCCGCTGCCGCTCTTGCCGCTCGCCGAGGTGTCGTTCTTGGCGGCGGCGTTGCAGGCGGTGGCGGCGGTGGCCAGGATCGCGGTGGCGGCGGCGAGGCGCAGGGCGCGGCGGTGTCTGCGGTGCATGAGGACCTTCCGGGGATGCTTCCGGGATACGGGAAGGCGCGCTCCGCCGTTGGAGCGCGTGAGGGTGAAGGGGAAGAAGGACGCTGAGGGTGGGACGGGTCAGCGTCGACAGCCGTCGCCGGCGCAGCGGCCGAAGTCGAGGAAGCGGCGTTTGGTGAGCAGCACGCGTCCTCCTTCGCCGTCTCGCCCAGCGGAATGCGGGTGTTGGCCTGCGGAATGCAGGTGCTGGACTGTAACACCCGTCTCCAGCCACCCGTCATACCGTCTCGAACTGTGGTTCTACGAGGTCATGTACGGTGGCGGACACCATCGGAACATCAGGAGTGTCCCGTTATGTCCCAGGAACTGCGTGCCGTCGACTGGACCGGTACCGGTATCGCACTCATCGACCAGACCCTGCTTCCGCACCGCACCGAGACGCTGCATGTCCGCGATGTGGACACCCTGGTCGACGCGATCCAGCGGCTCGTGGTGCGCGGCGCGCCCGCGATCGGGGCGGCGGGCGCCTACGGCGTCGCCCTGGCGCTGCTCCAGGGCGAGCGCGAGGACTGGACGGACGGCGAGATCCTGCGGGCCATCTCCCGGGTACGCGAGGCGCGTCCGACCGCCGTCAACCTGATGGTCTGCGTGGACCGGGTCACGGCCCGCCTCCCCGAAGGCCTGGACGCGGTGCTGGCGGAGGCCGCGGCGGTCCAGCGGGAGGACGTCGAGGCCAACCGCGCGATGGGCGCGTACGGCGCCGACTGGCTGCTGAAGAAGGCCGACCAGGACCGCCCGCTGCGGATCCTGACCCACTGCAACACGGGCGCGCTGGCGACGGCGGGCTGGGGCACGGCACTCGGGGTGATACGCGAACTGCACGCCCGCGGCCGCCTGGAGGTCGTGTACGCCGACGAGACGCGGCCCCTGCTCCAGGGTTCCCGGCTCACCGCCTGGGAGCTGGTCCAGGAGGGCATACCGCACTACGTCCAGGCCGACGGCGCCGCCGCCGGCACGATCCTGCGGGGCGAGGTGGACGCGGCGATCGTCGGCGCCGACCGCATAGCGGCCAACGGGGACACCGCGAACAAGGTCGGCACCGTGGGCGTCGCCCTGGCCTGCGCGGACGCCGGGATCCCGTTCCTGGTGGCGGCGCCCACGACCACGGTGGACCTGGCGACGGCCACCGGCGACGACATCCACATCGAACTGCGCGGCGAGGACGAGGTGCTGGAGTGGGCGGGCGTGCGGACGGCTCCCGCCGGGTCCCGCGGCCACAACCCCGCGTTCGACGTCACGCCGGGGCGCCTGGTGACCGGTCTGGTGACCGAGCGGGGTGTGCTCGAGGTGTCGGCGGGCGAACTGCCCGGCGAGCGGCTGCGCTGACCCGCGGCCCGGGCCGGGTGGCGACGACGTACCGCCCCGGCCCGCGCGCCTGCGTCGGCTCGTCAGCCGAAGGCCTTGACGGCCTGGTAGTACGTCCACGCCGTGCTGGTGCAGGCGGTCTTCGTCGCCCCGCTGTAGGTGGCGCACACCCGCTTGAGGTCCTCGTACAGGGCGCTGTCCAGACGCGCCTTGTTGGCGCTGAACGTGCCGGCCGCCTTGTAGTTGCGGTAGCCGAAGTCGTGCCGGGCACAGGACATTTTGAAGGGGAAGCCGAGCGGGTTGTCCGGCGAGTCGGAGCAGTAGTCGGTCGACCAGTCGAAGCCGTAGGACGCCCAGGCCGACTGGTCGGCGCGCGCGGCGGCCCAGGCGTTGTAGCTGGACGCGGTGGTCTGGGTGAAGTTGGAAAGTACCTGGGGCTTGTCGGCCGGAGCCGCGGTGGCCGCGGTGGCGGTGGCGGTGACGGTGATCAGGGCCAGGGCCACGGCGGCGAGGCCGGTGGCGAGTCTGCGGTGCATCCCACACCTCCATGAGACCTGCGATCCGCCCGTCGGATCGCAGGTTCATGACCATGGAGGTGGCGGCTATGCCCCGCCTCTACCGCCTCTTTCTCACCGCTGCGTCAGCTCCAACTCCAGCAGCCACTCGACCACTTCGGTGTGATGCCGGGCCTGCCGGGGGTTCTCGCCCCACACGTACAGCCCGTGTCCGGCCACGACCACGGCCGGCATCCGCGGGTCGCGCGCGGCCTCCAGCCGGTCGCCGAGTTCCTTCATGTCCTGGCTGTTGGCGATGACCGGCAGGGTCACCTCGACGTCGTGGGCGGGCTGGCCGACGCCCTTGAGCATCTCCAGGTCCCGGAAGACGATCCCGCCCGGCTCCCGGCGGCCCATCGCCACCGACGCCACGGTGTGCACGTGCACGACCGCGCCGGCTCCCGTCAACGCGGCCACCCGGGCGTGCAGTTCGGCCTCCGCCGACGGCCTGCCGCCCCGCACCGCGGCGCCCTGCCCGTCCACCAGCACCACGTCGGCCGGCGTCAGCTCGCCCTTGTCGTGGCCGCTCGCGGTCACCGCGAGCCGCAGCGGGTCGCGGGACAGCACCACGGACAGGTTGCCCGAGGTGCCCCGCATCCAGCCGAAGGAGGCGAAACGGGCGGACTCGGCGGCGAGAGACGCCCCCGCCTTCTCCAGGTCGAGTGCGCTGATGTCGGCGGTCACGTGGTGCTCCTCGAAACGTTGATCTCGTCGAACGTCCCCGCCTGCGCGTGGTCGCCGACGCCCTGCTCGTAGTACGGCTCTCCGGGCCGCCGGATCCCGACGGTCCGCCAGCCCGCCGCCCGGGCCGCGTCCAGCTCCCCGGGACGGTCGGACAGGAAAAGGAGGCGGCCCGGCTCGACGCCGGTCGCCGAGGCGATACGCCGGTACGACTCCGGCTCCTGCTTGGGCCCCGCGTTCTCGGTGTCGTACAGGCCGGAGACCAGCGGCAGCAGGTCCCCCTCGGGTGTCGAGGAGAACCACGCCCGCTGGGCCGCCACCGACCCGGACGAGTAGACGTACAGCCGCAGCCCCGCCGAGTGCCAGGCCCGCAGCGCCGGTACGACGTCCTCGTAGAAGTGCGAGACGAGGTCGCCGCGCGCGAAACCCTCGGACCAGATGACGCCCTGCAGCGTCTTCAGCGGGGTCGCCTTGCGGTCCTCGTCCAGCCAGGCGTTCAGTGTCTTCTCGACCTGTACGGCGTCGGCGTCAGCATCGCCCGTCAGCTCCCGCACCTGCGCCACTGCCCGCGCCACCTCCGGGTCGCCCGCGCGCTCGGTGAGCAGTGCGGCGAAACGGGAGCGCGAGTACGGGTACAGCACGTCGACGACGAATCCCGTGGCGCTCGTGGTGCCCTCGATGTCGAGCACCACGGCGTCCACGTCGAAGTGCTGTGTCACGCGGCGCTCTTGTCCTGCTCGTACCCGGCGGCGATGGTGTCGTAGTCCGGGAAGCGGGAGGCGATGGCCGAGCCGGTGAAGTTGCCGATCCAGCCGTCCTCCTCGTGGAAGAAGCGGATCGCGGTGAACGACGGCTGCGTGCCCATGTCGAACCAGTGCGTGGTGCCGCGCGGCACGCCCAGCAGGTCGCCCTTCTCGCAGAAGACGGCGTGGACCTCGCCGTTCACGTGCAGATAGAAGATGCCGGAACCGGAGACGAAGAAGCGGACCTCGTCATCGTCGTCGTGCGTGTGCTCCTGCAGGAACTTCTCGCGCGCGGCCTTCGCCTTCACCGGGTACTCGGGGTCCTCGCTGGGGTGCAGGCCCAGGACGTCGACGGTGGTGAAGCCCTCCTCGGCGTTGAGCCGGTCGATCTCCGGGCCGTACGCGGCGAACACGGTCTCGCTGTCGGCATCGGCCGGCACGTCCTCGCGGATCGGCCACTGCTCGTAGCGCACACCGAGCGGCCTGAGCGCCTCGGCGATCTCGGCCGGGTCGGCGGTGCGCCGGACCACGGTGTCGGGGCCGGACTCGGGCCAGGTCGTCAGCAGGGTCATGGGAGCAACTCCAGGAGAAGGAAGGGGTGTCCGGATAACGAGACAAGCACCGGACGGGAGGGGGAGGAAGAGGGCGTGTCGGCGAACAGCGGTTCAGCCGCGACAGCGCGCGCCCGTACAGCGCCGCATGCGGGGCATGCGCAGCGCTTTGGCGCGGGGTGTCGTCATCAGGGCCTCACTGTGCCGGGTCGGATGCCGGTCCCGCGATCGTAACTCCCGGCCTGCCGCCGACCCAGTGTGACGAGGTTGTTGTTTCAAATACTGAGAATCCATGTCAACGCCTTTGACGATTGGCTGGAAACGTTCCCATGATCTGAGCATGAAGACGCCGCTGCTCGTGCGGCGGCTGTACGTGGACCTGCTCCGGTCGACCACGGCCAGCTGTCGCTGACCTCCTCCGGAGCATCACACCGCCCGTTCTGCGGCGGGTATTCCGCCACGCCGACGTGGCGCCGCTTCCTCCTTCCCTGCTCCGGGTCGCGCATCCCTTCCCCCTCTCCGCCCTCCGCACCCTGGAGCCCTCATGCCCCGCGCCCGCCTTTCCCTCGCCGCGCTCTCGCTGGCCTCCGTCTCCGCCCTCCTCCTCTCCGCCTGCTCGCAGTCCTCCGACGCCTCGCGGCAGACCGGCGACACCACGGCCTCCGCCTCGGCCGCCACCGGCAAGAAGCCCGCCCCCTTCAGCAAGGGCCCGGTCAAGGTCGCCCTGGTCCGGCAGAGCGGCGCCGGCGACTACTTCGAGCAGTGGGGCAACGGCGCCAAGGCCCAGGCCAAGGCCCTCGGCATCGACCTCACCGTGTACGACGCCCAGGCCGACAACGCCAAGCAGGCCACGGACCTGTCGAGCGCCATCAACTCCGGCGCGCAGGCGATCGTCATCGACCACGGCTTCCCGGCCACCCTGAAGTCGCAGATCGACCAGGCCGTCAAGAAGGGCATCAAGGTCGTCGTCTACGACCTCGACGTCGACAACGAGTCCGTCGTGCACACGGAACAGGACGACGCGAGCATGGCCCAGGCCGTCCTCGACGTGATGGCCAAGGAGGTCGGCAGAAACGCCCAGGTCGGCTACGTCAACGTGGCCGGCTACGCGGCCCTCGACGCCCGCGACAAGGTCTGGACGAAGGAGGTCGCCGCCCAGGGCTGGAAGCAGCGTTTCAAGGTCGGCAAGGTGACCGACTCCACGGCCACCGACAACGTTCCCCTCGTCTCCGCCGCACTCACCCAGCACTCCGACGTGACCGGCGTCTTCGCGCCCTACGACGAGCTGGCCAAGGGCACGGTCCTCGCGGTGCAGAACAAGAAGCTCCAGGGCAGGGTGAAGGTGTTCGGCGCCGACGTCTCCAACGCCGACATCCAGAACATGACCGCCAAGGACAGCCCCTGGACCGCCACCGCCGGCACCGACCCGTCCGCCGTGGGCGCCGCCGTCGTCCGTACCGCCGCCCTCGAACTGGCGGGCCAACTGCACCAGTCCTCCGTCGAGTTCCCCGCCGTCGCCATCACCCAGGACTTCCTGCGCGAGAAGAAGATCCAGAACATGGACCAGCTGCGGGCCGCCCTGCCCGCACTGAACCTCTCCCAGGTCAGCACCGCGGACTGGATCCCCAATGTCGCCCACTGACGTGACCCCTGCGGTCGGCCTCCGGGACGTCGGCATGGCCTTCGGCGGGAAGACGGTGCTCGCCTCCGTGTCCCTCGACATCGCACCGGGCAGCGTGGTCGCGCTGCTCGGCGCGAACGGCGCCGGCAAGTCCACGCTGATCAAGATCCTGTCCGGCGTGCACCCCGGCCACGGCGGCGAGGTTCTGGTCGACGGCTCCCCGGCCGCGCTCCAGTCGCCCCTCGCCGCCCGCCGGCTCGGCATCCAGACGGTGCATCAGCGCATCGGCGAGGGCGTGGTGCCCGGACTCACGGTCGCCGAGAACCTGGTCTTCGAGGAACTCGCCCAGCAGCGCGGCAACCCGTTCCTGAACGGCCGCCGCGTCCTGGCCCGCGCCCGGGAGATCCAGGCCGCGCTCGGCCTGGACTGGAGCGACACCGTCCTGAAGCGGGACGTCACCGAACTCGGCATCTCCGACCGGCAACTGCTGATCCTCGCCCGCGCCCTGGCCACCCGCCCACGGCTCCTCATCTTGGACGAGCCGACCTCGGCCCTGTCCGCCGCCGAGGCGGAGCGCCTGTTCGCACTGGTCGAGCGGATGCGTGACGACGGCATCGCCGTCCTCTACGTCTCCCACCGCCTCGGCGAGATCGAGGCGCTCGCCGACCGGCTGGTCGTCCTGCGGGACGGCCGTCTCACCGAGGACCAGGCCAGGCCCTTCGACTGGGACGCGGCCCTGCGCGCCATGCTGGCCCAGGCCGAGGAGGCCCGGACCGCCCGCCCGGTGCGCGAAGGGGAACAGGGCGAGGCCGTCCTCTCCCTGCGGGGCGTACGGCTCTTCGACGACCGGACACCCCTCGACCTCGACCTGCGCGCTGGCGAAGTCACCGGCGTCGTCGGCCTGCTGGGCGCGGGCAAGACCGAGCTGGCGCGCGGGCTGTTCGGCGCCGAGCCGTTCCGCACCGGCACCCTCGAACTGGACGGCAGGCCGTACGCGCCCCGCCGCCCCGTCGACGCCATCCGCGCCGGCGTCCATCTGGTCCCCGAGGACCGGCACACCGACGCGCTGGTCCCCGGCTGGTCGGTGGCGCGGAACATCTCGCTGCCCTTCCTCAAGTCCGTCTCCCGGGCGGGGCTGGTGAGCCACTCCCGCGAGGACGCGCTGGGCCGCGCCACCATCGACGCCCTCGGTGTCGTCACGCGCGACGAGCACAGCGCCGTCGAGGAGCTGTCCGGCGGCAACCAGCAGAAGGTCGTCGTCGGCCGCTGGCTCGCCGAGACCCCGCGCGTCCTCGTCCTGGACGAGCCGTTCCGAGGCGTGGACATCGGCGCCCGCCGGGACATCGGCCGCCGGGCCCGCGCCCTGGCCGCCGAGGGCGCCGCCGTGCTCGTCCTGTCCGCCGACGTCGACGAGGTGCTGGAGGTCGCCGACCGGGTCGTCGTCCTCGCGGCCGGCGAGGTCCGCCTCGACGCGTACGGCGAGGACGCACAGCGTGACCGCGTCATCCAGACCATCGCCGTGTCCGTCTGAGCCCCCGTGACACCGGCCGCCGAAGGAAGCAGCACGCCATGACCAGCACCCAGAGCACCGAGGCCCCGGCCAAGTCGGCGACCCCGCCCACCGCCGCCACCGCCCTGCGCGTCCAGAACGCCGTCATCAAGTACGGCTTCATCTTCGTGACGGTCGCGCTGTTCCTGTACTTCGCGCTGAGCGAGGGCTCGTTCCGCGAGTCGGCGACGCTCCTCGACACGTTGAGATACGTCTCCGTCGCCGCGATCCTCGGCCTCGGCGTCACCCTCACCATGGCCGTCGGCGGAATGGACATGTCCGTCGGCGCGGTCGCCGGACTCGGTGTCTCGGTCGCCGCCCAGACGATGGTGATCTACAACCAGATCGGCACGGTCGCGATCCTCGCGGTGCTGGCGGCGGGCGCCCTGGCCGGGCTGCTCAACGCACTCCTCATCGTCGTCCTGAAGATCCCCGACATGCTCGCCACCCTCGGCACCATGTTCGTGATCCAGGGCAGCAAACTCATCCTGGTCGACGGCCAGTCCATCACCCCCGGCATGACCCGCTCCGACGGCACCACCGCCCCGGGCCGCTTCACCGAGGGCTTCCTGCGCATCGACCGGGGCACGGTTCTCGGCATCCCCGTCCCGGTGCTGATCTTCGGCGGGCTCACCGTCGCCGCCTGGGTCTTCCTCGCCCGTACCCGCTGGGGCCGGGTGCTGTACGCCATCGGCGCCAACCCCGAGGCCGCCCGCCTCGCGGGCATCCGCGTCGGCGCGTACCGGGCCCTGGCGTACGTCGTCTCCGGCGTCCTCGCCTCCGTCGGCGGCCTGATCCTGGCCGCCCGGATCGGACAGGGCGATGTCTCCGCCGGCACCTCCCAGCTGCTGGAGGCGGTCGCGGTGGCCCTCGTCGGCACGTCGGTGCTCGGCCGGGGCCGCCCCAACGTCTGGGGTACGGCCCTCGGAGCCGTCCTCATCGGCATCATCACCACCGGCCTGACCATCAAGGGCCTGCCGTACTACACCCAGGACGTCGTCGAGGGAGCCGTGCTCATCCTCGCCCTGGTCTTCAGCTTCACCCTGTCCAAGCGCCGCACCGCATAAGGGAGTTCACAGCCGATGGGCTACCGCATCCTGGAGACCGACGACATCCCCGGCTACCTGCGCGAGCGGGGCCACTGGGAGGACGGGACCGACATCCACGTCCGCGAGGTCTCCGACGGCAACGTCAACCGCGTCTTCCTCGCCTCGAACGGCACCGGCACCCGCGGCCTCGCCCTCAAGCAGGCGCTGCCCTGGGTCCGGGTGGCCGGCCCCTCCTGGCCGCTGAGCCCCGACCGCTCCGACGCGGAGGCCCGGGCGTACGCCCAGCTGGCCAAGGTGGCCCCGGACGAGATCCCGGCGATCCACGGCTACGACGCCGAGAACCACGCCCTCGTCATGGAGGACCTCTCCGACCTGGAGGTGCTGCGCACGGTCCTGAACGAGGGCGCCGCGTACGGCCCGCACACCTCGCCGGGCATCGGCCGACTGGTCGCCCGGCTCTCCTTCGCCACCAGCGACTTCGGCCTGCCGTCGGCCGAACGCAAGGCCCTGATCGCGGCCTCGGTCAACCCCGAGCTGTGCAGGATCACCGAGGACGTCGTCCTCTCCGAGCCGTACGTCGAGCACGAGCACAACCACTGGCACCCGGGCCTGGACGACCTGGCGGCCTCCTTCCGCGCCGACGCCCGCCTGCGCACCGAGGTCGCCGACCTCCGCCACACCTTCATGACCAGCGCGCAGGCCCTCCTCCACGGCGACCTGCACACCGGCAGCGTCATGGTCGGCGAACGCGCGGGTGCCCCGGTGGTCCGGGTCTTCGACCCCGAGTTCTCCTTCGTCGGCCCCATCGGCTTCGACCTCGGCCTGTACTGGGCCAACACGCTGGTGTCGGAGCAGCGCGCCCGCGCCCTCGGCACCCTCACCGACCACGGCGACCAACTCCGCCTCTCCTGGGAGGCGTTCGAGACGGAGTTCCGCCGGCTGTGGCCCACCCGCGTCGACACCTTCTTCGACGACGCCCACCTGGACCGCTTCCTGCGCCGCGTCTGGAGCGAGTCCCTCGGCTACGCGGGCACCGAGATCGTCCGCCGCATCATCGGCTACGCCCACCTGACCGACCTGACGACCCTCCCGGACCCGGTCCCGGCGTCCCGGCGGGCGCTGCTGCTGGGCCGCGAACTGATCGTCGGCCGCGCCCAGTTGCCCGACGTGGACGCCGTACGCGCGGTCGCGGGGTCGCTCGGCTGATCTCCGCCACCCCCACTGACATCCGCGCACGCGAAAGGGACGGCTCCGTCGGCGTGGAGCCGCCCCTCTCGCTGCTCCGGCTCCTCGTGCGGGAGGAGCCGTCCCTCATCCGTTCCGGCCCCGGTCAGGGGGGAGGGGCCGGCCGGGACCTACTTCTTGTCGAGCAGGTCCTGGACCTTGTCGCGGACCTCGTCCGTGGCCAGGCCCCGGATGGTCAGCGTGGTGCGGCGGCGCAGCACGTCGTCGGCCGTCTCGGCCCACTCGTGGTCGCGGGCCCACACGACCTGCGCCCAGATCTCCGGGGCGTCCGGGTGGACGCGCTCGGCCAGCTCCGGGCTCTCGTTCGCCATACGGGCGATGTCGAAGGCCAGCGAGCCGTAGTGGGTGGCCAGGTGCTTGGCGGTGTCGGCGGCCATGCGCGGGCCGGGCGCCGGGTGGTCCACCAGGAGACGGTGGGCGACCGCGCGCGGGTTGGCGACACCGGGCAGCGGAAGCTTCTTCGGCAGCGAGGAGATCGGCTCGAAGTCGTCGCCGAGCGGGTGGCCCGGCAGCGCCTCCAGCTTCTGCATCACCGTGCGGCCGATGTGCCGGAAGGTGGTCCACTTGCCGCCCGCGACCGACAGCATGCCGGCCTTGCCCTCGGTGACGACGGTCTCGCGCTTGGCCTTGGCCGTGTCACCGGGGCCGCCCGGCAGCACGCGCAGGCCGGCGAAGGCGTAGGTGATCAGGTCGCGCTGCAGCTGCTGGTCGCGGACCGAGAACGCGGCCTCGTCCAGGATCTGGGCGATGTCCTTCTCGGTGACCGCGACGTCCGCCGGGTCGCCCTCGTACTCCTCGTCGGTGGTGCCGAGCAGCAGCATGTCCTCCCAGGGGAGGGCGAAGGTGATGCGGTACTTGTCGATGGGGGTCGCCAGCGCGGCCTTCCAGGGGGAGGTGCGCTTGAGGACCAGGTGGGCGCCCTTGGACAGGCGGATGGACGGCGCCGCGTTCGGGTCCTCCATCCGGCGCAGGTGGTCGACCCAGGGGCCGGTCGCGTTCAGCACCAGGCGGGCGTTGACCCCGAACTCCGCGCCGGATATGCGGTCCCGGAGGTCGGCACCGGTGACCCGGCCCTTGGTGAAGCGCAGGCCGGTGACCTCGGCGTGGTTGAGGACGACCGCGCCCGACTCGACGGCCGCGCGGACCGTCATCAGCGCCATGCGCGCGTCGTTCATCTGGTCGTCGCCGTACACGGCCACGGCCTTGAGGTTCTCGGTGCGCAGCTCGGGCACGTCCTGCGCCGCCTTGGCGGGGGAGAGCAGGTGGCCCACGCCGTCACCGAACGCGGAGAGCGCGGAGTAGGCGAAGACGCCCGCGCCGAGCTTCGCCGCGCCGTGCGGCCCGCCCTTGTACACCGGGAGGTAGAAGGTGAGCGGGTTCGCCAGGTGGGGGGCCACCTGGCGGGAGACCGCACGGCGCTCGAAGTGGTTCTCCGCCACCAGCTTCACCGCGCCGGTCTGCAGGTAGCGCAGACCGCCGTGGAGCAGCTTGGAGGAGGCGGAGGAGGTGGCGCCGGCGAAGTCGCCGGCGTCGACCAGCGCCACCCTGAGCCCGGACTGCGCGGCGTGCCAGGCGGTGGAGATGCCCAGGATGCCGCCGCCGATCACAAGAAGGTCGTACGACGCCTTGGAGAGCTGCTCCCTGGTCTCGGCCCGGCTCGGGTTGGAGCCGGAGGCCGGGTGCGTCCCCAGGGCGGGCACGGACTGCAGGGTGGGCTGACTGGTCATTTCGGGTTCTTACTCCTAGTCAGAGTTGGCTGGGCGGTCCGGGCCGCTCAGTCCTCGTCCTCGATCCAGCCCATGGTCCGCTCGACGGCCTTGAGCCAGTTCTTGTACTCACGGTCGCGGATGTCCGCGTCCATCTGGGGGGTCCACTCGGCGGCCCGGCGCCAGTTGGCGCGCAGTTCGTCGGTGCTGGACCAGAAGCCGACGGCGAGACCGGCGGCGTAGGCGGCGCCGAGGCAGGTGGTCTCGGCGACCATCGGGCGCACCACCGGTGCGTCCAGGACGTCCGAGAGCGTCTGCATCAGCAGGTTGTTGGAGGTCATGCCGCCGTCGACCTTCAGGGCCACCAGCTCGTCGCCGGAGTCCTTGACCATCGCGTCGGCGATCTCCCGGGTCTGCCAGGCGGTCGCCTCCAGGACCGCACGGGCGAGGTGCGCCTTGGTGACGTACCGGGTCAGGCCGGCGATCACACCGCGGGCGTCGGAGCGCCAGTGCGGAGCGAACAGACCGGAGAAGGCCGGTACGAAGTAGGCGCCGCCGTTGTCCTCGACCGAGAGCGCGAGCGTCTCGATCTCGGCCGCGGTGGAGATCAGGCCCATCTGGTCCCGCATCCACTGCACCAGCGAGCCGGTGACGGCGATCGAGCCCTCGAGGGCGTACACGGTCGGCTGGTCGCCGATCTTGTAGCCGACCGTGGTCAGCAGGCCCGCGTAGGAGTTGATGATCTTGTCACCGGTGTTCATCACCATGAAGGTGCCGGTGCCGTAGGTGGACTTGGTCTCGCCCTCGGAGAAGCAGGTCTGGCCGAACAGGGCCGCCTGCTGGTCGCCGAGCGCGGAGGCGACCGGGATGCCGCCGAGCAGGTCGCCCAGCTTGCCGCCGGTGACCTTGCCGTAGACCTCGGCGGAGGAGCGGATCTCCGGCAGGATCGCCAGCGGGACACCGATGGACTCGGCGATCTTCTCGTCCCACTGCATGGTGTGCAGGTTCATCAGCATGGTGCGGGAGGCGTTGGTCACGTCGGTGACGTGGTGGCCGCCGTTGACACCGCCGGTCAGGTTCCAGATGACCCAGGTGTCCATGGTGCCGAAGAGGATGTCGCCCGCCTCGGCGCGCTCCCGGAGGCCCTCGACGTTGTCGAGCAGCCAGCGGGCCTTGGGGCCGGAGAAGTACGAGGCCAGCGGGAGGCCGGTCTCACGGCGGAAGCGGTCCTGGCCGACGTTGCGCCCGAGCTCCCTGCACAGGGCGTCGGTGCGGGTGTCCTGCCAGACCAGGGCGTTGTGGACGGGCTCACCGGTGTTCTTGTCCCACAGCACGGTGGTCTCGCGCTGGTTGGTGATGCCGATGGCCTTGATGTCGTCGCGGGTGATGCCGGCCTTCTGGATGGCTCCGGCGACGACCTCCTGGACGTTGGTCCAGATCTCGTTGGCGTTGTGCTCGACCCAGCCCGGCTTCGGGAAGATCTGCTCGTGCTCCTTCTGGTCGACGGAGACGATCCGGCCGTCCTTGTCGAAGACGATGCAGCGCGAGGAAGTCGTGCCCTGGTCGATGGCCGCGATGAACGGGCCTGCGGTGTGGGCGTCGGTCACTGTGTGCTCCTGAAAGATCCGTGGTGATGAAGCTGTACGTACGGCGCGTGCTGGAAGACTCGGTGCTTCTTAAGCAAAGGCGACGTTGTAGATGCCTGCAGCGATAGCGGCGCCGATCAGCGGACCGACCACCGGGATCCAGGCGTAGCTCCAGTCGGAGCCGCCCTTGTTGGGCAGGGGCAGGAGGGCGTGCACGATGCGCGGACCGAGGTCACGGGCGGGGTTGATGGCGTAGCCGGTCGGGCCGCCGAGCGAGAGGCCGATGCCGACGACCACCAGCGCGGTGATCAGGGCGCCGATGGTGCCGAGACCGTTGCCCTTGTCGTTCAGGCCCTGCGTGAGGACGGCGAGCACCAGCACCACGGTGCCGATGATCTCCGTGAGGAGGTTCTGCACCGCGTTCCGGATCTCCGGACCGGTGGAGAAGATGCCGAGGACCGGGCCTGCGCCCGTCTCCTGGGCCTCGACGGCCTTGGCCTCCGTGGCCTGCGCACCCGGACCGCCGACGATCTCCTTGTCGGTGAGGTGCGCGTGGAACTGGCCGTAGTAGGCGACCCAGACCAGGGTGGCGCCGATCATGGCGCCGAGCAGCTGGCCGCCCCAGTAGACGGGCAGGTTGCTGAAGTCCTTGTCCTTGATCGCGAGCGCGAGCGTCACGGCCGGGTTCAGGTGGGCGCCGGAGAGCGGCGCCGAGGTGTAAACGGCCGTCAGAACGGCGAAACCCCACCCGAAGGTGATGGCGAGCCAACCGGCGTTACGGGCCTTGGAGGCCTTCAGCGTCACGGCGGCGCAGACGCCGCCACCGAGCAGGATGAGTATGGCGGTACCGATGGTCTCGCCGATGAAGATGTCGGAGCTGGACACCCGCGACTCCTTTGTCCTTCGTCCAGGGAAGCCGAACCCCGGGTCCCACCGGGGGTTCTGGCGCCCTCGGGGGTGAGAGCGATTCCGGCCCTTGGCGTTGTCACACTCTAGCGCGTATTGCCGGTAGGTGTTCGACAATGCCGACCGATGGACGGGAGTCTTGCTTCGGCGTTACGCATGCGTCAAGGGTTCTGTTATCGAAAACAGGATCGTTATTGATCGCTGTTGGTTATCGCTCTTCGTGCGCTGACGTACCTTCTCGCCATATATGTCCATTTCAGGGTATGGCGAGAACCGGAACGCCGCCTTGCGTCCCGGTCGTCCCCGTGGGGTTATCCGCTGGTCAGCGGCGGATCGCCTGCCCGCTCAGAACCGCCCCGCGCCCAGGTCGCGGGAGACCGCGCGGGCACAGTCCCGTACCGCCGCGATCAGCTCGGGGCGCAATGCGCCGTCCTGGCCCAGCCGTTCCACGGCGCCCGTGATACCGACCGCGCCCACGGGCATCCGTCGCCGGTCGTGGATGGGTGCGGCGACCGAGGCCACGCCCTCCCAGGTCTCCTCCACGTCCGACGCGTACCCACGCGCGCGCGTGAGGTCGAGGATGTGCTCGAAGTCCGCCAGCTCGCACACCGTGCGGTCCGTGAAGGGCTTGCGGTCGGCCTCCAGGGCCTCACTGTGCGCGACCGGGTCGTAGGCCGACAGCACCTTGCCCAGTGCCGTGGAGTGCAGCGGCTGCATGGCCCCTATCTCCAGCACCTGCCGGCTGTCGTCGGGCCGGAAGACGTGGTGCACGATCAGTACGCCCTGCTGGTGCAGGACGCCCAGATACACGCTCTCCCCGCTGGCGCGGGCCAGGTCGTCGGTCCACACCAGGGCCCGCGCGCGCAGCTCGTGCACGTCGAGGTAGGTGGTGCCCAGCCGCAGCAGCTCGGCGCCCAGCTGGTAGCGCCCGGAGACGTCGTCCTGTTCGACGAAGCCCTCCTGCTGGAGGGTGCGCAGGATGCCGTGGGCGGTGCCCTTGGCGAGGCCCAGCGACGAGGCGATGTCCGACAGGCCTAGTCGTCGCTCGCCGCCCGCGAGCAGCCGCAGCATCGCGGCCGCCCGTTCGAGCGACTGGATGTTCCGTGCCATCGCCGTCCTGCCCTCCGTCCCTTTCGACCGTCCCGAACAGCATCGAAGACACCGTTCGGCAATGTCGAACACTACCGGTCCATGTCGGCCTCCCGCTAATGGTCGGCCGACACCTGTTACATCTGCCGTGGCCTGCACGTGGCGCCCCGGCCATCCGGGCTCGGCCACTCGAGTCCGCCTCGTGGACGCCGCTGCCCATCCAAGCCCACTCCCGGTTACTCTGACGCCGTGCCCCTTGCCCGGTCCCGCCGGGCAAACCGCATAGCCGACAGCCGTCGCACTCCAGGGAGCCCCTTCATGGCCTCGTTGCCAACGACCCCTTCCGCCGACACCCGGACCCGTGCGTCCGCACTCCGAGAGGCACTGGCCACCCGCGTGGTGGTCGCCGACGGAGCGATGGGCACGATGCTCCAGGCCCAGGAACCGACACTCGAGGACTTCCAGCACCTCGAGGGCTGCAACGAGATTCTCAACCTCACCCGGCCCGACATCGTCCGCTCCGTCCACGAGGCGTACTTCGCCGTGGGCGTCGACTGCGTCGAGACCAACACCTTCGGTGCCAACCACTCCGCGCTCGGCGAGTACGACATCGCCGACCGTGTATACGAGCTGTCCGAGGCGGGCGCCCGCGTCGCCCGCGAGGTCGCCGACGAGTTCACCGCCAAGGACGGCCGGCCCCGCTGGGTCCTCGGCTCCATCGGCCCGGGCACCAAGCTGCCCACCCTCGGTCACGCCCCCTACACCACCCTGCGCGACGCCTTCCAGCGCAACGCCGAGGGCCTGGTCACCGGGGGCGCCGACGCGCTGCTCGTGGAGACCACCCAGGACCTGCTGCAGACCAAGGCCGCCGTCCTCGGCGCCCGCCGGGGCCTCGCCGCCCTCGGCCTGGACGTGCCGGTGATCGTGTCGGTGACCGTCGAGACCACCGGCACCATGCTGCTCGGCTCCGAGATCGGCGCGGCCCTCACCGCGCTGGAGCCCCTCGGCATCGACATGATCGGCCTGAACTGCGCCACCGGCCCGGCCGAGATGAGCGAGCACCTGCGCTACCTCGCCCGCACCGCCCGTATCCCGCTGTCCTGCATGCCCAACGCGGGCCTCCCGGTCCTCGGCAAGGACGGCGCCCACTACCCGCTGACCGCGCCGGAGCTGGCCGACGCCCAGGAGACCTTCGTCCGCGAGTACGGCCTCTCGCTGGTCGGTGGCTGCTGCGGCACCACCCCCGAGCACCTGCGCCAGGTCGTCGAGCGCGTCCGGGGCCTCACCCCGCCCGAGCGGCAGCCGCGGCCCGAGCCCGGCGCCGCCTCCCTCTACCAGACCGTGCCGTTCCGCCAGGACACCTCCTACCTGGCCATCGGCGAGCGCACCAACGCCAACGGCTCCAAGAAGTTCCGCGAGGCCATGCTGGACGCCCGCTGGGACGACTGTGTCGAGATGGCACGCGAGCAGATCCGCGAGGGCGCGCACATGCTCGACCTCTGCGTGGACTACGTCGGCCGCGACGGCGTCGCCGACATGGAGGAGCTGGCCGGCCGTTTCGCCACCGCCTCCACCCTGCCGATCGTCCTCGACTCCACCGAGGTCGACGTGCTCCAGGCGGGCCTGGAGAAGCTCGGCGGCCGCGCGGTGATCAACTCTGTCAACTACGAGGACGGCGACGGCCCCGACTCCCGCTTCGCCAAGGTCACCAGGCTGGCCCAGGAGCACGGCGCCGCCCTGATCGCGCTGACCATCGACGAGGAGGGCCAGGCCCGCACCCCCGAGAAGAAGGTCGAGATCGCCGAACGGCTGATCGACGACCTGACCGGGAACTGGGGCATCCTCGAGGACGACATCCTCATCGACGCCCTGACCTTCACCATCTGCACCGGTCAGGAGGAGTCCCGCAAGGACGGCATCGCCACCATCGAGGCGATCCGCGAGCTGAAGAAGCGGCACCCGGCCGTGCAGACCACGCTGGGTCTGTCGAACATCTCCTTCGGCCTCAACCCGGCCGCCCGCATCCTGCTGAACTCCGTCTTCCTGGACGAGTGCGTCAAGGCGGGCCTGGACTCCGCGATCGTCCACGCCTCCAAGATCCTGCCGATCGCCCGCTTCGACGAGGAGCAGGTCACCACCGCCCTCGACCTCATCTACGACCGCCGCAGCGAGGGCTACGACCCCCTCCAGAAGCTCATGGCCCTGTTCGAGGGCGCCACCGCCAAGTCCCTGAAGGCCGGCAAGGCCGAGGAGCTGGCCGCCCTCCCGCTGGAGGAACGCCTCAAGCGCCGCATCATCGACGGCGAGCGCAACGGCCTGGAGGCCGACCTCGATCTCGCGCTGGCCGACCGCCCGGCCCTGGACATCGTCAACGAGACCCTCCTGGACGGCATGAAGGTCGTCGGCGAGCTGTTCGGCTCCGGCCAGATGCAGCTGCCGTTCGTCCTCCAGTCCGCCGAGGTCATGAAGACGGCCGTCGCCTACCTCGAACCGCACATGGAGAAGTCGGACGCCGAGGGCAAGGGCACCATCGTGCTGGCCACCGTGCGCGGCGACGTCCACGACATCGGCAAGAACCTCGTCGACATCATCCTGTCCAACAACGGCTACAACGTCGTCAACCTGGGCATCAAGCAGCCGGTCTCCGCGATCCTGGAGGCCGCCGAGGAGCACCGGGCCGACGTCATCGGCATGTCCGGTCTGCTGGTCAAGTCCACGGTGATCATGAAGGAGAACCTGGAGGAGCTGAACCAGCGCGGCCTCGCCGCCCGCTTCCCGGTCATCCTCGGCGGCGCCGCCCTCACCCGCGCCTACGTCGAGCAGGACCTGCACGAGATCTACGAGGGCGAGGTCCGCTACGCCCGCGACGCCTTCGAGGGCCTGCGCCTGATGGACGCCCTGATCGGCGTCAAGCGGGGCGTGCCCGGTGCGCAGCTGCCCGAGCTGAAGCAGCGCCGGGTCCGGGCCGCGGCCGCCCTCCAGGTCGAGGAACGCCCGGAGGAGGGGCACGTCCGCTCCGACGTCGCCACCGACAACCCCGTGCCGACCCCGCCGTTCTGGGACACCCGCGTCATCAAGGGCATCCAGCTCAAGGAGTACGCGAGCTGGCTGGACGAGGGCGCGCTGTTCAAGGGCCAGTGGGGCCTGAAGCAGGCCCGCACCGGGGACGGGCCGACGTACGAGGAACTGGCGGAGACCGAGGGCCGCCCCCGCCTGCGCGGCCTGCTCGACCGGCTCCAGACGGAGAACCTGCTGGAGGCCGCCGTGGTCTACGGCTACTTCCCGTGCGTCTCCAAGGACGACGACCTGATCATCCTGGACGAGCAGGGCAACGAGCGCACCCGGTTCACCTTCCCGCGCCAGCGCCGCGGCCGCCGGCTGTGCCTCGCCGACTTCTTCCGCCCGGAGGAGTCGGGGGAGACGGACGTCGTCGGCCTCCAGGTGGTCACCGTCGGCTCCCGCATCGGCGAGGAGACGGCCAAGCTCTTCGAGTCGAACTCCTACCGCGACTACCTCGAACTCCACGGCCTGTCCGTGCAGTTGGCGGAGGCGCTCGCCGAGTACTGGCACGCCCGCGTCCGCGCCGAACTCGGCTTCGCCGGCGAGGACCCGGCCGACATCGAGGACATGTTCGCCCTGAAGTACCGGGGCGCCCGCTTCTCCCTCGGCTACGGCGCCTGCCCCGACCTGGAGGACCGCGCCAAGATCGCCGAACTGCTCCAGCCCGAGCGGATCGGCGTCCACCTGTCCGAGGAGTTCCAGCTCCACCCCGAGCAGTCCACGGACGCGATCGTGATCCACCACCCGGAGGCGAAGTACTTCAACGCCCGGTGAGGTGCCTCGACGCCCCGTGAGGCGCGTCGCACAGCACACTGATCGGATAAGTCGTACACTGGTCGGTCCACCGCAGGCCGGTTCCCTGTCCGGGAACCGGCCTGGTCGTCCCTCAAGGAGGTGCGCCAGGATGACCAGTACGGTCCCCGCGCTCGGAACCCGTACGGCCGAAGGCTCAGCCCTGCAGGCCGTGCTCCTCGACATGGACGGCACCCTGGTGGACACCGAGGGTTTCTGGTGGGACGTGGAGGTCGAGGTCTTCGCCGCCCTGGGCCACACCCTCGACGACACCTGGCGCCACATCGTGGTCGGCGGCCCCATGACCCGCAGCGCGGGCTTCCTGATCGAGGCCACCGGCGCCGACATCACCCTCGCCGAGCTGACCACGCTGCTCAACGACGGGTTCGAGGAGCGCATCGGCCGCTCCCTGCCACTGATGCCGGGTGCCGCCCGGCTGCTCGCCGAGCTGTACGAGTACGAGATCCCGACCGCCCTGGTCTCCGCCTCGCACCGGCGCATCATCGACCGCGTGCTGGCCTCCCTCGGCCCCCAGCACTTCGCCCTGACCGTGGCCGGCGACGAGGTGTCGCGCACCAAGCCGTACCCGGACCCGTATCTGCTCGCCGCCGCCGGGCTCGGCGCCGAGCCCGCCCGGTGCGCGGTGATCGAGGACACCGCGACCGGCGTGGAGGCCGCGGAGGCCGCAGGCTGCCGGGTGGTCGCCGTGCCCTCGGTGGCCCCCATCGCGCCGACCGACGGGCGCACGGTCGTCAGCTCGCTCGAAGAGGTCGACCTGGCATTTCTGCGCGGCCTGATGACGGAAATGCGCTAGCCGTTCACCCAGCGTGCAAAGTCCATTGGACGCGTTGGACAAAAATCCGGGGTCGTACACCGACATGGAATTCGAAGCGGGCCGCCCGGCCGAATTCCGTTAACCGCCAACCCAGTTGGAAGTGTGACGTTCCCCACGTGTGACGGGCTCGACAACGTTGCCCGAGTGTGCAGATCGGCCCCGTTTGGGGTCGACTGGCGTGCCTTTGTGTCCCGATTGATGGAAAGCTGCACCAAACCTGCCGCTGTCGGGTTTTCGGTGTGTCCACACCCGGTTTCACTCCGTGATGGGGACTCAACTCACGCGGCTGTGAACCCTCCTGCGGGCGCGGTCTAATCTCGTCGCGAGAACATCGCCGCAACCCCCGTGACCCGCCGCACCACCCATGCATGCCGGGTACACGGATTCGAACAGTCCTGGAGAAAGTCCCGCATGAACCGCAAGACCTTGGTGCTGCCGGCAGTCGCCGGCCTGCTCACGCCGGTTCTCGCCGCGTGCGGCGGATCCGACAGCGGCAGCAAGAGCGGGAACGCCATCGTCGTCGGCACCACGGACCGGTTCACCGCCACGAGTGACGCGCCCGCGCCCCTCGACCCCGCCTACGCCTACGACGTCGGCACCTGGAACATCCTGCGCCAGACGGTGCAGACCCTGATGACCCAGCCCAAGGGCGAAGGTGACCCGGTGCCCGAGGCGGCCGAGAGCTGCTCCTTCACCGACAGCGGCAACGAGCGCTACGCCTGCAAGCTGCGCGACGGTCTGTCGTTCGCCAACGGCGACAAGGTCACCGCCGAGGACGTCAAGTTCTCCATCGAGCGAGCCCTGCGCATCAAGGCCGACAGCGGTGTCGCCGCCCTGCTGAACACCATCGACACGATCGAGACCCAGGGCGACCGCGAGGTCATCTTCCACCTCAAGACGGCCGACGCCACCTTCCCGTACAAGCTGTCCACCCCGGTCGCCGGCATCGTCGACCCCAAGGACTACGACAAGGGCAAGCTGCGCGACGGCTTCGAGGTCGACGGCTCCGGCCCCTACACCGTCACGGCCGACGTCAAGGACAACGCGATCGTCAGCGCCACCTTCACCAAGAACGCCTCCTACAAGGGCAGCCTGAAGGTGAACAACGACCAGGTCGTGATCCGCTCCTACGACGACGCGGACGCCATGGGCGCCGCCATCGACAAGGGCGACATCGACGTCATGACCCGCACCATGTCGCCGGCGCAGATCGACAAGCTGGACAGCGGTTCCGACGAGAACGTCGACCTGGTCGACATGCCGGGCCTGGAGATCCGCTACCTGGCCTTCAACACCAACGCGCCGACCGTGAAGAACAAGGCCGTCCGCCAGGCCATGGCCCAGGTCATCAACCGCGGCGAACTCGTCTCCAAGGTCTACGGCACCCAGGCCGAGCCGCTGTACTCGCTCGTCCCGGCGACCCTCACCGGCCACTCCAACTCGTTCTTCAACAAGTACGGCGACCCCAACGTCGCCAAGGCGAAGGACCTGCTCACCAAGGCCGGCGTCACCGCCCCGGTGAAGCTGACGCTGCACTACACCACCGACCACTACGGCTCGGCCACCAAGCAGGAGTTCGAGATCCTGCAGAAGCAGCTCAACGGCAGCGGTCTGTTCGACGTCAGCATCCAGGGGCACCCCTGGGCGACCTTCCGGCCCGCCGAGCAGAAGGGCCAGTACGACGTCTACGGCATGGGTTGGTTCCCCGACTTCCCGGACGCGGACAACTACGTCGCGCCCTTCCTCGACAAGGACAACTTCCTCGGCTCGCCGTACTCCAACAGCACCATCCAGCGCACGCTCATCCCGGAGTCCCGCCGCGAGGCCGACCGGCTCAACGCCACCAAGAGCCTGACCGAGATTCAGAACACCGTCGCCGAGGACGTCCCCGTACTGCCCCTGTGGCAGGGCAAGCAGTACGTCGCCGCACGGGACGACATCACGGGCGTCTCCTACGCCCTCAACTCCTCCTCGACGCTTCAGCTGTGGGAACTCGGCCGCGGAGTCAGCGGCTGACGTCTCTCCTTGTCCGGGGCACGGAACGGGGGCTCCGGATCGACGAACCGACGACAAAGGCACACAGTGAACCTGCGCAACCAGTGGCCAGTCCTGCCCATCGTGGCGGGGCTGGCCTCCGGCCTGTTGACCGGCTGCGGCTCGGAGGACGGTGCATCCGGGGGCACCGGCTCCTCCCTGGTGATGGGGATGTCCGACGACGTCCTCGCCACCGACCCCGCCTCCGGTTACGACCCCGGCTCCTGGCTGTTGTTCAACAACGTCTTCCAGTCGCTGCTCAGCTTCCCCAAGGGCGGCACGGAGCCCGAGCCGGAGGCGGCGAAGCAGTGCACCTTCACCGACACCCAGGCGATGGTGTACAAGTGTGAACTCAAGGACGGTCTGAAGTTCAGCAACGGTGACGCCCTCACCTCAGAGGACGTCAAGTTCTCCTTCGACCGCATGCTGAAGATCGACGACGCCGCCGGCCCGGCGATCATGTTCCCGATGCTCGACAAGGTCGAGGCACCCGACGCGAAGACGGTCGTCTTCCGGCTCAAGGTCCCCGACGCCACCTTCCCCAGCAAGGTCGCCTCCGGCGCCGGCTCCATCGTCGACCACCGCCAGTACGACGCCAACGGCCTGCGCACCGACGACAAGGCCGTCGGCTCCGGGCCGTACAAGCTGGACTCCTTCGACAAGGAGGAGGCGGTCTTCTCCGTCAACTCCAACTACCAGGGCACCGCCAAGGCCAAGAACTCCGGCATCACCCTGAAGTTCTTCCACGGCGACCGGGCCGCCCTGAAGAAGGCCCTCGAGAGCGGCGACGTCGACATCGCCTACCGAGGCCTGTCCGCGAGCGACATCGCCGACCTCGACCAGCAGGACGGCAGCAAGGGCATCGACGTCATCGAGGGCAGCAGCGCCGAGGTCCAGCACCTGGTCTTCAACATGAAGGACCCGGTCGCCGGCAAGCTCGCCGTCCGCAAGGCCATGGCCTACCTCCTCGACCGCGACGCCCTGGTCAGGAACGTCTACCAGGACACCGCCACCCCGCTGTACTCGATCATCCCGGCCGGCATCGCGGGCCACAACACGGCCTTCTTCGACACCTACGGCGCCCGTCCCTCCAAGGAGAAGGCCGCCGCCGCGCTGCGCGCCGAGGGCATCACCGGCAAGGTGAAGCTCACCCTGTGGTCCACGCCGTCCCGCTACGGCCCCGCCACCGACGAGGAGCTGAAGGCCATCGCCGGGCAGCTCAACGCGAGCGGACTGTTCCAGGCCGACGTCAAGTCCGTCGCCTTCGACCAGTACGAGAAGGACATCGCCCAGGGCAAGTACGGCGTGTACGTGAAGGGCTGGGTGCCCGACTACCCGGACGCCGACAACTTCACGGCGCCCTTCTTCGGCAAGGACAACGTGCTGGGCAACAACTACAGCAACAGCACGATCACCGGCTCCCTCATCCCCGGCACGGCCGCTCAGAGCGACCGCTCCGCCACCGACAAGGAATTCGGGAAGCTCCAGGACATCGTCGCCGACGAGCTGCCCGTCCTGCCGGTGTGGCAGGCCAAGCAGTACGCGCTCGCCCGCGACGGCGTCTACGGCCTGGAGTACTGCCTGGACGCCTCGACGGTGTTCCGGTTCTGGGAGCTGAGCAAGGGCTGAGCGGCACCTACGCGCAGGGCGCTGCGTTCTCCTCCGGAGGACGCAGCGCCCAGTGCTGTGTACAAAGTCCTACTGCGCGCCCGGACGCACCAGCCCGCTCTCGTACGCGTACACCGCGGCCTGCACCCGGTCCCTGAGGCCCAGCTTGGTCAGCACGTGCCCGACGTGCGTCTTCACGGTGGTCTCGCTGACGAACAGGTCGGCGGCGATCTCGGCGTTGGACAGCCCCCGCGCCACCAGCTTCAGCACCTCCACCTCGCGGTCGGTGAGCGTGTGCAGGGTGTCCGGCACGGGCTCCTCGCCTGAGGGCAGATGCGTGGCGTACTTGTCCAGCAGACGGCGGGTGATGCTCGGCGCCAGCATGGCCTCACCGGCCGCCACGACCCGGATCGCCTGTACCAGCTCGTTGGCGGGCGCGTCCTTGAGCAGGAAGCCGCTCGCCCCGGCCCGCAGCGCCTCCACCACGTACTCGTCCAGGTCGAACGTGGTCAGCACCAGCACCTTCGCCGGGCCGTCCCGCCCCGGACCGGAGATCTGCCGGGTCGCCTCCACCCCGTCCATCCGCGGCATCCGGATGTCCATGAGCACGACATCGGGCTGCAGGGCGCGCACCTGGTCGAGGGCCTGCAGACCGTCACCGGCCTCGCCCACGACCGCGATGTCCTGCTCGGCCTCCAGGATCATGCGGAAACCGGTACGCAGCAGTGGCTGGTCATCGACCAGTAGGACGCGGATGGCCACGTGACACTCCTTCGCTAGTCCGGCCCCATTCTGCCCTGCGCAGGGTCAGCGGTCCGCCTCCGGGCTCACCCGGCACCGGACTCCGGCGCCCGCACCGGCAGCGGATAGGGCGGGGGAGTGCCGCCGAACTCCGGGCAGTGCGCCTGGTGATCGCACCAGCCGCACAGCTTCGTCGGCCGGGGCCGCCACTCACCGCTCTCCGTGGCCTGCCGGATGGCCTCCCACAGGGCGAGCAGCTTGCGCTCCACCCGCTCCAGGTCGGCGAGGACCGGGTCGTACGTCAGCACGTCCCCGCTGCCGAGATAGACGAGCTGGAGCCGGCGCGGGACCACCCGCTTCAGCCGCCACACCACCAGGGCGTAGAACTTCATCTGGAACAACGCGCCCTCGGCGTACTCCGGGCGCGGCGCCTTGCCCGTCTTGTAGTCGACGATCCGCACCTCACCCGTGGGCGCCACGTCCACCCGGTCGATGATCCCGCGCAGCCGCAGCCCCGACTCCAGCTCGGCCTCCACGAACAGCTCCCGCTCGGAGGGCTCCAGCCGCGACGGGTCCTCCAGCGTGAACCAGCGCTCCACCAGCTGCTCGGCCTCACCGAGCCAGCGCGCCAGCCGTTCCCCCTCCGGATCGTCGGCGAACAGCTCACCGACCTCCGGCCTGCTCTCCCGCAGCCGGTCCCACTGGCCCGGGATCAGCGCCTTGGCCTGCGGCGCGGTCCGCTCCCCGGCGGGCGCGTCGAACAACCGCTCCAGCACGGCGTGCACCAGCGTGCCCCGGGTCGCCGCCTCGCTCGGCTTCTCCGGCAACCGGTCGATCACCCGGAACCGGTACAGCAACGGACACTGCATGAAGTCACTGGCGCGGGACGGCGACAACGAGGTCGGCGCCATGGCGGCACGCTCACCCACCGACCCGGCGGCCTCGCCGCTGCCGCCGGCTGCCTCTGTGTCCTCGACCGCGCCGGGCCGTGCCCCCGCGTCCTCGATGCTGCTGTCCATGACCCCAGACCATACGGCCCGGCACTGACAGTGACCCAGCCGCGTGCGGCGTCGGGCATGCCACGGCGGGGCAAACACAGGGGGTGCCGGGGCGGAACGTGTCACCACGGCCGCATACCATCGACCCAGACCCTTCCGGCCGGTTGGCGCGGAGGACGCTTCGAACGAGGGGACAGCGTGGACGTGAGCGGCGGGAGCGGGCAGCCGCGGTCCGGCAACGACGAGCCGGCCGAGCACCCCGCAGGTCCTACGGCCCCGGCGACCGGACCCACCGATCACCCCGGGCCCGAGCCCCACGACGCCCCGACACCCCCACCCCCGCGGAACGGGACCCGCACCAGGACCCGGACACCGGCGAAGACACCCCGACCGACAACCCGCACCCGCCGACCAGCGAGGACGCCAGGGACACCGGGGCCCGTGAAGAGGCGCCCGCTGCAGGCCCCCGGGCCGGATCCGGCGAGCACCGGACCCTCGCCCACTCCGGGATCGCCAAGGGCGAGCCGCCCCAGCCGCCCGCCAAGGAACCCGGTGGCGGGATCCTCATGGGCCGCCCCTTCGGTGTACCGGTGTACGTCGCGCCCAGCTGGTTCCTGGTCGCCGCGCTGATCACCTGGGTCTTCGGCGGCCAGCTCGACCGCGTACTGCCCGAACTCGGCGCCGCCCGCTACCTGGTGTCCCTGTTCTTCGCCGTCGCCTTCTACGCCTCCGTGCTGGTCCACGAGCTGGCCCACACGGTCGCCGCGATCCGCTTCAAACTCCCCGTCCGCCGCATCCAGCTCCAGTTCTTCGGCGGCGTCTCCGAGATCGAGAAGGAGGCCGAGACCCCGGGCCGGGAGTTCGTCCTCGCCTTCGTCGGGCCGCTGCTCTCACTCGTCCTCGCCGGACTGTTCTACCTGGCCATGAAGCCCGTGGAGCCCGACACCGTCCCGGGCGTCCTGCTGGCCGGCCTGATGATCTCCAACCTCATCGTCGCCATCTTCAACCTGCTGCCCGGCCTGCCCCTGGACGGCGGCCGCATGCTCCGCGCCGTCGTCTGGAAGATCACCGGCAAGCCCATGAGCGGCACCGTCGCCGCCGCCTGGGTCGGCCGCGCCCTCGCCATCTCGGTCCTGATCGGCCTCCCGCTGCTCAACCAGACCGGCGCCCTCGGCGGCGGCAACGAGGACATCAGCGGCATGGACACCGTCACCGACGCCCTGCTCGCCGCCATCCTCGCCGCGATCATCTGGACCGGCGCCGGCAACAGCCTGCGCATGGCCCGGCTGCGCGAACACCTCCCCGAGCTGCGCGCCCGCACCCTGACCCGGCGCGCCGTACCCGTACAGACCGACACCCCGCTCTCCGAAGCCCTGCGCCGGGCCAACGCCGCCGGCGCCCGCGCCCTGGTCGTCGTCGACGCCGACGGCAACCCCCTCTCCCTCGTCCGCGAGGCCGCCATCGTCGGCGTACCCGAGCACCGCCGCCCCTGGGTCGCCGTCAGCGGCCTCGCCCAGGACCTGACCGACGGCATGCGGGTCTCCGCCGAGCTGTCCGGGGAGGAGCTGCTGGACGCCCTGCGGGCCACCCCGGCGACCGAGTACCTGGTGGTCGAGGAGACCGGCGAGATCTACGGCGTCCTGTCCGCCGCGGACGTCGAGCGCGCCTTCGTGAAAGCCATGGCCCGCCCCACGTCCTAGTGGTCGGCGGCCCCCTCAGGTGCCGGTAGGCTGGTCACATGTCCGAACCGACCGGTGCCGCCCGCAGGCGCGGGCCCTTCAAGGTCGGGGACCAGGTTCAGCTGACCGACCCCAAGGGCCGCCACTACACGTTCACGCTCGAAGCCGGGAAGAACTTCCACACCCACAAGGGCTCCTTCCCGCACGACGAACTGATCGGCGCTCCCGAGGGCAGCGTTGTCCGCACCACCGGCAACGTCGCCTACCTCGCGCTGCGCCCCCTGCTCCCCGACTACGTCCTGTCCATGCCCCGCGGGGCAGCCGTCGTCTACCCGAAGGACGCGGGGCAGATCCTCGCCTTCGCCGACATCTTCCCCGGCGCCCGCGTCGTGGAGGCCGGCGTCGGCTCCGGCTCGCTCAGCAGCTTCCTGCTGCGTGCCATCGGCGACCAGGGCATGCTGCACTCCTACGAGCGCCGCGAGGACTTCGCCGAGATCGCCCAGCAGAACGTCGAGCGCTACTTCGGCGGCCCGCACCCCGCCTGGCAGCTCACCGTCGGCGACCTCCAGGACAACCTGTCCGACACCGACGTCGACCGCGTCATCCTCGACATGCTCGCCCCCTGGGAGTGCCTGGAGGCCGTCTCCAAGGCACTCGTCCCCGGCGGCATCCTGTGCTGCTACGTGGCCACCACCACCCAGCTCGCCCGGACCGTCGAGTCCATCCGGGAGATCGGCTGCTTCAACGAGCCGACCGCCTGGGAGACGATGATCCGCAACTGGCACATCGAGGGCCTCGCCGTCCGCCCGGACCACCGGATGATCGGCCACACCGGCTTCCTGCTCACCGCCCGCCGCCTCGCCGACGGCGTCGAGCCGCCCATGCGCCGCCGCCGCCCCGCCAAGGGCGCCTACGGCGAGGACTACGCCGGCCCCAACGCCGACGGCGGCTCCGGCCGCTGACCGGCCCCCCGCCGAGCACAACGCAAGGGCGCCGTGCCCGAGTTCCCGATCGATCCCGGGAACCCGGGCACGGCGCCCGTCCGTTGACGCGGCATCGGGATGCGTACGGCCCCACGCGCGCGTGTGCTCTTCGCCTGCGGAAATCCGTAACGACCCCGCCGTTCCCCCGCACTGTGACGTGTGGCACCATGCAGGCCACCCCCCCACCGGCACAGCCCTCACAGGAGACACTGCTAGTGCAGCAATCCGCCGTTCCGGAGCTCGCCCACACGCACACCCGGCCCATCCACTGGGTCGCCACCGCCACTGCCGTCGCCGGTGTGATCGCCCTGTCCTCCGTAGTGCAGCCCGGCTCGGCCACGGCCGCCCAGCCGGCCCCCGGCACCGAGGCCAAGTCCGCCCCCGCCGCCGTCGCACCCCCCAGCACGACAGGCGTGGACTTCCCGCTCGACTGCGGACCGGTCAAGGCGCTGGTGGTGAAGCAGGCCGCCGGCGACCTGGACGGGGACGGCAGGCCGGAAACCGTCGCGGTCGTACACTGCGACGCCCCCATGGGCACCCCGCCCGACGGCGTCTACGTCCTCACCCGGGGCACGGACAGCGGCACGGCCCGCGTGGTCGCCACCCTCGTCGACCCCAAGGACCGCCTCACCGTCACCGACTTCACCCTGCGCGCGCGGGCCGTCAGCGCCACCCTGCTCGGCTACTCCTCGTCCGACGTGCCCAGTTGCTGCCCCGACGTGAAGACCCCGGCCAAGTGGCGCTGGAACGGCACCGCGTTCCTGCGCTCCACCCCGGCCGGGGCCCACAGCGTCTGACCCGGCGAGGGCCCGGACTCACTCCGCGTCGGGCCCGTACACCTCGACCTTGTCCGAAACCCGGCGTACGTGGATGCACTCGCCGGGACACTCCTTCGCCGAGTCCACCACGTCCGTGAGCAGCGGCAGCGGCACCGGCGTCGTGGCCCCCTGGTGCAGGAGCAGCTCGTCGTCCGCGCCCTTCACATAGGCCAGCCCGTCGATGTCCAGCTCGAACACCTCGGGCGCGTACTGGGCGCAGATCCCGTCGCCGGTACACAGGTCCTGGTCGATCCAGACCTCCAGCGCCTCCCCGCCCGGGGCCTCCTGCTGCACGGTCATCTCTCCTGCCGTCGGTTCGCCGGGCGGTGCCCGAGGCGCGAAGGCCAGCCGGGTCCGCTCCAGCGGCTGTTGAACACCTCGACCCTACCTCCGCCCGCTTTCCTGCCGCGTGCGACGGGGTCCGGGGTTTCCTTCCGGGCCCCCTCGGGTACGACCGCCCGACCGGGGAAGGGAACCCCGGAGCCCGGGGGAACACTTCAAGCCACCCCGACGGTGACGCCGACCATCCGAGCCGTCGCTCTGCGTGATGAACACGGGGGCGTCCGCAGGCCTGCCCGCGTACCGGACGACCGGCCCGGAACAGACAACTCCGGCCAGTCCTGAAGGGTTTTGACCATCCCCGACAAGGAACAAGCCGCTTCCGAATCACGTTGAGTGGGTATTCCCTCCCTGCGAGAGGGAGCGCACCGGGTGACCGACGACACACCTTGACAGTCTTTGTGATCTAGGGGTTTCAATCGACACCCACCCAGGTAGGGTCTGGAAGCGTCCAGCTCCCCTTGGAGGAGGTGAGGACCGTGGCAGCCCACGACGACGACATGAACCGCGGCATCCGCCCGGGACGAGGGTCCGACGACCCGGCCGGGCAGATCGCCTACCTTGAGCAGGAGATCGCCGTCCTGCGACGCAAGCTCGCCGACTCTCCGCGGCACACGAGGATTCTCGAAGAGCGGATCGTCGAACTGCAGACCAACCTGGCCGGCGTCTCCGCACAGAACGAGCGACTGGCCAACACCCTCCGCGAGGCCCGCGACCAGATCGTGGCCCTCAAGGAAGAGGTCGACCGGCTCGCCCAGCCGCCGGCCGGCTTCGGTGTCTTCCTGCAGGCCAACGAGGACGGCACGGCCGACATCTTCACCGGCGGCCGCAAACTGCGGGTGAACGTCAGCCCAAGCGTCGAACTCGACGACCTCAGGCGCGGCCAGGAGGTCATGCTCAACGAAGCGCTCAACGTGGTCGAGGCCATGGAGTACGAGAGCGTCGGCGACATCGTCACCCTCAAGGAGATCCTCGAGGACGGCGAGCGCGCCCTCGTGCTGGGGCACACCGACGAGGAGCGGGTGGTACGGCTCGCCGAGCCGCTGCTGGACGTCACCATCCGCCCCGGCGACGCCCTGCTCCTCGAACCCCGCTCCGGCTACGTCTACGAGGTCGTTCCCAAGAGCGAGGTCGAGGAACTCGTCCTCGAAGAGGTCCCCGACATCGGCTACGACCAGATCGGCGGCCTCGGCAACCAGATCGAGGCGATCCGCGACGCGGTCGAGCTGCCGTACCTCTACCCCGACCTCTTCAAGGAGCACGAGCTGCGGCCCCCGAAGGGAGTCCTGCTCTACGGGCCTCCCGGCTGCGGCAAGACGCTGATCGCCAAGGCCGTCGCCAACTCCCTGGCCAAGAAGGTCGCCGAAGTGACCGGCCAGGCCGCCGGCAAGAGCTTCTTCCTCAACATCAAGGGTCCCGAGCTGCTCAACAAGTACGTCGGCGAGACCGAGCGGCAGATCCGCCTCGTCTTCCAGCGTGCCCGTGAGAAGGCCAGCGAGGGCACCCCCGTGATCGTCTTCTTCGACGAGATGGAGTCGCTCTTCCGCACCCGCGGCTCCGGCGTCAGCTCGGACGTGGAGAACACCATCGTCCCGCAGCTGCTCGCCGAGATCGACGGCGTCGAAGGCCTGCAGAACGTGGTCGTCATCGGCGCCTCCAACCGCGAGGACATGATCGACCCCGCCATCCTGCGCCCCGGCCGGCTCGACGTGAAGATCAAGATCGAGCGTCCCGACGCCGAAGCGGCCAGGGACATCTTCGGCAAGTACCTCACCGAGCGGCTCCCGCTGCACGCCGACGACCTCGGCGAGCACGGCGGCAGCAAGGAGACGACCGTCCAGAGCATGATCCAGACGGCGGTCGAGCACATGTACGCCGAAACCGAGGAGAACCGCTTCCTGGAGGTCACCTACGCCAACGGCGACAAGGAAGTCCTCTACTTCAAGGACTTCAATTCCGGCGCCATGATCGAGAACATCGTGGGCCGCGCCAAGAAAATGGCGATCAAGGACTTCCTGGAGAAGAACCAGAAGGGTCTCCGCGTCTCCCACCTGCTCCAGGCCTGCGTGGACGAGTTCAAGGAGAACGAGGACCTGCCCAACACCACCAACCCGGACGACTGGGCCCGGATCTCCGGAAAGAAGGGCGAGCGGATCGTCTACATCCGTACCCTCATCACCGGAAAGCAGGGCGCCGACACCGGCCGCTCCATCGACACGGTGGCGAATACCGGTCAGTACCTGTAAAGGCAGGGCGGCTGCGGGTGCCCTCGGCGGGTACCCGCAGCCGACTGTTTTTCAGGCCACGACCGGAGCAGGCAATGACGCAAATGATCTCCCCACCAGCGCAAAGGCGTTCTAGGCTCTTTCCTACCGCCGAGTCGCGCAGTGCGGGGACGGGCACCGCACACGCACCGGAGCTCCAGCGGTACTTGAGCGGCGCCCACGACCGAGGGTGCCGCCGGGCAAGGAGGGCCGCATGACCGTACGGCGAGTAATGGGCATCGAGACGGAGTACGGGATCTCCGTCCCCGGCCACCCGAACGCCAATGCCATGCTCACCTCATCCCAGATCGTCAACGCCTACGCGGCGGCGATGCACCGGGCCCGCCGAGCCCGCTGGGACTTCGAGGAGGAAAACCCGCTGCGAGACGCCCGAGGCTTCGACCTCGCCCGGGAAGCCGCCGACGCCAGCCAGCTCACCGACGAGGACATCGGCCTCGCCAACGTCATCCTCACCAACGGTGCGCGCCTCTACGTGGACCACGCCCACCCCGAATACAGCGCCCCCGAGGTCACCAACCCCCGCGACGCCGTCCTCTGGGACAAGGCCGGCGAACGGATCATGGCCGAGGCCGCCGAACGAGCAGCCCAGCTCCCCGGCGCCCAGCCCATCCACCTCTACAAGAACAACACCGACAACAAGGGCGCCTCCTACGGCACGCACGAGAACTACCTGATGAAGCGGGAGACCCCCTTCTCGGACATCGTGCGCCACCTCACGCCCTTCTTCGTCTCCCGCCAGGTCGTCACCGGCGCCGGTCGCGTCGGCATCGGTCAGGACGGCCACGAGCACGGCTTCCAGCTCAGCCAGCGCGCCGACTATTTCGAGGTCGAGGTGGGCCTGGAGACCACCCTCAAGCGCCCGATCATCAACACCCGCGACGAACCCCACGCGGACGCGGAGAAGTACCGCCGCCTGCACGTGATCATCGGCGACGCCAACCTCTCCGAGATCTCGACCTACCTGAAGCTGGGCACGACCGCCCTGGTCCTGTCCATGATCGAGGACGGCTTCATCGCGGTCGACCTGGCAGTGGACCAGCCCGTCCGCACACTCCACCAGGTCTCCCACGACCCCTCACTGAAGCGACTGGTCACCCTGCGTAGCGGCCGGACCCTGACCGCGGTCCAACTGCAGATGGAGTACTTCGAGCTGTCACGCAAGTACGTCGAGGAACGCTTCGGGGCGGACGCCGACGAACAGACCAAGGACGTCCTCTCCCGCTGGGAGGACACCCTCAACCGGCTCGAGAACGACCCGATGAGTCTGGCCGGCGAGCTGGACTGGGTCGCCAAGCGAGAGCTGATGGAGGGCTACCGCCGCCGCGACGGCCTCGACTGGGACGCCGCCCGGCTGCACCTGGTCGACCTCCAGTACGCCGACGTGCGCGCCGAGAAGGGCCTCTACAACCGTCTGGCGGCCCGCGGACGCATGAAGCGGCTGCTGGACGAGTCCGAGGTCGACAGGGCCCGTACCAAGCCGCCGGAGGACACCCGCGCGTACTTCCGCGGCCGCTGCCTGGAGCAGTACGCGGACGACGTGGCCGCGGCGAGCTGGGACTCGGTCATCTTCGACCTCCCCGGCCGGGACTCCCTCCAGCGCGTTCCAACCCTGGAACCACTACGCGGAACGCGAAATCACGTCAAGGAGCTGCTGGACCGCTGTCGCACGGCAGAAGACCTGGTCAGGGTCCTGTCAGGCGGCTGAGGGCGAGGAGCCGGCACGTGCACCGTCCCGGGCGGACCAGGGTGGAAATCCCACCGCCCGGGAATCATCGAGGTGGTCCCCGTACGTTGTCGAAACTGCGGGGCCGATGTCGGACCCGGCTTGTAGGGTCTGATCATCACCGATCGGCAGGCGAACTGAGCGGGGTGAGGGTTATGGCGACCAAGGACACCGGCGGCGGCCAGCAGAAGGCGACGCGCTCCACCGAGGAGGTCGAGGAGCAGGCGCAGGACGCGCAGGCTTCCGAGGACCTCAAGGAGCGGCACGAGAAGCTGAGCGATGACGTGGACTCCGTCCTGGACGAGATCGACGATGTTCTCGAGGAGAATGCGGAGGACTTCGTTCGTAGTTTCGTTCAGAAGGGCGGCGAGTAACCTTCGATTCGAAGGTTGCGGGGGTGCTCGGGTTGGTGAACGCAGAGGGTGTGAAGCGTTGCGTGCGGTGTGGTGAGTACAAGCCGCGCGCAGCGCTTGCCTGCAAGCGCTCGAACCTGGATGGCTTGCAGCGGCATTGCCGGGACTCCCGCAACGCATGTGGATCACTGCCGAATGACGGGTAGGGTCCCTGGCGTACTGTGCTTCAACTGCAATTCCGGCCTCGGCCTGTTGAGGGACGATCCCGAAGCGATGCACCGAGCTGCCGACTACCTGGAAGGAAACGCGTGGAAGCCAACACTCGTAGCACCGGGCGTCTACCAGCTGCCTTCCTGACGCCTGGGTCCTCTTCGTTCATGGACTTCCTGTCGGAGCACCAGCCGGAGATGCTGCCCGGCAACCGGCAGCTGCCGCCCACGCAGGGCGTGATCGAGGCGCCGCACGGGACGACCATCGTGGCCGTGACGTTCCCCGGCGGCGTGGTGCTCGCCGGTGACCGCCGGGCCACGATGGGCAACGTGATCGCGCAGCGGGACATCGAGAAGGTGTTCCCGGCGGACGAGTACTCCGCCGTCGGTATCGCCGGCACGGCCGGTCTGGCCGTCGAGATGGTCAAGCTCTTCCAGCTGGAGCTGGAGCACTTCGAGAAGGTCGAGGGTGCCCAGCTGTCGCTGGAGGGCAAGGCGAACCGGCTGTCGACCATGATTCGTTCCAACCTCGGCATGGCCATGCAGGGCTTGGCGGTGGTGCCGCTGTTCGCCGGGTACGACCTGGGTCGGGAGAGGGGACGCATCTTCTCCTACGACGTCACGGGCGGCCGTTCCGAGGAGCACAACTTCGCGGCGACGGGCTCCGGCTCGATCTTCGCGCGGGGTGCGATGAAGAAGCTGTTCCGTGGCGACCTGACCGAGGAGCAGGCCGCGACCCTGGTGGTCCAGGCCCTGTACGACGCGGCTGACGACGACTCGGCGACCGGTGGTCCCGATGTCGCCCGCCGGATCTACCCGATCATCACCGTGATCACCGAGGACGGTTTCCGCCGGCTCTCCGAGGAGGAGGCCTCCGAGCTGTCCCGTGCGGTGCTCCAGCACCGCCTGGAGGAGCCGGACGGCCCCAAGGCCGCCCTGCTCTGAGCGTGGGCCCGGTTCTTATCGAGGTGATCCAGTGACCATGACAGAAAGGGACGGATAACCGGTGTCGACGCCGTTCTATGTCTCACCCCAGCAGGCCATGGCCGACCGGGCGGAGTACGCCCGGAAGGGCATCGCCCGCGGTCGCAGCCTGGTCGTGCTGCAGTACGCCGACGGCATTGTGTTCGTCGGCGAGAACCCGTCCCGCGCGCTGCACAAGTTCAGCGAGATCTACGACCGGATCGGCTTCGCGGCCGCCGGTAAGTACAACGAGTACGAGAACCTGCGGATCGGCGGTGTCCGGTACGCCGACCTGCGTGGTTACACCTATGACCGGGACGACGTGACCGCCCGCGGTCTGGCCAACGTCTACGCCCAGACGCTGGGCACGATCTTCTCCTCCGCCGCCGAGAAGCCGTACGAGGTGGAGCTGGTCGTCGCCGAGGTCGGGGAGACTCCCGAGGGTGACCAGATCTACCGGCTGCCGCACGACGGTTCGATCGTCGACGAGCACGGCTCGGTGGCGGTGGGCGGCAACGCGGAGCTGATCAGCAACTACCTGGACCAGCGCCATCAGGACGGTATGACCTTGGCGGAGGCGCTGAAGCTGGCTGTGCAGGCGCTGTCCCGTGAGTCGAACGGCACGCAGCGGGAGATCCCCGCCGAGCGCCTGGAGGTCGCGGTGCTGGACCGCACCCGCCCGCAGTCGCGCAAGTTCAAGCGCATCGTCGGCCGCCAGCTCGGCCGCCTCCTGGAGGAGAACGGCGCGGCCACGGAGGCGGAGAGCTCCGAGGAGGAGGGCTCCGAGGAGGAGTAGGCCCCGTCTCGTCCCGCTCTGGTGTGCCCCGTCCGGTTCTCCGGTCGGGGCACACGGCGTTCAGGGCGTACGAGGGGGTGCCGTGGAGGCCCGTACGACCAGTTCCACCGGAATGTCCCCGCGCTCGGGCTCCCGGCCCTCCAGGACGGCCAGCAGGGCCTCCATTCCGCGCTCCCCGAACAGTTCGGCGTCGAGTCGTACCGTCGTCAGCTCGGGGTCGAGGGCCGTGGCCAGTGCCAGGTCGTCCAGGCCGGTCACGGAGACGTCGTCCGGCACGCGCAGGCCCAGGCGGCGCAGGGCCTTGTAGGCGCCGGCGGCGAGTTTGTCGTCGTCGCAGACCACCGCGGTCGGCCGGGGGCCGGGGGCGGTGAGCGCGGCCTCGGTGGCGGTCAGGGCGCCCTCGATGGAGATGGGTGCGGGGGCGGTACGGATCTCCGTCCCGGGTACGGCGGCCAGGCGTGCCGCCAGTTCCCGGGCGCGCATCTCGAACGTCCAGGAGGGCACGTCGGCGGCGAGGTGCAGGATGCGGCGGTGGCCGAGGGTCAGCAGGTGCTCGGCGACCTGGCGGACGCCGTCGGCGATGTCCAGGTTCACGGTCGCCGCGCCGAGGCTGCCCTCGGGGTCGCTGTCGAGCATGACCAGGGGGAGCTGGTCGCCGCGGATGGCGGTGAGGGCGTCGGCGGCCATGGAGGAGGCGATGACGCCGTCCAGGGCGGCCTGTGCGGAGGCGAAGGGGTCGCGGGCGGGGCCGATGCCTTCGGGGGAGGGGTAGAGGACGACGCCGAAGCCGTGCCGGGCGGCGACTCGTGCGGCGCCTGTGTAGACGCCGGCGAAGAACTCGGTGGTGAGGGCGGGGACGACGAGCAGGACGGTGCGGGTGCGGCCGAGGCGCAGGTTGCGGGCGGCGAGGTTGGGCCGGTAGCCCAGTTCGCGCGCGGCCTCGCGTACGCGCTCGGCGGTGGTCTCGGAGACCCGGCCGCGCCACTTGTCGCCCAGCACGAGCGAGACGGCCGCCTGGGAGACGCCGGCCGCCTGTGCGACGTCACGGCTGGTCGGGCGCGTGCTGCTGCGTGCCACCGTGGGCCTGCTCCTTCGTGTGGACGTGTGAACAGCGCACATGGTACGTATGAGAGGGGACGTTATACGTAACACTTGGAGGCGATACATGGCCGCGGGATACCTGGAGATCCTCAGGGCGAGGCACGCGGCACGTCTGCTGACCGGCACCCTGGTGGGCCGGCTGCCGAACGCGACCGCGGCCATCGCGCTGGTGCTGTTCGTCCGCGCCGAGGGGGGCACGTACAGCCTGGCGGGTGCCCTCGCGGCCGTGTACGGCGTCGCCAACGCGGTGGGCCAGCCGGTGCTGGGCCGTCTCGTGGACCTGTACGGGCAGCCGCGCGTCCAGCTGCCCGCATCCGTCCTGTCCGCCCTCGCGATGACGGCCTTCGCCTTCTCCGGGACCGACCCGCTGCCCGTCGCGTACTGCACGGTCGCGGCGGCCGGCCTGTTCACCCCGCCCCTGGAGGGCGGCCTGCGTGCCCTGTGGCCGTCCGTGCTGCGCCGCGAGGAGCAGGTGCACACCGCCTACGCCATGGACGCCGTCGCGCAGGAAGTCATGTTCACGGTGGGCCCGTTGCTGGTGACCCTGTGCGTGTCGCTGTGGTCGGAGCGTGCGGCCCTGCTGGTGCTCAACGTCGTCGGGGTCCTCGGTGCCCTGTCCGTGGTCGTCTCGCCGCCCTCGCGCGCGTGGCGTTCGGCCCCGCGTGAGGCACACTGGTTGGGCGCCCTGCGCTCGCGGGGCCTGCTGGTGCTGCTCGGTGCCTTCCTGTTCGTGGGCATCGCGCTCGGCTCCATCACCGTGGCCTCGGTGCCGTACGCCGACGCCCACGGCGGTGACGCGGTCTACGGCTGGCTGATGGCCGCGCTGGGCCTCGGGGCCCTCGTCGGCGGCAGCGTCTACGGCGCGCGCCAGTGGAGCGGTACGCCCGAGCGGCGACTGCGGATCCTGGTGGCGCTTCTGGCGGTGTGTTACCTGCCGCTGCTGCTGATGCCCGGCGCGGTGGCCATGGTGCTGCTCACGGTGGTCTCCGGAGTGTTCCTCGCCCCGTGCATCGCCTGTGCGTTCATCATCGTCGACCGGCACGCGCCGAGCGGGACCGTCACCGAGGCGTTCTCCTGGCTTGTGACGACGTTCACCGTGGGTGCCTCGGTCGGAACGGGGCTGGCGGGCCCGGTGGTCCAGTCGGGTGGCGCGCTGTGGGGATTCGCGCTTCCGGGCGTCGCGGGGGCCGTGTCCCTGCTGGTCCTGCTCGCCACCGGACGGGTCCTCGCAGCTCCCGTGCGGAGCGGGGTTGTTGCGGCTTCATCGGAAAATGATCCAAATCGTGCTGCCGAACCCCGTTTCAGCTCAGGGGATCGGGCGTAATGTTCAGTCATGGACCGCCGCATTTTCGGGCTGGAGAACGAGTACGGCGTCACGTGCACGTTCAGGGGACAGCGGCGCCTGTCTCCTGACGAGGTGGCGCGGTACCTCTTCCGCCGTGTCGTGTCATGGGGCCGCAGCAGCAATGTCTTTCTGCGAAACGGCGCCCGGCTCTATCTCGACGTGGGGTCACATCCGGAATACGCGACACCCGAATGTGACAACGTGATCGAACTGGTCACCCACGACAAGGCCGGCGAGCGCATTCTCGAGGGACTCCTGGTGGACGCGGAACGACGCCTGCACGAGGAGGGAATCGCGGGCGACGTCTACCTCTTCAAGAACAACACCGACTCGGCGGGCAACTCCTACGGCTGCCACGAGAACTATCTGGTGGCACGGCACGGGGAGTTCTCCCGGCTCGCGGACATCCTCATCCCCTTCCTGGTGACCAGGCAGCTGCTGTGCGGCGCGGGCAAGGTCCTGCAGACCCCGCGCGGTGCCGTCTACTGCGTCAGCCAGCGCGCGGAGCACATCTGGGAGGGCGTCTCCTCGGCGACGACCCGCTCCCGGCCCATCATCAACACCCGCGACGAACCGCACGCGGACGCCGAGCGCTACCGCCGCCTGCACGTCATCGTGGGCGACTCGAACATGTCCGAGACGACGATGCTGCTCAAGGTCGGCGCCACCGACCTGGTGCTGCGCATGATCGAGGCGGGCACCGTGATGCGTGACCTCACCCTGGAGAACCCGATCCGGGCGATCCGCGAGGTCAGCCATGACATCACCGGCCGGCGCAAGGTGCGCCTGGCCAGCGGCCGGGAGGCCTCCGCGCTGGAGGTGCAGCGCGAGTACTTCGACAAGGCCGTGGACTTCTGCGACCGCCGTGGCATCCGCACGGGCACGGTCGCGCAGGTCCTGGAGCTGTGGGGCCGCACCCTGGACGCGATCGAGACCGAGGAACTCGACCGGATCGGCACCGAGATCGACTGGGTCATGAAGTACAAGCTCATCGAGCGGTACCGGGCCAAGCACAACATGACCATGTCGCACCCGCGGGTCGCCCAGATAGACCTCGCCTACCACGACATCCACCGGCGTCGTGGTCTGTACTACCTGCTGGAGAAAAGGGGCCAAGCCGCCCGGATCTGCAACGACTTGAAGATCTTCGAGGGCAAGTCGGTTCCCCCGCAGACCACTCGGGCCCGGCTGCGCGGCGACTTCATCCGCAGGGCGCAGGAACAGCGCCGGGACTTCACGGTCGACTGGGTGCACCTGAAGCTCAACGACCAGGCACAGCGCACCGTGTTGTGCAAGGACCCGTTCCGTTCGGTGGACGACCGGGTGGAGAAGCTCATCGCCGGAATGTGACAAAGGTATGTGAGTCAAGCGTTTCCGCACCGAATTGCCGGAACGCCACACGGGCGCCGTACGTTTCCCGTACGGCGCCCTTCTCACGCCGTAGAGTTGCGCGCACGCCAATCCACAAGATCGACCGATTACGAGGCATCTCCGTGCGCCGACGCTCACTCCTCCTAGCCGCCGTTCCCGCGGGACTGGTCACGCTCGCCGCGTGCGGCGACGACAAGTCCGACTCCAGCAAGGCCAAGGCGTCGCCGTCGGCCTCGGCGTCCACGCCCCCGCCCAAGATCGTGGAGGGGCCGCTGCCGGCGATCACGGCGGGCACGAAGTTCGGCGAGAAGCCCACCGTCGCCAAGGGGCAGGGCGACCCCTCGAAGAACCTCGCGGTCAAGACGGTCATCGCGGGCAACGGCCGCACGATCGCGGAGAACGACTTCATCCAGGCGAACTACCTGGGCCAGATCTGGAGCACCGCCAAGGTCTTCGACAACTCCTACGACCGCAACCGCCCACTGGTCATCCAGCTCGCCCAGGGCGGCATCATCGACGGCTGGCGGTACGCGATCGCGGGCAAGAAGGTGGGCAGCCGGATCGAGCTCTCCGTCCCGCCGGAGCTGGGGTACGGCAAGTCGGGCAACCCGCAGGCGGGCATCAAGGGCACCGACACCCTGGTCTTCGTCATCGACCTGATCGACTCCTTCAACTCCAAGAGCTCCGTCAAGGGCAAGCCCGTCCCGCAGACCGACGCCGCCCTGCCCAAGGTCGGCACCAACACCGACGGCAAAGCGCCGTCGGTCACCGTCCCGAAGTCCGAGCCGCCCAAGAAGCTGGTGTCGAACTACGTCCTGGAGGGCGACGGCGACGAGCTCAAGGCGAACCAGGCGATCCTGTGCCAGTTCAAGGCCGTGGTCTGGGACGGCGGCAAGACGTTCCAGCAGACGTACGGCTCCGGGCGGCTCAGCCAGTTCTCGCTGGAGCAGATGCAGCAGGCCGTCAAGGGCCTGGCCCAGGGGCTGACCGGCAAGAAGGTGGGCAGCAGGGTGCTCGTCGTCGTACCGCCGGAGCTGGGCTACGGCAACAACCCGCCGAGCGGTGGTGTCGTCAAGAAGGGCTCCACGCTGGTGTTCTCGGTGGACATCCTGGCCGCGATGTAGCCGGCGCCGCGCTGCGCCGGCAATGGCAGGCGGCAGACCAGTGGGGATGAAAGACTGTCCGTGTTTCGTGTCGTACACAAGCAGGAGCTTTTGACGTGAGCATCGACAAGCCCGAGATCGACTTCCCCGGCGGCGAGCCCCCGGCGGACCTCGAGATCAAGGACATCTGGGAGGGCGACGGCGAGGTGGCGCAGGCGGGTCAGACCGTCACCGTCCACTACGTCGGCGTGGCCTTCAGCACGGGCGAGGAGTTCGACGCCAGCTGGAACCGGGGCACCCCGTTCCGCTTCCCGCTGGGTGGCGGCCGTGTCATTCAGGGCTGGGACCTGGGCGTGCAGGGCATGAAGGTCGGCGGCCGCCGCCAGCTGACCATCCCCGCGCACCTCGCCTACGGCAACCAGAGCCCGACCCCGGCGATCAAGCCCGGCGAGACCCTGATCTTCGTGGTGGACCTGATCGCGGTCTGATCGTCGTACGGCCTGTTTACGGGTTCCGACCGGACCCGATCACCTGGGGCCCATGCCTGTCCGGGCATGGGCCCTCGGCTTTGCCAGGCCCCTTGGGAGCGGTACGGTCATCGTCCGTAAGCACCATAAGAAGGCGAAGGGCGTCGATGGCCATTGCCAAGGCCGAGCGGCTGATGAACCTCGCGCTGTGTCTGCTCGGGACGCGGCGGCCGCTCAGCAAGCGAGAGCTGCGCGATTCCATCGAGGCGTACGTCGAGGCCGTCAGGCCGGAAAAGGGCGCGGCCGGCTCCGACGACTCCTTCAACCGGATGTTCGAGCGGGACAAGGACGATCTGCGCGAGCTGGGCCTGGTCATCGAGACCGTCGAGAACATCGAGGGCGAGGTCGGCTACCTCGCCCGTCGCGACAGCAACCGGCTGCCCCCCATCACCCTGGACGCCGAGGAGGCCGCCGCCCTCGGCCTCGCCGCCAAGGTCTGGCAGCAGGCGCGCCTCGCCGGAGCGGCCAGCGGCGCCCTGCAGAAGCTGCGCGCGGCGGGGCTGCCCGAGGACGTCGACCCGTACGAGGTCCACGGTGCCCTGGAGCCGCGCATCCCGGTGCACGAGGCCGCCTTCGAGCCGCTGATGCTGGCCTGCCGCGACCGGCGCCCGGTCGTCTTCGACTACCGCAAGGCGTCCGCCGCCCACCCCGAGCCCCGGCACGTCGAGCCGTGGGCCCTGGAGTGCTGGCGCGGCCACTGGTACCTGGCCGGCTGGGACCGCGACCGGGGCGCCGAGCGCGTCTTCCGGCTCTCCCGGATCACCGGCCGGGTCCGCTCGCGCGGTACGGGCTTCACCGCGCCCGTGCCCGACGTCGTCACCGTGCGCGAGACCGTCGCCGGCTGGGCGGGCGAGATCGCCGACCGTTCGGCGCTGATCAGGCTGCGTTCCGGTGCCGGTTACCCCCTTCGGGCGAAGGCCACCGAGGTCCGGGAACTCGGCGACGGCTGGGACGAGTTGGAGATTCCGTACGGGCACGGCCTGGACGCCTGGCTGGTGGAGTTCGGGCCGGACGTGGTCGTGGTGGAGCCGGCCGAGCTGCGGGCCGACGTGGTGGACCGGCTGCGCGCCGTGGCCAAGGGCTGAGGGGAGCGGAGCAGAACCATGGCAGGCAAACCGGTCAGGCCCGTGAACGCCATCGACCAGACCCGGCGGATGCTCTCCCTGGTCACCTACCTCAGGGAGCGGCCCGGCGCGCGGATCGCCGACGTCGCGCGCGCCTTCGGCATCACCGAGGACGAGCTGGTCTCCGACCTCGATCTGCTGCCCATGTGCGGCACCAGCTTCCGCGGCGGCGACCTGCTGGACATCGACACCGACGGTGAGCGCATCTGGTGGCACAACCCGGCCGCGCTCGGCGAGGAGGCGGCCGAGCCGCTGCGGCTCGCCGCCGACGAGGCCACGGCCCTGCTGGTGGCCGCCCGCGCGGTGTCGACCCTGCCCGGCCTGCGGGAGAGCGACCGCCAGGCCCTGCTGCGGGCGACGGCGAAGGTGGAGGCGGCGGCCGGTGAGGTCGCCGGCGCCAGCTCCCGTCTCTCGGTGACCTTCGAGTCCGAGGGCGGGGTCTTCGCCGACGTCGACCGGGCGATCTCGGAGCGCCGCCGCCTGTGGATCCGCTACTACTCACCCGCACGTGACGAGGTCACCGAGCGCGAGATCGACCCGATCCGCCTGGTCAGCGTCGGCCACACCTACGTGGAGGCCTGGTGCCGCCGCTCCGAGGCCCGGCGCACCTTCCGGCTCGACCGGGTCGCCGAGATCAGGATCCTGGACGAGCCCTCCGCGCCGCCGGAGATCGAGCTGCGGGACCTCTCCGAGGCCCTGGTGCAGCCGGCCGCCGAGGACCCCGAGGTCGTGATCGAGGTCGGCCCCGGCGGCCGCTGGGTGGCCGAGTACTACCCGCACGACAGCGCCGATGAGCTTCCCGACGGCGGGTTGCGTATCACTCTGCGCACCCCCGATCCGACCTCCCTGCGCCGGCTGGCCCTGCGCCTGGGCCGCGACGGCAGGATCGTCTCGCCACCCGAGCTGGCCGACAGCGCCCGCCGGGCGGCCCGCGAGGCCCTGGCGGCGTACGACACACCGCCGACGGCGGTGCACGGTGATCACGACGGTGGGAACGACGGGCAGTACGACAGGCAGGAGCGAGGGCTTTGAGCGAGTCTCCGGTGTCCGGTGCGGGTGAGATGACGGTGGCGGCCGCATTCGCCGGGATGAAGAGAGTGGTCCCCGTGGTGTTCAAGGCCGGCTGCCCGGACTGCCGGGGCCGCTTCGAGCTCGCCGCGAGCGCGCTGCGCCTCGCCATCGGCGCCACCAGCCGGACGACGTTCTACTCCTTCACCTGCCCCGACTGCGGCGCCTCGGTGCGCAAGCCCGCCGGGGAGCGCATCGTCGAGCTGCTCACCGGCGGCGGCGTCAGGACCCTGCGGCTGCACTACACGGTCTAGGACCGTCTAGGCTCGACGTCATGTTCTGGCCGATGTTCGCGGTAGCCGTGGGTTTCCTGGGTCTCGCCGTCCTGGGGGTGCTCGCCGTCCGGGTCTTCCTGGAGGCGCGGCGCCTCGGGGAGCAGGTCTCGGCCTCCGCGCGCCGTATCAACAGGGCGGCCGAGGACCTGGAGCGGGCGGCGGTCAGCGCGGCCCGCGCCGTGGACACGCTGTGAAGGGCGATGCCGGAACCTGTGAGTCGGTGGTGGGCAGCGGTTTGGGTCACTTCGCCCTGTCATGCTGAGGACCGGGACAGGTACGCTCTGATCGCGGTGCGGAGAACGAGGCGCGTGCCGCGGACCGGGAGTACGCACGGGGATTGCCTCACGTTCACCCCCGAGCGTTACGATCGCTGCCAGCACGACCATCGGACACATGTCCGACTGGTCGGACAGCACCCCATCCAGTCGCCTCGGTGAGAAGGTAAAGACTTATGTTCGGAAGGCTCGGAGCCCCCGAGATCATTCTCATCCTCGTCGTCATCGTGCTGCTGTTCGGCGCGAAGAAGCTTCCGGACATGGCTCGCTCGCTCGGCAAGTCCGCGCGCATCCTCAAGAGCGAAGCCAAGGCGATGAAGGAGGAGGGCAACGCCTCCGCCCAGGCTCCCACCACCAACGAGCAGCCTCCGTCCCAGCGCACCATCCAGGCGGCCCCCGGCGACGTGACCAGCTCTCGGCCGGTCAACGAGCCGACGGACACCACCCAGCGCTGACGCAGCGCCGGAACCCTCCGGCCTGCCGCACGAGATGAGGACGTGGGTTGCTCAAGTCTGCCCGCAAGACGGAGAAGGATCCCGAGGGGCGCATGCCCCTTGCGGATCACCTTCGTGAGCTCCGCAACCGGCTCGCGAAGGCGCTGCTGGCCATCGTCGTCGTGACGGTCGTCGCCGCCTTCTTCTACAACGACATCATCAACTTCCTGACCAAGCCGATCCTTGACTCGGTCGGGTGCCACCAGACGTTCTCGCAGCTGGCCAGGTCGAGCGACGAGCAGAAGTGCGCACAGATCACCATCAACGGTCTGCTCGCCCCCTTCACGCTCGCACTCCAGGTCTCCCTGACGGCCGGCGTCGTGTTCGCCTCGCCGGTCTGGCTCTACCAGCTGTGGGCCTTCGTCGCACCGGGTCTGCACCGGCACGAGAAGAAGTACGCCTACGCCTTCGTCTTCACCGGCGCCCCGCTGTTCCTCGCCGGCGCGTTCTTCGCGTACGAGGTGCTGCCCACCACCGCCAAGGTGCTGATCGACTTCACACCGAGCGGCAGCATCACCAACCTGCTGCCGCTGGACGATCTGCTCCAGCTGGTCACCCGCATGGTGATCGTCTTCGGGCTCTCCTTCGAGCTGCCGCTGCTGCTGATCATGCTCAACCTCACCGGGATACTGACCGGCCGGCGCATGCTCGGCTGGTGGCGCGGCATGATCCTCGGCATCACGGTCTTCGCGGCCGTCGCGACCCCGAGCACGGACCCGCTGTCGATGCTGGCCCTGGCCGGACCGATCTGGGTGCTGTACTTCGGCGCGGTCGCCTTCTCCCTGGCCAACGACAAGCGCAAGCGCCGTCGTGAGGCCGAGGGTCCCGCCGACGACGAGGCCTCCGACCTGGACCTCACCCCCGAGGACATCGGCGAGGTCGAGCCCGTCCCGGCGCACCGGGCCCTGCCCGAGCAGACGAGCACGGACCGGGTCAACGGCTACGACGACGTGACCTGAGCCCGCGCAGAACCACAGAACGCGATGCCCCCGTCCTCGAGGACGGGGGCATCGGTCGTTGTTGAACAACCCAAGATCCGGATAATGATCGTCCTGTTGTCAGTGACGCCCGGTACGCTCGAAAGCACGATGACAGAGGATCTCTCACCGGCCGAGCGGTACGCGGCAGCCCGGAGGCGGGCAGCCGAGCAGGCCACCGCGCTCGCGTCCTTCCGCGAGATGTACGACTTCGGCCTCGACCCCTTCCAGATCGAGGCCTGTCAGGCCCTCGAAGAGGGGAAGGGTGTGCTGGTGGCCGCCCCCACCGGCTCGGGCAAGACGATCGTGGGCGAGTTCGCCGTCCACCTCGCCCTCCAGCAGGGCAAGAAGTGCTTCTACACGACACCCATCAAGGCGCTGTCGAACCAGAAGTACGCCGACCTGTGCCGCCGCTACGGGGACGGCAGGGTCGGACTCCTCACCGGAGACAACAGCATCAACTCCGACGCCCCGGTGGTCGTGATGACCACCGAGGTGCTGCGGAACATGCTGTACGCCGGCTCGCAGACCCTCCTCGGCCTCGGCTATGTGGTCATGGACGAGGTGCACTACCTCTCCGACCGCTTCCGCGGCGCCGTCTGGGAGGAAGTGATCATCCACCTGCCCGAGTCGGTGACCCTGGTGTCGCTGTCGGCGACCGTGTCCAACGCCGAGGAGTTCGGTGACTGGCTGGACACCGTCCGTGGCGACACCGAGGTGATCGTCTCCGAGCACCGGCCCGTGCCGCTGTTCCAGCACGTGCTCGCCGGGCGCCGGATGTACGACCTGTTCGAGGAGGGCGAGGGCCACAAGAAGGCCGTCAACCCCGACCTCGCCCGCCTCGCCCGCATGGAGTCGACCCGGCCGTCGTACCAGGACCGCCGGCGTGGCCGCGCGATGCGCGAGGCCGACCGCGAGCGGGAGCGCAGACAGCGCTCGCGCGTGTGGACGCCGGGCCGGCCCGAGGTCATCGAGCGCCTCGACTCCGAGGGCCTGCTGCCCGCGATCACCTTCATCTTCAGCCGCGCCGCCTGCGAGTCGGCCGTCCAGCAGTGCCTGTACGCCGGCCTGCGGCTCAACGACGACGAGGCGCGGGAACAGGTCCGCGCGCTGGTCGAGGAGCGCACCTCCGCCATCCCGACCGAGGACCTGCACGTCCTCGGCTACTACGAGTGGCTGGAGGGCCTGGAGCGCGGTATCGCCGCCCACCACGCAGGCATGCTGCCGACCTTCAAGGAGGTCGTCGAGGAGCTGTTCGTGCGCGGACTGGTCAAGGCCGTGTTCGCGACCGAGACCCTCGCCCTGGGCATCAACATGCCCGCCCGCTCGGTGGTCCTGGAGAAGCTCGTCAAGTGGAACGGCGAGCAGCACGCCGACATCACGCCCGGTGAGTACACCCAGCTGACGGGACGTGCGGGCCGGCGTGGCATCGACGTCGAGGGCCATGCCGTGGTGCTGTGGCAGCGCGCGATGAGCCCCGAACACCTCGCCGGTCTCGCGGGCACCCGCACGTACCCGCTGCGCTCCAGCTTCAAGCCGTCGTACAACATGGCGGTCAACCTGGTCCAGCAGTTCGGCCGGCACCGCTCGCGCGAGCTGCTGGAGACCTCCTTCGCGCAGTTCCAGGCCGACAAGTCGGTCGTCGGGATCTCCCGGCAGGTGCAGCGCAACGAGGAGGGCCTGGAGGGCTACAAGGCCTCCATGACCTGCCACCTCGGCGACTTCGAGGAGTACGCGCGGCTGCGTCGCGAGCTGAAGGACCGCGAGACCGAGCTGGCCCGGCAGGGCGCGAACGAGCGCCGCGCGGAGGCCGCCGTCGCCCTGGAGAAGCTCAAGCCGGGCGACGTCATCCACGTGCCCACCGGCAAGTACGCGGGGCTGGCCCTGGTGCTGGACCCGGGGCTGCCGGCCGGTCGCTCCAACGGTCACCGCGGCTTCGACCACCACGACGGTCCGCGCCCGCTGGTGCTGACCGCCGAACGGCAGGTCAAGCGGCTGGCGGCGATGGACTTCCCGGTGCCGGTCGAGCCGCTGGACCGGATGCGGATCCCGAAGAGCTTCAACCCGCGCTCCCCGCAGTCCCGTCGGGACCTCGCCTCGGCGCTGCGCAGCAAGGCCGGGCACATCCCGCCGGAGCGGGCCCGCAAGAAGCGGTCGCAGGCCGCCGACGACCGCGAGATCGCCCGGCTGCGCACGGCGATCCGGGCCCATCCGTGCCATGGGTGCAACGACCGGGAGGACCACGCCCGTTGGGCCGAGCGGTACCACCGGCTGCTCCGCGACACCTCGCAGCTGGAGCGGCGCATCGAGGGCCGCACCAACACCATCGCGCGGACCTTCGACCGCATCGTCGCGCTGCTCACCGAACTGGACTACCTGCGCGGCGACGAGGTCACCGAGCACGGCAAGCGGCTCGCCCGGCTCTACGGCGAACTCGACCTGCTGGCCAGCGAATGCCTGCGGGAAGGTGTCTGGGAGGGGCTCGCGCCCGCCGAACTCGCCGCGTGCGTCTCGGCGTTGGTGTACGAGGCGAGGGTCGGCGACGACGCCATGGCGCCCAAGCTTCCCTCGGGCAAGGCGAAGGCCGCGCTCAGTGAGATGGTCCGGATCTGGGGCCGACTCGACGGTCTGGAGGAGGAGTTCCGGATCAACCAGACCGAGGGTGTCGGGCAGCGGGAGCCGGATCTCGGCTTCGCCTGGGCCGCGTACATGTGGGCCTCGGGGACGGGGCTCGATGAGGTGTTGCGTGAGGCGGAGATGCCTGCGGGGGACTTTGTGCGGTGGTGCAAGCAGGTGATCGATGTGCTTGGGCAGATTTCGGCGGCTTCTCCTGTGGAGGGGTCGACTGTGGCGAAGGCTGCGCGTAAGGCTGTTGATCAGTTGCTGCGGGGTGTTGTCGCCTACTCGTCGGTGGGGTGATTCGGCGTTTGGCGGGTGCGGGTGAGTTGTGGCTGGTCGCGCAGTTCCCCGCGCCCCTGAGTAGTTGCCCTCACCGGTGTTTCAAGAAGTTCCGCCAACTGCCATAGGCTGTGATGTCCTCGGCCTCCTGTAGAGCGCTCGGTTCGCACAGGAAGCCGGGGACGCTGGTGCCGTCTGCCAGCTGCACGCTGCCCAGGGTCATCGGGCGGGGGAGCGTGGTCAGGAAGCGGCCCAGGCCCTCGGCCGGCAGGCGCCAGATCTCCGTCTCGATTGGTGCCCCGCCCTCGCCCACGTGTACCAGGCCCGGCTTCGGTGGGTCGGTGGGCAATGCGTGCAGGTGGTAGACCGGGGCCGTGGTCGTCGTACGGTCCAGGCGGGCGCCCAATGCCAGGAGCTGGGGGTTCAGGGGCTGGCCCGTCAGGTGGGCGCCGACCACGGCCAGGTGGGTTTCCGGCTCCAGGGTGCGGGCGATGGTGGCCAGGCGGTCGTCGGTGAAGGCGGGGCCGATCAGCATCACCCCGAACGGCAGGCCCCCGACCTCGCCCGCCGGTACGGCGACCGCCGCCAGGTCGAAGAGGTTCGTGGAGTTGGTGAAGCGGCCCAGGCGGGCGTTGGCGCCCAGGGGGTCGGCGGCCACCTCCGTGAGCGTGGGGTGGCCCGGTGTGGTCGGGAGCAGGAGGGCGTCGGCGTCGGCCAACTCGGCTAGGGCCCTTGCGCGCAGGTCCGCCAGGCGGGTCCGGTCGGTGAAGAGCTGGTGGGCCGGGATGTCGCGGGCGCGGGTGATGATGCCGGCGACCGTGGGGTCCAGGCCTTCCCCGCCCTGTGCGATCAACTTGTCGACAAAGGTGCCCACGGCTGTGTAGCGCTCGGCCACGAAGGCGCCCTCGTAGAGCATCGCCGCCGCTTCCGTGAAGGGCGTGAGGTCGATCTGCCGGACCGATGCGCCCGCCTCACGCAGTCGCTCCACGGCGCGCTCGTAGGCCTCGGCCCAGCCCTCGTCCAGCTCGCCGAGGCCTTCCCGGGACGGGACCGCGATGCGCCATGGGCCGGGGGTCCGCTGGGGGAGGGGCGGCAGGGTGCGGGCGGGCGGGGACGCCATGAGGGACAGGGCCTGCTCGGCCTCCGGGAGCGTGCGGGCGAACACCGTCACGCAGTCGATCGACGCACAGGCCGGGACCACGCCCTCCGTCGGGACCAGGCCACGGGTGGGCTTGATGCCGACGATGCCGTTGAAGGCGGCCGGCACCCGGCCCGAGCCCGCGGTGTCCGTGCCGAGCGCGAGGTCCACGATGCCGAGGGCCACCGCGACCGCCGAGCCGGAGCTGGAGCCGCCGCTGATCCTCGCCGGGTCGTGGGCGTTGCGTACCGCGCCGTAGGGGGAGCGGGTGCCGACCAGGCCCGTGGCGAACTGGTCGAGGTTGGTCGTCCCGAGGACGAGCGCGCCCGCCGCGCGCAGCCGCCCGACGACCGGGGCGTCGGCCGGGGGGTCGTAGGCGTACGCCGGACAGCCCGCCGTCGTGGGCAGTCCGTGGACGTCGATGTTGCCCTTCGCGGCCAGCAGGCGGCCGGCGAGGGGGAGGTGCTCCCCGGCGGCCACGCGTGCGTCGAGCGCCCGCGCCTCCGCTTCGACCTCCTCGCGCGGGCGCAGGTCGATCCAGATCTCGGGGCGGTCGACGGCCTCGATCCGGTCGTACGCGGCGCGCACCCGGGACACGGTGGGGGTCATGCGTGCTCCTCGATCTCCAGTGTGCGCTCTTCGGCCCGGCTCGCGGCCGGGGCCAGGACGATCAGGGCCCTGCCTGCCTCGACCTGGTCACCCGGGCTCACCAGGACCTCCGCGACCAGGCCGTCGGCCGGTGCGGGCACCCTTGATTCCATCTTCATCGCTTCCAGGGCGAGGAGCGGCTGCCCCGCCGTGACCGTGTCGCCCGGGGCCACGTTCACCTGCCACACGGACGCGGCGAACTCGGCCTCGACCAGTCGGCCGCCCGGTGGTGCGACCACCTCGGCCGGCGGTGCGGACGGCGCGGCCGCCGCATCCGCCCGCGCGAACTCGCCCGCCGCCTCCCAGGCGTCCCGTTCCGCCGCGAAGGCCGCCCGCTGCCGGGCCCGGAACTCCGCGACGGACTCGGCGTGTTCGTCCAGGAAGGCCTCGTACGCGGAGAGCGAGAAGGTGCCCTCCTCGATGCGGGGGACGAAGCGACCGGAGGTGATGTCGGCCCGCAGGTCCAGGAGTTCGTCCGGCTCGACCGGATACCACTTGATCCGGTCGAAGAAGCGCAGCAGCCACGGCGAGCCCGGCTCGAACGCGCCCCGCTGCTGCCATCCCGACCACACCTGGGTCGTACGGCCCACGAACTGGTAGCCGCCGGGGCCCTCCATGCCGTAGACGCACAGGTACGCCCCGCCGATGCCGACCGAGTTCTCGGCGGTCCAGGTGCGCGCCGGGTTGTACTTCGTCGTCACCAGGCGGTGGCGCGGGTCCAGTGGGGTGGCCACCGGGGCGCCCAGGTACACGTCGCCCAGGCCGAGGACGAGGTACTCCGCGTCGAAGACCGTGCGGTACACGTCCTCGACCGATGCGAGGCCGTTGATCCGGCGGATGAACTCGATGTTCCACGGGCACCAGGGGGCGTCGTCCCGGACCCCCGCCATGTAGCGGGCGATGGCCTCGCGGGTGGCCGGGTCGTCCCAGGAGAGCGGGAGGTGGACCGTGCGGGAGGGGACGGTCAGTTCGGCGGTGGGGGGCAGGGCCGCCGCGATCCGCCGTACGGCGGTGAGGAGTTCGTGCTGGGGCAGGACGGCCGGGTCCACCTGGATCTGCAGTGAGCGGATGCCCGGTGTGAGGTCCGTGACCCCCTGCAGGCCGGCCGCCGTCACCGCCTCCATCAGGGCGTGCACCCGCATGCGCAGCGCCAGGTCGAGCTGCATCGGGCCGAACTCGACGAGCAGGTTGTCGTCGCCGCTGCGGCGGTAGGTGACGTCACCGTCGCGGGCCAGCACCCCGCCGTCGGCGATCTCCGGGCGGGGCGCGCCCGTCACGTCCACGGGCACGAAGCGGACCGTGTCACCCGGCCGCAGCTGCCCCAGCTTCCACCGCTCGCCGCTCAGTACGGTCGCCGGGCACACGAACCCGCCGAGCGAGGGCCCGTCCGGGCCGAGCAGCACCGGCATGTCACCGGTGTAGTCGACCGCGCCGACCGAGTACGGGGTGTCGTGGATGTTGGACGGGTGCAGTCCCGCCTCGCCGCCGTCGGAGCGGGCCCAGCGGGGCTTCGGGCCGACCAGGCGGACGCCGGTGCGCGCCGAGTTGAAGTGGACCTTCCAGTCCGCCGCGTAGAAGTCGCGGATGTCGTCCTCGGTGAAGAACTCCGGTGCCGCGTGCGGCCCTTCCACGGCGCCGATGTGCCAGACCGCGGTGAACTCGGGGCGGTCCGTGACGGGGGTGCCCGGGGCGACGGCCCCGCCGTGCAGGACGTCGCCGGTGCGCAGCGCCCGCCCGCCGTGGCCGCCGAACCGGCCCAGCGTGAAGGTGCTCGCACTGCCCAGGAACGGCGGCACGTCGAGACCGCCGCCCGCGAAGAGGACGTAGGTGCGCAGGCCGTGTTCGAGGGGCGCGCCGACCTCCAGGACCGCGCCCGAGGGGACCGTGACCGGCTCCCACTGCCCGACCGGTGTGCCGTCCACGGTCACCGGGGCCGGTGCGCCGGTCACACAGACCGTGGTGGCGTGGCTGAACCGCAACGCGGGCCCCTGGAGCGTGCATTCGAGCCCGGGCGCGCCCTCGGGGTTGCCGAGCGCCCGGTTGCCCAGCCGGAAGGAGCGGTCGTCCATCGGTCCGCACGGGGGCACGCCCACCTGCCAGTAGCCGGTGCGGCCCGGCCAGTCCTGGACCGTGGTGAGCGTCCCGCCGGAGACCACCTCGATGCGCGGGGTGGGATCGGTGACGCCGGTGAGGGTGGCCGTGGAGTGGGCGGCGGCCCGGAACTCCGGTGCGGTGAGTGCCGCCCGCACCAGGCCCAGGTTCGTCTCGATGCCGTCCACGCGGGTGCGGGCCAGCGCCTCGTCCAGCCGGCGCAGCGCGTGCGCGCGGTCGGGGCCGTAGGCGATCACCTTGGCGAGCATCGGGTCGTACGACGTCGTCACCTCGGTGCCGGTCTCCACCCAGCCGTCGACGCGCACCCCGGCCGGGAACTCCACCCGGGTCAGCAGGCCCGCGCTGGGCCGGTGCCCGCGCGAGGGGTCCTCGGCGTACAGGCGGGCCTCGACGGCGTGGCCGCGCGGCCGGCCCGGGTCGCGGACGACGTCCCGCTCGCCGCGCGCCAGCCGCAGCATCCACGCGACCAGATCGACGCCGTAGACCTCCTCGGTGACCGGATGTTCGACCTGGAGGCGTGTGTTGACCTCCAGGAAGTACGCCTCCTCGCGGGCCGCGTCGTACACGAACTCCACCGTGCCGGCGGAGCGGTAGCCCACCGAGGCGCACAGGTCCCGGGCGGCCGAGGCGAGCCGGGTACGGACGTGGTCGGGCAGTCCGGGGGCCGGGGCCTCCTCGACCACCTTCTGGTTGCGGCGCTGCAGGGAGCAGTCGCGGTCGCCGAAGGTGACGACCTTCCCCGCGCCGTCGCCGAAGACCTGCACCTCGACATGGCGGGCGTGCTCGACCAGGCGCTCCAGGAACACGCCGGCCGAGGCGAAGGACGCGGCGGCCACCCGCTGCACCCGCTCCCACGCCTCGGTCAGTTCGGCGGCGGAGCGACAGGCCGACATACCGATTCCGCCGCCCCCGCCGGTCGCCTTCAGCATGACGGGATAGCCGATGCGGGCGGCCTCGCGCAGCGCCGCTGGCAGGCCGCTCAGCAGCCCGGTCCCCGGCGCCAGCGGCACGCCGGCCGCCTCGGCCGCGGTGCGGGCCGTGTGCTTGGCGCCGAACAGCTCCAGCTGTCCGGGCGTCGGCCCCACGAACACGATTCCGGCGTCCTCGCAGCGCCGCGCGAAGGCCGCGTCCTCGGACAGGAAGCCGTACCCGGGATGGATCGCGCCCGCCCCGGTGTCCTTGGCCGCCTTCAGCACCAGGTCCGCGTCCAGGTACGACTCCCTCGCGGGCGCCGGGCCGAGCCGCACCGCCTCGTCGGCCAGCCGGACGTGCGGTGCCGAGCGGTCCGGGTCGGAGTACACCGCGACCGTGCGCAGGCCCAGTTCGCGGGCGGTGCGAATGATCCGGACGGCTATCTCGCCCCGGTTGGCGACCAGTACCTTCTGGAAACTCATGCGCCGGTCCCCGTGATCGTCATCTCCACTGCCGTCGGCTCGAAGCCGTTGCACGGGTTGTTGATCTGGGGGCAGTTGGAGACCAGCACCAGGACGTCCCGCTCGGCCCGCAGGGTCAGGGAGAGACCGGGCGCCGAGATGCCGTCGACGATGCCGAGGGTGCCGTCCTTCTCGACCGGCACGTTCATGTACCAGTTGATGTTGGAGACCAGGTCCCGCTTGCCCAGACCGTACTTCGCGCCCTCCGCGAGGAAGTTGTCCACGCAGGCGTGCTGGGACCAGGTGTGATGGCCGTAGCGGAGGGTGTTGGACTCCTTGGAGCAGGCGCCGCCGACCGTGTCGTGCCGGCCCACCTCGTCGGCGACGACCGTCATCAGCGGGGTGTGCTCGTTGGAGAGCAGCACGCTGCCGGTGGTCAGGAAGATGGTGCCCTGCGCCTGGATGGTGTCGGGGGCGCTGTAGCGCACGGACGTGTCGTGGGCGTCGTACACGAGGAAGTCGACGGCCTGGTTGCCGTGCAGGTCCGTGATGGTGAGCGTGCCGCCGGCGCGGACGACCGACGACCAGGCGGCGCGGGCCGGAACCACGGTCTTCATGCGAGCCCCCTTGCGGCGAGGAAATCGGCGGTGTTCAGGAAGGCGCGGCGGCCCTCGGGGGTGGCCTCCCACAGCGGGTCGCCGGGCGCGGTCGGCGCGGCCCGCCAGGCGAGCACCTCCAAGGGGGTGCTGACGTAGTCGGGGCGTGGGTCCACCGGATGCGGCACGTTCGCGATCAGCACGGTCACGTCCTGCTCCGCGCGGAGCAGGACGCTGCCGCCGGGTCCGGCCGAGCCGGTGAACTCCACGGCGCCGTCGTCGCGTACCTCGACGCCCTGGAAGAAGGAGAGGGAGGGCGGCAGATCGCACGCCTCCAGCCCGTTCTTGGCGGCTGCCAGCTTGAACAGCTCGCGGCCGGAGGGGGAGGGGGACTGGGGAGTGCCGTCGCCGTACCGCTCGGTGTTGCGTACGAGGGTGGAGGTGCCGCACAGGGCGTCGTGCCGTCCGGAGGTGTCGGCGACCACCGAGGCGAGGACACGTCCCTGGTCGGACAGGAGCAGCTGCCCCTCGCCCAGATAGGCGTTCCACTGCACCTTGACCGTGTCGGCGACGTTCAGCCGCTCCCAGGGGCGGTCTGCCACGTACAGCAGCAGATGTGCGCAGGCGTCGCCGCGCACATCGGTCAGGCGCAGTTCCGTGCCGCGGGCCAGCACGCGGTGCGTGTAGTTGCCGCCCGCCACCGTCTCGGCCCACACCAGATGGCCCGCCTCGCAGGGCGGTTCGGGCCAGTCCCGGGCCGGTACGACGGGCATGGCCTCGGCACGGCTGCCCTCCTGGGCGCGGGCGTGGGCACGGGCTCCGTGGGTGGTCGCTGTCGCCATCGCGGGACCTCTCGCCGGAAGGAGTGGATTTCTGTCGTGCGACAGAAATTAGGGGCGGGCCGGGTCGCCGCCATTGCGGGTGCGTTGCCGGGTGGTTACCGAGCCCTCACGGAGATCCGCGGAGATCGCCGGACGAGGCGGTGTGCGAGGATCGAACGCATGGGAACGGGCAGCAGTCGCCGGGTCGGCCGGCCGAGGGCCGCGCAGCGGCCGGACAGTGGCCTCGAACCGCGCGCCGAACTGCTCGCCGCGGCCGCCGAGCTGTTCACCACCCGCGGCTACGCGGCCACCACCACCCGGGCCGTCGCCGAGCGCGCGGGCATGCGGCAGGCGTCCATGTACCACTACGTCTCCGGCAAGGAGGAACTGCTCGCCGACCTGCTGGAGTCCACCGTCACGCCCTCGCTGGCCCGGGCCCGTGAGCTGCTCGCGGACGACTCGGCCCCGGCCGAGGACCGCCTGTGGGAGCTGTGCCGCACCGATGTGGAGCTGCTGTGCGGCGGGCCGCACAACCTCGGCGGGCTCTATCTGCTGCCCGAGGTGCGCACCGAGCGGTTCGCCGGCTTCCATGCCGTACGGGCCGAACTCAAGGACGGCTACCGGCAGTTGCTGGCCGCCACCGCCGCGGGCGGGGCGCTCGCCAAGAGCGAGCTGGATCTGCGCACGGATCTGGTCTTCGGTCTGATCGAGGGCGTCATCCTGGTGCACCGCTCCGAACCGGAGCGCTCCGTGGCGGAGTTCGCCCGCGCCACCGCCGACGCGGCGCTGCGGATCGTCGGGGTCTGACCCGCCTTTTCACTCATCACGATGAGTGATTTTCGTACGCCCGTACGCCGTCACGGGTCGTGTTCGAATGATCGCCGAGCGTGCAAATGGGGACGAGCGTACTCCTGTTGCGTGGGCGATTTCAGGTGCTTGCCGAATATGACACGGCGATGATCCGGTCGGACTAAGCTCGCCCGCGGCGCACCGAGTTGAGGTGAATTCGTGCGCCTGTTCCCAAACTTCCCGATGATCCCCTTCAGTTCCATGAACCTTCCCCACGCAAGCTCCCCTGACACCCAGCCGACTCGTCTCAGAAGGCATCCATGGTGAGTGTTCAAAAGCCTCCCGGCGGCCGTGAACGTCCTTACGCGCGCGTGCTGTTGCTCCCGGCCATAGCGATGGCCGCGGCGACCGCGGCGGCGGTCACCCTGGCCCCGGCCTCGGCCCGGATCGCCGTCGGCGGGTGCGGGGCCGTGGCCCTGCTCCTGGTCCTCGCCACGGCCACCGAAGTCGTCCGCCGCGGACGCAGACTCCGCGAGGCACAGGCCGAGCACGCCCGTCACACCGCGTATCTGGAGCGCCGCCTCGCCGCCCATGACGCGGAGATCGTCCGCCTCGGCACCGAGATCCTGCCCACCGCGCTCCACCGGCTGCGCCACGGAGAACCGCTCAGAGAGGTGATGCGCAAGGCGGTCGACGTCGACCCCGAACTGCGCAACATCCCCGACTCGCAGCGCCAGCTGCTGCGCACGGCGCTGAAGGGCGCCGACCACGAGATCTCGATGCGCGACGCCACCGAGCGCTCCTTCGTCAGCATCGCCCGCCGTATCCAGGCCATCGTCCACCAGCAGGCCAACGAACTGCGGGAGATGGAGGAGGACCACGGCCGCAACCCCGAGGTCTTCGACGACCTGCTGCGCATCGACCACGGCACCGCGCTGATCGGCCGCCTCGCCGACACCATCTCCGTGCTCGGCGGCGGCCGCCCCGGCCGTCAGTGGCCGCTGCCCGTGTCGCTGTACAGCGTGCTGCGCGGTGCCATGTCCCGGATCCTGGAGTACCGGCGCATCGAGCTGAACTCCATCGTCAACATCAACATCAAGGGCACCTCGGTCGAGCCGATCATCCACGCGGCCGCCGAACTCCTCGACAACGCCACCCGCTACTCGCCGCCGACGACCAAGGTGCATGTCACCGCCACCGAGGTGCAGACCGGCGTCGTCATCGAGATCGAGGACGCCGGAGTCAGCCTCAGCGACGAAGGCCGCGCCCGCATCGAAAAGGCGATCGCGGACGCCATGGCGCGCGACGACGCGGAGAACCTGGGCTCGAACCCGCAGCTCGGCCTCGCCGTCGTGGGCCGCCTCTGCAAGAGCTTCGACATGCAGGTCTCGCTGCGCGCCTCCGCCTACGGCGGCGTCCGCGCGATCCTCATCGTGCCGCGCGTCATGACCACCACCGAGCCCGGCGTCGGCGCCGCCCACGGCATCGGTGCCACCGCCGTGCCCAAGCCCGAACTCGGCGCCGTCGAGGGCCCCAAGCGCCCGCCCAAGAAGCGCCGCCCCACCAGCCCCCGCATCCCCGCCGGGATCTCCATGGAGGACGACGTCCCCGAGGTCACCGAGTGGACGGCGGGCGGTCTGCCGCAGCGCCGCAGCCGGATGAAGACCCCGCTCAGCCAGCGGTACGCCGAACAGGCCGCCATCGAGCGCGCCGAGCGCGAGGGCCGGCCGACCATCTGGTCCCAGCCCAAGCCCGAGCCCGAGCCCGAGATGGACCCCGAGCTGAAGAAGCTCCGGGAGCGGCCGCCGGGCATGTGGGTCGACGACTTCTGGAACGGCCTGCGCAAGGGCATGCCCGAGGACGCCACCGCGGCCGAACTGACCGACTTCACGCTGAACCCGACCGCGTACCTGCACCTGCTCAACGATTCGGACACCGCCACCGAGGGCGCCACCGACGACGACGAGGGGAACCTCAAGTGATCCAGCAGCGAGGCAACTTGGACTGGATGCTCAAGCAGCTGAACGACGGCGTACCAGGCATCGAGATGATCGTGGTCCTCTCCGCCGACGGACTGCGTATCGCCCGCCACGGAGGCGACCCCGACGCCGCCGACCGGGTGGCCGCCGCCTGCGCGGGCGTACAGAGCCTCGCCGGTGCCATCATCCAGGAACTCCCCGGCGCCGGCGAGATGAAGCTCGTCGTCATCGAGATCGAGGGCGGCTACTTCTACCTCATGAACGCCGGTGCCAACGCCTTCCTCGCCGTGCTCGCCGACGTGACCTGTGAGCCGGGCCGGATGAGCGGCATGATGCGTGACCTCGTCGTCCGGATGGGCGCCCATCTCACCAGTCCGCCCCGGCGGAACGGGCAGACCGTATGACTCCTCCACGACGCAAACGGCGCCAGCCGCAACCACTGCCGCCCCCGCCCCCGCCGCCCCCCAAACCGGCGGAGGGCGAGGAGAACCCCAGGTACCCGGAACGGCTGTACACCATCGCCGGCAGCGCCGACGGCGGCCGGGCCGAACTCGACCTGGTCACCTTAATCGTGGCGCGTTCCGCGCCGCCGCCGTCCGCCTCACCGGAGGAGGCGGCAGTGCTCCGGCTCTGTGGCGCCCCCCTGTCCGTGGCCGAGCTCTCGGCCTACCTCAATCTGCCGTTCAGCGCGATGACCGTCCTGATCACCGAGCTGATCACGACCGAACTGGTGCAGGCGCGCGCCCCGATCGTCCGCAAGGCGCTCCCCGACCGTTCACTCCTCGAAGCGGTGATGCATGGACTTCAACGGCTCTGACACCATTCCCGGCCCACGCACCGAGGACCATCTGCCGCACACGGCGCAGGCCGCGGTGAAGATCGTGATCGTGGGCGGTTTCGGCGTCGGCAAGACCACCATGGTCGGTTCGGTCAGCGACATCAGACCGCTGACCACCGAGGAGACCATGACCCAGGCCGGTATCGGGGTCGACGACAACTACGGCTCCGAGTCCAAGACCGCCACCACCGTGGCCATGGACTTCGGCCGCATCAGCATCACCGACAAGCTGGTGCTCTACCTCTTCGGCACCCCCGGCCAGGAGCGCTTCTGGTTCCTGTGGAACGGCCTGTTCGAGGGCGCGCTCGGCGCGGTCGTCCTGGTCGACACCCGGCGCCTGGAGGTCAGCTTCGACGTCATGGGACGACTGGAGGAACGGGGCGTTCCGTTCGTCGTCGCCGTCAACTCCTTCCCCGACGCGCCCCGTTACCCGACCGAGGAACTGCGCACCGCGCTGGACCTGGCCCCGGAGATCCCGATCCTCGACTGCGACGTGCGCCGCCGGGCCTCCAGCAAGGAGGTGCTGATGACCCTGATGCGCTTCCTGCACTCGATCGCCCTGTCCGGCGCCCTCACCTGACCCGCATCCGTCCATACCCCCACACCTTCCGTTCCGGAGCGACACTGTGACGCCTGAACCCCAATCCCTGACCGGCACCGACCCCACCGCCGGCCCGCCGCCGGGCTGCCCGGCGCACGGCCTGGGCCCCGGGGGGCTGCACCGGCTCTATGGCCCCGACGCGGCCGACCTGGGCGACCTCTACGAGCGGCTGCGGGAGGAGCACGGCCCCGTGGCGCCCGTGCTGCTCCACGAGGACGTACCCATGTGGGTGGTCCTCGGGCACGCCGAGAACCTGCACCTGGTCCGCAGCCCTTCCCAGTACGCCCGCGACAGCCGGATCTGGACCCCGCTGCAGGAGGGCATGGTCAAACCCGACCACCCGCTCATGCCGCACATCGCCTGGCAGCCCATCTGCTCGCACGCCGAGGGGGACGAGCACCAGCGGCTGCGCGCGGCGGTCACCGGCGCCATGTCGACCATCGACCACCGCACCATGCGCCGCCACATCGGCCGCTACACCCAGGAACTGGTCAACGACTTCTGCGAGCGGGGCCGGGCCGACCTGGTCTCCCAGTTCGCCGAGCACCTGCCGATGGCCGTCATGTGCGAGATCCTCGGCATGCCCGAGGAGTACAACGACCGGATGGTGCAGGCCGCCCGTGATGCGCTCAAGGGCACCGAGACCGCCATCCAGAGCCACACCTACGTCATGGACGCGCTGAGCCGGCTCACCACCCGCCGCCGCGCCCGGCCCGACGACGACGTCACCAGTCACCTCATCACGCACCCCGCGGGACTGAGCGACGACGAGGTCCGCGAACACCTGCGCCTCGTCCTCTTCGCGGCCTACGAGGCCACCGCCAACCTGCTCGCCAACGCGCTGCGCATGGTCCTCACCGAGCCGGGCTTCCGCGCCCAGCTCAACGGCGGCCAGATGACCGTGCCGGAGGCGATCGAGCAGTCCCTGTGGGACGAGCCGCCGTTCAGCACCGTTCTCGGCTACTTCGCCAAGCAGGACACCGAGCTGGGCGGCCAGCGCATCCGCAAGGGCGACGGGCTGCTCTTCGCGCCCGCCCCGGGCAACGTGGACCCGCGGGTGCGGCCCGACCTGTCGGCCAACATGCAGGGCAACCGCTCCCACCTCGCGTTCGGCGGCGGCCCGCACGAGTGCCCCGGCCAGGACATCGGCCGTGCCATCGCCGACGTCGGTGTGGACGCCCTGCTGACGCGGCTCTCGGACATCCAGCTGGACTGCCCCGAGGAGGACCTGCGCTGGCGGTCGTCCATCGCCTCCCGGCACCTGGTGGCCCTGCCGGTGCGCTTCGAACCGAAGCCCCAGCAGGACGTGGAACTTCCGCCCAGCGCGTCGCACATCCCGAACCAGCGGGCCACGTGGCAGGTCGGCAGCGTCCGCACGGAACCGATGCCCGCGCCGGACGTCACTCCGGAGATCCCGCGCCCCGCCCCCGAGCCCGTCCCCGCGGCGCCGGTGCAGCCCCGCCGCCAGAACGTGTGGCAGCGGATGCTGCGCTGGTGGCGCGGGGAGTGAGCGCGGGGGACGGGGCTACGGCTCCTGGCCGGCGGCCCACCGCTCGGGCGAGTGCCAGGCCTGGAGCGTCCGTCCGCTGACGAACGTGTGCTCCGCCCCCGTGACCGGATCGGTGAACTCCAGCCTCCGTGCGAGCAGTTGCAGCGGACGCCGGAAGTCGTCGTCCGGCACGGGGGCGGTCACCTCCGGATACAGCGGGTCGCCGAGGATGGGCACGCCCAGCGCGCTCAGGTGCACCCGCAGCTGGTGGGTCTGCCCCGTCTCCGGGACGAGCCGGTACCGGGCCAGCGCGGCCCGGTGCTCGGCCAGCTCCACCCGGGTCACGGCGTTCGGCTCGCCCTGGACCTCCCGTGCGGCCGGAACTCCGCGTTCCTTCAGGATCCGGCTGCGCACGGTCCGGGGCAGGGCGAGCGAGGCGTCGTACGGCGCGATCGCCTCGTACTCCTTGCGGACCAGCCGGTCCGCGAACAGCGTCTGATACGCGCCGCGCTCCTCGGGCCGCACCGTGAACAGCACGAGACCCGCGGTGAGCCGGTCCAGCCGGTGCGCGGCGGACAGCGACGGGATGCCCAGCTCGCTCCGCAGCCGGGCCAGCGCGGTCTGGGCGACATGGGTGCCGCGCGGGGTCGTCGCGAGGAAGTGCGGCTTGTCGGCCACGACGATGTGCGCGTCCTGGTGGACCACCTGCACCGGGAACGGCACCGGCACCTCGGGGGCCAGCTCCCGCTGGAACCACACGAACATCCCGGGCTCGTACGGCGCGTCCGGCGCCACCGCCCGCCCGTCGGCGCCCACGATCAGCCCGGCGTCGAACATCGCCTCGACCACCCCGGGACCGGCCCCCGTCAGCCGCGCCACGAGATACTCCCGCACGGTCGCCCACACCCCGCCGAACGGCAGCCGCACCCGCACCGGGTCGATTCCGTCACGCTGGGGGAGCGGGGCGGGCGGGGGCGGGGTACGACGTCTCACCGGTCAAGGGTACGAGGGTGCCGTGCCCGGGGCCGCGGTCCTGGGGTCGGTGCCTGGCATGATCGACGCGTGACCAGGGAATCTGCGCAGTCGGGCCGTTCGAGGTATGTCCTGTTCGATGTCGACGGCACGCTGATGGACGCGGTGAGCAACCAGCGCCAGGTATGGCGAGCGTGGGCGAAGCGATACGGTCTGGACGCCGACGAGGTGTACCAAGTGGCCCTGCGGACACGGCCGATGGAGACATTCGCCCAGGTCGCCGCGGACCGCGACCCGCACGAGTGCCTGGCCGCGCTGCACGAGCTGGAGGACGAGGACGTACGGTCCGGGGTCTATGCGGCCTTCGACGGCGCGTCGGAGCTGCTGCACGGTCTGCCGTCGGGGTCCTGGGCGCTGGTGACCTCGAACTACGAGCACCGGGTGCGCGGCCGCTTCCTGCGGACGGGCCTGCCGGTGCCGGGCCTGATCGTGGACGCGGCCGCCGTCGAGGAGGGCAAGCCCTCGCCCGTGCCGTTTCTGCGGGCTGCCGCACTGCTGGGTGCCGAGCCGGAAGACTGCCTGGTCGTCGAGGACGCCCCGTCCGGAGTCGAGTCCGGGCTCCGGGCCGGGATGACGGTGTGGGGCGTGAACGCCGCTGCCGCGGTGGAGGGCGTGCACCGCCACTTCGAGAGCCTGCGTGCGGCGGTCCCGCACATCCTGGCCTTCGCATCCGGATCGCACGGGCATGCCGTGGCCCGGTGAGTGGGGTCAGGACGACTCTGCGGGTACGGCCAGCGGTGACCCTTCCGGCGCGGTGTGCGGCTGATGTGCCTTCCGCGCCCGGTACAGGAAGCCGGACAGCAGCGTGAACAGCAGGAACAGCACCGTGAACCACTGGAAGTACCAGTGCCCGCCCGCCGGGTCGTACACCGCCGCGCGGGGCCAGGCCAGGTTGAGTGTCATCGCGAGGCCGTAGAGGAGGGCCAGGGCGTTGACCGGGATCCCCCAGCGGCCGAGGGAGAAGAGCGGGGCGCCCGTCTCGTCCGTGCCCGTCGTGGTGAACCGGCCGCGCAGACGGCTGAGCAGCAGCGGGCCCGTCACCATCGCGTAGGCCAGGTACAGCATCACGATGCAGGTCGTGCCGATGGCCAGGAACGCCTCCGGCGAGGCGAAGTTGAGCAGCAGCAGGGCGGCGGCCAGGACGCCGACCACCAGGGCGGGGGTGCCGGGCATGCCCGTGCGGGGGTTGACCCTGGCCAGGTGGCGGGCGAGGGGCAACCGGCCGTCGCGGGCCATGGAGAACAGCATGCGGCAGGCCGCCGTCTGGATCGCGAGCGTGGCCACGGCGATCGCCACCGCCACGTCGGCCAGCAGCACCCGGCCCACCCCGTCGCCCAGGCTGCTGGTGAGGACGTAACTCAGCCCGTCCACCGCCAGTTTCCCGTCGGTGAGGCTGGGCGCGGCGAGGAGGCCGCCGAGGACGACGAGGCCGCCGAGCAGGCCGGCCGCACCGAGGGCGGTGAGGATGGTGCGCGGTGCCGTACGGCGTGGTTGGTGGGTCTCCTCGCTCATCTCGCCCGCGCTGTCGAAGCCGATCATCACGTACGCCGCCGTGAACGAGCCGATCAGCAGCGCCCCGAACAGGCCGGTTCCGGCGCCGCCGGTGGTGTGGAAGGTGATGCCGGGGGAGCGCCGGGAGTGGGTCAGCAGGAGGACCACGATCAGCACCGCGCCGATGATCTCGGCGGTCACGCCGACCCGGTTGACCAGGGACATCACACGGTTGTCCACGAGGTTGACCAGCGTGGTCAGTGCCAGCAGGGCCACGCCGAGCACGGCCGCGTTGGCGGCGCCGTCGGCGGAGGTGGGCGAGGTGTCGGTGCCGATCAGCTGGAAGCCGGACCAGAGCGCGGGCAGCACCATCTGCAGGGCCAGCGCGGCCGCCGCGACCACCACGATCTGCCCGATCACCATGATCCAGCCGGCGAACCAGCCGAAGGCGGGGGTCGCCAGGCGCGAGGACCACTGGTAGATCGCTCCGGAGATGGGGTAGCGCGCGGCCAGTTCCGCGAAGCACGCGGCGACCGCCAGCTGGCCGATCAGCACGGCCGGCCAGGCCCAGAAGAAGAGCGGCCCGCCGAAGGAGTAGCCGAAGGCGAAGAACTGGAAGACGGTGGTCAGGACGGAGATGAAGGAGAAGCCGGCGGCGAAGGAGGCGTACCGGCCCAGGCTGCGGTGCAGCTCCTGGCGGTAGCCGAACTCCTCCAGGGAGCGGTCGTCGGTCGTCGTCACGGCGGCACCTGCCCAGGGTCGCGGGGAGTGAATTCCTGTCGAGCGACAGAAATTAGGGACGCGCTGTTTCCCCCGCGTCACGCGGGCGTGTCCGTAACGGGCCCAAGTCCTCACGCCCTCAAGGGAGGGTGCCGGTGCGAGCACGCGAAAGCGGCGGCACCCCGTCAGGGTGCCGCCGCTTTCCAGGTGTTCACGCGGCTGCCGCGCCGCCGCTCTCCTGCTCGGCCTCGATGCGGGCGTTCCACTCGCGCTTGGAGGCCTGCCAGCCGTCCTCGTTGTGGCCGAGGCGCCAGTAGCCGGAGATCGACAGGTCCTCGCGCGGGATCTGCAGCTCGACCCGGAGCAGTCGGCGCAGTTCCTTCACGAAGCTCGCCTCGCCGTGCACGAACGCGTGCATCCGGCCCTCGGGAAACTCCAGCGCGTGCACGGCCTCCACCAGGGCCTCGCCCACCGGCCGGTCCCCGCGGTGCACCCAGACGACCTCCACCTCGGAGTCGACCTTCTGCTCCTCCTCGGGGCCGGACACCTCCACGAAGGCGTGCGCCCGGGCGCCGGACGGCAGCGTCTCCAGGGCGCGGGCGATCGCCGGCAGCGCGCTCTCGTCCCCCACGAGCAGATGCCAGTCGGCGCTCGGGTCGGGCGCGTACGCGCCCCCGGGGCCCATGAAGTGCACGCTCTCACCGGGCTGCACGCGGGTGGCCCAGGGTCCGGCCAGGCCCTCGTCGCCGTGGATCACGAAGTCCAGGGTCAGCTCGCGGTGCTCGGGGTCCCAGGCGCGCACGGTGTACGTCCGGGTCACCGGCCAGTGCTCACGGGGGAACTCCGCTCGGATCCGCTCCAGGTCGAAGTCCGGGTAGGTCACGCCAGGAGGGCCGAAGAGCAGCTTCACATAGTGGTCGGTGCAGGTTTCCGCGGCGAATCCGGCGAGGCCCTCGCCGCCGAGCACGACACGCTGCATGTGCGGGGTCAGCCGCTCGGTGCGCACCACCTGGGCGGTATGGGGCTTGCGCGGCTTTCGTCCCGGACGCTCTGCCATCACGGCCTCCTGCTGCGTTGGTTAGGTTTACCTAAGTTAGCATCTCTCTCCAGTTAACAGGGGTTCCATGAGGGCTTGATGAACGCGTTTTGCCGGAATATTCCGGTCAGGATCACTCTCCCAGCGTCGTCAGCAGCCGCTGCAGGGAGCCGCCCAGCCCCCAGCGTGCCGCCAGCGCCTCCAGTCCCGCCGGATCGCGCGGGGTCCGCGGCAGCGTGGTGTCGACCTCCGGCAGCGGGACGTCGTCGGCCACCCGCACCACCTTCGGCGCGACCGCGACATACGGCCGGGCCTCGGTCAGCCGCTTGCGCTGCGACGGCGTGAGCTTCGCCTTCGGGTCGTCGACCGCCGCCATGATCCCGGCCAGGTCACCGAACTCGGCGAGCAGCTTGGCGGCCGTCTTCTCGCCGATGCCGGACACGCCCGGCAGGCCGTCGCTCGGATCGCCCCGCAGCAGCGCCAGATCCGCGTACCCCGGCCCGTCGACCCCATACTTCTCGCGCAGCACGGCCTCGTCGGTCAGTTGCAGCGTGCCGACGCCCTTCAGCGGGTACAGCACGCGGATGCCGCGCTTGTCGTCGACGAGCTGATACAGGTCGCGGTCGCCGGTGACGATGTCCACCGGCCCGTCGGCGCGCGCGGTGAACGTGCCGATCACGTCGTCGGCCTCGTACTCCGCGACCCCGACCCGGGCGATGCCGACCGCGTCCAGCACGGCCTCGATGACCGGCACCTGCGGGGTGAGCGTGTCCGGCACCTCCTCCTCGTCCGGGGCGCCCTCGTGCTCCTCGGCGACCCGGTGCGCCTTGTACGTGGGGATCAGGTCCACCCGCCACTGCGGCCGCCAGTCCGCGTCCATGCAGGCCACCAGCTTCGCCGGCCGGTGGTCCTGCACCAGCCGGTCGATGAAGTCCAGCAGCCCCCGCACGGCGTTCACCGGCGTGCCGTCCGGCGCCCGCACGGAGTCCGGCACGCCGAAGTAGGCGCGGAAGTACAGCGAGGCGGTGTCGAGAAGCATGAGTCGTCCGGTCACGCTCGCATCATGCCGTACGGCACTGACAGTCACACCGGCCTCGCCACCGGCCAGGTCGACTCCAGACCGACTCCTGGCTGCCGACCACCCACGCCGAGTACTGGAAGAGCTGCCGAATCCCGGGAGATCCCCCTACGGGTTGGATCCGGCCAACCACGGAGCGCCATGGGCCCTGCCCCGGCGGGAACACCGAGGCCCGCTTCGGCCTTGAACCAGGGGAGACCCGTCCCGCACGGCGAGCCGCAGCACTGGCGCGAACCATGGGGGTGCGGGCCCACCGGCGTGTCAGGGATGTGACAGCCGCATGAAACGGTTTGCCGAACATGCGTAGGGTGCAGAGAACTCATCAGAGGTGTGTCCCGCGACGGACACCCGGTCGGCGGCACGACGAGTGAAGGAGGGAGCCGGAGCGATGGGCGACCACAAAGAGCAACAGCCCGTGCGGGTGGGCGCGGCCGTCCGGCGGCGTCGCCGTGCGCTGGAACTCACCCTCGCCGTCGTGGCCGAGCGCACCGGCCTCTCGGTGCCCTTCCTCAGCCAGGTCGAGAACGACAAGGCCCGCCCGAGCCGTACCTCCCTGGAGAAGCTGGCCGACGCCCTGCGCACCACGGCCGTGGAACTCCTCGCCGCCGCCGACCCGGCGGCCAGCGTGGACGTCGTACGCGCCGAGCCCGTCGCCGAGGGCGACTTCGACCCGCGCACCCGCTCCCTGGTGCGCGGCCACCATCAGCTGCACGCCTCCGAGTTCACCGGCGACCATGACGCCGGGCGGGAGTTCCAGCACCGTAACGACGAGCTGATGTACGTCGCCGACGGGGCGGTCGAGATCGAGGCGGAGGGGCGGGCGTATCGCCTCGGGCGCGGCGACACTCTGTATCTGACGGGCGGGGTTCGGCACCGCTGGCGGGCGACGGTTCCGGACACGCGGGTCATTGTGGTGGCGGTCGCCGAACATATCGAGGCTGTTCAGGACAGGGCTCGCTGAGAACTGGTGCGAGTCGTCTCCCTGGTTCCCTCCCTCACCGAGGCGGTGGCTGTCACGCTGCCCGGGGCCCTCGTCGGCGCCACGGACTGGTGCAGCCATCCGGTGGATCTGGACGTCAGCCGGATCGGGGGGACCAAGAACCCCGATGTGGAGCGGATCCTCGGCCTCGCTCCTGACCTGGTGATCGCCAACGAGGAGGAGAACCGCGCCCCCGACCTGGACGCACTCCGCGCGGGGGGACTGGAGGTGCTGGTCACCGAGGTGCGGAGCGTGCCGCAGGCCTTTCGGGAGCTGGAGCGGGTGCTGGCCGCGTGCGGTGCGCCGGGCCGGCCGCCGTGGCTGGAGGAGGCGGAGGCCGTCTGGAGCGGGCTTGCCGAGCCGGAGAGGCGTACGACGGCGGTCGTGCCGATCTGGCGCCGGCCCTGGATGGTCCTGGGCCGGGACACCTTCGCGGGTGACGTGCTGACCCGGCTGGGGGTGCACCACCTGTACGCCGCGCACCCCGACCGCTACCCGCGCGTGCCTTTGGACGAGCTGCGGGCGGCGGCCCCGGACGTCGTGGTCCTGCCGGACGAGCCCTACCGGTTCACCGCCGAGGACGGCCCCGAGGCGTTTCCCGGGCTGAGCTGCGCCCTGGTCAGCGGACGGCACCTGACCTGGTACGGACCGTCGCTGGCCGAGGCGCCACGGGCACTGGGCGAGGCCCTGCGAGCAGCTCACCGCTGAGCAGCCCGCGTACCGTCCCCGACGCGGCCGCGAGCCACGCGGTGACCAGGAGGCCGTACAGGCCGACGCTCAGGACCTCGTACCCGGCGAGCCCGGTGTGCCGGGCGAGGGTGGCGGCGCCGGTGACACAGGTGCCCAGGGGGAAGGTGAACGCCCACCAGGTCATGGTGAAGCCCATGCCGTGCCGCCGGGCCCGCACCACGTGCGCGGCCGCGAGCGCCAGCCACAGCAGCGCGAACCCCATGACCGGCACCCCGTAGAGCAGCGCGAACACCGCGAAACCGCGGTCGTACGGGGCCGGTACGACCCGGGGAGCCGAGTCCGCGATCAGGCCGACGGCGGTGGTGGACTGCCCGAGCGGGCCGAGGACCAGGAACAGGGTCGGGGTGAGGGCGAGCGGCAGCGGACCCGAGGTGATCAGCCGGGCGAAGACCAGCGGCAGCATCAGCAGCGTCGCCAGCAGGCTCAGCCCGAACAGCGCGAAGCACGCCAGCAGCAGGGTCTCCCGGGGCTGCCCCGGCGGCAGATGCGGCACCAGCAGCGGACCGAGCGCGGCGGAGACCATCGGCGCGACGAGCGGCAGCAGCCAGACCGGGGTGGCCTGGGCGGCCTGGACGCGGTGGCGTACGCCCATCAGGTACGGCACGGCCACGGCGGCCGCGAGCCCGACCGCCGTACCGGCGGTGAACAGGACCGTGTCGAGCGCGACGGCGGGACCGGTGCCGATCCAGTCCCGGCCGAGGGTCAGGGCGCCGCCGCCGACCGCCAGCAGGGCCATGGACAGGCAGCCGTAGAAGGGGGCCATGGCCGGGTCGAGGAGGTCGGCGCGGGCCTGGTCGCGGTGGTGGGTCCAGTGCCGGGCGCGGGCGGTCAGCAGGGTCAGCAGCAGGAGCAGGGCCAGCGCCCAGACGGCCGTGCAGACCTCGCGGAGCCCGGGGAGGTGCAGGGGGAGCGCGGCACCGGCCGTGCCGACGATGGAGGTCCCCATCACGGAGGCGTACCAGTTGGGACCGAGGTGCCGGACGCGGATCGCGCGTGTGGCGGACAGGGGATGGGCTGCGGTGACCATGTCCTCACCCTCGCGCCGCCGATCGTCGCTGACCAGGGAGTTCCTGTCTATGAGGGCATAAGCTGGTCTTATGAGCGAGGAGTACGCGACGGACGACGGCCGCCCCGGCGGCTCGCTGGCGCACCGGGTGCCGGACCTCGGCGCGCTGGAGCTGCTGCTGGCCGTGGCGCGGCTGGGCAGTCTCGGGGCGGCGGCGCGGGAGGTCGGCATCACCCAGCCGGCCGCCAGCAGCCGCATCCGGTCCATGGAACGGCAACTGGGCGTCGCCCTGGTCGACCGCTCCCCGCGCGGCTCCCGGCTCACCGACGCGGGTGCCCTGGTGACGGACTGGGCCCGCCGGGTGGTGGAGGCGGCGGCGGCCTTCGACGCGGGTGCGCGGGCCCTGCGCGACCGGCGGGACTCCCGGCTGCGGGTCGCGGCGAGCATGACCATCGCGGAGTACCTGCTCCCGGGCTGGCTCCTCGCCCTGCACGCCGAGCGCCCCGACACCGCGGTGTCGCTGCTCGCGGGCAACTCGGCGAAGGTCGCGGAACTCCTGCTGGCCGACGAGGCGGACCTGGGCTTCGTGGAGGGCCTCACCGTCCCGCCGGGCCTGGACTCCGCGGTGATCGCCCACGACCGCCTGATCGTCGTCACGGCCCCCGGCCACCCCTGGGCCCGCCGCCGGCGCCCCGTGACGGCTCAGGAGCTGGCGGCCACGCCCCTGATCCTGCGCGAGCGGGGCTCCGGCACCCGCCAGGTCCTGGACACGGCCTTGGGCGGCCTGGCCCGGCCCCTGATCGAACTGTCCTCCACCACGGCGGTGAAGGCCTCGGCGGTGAGCGGCGCGGGCCCCTCCGTCCTCAGCGAACTGGCGGTGGGGGAGGAGCTGGCGATGCGGCGGCTGGTGGGTATCCCGGTGGAAGGGGTGTCGTTGCGCCGGGACCTGCGTGCGGTGTGGCCCACGGGGCATCGGCCTACGGGGCCGGCGCGGGAGTTGCTTTCCTTGACGAGGGGGTGACGTCAGGACGCGGCCCGCACGAGCGCCTGCATGACGCGCAGGTCCTTCCCCATCTCCGGATGCCACTGCACCCCGAGCACCCATCCCTCGCTCGGCGGCAGTTCGATCGCCTCCACGGTCCCGTCCTCCGCGTGAGCCGAGGGCACCAGGCCCGTACCGAGCCGCTCCACCGCCTGATGGTGGTAGGTGGGCACGGAGGTCTCCTCCGGGACGATCCCCGCGTACCGCGTGCCCGGCACCGGCTTCACCGGATGGCTCCCGAACACGCCGACCACCTGCGCGTGCCCGTCCATGTGCTGCACCAGCGTCCCGCCCAGAGCCACGTTCAGCAGCTGCATCCCCCGGCAGATCCCCAGCACCGGCACCCCGGCCGCCAACGCGGCCTCGATCAGCGCGAGTTCCCACACGTCCCGCTCCGGTGCGGGCGGTCCCGTACGCGGTGAGCGCTCGGCGCCGTACCGGGACGGATCCACGTCCGGCCCGCCCGCGATGACCAGCCCGTCCAGCCGCTCCACCGCATCCGCGGCCCGCTCGGGCGCGTCCGGCGGCAGCATGGCGGTGAGCCCCCCGGCCCGCTGCACCAGCCGCGGATAACCGGCCGGCAGCAGCGCCGCGTCCAGCTCCCACACGCCCCAGCGCACACCGGCCTCCAGGTACGTGCTCACACCGATCAGCGGTCGTACGGTCATGCCGCCCTCCCAGGAATCCAAAGGTCCATGCCCATACCTTTGCAGAGTCGGCTCACGCCAGGAAGCCCCGCAGCAGCGCCGCCGTGCCCGCGCAGTGCTCCCGCATCATCTCCCGCGCCCCGTCCGCGTCCCCGTCCAGCACCGCCTCCACCAGCGCGATGTGCTGCCGCTGTGAGTGCTCCAGGTTGCGCACCAGCAGCGGGATGCAGTCCAGCAGGTCGTTGACGGTCGCCCGCACCGCCGCGTACTGCGCGGTCAGCGACGGCGAACCGCACAGCTCGGCCAGGGTCAGATGCAGCAGTGTGTCCAGCCGGCGGTACTCCGCGAGCGGCGCCTCATGGGTCCGGTCCAGCGCCTCCCGCAACCGGTCGGCCTGCTCGTCCGTCAGCCCGTGCGCCGCGCACAGCCCGGCCGCGCCCACCTCGAGCACCTCGCGGAAGCGCAGCACGTCCTCGATGTCGACCTCGGCGATCCGCCGCCGCAGCTCGTCCTCGCCGCCCGCGTCCGTGCGCGGCAGCACGAACGTTCCGCCGTACCGCCCGCGCCGGGCCTCCACCAGCCCCTGGTCCTGGAGCACCTTCAGCACCTCGCGCAGCGTGACCCGGCTGATCCCGAGCCGCTCCGCCAGCTCCCGCTCGGCCGGCAGCCGCTCGCCGCCCGGCACCAGACCGAGCCGCACGACCTGGAGGATCTGCTCCAGCGCCTCCTCGAAGCCGTTGCCGGCCCGTACCGCCCGCAACACCGGAGTGAGCCGGTCGTTCACGCCGTACGCGTCCGTCTCCTGCGACATCCGGCCGTACCCCCTTCCCAAGCAATGGTTCTCGGCAATACCTTATGGCTCCCGGCCCGGCCGAAAAAGCGTGAAGAAGCCGAAGGAGTTCTCCCGTGGCAGACCGCACACCCCCGCTGAGTGTCGAGGAGCTGCATGCCCTCGTCGCCGGTGGTGAGATCGACACTGTCGTCCTGGCCTTCCCCGACATGCAAGGGCGTCTCCAGGGCAAGCGGTTCGCCGCCCGCTTCTTCCTCGACGAGGTCCTGCAGCACGGCACCGAGGGCTGCAACTACCTCCTCGCCGTCGACACCGAGATGAACACCGTCGACGGCTACGCGATGTCCTCCTGGGACCGCGGTTACGGCGACTTCGCCATGCACCCCGACCTGTCCACCCTGCGCCGCATCCCCTGGCACCCCGGCACCGCCCTGCTCGTCGCCGACCTCGCCTGGAACGACGGCGCCCCGGTCGTCGCCGCCCCGCGCCAGATCCTGCGCCGACAGCTCGACCGGCTCGCCGAACTCGGCTACACCGCCCAGGTCGGCACCGAGCTGGAGTTCATCGTCTTCAAGGACAGCTACGAGCAGGCCTGGGACGCGAACTACCGCGGCCTGACCCCGGCCAACCAGTACAACATCGACTACTCCATCCTCGGCACCGGCCGCATCGAGCCCCTGCTGCGCCGGCTGCGCAACGACATGGCCGGCGCCGGCCTCACCGTCGAGTCCGCCAAGGGCGAGTGCAACCCCGGCCAGCACGAGATCGCCTTCCGCTACGACGAGGCCCTGCGCACCTGCGACCAGCACGCCCTCTACAAGACCGGCGCCAAGGAGATCGCCGCCCAGGAGGGCGTCTCGATCACCTTCATGGCCAAGTACAACGAGCGCGAGGGCAACTCCTGCCACATCCACCTCTCGCTCGCGGACGCCGACGGCGACAACGCGATGGCCGGGTCCGAGGGGATGTCCGACGTGATGCGGCACTTCCTCGCCGGACAGCTCGCGGCCCTGCGCGACTTCTCCCTGCTCTACGCCCCCAACATCAACTCCTACAAGCGCTTCCAGCCCGGCTCCTTCGCGCCCACCGCCGTCGCCTGGGGCCACGACAACCGCACCTGCGCCCTGCGCGTGGTCGGCCACGGCCGCTCCCTGCGCTTCGAGAACCGCCTCCCCGGCGGCGACGTCAACCCGTACCTCGCCGTCGCCGGACTGGTCGCGGCCGGCCTGTACGGCATCGAGCAGAAGCTGGAACTCCCCGAGCCCTGCCCCGGCAACGCCTACACCGCCGACTTCGAGCACGTCCCGACCACCCTGCGCGAGGCCGCCGAACTCTGGGAGAACAGCCCGATCGCCAAGGCCGCCTTCGGCGACGAGGTCGTCGCGCACTACCGCAACATGGCACGCGTCGAACTGGAGGCCTTCGACGCGGCGGTGACCGACTGGGAGCTGCGCCGCTCCTTCGAACGCTTGTGAGGCATGACGTGTCGCAACTGTATGAACTCGACGTCCTCAACCCCGCGACGGAAGAGGTGATCGCGACCGTACCCGGCGCCGTCGAGCAGGACGTCGACGCGGCCGCGTACCGAGCCGAACGGGCCCAGCAGGCCTGGGCCGCACTCGCGCCCGGCGACCGGGCCCGGCTGCTGCGCCGCTTCGCCGCCGTCGTCGACGACCACATCGAGGAACTCGCCCGGCTGGAGGTGCGCGAGGCCGGCCACACCATCGGCAACGCCCGCTGGGAGGCCGGCAACGTCCGCGATCTGCTGGACTACGCGGCAGGGGGAGTGGAGCGGCTGACCGGTCGGCAGATCCCGGTCGCCGGCGGGCTGGACGTCACGTTTCTCGAACCGATCGGTGTGGTGGGGGTCATCGCGCCCTGGAACTTCCCGATGCCGATCGCCGCATGGGGCGTGGCCCCGGCGCTCGCGGCGGGCAACGCGGTGCTGCTCAAGCCCGCCGAGACCACGCCGTTGACCGCCCTGCGCCTGGCCGAACTCGCGCTGGAGGCGGGCCTGCCCGAGCACCTTTTCCAGGTCCTGCCGGGCCGTGGCGACATCGCGGGTGAGTCCCTCGTCCTGAACCCGCGCGTCGGCAAGATCGTCTTCACCGGCTCCACCCGGGTCGGCAGGCGGATCATGGCGCTCTGCGCCGACCAGACGAAGCGCCTGACCCTCGAACTGGGCGGCAAGAGCCCCAACGTCGTCTTCGCCGACGCCGACCTCAAGGCCGCCCTCGACCCCTTCTCCTTCCTGGACAACTCCGGCCAGGACTGCTGCGCCCGCACCCGCATCCTCGTCCAGGAGTCGGTGTACGACGAGGCCCGCGACTTCCTCGCCGACGCGCTGGCCGGCGTCGTGGTGGGCGACCCGGCCGACGAGAAGACCCAGATGGGCCCGCTGATCTCCCGTCAGCAGCTCGACCGCGTCCGTTCGTACGTCCCCGAGGACGCCTCGGCCCTGCGCGGCAGCGCACCCGACGGACCCGGCTTCTGGTTCCCGCCGACCGTCCTGACGGGGGAGCGGCACGACAGCCAGGCCGCCCGCGAGGAGATCTTCGGCCCCGTCGCCGTCCTCCTCCCCTTCACCGACGAGGAGGACGCGATCCGCCTGGCCAACGACACCCCCTACGGCCTCTCCGGTTCCATCTGGACCCGGGACGTCGGCCGCGCCCTGCGCGTCTCCCAGGCCGTGCGCGCGGGCAACCTGTCCGTCAACTCCCACTCCAGCGTCCGCTACTCGACCCCGTTCGGCGGCTTCAAGCAGTCCGGACTCGGCCGTGAACTCGGCCCGGACGCCCTGACCGCCTTCACCGAAACCAAGAACGTCTTCATCAGCACGGAGGGCCCCGCACAGTGACCGCAGAAACTGTTTGCCGCCGCCTGGTCGGCCGTACCGCCGTCGTCACCGGAGCCGGCAGCGGCATCGGCCTCGCCGCCGCCCGCCGCCTCGCTTCCGAGGGCGCGCACGTGGTCTGCGGCGACGTCGACGAGGCCCGCGGCAAGGCCGCCGCCGACGAGGTCGGCGGGATCTTCGTCAAGGTCGACGTCACCGACCCCGAGCAGGTCGAGGCGCTGTTCAAGACGGCGTACGACACCTACGGCAGCGTCGACGTCGCCTTCAACAACGCCGGCATCTCCCCGCCCGACGACGACTCCATCCTGGAGACCGGCCTGGAGGCCTGGAAGCGGGTCCAGGAGGTCAACCTCACCTCCGTCTACCTGTGCTGCAAGGCCGCCATCCCGTACATGCGCCGCCAGGGCAAGGGCTCCATCATCAACACGGCGTCCTTCGTGGCCCGGATGGGCGCGGCCACCTCGCAGATCTCGTACACGGCCTCCAAGGGCGGTGTGCTGGCCATGTCCCGTGAACTGGGCGTGCAGTTCGCCCGCGAGGGCATCCGGGTGAACGCCCTGTGCCCCGGCCCGGTGAACACCCCGCTCCTCCAGGAGCTGTTCGCCAAGGACCCGGAGCGGGCCGCCCGCCGGCTCGTCCACATCCCCGTCGGCCGGTTCGCCGAGGCCGAGGAGATCGCCGCCGCCGTCGCCTTCCTGGCCAGCGACGACTCCTCCTTCGTCAACGCCACCGACTTCCTGGTGGACGGCGGAATCTCGGGCGCGTACGTCACGCCCCTGTAGGGACAAAGGTGTACGGTCCGCGCGTATGCGACAGCATCTCGTGTGGACCCTGGCAGCGGCCGCCGCCCTGGCGGCCGCGCCCACCGCAACGACGGCGGCCGCTCCCGACTGCCCCCGGCTGACCGGTACCTGGTACGGCGCCAACCGTGCCCACCTCCAGCAGGTCATCGACGGCTACGGCACCTGCTCCGGTCACCGGGGCGCGGTGGCCACGTTCGACTGGGACAACACGGTCACCAAGAACGACGTCACCGACGCCACCCTCTCCTGGGCCCTGCGCCACGACCGGCTGCTGCGCCCCGCCCGCTGGAAGGACACCAGCGCCTGGCTGACCGATGCCGCCGACCACGCCCTCACGGCCGCCTGCGGCACCGGAGCGGGCGCACCCCTGCGCACCTCGACCCGCCCCCGCTGCACCGACGAGATCGTGCGGATCCGCGAGACCGGCACCACGACGAGCGGCGCCCCCGCCTTCGCCGGCCGCTGGAACCACCGCCGCACGGTCCCGCAGTACGCCTGGATCCCCCAGCTCTTCGCCGGCCGCACCCCCGCCGAACTGGCCTCCTACGCCGGCTCCGCCCGCCGCGAGGCCCTGGCCGCCCCCGTCGGCGCGACCCGCACCCTGGGCACCCGCACGGTCCCCGCCTACGTCCGCTACTACGACCAGCAGCGCGACCTGATCCGCACCCTGGAGCGAGCCGGATTCGAGGTGTACGTCGTCTCGGCCGGCGCGGAACCCGTCACCGAGGTCTGGTCCCGGGCGGTCGGCGTCGACGCGGCCCACACCATCGCCATCCGCTCGGTCCTGGACCGCCGGGGCCGGATCACCGTGCGGAACGAGGGCTGCGGCGGCGTCCCGGCCACCCGGGGTGCGGTGATCCCGTACATCGACGGCAAGCGCTGCTGGATCAACCAGGAGATCTACGGCGTCCAGGGCGCCGCCGCCTGGCAGCGGCAGCCCTGGAAACGGCGGCCCGCGCTCGCGGCCGGTGACGCCGACACCGACGTCACCTTCGTCGGGGACGCCACCGGCGCCCACCTCGTGATCAACCGCAACAAGCCGGAGCTGATGTGCCGGGCCTACGACGACGCCGACGGCCACTGGCTGGTGAACCCCATGTTCATCGCCCCGCTGCCGCGCAGGCCGGAGCCGTACCCGTGCGCGACCACCGCCCGCACCCACCCCGACGGCACGCTCGGACCGCTCCGGCGCGCCGACGGCACGGTGGTGCCGGACCGGGCCGACACCGTCTTCTGAACGGCGCTCAGAGGAAGGTCTGCCCCTCACCCCGGTAGGTGGGCACGGTCGCGGTCACCGCGTCCCCCTCGACCAGCTGCAGCACATCGAACCGCTCGCACAGCTCGCCCGCCTTGGCGTGCCGGAACCACACCTTGTCGCCGATGAGCAGATCGTCGGCGGGCGAGCCGAGCAGCGGGGTCTGCACCTCGCCGGGGCCCTCCTGCGGGTCGTACCTGAGTCCCTCCGGCAGGTACGGCACCGGCAGCCGGTCGGGACCGGCCGCGCCGGAGGCCGGGTAGCCACCGCCGAGCACGGTGACGACCCCCACGCCCGGCCGTCGTACGACGGGCTGCGCGAACAGGGCGGCGGGACGGCCGCTGAAGGACGTGTAGTTGTCGAAGAGCCGCGGCACATACAGCCCCGAACCCGCCGCGATCTCCGTGACCGCGTCCTCGGCGGCGGTGTGCTGCACGCTGCCCGTGCCACCGCCGTTGACGAACTCCAGGTCGGGCGCCACGGCCCGGACCGCCCGCACCACGGCACCGCGCCGCTCGGCCAGCTCCCGCCGCGCGGCGGCCTGCATCAGCCGTACGGCCCGCGAACGCAGCGGCCGCCCGGCCACGGAGTCCCCGACCCCGGCGATGTGCCCCTCGTACGCCATGATCCCCACCAGCTTGAAGCCGGGTCGCCGGGCCACGGCCCGGGCCAGCTCGGCGAGTTGGGCGGGCGAGTACAGCGGCGAACGCAGCGCCCCCACCCGGACCCGGCCGCCCAGCAGCTTCAGCGAGGTGTCCAACTCCAGGCAGACCCGCACCACTTCACGCCCGCCGTCGCGGGCCGCGTCGATGAGGTCGAGGTGGGCGACGTCGTCGATCATCACGGTGACGGCGCCCGCGAGCTTGGGATCGGCGGCCAGCTCCGCGAAACCGGACCGGTCGGCGGACGGATAGGCCAACAGGATGTCGTCGAACCCGGAACGCGCGAGCCACAGCGACTCGGCGAGGGTGAACGACATGATCCCCTGGAAGCCGTCCCTGGCCAGGACGCGTTCCAGCAGGGCCCGGCAGCGAACCGACTTGCTGGCGACCCGGACCGGCTTTCCGGCGGCGCGGCGGACCAGATCGTCCGCGTTGGCGTCGAAGGCGTCCAGATCCACGATCGCGAGAGGGGCGTCGAGATGGGCAGTGGCCCGGTCGTAACGGGCCCGATCAGCGGCACGCGCAGTCATGACGGAAGCCTGCCAGACAGGATTACCGCAGGGTAGGGGGACGTTCCGGGCAGATGCCCCGGGCTCGTGGACTGGTTCTCCTTCTCTCCCGGACAACCCGTAGAGTGACGCGCACGTACGGCGGAACACGCCCGGCCGCTTCACCTGAACCGGGATGTCGATCCAGCCGTACGGGTATGCGTGCCCGGACGAGGTCTCCGCACCGGGCACGGCCGAGGAGCACGACGGCCCGTGTACGAGGAAACGGCCCGGGCACGAGGAAACGGGGGGTGCATGAGCACGGAAGCGCGCCGCGCCCCCGTACCGCCACGCCCGACGAATCCGCCTCCCGGCCCCACCACCGAACCGCCGTCACCGGCGACGCCCGGACCGTCGGCGGCTACGGGCGCCCGTGAGCCGGCCGGGTACCGGGGGGTTTCCGCAGGATCGGCGGCCATCCCGGCCGCGCCGGGCTCCGAGGACCTCGACGACGAACCCTCCGTGTTCGCACCCCGCGCCACGCGGGCGCCGGGGCAGGAGCAGCCCGCCCGCCCGGCCCCTGCCCCCTTCCGGCCGTCCTCCGTACCCCAGGCCCCCGATCCGGTGAGCCCGCCGCCACCCCCTGCCTCGGCCCGCTTCCCCGACACCCCGCCGAACGCGGGCCGCCTCCCCGACACGGCACCGAGCACGGGCCGCAGGGCACGCGCCGAGCGGGCCGCCACGAAGGTGCCGCCGCGCCCGGGAGCACCTGCGGAGTCCCCGGCCGAGACGACGACCCGGCTCCGCCCGATCCGACCGGCGACCGAGCCGCAGCGCCCTGGCCCGGCGGCCATGCCGTCCGTGGGCCGTCCGGGGGAGTCCGTTCCGGGCGGTGGGGGTTCTGCGGCCACGCCGTTCGCGGGCGGTCCGGGGGAGTCCGCTCCGGCCCGTTCGGATTCTGCAGCCATGCCGGCCGCTGGCCGTCCGGGGGAGTCCGCTCCGGGCCGTCCTGGTTCCGCGTCCACGCCTGCCGCCAGCCGTCCGGGGCAGTCCGTTCCCGGCCCTGCGGATTCCGCGCCGACGCCGTACGCGGGTACACCGCCCCGCCCCGCAGCGCCCGCGGAGTCCCTCTCGGAGACGACGGCCCCGCTGCGGCCGATTCGGTCGGCGGCCGAGCCGCAGCGCCCTGGCCCGGCAGCCATGCCGGCTGCCGGGCGTCCGGGGGAGTCCGTTCCGGGCCGTGCGGGTTCTGCAGCTATGCCGTTCGCTGGCCGTCCAGGGGAGTCCGTTCCCGGCCGTCCTGGTTCCGCGTCCACGCCTGCCCCCGGCCGCCCGGCCTCCGCGCAGGACCCTGCCGCCACCCGCCCGGCCTCCCCGCTGCCATCCCCCAGGCCCCCCGCGCGCGACCTCCGGGGCGCCTGGAGTCCGAGCGACCCCGCGCACCCCGTGAGCCCTCCGCCGGCTTCGCCGGATCCCGCGTTCTCCTGGAGCGCGGGGGCGGCCGCTCGGCCCGTCGTGTCGTTCGGGGAGCCCGAGGGGTACGACGAGCGGACGCGGGCGCGGCCGCTGGGAGTGCGGGTAGGTCCCCGGACCGCCGCTGCCGCCGCCTGCCTGGTCCTCGGGCTTGGCCTCATCGGCGGTGCCGTGACCGGGAGTTGGCTCACCGGGGACGGCGGGGACGGCACGGCCGGGAGCGGGTTCACCGCGGCCGCGACCCTGTGGCACAGCGTGCCCGTCGACCAGCTCTTCCCGCCCACCCTCCAGGGCACCGGAGCCGGACCCGGCGGTGCCGACCGGACCTGGACGCGGATCGCCGTCGCCCCGGACAGCACCTGCGCCGACGCCTTCGACCCGCTGCTGCACAAGGTTCTCGCCCCCGTCGGCTGCCAGCGGCTCCTGCGCGCCACCTACACCGACGCCACCCAGACCTACGTCACCACCGTCGGCCTGCTGTTCACCAAGGCCGACTCCGCCGCCATGTCCGCGCTCGCCGCACGCTTCCGCGACGAGCACCTGGACCGCCGCAGCGACCTGATGCCCCGGCCGTACGCCGCCAAGGGCACCGCCGCGGCCGGCTTCGGCGCCGAGCAGCGCGCCACCTGGACCCTCTCCGTCCTCACCGACGCCCCCGTCGTCGCCTACTCGGTCTCCGGCTGGGCCGACGGCCGCACCGTCGACGCGCCCCTGCCCGCCGCGGACGCCCTCCGCTCCGGCGCCACCTCGGCACCCGCCCAGGCCGGCCTCGGCAACGAGGCCCAGGGCCTCGCCGACCGCGTCGAACGGCGACTGCGCCAGACCGTCAGCTCGGCCACGGAGAAGCCCTCGTGAAGCGAATGACCGGCTCGGCGGTGAGCCTCCTGCTCGCCGGCTCCCTCGTCCTGCTGCCGTCCGCCACCGCCCACGCCGACAGCATCCGCGGCCAGCAGTGGGGCCTGTCCGCCCTCCACCTCGACGAGGCCTGGCGCACCACCAAGGGTCAGGGCGTCACCGTCGCCGTCCTGGACACCGGAGTCGAGGCCGACCACCCGGACCTGGCCGGCAACGTCCTGCCCACCAAGGACATGATCGGCTTCGGCGCCAAGCCCGGCGACCGCACCTGGGCCCGGCACGGCACCGCCATGGCCGGCATCATCGCCGGGCACGGCCACGGCCCCGGCGACACCGAGGGCGTCATGGGCGTGGCGCCCGAGGCGAAGATCCTGCCCGTGCGGGTCATCCTGGAGGACGGCGACTCCGCCCGCGCCAAGGCCCGCACCACCCGCGGCAACGCCCTCGCCGACGGCATCCGCTGGGCCGCCGACCACGGCGCCGACGTCATCAACCTCTCCCTCGGCGACGACTCCAGCTCCGCCCACCCGGAGCCGAGCGAGGACGAGGCCGTGCAGTACGCCCTGAAGAAGGGCGTGGTCGTCGTGGCCTCCGCGGGCAACGGCGGCGACAAGGGCGACCATGTCTCCTACCCGGCCGCCTACCCGGGCGTCATCGCCGCCACCGCCGTGGACAAGTACGGCACCCGCGCCTCCTTCTCCACCCGCCGCTGGTACGCCGCGGTCAGCGCACCCGGCGTGAACGTCGTGATCGCCGACCCCGACCACAAGTACTACGAAGGCTGGGGCACCTCGGCCGCCTCCGCCTTCGTCTCGGGCGCCGCGGCCCTGATCAAGGCGGCCCACCCCACCCTGACCCCGGCCCAGATCAAGAAGCTGCTGGAGGACACGGCCAGGGACGCCCCGGTGGGCGGCCGCGACGACTCCCGGGGCTTCGGCATGATCGACCCGGCAGCGGCCCTCAAGGCAGCGGCCAAGCTGAAGCCACGGGGCCTGCGCCCGGCGTCGTACGACGAGAAGTACTTCGGCCCCGGCCCGGACGCCCCCAAGTCCACCAGTTCCACCTCCGACTGGGCGGGCCCCCTGGCAGGGAGCATGGGGGGAGTGCTCCTGGTGGCGGGGCTGGTCCTTTGGAGAAACCGAAGGACAACTACCTAAAGGGGCGCGGCGAACGAAGACACCGCCGCCTTCGCGGCATCTTCCACCAGCGAAATCCCCTTCGCCTCACTGACGGTCCCCTTGGACAACACAGCCACCAGGTAGTCGGTCCCGTCCACCGTCACCCGCCCGATGCTGTTCACGTCCCACAGCCCGGTCGTACTACGCGCCAGCCACCCGTTCTTCAGAGCCCACGAAGACCCCACAGCCGCCGCCGAAACCCCCCACTGCTGATCGGCCTCCACCCCCTTCATCAGCCCCTGGACGTACGTCCGAGAAGCCGCGCTCAGCAGCGACTCCTCCCCGAACACCTGCTGAAGCAACGCGAGTTGATCCGCCGCCGTGGTCTGCGTGAGCCCCCACAGCTCACCCGAACCACCAGAGGTCTGCGCCAGCCCGAACCGCTCGTTCGCCGCGTCCAACCCCTCCGCCCGCCCGATCGTGTGCCACAGGGCCGTCGCAGAGGCGTTGTCACTGTTCTCGATCATCTTCGTGGCGTACGCCTTCTCCGCCACCGTCAACTGCCGCCCGGCGTCCTGCGCCTGCAGCAGCAGTGTGGCCAGGATGTCGACCTTGACGATGCTCGCGGTGTCGAAGGCGGCCCCGCCGTACGCCGCGCTCTCGCCGGAGTCCACTTCGAGCACCGCAGCCGACACCTTGGCGCCGGACGGCACGCTCACCGAGGCCATCGCCTGGGACAGCAGCGCCTTACGGTCCACCGCCGCCGGCTCCACCGACGCCTCCGTGGTCGAGGGGGAGACCGACGCCGGTGCCGAAGCCGACGCCGACGCCACGGCCCCCGCACCGGAGTGCGCCCGCGCCTTCACATAGACCGTCCCGCCCGCGGTGACCCCGCTGACGGCGATCACGGCGAGCGCGGTGAAGAGAAGCGGGCGACGGCGGGAGCGACGGGTACGGCGGCGACGGCTGGCTCTGGAGGACTCCATGCCCGCGATGCTCGGGGCGGGGACTGTGCGGCCCGTTAGACGGACGTTAGATCTGCGTCAGGGAATGCTGAGATTCCTGTGAGCCCGGTGACGGCCCGGTTTCCGGCCCCGCACAAGCCCAGCAGCTTCCCCCCTATAGGGTCGGTGACCGTGGCGAACAAGAACATTCCCGACCCCGGCTTCTCCGACGACGACGGCTCCGCCGACCCCCGGCTGAGCGCCGCGCTCGCCGCCTGGGCCGAGGACCGTGGCGCTCTGGCGCCTGTCCTGGAGGCGCTGAAGGGGGCCCGCCTGCTCGTCCCGGTCGTCGCCCTGCTCGGCGAGGTCGAGGAGGACGAGAACGGGCTGCGCCGCGAGAAGACCAGCGACATGGCCGTACCGACCCTGAAGGCCGGCGGCCGCACCGCGCTGCCCGCCTTCACCTCCACCGACTCCCTGGCCCGCTGGGACCCGGCGGCCCGCCCCGTCGCCGTACCCCTGCACCAGGCGCTGCAGGCCGCCGCGCACGAGAGGGCGGACACGGTCGTCCTGGACCTGGCCGGCCCGGTTCCCTTCGAGCTGACCGGCCCCGCGCTGCTCGCCCTCGCCGAGGGACGTACCAGCGGCGACCCGCTCGCCGACCCGGCCGTCGTCGAGGCCGTCCGTGCCGCCGTGGCCGCCGAGCCCGCCGTCCTGCGCGCGCACCTCGGGCCCGGACAGGCCGACGGCACCCTCGCCCTCGTCCTCGACCCGGCCGTCCCGCCCGCCGAGGCCGCCCGCGCGGTCGCCGAGCGGCTGGCCGCCGACGAGACACTGCGGGCCCGCCTGGTGCGCGGTCTCGACCTGGCACTGCTGCCGGCCGGGACCACGCCTCCGGGCGAGCCCTTGTTCGTACGGGAGTAGAAAAGCCCCTCGTGGCTAGCCGTAGATGGGGCCCGTGTACTTCTCGCCCGGGCCCTGGCCCGGCTCGTCCGGGACGATCGACGCCTCGCGGAACGCCAGCTGCAGCGACTTCAGGCCGTCGCGCAGCGGGGCCGCGTGGAAGGAGCTGATCTCGGTCGCGCTCGCGTCCAGCAGACCGGCGAGCGCGGTCACCAGCTTGCGCGCCTCGTCCAGGTCCTTGTACTTGTCGCCCTCCTCGCTCAGCCCGAGCTTCACGGCGGCGGCGCTCATCAGGTTGACGGCGACCGTCACGATCACCTCGACGGCGGGGACCTCGGCGATGTCCCGGGTCATCGCGTCGAAGTCGGTGTTCTCAGGAGGGGTCTCACTCATGCCCCACACGATAGGCGAGGCCGGGTGGGCGTCCTCATCAGCCCCACCCGTCCTCAATTAGCCCTTGTCAAGCGATCCTGCTAATCTGGTGGGCGACCGGCTGGACATGACTGTGTCCAGCCCACAAGTGGAGGCTCCGATCTCCCACCTGACCGTCCTCCGGGACGGCGGGTCACCCGGTCAGGCGGCCACCATCGTTCCGTACGGACGATGGAGCCGCCCGAACAGCGCCCCGCGGTCATCGCGGCGGTGCTCCGGTTGCTATGGGAGCCCCGCCTGTGATCGTCCGGGGCATTTTTTGTGCTTCGGTGCGGTTAGGTCCTACGAATAGAGACGTACGCGGCTGTCCGCCAGACCGCCGTATGGTGCTACCGAGGAGGATCCATCAGCACCGAGCCCCGCATCAACGACCGGATTCGCGTTCCCGAGGTGCGACTTGTCGGTCCCAGTGGCGAGCAGGTCGGGATTGTCCCGCTTGCCAAGGCCCTGGAGCTTGCGCAGGAGTACGACCTCGACCTGGTCGAGGTGGCGGCGAACGCCCGTCCGCCGGTCTGCAAGCTCATGGACTACGGGAAGTTCAAGTACGAGTCGGCCATGAAGGCCCGTGAGGCGCGCAAGAACCAGGCGCACACGGTCATCAAGGAGATGAAGCTCCGGCCGAAGATCGACCCGCACGACTATGACACCAAGAAGGGTCACGTCGTTCGGTTCCTCAAGCAGGGCGACAAGGTCAAGATCACGATCATGTTCCGTGGTCGCGAGCAGTCCCGGCCCGAGCTGGGCTACCGGCTGCTGCAGCGCCTCGCGGAGGACGTCCAGGAGCTCGGGTTCGTGGAGTCGAACCCGAAGCAGGACGGCCGCAACATGATCATGGTTCTCGGTCCGCACAAGAAGAAGACCGAGGCGATGGCCGAGGCTCGCCAGGCGCAGGAAGCCCGGAAGGCGGAAGCGAAGGCCAACCCCGGTCGTTCGCAGAACCCTGCCGAGGCTGAGGCTGAGGCGCCCGCCGAGGAGCCCGCCGAGGCGTGATCCCCGGGACGCGAGTCCCAGGATGTAACCGATACAAGAGCGACGTTCCACCGTGCCCGGTTTCGCGACCGGGCACCGGAACGCCACCGACGAGGAGAGAACGGCGCTATGCCGAAGAACAAGTCGCACAGCGGTGCCAGCAAGCGCTTCAAGGTCACCGGCTCCGGCAAGGTGCTCCGTGAGCGCGCCGGCAAGCGCCACCTGCTCGAGCACAAGTCGTCCCGCGTGACGCGTCGCCTCACCGGCAACGCCGAGATGGCCCCGGGCGACGCCGCGAAGATCAAGAAGCTTCTCGGCAAGTGACGTGGCGGCGCCGTCTGAGCGCCGTACGTCTGGACCGGGACCCAATCGTTTCCGGGTCGTGTGAAGACCACCACGACCCCGCTACAAGGAGTTAAAAAGTGGCACGCGTCAAGCGGGCAGTCAACGCCCACAAGAAGCGCCGGGCGATCCTCGAGGCGGCCTCCGGCTACCGCGGTCAGCGTTCGCGCCTGTACCGCAAGGCCAAGGAGCAGGTCACCCACTCGCTGGTCTACAACTACAACGACCGCAAGAAGCGCAAGGGCGACTTCCGTCAGCTGTGGATCCAGCGCATCAACGCCGCTGCCCGCGCCAACGGCATCACGTACAACCGCTTCATCCAGGGTCTGAAGGCCGCGAACGTCGAGGTCGACCGCAAGATCCTCGCCGAGCTGGCCGTCAACGACGCGGGTGCCTTCGCGGCGCTCGTCGAGGTCGCGCAGAAGGCGCTGCCGGCGGACGTCAACGCGCCGAAGGCCGCGTGACGCTGCGCCGGCCTTAGGCCGACGTGACTGTGCGGACCCGTGGGCTTCTGCCTGCGGGTCCGTTGCGTTGTGTGGTGTGAAGAAAAGCGGAACCTGAGCTGCTGAAGGTGAAGAACATGCCCCCCGTCAGCCCCGAGCTGATCTCCCCCCGTTCCGCCCGTGTGAGCGCCGCGCGGCGGCTTGCCAAGCGGAACTTCCGGGGCAAGGACCGGCTGTTCCTCGCCGAGGGGCCGCAGGCCGTGCGGGAAGCTGCCGGGCACCGGGTCGGCGGGGAGGCGACCCTCGTCGAGCTGTTCGCCACCGTGGAGGCCGCGGAGCGGTACGCCGACATCATCGGGGAGGCCCGCAGCGTCGGCGCCCGGGTGCATCTGGCCGCCGAGGACGTCATCGCCGACATCTCCACCACCGTCACCCCGCAGGGTCTGGTCGGTGTCTGCCGGTTCCTGGACACCCCCTTCGAGGACGTCCTCGCCGCCCGGCCGAAGCTCGTCGCCGTGCTCGCCCACGTCCGCGACCCGGGCAACGCCGGCACCGTGCTGCGCTGCGCCGACGCCGCCGGCGCCGAGGCGGTCGTCCTGACCGACGCCTCCGTCGACCTGTACAACCCCAAGGCCGTACGCGCCTCCGTGGGCTCCCTGTTCCATCTGCCGGTCGCCGTCGGCGTGCCCGTCGAGCGGGCCGTGGCGGGGCTCAAGGACGCCGGTGTGCGGATCCTCGCCGCCGACGGGGCCGGCGACCGCGACCTGGACGAGGAGCTGGACAAGGGAACGATGGGCGGGCCCACCGCCTGGGTGTTCGGCAACGAGGCCTGGGGGCTCCCGGAGGAGACCCGCGCCCTCGCCGACGCCGTCGTACGCGTCCCCATCCACGGGAAGGCCGAGAGCCTGAACCTCGCCACGGCCGCCGCCGTATGTCTCTACGCGTCGGCTCGTGCACAGCGCGCCTCCGGAGGGTGCCGAACCGTCACCGAGAGCTAGTAGGGTGGCCAGCTCGGGGCCCTGCGCCGTCTGAGAGGTGGGGTACAGGGATGAGTGTGGTCGGCACCAGCACTGCGCCGGACGGGCGGGACGTGCGCCGCACACCCGCGCCCCGGCACGGCGACTGCGCCGAGACCGGCCTCGGCATCGACCCCGACCAGCTGCCCGACGGCCTCGTGGTCGCCGACGACCACGGCCGCGTGATCTGCTTCAACGCCGCCGCCGAACGCATCACCGCCGTCCGTGCCGCCGACGCCCTCGGGCAGCACCTGGACAAGGCCCTGCCCCTGGAGGATCTGGAGGGCAGGCGCTGGTGGCAGCTCACCGACCCCTACGGCGGCCTCGCCATCCGGGTACGGCAGCCCGAGCGCAACCTGTTGCTGCCCGGGGGGAGGGAAGTGCTGGTCTCGGCCCGGTACGTGCGCGGGGAACCCCTCGGGCCGGTGCAGCGGGTCGTCGTGTCGCTCCGTGACACCGAGGCCCGCCGCCGCACCGAGCGCAGCCACGCCGAGCTGATCGCCACCGTCGCCCACGAGCTGCGCTCCCCGCTGACGTCCGTGAAGGGCTTCACCGCCACGCTCCTCGCCAAGTGGGAACGCTTCACCGACGACCAGAAGCGGCTGATGCTGGAGACCGTCGACGCCGACGCCGACCGCGTCACCCGGCTCATCGCCGAACTGCTGGACATCTCCCGGATCGACAGCGGGCGGCTGGAGGTCAGGCGCCAGCCCGTGGACATCGGCGCGGCCGTCGGACGCCACATCCAGGCCTACGTCGCCGCAGGACAGCCCGCCGACCGGTTCCTGCTGCGCATCGAGCAGCCCCTGCCCGCCCTGTGGGCCGACCCCGACAAAGTCGACCAGGTGCTCAGCAACCTGCTGGAAAATGCCGTGCGGCACGGCGAGGGAACCGTCACCATTGATCTCACGCCCTCGGCATCCCCGCGCGAAGGCGAGGAAACCGGCACGTCGGTCACGGTGAGCGACGAGGGGCCCGGCATCCCGGAGGAATCCATGAACCGCGTCTTCACCCGCTTCTGGCGGGGCAGCAAGCGCGGCGGCACGGGCCTGGGGCTCTACATCGTCAAGGGCATCGTCGAGGCCCACGGCGGCACCATCACGGTCGGCCGCGCCACCGGCGGCGGCGCCGAGTTCCGATTTACGTTGCCCGTGGGCGCCCCGGCGTATCTCGCCTAGCGGCCCGCGGGCCATTCGTCCACCCCCACCCCGTTAGACTCGGCCTTTGGCACCTTTGTGTCCTTCACGCGGCCCTCGCGAGTCGGTGACGGGGACCATCCGCCAGCCAATCGGAAGCACGGGAAGAGATGTCCGCACCCAATAAGTCGTACGACCCTGTCGAGGTCGAGGCGTTGAAACCGGAAGAGATCGAGCGCATGCGGGACGAGGCGCTCGCCGCCTTCGCCGCCGCGGGCTCCCTCGACGCGCTCCACGAGGCCAAGGTCGCCCACACCGGCCCCGCCTCCCCGCTGGCCCTCGCCAACCGCGAGATCGGCGCCCTGCCCCCGCACGCCAAGGCCGAGGCCGGCAAGCGCGTCGGCATGGCCCGCGGCGCCGTGAACAAGGCCCTCGCCGCCCGCCAGGGCGAGCTGGAGGCCGAGCGCGACGCCCGTGTGCTGGTCGAGGAGGACGTCGACGTCACGCTGCCGTACGACCGCGTCCCGGCCGGGGCCCGGCACCCGCTGACCACGCTCTCGGAGCGCATCGAGGACGTCTTCGTGGCCATGGGCTACGAGGTCGCCGAGGGCCCCGAGGTCGAGGCCGAATGGTTCAACTTCGACGCCCTCAACATCGGCCCGGACCACCCGGCCCGCGGCGAGGCCGACACGTTCTTCGTCGAAGGCCCGAACGGCGGCACCGAGTCCGGTGTCGTGCTGCGCACCCACACCTCGCCCGTCCAGATCCGTTCCCTGCTCGGTCGCGAGCTGCCGGTCTACGTGATCTGCCCGGGCCGTGTGTACCGCACCGACGAGCTGGACGCCACGCACACCCCGGTCTTCCACCAGGTCGAGCTGCTCGCCGTGGACGAGGGCCTGACCATGTCGGACCTCAAGGGCACCCTGGACCACATGGTCCAGGCGCTGTTCGGCGAGGGCATGAAGACCCGGCTGCGCCCGAACTTCTTCCCCTTCACCGAGCCGTCCGCCGAGATGGACATGCTCTGCTACGTCTGCAAGGGCGAGTCCGTCGGCAACCCCGACCGGCCCTGCCGCACCTGCTCCAGCGAGGGCTGGATCGAGCTGGGCGGCTGCGGCATGGTCAACCCGAAGGTGCTGGCCGCCTGCGGCGTCGACCCGGAGAAGTACAGCGGCTTCGCCTTCGGGTTCGGCATCGAGCGGATGCTGATGTTCCGCCACAACGTCGAAGACATGCGAGACATGGTCGAGGGTGACGTCCGGTTCACCCGGCCGTTCGGGATGGAGATCTGATGCGGGTCCCGCTTTCTTGGCTGCGGGAGTACGTCGACCTGCCGGCGACGGAGACCGGCCGCGACGTCCAGGCCAAGCTCATTTCCGCAGGTCTTGAGGTCGAGACCGTCGAGCACCTCGGCGCCGACCTCAAGGGCCCGCTGGTCGTGGGGCAGGTGCTGACCATCGAGGAGCTGGAGGGCTTCAAGAAGCCGATCCGCTTCTGCACGGTGAACGTCGGCCAGGCCAACGGCACCGGCGAGCCCCAGGAGATCGTCTGCGGCGCCCGCAACTTCGCGGTCGGCGACAAGGTCGTCGTGGTCCTCCCGGGCGCCACCCTGCCGGGCGGCTTCTCCATCGCCGCCCGCAAGACCTACGGCAAGACGTCCCACGGCATGATCTGCTCCACCGAGGAGCTGGGCATGGGCGACGACGGCAACCACGGCATCATCGTGCTGCCGCCGGAGACCGAGGTCGGCAAGGACGCCATCGAGCTGCTGGAGCTGGTCGACGAGGTCCTGGACATCGCCGTCACCGCCAACCGCGGCGACTGCCTGTCCATCCGCGGCGTCGCCCGCGAGACCGCCATCGCCTACGGCCTGCCGCTGCGCGACCCCGCGCTGCTCGACGTACCCGGCCCGAACGCGTTCGGCTACCCGGTGCAGGTCTCCGACCCGGCCGGCTGCGACCGCTTCACCGCCCGCACCGTCACCGGTCTGAGCCCCGAGGCACGCTCCCCGATCTGGCTGCAGCGCCGGCTGCAGAAGGTCGGCATGCGCCCGATCTCGCTTGCCGTCGACGTCACGAACTACGTGATGATGGAGCTGGGCCAGCCCCTGCACGCCTACGACCGCGGCCTGGTCCAGGGCACCATCGGCGTGCGCCGGGCGGAGGAGGGCGAGAAGCTCGTCACCCTCGACGGCGTCGAGCGCAAGCTGCACGCCGAGGACCTGGTCATCACCGACGAGCGCGGCCCGATCGGCCTCGCCGGCGTCATGGGCGGCGCCAACACCGAGATCGCCGACCACGACGACCTCGAGAACGCCACGTCCGACGTGGTCATCGAGGCCGCCCACTTCGACGAGGTCGCGATCGCCCGTACGGCCCGCCGCCACAAGCTGTCCTCGGAGGCCTCCCGCCGCTTCGAGCGGGGCGTCGACCCGGAGGCCGCCGCGGCCGCCGCGCAGCGGACCGTGGACCTGCTGGTGCTGCTCGCGGGCGGTACCGCCGAGGCCGGCGTCACCGAGGTCGTCGCGCCCTCCGCCCCGCACACGATCACCGTCCAGGCGAACCACCCGGACAAGGTCGCGGGCGTGCACTACGGCCGCGAGACCGTCGTCCGCCGCCTGCAGGAGATCGGCTGCGACGTCTACGGGCAGGACGAGCTGATCGTCACCGTCCCGTCCTGGCGGCCCGACCTCTTCGAGGCGAACGACCTGGCCGAAGAGGTCATCCGTCTGGAGGGCTACGAGAACCTGCCCTCCACGCTGCCCAAGCTCCCCTCGGGCCGCGGCCTCACACACCGGCAGCGGCTGCACCGCCGGGTCGGCCGCGCCCTGGCCGGCGCGGGTTACGTCGAGGCGCCGAACTACCCGTTCGTCGGCGAGCAGGTCTTCGACCACCTCGGCCTGGCGGCCGACGACCCGGCCCGCCGCGTCGTGAAGCTGGTCAACCCGCTCAACGACGAGGAGCCCGCGCTCCGTACGACCCTGCTGCCGGGCCTGCTGGGTGCCCTGCGGCGCAACGCCGGCCGGGGCTCGCACGACCTGGCGCTCTTCGAGACCGGCCTGGTCTTCCGGCCGCGCGAGGAGCAGCGCCTCGGTGTCCACCTGTCCGTGGACCGGCGTCCCACCGACGAGGAGATCACCGAGCTGAACGGTGCGCTGCCCGAGCAGCCGCGCCATGTGGCCGTCGTCCTCGCCGGGGCTCGTGAGCAGGCCGGCTGGTGGGGCGGTGGCCGTCCGTCCGGCTGGGCCGACGCGGTCGAGGCGGCGCGCGCCGTCGCCCGTGAGGCCGGTGCGGAGCTGGTCGTGCGCAAGGGGCAGTACGGTCCCTGGCACCCCGGCCGCTGTGCCGAGCTGGTGGTCGTCGCCGACGGCACGGAGCGGGTCGTGGGCCATGCGGGAGAACTCCACCCGCGGGTCCTCAAGGCTCTGGGGCTGCCGGAGCGCACCTGCGCGACGGAGCTGGACCTGGATGCGCTGGAGGCGGTGGGCGACGGGGTGCCGCAGGCGCCTTCCATCTCGTCCTTCCCCGTCGCCACGCAGGATGTCGCCCTCGTGGTCGACAAGCCGGTCCCGGCCGCGGAGGTCGAGGCTGCGCTGCGTTCGGGTGCGGGTGAGCTGCTTGAGTCCATTCGGCTGTTCGACGTGTACGAGAATGCCGCGCAGCTCGGCGAGGGCAAGAAGTCGCTGGCGTATGCGTTGCGCTTCCGCGCGGCGGACCGGACGCTGACCGTTGATGAGGCTTCGGCTGCTCGGGATGCGGCTGTTGCCTTGGCGGGCGAGCGGACCGGGGCTGTGCTTCGGGGCTGATCGCTGCATAAATGCGGGTTGGCCTGGGAGTTCTCACTCGTTCGGGTGGGAATCGGGAGGGATCTGGCCCTCCCGGGCCATGCCTCTCGACAGAATCGGACCGGCCTTTCGGGGTCGGTCCGTCTGCTTTTCAGGGCCCATATGGGGGACCAGAGGCATGATCCGTATCAAGGCACGGGCACCCACCGCGCGGGGAGCCGTACTGCCCACGGTCTGGGGAGCCGTGGCGGTCACGTACAAGTTCGGCTGCCCGCTCGCCCAGCAGGACGGGCTCGGCGCGCGCATCGTCACCAGCGCCGTGTTCTTCGCCGTCGGCACCGGACTGATATTCCATGTCCGCCATGCCCTGCTGCGCGAGCTGAGGCAGGTCCGCCGGGTCGCCGGCGCCGCCCAGAGCGTGCTGCTACGGCCCCTGCCGCCCCGGCTCGACGGGCTGAACGTGGCGGCCGCCCAGCTGTCCGCCGACCGCGGCGCGGCCATCGGCGGTGATCTGTACGAGGCCGTCGCCACCGAACACGGCGTCCGCGTGGTCATGGGCGACGTACGCGGTCATGGGCTTGCCGCCCTCGGCACCGTGGCCGCCGTCCTCGGCAGCTTCCGTGAGGCCGCCCACGACGAGGCCGAACTCACCCATGTGCTCCGGCGGTTGGAGCGGGCCCACGCCCGTCACCTGCGTGAGCGGGCCCGCACCGAACACCCGTGCAACGGCGCCCAGGAGCCCGAGCACCCGGTCGCCGAGGAGTTCGTCACCGTCCTGCTCCTGGAGATCGCCCGGGACGGCGAGGTGCGCGCCCTCAACTGCGGTCACCCATGGCCGTACCTGCTCAGCGGCACCCGGGTGGAGCCCTTCACCGCTGCCGATCCACTTCCGCCCCTGGGTCCGTTCCCGCTCCCCGCAGAGCTGGAGGCGCACTCGTGCGGGCAGTTGCTCCCCGGGGATTCCCTGGTCCTCTTCACAGACGGGGCGGAGGACGCGAGGGATGCCCACGGCCGGTTCTTCTCGCTGCCGACAGTGCTGCGCGAGGCGGTACACGATCACCCGATGACGGCCCAGACGATCCTCCGCGCGGTCTTCACGTCCCTCCTGCACCACACAGCCGGCCGGCCCACGGACGACGTAGCGGTACTGGTCCTACGGAACGACCGAAGAAACTTCGAGTTCTCAGGGGCGCGCGCAAACGGCCAAGCCGCCGCTTTCTGAGGGGGAGCCGGCGGCTTGGCCGGCCTCTTGCGAGGACTCTCAGTCAACCGGCAGAACACGCTCCGCAACAGCGTGCACACGCTGCGGATGCGCGCACTCCGTTCACACCCCGTGTGAAAGCGGACGCACTACGCTGACGGCACCAGGCCACTCGGGGGGCAATCCATGCAGCCCAACACTCTGCTCGACGCGATCCTGGACGAGGCGGGGATCTCGCACGCCGGTCTCGCCGCCCACGTCAACCAGGCGGGCCGGCGACGGGGCCTAGCGCTCCGGTACGAACACACGGCCGTGGCACGGTGGTTGAAGGGGCAGCGGCCACGCGGCCAGGTGCCCGACCTGATCTGCGAGGTGCTCGCCGGACGGCTGCACCGGCCGGTCACCCTGGACGACATCGGCCTCGGGGTGCCCGGCGAGCCCAGCACCCCGCACACCGGCTCGCTCTCCGGCTTCGTGGAGCGGGCCACCGCCCTGTGGCGCTCCGACGAACAGCAGCGCCCGCATGTGCTCGGCGCTCCCGCGGTCACCGGCACCCCGGCCGTGATGCCGGTGTGGGAGTGGGAGAACCCGCCCGAGGACGTGGACGTCTCCCGCGGTGGCCGGCACCGGGTCACCGCGGCTGACATCGAGATGCTGCGCGCCGCCCGTACGCACTACGAGCAGATGTACCGGAAGGCGGGCGGTATCGCGACCCGCACCCGGATCGTCGGGTTCCTCAACGCCGAGGCCGCGCCGCTGCTGCGAGGCAGCTACACCGACGCCACCGGCCGCCAACTGCACCGGGCCACCGGCGGGTTGGTGGCGATCGCGGGTATCTGCGCGTACGACTCCGACGCGCACGGTCTCGCCCAGCGCTACTTCCACCAGGCGCTCCGGCTGGCAAAGGCCAGCGGGGACCGGGGGCTTGGCGCGTACGTGATCGCGCTGCTCGTCAACCAGGCGCTGTTCATGAAGGAGTACCGGCAGGCCGTCGCCTTCGCCGAGGCCGCGCTGCGCGCCGCGGGCCCGCACATCACCCCGGCCCTCGCCTCCGACCTGTACGCGATGCAGGCCAAGGCGTACGCCCACCTCGGCGACAGCAGCAGCGCCCTGTCCTGCATCCGCCGGGCCGAGACGGCCGCCGACCGCATCCGGCGCGGGTACGAACCCGACGAGACCGGCTATGTCCAGCCCGGCCTGGTCAACGTCCAGGTGGCCGAGGCGCTGCTCAGCCTCGGTGAACTCGCCGCCGCGCGGGAGCACGCGGCGGCCGCGGTCGACAACCCCGCCCACGACCGGGGCCGGGTGCACCGGCTCGCCATGCTCAGCACCATCGAACTGCGCCAGGGCAATGCGGACAAGGCGGTGGTCACCGCCGTGCAGATGGCCGAGCAGGCGCGCGGGATGGAGTCCCAGCGGCTGCGCGACAGACTCCGCGCGGTACGCGAGCACTTGGTGAACTGCGGCTCGGCCGGGACCGCCGAAGCCGCCGAACTCATCGACGGAGCACTGCGCGTACCGCTGTAGACCCACTGTGGGTACCCAGTCCCTGCTGCGATATTGCCACTTACTCGTCGGAAGGTGGCAGAACCGTGCAGTGGACGAAACAGAACGAACAAACTGTGTATGAAAACCGCTGGTTCAGCGTCAACCTCGCAGATGTCGAGCTGCCGGACGGCAGGCACCTCGACCACTTCCTGATCCGGCTGCGGCCGGTCGCCGTCGCCACGGTGGTCAACGAGGCCAACGAAGTCCTGCTCCTGTGGCGCCACCGGTTCATCACCGACAGCTGGGGCTGGGAACTGGCCGCGGGTGTGGTGGAGGACGGCGAGGACATCGCGAGCGCGGCCGCCAGGGAACTGGAGGAGGAGACCGGCTGGCGGCCGGGGCCCCTGCACCACCTGATGAGCGTGGAGCCGTCCAACGGCCTCACCGACGCCCGGCACCACATCTACTGGGCCGACCGGGGCGAGTACGTCGGACATCCCGTGGACGACTTCGAGTCGGACCGCCGCGCATGGGTCCCCCTCAAAGTCGTCCCCGACCTGATCGCCCGAGGGGAGGTCCCGGCCGCCAACATGGCGGCCGCGTTACTCCTGCTGCACCACATGAGGCTCGCGGATGGTTAGTGGGCCAGCACCTGCCAGACCGTCACGACCAGCGCTCCCAGAGCCGTGAGCGCGGCGACCGAGGGCAGCGGCCAGCGTGCGTGTTCCAGCGACCTCATGCGCGTGTGCAGTGCGTCCAGTTCCTTGGCGGCCTCCTCGGTGCGATGACTGAGCAGGGCGAGTCCTCCCTCGACTCGGGCGTACGCCACGTCGAGGCGGCGCCGTAACTCTGCGAGTTCTCCATGGACCACGGGATGCTCCGGATCGGCGGTCACGGGTCCACTCCTTTCCGTAGTCGAATCTGGTTGTTCCGCATCCCTTGCATGCGCATGAGGAGTCAACTCGCCAGGTGGGCGCGTGGGGAGCGTGTGCGAAGGGCATATGCGTGCCCGGCGCGCACACGGTGTGTGAAACAGATGGGCCCGGCACCGAAATCGGTGCCGGGCCCATGGAGCGTCGCTCCTTGTAATCAGCCGTACGTGTAGAAGCCCGAGCCGGACTTCCGGCCGAGCCGGCCCGCCTCGACCATGCGCTGGAGCAGCGGGGGAGCGGCGTACAGCGGCTCCTTGTACTCGGCGTACATCGAGTTGGCGATGGAGACGATGGTGTCCAGACCGATGAGGTCGGACAGCCGCAGCGGGCCCATGGGGTGGGCGCAGCCCATCTCCATGCCGTTGTCGATGTCCTCGCGGCTCGCGATGCCGGACTCGAACATCCGGATCGCGGAGAGCAGGTAGGGCACCAGCAGCGCGTTGACGACGAACCCGGAGCGGTCCTGGGCGCGGATGGCGTGCTTGCCGAGCACCTTCTCGGCGAAGGCCTGGGCGCGGCTGAGCGTGCCCTCGGAGGTGGTGAGCGCCGGGATCAGCTCGACCAGGTTCTGCACCGGGGCCGGGTTGAAGAAGTGGATGCCGACCACGTGGTCGGGGCGGGAGGTGGCGACCGCCAGCTTCACCAGCGGAATGGAGGAGGTGTTGGAGGCCAGGATCGCGTCCGGGCGGGTCAGCACCTGGTCGAGCACCTGGAAGATCTCCGTCTTCACCTGCTCGTTCTCGACGACCGCCTCGATCACCAGATCACGGTCGGCGAACTCGCCGAGGTCGGTGGTGAAGCTGAGGCGCGCCAGCGTGGCGTCCCGCTCCTCCTCGCTGATCTTGCCGCGCTCGGCGGCCTTGGCCAGGGAGTTGTACAGCCGGGTACGGCCGATCTCCAGGGCCTCGCCGGTGGTCTCGGCGACCTTGACGTCCAGTCCCGCGCGGGCGCACACCTCGGCGATGCCCGCGCCCATCTGGCCGCAGCCCACGACTCCGACGCGCTCGATGTCGGTCACATCGTTCCCTTCGCTGGTGTTCTCCGGCTCTGGCAGGACCTCCGGGTTCGGCGCCTGCTCCGATCGTGCACGTTACCGCCAAGTATCGATGATCGATCGCCCGGGTGGGGGCATCCTGGGGCGCGGGACGATCCGTGACGGCGCGGATCCGGAGCGTATGGGGGTGTGCAGATGGGGCGACTGTCACGGCGTGCGTTCGCGATGGCGGCGCTGTCGACGCTGGCGACGGCCCAGGGTGCGGCGGCGGTGCCGGTGCCGCGGCACCGGCACTGGCCGTGGCCGCGCGCGGCCGCCGAGATGCGGGGCGTGTGGCTGGCGACCGTGTCCAACCGCGACTGGCCCTCGAAGGCCGGCCTCACGGCCGAGGCGCAGCGCACGGAGCTGATCGCCCACCTGGACCGGGCGGTGCGTGACCGGCTCAACACGGTGATCCTCCAGGTGCGGCCCACGGCCGACGCCCTGTGGCCCTCGCCGTACGAGCCCTGGTCCGAGTACCTCACCGGCACCCAGGGCAGGGACCCGGGCTGGGACCCGCTGGGCACCGCCGTGCGGGAGGCGCACGCCCGCGGCCTGGAACTGCACGCCTGGTTCAACCCGTACCGCGTCGCCAACCACACCGACCCGACCCGGCTGGCCGCCTCGCACCCGGCCCGCCGACACCCGGACTGGGTGGTGCCCTACGGCGGGAAGCTCTACTACAACCCGGGCCTGCCCGAGGTCCGCGCCTTCGTGGAGCAGGCCATGCTCGACGCGGTCGTCAGGTACCCGGTGGACGCCGTCCACTTCGACGACTACTTCTACCCGTACCCGGTCGCCGGGCAGACCTTCGACGACGACGCCGCGTACGACCGGTACGGCGGCGACTTCTCCACCCGGGCCGCCTGGCGCCGCGACAACATCGACAGGCTGGTGCGGGAGACGGCCGCGGCGATCAAGCAGGTCCGGCCCGGCACCCGGTTCGGGATCAGCCCCTTCGGGGTGTGGCGCAACGCCGCGACCGACTCCCGCGGCTCGGACACCCGGGCGGGCGTGCAGACGTATGACGACCTGCACGCGGACACCCGTACGTGGGTACGCAACCACTGGATCGACTACATCATCCCGCAGCTCTACTGGCACATCGGCTTCGCCGCCGCCGACTACGCCACCCTGGTCGACTGGTGGGCGAAGGTCGCCGAGGGCACCAAGACGCGGCTGTACATCGGGGAGGCGCTGTACAAGGCGGGGGCCGCGGGGCAGCCCTCGGAGTGGCAGGACCCGGTCGAACTCTCCCGGCACCTCACGCTCGCCGCCGGGTATCCGCAGGTGCGCGGCCATGTGTTCTTCGCCGCCAAGGACGTGGCGGCGGATCCGGTCGGGGCGATGGCGCGGGTGGTCGCCGACCACTACGGGCAGCCGGCGAAGCCACCGCGCTGAGCTATGACGGTCGGGTTTCCTTGTGCCGGATCTCGGTGTCGGGGCCGGGGGAGCAGATGCCCGTGTGCCCGTCCTGGAAGCGGACGCGGTACGGCGGCTCGCCCTTCTGGCCCATCACTTCGACGATCTCGCCGATCTTGTCGTGTTCGCCGACCACCCTGCCGTGCTGGACAAGCTGGTCGCCGACGGTTGCGCGCATCAGGCCCTCCTCGCGGTCACGACCGTTGGGTGACGGCGATGCAGACGAGCACGGCGACAGCGGTCAGGGGAGCGGCCGCCGTAAGGTGCTCGCCCAGCAGCAGCGCCGACCACACCAGTGTGAGCAGGGGCTGGGCCAACTGCAACTGGCTCGCCTTCGGGATCCCGATGGCCGCCATCCCGCGGTACCAGACGACAAGACCGAGGAACTGCGAGACCACCGAGACCCACACCAGACCGGTCACCCCGTGCACGGTGAAGTGCACCGGCTCGTACGACAGCGCCAGCGCTGCTGCCGGCACGCTCAGCGGCAGGCACAGCACCAGCGCCCAGCCGATGACCTGCCAGCCGGGCATGACCCGGGCCAGCCGCCCGCCCTCGGTGTAGCCGGCCGCGCACACCAGCAGTGCGGCGAACAGATAGCCGTCGGCGGCGGTGAGCGCACCGCCGCTCTGGCCGAGGGTGAAGGCGAGCACGGCCGCCGCGCCCGTCAGCGCCGCCAGCCAGAACCGCCGCGAGGGACGGTGGCCCATGCGCAGGGCCGAGCAGACGGCGGTGGTCAGCGGCAGCAGGCCCACCACGACGGCGGCGTGCGAGGTGGTCGAGGTCTGCAGGGCGAGCGTGGTCAGCATCGGGAAGCCGAACACCACTCCGGCGGCGACGACCGCGAGGCCCGGCAGATGCCGGCGGTCGGGCAGCGGCACCCGCAGCACCAGCAGACACCCGCCCGCGATGAGCGCGGCAAGGACGCTGCGCACCGCCACCAGGGACCAGGGGCCGAAGCTCTCCAGGCCCCAGGCGGTGGACGGGAAGGTGAGGGAGAAGGCGGTCACCCCCAGGGCCGCCATCCCGGTGCCGAAGGACCGGTGCTCCCGGGGAGCGGGGACCGCTATCGCCGTCGCGGTAGTAGCGCTACTCTGTGCTCTCATGCATGAGCGTAGCAGTGTGGGTGAACTGGCAGAACAGCTGCGACGGGAACTGGACCGCTACTCCCCAGGTGGAAAGCTCCCGTCGAGCAGGGTCCTGGTCGAGCGGTTCCGGGTGAGCCCGGTGACCGTCTCCCGGGCCCTGGCCCAGCTGGCCGCCGAGGGACTGGTGGTCACCCGGCCCGGCGCCGGCGCCTTCCGCGCCCGGCCGCATGCCGTGGCCGCGCCCGCCGGGGACACCTCCTGGCAGGAGGTCGCGCTGAGCGCCGACGGCGCCTCCGACCTCGTACCTCGCACGGTGGACGCTTCCGGGGTCACGGTCTCGCTCACCACCCCGCCCCCGGGCGTGCTGGAGTTCAGCGGCGGCTATCCGCACCCCTCCCTGCAGCCCGAGCGGGCCATGGCCGCGGCCCTGGCCCGGGCCGGGCGACGGCCCGGCGCCTGGGGGAGGCCGCCGCTGGAGGGGCTGCCCGAGCTGCGCGAGTGGTTCGCGCGCGGCATCGGCGGCGCGGTCACCGCGGCCGAGGTGCTGATCGCCGCGGGTGGCCAGGCCGCGCTGGCCACGGCCCTGCGGGCGCTGGCCCCGCCCGGTGCCCCGGTCCTCGTGGAGTCGCCCACCTACCCGGGCATGCTGGCCCTCGCCCGCGCGGCCGGACTGCGCCCGATCCCGGTGCCGGTCGACCCCGACGGCGTACGCCCCGACCTCCTCGCCGATGCCTTCCGGGCCACCGGCGCCCGGCTCTTCGTCTGCCAGCCCCTGTTCCAGAACCCGACCGGCGCGGTCCTGGCCCCCGACCGCCGCGCCGAGGTGCTGCGCATCGCCCGCGCCGCGGGCGCGTTCGTCGTCGAGGACGACTACGTACGGCGCCTCGTGCACGCGGACGCGGGCCCGCTGCCCCGCCCGCTGGCCGCCGACGACCCCGACGGCGTGGTCGTCCACGTCGGCTCGCTGACCAAGGCGACCTCGCCCAGCTTCCGGGTGGCCGCGCTGGCCGCGCGCGGTCCCGTGCTGGAGCGCCTGCGCGCGATCCAGGTCGTGGACAGCTTCTTCGTCCCCCGGCCGCTCCAGGAGGCGGCCCTGGAACTCGTCGGTTCCCCGGCCTGGCCCCGCCATCTGCGGGCCCTCTCGGCCGAGCTGAAGACCCGCCGCGACACCATGACGACCGAACTCGCCCTGCACCTGCCCGAACTGGCCCTGCCCCACATCCCCTCCGGCGGCTACCACCTCTGGCTCCGCCTCCCCGACGGAGCCGACGAGGCCGCCCTGACCGCGGCCGCCCTCCGCGCGGGGGTCGCCCTCACCCCCGGCCGCCCGTACTTCAGCGCCGAACCCCCCGCGGGCCATCTCCGCCTGAGCTTCGCGGCGGTGGCGGGGACGGGGGAGATCGCGGAGGGGATACGGCGGCTGCGGGTCGCGTGCGACGAGGTGCTCTGAGGCAGGGTGCTCTCGGGCAGGAAGGCAGTCGTACCACCGGGTAAAACGATTCGACGCCGGCCGTCCGCCCTGTGAGGATCCCCGCATGAGCGACGCACCCGACCTCCCCGACGGCTACGAGTTCTCCGCCGACACCTCCCGCGTGGACGTCGACCGTGTCCACGGCTGGCTGTCGACCGACGCGTACTGGGCGATCGGCCGCCCCCGGGAGAAGCACGAGCACGCGATGGCGTCCTCGATCAACTTCGGGGTGTACGCGACGGCCTCGGGCGAGCAGGTGGCGTACGCGCGCGTGGTGACCGACCGGGCGCTGTTCGCCTGGCTGGCCGACGTGTACGTCGACCCCTCGGTGCGCGGCACGGGCGTCGGCACGGCCTTCGTCGGCCGTATCCGGGACCACCTGCGGCCCTTCGGTCTGCGGCGCATCCTGCTGGCCACGGAGGACGCGCACGGGGTGTACGAGAAGCTGGGCTTCCGGCCGCTGGACCGCCCCGACCGGTGGATGATCCACCTCCCCCAGTGAGCGGGCGCACACCCCGGGTAACTCACAGGTAACGGCCCTTGACCTGGGTACACCCGAGGCTCACCATCACCGCATGCCACTTCGGGTCACGTTCGTCGCCGCCGCGCGCAGTTCCCCGCTGCTCGCGGAGCGCTTCGAGGACGACCGGCCGCTGGACCTGGCCGGCTGGGACGAGGTGCAGCGCATCGCCGGGGACCTGCTGCCGCTGGCGGCGGCCGAACTGCGCTACTGCTCCCCGACCCCGCGCAGCCGTGCCACCGGCGACGCCCTGGGGTACGCCCCGCTGGTCCAGCTCGCGCTGCGCGACTGCGACATGGGCCGGTGGCGCGGGCTGACGCTGGGCGAGGCGATGGCTCGCGAACCGGAGGCCGTGGACGCCTGGCTCGCCGATCCGCGCTCCGTCCCGCACGGCGGCGAGTCGCTGCTGGCCTTCATCTCCCGGGTCGGTGGCTGGCTCGACACCCGCCCGGTGGGCGACGGCGGCCGGATCGTCGCCGTCGCCGAGCCCTCGGTGATCCGCGCCGCCCTGGTGTACGCCCTGAAGGCGCCGCCCGCGACCTACTGGAACATCGACGTGCGCCCGCTCTCCACGACCACGGTCACGGGCCGCTCGGGCCGCTGGAACCTCCGTCTGGACGGTGTGTCGGCTCAGCCCTCGCGCACGTAGTCGGTGGTCAGCAGCAGTTCCTTCGCCGGTCCGCCGACCCGCCACACCGAGCGCCAGTGGTCGGCGTCCGTCACCGTGAACTCGCCCCGGTAGAGGTCGGCCGCGCAGGGGTGGTCGGCCACGTGCCGTCCCGAGGTCAGGTCCAGGTCGTGGAAGGGCCGGCCGTCCGCGAAACGGACGTCCGCCGTGCCCGGCGAGGCCCCGGGCAGGAAGCGCAGGGTGCGTGTCGCGGGCCGGGCCACGCCCTGCCAGGTGAAGGTGCCCGACTCCTCGTGCAGCAGTCCGCCGCCGTCGAGCGGGCTGAAGACGGTGACTCCCTCGAACCGCCCCTCGTCCCCGCTCGCCAGATCCCGCACGGTCCGCTCCACCCGCCAGCGTCCGGCCAGGTGGGCCAGGACATCGGCCACGGGCCAGAACCCGCCCATCATCACCCCTGTCTGTCCGCCCCATTGACGTGCTCATACCCCTTCCCTATCTTGCCGTTCGAAGTGCTGACCACTGTCTGATATTTCGAACAATCGAAGAGCCGCGGAGTATCCATGTCACGCACCACCCGCACCAGGCTGAGACTCGGCCTCACGGCAAGCGCTTTCCTGCTGGCTGCCACCGCCGTCCCGGCCCCCGCCCACGCCGCCGACGTCACCGACTACTCGATCACCGTCGACCCCACCGCCCAGGGCGCCGAGATCGACAAGACGATGTACGGCGTCTTCTTCGAGGACATCAACCGCGCCGCCGACGGCGGCCTGTACGCCGAACTCGTGCAGAACCGGTCCTTCGAGTACTCCACCGACGACAACAGGTCGTACACACCGCTGACCGCCTGGACGGTCTCCGGCACCGCGCAGGTCGTCGGCGACGCCGGCCGGCTGAACGACCGCAACCGGAACTACCTCTCCCTGGGCGCCGGTTCGTCGGTCACCAACGCCGGCTACAACACCGGCATCGCGCTGGAGGACGGCAAGAAGTACGACTTCTCGGTGTGGGCCCGTGCGGAGGCCGGCACCACGCTCACCGTGTCCCTCCAGGACGCCGGCGGCACCCTGGCCACCGGGCACACGATCGCCGTCAAGAAGAGCGGCTGGGCCCAGTACCGGGCCACCTTCACCGCGACCCGCACCAGCAGCACCGGCCGCCTCACCGTCGCCTCCTCGGCCGCCGCCGCGCTCGACATGGTCTCCCTCTTCCCGCGCGACACCTACAAGCACGAGCCGAACGGCCTGCGCAAGGACCTCGCCGAGAAGGTCGCCGCCCTGCACCCGGGCTTCGTCCGCTTCCCCGGCGGCTGCCTGGTCAACACCGGCTCCATGCAGGACTACAGCGAGGCCTCCGGCTGGCAGCGCAAGCGCTCCTACCAGTGGAAGGACACCGTCGGCCCGGTCGAGCAGCGGGCGACGAACTCGAACTTCTGGGGCTACAACCAGTCGTACGGCCTCGGCTACTACGAGTACTTCCGCTTCGCCGAGGACATCGGCGCTATGCCCCTGCCCGTCGTCCCGGCCCTGGTGACCGGCTGCGGCCAGAACAAGGCCGTAGCCGACGACGCGCTGCTCAAGCGGCACATCCAGGACACCCTCGACCTCATCGAGTTCGCCAACGGCCCGGTGACGAGCGAGTGGGGCGGGAAGCGCGCCGAGATGGGCCACCCGAAGCCCTTCCACCTCACGCACATCGAGGTCGGCAACGAGGAGAACCTGCCGAACGAGTTCTTCGCCCGCTTCACGCAGTTCCGCGCGGCCATCCAGGCGAAGTACCCGTACATGCGGGTGATCTCCAACTCCGGCCCGGACGACTCCGGCGCGACCTTCGACACGGCCTGGAAGCTCAACAAGGACGCCAGGGTCGACCTGGTCGACGAGCACTACTACAACAGCCCGCAGTGGTTCCTGCAGAACAACGACCGCTACGACTCCTACGACCGCAGCGGCCCGAAGGTCTTCCTCGGCGAGTACGCCTCCCAGGGCAACGCCTTCAAGAACGGCCTCGCCGAAGCGGCCTACATGACCGGCCTGGAGCGCAACGCGGACGTCGTCAAGCTCGCCTCCTACGCCCCGCTGTTCGCCAACGAGGACTACGTCCAGTGGCGGCCGGACCTGGTGTGGTTCAACAACCACGCCTCCTGGGGCTCGGCCAACTACGAGGTCCAGAAGCTGTTCATGACCAACGTGGGCAGCCGGGTGGTGCCGTCCACCGCCACCACCACCCCGGACGTCAGCGGCCCCATCACCGGTGCCGTCGGCCTGTCCACCTGGAACACCAGCGCCGCCTACGACGACGTGTTGGTCACCGCCGCCGACGGGAGCACTCTGCTCAGCGACGACTTCTCCGGTGACGCCTCGAAGTGGACCCACACCGGCGCCGGCAGCTGGAGCGTCCAGGACGGGCAGTACGTCGAGACGTCCGACACCGCCGAGAACACCATGGTCCAGGCGGGCGACCCGTCCTGGCACGACTACGACCTGCAGGTGAAGGCCACCAAGAAGTCCGGCAAGGAGGGCTTCCTCGTCGCCTTCGGCGTCAAGGACACCGGCAACTACTACTGGTGGAACCTGGGCGGCTGGAACAACACCCAGAGCGCGGTCGAGCAGGCCGTGGACGGCGGCAAGTCCACCCTGATCTCCAAGGCCGGCTCGGTCGAGACCGGCCGGGCCTACGACATCGACGTCAAGGTGCGCGGCCGCCAGGTCACCCTGTACCTCGACGGGCAGCAGTGGGGCAGCTTCACCGACGACAAGCCGGCCGAGCCGTTCCGCCAGGTCGTCACCCGGGACGCGAAGACCGGTGAGCTGATCGTCAAGGTCGTCAACGCCCAGGTCTCGGCGGCCCGTACGGCGATCGACCTGGGCGGCGCCAGGGTCGCCCGCACGGCGAAGGTGACCACGCTCGCCGCCGCCCCCGACGCGGTGAACAGCGAGACGTCCACGGCGGTCACCCCCGAGACCTCCACGTTCACCGGAGCGGCGGGGAAGTTCACGTACACCTTCCCGGCGAACTCCATCACCTTCCTCAGGATCAAGCAGAAGTAGCCGCGGCCGGTGCGGGCTGCTGTCCGAGCGGCAGCAGCCCGCGCTCGGCGAACACCTTCTTCGCCACGAAGGTGGCGTTCAGCGCCTTCGGCATGCCGCAGTAGACCGCGGAGTGCAGCAGCGCCTCGGTGATCTGCTCGGGCGTGAGGCCCACGTTGAGCGCCGCGTTCACATGCACGTCCAGCTGGGCCTCGCAGCCGCCGAGCGCGGTGAGCATGCCCAGGGTGACCAGCTGCCGGTCGCGCGGGGCGAGCCCGGGCCGGTCGTAGATCTCCCCGAAGGCCCACGCGACGATCTGGTGCCCCAGCTCCGGGTTGATGTCGGCGAGCGAGTCGACGACCCGCTGCCCGGCCTCGCCGTCGACCTTCTTCAGAACCTCCAGGCCGTGTGTGAAACGCTCGTCACGGGTGGTGCTCTCGCTCATGTGTCCGCTGGTCATGACGAGGACGGTAGAACTTGGAGTGCGCTCCAAGTCAAGCGCTGCTCGATTCACCTCGAACACACCTTTCGGAAATCCTTTGTTTTCCTGGCCGTCATGAAATTCACGCGGTGTTTCCCGTATTCGGAAGAAGTCGCCTCACTTTTCGGTGAGCGCACAACCAACAGGAAACGTGTCCCGTCTAAGACGGCGAATCGACGAGGCATACATTCCGGGGGGGACCGGCGAAAATGCAATTCCGACCGAGGCGTGCCGCCGCCCTGCTCGCCGCGGCCGTCACGATCACGGCGTTCTGTGCCGCCGACGCCCTCGCCCGCAGCTACCCCTTCGGCCCCCGCACCCGCAGCGTCAACGACCTGGGCAACCAGTACGTGCCTTTCCACACCCACCTGTGGGACCTGCTGCACGGCAGGGCCGACGGCGGTCTCCTCGTCAACTGGCGGTCCGGCTACGGCTCCAGCTTCCTGCCTGACCTCGGCACCTACCTCGGCAGCCCGTTCGCCCTGCTCGTGGCCGTCTTCCCGCGGGACGAGATCGACCTCGCGGTGTACGTGGTCACCGTCCTGAAGACCGCCTCGGCCGCGGCCGCCATGGCCTGCCTGCTGCTCACCCTGCGGCCGGGGCGCTGGTGGGCGGCGGGCCTGCTCGGCACCTCGTACGCGCTGTGCGGCTGGAGCGTCGCCGACGCCTCCTACAACCCGATGTGGCTCGACGGGCTCATCGCCCTGCCCCTGCTCTGCCTGGTCGGCGAATGGGCGCTTGCCGGGCGCCGCCGCTTCCTCGGCGTCCTGGTCGTGGCCCTCGCCTGGACCGCCAACTTCTACACCGCCTACATGGCCACTCTGGGAGCCGGTCTGGTCCTGCTGCTCCGGCTGGTGCTGGCCGACCTGCCGCGCCGGCGGGCGCTCGCGGCGGCCGGCCGCGCCGCGCTCACCGTCGTCCTCGGCGTGGGCCTCGCCGCCCCGCTGGTGACCGTCATCTACTTCGGCACCAAGCACGCCTATCCCGGCCGCGTCCGCCAGTTCGCCCCGGTGGCGAGCGAGGACGTGCTGGCCCGGCTGCTGCCGGCGACGTACGGCTTCGGCTCCCCGGCCGTCTACGTGGGCGTCACGGCCCTGCTGCTCGCCCTCGCCCTGCCGTTCCACCGCGCGGTGCCGGCCCGGGTGCGCACCGGCTGGACGGTCCTCGTGCTCGCGGTGACCCTGTCGATGCAGTGGGCGCCGACCCACCTGGTCTGGCACGCCTTCGCCACCCCGCAGGGCAGCCCCTACCGCCAGGCGTTCGTGCTGTGCGGGCTGCTGGTGATCGCCGCCTGGCACACCCTGTCGTACGGCCCGCCCGACCGGCGCGCGCTCGCGGCGGCGGCCGGGCTGCTCGCCCTGATCACCCTCGCCGCGAGCCGCAGCGACCTGGTACGGCCCTTCGCCTGGCCGGTGCTGCTGCTCGCCACCGCCGGCGCGCTCGGCGGACTGGCCCTGCTCGGCCGCGCCGACGCCGGGCAGCGCTCCCGGCTGGCCGGCCTGGCCGTCGTACTCCTGCTCGGTGCGCAGCTCGGCGAGACGGCCGCCACCTCCGCCGTGGCCACCCGGCTGCGCCTCGCGCACCTGGACGACTACGCGCCCTGGGGGCAGCGGCAGCAGCGGCAGGCGGACGCGATCGCGGGGGCCGACGGCTGGCCCCGGTACCGTACCGACCCCGGACGCGAGCAGACCGTCGGCAACGACCCGCTGCTGGTGGGCGGCCAGGGTGCCCAGTACTACAGCAGCCTGACCTCCGACGTCCTCAGCCGTACGCTCACCGCGCTCGGTGACGGCTGGACCTCGCGCGGCCGCAGCGTGCAGAGCCTCGACAATGCCGTCACCGACGTCATCTTCTCGGTCGGCGCCCGGGTCCACTCGCCGCCCGACCCGCACCAGAAGCACCTGGCGCAGGACGCCGGCCCGGTGACCGTGACCCGGCAGGACGTGCCGCCGCTGGTGACCGTACGGACCGCTCCCGACCGCGCCCCCTTCGGGCCGTCGCCGTACCGCAACCAGGAACTGCTGCTCGGCAGCCGCGTCTACACCGTGCCCCGCCTCGCCGTGCACGGCGACACCGGAAGGCCGGCCCGGGGAGGCCGGGTCGGGTCCGGGAACGCCGTGACGAGGCCGACGATCACGGCCCGCTGCCCGGCCGGGACCCAGGTGTACCTGTGGGCCCCGCACTACTCGGGCACGGCACGGCAGCACGGCGCCGGCACCGACGCCCGCTTCCGCTTCGAGTTCCCGCGGGGCCGCGCCGCGATGGCGCCGCTCGGCCCCGCCCCGGCGTCCGGGCGGCTGCGCGTCGAGCTGTCCCCGGACCGCCCCGGCCGTATCCCGGGCGGTGCGATCGGCTGCCTGGACACCGCACGCCTGCGCACCGCGGCCGCCCGCCTGAAGGCGACCGCCGCCACCGAGGTGACCGTCTCCGACGGCACCCTCCGGGCCCAACTGCCTCCGGGCAGCAGGGGGATCGCCGTGGTCGCCGCGCCCCGGATCGCCGGCTGGCGGTGTGCCACGGGCGGCGGCCGGGAACGGCCCGCGGGGGAGTACCACGGGCTGATCGCCGTCCCCCTCGACGGTAACTCCACCTCGCTGACCTGCACCTTCCACCCGCCCGGCCTGCGGCTGGGCACGGCCGTCGGGGGCGCCTCGCTGCTCACGCTCGCCCTGCTCGGCGCCCTCACCGCCGTGCGCCGCAGACGCGTCCCGGCACCGTCCACGACCACACCACCGCGCGAGCGCGTGACCACCGCCCGCTGACCGCGCCCCTGGGGGACCGCCATGCTGATATCGATCGTCGCGCCCTGCTACAACGAGGAAGACGTCCTCGAACGCTTCCACGAGGAGGTCCAGAAGATCGCGGACGAGCTGCTGCCGCTCGGCCACGACATGGAGTTCGTGTACGTCGACGACGGCAGCCGCGACCGTACGCTCGCCGTGCTGGGGCACCTCGCCGACTGCGACTCGCGGGTGCGGTACGTCTCCTTCAGCCGCAACTTCGGCAAGGAGGCGGCCCTGCTCGCGGGCCTCAGGCACGCCTCGGGCGACTCGGTCGTCGTCATGGACGCCGATCTCCAGCACCCTCCCGAGCTGATCAAACGGATGGTGGAGCTGCGCGGCCAGGGCTACGACCAGGTCATCGCCAGGCGCAGTCGCACCGGCGACCGCCTCACCCGCACCCTCACCGCCCGCCTGTACTACCGGCTCATCAACCGGCTGGTCGACGTCGAACTCGTCGACGGTGTGGGCGACTTCCGCCTGCTGTCGCGCCGCGTGGTGGACGCGATCCTGAACCTCACCGAGTACAACCGCTTCTCCAAGGGCCTGTTCGCCTGGGTCGGCTTCCCGAGCACCACCTTCGAGTACGAGAACGCGACCCGCGAGGCCGGCACCAGCTCCTGGTCCTTCCGCAGCCTGCTCAACTACGGCCTCGACGGCCTGCTGTCCTTCAACAACCGGCCGCTGCGCGCCGCCCTCTGGCTCGGCATGGGCCTGCTGCTGTGCGCCGGGGTGTACACCGCCTGGATCGTGGGCGCCGCGCTCGTCAACGGCGTCCAGACGCCCGGTTATGTGACCATCATCACCGCCGTCACCGCCCTCGCCGGCGTACAGATGGTCATGCTGGGAGTCATCGGGGAGTACACCGGCCGCATCTACTACGAGGTGAAGGGGCGCCCGCACTTCCTGGTGAAGGCGACCAACGTGGAACGGACGAAAGACCTCATCCCTTGATCTCGCGACAGATCCTCACCTTCGCCGCAGTCGGTGTCGTCAACACGGCCACCTACTACGTTCTTTACCTGTTGTTCCTCACCTGGCTGCCCTATCTGGCCGCGCATATTCTGGCATTCCTGATCAGCATGATCGGATCCTTTTTCCTGAACGCCCGCTTCACCTACCGGACGCGGCCGACCTGGCGGAAATTCCTGCTGTTCCCGCTGACGAACGCCACCAATTTCCTGATCACCACCGCGGGTGTGTACGTGATCGTCGACGTCCTGCACGCGGGCAGCCGCTTCGCCCCCCTCCTCGCCTCCGCGGCGGCGATCCCGGTGACCTTCCTCGTCTCCCGCCGGATCATGCTGTCCCGCCGCCCCGAGACCGAGCCGATTGCATAAAAGTGCAGCGATACGTATAGTCATGCCATCCAGAGGAGGATGGACATGGCGGTACGTGCGGCGGTGGCCGGAGCGAGCGGGTACGCGGGCGGAGAGGTCCTGCGCCTGCTCCTCGCGCACCCCGAGGTCGAGATCGGTGCCCTGACCGGCAACTCCAACGCCGGCCAGCGGCTCGGCGCGCTCCAGCCGCATCTGCTGCCGCTGGCCGACCGGGTGCTGACGGAGACCACGGCCGAGGCCCTCGCCGGGCACGACGTCGTCTTCCTGGCGCTGCCCCACGGGCAGTCCGCCGCCGTCGCCGAGCAGCTCGGCCCGGACGTCCTCGTGGTCGACATGGGCGCCGACTTCCGGCTCAGGGACCCGGCCGACTGGGAGACGTTCTACGGCTCCCCGCACGCCGGCACCTGGCCCTACGGCCTCCCCGAACTTCCGGGCGCCCGCGCCGCGCTGGAGGGGTCCAAGCGCATCGCGGTGCCCGGTTGCTACCCGACCGCCGTCTCCCTCGCCCTGTTCCCGGCCTACGCGGCCGGCCTCGCCGAGCCCGAGGCGGTGATCGTCGCCGCGTCCGGCACCTCCGGCGCGGGCAAGGCGCCCAAGCCCCACCTGCTCGGCAGCGAGGTCATGGGCTCCATGTCGCCGTACGGCGTCGGCGGCGGCCACCGGCACACCCCCGAGATGATCCAGAACCTCAGCGGGGTGGCCGGGGAGCGGATCTCCGTCTCCTTCACGCCGACCCTCGCGCCGATGCCCCGCGGCATCCTCGCCACCTGCAGCGCGTCCGCCCGGGACGGGGTGACCGGCGAGTCCGTGCGCGCCGCCTACGAGAAGGCCTACGCCGACGAGCCGTTCGTCCACCTGCTCCCCGAGGGACAGTGGCCCGCGACGGCGTCCGTCTACGGTTCCAACGCCGTTCAGGTGCAGGTCGCGTACGACGCGGCGGTGGGCCGCATCATCGCGATCAGCGCCATCGACAACCTGACCAAGGGCACCGCGGGCGGTGCCGTACAGAGCATGAACATCGCCCTGGGTCTCGACGAGACCACGGGACTTTCCACGATCGGAGTCGCACCGTGAGTGTCACGGCAGCCAAGGGATTCCAGGCGGCGGGCATCGCCGCCGGGATCAAGGAGAACGGCAACCCCGACCTGGCCCTCGTGGTCAACGACGGGCCGCGCCGTGCCGCCGCGGGCGTCTTCACCTCCAACCGTGTGAAGGCCGCGCCGGTGCTCTGGTCCGAGCAGGTCCTGGGGGGCGGCCAGGTGTCGGCCGTGGTCCTCAACTCCGGCGGCGCCAACGCCTGTACGGGCCCCAAGGGCTTCCAGGACACGCACGCCACCGCCGAGAAGGTCGCCGAGGTGCTCGGCCGGGGCGCCATCGAGGTCGCCGTCTGCTCCACCGGCCTCATCGGCGTGCTGCTGCCCATGGACAAGGTCCTCAAGGGAGTGGAGACGGCGGCCGGGTCCCTCAGTGAGCACGGCGGCGAGAAGGCCGCCATCGCCATCAAGACCACCGACACCGTCCACAAGACGTCCGTGGCGGCCCGGGACGGCTGGACCGTCGGCGGCATGGCCAAGGGCGCGGGCATGCTCGCGCCGGGCCTGGCCACCATGCTCGTCGTGCTCACCACCGACGCCGACCTCGACGACGAGGTGCTGGACCGGGCGCTGCGCGCCGCGACGCGCACCACCTTCGACCGCGTCGACTCCGACGGCTGCATGTCCACCAACGACACGGTGCTCCTGCTCGCCTCCGGTGCCTCCGGCATCACCCCGGAGTACGACGAGTTCGCCGAGGCCGTACGCCAGGTCTGCGACGACCTCGGCCGGCAGCTCATCGGCGACGCCGAGGGCGCCAGCAAGGACATCAAGGTCGAGGTGATCAACGCCGCGACCGAGGACGACGCCGTCGAGGTGGGCCGCTCCATCGCCCGCAACAACCTCCTCAAGTGCGCGATCCACGGCGAGGACCCCAACTGGGGCCGCGTGCTCTCCGCGATCGGCACCACGAGCGCCGCCTTCGAGCCGGACCAGCTCAACGTCGCCATCAACGGCGTCTGGGTGTGCAAGAACGGTTCGGTCGGCGAGGACCGCGAGCTGGTCGACATGCGCTACCGCGAGGTGCACATCGTCGCCGACCTCGCGGCCGGTGCCGAGACCGCCACCATCTGGACCAACGACCTCACCGCCGACTACGTCCACGAGAACAGCGCCTACTCGTCATGAGCACTCGTAAGCACACGGCCCTGCCGAAAGCCCAGATCCTCATCGAGGCGCTGCCCTGGCTGACCCGGCACCACGGCAAGATCGTCGTCATCAAGTTCGGCGGCAACGCCATGGTGAACGAGGAGCTGAAGTCGGCCTTCGCCCAGGACGTCGTCTTCCTGCGGCACGCCGGCCTCAAGCCGGTCGTGGTGCACGGCGGCGGCCCCCAGATCAGCGCCGCCCTCGACCGGCACGGCATCGTCAGCGAGTTCAGGGCGGGCCTCAGGGTCACCACCGAGGACGCCATGGACGTCGTACGGATGGTGCTGGCCGGGCAGGTGCAGCGCGAACTGGTCGGGCTGCTCAACCAGCACGGCCCGCTCGCCGTGGGCCTGACCGGCGAGGACGCCCACACCATCACCGCCACCAAGCACCAGCCCGAGATCGACGGCGAACTGGTCGACATCGGGCGGGTCGGCGAGATCACCGCGATCGACACGGGCGCGATCGAGGCCCTGCTGGCCGACGGCCGCATCCCGGTCGTGTCCTCGATCGCCCGATCCCAGGACGACGGACATGTCTACAACGTCAATGCTGATACGGCGGCTGCGGCACTCGCTGCGGCACTGGGGGCCGAGACCCTCATGGTCCTCACCGACGTCGAGGGCCTCTACGAGGACTGGCCGAACAGCGACGAGGTGATCAGCCGCCTCACCGCGTCCCAGCTGGAGAAACTGCTGCCGGAGCTGTCCTCCGGCATGGTGCCGAAGATGGAGGGCTGCCTGCACGCCGTGCGCAACGGCGTCACCACCGCCCGCGTCATCGACGGCCGGGTCCAGCACTCGATCCTGCTGGAGATCTTCACCGACGAGGGCATCGGCACGATGGTCGTGCCCGACGAAGCCGAGGGGGAACAGTCATGACGGGTACCGCGACCAACGCAGAGCTGACCGCGCGCTGGCAGGGCGCGCTGATGAACAACTACGGCACCCCGCGACTGCCCCTCGTGCGCGGTGCGGGCACCAAGCTGTGGGACGCCGACGGCGGGCAGTACCTGGACTTCGTCGGCGGTATCGCGGTCAACGCGCTCGGCCACGCCCACCCCGCGGTCGTCGAGGCCGTCAGCAAGCAGATCGCCTCCCTCGGCCATGTCTCCAACCTGTTCATCGCCGAGCCGCCCGTCGCCCTCGCCGAACGCCTCCTGCAGGTCTTCGGCCGGGACGGCAAGGTCTTCTTCTGCAACTCGGGTGCCGAGGCCAACGAGGGCGCCTTCAAGATCGGCCGGCTGACCGGGCGCACCCACATGGTGGCGACCACCGGCGGCTTCCACGGCCGGACCATGGGCGCCCTCGCGCTCACCGGCCAGCCCGGCAAGCAGGCGCCGTTCCTGCCGCTGCCCGGCGACGTCACCCACGTGCCGTACGGCGACGCCCAGGCGCTGGCCGCGGCGGTCACGGAGGAGACGGCGCTCGTCGTCATCGAGCCGATCCAGGGCGAGAACGGGGTCGTGGTGCCCCCCTCCGGGTACCTGAAGGCGGCCCGGGCGATCACCGCGGCCAGCGGGGCGCTGCTGGTCCTGGACGAGGTGCAGACCGGCATCGGCCGGACCGGGAACTGGTTCGAGTACCAGGCCCACGAGGGCGTCCTGCCCGACGTCGTCACGCTCGCCAAGGGGCTCGGCGGCGGGTTGCCGCTCGGTGCCACCGTGGCCTTCGGGCGGGCCGCCGAACTGCTCCAGCCCGGCCAGCACGGTACGACCTTCGGCGGCAACCCGGTCGCCTGCGCTGCGGGGCTCGCCGTCCTCGACACCATCGCGGACGAGGGGCTGCTGGAGAACGTGAAGCGGCAGAGCGGCGCCCTGCGCGAGGGAATCGAGGCGCTCGGCCACCCGTTGATCGATTATGTCCGGGGCGCGGGCCTCCTGCTGGGTATCGTGCTCACCGGGCCGTTCGCAGCGCAGGTGCAGCAGGCGGCCCAGGAGGCCGGGTTCCTGGTGAACGCGCCCGCTCCCGACGTCGTACGGCTGATGCCGCCGCTGAACCTGAGCGACGACGAGACAGGCGCCTTCCTCGAGGCGCTGCCTGGCATCCTCGGCACAGCGAACCCAGCGGATGGGGACGGACGATCCGGAGAATGAGACGACGATGAGCCAGGCGCAGGACCACGAGCAGGCGGCGGGTGCCGGGCCGGCCGTGCCGCAGACCCGCACCGCACGGCACCGCCGGATCGTGGACATCCTCAACCGGCAGCCGGTGCGGTCGCAGAGCCAGCTGGCGAAGCTGCTCGCCGACGACGGGCTGAGCGTGACCCAGGCGACACTGTCGCGGGACCTCGACGAGCTGAACGCCGTCAAGATCCGCAACAACGACGGCGACCTGATCTACGCGGTGCCGAGCGAGGGCGGCTTCCGCACGCCGCGCGCTCCGCTGGGGGAGTCGGCGAAGGAGGAGCGGATGCGGCGCCTGTCCCAGGAGCTGCTGATCTCCGCCGAGGCCTCCGCCAACCTCGTGGTCCTGCGCACCCCTCCGGGGGCCGCCCAGTTCCTCGCCTCGGCCATCGACCAGGCCGAGTTGCACGACATCCTCGGCACCATCGCGGGCGACGACACGCTGCTGCTGATCAGCCGGGATCCCACCGGCGGGCAGGCGCTGGCGGACCATCTGCTGCGGTTGGCCCAGAACGGTCACTGACGGGCGCCGCCCGGGGGACGGGCGGACAATGGGAATGTGATCTTCCGCCGCGAAGGCCGGGCAATCTCCTGGCGGGGGCGGACCGTATATGGAGGTATGCAGGGGATTCGGTTCCCGGTGGGCCGGCTCCCGGACGAGGCTCTGCTGTCCGGGCTGGCCACCGGCGACCCGGAACTCGCCGCCACCTTTGTACGGAGGTTCCAGCACACGGTCTTCGGTGTCGCCATCGCCGTCACCGGGGACCCACAGCTCGCCGAGGACATCGCCCAGCAGACGTTCGAGCGCGCGTGGCGTCATGCCCAGATCTACGACCCGCGCCGTGGCTCGGTGGCGACCTGGCTGACGACGATCGCGCACAACCTCGCCGTGGACGCACTCCGTTCCCGGCGGAGCGAGCCGATGGCGCCCGAGGACCTCGACGTGCTCCTCGACGTCGTCAGCGAGACGCCCGAGCAGTGGGCGCTGGCCGACGAGGCCTCGGCCCGGCTGCGGGCCGCCGTGGCGGAACTGCCACGGGAACAGGGACGTGCCCTGGTGATGGCGGGCATCTACGGAATGACGGCCCAGCAGATCGCCGACTGGGAGAAGATCCCGCTGGGGACCGCCAAGACGCGGATCAGAACCGCGATGGCAAAGCTGCGGAACACGCTCACGTCTCCGAAGCGAGGCGACCATGGCCAGTGACGTGACCTGCGAGAGGCTCCGGGAGAACGGCGCCGAGTTGGCACTCGGCGTGCTGTTCGGGCGTCAGCGGGCCGAAGCGGTCGAGCATCTGGAGCAGTGCGCGGACTGCCGGGAGTACGTCGAGCACATGACCCTCGTCGGCGACCGGCTGATCGGCCTGCTGCCGCCGGCCGAGCCGCCGACCGGGTTCGAAGCCCGGGTGTCGCGCGGACTGACCCGTGCCGCGACCGCGCCCGAGGGCCGCCCGCACGCGCACCCGTCGGCACCCGAGCACAAGGGCTTCCGTGGCCGCGCCCGCCGGGCCCGGCTGCGTATGGCGTCCGCCGTGGCCGCCCTCGCCCTCGCCTGCGGATTCGCCGGCTGGGGGATCAGCACCGCCGTCGAGGCGATCACGGCCGCGCCGGTCACCGCGGTCGAGAGCGAGCCCGTGCTGGTCGGCGACCTGACCTCGCCCCTCGGGGCCGAGGAGCCGGCCGGCGAGGTCTACGCCCACCCCGGGCCCCCCGGCTGGGTCGCCATGTCCGTCGCTCTCACCGGTTCCCACGCCTCGTACACCGGCAAGGTCGCCTGTCTCCTGGAGCATCCGGACGGCACCACCACCCACATCGGCGACTTCGCCCTGCGCAACGGGCACGGCAACTGGGCCGCGTCGACCCCCGTCGACCCCTCGGCGATCTCGGGCGCCCGCCTGACCTCCTCCGACGGCACCGTCCTCGCCACGGCCGATCTGCAGGTCGGTCAGGTCCAGACCCCGGATGTGGATTGAACCCGGCCCAGGCGGCCTCAGGCGTGGGTGGTGAGGAGCCGCGGGCCGGGTGACGTCGCGTCGAGGGCGGCGGCCAGTTCGGCGACGGTGGGCCGGGACGCCGGGTCGGCGCGCAGACAGCCGTCGACGGCGGCGGCGAGGGCGGCCGGCAGACGCCGCCGGGCCGTGATCGAAGGGGCGCTCCGCTCCAGCTGCGGATAGCGGTCCGCCCGCTCCCCGTCGCAGGAGTCGTAGGACTTGTAGGGCTCGTCCGCGGTCCCGCCGCAGTCGAACGGCACGTCACCGCAGGCGACCTCGTACAGCGTGATGCCGATCCCCCACACGTCGGCCGCGGCCGTGAGCGGCCCGCCGCGGGCCTGCTCCGGAGCGAGATAGCAGAACGTACCCAAGCCCGCGGGCGCGTCACCGGGCGGCCGGGCGACGCTCAGGTCCAGCACCTTCGCATGACCGCAGTCCACCACCACGTTGGACGGCTTGAGGTCCAGGTGCAGCAGGCCCCGTCCGTGCAGGTAGTGGACCGCGGAACACAACTGCACCCCGAGGAGCGCCACGTCTGCCGCGGTCGGCCGCCGCGGCAGCCGGTCGATCAGGTGGGACAGCGTCTCACCGGTCAGGGTCTCCAGGACGACGAGCGGCTCGGGCGACTCGAAGGTCTCGTAGGCGCGCACCAGGTGGGGATGGGTGAACTCGCACAGCCACCGGCCCTCCCGCAGCAGCCGCTCGCGCAGCGGGTCCTCGTCCAGGCGGTCGGGACGCACCAGCTTGATCACACAACGGCAGGCCCGCTCCTCGCTCCAGGCGTCGTAGACGTCGAGCCAGCCGGTGCGCGTCAGATGCGCCAGGACCTCATAGCCCGGGGCCGGTCTCGCACCCGGTGCGAGGGAGGGCGGGGCGGAGTCGCTCACGACAGGACCCTCCCCTGCGGCGCGGTCCCGGTCATGGCGTTCAGCCGGTGCAGCCGGGCGTACGTCCCGCCGCGCCGCAGCAGGTCGTCGTGGGTGCCGTGCTCGACCACCCGGCCGCCGTCCAGTACCGCGATGTGCGTGGCGTCGCGGACGGTCAGCAGGTTGTGGGAGATGACGACGGTCGTCCGCCCGGCCATGAGCCGGCGCAGCGGGTCCATGATCCGCCGGCCGGACCGGACGTCGAGCCCGGTGGTCGGCTCGTCCAGCAGGAGCACGGGCGCGTTTCTGATCATCGCGCGGGCGATGGCCAGGCGCTGGCACTGTCCGCCGGAGAGCGTCCGGCCGCGCTGGCCGACTAGCGTGTCGTACCCCTCCGGCAGCTCCTCGATGAACTCGTGCGCGTCGGCGGCGCGCGCCGCCGTGACGATGTCCGCCTCGGTCGCCTCGGGCCGGCCGTAGGCGATGTTCTCCCGCACGGTGCCGTGGAAGACGAGCGTCTCCTGCAGGACCACCGCGACGTTCTCCCGTACGTCGGACAGGCGCAGGGTGCGCAGATCGGTCCCGTCGAGGCGGACCGCTCCCCGGTCGGGGTCGTAGAAGCGCAACTGCAGCTTCGCGACGGTCGACTTGCCGGCCCCGCTGGCCCCGACCAGCGCCAGTGTCTCGCCCGGTGCCACATGGAAGGACAGGCCCGACAGCGCCCAGGACGCGGTGCCGGGATAGCGGAACCAGACGCCGTCGAACTCCACGTCACCGCGCGCCCGGCCGATCCGCCGGGCACCGGGGGCCTCGGTCACCTGCGGCCGCTGGTCCAGCATCTCGATGATCCGCTCCGCCGAGGCGGACGCCGCGTAGAAGGTGGTGCCGAGGCGGGACAGGCCCCGGACCGGGCTGTAGAGCTTGCCGATCAGCGCCAGGAAGACCAGCAGCCCGCCCAGCGTGAGCTGGCCCTGGGCCAGCTTCCAGGTGCCCAGACCCATGACCGCGAGGCCGCCGGACACCTCGATGACGTCGACGATCGGTCCGTAGACGCCACGGATCCGCGCCGAGGCCATCGCCGCCCGGAACTTGCCGATGTTCTCCCGCTCGAACCGCTGCTCCTCCCACGCCTGCCGGTTGTAGGCCTGCACGAGCGCGACGTTGCCCAGCGACTCCTCGGCGATCGCGCTGAGCGAGCCGCTACGGCGCCTGCGCTCCCGCGAGGCCGCCTTGATCAGCTTGGAGAAGTGCCGGGCCGTGCCCCAGAACAGCGGCACGATGACCAGGGCGAGGAGGGTGAGATCCCACTGGAGGTAGAGCAGCAGGCCGAGGTACACGCCCAGGCTGATCACGTAGTAGACGGCGTCCGCCACCCCGGAGAGCAGGAACGTCTCGACCGCGTCGACATCGCCCGTGACGCGCGACAGCACGTCCCCGAGCCGCCGGCGTTCGAAGAATCCGAGCGACAGCCCTTGGACGTGCCGGAACACATCGGAGCGAAGTGTGAGCAGGAAGCGTTCGCCGACCCAGGTGGACGTCAGGTCGTCGGCGAAGCCCAGCACGCCGGAACCGACGATGAGCCCCAGATAGGTGGGTGCGATCCACAGGAGCGGTCGCAGATCGCGGGGGACGAGCACATCGTCCACCACGATCTTGAAGAGCCAGATCTCCGCGGCGTCGACGACGGGGCCGATCAGGCTGAAGAGCAGGATGGGCACGAGCCAGCGCCGGCCACCGCGGGTGTACGGCCAGAACCGCCGGAACACCTCGCGCGGGGGCACCGGGGGCGCGGCCGGCACCACGGCGTCGGACGTCTCGCCCGCCGAGAGCAATCGCCGCAGGACATGCGCCATGGCGTGTGTTCCTCGGGGATCGGCGAAGCGGGCCGGGTCCTTCCGAATCCGGTCCGCTCAGCCTCCGTGTGCGCTCAGTAGCCGTTGTGGCCGTGGTCGCCGTGACGGTCGCCGTGGTCACCGTGGCGGTCGCCGTGGTCGCCGTGACGGTCGCCGTGGTCGCCGTGGCGGTCCCCGTGCCCGGAAGAGTCGTGCCCTGACGAGTCACCGCCGCGGTCGTGGCCCTTCGCCGGCATGAGACTGCTGAAAATAGCCATATGCGTTCCTCCTGAAACTTGCCCCACAGGGGATACGTCCCAGCGCGGGAGTTGGATGGCCATCCGGCACAACTTGGTAGAAACATCAAAAATTCCGGCTTCTCGGACCCGATGTGCTTCTCGGACCCGATGTTCAGCCGAGCCGCGCCGCCAGCCCCCCGGTGCACCGCACCTCGTCACCCGCCGTGATCAGCAATGCCTCCACGTCCGGCAGCGACTCGAGCCACGCGAGCCCGGCCCTCGACCCCATCGCGAACGCCGCCGTGGCCCAGCAGTCCACCCACGTCAGCCGGGGCCCCACCACGGTCACCGCCACCAAGTCCGTCACCGCTGACCTGCCGGTACGCGGATCCACGATGTGGTCGCCCCGCTCCGCCGTACCGGACGTCGCCACCGACAGCTCGTCCACTCCGGCCGCCGAGATCACCGCCGCCAGCCCACCGGGGCGCAGCGGATCCGACACCCCGACCCGCCACGGCCGCTGCGGCTGCGGCGCGCCCAGCAGCTGGACGTCACCGCCGCCGTTGACGCTGACCCCGCACACCCCGTCCACCGCGGCCAGCAGCCGCGCCGCCCGCTCCGCCGACCAGCCCTTCACGATCCCGGTCGGGTCCAGCGACCCGCGGTACCGGGTACTGAACCACCCGTCGCTCACCCGCTCCGCCTCGGCCGCCAGCTCCAGCACCTCGGCCACCTCGGGAGCGCACTGGGCCACGGTCAGCTCGCCCCGGGCCAGCCGCGAGACCTCGCTGTCCTCGCGGTAGGTGGAGAAGAGCGCGTCGACCCGGTGCAGGCCCGCGACCGCCTCCGCCAAGGCCTGCCGTACGGCACGGGGTTCCCCGCCGCGGACGTCGAAGGAGAAGACGGTCCCCATGACCTCCTCCGCATGGCGCACCGCGGCGGGAGCTTCAGCCGGCTCGGCCACCGTGTCAGCCACCGGCCTGGTCCAGCGCCGACTGCAGCGACTGCTTGTAGCCGGTGCTGGTGTAGGTGGCCCCGGAGACGGCGTCGATGTTCGCGGTCCCGGCCGCCACGGCCTCCTGGTTGAGCTTGGGCACGGCGAGCGCGGTCTTCTGGTCGCTGAGTCCGCCCTTGGGCGCCTGGACCGCGTCCGCCTTGGTGATCTTCCCGTCGCTGACCGTGATCCGGACCTGGACCGTGCCGTACTGGGTCTGGACGGCCTTCCCGGTGACGGTACGGGCCTGCGCCTGGGCCGAGCCGGAAGACGAGCCGGAAGAGGACCCTGAAGACGAGCCCGACGACGCCTTCATCTTGTCCAGCGCCGACTGCAGCGACTTCTTGTACCCCGTGCTCGTGTACGTCGCCCCGGACACCGCGTCGATCTGCGCACTCTGCGCCGCCACGGCCTCCTGGTTCAGCTTGGGCACCGCGAGCGCGGTCTTCTGGTCGCTGAGTCCGCCCTTGGGCGCCTGCACCGCCTCCGCCTTGGTGATCTTGCCGTTCGCGACGGTCAGCCGTACCTGCACGGCCCCGTACTGGGTCTGCGCCGCGTCTCCGGTCACCGTGCCGGCGGACGCCCCGGCATCCTGCGCTCCGCCCTGCGGCGCCTCCTGCGCCGCCGCCGTCTGCTGCGGTGCCGCGCCCGCGGCCGACGCGGCCGCCGGATCCGAGGCGGGCTTCAGCGACAGCAGCAGCACGACACCGGACACGGTGGCGGCGGTGGCCAGCACGACGCGCCGAATGGGGTGGCTCTTCCTCATCGCTTGCAGCTCCCGCTCACATCTCGAACGACTCGTGGTGGATACGCCGTGCGGGGACTCCCGCGCCGCGCAGTGCCTCGTACACCGACTGCGCGAACCCGGGCGGGCCGCACATGAAGACATCGTGGTGATCGATGTCCGGGATCTTCCGCTGGAGGTTCTCCGCCGAGATGTCCGGCCGCTCGCCCTCGGGGCTGTTGACCGCGTACATCAGCCGGGCGCCGCGCTCCTTGGCGATCGCGGCCAGCTCGCCCCACAGGGCCAGGTCCTGGGTGGTGTTGGCCCGGTAGAGCAGGGTGATGTCACCGGACGCGCCGGGCAGCGTCTCGAACAACGCCCGCATCGGCGTGATGCCGACCCCGCCCGCGACCAGCAGCACCTTGCCCTTGCTGCGCCGCTGTGCGGTGAGCGCGCCGTACGGGCCCTCCGCCCACACCCGGGTGCCGGGCGTGAGTTCGCGCAGCCGGGCGCTGTGGTCGCCGATCGCCTTCACCGTGATCCGCAGCATGTCGGGGCGGGGCGCCGCCGACAGCGAGTACGGGTGCGAGCTGAACCGCATCCCGGGCGCGAGGAACCGCCAGCGGAAGAACTGGCCCGCCTCCGCGCCCATCCGGTGCAGCTTGCGGCCGCCGATCAGCACGGACACGATGCCCGGCGTCTCCTCGATCACGGCTGCCACGTGCATACGGTGACGGAGGTTCAGCCGGAGTGGGGTGAGGATCCGGTACCAGACCACGAGTGCGGTGACGGTGCCGTAGAGCCCGTACCAGAAGGTCTTGGCGGTCGGCTCGACCGCGAAGTCGTTGCCGGAGGTGATCTGGTGCCAGAACGTCAGGAACACGGCCGCGTACGTGAGCAGGTGGACGTGGTACCAGGTGTCGTACGGCAGCCGGCGGCGGACCGGGCCGATCGACGTCAGGCCGATGACCACGAACAGGCCCGTGCCGATGGCGGCCTTGCCCATGTCCGGCAGCTGGTTGATGGAGTCGATGGTCTGCTGGACGATGTCGCCGAGCGACTTGCCCGCCTGGAGCGCGTACCCCCACATGGTGAGGAAGACGTGCGCGACGATCAGGCAGAGCGTGTAGCGGCCGCTCATCGCGTGCCAGCGGGCCACCCGGTCGGAGCCGACGCGCCGTTCCAGCGCCGGTACGCGCGCCATCTGGAGCACGACCAGCGCCATCAGGTAGCCGGCCAGCAGGCCGGTGATCCGGCCGGCATTGAGGATCTTGCCGTTGTCGTCGGCGATGGACGGGGTGTTGTGCCACCAGAGCCACAGCACGGCCACCGCCCCCGCCCCGACCGCGAGCAGCAGCGGTACGGCCGGGGAGCGGCGCGGGCGGATGCGGCGCATCGTCTGGCGGCGGGCGGCACGTCCGCCTGCGAGCGTGGTGGTCACGGTTCCTCCGTGGGACTTGACCCTTGGCCCACAGATACGTGCCGCATGCGCTGAGTGTTCAGAGGCCTGCCGAGTCGAGGGCGGACTGGAGTGACTGGCGGTAACCATCACTGGTGTACGTGGCCCCCGAGACCGTGTCGATCTGCGCGCTCTGGGCGGCCAGGGCCTCGCGCCGCAGCTGGGGCAGGGCGTAGCTGTTGATCTCCTGGTCGCGCGGGTTGTCCTGCGGGTAGCTGACGGCCGTCACGTCCGTGAGCGTGCCGCTCTTGATGGTCACCCGCACCTGGACCGGGCCCCACCGGGTCTGGACGGTGTCGCCGGTGACGGTCTTCGTCCCCGAGCTGGAGCCGGCCGTCGGGCTCGAACCGCTCGACGTCGTGGGCGACTTGGTGCTCGCCGTCGCCAGCGTGGGACTCGTGTGCGGCTTCAGCGACAGCAGCAGCACCATCCCGGAGACGGTGGCCGCACTCGCCAGCACGATGCGGCGGAGCGGGCGGTTCTTGTTCAACGCGTGCACGGAAGGCCTCACAGCTCGAACGACTCGTGGTGGATACGACGGTCCGGGACCCCGGCCGCCCGCAGCGCGCCGTACACGTCCTGGGCGAAGCCGTGCGGACCGCAGATGTAGACGTCGTGGTCGGCAAGCCCCGGGAAGGTCGCCCGCAGCGACTCCGCCGTGATGCTCGGCCGCTCCCCGCGCGGCCCGTTGAGCGCGTACAGCACCTGCGCGCCCCGCCAGCGGGCTATCGCCTCCAGCTCGCCGCCCAGTGCCAGGTCCTCGGCACCGCGCGCCCGGTAGAGCAGGGTGACCTCGCCGGGCAGCGTCTCGAACAGCGCCCGCAGCGGGGTGATGCCGACACCGGCCGCGATCAGCAGGGACCGCTGCCCGGTGGCCCGCTCCGCGGTCAGGGAGCCGTACGGGCCCTCCGCCCACACCCGGGTGCCCGGCCGCAGCAGCGCCACGGCCGCGCTGTGGTCGCCCAGCGCCTTGACCGTGATCCGCAGCAGGTCCGGGCGCGGCGGCGCCGACAGGGAGTACGGCGTCGACGTCCAGCCCATGCCCTCGCCGAGGAACCGCCAGCGGAAGAACTGCCCCGGCCGCGCGCCCAGCTCGTCCAGGTGCCGCCCGCGCACGACGACCGAGTACACGCCCGGCGCCTCCTTCTGCACCGACTCCACCCGCAGCCGGTGCCGCCGGTTGAGCCGCACCGGGGCGAGCACCCGGAACCACAGCACCAGGGCCGCCACCCCGAGGTGCAGCGCGTACCAGACGGCGGTGGCCACCGGCTTGCCGTTGAACTCCTCGCCCAGCGCCAGCTGGTGCCCGAAGGCGAGGAAGACGGCCGCGTAGGTGAGGAGGTGGACGTAGTACCAGAACTCGTAGCTCGTGCGGCGGCGCGCGGCCCGTACCGAGGTGACGCCGACCGCGAAGAGGATCACCGTGCCGGCGGTGGCCTTGAGCATCTCCGGGTAGTCCAGCACGACGGTGACCGCCTCGTGCCACAGCGAGGCCCGGTCCTGGGCGGCGTACCCGGCCAGGATCAGCGCGATGTGCGCGACGAGCAGGCAGACGGTGTACCGGCCGGCCATCGCGTGCCAGCGGGCCACCCGGTCGGAGCCGATCCGCACCTCCAGCAGCGGCACCCGCGCCATCAGACCGACCAGCACCGCGCAGGCGTACCCGCACAGCAGCCCGGCGATCCGCCCGGCCCCGGTCAGCCAGCCCGCCGCACCGACCACGGCCCCCGTGTCCGCCCACCAGAGCGCGACCACGGCCGCCGCTCCCGCCCACAGCACGGCCAGCACGGGCCCCGCGGGGGAGCGCCGCGCGGTCAGGGGCCGGGGCGGGGCCGCCCGCCCCGCGTCCACGGTGGTCATGAATGGTCGTCCCTTCGTCCGTCGTGCCAGGCCACTGTGCGGTCCGAACCTCTGAGACACCTCTGAGCGGCCGCCGTACCCAGCGGACTCAGAGGAAACTCAGAGCCGCCCGGGCGGCCGGCCGCCCCGCGCACGAGCGATGCTGGTAGACGCGATGAACACCACCCGCTCCGGCCGCCCGGCCCTCACCCGACCCGACGGCACTCCGCTGCGCGTCCTCGTCGTCGACGACGACCCCGACCTCGCGGAGGTGCTCACCGGCGCCCTGCGCTACGAGGGCTGGGAGGTGCGCGCGGCCGGCGACGGCGCCGCCGCGGTCACCGCCGCGCGGGAGCTGCTGCCCGACGCCGTCGTCCTGGACGTGATGCTCCCGGACACCGACGGCTTCGCCGTGCTGCGCCGCCTGCACGAGGTGAAGCCGGACGTCTGTGTGCTCTTCCTCACCGCACGGGACGCGGTCGAGGACCGCATCGCCGGCATCACGGCGGGCGGCGACGACTACGTCACCAAGCCCTTCAGCCTGGAGGAGGTCGTCGCCCGGCTGCGCGGACTGCTGCGCCGCGCGGGCATGGCCCGCCAGCTGGAGGAGGGGCCCCGGCTGACCGTGGGCGACCTGGTCATGGACGAGGAGGCCCGCGAGGTGACCCGCAGCGGCGAGCTGATCGAACTCTCGCCGACCGAGTTCGAACTCCTCCGCTTCCTCATGCGCAACCCGCGCCGGGTGCTGAGCAAGGCGCAGATCCTCGACCGGGTCTGGTCCTACGACTTCGGCGGCCGGGCCCATGTCGTCGAGCTGTACATCTCCTACCTGCGCAAGAAGGTGGACGCGGGCCGCGAACCCATGATCCACACGGTCCGCGGCGCGGGCTACGTCCTGAAGCCGGTGCCCCGGTGAGGTCCGTACGACGCCTGCCCCGCCCGCGCACCCTGCGCGCCCGTCTCACCGTCGGGCTGGTGGTACTGCTCGCGGTGAGCTGCGCCGCCGTGGGACTGGCCGCGGTCGTCGAACTGAACGGCTTCCTCACCCAGCGCCTCGACGAACAGCTCACCCAGGTCGGCACCCGGTTCCCGGAGAGCCTGGAGCACCACGGCCGGATGCCCGACGATCTCCCCCAGTCTCGAAAGGACTCGACCGGGGGGACCCCCATCGGCGACGAGCACGGCGACACCCGCCGCCTGGCCACCGGCACCTTCGGCGCCCGCCTCCTGAACGGTGAGGTCACCAACATGGGGCTCATCCGCTCCGGCGACCCGTCCGCGGACCTGAGCGTGGACCTGACTGCCAGGGACCGGAAGCGGCTGGCCGCCGTACCGGCCGACGGCAGACCCCACACCGTCGACCTCTCCGCCCTGGACGACTACCGGGTCGTCGCCACCCCGGGCCGGGACAAGGACGTCCTGATCGTCGGCCTGCCGCTGGAGCCGGTCCAGGCCGCCGTCCACCGCCTCGAACTGGTGGCCGGCGTCGTCTTCGGCCTGGCCCTGGTGGCGACCGGCGTGGCCGGGGCCGGCTGGGTCCGCTGGTCGCTGCGCCCGCTGAGCAGGGTGGCGGCGACCGCCACCCGGGTCAGCGAACTCCCGCTCGCCAGCGGCGAGGTGGCCCTGCCGGCCCGGGCCCCGGAACCCGACTCCCGCAGCGAGGTCGGCCGGGTGGCGGCCGCCTTCAACCGCATGCTGGGCCACGTCGAGGACGCCCTGACCAAACGCCAAGCCAGCGAGGAGCGGCTGCGCCGCTTCGCCGCCGACGCCAGCCATGAACTGCGCACCCCGGTCGCCTCGGTACGCGGCCACGCCGAGCTGGCCCTCCTGCACCCGGGTCCGGTCCCACCGGAGGTGACCCGCGCCCTGGAGCGCATCGCCGCCGAGTCCTCCCGCATGGGCGACATGGTCGACGACCTGCTCCTGCTGGCCCGCCTCGACGCGGGCCGCCCGCTGGAGCGCCGCCCCGTCGACCTGACCCACCTGGTCCTGGACGCGGTGACGGACGCCCGGGCCGCGGGCCCCGAGCACCGCTGGACCCTGAACCTCCCGGAGGAACCGGTCACGGTCACGGGCGACACCCACCGTCTGCACCAGGTGCTGGCCAACCTGTTGGCCAACGCGCGTCTGCACACACCCGTGGGCACGAAGGTGACGGTGACCCTGGAGACCGAGGACGGCTCGGCCCGCCTCTCGGTCCACGACGACGGCCCCGGCGTCCCCGAGGACGTCCAGCCGGGCGTCTTCGAACGCTTCACCCGCGCGGAACACCGCCGCCGCCAGGACGCCTCCGGCGGCGGAGCCGGCCTCGGCCTGTCCATCGTGGCGGCGGTGGTCGAGGCGCACGGCGGGAGCGTCGGGCTGGAGAGCAGGCCGGGGGCGACGACGTTCACCGTACGGCTGCCGGCGGGCGAGGTCAGTAACGGGTGATGGCCGTGGCGCCGTCCACGGTGCCGATCGCGATGTGCGGTTTCCTGCCGGGGTCAGCCCACTTCAGGATCCGCCGCATCGCGTCCTCGGGGACGGAGACACAGCCGGCCGTGGCCGCCTTCCCGTTGACGTGCAGGAAGATCCCGGCACCGCGTCCGCGCACCGGGCGGTCGTAGTTGAACCCGACGACCAGCCCGTACGCGTACTGCGTCGGGTAGGAGCCCAGCCGCTCGGACTCCGAGGCGCGGCAGTCGGCCGGCAGCGGATCCACCCAGCGGTTGTACGCGGTGGAGTCGACGTCCTCGCACCACCAGGAACTCTCCTTCACCGCCCGGTACGCCACCCGTGTCCCGCTCGGCGCGCCCTTGATCCCGAAGGCGAACGGAAGGCGGTACAGACCGGTCGGCGTGGTGTTCGTTCCCTGCTTCCGCGTCCGCCCCTCCACCAGGCCCTTCGCCCCGAACCGCGCCGGAGCGGACCCGGCCCGCACCCACTGCCCGTCCCGCCGGTCCCACCAGGTGACCGTGCCGGAGGTCGAGCCGGTGCCCGGTGCCCGGGCGGTGATCAGCTGGGTGCCGCCCCCGGTGTCCGCCATCCGCGCGGGCAACGGCACCGGCCCCGGCCCGGGCGTGAAGCCGAGCAGGCAGACGGACGCGGACACGAGGGCGACGACGACACCTGGGCGCATGGCTCAGACGGTAGAGGGTGGGAGCGGCAACGGCAGCCCGGGTAGGCCGTCCAGGCTCGTCGCGATGTGCTCCTTCTTGGCGAAGTAGGCGCTCAGCGAGTCGTCGTCCTCGCGGGCGAACCGCTTGGCGTGCAGGTCGCGGTCCTCCTCGTAGGCCATGTGGGGGACGGCGTATCCACAGCTGTCCCGCACCAGTTCGGCGTGGACGACGATGACCGCGCGCAGGCCGTGCAGGTTCGGGTCGATGTCCGGGAAGCGGGCGAGCAGGTCCCGGAAGCGCGGGTCGTCCCGGAAGACCGCCTCGCCCCGGCCGTGCACCCGCACGATGTTCGGCGGGCCCTGGAAGGCGCACCACATGAGGGTGATCCGGCCGTTCTCCCGCAGATGCGCGATGGTCTCCGCGTTGGACCCGGCGAAGTCCAGGTAGGCCAGGGTGAGTTCGTCCAGCACCACGAACGAGCCCTTGAGGCCCTTGGGAGAGAGGTTGACCGTGCCGTCGCCGGCGAGCGGCGCGGTCGCCGTGAAGAAGATTGGCTGCTCCTCGATGAACGTCCGGAGCCTGCCGTCTATGCGCTCATAGGTCTTTCCCATGTCTAACGATTATTGATGAAAGTCGTTCGCCCGTCTAAGGAATTACCGGATCCGCTCGGCTGGATCCGCTCGACCGGATCCGCTCGGCCCGATCCACCGCGGCCGCCCCGGCCGGCGCTGTCCCACGGGGCGGCCACGGCTGCCTGTCACCTCACTTGGTGAGCGTGCAGGCGGCCAGCGAGTCCAGGCCGGTCGGCTTGGCCGAGGTGCGGCCGATGGAGATGGCGATGCGGTCGATGGTGGAGACGCGCTTGTCCTTCAGCGGGCCGAGGATCGCGTTGTTGACGAAGTTCGGCCCGCCCTGGCCCACGGTGTTCTTCAGCCGTGTGTTGGCCTCCTGGATCTGCGTCTGCAGCAGGGCCAGGTTGCGGTCGACCTCGGCCTGGGCGGAGGCCGGGACGGCCGGCAGCTTGGAGGCCACGTCCGGGCAGGAGATCGTGCCCACGGCCGCGCTGCCACCCGCGGCAGCCCCGCCGCCCGACTGCTGGTTCGCCGCGGCGCTCGGGGTGGCGGTGGCGGGCGCCTGGCCGCCCCCCGCGTTCGTGCCTCCGGCGCCGCCCGTGTTCACGCCCCCGCCCGCGTTCAGGGTGCACGGCGCCAGCGCGTCCAGCCCCGTCGGCTTGGTCCCCTTGCGGCCGATGGAGATGGCGATGCGGTCGATGGTGGAGACGCGCTTGTCCTTCAGCGGGCCGAGGATCGCGTTGTTGACGAAGTTCGGCCCGCCCTGGCCCACGGTGTTCTTCAGCCGTGTGTTGGCCTCCTGGATCTGCGTCTGCAGCAGGGCCAGGTTGCGGTCGACCTCGGCCTGGGCGGAGGCCGGAATCGCGGGCAGCTTCGACTTCACGTCGGGGCAGGTGATCGTGCCGGGGCTCGCGAGGGTGCGGGCGCTTGCGGCGCCGTCGCTCTTGGCGGGCGTCCCGGCGAGGGCCGAACCGGCGATCACCGCGCCGGAGAGCACCACGGCGGCAGCGCCGCCGATGATCGCCACGCGACGCTTGTTGTACTTCGGAAGTGCCCTGGACATGCGACTGCCTCACTTGGGTCAGGAGTGGGTTGTGATCAACGCGGCGCCAGCGTTCGGTGGGAAGTACGAGAAAGCGGTTTCAGTTGTTCAAGGGTTCCGAGAATTGACGAGTCATGCAGTGGTCTGCATACTCATGCATGTCAGCAAGTGCAGTGTGAGGAGAAACCCGTGACCGAGCGCGTCGTACTCGCCTATTCGGGCGGTCTGGACACCTCCGTCGCCATCGGCTGGATCGCCGAGGAGACGGGCGCCGAGGTCATCGCCGTCGCGGTGGACGTCGGCCAGGGCGGCGAGGACCTGGACGTCATCCGCAAGCGCGCCCTCGCCTGCGGTGCCGTCGAGGCCGAGGTCGCCGACGCCAGGGACGAGTTCGCCGACGAGTACTGCCTCCCGGCGATCAAGGCCAACGCCCTCTACATGGACCGCTACCCGCTGGTCTCCGCACTCTCCCGGCCGACGATCGTCAAGCACCTGGTCGCCGCCGCCCAGAAGCACGGCGCCACCACGGTCGCCCACGGCTGCACCGGCAAGGGCAACGACCAGGTCCGCTTCGAGGCCGGCATCGTCGCCCTCGCCCCCGACCTGAAGTGCATCGCCCCGGTCCGCGACTACGCGATGACCCGGGACAAGGCGATCGCCTTCTGCGAGGAGAAGCAGCTCCCGATCGCCACCACCAAGAAGTCCCCGTACTCCATCGACCAGAACGTCTTCGGGCGCGCGGTCGAGACGGGCTTCCTGGAGGACATCTGGAACGCCCCGATCGAGGACATCTACGAGTACACGCAGAACCCGGCCGTGGCGCGCGAGGCCGACGAGGTGATCATCACCTTCAAGGAGGGCGTCCCGGTCGCGATCGACGGCAAGCCCGTCACCGTCCTGCAGGCCATCCAGCAGCTCAACGAGCGCGCCGGCGCCCAGGGCATCGGCCGGATCGACATGGTCGAGGACCGGCTGGTCGGCATCAAGTCCCGCGAGGTGTACGAGGCTCCGGGCGCGATCGCCCTGATCACCGCCCACCAGGAGCTGGAGAGCGTCACCGTCGAGCGCGAGCTGGCCCGCTACAAGCGGCAGGTCGAGCAGCGCTGGGGCGAGCTGGTCTACGACGGCCAGTGGTTCTCCCCGCTCAAGCGCGCCCTGGAGGGCTTCATCAACGAGGCCAACCAGCACGTCTCCGGCGACATCCGGATGACCCTGCACGGCGGCCGCGCGGTGGTCACCGGCCGGCGCTCGGACTCGTCCCTGTACGACTTCAACCTCGCCACCTACGACACCGGCGACACCTTCGACCAGGCCGCGGCCAAGGGCTTCATCGACATCTACAGCCTGTCGTCGAAGATCGCGGCGCGCCGTGATCTTGCAGGCGGAGCCTGACCTAGACCTCGCACAGGCAGCCAACGCACATTCCGTAACTCTCTAGGAGCAGCGCAAGTGAGCAGCAACAGCGGTGACGTACGGCTCTGGGGCGGCCGTTTCGCCGACGGTCCCGCCGAGGCCCTGGCGAAGCTGTCCGCGTCCGTCCACTTCGACTGGCGGCTCGCGCCCTACGACATCGCCGGTTCACGCGCCCACGCGCGCGTGCTGCACAAGGCGGGGCTGCTCTCCGAGGACGAGCTGACCCGCATGATCGCCGGGCTCGACCAGCTGGAAGCGGACGTGGCCGACGGCTCCTTCGTCGGCACCATCGCCGACGAGGACGTCCACACCGCCCTGGAGCGGGGCCTGCTGGAGCGGCTCGGCCCCGACCTCGGCGGCAAGCTGCGCGCCGGCCGGTCGAGGAACGACCAGGTGGCGACCCTCTTCCGGATGTACCTGCGGGACCACGCCCGGATCATCGGCGGCCTGATCGCCGACCTCCAGGACGCGCTGATCGGCCTGGCCGAGGCCCACCCGGACGTGGCCATGCCCGGCCGCACCCACCTCCAGCACGCCCAGCCGGTGCTCTTCGCCCACCACGTCCTGGCGCACGTCCAGTCCCTGTCCCGGGACGCCGAGCGGCTGCGCCAGTGGGACGAGCGGACGGCCGTGTCGCCGTACGGCTCCGGCGCCCTCGCGGGCTCCTCCCTCGGCCTGGACCCGGAGGCGGTCGCCAAGGACCTCGGCTTCGAGCACGGCAGCGTCGGCAACTCCATCGACGGCACGGCCTCCCGTGACTTCGTCGCCGAGTTCGCCTTCATCACCGCGATGATCGGCGTCAACCTCTCCCGGATCTCCGAGGAGATCATCATCTGGAACACGAAGGAGTTCTCCTTCGTGACCCTGCACGACGCGTTCTCCACGGGTTCGTCGATCATGCCGCAGAAGAAGAACCCCGACATCGCCGAGCTGGCGCGCGGCAAGTCGGGCCGCCTGATCGGCAACCTGACCGGTCTCATGGCCACCCTCAAGGCCCTCCCGCTGGCGTACAACCGCGACCTGCAGGAGGACAAGGAGCCGGTCTTCGACTCCATCGACCAGCTGGAGGTCCTGCTCCCGGCCTTCACCGGCATGATGGCGACGCTCACCGTGCACCGCGAGCGCATGGAGGAGCTGGCCCCGGCCGGCTTCTCGCTCGCCACCGACATCGCCGAGTGGCTGGTCAAGCAGGGTGTGCCGTTCCGCGTGGCCCACGAGGTCGCGGGGGGGTGCGTGAAGGTCGCGGAGGCCGACGGCAAGGAGCTGGACGAGCTGACCGACGAGCAGTTCGCGAAGATCTCCGCCCACCTGACCCCCGACGTCCGCACGGTCCTCAACGTCCCCGGTGCCCTCGCCTCCCGCGACGGCCGCGGCGGCACGGCACCCAGCGCGGTCGCCGTCCAGCTCACCGAGGTCAAGGCGGACGTGGCGGCCCAGCACGAGTGGGCGACGGCCAAGCAGGGCTGAGCACCCGCAGCAGAACAGAAAGGGCCCGGACACCCCGTCCGGGCCCTTCGTGCTGCCCGGACCGTTCGATAACGGATGGGATTCGGCCACTGTCCAAAACCTTGACGCTCGTATACCCGGAGGTAACTATTCCGGTTACTGGTTCGGCATTGCCGAACGCCGGTCGATCACAGTCGAGCATGAAAGGGACGTCATGCGCGCGAGACGTACACGACAGACAGCCCGCCTCCTCGCCGTCAGCGCGGTGGCCGCGCTCTGCGCTCTGGGCCTCACGGCCCCCGCGAGCGCAGCCGACACCCCGCCACCCGGCGCCAACGACTGGTCCTGCAAGCCGGACTCCGCTCACCCGCAGCCCGTGGTCCTGGTCAACGGCACCTTCAAGACCTCGTACGAGAACTGGCTGACCCTCTCGCCCGCGCTCGCGCAAGCCGGCTACTGCGTCTTCTCCTTCGAGTACGGCGACCTGGAAACCGCCCCGATCCCGGACTCGGCGGCCGAACTGCGCGACTTCGTGAACGCCGTGCTCGGCGCGACCGGCGCCAAGAAGGTCGACATCGTCGGCCACAGCCAGGGCGGCATGATGCCCCGCTACTACGTGAAGTTCCTCGGCGGCGCGACCAAGGTCGACGACCTCGTCGGCATCGTGCCCTCCAACCACGGCACCTCCAACCCGCTCGCCCTCGCCGCCGGCGCCACCGTGTGCCCTTCCTGCGTCGACCAGACCGCGGGCTCGGACTTCCTGAAGAAGCTCAACTCGGACCCGGAGACCCCGGTGGGCCCGGACTACACGGCGATCGCCACCCGCTACGACGAGGTCGTGCTGCCGTACACCAGCGCCTTCCTCGACGGCCCGGCCGCCCAGGTGACCAACGTGCTGCTCCAGGACCGCTGCCCGCTCGACATCACCGAACACGACCAGGCGCCCAAGTCCCCACTGGTGGAGCAGTGGGTGCTCAACGCCCTGGGGCGGAAGGGGCCGGCCGACCCCGCCTTCGTGCCACGCTGCGTCAGCACGGGCTGAACCGCGCCGGGCTGGGTAGATTGGTGCGGAATCAGCCTCCGCCGATCGTGCAGGGAGTTCGCATGCCGTTCAGCCGCCTGGCCGCCGCGACCACACCCACCGCGCACATCGGACTCGGCCTGGCCGCCGTCGGCCGTCCGGGCTACATCAACCTCGGCCGGGAGGACGACCTCCCGGCCGAGCGCACCGTGGACGCCCTGCGCGCCCGCACCCATGAGCTGCTCGACGCCGCCTACGCCCAGGGCGTGCGCTACTTCGACGTCGCCCGCTCCTACGGCCGCTCCGAGGAGTTCCTCGCCGACTGGCTGAACGCCCGCCCGGACATCGACGACGTGGTAGTCGGCAGCAAGTGGGGCTACACCTACACCGCCGGCTGGTCCACCGACGCCGAGCAGCACGAGGTGAAGGACCACAGCCTGGCGACGTACGAGCGCCAGCGCGCCGAGACCGACGCGCTCCTCGGCGACCGGCTCGACCTCTACCAGATCCACTCGGTGACCCCGGACAGCCCGGCCCTCACCGACAAGGAACTCCACGCCAGACTCGCCGAGGCCGCGGCCGAGGGCCTGAGCATCGGCTTCTCCACCAGCGGTCCCGCCCAGGCCGACGCGATCCGCGCCGCCCTCGCCGTGCGCGTTGACGACGAGCCCCTCTTCCGTACCGTCCAGTCGACGTACAACGCCCTCGAGACCTCGGCCGGGCCCGCGCTCGCCGAGGCGCACGACGCCGGACTGACCGTGATCATCAAGGAGGGCATGGCCAACGGCCGGCTCGCCGCACCGCACGCCCCGGACGTGCTGAAGGCCGTGGCCGAGGAGACCGACCTCGGCTGCGACGCCGTCGCCCTCGCGCTGATCCTGCGCCGGCCCTGGGTGGGTGTCGTCCTCTCCGGCGCCGCGACCGTCACCCAGCTCGCCTCCAACCTCCACGCCCCCGTCGTGGACCTGGACGCGGACCAGCTCACCCGCCTCGCCACGCTGGTGGAGGACCCGGGCGCCTACTGGGAGCGGCGCGGCTCGCTGCCCTGGCACTGACCGATCACCTGCTCTGACCAGCGCCTATGAGTCACGCATGCCTAATGTGAGACAAGGATGTCTCACATGGGCTACTCTTGTCTCATGGCCCTGGATCGTGACCACGTGCTGCGCAGCGCAGCCGCCCTGCTGACCCGTAAGTCCACGGCGACCATGGACGAGGTCGCCAAGGCCGCCGGGATCAGCCGGGCCACGCTGCACCGCCACTTCGCCGGGCGTGACGCGCTCGTACGGGCGCTGGAGGCGCTCGGCATCGCGGAGTGCGAGGCGGCGCTGGACCGTGCCCGGCTGGACGAGGGGTCCGCGAGCGAAGCCGTACGCAGGATGGTCCGCGAGATCCAGCCCGCAGCGGGGCTGCTCGCCTTCCTGTACGGAGAGAACCAGCTCTGGGAAGCCGACGGGGACCCCGGCTGGCTGCGGCTCGACACGCGGATCGGCGCGGTGTTCGTGCGCGGTCAGCAGAGCGGCGAGTTCCGCATCGATCTCACCCCGGTCTGGCTCACCGAGGCGCTGTACGGCCTCATCGCCTCGTGTGCCTGGGCCATGCACGACGGCCGGGTCGCCCCCAAGGACTTCACCCACATGATCGCCGAGCTGTTGCTCGGCGGCGCACTACGGAGAGAGGAATCATGACCAGCACCCTGCAGCCGGCTCGCTCGGCGGAGGCGGAGAAGCGCCCGGGCCGCTGGCTCGCGCTCTCCGTCCTCGTCCTGGCCGTGCTGCTGGTGGCCGTCGACGCCACCGTCCTCGGCCTCGCGACCCCCTACATCAGCGAAGACCTCAACCCCTCCGGCACCCAGCTCCTGTGGATCGGTGACGTCTACTCCTTCGTCATCGCCGGTCTGCTGGTCTCCATGGGCAGCCTCGGCGACCGCATCGGCCGCAAGCGGATCCTGCTGGTCGGCGCCACGGCGTTCGGCGCGATATCCGTCCTGAACGCCTACGCGACGACCCCCGAACTCATGATCCTGGCGCGGGCCCTGCTCGGAGTCGCGGGTGCGACCCTGATGCCCGCCACCCTCGCTCTGATCCGCAACCTCTTCCACGACGCGCGCGAGCGCAGCCTCGCCGTCGGCATCTGGGGCGCCACGGCTTCCGCCGGCACGGCGGTCGGTCCCATCGCCGGCGGATTCCTGCTCGAACACTTCTGGTGGGGCTCGGTCTTCCTCATCAACCTGCCGGTGATGGCGGTCCTGGTCCTCGTCGGCATCCGCACCCTGCCCGAGTCCCGTAACCCGAACCCCGGCCCCTGGGACCTGATCAGCGTCGTCCTGTCGCTCGTCGGCATGATCGCCCTGGTCTACGCGGTCAAGGAGGCCGCCACCCACGGCTTCACCTGGCCCACGCTCGCCGCGGCCCTGCTGGGGGCGACGGCCCTCTACGGCTTCGTGCACCGCCAGCTCACCATGCCGACCCCGCTGCTGGACATGCGCCTGTTCCGGCGCCGTGGCTTCAGCGGAGCGGTCCTCGCCGACCTGCTGACCGTGCTGGGCATGTCCGGCCTGGTGTTCTTCCTCTCCCAGTACCTGCAACTCGTCCAGGGCAGGAGCCCCTTCGAGGCGGGCCTGGCCGAACTGCCCGCCGCCGTCGGCGCGGTGGCGGCCGGCCTGGTCGCGGGCCGCGCGGCCCGCCGCTTCTCGGTACGGTCCGTGGTCTCGGTCGGTCTGGCCGCCGTGGGCGTCGCCCTCGCCGTCCTCACGACGGTGGGCCAGTCGACGGGCTACCCGGTCCTCGGCGCCGCGCTCCTGGTCGTCGGCATCGGCGCCGGCTTCTCCTTCACGGTGACGGCCGACGTGATCCTCTCCAGCGTGCCCAAGGACCAGGCGGGCGCCGCCTCCGCGGTCTCCGAGACGGCCTACGAACTGGGCGCGGCCCTCGGCATCGCCCTGCTCGGCTCGATCGTCACCGGCGTCTACCGCGACTTCACGGGCCCGACCGGAACCCCGGCAGCGGCCCACGAGTCACTGGGAGCGGCGGTGCAGGCCTCGACGAACATGCCCCCGCACACGGCGGAGGCCCTGCTCACAGCGGCCCGCGAATCCTTCGTCCACGGCCTGCAGCTGGCCTCCGGCGCGGGAGCAGCGGTCCTGCTGACAACGGCGGCGGCAGCATGGTTCCTGCTGAAGGGACAGAAACTGGAAAGCGCCGGTTAAGGCGAGTACCTCAGGGGCGCGGGGCTGTATCGATATGCGGCTCCGCCGCGTGGGCGCGATCAGCCCCCACGCACCCGCACTCGAAAACCGGCCGAACCGCCAGCAGCGCTACGCGGCCTTGGCCTTGGTCGCGTACATGTCCACGTACTCCTGCCCAGAAAGCCGCATAACCTCAGCCATCACAGAATCGGTCACAGCCCGCAGCACATACCGATCCCGATCCATCCCCTCGTACCGAGAGAACTCCATCGCCTCGCCGAAGCGAACGGTGACCTTCCCGGGCCGCGGAATCCCCTTACCCCCCGGCTGCAACTTGTCCGTGCCGATCATCGCGAACGGAACCACCGGGGCGCCGGTCATCAGCGTCAGCCGCGCGATACCGGTGCGCCCCCGGTACAGCCGCCCGTCGGGCGACCGCGTGCCCTCGGGGTAGATGCCGAACACCTTGCCCTCTTCGAGGATCCGCCGCCCGGTCATCAGCGCGGCAACACCCCCGTTGGCCCCGTCCCGGTCCACCGGGATCATGCCGACGCCGGTGAAGAACCACGCCATCAGCCGGCCCTTGAGGCTCTTGCCGGTGACGTACTCGTCCTTGCCGATGAAGTACACCTGCCGCTTGGTGACCAGCGGCAGCACCAGCGAGTCGATGAAGGTCAGGTGGTTGCCGGCCAGGATGACCGGCCCGTCCCCGGGGATGTGCTCCGCGCCCTCCACCTGTGGGCGGAACATCAGGCGCATGATCGGTCCGAGCACTGCCTTGATGAGCGCGAAGCGGGACAACGGGTCCTCCGATGTCGAGGGAAGCGATATGTGTCTGTGCAGGTGAGGACATTACTCGCGGCCCAGGGGGAAGCGCACATCGGGTGCGTCCGGTTCACCGAGGTCTTACGCACTGTTGACACTGGTTTACCTGCGGTGACGCCCCGGTGTCCGTCAGTAACGTACGGCGACAGTGTGACGGAGGTCGCGCGGAACGCGTGCAGCCGACGCCGACGGTCCGTCATGTCCCGCCTCGCACACGACAGACGGCGTCACCCGTGTGTTCGAACCGAGGTCTCCCGTCGGTCATGTGTACGCCCCTACGATCGGCGCGCACTGAAGCGGCAGGACGGCAGGAGGGCGCTCATGGACAGCGACCAGACGAACGGGCAGACGCAGGGAACGGGACGGCGGGCGCTTCTCGGCGCAGCCGTGCTCGGCGCGGGCGGAGCGGTCCTCGGACTGTCCGGAACCGCCCGGGCGGCCGACGCCCGGACGGCCGGGTATGGCGGGCGCGGGCTGAAGAGCCTGCCGGTGCCGACGATCATCGGCCACCGGGGTGCCAGCGGCTACCGCCCCGAGCACACCTTCGGCTCGTACAACCTGGCCCTCGACCTCGGCGCCGACGTCGTCGAGGCGGGCGACCTGGTGCCCACCAAGGACGGACACCTCGTCTGCCGGCACGAGCCCGAGATCGGCGGCACCACGGATGTCGCCGCGCATCCCGAGTTCGCCGACCGCAAGACCACCAAGGTCCTCGACGGCGTCCCCACCACGGGCTGGTTCACCGAGGACTTCACCCTCGCCGAGCTGAAGACGCTGCGCGCGGTCGAGCGCATCCCGGCCAACCGCCCGCACAACACCCTCTACAACGGGCGCTGGGAGATCCCCACGTTCGAAGAGGTCCTGAAGTGGCAGGACGAGCAGACCCGCAAGCGCGGCAAGCAGGTCTGGATCTACCCCGAGACCAAGCACCCCACGTACTTCCGCAAGCTGGGCCTGGGCCTGGAGGAGCGGGTGGCGAAGCTGCTGCGCAAGTACGGCAAGGACAACCGGAACTCGCCGGTCATCCTGCAGTCCTTCGAGCCCAGCAGCATCCAGAAGCTGAACCAGCTGGTGGACAACCCGCTCGTCGTCCTGCTCTCCTCGGCGAGCAGCCGCCCCTACGACTTCGTCGAGGCGGGCGACCCGCGCACGGTCGCCGACCTGATCACGCCCAAGGGCCTCAGGGAGATCGCCGGCTACGCGCAGGGCATCGGCCCGACGCTGGACCTGATCATCCCGAAGAACCCCGACGGGACCCTGGCCCAGCCGACCACGCTCGTCTCCGACGCGCACAAGGTCGGTCTGATCCTGCACCCCTACACCATGCGCAACGAGAACCCGTTCCTCCCGGCGGAGTACCGCAAGGGCAGCGCGGCGGACGCCTACGGTGACGTCTTCGGCGCCTTCAAGACGTACTTCGCGACCGGCATCGACGGCGTCTTCACGGACAACGCCGACACCGGTGTGCTGGCCCGCGCCGACTTCCTGGCCGGCTGAGTCGCGCCGCCCGCGTCAACACCAAGGTCGTACCGCACCCCTTTAGGGGTGACTCCGCGCCGCCCCGGAAACCTGCCGCCGGGGCGGCGCGTCGTTCCGCATATGACGCACGAGCTGGTAACCACCCTGCGCCCGCTGCTCACCGCCGAGGCCTCCGCCGAGGCATATGCCGCCGGAAGCGAGCCGGGCGATCTGGAGCAGGCCGTCTGGCTCCGTCTCCTGGAGCGTCTGGAGACCACCGGGCCGCCGCTCGACCCGCAGGGCTGGCTGCGCAAGGCGGTCCGCGCCGAGGCCCGCCGCAGCCGTCGCACCACCCGGCTCGAACGGCCGTACGGCACCGAGCCGGCCGACGACGCCCGCTCCGACCCCGAGCAACTGGTGCTCACGGCCGCCCGGTACCGCGCCCTGCGCGACGCGGTCCGCCGTCTGCCCGGACGCTGCCCCAGCCTGATCGAGGCGCTGCTCTCTCCGAGGGACCTGACATACCGGGAGATCGCGGGGGAGTTGGGTATCTCACAGGGCAGTCTCGGACCGGAACGTTCCAGATGTCTGGGATGTCTGCGTCGTTTGCTCGCGCCGGAGGTTGCGGCCCGCGAAGTGCGGGGATAGGAGTGAGGGACCACAGGCGATCAGGTGAGCGGGAGGCGTGCGCACATGGGCATGAGCGTGACCATCTCGGTGGCGACCGAGCAGGACACGGAGCAGATCTTCAAGCTCCAGTACCTGTGCTTCCAGAGCGAGGCGGCGCTGTACGGCAACTACCGCATCGACCCGCTCGTCCAGAGTCTCGACTCGGTCCGCGAGGAGGTCGCCGCCGACTGTGTGTTCGTCGCCCGTCTCGGTGACGAGGTGGTCGGCGCGGTGCGCGGCAAGGTCACCGAGGACGGCGCCGCCGCCATCGGCAAGCTCTGCGTCCACCCGCGCCTCCAGGGCCACGGCATCGGCGCGAGGCTGCTGCGCGCGGCCGAAGCGGCACTGGCGGAGGAGCGGGGCGCCACCAGGTTCCGCCTCCACACCGGCCACCGCAGCGAGGGCAACCTCCGCCTGTACCGCCGCTCCGGCTACGAGACGGTGGGCAGGTCCAAGGGTGCGGACGGCGTGGAGATGATCGTCCTGGAGAAGCCGGCCGGGACGTACGCGACTACGGCGTGACGGTGTTCCGTGCCTTCCTCAGCCAGTACATGGCCGAGAGCGGCAGCAGCACCGGAATGAAGATGTAGCCCATCCCGTAGTCCGACCACACGGTCGCGTCGGGGAAGGCCGAGCGGTCCACCAGGGTCCAGGTACCCACGATCAGCACGCCCGCGAGTTCGGCGGCGCAGCACACCAGCGCCGCCCTGCGGGCCGTTTCGCCACCACGGATCAGGGTGTACGTGATGAAGCCGTACACCACACCCGCCACCGCCGACAGCGAGTACGCCAGCGGGGCCCGGCCGAAGTCCGTCGCGATCTGGTACGCCGAGCGCGACACCGCCCCGACCACCATCACGCCGTAGAACCAGACGAGCAGCATCCCCGGCCCGCTGATCAGCCGGGTCGGCTTCTCCTCCACCGCCGTCATCTCAGCCTCCCCAGATGTCGTAGAGCCGTACCTCGAGCACGGCCAGCACCACGCCGCCCGCCGCCACCGTCACCGAGCCCCAGCGCGTCCGCTCGGCCAGGGACATGAAGCCCGCCGCCGGCACGCACGCGAACGCGCCCAGCAGATACGCCACGAAGATGGTCGTGCCCTGGTCCGGCTTCTCGCCCCGGGCCAGCTGCACGATCCCGACCACCAGCTGGACCACGGCCAGCAGCGACACCACGGCCATGCCGATGAAGTGCCAGTCCTTGGTCGGCTGGTCCCGGTACGCGGCCCAGCCGCACCAGGCGGCGAGCAGCAGCGCGGCGACCCCGGTCACCAGCGTCAGGGCATTGAGCATGCGGTGACCTTATTACGGCGTAAACGGCCCGCCGCCGCCGACCCCGTCGTACACCAAGGGGTCTAGACCACCGTAGGGTCTAGGTCATGACGATCCACGCGCACGCCCTCCTGTTCGACAACGACGGCACCCTCGTCTCCTCCCTCGACTCCGTCGAGCGCTGCTGGACGCGCTGGGCGCGCGAGTACGGGATCACGGCCGAGGAGTTCGGACGGGTGGAGCTGCACGGACGGCCGGCCGCCGAGATAGTCGCCGATCTGCTGCCCGCCCACCTCGTGCCGGAGGCCGTCGCCCGGGTCGAACAGCTGGAGGTGGAGGACGTGCCCGACGGGGGCGTGCACCTGCTGCCCGGGACGCGGGACTTCCTCGACTCGCTCCCCGCCGACCGCTGGGCCGTCGTCACCTCCGCCACCCGGCGGCTCGCCGAGGTCCGCCTCGACGCCGTCGGCATCCTGCCCAAGACGCTGATCGCCGCCGACGACATCACCCGCGGCAAGCCCGACCCCGAGCCCTACCTGCTCGCCGCCCGGCAGCTCGGCGTGGACCCGGCCCGCTGTGTCGTCTTCGAGGACGCCCCCGCCGGACTCCAGGCGGGCCGCGCGGCCGGCATGACCACCGTGGCGTTGGCCACAACCCACCGGGCCGAGGAGCTGGACGCCGACCTGGTGGTGAAGGACCTGTCGGCCCTGTCCGCACTGGTCACCGACGGGGGAGTGGAGATCTCCGTTCGCGACTGAGAACTGTCCGCCGCTGTCCAGCATGCGGACAGCGGCGGCCTGTCAGCACCGTAGGTCTGGTTTACTGATCGCATGACCACGACGAGCTGCCGCACCCTTGCGACCGAGGCGACCCTGACGCCCGGTGCTCGTTGTATGTGTCGCATGATGTGCCGAATGTGCGCCTTCTAGAGGGCCCCCGCACCATCTGAGCCTCGCGCCCCGAAGCGAGAGCCGTGGCCTGTCCCGCGCCGGATCCCCGGCCCGCGTGACTGCCGCCCCGCGCACACGACGTTCTCCCCGGTTCACCGCCTCAGCGAGAACTGTGCCGCGTCCCTGAACGAATGCAACGAATGCACCCGTGCCCGGGCACACCCACGCCCGCGCACTCGACAGTGACGGAAACCCCAGTGATCACCACTTCGGGCCTGACCAAGGTCTACCGCTCCCGCGGCCGCGAGGTCACCGCCCTCGACGGCGTCGATCTCCACGTCCGCGAAGGCGAGGTCTACGGCGTCATCGGCCAGTCCGGCGCCGGAAAGTCCTCGCTCATCCGCTGCGTCAACCTGCTCGAGCGTCCGACCTCCGGGACGGTCAGTGTCGACGGACAGGACCTCACCGCGCTCGCCGGACACGGCCCCCGCGCCGGCAAGGAGCTGCGCCGGGCACGCAGCCGGATCGGCATGGTCTTCCAGCACTTCAACCTGCTCTCCTCGCGGACCGTGCAGGACAACATCGAGCTGCCGCTGGAGATCCTCGGCAGGTCGGGCAAGGAGCGCTCCCGCAAGGCGCTCGAACTCCTCGACCTGGTAGGCCTCGCCGACAAGGCCAAGGCCTACCCCGCCCAGCTCTCCGGTGGCCAGAAGCAGCGCGTCGGCATCGCCCGCGCCCTCGCCGGCGACCCCAAGGTGCTGCTCTCCGACGAGGCCACCAGCGCCCTCGACCCGGAGACCACCCGCTCCATCCTCCAGCTGCTGCGTGACCTGAACCGGCAGCTGGGCCTGACCGTCCTGCTCATCACGCACGAGATGGACGTCGTGAAGTCCGTCTGCGACTCCGCCGCCCTCATGGAGCAGGGCAGGATCGTGGAGTCCGGCACGGTCAGCGAGCTGCTGGCCACCCCCGGCTCCGAGCTGGCCTCCGCCCTGTTCCCGGTGGGCGGCGAGGCCACCGGCGCCGACCGGACCGTCCTCGACGTCACCTTCCACGGCGAGGCCGCCACCCAGCCGGTCATCTCCCAGCTCTCGCGCACCTACAACATCGACATCTCGATCCTCGGCGCCGCCATCGACACCGTCGGCGGACTCCAGATCGGCCGCATGCGCATCGAACTGCCCGGCCGCTACGAGGAGAACGTGGTGCCCATCGGCTTCCTGCGCGAGCAGGGCCTGCAGATCGACGTCGTGGGCCAGGAGCCCGTGCTGGTGAAGGAAGGTGCCAAGTGACCTGGTCCGAGATGCAGCCGCTGCTGTCCCAGGCGTGTAGCGAGACGTTCTCCATGGTGGCCTGGTCCACCCTGATCGCCGTAGCCGCCGGCCTTCCGCTCGGCATCCTCCTCGTCCTCACCGACCGGGGCGGCCTGCTGCAGAACGTCGTCGCCAACAAGGTGATCGGCCAGGTCGTGAACGTCGGCCGGTCGATGCCGTTCATCATCCTGATGGTCGCGCTGATGAGCTTCACCCGCTGGCTCACCGGCACGACGATCGGCACCACCGCCGCCATCGTGCCGCTCGCCATCGGCGGTATCCCGTTCTTCGCCCGCCTGGTCGAGACGGCCGTCCGCGAAGTGGACAACGGTCTCGTCGAGGCCGTGCAGGCCATGGGCGGCAACTCCTGGACCATCGTCCGCAAGGTCCTGGTCCCCGAGGCGCTGCCCTCGCTGATCGCCAGCACGACCACCACGATCATCGCCCTGATCGGCTACTCCGCCATGGCCGGCACGGTCGGCGGCGGCGGCCTCGGCGACCTCGCCGTCCGCTACGGCTACCAGCGCTTCGAGACCGAGCTGATGTGGATCACCGTCGCGATCCTCGCCGTCGTCATCTCCCTCATCCAGTTCGCCGGCGACTACGCGGCCCGCTCGCTGCACCACCGCGGCGCCCGCTCCGGCCCCGCTCCCAAGCTGCGCCTGCTGAAGGCTGAGGAGCCCGAGGCCGCCGACATCGCCAAGGTCGCCTGAGCACCCCACCCCAAAGACTCCCCGTACACCCATCACGGGGTCGCACCACCCTTAAGGAAAGGCACTTTTCGTGCGTAACACCGCCAAGCTCACCACCGCCGTCCTCGCCGCCGGAGCCCTCACCTTCGGGCTCACCGCCTGCGGCTCGGAGAAGGCCTCCGCCGGCTCGTCCGACTACAGCGGACCGCTGGTCGTCGCCGCCAGCCCGACCCCGCACGCCGAGATCCTGAACTTCGTCAAGAAGAACCTGGCGAAGAAGGCGGGCCTCGACCTCGAGGTCAAGGAGTTCACCGACTACATCACGCCGAACACGGCGACCGAGGACGGCTCGGTCGGTGCCAACTACTTCCAGAACCAGCCGTACCTGGACGACTTCAACAAGAAGCGCGGCACCCACATCGTGCCCGTCGTCACGGTGCACCTGGAGCCGCTCGGCCTCTACTCCCACAAGGTGAAGAGCGTCGACGCCCTCAAGAGCGGTGCGACCATCGCCGTCCCGAACGACTCCGTCAACGAGGCCCGCGCCCTGAAGCTGCTCGCCGCCAACGGGCTCATCACGCTCAAGGACGGCGCCGGCACCGAGGCGACCCCGCAGGACATCGCCAAGAACCCCAAGAACCTCAAGTTCAAGGAGGTCGAGGCGCCCCAGACCGCGCGCTCCCTCGAGGACGTGGACGCGGCCGTGATCAACGGCAACTTCGCCATCTCCGCGGGCATCAAGCCCGCCAAGGAGGCCCTGGTCCTGGAGTCCGCGAAGAACAGCCCCTACGGCAACTTCCTCGCCGTGAAGAAGGGCAACGAGAAGGACCCGCGAGTGAAGAAGCTCGCGAAGCTCCTCACCTCGCCCGAGGTCAAGAAGTTCATCGAGGACAAGTACCAGGGCTCGGTCATCCCCTCTTTCTGACGGGGCGTATACCGCGTATCGCCACGCACGGGGTCCACTCCCTCACTGGGGGTGGACCCTGTCGTGTCGTTCAGTGGTTTCATGCTGCATGCTGGGCAGTTCAGCAGGCCCCGAAGGTTTTCCGAAGGTTACGGAGTGGCGCATGACTAGCACCTTCCCCAACATCTCCATCAGCACGGAGCGGTTGGTGCTGCGTCCCCTCGACGAGGACGACGTGCCCGCCCTGGCCGAGATGATGAACGACGAGCAGGTCGCCGCCTGGACCGACGTCCCCCAGCCGTTCACCGCGGACGGTGCCCGGCACTGGATCACCGAGTACGCGCCCGCCGAGCGCACCGCGGGCCGCGGTCTGGACCTCGCCGTCACCGAGTTCCTCACCCAGCGCCTGGTCGGCATCGTCCAGCTGACCAAGACCAACTGGCACATCCGCTCCACCGAGCTGTCGTACATCATCGCCCCCTGGGCCCGCGGCGAGGGCTACGCCTCCGAGGCCGCCCTCGCCACCGCCCAATGGCTCCTCGGCGACCAGAAGTTCGAGCGCATCGAGATCCGTACCGCCGCCGACAACACCGCCTCCCAGCAGGTGGCCCAGAAGATCGGCTGCATCAGCGAGGGCGTGCTGCGCAACGCCTGCATAGTCCACGTCCGGACCGAGGACGGGTCCTGGACCGACGTACGCACCGACTTCATCGTGTGGAGCCTCCTCCCGGAGGACCTGGAGGGCGCCGACGGGCAGTTCGCCGACACCGGCGGTTTCACCTCCTACTCCGACTGGAACTGAGCCCGGCGAGGCACGACCGGATCCGCGCCCGGCCCCGCCGCACCGCGCGTCCGCTACCTTCACCGGGTACTCTCACGGAGCCCACCCACGGGCCCCGTACCCCTGACGAGCTGCGAAAACCTGGAGACTGACGACGATGGCCGACCGCGTCACGGTGATCGGCTGGGACGGCTCGCCGCTGACCGACACGGCACGCGCCGCCCTCGGCGCCGCCACGCTCGTCGCAGGCGCGGCCCACCACCTGGCGCTCTCCGAGGTCCCGCCCACCGCCGAGCGCATCCGCCTCGGCAGCCTCGCGCTGGCCGCCCGCCGCATCGCCGCCCACCGCGGTACCGCGGTCGTGCTCGCCGACGGCGACCCCGGCTTCTTCGGCGTCGTACGGACCCTGCGCGCACCGGAGTTCGGCCTGGAGGTCGAGGTCGTCCCCGCCGTCTCCGCCGTGGCCGCAGCCTTCGCCCGCGCCGGCATGCCCTGGGACGACGCCCAGGTGGTCGTCGCCCACCCGCGCACCCTGCGCCGGGCCGTGAACGTCTGCCGCGCCCACACCAAGGTCGCCGTCCTCACCTCACCGGGCGCCGGCCCCGCCGAGCTGGGTCTGCTCATGGACGGGATCCACCGGACCTTCGTCATCTGCGAGGAGCTGGGCACCGAACGCGAGCAGGTCTCCGTCGTCACCTCCGACAAGGCCCCCGACCACACCTGGCGCGACCCGAACGTCGTCATCGTCATCGGGGGCCCGGCCGGGGTCGCCGAGGGCGGCGGCTGGATCGCCGGGCGTGACCCGGGTGCCGGCCCGCGCGGCTGGGTGCAGCCGGACCACGAATACGGCGCGTACGACGAGTACGGCGCGTACGGCGGCGGCCTCGGCGAAGGGGAGACCCAGCTGCTCCGGGCCGCCCAACTCGCCCGGCTCGGCCCCCGGGTCGGCGACCTCGTCTGGGACATCGGCTGCGGCAGCGGCGCCTTCGCCACCGAGGCCGCACGCGCCGGAGCCGCCGTCATCGCCGTCGACCGGCAACCCGACGCCTGCGCCCGGACCGAGGCGGCCGCCCGCCGCTTCGGCGTCCAGCTCCAGGTGGTGCAGGGCACCGCCCCGCATGTCCTCGAAAACCTGCCCGAACCGGACGTCGTACGGGTCGGCGGCGGGGGAGCGGCCGTCGTCTCCGCGGTCGCCGACCGGCGTCCACAGCGCATCGTGACCCACGCGGCCACCCGCGACGAGGCCGAACTCGTCGGCCGCGGCCTGACCGAACACGGATACCGGGTCGAGTGCGCCCTGCTCCAGTCCGTCGAACTCGACACGAGGGCCTGGACGGAGACCGAGCGGAACGTCGCGTTCCTGCTCAGCGGGGTACTGCCCGATCGCGCCCCGTGATCCTGTTGTCGTACTGCGCGCGGTAGGCTGGCCGATCGTTGTACCGCACCGGTGGCCCGGAACTTCGTTCGCCAATGTCCGGAAAGCGCGCCCGTTTTGGGGTGGGTGTGGTACGGCAGAACCCGAGGACGCGCAACGTGGCGCAGTCCACAGCGGGCTGTCGCGGATCATGCTGTCGCGACGGCTGAACGGCCGGGACAATGCCACTGAATGGCTTTGTCGCCTTTTTGGGCGGGTCGTTCGTGCCGCTGGGCACGCACGCTCGTTCTTCACTACGGGGCGGTCGGTGCGCCGTTCCGGGTGAGCTGGTCGTAGAAGCACTAACCGATGGGCGAGGGGTACGCATGACCGACACCGGCCAGGTCCCGGCCGAGGGGCAGCCGGAGAGCGCAGGCATGGTGGAGCAGCCGGGCGTCCCCGCGCACGGCGCGTACACCTACCTCTCCGAGGAACCCGCCGAGGACGAAGACCTGCTGCTGCCGGGTGCCCAGGGGGCGTGGGGCAACGAAGTGCAGCCGCCCGCCCCGGAACCGGTCGTCGAGGCCGTCCACCAGCCGGGCCCGCACGAGACGGCCGGCCGGGACAGTGGCTCCGTCGACCTCGGTGGCGTCCGGCTGCCGAATCCGGCGCCGGCGTCCGTACCGCCGTCGCCCATCCTCTCGGCCCCGCACGACCCGGCGGCGGCACCCCAGCCGCGCCGGCCGCTGCACCTCGGTCCGCCGATCCCCGACGCCTCCGCCAGCCCGGTCCGCTCCCTCGCCGACCGCGGGCCCGCCGGAGCGCCGGTACGGCAGCCGGGACCGGCCCCGGCCGGGCCCGAGTACCTCGACGTCCAGCCGCTGCGCGACATGGCCCCGCAGAACGCGGCCCCCTGGGGTGCCGCGCCGGTCGCCGTGGCCCAGGTCGGCATGGAGGCCCCGGCTGCCGAAACGGTTAGTCCGGCCGCGGCCCCGCAGCCCGTCGCCGAGGCGACGCCCGACCCCGCCCAGGCCACGATGACCCGCCTGGCCACCCAGGCGGCCGCGCAGGCTCCGGGCGAGGAGGTCCAGACGCAGGCCGTGCACGGCCATGACGGGGTGCAGCCTGTGCACGGTCACGATGGGGTGTACGTCCCCCAGGGGGACCTGGGGCAGGGCCCCGAGGGGGTCCAGGTCCAGGTCCAGGCTCCGGTGGACGCCGTGAGTGCAGCCGCTGTCGATGCCGCTGGTGGCGGAGTCGCCGACGACGGGGTCGTACCGGTGACGCCCGAGGTCGGTGAAGCGGTCCAGGCCGCTGAGGCCACGGCGGGCGCGGAGACCGGCCAGGTGGCTGCTGCTTCGGACGTGGTGGACGTGGTGGAGCAGGGTGCTCCGGTTCAGGTGACGCAGGGCGAGGCCGTATCGGTCCAGGGGCCGGTCGCGGATGCGGCGGAGGTCGCGGAGGCCGTTCAGGTGCCCGAGCCCGTCCAGGTGCCCGAGCCTGTCCAGCAGACCGAGGTCGTCCAGCAGGCCGAGCCCGTTCAGCCCGTTGAGGGTGTGCAGATCGCCGAGGCCGTGCAGCCCGAGGTTCCCTCAGGTGCGGATGTGACGGCCGAGGTTGCCGAGGCCGCTCCGGCACAGGCTGTTGCGGAGGAGGCCGCCGCCGTCGTCGTGGCTCAGGGCGTCGCCGAAGTCGCCGAGACCGTTCCGGTCCAGCCCGACCCGCAGGCCTCCGGCATCGTCGAGGCCCAGCCCGTCGCCGTCCCCGACCCGGCCGCCGAGGTCCCGGCCCCGGTCGAACCGGCGCAGGCGCCCGAGTCCGCGCCCGCTGCCGAGCTGGTGCCGACGCTCGAGCCCGTGCCCGCTGCCGAGCCGGTGCCGACGCCGGAGTCGGTGCAGGTGCCCGAACCGGCACAGACCCCGGAGTCCGTCGCCCCGGCGCAGGACGCCGTGCAGCCGCCGCTTGCCGGTGAAGGCACCCCCGCGGCCACCGAGGCGCCCGAGCCCGCCCTTCTGCAGGCCCAGGGCCCGCAGCTCGCGGGTCCCGTCCCCCAGGACGGCGATGCCGTGACCGCCCCGCAGCAGCCGCAGCCTCCGGCGCAGGACGCCGTCGACCCGGCCGCGGCGACGCCGACCCCGGCCGACGGCTCCGCCGTACTCGCCGGCCCGCAGCTCCAGCCCGCCGAGCCCGCCCCCGCACCGGCCGCCGCCGAGGCGGAGCCCGCCGCGCCGGAGGGCGTTCCCGGGCAGCCGGTGCCCGCTGCCGCCGCCGACCCGCTCCCGTCCGGGGTCCCGCTGCAGCCGCACCCCGAGCAGCCCCTCGGGCAGTTCGTGCCGGTCGAGGGCCAGGTGCCGACCACCCCGCACCTGGCGCCGACCCCACCGCACCCCCTCGCCCTGCCCGCCCAGGAGCAGCAGGAGCCCGTCGCCACGGTCCCCGCGCCGCGCGAGGCCGAGCCCGCCGCCGGACCGGCCGCACCGGACGACGAGCACGCCCCCGATGTCGTACAGCACGCGGAGGACCTGGAGACCAGGGCCGCCGACCAGGAAGAGAGCACGGCCGCAGTGGAAGAGGCAGGACAGTCCACCGGACCGGCCGCTCCGGCCTACGACGACGCCGAGCGCGAGGCCGTCCTGAAGGTGATGCGCGAACGGCGCGACATCCGCAACGGCTTCCGCGGCGACCCGATCCCGCACGAGGTGCTGCTGCGCGTCCTGGAGGCGGCTCACACGGCGCCCTCCGTGGGCCACTCGCAGCCCTGGGACTTCGTCGTCATCCGGTCCGCCGACACCCGGCGCACCATGCACGAACTGGCCATGCGACAGCGTGACGCGTACGCCAAGTCGCTGCCCAAGGGCCGGGCCAAGCAGTTCAAGGAACTGAAGATCGAGGCCATCCTCGACACCCCGGTGAACATCGTCGTCACCGCGGACCCGACCCGCGGCGGCCGCCACACCCTCGGCCGGCACACCCAGCCGCAGATGGCGCCGTACTCCTCCGCGCTCGCGGTCGAGAACCTCTGGCTCGCCGCGCGCGCCGAAGGCCTCGGCGTCGGCTGGGTCAGCTTCTTCGACGAGCGGGAGATGGTCCGCGCGCTCGGCCTGCCCGAACACCTGGAGGTCGTCGCCTACCTGTGCGTCGGGTACGTCGACGAGTTCCCGGACGAGCCCGAGCTGATGCAGGCCGGCTGGTCCAAGCGCCGCCCGCTGTCCTGGGTGGTGCACGAGGAGACGTACGGCCGCCGCGCCCTGCCCGGAGAGGAACCCCACGACCTGCTTGCCGAGACCGTCGCACAGATCCGCCCGCTGGACGCCAAGGCGCTCGGCGAGGCCTGGGAGCGCCAGAAGCGCATGACCAAGCCGGCCGGCGCGCTCGGCATGCTGGAGATCATCTCCGCGCAGCTGTCGGGCCTGTCCCGGCAGTGCCCGCCGCCGATCCCGGAGCCCGCGGCCGTCGCCATCTTCGCCGGTGACCACGGCGTGCACGCCCAGGGCGTCACCCCCTGGCCGCAGGAGGTCACCGCCCAGATGGTGGCCAACTTCCTCGGCGGGGGAGCGGTCTGCAACGCCTTCGCCAACCAGGTGGGCGCCGAGGTCTGCGTCGTGGACGTGGGCGTGGTCGCCGACCTGCCCGCCACCCCGGGCCTCCTGCCCCGCAAGATCCGCGGCGGCACGTCCGACATGACCACCGGCCCCGCGATGACCCGCGAGGAGGCCAAGGCGGCCATCGAGGTGGGCATCGAGACCGCCCGCGACCTGGTGGCGGCGGGGAACAAGGCGCTGCTCACCGGTGAGATGGGCATCGCCAACACGACGGCGTCCGCCGCGCTCATCTCCGTCTTCACGGGTGCCGACCCGGCCGAGGTCACCGGCCGTGGCACCGGCATCAACGACGAGACCCTCGCCCGCAAGACCGAGGTCGTCCGCCGCGCGCTCGAAGTCCACCAGCCGGACCCGGCCGACCCCATCGGCGTCCTCGCGGCCATCGGCGGCTTCGAACACGCGGCGATGGTCGGCCTGCTCCTGGGCGGTGCCTCCCTGCGTACCCCGGTGATCCTCGACGGCGTCAGCGCCGGCGCCGCGGCGCTCGTCGCCCGCGCCATCGCCCCCGAGGTGCTCGCGGCCTGCATCGCCGGCCACCGCAGCGCCGAGCCCGGCCACGTCGCCGCCCTCAACAAGCTGGGCCTGCGCCCCCTGGTCGACCTCGACCTCCGCCTCGGCGAGGGCACCGGCGCCCTCCTCGCCCTGCCCCTGGTCCAGAGCACAGCGAGGGCCATGCACGAGGTGGCCACGTTCGATTCGGCGGGGGTCACCGAGAAGTAGGGCTGGGGGCGGCTCCGGGTTCCCTTTCAACTCGTTGGTGGTGGTGGGCAGTCGTTCCGCTGGGGTCCCCCCAGGCCGTTCAGGCACTGGGGGAGGAACGGGTGGGCACAACCACCCACAGCCGCGCACCCGGCGACGCTGACCAGCCACCGGACACCTGAGCCGCCCTTCCCTGCACCAACGTAAAATCCGCACGTCAGGGCCACCGCAAGCCGCAAGAGGAGCCGTCCCTCATGGCCGAACACCCCGCCTACCCCGTAGGCCTCCGCCTCTCCGGCCGCCGAGTGGTCGTCCTCGGCGGCGGCCAGGTCGCCCAGCGCCGCCTCCCCGCCCTGATCGCGGCGGGCGCGGACATCCTCCTCGTGTCCCCCGAGGCGACCCCCTCCGTGGAGGCGATGGCGGACGCGGGCGAGATCACCTGGGAGCGGCGCCCCTACGCGGACGGCGACCTCGCGGCTGCCTGGTACGCCCTCATCGCCACCAGCGACCCCGCGGCCAACACCGCCGCCTCCGCCGAAGCGGAGCGCCACCGCGTCTGGTGCGTCCGTTCCGACGACGCCGACCGGGCGACGGCCTGGACCCCGGCGACCGGCCACAGCGAGGGCGTCACGATCGCCGTCCTCACCACGGAAGCCAAGGGCCGCGACCCCCGCCACACCGCCGCCATCCGCGACGCGGTGGTGGAGGGCCTGCGCGACGGCACCTTGGTGGCGCCCCATCACCGCACCCGCACCCCCGGCGTGGCCCTGGTCGGCGGCGGCCCCGGCGACCCGGACCTCATCACCGTCCGCGGCCGCCGCCTGCTCGCCGAGGCCGACGTCGTCATCGCGGACCGGCTCGGCCCGCGCGACCTGCTCGCCGAACTCCCGCCGCACGTCGAGGTCATCGACGCCGCGAAGATCCCGTACGGCCGCTACATGGCCCAGGAGGCCATCAACAACGCGCTGATCGAGCACGCCAAGCAGGGCAAGTCCGTGGTACGGCTCAAGGGCGGCGACCCGTTCGTCTTCGGCCGGGGCATGGAGGAGGTCCAGGCGCTCGCCGAGGTCGGCATCCCGTGCACGGTCGTGCCGGGCATCTCCAGCTCGATCTCCGTCCCGGGAGCGGCCGGCATCCCGGTCACCCACCGCGGCGTCGCCCATGAGTTCACCGTGGTCAGCGGCCATGTCGCCCCCGACGACGAGCGTTCCCTGGTCGACTGGCCGTCGCTGGCCAAGCTGACCGGCACGCTCGTGATCCTCATGGGCGTCGACAAGATCGGGAAGATCGCCGAGACGCTCGTCGCGCACGGCAAGTCGCCCGAGACCCCCGTCGCCCTCGTCCAGGAGGGCACGACGGCCGCCCAGCGCCGCGTGGACGCGACCCTCGCCACGGTCGCCGAGACCGTACGTGCCGAGGACGTGAAGCCCCCGGCGGTCATCGTCATCGGCGAGGTCGTGAACGTCGGCCCGGAGCCCGCGGCTTGATGCGTTTGCCCTTGCCGGCGGAGCCGGCGCGTAACCCGGGGTAACACAACCCGTTCCCAGCCGTTGGCACCACACGTAGGACAAGGCAGTATCACCCTGTGGCCGATCTCATCACCGTTGAGGATCCCGACGACCCGCGCCTGCGCGACTACACGGGCCTGACCGACGTCGAACTGCGCCGCAAGCGCGAGCCGGCCGAGGGCCTGTTCATCGCCGAGGGCGAGAAGGTCATCAGAAGGGCCAAGGAAGCCGGCTACGAGATGCGCTCCATGCTGCTCTCGGCCAAGTGGATCGACGTCATGCGTGACGTCATCGACGAACTCCCGGCCCCCGTGTACGCGGTCAGCCCGGAACTCGCCGAGCAGGTCACCGGCTACCACGTGCACCGCGGCGCCCTCGCCTCCATGCAGCGCAAGCCGCTGCCGACGGCGGCGGAGCTGCTCCGCTCCGCCCGCCGGGTGGTGGTCATGGAGTCGGTCAACGACCACACCAACATCGGCGCGATCTTCCGTTCGGCGGCCGCCCTCGGCATGGACGCGGTGCTGCTGTCGCCCGACTGCGCCGACCCGCTGTACCGCCGTAGCGTCAAGGTCTCCATGGGCGCGGTGTTCTCCGTGCCGTACGCCCGTCTGGAGACCTGGCCCAAGGGCCTGGAGTCGGTCCGCGAGGCGGGCTTCACCCTCCTCGCGCTCACCCCGGACGAGAAGGCCAGGCCCCTCGACGAGGCCGCCCCGCACCGGATGGACCGGGTGGCCCTGATGCTCGGCGCCGAGGGCGACGGCCTGTCCACCCAGGCCCTGGTCGCCGCCGACGAATGGGTGCGCATCCCCATGTCCCACGGGGTCGACTCGCTCAACGTGGGCGCGGCGGCCGCGGTGGCCTTCTACGCGGTGGCCTCGGGACGGCCGGGCGCCTGAGCCGGTCCCGGGGAGGTCAGTTCCCGGAGCTGGACCCGGCGTCGGACTCGAACGTCGACTCGTACCGCTGCGACATCAGCTTCCCGTCGTCCAGCGGCTTGAGGCTCGGCTGTACGTGCTCCTGCCGCCGGTCGTCGCCGAGCCCGCGCGCCGGGCCCTGACAGCCCTGCGCCACCGCGATGCCGAGCGCCACCAGCAGCGTCACCACCACGAACACGAACAGCCGCTGACGCAGCAGCCGGGGGTTGGCCGGGCGGCGGCCGGTCCCCGTCGCGCGCGGCGCCGGACGCCCGGTACCGCTGCGCGGACCGGGCCGGTTCCCGCTGCCGGAGCGCGGGCCGCCGGCGCGGGGGGCCGGGGTGGGACGGGCGGTGCCCGGCCGGGAGGCGACGCCCCCGCCGCGCGAGGCGCTGCCGCCCCGAGAGGTACCGCTCCGGGAGGGCGTGCCGGCGCGCGGCACCGGGGTGCCGGGGGCGGTGCGCCGCTGGGTGCGCTGCTGCTCGGGATAGGTGTCCACGAGCCGTCCGGTGGGCCGGTCCGCCTCCGCGGCGCGTGGTGCGGGGGGCCGTACGTCGGCCAGGCCCTGGGCCTCGCGGGCGGCGATCTCCTTGAGCCGCAGCGACAGTTGGAGGGTGCTGGGCCGGTCGTCGGGATCCTTGGCCAGACAGGCTCGCACCAGGGGGGCGAGGGCGTCCGGAACGCCGTGCAGCTGCGGCTCCTCGTGCACCACGCGGTACAGCATCACCTCGGAACTGCCCTGCCCGAAGGGCGAGTCGCCGGTCGAGGCGTAGGCCAGGGTCGCGCCGAGCGAGAAGACGTCCGTCGCCGGGGTCACGGCCGCGCCGCGCACCTGCTCGGGAGCGAGGAAGCCGGGGGAGCCGACCGCGGTGCCGACGTGGGTGAGCGTGGAGGCACCGGTGGCCCAGGCGATGCCGAAGTCGATGATCCGCGGCCCCTTGGGGGACAGCAGAATGTTGGAGGGCTTCAGGTCCCGGTGGACGACACCTGCCTCGTGCACGGCGACGAGTCCCTCGGACAGGGCCGCGCCGACCGCCGCCGTCTCGGCCGCGAGGAGCGGGCCCTCGTCGGCGACCTTGTCGTGCAGGGAGGGCCCGGGCACGTACTGCGTCGCGAACCACGGCCGCTCCGCCTCCAGGTCCGCCGCCACCAGCCGTGCGGTGCAGCCGCCCCTGATGCGCCGGGCCGCCGAGACCTCACGGGCGAACCGGGACCGGAACTCCTGGTCCTCCGCCAGATCGGGCCGGATCACCTTCAGCGCGACCCGCTGCCCCTTCTTGTCGGAGCCGAGGTAGACCACGCCCATTCCGCCCGCGCCGAGCCGTCGGTGAAGCCTGAACGAGCCGACGACGCGCGGGTCCTCGCGCCTCAGGCGCATCATCGCCATGTTCATCCCCGCTGCCCGGTCCCTGTGACGTGGCACAGCTTACGTTTCCACAGCCGCCTGCGCGCAGAGGCCGCGCCCTCTGGGGCGGATGGATTGTGCGCGGCGGGAGCACGAGGTGAAACGCGGTCAGGAAGCCGCTCCCTGCGGTGCCTTTGGGGTGCCTGTGACGTCAACATGCGGACACGGCAGGGAGGTTGGCCCCGGCCAGGGTGACCGTGGTCAGGGAGCAGCGCCCTCCGGAAGAGCACCGCGGACGGCCGCCCGCCCGCCACCCCGGACCGACCGCCGCCCGGACGCACCGCACCCCCTCACCCCACGCGAAGTGATCGAAGTCACTCGTGCCACCCGTCGGACGGTCCGGAAATGGCAGGACACGGCGGGCGTCCCCTCCGGGAAGACCCCGAGACCTAGGTCCCCGTCTCCACCCAGGGGAGTACTCCGCAGGTCGTGGCTCATCCTCCGGGAGGCCCGCGATTCGGTACGAAGGCATGACGCCCGCCGAGGGCCGCGCGCCTAGATTTGAGGTCAAGCGGCGGGTGCAGCACTCGTCCCCCGAGGTCAGGCACCCGCCGCTGCCAACAACAACCGAGACGGTCAGGAGAGGGACCATGGCCCACCCGGCACCGCGACGCACGACGTTCGCTCCTCGCCGGACGGGCCGCCGCCACCCCCTGGTGGCGACGCTCATGGCCCTTCCTCTGGCGGCGCTGCTCCTCATCGTCTTCGACGGCTGGGAGACAGTGGCCACACAGGCGTCGTCCGTGGGTGCGATGCTGGGGCGCTGAGCGGCGACCCCAGGCCCGGAAGAGCGGTCCGGGCGGGGACATCCATCCATGAAACCCCGTGGGGACGGGGGTGCGGCGGACGGCACAAATGCCGGCGCAGCTGGGGAGCTGCGCCGGCATTACGCCGTTTCGGGGGCCGAGGACGCTCCTCGCTGCGCCGGCATCACGCCGTTTCGGGGCCGAGGAGGCTCCGCGCCGCACTCGTCTGCGGGCCGGTGGGGGCAGGTCGCGCAGTTCCCCGCGCCCCTAGGGAGTTGCAGCCCCGCCGACCGTCACGCCCGCGTAGCTGCGGCCATCAGCACCGCCGCACCCACATTGCTGCGGGCAGTCGTGCCGCTGGACCGGCGCCCACCTGGCAGCGGCCGTCGTGCCTGCTGAGCTGCGGGTAGTCGTGCTGCTGGGTCGGCGCCCACCTGGCAGCGGCCGTCGTGCCTGCTGAGCTGCGGGTAGTCGTGCTGCTGGGTCGGCGCCCACCTGGCAGCGGCCGTCGTGCCTGCTGAGCTGCGGGTAGTCGTGCTGCTGGGTCGGCGCCCACCTGGCAGCGGCCGTCGTGCCTGCTGAGCTGCGGGTAGTCGTGCTGCTGGGTCGGCGCCCACCTGGCAGCGGCCGTCGTGCCTGCTGAGCTGCGGGTAGTCGTGCTGCTGGGTCGGCGCCCACCTGGCAGCGGCCGTCGTGCCTGCTGAGCTGCGGGTAGTCGTGCTGCTGGGTCGGCGCCCACCCGGCAGCGGCCGTCGTGCCTGCTCAGCTGCGGGCAGTCGTGCCGCTTGGGGCGGCACGGGTGGGCGCAGCGGCACCCCGCAAGCGCCGGCAAGCGACCCAACCCCCGCCCAGCCCCAGTACCGGGCACCAATGCAGCCCCGCCCAGCCCCAGCACCGGGCCCCAGCACAGCCCCGCCAAGCCCCGGAACCCCCACCACCGCACGCCGCGCGTACGCTCACCCCGACCCCCACCCACCGAGGCCCCCGTGAACCTACTCACCGCTCTCACCGCAAAACTCACAGCCACCGCCCACCCCCAAACCGGCGGAGCCACCTGCACCTGCGCCAACACCCCCCTCGCAGACCGCCCCGACGCCACCGTCGTACGCCACGCCGACACCGTCGCCAAGGCCCACGCCCCGGACACCGACCCCGCCGAGCTGACCCTCCGCCTCGCCGCGGCAGCCCGCCTCCCGGACATCCTCCTCGCCCCGCTCACCCCCGTCCCGGCCCCCCTGCACCACCGCCTGGTGACCTTCTGGCCCTACGGCGCCCCCGTGGACCCGGACGACCCGGACGCCGCCCCCTGGGAAGCCGCCGCCACCCTCCTCGCCCGGCTGCACCGGACGCCCCCTCCCGACCACCCCCTGCCCCCGATGCGCGGCCCCGCCAAAGCAGCCCACGCCGTCCACCGCCTGCGTACGGCCCTGGACGCGGCGCCCCATTCAGCCGCACCCCCCGTCCTGCGGGCCTGGCACGCCCTCCCCGCCTGGGCCCGCGCCGAGGCCCCCATGCCCGGCACCCCGGCCCTCTGCCACGGCGACCTCCACCTCGGCCAGCTCGTCCGCCATCCCGCGCCCGACGGCCCCTGGCGGCTGATAGACGTGGACGACCTCGGCGTCGGCGTCCCCGCCTGGGACCTCGCCCGCCCTGCCGCCTGGTACGCCTGCGGACTCCTCCCGCCCGACGAGTGGACCCGCTTCCTGACCGCCTACCGCGAGGCCGGCGGCCCCGCCGTACCCGCCGACGGCGACCCCTGGCCCGCGCTGGACGTCCCGGCCCGCGCCCTCACCGTGCAGACCGCGGCCCGCGCGCTCACCAAGGCGCTCGCGGCAGACCGCCCGCTGGACGAGGTGGAACAGGCCCTGGTGGACGCCTGTGCCCGAATGAACCCCGTACCCCACCAGTTGACGCACGGATTCCCGGCGTAAGGTGCAACCGACCGGGGCCGGACGGAGTCTGTCCTGGGGAAACACGAAGCAGGACCAACCGGCGAGGAGTTGAGCCGACCATGCAGTGTCCGAAGTGCCATGCGCCGATGCACACCTACAACCGCAACGGCGTCCAGATCGAGCAGTGCAGCGGCTGCCGCGGCATCTTCCTCGACTACGGCGAGCTGGAGGCGCTGACCCAGCTGGAGTCCCAGTGGGCCAAGCCCGTCCCGCCGGCCCCGCCCGCCGCTCCGCAGGCGTACCCGGCCCCGCCCGCCCCCGCCTGGGGCGCCCCGCACGGCGGCGGCCACGGCGGTGGTCACTACGGCGGCCACGGCGGCCACCACCGCCACAAGAGCTTCGGCCACATGCTGTTCTCCAGCTGAGGCCAGGAAAGCCGAGCACACGAAGAAGCCCCCGGCCGTACGAGACGGCCGGGGGCTCTTTGCTGTGTGGACGATACTGGGATTGAACCAGTGACCTCTTCCGTGTCAGGGAAGCGCTCTCCCGCTGAGCTAATCGTCCGCGGACTGTGACGCGTGGATCACAGACAGTGCGCGATACTGGGATTGAACCAGTGACCTCTTCCGTGTCAGGGAAGCGCTCTCCCGCTGAGCTAATCGCGCGGGTGGGATCTTCGAGAAGACCCGTGGATCTTACGAGAAGATCCAGTGGACGATACTGGGATTGAACCAGTGACCTCTTCCGTGTCAGGGAAGCGCTCTCCCGCTGAGCTAATCGTCCTTGGAGGTGGAGACGGGATTTGAACCCGTGTAGACGGCTTTGCAGGCCGTTGCCTCGCCTCTCGGCCACTCCACCAGGAGTGTAGGGGATCGGGATGACCCCTTCTTCCTTCGAGCGGACGACGAGGCTCGAACTCGCGACCTCAACCTTGGCAAGGTTGCGCTCTACCAACTGAGCTACGTCCGCTTGTCGTTTCGGTCCGCTTCCGCGTCCCGGCGACGTGTTGAACTCTAGCGGATTCCCGGGCCAGTACAAAAACGCGTTTGCGCAGCGTGCTGCGCTGCACCCGATGGACGCCGTGGTCAGCGCCCCCGAGGGGACATGCCCGGGCCACCTTTCGGCCACCCGCCCTAGACTCGACCACGTGCTCGACCTCCCTTCCGGCCTCCCTCCTCTCGCCCGCTTCGGCGACCGCCTCGCCACCGGCCTCCTCGACGTCACCGACGATCCCGCCGCCCTGGACTCCACCGGCTTCTGGGCCGTCTGCGCCGACTTCGAGGGCCGGCTGACCTGCGCCCGCTTCGCGCACGTACGGGAGGAGCCGGTGCCCGCCCCGGTACCGGGCGGCTGGCACGGCCCTGCCGTGGGGGACTGGACCACCTCCCTGGACCACACCGCCTACACGGCGGCCGTCGGCCGGATCCGCGAGCACATCGCGGCCGGCGAGGTCTACCAGGCCAACCTCTGCCGGGTGCTCAGCGCGCCGGTCGCCCCCGACGCCGACGTGGACGCCCTGACCGCCCTGCTGGCCCGTGGCAACCCGGCGCCGTACGCGGGCACGATCCGGCTGCCGGAGCACGGCGTGGAGATCGCCACCGCCTCGCCCGAGCTGTTCCTGCGCCGGGACGGCCGCACGGTCGAGTCCGGCCCCATCAAGGGCACCGGGCGGACCGAGGCGGACCTCCTGGAGAAGGACTACGCCGAGAACGTGATGATCGTGGACCTGGTCCGCAACGACATCGGGCGCGTCTGCGCCACCGGCAGTGTGACCGTCCCCGACCTGTGCGCCGTGGAGAAGCACCCCGGCCTGGTCCACCTGGTCTCCACCGTCCGCGGCGAGCTGCGCGACGGCGCAGGCTGGCCCGCCCTCCTCGCCGCGGCCTTCCCGCCCGGCTCGGTCACCGGCGCCCCCAAGTCGAGCGCCCTCAGGATCATCGAGGCGCTGGAGACGGCACCCCGTGGTCCGTACTGCGGCGGCATCGGCTGGGTCGACGCCGACCGGGGCGTCGGCGAGCTGGCCGTGGGCATCCGGACGTTCTGGATCGACCGGAGCGCCGGGATGCTCCGCTTCGGCACCGGTGCCGGCATCACCTGGGGATCCGATCCCGAGGGGGAGTGGCGCGAGACCGAGCTGAAGGCGTCGCGGCTGCTCGCGGTAGCGTCGGGGACGTACGAGGAGAGCGGAGGGGCTCTGACATGAGGATCTGGCTGGACGGCGGGCTGCAGGACATGGAGTCGGCCCGGGTCTCCGTCTTCGACCACGGGCTGACCGTCGGCGACGGCATCTTCGAGACGGTGAAGGCGGTCGACGGGCAGCCGTTCGCGCTCACCCGGCACCTCGACCGGCTGACCCGCTCGGCCCGCGGCCTGGGTCTGCCCGACCCCGACCACGCCGAGGTCCGCCGCGCCTGCGCGGCCGTCCTGGAGGCCAACCCGATGCCGCTGGGCCGGCTGCGCATCACCTACACCGGCGGCCACGGACCGCTCGGCTCCGACCGCGGCGAGCACGGCCCGACCCTGGTGGTCGCGCTCGGCGAGACCGCGCGACGCCCCGACGCCACCGCCGTGATCACCGTCCCCTGGACCCGCAACGAGCGCGGCGCCCTCACCGGCCTGAAGACCACCTCGTACGCCGAGAACGTCGTCGCCCTCTCCCGCGCCCACCAACGCGGCGCCTCCGAGGCGCTGTTCGGCAACACGGTCGGACAGCTCTGCGAGGGCACCGGGTCGAACGTCTTCGTGGTCCTGGACGGCGAGATCCACACCCCGCCGATCGCCTCCGGCTGCCTGCCCGGCATCACCCGCGCCCTCGCCGTCGAGTGGACCGGTGCCAAGGAGACCGACCTGCCGCTGGACGTGCTGGAGCGGGCCGACGAGGTCTTCCTCACCTCCACCCTGCGGGACGTCCAGGCCGTGCACCGTATCGACGACCGGGAACTGACCGCTGCGCCGGGCCCGGTCACCGCGAAGGCCATGCGCATCTTCGAGGACCGGGCCGGGGAGGACCTGGATCCCTGACAGACGCGGGAAATTCGGCTGACCCGGGGCTCCGGAGCGGGTAGAACACCCGTGATGACGACGACCCTGCGGCCGACCGAGCCGCTCCAGCGCAACGCCGACGGGACGCGCTCACGCCGCTACCAGGTGTGCGTCAACAGCCGGCCCGTCGGCTCGATGCATCTCGGCACCTCGCTCGCCTTCGGTGATGCGATGGCCCAGATACGGGACCTGCGCATCGAAGAGCAGGACCGCCGCCGCGGCCGGGGCACGGTGGCCGTGCTCGCCGCCGAGGAGGTGGCCCGCAGCTGGGGCTGCCGGCAGATCGAGACGAGCGTCCCCGGCGACGCCGGCCCCGCGCTGCGGCTCTTCGACGCGCTCGGCTACGTCCACCGCAGCCGCGGCATGGAGAAGCCGCTCGGCGAGGTCCCGCCCGAACTGCCCGCCGGCAGCCTGGCGCACCCCATGGACGAGGCCGAGTACGAGGCGTGGCTCGCGTACGAGTCGGAGGCCTACGCACGCGTCTGGATCGAGCGGGGCGTGCCCGAGGCCGAGGCGTACGCCAAGTCGCGCCACGACCACGAGACGCTGCTGCCGCGCGGGCGCGCCACCGAGAACATGCTGTTCAGCGTGGTCGAACACGAGGGCGTGCGGGTCGGCACGCTGTGGGTGTCCCTGCAGGACGACAAGGCCTACGTCTTCGACGTGGAGGCCGATGGGGCCCACCGCGGCCGAGGTCACGGCCGTACGCTCATGCTGCTGGCGGAGCGGCAGGCGATCGACGCCGGCCGCCGCGTCCTCGGCCTCAACGTCTTCGCCGGCAACACCCCGGCCGAGCGGCTGTACGAGTCGCTCGGTTACGAGACGACGCGGTACTCCCTCTACAAGGACCTGCTGTAGCGGCCGGTCAGGCCTGCGGCCCGGCCAGCAGCCGGTCCGCGACCTCCTCGATGCGCTCGCGCAGCCCCTCCTGGCTCTTGCCGCCGTCGAGGCGCTCGCCGCCGATGACATAGGTCGGTGTGCCGGTGACGCCGATCGCCTTGCCCTCGGCCTGGTCGGCGTCGACGATCAGGATGTGCCGCCCGTCGATGAGCGCGGTGTCGAACTCCTCGGCGTCCAGCCCGAGTTCACGGGCGACCTCGACCAGGAAGGGTTCTCCCGCACGGTCCAGCTCCTCGACCCGGCCGAGGACCGCCTCGACGTAGGGCCAGCCCTGCCCCTGCTCCAGCGCCTCCTCGGCGGCCTGGGCGGCGGCGAAGGCGTGCTTGTGCTTCTCCAGCGGGAAGTGCCGCAGCCGCAGCTCCAGCCGGTCGCCGTAGCGGGCGCGCAGGGCACGGAGGTCGTCCAGGGCGCTGCGGCAGTCGGGGCACTGGAGTTCGCACCAGACGTCGAGGACGAGGGCTTCGGCGCGTGCGGGGGAGGAGTCGCTCATGCGCACCAGTCTTCCAGGCGGGACCCCTGGGGCCGAATCGGGACGGTACGGCGTCCAGCGGCACCTCGGGAGGAGACGACCCGGAGATCTCCCTGATGTCGGGCCGGAGCATGGCATCGCGAGGACCGGGCGGTGCAGGATGGAAGGGACGAAGCGCACCTCGCGCGCCGCCGAGACCGCCAGGAGGACCGGATGATTGCCGAGACCGTGTGTTCCGCCGTCTCCGCGGCCGGCCTGGGCGTCGCCGCGGTCACCGCCTACCGCAAGCGTTTCCTGGCGGCCACCCGCATCGCCGCCTACGCGCTCGTCCCGTTGGGCCTGGTGATGACGGGTGTCGTCGGCTGGCTGGCCGACACGGCCTTGAGCCCGACGGCCTGGGCCGGCTTCGGTGTGCTGGGCGTGGCCTGGGCGCTGTTCGCGACGACACGGGCCGTGGAGCGCAGGCGCGGGGGGACCCGTGCGGAGCGCAAGGCGGCGCGGGCCGCCGGACGTGACGCGGTGGCCCCGGCGGCCTCGGCCCCCTCGCTGGGCCCGGCGACCCGGCCTGCCGCCCCGCCCGCGAGCGCCCCGCGTTCCACCACCTCCGGCGACGACTTCAGCGACATCGAGGCCATCCTCAAGAAGCACGGCATATGACCTGAAACCGTTCACAACCGGAAGCAAGTCGAACGGGCCGGTACGGAAATCGGTGCAGTACCGCACTCCGAGGGTGTGGTGATCGCCAACGGGGCACCCCCTGGGTCATCATCACCGAGAGATGCTGGACACGAGACAGAGCGAGGCCGCGCCGCCGAAGGACGAGCCGCGCGGATGCCTCTTCGCCCTATCCCAGCCACCGCTGATGATCTTCCTTGCGGTGATCGGGTGTCTGCTCCTCATGGCTGCGCTGCACGACCTGCTGTTGCTGTGAGCCGTACACGTCCGTCCCGGCGTCACCCGCCGGGACCGGCGTCGACCTGGAGTGTCCCCGGGGATCAGCCCGTCGCCTCCTTGCGCCGGGCCCGGTAGGCGGCCACATGCAGCCGGTTCCCGCAGGTGCGGCTGTCGCAGTAGCGGCGCGAGCGGTTGCGGGAGAGATCCACGAAGGCCCGCCGGCAGTCCGGCGCCTCGCAGCGCCGCAGCCGTTCCTGCTCCCCGGCCACCACGAAGAAGGCGAGCGCCATCCCGCAGTCGGCCGCCAGGTGGTCCGCCACGGACGCGCCCGGGGCGAAGTAGTGCACATGCCAGTCGTAGTCGTCGTGGTCCGTCAGACGCGGCGTGGTGCCGGCCGCGGCGACCAGCTCGTTGATCATCCCCGCGGCGGACCGGGCGTCCGGGGCGGCGAAGATCCCCGCGAACCGGCCCCGGACCTTGCGGACCGCCGACAGGTCGAACTCCGACAGCACCCCGACATCGCTGATCGCGTGGCCGCGCACGAAATCAGCGAGAGCCGCGACATCCGGCAGCCCGTCCGCCGCCGTGTCGTCCTCCGGCGCGGTGTTCACCAGATCCACCACGGTGTCGAGGGCGCACCGGGTGTCGTGGGTGATCAGCACGTTTCGCTCCCTGGCCTGGATGTCGGGCGGGCGCCCGCCGATGCTGGCCGATGGTAGCGACAACCGTGCCCAGCGCACCGGGGTGCCGCCCACCGGCGATTGCCCGGTAGAACGCCTCCGTGCCCTCGGCGGTTCCCGAGCCCGTCCGGTGCTTGCACGATATGCCGGGATGTGGCCGGAAAACAGGCCGACGCCGCCCCGTGAACACTCACGGTGACGGCGCGGGTCTGTGCCGTATGCGGTTGTCTTGGCCCGAGCCGTCTCCCCGAGTGGACGGCGCCGGGCGGCTTCGAGGGGCCGCGGCCTAGCTCTCCGCCAGGATGTGCGAGAGCTCCTGATCCAGATCGAAGTGCCGGTGTTCCGTGCCGGGTGGCACGGCGGCGTCGGTTCGCTTCAGGAACGACTCCAGGGCCCGCGCCGGGGCTTCCAGCAGGGCCTCCCCCTCCGGGGAGCTCAGGGCGATGCAGACGACGCCCTGACCGTGACTGCGGGACGGCCAGACGCGGACGTCGCCGGTGCCGGTGGGCCGGTGAAGCCCCTCGGCGAGGAGGTCGCGGGCGAACACCCACTCGACGGTCTCCTCGGCTCCGGTGTGGAAGGTGGCGTGCACGGCGTAGGGGTCGGCCGTGTCGTACCGCAGGCCTGCGGGGACAGGCAGGGAGGACTCGCTCGACACAACGAGGCGCAGGTGCAGCTCGCAGCTGACCGTGGTGTTCATAAGCGCCAGGGCCTTTCGCTCAGTGTGCGCTCGGGGATTCGCACGTCGGCGAAATCGACATGCCACCTACGGTGCCGTTGTAAACCCCTCTGAGGGTTTTGCGTGTGTTTACGTAACTCTTCCGGCCGAGAACTCGTACGAGATCTACGACCATTCCGGTGACTGGATTCACTCCGGTAGGGTTTGTCTGTATGAATACGGGGAGTGACGAGCCGGGTGAGGTCGCCATGGCGGCGGACAACGCGGACAAGGCAAGCAAGGCGGACACGACAGCGGGCCCGGAGCAGTCCGAGCAGGGGCTCGGCTCCCGGGCGCCGGCCTTCGTCAAGGCCCGCCGGGTCCTGCATCTGAGCTGGCAGGTCGGCATCTTCGTGGTCGGCCTCGCGGTCGTCGTGGCGGGCATCATCATGCTTCCGCTGCCCGGCCCGGGCTGGGTGGTGATCTTCGGGGGCATGGCGATCTGGGCGACCGAGTTCGTCTGGGCCCAGCTCGTGCTGCGCTGGACGAAACGCAAGGTCACCGAGGCGGCCCAGAAGGCCCTCGACCCCAGGGTGCGCCGCCGGAACATCACGCTGACGGTGATCGGCTTGGTGATCGTGGGCGTGCTCGTCGGGGTCTACCTGTGGAAGTTCGGCATCGTGATGCCGTGGAAGATCAAGGACCAGTGATCACGGACCCGGGCGTGGTCGGAGGCACCCCCTGACATGGGGTAATGTTCTTCCTGCGCCCGGGCGATTAGCTCAGTGGGAGAGCGCTTCGTTCACACCGAAGAGGTCACTGGTTCGAACCCAGTATCGCCCACCCGGAACCGACGGCCCACCTGCGAACAGCAGGTGGGCCGTCGTCGTGTGTGCGCCGGTGACCGCCCCCGCCCGGCCCGCCGTGCTGCCGAGCCGGTAAAAGTCACCGTGGGCGTTGCGCCGTCCGGTGGATCATCTCGCTCTGCCGCCGGGCCGGGCCGTGCGTCGGATCCCGCCTTCATCCCGATCGAGCGGCACGCGGACTCGCCGGTTGCGTGCGGTGCTCTCGATGCCTCCCCGGCCGACCGAGGCGACGGACGCGACCGACGAGGCCGACGAGGCCGACGCGACCGACGCGACCGACGAGGCCTGAGGTGACCGGCGCGACCGCCCCGACCGACGCGTTTCCGGCCACCCGGCTGTCCCTTGCCGGCGCCCGCACGCCCTCGACGACTGTGCCCCCTTCGTCCAGCAGGCCCCCCGGAAACCACCCGCCCTCCGACCGCCCGCCCCGCTTCCCCACCCGCCCCGCACCGACCCCCCTCACCTGCACAGTCACCCTCCACACCCGCCCCGGTGCCCCGGTCGGAGGCCCCACGCCCCGCCCCCCGCCGCGAAGAAAATCCTGTCCGAATCATTGACGCACCTCCGGCCCCTCCGTAACTTGTGCCAGCAAGCGCTTACTTGAAACGATTCATGACGGCGGCGACGACGCTGCGGGGAGGGGCCCGACCGTGGGAACCAGCAAGAATCTTGAGAGGCGTACGATCCTGAAGGCGGCCGGGGCCTCCGCTGCCGCACTCGGGCTCGCGGCGACGACCGGCTGTGGCGGCGAAAGCGGTTCCGGGAACGGGACGGTGACGATCCGTTACTCGTGGTGGGGTGCCGAGGAGCGGGCCAAGAAGATCAACCAGACGATCGCGCTCTTCGAGAAGAAGTACCCGAAGATCAAGGTCAAGACCGACTTTCAGACGTATCAATCGTTCTGGGAGAAGTTCCAGACGCAGGCGGCCGGCGGAAATCCCCCGGACGTTTTCCAGAACGCCGTCACATTTCTTCGGAAGTACGACAAGCGCGGAATTCTTCTCGACCTCAAGTCCCAGGTGCAGGCAGGCAATCTGAGCCTGGATCACTTCCGCGCGGGTGTCACGAAGGTCGGCGAGGTCGACGGCAAGCAGCTCGGCGTTCCCGTCGGTTCCAACACCATGGCGCTCGTCATCGACAAGAAGCTCTTCCAGAAGGCGGGCGTCGAGCCGCAGCAGGGCTGGACCTGGGACGAGTACTTCAAGGCCCTGAAGACCATCCACGACAAGACGAAGATCGCCGGCGACACCGGTTACTTCGCCATCATGTACCTGTACGACCTCTACCTCCGCCAGAACGGCAAGGCCTTCTTCACCAAGGACGGACTCGGTTTCGACAAGGCCGACCTGACGGAGTGGTGGACGGACGGCTACAACCGCATCAAGGCCGGCATCGTCACCGACCCGAAGGTCGTCCAGCAGGACATGCCCAAGTCCTCCCTCTCCGCCGGTCACGGCGCCTCGGAGTTCACCTGGGACAACTTCACCGTCCGCTACTCCGCGGAGGGCGACAGCACCTACGGCCTCGCCCCGATCCCCACCACCGACGGCAAGAACACCGGCCAGTACCTCGCCTCCCTGATGCTCAGCGCCTCCGCCCGCACCTCCCACCCCAAGGAAGTCGCCCAGTTCATCAACTTCATGGTCCACGACCCCGAGGTCGGCAGGATCATGGGCTACGACCGCGGCATCCTCGCGAGCACCGAGCAGTACGAGGCGTTCAGGCCGACCGACACGGTGAACAAGGAGATCGCGCAGTACGAGGAGGACACCGCCAAGTCCGGCGTCCTCGGCACGATCACCCCGCACCCGTCCGGTGCCGACACCATCGAGGCCGCCTTCCTGCGCCTCGGCGGCGACCTCGGGCAGGGCAAGACCAAGGTCGCGGACGCGGTGAAGCAGTTCTTCACCGAGTCCGAGGCCGCCTTCCAGGCCTGATGGGACGTGCCGTGACGCTCGTCAAGGACTCCGTGCCCGCCTCCCGCACGGCACGCCCGGCCGCCCGCGCCACCGCGGGGCGGCCGGGCCGCCGCCGGGAGAACCTCGCCGGCTATCTCTTCATGTCCCCGTGGATCGCCGGCTTCCTGCTGCTGACCGCGGGCCCGATGGTGGCCTCGCTGTACTTCGCGTTCACCGACTACAACCTCTTCAACACCCCGAAGTGGGTCGGGTTCGACAACTTCACCAAGATGTTCGACGACCCGCGCTGGCAGAAGTCCGTCGAGGTGACCGCCAAGTACGTCGTCATCGGCACCCCGCTGAAACTGCTGCTCGCCCTCGGTGTCGCCCTGCTCCTCGCGCAGAGCCGCCGCGGCCAGGCCTTCTACCGGGCCGCCTTCTACGCTCCCTCGCTCATCGGCGCGAGCGTCTCCATCGGGTTCGTCTGGCGTTCGCTCTTCTCCGACGACGCGATCGTGGACCGTACCCAGACCTTCCTCGGCTTCCACGTCGGCGGCTGGGTCGGCAACGCCGACTGGGTGCTGTACTGCCTGGTCGCGCTGACCGTCTGGCAGTTCGGGGCGCCCATGGTCATCTTCCTGGCCGGGCTCAAGCAGGTGCCCCGGGAGCTGTACGAGGCCGCCGAGATGGACGGCGCGGGACCCTTCCGGAGGTTCTGGAACATCACCCTGCCGATGATCTCCCCGGTGCTGTTCTTCAACGTGCTCCTGGAGACCATCCACTCCTTCCAGATCTTCGGCTCCGCGTACGTCGTCTCCAACACCTACTGCGGACCGGCCGACGCCACGCTCGTCTACACCTGCTACCTGTACCAGCAGGGCTTCAAGAACTCCCAGATGGGCTTCGCCTCCGCCATGGCCTGGATGCTGCTGCTCGCCGTGGCCCTGGTGACGGCCGTCCTCTTCTGGTCCCAGAAGAAGTGGGTGCACTACGAGGAGGACGCCCGATGAGCGCGATCACCACGAAGGCCTCGGGAGTGGGCCGCAGGCGCGGCGGCTCCCTCGCCTGGCATCTCGGCGCCCTGCTGATCCTCGCCGTCATCCTCTACCCGGTCGTCTGGGTCATCGGGGCCTCGTTCAAGCCGAGCAAGGACATCATCAACAGCCTCACGCTGTTCCCGTCCCACCCGATCCTCGGCAACTTCAAGGGCCTCGCCGACGGCATCGCCGACATCTCGATCTGGACCTTCTTCCAGAACTCCCTCGTCTACGCGCTCGGTGCCGTAGTGGGCGTCCTGATCTCCTGCTCGCTGACCGCGTACGCCTTCGCGCGCATCAGGTTCGCCGGGCGCAACCTGCTGTTCTCGCTCATGATCGGCACGCTGCTGCTGCCGTACCACGTGCTGCTCATCCCGCAGTACGTGATGTTCCAGAAGCTGGGCTGGATCAACAGCTACGCCCCGCTGCTGATCGGCAAGTACCTCGCCACCGAGGCCTTCTTCGTCTTCCTCATGGTGCAGTTCATGCGCAACCTGCCCCGCGAGCTGGACGAGGCCGCCCGGCTCGACGGCTGCGGACATCTGCGCATCTACTGGTCGATCGTGCTGCCGCTGTGCCGGCCCGCGCTGATCACCAGCGCGATCTTCACCTTCATCAACGCCTGGAACGACTTCATGGGCCCGCTGATCTACCTCAACGAGCCCGGCAAGTACACCGTCTCCCTCGGTCTGATGATGTTCCGCGACTCCGACGGCGTGGCCGCCAACTACGGCGGCATGATCGCCATGTCCCTGGTCGCGCTGCTGCCGGTGCTGCTGTTCTTCCTCGCCTTCCAGCGGTACCTGATCGACGGCATGGCGACCTCCGGACTGAAGGGCTGAGGCGGGCACCATGGCGGAAGCGCGCGTGAAGCCACGCAGGGAGTCCGTGTTCGCCGAGCGGTTCGGGGTCTTCGCCGAGTGTCTGCTCACCGGTGTGTGGATCGCGGTGGCCTCCCTCGGAGTCGTCACCTACCCGGCCGCCTTCGCCGCCGGCGCCCGGCATCTGCGCCGGCGTACGGCTCACGAGGGGGGCGGCTGGCGGGATTTCGCGGCCGACTTCCGGGGCGCGTCGCGCGGCGGCTGGGCCGTCGGGGTCGGCGGCTGGATCGCGGTGGCGCTCGTCCGGGTGGACGTCCAGGCCGTGCGCGCCGGGCTGCCCGGCGGGCCGCTCGTCGGTGCCGTGGGTCTGTTCGCGCTGCTGGGGCTCGCCGTGGCCGGGCTGCGCGCGGCGGCCGTGTGGACCCCGGGGAGCCGCTGGCGCGCCCTGCTCGCCGACGCCGGCCGCCGTACGGTCCTCGACCCCACCGGATCCTTCCTGCTCGTCGGCGGAGCGGTCCTGACCTGTTGTTCCGCTCTGCTCATCGCACCGCTGGCGGTCCCCGTGCTCGGGGCCATAGCGGCGGCGGCCGTCGCCGTGGAGGAGCGGTACCGGCGCCGTTGAGCCTGCGGTGCCCCCGACCAACGCCGGCGCCCTGGGTGCCGCGTCTCTCTGTCATGCCCCTGACCAGCCATCGTACGGAAGGAAAGGCCATGTCCCCCATCCCCCGCAGGTCCCTTCTCAAGGCCGCCGCCGTCGCCGGAGCCGCCGCCCAGTTCAGCTGGGCACTGGGGGCGAACGACGCACAGGCCGCGGCCGTGGACGCGGCAGGCGACGCCGACCCGGTGACCCTGGACTGGCTGGAGGACGGCGGCCTCGGCGCCGCGCCCGGCTCCACCGTCGGCGTGCCCTGGCCGATGGGCACCTACCAGGAGGACCAGACCTTCGCGCTCACGGACGCCGACGGCAAGGACGTCCCCGTACAGACCTGGCCGCTCGCCTACTGGCCCGACGGCTCCCTCAAGTGGACGGCGCACGCCGTTGGTTCGGGCTCCGGCAAGCTCACCCTCACGGCCGGCACCCCCAAGGCCCCCGACAAGAAGGTCACCGTCGACCGCAGCGGCGGCACCATCGACGTCTCCACCGGTGTCATCACCGTGAAGATCGGCAAGAACGGCTCGACCCTCATCAAGTCGGTCACCCGGGGGTCGACCGAGATCGCCAGGAACGGCCGGCTCGTGCTCGTCCGGCAGCCCGAGGTCGAGGACGAGGACCAGGGCACGGTCAAGACCGAGCGCTTCGACGGCGCGATCGACGAGGTCACCGTCGAACAGGACGGCCCGGTCCGCGCAGTGGTCCGCATCGACGGCAAGCACCGCAAGGGCGCCCGCAGTTGGCTGCCCTTCTCGATCCGGCTCTACTTCTACGCCGGTTCCGATTCCTTCCGCATGGTGCACACCATCACGTACGACGGCACGCTGGAGCCCGGCAAGGCGAGCGGCGACTTCATCCGCGGGCTCGGCGTACGGTTCGCCGTGCCCATGCGGGACGCGGCCTACGACCGGCACATCCGCATCGGCGGCGAGGGCACCGGCCTGCTGCGGGAGGCCGTACAGGGCATCACCGGGCTGCGCCGCGACCCGGGCGCCGCCGTCCAGGCCGCCCAGTACGCGGGCCAGAAGCTGCCCGACCCGTCCACCTGGGACCAACGCGTCACCACCCGGCTGCAGTACATCCCGCACTGGGGCGACTACACCCTCTCCCAGCTCTCCGCCGACGGCTTCACCCTGCGCAAGCGCACCAAGAAGGGCTACGGCTGGATCACCGCCGGCGGCGGCGGGCGGGCCTCCGGCTTCGGCTACGTAGGCGGCGCGAGCGGCGGCTTCTCCTTCGGCCTGAGGGACTTCTGGGAGAAGTTCCCCGCGCAGCTCGACATCCGCGACGCCCACACCGATGAGGCCACCGTCACGCTGTGGCTCTGGTCGCCCGAGGCACAGCCCATGGACCTGCGCTTCTACCACGACGGCATGGGCCAGGACACCTACGCCAAGCAGCTCGAAGGCCTCAACATCACCTATGAGGACTACGAGCCGGAGTTCGGCACCCCGTACGGCATCGCCCGCACCTCCGAACTCCTCTTCTGGGCCAACGAGTCGACGCCCGCGGCCGAGACCCTCGCCGACCAGGTGACGGCCGTACGCACGCTGCCGCAGCTCGCCGCCCCGCCCAGGCAGCTCATCAAGGCCAAGGTCTTCGGCCCCGGCCTGTTCTCCGAGCCGGACCGCTCCACCGCCGCCAGGGCGAAGATCGAAGACCACCTCGACTTTCTCTTCACCTACTACAAGGACCAGGTGGAGATGCGCCGTTGGTACGGCTTCTGGGACTACGGCGACATCATGCACACCTACGACTCGGCCCGGCACGTGTGGCGGTACGACATCGGCGGCTACGCCTGGGACAACTCCGAGCTGTCGCCGGACCTGTGGCTCTGGTACGCGTACCTCAGAAGCGGCCGCTCCGACATCTTCCGCTTCGCCGAGGCGATGACCCGGCACACCGGCGAGGTCGACGTCTACCACCTCGGCCAGTGGGCGGGCCTCGGCACCCGGCACGGCGTGCAGCACTTCGCCGACAGCGCCAAGCAGCAGCGCATCGCCAACACCACCTACCGGCGCTTCTACTACTTCCTCACCGCCGACGAACGCGTCGGTGACCTCATGCGGGCCAACGTCGACTCCGACGAGACGTTCCTCGTCCTCGACCCGCAGCGCAAGGTCCGCACCGACCCGTACACCCCCGACCCGCACGCCCTGTCGATCGGCTTCGGCACCGACTGGAGCGGCCTGGTGTCGGCGTGGCTGACGGAGTGGGAGCGCAAGGGCCCCCAGTGGGAGAAGGCCAAGGCACGGGTCCTGTCCACCATGGAGACCATCGCCGCCCAGCCCAACGGCTTCGTCCAGGGCAGCGGCCTGTACGACATCGACACCGGCAGGTTCGCCGTCGCCGACAAGCCGGCGGTGGCGGTCTCTCACCTCTCCGCCGTCTTCGGCCTCAACGAGCTGTGCGCCGAGCTGATCCACCTGGTCGACCTGCCGAAGTTCAAGGACGCCTACCTCGACTACTGCCGCTACTTCAACGCCACCAAGGCCGAACAGGCGGCCCGCTACGGCAGCAACTTCGGCACCCTGCTGCTCTTCCAGGGCCACTCGCGCCTGGACGCCTACGCCGCCGTACAGACCGGTGACGCGGCCCTCGCCAAGCGGGCCTGGACCAAGTTCTACAGCTCCGACGGCTACACCGAGTCCTCGCCGTGGAAGACCGAGAAGCTGACCGGACCGGCCACCCTGGTCGAAGGGAGCGAGGCGAGCTGGGTGTCGACCAACGACACGGCGCTGTACGGCCTCGCGGCCATCGAGAACCTGGCCCTGCTCGGCGACAAGATGCCGAGCTGACCGCGCTGGGGGAGCGCCGTCGCACGGGCGGCGGCGCTCGTCCCCCGAGTGTGGTCCGCGTCACGGCGAGGCACATGAGTACGCGTACTCAGATCACCGCGCCCACCAGGGCAGACTCTGCCCATGGACTGGACCCACTACCGCTTCCGCAGCCTGTGGTCCCTGCCGGCCCCGCCGGCCGCCGTGTTCGCGGTGCTGGAGCGGCCCGAGGGCTATCCCGACTGGTGGCCGCAGGTACGGGCGGTGACCCGGCTCGACGACGGCACCGGCGTCATCACCATCCGCTCCCTGCTGCCGTACGCCATGACCTTCACCGCCCGTGAGACACGCCACGACCCGGCCGCCGGCATCCTGGAGATCGCCGTGTCCGGAGACATCGAGGGCTGGGCCCGCTGGACGGTCACCGCCGAAGGCGCGGGCACACTGGCCCGCTACGACCAGGTCGTGGACGTCACCAAGCCGCTGCTCAGACGGCTGGCCGTGCCGGGACGTCCCGTCTTCCGCGCCAACCACCGGCTGATGATGCGGGCCGGGCGGCGCGGACTGCTGCGCCACCTGGAAGCGGTTTGAAGTAACACCGCAGGGGCCTGTATTGTTCAGTGCGTTCCCGGGCGATTAGCTCAGTGGGAGAGCGCTTCGTTCACACCGAAGAGGTCACTGGTTCGAACCCAGTATCGCCCACCGGGAAGGAGCCGGTCCGCATCAGCGGACCGGCTCTTTTCGTGCGGCTACGCCGCCGCGGGCAACTCCGGCCTGAGCGGCCAGTCCGTGCTCACCGTCTCCTCCGAGCCGCTGCGCGCGAACCACGCCTGAAGACCGCGGGCCTGCGCCGCGTGCCAGGTGGCCTGGAGCGTGTGCAGCTCGGCAGGGGTCAGACGCTCCAGCCGGGTCGCGAAACGGCGGCCCACGGCACGTACGACGTCCAGCGCGGCCAGCGCGTCCGCCGCCGCGTCGTGCGCGCCCTCCAGCGTCACGCCGTAGTGCGCGCACAGGTCGGTCAGCGTGCGCCGGCCCTTGCGGTAGCGGTCCAGGTGCTTGTCCAGGACCCGGGGATCCAGCACATGCAGCGTGCTCGCCTCGAACCAGCGGTCGAGCGAGGAAGCGCGGTGCCGGCGCAACTCCCGGTCCAGCAGCGTGAGATCGAACGGCGCGTTCATCACCACCAGCGGGCGGCCCATCGCCGCGTGCTCGGCCAGCTGCTCGGCTATCTCGAACATCACCGGCGCCGGCCAGCGGCCGTTGTGCTGCAGGTGTTCGTCCGTCAGACCGTGCACCGCCGTCGCCGCCTCCGGCACCGACACCCCCGGGTTCACCAGCCAACGGGTGATGCGGGGCCGGGTACCCGGCGCGTCCTGGACGACGACGGCGGCCGACACGATCCGGTCGGTCTCGACGTCCACGCCCGTCGTCTCCGTGTCGAAGGCCGCCAGCGGCCCCTCGTACCAGGTCGTCATCTGAACCCAACTCCTCGTTCACCCAGCGCAGATGACGTTCCGTCTTCTGCCCGTTTGGTGATACCCGGGCCGTTTGCGCCGTACGCCGGGAGGAGACAACAGGAGTACGGGTCTTTGCAGTTCAGCGGCCCGGCACGGGGAAACTCTTGGCTTGGAAGGCTGTTGGTCATGGCCATAGCGCAGCCCGAGCAGGGCGGGCTGCTGCCCGACCACTCGGGCCCCCTTCGCGGCACGCTCGCCACCACCGCCTGCATGGAGACACTGCAGGTCGGCTACCTGCACGCGGTCTCCGCCGCGGCGGGCTGCTCGCTGTCCCAGCCCTTCCCGGACAACGGCATCGACTGGCACGTCAGCCACAGCGCACCCGGACACACCGTCGACGACGAGGTCACCATCAAGGTGCAGCTCAAGTGCACCTACCAGGTGCCGCCGAACCCGCCGGGCCGCTTCTTCTCCTTCACCCTCGACAACGACCACCTGCGCAAACTCGCCCGCACGCCCGTCTCGGTGCACAAGATCCTGGTCGTCATGCTGGTCCCGCGTTCCCAGGACGACTGGCTGCGCGCCAGCCACGACCGGCTCGACCTCAGGCACTGCTGCTACTGGGTCAACCTCGCCGGCCACCCGGTCACCGGCCGGCACCGGACCACCGTGCGGATACCGACCTCGCGCATCTTCGACGACCGTGCGCTGTGCGAGATCATGACGCGGGTCGGGACGGGAGGCAGGCCATGAGGATCCGTCCGTACGACGAGCCGGCCCGGCAGGTCCGGCCGCACCCCGACGACCTGGCCTGGAACCAGCCGCCCGACCCCGCCGAGGTCGACCCCGCCGTGCTCGGCGCCCTGCTGCGCCGGCACGGCTGGCAGCGGCGCGGGGGAGCGGCCGGGCGCTACGGCCGCTGGACCCCGCCCGGGCCGGGCGGCGGTGCGACCAGCCTGCTGGTGCCGGAGAGCCGGGCCTTCCCCGACAGCGACGACCTGCTCGGCGAGGCCCTCGACGCCCTCGCCCGCAGCGACACCCCCGCCGCGCGCGAGGTGCTGATCTCCCTCGCCCTGCCCAGCGACGAGATCCGCTGGTGGCGGGACACCCCGAGCGGTCCCGCCGGCGCCTCCCCCTGGACGGTCGACGAGCGACTGCGCACCGCGGCCCGCCAGATGCTCCTCGCGGCCGCGCTCGCCACCCGCGCGCGGGCCGGCTACTACGGTGCCCGGCACCGCCGGCCCGCCGCCGCCCTCCTGGAGAACGTCCTCGTCGGCCCCACCGCCGAAGGCCACCGGCTGACCGCCTTCGTGCCCGTGCCCACCGGCCGCTCGCTCGCCGTCCGCCTCCACCAGGCCCTGTACGCGGCCCGGGAAGCCATCGACTACCAGCGGGCCACCGGCGGCATGGACGCCTTCGACGGCGCGGTCGAGGCCGGCGTCAGCCGCGAGCTGACCGAGGCGCTGACCACACTCGTCCGCGGCACCGAGGGTGCGCGCATCGCCATCGCCTGGGCCCCCGGGGCCGGAGTGCCCGAGGGATGCGCCGCCTCCGCCGAGCCCGTCGAGTTCTCACCCGGCGACCTGCCCGTGCTGCACGCGGCCGGCGCCCGCTACCTGCAGGGGGAACCCTCCGTGCCGGTCCGGATCACCGGCACGGTGGTCCGCCTGCGCCGCTCCGGGCCGCGCGGCGAGGGCACCGTACGGCTGCGGGTGCTCGCGGGCGCCGAGGTCCCGCACGTCCGCGTCACCCTCGACGAGGAGGACTACCGCATCGCCGGCCACGCCCACCTCGTCGGCCTCCCGGTGCGGGTGCACGGCCGCCTGGAGCGCCGGGGCGGCTTCCGCCGGCTCACCGGCGCCTCCGGGGTCGTACCTGTGCAGGTGGACGACGCCGAGCGGGACCGGCTCATGAAGTCCCTGCAGGAGAACCTCGACTTCTTCGAGGAGGCGTGCGGGGAGGCGTACGGGGGCGAGGACTGAGGGTGACCGTTTCGCGGTCGGTGGTGTCGGGTCGGTACGATCCCTTGTGCGCGCGCTCCTGGTATGGCGCCGCACCCCACCTTCAGTCAGGAGAGACCGGTGTCAGACGTCCGTGTGATCATCCAACGCGATTCCGAGCGGGAAGAACGCGTGGTGACGACGGGCACTACGGCCGCCGACCTCTTCGCGGGCGAGCGGTCGATCATCGCCGCGCGCGTGGGCGGCGAGCTGAAGGACCTCGCGTACGCGCTGTCCGACGGTGACGAGGTCGAGGGCGTCGAGATCTCCTCCGAGGACGGTCTGAACATCCTGCGCCACTCCACCGCGCACGTCATGGCGCAGGCCGTGCAGGAGCTGTTCCCCGAGGCCAAGCTGGGCATCGGCCCGCCGGTCAAGGACGGCTTCTACTACGACTTCGACGTCGAGAAGCCGTTCACGCCCGAGGATCTCAAGGCCGTCGAGAAGAAGATGCAGGAGATCCAGAAGCGCGGGCAGCGCTTCTCCCGCCGCGTCGTCACCGACGAGGCCGCCCGCGAGGAGCTGGCGAACGAGCCGTACAAGCTGGAGCTGATCGGCCTCAAGGGCTCGGCGTCGCACGACGACGGCGCGGACGTCGAGGTCGGCGCCGGCGAGCTGACGATCTACGACAACCTGGACGCCAAGACCGGCGAGCTGTGCTGGAAGGACCTCTGCCGCGGTCCCCACCTGCCCTCGACCCGTCTCATCCCGGCGTTCAAGCTGATGCGCAACGCGGCCGCCTACTGGCGCGGCAGCGAGAAGAACCCGATGCTCCAGCGCATCTACGGCACCGCCTGGCCCTCCAAGGACGAGCTGAAGGGCTACCTGGACTTCCTGGCCGAGGCCGAGAAGCGCGACCACCGCAAGCTCGGCTCCGAGCTGGACCTCTTCTCGATCCCCGAGCAGATCGGCTCCGGCCTCGCCGTCTTCCACCCCAAGGGCGGCATCGTCCGCCGCGTGATGGAGGACTACTCGCGCCGCCGGCACGAGGAAGAGGGCTACGAGTTCGTCTACACCCCGCACGCGACGAAGGGGAAGCTCTTCGAGACGTCCGGCCACCTGGACTGGTACGCCGAGGGCATGTACCCGCCCATGCAGCTCGACGAGGGCGTGGACTACTACCTCAAGCCCATGAACTGCCCGATGCACAACCTGATCTTCGACGCGCGCGGCCGCTCGTACCGTGAACTGCCGCTGCGCCTCTTCGAGTTCGGGACCGTGTACCGGTACGAGAAGTCGGGCGTCGTGCACGGCCTGACCCGCGCCCGCGGCTTCACCCAGGACGACGCGCACATCTACTGCACCCGTGAGCAGATGTCCGAGGAGCTGGACAAGACGCTCACCTTCGTCCTCGGCCTGCTGCGCGACTACGGCCTGACCGACTTCTACCTGGAGCTGTCCACCAAGGACCCGGAGAAGTTCGTCGGCTCCGACGAGGTCTGGGAGGAGGCGACCGAGACGCTGCGCCAGGTCGCCGAGAAGCAGGGCCTGCCCCTGGTCCCGGACCCGGGCGGCGCCGCCTTCTACGGCCCGAAGATCTCCGTCCAGGCCAAGGACGCGATCGGCCGCACCTGGCAGATGTCGACCATCCAGCTCGACTTCAACCTGCCTGAGCGCTTCGACCTGGAGTACACCGGCCCGGACGGCGCCAAGCAGCGCCCGGTGATGATCCACCGAGCCCTCTTCGGCTCGATCGAGCGCTTCTTCGCGGTGCTCCTGGAGCACTACGCGGGTGCCTTCCCGGCGTGGCTCGCTCCCGTCCAGGCGATCGGCATCCCGATCGGCGACGGGCACGTCGAGTACCTGGAGAAGTTCGCCGCGGCGGCCCGGAAGAAGGGCCTGCGCGTCGAGGTCGACTCCTCCTCGGACCGTATGCAGAAGAAGATCCGCAACGCCCAGAAGCAGAAGGTGCCCTTCATGGTCATCGCGGGCGACGAGGACATGTCGAACGGCTCGGTGTCCTTCCGCTACCGCGACGGCTCGCAGGAGAACGGCATCCCGTTCGACGAGGCCATCGCCAAGATCGCGCAGGTCGTGGAGGAGCGGACGCAGGTCTGATCCGCACAGCCTGGAGGGCCCCGGGGATCATTTCCCCGGGGGCCTTTCGTCGCCCTCGCGGTAGAAGGTCTGCATCAGCCACGAGGAGAACGAACCCGTCACCGCGCCGAGCAGGCCCACTCCGCAGGCCATCATCCCGGTCGCGATCACCCGGCCGAGCCTGGTCACCGGGGTGATGTCGCCGTAGCCGACCGTGGTGAGGGTCGATGCGGCCCACCACACGGCGTCCCCGAACGTCTTCATGGTGGCGCCGGGCGCCCCGCGTTCCTGCTGGTAGGTCGCGAGGGCACCGGAGAAGCCGAGCAGCAGGGTGGACAGGCTCGCGTAGGCGATCACCCGGGCGTACAGGGACAGCCGGGGCTCGCCCTGCCGGCGCTGGATGACGTCGTAGAGCGGCACGATCCGCAACGGGCGCAACAGCGGCAGGACGACCACGATCGTGAGCAGGAAATGCGTGGTGACGAAGCGCAGGAAGCGTTGCCCGCTGAGCCGCCAGCGCACCACGTAGTCCACGGCGAAGGCCACCCAGAGAGCCAGCAGCACGAAGCCGCACAGGTCGCGCCAGAAGGGCGCCACGCTGGTCGCCAGGACGCGGGTCGCGTAGGCCGCCAGGAAGACCAGTGAGGCCGCGAAGAGGGGAATCTCGGTGCGCTGCCCCCAACGGGCCTCGGGGCTGTCGTCGTCCACCGGCCAAGCTTGGCCGGTGACCGCCCTCCTGCCGCCCCGGCGACACGCCGCGAACGGGCGAAGCCATATGCTGCCTTGCATGACGAGTGAGCCGGAGCAGCAGATCGGAGTGGGGACGCAGGACGCGTTCCAGCGCCTGTGGACGCCCCACCGGATGGCCTACATCCAGGGCGAGAACAAGCCGACCGGCCCGGGGGCCGGCGACGGCTGCCCCTTCTGCTCCATCCCGGCCAAGTCCGACGAGGACGGCCTGATCGTCCGCCGCGGCGAGCACGTGTACGCCGTGCTCAACCTCTACCCGTACAACGGCGGCCACCTGATGACCGTGCCGTACCGGCACGTGGCCGACTACACCGACCTGACCGGGCCGGAGACCGCCGAGCTGGCCGAGCTGACCAAGCAGGCGATGACCGCCCTGCGCACCGCCTCCGGCGCCCATGGCTTCAACATCGGCATGAACCAGGGCACGGTGGCCGGCGCCGGCATCGCAGCCCACCTGCACCAGCACATCGTCCCGCGCTGGGGCGGCGACACGAACTTCATGCCGGTCGTCGGCCACACGAAGGTGCTGCCGCAGCTGCTGGCGGACACGCGGAAGATGCTGGCGGAGGCCTGGCCGGCGTAGGCCCCCGGGTGCCCTCGGGAGAGGGCACCCCTACGCGTCGTACGTGTCTGCCTTGCGCGGTGTCGGATCCTGGACCAGGCCGCTGAGGACGGACGAGCGGTTGCCGAACTTCTCGGTGTTCACACCGTTCTCCTCCAGGACCCTGAGCGCGGCCGAGTGCACCACCCGCAGGACCGGCGTGGCCGCACGCAGCGCGTCGTCGGCCATGAAGCGGTGGCGCCAGGGCTGGTCGGCCCAGGCGTGCCGGAGGCCGAAGGGCTCGGGCAGGGCGAGGGAGCCACCGAGCCAGTTGAGCAGCGGCGGATACCAGGTCAGCGGGGCGCGCGCGGCGAGCCGTACCACCTCGTCGGTCGGGACCAGCGGCAGCTTGATCGTGCGGGTCTCCCACGGCTTGAGGGACTTGGCGACCTCCTTGGTCGGCGCCTCCGGCTTCGCGCGGAACAGCGGGTTCACCGGACCCAGCGCGTGCCCGGTCACCTCGATGCGCAGCGTCTCGTGCAGCACGGTCACCGTGATCAGCATGGTGAGGACCAGCTGCCCGTCCCACAGGGTCCACTGCACGCCCAGATAGTGCCGGTCACCGCTGCCGAACTGCTGCTTGTTGCAGATGTCCTGTATGGCGTGCGACTTGATCTGGAACGCCTCGACGTCCGTGCCCGACGGCCGGGACACCTCCTTGGCGTTCTCCCCGATCGGCGTGACGATCCAGTGCCGTATCGACGGCTTCGGGAAGCCGCCGGTGTTCAGTGGACCGCGCTCCAGCATGCGCAGCTGGTCGTGGATCGCGCGTATGACGTCCCAGCTGCGGAAGGGGTGGATCTCCCGGGTGGGATCGGCGGACACCAGGTCCTCGGCGAGCTGCCACGCGCCCCAGCGGGTACCCATGCCGAGTATGCCCTTGGGGCCCGCGTAGAAGACCGAGTTGGACTGCTGCTCGGCGCTGAGCCGGGCCAGCGACTGGCGCAGCTGCTCGGCCGCGGTCTCGCCGGGGCTGCGCGGCACGGCCTCGGGGACCTTGGCGCCGACGGTGGTGCCCGAGAGCAGGCCGTCCCAGCGGGCCCGCAGATCCTTCGCGGTGCGGTCGCAGATCTGCTTGGCCCAGAACCAGCCCAGCACCGGGGCGACGACGCACCCGCGCGCGTACCACCCCCAGAATCCGCTGAGCGGCATCTTCAGCAGGAAGAGCGCGCCGACCACGCCGACCCCGGCGAGCAGGGCGGTGGCGAGCGCCCCGGCCCGCTTGTCGTCCCGCTTGGCGACGAACGTGCGCAGCTGGAAGACGAGCAGCCAGCCGATGAGTCCCGGCAGGAAGATCAGGCCGCACACCACCATGACCAGGGACAGCCGGTTGTCCCGCTCCCGGCGGATGTTGTTGGCCGCCAGGCAGTGCTCCACGACGACCTGGGGCTCGGCGCCGAAGGACTGGATGAGCGGCTTGCGCCCGGGCGCGAGCATGCGGTCGACCACGGCCCGCGAGAAGGCCTCGCCGAGGTTGGGCTTGAGCAGGGCGATCCGGCCGGGCTTGACCGTCGACTGGTGCCACTCGTTGTCGGTCTTCTTGATGTCCTCGACCACGTTGTCCCGGTAGGCCGCCGAGGCCAGCGCGAAGGTCGCCGCCTGGCCCTCGTCGCCGGACACGGGCACCTGCGGTCCGTCCCACTCCGTTCCAACCGACATTCCCGCCCCCATCGCCGCCGGTGTCGCTTCTGCGGCCTTCCCGACTTCCTTGCTCCGCACACCTGTTGAACAGGCCGTCCTGCCGATACCACGCCACTACCGCACGAGTTCGGCACATCGTGATCAGGTGATCAGCGTATCCGCAGCCACTGACACCGCGACGGCGGACGGCCAAAGCCGCCCGCCGGCGCACGGAGTCCACGAGTGGTGAACTACGAGGGCTCTCCCGCCTGTTCACGGACCCGCTCGGCGACCTGCGGCGGCATCGGCTCGTGCCGGGCGTAGGCGCGGTCGAAGCGGGCCGTCCCGTGCGACAGGGAGCGCAGGTCGATCGCGTAGCGGCCGATCTCGAACTCGGGCACCTCGGCGCGGACCAGGGTCCGGCCGGAGCCCACCTGTTCGGTGCCGAGCACCCGGCCCCGCCGGCTCGACAGGTCGCTCATCACCGCGCCCACGTAGTCGTCGGCGACCAGCACGGTGACCTCGGCCACCGGCTCCAGCAGATGGATCCGCGTCTGGGTCGCGGCCTCGCGCAGGGCCAGCGCGCCCGCCGTCTGGAAGGCGGCGTCGGAGGAGTCCACCGAGTGCGCCTTGCCGTCCAGCAGCGTGATCCGCACGTCCACCAGCGGATAGCCGGCGACCACGCCCTTCGCGGCCTGCGCCCGTACGCCCTTCTCCACGGACGGGATGAACTGGCGCGGTACGGCGCCGCCCACCACCTTGTCCACGAACTCGATGCCCGAGCCGCCCGGCAGCGGCTCCACCTCGATCTCGCAGATGGCGTACTGCCCGTGCCCGCCGGACTGCTTGACGTGCCGGCCCCGTCCGGCGGCCTTCGTGGCGAACGTCTCCCGGAGGGAGACCCGGTGCGGGACGACGTCGACCTGGACGCCGTACCGGCTGCGCAGCCGCTCCAGGGCGACGTCCGCGTGGGCCTCGCCCAGGCACCACAGCACCACCTGGTGGGTGTCCTGGTTCTGCTCCAGGCGCATTGTCGGATCCTCGGCGACCAGCCGGCTCAGCCCCTGCGACAGCTTGTCCTCGTCCGCCTTGCTGTGCGCCTGGATGGCGAGCGGCAGCAGCGGGTCGGGCATCTGCCAGGGCTCCATCAGAAGCGGGTCGTCCTTGCCCGAGAGCGTGTCCCCGGTCTCGGCGCGGCCGAGCTTGGCCACGCACACCAGGTCGCCCGCGACGGCGTGCGTCACCGGGCGCTGCTGCTTGCCGAACGGCATGGACAGCGCGCCGATCCGCTCGTCGACGTCGTGGTCCTCGTGCCCGCGGTCGGCCAGGCCGTGCCCGGAGACGTGCACCGTCTCGTCGGGGCGCAGGGTGCCGGAGAAGACGCGGACCAGCGAGATCCGGCCGACGTACGGGTCGGAGGCGGTCTTCACGACCTCGGCGACCAGCGGGCCGCCGGTGTCGCAGGCCTTCAGCTCGCGCGCCTTGCCGTCGATCGTGGTGACCCCGGGCAGGGGGTGCTCGAACGGGGTCGGGAACCCGCCGGTGATCAGCTCCAGCAGCTCGACCGTGCCGAGGCCCTGCCGTCCGCCGTCGGCGGCGGGGGCGGCCGCCAGGACGGGGAAGAAGGTGCCGCGGGCGACGGCCCGCTCCAGGTCGTCGATCAGCGTCTTGACGTCGATCTGCTCGCCGCCCAGGTAGCGGTCCATGAGGGTCTCGTCCTCGCTCTCGGCGATGATCCCCTCGATGAGCCGGTTGCGGGCCTCCTCGATGTCCGGCAGCTGGTCCTCGCCGGGCTCGGACTCCTTGCGTTCGCCGGACGCGTAGTCGAACAGCTTCTGCGACAGCAGCCCGATCAGCCCGGTCACGGGCGCGTGCCCGTCCGGGCCCTCCGGCCCGCGCAGCGGCAGGTACAGCGGCAGCACGGCGTCGGGGTCGTCCGCGCCGAAGGCCTCCGCGCACACCCGGGTCATCTCCTCGAAGTCCGCGCGCGCGGCCTCCAGGTGCGTGATCACGATCGCGCGGGGCATGCCGACGGCCTGGCACTCCTCCCACACCATGCGGGTCGAGCCGTCCACCCCGTCGGAGGCCGAGACGACGAAGAGGGCCGCGTCCGCCGCGCGCAGACCGGCCCTCAGCTCGCCGACGAAGTCGGCGTATCCAGGGGTGTCGAGGACGTTGACCTTGAACCCGTCCCATTCGACCGGGGCCAGGGAGAGCTGTACCGAGCGTTGCTGCCGGTGCTCGATCTCGTCGTAGTCGGAGACGGTGCCGCCGTCCTCCACGCGGCCCGCCCGGTTCACCGCCCCCGCGGTCAGCGCGAGGGCCTCCACCAGAGTGGTCTTGCCCGAACCGGAGTGGCCGACCAGCACCACATTCCGTACGGACGCGGGGTGGTCGGCCGCCACTGCCCTGCCGGCGGCTCCGGGGTGTGTTTGCGCCTTGTCGCCCATGATCCTGCCTCCCGTGCACGGTGAGGTCACTGTGGGCGCGGACACGCGGCACCGCGTGCACTGGCGGCTCCTGCGACGCCCGCGGTTCTTCGAGCTTTCCACTCCCGTCACGCTGCGTCCATACGACGGACGCCGTTCGCGCCACGCGCGCCCCGCGCGAGCGGGTGTGCACCGGCTCGCGGCACGACTGCGGGTGCCCGCCCGTCAGGCACGTGCGCGCGTGACTACGATGGGCCAGCCGGTGGCCACCAGGGCCGCGGCGCCACGACCGTCGGGAAGGCCATGCTGAACAAGTACGCGCGTGCATTCTTCACGCGTGTCCTCACACCGTTCGCCGCGTTTCTCATCCGCCGGGGCGTCAGCCCCGACGCGGTCACGCTCATCGGCACGGCCGGAGTGGTCGCGGGCGCGCTGGTCTTCTTCCCCCGGGGCGAGTTCTTCTGGGGCACGATCGTGATCACCCTGTTCGTCTTCTCCGACCTGGTCGACGGCAACATGGCCCGCCAGCTGGGCCGCTCCAGCCGCTGGGGCGCCTTCCTGGACTCCACGCTCGACCGGGTGGCCGACGGCGCGATCTTCGGCGGTTTCGCGCTGTGGTACGCGGGCAACGGCAACGACAACGTCCTGTGCGCCGTCTCGATCTTCTGCCTGGCCAGCGGCCAGGTGGTGTCGTACACCAAGGCCCGGGGCGAGTCGATCGGACTGCCGGTCGCCGTCAACGGGCTCGTCGAGCGCGCCGAGCGGCTGGTGATCTCGCTGGTCGCGGCCGGTCTCGCGGGCCTCCACAAGTTCGGCGTGCCGGGCATCCAGTGGCTGCTGCCGATCGCCCTGTGGATCGTCGCCGTGGGCAGCCTGGTCACCCTCATCCAGCGGGTCGTCACCGTCCGCCGCGAGTCGGCCGAGGCGGAGGCGGCGCAGCAGAACGCGTCCCAGGGGAGTGAGGCGGCGAAGTGAGCACCGCCGACCGGCTCACCGACGCGCTGTACGGCCTCGGCTGGAGCACCGTCAAGAAGCTCCCGGAACCCGTCGCGGTCCGCCTCGGCCGGTCCATCGCCGACCTCGCCTGGAAACAGCGCGGCAAGGGCGTCCTGCGGCTGGAGGCGAACTACGCGCGCGTGGTGCCCGACGCCGGCCCCGAGCGGCTGGCCGAACTCTCTCGCGCGGGCATGCGCTCGTACCTGCGCTACTGGATGGAGTCCTTCCGGCTGCCCGCCTGGAGCGCCGAGCGCGTGAAGACGGGCTTCGAGTGCAAGGACGTGCACCACCTGACCGACGGGATCGCCTCCCCCCGGGGCGTGGTCCTCGCGCTGCCGCACCTGGCCAACTGGGACCTGGCCGGTGCCTGGGTCACCACCAGGCTGGAGACGCCGTTCACCACGGTCGCCGAGCGCCTGAAGCCCGAGACGCTCTACGACCGCTTCGTCGCCTACCGCGAGGGCCTCGGCATGGAGGTCCTGCCGCACAGCGGCGGCAACACCTTCGGCACCCTTGCCCGGCGGCTGCGCGACGGCGGCCTGGTCTGCCTGGTCGCCGACCGTGACCTGTCCGCGTCCGGCGTCGAGGTCGACTTCTTCGGCGAGCGCACCCGGATGCCCGCGGGCCCGGCCCTCCTCGCCCAGCAGACCGGCGCCCTGCTGCTGCCCGTCACGCTCTGGTACGACGAGTCGCCGGTCATGAAGGGGCAGATCCATCCGCCGATCGAGGTACCGGAGTCAGGTACGCGGGCCGAGAAGACGTCTGTCATGACACAGGCGCTGGCCGACGCCTTCGCCACCGGGATCGCCGATCATCCGGAGGACTGGCACATGCTCCAGCGGTTGTGGCTCGCCGACCTCGACCCCGCGAAGGGACCCTCGTGAGAATCGGGATCGTCTGCCCGTACTCCTGGGACGTGCCCGGGGGAGTCCAGTTCCACATCCGCGACCTCGCCGAGTACTTCATCCGCCTGGGCCACGAGGTCTCCGTCCTCGCCCCGGCCGACGACGACACCCCGCTGCCGCCGTACGTCGTCTCGGCCGGCCGCGCGGTCCCGGTGCCGTACAACGGCTCGGTGGCCCGGCTGAACTTCGGCTTCCTGTCGGCCGCGCGTGTGCGGCGCTGGCTGCACGACGGCGCCTTCGACGTGGTCCACATCCACGAGCCGACGTCCCCGTCGCTCGGCCTGCTGACCTGCTGGGCGGCGCAGGGTCCCATCGTGGCCACCTTCCACACCTCCAACCCCCGCTCGCGCGCCATGATCGCCGCGTACGCGATCCTGCAGGCCGCGCTGGAGAAGATCAGCGCGCGGATCGCGGTCAGCGAGTACGCCCGCCGCACCCTGGTCGAGCACCTGGGCGGCGACGCGGTGGTGATCCCCAACGGGGTCGACGTCGACTTCTTCGCCAAGGCCGAGCCCAACCCCGAGTGGCAGGGCGACACGCTGGGCTTCATCGGCCGTATCGACGAGCCCCGCAAGGGTCTGCCGGTCCTGATGAAGGCCCTCCCGAAGATCCTCGCCGCCCGCCCGCAGACGCGTCTGCTGGTCGCGGGGCGCGGTGACGAGGAGGCGGCCGTCGAGGACCTGCCCGAGGAGCTGCGCTCCCGCGTCCAGTTCCTCGGCATGATCAGCGACGAGGACAAGGCGCGCTTCCTGCGCAGCGTCGACCTGTACATCGCGCCCAACACCGGCGGCGAGAGCTTCGGCATCATCCTCGTCGAGGCCATGTCCGCGGGCGCCCCCGTCCTCGCCTCCGACCTGGACGCCTTCGTCCAGGTCCTCGACCAGGGCGCGGCCGGCGAGGTCTTCACCAACGAGGACGCGGACGCCCTGGCCGACGCGGCCGTACGCCTGCTGGCGGACCCGGAACGGCTGGACGAACTGCGCGAGCGGGGGAGCAGCCACGTCCGCCGCTTCGACTGGTCCACCGTCGGCGCGGACATCCTGTCGGTGTACGAGACGGTCACCACCGGTACGGCGGCGGTGGCCACGGACGAGCGGACGGGGTTCCGGGCCCGGTTCGGGCTGGCGCGGGACTGAGGCGAGGGTCTGCTCCGGCCGGCCCCGGGAGCCGACTAACCTTCGCCCGTGACCCCAACCCTCATCTGGATCCTCGTCGCGCTCGTCGCCATCGGCCTGTACCTGAGCTGGACGGCCGGGCGGCTGGACCGGCTGCACGTGCGGATGGACGCCGCGCGCGCCGCGCTGGACGCGCAGCTGCTGCGGCGGGCCTCCGTGACGCAGGAACTGGCGACCTCGGGCGTGCTGGACCCGGCCGCCTCGATCGTGCTCTACGAGGCCGCGCACGCCGCCCGGCAGGCCGAGGAGGAGCAGCGGGAGGTGGCGGAGAGCGAGCTGAGCCAGGCCCTGCGCGCGGTGTTCGAGGCTCCGCAGCAGGTGGAGGCCGTACGGGAGGCCCCGGGCGGCGAGGAGGCGGCCCGTGAGCTGGCCGAGGCCGTCCGCCGGGTCCCCATGGCCCGCCGCTTCCACAACGACGCCGTGGGAGCCGCCCGCAGGCTCCGGGAGCACCGCAAGGTGCGCTGGTTCCGGCTGGCCGGCCACGCCCCCTTCCCGCTGGCCTTCGAGATGGACGACGAGCCGCCCGCCGCCCTGGTGGAGCGGGCCTCCTGAACCTTCGGTGGACCAAAAGGATCCACCGGGTTGCCATTGGCCCTTGCTGTGGCCTGGTCCACTCACGTTTCCTCTCTGGAGCAGAAAACCCTCTTTTCCCTAGCGAGGTCACCCGTGTCCACCACCGAGAACCAGGCTCCCGAGACCGGCACCGCCCGTGTGAAGCGCGGCATGGCCGAGCAGCTCAAGGGCGGCGTGATCATGGACGTCGTCACGCCGGAGCAGGCGAAGATCGCCGAGGACGCGGGCGCCGTCGCGGTCATGGCCCTGGAGCGGGTCCCGGCCGACATCCGCAAGGACGGCGGCGTGGCCCGCATGTCCGACCCGGACATGATCGAGGGCATCATCAACGCCGTGTCCATCCCGGTCATGGCGAAGTCCCGCATCGGCCACTTCGTCGAGGCCCAGGTGCTGCAGTCCCTCGGTGTGGACTACATCGACGAGTCCGAGGTCCTCACCCCGGCCGACGAGGTCAACCACTCCGACAAGTGGGCCTTCACCACCCCCTTCGTCTGTGGTGCCACCAACCTGGGCGAGGCCCTGCGCCGTATCGCCGAGGGCGCCGCGATGATCCGCTCCAAGGGCGAGGCCGGCACCGGCAACGTGGTCGAGGCCGTCCGCCACCTGCGCCAGATCAAGAACGAGATCGCCCGCCTGCGCGGCTACGACAACAACGAGCTGTACGCCGCCGCCAAGGAGCTGCGCGCCCCGTACGAGCTGGTCAAGGAGGTCGCCGAGCTGGGCAAGCTGCCGGTGGTCCTCTTCTCCGCCGGTGGCGTCGCCACCCCGGCCGACGCCGCCCTGATGCGTCAGCTCGGCGCCGAGGGTGTCTTCGTGGGCTCGGGCATCTTCAAGTCCGGCGACCCGGCCAAGCGCGCCGCCGCCATCGTGAAGGCCACCACCTTCTACGACGACCCGAAGATCATCGCGGACGCCTCCCGCAACCTGGGCGAGGCCATGGTCGGCATCAACTGCGACACCCTCCCCGAGTCCGAGCGCTACGCGAACCGCGGCTGGTAAGGCACCGGAACACATGAACACCCCCGTGATAGGCGTCCTGGCCCTCCAGGGCGACGTACGGGAGCACCTCATCGCCCTGGCCGCGGCCGACGCCGTGGCCAGGCCGGTGCGGCGCCCCGAGGAACTCGCCGAGGTCGACGGCCTCGTCATACCCGGCGGCGAGTCCACCACGATCTCCAAGCTGGCCGTCCTCTTCGGAGTGATGGAGCCCCTCCGCGCGCGCGTGCGCGACGGCATGCCCGTCTACGGCACCTGCGCCGGCATGATCATGCTCGCCGACAAGATCCTCGACCCGCGCTCGGGCCAGGAGACCATCGGCGGCATCGACATGATCGTGCGCCGCAACGCCTTCGGGCGGCAGAACGAGTCGTTCGAGGCGGCGGTCGACGTCGAGGGAGTCCCGGGCGATCCTGTAGAGGGCGTCTTCATCCGCGCCCCGTGGGTCGAGTCCGTCGGCGCCGAGGCCGAGGTGCTCGCCGAGTACGGCGGCCACATCGTCGCGGTCCGTCAGGGCAACGCGCTCGCCACGTCGTTCCACCCGGAACTGACCGGCGACCACCGTGTGCACTCCCTGTTCGTCGACATGGTGCGCGCCAACCGGACACCCGAGTCCTTGTAGGATCTCTGGCGTTCGTTCATAGACGGGTTACGCGAAGGAGACAGGCAGATGTCCGGCCACTCTAAATGGGCCACGACGAAGCACAAGAAGGCCGTGATCGATGCCAAGCGCGGCAAGCTCTTCGCGAAGCTGATCAAGAACATCGAGGTCGCGGCGCGCATGGGCGGCGTCGACCTCGAGGGCAACCCGACGCTCTATGACGCCGTCCAGAAGGCCAAGAAGCAGTCGGTCCCGAACAAGAACATCGACTCCGCGATCAAGCGTGGTGGCGGTCTCGAGGCAGGCGGCGCCGACTACGAGACGATCATGTACGAGGGCTATGGTCCGAACGGTGTCGCGGTGCTCATCGAGTGCCTCACCGACAACCGCAACCGCGCCGCCTCCGACGTGCGCGTCGCCATGACCCGCAACGGCGGCAACATGGCCGACCCGGGCTCCGTGTCGTACATGTTCAGCCGCAAGGGCGTCGTCATCGTCCCCAAGGGCGAGCTGACCGAGGACGACGTCCTGGGTGCCGTACTGGACGCGGGTGCCGAGGAGGTCAACGACCTCGGTGAGTCCTTCGAGGTCATCAGCGAGGCCACCGACCTGGTGGCGGTCCGCACCGCCCTCCAGGACGCCGGGATCGACTACGACTCCGCCGAGTCCAGCTTCGTGCCGTCCGTCCAGGTCGAACTGGACGAGGAGGGCGCCAAGAAGATCTTCAAGCTGATCGACGCGCTCGAGGACAGCGACGACGTCCAGAACGTCTTCGCCAACTTCGACGTCAGCGACGACATCATGGAGAAGGTCGAGGCGTAGCGCTGCCGCGCTCTGCACGGCTGACCGGGCCGACGGGACACCTCCCGTCGGCCCGTCGCTTTGCCGGGCGTTGTGCGAGGCGTTGTCGGTGGCACCCGATAGCCTGCACAAACAGGCGACCGAAGGGAGGGGCGCGCGTGCGTGTACTGGGGGTGGACCCCGGGCTGACCCGGTGTGGTGTCGGTGTCGTCGAGGGGGTCGCGGGCCGGCCGCTCACCATGCTCGGCGTCGGGGTCGTACGGACGCCCGCGGACGCCGACCTGAGCCTCCGGCTGCTCGCCGTCGAGCAGGGCATCGAGGAGTGGCTGGACGAGCACCGGCCCGAGTTCGTCGCCGTCGAGCGCGTCTTCAGCCAGCACAACGTGCGCACCGTCATGGGCACCGCGCAGGCCAGCGCCGTCGCCATGCTGTGCGCCGCCCGGCGCGGCATCCCGGTCGCCCTGCACACCCCCAGCGAGGTCAAGGCAGCCGTCACCGGCAGCGGCCGCGCCGACAAGGCCCAGGTCGGGGCCATGGTCACCCGCCTGCTCCGGCTCAGCGCCCCGCCGAAGCCGGCCGACGCCGCCGACGCCCTCGCCCTCGCCATCTGCCACATCTGGCGCGCCCCCGCCCAGAACCGGCTCCAGCAGGCCGTCGCCCGGCACACCGTCCACGCAACGAAAGGCCGTACGGCATGATCGCGTTCGTCAGCGGCCCGGTCGCCGCCCTCGCCCCCGACTCCGCGGTCGTCGAGGTGGGCGGCATCGGCATCGCCGTCCAGTGCACCCCGAACACGCTCTCCGGCCTGCGCATGGGCCAGCCGGCCAAGCTCGCCACCTCCCTGGTGGTGCGCGAGGACTCGCTGACCCTGTACGGCTTCGTGGACGACGACGAGCGCCAGGTCTTCGAACTGCTGCAGACGGCGAGCGGGGTGGGACCGCGCCTCGCCCAGGCGATGCTCGCCGTGCACACGCCGGACGCACTGCGCCGCGCCGTCGCCACCGCTGACGAGAAGGCCCTCATCGCCGTCCCCGGCATCGGCAAGAAGGGCGCGCAGAAGCTGCTGCTCGAGCTGAAGGACCGGCTCGGTGCGCCCATCGGCGCCCCCGCCGTCGGCGCTCCGGTCAGCCAGGGCTGGCGCGACCAGCTGCACGCGGCGCTCATCGGCCTCGGCTACGCCACCCGCGAGGCCGACGAGGCGGTCGCCGCCGTAACGCCCCAGGCCGAGGCCGCCGACGGCACACCGCAGGTGGGGCAGCTCCTGAAGGCCGCCCTGCAGACCCTGAACCGCGCCCGCTGACCCTGAACCGCGCCCGCTGACCCTGAACCGCGCCCGCTGACCCGACGACCCCGAGGCACATCACATGCTGTGCTTGCCCGGGGGACGCAGCATCCGACAGCGGCCTCCGGCCGCGGGCCGGACCCCCGGCCAGCAGACGCATCCGGCACGTCCAGCTAGGAGTACCTTCAGTGAACTGGGACGACACGACCGACACGTCCGCCGCCGAGCGGCTGGTCGGTGCGTCCGCCGACCGGGAGGACCAGGCCGTCGAGGCCGCCCTGCGGCCCAAGGACCTCGGCGAGTTCATCGGCCAGGAGAAGGTGCGCGAACAGCTCGACCTGGTCCTGCGCGCCGCACGCGCGCGGGGCGCCACCGCCGACCACGTGCTGCTCTCCGGCGCGCCCGGCCTGGGCAAGACGACTCTGTCGATGATCATCGCGGCCGAGATGGGCGCCCCCATCCGCATCACCTCCGGCCCCGCCATCCAGCACGCCGGCGACCTCGCCGCGATCCTCTCGTCCCTCCAGGAGGGCGAGGTCCTCTTCCTGGACGAGATCCACCGCATGTCCCGGCCCGCCGAGGAGATGCTGTACATGGCCATGGAGGACTTCCGGGTCGACGTCATCGTCGGCAAGGGCCCCGGCGCCACCGCCATCCCCCTGGAGCTGCCCCCGTTCACGCTGGTCGGCGCCACCACGCGCGCGGGCCTGCTGCCGCCCCCGCTGCGCGACCGCTTCGGCTTCACCGCGCACATGGAGTTCTACGAGCCCGCCGAGCTGGAGCGGGTCGTGCACCGCTCGGCGAGCCTGCTCGACGTCGAGATCGAGCCGAACGGCGCCGCCGAGATCGCCGGCCGCTCCCGCGGCACGCCCCGTATCGCCAACCGCCTGCTGCGCCGGGTGCGCGACTACGCGCAGGTCAAGGCCGACGGCCTGATCACCCGCGAGATCGCCGCTGCCGCCCTCGCCGTCTACGAGGTCGACGCGCGCGGCCTCGACCGCCTGGACCGGGCCGTTCTGGAGGCGCTGCTGAAGCTGTTCGGCGGCGGTCCGGTGGGCCTGTCCACGCTCGCCGTCGCGGTGGGGGAGGAGCGGGAGACCGTCGAGGAGGTCGCGGAACCCTTCCTGGTCCGGGAGGGCCTGCTCGCCCGCACCCCACGGGGCCGGGTCGGCACCCCCGCGGCATGGGCGCATCTCGGCCTGACCCCGCCCCGCTCGTCAGCTAACGGACAACAGGACCTGTTCGGGGCGTGATGGCTCCGTGACGGCGAGGGCAATGGCGGGAGCAGGAACCCAGGTGCCATGCTGAGCGTTGTTCCATGCGCGCGGACTCGCTTAGACTCCGCCGATGCCGCCCTTACGGGCGGCGCCGACCAACCCCCATCCCCCAGGCCGCTCACCGCGCGGTCGCGCGAAGGAAATTCCGTCCCGTGAATGCCTTTACCCTTCTCCCCTTCATCGTGCTCATCGCGGCCATGTTCCTGATGACGCGCTCGGCCAAGAAGAAGCAGCAGCAGGCCGCCAACATGCGGAACGAGATGCAGCCCGGCTCCGGTGTCCGCACCATCGGGGGGATGTACGCGACGGTCAAGGAGGTCAACGAGGACACGGTCCTCCTCGACGCCGGCCCCGGTGTCGACCTCCTTTTCGCCAAGAACTCGATCGGCGCCGTTCTCACGGACGACGAGTACAACCGCATCGTCCACGGCATCGAGCACGACCTGAAGTCCGACGCCGACATCGTCCCGGACGACGCCTCCTCCCTCACCGAGACCGACGAGTCTGCCGACGCCGCTGCCGCCGCCTCCGACGACAAGGCCGTCGACCTTGGTAAGAAGGACGCCACCGAGGACAAGGCCGACGAGGCCGACGAGGCCGCCGAGGCCAAGGCGGACGAAGAGCCGAAGAAGACCGACGGCGACACCGACGCGAAGTAGTCACGTCCGGGGTGCGCGGCGCGGCCTGACCGCGCCCCACGCACCCCGGGCGCGTCTGTTTTCCGCACGGGAGCCCGACACCATGTCATGGCCGACCGCGCCGACCGGGCGCGGGGCGGCCCGAGAGGGAGTACGAGAAGGTGGCAGCACCTAAGAAGGGCCGGAGCGCGAGCGCCCAGAGCAAGCCAGGGCGCTCGCTGGCCTTGATCCTGATCGCCATTTTGGCGCTCACCGGAGGGATGTTCGCCTCCGGGCACAAAACTCCGCGTCTCGGCATCGATCTCGCCGGTGGCACGAGCATCACGCTCAAGGCGAAGGCCGACCAGGGGTCCGCGATCAACAAGGCCAACATGGACACCGCGGTCGAGATCATGAACCGCCGTGTCAACGGCCTGGGCGTCTCCGAGGCGGAGGTGCAGACCCAGGGGAACGACCACATCATCGTGAACATCCCCAAGGGCACCAACTCCAAGGAGGCCCAGCAGCAGGTCGGCACCACCGCCAAGCTGTACTTCCGCCCGGTGCTCGCCAGCGAGCCCACGGGCGCCGCCGCGCAGAGCCCCTCGCCGAGCGCGTCCTCCAGCGGCAGCAGCTCGCCGAGCCCGTCGAGCAGCGCCTCCGCCAAGGAGAAGGCGTCCTCGTCCTCCACCGGGTCCCCGACGCCGACGGCCACCGCCACCTCGCAGGGCCGCGCGGTCACCGACGCCCTGAAGGCCGACGCCACGCCGTCGTCCTCCGGCTCCCCGAGCGCCACGTCCTCGGCGGGATCCAAGTCGTCGCCCAGCCCGTCCGCGTCCTCCAGCGGCAGCGCCGAGGCCACCAAGCTCCAGGCGCAGTACGCCGCGCTGGACTGCTCCAAGCCCGCCCAGCGCGCCAAGGCCGGCACCAACGCCAAGCCCGGCGAGGCCACCGTGGCCTGCGGTGAGGTCAACAAGGTCTGGTACAAGTACGTGCTCGGCCCGGCCGCCGTGGACGGCACCGAGGTCAAGAAGGCCGCCGCGGTCTTCGACACCCAGGGTGCCTCCGGCTGGCAGGTCCAGATGACCTTCACCTCCAGCGGGTCGAAGAAGTTCGCGGACATCACCGCCGAACTGGCCAAGAACCAGTCCCCGCAGAACGAGTTCGGCATCGTCCTCGACGGCGAGGTCGTCTCCAGCCCGTTCGTGCAGACGGCCATTTCGGGCGGCCAGGCGGAGATCTCCGGCCGCTTCACGCAGCAGGAGGCGCAGAGCCTCGCCAACATGCTGTCCTACGGTGCGCTGCCGCTGTCGTTCCAGGAGGAGACCGTCACCACGGTGACCGCCGCACTCGGCGGTGACCAGCTGCACGCCGGTCTGCTCGCCGGCGCGATCGGTCTCGCGCTGGTCGTGATCTACCTGATCGCCTACTACCGCGGTCTGTCGATCGTGGCCATGGCCTCCCTGCTGGTCTCCGGGATCCTGACCTACGTGATCATGGCGCTCCTCGGCCCGGCCATCCACTTCGCGCTGAACCTGCCGGCCGTCTGCGGTGCCATCGTCGCCATCGGTATCACCGCGGACTCGTTCATCGTGTACTTCGAACGCATCCGGGACGAGATCCGCGAGGGCCGCACGCTGCGGCCCGCCGTCGAGCGTGCCTGGCCGCGCGCCCGGCGCACGATCCTCGTCTCCGACTTCGTGTCGTTCCTCGCCGCCGCGGTGCTGTTCATCGTGACCGTCGGCAAGGTGCAGGGCTTCGCGTTCACGCTCGGCCTGACCACCGTGCTCGACGTGGTCGTCGTCTTCTTCTTCACCAAGCCGCTGATGACTCTGCTCGCCCGCCGCAAGTTCTTCGCGAACGGCCACAAGTGGTCCGGCCTCGACCCGAAGAGCCTGGGCGCCCAGCCGCCCCTGCGCCGCACCCGCCGTCCCGCCGGTCCCGCCGCCGGCTCTGCCGACCCGAAGGAGGCGTGAGCGATGTCGAAACTCGGCAACCTCGGCGCTCGTCTGCACCGCGGCGAGATCAGCTACGACTTCGTCGGCAAGCGCAAGATCTGGTACGGCGTCTCGATCCTGATCACCATCACGGCCATCCTCGGCCTGGCGGTGCGCGGCCTGAACATGGGCATCGAGTTCCAGGGCGGCGCGGTCTTCACGACGCCGACGAGCATGAGCACGTCGGTCGCGAAGGCGGAGGAGTACGCGAAGTCCGCCTCCGGCCATGAAGCGGTCGTCCAGAAGCTCGGCAACGGCAGCCTGCGCATCCAGATCGCCGGTATCGACACCGACAAGTCGGACCAGATCAAGCAGACGCTGGCCAAGGACCTGAACCTCAACCCGGAGAAGCTCGCCGCCGACCTGGTCGGCCCGAGCTGGGGCGAGCAGATCGCCAACAAGGCCTGGGAGGGCCTGGCGATCTTCATGATCCTCGTGGTGATCTACCTGGCGATCGCCTTCGAGTGGCGCATGGCCGTCGCGGCCCTCGTCGCGCTGATCCACGACATCACCATCACAAGCGGTATCTACGCCCTGGTCGGCTTCGAGGTCACGCCCGGTACGGTCATCGGTCTGCTGACGATCCTCGGTTACTCGCTCTACGACACGGTTGTCGTCTTCGACAGCCTCAAGGAGCAGACGAAGGACATCACCAAGCAGACCCGCTGGACGTACAGCGACATCGCCAACCGGTCGATCAACGGCACGCTGGTCCGCTCCATCAACACCACCGTGGTCGCGCTGCTGCCGGTGGCGGGCCTGCTGTTCATCGGTGGCGGCTTCCTCGGGGCCGGCACGCTGAACGACATCTCGCTGTCGCTGTTCGTCGGCCTCGCGGCCGGTGCGTACTCCTCGATCTTCATCGCCACGCCGCTCGTCGCCGACCTCAAGGAGCGCGAGCCGGCGATGCGGGCGCTCAGGAAGCGGGTCCTGGCCAAGCGTGCGCAGGCCGCCGCCGAGGAGGACTTCGCGGACGGGCGGTCCGCCGCCGGTGACGAGCCCGACGACGCCGCTCCCGCCGTGGTGGGTCCCCGCAACCAGCCGTCGTCCCGCAGCCGGGGCCGCGGCCGACCCTCGGGGAAGCGCCGATGACCGAGCTCGCAGAGATCACGACGCTGCTGCTCAGCCGCATCCGCGATGTGCCGGACTACCCGGAGCAGGGCGTGATGTTCAAGGACATCACCCCGCTCCTGGCGGACCCGGCCGCCTTCACGGCCCTCACGGACGCGCTGGCCGAGATCGCCACGAACACCGGCGCGACCAAGGTCGTCGGCCTGGAGGCCCGGGGCTTCATCCTGGGCGCCCCGGTCGCGGTCCGCGCGGGCCTCGGCTTCATCCCCGTACGCAAGGCGGGCAAGCTCCCCGGGGCGACCCTGCGTCAGGCGTACGACCTGGAGTACGGCTCGGCGGAGATCGAGGTGCACGCGGAGGACCTGTCCTCCGGTGACCGTGTGCTGATCGTGGACGACGTCCTCGCCACGGGCGGCACCGCCGAAGCCGCGATCCAGCTCATCCACCGGGCGGGCGCCGAGGTCTCCGGCCTCGCGGTCCTCATGGAGCTGGGCTTCCTGGACGGTCGCGCCCGTCTGGAGTCGGCGCTGAACGGGGCACCGCTGGAGGCGCTGCTCCAGATCTGACAGGTCTGACGCAACCGAGCACCTGTGCTCCACGGCCGCTCCGGCACCACCGGGGCGGCCGTCGCCGTTCGAGTGCGGGACACTCGCCCTATGCCGGGAAAACGTCTCGAAGTCACCTCCCGGAATCCCGCGGCGGCCCCTCGCGTTTCACCGGTAGACGGTCCTCACATCCGCCTGAAGGCGATGACTAGGCGCAGGATCGCTACCATGGGGTCTCCGGAGCCTGACCGGGGGACCCGGATCGCGCACGAGGAGTCCTCTTGCCAGACGAGGCCCAGCCACTGACCGCCGCCAAGCCCGAGCCCGCCTCGGCACCCGCGGCCAAGCCCGCGCCGAACGCGTCGCACGCGAAGAGCGACGCCCGCGGGGCGGTCGAGCACGCCCAGTCCGCGCCCGTCGAGAAGGCCGCCGAGGCCGCGCGTCCCAAACCGGTCCCACCTGTGCGCCCCGCCGCCGGCCAGCCCGCCCGCAGCGGCTCCTCCAACCGCGTCCGCGCCCGCCTCGCCCGCCTGGGCGTGCAGCGCGCGAACCCGTACAACCCCGTGCTGGAGCCGCTGCTGCGGATAGTGCGCAGCAACGACCCGAAGATCGAGAACTCGACGCTCCGGCAGATCGAGCGTGCCTACCAGGTCGCCGAGCGCTGGCACCGGGGGCAGAAGCGCAAGAGCGGCGACCCGTACATCACGCATCCGCTCGCCGTCACCACCATCCTCGCCGAGCTGGGCATGGATCCGGCCACCCTCATGGCGGGCCTGCTGCACGACACCGTCGAGGACACCGAGTACGGCCTGGACGACCTGCGCCGCGACTTCGGCGACGTCGTCACCCTCCTCGTGGACGGCGTCACCAAGCTCGACAAGGTCAAGTTCGGCGAGGCCGCGCAGGCCGAGACCGTGCGCAAGATGGTCGTGGCGATGGCCAAGGACCCGCGCGTCCTCGTCATCAAGCTCGCCGACCGCCTGCACAACATGCGCACCATGCGCTACCTCAAGCGCGAAAAGCAGGAGAAGAAGGCGCGCGAGACGCTGGAGATCTACGCGCCCCTCGCCCACCGCCTGGGCATGAACACCATCAAGTGGGAGCTGGAGGACCTCGCGTTCGCGATCCTCTACCCCAAGATGTACGACGAGATCGTGCGGCTGGTGGCCGAGCGGGCGCCCAAGCGGGACGAGTACCTCGCCATAGTGACCGACGAGGTCCAGACCGACCTCCGCGCCGCCCGTATCAAGGCGACCGTCACCGGACGCCCGAAGCACTACTACAGCGTCTACCAGAAGATGATCGTCCGCGGTCGCGACTTCGCGGAGATCTACGACCTGGTGGGCATTCGTGTCCTGGTCGACACGGTCAGGGACTGCTACGCCGCCCTCGGCACCGTGCACGCGCGATGGAACCCGGTCCCCGGCCGGTTCAAGGACTACATCGCGATGCCCAAGTTCAACATGTACCAGTCGCTGCACACGACGGTGATCGGCCCCAACGGCAAGCCCGTTGAGCTCCAGATCCGCACGTTCGACATGCACCGCCGCGCCGAGTACGGCATCGCCGCGCACTGGAAGTACAAGCAGGAGGCCGTCGCCGGTGCCTCCAAGGTCCGTACCGACGTGCCCAAGGCCGGCAAGGGCAAGGACGACCACCTCAACGACATGGCGTGGCTGCGCCAGTTGCTGGACTGGCAGAAGGAGACCGAGGACCCCAGCGAGTTCCTGGAGTCGCTGCGCTTCGACCTGTCCCGCAACGAGGTCTTCGTCTTCACGCCCAAGGGCGACGTCATCGCGCTCCCGGCCGGGGCCACTCCGGTCGACTTCGCGTACGCCGTCCACACCGAGGTCGGCCACCGCACCATAGGAGCGCGGGTCAACGGCAGACTCGTACCGCTCGAATCCACCCTGGACAACGGCGACCTGGTGGAGGTCTTCACCTCCAAGGCACCGGGCGCGGGCCCGTCCCGCGACTGGCTCGGGTTCGTCAAGTCGCCGCGCGCCCGCAACAAGATCCGGGCCTGGTTCTCCAAGGAGCGCCGCGACGAGGCGATCGAGCAGGGCAAGGACGCCATCGTCCGCGCCATGCGCAAGCAGAACCTGCCGATCCAGCGCATCCTCACCGGCGACTCCCTCGTCACGCTCGCGCACGAGATGCGCTACTCCGACATCTCCGCGCTGTACGCGGCGATCGGCGAGGGCCATGTCTCCGCGCAGAACATCGTGCAGAAGCTGGTCCAGGCGCTCGGCGGCGAGGAGGCGGCCACCGAGGAGATCGACGAGGCCGTCCCGCCGACCCGCACCCGCGGCCGCAAGCGGCGCTCCAGCGCCGATCCCGGCGTCGTGGTCAAGGGCGTCGACGACGTGTGGGTCAAGCTGGCCCGCTGCTGCACGCCCGTCCCCGGCGACCCGATCATCGGCTTCGTCACGCGGGGTAGCGGTGTATCGGTTCACCGCAGCGACTGCGTCAACGTGGAGTCACTGTCCCGTGAGCCGGAGCGCATCCTCGACGTCGAGTGGGCGCCCACCCAGTCCTCGGTCTTCCTGGTCGCCATCCAGGTCGAGGCCCTGGACCGCTCCCGCCTGCTGTCGGACGTCACCCGCGTCCTGTCCGACCAGCACGTCAACATCCTCTCCGCGGCCGTCCAGACCTCCCGCGACCGGGTGGCCACCTCCCGCTTCACCTTCGAGATGGGCGACCCGAAGCACCTCGGCCACGTCCTGAAGGCCGTTCGGGGTGTGGAGGGCGTGTACGACGTCTACCGCGTGACCTCGGCGCGCAGCCGGGCGTAGGACACGCACGCGGCGGCCGGTCGCAGGCACGCATGCAGAAGGGCCCCGTACGCCACGTACGGGGCCCTTACGCGTGGGAGGCGGGGATTTAGCCGCCGAACTCCTGCAGGCCCTTCAGAGCCTGGTCCAGGAGCGCCTGGCGGCCCTCCAGCTCCCGCTCCAGCTTGTCGGCCTTGGAGTTGTTGCCCTGGGCGCGCGCCTGCTCGATCTGCGCCCGCAGCTTGTCCACGGCGGCCTGCAGCTGACCGGTCAGACCCTCGGCACGGGCGCGTGCCTCCGGGTTGGTCCGGCGCCACTCGGCCTCCTCGGCCTCCTGGATGGCGCGCTCGACCGCGTGCATCCGGCCCTCGACCTTCGGACGCGCGTCCCGCGGGACGTGACCGATGGCCTCCCAGCGCTCGTTGATCGAGCGGAAGGCGGCCCGGGCGCCCTTGAGGTCCGTGACCGGGAGGATCTTCTCGGCCTCCCCGGCCAGCTCCTCCTTGAGCTTCAGGTTCTCCGCCTGCTCGGCGTCCCGCTCCGCGAAGACCGAGCCGCGGGCGGCGAAGAACACGTCCTGGGCGCCGCGGAAGCGGTTCCACAGGTCGTCCTCGTGCTCGCGCTGGGCGCGGCCCGCGGCCTTCCACTCCGCCATCAGCTCGCGGTAGCGCGCCGCCGTCGGACCCCAGTCCGTCGAGCCGGACAGCGCCTCGGCCTCGGAGACCAGCCGCTCCTTGGTCTTGCGGGCCTCCTCGCGCTGCGCGTCCAGCTGCGCGAAGTGCCCCTTGCGACGCTTGGAGAACGCCGACCGGGCGTGCGAGAAGCGGTGCCACAGCTCGTCGTCGGACTTGCGGTCCAGACGCGGCAGCCCCTTCCAGGTGTCCACCAGGGCCCGCAGCCGTTCGCCGGCGGCCCGCCACTGGTCGGACTGCGCCAGCTGCTCCGCCTCGACGACCAGGTCCTCCTTGGCCTTGCGGGCCTCGTCGGACTGCTTGGCCCGCTGCACCTTGCGCTCCTCGCGCCGGGCTTCGACCGTCGCCACGAGCTTGTCGAGGCGGGCCCGCAGCGCTTCCAGGTCGCCGACCGCGTGGTGCGCGTCCACCTGCTCGCGCAGGTGGTCGATCGCGGTCTGGGCGTCCTTCGCCGACAGGTCCGTCGTCTGCACTCGCTTCTCGAGGAGGCCGATCTCGACAACCAGGCCCTCGTACTTGCGCTCGAAGTAGGCAAGCGCCTCCTCAGGGGAGCCGGCCGCCCAGGAACCGACGACCTGCTCGCCGTCGGCCGTACGCACGTACACGGTCCCCGTCTCGTCGACGCGGCCCCACGGGTCGCTGCTCACAGCGCCTCCTCCACATGATGCCTGCGGGGGCCTCAGCGCCCCCGGGCATCGTCCACAGTTTCGTCACGGCCAACATAGGCGACCAGCGGGTTGCCTGTCCGCATCCAGCGCGACCGAATTCCGCAGTTGGCCGTGTTGAGCGTCGCTCCGGCGTCAGGACTTGGTGACCGTCGCCTTGTTGATCACAACCGTCGCGTTCGGGGCACCGTCACCGGCACCCGTGTTCTCGCCGGCGGCCGCGATCTTGGTCAGCACCTTCATACCCGCCGCGTCGATCGTGCCGAACGGCGTGTAACTGGGCGGCAACGGGCTGTCCTTGTAGACGAGGAAGAACTGGCTGCCGCCGGTGTGCTTCTGGCCGGTGTTGGCCATCGCCACCGTGCCCGCCGGGTACTTGTTGCCCTTGAGGCTCGCGTCCTTCAGGTTCTCGTCCGGGATCGTGTAGCCCGGACCGCCGCTGCCGAGGCCCGTCGGGTCGCCGCACTGCAGCACGTAGATGCCGTTCGTGGTCAGGCGGTGGCACTTGGTGTGGTCGAAGAAGCCCTTGCCCGCAAGGAAGTCGAACGAGTTCACCGTGTGCGGGGCCGCCGACGTCTTCAGCGCGATGCCGATGTCACCGCACGTCGTCGCGAGCTTCATCGTGTACTTCGCCGACGTGTCGATCGACATCGCCGGCTCCTTCTTCCAGGTCTCCTTCTTGATCGAGCCCGCGGCCGGCTTCTCGCACGGGTCCGGCGCCTTGCTGGACGGCGTGGCGCTCGGCGTGACGTCCGCGCTCGCGTTGGTCTTCTTGTCGTCGTCGTTCTTCAGCACACCGGTCGTGTACAGCGCGACACTGCCGATCACGACCACGCCCAGCACCGACGCGATCACGGAGTTGCGCATGCGTGCCTTGCGCCGCGCGCTGGTGCGTCGCTGCTGCTGCCGCAAGAACTTCTCCCGGGCGAGCTGACGCCGCCGCTGCTCCTGGCTGACCACCGGGTTCTCTCCTCATGCGTGTCGTGTGTCGACCGGTACGCGTGCGTCCTGTGAGCCGACAGACGCGTGTAGCCCCGTACCGTATATGGGTTCGCTGAGGAAACGGCAGCGCCGGTAGGCTCTGGACCACGGGCCGCCCGCCCGTAAGCCCTCCCGTATCGACACAACGAAGGACGATCGTGCTCATTGCCGGGTTCCCCGCCGGGGCCTGGGGGACGAACTGTTATCTCGTCGCCCCCGCCGCCGGTGAGGAGTGCGTGATCATCGACCCGGGCCACCAGGCCGCCCAGGGCGTCGAGGAAGCACTGAAGAAGCATCGGCTCAAGCCCGTCGCCGTCGTCCTCACCCATGGCCACATCGATCATGTGGCCTCGGTCGTCCCCGTGTGCGGCGCGCACGACGTACCGGCCTGGATCCACCCCGAGGACCGGTACATGATGAGCGACCCCGAGAAGGCGCTCGGCCGGTCCATCGGCATGCCGCTGATGGGCGAGCTGACCGTGGGGGAGCCGGACGACGTCAAGGAGCTGACCGACGGCGCCGGGCTTTCGCTTGCCGGGCTGGAGTTCTCCGTCGCGCACGCACCGGGCCATACCAAGGGGTCGGTGACCTTCCAGATGCCCGAGACCGCGGACATCCCCTCGGTCTTCTTCTCCGGGGATCTGCTGTTCGCCGGCTCCATCGGACGCACCGATCTGCCGGGTGGCTCCATGGAGGACATGCTCGACTCGCTGGCCCGCGTGTGCCTGCCGCTCGAGGACTCCACCGTGGTGCTGTCCGGCCACGGCCCCCAGACGACCATCGGCCAGGAGCGCGCCACCAACCCCTATCTGCGGCAGGTGGCGGCCGGCCAGGGAGCCTCGCAGGCTCCCCGACGAGGAATGTGACGAGAGAGCTTCCGTGAGTACCTTTCAGGCCCCCAAGGGCACGTACGACCTGATTCCGCCGGACTCCGCGACGTACCTGGCGGTCCGCGAGGCGATCGCGGCCCCGCTGCGCAACTCCGGCTACGGCTACATCGAGACCCCCGGTTTCGAGAGCGTCGAACTCTTCGCCCGCGGTGTGGGTGAGTCCACCGACATCGTGACCAAGGAGATGTACGCCTTCGAGACCAAGGGCGGCGACAAGCTGGCCCTGCGTCCCGAGGGAACCGCTTCTGTACTGCGCGCGGCCCTCGAGGCCAACCTGCACAAGGCGGGCAACCTGCCGGTCAAGCTCTGGTACTCCGGCTCGTACTACCGCTACGAGCGCCCCCAGAAGGGCCGTTACAGGCACTTCTCCCAGGTCGGCGCCGAGGCGATCGGCGCCGAGGACCCTGCGCTGGACGCCGAGCTGATCATCCTGGCCGACCAGGCGTACCGCTCCCTGGGCCTGAGCAACTTCCGCATCCTGCTGAACAGTCTGGGCGACAAGGAGTGCCGGCCGGTGTACCGGGCCGCACTGCAGGACTTCCTGCGCGGCCTGGACCTGGACGAGGACACCCGCCGGCGCACCGAGATCAACCCGCTGCGCGTGCTCGACGACAAGCGGGAGTCGGTCCAGAAGCAGCTGGGCGGCGCCCCGCTGCTGCGTGACTACCTGTGCGACGCGTGCAAGGCGTACCACGAGGAGGTCCGCGAGCTGATCACGGCGGCGGGCGTGTCCTTCGAGGACGACGAGAAGCTGGTCCGCGGCCTGGACTACTACACCCGCACCACCTTCGAGTTCGTGCACGACGGCCTGGGCTCCCAGTCCGCGGTGGGCGGCGGCGGCCGCTACGACGGCCTGTCCGAGATGATCGGCGGCCCCGCGCTGCCCTCGGTGGGCTGGGCCCTCGGCGTCGACCGCACGGTCCTCGCCCTGGAGGCCGAGGGCATCGAGCTGGACATCCCGTCCTCGACCAGCGTCTACGCGGTGCCGCTCGGCGAAGAGGCCCGCCGCGTCCTGTTCGCGAAGGTCACCGAGTTGCGCAAGGCCGGCGTCGCGGCGGACTTCTCCTACGGCGGCAAGGGCCTGAAGGGCGCCATGAAGAACGCCAACCGCAGCGGGGCCCGCTACACGATCGTGGCCGGCGAGCGCGACCTCGCCGAAGGCGTCGTCCAGCTCAAGGACATGGAGTCCGGCGAGCAGACGGCGGTCGGTGTGAACGACATCGTGGCCGAGCTGGAATCGCGGCTCGGCTAGCCGCACACACGCGCGCGTGGGCGCCGGACGCTCCCCGGGGGAGCGTCCGGCGCCTTTGTCGTCAGCGGCTTTGAGTGCTGTCCGGAAGCGAACAGGAGGCACCGGTCATACGTACATGCTTATGCGGAGCGAACGGTGCGTACCCAGGTGTGTGCGGCACAATGACCCGTGCCCGAAGATGGTCCAACTCTCAAGTGACGGAATCGGCGTGATGAGCAAGACGACAGTCAAAGACGTCTCCACGGAGCCCGGGCCCGAGCGTGCCGCCGACGCACCCCGCACGGTGGGCGGCAGCCGCGCCTTCGCCCTGCTGCTGGTGATCACCGGCGCCGCCGGACTGCTCGCCGCCTGGGTCATCACGATCGACAAGTTCAAGCTGCTCGAAGCCAAGGTCGAGGGCAAGACGTTCACCCCCGGGTGCAGCCTCAACCCGGTCGTCTCCTGCGGCAGCGTCATGGAGAGCAAGCAGGCCGCCGCCTTCGGCTTCCCGAACCCGATGCTCGGCCTGGTCTGCTACGGCATCGTCATCTGCGTCGGCGTGAGCCTGCTGGCCCGCGCCCGCTTCCCGCGCTGGTACTGGCTGACCTTCAACTTCGGCACGCTCTTCGGCGTCGCCTTCTGCACCTGGCTGCAGTTCCAGTCCCTGTACCGGATCAACGCGCTGTGCCTGTGGTGCTCGCTGGCCTGGGTCGCCACGATCACCATGTTCTGGTACGTCACCTCGTTCAACATCCGCAACGACTTCCTGCCGTCCCCGCGCTGGCTGAAGTCCTTCTTCGGCGAGTTCACCTGGGTCATGCCGGTCCTGCACATCGGGATCATCGGCATGCTGATCCTGACCCGCTGGTGGGACTTCTGGACCAGCTGACGGCAGCCTCTGGCCGACAGCCCGGGCCGGGTTGTCAGTGCGGTGATTTAGGGTTCAAGGCGTGGAACCCGACCTGTTCACCGCCGCAGCAGAGGAACGCCAGGAGAAGGACCCGGCCGGCAGTCCCCTGGCGGTCCGCATGCGCCCGCGCACCCTCGACGAGGTGGTGGGCCAGCAGCACCTGCTCAAGCCGGGATCCCCGCTGCGCAGACTGGTCGGCGAGGGCAACGGCGGCCCGGCCGGACCGTCCTCGGTGATCCTCTGGGGCCCGCCCGGCACCGGCAAGACGACGCTCGCCTACGTCGTCTCCAAGGCGACCAACAAGCGGTTCGTGGAGCTGTCCGCGATCACCGCGGGCGTCAAGGAGGTCCGCGCGGTCATCGACGGAGCCCGCCGCGCCACCGGCGGCTTCGGCAAGGAGACCGTCCTCTTCCTGGACGAGATCCACCGCTTCAGCAAGGCCCAGCAGGACTCCCTGCTCCCCGCGGTCGAGAACCGCTGGGTGACGCTGATCGCGGCGACCACGGAGAACCCGTACTTCTCGGTCATCTCCCCGCTGCTCTCCCGCTCCCTCCTCCTCACCCTCGAACCCCTCACCGACGACGACATCCGGGGACTGCTGAAGCGGGCGCTGAGCGACGAGCGCGGCCTCAAGGCGGCCGTCTCCCTCCCGGAGGACACCGAGGACCACCTCCTGCGCATCGCCGGGGGCGACGCCCGGCGCGCCCTGACCGCCCTGGAGGCCGCCGCCGGGGCCGCCCTCGACCAGGGCGAGACGGAGATCAGCCTCCAGACCCTGGAGCAGACCGTCGACCGGGCCGCGGTGAAGTACGACCGCGACGGCGACCAGCACTACGACGTCGCCAGCGCCCTCATCAAGTCCATCCGCGGCTCCGACGTCGACGCCGCCCTGCACTACCTGGCCCGCATGATCGAGGCCGGCGAGGACCCCCGCTTCATCGCCCGCCGCCTGATGATCTCCGCCAGCGAGGACATCGGCCTGGCCGACCCCAACGCGCTGCCCATCGCGGTCGCCGCCGCCCAGGCCGTCGCCATGATCGGCTTCCCCGAGGCCGCCCTCACCCTCAGCCACGCCACCATCGCCCTCGCGCTCGCCCCCAAGTCCAACGCCGCGACCACCGCGATCGGCGCCGCCATGGAGGACGTACGCAAGGGCCTGGCGGGATCGGTCCCGCCGCACCTGCGGGACGGGCACTACAAGGGCGCGGCCAAGCTCGGCCACGCGCAGGGCTACGTGTACCCGCACGACCTGCCCGAGGGCATCGCCCAGCAGCAGTACGCCCCGGACGCCCTCAAGGACCGCGAGTACTACACACCGACCCGGCACGGCGCCGAGGCCAGATACGCGGACGCCGTCGAATGGACCCGCAAGCACCTCGGTCGCAAGCGGTCCTGAGCGCCCTGTAGACTTGCCCGAAGTGCTGAGTTCCGCGCAGTCAGAGCGGGACAGCCAGCCGGAGATCCAGTCCCTCGGGACTGACTCCAGGAGCGTCGCGCACCGTCGAACGGTGTCGCGGGCAGCCCACCACCACCCGGAATCCCGGGAGAGGTCGGTGGGCCACTCGCGTGCTGCACGTATGTGCCCAGACCAGGGAAGCGGCTGCCCGGCAGGTCCCCTGCGGACCCGGCGGGTTTTCCCGGCTGCGGATGCGACCTCCCTAACTCTGACGAGCCGAAAACGACGAAAGAGATAGAGACAGTGGCGAACCAGTCCCGCCCCAAGGTCAAGAAGTCGCGTGCCCTCGGCATCGCGCTGACCCCGAAGGCCGTCAAGTACTTCGAGGCCCGCCCCTACCCGCCGGGTGAGCACGGCCGCGGCCGCAAGCAGAACTCGGACTACAAGGTCCGTCTGCTCGAGAAGCAGCGTCTGCGTGCGCAGTACGACGTGTCCGAGCGTCAGCTCGTCCGCGCCTACGAGCGTGCCTCCAAGGTCCAGGGCAAGACCGGTGAGGCCCTGATCATCGAGCTCGAGCGCCGTCTCGACGCGCTGGTCCTGCGTTCGGGCATCGCCCGCACGATCTACCAGGCCCGCCAGATGGTCGTCCACGGCCACATCCAGGTCAACGGCCAGAAGGTCGACAAGCCGTCCTTCCGTGTCCGTCCGGACGACGTCGTGCAGGTCCGCGACCGCTCCAAGGACAAGACGCTCTTCCAGATCGCCCGCGAGGGTGGCTTCGCCCCCGACGGTGAGACCCCGCGCTACCTGCAGGTGAACCTCAAGGCCCTGGCGTTCCGCCTGGACCGCGAGCCGAACCGCAAGGAGATCCCGGTGATCTGCGACGAGCAGCTCGTCGTCGAGTACTACGCCCGCTGATCCCAGCCCCGGCGCAGCACCTCAGCCCGCCGTCTCCCCGCCCTTCCGGGTGGGCGAGGCGGCGGGTCTGCTTTTCCCGGCGTCCCCGAGGGCGTGCGACACCGGTCCGCGCGGCGCGGGCAGCGCCTCCAGCGGCCGTACACCGCCGCCGCCCAGCGCCCGGGCCACGGCCGCGTCCCGGTCCAGCCGCGCTCCCTCGCGTACGCACTCCTCGTACCGCTCGTCGCCGAGCGCCTGCCGGGCCGTCGCCTCGCACAATTCGTGTGGGGCGTTGTAGTACGCCGAGCCGAACAGCGGCAGCCCCACCGACGGCCACATGCGGCCCGCGGCGCCCTGCAGGACCGCCGCCTCGGCCGGGTCGCCCTGGGCCGCCGTCACCAGGGCGAGCAGCTCCAGGGACAGCACCGAGCCCAGCAGATCGTGGAAGGCGTGCGCGTTGTCCAGACAGTCCGCGAGCAGCTCCCGCGCGCCGGCCGGATCCCCGTCCCGCCAGGCCGCGTAGGCCAGCACGTACAGCGCGTACGACCGTGCCCACCGCTCCCCGTGGTCCTCGCACACCCGGCGCACGTCCTCGCACAGCCGCACCGCGTCCGCCAGGTCCCCCTGGAACGCCCGCGTCATCGCCAGCTCGACCTGGCCCATCAGCACGTTGCTGTTCAGCTCGCCGATCTCCTGGTAGCGGTCGAGCGCCGAGCGCAGCAGCGTTTCTGCGCGCGCCATGTCGTCCGTGACCAGGGCCAGACAGCCGGTGCGGTGCTCCGCGTACGCCACCGCCGTCAGGTCCGCGACCCGCTCCGCCTGTACCCGGCACTCCCGCAGCGCGGCCAGCGCCGGCACGGTGTCGCCCTGCAGGATCGCCACATAGCCGAGCACCCACAGCGCCTTCAGCCGGGACTGCTCGTACTCCGACTCCAGCTCCACGCTGCGCTCCAGCCAGCGCCGCCCCTCGGACAGCCGCCCGCAGCCCGCCCAGCAGAACCACAGCGAGCCCGCCAGATACTGGCCCAGATGCGCCTCGTCCGGCTCGGTCAGGCAGAACTCCAGGGCGGTGCGCAGGTTCGGCAGCTCGACCTCGATCCGTGCGGCCACCTCGCGCTGCCGGGGCGAGAACCAGTCCAGCTCGCACCAGGTCGCCAGGCCCAGATACCAGTCGCGGTGCCGCCGTCGCAGCCGTACCGCGTCCCCCGTCGCCTCCAGCCAGTCGGCGCCGTAGGCCCGGACCGTGTCCAGCATCCGGTAGCGGGGGCCCGTCGGTGTCTCCTCGCGGGAGATCACCGACTGAGCGAGCAGCTCCGCGAGCACGTCCAGGACGTCCTCGGCGGCCAGCCCGTCCCCGCTGCACACGTACTCGGCCGCCTCCAGGTCGAAGGTCTGCGCGAACACCGAGAGCCGCGCCCACAGCAGCCGCTCGGCCGGAGTGCACAGCTCATGACTCCAGCCGATCGCCGTGCGCAGCGTCTGGTGGCGGGGGAGGGCGTCCCGGCCGCCGCCGGTCAGCAGCCGGAACCGGTCGTCGAGACGCTCCAGCAGCTGAGCCGGTGACAGCGCCCACAGCCGTCCCGCGGCCAGCTCAAGAGCCAGCGGGATCCCCTCCAGCCGACCGCACAGCTCCCGCACCACCGGGCAGTCACCCGTATCCAGCCCGTGCTGCCGGGCCCGGTCCGCGAACAGCTCCACCGCCTCGTCCTCGACGAGCGGTGCCAGCGGGAACAGCCGCTCGCCCGTCAGCCCCAGCGGACGCCGCCCTACGGCCAGCACCCGCAGCTCCGGCAACCTGCGCAGCAGCTCGGACACCAGCTCGGCGCAGGCCGCCACCAGGTGCTCGAACCCGTCCAGCACCAGCAGGACGCGGCGGCAGGCGAGACGCTCGAGCAGGATCTCCCGGGGCAGCCGGGTGGTGTGGTCGGTCAGCCCCAGCGCCTCCACGACCGCGTACTCCACGAACTGCGGATCCCGGACCGGCGCCAGCTCGACCCGCCACACCCCGTCCGGCGGCGCCGACCGTGCCGCCGCCCGTACGGCCAGCCGGGACTTGCCCACTCCGCCGACCCCGGTCACCGTCACCAGCCGGGCCGCCTCCATCGCCTCGGCCAGCTCCGCGAGTTCGGCCGAGCGCCCGACGAAAGAGGTGAGTTCAAGGGGCAGATCGCCGTCCGCGGACGGGCCGGGGCGCTGAGGACCTCGCATGGGACACGGAGCGTACTGAACCGTGTTCATTCCGTACAATCGCTTCCCGCAACTCCGCCGTCCGCCGACCGTAATCCGGTACGGAGCGCCACCCGTGGCGCGATAGGCTCGGTGCACGACTTTTTCGATGCTCAGGCACGTTTTCAGGGAGCGGGTGCGCACAGTGTCCGGTGGAGAGGTGGCCGGGATCCTGGTGGCCGTCTTCTGGGCGATCCTGGTCTCCTTCCTCGCCGTCGCACTGGCGAGGCTGGCCCAGACGCTCAAGGCGACCACCAAGCTCGTGGCGGACGTGACCGACCAGGCCGTCCCGCTGCTCGCCGACGCCTCCGCGGCCGTGCGCTCCGCGCAGACCCAGATCGACCGGGTCGACGCGATCGCCTCCGACGTCCAGGAGGTCACGTCGAACGCCTCCGCGCTGTCGACCACCGTCGCCTCCACCTTCGGCGGCCCGCTGGTCAAGGTCGCGGCCTTCGGCTACGGCGTGCGCAGGGCGATCGGCGGCCGCAAGGAGAACGTGCCCGCCAAGGAGCCCAGGCGTACCGTGATCGTGGGCCGTACGGTCCCGGCGGCACGGAAGCGGAGCAACCGGGGAAAGAAGGACTGACCGAGCGATGTTCCGCCGTACGTTCTGGTTCACCACGGGTGTCGCCGCCGGTGTGTGGGCCACCACCAAGGTCAACCGCAAGCTGAAGCAGCTGACCCCCGAGAGCCTCGCCGCGACCGCGGCCAACAAGGCATTGGAGACCGGTCAGCGCCTGAAGGACCGCGCGGTCGGCTTCGCGCTCGACGTCCGCGACAACATGGCGCAGCGGGAGGCCGAGCTGGGGGAGGCGCTGGGCATCCAGGAGAACCCCGAACTCCCCGCGCCCCGGCGGTACGCCGCCATCGAGAACGACCGCAGCAACCCGAAGTACATCGAGAACACGACGTACTCGTACAACCGGAATGAGGACCACTGATGGAGTCGGCCGAGATTCGCCGCCGCTGGCTGAGCTTCTTCGAGGAGCGCGGGCACACCGTCGTCCCTTCGGCGTCGCTCATCGCGGACGACCCGACTCTGCTCCTCGTCCCCGCCGGCATGGTGCCCTTCAAGCCCTACTTCCTGGGTGAGGTCAAGCCGCCGTTCGACCGCGCCACCAGCGTGCAGAAGTGCGTGCGCACGCCCGACATCGAAGAGGTCGGCAAGACCACGCGCCACGGCACGTTCTTCCAGATGTGCGGCAACTTCTCCTTCGGCGACTACTTCAAGGAAGGCGCCATCAAGTACGCCTGGGAGCTGCTCACCACGCCCCAGGACAAGGGTGGTTACGGCCTGGAGCCGGAGAAGCTCTGGATCACCGTCTACCAGGACGACGACGAGGCCGAGCGCATCTGGCACGACGTCGTCGGCGTGCCCAAGGAGCGCATCCAGCGCCTCGGCATGAAGGACAACTACTGGTCCATGGGCGTCCCCGGACCCTGTGGCCCCTGCTCCGAGATCAACTACGACCGCGGCCCCGAGTTCGGCGTCGAGGGCGGCCCCGCCGTCAACGACGAGCGGTACGTGGAGATCTGGAACCTCGTCTTCATGCAGTACGAGCGCGGCGAGGGCATCGGCAAGGACAACTTCGAGATCCTCGGCGAGCTGCCGAGCAAGAACATCGACACGGGCCTCGGCATGGAGCGCCTCGCCATGATTCTGCAGGGCGTGCAGAACATGTACGAGATCGACACCTCCATGGCCGTCATCAAGAAGGCCACCGAGCTGACCGGCGTGGCCTACGGCGACGCCCACGACTCGGACGTCTCGCTGCGTGTGGTCACCGACCACATGCGTACGTCGGTGATGCTCATCGGCGACGGCGTCACCCCCGGCAACGAGGGCCGCGGCTACGTCCTGCGCCGCATCATGCGCCGCGCCATCCGCAACATGCGCCTGCTGGGCGCCACCGGTCCGGTCGTCCTCGACCTGATCGACACCGTCATCGCCATGATGGGTCAGCAGTACCCGGAGCTGGTCACCGACCGCGAGCGCATCGAGAAGGTCGCCCTCGCCGAGGAGAACGCCTTCCTCAAGACGCTGAAGGCCGGCACCAACATCCTCGACACCGCCGTCACCGAGACCAAGCAGGCCGGCTCCACCGTCCTGCCCGGCGACAAGGCGTTCCTGCTCCACGACACCTGGGGCTTCCCGATCGACCTCACCCTGGAGATGGCCGCCGAGCAGGGGCTGTCCGTGGACGAGGACGGCTTCCGCCGCCTGATGAAGGAGCAGCGGGAGCGCGCCAAGGCCGACGCCCAGGCCAAGAAGACCGGCCACGCCGGCGCCGGTGCCTACCGCGAGATCGCCGACAGGACCGGCGAGACCGACTTCATCGGCTACACCGACACCGAGGGCGAGACCACGATCGTCGGCATCCTCGTCGACGGCGTGTCCTCCCCGGCCGCCACCGAGGGCGACGAGGTCGAGATCGTCCTCGACCGCACCCCGTTCTACGCCGAGGGCGGCGGCCAGATCGGTGACACCGGCCGCATCAAGGTCGACTCCGGTGCCGTGATCGAGATCCGCGACTGCCAGAAGCCGGTCCCGGGCGTGTACGTCCACAAGGGTGTCGTGCAGGTCGGCGAGGTCACGGTCGGTGCCAAGGCCCACGCCTCGATCGACCACCGCCGCCGCAAGGCCATCGCCCGCGCCCACTCGGCCACCCACCTGACCCACCAGGCCCTGCGTGACGCCCTCGGCCCGACGGCCGCCCAGGCCGGTTCCGAGAACCAGCCCGGCCGCTTCCGCTTCGACTTCGGTTCCCCGTCCGCCGTCCCGACGGCCGTGATGACCGACGTCGAGCAGAAGATCAACGAGGTGCTCGCCCGCGACCTCGACGTGCACGCCGAGATCATGGGCATCGACGAGGCCAAGAAGCAGGGCGCCATCGCCGAGTTCGGCGAGAAGTACGGCGAGCGGGTCCGCGTCGTGACCATCGGCGACTTCTCCAAGGAGCTGTGCGGCGGCACCCACGTGCACAACACCGCCCAGCTGGGCCTGGTGAAGCTGCTCGGCGAGTCCTCCATCGGTTCGGGTGTCCGCCGTATCGAGGCCCTGGTCGGCGTCGACGCCTACAACTTCCTCGCCCGCGAGCACACGGTCGTCGCCCAGCTCCAGGAGCTGATCAAGGGCCGCCCGGAGGAGCTCCCGGAGAAGGTCTCCGCCATGCTCGGCAAGCTGAAGGACGCCGAGAAGGAGATCGAGAAGTTCCGCGCCGAGAAGGTGCTGCAGGCCGCCGCCGGTCTCGCCGGGTCCGCCAAGGACATCCGCGGCATCGCCCTGGTCACCGGCCAGGTCCCGGACGGCACCACGCCGGACGACCTGCGCAAGCTGGTCCTCGACGTGCGCGGCCGCATCCAGGGCGGCCGGGCCGCCGTGGTCGCCCTCTTCACGGTGAACAACGGCAAGCCGCTGACGGTCATCGCCACCAACGAGGCCGCCCGCGAGCGCGGTCTCAAGGCCGGTGACCTGGTCCGTACCGCCGCCAAGACCCTCGGCGGCGGCGGTGGCGGCAAGCCGGACGTCGCCCAGGGCGGCGGCCAGAACCCGGCCGCCGTCGGCGAGGCCGTCGAGGCCGTCGAGCGACTCGTCGCCGACACCGCCAAGTGACAGCCGAGTAAGGAAACGGTCGGAAATGCGCAGAGGACGCCGACTCTCGATCGACGTCGGGGACGCCCGGATCGGGGTCGCCTCGTGTGACCCCGACGGGATCCTCGCCACTCCGGTGGAGACCGTCCCCGGCCGGGACATCCCGGCCGCCCACCGCCGGCTCAGGCAGCTGGTGGAGGAGTACGAACCGATCGAGGTCGTCGTCGGACTCCCTCGCTCCCTCAAGGGGGGCGAGGGCCCCGCCGCCCTGAAGGTCCGCACCTTCGCCCAGGAACTCGCCAAGGGCATCAAGCCCGTTCCGGTCCGGCTGGTGGACGAGCGGATGACGACCGTGACGGCCAGTCAGGGACTGCGCGCCTCGGGGGTGAAATCCAAGAAGGGCCGGGCCGTCATCGACCAGGCAGCAGCCGTCATCATCCTGCAGCAGGCCCTGGAATCCGAACGGGTGTCAGGTAAAGCACCCGGCGAGGGCGTCGAAGTGGTCATCTGATCGCGATACGGTAACGTTCCGCGCGATGCGGCGGTGTTCGAACAGCCGCCGCACAGCAAGAGGCGGAACGGAAGCCGGAGCACCGGCCGCGCGACCGTCGGCCTCGCGGCTCTAGGGGATCGATGACTGAGTATGGCCGGGGCCCTGGCCCCGAACCGTGGCATCCGGAGGACCCGTTGTACGGGGACGGCGGATGGGGAGGACAGCAGGCCCACGTGGGTCAGCAGTCCCCCTACGGCGGCCAGCCACAGCAGCAGTACCCCCAGCCGCAGTACGGCGACTGGACCCAGGGTCAGCAGCCCGGGTACGACCAGCAGCAGTACCAGTACTACGACGAACAGGGCCATCAGCACTACGCAGGTCAGGACCAGCAGTATGCCGGTCAGGACCAGCAGCAGTTCGCGGTGCACACCCCGCAGCAGTACCAGCACCAGGGCGGCTGGGACGCGACCGGCACGCACGGCCATGTGCCGTACGCGGCCGACCCCGGCGACCCGTACGGCCAGCAGCCGGTGGCCTACGGCGGAGAGCAGCCCGACTTCTACGGCACCGAGGACGCCTACCCGCCGCCGGTGCCGCCCGGTCGCAGGAGCCCCGAGCCGAGAACGGACCCGGATCCCGAGACCGGCTGGGACCCGGGTGAGGACCAGGGCGAACACGCCTTCTTCGCCGGGGGCGGCGACGACGAGGACGCCGACGACGAGGCGGACAGCAGGTCCGGCCGTGGCGAACGGCGCGGCAAGAAACCCGTCAAGAGCAAGAAGCGGCGCACCGGCTGCGCCTGCATGGTGGTCGTCCTGGTCTTCGGCGGCGGCCTCGGCACGGTCGGCTACTTCGGCTGGAAGTACTACCAAAATCGTTTCGGCCCGGCCCCTGACTACGCGGGCAGCGGAAACGGCGAACAGGTCACGGTCACCATCCCGAAGGGTGCCGGCGGCTGGGAGATCGGACAGAAGCTGAGGGAGGCGGGCGTCGTCGAGAGCGCGGACGCGTTCGTCTCCGCACTGCAGGCGAACCCCAAGGGCAAGGGCCTCCAGGAAGGCGTCTATACGCTGGAGAAGCAGATGTCCGCCGCCAGCGCCGTCCAGTTGATGCTCGACCCGAAGAGCCAGAACAACGTGATCGTCACGCCCGGCGAGCGTAACGCGGGTGTCTACGCGGCGATCGACAAGAAACTCCAACTGTCCACCGGAACCACCCGGAAGATCGCCAAGCAGCAGTCCAGGAAACTCGGTCTGCCGAGCTGGGCGCAGACCAGCGGTCAAGTCCAGGACCCGCTGGAGGGCTTCCTGTTCCCGGGTACCTATGCGGCCGCGAAGGGCATGAAGCCCGACGCGATCCTGAAGCAGATGGTCACCCAGGCCAAGGAGAAGTACGCCGCCTACGACCTGCAGACAAAGGCGAAGACGCTGGGTCTGAACAACGCGTTCCAGCTCGTCACGGTCATGAGCCTGGTCCAGGCCGAGGGCAAGACGCACGACGACTTCCGCAAGATGGCGGAAGTGATCTACAACCGTCTGAAGCCCACCAACACCGAGACCAACCAGCTGCTCCAGTTCGACTCGACGTACAACTATCTCAAGGGCACGAGCAACATCCACATCTCCGAAAAGGAGATCAACAGCAACCAGAGCCCGTACAACACCTACACCCACAAGGGCCTTCCGCCCGGTCCGATCGGCAACCCCGGTGAGGACGCGATGAAGGCGGCACTGAATCCGACCCACGACGGCTGGATCTATTTCGTGGCGACCGACGGTACGACCAATACCGAATTCGCCAAGACCTACGCCGAATTCCAGCAGCTCAAGGACAAATTCAATGCCACCTCGGGCAACTGAAGCCCGCCGGGCCGCCGTACTCGGTAAGCCCATCGCCCACTCCCTCTCCCCGGTGCTGCACCGGGCGGCCTACGACGCACTCGGGCTCACCGACTGGTCGTACGGCCGCTTCGAGATCGACGAGGACACCCTGCCCGACTTCATCGAGAAGCTCGGGCCGGAGTGGGCGGGGCTGTCGCTGACCATGCCGCTGAAGCGGGCGGTCATCCCGCTGGTGGACGAGATCAGTGAGACCGCCGCCTCGGTCGACGCCGTCAACACGGTGGTCTTCACCGAGGACGGCCGCCGCATCGGCGACAACACCGACATCCCGGGCATGGTGGCCGCCCTGCGCGAGCACGGCATCGAACAGGTCGACTCCGCCGCGATCCTCGGCGCCGGCGCCACCGCCTCCTCGGCCCTGGCCGCGCTCGCCCGGATCTGCACCGGCGAGGTCGTCGCCTACGTCCGCAGCGAGGCCCGCGCCGCCGAGATGCGCCAGTGGGGCGAACGGCTCGACGTGGACGTCCGTACGGCGGACTGGGCCGACGCCCAGCAGGCCCTGAAGGCCCCCCTGGTGATCGCCACCACCCCGGCCGGGGCCACCGACGCCCTCGCCACCGCCGTACCCGAGCGCCCCGCCACCCTCTTCGACGTGCTCTACGAGCCCTGGCCCACCGAGCTGGCGGCCCGCTGGTCGATGTTCGGCGGCGCCGTCGTCAGCGGCCTGGACCTGCTCGTCCACCAGGCCGTTCTCCAGGTCGAGCAGATGACCGGCATCTCCCCGGCACCCCTGGAAGCCATGCGGCACGCCGGAGAGAAGGCACTCGCCGCGCGCTGAACGGCCGCCTCCGCTCCGCCGCTCCGTCCCGCCTGCTGGACCAGCGGCCGGACACCGCCCCCGGACGTGGGAGGATCGGAGGTGGCGGACCGGGGTCGCGCACCCGGTCGCGCCGTCGCCGTACGCGAGGACGCGGGTACGGAGGGCAGTACCGGGCGCGAACACTGAGGAGCACCGTTGAGCAGGCTGCGTTGGCTGACCGCGGGGGAGTCCCACGGTCCCGCACTTGTCGCGACGCTGGAGGGGCTTCCCGCCGGCGTGCCGATCACCACGGAGATGGTGGCGGACCACCTGGCGCGGCGGCGGCTCGGCTATGGCCGCGGTGCGCGGATGAAGTTCGAGCGTGACGAGGTCACCTTCCTGGGTGGTGTCCGGCACGGCCTCACCCTCGGCTCCCCGATCGCGGTCATGGTGGGCAACACCGAGTGGCCCAAGTGGGAGCAGGTCATGGCGGCCGACCCGGTCGACCCCGAGATCCTCGACGGCCTCGCCCGCAACGCGCCGCTGACCCGGCCCCGGCCCGGCCACGCCGACCTCGCCGGCATGCAGAAGTACGGCTTCGACGAGGCCCGCCCGATCCTGGAGCGCGCCTCCGCCCGTGAGACCGCCGCGCGTGTGGCGCTCGGCGCCGTCGCCCGCTCCTACCTGAAGGAGACGGCCGGCATCGAGATCGTCTCCCACGTCGTCGAGCTGGCCTCCGCCAAGGCCCCCTACGGCGTCTACCCGACCCCGGCCGATGTAGAGAAGCTCGACGCCGACCCGGTGCGCTGCCTGGACGCCGACGCGTCGAAGGCGATGGTCGCGGAGATCGACCAGGCCCACAAGGACGGCGACACGCTCGGCGGTGTGGTCGAGGTGCTCGCCTACGGCGTCCCGGTCGGCCTCGGCTCGCACGTGCACTGGGACCGCCGGCTGGACGCCCGCCTGGCCGCCGCGCTCATGGGTATCCAGGCGATCAAGGGCGTCGAGGTCGGCGACGGCTTCGAGCTGGCCCGGGTGCCCGGCTCCAAGGCGCACGACGAGATCCTCACCACCCCCGAGGGCATCAAGCGGTCCAGCGGACGCTCCGGTGGCACCGAGGGCGGTCTGAGCACCGGCGAGCTGCTGCGCGTACGCGCCGCGATGAAGCCGATCGCGACCGTGCCCCGGGCCCTGCAGACCATCGACGTCGCCACCGGCGAGGCCGCCCAGGCCCACCACCAGCGCTCCGACGTGTGCGCGGTCCCGGCCGCCGGCATCGTCGCCGAGGCCATGGTGGCGCTCGTCCTCGCCGACGCCGTCGCGGAGAAGTTCGGCGGCGACTCCGTCCCGGAGACCCGGCGGAACGTGCAGTCGTACCTCGACAACCTCGCCATCCGGTGACCGCCATGACCGCGGTCGTACTGGTCGGCCCGATGGGCGTGGGCAAGTCCACCGTCGGGCGGCTGCTGGCCGAGCGGCTCGGGGTCGGCTACCGGGACACCGACGACGACATCGTCGCCGCCGAGGGCCGCACCATCGCCGAGATCTTCGTGGACGACGGCGAGCCCGCCTTCCGCGCGATCGAGAAGCGCACGGTGCACACGGCGCTCGCCGAGCACGAGGGCGTCCTCGCGCTCGGCGGCGGGGCGATCCTCGACGCGGACACGCGCGCGCTGCTCGCCGGACACCGGGTGGTCTACCTCTCCATGGACGTGGAGGAGGCGGTCAGGCGCACCGGCCTCAACGCGGCCCGCCCGCTGCTCGCCGTCAACCCGCGCAAGCAGTGGCGCGAGCTGATGGAGGCCCGCCGTCACCTGTACGAGGAGGTCGCCACCGCGGTCGTACCGACCGACGGCCGCACCCCCGAAGAGGTCACCCAACAGGCGCTGGACGCACTGGAGTTGAAGGAAGCATGAGCGAGGCAGTCACCCGGATCCAGGTCGCAGGCACCGCGGGCACCGACCCGTACGAGGTGCTGGTCGGCCGGCAACTCCTGGGCGAGCTGGCCGGGTTGATCGGGCCGAAGGCCAAGCGCGTCGCGGTGATCCACCCCGAGGCACTCGCCGAGACCGGCGACGCACTGCGCGCCGACCTGGCCGATCAGGGCTACGAGGCCGTCGCCATCCAGGTGCCCAACGCGGAGGAGGCCAAGACCGCCGAGGTCGCCGCCTACTGCTGGAAGGCGCTGGGCCAGTCCAACTTCACCCGCTCCGACGTCATCGTCGGGGTGGGCGGCGGTGCGACGACGGACCTCGCGGGCTTCGTCGCCGCGACCTGGCTGCGCGGGGTGCGCTGGATCGCCGTCCCGACCACGGTGCTGGCCATGGTGGACGCGGCGGTCGGCGGCAAGACCGGCATCAACACCGCCGAGGGCAAGAACCTGGTGGGCGCGTTCCACCCGCCGGCCGGTGTGCTGTGCGACCTGGCCGCGCTGGACTCCCTCCCGGTCAACGACTACGTCTCCGGGCTCGCGGAGATCATCAAGGCCGGCTTCATCTCCGACCCGGTGATCCTGGACCTCATCGAGGCCGACCCCGAGGCCGCCCGCACTCCGGCCGGCCCGCACACGGCCGAGCTGATCGAGCGCTCGATCCGGGTCAAGGCGGACGTCGTCTCCTCCGACCTGAAGGAGTCCGGCCTGCGGGAGATCCTGAACTACGGCCACACGCTCGGCCACGCGATCGAGAAGAACGAGCGCTACAAGTGGCGGCACGGCGCCGCGGTCGCGGTCGGTATGCACTTCGCCGCCGAACTGGGCCGTCTGGCGGGCCGGTTGGACGACGCGACGGCGGACCGCCACCGCACCGTCCTGGAGTCGGTCGGCCTGCCGCTGCACTACCGCTACGACCAGTGGCCCAAGCTGCTCGAGACGATGAAGGTCGACAAGAAGTCCCGCGGTGACCTGCTGCGCTTCATCGTGCTGGACGGACTGGCGAAGCCGACCGTCCTGGAGGGCCCGGACCCGGCCGTCCTCCTCGCCGCCTACGGAGAAGTGGGCCAGTAAGTACTCCGCTGTTCCCTTCCGCCCGATTCCCTTCCCGGGCCGGGCACTTCGGACCGCCCCCGGTCGTTTCACCAAACGACGGCCGGGGGCGGTACCGTTCGGTAGGGAGCGGGCTCCGTACCCGCCTGCCAGCGCCAAATGTGTGTACGAGACGGAGTGGCAACGGATGCAGCACGCAGTGGGGTCTCCGCTGCCGCCGCCCCACCAGCCGGGGCAGGGACCGCACGCCGGCTGGGCGCCGGCCGCACACCACCCGGGAGCCCCACAGGGTCCCGCACCCGTGCCCCCGCCGCCACCCGGCTTCCCCGGGGCCGGACCTGGATCCGTACCTCCCGCACCCCCCGTCGGTCCCATGCCGCCCGCACCTCCGCAGCACGCCCCCGCCCCGCCACCGCCCGACACGACCGGTCACGTACCGCTGCCGCCCGGCGGCCCGGTCGGTGTCCCCACCGCACCGCCGGCCGCGGCCGCGGTCCCGGACCCCACGGCCACCACGCTGGCCGTCCTGCTGATCGGCCCCGCGGGCGCGGGCAAGACGAGCGTCGCCAAGTACTGGGCGGACCACCGTAGGGTGCCCACCGCCCACATCAGCCTGGACGACGTGCGCGAATGGGTCCGCGCGGGCTATGCGAACCCGCAGTCCGGGTGGAACGACAACTCCGAGGCCCAGTACCGCCTGGCCCGCCGCACCTGCGGCTTCGCCGCCCGGAACTTCCTGGCCAACGGCATCTCCTGCGTCCTCGACGACGCCGTCTTCCCGGACCGCCCCGTCGTGGGCCTGGGTGGCTGGAAACGGCACGTCGGCCCGGGCCTGCTCCCGGTCGTTCTCCTTCCGGGCCTCGACATCGTCCTGGAACGCAACGCCGAGCGCTCCGGCAACCGCCGCCTCACCGACGAGGAGGTGGCCCGCATCCACGGCCGCATGGCCGGCTGGTACGGCTCAGGCCTCCCGATCATCGACAACTCCCAGCTGGACGTTCCCGGCACGGCCCGAGTACTGGACGACGTCCTGGCGAGGGCGATAGCGAGCCCACCGAGCTGGTAAGCAGGGGCTGACTGGTCCAAGTCAGGGGCGCGGGGCTGTATCGATACGCGGCTCCGCCGCGTGGGCGCGATCAACCCCCACCGACCCGCACTCAGAACACAACCGCACCCCTCACGAACCCCACTCGGCCCTCACCAATACGCACAAACCGCCCAAAACTCCTACGCTCATCTCATGTCAGAGGTGTACGCGACCCGCCGAGCCCAGCTCAGGGAACGCTGCAACGCGGCCGGCACCGCGGCAGCGCTCATCTCACGCCCTGCCAACGTGCGCTATCTCGCCGCCGCAGCCCCGCAGGGCGCCGTACTGCTGCTGGGCAAGAGCCAGGACCTGCTGGTCTGCGCCGGCCCGCTGGACGACCGGCCGACCGAGGGCCGCCCCGACGAGACGCTGGCGCTGCACGTCCTTCCCGCACCCGGGGGCGACTCCGCCGTAGCAGCCGCCGATCTCGCCGGAGGCCAAGGCGCCGAATCCCTCGCCGTGGAGGAACACCACCTCACCGTCGCCCGCCACCGAGCCCTCTCCGCCGTCGCCCCACGGCTGCGCCTCGCCGACCTCGGCGGAGCCGTCGAGCAGCTCAGGGTCGTCAAGGACGAGGAGGAGATCTCCTGCCTCCGCATCGGCGCCGAGATCGCCGACCAGGCCCTCGGTGAGCTGCTGGAGTCCATCCTGGTCGGCCGCACCGAACGGCACCTCGCGCTGGAGCTGGAACGGCGCTTGGTCGACCATGGCGCCGACGGCCCGGCATTCCCCACCTCCGTGGCCACCGGCCCGAACTCCGGCCGCCGCGGCCACCGCCCCACCGACCGCCGGGTGGAGGAGGGCGACTTCCTCTCCGTGTGCCTGGGCGCCACCTACCGCGGTTACCGCTGCGAGATCGGCCGTACCTTCGTCATCGGCACCTCGCCCGCCGACTGGCAGATCGAGCTGTACGACCTCGTCTTCGCTGCCCAGCGCGCCGGACGAGAGGCCCTGGCGCCCGGCGCCGCCTACCGCGAGGTCGACCGTGCGGCACGCCAGGTGCTGGGCTCCGCAGGCTATGCTGAGGCTCTACCACCGCTGACGGGACACGGCGTCGGACTCGAAATCGACGAGGACCCGCAGCTGGCCCCTGCGGCCATGGGTAAACTGGACGCTTGCGTGCCGGTCACCGTCGAACCGGGGGTCCACCTCCCGGGCCGGGGCGGCGTCCGGATCGATGACACGCTCGTCGTACGCCCTGAGGCGGACGGCGGACCCGAGCTACTCACCATCACGACCAAGGAGCTGCTCGCGCTCTAGCCTCGCGCTGTGCGCATGCCCCGGGGTCGTACGTCAGTCCAGGAGATTCCGCAACCGTGGCTTCCACGAACGACCTCAAGAACGGCCTGGTGCTCAAGCTCGAAGGCGGCCAGCTCTGGTCCGTCGTCGAGTTCCAGCACGTCAAGCCCGGCAAGGGCCCGGCCTTCGTGCGCACCAAGCTCAAGAACGTGCTGTCCGGCAAGGTGGTCGACAAGACCTTCAACGCCGGCGTCAAGGTCGAGACGGCCACTGTCGACAAGCGCGACATGCAGTTCTCGTACATGGACGGCGACTACTTCGTCTTCATGGACATGGAGACCTACGACCAGCTGATGGTCGACCGCAAGGCCGTCGGCGACGCCGCCAACTTCCTCATCGAGGGCTTCACGGCCACCGTGGCGCAGCACGAGGGCGAGGTGCTCTTCGTCGAGCTCCCGGCCGCCGTCGAGCTGACCATCCAGGAGACCGAGCCGGGTGTCCAGGGCGACCGCTCCACCGGTGGCACCAAGCCCGCCATCCTGGAGACCGGCCACCAGATCCAGGTCCCCCTCTTCATCACCACCGGTGAGAAGATCAAGGTCGACACCCGTACGAGCGACTACCTCGGCCGGGTGAACAGCTAACCGTGGCTGCCCGCAACACGGCCCGCAAACGCGCCTTCCAGATCCTCTTCGAGGGCGACCAGCGCGGCGCCGACGTCCTGACGGTCCTCGCGGACTGGATCCGGCTCTCCCGGTCCGACACCCGGCAGCCGCCGGTGAGTGAGTACACGATGCAGCTGGTCGAGGGCTACGCGGAGCACGCGCGGCGCATCGACGAGCTGATCTCCCAGTACGCGGTGGGCTGGACGCTCGACCGGATGCCGGTCGTCGACCGCAACATCCTGCGTCTGGGCGCCTACGAGCTGATCTGGGTGGACGAGACCCCGGACGCCGTCGTCCTGGACGAGATGGTGCAGATCGCCAAGGAGTTCTCCACGGACGAGTCGCCCTCGTTCGTCAACGGCCTGCTCGGCCGGCTCAAGGAGCTGAAGCCGTCGCTGCGCCGGGACGAGGCGTAAGGCGTACGACAAGCGCCGGAGGGCCCGCAGCACGACTGCTGCGGGCCCCCCGGCGCATCCGTACCTCCGCGCCCTGCCAAGCGCGCAGAAAGCCGCCGGGGCGGCCGGAACATACGGTTCCGGCCGCCCCGGCGGCACGTTTCTGCTCAGGCGCTGCAGGCGGTCACGCCTCTTCGTGCGTCGCCACCGCGCGGCGCGCGTCCGCGTCCAGGACACCCCAGCTGATCAGCTGCTCGGTGAGGACCGAGGGGGACTGGTCGTAGATGACGGCGAGGGTGCGCAGGTCGTCCTGGCGGATCGAGAGCACCTTGCCGTTGTAGTCGCCGCGCTGGGACTGGATCGTCGCCGCGTAGCGCTGCAGGGGGCCTGCCTTCTCGGCCGGCACGGTGGCCAGCCGCTCCAGGTCGAGGACCAGCTTCGGCGGCGGCTCGGCGGCGCCGCCCGGCGTGGTGCCCGGCAGGAGCTCCTGTACCGGGACGCCATAGAAATCGGCCAGCTCGGCGAGGCGCTGCACGGTCACGGCACGGTCACCGCGCTCATATGAACCGACCACCACGGCCTTCCAGCGCCCCTGGGACTTCTCCTCGACACCGTGGAGGGAAAGGCCCTGCTGGGTGCGGATGGCCCGGAGCTTGGCCCCGAGCTGTTTGGCGTATTCGCTGGACATATAGCTCCCCGGACACTGTGTCGACGCGGTCGGTTGGGTTTCCCGCCGCGCGGCTGGTAACTCACTGTGAGGTTACGCAGCGTGACTCTCATGCGTCAAGCCGAATGGTCCACACCGACTCTTCCGTGGTAGTGGCACCCGATTGCGCCAGGCGGGTGATCGACGCCCGCCTGGGACCTGCTACGGTAGATGGCGCAAATCCGACGTCCTTTAAGGTCCGTCCCGTGAGGCGGAGAAGGAGGTCCGTTTCGTATGGACTCGCAAGCGAACCCGCATGCATCCGATGCGCGGCCCGTACTCGAAGGCCCTGACATCGCACGGGTGCTGACCCGAATCGCCCACGAGATCGTCGAGCGCGCCAAGGGCGCCGACGACGTGGTGCTCCTCGGCATTCCGACCCGGGGTGTCTTCCTCGCCCAGCGGCTCGCCGCCAAGCTGGAGCAGATCACCGACCGCAAGGTCCCCGTCGGCTCGCTCGACATCACCATGTACCGCGACGACCTGCGCATGCACCCGCCGCGTGCGCTGGCCCGCACCGAGATCCCCGGTGACGGCATCGACGGCCGGCTGGTCGTCCTCGTCGACGACGTGCTCTTCTCCGGGCGCACCATCCGTGCCGCCCTCGACGCCCTGAACGACATCGGGCGCCCGCGTGCGGTGCAGCTCGCGGTCCTGGTCGACCGCGGCCACCGCGAACTGCCCATCCGCGCCGACTACGTCGGCAAGAACCTCCCCACGTCGCTGCGGGAGACGGTCAAGGTCCAGCTCGCCGAGGAGGACGGTCGCGACACCGTGCTGCTCGGTGTGAATCCGGCCGACCAGTAGCAAGTCAGGCGCGCACGGCCGCTTCGGCGTGCCGACACGCGCACCGGTTTGCCTCAATCCTCCCGAATGAACTGCCTTACGGAGCCTGACAGATGCAGCGTCATCTCATCTCGGCCGCCGACCTCACCCGCGACGACGCCGTCCTGATCCTCGACACCGCCGAGGAGATGGCCCGGGTGGCCGACCGGCCGATCAAGAAGCTGCCGACCCTGCGCGGCCGCACGATCGTCAACCTCTTCTTCGAGGACTCCACTCGCACCCGGATCTCCTTCGAGGCCGCCGAGAAGCGGCTGTCCGCGGACGTCATCAACTTCTCCGCCAAGGGTTCCAGCGTCTCCAAGGGCGAGTCCCTGAAGGACACCGCCCAGACCCTGGAGGCCATGGGCGTCGACGCCGTCGTCATCCGGCACGGCGCCTCCGGAGCCCCCTACCGCCTGGCCACCTCCGGCTGGATCGACGCGGCCGTCATCAATGCCGGCGACGGCACCCACCAGCACCCCACGCAGGCCCTGCTGGACGCCTTCACCATGCGCCGCCGCCTGGTCGGCCGGGACGCCGGCCTCGGCCAGGACCTGGCCGGCAAGCGGATCACCATCGTCGGCGACGTCCTGCACAGCCGGGTCGCCCGCTCCAACGTCGACCTGCTGCACACCCTCGGCGCCGAGGTCACCCTCGTCGCCCCGCCGACCCTGGTGCCGGTCGGCGTCGAGACCTGGCCGTGCGAGGTGTCGTACGACCTCGACAGCACCCTGCCGAAGTCCGACGCGGTGATGATGCTCCGGGTCCAGCGGGAGCGCATGAACGCCGCCTTCTTCCCGACCGAGCGCGAGTACTCGCGGCGCTACGGACTCGACGGCGAGCGCATGGCGAAGATGCCCGAGCACGCCATCGTGATGCACCCCGGCCCGATGGTCCGCGGCATGGAGATCACCGCCGAGGTCGCCGACTCCGAGCGCTGCACGGTCGTCGAGCAGGTGGCGAACGGCGTCTCCATCCGGATGGCCGTCCTGTACCTGCTGCTCGGTGGAAACGAGCCCGCCGTCACCCACACCCGCACCAACGAGGAGAAGTAAGACCATGAGCAAGATCCTTATCTGTGGTGCGAAGGTGCTCGGCGGCGAGCCGCAGGACGTGCTGATCGACGGCGAGACGATCGCCGAGGTGGGCGTCGGTCTCAGCGCAGAGGGCGCCGAGGTGGTCGAGGCCGGCGGCAAGGTGCTGCTGCCGGGCCTGGTCGACCTGCACACCCACCTGCGCGAGCCGGGCCGCGAGGACTCCGAGACCGTCCTGACCGGCACGCGCGCTGCCGCCTCCGGCGGCTACACCGCCGTGTTCGCCATGGCCAACACCTTCCCGGTCGCCGACACGGCCGGTGTGGTCGAGCAGGTCTACCGGCTCGGCCAGGAGCACGGCTACTGCGACGTCCAGCCCATCGGTGCCGTCACCGTCGGCCTGGAGGGCAGGAAGCTCGCCGAGCTGGGCGCCATGCACGAGTCCGCCGCCGGGGTCACCGTCTTCTCCGACGACGGCAAGTGCGTGGACGACGCCGTGATCATGCGCCGCGCGCTGGAGTACGTGAAGGCCTTCGGCGGTGTCGTCGCCCAGCACGCGCAGGAGCCGCGGCTCACCGAGGGCGCCCAGATGAACGAGGGCGTCGTCTCCGCCGAGCTGGGCCTGGGCGGCTGGCCGGCCGTCGCCGAGGAGTCGGTCATCGCCCGGGACGTGCTGCTCGCCGAGCACGTCGGCTCCCGGGTGCACATCTGCCACCTCTCGACCGCGGGCTCGGTGGAGATCGTCCGCTGGGCCAAGTCCCGCGGCATCCAGGTCACCGCCGAGGTCACCCCGCACCACCTGCTGCTCACCGACGAGCTGGTGCGCACCTACAACCCCGTCTACAAGGTCAACCCGCCGCTGCGCACCGAGCGGGACGTGCACGCCCTGCGCGAGGCGCTCGCCGACGGCACGATCGACATCGTCGCCACCGACCACGCCCCGCACCCGCACGAGGACAAGGACTGCGAGTGGGCCGCGGCCGCCATGGGCATGGTCGGTCTGGAGACCGCGTTGTCAGTGGTCCAGGAGACCATGGTCGACACGGGTCTGCTGGACTGGGCCGGCGTCGCCGACCGCATGTCCGTCAAGCCCGCGCAGATCGGACAGGCCATCGGCCACGGCCGTCCCGTCTCGGCTGGTGAGCCCGCCAACCTCACCCTCGTCGACACGGAATACCGTGGCTCGGTGGACCCCGCAGGCTTCGCCTCGCGCAGCCGCAACACCCCGTACGAGGGACGTGAGCTGCCGGGCCGTGTCACCCACACGTGGCTGCGGGGCAAGGCCACGCTCGTCGACGGGAAGCTCACGTGACACCTGTAATCCTGCTGGCCGAGGCGGAGAAGTCGGCCGAGGTCACCCACTGGGGAGCCCGTATCGGCTGGCTCGTCGGCCTCGCGCTCTTCGTCGCGCTCATCTACTGGCTGATGCGCGAGGGCTGGAAGTGGCGCGGCACGCTCCAGGGTGACCTGCCCGAGCTGCCCAGCGCGCCGCAGGAGCCCGGCGAGGCCAGACTGACCATGAGCGGCCGTTACCACGGCTCGACCACGGCCGGGCAGTGGCTGGACCGCATCGTGGCCCACGGCCTCGGCACCCGCAGCCGGGCCGAGCTGACCCTCACGGACGCGGGCCTGGAGGTCGTACGCCCCGGGGCGACCGACTTCTTCGTCCCCACCGCCGCGCTGCGCGGAGCCCGGCTCGACAAGGGAATCGCCGGCAAGGTCCTCACCGAGGGCGGCCTGCTGGTGGTGACCTGGGCGCTCGGGGACAAGCTGATCGACTCCGGCTTCCGCTCCGACCACGCGGCCGAGCACACCGACTGGGTCGACACCCTGAACCAGATGACCAACGACACGGAAGGCGCACGATGACGACCTCCACCAGGGGAGCTGCCAAGGTTCCCGCCGTACTCGTCCTGGAGGACGGCCGCACCTTCCGCGGTCGTGCCTACGGGGCCGTGGGGGAGACCTTCGGCGAGGCCGTGTTCTCCACCGGCATGACCGGCTACCAGGAGACCCTCACCGACCCGTCGTACGACCGCCAGATCGTCGTCGCGACCGCCCCGCAGATCGGCAACACCGGCTGGAACGACGAGGACGACGAGTCGAGCCGCATCTGGGTCTCCGGCTACGTCGTGCGCGACCCCGCGCGCGTGCCGTCCAACTGGCGGGCCAAGCGCTCCCTGGACGACGAGCTGATCGCCCAGGGCGTGGTCGGCATCTCCGGGATCGACACCCGCGCCCTCACCCGCCACCTGCGCGAGCGCGGCTCGATGCGCGCCGGCATCTTCTCCGGCACTGCGCTGAACAGCGCCTCCGAGACCGAGCTGCTGGAGCGTGTGCAGGCCCAGCCCCGCATGAAGGGCCTGAGCCTGTACGAGGAGGTCGCCACCAAGGAGGCCTACGTCGTCCCGGCCGTCGGTGAGAAGAAGTTCACCGTCGCCGCCATCGACCTCGGCATCAAGGGCATGACCCCGCACCGCATGGCCGAGCGCGGCATCGAGGTGCACGTGCTACCCGCGACGGCCACGCCGGAGGACATCTACGCGGTCGCCCCGGACGGCGTCTTCTTCTCCAACGGACCCGGTGACCCGGCCACCGCCGACGGCCCGGTCGCCCTGATGACCGCCGTCCTGGAGCGCAGGACCCCGCTGTTCGGCATCTGCTTCGGCAACCAGATCCTCGGCCGCGCCCTCGGCTTCGGCACCTACAAGCTGAAGTACGGCCACCGGGGCATCAACCAGCCGGTCCAGGACCGTACGACCGGCAAGGTCGAGGTCACCGCGCACAACCACGGCTTCGCCGTCGACGCGCCGCTCGACAAGGTCAGCGACACCGAGTTCGGCCGCGCCGAGGTCTCGCACGTCTGCCTGAACGACAACGTCGTGGAGGGGCTGCAGCTGCTCGACCAGCCGGCCTTCTCCGTCCAGTACCACCCCGAAGCGGCAGCGGGCCCGCACGACGCCGCCTACCTGTTCGACCGCTTCGTATCCCTGATGGAGGGCCAGCGTGCCTAAGCGCACCGATATCCAGTCCGTCCTGGTCATCGGCTCCGGCCCGATCGTCATCGGCCAGGCCGCCGAGTTCGACTACTCCGGCACCCAGGCGTGCCGCGTGCTGCGGGCCGAGGGCCTGCGCGTGATCCTCGTCAACTCCAACCCGGCGACGATCATGACCGACCCGGAGATCGCCGACGCCACCTACGTCGAGCCGATCACCCCCGAGTTCGTCGAGAAGATCATCGCCAAGGAGCGCCCCGACGCCCTGCTGCCCACCCTGGGCGGCCAGACGGCCCTGAACACCGCCATCTCGCTGCACGAGAACGGCGTCCTGGAGAAGTACGGCGTCGAGCTGATCGGCGCCAAGCCCGAGGCCATCCACAAGGGCGAGGACCGCGACCTGTTCAAGGGTGTGGTCGAGGCCGTCAACGCGAAGATCGGGTACGGCGAGTCCGCCCGCTCGGTCATCTGCCACTCCATGGACGACGTCCTCAAGGGCGTCGAGCAGCTCGGCGGCTACCCGGTCGTCGTCCGCCCGTCCTTCACCATGGGCGGCGCCGGCTCCGGCTTCGCGCACGACGAGGAGGAGCTGCGCCGCATCGCCGGCCAGGGCCTCACGCTCTCGCCGACCACCGAGGTGCTCCTGGAGGAGTCCATCCTCGGCTGGAAGGAGTACGAGCTGGAGCTGATGCGCGACAAGCACGACAACGTCGTGGTCGTCTGCTCCATCGAGAACTTCGACCCGATGGGCGTGCACACCGGTGACTCGATCACCGTCGCGCCCGCGATGACGCTGACCGACCGCGAGTACCAGATCCTGCGCGACATCGGCATCGCCGTCATCCGCGAGGTCGGCGTCGACACCGGCGGCTGCAACATCCAGTTCGCGGTGAACCCCGAGGACGGCCGGGTGATCGTCATCGAGATGAACCCGCGTGTGTCGCGCTCCTCGGCGCTCGCCTCCAAGGCGACCGGCTTCCCGATCGCGAAGATCGCTGCCAAGCTCGCCGTCGGCTACACCCTCGACGAGATCCCCAACGACATCACGCAGGAGACCCCGGCCTCCTTCGAGCCCACGCTCGACTATGTGGTCGTCAAGGCTCCGCGGTTCGCGTTCGAGAAGTTCCCGCAGGCCGACTCCACCCTCACCACCACCATGAAGTCGGTCGGCGAGGCCATGGCCATCGGCCGCAACTTCACCGAGGCCTTCCAGAAGGCGCTGCGCTCGCTGGAGAAGAAGGGCAGCCAGTTCACCTTCGTCGGTGAGCCCGGCGACAAGGACGCGCTGCTGCGCGAGGCCGTCCGCCCCACCGACGGCCGGATCAACACGGTCATGCAGGCCATCCGCGCCGGCGCCACGCCCGAGGAGGTCTTCGAGTACACGAAGATCGACCCGTGGTTCGTGGACCAGCTCTTCCTGATCAAGGAGATCGCGGACGAGCTGGCCGAGGCGCCCGAGCTGACCGCGGACCTGCTCGCCGAGGCCAAGCGGCACGGCTTCTCCGACCAGCAGATCGGTGAGATCCGCGGCCTGCGCGAGGACGTCGTCCGCGAGGTCCGGCACGCCCTCGGCATCCGCCCGGTCTACAAGACGGTCGACACCTGCGCCGCCGAGTTCGCCGCGAGGACGCCGTACTTCTACTCCTCCTACGACGAGGAGTCCGAGGTCGCGCCCCGCGAGAAGCCCGCGGTGATCATCCTGGGCTCCGGCCCGAACCGCATCGGCCAGGGCATCGAGTTCGACTACTCCTGCGTCCACGCCTCCTTCGCGCTGTCCGACGCCGGGTACGAGACCGTGATGGTCAACTGCAACCCGGAGACCGTCTCCACGGACTACGACACCTCCGACCGCCTGTACTTCGAGCCGCTGACGCTGGAGGACGTGCTGGAGATCGTCCACGCGGAGTCCCTCGCCGGCCCGATCGCGGGCGTGGTCGTGCAGCTGGGCGGCCAGACCCCGCTGGGTCTCGCGCAGGCCCTGAAGGACAACGGCGTGCCGATCGTGGGCACCTCGCCCGAGGCGATCCACGCCGCCGAGGACCGCGGGGCCTTCGGTCAGGTGCTCGCCGAGGCCGGCCTGCCGGCCCCCAAGCACGGCACGGCCACCACCTTCGCCGGGGCCAAGGCCATCGCCGACGAGATCGGCTACCCGGTCCTGGTCCGGCCGTCGTACGTCCTCGGCGGGCGCGGCATGGAGATCGTCTACGACGAGACCCGCCTCGCCTCCTACATCGCCGAGTCGACCGAGATCAGCCCCTCCCGGCCGGTCCTCGTCGACCGCTTCCTCGACGACGCCATCGAGATCGACGTCGACGCCCTGTACGACGGCGAGGAGCTCTACCTCGGCGGCGTCATGGAGCACATCGAGGAGGCCGGCATCCACTCCGGCGACTCGGCGTGCGCCCTGCCCCCGATCACGCTGGGCGGCTTCGACATCAAGCGCCTGCGCGCCTCCACGGAGGCCATCGCGCGCGGAGTCGGGGTGCGCGGCCTGATCAACATCCAGTTCGCGATGGCGGGCGACATCCTGTACGTCCTCGAAGCCAACCCGCGGGCCTCCCGTACGGTCCCCTTCACCTCCAAGGCGACCGCGGTGCCGCTCGCGAAGGCCGCCGCCCGGATCTCGCTCGGCGCGACCATCGCCGAGCTGCGGGCGGAAGGGCTGCTTCCGGCGACCGGCGACGGCGGCGAACTCCCGCTGGACGCGCCGATCTCCGTCAAGGAAGCCGTCATGCCGTGGTCGCGCTTCCGCGACATCCAGGGCCGCGGCGTCGACACCATCCTCGGCCCGGAGATGCGCTCCACCGGCGAGGTCATGGGCATCGACTCGGTCTTCGGCACGGCGTACGCCAAGTCGCAGGCGGGCGCCTACGGCCCGCTGCCCACCAAGGGCCGCGCGTTCATCTCGGTCGCCAACCGCGACAAGCGCTCGATGATCTTCCCGGCCCGCGAGCTGGTCGCGCACGGCTTCGAGCTGCTCGCCACCTCCGGCACGGCCGAGGTCCTCAAGCGCAACGGCATCAACGCCACGGTCGTGCGCAAGCAGTCCGAGGGCACCGGCCCGAACGGCGAGCGGACCATCGTCCAGCTCATCCACGACGGCGAGGTCGACCTCATCGTCAACACCCCGTACGGCACCGGCGGCCGCCTCGACGGCTACGACATCCGTACGGCCGCGGTGGCCCGCTCCGTGCCGTGCCTGACGACCGTCCAGGCACTCGCCGCGGCCGTCCAGGGCATCGACGCCCTCAACCACGGTGACGTGGGCGTCCGTTCGCTCCAGGAACACGCGGAACACCTGACCGCGGCCCGCGACTAGCAGCCCTGAGGGGGACACCGGAAACGGTGTCCCCCTCTTCGTGAGGACACCATGTACAAGATCTTTTTCAACCTCGTCTTCAAGCGGATGGACCCGGAGCAGGCCCACTACCTGGCCTTCCGCTGGATCCGCCTCGCCGTCCGCGTCCCCGTGCTGCGCACCCTCGTCGCGGCCGCCCTCGCACCCCGCCACAAGGAGCTGCGCACCGAGGCCTTCGGGCTGCGCATGCACGGCCCCTTCGGGCTCGCCGCCGGCTTCGACAAGAACGCCGTCGCCATCGACGGCATGTCGATGCTGGGCTTCGACCACGTCGAGATCGGCACGGTCACCGGTGAGGCGCAGCCCGGCAACCCCAAGAAGCGGCTGTTCCGGCTCGTCGCCGACCGGGCGCTGATCAACCGCATGGGCTTCAACAACGACGGTTCCCTGACGGTCGCCGCGCGCCTCGCGTCCCGCGAACCCGTGTTCAAGACCGTGGTGGGCGTCAACATCGGCAAGACCAAGGTCGTCCCCGAGGCGGAGGCCGTCGGCGACTACGTGAAGTCGGCCGAGCGCCTCGCGCCGTACGCCGACTACCTGGTCGTGAACGTCTCCTCGCCGAACACGCCCGGCCTGCGCAACCTGCAGGCCACCGAGGCGCTGCGCCCGCTGCTCAGCGCCGTGCGCGAGGCCGCCGACCGTACGGTCGCCAACCGGCGCGTCCCGCTGCTGGTGAAGATCGCGCCCGACCTCGCGGACGAGGACATCGACGCGGTCGCCGACCTGGCCGTGGAGCTGGGCCTGGACGGCATCATCGCCACCAACACCACCATCGCCCGCGAGGGCCTCGGTTTGAAAACCGAACCCTCGCTGGTGAAGGAGGCCGGCGGACTCTCCGGCGCGCCCCTGAAGGCACGCTCCCTGGAGGTCCTGCGCCGCCTGTACGCGCGCGTGGGCGACCGGATCACCCTGGTGGGCGTCGGCGGCATCGAGACCGCCGAGGACGCCTGGCAGCGCATCCTGGCCGGTGCCACGCTGGTCCAGGGGTACAGCGCCTTCATCTACGAGGGCCCGTTCTGGTCCCGCGCCATCCACAAGGGCCTCGCCGCGCGCCTGCGCACCAGCCCGTACGCCACCCTCGCCGACGCGGTCGGCGCCGACGTGAGGAAGACGGCATGACTGCACTGGAACCCTTCGGCGCCCGTCTGCGCCGCGCCATGGACGAGCGCGGCCCCCTCTGCGTCGGCATCGACCCGCACGCCTCCCTGCTCGCCGAGTGGGGCCTGAACGACGACGTGGCCGGTCTGGAGCGGTTCAGCCGCACGGTCGTCGAGGCGGTGGCCGACCGGGTCGCCGTCATGAAGCCGCAGATCGCCTTCTTCGAGCGGTTCGGCTCGCGCGGCATCGCCGTCCTGGAGAAGGCGGTCCAGGAGGCCCGCGCGGCCGGCACCCTGGTCGTGATGGACGCCAAGCGCGGCGACATCGGCTCGACCATGGCCGGGTACGCCGAGGCCTTCCTGCACAAGGACGCCCCGCTGTTCTCCGACGCCCTGACCGTCTCGCCCTACCTCGGCTACGGCTCGCTCAGCCCGGCCGTCGCGCTGGCCCGGGAGAGCGGTGCCGGGCTGTTCGTCCTGGCCCTCACCTCGAACCCGGAGGGCCCGGAGGTCCAGCACGCGGTCCGCGCCGACGGGCGCAGCGTGGGCGCGACCATGCTGGCCCACCTGGCCGCCGAGAACGCGGGCGAGGAGCCGCTGGGCTCCTTCGGGGCGGTCGTCGGCGCCACGGTGGGCGACCTGTCGTCGTACGACCTCGACATCAACGGCCCGCTCCTCGCGCCCGGTGTCGGCGCCCAGGGGGCGACCGCGGCCGACCTTCCCAAGGTCTTCGGGTCGGCGGCGCGCAACGTCGTCCCGAACGTCAGCCGGGGTGTGCTGCGGCACGGTCCCGACGTCGGGGCGCTGCGCTCGGCCACGGAGCGCTTCGCGGAGGAGATCCGGGCCGCCGTCGGCGGCGCCTGAGATCTCCGCCGGGCGTTCCGGTGGACGGCACCAGGGCGACTTGAGTGTGAATACATCCTCAAATCGAGGGCAGTATGTCTGAAATGTCCGGCCTGGCGGCGGCTGACCAGTACTTTTCCGCTGTTCTCGCTGACTCTGGCGGACTTGCCCGCTAGTCTCCGAGCAGTGGGGGTACCACCTCCCACGCCGTTAAGGCAGTGGGGGAGAACGGGCAGCGTGTTGCTCGTAGCTCCCCAGGTGTGGGGCGACTAGGTTCCTCACCGGTCCGTATCCGACAGTTCGACATCCGAGGTGACGTAGGCGTGGCTCTTCCGCCCCTTACCCCTGAACAGCGCGCAGCCGCGCTCGAAAAGGCCGCCGCGGCTCGCCGGGAGCGGGCCGAGGTCAAGAATCGACTCAAGCACTCCGGCGCCTCCCTGCACGAGGTCATCAAGCAGGGCCAGGAGAACGACGTCATCGGCAAGATGAAGGTCTCCGCGCTGCTCGAGTCCCTGCCTGGCGTGGGCAAGGTCCGCGCCAAGCAGATCATGGAGCGTCTGGGCATCTCCGAGAGCCGCCGCGTGCGGGGTCTCGGTTCCAACCAGATCGCGTCCCTGGAACGTGAGTTCGGCAGCACCGGTTCCTGAGTCCGGCCGCCGCCGGACCGGGCGTCCCGGGCACCCCGGGATTGCTGGAATAATCGCTGCATGAGTGAACGTCCGCGGCTGACCGTGCTCTCCGGCCCTTCGGGGGTCGGCAAGAGCACGGTCGTCGCCCATATGCGCAAGGAACACCCCGAGGTCTGGCTCTCGGTGTCGGCCACCACCCGCAAGCCGCGGCCCGGTGAGCGGCACGGAGTCCACTACTTCTTCGTCACCGACGAGGAGATGGACAAGCTGATCGCCAACGGCGAGCTGCTGGAGTGGGCCGAGTTCGCCGGCAACCGCTACGGCACGCCCCGTGCGGCCGTGCTGGAGCGGCTGGAGAACGGTGAGCCCGTGCTGCTGGAGATCGACCTCCAGGGCGCCCGGCAGGTCCGTGAGTCGATGGCCGACGCCCAGCTGGTGTTCCTGGCCCCGCCCTCCTGGGAGGAGCTGGTGCGCAGGCTCACCGGTCGGGGGACCGAGCCGCCCGAGGTCATCGAGCGCCGCCTGGAGGCGGCCAGGACCGAGCTGGCGGCCGAGCCGGAGTTCGACGTGACCTTGGTCAACACCTCCGTCGAGGACGTGGCGAGCGAGCTGCTAGCCTTGATGGACGTTGTGTGATCGTTTCCGATCATGCACACTGAATCTTTCCCATCCATCGGAAGGTAGAGCGTGTCCTCTTCCATCACCGCGCCCGAGGGCATCATCAACCCGCCGATCGACGAGTTGCTTGAGGCCACCGACTCGAAGTACAGCCTTGTGATCTACGCGGCCAAGCGTGCCCGCCAGATCAACGCGTACTACTCGCAGCTCGGCGAGGGCCTCCTCGAGTACGTCGGTCCCCTCGTCGACACCCACGTCCACGAGAAGCCGCTCTCGATCGCCCTGCGTGAGATCAACGCGGGTCTGCTGACGTCCGAGGCTGTCGAGGGCCCGGCCCAGTAGTACTTTCAGATTGCGGTTGACTTATCCACAGGCCCGGCAGTCACGCTGCCGGGCCTGTGGTGTGTGATGGTCTCGTACGTTGCCGAGCCGGGGAGAGATGGTGGACAAGCCAAGGATCGTGCTGGGGGTCAGTGGCGGGATCGCCGCCTACAAGGCCTGTGAGCTGCTGAGAAGGTTCACGGAGTCGGGCCACGACGTGCGCGTGGTGCCCACCGCCTCCGCGCTGCACTTCGTCGGCGCCGCCACCTGGTCCGCCCTGTCCGGCAACCCGGTCTCCACCGAGGTCTGGGACGACGTCGACGAGGTTCCGCACGTCCGCATCGGCCAGCACGCCGACCTGGTCGTGGTGGCCCCCGCGACCGCCGACATGCTCGCCAAGGTCGCCCACGGCCTCGCCGACGACCTGCTGACCAACACACTCCTCACCGCACGCTGTCCGGTCGTCTTCGCGCCCGCCATGCACACCGAGATGTGGGAGCACCCCGCCACCCAGGAGAACGTGGCCACGCTGCGCCGCCGCGGCGCCGTCGTGATCGAGCCCGCGGTCGGCCGCCTCACCGGGGTCGACACCGGCAAGGGCCGGCTGCCCGACCCGGCGGAGATCTTCGAGGTCTGCCGCCGGGTGCTGGCCCGGGGCGTCACCGAGCCCGACCTCGCGGGCCGGCACGTCGTCGTCTCGGCCGGCGGTACCCGCGAGCCGCTCGACCCGGTTCGCTTCCTCGGCAACCGCTCCTCCGGCAAGCAGGGCTACGCCCTCGCCCGCACGGCCGCGGCGCGCGGCGCCCGGGTGACCCTGATCGCGGCCAACACCGGCCTGCCCGACCCGGCCGGCGTCGACGTCGTTCAGGTGGGCACCGCTGTGCAGCTGCGCGAAGCGGTCCTCAAGGCCGCGGCGGACGCCGACGCCGTGGTGATGGCCGCGGCGGTCGCCGACTTCCGCCCCGCGGCCTACGCCGCCGGCAAGATCAAGAAGAAGGACGGCCAGGACCCCGACCCCATCGTCCTAGTGCGAAATCCGGACATTCTCGCCGAGATTTCGGCCGATCGCGCCCGCCCCGGACAGGTCGTCGTCGGCTTCGCCGCGGAGACCGACGACGTCCTCGCCAACGGCCGCACCAAGCTCGCCCGCAAGGGGTGCGACCTCCTCGTGGTCAACGAGGTGGGGGAGCGCAAGACCTTTGGGTCGGAGGAGAACGAGGCCCTAGTCCTGGGCGCCGACGGAAGCGAGACCCCCGTACCGCACGGTCCGAAGGAAGCCCTCGCGGACATCGTCTGGGACCTCGTGACGGCCCGGCTGGGCTGACCGGGATTCCGCCGTCCGGGGCGATGTGTTTCGGCCGTATGACGGGTTTTCGAAACACAGCGATGTCGCGTGGTGCCCCCTGGTCAAGGTCACCGTCATTGTGCAGAATGCCCGTGCCGCAGGTCACAGCGCTCCCGAGAGGCGAGACGGGTGGGCCGGTGGCACGGTGCGACCCGTAAACTGTTCTCGGACGACGCCAGGCGCAGCCCTGTGCCCGTCCGCAAATGATCAGCCAGCAGCCGCTGCAACCCCAGGGAGCGTTGTGTCCCGTCGCCTGTTCACCTCGGAGTCTGTGACCGAGGGTCACCCCGACAAGATCGCTGACCAGATCAGCGACACCATTCTCGACGCGCTTCTGCGCGAGGACCCGACCTCCCGGGTCGCGGTCGAGACCCTGATCACCACCGGCCTGGTGCACGTGGCCGGTGAGGTCACGACCAAGGCCTACGCGGACATCGCCACGCTGGTCCGCAACAAGATCCTCGAGATCGGTTACGACTCCTCCAAGAAGGGCTTCGACGGCGCTTCCTGCGGTGTGTCGGTGTCGATCGGTGCGCAGTCCCCGGACATCGCGCAGGGCGTGGACACGGCGTACGAGTCCCGGGTCGAGGGCGACGAGGACGAGCTGGACCGGCAGGGCGCGGGCGACCAGGGCCTGATGTTCGGCTACGCGTCGGACGAGACGCCGACCCTGATGCCGCTGCCGATCTTCCTGGCGCACCGCCTGTCCAAGCGGCTGTCCGAGGTCCGCAAGAACGGCACCATCCCCTACCTGCGCCCCGACGGAAAGACGCAGGTCACCATCGAGTACGACGGCGACAAGGCCGTCCGCCTCGACACGGTGGTCGTGTCCTCGCAGCACGCGTCCGACATCGACCTGGAGTCGCTGCTGGCGCCCGACATCCGCGAGTTCGTCGTCGAGCCCGAGCTGAAGGCGCTGCTGGACGACGGGATCAAGCTGGACACCGAGGGCTACCGCCTGCTGGTCAACCCGACCGGCCGCTTCGAGATCGGCGGCCCGATGGGCGACGCCGGCCTCACCGGCCGCAAGATCATCATCGACACCTACGGCGGCATGGCCCGCCACGGCGGCGGCGCGTTCTCCGGCAAGGACCCGTCCAAGGTGGACCGTTCGGCCGCGTACGCGATGCGCTGGGTCGCCAAGAACGTGGTGGCGGCGGGTCTGGCCTCCCGATGCGAGGTCCAGGTCGCCTACGCGATCGGCAAGGCCGAGCCCGTCGGCCTCTTCGTCGAGACCTTCGGCACCGCCAAGATCGACGCCGAGAAGATCGAGAAGGCGATCGACGAGGTCTTCGACCTCCGTCCGGCCGCGATCATCCGCGACCTCGACCTGCTTCGCCCGATCTACTCCCAGACGGCTGCGTACGGTCACTTCGGCCGTGAGCTGCCCGACTTCACCTGGGAGCGCACGGACCGCGTGGACGCCCTGCGCAAGGCCGCTGGGCTGTAAGCCCGCACGGCTCTCTCGCCGAGGCCCGGTCTCCCTTCGGGGGGCCGGGCCTCGGCGTGTGCGCCGTCAGCCGGCGGGCGCAAGCCGGATCCGGCGCAGCACCCGGTCGATCTCCACGATCCTGACCGCCAGCTCCTGCCCCTCGCTCACGACCTGTCCGTCCAGGTCCGACTCATGGACCAAACCCTCCGCGGCCTCGCCGACCCGGACGAAGACGCCGAAGGGGACCACCTTGGTCACCGGCCCTGCCACGACGTCTCCCGTGCCCGCGATGAGTCTGTCCCAGGGGTCCTCCTGGAGGGCCTTGAGCGAGACGACCACTTCCCCCTGGTACGTGTCGATGATGACCACCTCGCCGGTGACCCGCTGTCCGGGCCGGACCGCGTCCCCGGGGTGATCGATGCGCGACCAGGTCAGATCGGGGACCCGGATGAAGCCCGTCCCCGGATAGGCGGGGTGCGCGGGCTCCCCGTCGAGCCGGACGAAGACCCCGAAGTTGTGCACGGCGGCCACCGTCCCCGTGACGACGTCCCCGCGCCGCGTGCGGCGCAGATACCGGTACAGAGCCTCGTCCTCGCAGGCCCTGGCGGAGAGCGCGACCTCGCCGGTCCGCTCGTCGACGCCCGACACCTCGGCGGTGATCCGCTGCCCGATCGACACCACCTCCCCGGGGTCCTCGAACGCGGCCCACGTGAGGAGGTGCCGGGGGATGGTTCCGGTCGGTGCCTGCGGATCATCCCCGTCGAGCTGTACGAGCACGTCACCCCGCTCGCCGAAGCCGGCCACCGTGCCGGTCCTGACCTCCCCGTCGGGGAAGGCCGCGAGGCGTTCGCGGAGTAGTTCGAGCGGATCGGGAGCGGGTTCGGTCATGGCCGCGAGCCTAGGCATGGGCGCCCGTTGTCAGTGTCGTTTGGTAAGAATGCAAGCGTGAGCAGCGAGAACGGGTCGGGGGACGGCGGGGGCGCAGGGGCGCCGCCGGAGCAGCTCGCGTTCATTCGGGAGAGTGTGCGGGGGGCCAAGGTGCCCCGGGCCAAGCCGCGGACGTGGCGGGGGGCCGCGCTGGCCAAGGACCTGCCTGTCGCGCGGGTGCTCGTCGACAAGGGTGTGCTGCACCTCGACCGGTATTTCGACTATGCCGTGCCCGAGGAGCTGGACGCCGACGCGCAGCCCGGGGTCAGGGTGCGGGTGCGGTTCGGGGCCGGGCGGCATCGGGTGCGCGAGGGGCGTCGCGAGGGCGGCGGGCTCATCGACGGGTTTCTCATCGAGAGGCTGGCCGAGTCCGAGTACTCCGGGCCGCTGGCCGCCCTCGCCCAGGTCGTGTCGCCCGAGCCCGTGCTGAGCGAAGAGCTGCTGGGGCTCGCGCGGGCCGTCGCCGACCGGTATGCGGGAAGCCTCGCCGACGTGCTCCAGCTGGCCGTGCCGCCGCGCAGCGCGCGGGCCGAGCGGCGGCCGTCGCCCACGCCCCTGTCGCCGCCCGCCGCGCCCGACACCGGGTCGTGGGCGCGGTACGAGCACGGGGGCGCCTTCATCGAGTCCCTGGCCTCCGGGGGAGCGCCGAGGGCGGTGTGGAACGCGCTGCCAGGACCGCTGTGGAGCGAGGAGCTGGCCCGGGCCGTCGCCGCGACGCTCGCCTCGGGACGCGGCGCACTCGTCGTCGTACCGGACGGGCGGGCCGCCGCGCGGGTCGACGCCGCGCTGACCGCGCTGCTCGGCGAGGGCCGGCACGCGCTGCTCACCGCCGACGCCGGGCCCGAGAAGCGGTACGCGCAGTGGCTCGCGGTGCGGCGGGGGAGCGTGCGGGCCGTGGTCGGGACGCGGGCGGCCATGTTCGCTCCGGTGCGGGATCTGGGGCTCGTCGCCATCTGGGACGACGGCGACGACAGCCACAGCGAGCAGCACGCTCCCCAGCCGCATGCGCGGGATGTGCTGCTGCTGCGGGCTGCCCTGGACAAGTGCGCGTTTCTGCTGGGCGGTTGGAGCTGCACCGTGGAGGCCGCGCAGCTCGTGGAGAGCGGCTGGGCGCGGCCGCTGGTCGCCGGGCGGGAGCAGGTACGGCGGTCTGCGCCCCTGGTGCGGACCGTGGGGGACGACGACCTCGCGCGGGACGAGGCCGCCCGCGCCGCCCGGCTGCCCACGCTCGCCTGGCAGGTGGTCCGGGAGGGGCTGCGGCACGGACCGGTGCTGGTCCAGGTGCCCCGGCGCGGGTACGTGCCGCGCATGGCGTGTGCCCAGTGCCGGGCGCCCGCCCGCTGCCGGCACTGTTCCGGGCCGCTCGAGGCGCAGGACGCGGGGGCGCTGCGGTGCGGTTGGTGCGGGCGCGAGGAGGGGGCCTGGCACTGCCCCGAGTGCGGGGGCTTCCGGCTGCGGGCCCAGGTGGTCGGGGCGCGGCGGACCGCCGAGGAGCTGGGGCGGGCCTTTCCCGCCGTACCGGTGCGTACCTCGGGACGTGAGCAGGTGCTGGACACCGTGCCGGGCACGCCCGCGCTGGTCGTGAGCACCCCGGGAGCCGAGCCGGTCGCCGAGGGCGGTTACGCGGCCGCCCTGCTGCTGGACGGCTGGGCCATGCTCGGCCGGCCCGACCTGCGGGCCGGTGAGGACGCGCTGCGCCGGTGGATCGCGGCCGGGGCGCTCGTACGGCCGCAGGGGGAGCGGGGCACCGTCGTCGTCGTGGCCGAGCCGACCCTGCGGCCCGTGCAGGCGCTGGTGCGGTGGGATCCCGTGGGGCATGCGGTGCGGGAGCTGGCCGAGCGGGCCGAACTGGGGTTCCCGCCGGTGTCCCGGATGGCGGCCGTGTCGGGCCCGGCCGAGGCCGTCGCCGAGTTCCTGCGGGCGGTCGAACTGCCGCCGGACGCCGAGGTGTTGGGGCCGGTGCCGGTGCCGCCCACGCTCCCCGGGCGACAGCGCAGGCCCGGGGCGCCGCCGCCCGGCGAGGACTGGGAGCGGGCGCTGGTGCGGGTGCCCCCGGGGAGCGGGGGTGCGCTGGCCGCCGCTCTGAAGACGGCTCAGGCCGCGCGGATGGCGCGGGGCGGTGGCGGGGATGCGGTGCGGGTGCGGATCGATCCGCCGGACATCGGGTGACCCGGGCGGTGACTCCGGACTTCGGGGGACCGTGGACATCGGGTGACCCGGAGATCGGGTGACCGTGCCGGCCGGGGCCGTCGTGGCCTGGCATGCGGTTGCCCTCCCGGAGGTCGCCCGGGAGGGCAGGGTGAGGGTGTCGGCAGTCGCGTGAGCTGTTGCGTCAGCCGTTGCGCGGGCCGGGGAAGGCTGTCGGCCTGGCGTCGTCGCGGAGCGTCGGGCTGCCCGCGGTCGGCTGCGTCGGCATGGAGCGGGCCGCGGGCACCGTCGGCACCGTGGGCAGGCCGGGCACTGCGGGCAGGCCGGGCACCGTGGGCAGGCCGGCGGTCACGTTGAGCGTGCGGGTGCCGGACGGCTCCGTCGACCGCTCGGTCTCGGCGGCCGCCTGGGCCGCGGCGCGGCGGGCGCCGTAACGGCGGTGCACCGCCTGCTTGGTGACCCCGAGCGCCGAGCCCACCGCGTCCCAGGAGAAGCCGAGTGAGCGGTCGAAGTCCACGGCGGCCGTGACCAGGGTTTCGACACTGTCCCGGAGCTCCTGGGCGAGACGGACCGTCGGGGCGGGGGCGCGTCCGTAGACGACGAAGCCCGTGGAAGGGCCGGAGCGGCGCGGGCGGTAGACGTTGCCCAACTGGGCGGTCAGCGTGCGCAGTGCGTCCACCTGCCGGCGGACCCGCTCGATGTCCCGCACCAACAAGTGCAGGCTGGCCCGGGCCTGGGCGTCGTGGGTTGCATGGTCGGCCATGAACAAGCCTCTCGAACCGGCGTTGAAAGGAATTGGGCCGCGAAAGCGGCCCGATGTGGTCAACTCTTTCTTGACCAACGCGTTTGCGCTCCGCTGGTCACGGGGTGGGGGCGTACGGGCATATGCGTACGCCTGTCTCCCACCCGCGCACCACCCGTTTCCAGTTGGCGGAGAGGCCGGGCGACCTGTGGGGGTGCTCGGCGTCGGCGGCTTTCCCTCCGTGGTCGGCGGATCCTCGTCATAGACTTGTGCGTTGCCCGTCCGACCCCGCCCGAGAGGCCCCAACCCACCCATGAAGCTCGTCTTCGCCGGTACCCCCGAGGTCGCCGTTCCCGCTCTGGACGCTCTCATCGCCTCCGGGCGGCACGAGGTGGCCGCCGTCGTCACGCGGCCCGACGCGCCGGCCGGGCGGGGGCGCAGGCTGGTCGCGTCGCCCGTGGCCGAACGTGCGGAGGAGGCCGGGATCGAGGTGCTGAAGCCGGTCAGGCCTCGGGACCCGGAGTTCCTGGAGCGGCTGACGGAGATCGCCCCGGACTGCTGCCCCGTCGTCGCCTACGGCGCCCTGCTGCCCAGGGTGGCCCTGGACGTCCCGGCGCAGGGCTGGGTCAACCTGCACTTCTCGCTGCTGCCCGCCTGGCGCGGGGCAGCCCCGGTGCAGCACTCCATCATGGCGGGTGACGAGATCACGGGCGCCTCCACCTTCCTGATCGAGGAGGGGCTCGACTCGGGGCCGGTGTACGGCACCGTCACCGAGGAGATCCGGCCCACCGACACCAGCGGTGACCTGCTCACCCGGCTCGCGTTCGCGGGTGCCGGGCTGCTCGCCGCGACCATGGACGGCATCGAGGACGGCACCCTGAAGGCGGTACCGCAGCCTGCGGAGGGCATCACCCTCGCGCCGAAGATCACCGTCGAGGACGCCCAGGTGGACTGGGCCGCGCCCGCACTGCGGGTCGACCGGGTGGTGCGCGGCTGCACGCCGGCGCCGGGCGCCTGGACCACCTTCCGCGCCGAGCGCCTCAAGCTCATCCAGGTCACACCCGTGCCCGAGCGCACCGACCTCGCCCCGGGGCAGCTCGCGGTCGGCAAGAACAGCGTCCACGTGGGCACCGGGTCGTACGCCGTCGAGCTGCTGTGGGTACAGGCCCAGGGCAAGAAGCCGATGCGAGCCGCCGACTGGGCCCGCGGCGTGCGCATCACCGAGGGGGAGCGGCTCGGGGGCTGAGGGCCCGGGAGGCGCAGCGAGCCGAGGCCCCCGCAAGGCGCACGGGAGCTGAGGCTTCCGGAACGCGCATCGAAGCCCAGGCCTCGGAGGGCGCACGCGAGCCGAGGCCCACATGGGCGGACGGGAGCCGAGGCCCATGGAGGCGCAGGGGATCCGAGGCCTCGGCAGGCGTTCGGGGGCTGAGGCCACGAAAGGCGAGCCGGAGCCGGGGCCCTGGGAGCCGCGGGGGAGCTGAGGCCCCCGGAGCACGCACGGAAGCCCAGGCCTCGGAGGCGGACGGGAGCCGAGGCCCATGGAGGCGCTCGGAACCCGAGGCCCCCCAGCAGGCGCTCGGGAGCCGAGGTCCTCGGAACGTACGCGGGAGCCGAGCCCCCGGCGGGCGGACGGGAGCCGAGCCCCCGGCAGGTGCACGGGAGCCCAGCCCCCGGGAGGCCGGGGTTGCAGTGGCTCGACGTACGCTGGGAATCGCACCCCCTCTTCACATCCGGAGCACCTTTTTCGTGAGCGAGCAGTCTCGGCGGCCGCGTAAGCCCGCCAAGCCCTACCGTCGTCCCCAGAAGGACCCCGTCCGCGTCCTCGCCTTCGAGGCGCTGCGCGCGGTGGACGAGCGGGACGCCTATGCCAACCTCGTGCTGCCGCCGCTGTTGCGCAAGGCGCGGGAGAAGGGCGACTTCGACGCGCGGGACGCCGCCCTCGCCACCGAGCTGGTGTACGGGACGCTGCGCCGGCAGGGGACGTACGACGCCGTGATCGCCGCGTGTGTCGACCGGCCGCTGCGTGAGGTCGACCCGCCGGTGCTCGACGTGCTGAGCCTCGGCGTGCACCAGCTGCTCGGGACCCGGATTCCCACGCACGCGGCAGTGTCCGCCTCCGTGGAGCTGGCGCGGGTGGTGCTCGGCGACGGGCGGGCCAAGTTCGTCAACGCCGTGCTGAGGAAGGTGGCACAGGCCGATCTCGACGGGTGGCTGGAGAAGGTCGCGCCGCCCTATGACGAGGATCCCGAGGACCATCTCGCCGTCGTGCACTCGCACCCCCGCTGGGTCGTCTCCGCGCTGTGGGACTCCCTCGGCGGCGGGCGGGCCGGTATCGAGGACCTGCTGGAGGCCGACAACGAGCGCCCCGAGGTGACCCTCGTGGCGCGGCCGGGGCGGGCCACCACCGAGGAGCTGCTCCGCGAGGACGCCGCCGTGCCGGGGCGCTGGTCGCCGTACGCCGTGCGGCTCGCCGAGGGCGGTGAGCCGGGTGCCGTCGAGGCCGTGCGCGAGGGGCGGGCCGGTGTGCAGGACGAGGGCAGCCAGCTGGTCGCCCTCGCGCTGGCGAACGCCCCGATCGACGGACCCGACGAGAAGTGGCTCGACGGGTGTGCCGGTCCCGGCGGCAAGGCCGCGCTGCTGGCCGCCCTCGCCGCCGAGCGCGGCGCCTTGCTGCTCGCCTCCGAGAAGCAGCCGCACCGGGCGGGCCTGGTGGCCAAGGCCCTGCACGGCAACCCGGGGCCGTACCAGGTCATCGCCGCCGACGGGACCCGGCCGCCGTGGCGGCCCGGCACCTTCGACCGCGTCCTGATGGACGTGCCGTGCACCGGGCTCGGCGCGCTGCGACGGCGCCCCGAGGCCCGGTGGCGACGGCGCCCCGAGGACCTGGACAACTTCGCACCGCTCCAGCGCGCCCTGCTGCGCACCGCGCTGGACTCGGTGCGCGTCGGCGGGGTCGTCGGCTACGCCACCTGCTCGCCGCACCTCGCCGAGACCCGGGCGGTCGTCGCCGACATGCTCAAGCAGCACCCGGAGGCCGAGCTGATCGACGCCCGGCCCCTGCTCCCCGGCGTCCCGGCGCTCGGCGACGGCCCGGACGTGCAGTTGTGGCCGCATCTGCACGGCACCGACGCGATGTACCTGGCGCTCATCCGCCGCACCGTCTGACGGCACGGGCGGCTGTAGCGTCTCAGAATGAGTGACCAATTCTCATTTCGCGTGGCCAATGTCTGACCAATTGGCCACGAAAAGTGAGACGGACGCGTGTCCGCTGTCCTGTCTCATCCGACCTTGACCGGTCTCACGAAGTCTGACGACTGTCCTGTTCATCTCATCGAAGTCTGGTCACCGCCAGGGGCTTGTGTGTCCCGTCGCATCGAACTGCTGCTTGTCGCACTGATCTGTGTACCGAACGTGCGGTGCAGGGGGCCAGGACAGGTTTGGATGAGACGGTGTCCCGCTTTGGGGTGGCTCTTGTCTCGCTGCAGGTGGCTTGTCTCAATCCAGCGGACATCGTCCTGGTGTGGACGATGCGGGGGAGCCGCTGAGCGGCGGGGACAGGGCGGCCGGTTTCGAGGTGGCCTGGGTCCAGGAGGGTGTCGAGGTACGCAGGCCGCTGGCGGACGTGGCGGAGGTGGCCTTCGAGGAGGTCGCTCCCGTGCGGGAGTTCCCGTCGTACCGGGGGCAGAGGCACTTTCCGGGCCTGTACTGGGCGGCCACGATGCTGCGCCATGTGGGGTTCGAGTCGTGGCTGGAGCGTGATCACGCGATCGCGATGGACTTCGACCCGCGTGTCACTGGGTTCGCGTCGCAGCCGTTCTGGTTGTTCTGGACGTCGGCGGAGGGGGTGCGGTTGTCGCACGCCCCGGATTACTTCGCACGTCGGGCCGACGGGTCGGCCGTGGTGGTGGATTGCCGGCCGGAGGGGCGGCGCAATCCGCGGGACCTGGCCAAGTTCGCCGGTACGCAGGCTGCGTGCGAGGGGGTGGGGTGGGACTACCAGCTCGTGGGAGAGATCGACCGGGTGCGGGTGGCGAACCTGCGGTGGCTCGCCGGGTTTCGCCATCCCCGGTTCGGCGGGGCCGGGTTGACAGAGGCGGTGGAGGCCGCCTTCGTGGTTCCCGGCCCCCTGGTGGGCCAGGCCGCCCAGGTCGCCGATCCGATCCGGGTGCTGCCGGTCGTCTTCCATCTGCTGTGGTGCGGACGCCTTGCGGCAGACCTGTCGCGCCCCTTGGGCGATCACTCTTTGGTGAGCCGGGTGGAGGGCTGATGCCGGAGAAGGAGAGGCCGCGGGGTGTGCTGCGGGTGGGTGACCGGGTCCGTTTCGAGGACCGGGTCCACACGGTGGTGGGCCTCTCGGGCACGACCGTCCGCCTGGTCGACGAGCACAACACCGCGAGCATGGTGATGTTCGCCCACCTGATGGCGTCGGACGGGTTCGAGCTGCTGGACTCCACGGCGCCCACGCCGGGACTTCCGCCCTTCGGCCTGCTGGACACCGTTCCCGAAGTGGCTCTGCGCAAGGCCCGGTTCTTCGAGAAGCACCTGATCGAGATGGAGACCGGACTCCCTCCCGACGCGCCGAAGGGGATTGTTCCTCGACCGGAGTACGACCCGCAGTGGCGGACCGTGAACGAACGGCTGGTGGCCAAAGCGGCCGAGCTGACCGCGTCGGGCACCGAGGTGTCGGAGCGGACGCTGTTCCGGCTGAGGTCGAAGTGGCGGGATGAAGGGTTGTGGGGGCTGGTGGACCGACGGGCCACCAGATTGTCCATGGCGCCGGGAACCGGCCGGGTGGACGAGCGCCTGGTCGAGGCGGTGCTGGAGGTCCTGGCCGCGCAGGAGAATTCGTCGACGGGGACCCGCACCCGTGTGATCCGGCAGGCCGAGAAGCTGGTCGCCGAACGGCACGGGGAGGGCACGGTCCCGTTGCCGTCGCGGGCAACGTACTTCCGGCTGCTCAAGTCGCTCTCTGAGGGGCGTCACAGCTTCGGGGCGGCAACGACCCGGCGGTCTCTGGCCGGGCGGCCGGAGGCTCCGTTCACCCCGACGTTGGCCGCCCGGCCTGGCGAGGTGGTGCAGATCGACACCATCCGCTGGACGTGCTGGCCGTCCCGGACGACGGTGTGACGGGACGGGTCGAGTTGACGATCGCGGTGGATGTCGCCTCCCGCACCATCTGCGCGGCGATCCTGCGTCCGGCCGGGACGAAGGCCGTGGACGCCGCGCTGCTGCTGGCGCGGATGCTGGTGCCCGAACCGATGCGGCCCGGCTGGTCCGATGCCCTGCGGATGTCAGCGTCGCTGGTCCCGTACGCGCGGTTGATGAGTGTCGATGCCCGCCTGGCGCACGCCGCGGCACGTCCGGTGATCGTCCCGGACACGATCACCGTGGACCGGGGCAAGGTCTTCGTCTCGGACACGTTCGTCGGGGCCTGCCGTTCGCTGGGGATCTCCGTCCAGCCCGCACGGCCGGCCACGCCGACGGACAAGGGCGTCGTGGAGCGGACGTTCGAGTCCATCAACACGCTGTTCTGCCAGCACGTCGCCGGATATGTCGGCTCCGAGACCACCCGACGCGGGCGCGACGTCCAGGCCATCTGGACGATCGCCGAACTCGCCGATCTCTTCCACGAGTGGGTCATCGCCCGGTGGCAGACCCGCCCCCATGACTCCCTGCGCAGTCCGTTCCTGCCGGGCAAGGCACTCTCGCCGAACGAGGTCTACGCCATGCTGGTCTCCCGCACCGGCTACCTGCCGGTCTGTCTCGGCGGTGACGACTACATCGAGCTGCTGCCCGCGGAGTGGCGGAAGATCAACGACTACGGCATCACACTCGACTACCGCACCTACGACTGCCGGGAGCTGGGACCCTACCGGCGTCAGCCGTCCGGAGTAGACACCAAGGGCAACCTCTGGGAGGTCCACCACGACCCCTACGACCTGTCGCACGTCTGGGTACGCGACACCCGGGCCGGAGGCTGGATCACCGTTCCCTGGACCAGGCTGGGCACGGTCTCCGCCCCGTTCGCTGACTTCACCTGGCGCCATGCCAGAGCCGTGCTGGCCGCCAAGGGAGCCGATGACACCGACGAGGACGCCATGCCGCCGTCACACCAAACCGGACTCGCTGCCGGTCGTCTATGTCACCGTCCCGCCCGCGGCCACCCCGAAGATGCTGGCCATCGAGTTCGCCCGGTTCATCGGCCTGCCACTGCCGTCGCGCTACAGCCAGGTCGAGGTCACCAACAAGGTCTGCGACCTGCTCTGCACACTCGGCTGCCGTCTCGTGCTCATCGACGAGCTCCACAATCTCGACATCGGTACGCGATCGGGCGCCGAGGCATCCGACCAGATCAAGTACCTGTCCGAGCGCATCCCAGCGACGTTCGTCCTGGCCGGCGTCGACGTCGAGGGCACCGGGCTGTTCGCCGGACGCCGCGGCGGACAGATCGCCAGCCGCTACACCCTCATCCCCACCAGCCCCTTCCGCCACAAGGCCGAGGAACAGCGCAACTCCTGGCGATCACTCGTGGCGACTCTGGAGGAGTCCCTGCGGCTGCACGCCCACCGGCCGGGCACCTTGCTGAAGCTGAGCGCCTACCTGCACGACCGCACCGACGGCATGATCGGCAGCCTGTCCCACCTCGTCCGCGAAGCCGCCCTGGACTCCATCCTCGACGGCAGCGAGAAGATCACCAAAGCCTCCCTGGAACGGGTCGACCTGGACGAGAGCGCCGAACAGCAGAACCTTGCCCGCGCACGCCGGCGCCGGGCCCGCGGCGAGAAACGCATCGCGTGACCATCCGGCTGCGAGCCCTGCCGCTCACGCCGCCACCCGTTCATCGCGAGACCATCGGCTCCTACCTGAACCGGCTCGCCGACGCCAACCACCTCACCATCGGCTACCTCTCGTCCCTGGTCGGCCCGTCGCGGCAACACCGCCGCGTCGACAACCGGGTCGGTTACTGGACCCCAGAAGGGCTGAGACGGCTCGCCGCGTTGACCGGCCGCAGCCCGTCCTCCCTGATCCACGCGATGCCGCCGCTAGGCTCGATCGGCGACCCGCTCCGACGGCTTCCGCTGTCCGCCACAGAGGAGGTCCTCGAGCCGCGGCGCCGCCCGGCCTGCCGCCTCTGCATGGCCCGCCGTCACATTCGCGGTCTCGTCGTCCGCAGCACTCCACACCATGAAGGCGTCTGCCACCGGCACCACCGCTGGCTCCTCGGCGATGAACAGCACGACCTGACACGGCTGCCCGAGGTCCTGCGGGCCAACCTCCGGCACCACCGGATTGTCCGCCGGGGCACCCATCCCTGCACCGCGCTGGCCTACATCGAAGCCCGCGACCGCCTGACCAGGTGGTTCACCAGCGAGAGCACTGGTGAGTCCCTTCGACAGCGCTGGAACCGTCGGCTCGACGTGCTGGGCGAGGACCCGTTCGGTGATCCCCACCGTCCTTCCGAAGCTCGGATCGAACTGGCCACCTACCCCGAAGCCATCGTCCTCACCGGCCTGTTCACCTCACCGCACTGGCGAGACCACCCCCAACTGCCCACCGAAGCGGCACAGCGACTCGACATCACACCCCACCACTTCCGCTGCATGAGATGGTCGTTCCCATGATCGAGACGTGGGCCTTCAGCGAGAACGCTCTGCCGGTGTCAGCTGATGAGGCCGTTGAAGAGCTCGGCAGGAGGATCGCCGACGGGAAGCTTGAGTCGTGGCTGACCAGCTCAACGGGGCGAAGTCTTGCTGTTGTAACAAACACCGAGCGAGCGATGGTGATGTTGCTCGACGGCGAGGGCGACCCCGGTGAACACGCGTCAGACCCAGGGGCCGAGGACTGGAGCGACGGCTTCATCCTGGAGAACGGGCAGAACGACGAGTACCCCGACGAAGACACAGTGCTCCTTGGCGAGGCGTTCCGAATCGTCCGCCACATCCTCGCCCATGGCATCCCGCCCGCGGATGCAGCATGGACAGTCGACCGTTGAGCCACCTGTTGGCAGACCACCTGTCACAACGCAGAGCCACCGATCACGGCATACGGCACGGCGGCGTCTGACCGGGAAACCGCCAACTTCAGTGCAAAACCTGGAGTCCGGCGTCTCGCCATCCTGACAAGGCCCTGCTCAGAAGCACCGCCCTCGCCATGATCAATGAGACGCGCCATCGGCACCGACCGCAGCTCTTCCGACACGCCTGGTCTTGCCCTCAGTGAGTCGCAACTCAACCTGTCACCCCGCAGTCCCCGCACGGGCGACGGCCTACCGGTGGCTGAGCGAGCTGGAGAAGCGGCGACCGACGTTCCGGCTGAGTGCGAAGAGGAACAGGGACATCGCCGCCCGCCCGTCCGGTGTGTACGGCAAGCTGCGGCCGACCCGGCCGGGCGAGTACCTGCTGATGGACACCAACCGGCTCGATGTCTTCGCGATGGATCCCCTGACGCTGCGCTGGGTGCAGCCGGAGCTGACCGTCGCGATGGACTGGTACGACCGGTGCATCGCCGGGCTGCGGCTCACCCCGGTGTCGACCAAGTCCGTCGATGTCGCGGCAACGCTCTTTCAGGCCTATCGCCCCCGCCCGGCGGGGAAGGACTGGCCACGCCATGCGGTCTGGCCCGACCACGGCGTTCCCCGCATAGTCCTGCTGGACCGGGACGCGATCGAGGGACCGATGGCTGATGCGGCAGCCAGGGTGACAGGACGGGGCGCTGCAGGGCCAGCGCTCGTTCCGGAGACCCTGGTGGTCGACCACGGCAAGGTCTACGTCTCCGAGCACATCACGTCTGTCTGCCAGCGGCTGGGCATCTCCATCCAGCCCGCCCGCCTGCGCACAGGCCGCGACAAAGGACCCATTGAGCGGTTCTTCCGGACTCTGCGCGAGGGGCTTTTGGAGACGCTGCCCGGCTACAAGGGGCCAGACATCTACGCACGGGGGGTGAATCCGGAGGGGGAGGCGTTCTTCTTCCTCAACGAACTGGAGGCGATCATCCGTGAGTGGGTTGCCGTGGTCTACCACCACCGGCCCCACGATGGTCTCGTCGATCCGCGGGTGCCGGGGCTGGATCTGTCTCCGGCGGCCATGTTCGACCACGGCACCGCCCGCGCCGGATACATCGAGGTCCCGCGCGACAGGGATCTGGGCTTTGAGTTCCTCAAGACGGACTGGCGACCGATTCACCACTACGGCGTGGATATCCGCAGCTGCCGCTACAACGGTCCCGGGCTCAACGGGCTACGCAATCAGACCAGCCCCTACACCGGTCCGCGGGCCAAGGGACGCTGGCCCATCCAGGTCGATCCCGACGACATCACCCGCACCTACTTCCGCCACCCCGAAACCCGCAAGTGGCACACGCTGACCTGGGAACACGCACCGGCTGTGAAGTTCCCCGTCAGCGAGGAGGCTTTGGAGCTGGCCCGGCGGATGGCCGCGCACAAGTACCGCTATCCCGATGACGAGAGCGCGGTCGCTGAGCTGCTGCAGCGCTGGAACCTCGGGCTGGGCATGACGATGTCCGAGCGGCGGATCGCCTTGCGGATGGCACGGGAGCAGTCCGCCATCGAACTGCCCTCCACCGATGCCCCAGACGAGGCTGCCGCGCTGCCGTCCGTGGCACGGGCCCTGGCAGCCGGCTCCACGGCAGACCAGGAGGAAGAGGAGGAACCCGGACTGTACGAGGGGCAGCTGGCCGGTGATGACGACGATGACGACGAACTCGAGGGCCACGGCCACCGAGGCGAGGACCCCGGTGACGAAGACGATTTCTACGCAGACGCCCTGGAGGACGCGTGAGCGAGCCGAGATCCCTCAGCGAGCGGCCACGGCTCGACAATCTGACGCTCTCGCGTAAGGAAGGATTTCGACAGCTGGCGCTGGCGCCACCGCGCATCCAGCCGGATGCGCTCACGGCGGCGGACCTTGCCGCGCTTGGTGTTGCGGCACGCGCTGCCTATGACCGGCTGCGGCGGGACTGGCTCGCTAATCTCGGCCCCATCCGGACTCCGCAGTTGGCCGCATTGCAAGAGGACCTGTGGGACATCGTCGACAGTAACGTCCAGGATGGCGACAAGCCCAAAGGGGCGATCGCGGTCGATGCGTTTCCGGGTCTGGGAAAGACCACGGCCGTGCTTCACTTCGCACAGAAATTCCATCTGCGCGAGATCGGGGAAGAGGGCGAATTCACCCAGGCCGGCCACGAACGGTGGCCGGTATGCCGGGTGGGCTTGACCAGCAACGTCGGCATGAAGGACTTCAACCGCGCCATCTTGGAGTTCTTCGCCCACCCGGCCCGCTTCAGGGGGACTTCCGCTCAATTCCTGCAGCGGGCGCTGGACTGCGTCCTTGACTGCGAGACCAAAGTCTTGATCATCGACGACCTGCACTTCTTGAGGTGGTCGGGCCGCAACGGCAGGGAGGTCAGCAACCACTTCAAGTACATCGCCAACGAGTTCCCCGTGACCTTGATCTTCGTGGGTGTCGAACTGGCCAACCGTGGCCTGTACTCCGAGGCAGACGACGGCGGTGACGTCACGCTTGCGCAGACAGCTCGCCGCACCACACCCCTGACGATGGAGCCGTTCGCGGTGAACGATGACAAGCGTCGCCGTGAATGGCGGAACCTGATGCTGTGGCTGGAGAAGCGCATCGTGCTCGCCGAGAAGTTCCCCGGCATGCTGGCAGATGAGCTGTCGGACTACCTCTATGCTCGCACCACCGGACACATCGGCTCCCTGATGACACTGGTCAACCGCGGCTGCCAGCGGGCGATCAGGACCGGCACCGAACGGCTCGACGAGGACCTCCTGAACAGCGTCAAGATCGACGCTGCCTCCGAGAAGGCTCGCCAACAGCTGGAAGCGTCCCTGCGGGCCCGACGCTGGACGTCCAAGACAAGCACAGCCCGCAGCGCAACCACCAAGGCAGCCCGCGGCTGATGGGCCCGGTGCGCACGATCCCCCTGCGGACCGAGCCTGTGGCAGGGGAGGCCCTGGACAGCTGGCTCGAAGCCCTGGCCTCCAGCAGCAGAGCCCCACTGACCCCAGGTCGCCGACGCACTGGGACTAGGCGGACAACGCCTCGCCAATCCACGGTGGGCCATCACCCTGACTCCCACAGAGCGTGAGCATCTCGCCGTGGCCACCGGCGTCGCTCCGGAGATGCTGCAGCGCATGACGCTGGCACGCTGGCACGGCAGAGCACTCTTCATCGATCCACGACGCTCCACCGTCGACAGACGGCGGTTGTGGGGACGGGCATGCGGATCCCGCTACTGTCCCCAGTGCCTGAAGGAATCCGGCGGACGCTGGCAGCTGTCGTGGCGCCTGGCCTTCACCTTCGCCTGCACACGCCATCACATGCTCCTGGCGGATACCTGCCCGGCATGCGGGCAGATCCCCCGCAGCAACGCCCACTACACCGGCACCCCACCCGCCTTGGGAATCTGCCCCACACGAGCACGCAACGCACCGCGAGAACGGTGCTGGCAAGACCTCCGCGAAACAACCACCCCACTGCTTGCCACCGGCAGCCCCCTGCTTAGGGCACAGCGACAGCTGAACAAACTGATCGAGGGCGAGCACGAGACAACGACGGCCTTTGCTGGCGTCTACGGCAACGAGGCCGTCGCCATCGCGCAGGTCCTGGCGGACCTGCGGACGTTGGCCTTCCGCGTGCTGACCTGCGCTCACGACGACGACCTCGCGCGTTGGGGCGACGGTGAGCTGGTGCGCCGCTGCAACGCGTACCGCCAGGCCCCGCTCACCAGCTACAGCGGCCACCGCGCTCCTCACACGAGAGGCTCATGGGTGGCACCCACCGACGCCGCGGCAGCTGGCCTTGCTCTCTCGGCGGCATTCGACGGCCTCAGCGGCCCTGATGCGGACCGTGTCGGATGGCTCACCGACCGACTGCAGGAAGCAGGAGGCGGCATCGCTCACTGCGATATCGAACACTGGAGCTCAGAGGTCTCACCCGACCTCGTCGCCCTCGTCCTCGGTGCGGTACATCGCAGCCAAGGGCGCCGGGCAGTGCGCCTGCACTACCGCAGCACCACAGGCCGACCCCGACGCCCCGTCAAGGGACTCCAACTTCCGCAGGACCGAGCACAGAAGATGCCTGCCAGCCTGTGGGACACCTGGACCTTACGGATGATGCCGCAGGCGTCCGGCGGAAACCTGCGCTGGGCCACGGTCCAGCAGGCACTCGCGGTCAGCACACTGCAGGTCGGAGCCTGGGTCAATCTGCGCCAGGCCATGGACATTCTGGGCACGAACCTACAGGTAAAGACCCTCTCCCGCACAGTGGAGACACTCCACACGCATGAGAGTGGCCCCGAGATCCTGCGGGCCCTGACCCTGCTTGCTGACCTGCTGGACAGCGACGGCTCCCCGATCAACTACGCACGACGCCGCACGATCTTCGGAAAGCGCCGGGACTTCATCACCCTCGACGACTGGACGCACATCAGGAGAAGCGCAGGCCACAACTACCCTGCAGACTCCTCCGTGCACCACGCCAACCGGTGGATCTACCAACGACTCACCGGCAGCCCCGCACGGATGATGCCCGCCCCCACCACGCCGATCCCCGACGACAAGCCACGCAAGTATCCGCAGTTCACCTTCGGCCTCGAGCCCTTGGAGACCGACGCACTCACACGCCGCTGCCACAGACTCCTTACAGAGCACGACATCACCGAACCGCTGTCATGGGAGCCTTCGATCCCAGCGCACTTGGACACCGTGCGGCTCTCCGGGACGACCCTGGAGAGCATTACTCCCCGCCAGGTGCACGAGCTGCTTCTGGCGGACACACCGAGCGCATCCGGCGTTGCCAAGGCCCTCGGCACCAGCGCGGCCCACATCCGCTGCATCATCGACCGGCATCCGCTCAGTCGGCACGACATCGTCGCCGACCGCATCGAGAAGTGGCGCCAGCTATATCTATCCGGCCGATCGGTAGCCGAGATCGCCCGCGAGGTCGGCGGAGGGCACCAGACCATCCTGACCGAGCTCCGCCGCCTCGGCGTGGAAATCCGCCCCCGTACTCCCCGCCACCAGTACACACATCTGACCTAAGAGGTCATCCACCGCTACACCAAACTTGGCCAGTCCCTCCAAGACATCGCCGATGCCACGGGGATGTGCAAGGCAACCGTCCGCAACATTCTCGAACGAGAACAAGTTCCCCGACGACGCTGCGGACGACGCACCCTTCGGTAGCGGTCCTTCGCCAGGAGAGACGCTCGCTGTCCAAGTGACCTAAGACCGTGTCCTACATGGTCAGTTTGAGGAGCCGTTTGTAGCAGCAGAGGGCCGCGGCGAGTCCGAGAAAGGCCAGGTAGTTGCCGGGTTTGCGCTCGTAGCGGTGGTTGAGGCGGCGGTAGCCGGTCAGCCAGGACATGGTGCGTTCGATGACCCAGCGGCGGCGGCCGAGTCGTTCACTCGAGTCGATGCCCTTGCCGGCGATGTGGACGCCGATGTGCTTGCTCCAGAGCCATCGCTGCAGGTGAGGGATGTCGTAGGCCTTGTCGGCGTGAAGACGCACGGGCTTGGAATCGGCTGCATGGGGTTCGTGTCCCATGTGGAAATGGGACAGCATCGGCTTCAGCGCGAGGCTGTCGTGGGTGTTGGCCGCGGAGAGTCCGACGCGTAGGGGCAGTCCGTCCGTGTCGGACAGCACGTTGCGCAGGTACACCAGTGCCACCATCGCACGCTGTGACGGGCGGAGCTTGCAGCGCCGGTCACCCTCGCGGGTGACGACGAGCATGGTGACCCATTCCACGAGCGCATGCGGCAGGTCGAGTGCGGCAGGATAGATGACCAACGAGGCCCCCGAGCAGCGTGGTTGAGACGTCAGACATCTCGATCAACAGCCCGGGGGCCTCGCTCGTTGCGCTGCATGGACCGTCACCTGATCGGTGGCCAACTCGAAGAAGCTCACTCAACGACCAACTGCCATGTAGGACACGATCTAAGACCGTGTCCTACATGGTGAGGCCTCGTTTACGTCGGTATAGGGGCGGCACATGGAGTTGGGTTGTTCCGGACGGACTGTGGGAGATCGCGAAGCCGCTGATCCCGCCGTCGAAGGTGCGGCCGCAGGGCGGCGGGACGCAAAACACACCTGACGAGACTCTGTTCGCGGCCATCATCTACGTCCTGGTCAGCGGCTGTGCCTGGCGGGCGCTGCCGCCCTGCTTCGGCGTCTCGAAGTCCACTGCCCACCCCCGGTTCCTGATCTGGTCCAGAGCTGGCGTATGGGGCCGTCTGCACGAGGCGGTCCTGCACCGGCTCGACGACGCCGGCCTCATCGACGTCACCCGTGTCGTCCTCGACACCGCTCACATCAGGGCGGAAAAGGGGGCGAACACACAGGTCCGAGCCCCGTGGACCGAGGCAAGGCGGGTTCCAAGATGCACGTCCTGTCGGACGCGAACGGACTGCCCCTTCTCGTCGGCGTCTCGGCCGGCAACACCCACGACAGCGAAGGGTTGAAGTCCATGGTGGCGGGTCACCAAACGAGACACGACCCCCGCCGCGGCCGCTACTTCAAGCCCCAGCGCCTCCACGCCGACAAAGCCTACGATCGCCCGGACCTGCGTAAATGGTTACGCGGCAAGCGGTCGTGTCCCGCCTCGTGGTGTAAGCGACCTTGCTCGACGCGTTCCGGAAAGCCGCGCGCTGGCCACCCTGTGGGGACACCGCTTCCGCATTGTGCCCGGCTGACCTGCGGTCAGCACCACGGACGGCCCCAGGTCGCGTCGATGTGGCGGTGGCCTGCGCATTCCGGGCAGTTGATCGCCTACACCACTTGGCGGGACGCCATCCGGCAAGCGCATTGGAGTCCGGATCGCCCGCAAAGGCATCGAGTCCAGCGAACGATTGTGCCGTCGAAGGTGGGTGATCGAACGCACGATGTCCTGGCTGTCCGGCTACCGCAGACTCAGCCCCCGCTACGAGCGCGATCCCCGCAACTGCCTGGCCTTTCTCGGTCTCGCCGCAGCCATGTGCTGCTACAAGCGACTTGCCCGCCTCACCACGTAGGACACGGTCTATCACGGCAGCTGTAGATCGTGATCTTTGCGGTCGGTGGTCAGGTAGTGGCGGCTGCGGTGACCTGGTTCCAACAGCGGTGGCAGGCGGCTGCCAGGTGTTGGTGACGGCAGCGCCAGCGTGACCAGTGCAGGATGTGTGCCAGGTCGCGGCGTCGGCGCGGCGGCCACCCAGCGAGCCGGCAGAGTGGCGGCGGGGGCACATTGCGGCATGTCGGCGGCGAGCTGGGGCTTGGGCGAAGGTCAGGCCGTCCGGAACCCCGGTCAGCTCGAATGGTTCGTCGTCTGCGGCCCAGTCCCTCGTCAGGTATAAGGCCCGGTCGACAAAGATGTGCCCGGCGGGCGCGGCGTAGGTGAGCTGGGCGGCTGCCTGGCACAGGCCGATCCCGCCCAACCGACCCGAATAGTGGTGTGCGGCGCCCACCGCGTCCATGGGCGACTTCCCGTTCCCTCCTCGAGCACGGCACGGTCGTCGGCGAGGTGGCCCACCGTCCAGCGGGCCAGGCGGCCGCGTACGGCGTCGTGATCCCACACCGCGCGGACCAGGAAGTACTGCAGCCGGTGCGGGCCGCTGTGACCGGGTGCCTCGGCCAGCGTCCAGCGATCTGTTGTCACAGACGATCACGATCGCGGCGGCCTCAACTACTGCCGACAACGGCAATTCCGATTCCACCAGTCGGTCTTTCTTCAATACTTTGGACAATCTCAAAAGGCGCGAATGTTCCCTGCCGCAGTGGTTCGCTCAAGTCGATCGTGAGCTTCAGCTCCCGCTGCTCCTCCGGGTCGAGCACCAGCGTGTGGATCAGCGTGCCTTCACCTTGGACTTCTTGTTCGCCCACCTCGCTGGTGAGCACCAGTCGTCGCGCAGTTGCCCTCACAGGCTGGAGGTTCCCATCGAAGTTGAAATTGGGCCACATCCTCGCGTGTACGGGCCGGACATTGATCTGATAGCCGGCTTCCCGGTCAGTTGGGTTCGTGGCCAGGAACGTGAACGTTTGGCGGGCTTCGGACGGAAGGATCACCAGGTTGTGTTGCGCCCAGTGGCGGTCGTTAACCGGATCCGCCACTGCAGCGTCCGGAAGGTCGAGAGGATGCCACACCTTTGCGAGCAGGCAGATGTGGTCTCCGGAGTCTTCGGGTATCTTCGCGGTCAGCGGATCGGAGACAACCTGACCTCCGTGCGGAGGCACCACCACGGTTGTGAAGCCAATGAACTTGTCCGGGCCCGGCATGGGGGAGCCGCTCACCGGCAACGTCCACCACAGGCCCACATAGGCGATCGAATCACTGTTACCGCCTTGCCAGTTGCCGATGGTCACGGTGACGGTTAGATCTGTTCCAGGCTGGAAGACGGTCAGTGGCTGAATACCCGAGCACAGATACCATACGACTTCCGTCGGCACCGGCCGCTTACCGGTATCCGTCGGGAAGGCGGGCGCATGGGCGATGGGCGGCGGGTAGCTGTGGACGAAAAGATACGGCCTATCGTTACCTTCGCCCTGCCGTTCTCCCTGGCCGTTGTTGTCGGGAGCCATGGGTTTCGCTCCTCACATGTCCGAGTGGCCCAAGATCTTCACGCCCACTGGATCGTCGTCGATCAGTCCGACGGTGGACCAGCATTTGTGGTTGAAGTTGCGATCCGCATCGAGGTCCAGGTCGCTCACATCAGATGCACCTTCCGAGATCTGCGTCCAAAGGTTGACGAACTCAGCCGAGGATAGATCGAGGAAATCGCTAGGGCTGGATCCGGTAGGGAATGATGCAGCGTCGTTAATCGGGTGCTCCAGCGGAGTCGGCGGATACCGGTAGAAGGTTGTCACGGGATCCGCTTCAGGGCGGTGTGGCCCAAAAACCTTTGGGACGCGAAGGTACTGCCGATACAAAGGGAAGTTTAGTCTCCCGTCAGGAGATATCACGCCGCAACCAGAGAGATTGGCGCTGGCCTTACCGAGGGCTTCCCAGAGCCGAACTTGCGAGTCGAATAGTTGCTGGATGAGGGACGCGAGCTGGGGGATGTCCGCGGCATCGGAGAACTGTTCTGAGGTGAGCGGCTGGCTCTGTGAGGCCAGCGCGTCCCTTTCCTCCTGGGTGAGGTTGTTCTCGAAGGCGTGACGGAAGTTGTCGGCCACGTGCTTGTCCCAGTACTTGCACGGCTTGTCGTTTGCCCAGTCCTCCCAGCATGGGCCGCCCAGAAGGACCGCCCAGCCGAGGAACGCCAAGACTCCGAGCCAGAAGCTGCCGCATGCGTTGTCGCTATCCCGTGTGCTGTCCGTGCTGGAAGGCGGGCGCTGATAGGGGGGCACCGGGGGGCCGGAGTACGTCGTCGGCTTAACTCCGGGACCGTGGCCGTTGGGCGGGGTCGCCGTCTCCGGCGTGATCACCGCTTCGGGCGGCTTGGCCGCGTCGGCATAGATGGCCGCAACAAATCGAGGGGGCGGCAGAATCGGCGCCGGCGGCATCCGAAACGTATCGAGGAGCTCCAACTGCCGCACGAGGCGCGCATATCCGACTTGCAAGTCCGGCACTGGACCCGTCGCACCCAGGTCGTAGGTATCCTCGATGACCTTTCCCACGAACGACACGAGGTCATCAGGCAAGTACGGTTCAGGGGCATTGTCAAAGCGGATGGAAGTGGCTATGTTGCGATACTGCTTGACCTCCGGTCGGATCTGGGCGATGTACGCGCCCATCGTGTTGCGCGCCACTCGGTCACGGAATCGGTGAGCACGTCGAGGACCGCCGACCACCTGTGTCAGATACGCCGAGCCATACACATTTGCCGAGTAGCCGGACATGATGCCGAACGCCATGGCCCGGGTGGCCGGGTCTTTTGCGTCCTCGAACGCGGTGCGCACGAACGCAGCGGTCCTCCGAGCAAGGAACAGGTCTCCCCATCCCCATTCGCTCAAGGGTGCGTCCAACTGCCTCGGGTGTTCCGGAATATGATCCATCTCCGCCAGACGCTTGCCGAGCGATTCGATATCCAGTTGTTTACCCTCGACTTTGCCTTGTAGTTGACGAATACTCAGCGTGGCTTTGCAAAATTTTGCTGCCGATTCGGGGGCTGCGGGATCTACAAGAGCTGATTCGATGTCCCGACGGATCCGTCCAAGGGTGGTGTAGACGTCAACTCCTTCAGCCCACAACGCAGCGGCTTCGGCGAGCAGTTCTAGCTCTCTGCCATCCGACTGAGCGTGATGGAAGAGATGGTCAATCAAACTGCCCAAAACCGCGCTACCCCGGTTGTTGTCGATATCGTTGAGCAGTTGATCTCGGAACTCCACGAGTGTGGGATCGTCCAACACAGCCACCGACACGTTATCCTTGTGGTCACCCAGTGCCGCGACATGGGTCCTGACGTCGATCATATTGTCCCGCTCCGGTTTATCGGTGATGGACGCACCCGACGGCTAGCAGAGGCGGTCGGGAGGCAGTCGCGCCAAGGGCATACTCGCCCTCACTTGCTGTGTCCCGCACATGTAGTGATGTGTGCGCTGTGATGAGAGCAAGCTGGCCATTACCAGCATTGCGCCGATATAGGAGGGCGGCAACTTAAGGTCCTTACTCCAGCCGTAGTTCGCGATCACGGCGAGTCGCTGCTCACGGCCCGTAGACGAGATCCGCACCCCCACTGGCCTCGATCAGCCAGGACAGCGAACCGCTTCCGAAGGGCCAGCCAGTGGTGGCCACCTGCACCCAGCCGCCCGACTCGTCGGTTCCTGCGTGCCACCACCACCAGCTGCGATCGTCTCCCATCCCTTCCTCGGTCGGGTCGAAGTAGTACAGCCACCCCGAGAGCGTCCACGGCCCCTGATCGACGGCCGCTTTCTCCTCAGGCGTCATCGCCCGCCATTGACGCAGCCACGCCTCGACGTCGAAGGGCTCGCCATGCTCCGGCTCCGGGGTCTCGGGCGCGCACCGCTGGATGAGCCAGTTCGGCAACAGCTGCGGCCAAAGCTCATCTGTCGGCCAGTCACCCATCTGGGAGACCACGCATGTCAGTACCGCACGCGCGTTGTCGATGACCTGGACCGGCTCCTCGGCAGTGAACCGGCAGCGCACGAGAAATGGCCGGGGCTGGTCGTCATCCTCGGCTCCCGGTCCAGATCGAAGGCGCCGCAGCTCGCCTGTCATGATTTCCACGGTGAGGAAGTATGCACCGGCACCGACCTCGCGACATCTCGATATCGCCTCCGGCCAGGGGACGAACCTCTATGGCTGGGCAGTTGCTTTCCGTTGGTAGTGGCAGGCTCGGGCGCGGGCTTGGTGTCAGCGTCGCCAGTGTGACCAGCGCAGGCGGTGTGCGAGGTCGTGGACCGGGCTGATCAGGGCCGCGAACAGGTGCTGGATCTCGTTGCTGGTCAAGGGAATCAGGCTGTCGAGGGCGGGCTGGTCGCGGCGTTCGGTGGCTGCGGTGACGGCGAGGAAGGCATGGGCGAGCATCGCGAGGGTGACCCAGCGGTGCCAGGAGGTCCAGCGGCGGACCTGGTGCTCGTCCAGGCCGGTCAGGCCCTTGCCGGCCTGGAACGTTTCCTCGATCGTCCAGCGCCGTCCGGCCACTCGGACCAGTTCCGACAGCGGCACCGGCCGGGGTGAGAAGCAGCGGTAGAAGGCGAGTTCGCCGGTGCGACGGTTGCGGCGGACCAGCAGGCACCAGTGGCCGGGCCGACCGGCGGGGTCGTGGATGTCGATCTGTGCCCAGTCGTAGTACCGCTCGCCCTTCGCGCCCATTCCGGCCGACAGCCGTTGCCAGGCCCGCCTCGGGATCCGTGCGGCCAAGGTCTTTGCCTGGAACTTCCCAGCGTGCGTGGTGATCGGGTGGGTGCTGGAGACGGCCAGGACGTAGCCGGTCCGGCGGCGTTCAAGGGTGATCCGCAGGTGCGGGTTGTCGCCGTAGACCTCGTCGCCTGCGACCCAGCGTGCCGGGGTTCCCGCGTCGAGCGCCCGCTCGACCATGCGGGCGGCGAGTTGGGGCTTGGTGGCGAAGGCCAGATCATCCGGGATGCCCGCGCTCCGGCAGCGGTCCGGGTCCTCGGTCCAGGAGCGTGGCACGTACAGGGCTCGGTCGATGGAGGCATGTCCGCGGATGGCGGAGTGCACGAGATAGACGGCGACCTGGGCGTTCTCGATGCGGCCAGCCGTGCCGGTGTACTGGCGCTGCACGCCGACTGTTGCGGTGCCCTTCTTCAGGTCACCGGTCTCGTCGACCACGAGCACGGCCGCGTCGTCGCGCAGGTGCTCGACCACGTAGGACCGCAGGTCGTCACGGACCGCATCGGCGTCCCACTTCGCGCGGTGCAGCAGGTGCTGCATGCCGTCCGGGCTGGCGTCACCCGCGTGCTCGGCCAGGGTCCAGCAGTTCTTGCGCGGCAGGTCCGACAGCAGCCCAAGTACCAACCGCCGTACCCGTCGCCGCGGTTCGACCCTGGCGAACCGGCCCGATATCCGGCTCATCAAACCCTCGAACGCTTCCTGCCATCGGGCAGGTACTACGCTGACGGCCGAGGCCGCCGCGTGATCATTGGATGTCCACACAACACCTAAGGATCATCGGTGGCCTCACCTGGTTGGACGCCACCGGAACCAGTAGTCGGGCCCCTCAACCTGGTAGCGGGCACCGGCGGTGAACCGCATCTCACCCACAAGCCGACGCGCGTCGTCCGGCACCTGGCGATGCGGGGCCAGCAGCAGTGTCAGTTCATCGTACCGAGCGTCGATTCCCCCATGGCCCGGATGACTCTCAAGCGTGACCGTCCCGGCCTCACGGCGCTGGTTCCACCGGGCAAAGATCGCCCACTGCTCGCGCTCCCACTGCACCGCGGCCTCGCTGGCGGGCCAGACACGGTACTCGTCAGCCTCGTCGCCGAGGTATTGGCCATAGCCGTCGAAGTAGTGGGGTTTCCCGTCGATGTCAGCAAGGCCGACGCGCGGTCCGTCGTACCACTCCAACTCGGCGTACACACGCTCGAAGCCGTCCGCGATCAGTTGCGCTTCGTCCCAGGTCTCGGCCACACGCGCAGGCTACCGACGAGCGACTTTCACAGCCGTGATCACGATCTACGGCTGGAGTACTATGCGGGTTGGATACTGCCGTCGGGTCGAACGGCTATATGGACGTCGCATAGCGAATCCCGCTTCGACCGCAGCAGGAAACTTCCCGCGACCAGAGTCAATTGGTGTGGTTGCGTGTGCGGCAGGACGACGTTTTGGTGCCCCAAAAGGTCCGGCACGAGGTCGTGGTGCTGACCGTGAAAGTCGAGGGTGATGGTGTTGCCGCGGATTTCAAGCGTACTTCCGTTGCCGGTGGCGTATCCGGCATGCGCAGGTGGCACCGTGACCTGTCCATCCGGGGTGAGGCGGTACACCAAATCCGTATAACCGAGCTTGAGGGAGAACCTGTAAGACGGGCTCGGGACCAGAGTCAGTTGGTGGGTAGTTGCACGAGAGAGAACAGCGTCATTTCCGAGCAACTCCGGCCGCAGGTCATGTGACAGCTGACGGAAATCGAGGGTGACTGTATAGCCGCGGATTTCAAGCGTACTTCCGTTGCCGGTGGCGTATCCGGCATGCGCAGGTGGCACCGTGACCTGTCCATCCGGGGTGAGGCGGTACACCAAATCCGTATAACCGAGCTTGAGGGAGAACCTGTAAGACGGGCTCGGGACCAGAGTCAGTTGGTGGGTAGTTGCACGAGAGAGAACAGCGTCATTTCCGAGCAACTCCGGCCGCAGGTCATGTGACAGCTGACGGAAATCGAGGGTGACTGTATAGCCGCGGATTTCAAGCGTACTTCCGTTGCCGGTGGCGTATCCGGCATGCGCAGGTGGCACCGTGACCTGTCCATCCGGGGTGAGGCGGTACACCAAATCCGTATAACCGAGCTTGAGGGAGAACCTGTAAGACGGGCTCGGGACCAGAGTCAGTTGGTGGGTAGTTGCACGAGAGAGAACAGCGTCATTTCCGAGCAACTCCGGCCGCAGGTCATGTGACAGCTGACGGAAATCGAGGGTGACTGTATAGCCGCGGATTTCAAGCGTACTTCCGTTGCCGGTGGCGTATCCGGCATGCGCAGGTGGCACCGTGACCTGTCCATCCGGGGTGAGGCGGTACACCAAATCCGTATAACCGAGCTTGAGGGAGAACCTGTAAGACGGGCTCGGGACCAGAGTCAGTTGGTGGGTAGTTGCACGAGAGAGAACAGCGTCATTTCCGAGCAACTCCGGCCGCAGGTCATGTGACAGCTGACGGAAATCGAGGGTGACTGTATAGCCGCGGATTTCAAGCGTACTTCCGTTGCCGGTGGCGTATCCGGCATGCGCAGGTGGCACCGTGACCTGCCCATCGGCACCCAAGCGGAATTCAAGGTCGGACAGCCCCAGCGCCAGGAAGAAACCGTATCGGCCAGGGGTGAGCCTTAGATCGTGTGATCCGCGCCCAAGGGTGGGCCGACCCGTTATCCGGAGCCCCAGATCTTCGCTGAGCGCACTGGTCTGCATTACTACTGGAAAGCCACGGACCACCAAATTCCGTGTCCCCTTGCCGTCGAGGAACGCCTCGCTTTCCGCGTCATACGTGACCACATCCCCGTCAGCCACGTCGAATCGGAAAGCTGGTTCGCCCAATTCGCTCTGCACAAACGAATAAGTCCCCGGAAGGAGTGAAAGCGTTGGTGCTGCGGCCCCGTCCAGCACTTCCGGACCCCGTCCGGGGATCGTAAATTTGGTGTAGCTCAAGGCGCTCGTGTCGATTGTGATGTCGGCCATCGGCCTGCCCTTATCTTCTGGATGTACTCTGGCGCCTAGCCGTCCGCCGGTCCACGAGTTTCGATGCTGTCGATCGCCAGGGTAGGTTTCTCGCCTGTGCTGCGGAACACGTCGAATTGGAATACGAGTCGGTCGACGTTGGACAGCAAGCCCTGATCGAAGTCGGTGAAGAGGAAGTCGACAGGGCCTCGTACGCCGACGAAGGCAGTTGCTGACGAAAGCCTGCTTTTGGTGACCAGCCATGCGTCGATGTTGAGCCCAACGCCACCGAGCTGGGAGATGTTGACTCGCAGGCGATCGGCGCCTCCCTGTGTCAGATCGAGCCCGAGTGCCAGCCCGGCCGCGTCGCCGGTAGGGCCATAGACAAGCTCAAGCGTTGCGCCGTCATGGGCCTGCTCCAGTTGTAGTTCAAGTCCTCTGTCGAACATCGCCCAGAGATCGACTTCCGCCCGTGCGGTGTGGTGTCTGTTGAGGACGCGGGCCCGACGTGACCCGCCGATCATCGATCCGGTCTGGAAGGAGACCGTCGTTGTGGTCGGAGGCACCACGATGTGTGTCACGCCTGTTCGGAAGTCATCCAGCCGGCGGCCTCTGGAACCCATGTCCATGATCCCGACGTTCAGGGTCTCCTCCGTACCGGTCCAACCGACGACGATGGTGTCCTCGCGCGCGGTCAGGTCGATGTCGTTCGCTGAACGCTCGGGATCGAGGACCCGTTTGGTAGGCAGTGCCGGAGTGAACATCGGTCCGCTGAGATTGAGAGTCTCGTCGGTCCCCGTCCAGCCGAGATAGAACCGATGGTCATGAACGGTAAGTGAGGGGGCATTCTCGCTGAGTTCATTTGTAGTGCGGATCTCGCCCAGCTCAAGGGTGTACCGTCCAGGACTTCCCTCGGGAATGTCCTTATTTAGTCTCAACTTCACTTCTGCTGCGTAGAGGTCCTCTTCCCTACGCCAGGCCAGGAACGTGCGGTCCTCGGTCGGATCGGATGTAAGTGCAGGGCGGTCGTTCGACTTCAAATCGAACGTCTTCTTCTCGATCCACGTCCATCCGTCGTCCGTGGACAGGATCATGTTCAACGAGTTGTCTTCGCCGGTCCACGCCAGGAACAGCTTTCCGTCCCGGTCGCGGGCGAGCGCAGGACCGAAGTCGCTCGTCTCGGGAAGTGTCACCGGCCCGCCCATAGCGAACACGCCGAAGAGCTCGCCGACGTTGAGTCGCTTGTCGATTCCGGTCCAGGCGATGTACAGCTCCCCGCCGGCGAGAGCAGGGGGGGGCCCCGATTTCTCAACCGGGTGCATTTTGGGTGCGAACGTACGGCCGCCGTCCGTGGATATCGCCGCGTTGAGGTGATCGTCAGTGCCGGTCCACGCGAGGGCGACATAGGCTGTGCCCGACGCGATCGCCGGCCGAACCTCGCTGAGTTCCTGCAACACGGTTTTTGACGTCAGGTGTTGGGCTGGCAAGCCTGCACGCGCGGCGCTTGTGATACCAAGCCTGACGCGGTTGAATGATGGCTCTGCGATCACCCTGACGTGCAGATCGGCGTACTGGACATATGCACTTGCTCCAGTTACCGAGGAGAGCCTGGCGAGCAAGTGTGCCTGATTATCCGGTTGTTGCAAATGGACAAGCACCCAGCCTGACGTGCCTGGAGACGACTGCGGCAGGTTGACGTCGTCGTCGCCTGCGTGGCGGAACTCGAAGTAGATGCGCCGGGCGGCAAGGCCTTCGGCAAAGGCGTAGACAGGGGTTTGCACGGAGCCAGGGGCAGGTGCACCGCGAAGCCACGTCAGCTCGACCTCGGTCGATCCCGGCCGATTGATCAACTGTGCCCCGATGTCGGTGCCGTGGACTACTGGATCGAGCCATCCTGCTGCTTCCAGCATGGGCGCGCAAAGACCAGGACCGGACAGATTGTTGTCGCCGTCGAAGGGAAGTACGTAGGTGTGCCCGGCAGGTACCGGCTCATGTTCCGCCGTGGGGGCAGCAACAGTGCAGCTCTTGGCGGCTGAGTCGGTCTTGTACAGCACGCGACATTTGACGCACTGTTGCCAGTTGCCCGTCTCGGCTTTGATCGGTGGGCTGTCGTATCGCAGGATCAACGACGGTGTGCCATCGATGGACGGTTGGTGCCCGCCGCCCACAGGGCACTGACCGTGGCCCGCTGCGCCATGGTAGAAGAGCGCACCGCAGTTGCCGCACAAGCGCCAGGACGATTCCTCGTCCGATGACGGGGTCGGCGGTTCGTGGCGCGGGTTGTAATTTACCTTAGGATCGGCACTGTGGCCCGCAATCCCTGGTGGTGCACCCGGACACAGGCTCACATCTCCGGCCCTTTGCCGGAATGCCGTGCCACACTGAGTACAGAGGAACCAGCTGGGGTCGCCGAAGTCGGACTTGAAGCTGATCGTCTTGTCTGCAAAGCCATATGCGCCCGTCCGGCCCATCATGCAGAAGTAGTCCTCGTACTCAACTGGCGCACTCGGAAACAGATCCAGGAATGCGTGTCCGAGCCCGAACATGTGACCAAGCTCGTGCTCTAGGAGACTTGGCGACAGACTAGGGGCGCCGATGTGAAGGTACTTGATCTGGCCGGGCTGCGGAAACCATGCACCTTGCGAACCTACCCCTTCGTGATCCAGAAGGAAAGCAAAGTGCGTGAACTGCGAAGCGTTCAATCCAATATCATGTGCCAGCAGTGGGAGCGCCCTGTCCCCAAGTCCTTGCCCCAGCTTTTCGAACTCGACTTGCGGGATGGGCATCCGATACCAGTCGAATACCTGGTAAGACCAGTTTGCCCGACCACCCGATTGCCTTTGGTAGTAGTCACGAACGGAGACCATGACCTTTTCCACGAAGGATTTGGTCACGTGTGTCAAGCGCGGTGCTGTCGGGGCCAGCATCGGCACCACGGCCAGGCGTAGCGGAGCAGCCATGCCGAATTCCTCGAGTTGACGTGGGCGGGCTCAACGCGTTTCCTTGCGTGATTCCACGTTACCCTGGCAGCCGCCGATCTTCATCCGCTCTTTTCGGCAGAGCTCCGCCAGGCCCTCGCGATCCGGTACTACAAGCAGCGCAACACCATCGAGCGGTGCATCAACCGCCTGAAACAGTGGCGCGGGATCGCCACCCGCTACGAGAAGACCGCGACCATCTACCTGGCCGGACTCCACGTGGCAGGCATCTTCCTCTGGTCCGCCCGCTGATCCAAACGAAACCGCCTAGCTGTTGCAGCATCCCACGGGCGCCTCTCGCGCGACGGTGGTCCAGCGGTGCCAGCCCAGTCGCTGTGAGCACTTCTCCAGTGGCGGGCCCGCGTCACCAGTCGGACAATGGAGTTCCGTTCAGGGTAGATGAGGGCTTACGACTATGCCCGGTTGCCCACCACTCGTCTCCGCGATTCACCCTTCAGTCTGGGCACGGTCTGCCGCTTCTTCCGTTCAGCTCAGCAGCCCGGCATAGCTCTGCATGGAGGTGTTTCCGTGATGACGAAATCTAGCGAGCAGCAAGCTTCAACGGGGCTCCGCTCCCGAACCATGTGGGATGTGTACTGCCCGGAGGAAGACCTCAACGTCGTCATGTTGTTCCCAAGCGAACATGCCGCCAACCAGGCCGCGGCCGAACACAACGCTCAGTTCACTCCAGCACACACGGCTGGGGCGGTGGTGCACACGCCTAGCGACGAGGACCCGCCGCACCTTACTGAGGCTCAGCGCGAAGCGTTCAAGGAGAACGCTGCCGCCCTCGATAAGGCCGAGGAGCAACTCCGGATGGCCCAACAGAAGGCCCGTGCGAGGTTGAAGGCAGTGGGCATCAATGATGGCCCCTACGATGACGATGGAACCTCGTGCTTGAAGTGCGGATGTCCGGCGTATGTGACGACACCCCACCGCCCTCACGCCTCTTGCCGGAGAGAATTCTGTGGGCACACCTATGACAGCCATCACTGGTGATAGAGCTCGTCCGGTGAACCTCGGGTCTGTTCTGCTTCGCCACCGAGTCCTTTCATGGCGGAGACCCGCCGTGGGTCGCGGAGTGGAGAACCTCAGGCGGGGGCCACTGTGGTGACGGTGCCCAGCCGCACCTGAAGCGCACAACGGCTACGGCGTCGGCTAGGCAGTTTCGTTTGGATCAGCTAGTCGTTGGTCCGGGTGTGCCGTTGAGTGATGCGCAGTGGGCGCGGATCGAGCCGTTGCTCCCGGACCGGACGCCCAAGCGGGGTGGTCGCTGGCGTGATCACCGGGAGGTGATCGACGCGATCGCCTTCAAGTTCCAGACCGGCACCCAGTGGGTGCATCTGCCGGGGAAGTACGGCAACTGGCGGGGCGTCTACAACCGGCTGCGGATGTGGGCCGTCGACGGCACCTGGGAGCGGGTGTTCACCGCGCTGATGGCCCAGGCCGACGCCGACGAGGACCTCAACTGGGCTGTCTCGGTGGACTCCACGATCGTGCGCGCTCGCCAGCATGCGGCAGGGGCCCGCAAAAAGGGGCCCCAGCAGGCGAACCTGACGACCACGCCATCGGTCGGTCCCGCGGCGGGCTGACCACGAAGATTCACCTTGCTGCAGACGACCGCTGTCGGCCGCTGGCCTTCCATCTCACCGCCGGGCAGGCCGGGGATGCGCCCGCCTTCACGGAGGTCATGGCCCGCCTGCGCATTCCACGACCGCGAGGGCGACCCCGCTCCAGGCCGGATACGATCCTTGCGGACAAGGCCTATTCGTCCCGCGCGATCCGAGAACACCTGCGCAAGCGCGGCATCACGGCTGGGTAGCGGTGGGCGTCGAGCAGCGTGGTCAGCAGCCGCGGAGCGGTTCATTTTCGGCTGTCCCCGGTAGCGGCAGTGGCGCATGCCCTGTCCGTGGGCGAACTCGTTGATGATGCCCTCGACTCCTGAGCGGACCGCGTAGCGATCCTTCCAGTCGGGGGGGTCTACTGCTCGGCGCGGACGCGGAGTTGAAGGTCGCGGAGTTCTCGTGGGAAAGCACAGAGTCCCGGCGCTGTCGGCGGTGGTGGCGCACCGGGTGCGGACTGGACAGGGGCGGCACTTCCTCTTGGTGAATCGTGCCACGATCAGTGGGGCGGCGGCGGGCGAGGACGTCGGGCAGGGGCCGTGCCAGCCGGCGCTGACCTGGCCCTGGGGACAGGTGATTTGTAAGCGGTCGGAGTCGAGGCTTGTATCCTGCACGCATTCGGCGATCGGGCGATCACGGGTACGGGCATGCGGGTACAGGGCGCGCGTCCAAGGGCGGGAGCGCTGGGATTTAGATGAGTGACGCACATCCGATACGCAGCCGCAGACCGGGCCTCTCCGTCGGCGCGCGCATCATCGCCGTGGTCGTCCTCACCGCGATCGGGGCCGTCAGCGCCTGGCTCCAGCACGAGGCTCCCGGCCGGAGTACGGAGCCGCGTACGGAGTTCACCGCGCACAACCCGCCCGCCGGTCTGCCCACCGCGCTCACCACCGGCCAGCACCTCCACTGGTCCAGCTGCACCTCGCCGCCCACCGCGCGCACGGGCTACGACTGCGCCACCATGAAGGCCCCCCTCGACTATCGGGAACCGGACGGCAGGACGATCGACGTCGCCCTGATCCGCCGCAAGGCCACCGGGCCGAACTCCCGGCGCATCGGCTCGCTCGTCCTCAACTTCGGCGGTCCCGGCGTGTCCGGCGTGAGCGGACTGCCTGAATTCCTCAACCAGTACGAGCCGCTCCTCGACCGCTACGACATGGTCTCCTTCGACCCGCGCGGCGCCGGCGCGACCATCCCCGTGCGATGCGGGAAGACCGCGGACGACACCGGCTACGACGGGGCTGGCGCCTGCGCCGAGCACTCCGGGGCGCTCCTGCCGTACATCGGCACCTCGCACACCGCGCGCGACCTCGACCTGATGCGCTACCTCCTCGGCGACGAGCGGCTGCACTACTTCGGCGTCTCGTACGGAACGGCGCTCGGCGCGGTCTACGCCCACCTCTACCCATCGAACGTCGGACGGCTCGTCCTCGAAGCGTCCGTCAATCCGACCGAGGACCTCGACCAGGAGAAGGTGTCGCAGGTCAAGGCGGTCCAGGCGGCGTTCGACCGGTTCGCCGTGCACTGCGCGGCCCGCATCCGCCACTGCCCGACCGGCGACGGGCCCGAGGAGGCCGCGCGGCGCATGGCGCGCCTGGCCGACCGCCTGGAGAAGAAGCCCGCGCCGGCCGGCGCCGGAAGGAACCTCGACGCCGACGACCTCGCGTACGCCATCAGCGACCATCTCGACCTCGGCACGGACGGCTGGACGCCGCTGGCCAAGGCCCTCACCGCGCTGATCGACCACAACGACGGCCGTCCGCTGAGCAAGGGCGCGGACGACGTCGGCTCCGCCGACCGCGCGGCGACCCCGCGCGACGACAGCCGCGCTGCCCTGATCGCGATCACGTGCGCGGACTCCAGCCTGCGCCCCGGCTTCGAACGCCTCGACCGGGACCAGGCCCGCATCAAAGCTGCCTCGCCTGTCTTCGGCGCAGCCTGGTCCGCCGGCGTCTACCTCTGCTACGACTGGCCGTTCGACGGCGAGCGCGCCACGCTCCAGGTGGACGCCGACGGCGCGGCCCCCGTCCTGGTGGTCGGCGGCACCGGCGACCCGAACACCCCCTACCCCGGCGCCCGCCACATGGCCCGCGCCCTGGGCGACGGCGTCGGCGTCCTCCTGACGGCCCAGGAGGAGGGCCACGGCACATACCCGCAGAACCGCTGCGTCACGGAGACGGTCGACCACTACCTCCGCACGGGCCGCACCCCGGCTCCGGGGACGGTGTGCCGGGGCAGCATGTCTTGAGGCTCGTACGGATCCGCCGGGCGGCTTCGATCCCCCCCACGATCGCCGCAGAGCCGGATCCGACGATCTCGACGTCGATGCCGAGGGCGGCCCCGTGCGTGACGACCTGGTTCTTGAAGCCCTGGTCGACCAGGGCCTTGCTGACCGAGCCGCCGGTCGCGACGGCGACGTGGTCGAGCAGAGCGATGCCAGCGGCGTTGTCGTGGACACTCGCGGCCAGCATGGTAGTCGCCGGCTCCTCTCCCGTCTTCGGGGGCAGGTCGTTCGGCAACGGGGCCCGCTGACAGCCGGTCCGGGACTGGTAGAGGATCGCGTTCACGTTCTCCAGCATCGGATAGCGGCCCTGGTGGCCGCTCACGGGACGGTGCCGGTTCTTCCAGGCCGTGAGCACTGGCGCGATCAACGCCCACTGCTCGTCGGACAAGTCGCTCTGGTACGGGACGTTCCGGCTCCGCCCACACCATCAAGCGACACCAGAACCACTCATAGACTCACGAACCGCCCACTGGATCTGGGGCCTTTTGGGGATTGGCCAAGATCGTGAGACGGAACCGGGTCGGCCACCACTGAGACGGCTGAGGATCCCCAGGTCAGAGCATTGGGTTTGGCCAAGAAAAACGAGAACCTACAGCGGCCGCAGCCGGGAGGTGCGGTCGGCCGCCCCCGCCTACGCTCGGGGTGTCCCGACACGGTGGGGTTTCGCCATGGTCCTCGATCTGCTGCTCATCGCGCTTGCCATCACGCTCGATCCGCTGCCGCTCACCGCGTTCGTCCTGGTGGTGGCGTCGGCGAAGGGCGTGTGGAAGGGACTCGTCTTCATCCTGAGCTGGCTGGCGTGCCTGGTCGCGGTGATCGCCCTCGTCCTGGCCCTGACCGGCGGACACCCACCGGCACCGAGATCGACGCCGTCGAAGGCCGCGCTCGCGGCGAAGCTGGCGATCGGGGTGGGACTCGTCGTCTACGGCGTACACCGACGCCGACGGATGGTCGCCGAACGCGCCCACCGTCACGCACCGGAGCAGCCGAGCCTGACGTCCGAACTCGACCGCAGCACGGTGTGGACCTCGGCGGGCCTGGCGGTACTGCTGCAACCGTGGGGCATGGTCGCGGCGGGGGCGACGGAGGTCGTGTCCGCGGACCTGTCCCACCCGGTGACCTGGCTGGTCCTCTTCGCCTTCTGTCTGCTCGCCACAGCGAGTCTGCTGGCCATCGAGCTGTATGTGGTGTTCGCGCCGGAGAAGGCCAAGCCCCGGCTGCTCCGCCTGCGTGCCTGGATGAAGGGCCACCAGCAGCAGGCGATCGTGATCCTCTGTCTGGGCCTCGGGTTCTGGCTCACCGGGAAGAGCATCTACCAGCTCACCGCGTGAAACACGCCCTGCAGGCCGGTTGTCCACAGGCGCCCTCATACGGTCGTACAAGTGCGATGAACGGTCTCGCCTGTGGACGGCGCGAACATCAGTGCCCCGGACATGGCAGTCTTGGGGCATGGCCGCGCAGATCAACCCCAGCATCCTGTCCGCCGACTTCGCCCGCCTCGCGGACGAGGCGAAGGCGGTCGAGGGAGCCGACTGGCTCCACGTCGACGTGATGGACAACCATTTCGTCCCCAACCTCACGCTCGGCGTGCCGGTCGTGGAGTCCCTGGCCCGTGCGACGGACACCCCGCTGGACTGCCATCTGATGATCGAGAACCCCGATCGCTGGGCCCCCCAGTACGTCGAGGCGGGCGCCTCGTCCGTCACCTTCCACGTGGAGGCGGCGGCCGCGCCCGTGCGGCTCGCCCGGGAGATCCGCGCCAAGGGCGCCCGCGCCTCCATGGCGCTGAAGCCCGCCACGCCGATCGAGCCGTACGAGGACCTGCTCCCGGAACTCGACATGCTGCTGATCATGACGGTCGAGCCGGGCTTCGGCGGCCAGGCCTTCCTCGACATCATGCTGCCCAAGATCCGTCGCACCCGTGAGCTGATCGGCAAGCACGGTCTCCAGCTGTGGCTGCAGGTCGACGGCGGTGTGTCGGCGTCCACGATCGAGCAGTGCGCGGACGCGGGAGCGGACGTCTTCGTCGCCGGTTCGGCGGTGTACGGGGCCACGGACCCCGCCGAGGCGGTGCGGGCGCTGCGCGCCCAGGCGGATTCCGCGACCGCCAAGGCCTCCTGGGCATGCGACCACTGAGCCACGGCTACGTGAACGGTTAAGTGCTCGGCGCCCTTCAGGGCAGATCAGTTCCGCCGAATCTGCAAGGATGAACGGCGAATCCAGAGTGTGAACAGCAGTGAGGAGATCGCCGTGTCGGGTATGTCGGCGGGCCGGTCAGCCATGCGGATGGGACCCGCTGAGCTGGTGCAGGCGGCGGCCATGGCCCGCCGCTTCTACCTCGAGGGCAAGTCCAAGATCCAGATCGCGGAGGAGTTCGGCGTCAGCCGCTTCAAAGTGGCCCGGGTCCTGGAGACCGCCCTCGAACGGGATCTCGTACGCATCGAGATCCGCGTGCCGGCCGAACTGGACGCCGAGCGCTCCGACGCGCTCCGTGCCCGGTACGGCCTGAGGCACGCCGTCGTGGTCGAGTCCCCGGCCGAGGCCGAGGAGACCCCCGACCCCGAGAACCTCGGCGAGGTCGCCGCCGACCTGCTCGGCGAGCTCGTCAACGAAGGGGACGTGCTCGGGCTGGCCTGGGGCCGGTCCACCATCCACATGGCGGCGGCGCTCGACCGGCTGCCGCCCTGCACGGTGGTGCAGCTGACGGGCGTGTACGACGCCGGGACGTCCGAGCGCGGCTCGGTCGAGGCGGTGCGGCGTGCCGCGCAGGTGTCGGGCGGTGACGCGCACCCCATCTACGCGCCGATGCTGCTGCCGGACGCGGCCACCGCGGCCGCGCTGCGCAACCAGACCGGGATCGCGCGGGCCTACGAGTACTTCGACAAGGTCACGGTCGCCTGTGTCTCCATCGGCTCCTGGGAGCCGGGCATCTCGACGGTGCACGACATGCTCAGCGACGAGGAGCGCGCGCACTACGCCTCGCTCGGTGTCGCCGCCGAGATGGCCGCGCACCTCTTCGACGCCGAGGGGCGCCGGGTCGGACGGGACCTGGGGGAGCGGTGCATCACGGTCAAGGCCGACCAGCTCCGCCGTGTCCCCGAGGTCGTGGCGATCGCGGGTGGGCAGCGCAAGGCGTCCGCGATCGACGCGGTGCTGCGCTCCGGGCTGGTCACCAGCCTGGTGACCGACACCTCGGCCGCCGACTACCTGATGACGGCGGGGCCGACGCCGAAGCCCGCGCTCAGCCGCGCGGACCCGGACGGGGTCTGACGGCGGGTCGTGGCGACGCCGTGACGGGGCGGCCGTGGCAGCATCGGCGCATGCTGCTGCGGTTCGTCCCCTCGCCGCTCCCGCGGCGCGTGCCGCGCGCACGCGCCGGGCTGCTGGTCCGTCTCTCCGTCCTGCTCTCTGCCCTGCTCGCTGTCCTGCTCTCGGTTCTGCTTTCCGTCCTGCTGACGGGCTGCTCGTCGGGCACGGGCACCGCGACGGTCTCGGGCGCGTCGACTCCTGCGTGGGCCCAGGGCATGGGCACCGTCCAGGAGTCGCGGCTGCCGGCCGAGGCCCGGCAGACCCTCGCCCTCATCGACAAGGGCGGGCCCTTCCCGTACGCCAGGGACGGGGTCGTCTTCGGGAACTTCGAGGGGCTGCTGCCCAAGCACCAGCGCGGCTATTACCACGAGTACACGGTGAAGACGCCCGGCTCGCGCGACCGCGGGGCGCGCCGCATCGTCACCGGGCAGGGCGGGGAGATCTACTACACCGATGATCACTACAACTCGTTCCGGGCGGTGCTGAGATGAGCGAAGACCTGGCGGACCGGCTCACGGTCACCCTCGACCTCGGGGGAGTCACGGACAAGGCGGGCCTGATGGACCGTACGGCCCGGGCCCTGGCGCTGCCCGACTGGTTCGGCCGCAACTGGGACGCGCTGGTGGACTCGCTCTCCGACCACACCGTCTGGCCCGAGGGCGCCGTCGAGCAGGGACTGCTGGTCGTCGTACGGGGCTGGCAGCCGTACGCCGAGGCGAGGCCGGACGAGTGGCGGACCGCGCAGGACGTGTTCGCCGAGGCGGTGGACCGCACCCCGGCGCTCTCCGTCGTCCTGGCCCTTGGAGGATCCTCCTAGGGCTGCTCCGACCAGCCTGGATGTTCTGTGGGGGCATGACGGGGTCCCCGTCATGGGAGAATGAAGTACGTGCTCTTTTCCCCCTGGCGCACCCGTCGGGGGGTCACCTCTGATCGACTGGGATGTGTGGCACGTGCGTTTCCTCAATGACATCCAGCCCCCGTACGACCTGACGTACGACGACGTGTTCATGGTGCCCAGCCGCTCCGCGGTGGGCTCGCGTCAGGGCGTGGACCTCGCCTCGCCCGACGGCACGGGCACCACCATCCCGCTCGTCGTCGCCAACATGACCGCGATCGCCGGCCGCCGTATGGCCGAGACGGTCGCCCGGCGCGGCGGCCTGGTGGTCATCCCGCAGGACATTCCGATCGACGTGGTCACCGACGTCATCAGCTGGGTGAAGAGCCGCCACCTGGTGCTGGACACCCCGATCGTGCTGGCCCCGCACCAGACCGTCGCCGACGCCCTGGCCCTGCTGCCCAAGCGGGCGCACAACGCCGGTGTGGTCGTCGACGAGGACCACCGGCCCGTCGGTGTCGTCACCGACGCGGACCTGAGCGGCGTGGACCGCTTCACCCAGCTCGAAGTGGTCATGTCCAAGGACCTGCTGCTGCTCGACGCGGACATCGACCCGCACGAGGCCTTCAGCACCCTGGACACGCACAACCGCCGCTACGCCCCGGCCGTGGACAAGGACGGCAAGCTCGCCGGCATCCTGACCCGCAAGGGCGCCCTGCGCGCCACGCTGTACTCGCCGGCCACCGACGCCGACGGCAAGCTGCGCATCGCCGCCGCCGTCGGTGTCAACGGCGACTTCGTGGGCAAGGCCAAGCAGCTGCTCGACGCGGGCGTGGACACGCTCGTCATCGACACCGCGCACGGCCACCAGGAGTCGATGATCAACGCGATCAAGCAGGTGCGCGCCCTCGACCCGAAGGTGCCGATCGTCGCGGGCAACATCGTCTCCGCCGAGGGCGTCAAGGACCTGATCGACGCGGGCGCGGACATCATCAAGGTCGGTGTCGGCCCGGGCGCGATGTGCACCACCCGCATGATGACCGGCGTGGGCCGGCCGCAGTTCTCGGCCGTCCTGGAGTGTGCCGCCGAGGCGAAGAAGTACGGCAAGCACGTGTGGGCCGACGGCGGTGTCCGGCACCCGCGCGACGTGGCCATGGCCCTCGCGGCCGGCGCGTCCAACGTGATGGTCGGCTCCTGGTTCGCGGGCACCTACGAGTCCCCGGGCGACCTCCAGCAGGACGCGGGCGGCCGCCTGTACAAGGAGTCGTTCGGCATGGCCTCCGCGCGCGCGGTGAGCAACCGTACGTCCGAAGGATCCGCCTACGACCGGGCCCGCAAGGCGCTGTTCGAGGAGGGCATCTCCACCTCCCGGATGTTCCTCGACCCGGCCCGTCCGGGCGTCGAGGACCTGATCGACTCGATCATCGCGGGCGTCCGTTCCTCCTGCACCTACGCCGGTGCCGCCTCCCTGGAGGAGTTCGCCGAGAAGGCCATCGTCGGCATCCAGAGCGCCGCCGGCTACGCCGAGGGCAAGCCGCTGCACGCCAGCTGGAGCTGAGCCGAGCCGCTCGCGGACGGCCCCTCTTCGGCCCCTGTTCTCCCGGTGACGGGAGGACGGGGGCCGTCGGCGTTTCCGGGCTTCGGGCGGACGGTGAAAAAGGGGCCTGTGAGGCGCCTGTGCAACGGTCGAAAGCCCGCGCGCAACGAATGGACACGGCGCGCCGAGGAACGCAATGATCTTGCGGCCATGCGCAAGGTTGCTGCATTACAAGGGCAACGCTCCAGCTCATAGGGTGCTGCGCTGTACGTAGTGTGGCGGGGACTCCGCTCGGTGGGTTCCTGCCCTGGCAGGCGTCCGCCGGTCCCTACCCGCTCTGACCGGCAGCGAGAAGGAGCCAGCGAGTGCTCGACCAAGGCGCACCCCCGCAGAACCAGAGAACGGCCGCCCCCGCGTCCCCGGGCGTCGCCGCGCGCCTCATGCGTCGCAAGCCCGTGGAACGCCTGGTCGCGGAGGGCGGCCAGGGCGAGGGAGGGCAGCTGAAGCGCTCCCTCGGGCTGTGGCAGCTGACCATGATCAGCATCGGTGCCACGCTCGGCACCGGCATCTTCGTCGTCCTCGGCGACGCCGTTCCGGAGGCCGGTCCCGCGGTCACCCTGGCCTTCGTGATCGCCGGTCTCACGGCTCTGTTCTCGGCCCTGTCGTACGCCGAACTGGCGGGCAGCATCCCGGTCGCCGGCTCCTCGTACTCGTATGCGTACGCAACGCTGGGTGAGCTGGTCGCCTGGGTCTGCGGCTGGTGCCTGGTGCTGGAGTACGGCGTGTCGGTGGCCGCTGTCGCCGTCGGCTGGGGCGAGTACCTGAACCAGCTGCTCGACGGCACCATCGGTGTCACCATCCCGGACGCCCTGTCCTCGGCCCCGGGCGAGGGCGGCATCATCAACCTGCCCGCCCTGATCGTCGTCCTGCTGGCGATGGTGTTCCTGCTCGGTGGCGCGCGGGAGTCCGCCCGCGCCAACACGATCATGGTCTGTGTGAAGATCGTCGCCCTCGTGCTGTTCTGCGCGGTCGGCTTCATGGGCTTCAAGTCCGGCAACTACGCCGACTTCATGCCGCTCGGCATGACCGGTGTCAGCGCCGCCGGTGCCACGCTGTTCTTCTCGTACATCGGCTTCGACGCCGCCTCCACCGCCGGTGAGGAGGCCAAGAACCCCAAGCGGGACCTGCCGCGGGCGATCATGCTGTCGCTGATCATCGTGACCGCGCTGTACGTGCTCGTCGCGGCCGTCGCCGTCGGCGCCTGGAACTGGAAGAAGTTCGACGGCTCGGAGGCCACCCTCGCCGCGATCATGAACGATGTCACCGGCCAGACCTTCTGGGGCACCCTGCTCGCGCTGGGTGCGGTCATCTCCATCGCGAGCGTGGTGCTCACCGTGCTCTACGGCCAGACCCGCATCCTGTTCGCGATGGCCCGGGACGGCCTGGTGCCGAAGGCGCTCGGCAAGGTCCACCCGAAGACCGGCGCTCCCCGCCTCAACACGGTGATCGTGTCCCTGTTCTGCGGCGTGCTCGCCGCCCTCATCCCGCTGGGCAAGCTCGTCGACGCCACCAGCATCGGCACGCTGTTCGCCTTCGGCCTGGTCAACATCGCGGTCATCGTCCTGCGGTTCAAGCGGCCGGAGCTGGAGCGCACGTTCAAGGTGCCGTTCGGTCCGGTCCTGCCGGTGCTGGGCTTCCTGTTCTGCGCGTACAACATGTTCAGCCTCGACACCATCACCTGGGTCGTCTTCGGGTGCTGGATGGCCGTCGGGCTCGTGTTCTACTTCGTGTACGGCTATCGCCGGTCCCGACTCGCAACACCTGAGAGCTGATCAACCCAACGTGCTGAACGATCTCGACGAACGCATCGTGCACGCCCTCGCCGAGGACGCCCGCCGCTCCTACGCGGACATCGGGCAACTGGTCGGCCTGTCCGCGCCCGCCGTCAAGCGGCGCGTGGACCGGCTGCGGGCCACCGGAGCCATCACCGGATTCACCGTCCGGGTCGATCCCGCGGCGCTCGGCTGGGAGACCGAGGGGTTCGTCGAGATCTACTGCCGGCGCAACACCTCGCCGGAGACCATCCAGCGGGGCCTGGAGCGCTACCAGGAGGTCGTGGCCGCGTCCACGGTCACCGGCGAGGCGGACGCGGTCGTCCAGGTCTTCGCGTCCGACATGCGGCACTTCGAGCGGGTGCTGGAGCGGATCGCCGGGGAGCCGTTCGTGGAGCGGACCAAGTCGGTGCTGGTGCTTTCGCCGTTGCTGCGGAGGTTCTCGTCGGGGGCGCCGGGCTAGAGCCTGCCAGGCGTCGCGCGACAGGCGGGAATTCTCAGACAGGCCCTACGCACCGTCCCGAAAGGACGAGCCCCGTGCTCACGTCGTACGCAGATCACTTCGACACGCCCGCCGGGTATCTCGACTTCGCACGGTTCGGTCCGCCGTCGCGGGACGCCGTGGCCGCCACCGTGCGGGCCATGGAGGAGTCCGCCGGCGCCGACCACACCACCGTGGACGGTCTGATGGGCGCGGAAGGCGTGGCGCGGGACACGGCCGCCCGGCTCGCGGGCACGGACGCCCGGCACACCGTGCTGCTCCCCAACGCGTCCACCGGCCTGTTCCACGCCGCTCTCGGCATCCGGGAAGGGGTGGTCCTCGCGCCGCGCACCGACTTCCCGGCCAACCACTATCCGTGGCGCCGGACGGCGGACCTGGGCCGGGCCACGCCGCGCTGGCTCGACCCGGCGTCCGGCGGCGGAGTCACCCCTGACCTGGTCCGCGCCGCGCTGACCGACGACGTCGTCGCCGTGTCCGTCAGCGCCGTGGATTTCCGCACCGGCTTCCGCGCCGACCTGGCGGCGCTGCGCGAGGCGATCGGACCGGACCGGCTGCTGATCGTGGACGCCATCCAGGCGTTCGGCGTGGCCGGGATGGACTGGGACGCGGCCGACGTGCTGGTCGCGGGCGGTCAGAAATGGCTGCGCGCGGGATGGGCCACCGGCTTCGCGACGCTGTCCGACCGCGCGCTGGAATCCCTGGAGCCGGTGCTCACCGGCTGGACGGGCGTCGAGGACGTCGGCCTCTTCGACGGAGCGGAGCACCTGCCCGCCCCGGACGCGCGCCGGTGGTCGATCACCCATCTCAGCCCGGTGACGGCCGCCTCGTTCGCGGCCGCACTGGACCTCGTCGAGCGGTACACCGTCGCGGCGATCGAGGCCGCGATCGCGACGCGGATCGCCGAACTCACCGACGTCGTCCAGGAGTACGGCGGCCAGGTCCTTTCCCCCACCGACCCGGCGCGGCGCGCGGGCATCCTCTCCTTCGCGATGCCGGACCACGATCCGTCCCTCATCGCGAAGGCGTTGCATGCCGAGGGTGTCACTCCGACGGTGCGCACCGACTCGCTCAGGCTCTCCCCGCACGCCTCGACCCCGCCGGAGGCGTCCGATCGGGTCGCTGCCGCGCTGTCGTCGTTGCGGAACTGAACCCGGCCGGCGGGACGATCTCCCTCTTCAGGATCTTGCCGGTGGGTCCCTTGGGCAGTGCGTCAGCGATCCACACCTTCCGCGGGTACTTGTAGGCGGCGACCTGACGTTTGACGTACTCACGCAGCTCCTCGGCCGTCACCCGGGCACCCGCTTTGAGAACGACCGCCGCACCGACCTCCTCACCGAGATCGGGGTCGGGCAGGCCGATGACCGCGGCGTCGGCGACCGCGGGGTGCTCGTACAGCACGTCTTCGAGTTCGCGGGGGTACACGTTGTAGCCGCCCCGAATGATCACGTCCTTCGTCCGTCCGACGACCCAGAAATATCCGTCCTGGTCGACCCGGCCGAGGTCGCCGGTGTGGAGCCAGCCGTCGCGGATCGTGGCGGCGGTCTCCTCGGGGCGTTGCCAGTACCGCTTCATCACGTTGTGCCCGCGGATGACGATCTCGCCGGTCTCCCCCTGCGGTACCTCCGTGCCGTTGTCGACCACCCGCATCTCGACGCCCGGGATCGGGGTGCCGACCGAGCCGGGCCTGGGTCCGGCCTGCAGGGTGTTGAACGAGGCGACGGGCGAGGTCTCCGACAGTCCGTACCCTTCGAGCACGACGCAGTCGAACGCGGCCTGGAAGTCATGCAGCACCTGGACCGGCATCGCCGCGCCGCCGGCGAGGGCCACGCTCAGCCGGGAGACGTCGTAGGCGTCGCGATCGGGCTGCCGCAGCAGCCTGCTGTACACCGTCGGCACCCCGGCGAAGACGGTCACCCCGTGCTCGGCGAGAATGCCCAGCGCCTTCGCCGCGTCGAAGCGCGGCAGCAGCGTCAGACACGCGCCGGTGGTGACAGCGGCGTTGAGTGTGCAGGTCTGTCCGAAGGCGTGGAACAGGGGCAGCCCACCGAAAATGACGTCATCGCCGGTGAGTTGGAACAGCTCCGAGGCCACGACGTGGCAGTTGCGGGTGAGGTTGGCGTGGGTCAGTTCGGCGCCCTTCGGCTCACCGGTCGTCCCCGAGGTGTAGAGAATGACCGCGGTGTCGTCCTCGTTCCGGCCGGCCGGGTCGGCAACGGGTTGGGCTGCTCCCGTCAACTCGTCCAGTGCGCCGGGACCGACGACGACCGCCTCGGCCTCCGTCTGCCGGGCACCGGCCCGTGCCTCGTCGGCGAAGTCCTGCCAGGCGAACAGCAGCCGGGCACCCGAGTCGCCGAGGTAGTAGGCGACTTCACGGGACTTGAGCAGGGGGTTCATCGGGACGATGATGCCGCCGGCCCGGAGTACGCCGTAGTAGACGAGGGCGAACTCCGGCACGTTGGGCAGCATGATCGCGACTCGGTCCCCGGGTTCGACGCCGCGGTCGTGGAGCAGTCCCGCCATGCGGGCGCTGCCCTGGTCGAGCGCGCGATAGGAGACGGAGGTGTCCCCGAGGCGGAGCGCGGCGCGATCCGGATGGGTACGGGCGCTGCCGACCAGTTGGGATGCGAGGTTCATGCTCACGCGAATCACCCCTCGGGTGGGAATTGGTGCTCATCAACTATTCCGTTTGGCTGTTCTGTCGGCGGTGTTCGCGCAGCGGAGGGATCAGGAGCCGCCCTGTAGGATTGGGGCATGGCTGCGGAGCATCCCGAGGCCGCGAAACAACTGTCCGTGGTCGCGGAGAACGTCGAGGTGCACCTTTCGGAGGTCGGCCGCGACGTCGTCGACAATGTCATGGCCGAGGTGCCCGAGCTCAGGGGTGACACAACCGTCGTCAAGATCCTGCAGGCAAGTTGCGAGGAAAATATCGCCACATTGCTGCACGTTTTCGAGAACAATATTTCTCTGGAAAACGTCGAGGGCCCTGCAGCCGCTTTCGAGTACGCCAGGAGACTGGCCCAGAGGGATGTCCCCCTCAGCGCGATGGCCAGGGCCTACAGGATCGGCCACTGGCGCTTTCTGCAGTGGTGTCTGGACGAGCTCGACCGACAGGGCGTCGACTACGAGCTGTACGCCGCGACCAACCGGCGCATGCTGCAGGTGAGCTTCGGTTACATCGACCGGGTGACCGAACACGTCATCGTGACCTACCAACTGGAACGCGATCACTGGCTGCTCAGTCAGAGCGCCGCGCGCGCCGCGCGCGTGCGGGACATCCTCGACGAGAAGGACGTCGACCTCAACTGGGCCGAGCCGGCTCTTGGTTACCGCCTCCGGCAGAACCACCTCGGGTTGGTGGTCTGGCTGCCCACGCTCACGGACGAGGGGGCGGGACTGGCCCGACTCGACCGGATCACCTGCGAGATCGCCCGGGAACTCGACTGCCCCGGCCGGCCGCTGTTCGTCCCCCGGGACGCGGTGCTGTCCTGGGCCTGGCTGCCGATCGGCTCGCGCGACGACGTCTCCTGGCAGGAGGTGTCGAACGTGGTCGAGCGCAGCGAGCCCTCCGTGCACGTGTGCGCCGGGGGCGTCGGGTACGGCATCGAGGGATTCCGGTCCACGCATCGGCAGGCACTGCGCACGCAGGAACTCGCGGCAGCGGCGAATCCTGCCCGCCAGTTCACCGACTTCTCCACGGTGGCTCCCATCGCCCTGATGGCCACGAACATCGACGACATGCGCGCCTGGGTGTGGGGCGTCCTGGGTCCGCTGGCCGTCGACGACGAGAACTCCGCACGGCTTCGGGAGACCGCGCACATATTCCTGGACTCCGGCTGCAGTTATACCGCCACCGCCAGCACTCAGATTCTGCACAAGAACACCGTCCAGTACCGAATCCGGAAAGCCGAGGAAATCATGGGACGCCCGGTCCAGAAAGGGCACACCGATCTGGAGGTCGCGCTGCGCGCCGTCCAGTACCTCGGCTCGACACTTCTTCGTACCGACCCCGAATGACGTGCGAAAGCCTCGGTCATCGTCGGGCGCCCTTTCTCGCGGTGTGGAGGTCAGCGGCCCTGCCAGTGCGGTTCGCGCCGTTCCGCGAAGGCGTGGGCGCCCTCCTGTGCGTCGTGGGACGCCAGAACCGGCGCGACGATCCGGTCCTGCTCGGCGAAGGCGTCCTGGTCGGAGAAGGCTCGCCGCTCGTTGACGACCTGCTTCACGGCGGCCACGGCCAGGGGCGCGTTGTGCGCGATGCTGGTGGCCAGTTCCAGGGCCCGCTTCAGGGCCTGACCCGGTTCCGTGAGGTGATTGACCAGGCCGAGTCGCTCGGCCCGCTCGGCCGGCAGGGGGTCGCCGGTGAGCAGCAGCTCCAGGGCGATGTTGCGCGGGATGCGCTCGGGCAGGCGCAGCATGCCTCCCTCGGGCGGCACGATCCCGTAGTGGACCTCGGTCTGGCCGAAGGTGGCGTTCTTCGCGGCCACGATCATGTCGCAGGCGAGCGCCATCTCGGTTCCGCCACCCAGGGCGTAGCCCTCGACGGCGGCGATGAGCGGGGTCCTGATCCGGGCGCGGGTCATGCCGGCGAAGCCCCGTCCTTCGACGATGGGCTTGTCCCCGGCCGCGAAGGCCTTGAGGTCCATGCCCGCGCTGAAGACGCCACCCGCCCCGGTGAGGATCCCGACCAGCAGGTCGTCGCGGGACTCCAGGTGGTCGACGGCGGCCGCCAGGGCCCGGGCGGTGGCTCCGTCGATGGCGTTGCGGGCCTTCGGCCGGTCGATCGTGATCACGAAGATGCCGTCTCGTTCCTCGGTGCGCACCGTTGGGGTGCCAGTGGCCGCGCTCATAGCGGTGATTCCCTTCTCCCCCCGGTTCCCTCGTCCCCCCGGCGCCCGCCGAGGCTGTGGACGCCTCGGCGGCGTGAATCCGTGGCGTCTCGTCCTGGTCCCGGCTGCGACGTCATTCGATCGCTTCCGCCTTGCGCAGTTCCGCCACCCCGGCATCGTCGTAGCCAAGGTCACGAAGCACCGACTCGGTGTGTTCGCCCAGGTCAGGTGCCGGGCGCGCCGGGACCTTCCGCTCCTGTTCGAGCCGCACGGGGCTGTCGATCGTCAGGTGCGGCTCGGCGTTGCCGTCCTCGATCGGAACGAGGATCCGGTTGGCGACGAGCTGGGGGTCGTGGGCGAACTCGTCGAGCGTCTGGACGACCCCGTAGGTGAGGCCCGCGGAGTCGAGCAGGTCACGCCACTCGTCCAGCGAGCGGGTCGCGAACGTCTTGTCCAGCACGCCGGCGATCTCGGCGGCGTGGGCACGGCGGCTCTTCGAGTCGGCGTAGTGCGGGTTCTCTGCCGCCTCGGGGTGGCCGATGGCCTGCAGGAACAGAGGAACTTGCTTGTCCTCGTTGGCGAAGGCCAGCAGCAGCCAGCGGTCGTCCGCGGTGCGGTAGACGTTGGCGAGCGCGTTCGGCGGGTCGGACCGGTCGGCCGGGCTGGGTGCCTTCCCGCCGACCAGCGCGGCCTGCAGCCACATGCCCGCCGCCCAGGCGCCCTCGGCGACCAGCGACGCCGTGACGCGGGAGCCCTGGCCGGTCTTCTCCCGCCGGTACAGCGCGGTCATGATCCCGGCGAACAGGGTGATCGCCGTCGGGTGGTCGCCCGATCCGAACGCGTTGATCGCCGGTGCCGCGTCCCGCTGGCGCGTCACGTCCATGAGACCGCTGCGCGCCCAGAACGCCGTCACGTCGAACCCGGGCAGGTGCGCGTCCGGACCCTCCTCGCCGAAGCCGGTGACATCGGCGTAGATCAGCCGGGCGTTGAGGGGGGCCAGGTCGTCGTAGTCCAGTCCCAGCTTGGCCCGGGTGCGCGGCGGGAAGTTGGTCACCAGCACGTCCGCCCAGGTCACCAGCCGCTCGACCACGTCCCGGGCGCCGGGCGACTTCAGGTTGAGTGCGATGCTGCGCTTGTTGCGGTTGTCCAGCTGCCAGGGGTAGTTGATCCCCTCGACGCGAGGGTTCGGTGGCATCCGGCTGAGCGATCGGTATGCGTCGCCCACGCGCGGTGGTTCCACCTTGACGACGTCGGCGCCGAAGTCACCGAGGATGGCGGCCGCGGCGGGCCCGGCGATGAAGCTCGCGAGGTCGACGACGTGCAGTCCCTCCAGCAGAGGCGTGTTCGCCATGACAGATCCTTTCTCGGCATGGCTCCCGCGTGGCGCCGGTGGCCGCTCGCGCGGCCGTCGGCGCCGACGCGATGTGTGCCGGGTCAGTGGCCCGGAGCCGCCGGCACGAAGGCGTTGAATCCCGTGATGTCCCGGCCGACGATCAGCGCCTGCACGGTGTCGGTGCCCTCGTACGTGTTGATCGCCTCGATGTCGCACAGGTGCCGTGCCACGTGGTAGTCGAGGATGATCCCGTTGCCGCCCAGCATGTCGCGGGCGTCGGCGAGGATGGCGCGGGCGCGTTCCGTGTAGTGCATCTTGGCCAGAGCCACGCGCGGCATCGAGTACTTGCCCTCGTCCAGCAACTGGCTCAGCCGGTACTGCATGCACACCATGTCGGTGATGTCCGCCAGCATCCGCGCCAGCCGGTACTGGACGAGCTGGAAGGCGGCGAGCGGCATCCCGAACTGCTTGCGCTGCTTGGCGTACGCCAGGGCGGTCTCGTAGCCCGCGACGGCCGCGCCGATCGACTCCCAGGCCACGCAGAAGCGCGAGGCCAGCAGGACCTTCTCGGTGTCGCGGAAGGTGTTGCCGCCCGCCAGCCGGTTCTCGGCGGGCACCCGGACGTCGGTGAGGGTGATCTGTGCGTTCTGGACGCAGCGCAGAGCCGTCTTGCCCGTGATGACCTGGGCGTCGAAACCGGGAGTGCCCTTCTCGACCACGTAGCCGCCCACGTGCCCGTCCTCGCCGCGGGCCCAGATGATCACGTAGTCGGCGAAGGTCGCGTTGCCGATCCACCGCTTGTGACCGTTGAGGACGTAGGAGTCACCGTCCCGGCGCGCGCTGGTCTCCAGCTTGACCACGTCCGTGCCGTGCGCGGGCTCGGTCAGGCCGAAGGCGCCGATCTTCTCCAGGCGCGCCATCGGCGGCAGGAAGCGCTGCTTCTGCTCCTCCGAGCCCAGCAGACCGATGGAGGCCATGGCCAGGGCCGAGTGGACACCCATGAAGGTGGAGATACTCAGATCGCCGCGAGCCAGCTCCAGGATCACGATGCCGGCGGTCACGTTGCTCATCCCCGCACTGCCGTAGCCGGGGAGCTGGAAGCCCGCGATATCCAGCTGCGCCAGCTTGGGCACCAGCTCGTGCGGGAACTCCGCACGCTCCCAGTATGGGTTGATGATCGGGATGACCTCCTGGTCCATGAAGTCGCGGACCTTGTGCCGAAGGGTCTGCTGCTCGTCCGTGAGGAGGTCGCCCAGCAGGTAGTAGTCGGAGTGCTCGGGTCCGCCCAGCACCGGTGGCTCCACCACATGCCCGTTCCCGGCAGGGCCGACCCCACCCAGAAGGCTCTGGTCCGAGCCGGCCGCCGCTCCGTGAGTCGCCTTCATCTGCCGCTCCTTTCGATCGGGGGTCCGATGGCGTCGATCGGGGGTCCGACGGCGTCAGTGAGATCGACGCTAGGAGCGGGCGGGGGCAGGGCCACTGGGCGCGGAACACCATGTTTCCTCATGATTTGGTGTTCATGTACCAATTCGCCCGATGGTCCTTGCGCGTCAGCCTTGCACTACGGCCCGGGATGAGCCGCGCGGCCGTCCCGGCTGTCCGAGACGACACCACGATCGGAGGAGACGAACATGACCACACCCGACGCATGGGTCGGGCTCCTTCCCCCGGCCTTCGACCCGGACTACATCGAGCGCGCCGTCGTGCCCTTCCTCTCGAGCGGCGAGTACGTGGGCGAACGGCCCGCACTCCCTATGATCGACCTCGCCCTGAGCAAGGAGAACGCGGCGCCGCCGCACTTCTGGGGCATGCTCTACGACGGCTGGGCGCCCGACCCCAAGGAGGGCACCACGGTCTTCATCACGGGCTACGACCAGCGAGGTCCGGACAACGAGCGCAAGAAGATCTACGCCTCGGCCACCACGCCCGACCTCTACGCGGCCAAGTACGCCCCCAAGGTCCACGGCTTCCTCACCCGCCTCTTCGCCGACACCAACACCGGCAAGCCGCTGATGCACGAGTACTACGAGAACTACTTCGACCTCTACTGGGACCTCCACCTCGGTGCCACCGGCGAGGCCGTCCCGCCCGAGGTGCGCACGATCGGCAGCAGCTTCACCGCCGTCCTCGGCCACTGGTACCCGACCGAGGACGTGGTGCGGGAGAACTTCATGCGGGTGCGCGAGCTGCGCCCGCTGCTCAAGGAGTGGATCGACCGCCGCGTGCAGGCAGTGATCGACGGCGACGTCCAGGACCCGGAGGCCACCTTCGTCCACTACTGGCTCAGGAACGGCCAGGGCGGCGAACACTTCCGCCGCGAGGACATCGTCTTCGAGTGCTTCCACAACTTCCTGGCGTTCAGCCAGTGGGGCAACACGATCTACCGCACCATGGCCCTGCTGGACACCGACCACGCAGACCCGGCCGTCAGGTCGTGGTTCGAGATGACGAACAGCCCCGACACGGCGGACGAGGGCGCCTTCACCCCGCTCGACCGCTATGTGATGGAGCTCTTCCGCACGGTTTCACCGAACGGAGGGAGCCTGTCGACCGTGACCACCGAACGAGGTGCCGAGCCTCGCCTGGGCAGTGTCCTCACCCTGCACCCCACCGCCAGCCGGGACCCCCGGCACTGGCACAACCCGGACGAGTTCGATCCCGACAGGTACCGGACAGTGCCGACGAGCGCCGACGACGCCGAGACGACAAGCCGCCATGCCGGGTTCGCGCGCTGCCCCTTCCCACCCGCACCGTTCACCGTCAAGGACGGCCGCCGGGCGGACCTGACCAACAGCGCGTTCGGAGCCGTCTACGGGGTGGTCGACGGCACCGCCTACCCGGTCTGCGACACGGCCGGTTACGCGCCATTCGGATTCGGCTACCGGCGCTGCGGCGGAGAACAACTGACCACGGAGTTCGTCAAGGAGTTCCTGCGCACGGTGTGGAGTCGCGGGATCACGTTCGTCACGCTCGACCTCGAACATCCCGAGAAACTGCCCGTCTCACCGCGCACGGTCATCGACGACGACATCGGCTTCCGGCAAGGCTCGTGAGAACCGGCGTCCGAGCCACCTGTTCCGCGATACCAAGGAATCGGTCGAATCCTGGGCGCGCGGCCCGATGCGCCGGCACGTGCGTCGGCCGAGGGTTGCCGCATGAACGCGTACAAGCCAGTCCACCGTGTGGCGATCGTCGGGACCGGCACCATAGGTGCCAGCTGGGCGACGCACTATCTCGTCCGCGGCTTCGACGTCACGGCGACCGATCCCTCCCCCGCCGCGGAGGCGGCCCTGCGGTCGTACGTGGAGGCGGCGTGGGACGCGGCCGCCTCGATCGGGCTCACGCCCGAGGCCTCGCCGGAGCGCCTGAGCTTCACCGCGGACCTGCGTCAGGCCGTCGCGGACGCCGATTTCGTACAGGAGAACGCACCTGAGCGCCCGGAGCTCAAGGTCAAGCTGTTCGCCGACATCGACGACGCGACACCGCCGGACGCGATCATCGCGTCGAGTTCGTCGGGCATCACGATGAGCGTCATCCAGGCCGAGTGCCGGCGTCCGGAGCGCACCGTCATCGGTCATCCCTTCAACCCACCGCACATCGTCCCGTTGGTCGAGGTCGTCGGCGGAACGAGGACCGCTCCGGAGACGATCCGGGGCGTCATGTCCTTCTACGCCGCGATCGGAAAGAAGCCGATCCACCTCAAGAAGGAACTTCCCGGGCACGTCGCCAACCGCATCCAGGCCGCGCTGTACCGCGAGGTCGTGTACCTGGTCCAGGAAGGGGTGCTCGACGTGGCGGACTCCGACGACGCGGTGTCCTGGGGGCCTGGGCTCAGATGGGGCGTCATGGGTCCCCATCTGCTGTGGCATCTCGGCGGAGGAGAGGGTGGCATCCAGCACTTCATGGACACGCTCATGCCGCGGATGGTGGCGTCCTGGCAGGACCTGGGCACCCCCGAGTTCACGCCTGAGCTCAAGGAGACGATCGTCAGCGGTGTCCTGAAAGAGGCCAACGGCCACTCGGTCGACGAACTGGCCGCCCGGCGCGATGCGATGCTCTCGGCCCTGCTGGCCGTGCGCGCCCAGCACGACCCGTCCGGTCCGCGGGACGCCGCAGCCGGTCCCGAGGCGAAGGAGGGACCGTGAGCGAGCGGCAGGAGAGACTGTTCGTGCTCGAGGCCAGCGGCGGTGGCCGCCTGTTCTCCGTGAACCCCGACGGTTCCGACAAGAAGGTCCTCGTCACCGGGTGCAGGATCCCCGACGGGGTCGCCGTCGACGCGGAGGCCGGGCACATCTACTGGACCAACATGGGTGTTCCGCAGGAGAACGACGGCTCGATCGAGCGCGTGGACCTGGACGGAGGCAACCGGACGACGATCGTCCCGAGCGGCGTCACGCACACACCGAAGCAGCTCCACTTCGAGACGGTCGGCCGCAGGCAGCTGTACTGGGGTGATCGCGAGGGCATGCGGGTGATGCGCTGCGACCTCGACGGCTCGAACGTCGAGACCCTCGTGCAGACGGGACAGGGCGAGGACGACAGCCGCGACGAGACCAGGTGGTGCGTGGGAGTCGCCGTCGACCCGGTCGGCGGACACCTCTACTGGACGCAGAAGGGCCCGAGTGACGCGGGGCTCGGGAAGCTCCTGCGGGCCGGTATCGACCTGCCCGCCGGGCAGGGAGCGGCCGAACGCGACGACATCGAGGTGCTGTTCGACGGGCTGCCCGAGCCGATCGACCTGGAACTCGACCTCGTGGAGCGCATGCTGTACTGGACGGATCGCGGGGACCCGCCGCGGGGCAACAGCGTGAGCCGTTCGCCGATGAAGCCGCCGGACGAGCAGCGGGCGCCCGAGATCCTGCTGACCCACCTGATGGAGGGCATCGGCATCGCCCTCGATCCGGACGGCGGCCGCATGTACGTGACCGACCTGGCCGGGAGCGTCTACGCGGCAGGCCTCGACGGATCGAACCGCAGGGAGATCCTCGTCGCACAGGGCAACCTCACCGGCATCGCCCGTGCGGTGCTGCCGACCGGAACGAGGGGCTAGCCGCGCCTCCTGCAGCCGTCGCTGCCTTTCGGAACTGCGTGGGGAGCGCTTGCAGCAACCTGGCGTCGCCGAAGTACTGCCCGGGCCGGAGGCCGTGCAGTCGGCGCCCGCTCCACGCAAGCCCCTTCAGCCCGCCGTCTTCCGGGCCAGCGCGTTGTTCCCGATCGAGTTGTGCACGCTGAAGCTCACCGCGTCCGAGCGATAGCGGTCGTCCGACCACTCCACCGGGCGGCCCTCGCGGGTGGTCGTCACCCGCCGCACTCGCAGCAGCGGGCTCGTGCGGCGGACGGCGAGCAGTTCGGCGTCCTGGGCGCCTGCCGCCACCGCGTCGATGATGTGCTCACCGTAGGCGAAGACCAGGCCCGTGTCGTCGTAGAGGCGCTGGGTGACGGAGGGGCAGTCGGGCTCGATCGGCTCGACCGCCGGTGCGATCCAGTCCGCGTACACCGTCCGCTCCAGCAGTACCGGCTCACCGTCCAGGCCGCGCACCCGCAGCACATGCAACACCCGGGTCCCGGCGGACAGTTGGAGCCGTACGGCGTCCTCCTGTGTGGCCGGGCGGTACTCCTGCGCCACCACGTGTCCGGTGGCCTCGCGGCCCATGGCCCGCGCCCACTGGGCGAAGCTGCGCAGTTCCTCGAAGCTCTGGCTGCGGCGGCTGGCGAGCACCACGCGCCGGGCGCCCTGGCGGGAGCCGATCAGGCCCTCGGAGGTGAGGGCCGCGACGGCCTGGCGGACCGTGCCGCGTGAGACGCCGTAGTGCGTCGCGAGTTCCGACTCCGAGGGCAGCCGGCTGCCGACCGTGTACTTCTCGCGGTCGATCGCGCGCCGCAGTTCGTCGGCGATCTCCTCGTGTCGCGCCGTCATGCTTCCCCTCTGCTCAGGTCGCTGTGCACAGCGTGACCAGCCTAATCGAGACCTGAGCGTGATCTGCAACGGTCTGGATTGTGCACACAACTAGGGCTCAGAGTTTCGTCGCGGTTTACAGACAGGACACCTGTGGCGGGCGTACTGTGACGCAACTTGTTCATACAAGTTCTCCGCAGTTCTCAAACGCACCGCCACTACCCTCGTGCGCACCCCTGGAGAGACCGTGACCGTGTCCCTGCCGAGAAACGCCGTCCTCGGCGGCTCCCTCGCCGTCGTCGCCGCACTCGCGCTGAGCGCCTGCGGCGCCGCCCCCGACAACGCGTCCACCACCACCAAGGACGGCAAGAACGCCGCCACCGCCACCTCCGCGGCCGACTTCGGCGGTCTCGACGCCCTCGTCAAGGCGGCCAAGAAGGAGGGCACGCTGCACATCATCGCGGTGCCCCGCGACTGGGCGAACTACGGCGCCATCATCGACGGCTTCCAGAAGAAGTACGGCATCAAGATCGAGGACGAGAGCCCCGACGGCTCCAGCCAGGACGAGATCAACGCCGTGACCTCGCGGAAGGGTCAGGACCGCGCCCCGGACGTCCTCGACCTCGGCTCCTCCTTCGCCCTCAGCGCCGCCCAGCAGGGCCTGCTCGCGCCCTACAAGGTGACCTCCTACGCCGACATCGCCGAGGGCCAGAAGGACCCGCAGGCCCGCTGGTACAACGACTACGGCGGCTACATCTCCATCGGCTGCGACGCCAAGCGCGTCAAGGAGTGCCCGACCACCTTCAAGGACCTCCTCAAGCCGCAGTACAAGGGCCAGGTCGCGCTGAACGGCAACCCGACCAAGTCCGGCTCGGCCTTCGGTGGCGTCTACGCGGCCGCCCTTGCCAACGGCGGTTCCTTCGACAGCATCCAGCCCGGCCTCGACTTCTTCGCCAAGCTGAAGAAGAACGGCAACTACACGCCCGTCGAGTCCACCCCGGCCACCGTCGAGAAGGGCGAGACGCCCATCAGCATCGACTGGGACTACCTGAACGCCGGCTACGCGGACGAGTTCAAGTCCAAGGGCGTGGACTGGAAGGTCGCGGTGCCGAGCGACGGCCAGTTCTCCCAGTACTACTCCCAGGCCATCAACAAGGACGCCCCGCACCCGGCGGCCGCCCGCCTGTGGCAGGAGTACCTCTACAGCGCCGAGGGCCAGAACCTGTGGCTCAAGGGCTACGCCCGCCCGGCCCTGATGACCACCATGGAGAAGGCCGGCACCCTCGACAAGACCGCTGCCGCCAAGCTCCCCAAGGTCACCGGCACGCCGTCCTTCCCGACCGAGGACCAGCAGAGCAAGGCCAAGACGGTCATCGCTCAGGGCTGGGGCAAGGCCGTCTCCGGATGACCGCCGCTCTCCCGCGTGCGGACGTGGCGCCCGTCGCTTCGGCGAAGCGGCGGCGCCGCGCCCCCGGCTGGCTGGCCGTGGTGCCACTGCTGGTGTTCACCGCGATCGCCTTCGGCCTGCCCGCCCTGGCCATCCTGGACGGCGCCTTCACGGCCAAGGACCAGACGACCGGCGCCACGTCCTACACCGGCGCGAACCTGACGTCCTCGCTGCAGGGCCCGTACCTCACCGCGCTGGTCGGCAGTGTGAAGCTGTCGGCGATCTCCGCCGGGCTCGGGGCCCTGCTCGGGCTGCCGCTCGCCCAGGCCGTGGTCAGCTCCCGCTCCCGCGCGCTGCGCGAGGCCGTGCTGACCGCCTCCGGCGTGCTGGCCAACTTCGGCGGCGTCCCGCTGGCCTTCGCCTTCGTCGCCACCCTCGGCAACGCCGGCGTCCTGACCGTGCACCTCGGCCTCACCGACAAGGGCTGGGACCTCTACAGCTTCTGGGGCCTGGTCCTCGTCTACCTGTACTTCCTGATCCCGCTGATGGTCCTGACCATCACCCCGGCCCTGGACGGCCTGCGGGTCCAGTGGCGGGAGGCCGCGCTGAACAACGGCGCCACCGGTGTGCAGTACTGGCGGCACGTGGCCCTGCCCGTGCTGGCACCTTCGCTCCTCGGCGGTCTCGTGCTGCTGTTCGGCAGCGCCTTCGCCGCCTACGCCACCGCCGCCGCGATGGTGGGCAGCGCGGTGCCGCTGGTCACCCTGCAGATCGCCGACGCCCTCTCCGGCAACGTGCTGGTCGGCCAGGAGAACGTCGCCCTCGCCCTCAGCCTCGACATGGTGCTGGTGGCGGGCCTGGTGATGGCCGTGTACCTGCCCCTGCAACGACGGAGCGCCCGATGGCTCGACGCCTGACCCCCTGGCGCTGGGCCGTCCTCGGCCTGGCCGCGCTGTACTTCCTGGTGCCGCTCGCCGCGTCCGTGGTCTTCACGGTCGACGTGCCCGGCCAGGGCGTCACCTTCGACGCCTACACCCAGATCCTGTCCACCGACGGCTTCACCTCCAGCCTGCTGCTCTCGCTGGAGCTGGCCGTGGCCACCATCGCCGTGGTCCTGCTGCTGATGGTGCCCGCCGTGGTCGCGCTGCGGCTCGGCGCGCCCCGGCTCAGGCCGGTGGTGGAGGTGGTGTGCTCGCTGCCGCTGGTGGTGCCGCCGATCGCGTTCGTCGCCGGGATCGTGACCGTGCTCAAGTGGGGCCCGGACCATCTGTCCAGGACCCCGCTGTTCCAGACGTTCGTGGCGATCCAGAACCCGAGCTTCCCGGTCGTGCTGGTCCTCGCCTACGTCGTGATGGCGCTGCCCTTCGTCTACCGAGCCCTGGACGCGGGCCTGCGCGCCATCGACGTGCGCACCCTCGTGGAGGCCGCCCGCAGCTGCGGCGCCTCCTGGCCGCAGGCCCTCGTGCGGGCCGTGCTGCCGAACCTGCGCGGGGCGCTGCTGAACGCCGCCTTCCTCACGCTGGCGCTGGTCCTCGGCGAGTTCACCGTCGCCCGGCTGCTCGGCTTCCAGCCCTTCGCCGTGTGGATCTACAACGTCGGCGGCTCGCAGGCCCAGATGTCCGTCGCCGTGTCCGTGCTCAGCCTGCTCGTCACCTGGGCCCTGCTGCTCGCGCTCGCCGGCGCCGGCGGACGTACCCGAACCGCTTCCTCCCGGGGTTGAACCATGACCGTCACCACGCTTGAGAAGGCCACCGCCGAAAAGGCCGCCACCGTCGAATTCCGGGGACTGCGCAGGGAGTTCGGGGCCACCGTCGCCCTCGACGGACTCGACCTGACCGTCCGCCCGGGGGAGTTCCTGGCCCTGCTCGGCCCCTCCGGCTGCGGCAAGACCACCGCACTGCGCATGCTCGCCGGGTTCGAACACCCCGATTCCGGCGCCGTGTTGGTGGACGGCGAGGACGTCACCCACGTCCCGGCCCACCGTCGCGACGCCGGGATGGTCTTCCAGTCGTACAGCCTCTTCCCGCATCTGAACGCCGTCGACAACGTCGCCTTCGGGCTGCGCATGCGGCGGGTCCGTACGGCCGAACGGCGTGCCCGGGCGGCCGAGTTGCTGGAGCTGGTAGGGCTCGGCGACAAGGGGGAGCGGTACCCGCACCAGCTCTCCGGCGGCCAGCAGCAGCGCATCGCGCTCGCCCGCGCCCTCGCCCTGCGCCCGCGCGTCCTGCTGCTCGACGAGCCGCTGTCGGCGCTGGACGCCAAGGTGCGCCTGACCCTGCGCGAGGAGATCCGCAGGCTCCAGCAGGAACTCGGCATCACCACCCTCTTCGTCACCCACGACCAGGAGGAGGCCCTCTCGATCGCCGACCGGGTCGCCGTCATGCGCGCCGGACGGCTCGAACAGTGCGCCGAACCCGCCGAGTTGTACGGCCGTCCCGCCACCGCCTTCGTCGCCGAGTTCGTCGGCACGATGAGCCGTATCCCGGGCGAGCTGAAGGACGGCACGGTCGAGGTGCTCGGCCGGCGGCTGCCGGCCGACGGCGAGGTGCCGAACGGTGAAGTGGACGTACTGGTGCGACCCGAGTCGCTTCAGGTCCAGGCCGACGAGCAGGGCAGCGCCCGTGTCGTCGCGACCGCGTTCCTGGGCGCCGTCGTCCGGGTCACCGTACGGCTCGCCGACGGCACCGAGGCCAAGGCCGACCTGCCCGCCCACGAGGCCACCGGGCTCGGCGCCGGAGCCGCCGTCGCCGTGTCGCTGCCCGAGCGGCCGGTGCTGGTGGCCGAACGTATCCAGAAGTGAGGAACGACGACAACGTGACCCCCCACACCCCTCAACCCCTGCCGCAGGCCGTCCTGTTCGACATGGACGGCACGCTCGTCGACACCGAGCGGCTGTGGTGGGAGGCGGTCGAGCAGGTCGCCGGGCGGCCGCTGACCGAGGCCGATCAGCCGGAGGTGCTCGGCCGGCCCGTCGAGCACACCGCCGCCTGGCTCGGCGCCGACACCGGCCTGGCCGCCGCCGACCTCGCGGCCGACCTGCACCGGGAGTTCGCCGCACGCGTCCGCACCGGGATCGTGCCCCGCCCCGGCGCGCTCGACCTGCTGGACGCGCTGGCCCGGGCCGGTGTCCCCACCGCGCTGGTCACCGCGTCCCCGCGCGCGGTCGCCGACGTCGTGCTCGACGCGCTCGGCGCCGGACGGTTCGCGGTCTCCGTCACCGCCGACGACACCGCCCGCACCAAGCCGGCCCCCGACCCCTACCTGGCCGCCTGCCGGGCCCTCGGCGTCGACCCGGCCGCCTGTGTCGCCGTCGAGGACACCGAGACCGGTGTGGCCTCCGCCGAGGCCGCCGGGTGCGCCGTACTCGCCGTGCCGTCCCTCGCGCCGATCGGCGCGGCACCTGGGCGGACCGTGCGCGACAGCCTCGTCGGCGTCACGCCCGAGAAACTGCGGCGGATGATCGTGCCCGAACTCCGCGTCATGAGCTGGAACCTGTGGCTCGGCGGCAGCAGGATCGACGACCACCGCGCCAAGCAGGTCAAGGCCGTCCTGGAGAGCGGTGCCGATGTCGTCGGGCTCCAGGAGACCGCCGGTACGGCAGCCCAGGAACTGGCCGAGGCGCTCGGCTGGCACCACCACCGGGCCGGGGAGAACCTCGGCGTCATCAGCAGGCATCCCATCACCGCCCGCTTCGGCGACCCCGACGTCGGCTTCTACGGTGCCGCCGGCGTCCGGATCCAGGTCGCGCCCGGCCGCGAGGTCGACGTGTGGACGGCCCACCTGCACTACACGCCGTACGGGCCGTACGAGGCCGCCTTCGACGGGCTCGGGGCGCCCGAGCTGATCGCCCACGAGGACGTACGGCTCGGGCAGATGCGGCACGCGCTGCGCCGGATCGCCGAGTCGTCCGCCGAAGGCGTTCCGGTCGTCCTCGTCGGTGACTTCAACTGCCCCTCCCACCTGGACTGGCCGGACGTGGAGTGGCCGGTGACGCGGGCGGCGGCGGACGCGGGCTTCGCCGACTCCTACCGCGAGGCGCACCCCGACCCGGTGGCCGAGCCGGGGCACACGTGGTCGCCGATCCACCCGGTGCACGAGGACGGCAGCGGACGCCCGGAACCGCAGGACCGGATCGACTACGTCCTGCACCGCGGCCTGACCGTGCGCGACGCGCGGAACCTCGTCATCGGCACCCCGCGCCCGTGGCCCGACGTCGCGGGCAACGACTGGCCCTCGGACCACGCGGCCGTCGTGACCACCTTCGCGTTGCCCCGTAGGTGACCCAGGGTTACCGCAGGTCACCATTGCGGACCAGGTGACGATCCCGTAGGTTGTGCCGGACTTTCCGCCACTACTGACTGGTAACACCGGCAGGTAACCATGCGCTGGCCCGTCGGCCGTCCCACCACCGTCCGCACGCGGATCGTGGCGCTCGCTCTCGCCCCGGCCGTCGCCCTGATGGCCCTGTGGAGCTTCGCCATGGTGTCGGTCACCGCCGAACTGCGGGCACTGATCCGGCTCCAGGGGGTGTACGAGGACTTCGGCACCCCCGTGGACACCGCGATCGGGCAGATCCAGATCGAACGCCGGATGTCCGCCGCCTACCTGGGCGCCCGCCTCGACACGACCGCGGCGGGCGACCTGCTCGGACAGCAGCGCCGTACCGACCGGGCCGTCGACGCCATGCGCCAGGCGGTCCGGGACGGGGACCGCGGCCGGCTCACCGACCGGCAGCGGCAGGCCCTGGACACCATGGTCGCCGCCACCGGGAGGCTGGAGGGGCTGCGCGAGCGCGTGCTGTCCCGGGCCGTCACCTGGGACCGGGCGGTCGACGAGTACAGCGCGCTCGTCGAGCCCGGCTTCGACGTGCAGTCCACGCTCACCGCGCTCCAGGCCGGGCAGCTCGCCCGGGAGGCACAGGTCGTCATCGAGCTGGTGCGGGTACGGGAGTTCGTCTCCCGGGAGGACGCCCTGGTCGCCGGGGCGCGGGCGGCCGGGACCCTGACCGACGGGCAGTACGACACCCTGACCGCGACCATCGAGGACCGGCGCGTCTTCGAGCGGACGTACGTACCGGACCTGCCTGCCGACTCGCGCGGCCTGTTCGAGGAGTTCCAGCGCGGTGACCTGTACCGCTCGCTGGCGCGCGGCGAGGACGCGCTGCTGCGGGCCGGTGCCGGGCGGGCCGGGGAGGCCGTCGCGGCGGACACCTGGCGCTCGACCACCGACCGGGCCGTCAAGCGCTACATGCAGCTGTGCACCCGCTCCGCCGAGAACTCCGCGGCGCGCGGCCGGGCCTTCGCCTACCACGAGCTGACCAAGGCAGCCGTCGTCGGCGCGGTCGGGCTGGCCGCCGTGGCGCTGTCCCTGTGGTTCGCGGTGCGGGGTGCGCGGCGCATCTCGCGGCGCCTGGAGACCCTGCGGGACGCCGCCGACGTGCTCAGCACACGGCAACTCCCGGACGTCATGCGGAGGCTGAGCGCCGGCGAGGAGGTGGACGCGCTGGCCGAGGCGCCGCCGCTCGCCGCCGACGAGACCAGGGACGACGAGATCGGCCAGGTCGGCCGGTCCTTCAACACCGCGCGGCTCGCCGCCGTGGAGGCCGCCGTCAAGCAGGCCACCCTGCGCCGGGGCCTGTTCGCGGTACTGCTCAACATCGCGCGCCGCAACCAGGCGCTGGTGCACCGCCAGTTGAAGCTCGTCGACACGCTGGAGCGGCGCACCGACGACCCGGACATCCTGCGCCAGCTGTTCCGCATCGACCATCTGACGACCCGGATGCGCCGGCACGCGGAGAGCCTGATCATCCTCTCCGGCTCGGCGCCCGGCCGCCGCTGGCGCAGGCCCGTGCCGGTCGCGGACGTCGTGGCCTCGGCGGTGAGCGAGATCGAGGACTACGCGCGCGTGGTGGTGCCGCCGATGCCCGAGGTCGGCGTCGCGGCGGACGCGGTCGCCGACGTCGTCCATCTCGTCGCCGAACTCCTGGAGAACGCGACGGCGTTCTCGCCGCCGCACACCCAGGTCACGCTGCGACCCGGACAGGTCGGCAGCGGCTTCGTGCTGGAGATCGACGACCGCGGGCTCGGCCTCGACGCCGAGCAGCGCGCACAGGCCCACCGCACCCTCACCGACCCCGACGCCTTCGACCCCACCCGGCACGACCGGCTCGGCCTGTACGTCGTCGGCCGCCTCGCCGCCCGCCACGGCATCGAGGTGAACCTACGGGATTCGCCGTACGGCGGTACGACCGCGGTGGTGCTGCTTCCGGAGGGGGTACTGGCGGAGGTGGAGCCGGTCTCGGCGCCGTCCGCCGGGGCCGGCGCGCGGGGGCGGGTGGCGGATTCCCCGGGGTTGGCGGAGCGGCTGGGACCGGCGGAGGCGCCGGGATCGGTCGAGCGGCTGGGGTCGGTTGAGCGGTCGGGGGCGGCGGAGCTGCCGGGATCGGTCGAGCGGCTGGGGTCGGTTGAGCGGTCGGGGGCGGCGGAGCTGCCGGGATCGGTCGAGCGGCTGGGGTCGGTTGAGCGGTCGGGGGCGGCGGAGGTGCCGGGATCGGTCGAGCGGCTGGGGTCGGTTGAGCGGTCGGGGCCAGTGGAGCTGCGAGGGTCGGTAGAGCTGCCGGGGTCGGCGGGGCCGTTGGGGCCGATGGAGCTGCGAGGGTCGGTCGAGCGGTCGGGGGCGGGCGAGCTGCCTGGGTCGGTCGAGCGGAAAGCGCCGGTGCTGGAGCTGCCCACCAGGAAGCGGTCCACACCGCCGTCCGCTGCCGCACCCGGACCCACGCGACACGACATGCCCGAGCCGGGCACCCCCGCGCCGGGCACGCCTGCGCCGGATGCCCCCGCGCCGGGCACGCCTGCGCCGGGCACGCCTGCGCCGGGCACGCCTGCGCCGGGCACCCCCGCGCCGGGCACGCCTGCGCCGGGCACCCCCGCGCCGGGCACCCCCGCGCCGGGCACGCCTGCGCCGGGCACGCCTGCGCCGGGCACGCCTGCGCCGGGCACGCCTGCGCCAGACGCCCCCGCGCTGGACGCCCCCACTCCAGACGCCCCCACCCCGGAGCCCGCCCCCGCCCTACCCACCCGCACCCGCCAGACCTCCCTCGCCCCCGAATTGCGCGACGATCCGCCGCGCCGGGACGCGGCACCCGGTCGCGAGGTCGACGCCGAGGAGATGCGGGCGATCTTCGGCGCCTTCCAGCGGGGCCTGGACCGCGGCCGCCAAGGCCTGCCGACGCCCACGGACATAGACGCACCCAGGGGCGCAGACGCACCCAGGGGCGCAGACGCACCCAGGGGCGCAGACGCACCCCAAGCCACAGACGTACCCGCAGCCACCGCCGCACCCCCAGCCCCAGCCGCAACCCCAGCCACACACGACGCAACCACCGACGCCGACGAAGGGACGGACACCGACGATGCACGGTGACGACCAGACCCCCGAGAACCCGGCCCCGCCCGCCGGAGCGCCCGGTACGGATCTCGGCTGGCTGCTCGACGACCTCGTGGCCCGTACCGACCATGTCCGCCAGGCGGTGCTGCTGACCGCCGACGGTCTGCCGCTCAGCTGCTCGGACGGCATGCGCCGCCGGGACATCGAGCACCTGGCCGCCGTCTGCTCCGGCTTCCACGGCCTCGCCCGCTCGGCGGGGGAGCGGTTCGAGGCGGGGGAGGTGCGGCAGACCATGGTCATGCTGGAGGACGCCTACCTCTTCATCACCCCGGCCGGTCACGGCAGCCGCCTCGCCGTGCTCAGCGAGGCGCGGACCGACGTGGGCCAGCTCGCCCACGAGATGGCCCTGCTCGTCCGCCGCCTCGGCCGCCATCTGGACGCCGCCACCCGCTCGGCCCCCTGACCCCGCGGTGAGTGACGAGCACTGGTACGAGGACGAGACCGGGTCGATGGTCCGTCCCTACACCGTGACCCGGGGCCGCACCCGGCCCTCGGACCGGCACACCATCGACCTGATGTCCCGGGTCACCGGCCTGGAGCCGGACGGCGCGGCGCACCCGGACCTCGACCACGCCCCCGCCGCGCTGCTCGACCTGATCCGCCGCGGCCCGCGACCGGTGGCCGAGCTGGCCGCGGACGCCGACCTGCCCCTGACCGTCGTACGGGTCCTGCTCGGCGACCTGGCCGAGGCGGGGCTGGTCCGTATCGACGAGCCCCGCCGCCTGCCGGTCACCGGCCCGGCCGCCGATCCGGGGCTGCTGCGGGAGATCGTGGAGCGGCTGAAGGAGCTGTAGCCGCGGCGCTCAGGGCCGGGTGACCCTCACAGCGCCGGGTTCCACGGGACGACCTCGAAGTCACCGGTGCCCTGCTTCACCTTCTCGAAGGGAGCCGACGACACGCACGGGGGCAGGTCCTTGGTGTCCGTGGGGCTGCCGAGCCCGGCCCAGCTGTAGCCCAGCCGGTCGTGCCGGCCGAGGTCGTGGACCGTGACGCCGACCCGCTTGCCCTTGGCCCCCGGCAGGTCCGAGGCCGTGATCACGCCGGAGACGACGGCGACCTTGCCGCCGGTGACCAGGCAGTCCACCTTCGCCTTCGCCCAGGCGCCGTCCCCGTGCAGGTAGTGGCTGAACTCGAACGTTCCGGTCGCCTTCCGCGGGTCCTTGGTGTCCTTCGCCGCCAGATGCGCGTCGAAGGAGAAGGTGATGTCGTCCCCGGCCGACCGGTACAGCTTGGCCGTGCCGGTGAGCGCGGCGGCCTCGCGCTGCGGATGGTGCGCCCCGGCTCCCGAGGCCATCGCCGCGCCCGCCGTCCCGGCGGTGATCAGCAGGGCGGTGGCACAGACGACGGCGGCGATCTTCGTACGACGCTGCATGACGGTCCTTTCCGCAGGTCAAGCGCGTGAACTGAACGCTCACCACTCTCCCGGCGGCGGGCCGTCGGCACATCGCTCCGCGGGTGGCATCCCGCCTCCCCCGTCCGGCGGGGAAGCCCCGCCGTGACCTGCGTCTGCGGGGGAGGGGAACCCCGCCCGGGGGCGCGCAACGAATCGCCGCCCGACCCCCCTGTCACGCAACGAACCGCGCACCGGCGCGCAACGGCTCCTTCTTGTCCGGCCGAGCGCGCCGACCGTACCTTCGTTGTGGCCCCCAAAACCCCCTTTCCGGTGAGGAACCCGCATGCGTACCGCACTGCTCCAGAGCTCCGGCCGCCCCGGCTCGATCGCCGAGAACCTCAAGGTCCTCGACGAGGCCGCGGGCCGGGCCGCCGCCGGGGGCGCCGCGCTGCTGGTCGCGCCGGAGATGTTCCTCACCGGCTACGCGATCGGCGACGCCGTCGGCCGCCTCGCCGAGCCCGCCGACGGCGACTCCGCCGACGCGATCGCCGAGATCGCCACCCGGCACGGCCTGGCCATCGCCTACGGCTACCCGGAGCGCGACGGCGAGACCGTCCACAACTCCGCCCAGCTGATCTCCGCCGACGGCACCCGGCTCGCGAACTACCGCAAGACCCACCTCTTCGGCGGCTTCGAGCGCGACCACTTCACGGCGGGCGAGCAGCCGGTCGTCCAGGCCGAGCTGAACGGCCTCACCGTCGGCCTGATGATCTGCTACGACGTCGAGTTCCCGGAGAACGTCCGCGCCCATGCCCTGGCCGGCACCGACCTCCTCGTCGTGCCGACCGCGAACATGCACCCGTTCGAGATCGTCGCCGAGTCGATGCTCCCGGTGCGCGCGTTCGAGAACCAGATGTACGTCGCGTACGCCAACCGGGTCGGCCACGAGGGAGAGTTCGAGTTCTTCGGACTGTCCACCCTCGCGGGCCCCGACGGCATCGCCCGCACCCGCGCCGGCCGCGGCGAGGAGTTGGTGTTCGCCGACGCCGACCCCGCCTTCCTGGCCGCCTCCCGCGAGGCGAACCCGTACCTGAAGGACCGCCGCCCCGGCCTGTACGGGTCCCTGGCCTGACCCCCCGAGCCCTCCCTCCCCGTATCACCCCCCACCCGAGCCCTCCCCGCCTCACCCCCGCGCAAGGAGTCCGTACCCCATGACGTCCACGGTGCCCAACGCCGTCGAGCACGCCGACGAGCAGCAGCCGCCGATCACCATGTTCGGCCCGGACTTCCCCTACGCCTACGACGACTTCCTCGCCCACCCGGCGGGGCTCGGCCAGATCCCCGCGACCGAGCACGGCACCGAGGTCGCCGTCATCGGCGGCGGTCTGTCCGGCATCGTGGCCGCCTACGAGCTGATGAAGATGGGCCTCAAGCCCGTCGTCTACGAGGCCGACCAGATCGGCGGACGCCTGCGCACCGTCGGCTTCGAGGGCTGCGACGAGTCGCTCACCGCCGAGATGGGCGCGATGCGCTTCCCGCCCTCCTCCACCGCCCTCCAGCACTACATCGACATGGTCGGCCTGGAGACGCAGCCCTTCCCGAACCCGCTGGCCGAGGCCACCCCGTCCACCGTCGTGGACCTCAAGGGCGAGTCGCACTACGCCGAGACGATCGACGACCTGCCCCAGGTCTACCGGGACGTCGCCGAGGCCTGGAACAAGTGCCTGGACGAGGGCGCCGACTTCTCCGACATGAACCGCGCCATGCGCGAGCGGGACGTGCCGCGCATCCGCGAGATCTGGGCGAAGCTGGTCGAGAAGCTCGACAACCAGACGTTCTACGGCTTCCTCTGCGACTCGGAGGCCTTCAAGTCCTTCCGGCACCGTGAGATCTTCGGCCAGGTCGGCTTCGGCACCGGCGGCTGGGACACCGACTTCCCGAACTCCATCCTGGAGATCCTGCGGGTCGTCTACACCGAGGCCGACGACCACCACCGCGGCATCGTCGGCGGCTCCCAGCAGCTGCCGCTGCGCCTGTGGGAGCGCGAGCCGGAGAAGATCGTCCACTGGCCGTACGGCACCTCGCTGAAGTCCCTGCACCTGGACGGCGAGCCGCGCCCGGCCGTGACCCGGCTGCACCGCACCGTGGGCAACCAGATCACCGTGACCGACGCGAACGGTGACATCCGCACCTACCAGGCGGCGATCTTCACCGCCCAGTCCTGGATGCTGCTGTCCAAGATCGCCTGCGACGACTCGCTCTTCCCGATCGACCACTGGACCGCGATCGAGCGCACCCACTACATGGAGTCCTCGAAGCTGTTCGTCCCCGTCGACCGGCCGTTCTGGCTGGACAAGGACGAGGAGACCGGCCGGGACGTCATGTCGATGACGCTCACCGACCGCATGACCCGCGGCACCTACCTGCTGGACGACGGCCCGGACAAGCCCGCCGTCATCTGCCTCTCCTACACCTGGTGCGACGACAGCCTGAAGTGGCTGCCGCTGTCCGCGAACGAGCGGATGGAGGTCATGCTGAAGTCGCTCGGCGAGATCTACCCGAAGGTCGACATCAGGAAGCACATCATCGGCAACCCGGTGACCGTCTCCTGGGAGAACGAGCCCTACTTCATGGGCGCGTTCAAGGCCAACCTGCCCGGCCACTACCGCTACCAGCGGCGCCTGTTCACGCACTTCATGCAGGACCGGCTGCCCGAGGACAAGCGGGGCATCTTCCTCGCCGGCGACGACATCTCCTGGACGGCCGGCTGGGCCGAGGGCGCGATCCAGACCGCGCTGAACGCGGTCTGGGGCGTCATGCACCACTTCGGCGGCGAGACCGACGCGGCCAACCCGGGCCCGGGTGACGTCTACGACGAGATCGCCCCGGTGGAACTGCCCGAGGACTGACCGGGATCTCGTCTCCCCGAGCCAAGGCGCGGGCGGCCGGACTCAGACTCCGGCCGCCCGCGCCTTTTCAAACACCTCGGCGGCGACGTCCTTCAGCTCCTGCGCGTCCCGCGCGGTGCCCTGGAGGTCGATGAGGATCTCCTCGAGACCGATCTGCGCGTGCGCCACCAGGTCCTCGACGATCTGGTCGACATTGCCCTGGAAGGGCCGGCGGTCCGCGCCCTCGTACGCCTTGGGCAGGCGGACGCAGTTCACCCGCAGCACCGTCTGGATCGGCTCCGTGCGGCCGCGCTCGGCAGCGAGGTCCCGCAACTGCTGCCACTGGCCGGCGATCTGCTCGACGCCCATGCCCACCGGCAGCCAGCCGTCGGCGTGGTCCACGAGCCGGGTGAACGCCTTCTTGTTGCTCGCGGCCAGCAGGATGGGGATCGGCCGGGCGGGCTTGGGCCCGACCACGGCGGACTCGATCTTGGTGATACGGCCGTCGTAGCGCACCGGGTCGGGGCCCCACACCGCCCGGCACACGCCGATGATCTCGTCGAGCACCTTGCCGCGCTCCGCGATCGGCCGGACGCCCGCGGCGGCGTACTCGTCCAGCGACCAACCGGTGCCGAAGCCGGCGATCACCCGGCCGCCGCTCGCGGCGTCCAGCGAGGCGAGGGCCTTGGCGAGCTGGAACGGGATGTGCAGCGGAGCCACCAGCACACTGGAGCCGAGCCGGGCCCGCTCGGTGGCCGCGGCCGCCAGGGTGAGGGTGACCAGCGGATCCGCCACGTTCCGGTACTGGTCGGGCCAGGGCAGGCCCTCGATGCCGTACAGGCCCTGGGTGGCGGGCTCCGGGAACAGGGCTCGCTCGAAGACCCACAGGCTGTCGTAACCGGTCGCCTCGGCGGCGCGCGCCACGTCGGGCACGTCCTTGCCGAGGGAGTACTGCCGCATCTGGGGAAGACTCAGGCCGAGCCGGGTCGCCATACCGCTGCTCCTCTGCGCTGGGTGTTGAACCGTCAACGTACGGCGATCCCACGGCAGTTCCACAGGAGGCTCGCCCACGGGCCGGATCCGGCCACGTCAGTCGGTCAGCGGGGTGAGCAGCATGCGGCCCGCGAAGCCGACCGCCGCGTCCAGGCGCTCGGCGAACTCCTCGACGACGTCCTCGCAGTGCCGCAGCGCCCACAGCGCCCGGGCCGCCGCCCAGGTCGCGTCCCGCGCCCGCTCCAGGCTCCAGGATCCCAGCAGATGGGTGATCGGATCGGCGATCTGCAGCAGGTCGGGGCCCGGCATCAGATCCTCGCGGATGCGCTCCTCCAGCGAGACGAGGAGGTCACCCACGCGGTCGAACTCGTCCTCCAGGTCCGCCGGTTCGCAGCGGAGCGTACGACAGGCGTCCACCACGGCGAGCGCCAGGTCGTGCCCGATGTGCGCGTTGATGCCCGCGAGCGCGAACTGCAGCGGCCGTACGCCGGGATGGCGGCGGAGCTGGAACAGGGGCCGCCAGCAGGCGGGTGGACGGCGGTCCCGGTCCACCGCGTCGACCGCCGCCAGATACCGCTCGGCGAACCGGACGTCCAGCGCGGTCGCCGCCCGTGGGTCCGGGAACTCCCCTCTGTCCAGGCGCCGGTCGACCTCCTCGGTGACGGCGAGGTAGACGCGGTTGAACACGGCGACCCCGTCCCGCTCGGGCAGTTCCGCGTCGAGGGCGCGCATCCGGGCGATCACGGCGTCGACGGGTGAGGTGAGGTGTTCCGACTGCACCATGGGGGAAGGGTCCCAGCCTTGACCCGACCCGTGTGCCGACCGGACCGGTGCTTCGCCGGAACGGGGGAACACAGGGCGGGCAGGACGGGAAGGATGGGAGTGACATCGCACGCGGGGAGGGAGGGAGGAGCGAGACCGTGTCAGGCTTACGCACCCGGCGCCTGGCCGCGCGCCGGGCCGAGCGCAGGCGGGCCCGCAGGCGCGCGGCGATGGTCGCGGCGGCCTCGGTGGTCGCCCTGGTCGGCACCGTCACCGGGATGGTCTCCGCGCTGGACCACGGCCGGGGCTCCGACCAGGCCCGGCCCGAGGTGACCGGCACCCCGAGCCGCGCGCCCCTGCCCGCCCTCCCTGAGCCGTCGCCCTCCCCGTCGAGGACGACGCGGACTGCCACGGCCGAGCCGGAGACGCCGGAGCAGCAGGCCCCCACCCCCTCCCCGACCCGCGCCGAGAGGAAGCAGCGGACCGATGCCGTGACACCCCGTCTCTACCGCCACCCCGACTCCCAGGTGCTGGACTGGGTCCGCGCCCACCCCGACGACCCGCGCACCGCCCTCATCGCGTCCCGGATCGCCGACCGGCCGGCCGCGGTGTGGTTCGCCGACTACAGCCCGGACACCATCGCCGCCAAGGTGCGCGCGGTCACCGCGGGTGCGGCGGCGCAGGGCCGGGTCCCGGTGCTCGTGCCGTACGACATCCCCGACCGTGACTGCGGTGGCGCCTCCCAGGGCGGGGCACCGGACCTCGAGGCCTACGACGCCTGGATCGACGCCTTCGCCGAGGGGCTGGGCTCCGACGAGGTGATCGTGATCCTGGAGCCGGACTCGGTCGCCCAGTCCGACTGTCTCTCGGACGCGGACCGGGCCGCCCGCTTCGCCTCACTGGCCCGCGCGGGTCGGGCCCTGAAGGCGGCGAACCCGCGCGCGCGGGTCTACTTCGACGCCGGCCACTCCGGCTGGAACCCGCCCGACAAGCAGGCCGCCCTCCTCAGGCAGGCGGGAGCCGTCGCCGCCGACGGCATCTTCAGCAACGTCTCCAACTTCCACACCACCGCCGACGAGATCGCCTACGACCGGCAGGTCCTGGACGCCCTCGGCGGCCCGGCGAGCCTCGGCGCGGTCATCGACACCAGCCGCAACGGCAACGGCGCCCCGCCCGACCACCAGTGGTGCGACCCGGCCGGCCGGAGGATCGGCCGGGCGCCGACCCTGACCACGGGCGAGGCCCGCATCGACGCCTATCTGTGGGTGAAGCTGCCGGGGGAGTCCGACGGCTGCAAGGGCGCGCCCGGGACGTTCACGCCGTCGTACGCCTACGACTTGGCGCGCTGATCCTCCTCGCGCTGACCCTCCTCCTCGTCGTAGGTGGACGTGCCCTCGTCCAGCAGCGGCTCCTGCGGCTTGAGGTGGGCGGGTGCGAGGGCGCCCAGGGCGTGGTAGCCGGTGATGACGACCAGGGTGCCGAGCGCGATGCCGCTCAGGGTGAAGTGCTCGCCGAACTTCATGGACACGTTGCCGACGCCGATGATGATGCCCGCGGCCGCCGGGACCAGGTTCAGCGGGTTGCGCAGGTCCACCTTGGCGTTGATCCAGATCTGTGCGCCGAGCAGGCCGATCATGCCGTAGAGGATGACGGTGATGCCGCCGAGGACACCGCCCGGGATCGCGGCCACGACCGCCCCGAACTTCGGGCAGACGCCGAAGAGCAGCGCGAAGCCGGCGGCGGCCCAGTAGGCGGCCGTCGAGTAGACGCGGGTCGCGGCCATCACGCCGATGTTCTCGGAGTACGTGGTGTTGGGCGGACCGCCGACCGCGGTGGACAGCATGGAGGCGACGCCGTCGGCCGAGATGGCCGTACCGAGCTTGTCGTCCAGCCGGTGGCCGGTCATCTCGCCGACCGCCTTGATGTGTCCGGCGTTCTCCGCGACGAGCGCGATGACCACGGGCAGGGCGACCAGGATCGCCGACCACTGGAAGGAGGGCCCGTGGAAGGACGGCAGCCCGATCCACTCGGCCTTGCCGACGCCGGAGAAGTCGAGCCGCCAGTGGTCGGTGACCTTGCCGCTCGCGTCCACCGAGTGGATCTTCCCGAAGACCTGGTCGGAGGCCCAGGAGAGGCCGTAGCCGAAGAGCAGGCCCAGGAAGATCGCGACGCGTGACCAGAAACCACGCAGACAGACGACGGCCAGACCGGTGAACAGCATGACCAGCAGGGCCGTCCACTGGTCCTGCGGCCAGTACGTGGACGCGGTCACCGGCGCGAGGTTGAAACCGATCAGCATGACGACCGCGCCGGTGACGATCGGCGGCATCGTGACGTGGATGATCCGCGCCCCGAAGCGCTGCACGGCGAGACCCGCGAGGAACAGTGCGACACCGACGACGAACACCGCGCCGGTCACCGTCGCGCTCGTGCCGCCCTGCGCCCGGATCACCGCGGCCACGCCCACGAAGGACAGCGAGCAGCCCAGGTAGCTGGGGATCCGGCCACGGGTCGCGAGCAGGAAGATCACGGTCGCGACGCCGGACATCATGATCGCGAGGTTGGGGTCGAGCCCCATCAATACCGGGGCGACGAAGGAGGCTCCGAACATGGCGACCACGTGCTGGGCGCCGAGGCCCACCGTGCGGGGCCAGGAGAGCCGTTCGTCCGGGCGTACCACCGCTCCGGGCGCGGGCGTGCGCCCGTCACCGTGCAGCTTCCAGCGCACGCCGAGGTCCATGGTGGGGTTTCGCTTTCTCTGTACGTGAAGACGGTCCGGACCATTGTCACGGTTACCTGGCCGCTCTACGCTCGCACGGTCCTACTCATGAACCATGTTCACATACCTGATCCATGACGATCGGAGTGCTCGATGAGTGGAAGATCCCGAGCGACCGTGCTGCTGGCCACGGTGGTGACCTTCTCGGCCGTGCTCGTCCCCTCCGCACACGCGGCGCCCAAGGCCCCGCGGACGGCCGTGCTGGACGGCACCCGCCTCCAGCAGACCCGGGCCCGCCTGGACCACGACCCCCGACTCCGGCGCGCGCTCCAGGACCTGACGACCCGTGCGGACGCCTGGCTGGACCAGGGTCCCTGGACGGTGGTCGACAAGCCCAAGCCCGCCCCCGGCGGTGACGTCCACGACTACCTGAGCCAGGCCCCCTACTGGTGGCCCACGACCACCCCCACCGCCGACAACCCCTGGGGCTGCCCGTACGTCCAGCGCGACGGGCAGCGCAATCCCGAGGTCGACAGCGGCACGGACCGGCAGGACGTGGAGAAGGTCTTCGACGCCACGTACGACCTCTCGCTCGCCTGGTACTACACCGGCAAGCGGAGTTACGCCGAGAAGGCCGGGCAGATCCTGCGCACCTGGTTCCTCGACCCGGCCACCCGGATGAACCCCGATCTGAACCATGCCCAGTTCATCCCCTGCAAGTACGACGGCCGGGCCATCGGCATCATCGACTTCTCGCAGTCGTACACGAGCGTGCTGGACGCCCAGGGCATCCTCGCCACCGGAGCCCCCGGCTGGACCTCCAAGGACCGCACCGCGATGGGCAAGTGGAACACCGACTTCCTCGGCTGGCTGAAGAACAGCGACTTCGGCAGGCAGGAGGGCGCGGCCGCCAACAACCACGGCACCTTCTACGACATGCAGCTCGCCGCCCTCGCCTACGCCACCGGCGACACGGACCTGGCCCGGCGGACCGTGCTCGACGCGCGCGCCAAGCGGATCGACCCGCAGATCGCCGCCGACGGCAGCCAGCCGCAGGAACTCGCCCGCACCCGCAGCTGGCACTACTCGACCTTCGACCTCGTCGCCTACACCCGGCTCGCCGCCATCGGCCGGCATGTGGGTGTGAACCTCTGGGCCTATCGGGGGCCGGACGGGCAGAGCCTGTTCAGGGCGGTGGACTATCTGCTGCCTGCCGCGACCGGTGCCGCCGCCTGGCCGCATCCCGAGCTGGAGTTCTACCGGTACGCGGCGAGCGACGTCGTCCATGCGGCGGCGGACGCCGGTGACGCGGCGGCGAAGGCGGCCGTGCCCGGCCTTGAGGGGCCTCCCGGCGGCGACCTGTGGGCGCTGCGGCCCGCCGCCGAGCAGCTGGACTCGATAGCGGGCTGAACAGGCAGGTCTGACCAGGGCCTTCCCGGCCGGGGCTCCTGAGCGGTCGCTTAGTATGGAGTGTCCTACCGCCCCGTACGCCACGCTCAGGAGCCCCTCCCGTGACCGCCGAAGCCCCGATAGCCCCCGCCGTCGCCTACGGCCGGCTGATCCCCGTCACCGTCCACTTCGACGACCTGGACGCGCTCGGGCTGCTCCACAACGCCCGCTATCCGCTGATGGTGGAGCGCGCCTGGACCGAGCTGTGGACCGAGCACGGCATCCGGTTCGACGGCGACTGGGTGGCCGCCGGCGACGCGTGCAACGCCGTCCGCGAGCTGCGGATCGGTTACGAGGCGCCGGTGACCCGCCCGGGCACCTACGCCGTCCACCTCTGGCTGGAACGGCTCGGCACCACCGGCCTGACCTACGGCTTCCGCTTCTGCTCGGCCGACGGGACCCGGACCTACGCGCAGGGCACCCGGGTGCTGGTCCGGCTGGACGCGACGACCATGCGCCCCGCGCCGTGGAGCGACTCCTTCAGGGCCGCGGGTCGGGAACTGCTGCGGCCTGCGGACTGACCCGCGTCCGGCCGCCGCGCTCGGCGGTGCGCAGCACACCCGCGAACAGGGCCAGCCCGCAGGCCAGCGCGGTCACCACGCAGAACGAGACCGTCAGGCTGGTCGCCTGCGCCACCCCGCCGATCAGGCTGGGCGCGATCAGCCCCGAGGTGTAGGTGATCGTCGCCACGCCCGCTATCGCCTGACTGGGGTTGGGGCCGGAGTGGCCGGCCGCCGCGAAGCACAGCGGCACGACCACGGCGATCCCGAGTCCCATCAGCGCGAACCCGGCCATCGCCACCGCGGGATACCCGGCGGCGACGACCAGCAGGCCGCCGAGACCGGCCAGGACACCGCCGGCCCGCACCGTGCGGACCGCGCCGAAGCGGTTCACCACCGCGTCCCCGGCGATCCGGGCCACCGCCATCGTCAGCATGAACCCGGTCGTCGACGCCGCCGCCAGACCGGCCGAGCTGTCCAGCCGGTCCCGCAGGAACACCGCCGACCAGTCCAGGCTCGCCCCCTCCGCGAACACCGCGCAGAAGCCGACCGCACCGATCAGCAGGGCCGAGCGGGGCGGCAGCGCGAACCGCGGCGGCGGCTCCTCGTCCTCGGCGGGCTGCAGGTCCAGCACCCAGCCGCAGGCCAGCAGCCCGAGCACGGTGAGGACGCCGGCGGCGAGCGCGAAGTGCACGCGCGCGTCCGCGCCCAGGTGGGCGGCGAGCGTGCCCGCGGCCGAGCCGGTCAGCGCGCCCGCGCTCCACATGCCGTGCAGACCGGACATGATCGACTTCCCGAGCAGTCGCTCCACCTCGACACCCAGGGCGTTCATCGCCACGTCGGCCATGCCCGCGGTCGCGCCGTAGACGAACATCGCCAGGCACAGCGTGTACAGGTTCGGCGCGAAGGACGGCAGGACCAGCGCCAGCGTCCACAGCGCGATCAGCCCGCGCAGGGCCGTACGGCTGCCGAAGCGGTGACTGATGCGGCCCGCCAGCGGCATCGCGCACGAGGCGCCGAACGCCGTGAACGCCAGCGCGAACCCGAGCTGCCCCGCGCTCAGCGAGGCGTGGTCCTGGATCCACGGCACGCGGGTCGCGAAGGAGCCGGTGACCGCGCCGTGCACGGCGAACACGGCCGCCACGGCATACCGGGCGCGCCTGACTTCGTCACGCGTGTAACCCACGTCACCCATGTTCCAGCCCCTCCCCGGGAGAGTGTCCCCACCGCTCCGTCGCGGCACCGTCGTAAACTATCAGGGACCCTGCCTGATAGATAGTGAGTATTACGGCCGCCCGCGTCTGGGAGGATTCCGGTCATGCCCGCATCACCGAGCACCGCCCGGGCCATCAACGACCGGCTCGCCCTGCGCCTGTTGCAGCGGGAAGGCCCGCTGACGGCAGGGCAGTTGAAGCAGCTGACCGGACTGTCCCGGCCGACGGTCGCGGACCTCGTCGAACGGCTTACCGCCTCCGGCCTGATCACCGTGGTCGGCGAGTCCGGCGAGCAGCGCCGGGGCCCCAACGCCCGGCTCTACGGCATCGTCGCCGACCGCGCCCACCTGGCCGCGCTCGACGTACGCACCGAGGGCGTCTTCGTGCTGGTCTCCGACCTCGTCGGGCGGGTGCTGGCCGAGGCGGCCGTGCCGATCGGCGGGGACACCGGGACCGGGCCCGCCGTGGAGCAGGCGGTGGCGGCCGTGGAGCGCGCCGCGAAGGAGGCCGGTGCCGACCGGCTGCACACCGTCGGCATCGGAGCGCCCGGCCTCGTCGACCCGGCCACCGGCGACCTGCGCGACTCCGGCGGCCTGCCCGCCTGGCACCGGCGCCTGGCCGCGGCCCTGCAGGAACGGCTGCCCGAGGCCCGGGTCACCGTGGAGAACGAGACCAACCTGGCCGCCCTGGCCGAGCAGCGCGAGGGCGCCGCCCATGACCGGGACACCTTCGTCCTGCTCTGGCTGGGGCACGGCGTCGGCGCCGCGGTCGTCCTGGACGGCACCCTCCGCCGCGGCGCCTCCGGCGGCACGGGCGAGATCGGCTTCCTGCCGGTCCCGGGGACGACCGCACTGCCCTCGGCGACCGACTGCGACGGCGGCTTCCACTCGCTGACCGGGGCGGCGGCGGTCGGCGCACTGGCCCGGGAGTTCGGCCTGCCGCGCGCGGAGCCGATGGACGGTCCCGGCGTCGCCGTGGTGGTGCGCGAGGCGGTCGCCGAGGTCACCGGCCTGCCCGGCGGGGGATCCGGCCCCGCCGACCGCTTCCTCGACGCCCTCGCCCACCGGGTCGCCATCGGGGCCGCCTCCGTCGCCTCCATCCTCGACCCGGGCTGTGTGGTCCTGGGTGGCGAGGTCGGACAGGCCGGGGGAGCGGTGCTCGCCGCACGCGTGGAGGAGCGGCTCCGCCGGATGTCACCGCTGGTCACCGAGGTACGGGCCAGCAGCCTGGGCGGGGCCGCGGTCCTGCGCGGGGCCCTGCTGACGGCCCGGGAGCGGGCCCAGGACGAGCTGTTCGCACCGGCGGAGCGCTAGTCGTACGGGAAGGTCATCCTGCGAAGCGCCCCCGGAGCGTCACCGCCCGGAGCGTCACCGCCCGAAGCGGCGTGCCAGGTACTCCTCGAAGGTCCCCTTGCCCACGGCCTGCTCCGGCGTCAGATGGCCGCCCGCTCGGAAGGCGCGGTAGGTCTTGCCGAACAGAGGCAGGTTCGCGACGGGTCGGCGCCTGCCGGTCGCCCGCAGAAAGGCGCGGGCCAGCGAATCGAACGTACGGACCTCGGGCCCGCCCATGTCCGGCACCCGCCCCGCCGGTGCCCCGAGCGCCAACTCGGCCAGTCGGTCAGCCACTTCGGCCACCTCCACCGGCTGGTCCGACACCCCGGCCGGCACCAGCACGACGGGCGGCTTGGCCAGTCCCTGGAGCAGCGTCACCACCAGGTCGTGGAACTGCGTCGCCCGCAGCACGGTCCAGCCGAGCCCCGACTCCTCGATCCGCCGCTCCACCGCCAGCTTGGACCGGTAGTAGCCGAACGGCACCCGGTCGACGCCGACGATGGAGATGTAGACCAGGTGGCCCACCCCCGCCCGCCGTGCCGCCGCGATCAGGTGGTCCGCCGCCTGCTCGTCGCCGCCGCGCGGACTGCTCGCGCAGTGCACGACCGTCTCCACGCCGTCGAGGGCCGCGTCCAGACCGGGCCCGCCCGCGCGCAGGTCGACGGCGTAGGGCTGGGTGTGCCGGCTGAGCACCCGCACCTCGTGCCCGTCCGCCCGCAGCCGCTCGGTGACGAGCCGCCCCAGCGTGCCGGTTCCGCCGGTCACCAGGATCGTGGTCATGCTGTTTCCGTCCCTCCGGACCCGGGGCACCCCTGGTCGGGGCGCCCTTCGCCAGCTGAGACCGCGCAGCCCCGCGAGAATGTGACAGGCCCCGGCTACGGGCGGGTGAGCTGCCGTCGTACGTACTCCAGCTTGTCCGGGTTCATCACGGCCCGCACCTGCGCGATCCGCCCGTCCCGCAGCTCGAATCCGAAGACCCCGAGCAGGGTGTCGCCCGCCCACGCGGCCATTCCGTTCTCGCCGTTGACCTCCACCACCACCAAGTCCAGTCCCGTCGCGAACCGCTGGGAGATGCCCACCAGGAAGCGGACGACCTTCTCCCGGCCCTCGATCGGCCGCAGGGCCGCCGTGACCTTGCCGCCGCCGTCGCTCCACCAGGTCACGTCCGCCGCCAGCAGCTTCTCCAGACCGGCGAGGTCACCCTCCCGGGCCGCCGTGACGAACGACGTGACCAGCTGCTCCCGCCGCTCGGGGGCGGGCTCGAACCGGGACTCCGGCGCGGCCACCCGGCCCACCGCACGCCGGTACAGCTGGCGGCAGTTGGCCTCGCTCAGGTCCAGGACGTCCGCGATCTCCCGGTGGCCGTAGGCGAACGCCTCGCGCAGCACGAACACCGCGCGCTCGGTGGGGGTCAGCCGCTCCAGCAGCACCAGCATCGCCATCGAGACCTGCTCGCGCACCTCCGCCGACTCCAGCGGTCCGAGCGTGCCGTCGGAGGTGACCACCGGCTCCGGCAGCCAGGTCCCGACGTACTCCTCGCGGCGCACCCGGGCGGAGGTCAGCCGGTTCAGGCACAGGTTGGTGACGGTCTTGGCGAGCCACGCCCCCAGATGCTCGATGCCCGCGCGGTCGGCGCCGCTGAGCCGCAGATACGCGTCCTGCACCGCGTCCTCCGCCTCCTGCGCTGAGCCGAGCAGGCGGTAGGCCAGGCCGAACAGCCGGGGGCGGTGGGACTCGAACTCGTCGGCGAGCGGCGGCGTCGTCATGGGCCCACCCTGTCAGAGGCGTGGGCGACCCGGCGGCGGGCAAGGGCCGTCGTCACCGCCACCGGGCCCGCCCGCACCCTAAAAGGACTAGACCAGTGTGGTCAATGGGTCTGGACCAAGGTCAACCCTCGCTCTTCGCACGGCAGTTGACCAGGCCGGTTCCATCGCGCAAGTCCAGCGACACACGCTGTGAGGGAGCCCACACCCTCCGCCTGTCTGGACGGCCACCCGGCGTGGCACACTGGCCGTGTACCAGAAGCAGCGCACTCCGGGGTCGGTGAAAGTCCGAACCGGCGGTTACAGTCCGCGACCCGGTCGCTTCCAGCGGCCGGTTGACCAGGTGAAATTCCTGGACCGACGGTTAAAGTCCGGATGGGAGGCAGTGCGCGGCGGGCGGGCATGTTCGTGTGCGCGCCGCCGTATCTGGGCTCGTCCGTGTGGACGGGTCCTTTTCGGCGTCGGCAGCGCTCACGGTGCTGCTCACCCGTCCATTCTGTCGTCATCGACAGGCCCCGGAGTCCGTGCCCCAATGAGGCAGGAGGACCCGGGAAGTGTTCACCGGAATCGTCGAAGAGCTGGGTGAGGTCACCGCCGTCGAGAACCTCGGCGACGCGTCCCGTTTCCGGCTCCGTGGCCCCGTCGTGACCGAGGGCGCGCAGCACGGCGACTCCATCGCCGTGAACGGGGTCTGTCTCACCGTCGTGGAGCACGAGGGCGACGAGTTCACCGCCGACGTCATGGCCGAGACCCTGCAGCGCTCCAGCCTGGGCGCGCTCGCCGTCGGCTCCCGGGTCAACCTCGAACGCCCCACCGCCGTGGGCGCGCGCCTCGGCGGGCACATCGTGCAGGGCCATGTGGACGGCACCGGACAGGTGCTGGCCCGCACGCCCTCCGAGAACTGGGAGATCGTCAGGATCTCGCTGCCCGCGGACCTCGCCCGCTACGTCGTGGAGAAGGGCTCCATCACCGTCGACGGCATCAGCCTCACCGTCGTCGAGGCCGGCCCGGACTACTTCACCGTCAGCCTCATCCCGACCACCCTCGACCTGACCACGCTCGGCCACAAGCAGCCCGGCGACCCGGTCAACCTCGAGGTGGACGTCATCGCCAAGTACGTGGAGCGGCTGCTCGCGGCCGGTCAGGGGGCCGGCAAGTGAGCTGGCTGAACTCCGAGGCGTTCACCATGTTCGGCCAGCACATCATCTGGTCCGACATGGTCGGCAACATCCTGGGCCTCATCACCCTCGCCCTCGGCTGGCGCCGCTCCCTGTGGACCTGGCCGGTGCAGTTCCTGTCCGGCCTCGTCCTCTTCGCCGCCTTCTACGGCCACCTGACCGGCAGCGCCGGCAAGCAGGCCGTCGTCATGGCCGTCGCGCTGTACGGCTGGTGGCAGTGGCAGCGCACCAAGGGCAAGGCCGAGGACGGGCACATCGCCCCCCGGTTCGCCACCTGGCGCGAGCGCGCGGTGATGCTCGCCGCTGCCGCCGCCGGCACCGTCGCGGTGGCCCTGCTGTTCACGGCCTACCCGAAGCTGTCCTGGGACCCCTGGCCGGACGCCTACATCTTCGTCGGCACCCTCGTCGCCATGTACGCCCAGGCCAAGGCCATGGTCGAGTTCTGGTTCGCCTGGCTGCTCGTCGACCTCGTCGGCGTGCCCCTCAACTTCGCCAACGGCTACGCCTTCTCCGGTTTCGTCTACGTCATCTACGGCGCGCTCGTCCTGTGGGGCATGCGCGACTGGTGGCTGCGCTCCCGCCGGACCGCGCAGCCGGTCCTGGAAGGAGCACCGGCATGACTACGGCACCCGTCCTCTACAGCCCGGACGACATCGAGGACTTCACGCTCGACCCGGTCGAGCAGGCCATCGCCGACATCGCCGCCGGCCGCCCGATCGTGGTCGTCGACGACGAGGACCGGGAGAACGAGGGCGACCTCGTCGTCGCCGCCGAGAAAGTGACCCCCGAGATCGTCGCCTTCATGATGAGCGAGTGCCGCGGCCTGATCTGCGCGCCCATGGAGGGCGACGAACTCGACCGGCTGCAACTGCCGCAGATGGTCGCGGACAACACCGAGTCGATGAAGACGGCGTTCACCGTCTCCGTCGACGCCTCCGCCGCGCACGGTGTCACCACCGGCATCTCGGCCGCCGACCGCGCCACCACGCTCCAGCTGCTGGCCGACGGCACCGCCGAGCCCACCGACTTCGTCCGCCCCGGCCACATCTTCCCGCTGCGCGCCAGGGAAGGCGGCGTCCTGGTCCGCAACGGCCACACCGAGGCCGCCGTCGACCTCGCCCGGCTCGCGGGCCTGCGCCCGGCCGGCGCCATCGTGGAGATCGCCGGCGAGGACGGCCGTATGCTGCGGCTGCCCGAGCTGATCCCGTTCGCCCGCAAGCACGGCCTGACGATCATCTCCATCGAGGACCTGATCGCCTACCGCCGCGGCAGCGAGCCCACCGTCCGCCGCGAGGCCGAGACCCGCCTGCCCACCGTGCACGGCACCTTCACCGCGTACGGCTACCGGTCCGCCCTCGACGGCGTCGAGCACGTCGCCCTCGTCCACGGCGAGATCGGCGAGGGCGAGGACGTCCTGGTCCGCGTCCACTCCGAATGCCTCACCGGCGACGTCTTCGGCTCCCTGCGCTGCGACTGCGGCCCCCAGCTGGACACCGCCCTGGAGCGCATCCAGGAGGAGGGCCGCGGAGTCGTCGTCTACCTGCGCGGACACGAGGGACGGGGCATCGGGCTGCTGTCCAAGCTGCGCGCCTACGAGCTTCAGGAGCAGGGCCGCGACACCCTGGACGCCAACCTCGAACTCGGCCTGCCCGCCGACGCCCGCGACTACGGCGCCGGTGCGCAGATCCTCGCGGACCTCGGCGTCCGCAGCGTCCGCCTGATGACCAACAACCCCGAGAAGACCGACGCGCTGCTGCGCCACGGCCTGAAGGTCACCGGCCGCGAGCCGATGCCGGTCCAGGCGGGCGAGCACAACCTCCGGTACCTGCGCACCAAGCGGGACCGGATGGGGCACGACCTGCCCTGGCTGGACACGCCGGCCGGGTCGGCTCCCGCGGCCGCGTCCGCGACAGCCCCTGTGGCCGCATCCGCGGCCACCTGCGCCAACCAGTAAGCGAACAGCACTAAGGAGAGACGTGAGCGGCAAGGGTGCACCGGAACTGTCCGTACGCAACGTGAGCGACCTCAGGGTCGCCGTGATCGCGGCGCAGTGGCACGAGAAGGTGATGGACGGCCTGGTGGACGGCGCGCTGCGCGCCCTGCACGAGCTGGGCATCGACGAGCCGACCCTGATCCGGGTCCCCGGCACGTTCGAGCTGCCGGTCGCCGCCAAGGTCCTCGCGGGCCGCGGCTACGACGCGGTGGTCGCCCTCGGCGTCGTCATCCGCGGCGGCACCCCCCACTTCGACTACGTGTGCCAGGGCGTCACCCAGGGCCTCACCCAGGTGGCCGTCGAGACCGGCGTCCCCGTCGGCTTCGGCGTGCTCACCTGCGACACCGAGGAGCAGGCCCTGGACCGGGCCGGTATCGAGGGCTCCAACGAGGACAAGGGGCACGAGGCCGTGACGGCCGCGGTGGCGACGGCGGCCACGCTCCGCTCAGTATCTGAACCCTGGCACTAGGGAGTACGGCAAACCGCGTAGGGTGGGGCTCACCATGTCCAAGAAGACGTTCGAGGAGCTGTTCACCGAGCTCCAGCACAAGGCCGCCAACGGCGATCCCGCCACCTCCCGCACCGCCGAGCTGGTCGGCAAGGGCGTCCATGCCATCGGCAAGAAGGTCGTCGAGGAGGCCGCCGAGGTCTGGATGGCCGCCGAGTACGAGGGCAAGGAGGCGGCCGCCGAGGAGATCTCGCAGCTGCTGTACCACGTCCAGGTGATGATGGTCGCCCGCGGAATCTCCCTCGACGACGTCTACGCCCACCTGTAAGTCACGCACTCCCACCCGCACACCTCACGCAAAGGAAGCCGACCTCATGCTGCGCATCGCCGTCCCCAACAAGGGTTCACTGTCCGGCCCTGCGGCGGAGATGCTGCATGAGGCCGGCTACCAGCAGCGCCGGGAGTCCAAGGAGCTGCGGATCGTGGACCCGGAGAACGAGGTCGAGTTCTTCTACCTCCGCCCCCGCGACATCGCGATCTACGTCTCCTCCGGCCGGCTCGACATCGGCATCACCGGCCGCGACCTCCTGGTCGACTCCGCCGCCGACGCCGAGGAGATCCTGCCGCTCGGCTTCGCCCGCTCCACCTTCCGCTTCGCCGCCAAGCCGGGCACCGCGAACGGCATCGAGGACCTGAAGGGCAAGACGGTCGCGACCTCCTACGAGGGGATCGTCGCCCAGCACCTCGCCGACAGCGGCATCGAGGCCTCCGTCGTCCACCTCGACGGCGCCGTCGAGACCGCGATCGAGCTGGGCGTCGCCGAGGTCATCGCCGACGTCGTCGAGACCGGCACCTCGCTGCGCAACGCGGGCCTGGAGGTCTTCGGCGAGCCGATCATGAAGTCCGAGGCCGTCGTCATCCGCCGCACCGGCGCCGACGGCGAGGAGCCCAAGGTCCAGCAGTTCCTGCGCCGCCTCCAGGGCGTCCTCGTGGCGCGGACCTACGTGATGATGGACTACGACTGCCGCGTCGAGCAGCTCGAGAAGGCCGTCGCCCTGACGCCGGGCCTGGAGTCGCCGACCGTCTCCCCGCTGCACAACGAGGGCTGGGTCGCCGTCCGCGCCATGGTCCCCGCCAAGGAGGCGCAGCGGATCATGGACGACCTGTACGAGATCGGCGCCCGGGCCATCCTGACCACGGCCATCCACGCCTGCCGCCTCTGAGGGACCGTACGACCATGACCGACCTGCCGACCCTGCCTGTCACCTTCCGGCCGGGCCGAACCCGGGCGATCCTGCTCACCGCCGGTGTCGTGATCTTCCTGGTGATCTCCGGGATCGCGATGCTGCTGGAGCAGCTCGGCCCGGGGGAGCGGCTCAGCTTCGTCGTCACCGGGGCACTGATCTTCTGGGTGCTCGCCCAGCTCGCCCGGGTGAAGGTCGTCGCCGACGAGTCCGGCGTCACCGTCGTCAACATCGCCAGCAAGAGGCGCCTGGCCTGGGCGGAGATCCTCCAGGTGAACCTCCGTCCGGGCGACCCCTGGGTGTTCCTCAACCTCAGCGACGGCACCAGCCTGCCCGCGCTCGGCATCCAGCCGGGCATCGCCAAGCAGCACGCCATCGCCGACGCGAAGGCCCTCCGGGCGCTCGCCGAGGCCCACTCGACTACGGATCTGCCGTAGAGGGCCATGTCTTGATTAATCTGTTGGCGGAGGCGTTTTCCGTACGCCTCCGCCTCTGCAGTGCCCCCGGCCCTCAGAGGCCCCCTGCTACCCGAGGAGTGACTCCCTCCAGCGATGGACGGATCGTCCTGTAGTACCTGCGCCGCCCCCTCCCGGCATACCGAGGCGGCGGCATGACCATCCCCCTGCTGCTCCTCGGAGCCGCGTTCCTGCTGATTCTCGCCAACGGCTTCTTCGTGGCGGCCGAGTTCGGCCTGGTGACGGTCGAGCGCCCGGACGCCGAGAAGGCCGCAGCCGAGGGCGACAAGCGCGCCCGTACGGTCGTGGAGTCGCTGAAGGAACTCTCCTTCCAGCTCTCCGGCACCCAGCTCGGCATCACCATCACCTCCCTCGTCGTCGGCATGCTCGCCGAACCGGCCCTGGCCGAGCTGCTGCGGGGCCCGTTCACGGCGACCGGCATCCCCGAGGGCGCCGTCTCCGGTGTCGCCGTGGTCGTCGGCATGCTGCTGGCCTCCGCGATCCAGATGGTGATCGGCGAACTCGTACCCAAGAACTGGGCGGTGTCCCGGCCGCTGCAGGTCGCGCGCTTCGTCGCGGGCCCCCAGCACCACTTCTCCCGCCTGTTCCGCCCGGTGATCGCCGTGCTCAACACGGTCGCCAACCGGCTGGTGCGCGCCCTCGGCGTGGAGCCCGCCGAGGAACTGGCCTCCGCCCGCACCCCGGGCGAACTGGTGTCCCTGGCCCGGCACTCGGCCCAGGCCGGCGCCCTGGAACAGGACACGGCCGACCTGTTCGTGCGGACCCTGTCCCTGGGCGACCTAACCGCGCAGCACGTCATGACCCCGCGCGTGAAGGTCAGCGCCCTCCAGGACACGGCCACCGCCGAGGACGTCGTCAACCTGACCCGCGCCACCGGTCTGTCCCGCTTCCCGGTCTACCGCGAGAAGATCGACGAGATCGTCGGCATGGCCCACCTCAAGGACGCGCTGGCGGTCCCCGTGCGCGACCGGCTGCGCACACCGGTCGGCCGTATCGCCCGCAAGGCGCTGCTCGTCCCCGAGACGCTGCCGGTCCAGCCCCTGCTCGCCCGGCTGCGCAGCGAGCAGCCCATCGCGGTGGTCGTGGACGAGTACGGCGGCACGGCGGGCGTGGTCACCCTGGAGGACATCGTCGAGGAACTCGTCGGCGAGGTCCGCGACGAGCACGACGCCAAGGACATGCCCGAGCTGGCCCCCGCCCCGCCGGAGGACGGCAGGCCCGCCTGGGACGTCGACGGCAGCTGCCGGGTCGACATCCTGCTCCGCATAGGCCTCGACGTGCCCGAGGGGCCGTACGAGACCGTCGCCGGCCTGGTCGCCGACCTGCTCGGCCGGATCCCGGCCCCCGGCGACCGGGCCGAACTGCCCGGCTGGCGGCTGTCCGTCCGCCAGGTCGGCCACTACCGCGCCGAACGGGTCCGCCTGGTCAGGACGGTCCCCGCGGTCAACGTCATGGAGGCCGTCCGATGAGCGTCCTCCAACTGGTCTTCGCCGCGCTGCTGGTGCTCGCCAACGGCTTCTTCGTCGGCGCCGAGTTCGCGCTCGTCTCCGTGCGCCGCAGCCAGATCGAACCGCTCGGCACGGCCCGGGCCCGGCAGGTGCTGTACGGCCTGGAGCGGCTGCCGCAGATGATGGCGGCCGCGCAGTTCGGCATCACCATGTGCTCCCTGACGCTCGGCGCGGTGGCGGAGCCGACGGTGGCGCACCTGCTGGAGCCGCTGTTCGAGGCGGTCCACCTGCCGGACGGCATGATCCACCCGCTGGGCTATGTGATCGCGCTCGCCGCCGTGGTCTTCTTCCACCTCGTGATCGGCGAGATGGTGCCGAAGAACCTCGCGATGGCGGCCCCGGAGAAGGCCGCGCTGTGGCTGAGCCCCGGTCTGGTCGCCTTCGCCCGCGTGTGCAGGCCGATCACGGTGGCTCTCGGCGCCTGCGCCCAGGCCATCCTGCGGCTCTTCCGCGTCGAGCCCAAGGACGAGGTGGAGGCCGTCGTCACCAGCGAGCAGCTGAACCGCCTGCTGGAGGACTCCGGCCAGGCGGGCCTCCTCGGCCCCGAGGAGCGGGAGCGCCTTGAGGACGCCCTGGAGCTGGGCTCCCGCCCGGTGACGGACGTCCTGCTGCGGCGCGAGTCCCTGGTGACGGTGACTCCGTCGGTCACCCCGGGGGAGATCGTCGACCTGACGGCCCGCACGGGTTACTCCCGCTTCCCGGTGGAGGCCGGGACGGGTGCGTTCATGGGCTACATCCACGTCAAGGACGTCCTGGACCTGGAGGACTCCGGCCGAGCCGTCCCCCAGCACGTCTGGCGCCCCATGACCACCCTGCGCGCGGAACTCCCCCTGGACGACGCCCTGACGGTCATGCGCCGGGCGGCCACCCACCTGGCCCAGGTGGCGGACGCCTCCGGCCGGATCCTGGGCCTGGTCGCCCTGGAGGACGCCCTGGAACTCCTGGTGGGCGAGGTACGGGACCCGGCGCACCGGGCGACCCCTGAGCCGAAGGTCTCCGAGCCAAGGGTGAGCGGCGAACCGGAGGAAGCACTGGCCACGTAGCGCCGTCCCCGCCTGCGGGCGCGCGGGGGCTGGTCGCGCAGTTCCCCGCGCCCCTTTGGGGCGCTTGACTCCACCTACGTGGCCGACGGATCGTGCGGTCCCCGCCCCGACAGCACCTCTCCGTACGCCTGCATCAGATCCGGCAGTCGCAGCGTCGCGAGGTCGTCGCGCGACAGCACCCCGGGATAGGTCGACAACCGCAGATCCCGGTACGCGCAGCTCTTCTCATACAGCGTCCGCAGGAACCGCCCGTTCCCGAGTTCGTCGATCCACCCCTGATCGACCACGTGCCCGGCGATGGACCGCAGCTCCTCCAGCGCCTCCTCGTCCCACAGATCCCCGTTGTCCGCCGCGAGCACCCTGCCGATCTCGGTCAGCTCCAGCGGCCGGTAGGAGGGGAAGTCCACCCGGGTGGTGAAACGGGAGGAGAGCCCGGGGTTCGCGGCGAGCAGCCGGTCCATGCCCTCCGGATAGCCGGCCAGGATCACCACCAGGTGGTCCCGGTTGTCCTCGGCCCGCTTGAGCAGCACCTGCAGAGCCTCGTCGCCGTACGCGTCGCCCTTGCCGTAGCCGGAGTTGGACAGCGAGTACGCCTCGTCCACGAACAGCACACCGCCGATCGCGGAGTCGATCAGCTCGTTGGCCTTCACGGCCGTCTGCCCCAGGTACTCGCCGACGAGATCGGCCCGCTGGGCCTCCACGAGATGGTCGCCGCCGAGCAGGCCGAGAGCGTAGAAGACCCGGCCCAGGATCCGCGCGACCGTGGTCTTCCCGGTCCCCGACGGTCCGGAGAAGACGAAGTGCCGTTTCGGCGGCTGCACCGGCAGCCCCTGCCCGGCCCGCAGCCGCGCCATGTTCAACTGCGCCGACAACGCCTTGACCTGGCGCTTGACCGGTTCGAGCCCCACCATGCGCTCCAGCTCGGCGAGCGCCTCCTCGAGTAACGCGGCGTCGGTCGGCCCCGCCGGCAGCGGCGAGACCGGTACCCCGCTCTTGATCCGCACCGCCGGATCGGGGACCGACGGCAGCGGCCCGGTCGGCAGGTCCGGGTCCGGCAGCCTGAGATCGCGTCCCTCGGTGCCGAAGAGCGGATCGAGCGTGTCCGGCCCGTCCATGGCGTCCGCACCGGCACCGGTCAGGGTGATCGCCGCGAAGTCGGCCGGGTCGTCGTACCCGTCGCCCTCGGCGATCGCGGCGAGCCGGGCCGAGGTGTCCATGAAGGCCGGGTCGACCCGGTGCACCGCGCGGTACAACGGCATGGCCGCGGCACTGCGCCCGGTGCCCTCGTGCGCCCGCGCCAGCCAGTACCGCAGCTCCTTGCGCTGCGGCTGCTCGCTGCGGCAGCGCATCAGCGCGGCCGAGAGAAGGGGCTCGGCCTGGCCGTACATCTCCAGCCGGACCCGGGCCATACCGCCGAACAGGCCCGCCTCGATGCCGAGCAGGGGATCGTCGAGCAGTGGATCGGTGTGCCGGACCAGTTGGTCCCAGTCCTTGACGAGATAGGCGCGGCAGGCGTGCAGGAAGCGGACCTGCGGGTCGGTGTCGACCGGGGGCAGCCCGGCGAGCGCGCGGTCCAGCTCCGGGACGTGCCGGCCGTCCAGCCAGTGCGAGGCGTGCGCCAGCAGCAGATCGCGGGGGCTCTCCAGCACCGGCTGCACCCACCAGCCCAGCCAGTACCAGGAGTTGATGGTCCGGCGGTGCCGGGCACGCTGCTCCCCGAAGCGGTCCCGGTGCCGGAACATTCTGAGCAGCGCGGTCGTCGTGTCGACGCGCAGCGCGTGCAGCCCGAGCCAGGCGTCCGCCATCCCCGGATCCATCCGCGCCGCGGCGCGGAACTCCTCCTCCGCCTGCGGGTAGGCACCCATCGTGTAGGCGTCCACACCTCGCAGCCAGGCGAGGTCGGCCGGGGCCTCGGGGCCCTGCGTGCCGAAGTCCATCACGTCCCCCACAAACCGTGCCCCCGTTGGTTCACCGCCGGGCAGTCGCCCGACGGCCGCCGCGGTCGAACCGCTGTGCCGCGGACCGGAGTTGCAGGTGCGCGAGGCAGCCGCTCGAAGGTCGCACCGAGGGCATCGTACCCGTGGGACGACCGCACGCCGAAGGGTGCCGCACGGGCCGTTTGGCGAGGTGGGAGCAGACGGGGCGCACACGAAACGGTGACCGAGGGTGAGCGGATCGGTGCGCGGGGCGCCCGGAAAACGGGCCGCGGGCAGAACGAAGCCCCCGATCACGGGGGAACAACCGGGGGCTTCGCGTCTGTAGGGCGGCTCCGAATGGCCGCACATTGAGAACGTAAGTCCTGTACGGTCCCCGGGTCAAGCGCCGTCGATTCACTCAAAGAAGTTCCCCCGCAAGGGTCTTCACAGTTTCAGCACATCGCCGATGGCTCGTCACCCTGAGTGACCTCCTGGTCCGGTTCCGCGGTCCTCGCGGGTCCCGGCAGCACCGCGTACCCCTCCGGTGTCTGGTGCACCAGGAGATCGGCATGGGGGCGCGAAGGGTCGGCGGCGAAGTGCGCGTGCTCCGCCTCGACCCACCCGGCCCAGAACTCCCGCTGCTCGTCCCCGTCCCGCAGCCTGCCCCGCGTCCAGGACTCCTCGCGGGGCAGCTCCATCCACAGCAGCCGGGCCAGATACGGCCGCAGCGCCCGGCGGCCGGCGCCGACCCCCTCGATGACCACCACGGGAGCGGCCGGCAGCGGGAGCGGCGGGCCGAACGCGCGGGCGCGCCAGTCGTAGGGGGTGTAGTGCGCGCTCTCACCACGGGAGAGGGGGCCGATCACCTGGGTCAGGAGCCGGTCGGTCCAGTCGAAGAGCTGTTCATGGCTGGCGATGTCGTCCAGGTGCAGCACGGGCGCCCCGCCCAGCGCGGCGGCCAACCGCCCGGCGAAGGTGGACTTTCCGGAGCCGGCGTGCCCGTCGACGGCGATCAGCCGGACCGGTCCCACGGAGGGGGGAAGCCCGCGCAGCCGGGCGGCGAGGTCGTGAATGGCGATTCCCGAGGTGTGGTGCGGTGTGGGGTGTTTTCCGGAAACAGTCTAGTAGTGGCCCATAGTGACTGGACCAGTGGGCCGAAAGACGTCACTTCTTGAACCACTGGCTGACCGCCGGTCAATCAAACGGATTAACATTTCCCCATCCGTTGACCGACATGTGAAACCTGCCGTTCCCGGTGCGTCGACTGCTGAGTAAGGTGCCTCCTGCGCAACTGCGATGCGCCGAACGGGGATGGACAGGGGGACATGGTCGCGGAGTTATTCGAAGGGCACTATGTATGGCATCCGGCGGCCGACGACCGTGTCCTGGCGAGCGTATGCGTCGATGTGCGCGCCGGCCGTTATCGATACGCGTCCGAGGCCCTCGCCGAGACCCGTTCCGACTTCGCCCTGCGCGCCCACCGCTCGCTGGTGCTGGCCTCCGAGGCCGCCGGCACCGACCTGGTGGAACGCTGGCTCGCGGAGGAGCCGACCCCCGAGGCGGCGCTGATGTGGGCCCGGGTCGCGGTGCAGCGCGCGATGCGGGCCGCCGACGCACGCGACGAACGCGCCGAGGCGCTGGAGCGGATCGCGCTGACCGCCTGCGACCGGGCGGCCGCCATGGCCCCCGACGACCCCACCCCCTGGGTCGCCAAGCTGGCCATGGCCCGGCTGCACCGGCTGCGCGACCCCGCCCCGCAGGGACTGCTCACCGCCCCGCCCGGACCCTGGCGGCTGTTCTCGCACGTCCTGTCCCTGGACCCGTGGCACCGCGAGGGCCACCACCGCTTCCTGTCGTCCTTCTTCACCCGCTACGGCGGCTCGGTCAACGCGGCCTGGGACGTGGCCGCCTTCCTCAGCCAGCGGGCGCCCGCCGACTCCGCCCTCCGGCTGCTGCCTCTGGTCGCCCTGGTGGAGAGCTACAACCCCACCCAGCTGCTCGCCGACCGCGTCTGGGAACAGCCCCAGTGGCGCTCCACCGCGCTGGCGATCTACCAGAACTGGCTGCCCGCGGTGGCCGGTTACCGCTTCACCCCGGTGCTCGACCTGGCCTACCTCGCGCACGCGCTGGTCATGGGCCAGCGCGAGTTCGAGGCCCGGGCGGTGTTCACGGCGATGGGCCCGTACGCCTCGCGCATGCCCTGGAGTGCCTTCGGCGACCCCTCCGAGCAGCTCTCCCGGGCCCGGCGCGCCTGCGGCCTGCCCGTCCCGGGAGCCGCCTGACCCCGCACGTGCTCTGTCCCCCCACCGAGAGAAAGGCAGATCTGTGTCCGAACGGATATCGACTCCACGGGCGAAGGCTCGTGGAGGAGAAGACCCGGTCGTCATCGACGACGACGCGACCCTGCATGCGATGGGTTATCCCCGGAAACTCACCCGGCGTTTCCAGGCGTTCGACAATTTCGCGATCTCCTTCACCATCATCAATATCCTTTCGGGTATTTTCTCGTCCTTCGGATACGGCATGAACGCGGGCGGCCCTCGCATTCTCGTGTTCGGCTGGATCGGCGTGTCCGTGATGGTGCTGTTCATCGGCGCGGCGATGGCGGAGGTCGCCTCCGCCTATCCGACGAGCGGCGCGCTGTATTTCTCCGCGGGCAAACTCGCCAAGCGGCACAAGGGCGCCTGGTCCTGGTTCACCGGCTGGCTGAACTTCGTGGGCCAGATCGGCGGCACCGCCGCCACCGGCTATGCGGCGGCCACCTTCATCCAGGCCTTCGTCGCCCTGCAGTGGACCTCGTACCGGCCGACCGCGCACCAGACGGTCCTGATCACGGCCGTGATCATCGTGCTGCAGGGCCTCGCCAACACCTACACCGTCCAGCTCGTCGCCGTACTGAACCGGATTTCCGTGTGGTGGCTGCTGATCGGACTCGTGGTGATCGTGGGCGCACTCATAGTGATGCCCGACCATCATCAGCCGGCGTCCTTCGTGACGCATTTCGAGAACAACACCGGCTTCACGAGCGGACTTTACGGCGGCATGCTCGGCCTGCTGGTCACCAGCTGGACCTTCACCGGGTTCGACGGCAGCTTCCACATGTCCGAGGAAACGGTTCGCGCGACGGTGAACGCGCCGAAGGGGATCACCCGCGCCATCGGCTATTCGGCGATCACGGGCCTGATCCTGATACTGGCACTGGTCTACAGCATTAGCGACTACGGCAAGGTGGCGGGCTCCTCCGCGCCGCCCGTCCAGATTCTCATCGACGGCCTCGGCCTCGGCGCCGCCAAGGTGATGCTCCTCATCGTGATCGGCGCGATGCTCTTCTGCGGTCTCGCCAACCTCACCAGCAACACGCGGCAGATCTTCGCCTTCTCCCGGGACGGCGCCATGCCCGGCTCGCGCCTGTGGCACTCGGTCTCGCCGCGCACCCGTACGCCCGTGAAGGCCGTGTGGCTCGCGGTGGCCTGCTCGCTCGCCCTGGTGGTCCCGGGCTGGTGGTCGCACACGGCGTTCACCGCCATCGTCAGCGTCAACGTGGTGGGGCTCTTCCTCGCCTACGCGGTGCCGATCTTCCTGCGGCTGCGGCTGGGCGACGAGTTCCAGCCCGGCCCCTGGCACCTGGGCCGCTGGGGGAAGCCGATCGGCTGGCTCGCGGTGATCTGGATCGTGCTCAGCAGCGTCCTGTTCATGCTGCCGCAGGCCTCGCCGATCACCGTCGACTCCTTCAACTACGCGCCGATCGCGCTGGCCGTCGTCCTGGTCGTGGCTACGGTGTGGTGGTTCGCCACCGCCCGCCGCCGCTTCCAGGGCCCGGTCAGCTACGGCCGCCCCGACGAGGTCGCCGCGATGGACCTGGTCTGACCCGCACCGGCCACGGCCCCGGCGCACGGCACCCCGTCCGCGCCGGGGCCGTCGTGCACCCCCGCACGTTGTTCCAGTGGCCCAGACCAATATTGGTGGCGCGCCATGTGCGGAAGTGCTGGCAGGGGCATGCCGTCTCCTCCATAGTTGGCGCACAACCACACCGGACCAGGAACGACTCGGATACTTGGGGGTAACCGAGCCCATGAGCAGAGCCCAGCAGCCGTCCCGCCGAACCGTCCTCACCGCCGCCGTGGCCGCCGCGGTCGCCTCCGGGGCCGTACCCGCGGCCGCCGAGACGGCGTCCGCCGCCGACGGCGACGACCCCGCCCAGGTGGCGGCCCGACCCATCGACTACCACGCCTGGACCACGTACCGCGACTGGCGCAGCGGCACCGTCCAGGGCGTGCGGGCCGTCTCCGGCCTGCGCCCCGGCGTCGAGATCGGCGTCGCCGCGGGCCGCACCGACTACACCGACCCGCACACCGGCACCACCGCCAGCTGGGAGTACGCGACCTGGACCTCCCCGGTCCACCGGCTCGCCGTGCCCGCGACGGAGGTCGTCGCCTCCTGGAACGCGCACACCCCCGACGGCACCTGGCTCCAGGTCGAGCTGCGGGGCACGTACTCCGACGGCACCGACACGCCCTGGTACGTGATGGGCCGCTGGGCGGCCGGCGACCAGGACATCAAGCGGACCTCGGTGGACGACCAGAAGGACGGCAAGAGCACGATCTGGACCGACACCTTCGCCATCGACGACGCGAGCACCGGCCTGCGGCTGGCCGCGTACCGGCTGCGCCTGACCCTCTACCGCAGGCCGGACACCCGGCTCACCCCGACCGTCTGGCGGCTCGGCGCCATGGGCTCCGACATCCCCGACCGCTTCACCGTGCCGGCCTCCACCCCCGGGCTCGCCCGGGAACTGGGCGTCCCGCGCTACTCGCAGGAGATCCACAAGGGCCAGTACCCCGAGTACGACAACGGCGGCGAGGCCTGGTGCAGCCCCACCTCCTCTCAGATGATCGTCGAGTACTGGGGCGGCCGGCTCACCCCCGAGCAGCTGTCCTGGGTCGACCCGTCCTACGCCGACCCGCAGGTGGACCACGCGGCCCGCTTCACCTATGACCACCAGTACCAGGGCTGCGGCAACTGGCCCTTCAACGCCGCCTACGCCGCCACGTTCAAGGGTCTCCAGGGCGTGGTCACCCGGCTCGCCTCGCTCACCGAACTGGAGACGCTGATCGAGGCCGGCATCCCGGCCATAACGTCCCAGTCCTTCCTGAAGACCGAGCTGACCGGAGCCGGGTACGGCACCTCGGGCCACCTGATGACCGTGATCGGCTTCACCCCGGACGGCGACGTGATCGCCAATGACCCGGCCTCGGCCGACGACGCGGCGGTGCGGCGCGTCTATCTGCGGCGGGAGTTCGAGAACATCTGGCTGAGGACCAAGCGGTACAACGCCTCCGGGAAGGTCGTCTCGGGCACCGGAGGAGTCTGCTACCTCTACTTCCCGGCCCATCCGAACCCGCGCCAGCGCAAGGCGCTCGAGGCGGTGGGCGTCTGCTGACCCGAGCCGTGTGAGCAAGGTCTCCGCCGCAAACGCCGTCGCGGGTGGCAAGGTGGACAAATGGGTGGGGGGATTCCACTCCGTACGTCCGACCTCTGCGAGAAACCATGACCGCACAGCAGGCCACCGCCACCCGCGTCCGCACCGGCGGCCCCCGGGAAGACGGCCCGAAGATCCTCGAGCACGTCATGGGCTGGGTGCTCGTCGTGGTGTTCGCGATGCTCGTGACCCAGCTCGGTCTGCTCTGACCCGGCGCCTTATCCGGTCGGCATGTTCTGACATACTGCGGATGTCCCGCCGACCTCCTAGACCAGGGTCGAAATTGAATATGCGTCAACAGAGTGCCGCCGTCCGTCCCCGGGCGCGCGGCACCGAGCGTTCCGTGGCGCGCCGCGCCGAACTCATCGCCATCGGGCGGAAGTTGTTCGCCGACACGTCCTACGACGCGCTGTCCATGGACGACATCGCCCGGCAGGCGCATGTCGCCAAGGGGCTGATCTACTACTACTTCCACTCCAAGCGCGGCTACTACCTGGCGATCATCCAGGACTCCGTCGCCGACCTGGTCTCCTTCGCCGCGAGCGGCCTCGAACTGCCCGCCGTGGACCGCGTCCACCGCACCGTCGACAGCTACCTGCGCTTCGCCGAGCACCACCAGGCCGCCTACCGGACCATCGTCAGCGGCGGGGTCGGCTTCGACACCGAGGTGCACGCCATCCGGGACGGTGTGCGCGAGGCGATCGTCGCCACCATCGCCGAAGGCGCCTACGGCCGCAGCGACATAGCCCCGCTGGCCCGCATGGCCCTGCTCTCCTGGGTCTGCAGTGTCGAAGGGGCCACCCTCGACTGGATCGACCGCCCCGCCCTCTCCCGCGAGACCATGCGGGACCTGCTGGTGAAGACACTCGGCGGATCCCTGCGCGCCATCGAGGAACTGGACCCGTCCTACCCGACCCCGCCCCCGGCCCGTCGCGAGGCCTGACGGCAAGGAGCGGAGGCTCGTGGTCCTCCGCTCCAAGTCCTCTGCCTTCCGGGGCTAGTTGATCGCCTTGATCAGCTCACCGTTCGTGGTGTCGCCGCTCAGCTCCCAGAAGAAGGTGCCGCCGAGGCCCTGCTGGTTCTTGTACGTCATCTTCGTGCCGATGGTCGCCGGGGTGTCGTAACTCCACCAGTCGTTCCCGCACTTGGCGTAGGCCGTGCCGCCCACCGTGCCGGTCGCCGGGCACTTGGCCTTGAGCACCTTGTAGTCGTCGATGCCCTGCTCGTACGTCCCCGCCGCGGGGCCCGTCGCCGTACCGCCCGGCGCCGCCTGCGTGACCCCGGTCCAGCCACGCCCGTAGAAGCCGATGCCGAGGAGCAGCTTGGCGGCCGGGATGCCGAGGCCCTTGAGCTTGGCGATGGTCGCCGACGTGTAGAAGTTCGCCTTCGGGATGCCCGAGTAGGAGTTCAGCGCGGAGTGCGGGGCGGTCGGGCCGGCCGCGTCCCAGGCGCCGAAGTAGTCGTACGTCATCGGGTTGTACCAGTCGACGTACTGGGCCGCGCCCGCGTAGTTCGCCGCGTCGATCTTGCCGCCGCTGCTGGCGTCGGCGGTGATCGCCGCGGTGACCAGGTTGCCGGAGCCGAACTTGGACCGCAGCGCGGCCATGACGTTCTTGAAGGCCTCCCGGCCGCTGGTGTCGCAGGTGTTGCCGCAGGCGTTCGGGTACTCCCAGTCGATGTCGATGCCGTCGAAGACCCCCGCCCACTTGGAGTTCTTCACCAGGTCGTAGCAGGACTGGGCGAAGGCGGCGGGGTTCTTCGCGGCCTCGCCGAAGCCGCTGGACCAGGTCCAGCCGCCGAAGGACCACAGGACCTTCAGCCCGGGGTGCTTCTTCTTCAGCTTCAGCAGCTGGTTGAAGTTGCCGCGCAGCGGCTGGTCCCAGGTGTCGGCGACGCCGTCCACGGACTCGGCGGCGGTGTAGGCCCGGTCGGTGGCCGCGTAGGAGTCGCCGAGTGCGCACTTGCCGCCGGTGACGTTGCCGAAGGCGTAGTTGATGTGGGTCAGCTTGGCCGCGGAGCCCGAGGTCTCGATGTTCTTGACGTAGTACTTGCGGTCGTAGGTGCCCCATTCGGTGAAGTAGCCGACGACCTTGGAGCCGGCCTTGATCTGCGGAGCGGCCGGCGTGGCCGCGGTCGCGGTGCCCGCCCCGGCCAGCAGCCCGGCGCCGAGGACGGCGGAACACGCGGCGGCGACGAGCGCCCGGAACCGGGCGCGGGGACGGTGGGGAGTGTGCATCGGGTGGCTCCTCGTGGGGGAGAGGGGAACGCGCGCCGATTGGCATGAACGCGGTAAAGCGTTGGTCATGCACAGTAGGAGGACTAGACCACTAGGTCAATGGTTCGGACCAATTTCGGGTGTGCGGAGAGTTCCGGCTGGATTCTTGAAGTAAGCGGTCGTTAACTGGTGACGGGAGGTCGCTGATCGGGCATACTCACGGCACAGAGCCGCTGGTCAGCCGCTTCCGAGACCCGGGAGCGGGCCCCTTCGGCGAACCGGAACGACCAGGCGGAGCCGCCCCCACAACGGGTCAGACCGCCAGTGCCCGAACAGGGAGGAGACCGACGCCATGTCCGACCGCGACCCGCAGCCGGTGGAGCGTCAACTGCCCACGGAAGAGGCGAGGGACCTGCTCGCCCTCGTCCGTGAGATCGCACAGCGCGAGATCGCGCCGAAGGCGGCCGAGGAGGAGGACGCCGGACGCTTCCCGCGCGAGGTCTTCACCCTGCTCTCGGACTCGGGCCTGCTGGGCCTGCCGTACGACTCCGAGTACGGCGGCGGCGACCAGCCGTACGAGGTCTACCTCCAGGTCCTGGAGGAGCTGGCCGCGGCCCGCCTCACCGTCGGCCTCGGCGTCAGCGTGCATACGCTCGCCTCCTACGCCCTCGCCGCCTATGGCGCCAAGCAGCAGCAGGTCGAGTACCTGCCCGCGATGCTCGGCGGCGGACTGCTCGGCGCCTACTGCCTCTCCGAGCCGTCCTCCGGCTCGGACGCGGCCTCCCTGCGCACCAAGGCCGTCCGGGACGGCGACGGCTGGGTGATCACGGGCACCAAGGCCTGGATCACGCACGGCGGGATCGCCGACTTCTACACCGTGATGGCCCGCACCGGCGAGGACGGCCCGCGCGGGATCACCGCCTTCCTGGTGCCGGGCGACGCCGAGGGACTGAGCGGCGCGATGCCCGAGAAGAAGATGGGCATGAAGGGCAGCCCGACCGCCCAGGTCCACTTCGACGGCGTCCGGGTCCCCGACGGCCGGCGCATCGGGGAGGAGGGCCAGGGCTTCTCGATCGCCCTGTCCGCGCTCGACTCCGGGCGGCTCGGCATCGCGGCCTGCGCCATCGGCCTGGCCCAGGCCGCACTGGACGAGGCGGTCGGCTACGCCACCCAGCGCCGGCAGTTCGGCCACCCCATCGCCGACTTCCAGGGCCTGCGCTTCATGATCGCCGACATGGCGACCCAGGTCGAGGCCGGCCGCGCGCTGTACCTCGCGGCCGCTCGGCTGCGCGACGCGGGCAAGCCGTTCGCCAAGCAGGCCGCCATGGCCAAGCTGCACTGCACCGACACGGCGATGAAGGTCACCACGGACGCCGTGCAGATACTCGGCGGCTACGGCTACACCGCCGACTTCCCGGCCGAGCGTTATATGCGCGAGGCCAAGGTCCTGCAGATCGTCGAGGGCACCAACCAGATCCAGCGGATGGTCATCGCCCGTCACGTGGCAGGACCGGAGGGTCGCTGAACTGCCCCCTGAGGACCGTCGGGGCCGCCAGCCTGACCCACTCCGGGTCGTGGCGGCCCGGCAGGGTGCGGCCCCGGTCCGCCCAGGTGCGCATCAGGGCGAGGTAGATGGGCGGGTCCAGCGGCACAGGAGGCGGAGCCGATTCTGCGGGGCGCGGCACGAAGATGAGGCGCTGACGCCCGGTCGCCGAGTACGTGGGGGTCATGCCCGGGGAACGCGCCGGGCGCCGGGCAGGTCACGGCCGGGCGGAATCGAGCCTGAGTTCAGGGACGTCCCGTTCCGGCTCTGGTCTCCTCCGATTGTCTGACGTACCGTCAGCGGACTGTCTCCCAGGGGGGTGTCCGTGACCGACGACCGTCCCGTACCGCTCGACGAGTACCCCGTCCACCAGGTGCCGCTGTCCATGAAGCACGTGGCGACCGGGGACCGGAACGCCTACGACCGCTGTATCTTCCACGTCTTCGACCACACCGGCCGTGCCCTGCTCATCCTCGGTCTCGGGGTCTACCCCAACCTGGGCGTGATCGACGCCTACGCGACCCTGCGCACCGGGGACACCCTGCACGCCGTCCGTGCCTCGGACGCGCTCGGCGAGGACCGGATGCGGCTCGCCGTCGGCCCGCTGCGCATCGAGGTCCAGGAACCGCTCCGGCGGCTGCGCCTGGTCTGCGACGACGAACTGTCGTACGACCTCACCTGGACCGCGGCCTTCCCGGCCCTGTGGGAGCCGCACCACCTCCAGCGCCGGGGCGACCGCCTCACCCTGGAGGGGCGCAGGTTCGTCCAGGCGGGCACGGTGGCGGGCGTGATCCGGGCCGGCGGCACGGAGTTCGAGGTCTCCTCCGAGGGCTGGACCGGCACCCGGGACCGCAGCTGGGGCGTGCGGCCGGTGCCGGGGGAGGAGGGCGGACGGCTCGCCGAGGACCACCCGACCGAGGGCTTCCACTGGATCTGGTGCCCGGTGCGCTTCGAGGACCGCTTCCTGATGGTCATCGCCCAGGAGGACGCCGACGGTTACCGCACCCTGAACGACGCCACCCTGCTCCGCCCCGGTCACCGCGACCGTCAACTGGGCTGGCCCCAGGCCGAGATCACCTACCGCTCCGGCACCCGCCACCCCGAGCGCGCGGTCCTCCACCTCGGTGATCCGCGCAAACCCGTGGAGGTGGAGGCGGAGATCCTGGCCTCCTCGCCGCTCGCGGTCGGCGCTGGCTACCCGCCGGCGGACGACTGGCAGCACGGAACCTGGCAGGGCCGGGGATGGGTCGACCGCCGTACGTACGACATGGCGGCGCCGCACCCCCTCGCCGCCTACGGCGTCACCGACCACTCCGCCCGCTTCCGGATGGACGGACAGACGGGCTACGGCATCTTCGAGCACGGATCGTTCGGCCGGCACGACCCGAGCGGCTTCACGGGCTTCGACTCGGTCGCACCCTGAGGGAGGACGAGATGGCCACGGCACCGCGTCCGCGCACCAGCACCCGAGACCCCGAGGAACTCGCCCGGCGCCTCACGACCTGGCTCGGCACCCGGCTGCCCGGGGCCAAGGCCGTCGGCGTCACCGTCCCGGCCTCCAACGGGATGTCCAGCGAGACCCTGCTGTTCGACATCGAGCACCCCCGACCACCGCTGCGTTCCTGCGCGTTGCGGCTCGCGGCGGACCCGGCGGCGTACACCGTCTTCCCGGAGTACGACATGGCCCGCCAGTACCGCACCCTGAAGCTCGTGGCCGACCGCACCGGCCTTCCGGTGCCCCGGGTGCTGTGGCTGGAGGAGGATCCGGACCCGCTCGGGGCGCCGTTCTTCGTCATGGAACGGGTGGCCGGACGGGTGCCGCCGGACGTCATGCCGTACACGTACGAGGGCAGTTGGCTGCACGCCGCGAGCGACGCGGAGCGCGAGCACCTGGAGGCCGCCACCGTCGGTCTGCTCGCCCGGTTGCACGACCAAGTGCCCTTGGAAGACGCCGAGTTCCTCACCCTGCCGGGCGAAGGCGACGCCATGCGCCGGCATGTGACGGCCCAACGCGCCTACTACTCCTGGGTGATCGACGGGCTCGCCCGCTCACCCCTGATCGAGGCAGCCTTCGACCGGCTGGAGCAGCTGTGGCCGCAGGAGCCCGGCCCACCCGTCCTGAACTGGGGCGACGCGCGGATCGGGAACGTCGTCTACGACGGCTTCGACCCCGTCGCCGTCCTCGACTGGGAGATGGCGGCCCTCGCCCCGCGCGAGGTGGACCTCGGCTGGACCGTCTACCTGCACCGCTTCTTCCACGACCTCACGGTCGCCTCCGGACAGCGCGGACTGCCCGGCTTCCTGCGCCGCGACCGCGTCGAGGCCCGCTACGCCCGGCTGACCGGTCACACCCCGCGGGACATGGAGTTCTACACCCTCTACGCGGCCCTGCGGCACGCGATCGTCATGCTGCGCGTCGCGTACCGCCAGGTGCACTTCGCGGAGGTCGCCGTCCCGGCGGACCCGGACACACTGATCCTGCACCACGGCAGTCTGCGCGCCATGGTGCAGGGCAGCTACTGGGATTGAGCCGGGCCGGTCCGCAGGGACTCAGGCGGCCTCGCGGCGCATCGCCGGTACGCGCATCGGGCGCGAGCCCGGGCCGCCGACGTGCGAGAAGGGCTGCGTCCGCCAGTTCAGACCCTGGGGGAGCGTGAGCAGCAGGGCCGTGTCCTGCTCCTGCGGCTCGACGGACTCGTCGGCGGGACGGGCGTCGGCCGCCGCGCGGCCCGTGCCCGCACAGACCGTGAGCCCGAACGGGTTCCACGGCGAGGCGCACAGCGCGTGCTCCGGCAGGATCTCCTCGTCCGCCAGCAGCGCGATCGGCTGCGCGCAGTCCGGGCAGATCACCCGGTACATCTCGAAGGTGTCGTAGGCGTCGAGCTCCTCGGCCTCGAAGGCGTCGGGTTCGACGCCCTCCGGCTCGGGCTCGACCACCGGCTGGAGCCGCTTGGACGCGGAACGACCAGGGCGCTTGAGACTCTGCATGGGTTTCTCCCCCTAAGGCTGGGCCGAGAAGGCGCTGCGGCCTCGACCACACCAAGCACTTCCCGTCCGCTCTCGGCGGTAATCACGAGAACATCACGGAGCCGCTTCGAGCGCTGTGGCGTTCGTCACATGCCGTGTGCAGGTGCCCGGTGCGGTGCTTTTTGTGCCGAACCAGGTGTGACCTGCGTTGCTGAGCTATCCCAGGAGATCAAGAGCACTGTAGGTTTTGGCGCCATGGAGGAGCTGGACCGTCAGATCGTGCAGCTGCTCGTCAAGGACGGGCGGATGAGCTACACCGACCTGGGCAAGGCCACGGGCCTGTCCACGTCGGCCGTGCACCAGCGGGTGCGCCGGCTCGAACAGCGTGGCGTCATCCGCGGCTATGCCGCGGTCGTCGACCCCGAGGCCGTAGGGCTGCCCATGACGGCCTTCATCTCGGTGAAACCCTTCGACCCCAGCGCCCCCGACGACATCTCGGACCGCCTCGCCGGCGTCCCCGAGATCGAGGCCTGCCACAGCGTCGCCGGCGACGAGAACTACATCCTCAAGGTGCGTGTGGCCACCCCGCACGAACTGGAGGAGCTGCTCGCCCGGGTGCGCACCCTGGCCGGCGTCTCCACCCGCACCACCGTCGTGCTGTCGACCCCCTACGAGGCGCGTCCCCCGAAGATCTGAACCGGCCGCCCCGGTGCCCGAAGTCTCCCGCGCACGCGAGAGACTGTCGGGCATGAGTGAGCAGTCCGCCGACCCCAAGACCGTCCTCCTGCGCCGCGGAGAGGTTCACAGCCCCGCCGACCCCTTCGCCACCGCGATGGTGGTGGAGCGCGGCCAGGTCGCCTGGGTCGGCTCCGAGGGCGCCGCCGACGCCTTCGCCGACGGCGTGGACGAGGTGGTCGACCTCGACGGCGCCCTGGTCACCCCGGCCTTCACCGACGCCCATGTGCACACCACCGCCACGGGCCTCGCTCTGACCGGCCTGGACCTGTCCGACGCCCCGTCCCTGGAGGCGGCCCTCGCGCTCGTCCGTGACTTCGCCGCGGGCCGCCCGGACGACCGAGTGCTGCTCGGGCACGGCTGGGACGCCGCCCGCTGGCCCGGCGGCCGCCCGCCCACGCGCGCGGAACTCGACGCGGCCACCGGCGGCCGCCCCCTGTACCTGTCCCGCATCGACGTCCACTCGGCGGTCGTCACCTCGGCGCTGCTCGACCTCGTGCCCCGTCTCGGCCCGGTGGACGGCCCGCTGACCGCCGACGACCACCACGCCGTGCGCGAAGCCGCCCTCGCCGCCATCACCCCCGCCCAGCGCGCCGAGGCCCAGCGCACCGCCCTCGCCCACGCGGCCTCCCTCGGCATCGGCTCCGTGCACGAGTGCGGCGGGCCGAAGATCTCCTCCGAGGACGACTTCACCGACCTGCTGAAGCTCGCCGCCGAGGTGCCGGGACCGCGGGTGATCGGCTACTGGGCCGAGGAGAATTCCGACAAGGCCCGCGAACTGGGCGCCCACGGCGCCGCCGGTGACCTCTTCGTGGACGGGGCCCTCGGCTCGCACACCGCCTGCCTGCACCAGCCCTACTCCGACGCGGGCCACACCGGCACCGCCTACCTGGACGCCGACGCCGTCGCCGACCATGTCGTCGCCTGCACCGAGGCGGGGCTCCAGGCGGGCTTCCACGCCATCGGTGACGCCGCCGTGAACGCGGTCGTGGAGGGCGTGCGCGCCGCCGCCGAGAAGGTCGGCCTCGCCCGTGTCCGGGCCGCCCGGCACCGTGTCGAGCACGCCGAGATGCTCACCCCCGAGACCGTGGCCGCCTTCGCCGAGCTGGGCCTGATCGCCTCGGTCCAGCCCGCCTTCGACGCGCTCTGGGGCGGCGAGGACGGCATGTACGCCCAGCGTCTCGGCGCCGAGCGGGCTCGCACCCTCAACCCGTTCGCCGCCCTGCTACGCGCCGGTGTGCCCCTCGCGTTCGGCTCCGACAGCCCGGTCACCCCGCTCGACCCCTGGGGCACGGTCCGCGCCGCCGCGTTCCACCGGACCCCGGAGCACCGGGTCTCCGTACGCGCCGCGTTCACCGCGCACACGCGCGGCGGCTGGCGGGCCATCGGCCGCGACGACGCGGGCGTCCTGGTGCCCGGCGCGCCCGCCGACTACGCCGTCTGGCGAACCGACGAACTGATCGTCCAGGCCCCCGACGACCGCGTGGCCCGCTGGTCGACCGACCCGCGCTCCGGCACCCCCGGCCTGCCCGACCTGACACCGGGCCGTGACCTGCCGGTCTGCCTGCGCACCGTCGTGGGCGGACGGACGGTGTTCGTACGGCCGGGCGAGTGATCTCCCGGGGTGGCGCGGCGGTGATCGTCCGCCGCCGCAGCGTCGCCCGACCTGCGCATCCTCCGCCTCCACCTGCGTCGGGAGGGTATCGGTGCAGGTCAGACGGTTGTTGACAGTCGACGGCCGGGGGCCGGTAGGTTCGGCCGAGTCCACCACCGGACGCCCGACCGGGGAGTGTTCGCGCACTCGTCGCAGCGCCGCTGGGTCAGGGACGGTGTGCCGCACCGGGGCACCGTCACTGGGAGCCAGGCTCAGCGCCCGCGCCGACGAGGGAACGTTCCGGCCGGTCGGCAAGGTGTGACCCGGGTGGGGCCCGGATGCTCAGTAGACAACGGCTTTCGGTCGTCCCGCAGCCAGCGGGTCCCAGGTCGGCCCGAAGGGCGCCGGGCCCCCATCCGCCGCCGGCTGAGGTGCCGAAAAGTACGTTCTTACCCCACTCTTGTGGAATCGACACCAGCGTACGAACGAGCAGGCGCGTCATCCCAGGCCGGGGCCACTATGGTGGACGCCTGCGTACGACATGAAGGGGCAGCAGTGAACGACGGCGACGGGACCCTCGCGGCCAAGGCCCAGGGGAGGCAGTTCGGTCCGCTCGGCACGGCCTTGGTGATCATCCCGACCTACAACGAGGCGGAGAACATCAAGACCATCGTCGGCCGGGTGCGCAAGGCCGTCCCCGAGGCTCACGTCCTGGTGGCGGACGACAACAGCCCCGACGGCACGGGCAAGCTCGCCGACGAGCTGGCCGCCGAGGACGACCACGTCCAGGTACTGCACCGCAAGGGCAAGGAGGGCCTCGGCGCCGCCTACCTCGCGGGCTTCCGCTGGGGCCTGGAGCACGGCTACGGCGTGCTGGTCGAGATGGACGCCGACGGCTCCCACCAGCCCGAGGAGCTGCCCCGGCTGCTCACCGCCCTCAAGGGCGCCGACCTGGTGCTCGGCTCGCGCTGGGTGCCCGGTGGCCGGGTGGTGAACTGGCCGAAGTCCCGCGAGTTCATCTCCCGCGGCGGCAGCCTCTACTCGCGCCTGGCCCTCGACCTGCCGCTGCGCGACATCACCGGCGGCTACCGCGCCTTCCGCCGCGAGACCCTGGAGGGCCTGGGCCTGGAGGAGGTCGCCTCGCAGGGCTACTGCTTCCAGGTCGACCTGGCACGCCGCGCGGTCAAGGCCGGTTACCACGTGGTCGAGGTCCCCATCACCTTCGTGGAGCGCGAACTCGGCGACTCCAAGATGAGCAAGGACATCCTCGTCGAGGCACTGTGGCGGGTCACCGCCTGGGGCGTCGGGGACCGCGTCGGCAAGCTCACGGGCAAGGGCAAGCAGGCCTAGGGTCTCTCCGCGGCTCCACAGCTGTGGCCGATCCTCCCCTTATCCCGCGCTGAGCCGCGTCCAGGCACACTGGGAGCATGACGACTGGCGCTCCCATCTCTCCGCCCACCGCCCGGCCCCGGCGTTCCCGGCTGCGCAGGTATCTGCCGCTGGGGATCGCCGTGTGGCTGGTGGTGGAGATCTGGCTGCTGACCCAGGTCGCCGGTACGGCGGGCGGCCTCACCGTGTTCCTGCTCCTGGTGGCGGGCTTCGTCGCCGGCTCCGTGGTGATCAAGCGGGCGGGGCGGCGCGCCTTCCAGAACCTGAACGAGGCGCTGCAGCGCGGCGGCTCGCCGGCGCGTGGCGGCGGCAACGGCCTGATGATGCTCGGCGGCCTGCTGCTGATGATCCCGGGCCTGATCTCCGACGCGGCCGGTCTGCTCCTGCTGCTCCCGCCGGTCCAGAAGGCCGTGAGCCGCTTCGCGGAGCGCGCCCTCGACAGGAGCCTGCGCAAGGCGGCCCCGGGCACCCTGGGCGACGCCTTCCAGCAGGCCCGCATCCACCGGCCCGACGGCAAGGTGGTGCAGGGCGAGGTGATCAGGGAGGACGCCGGCCGGGAGCCGGGGGAGCAGTGGCCGCCGCTGACTCGCTGAGCCGAACTCGGCTGTGTGGCTCCCTCCGGGTCCGGGCAGCACGAAACCGCGGGCGCTGTACGTCTTCACGTACGGCGCCCGCGGTTACTCGTGTGTCTCGCGTTACGCGCTCTTGCGGCTGTCCCTGGGGTGAACCGCGATGTTCATCGCCCCCGAGCGCAGAACCGCCAGGCGCTCCTCGAGGACCTCTTCGAGCTCCTCACGGGTGCGCCGCTCCATCAGCATGTCCCAGTGGGTACGCGCGGGCTTGCCCTTCTTCTCTTCAGGGACATCGCCGTCCACCAGGAGTGCCTGGGCCCCGCAGACCTTGCACTCCCACTCCGGCGGGATCTCCGCCTCGACCGAGAAGGGCATCTCGAAGCGGTGCCCCTTCTCACATGCGTACTCCACGGCCTGGCGCGGAGCCAGGTCGATACCGCGGTCCGTCTCGTAGCTGGTCACTACGAGGCGCGTACCGCGAAGAGCTCGCTCACTCATGAATCGTGCCTCCCGGGCTTGTCGCCCACAGGACAGGTGTCGCTGTCGTCGTCATCCGGTCAACGTCCGGTCGGCGGTAAAGATTCCCGTTCCGAGTCCCGTTCCGGGTCATGCGTCGCCGTCGTAGCCGCCCCTTGTTCTACCCACAGGCGCCCGGTTTGTCACATCTGCTAGCAGATGTCACCCAGCGTTTCGGCATCTTTGACGCGCAGTAACGGTACGCCTGGCAGGCCAAACGCGTACACTACCGCCCTTTCGCGCCGAGCGCTAAATCGTTCCTAGATCCTTTCCGGAATCGGGTTGCCGGCCTCGCCGATCGCCCGCCGTACCGGAACCCTGGCGAGCAGGACGAAACCGATGACGAAGAAGGCCACCAGCGAGATGATCGCGGAGCGGTAGCTCCCGGTCAGCTGGTACGTCACCCCGAACAGCAGCGGGCCGAGCCAGCTCATCCCGCGGTCGCTCATCTCGTACGCGGAGAAGTACTCGGCCTCCTTGCCCGGCGGCACCAGATGCGAGAACAGCGACCGGGACAGCGCCTGGCTGCCGCCGAGGACCAGCCCGATCCCGGACGCCAGCACGAAGAACCACACCGGGGCCCCGGCCGGCAGGAAGTAGCCGGCCCCGAGCGTGACCGTCCAGGCCACCAGTGAACCGAGGATCGTCCGCTTCGCCCCGTAGGTCCGGGCCAGCCGCCCCATCGCCAGCGCCCCCGCCACGGCCAGCACCTGGACCAGCAGCACCGCGCCGATGAGGGTCGACTGCCCGAGTCCCAGCTCCTCGGAGCCGTAGATCGAGGCCTGGGAGATCACTGTCTGGATGCCGTCGTTGTAGACGAGGTACGCCAGCAGGAAGGCGAGCGTCAGCGGATGCCGGCGCATGTCCCGGACGGTCGCCGCGAGCTGCCGCAGCCCGGGGGCCGTGGCACGCTCCACGCGCGCGTGCCGGTCGCGCAGCCGGCGCAGCGGTACGAGCGTGAAGGCGCCCCACCACAGTCCGGCCGAGGCCAGACAGACCCGGACCGCGGCCGTCTCGGTCAGGCCGAAGGAGTCGTGTGCCGAGTACAGGACCAGGTTGGCCACGAGGACCAGCGAGCCCGCCGCGTAGCCGAAGGCCCAGCCCCGGGAGGAGATCGCGTCGCGCTGCTCGGGCGGGGCGATCTGCGGCAGGTAGGAGTTGTAGAGCATCATGCCGACGGACTGCGCCGCGTTGGCCACGACGAGGAGCACTCCGCCGAGCAGGTAGCGGTCGCCGTCCAGGAAGAACATGCCCGTCGTCGCGGCCGCCCCCGTGTACGCGGCCGCCGCGAGCAGCGGTTTCTTCCGCCCGGTGCGGTCCGCCGCCGCGCCCACCAGGGGCATCAGCACGACGGCCACGATCACCGACAGGGACACCGAGTAGGCGAAGAAGGAGCCGGCCCGGACCGGCACCCCCAGTGGATGCACATAGCCGTCGGCATCGGCCGCCCTGTCGGCGACCGAGGTGAGGTACGGACCGAGGAAGACGGTCAGGACGCTCGTCGAGTAGACCGAGCACGCCCAGTCGTAGAAGTACCAGCCGCGCTGCTCGCGCCGCAGTCCCGCGGCCTCGTCGGCCGTCTGTGTCCGCACGGTCTCGGTGCCCACCCGTGCCCTCGCTTCCCCGCTGAAGTGCCGTGCGAAGGCGCGGCCCGGTCGTGCCGGGCGGTCAGACCCAGACGCCGCGGTCCTCCATGACCTTGCGCAACGTGTCGATGTGATCGGTCATGATGCCATCGACACCCAGGTCCAGGAGCCGGTGCATCCGCTCCGGCTCGTTGATCGTCCACACGTGCACCTGCAGCCCGAGCGCGTGGGCGGCGCGGACGAAGCGTTGGTCGACCACCGGGACGCCCGACTGGGCCTCGGGCACCTGCGCGGCGACCGCGGAACGGCGCACCGCGGCCGGCAGCCCCCAGGACCGCAACCGCAGGTTGAGCACCCCGCGCGTGCCGAACGAGGTGGCCAGGCGCGGACCGGCCAGCCGCTGTGCCCGCAGCACCCGCGCCTCGGAGAAGGAGCCCACGCAGACCCGGTCCCAGGCGTCCAGGCGCTCGATCAGCGCCAGGAAGGGCCGCAGGGCCGGCTCCGCCTTCAGGTCCACGTTCCAGCGGACCTCGGGGAAGGTCTCCAGCAGCTCCTCGAAGAGCGGTACGGGCTCCTGCCCGCCCACGCGCGCGTCCCGTACGTCCTGCCACGGCAGCTCCGCGATGCGGCCCGCGCCGTCGGTGACCCGGTCGAGCGTGGAGTCGTGGAAGGCGACGAGCTTGCCGTCCGCCGTCGTGTGGACGTCGGTCTCGATGTACCGGTAGCCCAGGTCGACCGCGCGCTGGAACTGCGCCACGGTGTTCTCCAGCCCGTCGGCCGCCCCGCCGCGGTGGGCGAAGGCGATCGGGCCGGGGTGGTCGAGATAGGGGTGGCGTATCGCGGTGGTCACGGACGCAGTATCGCGCCTTCCGGTTGCCCGGTGGCAACGATTGTGCTTCGCCCCGGTGCCGAAGGGGCGGCGAAGACGCGCAGGAAGAACTGGGCGAGCGGGCCGATGGACAGCGCGTACAGCAGGGTGCCGACACCGATGGTGCCGCCCAGTGCGAAGCCGGTGGCCACCACCGTGACCTCGATCGCCGTCCGCATCAGCCGGATCGAGCGGCCGGTGCGCCGGTGCAGCCCGGTCATGAGACCGTCGCGCGGGCCCGGCCCGAAGCTCGCCGCGATGTACAGGCCGGTCGCCACGCCGTTCAGTACGATGCCGGCCACCAGCATCGGGATCCGTGCGGCGAGGCTGTGCACGTCCGGGACCAGGGCGAGGGTGCCGTCCATGGCCAGGCCGACGACGAACACGTTGGAGACCGTGCCGAGGCCGGGCCGCTGGCGCAACGGGATCCACAGGAGCAGCACCGCCGCCCCGACGATGATCGACACCACACCGATGGTCATCCCGGTGAGTTCCGCGAGTCCCTGGTGCAGCACGCCCCAGGGCTCCAGGCCCAGACCCGCCGCCACGAGAAGCGCGGAACTCGCGCCGTAGAGCGCGAGACCCACGTAGAGCTGGAACAAGCGTCGTCCGAGACGACCGGGAGTGGACACGAAATACCCCCCTGGGTGGTGATGGTGGCCTGATGCATGTCACTCTGTGGCTTGGGATGAAAACCGATCCATGGCCAATTCGGGGAAGGTGGACTGATCGTCATGGCGCAGTGGACCTCAGCGGTGGGGGCCGCGCAGCTCGCCCGGCTGCTCACCTCCCAGCAGGACCGCCCGGCCGGCCCCGGCACGCGTCGACCGCCCGCCTACCGTTCCCTGGCCGACGGCATCAGGCTCCTGGTGCTCGAAGGTCGCGTCCCCGTGGCCGCCCGCCTGCCCGCCGAGCGCGAGCTGGCCCTCGCCCTGTCCGTCAGCCGCACCACGGTCGCCGCCGCCTACGAGGCGCTGCGCGCCGAGGGCTTCCTGGAGTCCCGGCGTGGCGCCGGCAGCTGGACCGCCGTACCGGCCGGCAACCCGCTTCCGGCACGCGGACTGGAACCCCTGCCCCCGGAGGCCCTCGGCTCGGTGATCGACCTGGGCTGCGCCTCGCTGCCGGCCCCGGAGCCGTGGCTCACCCGTGCCGTGCAGGGAGCGCTGGAGGAACTGCCGCCGTACGCCCACACACACGGCGACTACCCGGCCGGGCTGCCGGCCCTGCGCGCGATGATCGCCGAGCGCTACACCGCGCGCGGGATCCCCACCATGCCCGAGCAGATCATGGTGACGACCGGCGCGATGGGTGCCATGGACGCGATCTGCCATCTCTTCGCGGGCCGCGGTGAACGCATCGCCGTCGAGTCGCCGTCCTACGCCAACATCCTCCAGCTGATGCGGGAGGCGGGTGCGCGACTCGTGCCCGTCGCCATGGCCGAGGGGCTGACCGGCTGGGACATGGACCGCTGGCGCCAGGTCCTGCGCGAGGCCGCGCCCCGGCTCGCCTACGTCGTCGCCGACTTCCACAACCCGACCGGCGCGCTCGCCGACGAGGACCAGCGGCGTCGGCTGGTGGACGCGGCCCGCTCGGCCGGGACCGTCCTCGTGGCCGACGAGACGATGACCGAGCTGTGGCTCGACGAGTCGTTCGACGAGGGCGGGATGCCGCGCCCGGTCTGCAGCTTCGACCCGGCGGGCTCGACCGTCATCACGGTCGGCTCGGCCAGCAAGGCTTTCTGGGCCGGCATGCGGATCGGCTGGGTGCGGGCCGCCCCGGACGTGATCCGCAGCCTGGTCGCCGCGCGCGCGTACGCCGACCTCGGCACCCCTGTCCTGGAGCAGCTGGCCGTGAACTGGCTGTTCAGCACGGGAGGTTGGGAGCAGGCCGTCGACCTGCGGCGGGCTCAGGCCCGCGAGAACCGGGACGCCCTGGTGGCCGCGGTGCGCCGAGAGCTGCCCGACTGGGAGTTCGAGATCCCGAAGGGTGGCCTGACCCTCTGGGTCCGCGCCGGTGGCCTCTCGGGTTCGAGGCTGGCCGAAGCGGGGGAGCGGGTCGGCGTCCGCGTCCCCTCCGGCCCCCGCTTCGGCGTCGACGGCGCCTTCGAGGGCTACGTCCGCCTCCCGTTCACGGTCGGCGGAGCGGTGGCGGAGGAGGCGGCGGCCCGTTTGGCTGCGGCGGCGCGCTTGGTGGAGACGGGGGCGACTGGGGGCACGGAGGCGCCGCGCACGTTTGTGGCGTAGCCCCTGGGTAGTTGGCTCCGCCCGTAGCTGCGGGCAGTCGTGCCGCTTGGGGCGGCACGGGTGAGCGCAGCGGCACCCCGCCGGCGCGGGCGAGCGACACGCACCCCCGCCCAGCCGCAGCCGACGGCCGCTCACGAACTCTCGGCAGCCACAGCCCCCGTAGCCAACGCTTCCGCCTCGACGGGAGTCGTCCGCGGCGGCAGCAACTCCAGCACCGCCTGCCGATCGGCGTCCGTGGTCGCGTCGTCGTAGGGATCCGGAGTCGACGGCACCTGAAGCCGATGCACCGGCCCCGACCCCAGTCGCGCATACCCCCGCCCCGGCGGCACCTGAGCCGGCGACGTCGTGTGCGCCGGCACCCCGAGCACCGCCTGCACCTGCGCAGGCGCGGCAGGCCCCAGTACGACCCGCGCGCGCGTGTGCTGCCGTACCCCCTCGCTCAACGCATCCGCGCTGTCGAACTGTTCGGCCACCGCCACGGTCACGTTCGCCGCGCGGCCGTGCCGCAACGGCATCTGGAGGAGGGCCTGCGGGTCCTTGCGGCCGTCCGCGGCGGTGAGGTGGGTGAAGACGGTCGGCCGGTCCAGCAGGATCCACAGCGGGCGCCGGGTGTCCTCGGGCGGCGGGTCGCCCGCCTGCCGGGCCCGGTTGATGGCGATGAGCCGCCGCTCGGTCTCCTGCGCGGCCCACTCCAGGCTGGCCAGGGCCCCGGCCGGCGCGCACTCCACGGCCAGCACCCCGTCCCGGCCGATCAGGCAGGCGTACTCGCCGGTGCCGCCGCCGTCGACGATCAGTACGTCGCCGTACTGGAGCGCCTGCAGGGCGATCGAGCGCAGCAGGGTCGAGGTGCCGCTGCCGGGGTGGCCCATGGCCAGCAGGTGCGGCTCGGTCGAGCGGATGCCGGTGCGCCAGACGACCGGCGGGACGTCGCGCTGTTCCTCTCCGTAGGAGAGGGGGAGCGTCCGCTGGACCTCACTCGGATCGGTGAACCCGAGCACGGTCTCGCCCGGCGCGGTGACGAAGCGCTGGGCGGCGATGTCGGTGGGCAGTGGGGCGAGGACGGTCACCGTCAACCGGTTGCCCGCCTCGTCCCACTCGAAGTGGTACTCGCGGCCCCGCCCGGCCTTCGCGCTGAGCAGTTGCTCGATCCGCGCGCGGGCCACGGGCTCGCCGTCCGGAAAGTACGCGGGGTAGCGGATCACGAGATGACCGAGGCGCCCGTCGTCGTCGAACTCGTGGGTGTCGAAGGCCTTCTCCCACTCTCCGCCGTGCGCGTACAGCGGCGCCGGGTCCTCGGCGGTGGAGAAGTACGGCACCAGCGCCTCGTACAGGGACTGGAGCCGCTCGCTCTGCGATTCGTCCGGCCCTTCGGGGGCCGAAGGGGTGCGGTCGCGGCCCTGCCAGGCCGCCGCCGCCATCAGGGTGATGGCGGCGAGCAGCGGTCCGTACGGCACCAGCGCCACGAACAGGACCACGGAGGCCGCCAGGAACAGCAGCGGCCCACGCTTGTCCTTGGGCGTCTCGGCAAACCTGCGCCGTCCGGCCGAGGCCAGCCGGCGCAGCCCGCGCGAGATGGTGATCAGCGGGTGGAGGACATCGGTGGCGCTGTCGGCCGCCGTCCGGGCCAGCTCCCGGCTCCGGGCGATCTGCGTCCGGGCGATCTGTGCGCTGTCTTTGCTCAGAATGCGGGGGAGAGGGCGCCGGGCCACTGCTGTCTCCTGATGGTGCGTACGGGCGGGAGAGGGAGCGTCAGAACTTGATGCCGCCGAGGAGGCTCGCCAGGCTCTCGCCACCTGCCTTGATGCTGGGGGCGATGGCCGTGCTCGACAGGTAGAAGCCGAACAGGGCCGAGACGGCGGCGTGCGAGCCCTTGAGCCCGTCCTTCCGGAAGAAGAGAAAGACGATGATGCCGAGCAGGAGCACGCCTGACAGGGAGAGGATCATTTGAGGTCTCCTGGTGTCGAGAGGGGACAGTCACCATGAGTACTTCCAGGATCACAGGATGTATCTATACGATAAAAGGTGCAACTGAGTGAAATTCACCTCATTTCCCCCAGGTGGCGGAGCCGTCGTAGGCCGGTTGAGCAGGGCGCTTGCGTCCGGTGGGGTCTGCAGTGATCTTTACCTCGGGCACATCGGGTCATGTGAGGCGCGAGCCAGTACCCTTGCGATTCACCTGAATGGTTGTAACGAGAGGCGGTCCGGCCGATGAGCGAAGCCCCCGACCCCGAGGTCGTGGAGCTGGCGACCAAGATCTTCGATCTGGCCCGGCAGGGGCAGACCGAGGAACTGGTGGCGTACGTCGACAAGGGCGTTCCGGCCAACCTCACCAACGACCGCGGCGACTCCCTCGTGATGCTCGCCGCCTACCACGGTCACGCCGAGGCGGTGCGCGCCCTGCTCGCCCGGGGTGCGGACGCGGACCGGATCAACGACCGAGGCCAGACCCCGCTCGCGGGGGCCGTCTTCAAGGGTGAGACGGAAGTGATCAAGGCCCTCCTGGAGGGCGGCGCCGATCCCGCCGCGGGCACTCCCTCGGCCGTGGACACGGCACGCATGTTCGGCAAGACGGAACTCCTGGAACTGTTCGGCGCACACTGATGCGGACGTCCTGACCAGGTACGACACAGAAAACGGGGGAGGCGGTACAGGGCCGCCGGAAATACGGTCGCGGCAGCACACACCGCGGGTCATCATGACGACGTGATTCACGGACGCGATGGCTGGGCAGGTGTTGCCGCACCGCGCGGACCGTGATGCGGTCCGCATGGGCCACCGACGAGAGGCAGAGAGAAATGGTCTACAGCAAGCAAGAGACGGCGGGCGCTCCGACGTTGTGTCACGCGGCCAGGTAGTGCGTGTTTCCCGGTTGCGTCGACGCTTGATGTGAGGCTGTTTCCCATGTTCGATCCGGTCATAGCGCCCAGCGGTACGCTGCTCGGCCTGCTCCAGCGCGGCCGCGGCGACGGCACGCTGCACGCGCTCACCGCCCCGCGCGCGGAGGCGCTCGCGGCCCTGAACCACTGTGTGCTGCGCGACCCCCGCCACGACTGGCAGGTGGAGAACCGCTCCCTCTACTACGCCCGGCTCTACCTCGACCTGAACGGCGAGCTGGACGCCATCGAGGCGCACCTCTTCGACCCCGAGGACGTCCTCGACACCGACGAGTCCCGCACCGGCCTCGCCCTGGCGGTCCTCGGGCACCTCGCCTCCTACGGCAGGCGCGACGCGCTCGCACTGCTGCGCAGGTACGCCGCCCACGGGTCCAGCTGGGCCTGGGCCCTGGACGAGCTGGCCCTCAGGGACGACGACGCGGGCCTGCGCGCCCTCGCCGCCCCGGTCCTGGCCCGCTTCCCCACCGACCCCGAGGGCGAGGCCGAACTGGCCGCCGCCGTGCGCGACGCCTTCGAGCCGAGGCCCTGGCGACTGTGGGCCGAGGATCCCCGCGAATCGATCGCCACACGCGTGCGTGCCGCCCAGGAAGCCGGCTGCTTCGACCGCTGGCAGCGCCAGATGCGGCCCACCGGGCCCCGCCCCGGGTGGAGCGTGCGAGCCGTCTTCGAATGGGCCCAGCAGGGCATCGAACGCGGTGCCGCCCTGCACGTCCCGGCCGCCCGCTGCCTGGTCGCCGTGGCCGGCCCCGAGGACCGGCCGGAGATCCTCCAGGCCGCGCGGAACGGCATCGACGGTGCCCGCTGCACGGCGCTGCGCTACCTGGCCGACAGCAACGACCCCGACGCCCTCGACCTGATCGAGGCCGCCGTCGCCGACGGACCGACGGTCGTCGTGGAAGCCGCCGTCGACGCCTTCGAACGGATGCGCAGCATCGCCGCCGTCGACCGCGCGCGCGGCTGGGCCCAGCGCCCCGACGCCCTCGGAGCCGCCGCCGGCCGCATGCTCGCCTGCCGCGGCGGAGCCCAGGACAGCGACCTCGTCCTCGGCGCCCTGCGCGAGGCCGTACGCGGCGAGGGCCCCGACGCGCCCACCCTGTGGACCCTGGTGGACGGCACCGGACGCCTGGGCATCGCCTGCGCGGCGCCCGTGCTGCGCCACATCTACCGCGAGACGGCCTCCTCCCACCTCCGCGGCCGCGCCGCCCGCGCCCTGGCCGCCACCGACCCCTCCTTCGCCGCCGGCTTCGCCGTCGAATGCCTGTGGGACTGCGAGGAGACCACCCGGGAGATCGCCGCCCGGCACGCCGAGACCGGTGACGCCCGGGTCGTCGAGCGACTCCGCCGCCTCGCCGCCGACCCGGCCGAGGAGGACGAGGTACAGACGGCGGTCCGCAGCCGCTTCGGACCGGACGCACAGGCCATGTGACCTCACCGCGCACCTCGCACGCATGACCGAGCACCCTCGCACGCGGGGCCGAGCGCCGTAGTACGCAGAGCCGAGCGCCGTCGCACGCATACGGGACGGGCGGGAGACCGCCCGTCGGGTGAACACCGGGTGACCCGCGGGTCAGCCGGACATGGCGGCCGGCTGACCTGCTCGGGTGTGCAGTCCAACGCTCATGGGACGTTCCCCGTCCGGAAAGATCGACGTTGACGCGGCCACGTCCGGCGCGGCGACAACACCCGTATGCGTGTCGTCATAGTGACCGAATGCTTTCCCCCCGATGTGAACGGCGTCGCCCACTGCGCGGTCCAGACCGCCCGGCACCTCGTGGATCGCGGCCACCACCCGCTCGTCGTCGCGCCGGCCCCCGCGCCCGGCACCAAGGCCGACGCCCTCGAGGCGCCGTGTCCCGTCGTCCGTGTCCCTTCTCTCCCCCTTCCCGGCTACCCCCAGGTCCGCGTCGCCCTCCCCAGCAGGCGCCTTGCCGCTGCGCTCACCGAGCACCGCGCCGATGTGGTCCACCTGGCCAGTCCCTTCGTCCTCGGCGTGCGCGGCATGGCTGCCGCCGCCCGCTTCGGCATCCCCGCCGTCGCCGTCTACCAGACCGACCTGGCCGGCTACGCCCGTACGTACATGGGCGCCGGCGAGGCGGCCGCCTGGCGCCGGATCCGCTCCGTGCACTCCGCCGCCGACCGCACCCTCGCCCCGTCCAGCGCAGCGATGCACGACCTGGAGGCGCACGGCGTGCCCCGGGTACGGCTGTGGCCGCGCGGTGTGGACACCGTCCGTTTTCGGCCGGAGCACCGCGATGAGGCGTTGCGTCGCGAACTGGCCCCGAACGGCGAGCTGATCGTCGGCTACGTCGGCCGGCTCGCCCCCGAGAAGCAGGTCGAACTCCTGGCCGGTGTCTGCGGCCTGGAGGGCGTACGGGTCGTGGTGGTCGGCGACGGCCCCAGCCGGCCCCACCTGGACGAGGCCCTGCCCGGCGCGGTCTTCCTGGGCCGCCGCACGGGCCACGACCTCGCCCGGATCTTCGCCTCGCTGGACCTGTTCGCGCACACCGGCCCCTTCGAGACCTTCTGCCAGACCGTCCAGGAGGCCATGGCCAGCGGGGTACCGGTGGTGGCGCCCGCCGCCGGCGGCCCGCTCGACCTGGTCGCCCACGGCCGCACCGGACTACTCGTCCCGCCGAGAGACGCGGACGCCGTGACGGAGGCGGTACGCACCCTGGCCGCCGATCCGGGCCTGCTGGCCGCGTACGGCGCCGCCGGGCGGGCCATGGTCGAGGGGCGCACCTGGGCCGCCGTCGGCGACCAGCTGATCGCGCACTACGAGGACGTGCTCGCCGCACGGAAGAAGACGGCGGTGGCGGTATGACCGGCGCACCGCTGCGCATCGTCCGGCTCGCCAACTTCGTCACCCCGGCCTCCGGCGGCCTGCGCACGGCCCTGCACGAACTGGGCAAGGGTTTCCGGGCCGCCGGCCATGAGCCGGTGCTCATCGTGCCGGGCGAGCGGCACACCGACCGCGACACGGAGCAGGGCCGGGTCATCACCCTGCCCGGACCGGTGCTGCCCGGCACCGGCGGCTACCGCGTCCTGACCGACAAGCGGCGCGTGGCCGCCCTCCTGGAGGACCTGGCCCCGGACCGCCTGGAGGTCTCCGACCGCACCACCCTGCGGTGGACCGGCCGCTGGGCACGCCGCGCGCGCGTACCCGCCGTGATGGTCTCCCACGAGACCGCCGACGGCGTGCTGCGCACCTGGGGCCTGTCCGAGAAGCTCGCCGCCCGGACCGCGGACTCCCTCAACACCCGTACCGCGCACGTCTACTCGCGGATCGTGTGCACCACGGAGTTCGCCGAGCGCGAGTTCGTACGGATCGGCGCGCGCAACGTCGTACGCGCCCCTCTCGGTGTCGACCTGATGGAACGCCACCCCGCGTTGCGCGACCCGGCCCTGCGCGCCCGGCACGCGCGCGGGGACGAGGCGCTGCTCGTGATGTGCTCCCGGCTGTCCGTGGAGAAGCGGCCCGGCACGGCCCTGGACGCCCTGGAGGCGCTGCGGCGGCGCGGGCGGCGGGCGGTGCTCGTGGTGGCCGGGGACGGCCCGCTGCGGGCGCGGCTGGAGCAGCGTGCGCGGGAGCGCGGGCTGCCGGTGACGTTCCTCGGGTACGTCGCCGACCGGGCCGTGCTCGGCGCGCTCCAGGCGTCCGCCGACGTGTGCCTGGCGCCCGGGCCCGCCGAGACCTTCGGGCTGGCCGCCCTGGAGGGCCTGGCGTGCGGGACGCCCGTGGTGGCGAGCGCGTCGTCGGCGCTGCCCGAGGTGATCGGGTCCGCGGGGGCGGCGGCGGCCGATCGCGCGGACGCGTTCGCGGACGCCGTGGAGCTGCTCCTGTCCCGCTCCGAGCCCGAGCGACGGGAGGCCGCACGCGCGCGTGCGGAGTGCTTCGGCTGGGGAACGGCGGTGAAGGCGTTCCTCGCGGCGCACGACGCCCAGGTGCTCCGGCGCGCGGACGCCCCGGCCCGGCCCGCTGCCCGGGAGGGCGTGGCATGAGATCCGTCCGCTTCGTGGCCCTCGGGGACTCGCTCACCGAGGGCGTGGGCGACCCCGCCGGGGACGGCTGGCGGGGCTGGGCGGCGCTGCTGGCCGGCGGCCTCGCCGAGGACGCCGGGCAGGTGCAGTTCACGAACCTCGCCGTCAGCGGGGCGCAGACACGGGACGTGCTGGAACGGCAGACACCGGCCGGTCTCGAACTGCGCCCGGACGTGGCGTCCGTGGTGATCGGCGTCAACGACACGCTGCGCCACACCTTCGACATCCACGCCGTGGCCACCCGGCTCGACCAGGTGTACGCGGCCTTCACCGCCCAGGGCGCCACGCTGCTCACCGCCTGCCTGCCCGACCCCGGCGCGATGCTGGGCCTCCCGGGCGCCCTCGCCCGCCCGCTGGCCCGCCGGCAGCGGGCGGTCAACGCGGTCGTCCACGAACTGTCCGACCGGTACGGGGCCGTCCACCTGCACGCCGCCGAGGGCACCTGGGTCACCGACCGCGCCCTGTGGAGCGCGGACCGGCTGCATCCGGGCGAGCGCGGGCACCGGCGGCTCGCCGTGCACTTCCACGCCCTGCTCACCGCGGCGGGCCGGGCCACCGGCGCGCCGCCGTCACCCGAGCCGGAGTTCCCCGCTCCGACCCGCTCGGCGAGCCTGTTGTGGCTCGCCACCGCAGGTACCACCTGGGTGGTCCGGCGCTGCAACGATCTGCTGCCGCAGCTGCTGCGGCTGGCCGCCGACGAAGTGCGTCACCGCGCGCGGGGTACCAGCGCCCGCCTCGACCTGAACGCCTCCGCCGCGGTGTCCGAGGCGCTGGCCGCGCTGTCGAGGGCGGAGCAGCCGGATGCCGGCGGTGCCGACGCCGAGGCTCAGCGGCGCCGTACCGCCACGAACCGCACCGGGGTGCCCGGGACCGCCTGCGCGGCCGCCGGGAGATCGGCGGCGCGGACCACCGCGATCACCGGGTAGCCGCCGGTGGTCGGATGGTCGGCCAGGAACACCACCGGACGGCCGTCCGGCGGTACCTGGACCGCGCCGAGCACCATGCCCTCACTGGGGAGTTCACCGGTCCGGGCCCGCTCCAGGGCGGGCCCCTCGGTGCGCAGGCCGATCCGGTTGCTCGCGGAGGACACCCGGTACGCGCGCGTGGTGAGATCCCGGACCGCGCGCGCCGTGAACCAGTCGTCGCGCGGGCCGAGCGTCACCCGGAGTACGAGTTCGGCCGGCGGACACGGGTGCGGGACGGCGTCCACGCGCGCGGGAGGGTCGGCCGGGGTGCCCAGTGGCAGCACCGTGCCGTCCGTGAGGGGTGCGGGGCCGAGGCCGGACAGCAGGTCGGTGGCACGGCTGCCGAGGACCGGCTCCACGGCGATGCCGCCGGACACGGCCACATAGGCGCGTACCCCGGCCGCGGCCGCCCCCACCTCCAGCAGGGCACCGGCGGGCACGACGACCGGGGTGCCCCAGGCCGCCGGGCGGCCGTCCACGGTGACCGGACAGGGTGCGCCCCCGACCGCCACAGTCACCGTCGAACGAGGGTGCAGGGCACAGCCGTTGAGCGTGGTCTCCAGGACGGCCGCGTCCGGCGGATTGCCGGCCAGCCGGTTGACGAGTGACGCCGCGCGCGGGTCGAGCGCTCCGGAGCGGGGCACGCCGAGGTGCGCGTACCCGGGCCGTCCGCGGTCCTGCACGGTGGTCAGCGCCCCGGCCCGCACGACGACGAGCGCACGGTCGGTCATGCGCCCGCTCCTGGTACGAGGCGCATGCGCGCGGGGGGTGTCATGCGTCCTCCACCGGTACGAGGCACACGCGCGCGTGGGCTGTCATGCGTCCCCCACCGGTACGAAGCGCACGCGCGCGCCCGGCGAGAGCAACGCGGCCGGTGCGCGCGCGTGGTCCCACAGCACCGCCTCCGCCGTGCCGATCAGCTGCCAGCCGCCCGGCGAGGAACGCGGGTACACACCCGTGTACGGCCCCGCCAGCGCCACGGCACCGGCCGGTACCGCCGTGCGCGGGGTGGCCCGGCGCGGGACGTCGTAGCGGGCGGGCAGCCCGGTGAGGTAGCCGAAGCCGGGCGCGAACCCGCAGAAGGCCACGGTGAACTCGGTGCCCGCGTGGATCCGGGCCACCTCGCGCTCGGACACCTTCCAGTGGGCGGCGACCTCGGCGAGGTCCGGGCCGTCGTAGCGCACGGGCAGCTCGATCAGCTCCCGCGCGCGCGGGGGAGCGGGGGGCACCTCGGAGGAGGTCAGTTCGGATGCCCAACGGACCGGGTCGGCCAGGCCGTCGAGCAGGACCGTACGGGCTGCCGGGACGATCTCGCGGACGGCCAGCGAGCCCTCCGCACGGCGGCGCAGCAGCTCCGCGTGCAGGGCCTGCGCCTGCTCGCCCGAGGCGACCTCCACCAGCAGGGCGTCATCACCGACGGGAAGGGCCCTCATACGAAGGCCTCCACCCGCACGCCCGCCGCCACCAGCCGCTCACGCACCCGGCGCGCCAGCTCCACCGCGCCTGGCGTGTCGCCGTGCAGGCACAGCGAACGGGCGCGTACCTGGATGCGCGTGCCGGAGTGCGCCACCACCGCGCCGGAGCGCGCGAGGCTCACCGAGCGCTCCACGACGGCGTCCGGATCGGTCACCACGGCGCCGTCCCGGTCACGCGGCACCAGCGTGCCCTCGTCGGTGTAGGCGCGGTCGGCGAACGCCTCCGTGACGGCCGGCAGGCCCGCCTTGGCGGCCAGCTCCAGGACACGCGAGCCGGGCAGCCCGAGCACCGGCAGCGAACGGTCGGCCAGGAGGACGCCCTCGACCACGGCCGCGGCCTGCTCCTCGTCGTGCACGACCCGGTTGTAGAGCGCGCCGTGCGGCTTGACGTACGCCACACGCGCGCCCGCCGCCCGCGCGAACACCTCCAGGGCACCGATCTGGTAGGCCACTTCGGCCGCCAGTTCGGCGGGCGGCACGTCCATCGCGCGCCGCCCGAACCCGGCGAGGTCCCGGTAGGAGACCTGCGCGCCGATCGTCACCCCGCGCGCGGCGGCCAGCTCGCACACCCGACGCATGGTGGCCGCGTCCCCGGCGTGGAACCCGCAGGCCACGTTGGCGCTGGTGACGACGGACAGCAGCTGTTCGTCGTCGGTCAGCCGCCAGCGGCCGAAGCCCTCGCCGAGGTCGGCGTTCAGATCGATCGCGCTCATGGTCTTCCGTGTCTCCGGTCCTCGTGTCGTGTGCTGTTCGGCGGTGTCAGTCGACGCCGACCACGCGGTACTGCTCGTCGCGGGCGTCGGTCAGGAACATCTGGCCCGGTGCGTGGGTGATGGCGAACGGCGGCCGCGAGGCCATCACCGCCGCCTGCGGGGTCACCCCGCACGCCCAGAACACCGGGATGTCGTCGGGAGCGGCGTCCACCGGATCGCCGAAGTCGGGCCGGCCGAGGTCCTCGATGCCGAGAGCCGCGGGATCGCCGCAGTGCACGGGGCCGCCGTGCACGGCCGGCAGCAGGCTGCTCTCCCGGATCGCGGCGCGCAGGTGCTCCGGCGGCACCGGGCGCATGGACACCACCATCGGGCCGCGCAGCCGGCCCGCCGGGCGGCACTGTCTGCCGGTCACGTACATCGGCACGTTGCGGCCCTGCTCGACGTGCCGGATCGGGACGCCTGCCCCGGCCAGCGCCCACTCGAAGGTGAAGCTGCAGCCGAGCAGGAACGACACCAGGTCGTCCCGCCAGTGCGCGCGCACGTCCGTCGGCTCCTCGACCAGCTCGCCGTCCTGCCACACGCGGTAGCGCGGCAGGTCGGTGCGCAGGTCCGCGCCCTCCGCGAGGACGGTGGCGGTGGCGCCCGCGTCCGTGACGTCCAGCACCGGACACGGCTTCGGGTTGCGCTGGCAGAAGAGCAGCATGTCGTACGCCCAGTCGGCCGGCACCGCGATCAGGTTCGCCTGTGTGTTGCCGGCCGCGACGCCTGCCGTGGGGCCGGCCAGGCCCTCCCGGAAGCGGGCCCGTGCCGTTCTCGCGCTCCACGCGTGCGCGTGCTCGTCGACGACGGTCACGGGCCGGTCCTCGGTACGGTTCAGCCGCGTCACGCCAGCTCCTTCCCGCGCGTCTCCGGCAGCCCGAGCAGCGCCAGGGCCGCGAGGCCGTAGCCGATCGCGCCGAAGACCAGCGCACCGCCCACGCCCCAGCTGTCGGCCAGGAAGCCCACCAGGGTCGGGAACACCGCGCCCACCGCGCGGCCCGTGTTGTACGTGAAGCCCTGCCCGGTGCCCCGCACCGCCGTCGGGTACAGCTCGCTCAGGTAGGAGCCGAAGCCGCTGAAGATCGCCGACATGCAGAAGCCGAGCGGGAAACCGAGCACCAGCAGCAGGGTGTTGGCGCCGTGCGGGATGTTCGTGTACGCGAGGATGCACACGGCCGAGAGCAGCGCGAACAGCCAGATGTTGCGGCGCCGGCCGAGCCGGTCGGTGAGGTGGCCGCCGGTCAGGTAGCCGAGGAAGGCGCCGGAGATCAGGAAGGTCAGATAGCCGCCGGTGCCGACGACGGACAGGCCGCGTTCGGTCTTCAGGTACGTCGGCACCCAGGTCGCCAGCGTGTAGTAGCCGCCCTGCACGCCGGTGGACAGCAGGCCCGCGAAGACCGTCGTGCGCAGCAGGCCGGGCTCGCCGTCCGTACCGGGCCGGAAGATCGCCGTGAACGAGCCGCGCTGCGGGCTCTGTTCGCGGGCCGCGATGGCCTCGGGCGCGTCGTGCACTCGGCGGCGCAGCCACACCACGAGCAGCGCGGGCAGCGCCCCGGTCCAGAACATGATGCGCCAGGCCAGGTCGTCGCCGGCGAAGGAGAACACCAGCGTGTAGACGATCGCGGCCAGCGCCCAGCCGACCGCCCAGGAACTCTGGACCGCGCCGAGCGTACGACCCCGGTGCTTCGCGCTCGCGTACTCGGCGACCAGGATCGCCCCGACCGCCCACTCGCCGCCGAAGCCCAGGCCCTGCAGAGCGCGGAAGACCAGCAGGGTCTCGTAGTTCGGCGCGAAGCCGCAGGCCACGGTGAAGACGGCGTACGTGATCACGGTGATCATCAGGGCCCGGACCCGGCCCACGCGGTCCGCGATCACGCCTGCCACGGCACCGCCGATCGCGGAGACCACCAGCGTGACGGTGGTGAACAGGCCGGTCTGGCCGCTGTCCAGGCCGAAGTACGCGGCGAGCGCCACCATGCTCAGCGGCAGCGTGAAGTAGTCGTAGGAATCCAGGGCATATCCGCCGAAAGCACCGGCGAACGCGCGCCGGCCGCGTGGGCCGAGGGCGTGCAGCCAGCCGAACGCGCTGTCCTCGGCGGCGCGTTCACCCTGTGCCGGTCGTGCGCCTGCGGTCACGGACCGAGGCGGAGGGGTCGTGCTCATGGGCACCTCGCAGAGAGGGGACGGAGGGTGCGGGGAACTGAGCAGTGCCGTGCGGAAGCTGTGCCGTGCCGAAGCTGTGTCGTGCGGAGCACCGTAGAGGATTGTTCAACGATCCTTCAATACCCACGTTGTTTCGTTCCGGGGTCTGCGATTGAATTCCGGGCATGGCAGAGCAGCTGACGGGACTGGCCGACGACCGCGCCCTCCTGGGGCGCACCAGCACGGCCGAGCGGGTCTCCGACATCCTCCGCAGCCGTATCGCGGAGGGCTATTTCCCGCCGGGCACCCGCCTGTCCGAGGACGCCATCGGCGGCGCGCTCGGGGTCTCCCGCAACACCCTGCGCGAGGCGTTCCGGCTGCTCACCCACGAGCGTCTGCTCGTCCACGAACTCAACCGCGGGGTCTTCGTCCGGGTCCTGACCGTGCAGGACGTCGAGGACATCTACCGCACCCGGGCCCTGGTCGAGTGCGCGGTCGTCCGGGGCCTCGGCGAGCCGCCGTACGGGCTCGACGGCCTGGCCGCCGCCGTCACCGAGGGGCAGCTGGCCACCCACGAGAATGACTGGAAAGCACTGGGTACGGCCAACATCCACTTCCACCGGGAGCTGGTCGCGCTGGCGGGCAGCGAACGCACCGACGAGCTGATGCGCAGCGTCTTCGCCGAGCTGCGGCTCGCCTTCCACGTCGTGGACGACCCGCGCCGGCTGCACGAGCCCTACCTCGCGCGCAACCGCCAGATCCTGCAGGCGTTGCAGGACGGGGACCGGCGCGGGGCCGAGCGGCTGCTGGAGACCTACCTCGCGGGCTCGCTGGAGCGGATCCTCGAGGTGTACCGGCGGCGGGTCGGCGAGGACGGCGCCGACGCGTCTTGAGCCTCTGTGACGGCCGTCGCTTCTGCGTCGTTTGGGTCGTTGTCAGACCGAGGACCTAGTCTGTGCACCGTGACTTCGCCTGCATCGACGGACAGCGTTCCGCCCCAGCTCAGCGCGGGGCCGCGCCCGGCACCGGGCCCGGCCGCCGACGAGGGGCTGGCGCGTCGGCTGCGTGCGCTCGCCTGCACGGCGCCGCTGCACGACCTCGACGCGCGTAAGGCCAACCTGGCCGGCGAGTACTCGGTGTACGGCATGGCCGAGGTGGCCCTGGCCGCCATCGACCTGGTCACGCTGAACATGGACTTCGACACGGGCGCCGACCACGAGCAGATCGTGGCCCGGCTCATCCCGCGCATCGCCGCCCAGGCCCCGCACCGGCCCGTCGCCGAGCACGAGCGCGTGGCCCGCTGGGTGCTGGAGAACCTGATCAACGTCGGCAGCGTGGACCGCGGCTTCCGCGCGGTGTACGGCACGTTCACGCCGGACGGCACCTATGTCCGCCGTGACTACGACTTCAAGCTGATCGAGGAGGTCCCCGGCCCCGGCGGAACCGTCTACCTCCGCACGACGGACGAGGCGGTCAACGTCCTGGTCGGCGCGTTGGACACCGATGTCACCAGCGCGCAGATCGCCGCCGAGGTCAAGCTGGAGGTGCTGATCAACCGCGGCCGCCTCGCCGACGCCCAGCTCGCCGCCGAGCAGGCCCGCTACCGCACCGTGCAGTACTCGGAGACCCTGCGCCGCGCCCTGGAGGCCACCCGGCGCAACGTCCGCGCGGTCGACTGGCTCAACGCCGTACCCGACATGATCGCCGAGGCCCTCGACCACGTGGCCGACCGGTACCGCCACGAGAACGCGATCCTCACCAACATCCGCAAGGCCCGCGACGAGACCGAGGAACCCGAGCACAAGCGGCGCGCCGCCGAGCTGGTGGACATCGTCAAGGACTGCATCCGGCGGCACACCCAGCTCCAGTCGCGCCTGCTGGAGGCCGGCCCCCTGTTCCGCGCCGAACAGGACCGGCAGGCCTTCGCCACACCCACCACGACCTCCGGGATAGACCTGTACGGCCACCTGGTCGCGCCCGTGCTGCCGCTGCCCCTGGAGCGGGCGATCCGGATCACGGACGCGTTCTTCACCCACGGCACGGGGTTGCGTACGCCGGTGTCGGTGCGGGTCGCCGACCTCGTCGACATACTGCTGACGCCACCGGTGGAGCGGGAGCACCTGGGCGCGGAGATGCCCGAGCCCGACCTGATCGCGACGCCGGACGACAGCCGGTTCAGCGAGGAGCAGTTGGCTGCCGCCAAGGAGCTGCTGGATCTGCCTGCGGATGCGCCGCGGAGACTGTCCGGTCTACTGGCGGAGGCCCGGGACTCCGGCGGCTTCGATCTGGCTTATCTGGTCGCCCTGTTGGCCATCCACGCGGCCAGTCCCGCCGTGGGTACGGCGTACCGCCAGGGCGAGGAGAAGCTGCTGTTCGCCGTGGACGACGGCACCGAGCTGGACGACCCGGACTTCGGCGGGGCCGATCTGATCGTCGGGACCGCCCTGCTGGACGCGGTGGGGATGGCGGCGGACCGGACGGAAGCAGCATGAGTGGACAAGAGCGCGACAAGGAGCCCAAACCGTGAGCGAGCACGTCGAGTGGAGTGACACCGAGGCCCCGGCCCCCTCGGCCTCCGCCGCCGTCACCCCCGCCGACGCCGCCGACGCGGCGCGGCTCGTCGCCTTCGGGCTGCAGCCCAAGCTGCAGCCGGCGCGCGACCAGGAGTACACGGAGCTGCTGCGCCGCTACCGTGACGACCCGGCGTTCGCGCGACTCGCGGACGCCGTCGCCGCCGGTCTCGGACTCGTCGTGCTGGAGGTGTCCCCGCGCGCGGGGATGGCCGTGACGGCCGCCGAGGACTCGGTGTTCGCCGTCCGCATGGGCGACTACGCGCGTCGCACCGCCGCCGACTCGGGAGACCGGTTCCTGCACGGACTGGCCCATCTCGCCGTGGCCGCGCTGGCGTTCCCTCGCCCGGAGGACCTCGCCGACGACTCCTACATCGGCCGGATCACCGTCAACGGCGTCGACGCCTTCGTACGGCAGGCCTGCCGCCGCCTGGAGGAGCGCGCCGAGGAGCAGGGCGACAACACCGACCCGGCGACCGACGCGCCCGGACTGGAGGCCGCCTGGCGGATCTGGGCCAGACGTAGCGCGACCGGCGCCACCAAGGACGCCCGTCGCCTCGCAGGTTCTACCACGGGCATCGTCGGCAAGGCGGCGGCCTTCCTCACCGACTCGGGGTTCCTGCAGCGCACCGGTGACGACCACGGCGGCACCTACCGCACCACGGCCCGCTACCAGCTCCAGGTGCGCGACATGGCCGGCAGCGCCGCGATGGCCGAACTGCTGGAGCTGGGCGTCGTCCCGGTCACCGACGGCACGGCGAGCCTGCTGCCCGCCGACGACACCAGCGACCTGGACCTGGTGGCCGACGCCGGGCTGCCGTTCCATTCCTGAACCTTCCCGATCTGCCAGAAGACTGACGAGAGTCCGCCATGTACGAGCTGTCCCGGGTCCGCCTCTACTCCATCGGTCCCGCCGGTGCGCGCTACGCCGACACCGTGCTTGACCTGCGGGGCGTGGGCGAGCCCGTGCCCGACCCCGCGCCCATGCAGGCGGAGTTCTTCGAGGAGGAGCCGGCCGGACCGCCGCGCCGCCCCGCGCCCGCGGGCGTGCTGTTCCTGGAGAACGGCGGCGGCAAGTCCGTACTGCTCAAGCTGATCTTCTCGGTGATGCTGCCCGGCCACCGCAACACCCTCGGCGGCGCCAGCTCCGGCGTGCTGCGCAAGTTCCTGCTCGCCGACGACTGCGGACACGTGGCGCTGGAGTGGCAGCACGTGCAGACCGGCGAGTGCGTGGTCGTCGGCAAGGCCAGCGAGTGGCGCGGACGCCAGGTCTCCAACGATCCGCGGAAGTTCGCCGAGGCCTGGTACTCCTTCCGGCCCGGCCCCGGTCTGAGCCTGGACAACCTGCCCGTCGCCGAGTCCACCGCCGTACGGCCGCCCGTCGAGGGCACCTCGGGCGCCCAGGGACGCCGCCGCACCATGAAGGGCTTCCGCGACGCCCTGACCGAGGCCGGGAAGGCCTACCCGCATCTGGAGGTGCACTGGGAGGAGATCCACGACCGCTGGATCGAGCACCTGGGCGACCTCGGCCTCGACCCCGAACTCTTCCGCTACCAGCGCGAGATGAACGCCGACGAGGGCGAGGCGGCCGGTCTCTTCGCGGTCAAGAAGGACTCCGACTTCACCGACCTGCTGCTGCGCGCGGTCACCGACACCCGCGACACCGACGGCCTGGCCGACCTCGTCAGCGGCTTCGGCAACAAGCTGGGCCGGCGCGCCGAGCTGATCGCCGAACGGGACTTCACGGCCGGTTCCGTGGACCTGCTCGGGCGGATCGTCGAGGCCGCCGAGGCACGCGCGCGTGCGCGCGACATCCACGCCGGCGCCGAGCGCCGTACCCGCACACTGGCCCGGCGGTTGTCCGCGCGGGCCGTGCAGGAGCGGGTGCGAGCCGCCGACCTCGCGCAGCGCGTCACGGCCGCCGCCTACGCCGTCACGCACTCCGAGGGCGCCCGGGAGCGCAGCGCACTGGTCGCCGCCGAACTCGCCTTCCGGCACGCCTCCCTGGCGCTCGCCGCCGCCGAGAAGTCCGCCGCCGCGCAGAAGCGCGAGCTGGCCGACGCGCGCACGCTGCACTCCGCCTGGCAGGCCGCCGAGGCCGTGCTGCGGCACCGCGCCGCCGCCGACCGCGTCGCGCGCGTGTCCGCCGCGATCCAGGAGGCCGAGCGAGACGCCGCGCCCGCGCTCGCGGCCCGCGCCAAGGCCGCCGTGGACCTCGTACGCGCCCTGCACGCGGCCGCCGAGAGCGCCGAGGCCCTCGCCAACGAGGAGGAGGAGCGCTCCGCTGCGCTCCAGGAGGTCAGCGACTCCGCCCACCGGGACTCCACCTCCGCCGCCACCGAGGCGCAGCGTGCCCGCAGTGAGGCCGGGCACCTGCGCCAGCGTCTCGCCGAGGTCGAGCAGGAGACGGCCGAGGCGGTCCGCGCGGGCTGGCTCGACGACAGCGCACCGGACGCCGACCCGGCCCGTGCAGCGCTCGCCGCCAGCGACGCCGAGAAGACCGCCGTGGCCGCCTGGGACGCGGCCCGTGAGGCCGCCCGCAAGGCGACCGAGCACGCGCGCGAGGCGGCCTCGGCCGAGTCCCGCGCGGAGCTGACCGCGGCCCGCGCGGCGGACGCGGCGACGGCGGCCGAGCGGGGCCACGAGGCCGAGCGGCGCCTCGCCGAGGCCCTGGCCGCCGAGGAACGGCTCGCGGAGCTGCTGAGCCTGCCGGGCGCACCCGGGACGGCGCGGGCCGCTGTGCCCGGCCCCAGGTCGGGAGCGGCCGACGGCTCGCCCGCGCGCGGGGGAGACTCGGCCGAGGACTCCCGTTCCCTCGCCGAGAGCCCGCTCAGCCCCGAGGAACTCGACCGCTTCGCGGACGAGTTGCGCGAACTTCTCGACGACGCCGTGACGACCGCCGAACGGCACCTCTTCGAACTGCGCACCGCCGCCGCCGACGACGCCCGCATCCTCGGGGCCCTCGGCGACGGCGGACTGCTGCCGCCCGGGCCGGACGTGCTGGCCACCGTGGAGTACCTGGGCGAGCACGGCATCCCCGCACTCCCCGGCTGGCGCTACCTGGCGCAGGCCGTCGACCCCGCCGACCACGCGCGCGTGCTCGCCGCCCGCCCCGAACTGGTCGACGGCGTCATCATCACCGACCCGGACACGCACGCGCGTGCCCGCGAGGCGCTCAGCGACGCCGCCCTGCTGCCGCGCTCCGCCGTCGCCGTCGGTACGGCCGCCGCCCTCCTCGCCCCGACCCCGGCGCCCGACGCCGCCCCGGGTGACGTCTTCCTGGTGCCCCCGAACCCGGCCATGCACGACGAGCACGCCGCCGACGAGGAGCGGCAGGCGCTGCGCGCGCGGGCCACCGAGCGCGACGAGGAGATCCGCGCCCTCGCCGCCCGCCTCGGCAAGGACCGCGAGCTGGCCGCGCGCCTCGCGTCCTGGCGCACCGGTTGCCCGGCCGGACGCGTCACCGAACTCGCCGACGCCGCCCGGGAAGCGCGCGCGTTCGCGCAGGAGGCCGAGGCCGAGCTGACCGAGGCGCGCGCCGCGCGCGCGGAGGCCGACGAGGTCGCCGCCGAGGCCACGCAGGTCCGTGACGAGCGGCAGGAGGCCGCGCAGAAGGCCCGCCGTGCCGCCGACGCCCTCGCCGGACTCGCCTACCGGCTCCGCGAGCGCGCCGGCTGGCAGGTCAAACTCCGCGAACTCGCCGACGAAGGCGCCGAGTCGGAGGCCCGCGCCCAGACGTGCCTGGACCGCGCCCGCGCCGCCGACGAGGACCGCCGCGCCACCCAGCGCGCCGCCGACGACGCCCGCCGCACCGCGCGTGCCCTGCGCGCCGAGCGCTCCGAGATCGCCGGCGCCCCCGACGACGTACCGGCGGCGGACGCCGACGCCCCGAAGGTGTCCCTGCCGGCCCTGCGCGAGGCCTACCGGGCCGCCTCCCAGGTGTACGAGAAGGTCGGCGTCGGCGCCGACCTGCGCGCCGAACAGGCCCGCGCCGAGAGCGACGAGAGCGCGTCCCTCGCCGAGTTGGACCGGCTCAGCAACAAGGTCCGCACGCGCGCCGAACAACTGCTCCAGTCGCCCGACGGCTCCGACGGCCCCTCCCGGCAGGCCGCCGCCGCGCGCGCGGAGGAGCTGGTGCAGCTCCTGGAGACCCGCATGTCGACCGCGAGCGAACAGCTCGGCCGGCTGCGCGGCGAGGCGGAGCGGCTCGCCCCCGAGGACGGCGAGGCGCACACCGAGCTGGCCGAGGAACTCGCCCCAAGCGACGCCGAGCACGCCCAGGCCCTCCTGCGCACCGCCACGGCCGAACTCGCCACCCGCACCGAGGCGCTGGCCGAGGCCCGGGAGGCCCACGCCGAGCTGCTCGACGCCCACCGGGCCGCCGAGGACGCGGCCGGCGGCTTCGACGAGATCGCCGCGATGCTCCGCGACCTGCTGCGCGAGCACACCCCCGAGGAGGAGCAGGAGGAGCCGGAGCCGTACCCCGGCAGCCTGGAGGAGGCCCGGCACTCGGCCGCCGAGGCCCGCCGCTCGCTGCGCGGCTGCGCCGCCGACCTGTCCGCCGCCGATGCGGCCGTGCGCGAGGCGAGCGACGTGCTCGTCCGGCACGCCAACTCCACGCGCTACGAGCAGGTCCGCACCCCCGCGCGGCAGCAGATCCGCGAGCTGCCCGCATCCGCGCTGCCCGAGCACGCCCAGAAGTGGGCGGACGCCTTCGCGCCCCGACTGCGCGTCCTCACCGACGAGTTGGCGCAGCTGGAGCGCAACCGGGACTCGATCGTGGACCGGCTCAGGGGGCTGGTCGAGTCGGCCCTCGCCACCCTGCGCTCCGCCCAGCGGCTCTCCCGCCTCCCGGAGGGGCTCGGCGAGTGGTCCGGGCAGGAGTTCCTGCGCATCCGCTTCGAGGAGCCCGACCAGGCCACGCTCAGTGAACGGCTCGGCGAGGTCATCGACGAGGCCACACGCGCGGCCGTCAAGAAGAACTCCGACCTGCGCCGGGACGGCATGTCCCTGCTCCTGCGAGGAGTCGCGGCGGCACTGCAGCCGAAGGGCGTGGCCGTCGAGATCCTCAAGCCCGACGCCGTACTGCGTGCCGAACGCGTGCCGGTCGGGCAGATGGGCGACGTGTTCTCGGGCGGTCAGCTGCTGACGGCCGCCATCGCCCTGTACTGCACGATGGCGGCCCTGCGCTCGAACGACCGCGGCCGCGACAAGCACCGGCACGCGGGCACGCTGTTCCTGGACAACCCCATCGGTCGCGCCAACGCGACGTACCTGCTGGAGCTGCAGCGGGCCGTCTCCGACGCGCTGGGCGTCCAACTGCTGTACACCACGGGCCTGTTCGACACGACCGCGCTGGCGGAGTTCCCGCTGGTCATCCGACTGCGCAACGACGCCGACCTCAGGGCGGGCCTGAAGTACATCAGCGTGGAGGAGCACCTCCGGCCCGGGTTGCCCCAGCAGCCCCAGGCCGGAGAAGCGGTGCACAGCGAGATCACGGCGACACGGATGTACAAGCGGCCGGCCTAGCCGTCAGGCGCACTTTCATCGGCCGGTGCGGCCGTGGGGCGCCCGGGCGAGGGCGGCTTCCTCGCCCGTTACGAACGCGACGGGCGCACGGTCGCCGTGCTCTCGGTGGACCGCCCCCCGGCCCTTCATGCGGGCCCGGCGTGAACTCGCATCCGAGAAGCGCCGGGTGGAGCCTGCCGTGCTGTGACGACGGGTGCCGGCCGCCCGAAGGTCAGGAGTGGGACAGCTGCCCGGTGCCGCCCCGCCGACGTATCCGCTCCTCCTCCCGCAGGGCGGCCCGCTGCTGACGCCGGCGGGCCCGGCGCTCGCGGCGCAGCGACCGGGCTGTGCTGCTCGGCTCGGAGACCACGCCGTACCGCTGGTTGTACACCTGCCGGGTGACCCACACGTCGACCACGGCCCATGTGGCCACCACCGTGCTGGCCACGCTGCTGATCACCATCGGGAACGCCAGCCAGGACCCGGTCAGCGTGCACAGGAACGCCACCATGGCCTGGATCAGCGTCACCGAGATGATCAGCACCGCCCGCACCGCCGCCGTACGCACCGGGTCGGGCATCCGGCGCCGGCGTGCCGGCTCCTCGATCCACAACGGCCGGTGATTCGGCTGCTGTTGTCCGTCGGTGGACTCCCCGGTGCGCTCACGCACCGGAATGTCGCGATCCGGCGCCTCATGACCCCGCCGCGCCGCCGAGCGCACCGCCACGCTCTCCTCGGGCGCCCCGCGCCGCTCCGCCGTGCCCATCACCGTGTCACTCCCCACCGCCGGTAGACCGCTCGCCCCGGTGTCCGCGGACCCCGACTCCCCAGTGGCTGCCCGGCTTGCGCTGTTTTACGCCGCCGGGGTGCGGGATGCGGCTCCTGTGGCCGATTCCGCCCCCATTTCCCGTAGAGAAAGACGAACAACGGGCCTCGAAGATTCCCCACTTGCGAAAAATTCCAGCCAACCGGCTGTCCGTACTGCTTCGGACCGTCCCGTCGCAGGCACCCACATCCCGGGCGCAATCTCCCGCAATGCCCGGACAACTCGCCATGTCTCGCCGCCGGTGCGGAAGTTCACCCTCCGGACATGTCTTCGAGTTAGCTGTGGGGCGGTAGTAGGCTCGCGCACGTTTGCTGATGGACATGTGTACCCCCGACCGGCGGGGGTCGAGCTGGGGGAGGCCATGCGCTTTCGCGGGAAGTCGATCCGCCGGAAGATCGTGGCGCTGCTTCTCGTGCCGCTGTTGTCCCTGACCGCCATCTGGGGCTTCGCCACGGTGCTCACGGGGCGTGAAGTCACCCGGCTCTTCCACGTGTCCGACATCGTCCAGAACGTCGCCTATCCCACCGAGGACGCCGTCCGCGGCCTGCAGCAGGAACGCCGGCAGACCCTCGTCTACCTCGCCGACCCACGAGCGGCCGACGCCCTGACGGCGCTGCACCGCACTCGCACCGCCACCGACCGGGCCGTCGCCGAGATCCGCAGGAGCGCCAAGGACCACGACGTCCGCGACGCCATGGACGGGGACGACGGCGAGCGCCTCACCACCGTCCTGGACGCCTTCGACGCCCTCGACTCCCTGCGCCGCAGCGTCGAGCAGCGCACGGTCAACCGAGCCCAGGCTCTCGACCGCTACGACCAGCTCGTCGACCCCTGCTACACCCTGCTGGACGCCCTCGACGGCATCGACGACGTCGACATGGACAAGCAGGCCCGGGCCCTGGTCAACGTGAACCGCGCCCGCGAACTGCTCTCCCGCGAGGACGCCCTGCTCGGCTCCGCGCTGGTGGTCGGCAGGCTCTCCCACGACGAAACCCGCGACATCTCCGACCTCGTCGCCCAGCGCACGCTGCTGTACGACATCAGCCTGCCGCTCCTGCCCGCCTCGGAGCGCGAACGGTACGAACGCTTCTGGAAGAACGCCACCACCGCCCCGCTGCGCGTGGCCGAACAGACCGCCATCGCCACCGATTCCGGAACCCCGCGCGGTGTCACCGCCCAGAGCTGGGACTCCGCAGCGGCGAGCGTCCTCGACAAACTCGGCACCCTCGACGACCAGGTCGGCGACCGCTTCCAGGACCGCACGCAGCCCGTGGCCATGGGCGTGATCGTGCAGGCGGCCGTCGCCGGCGTCCTCGGCCTCGTCGCCCTGCTGCTCTCCGTCGTCCTGTCCGTGCGCGTCGGCCGCAGTCTCATACGCGACCTGCGGCAGCTGCGCCTGGAGGCGCACGAGGCGTCCGGGGTGCGGCTGCCCAGCGTGATGCGCCGCCTCTCCGCCGGGGAACAGGTCGACGTCGAGACCGAGGTGCCCCGGCTGGAGTACGACAAGAACGAGATCGGCGAGGTCGGCCAGGCCCTCAACACCCTCCAGCGCGCGGCCGTCGAGGCCGCCGTCAAGCAGGCCGAACTGCGGGCCGGCGTCTCCGAGGTCTTCGTCAACCTCGCCCGCCGCAGCCAGGTCCTCCTGCACAAGCAGCTCACCCTGCTCGACACCATGGAGCGCAGGACCGAGGACACCGACGAACTCGCCGACCTGTTCCGTCTGGACCACCTCACCACCCGTATGCGCCGGCACGCCGAGGGCCTGGTGATCCTCTCCGGCGCCGCACCGTCTCGGCAGTGGCGCCGCCCCGTGCAGCTGATGGACATCGTCCGCGCCGCCGTCGCCGAGGTCGAGGACTACGAGCGCGTCGAGGTGCGGCGCCTGGCGCGGGTCGCGGTCACCGGTCCCGCCGTCGCCGACGTCACCCACCTCGTGGCCGAACTCCTCGAGAACGCCACGGTCTTCTCGCCGCCGCACACCGCCGTCCAGGTCCTCGGCGAGCGGGTCGCCAACGGCTTCACCCTGGAGATCCACGACCGGGGACTCGGCATGACGGCCGAGGCGCTGCTCGACGCCAACCTCCGGCTCGCCGAGACCCCCGAGTTCGAACTCTCGGACACGGACCGGCTCGGACTGTTCGTGGTCAGCCGCCTCGCCCAGCGCCAGAACGTCCGCGTCTCGCTGCAGCCGTCCCCCTACGGCGGCACCACCGCCGTCGTGTTCATCCCGGACGCGCTGCTGACCGATGACGTCCCGGACACCAACGGCATCGGCTTCCGCCTCGACCGCCCCTCGAAGGAAACCGAGCCGGCGGCGAGCCTCACCCCCGCCCGGTCGCAGGCCCCGGTGCAGCTGCCCGGCCGGCCGGCCCCTCTGCTGGACGGTCCGGTCGAGCTGGAGGCCCCCGTGGACCTGGACGCCATCGACGACTTCCCGGGCGCCCTGACCGATGAGGAGAGCGAGCGCGGCGGCCTGTTCCGCCCCCGCCCCCGCGGCCGCGGCGCCGATGACCAGGCGGCCTCCCGGCTGGTCGAGCCCCATCAGCCGGCCTCCCCGCGCGCCGACGACACCCCGGCCGGCGACCGCTCCGGCGGACCCGTACCGCTGCCCCGGCGCCAGACGCCGAAGCTGGTCAGTTCGCACGGCAGGCCCGTCACTGAGCAGCGGTCCCGCCGCGGTGAACCGGACGAGCAGCCCGCGGCCGGCCCGCGCCGCCCCGACACCGGCGGACTGGCTCCCCTGCCGGCCCGCCGCCGCGGTGAGGCAACCCGGCGCACCGGACTCGCCGACCGCGTCGACGAGCGCACGGCCACTGCGGCCGGCGGCGGCAACCAGACCTCCGAAGGCCCGGCACTGCCCAGACGGACCCGGCCCGCGGCGGCCGCTTCCGGTGACGGCCCGGGCGACGGCGTCCTGCCCGCCGGCGGCGCGGCCCCCGCACCCGGCGCGGGGCCGCTGCCCCGGCGCGTACGGCAGGCCAACCTGGCCCCGCAGCTGAGGCAGGAAGCGGAACGGCGCCCGGAAGACGCGGCACAGCCCGCCGACCGTGACGCCGACGAGGTCCGCAGCCGGATGGCCTCGCTCCAGCGCGGCTGGCAGCGCGGCCGTGAGGAGAACGCCGCGGGCGACGCCCGGAACGGCACAGCACCAGGAACGACTAAGGGGGACGGTCGATGACCGCACCGAAGGCCACCGGCCACACGGAGACCATCAAGGGGGAGCTCAACTGGCTCCTGGACGAGCTCGTCGACCGGGTCGCCAGCATCCGCAAGGCCGTCGTGCTCTCCGGCGACGGTCTGCCCACGGGTGTGTCCAAGGACCTGACCAGGGAGGACAGCGAGCACCTGGCCGCGGTCGCGTCCGGCTTCCACAGCCTCGCCAAGGGCGTGGGCCGGCACTTCGAGGCGGGCAGCGTCCGGCAGACCGTGGTCGAGCTCGACGATGCCTTCCTGTTCGTCACGGCCGCCGGGGACGGCAGCTGCCTCGCGGTCCTCTCGGACGCCGACTCCGACGTCGGGCAGGTCGCCTACGAGATGACGCTGCTGGTCAAGCGGGTCGGTGTGCATCTGGGCGCCGCTCCGCGCACCGATCTGCCCGCAGGCGGGTAGTGGGATGACATGAGCGTAGACGGTCAGGGAAGAAGCCACTGGTTCGACGACGAGGCCGGACCGGTCGTCCGTCCGTACGCCATGACGCGCGGCCGCACCACGAGTCCGGCCCAGCACCGCCTCGATCTGATCGCGGTGGTCGTCACCGAACCCGACGCCGGGGATCCGGAGACGGACCCGACACTCTCCCCGGAGCACGTGGAGATCGTCGGGCTCTGCCGTACGGCACCGCAGTCGGTCGCGGAACTCGCCACGGAGCTGGATCTGCCCATCGGAGTGGTGCGCGTCCTCATCGGGGACCTCGTCCACGCGGAACTCGTCCATGTGACACGTCCGGTGCCCCCGGCCGAGCTGCCGGACGAGAGTATTCTGCGCGACGTGATCAACGGCCTCCGGGCGCTGTGACCGGCGCGGAAGCGGAGTAGTGACGTGACAGGCTGGCAGTTCTGGGTCGACCGAGGCGGCACCTTCACCGACATCGTCGCGCGTCGCCCGGACGGCCGCCTGCTCACGCACAAGCTGCTGTCCGACAACCCCGCCCGGTACGCGGACGCGGCCGTCGCCGGCGTACGCGAGCTGCTCGACGGCTCCCCGGAGCCCATCGACGCAGTCCGTATGGGCACCACGGTCGCCACCAACGCCCTGCTGGAACGCAAGGGCGAACGCACCCTCCTGGTGATCACGCGGGGCTTCCGCGACGCCCTGCGCATCGCCTACCAGAACCGCCCCAGCATCTTCGCCCGCCGCATCGAACTGCCCGAGCTGCTCTACGAGCGCGTCATCGAGGCCGACGAGCGCATCGCCGCCGACGGTACCGTCCTGCGGGAGCCCGACCTCGACGCCCTCACGGGCCCCCTCCAGCAGGCGTACGACGACGGGATCCACGCGGTCGCCGTCGTCTGCCTGCACAGCCACCTCCACCCCGCCCACGAACGCGCCATCGGCGACCTCGCCGCCCGCACCGGATTCCCGCAGATCTCGCTGTCCAGCGAGACCAGCCCCCTGATGAAGCTCGTCCCGCGCGGGGACACCGCCGTCGTCGACGCCTACCTGTCGCCCGGGCTGCACCGCTACGTCCGGCACGTCGCTGACGAACTCCACGGCGTACGGCTGATGTTCATGCAGTCCAACGGCGGGCTCACCGAGGCGGGGCAGTTTCGCGGCAAGGACGCCATCCTCTCCGGGCCGGCCGGCGGCATCGTCGGCATGGCCCGCATGTCGCAGCGCGCCGGCTTCGACCGCGTCATCGGCTTCGACATGGGCGGCACCTCCACCGACGTCTCGCACTTCGCCGGCGAGTACGAGCGCGTCTTCACCACCCAGATCGCGGGCGTCCGGCTGCGCGCCCCCATGCTGGACATCCACACCGTCGCCGCGGGCGGCGGTTCCGTGCTCCACTTCGACGGCTCCCGCTACCGCGTCGGCCCCGACTCGGCCGGCGCCGACCCCGGCCCCGCCTGCTACCGCGCCGGAGGCCCGCTCACCGTCACCGACGCCAACGTGATGCTCGGCCGCATCCAACCCGCCCACTTCCCTGCGGTGTTCGGCCCGGACGGCGACCAGCCGCTGGACGCCGCCCTGGTCCGCGAACGCTTCACCGACCTCGCACGCGAGATCCGCGAGCGGACCGGCGACGACCGCACACCCGAGCAAGTGGCCGAGGGCTACCTGCAGATCGCTGTCGCCAACATCGCCAACGCCGTGAAGCGGATCTCCGTCCAGAAGGGCCACGACGTCACCCGCTACGCCCTCACCACCTTCGGTGGAGCGGGCGGCCAGCACGCGTGCAGCGTCGCCGACTCGCTCGGTATCCGCACCGTCCTCGTACCTCCCATGGCGGGTGTCCTCTCCGCCCTCGGCATCGGCCTCGCCGACACCACGGCCATGCGCGAACAGTCCGTCGAGGCACCCCTGGAGGCCGCCTCGATGCCCGGCATCCACAAGACGGCCGACGACCTGGAAGGCGCAGCCCGCGCCGAACTCGGTGTCGAGGACGTCCCGGAGGACCGCATCGAGGTCACCCGCCGCGCCCAGCTGCGCTACGACGGCACGGACACCACCCTCACCGTCGAGCTCACCGAGCCCGACACCATGAGGCACACCTTCGAAGAACGTCATCGCGCCACGTACTCCTTCACCCTCGACCGCCCGATCGTCGTCGAAGCCCTCTCCGTCGAAGCCACCGGCATCACCACACCCCCCGATCTCTCCGCCCTCGCTCCTTACGAGGGCCACCCCGCCGCCCCCGAAACCGTCCGCCTCCACACCGGCGGCGCCTGGCGCGACGCACCCCTCCACCGCCGGGAGGCCCTTCCGCCCGGCGAAACCGTCACCGGACCCGCGGTCATCGCCGAGGCCGGTGCCACGACCGTCGTCGACGAGGGCTGGCGGGCCGCCGCGACCGACGACGGGCATCTGGTCATGGAACGCGCGGCGATTACGCAGAGTTCCGATCTGGACACAAAAGCCGACCCGGTTCTGCTTGAGGTCTTCAACAACCTCTTCATGTCGATCGCGGAACAGATGGGCGCCCGGCTGGAGTCCACGGCCCAGTCCGTCAACATCAAGGAACGCCTGGACTTCTCCTGCGCCCTGTTCGACCCGGACGGAAACCTGGTGGCCAACGCGCCCCACATCCCCGTCCACCTGGGCTCCATGGGCACCAGCGTCAAAGAGGTCATCCGCCGCCGCGGCACGTCGATGAGCCCCGGCGACACCTACGCCGTCAACGACCCGTACCACGGCGGAACCCACCTGCCCGACGTCACCGTGATCACCCCCGTCTTCGACACCGACTCCGCGACGGACACGGAGAGTGAGTCGAAGATCCTCTTCTATGTCGCTTCCCGAGGTCACCACGCCGAGATCGGCGGCATCGCCCCCGGCTCCATGCCCGCCCACAGCCGCACCATCGAGGAGGAGGGCGTCCTCTTCGACAACTGGCTGCTCGCCGAGAACGGCCGCTTCCGGGAGGAGGAGACCCACCGCCTGCTCACCGAGGCGCCCTACCCCTCCCGCAACGTCCGCACCAACCTCGCCGACCTGCGCGCCCAGATCGCCGCCAACCGGAAGGGCGTCGACGAAGTCGGCCGCATGATCGAGGAGTTCGGCCTCGACGTCGTACAGGCCTACATGCGGCACGTCCAGGACAACGCGGAGGAAGCGGTCCGCCGGGTCATCGACGCCCTGGACGACGGGGAGTACGCCTACGAGACGGACTCGGGCGCCTTCATCCGCGTCCGCGTGCGCGTCGACCGTGCCGAGCGCCGCGCGACCATCGACTTCACCGGTACCTCCGCACAGCTCGCCACCAACTTCAACGCCCCCTTCTCGGTGGTCAACGCGGCGGTCCTGTACGTCTTCCGCACCCTGGTCGCCGACGACATCCCGCTCAACGACGGCTGTCTGCGCCCCCTGGACATCGTCGTACCGCCCGGTTCGATGCTCGCACCCGAGCCGCCCGCCGCGGTCGTCGCGGGCAACGTCGAGACCTCCCAGGCCATCACCGGTGCCCTGTACGCCGCCCTGGGCGTCCAGGCCGAGGGCTCCGGGACCATGAACAACGTGACCTTCGGCAACGAACGCCACCAGTACTACGAGACGGTCGCCTCCGGATCCGGTGCCGGCGACGGCTTCCCCGGCGCCGACGTCGTACAGACACACATGACCAACTCGCGGCTCACCGACCCCGAAGTGCTGGAGTGGCGGCTGCCCGTCAGGCTCGAGGAGTTCGCCGTCCGGCGGGGGAGCGGCGGCGCCGGACGCCGGCGCGGCGGGGACGGCGCCGTGCGCCGGATCCGCTTCCTCGAAGCCATGACCGTCTCCACGCTGTCCCAGCACCGCCGCGTGCCGCCGTACGGCATGGCGGGCGGCGAGCCCGGCGCGCTCGGAGCCAACCGGGTGGAGCGTGCCGACGGCACGGTCACCGAACTCGGCGGAAGCGGATCGGCGGACGTCGGTCCCGGCGACGTACTCGTCATCGAAACCCCCGGTGGCGGCGGCTACGGCCGACCGTCGCCCGACCACCATCAAGCAGGAGAAGAGATCGATGATCCTCGGGCGTTCTGAACGCGGCATGCCCCCGGTCGAGCCCGTCACGCTCAAGATCCTGGTGGCCGGCGGCTTCGGCGTGGGCAAGACGACCCTCGTCGGCGCGGTCAGCGAGATCAGGCCGCTGCGCACCGAGGAGTCGCTGACCGAGGCCGGGCGCCCGGTCGACGACATCAGCGGCGTGGAGGGCAAGAACACGACCACCGTGGCCATGGACTTCGGCCGCATCACCCTGCGCGAGGACCTCGTGCTGTACCTGTTCGGAACGCCCGGGCAGGAACGGTTCTGGTTCATGTGGGACGAGCTGTCCGAGGGGGCGCTCGGCGCCGTGGTCCTGGCCGACACGCGCCGTCTGGAGGACTGCTTCGCCGCCGTCGACTACTTCGAACGGCGCGGCATACCCTTCGTCGTCGGCGTCAACTGCTTCGAGGGAGCGGCCCGCTATCCCGCCGACGCCGTCCGCCAGGCCCTCGACCTGGATGACGACGTGCCCGTCCTGCTGACCGACGCCCGTGACCGGGAGTCGGTCAAGGAGGTGCTCATCGGGGTCGTCCAGCACGCGATGGAGTATGCGGCCGACCGCCGCCAGGCCCTCACCACCTGATCCACGGCACGGCCCGTACCCCCGCCGACCGGGGTACGGGCCGTGGTCCTTGGGCGGGGCCGCACGCGCGCGTGGAGCGCGCGGCTCCTAGGCTTCGTCGTCCTCCAGCCAGCCGAAGCTCTTCTCCACCGCCTTGCGCCAGCTGCGGTACTCGCGGTCGCGTACCGACGCCTCCATCGCCGGCGTCCACTCCGCGTCCTTCTGCCAGTGCGACTTCAGCTCGTCCAGGTCGTTCCACACACCCGTCGCCAGGCCGGCCGCGTAGGCGGCGCCCAGGCAGGTGGTCTCGGAGACCCGGGGCCGGATCACCGGGACACCGAGGACGTCCGCCTGGTGCTGCATCAGCAAGTTGTTCTTCGTCATGCCGCCGTCGACCTTCAGGGTCGTGATCCGCACCCCGGAGTCCTGGTACATGGCGTCCACGACCTCCCTCGTCTGCCAGCTCGTCGCCTCCAGCACCGCGCGCGCGAGGTGGGCCTTGGTGACGTACCGGGTCAGCCCGGTGACGACCCCGCGCGCGTCGGAGCGCCAGTAGGGAGCGAACAGGCCCGAGAAGGCGGGCACGATGTAGGCGCCGCCGTTGTCCTCGACGCTCGCCGCCAGGGTCTCGATCTCGTCGGCGGTACGGATGATGCCGAGCTGGTCGCGGAACCACTGGACCAGCGCGCCCGTTATCGCTATGGACCCCTCCAGGCAGTACACCGGCGCCTCACCGCCGATCTTGTAGCCCATCGTCGTCAGCAGCCCGCTCTTGGACGGCACCGGCCGGTCACCGGTGTTGAGCAGGAGGAAGCTGCCGGTGCCGTAGGTGTTCTTCGCGGTGCCGACGTCGTAGCAGGCCTGCCCGAACACGGCGGCCTGCTGGTCGCCCAGTGCCGAGGCCACGGGCACACCGGCGAGCTGGCCGACGGCGGTGCCGTACACCTCGGCGGACGACCTGATCTCGGGCAGGACCGCCTCGGGCACGTTCATCGCGGAGAGGATGGAGGGATCCCACTGGAGAGTCTCCAGGTTCATCAGCATGGTGCGGCCGGCGTTCGTGACGTCGGTGACGTGCCGGCCGCCGGCCGTGCCGCCGGTGAGGTTCCAGATCAGCCAGGAGTCGATGGTGCCGAAGGCGATCTCGCCGCGTTCGGCGCGGTCCCTGAGGCCCGGAACGTTGTCCAGCAGCCAGGCCGCCTTGGGCCCGGAGAAGTAGCTGGCCAGCGGCAGTCCCGTCTGGTCGCGGAAGCGGTCCTGGCCGTCGGTGCCGCCCAGTTCGTTGCACAGCGCCGCGGTACGGGTGTCCTGCCAGACGATCGCGTTGTGCACGGGCTTGCCCGTGGCGCGGTCCCACAGGACCGTGGTCTCCCGTTGGTTCGTGATGCCGAGGGCGCTCAACTGGTCGGCACGCAGCCCGGCCTTGGCGAGCGCTCCCGCCACGACGGCCTGCACCTTGGACCAGATCTCGGTGGCGTCGTGCTCCACCCAGCCCGGTTTGGGGAAGATCTGGCGGTGCTCGCGCTGGTCCACGGCGACGATCGCGCCGCCGTGGTCGAAGATGATGCAGCGGCTGGACGTGGTGCCCTGGTCGATGGCGGCGACGTACTTCTCGGCGGAATCCGTCATGGCTGTCCCTGGGTCGCTGGGTCGGGTCGCTGGGTCAGAAGGCCGCGTTGTAGACGAGGCCCGCGAGTGCCCCGCCGATGAGCGGGCCGACGACCGGGATCCACGCGTAACCCCAGTCGGACGTGCCCTTGTTCGGGATCGGCAGGAAGGTGTGCACGAGGCGCGGGCCGAGGTCACGTGCCGGGTTGATGGCGTATCCGGTGGGCCCGCCGAGGGAGAGTCCGATGCCTACGACGAGCAGCGAGACGATCAGCACCGTGGTGCCGGACTCGCCGAGCCCCTTCGTCAGCCCGAAGGCGAGGATCGGCAGCACGAGGGCCATCGTCGCGATGATCTCGGTGATGAGGTTGGCGACCGGGTTCCGGATCTCCGGGATGGTCGAGAAGATGCCGAGGGTCGCCACCGGTTCCTCCGCGGCGCCCTCGGTCGTGCCTTCCTTGCGGACGTTGGCCTGGAACTGCGCGAGATACACCAGGTAGGCGAGGACGGCGCCCAGCATCGCGCCGACGATCTGGCCGAGCAGATAGATCCAGACCTTGCCCCACTTGCCGGTGTCCACGGCGATGCCGATGGTGACCGCGGGGTTGAGCTGGCCGCCGGAGAGGGGAGCGGCCGTGTACGCGCCCGCGAGCACGCCGAACCCCCAGCCGAACGCGATGACGACCCACCCGGAGGCGCGTGCCTTGGAGTGTCTGAGGGTGACGGCGGCGCAGACACCGGCACCGAAGAGGATCAGGATCGCGGTGCCGATGACTTCGCCGACGAAAATGTCTCCGTTGCTCATGGCGGCCCCCTTGGCGCCGGCCCGGGGCGAGTGGCCCCGGCCCTCCGGGCAGGAACGGTTCCCTTGGCGACTTCAGCCGAAGGCAGGGAGGGTCCCGCGCCCCGCCCGGCGTCCGTGACGAGCGTGCCGTCGCAGCCGGATCGCCTCTGGTGGACGGGCCGCAGAGCAGGACAAGGCCCGTGGCGCAGTGCCTGAATACGCCGAGAATGTACGGCGATGTCGGCTGACACCCGGAAGTGTTCACCGGCACCACGGGACCGTCAAGGTTGCTGACGGCAACGGTGACAGCGGTTGCCCGGGATCGGCGGCCGACCGCTTTCTTCCCGCAGGTCGGCGCTCAACGGCCGTATACGGTCGATCCGTTCATCCGAGGGGCTCGGCCGCCGCGTACCCCGCCTGGGCCGGGGCTGCCCCGGAACCGCGCCGGATCTCGTGTCCGGGCAGCCCCGCGCGCGCGAGCACCCAGCTGGTCCCGCTCAGCGCCTTCGCCGCCTTCTTCAGCGGAGCGAGATGGGCCGCGGCCTGCCGGTGGTCGGACACGCTGCCGGGCAGGCACACGACGGTCGCAAGGGACAGCGTGACGGGGCGTCCGCCCGCCGACCAGGGTGCGTCGAGTACGCCGGCGATCAGCGGATCGAGCGCCTCCTCCTCGGCCAGCAGCAGGAAGTCGTCCCCACCGATGTGACCCACGCGCGCGTGCCGTGCCGCCGCCTGCTCCAGCGCCCGGCCCACCGAGCGGATCAGTTCGTCGCCCGCCGCGAACCCGGCACCGTCGTTGACCTGTTTGAAGTGGTCGATGTCCAGCCAGCTGAGCGCGAACGCCCGCCCGTCGCCGATCCGCCGGTCCACCTCACTCGTGATCGCGTCCGAACCGGGCAGCCGGGTCAGCGGATTGAGTCCCGCCGCCTCCTCCACCCGGGTCTCGGCCAGTGCCCGTACCAGGTCCGCGAGCCGTACGACGCCCACGTACCGGCCGCGGTGGTCGACGACCGCCACGTCGTCCGAGGTGCGGTCGCGGCCGCCGATCGCCACCACGTCCAGCACCTCCCAGGCGGTCGCGTCGACCCCGACCGTGCGCGGCGCGTCGCTCAGCTTGAAGGCCGGTCGGTCCGCGTACAGCGCGTGCCCGTACCGGCCGGACATCGACAGCAGGAAGCGCGACCGGTGCACCGACCGGACCGGCACCCCGGTCTGGTCCACGAGCAACACCCCGGAGACGTCCGGCGAACCGGTCAGCAGCGCCCGTACCTGCCCGGCCGAAGCGGTGACCGGCAGGACGGCGGCGGGCCGCACGAACTCCCGTACCGACGGCCCGGACCGGGGGACGGCCAGGGCACCGGGGGAGCGGGGCGGAACGTATACGTCCGCCGCCGGGATCCGGGCCGGCGGCGCGAACAGCTCGCCCTGGGCGAGCTGCGCACCGGCCGCCAGCGCGGCCGCGCACTGCAGCTCGGTCTCCACGCCCTCCACCGCCACCAGCGCGCCCAGATGCTCGGACAGCGTCCGCATCGCCCGCACCGCGGCCGGCCGGGACAGCAGAGAGCCGTCGAGCTTGATCAGGTCGGGGGAGAGGTCGGTGAGCAGCCTCAGGGGCACGTCCCCGTCGCCGATGCCGTCCGCGCTGATCCGGAATCCCTGCTCGCGCAGCGAGGCCACCGCCTCCAGCAGCGCCCGCTGCGGCACGTGCGTGTAGGGCGGCACGATGTCGAGGGTCACCTCCCAGGGCATCCGGCCCGCTGCGCGTACGGCGTCGTGCAGCGGGGTGAGGCCGCCGAGGTCGGCGAGCGTGGCCGCGAACACGTTGACGTGCAGTGGCAGCAGCGTCTCCTTGAGCGTCGCCGCCCGCACCGCCAACACGGCCAGCCTGCCGTCGAGTTCGGGGTCGCGGCGGGCCTCGGCAAGGATGTCGCCGGTCTCCGGGCGTGCCAGTATCTCCAGTGCGGCGACCGCGCCCGTCCTCAGGTTGACCACCGGCTGGAAGGCGAAGCGGAGAGTATCCGTCCAGGAGTGCACGGGAGCATGATTGCGCCGCCCGCGTACGCCCAAGGCCAGTTCATGAGACGTTCACGCAGGATTCTGGGGTGATCACACAGCGTGGCAGGCCTCATGAGTCCCTCCTGTCACACGACGCCTCGGGCGGGTTTCGCTCACCGCACCGCGACCACCGACGATCCGTGCCCGAACAGCCCTTGGTTCGCCGTGATCCCCACGCGCGCCCCGGCGACCTGCCGGTCGCCCGCGGCCTCCCGCAACTGCCAGGTCACCTCGCAGACCTGGGCGATGGCCTGGGCCGGTACCGCCTCACCGAAGGAGGCGAGCCCGCCACTGGTGTTGACGGGTATGCGGCCGCCCGGGGCCGTCGCCCCCTCCCGCAGGAGTTTCGCGCCCTCCCCCTCGCCGCACAGCCCCAGATCCTCGTACCACTGCAGCTCCAGGGCGGTGGACAGGTCGTACACCTCCGCAAGGGACAGGTCCTCGGGGCCGATGCCCGCCTCCTCGTAGGCGGTTCGCGCGATGGACGCCCGGAACGTCTCGTCAGGAGCCGGCACCGCCACGGCCGAGTCCGTGGCGATGTCCGGCAGGTCCAGCACCGTGGTCGGGAACCGTGGGGTCACCGTCGACACGGCCCGGATCCGGACCGGCCGCGCCGCACCGTGCCGGCGCGCGAAGTCCAGGCTGCACAGCACCAGCGCGGCGCCGCCGTCGGAGGTCGCGCAGATGTCGAGCAACCGCAGCGGATCGGCGACCACGGCGGAGGCGGCGACCTCCTCGGCGGTGACCCGCTTGCGGTAGCGCGCGTACGGGTTGAGCGCCCCGAGGGCCGCGTTCTTCACCTTGACCAGCGCGAAGTCCTCCAGGGTGTCACCGTGCACCGCGATGCGCCGGCGCGCGTACAGCCCGAAGTACGTCGGATTCGTCGCACCCAGCAGGCGGAAGCGCAGCCAGTCCGGGTCGTCGGGACGGTCCCCGCCGGCCGGCCGGAAGAACCCCTTCGGCGCGGCGTCCGCCCCCACCACGAGCACGACGTCAGCGAGTCCGGCGAGGATCTGCGCCCGCGCCGTCGCGATCGCCTGCGCGCCCGAGGCGCACGCCGCGTACACACTGGCCACCCGGGCTCCCTGCCAGCCCAGGGCCTTGGCGAACGTCGCCCCCGCCACATATCCCGGATATCCGCCACGCACCGTGTCCGCGCCCACGACCGAGCCGACATCCGGCCAGTCGAGACCCGCGTCGGCGAGGGCCGCGCGGGCCGCCGCCGTCCCGTACTCGACGAAGCTGCGCCCCCACTTGCCCCAGGGGTGCATGCCCACGCCGAGCACCGCCACGTCCGCCGTCATGCCGTCACCCCCGTCGGCCGCCACTGCCAGGTCGTCCAGGTCGTCCCTGCGTCCTCGTCGAGCACTCCGGGGACGACCTCCACCTCCATGCCCACCGTCAGATCGGCGACGGTGACCCCGGGAACCGCCTGTCCCAGCACCACGATCCGCTCGGACTCCAGCTCCACCGCGATCAACGCGTACGGCTCCCACGGAAGTTCCGGATTGCTCACATAGGGTGACGGAGGGCGGTAACGGCTGTCGGTGTACGACCAGATCCGTCCTGTTCGTGACAACGGGACCTCCTCCAGGGCGCCGCCCGTGCAGTGCGGATTGCGGCAATGGGAGTCCTCGCGCGGAAAGAAGACCGAGGCGCAGGACGTGCAGCGGGTGCCCAGGAGCCGGAAGCCGTCCCCTTCGCCGGTGAACCAGTCGGAGACGGCGGGTGTGCGGGTGCGCGTCAACATTCCTCCCGGTGCAGTTATCTGACGATGCGTCAGAAGTGTGCCATGGGCATCCGGAAATGGGCAGGCGTCCAGGCGAACCGGACGGCCCCGTCCGGCGTCGTGATAACAGGATGCGCGGCCGGGGCCGACGGGGGTGGTCCCGGCCGCGCATCCAGATCCTTGTCGCCGCCCTGTACACCTCTGGCGGAACATGTCCTTCCTCTGATCGGATACAGTCCGCGCGTGTCCGAAATTCAGCACCCAATTGCCAACTCCGCTCCGGACTCCCACTGTTCGAGCTGCGGAGCGCCCTATGGAGAGGGCGTCTCCGGCTGGCCGCGCACCTGCCCGTCCTGCGGGACCGTCGCCTACCGCAACCCGCTGCCGGTCGCGATCGCGCTCCAGCCCGTGTACGACACCAAGGGCACCGCTCTGGTCGTCGTCACCCGAACCATCGCCCCCGCGCGCGGAGGCACGGCACTGCCCGGTGGCTACATCGACGACCGGGAGGACTGGAAGCACGCCGTCGTCCGCGAACTCAAGGAGGAGACGGGTATCGACGCGGCCCCCCGCGACGTGCGCCTCGTGGACGCCATGAGCTCGCCCGACGGGCATCTGCTGCTGTTCGGACTCCTCCCGGAACGCCCGGCCGAGGGACTGCCGTCCTCCCACGCCACGGACGAGACCGAGGGCTGGCACCTGCTGCGCAGGCCCGAGGAACTCGCCTTCCCGCTGCACACCGTGGCCGTGCGGGCGTGGTTCGAGGGCCGCTACTGAGCGGACCCCTCAGCCGAGTCCCCGAACGCGCACCGGGCAGGACGGCTCACCGGCGCCGTCCTCCCGCTCCCTGGTGACGACCACCCGCCGGCCCTGCCAGCGGGCGGCGTAGCGCTCGATCTCCGGCTCGTCCCATCCCCCGCCCGCGTCCGGCACGACCAGCCCGCCCCCGGCCCGTCCCCGGGCGGGCGCCCACACCTCCAGCTCGAGCCCGCCGTCCTCACCGCGCACGGGAACGACCGAACCCGCGCGCGCGAGCACCGGAATCCGCGACAGCGGCGCGTCGACCAGAACCTGTGCGGCACCCTCGTACGCCTCCTCCGTCACCGTGTCGTACCAGCGGCCCCTCGGCAGCTGCACCGCACGCCGGTCCGCCCCCGGGTCCATCACAGGCGCCACCAGCAGGGAGTCGCCCAGCAGGAACGCGTCCTCGCAGTCGCGCAGCGCACGGTCCTCCGGCGCCCCCCACCACAGCGGCCTTACATAGGGCGCGCCGGTGCGCCGGGCCAGGTGGGCCAGCGTCATGAAGTACGGCAGCAGACGCCGACGTTCGCGCAGCGCCACGCGCGCGTGCTCCAGCACGTCGGGGCCGAACTCCCAGGGCTCCCTGCGCCCCGCCCGCAGACTCGCGTGCGTGCGGAACAGCGGCAGGTACGCGCCGAGCTGGAACCAGCGCAGATACAGCTCCGGGGACGGGGACCCGTCGAAGCCGCCGACGTCCGGCCCCGAGTACGGCACCCCGCACAGACCGAGCCCCAGCACCAGCGACAGGGAAGCCCGCAGCCCCGGCCAGCCCGTCGCCACGTCTCCCGACCACGTCCCCCCGTAGCGGTGCATGCCCGCCCAGCCGGACCGTGAGAAAAGGAACGGACGCTCCCGGGGCGACAGTTCGCGCAGCGCCTCGTAGCCCGCTCTGGCCATGCAGAGCGCGTACACGTTGTGGGCCTCCCGGTGGTCGCCGCCACGCCCCTCCAGGGCGTGCCGGGCCGAACGCGGCAGCGTCGGCTCACCGAAGGCGTTGAACGAGGTCGGCTCGTTCATGTCGTGCCAGAACCCCGCGAAGCCCTGTCCCAGCCGCTCCTCGTACAGCCCGCCCCACCACTTGCGCACGCGCGCGTGCGTGAAGTCCGGGAACACCGACTCGCCGGCCCACACCTCGCCCCGCACCGTCCGCCCCGAGGCGTCCCGCACGAACGCGTCCATCGCCGACCCGCTGTCGTAGACGGCGTTGCCCGGCGCGGCCTTCACCGCCGGGTCGACGATCGACACCAGCCGGATCCCGTCCCGGCGCAGTTCCTCCGCGAGCCCCGGCAGCTTCGGGAAGCGCTCCTGGTCGACGGTGAACACCTGGTGGTCCGCGTAGTGGTCGATGTCCAGGTGGACGGCGTCCAGCGGCAGATCGCGCTCCTGGTAGCCCGCGACGATCCGGCGCACCTCCTGCTCGCTGCCGAAGCCCCACCGCGCGTGATGATGGCCGAGCGCCCACGCCGGCGGCAGTGCGGGCGCCCCGGTCAGCGAGGCCCAGGTGTGCAGCACGCGCGCGGGGGTGCCCACCATCACCCAGCAGCGCAGCGGACCGCCGTCCATCCGCACCTCACAGCGCCCCACGCGGTCGTGCCCGGACCCCGCGCCCTCCTCGCCCTCCCGCAAGGTCACTGTGCCGTCCCACGAGGTGTCGTGGAACACCAGATGGGCCGCGGCGTCGGCCACCACGAACTGCACCGGCATGGTCAGGTACAGCGGATCGTCCCCGGGGCCGAACGCCCGGCCCGGGTCGGTGTTCCACAGCCGGTACGTGCCGTCCCGCAGCCTCGGGCCCGCCGCGCGCCCGCCCAGGCCGAAGAAGCGGGCGTCCGCGGCCACCTCGGACCGCTGCATCCACCGAGCCGTGCCCCCGTCGACCGGCTCCCACCAGCGCGGCGGCAGATCCCGCCGCAGCACCACACCGCCGGGCGTGCACACCTCCAGCGCGCCGTGCCGGGAGACGACGACCGTTGCCCGCTCGGCCACCACCCGCCAGCCGCCGTCCTTGTCCGGCTCCAGTACCGCCCGCGGATCCGGCTCGGGACAGCTCCCGGCGAGCGCGTACGACGGCTCCGGACCCGCCCCGTCCCAGCCCCAGAAGACGGCACCGTTGACGGCGACGGTGATCCGCAGCTCGGACCGGCTGAACCGGATCAGACCGCCCCCCGGCCCCGGCTCCACGCCCTGCACCTGCCCCGGCACCCGCGCGCGCTCTGCACCGCGCGGCGGCAGTCCGGCGGCATCGATACGCCTCCTGCGCCATGCGGCCCGCACGGTACGCAACCCCTGTGCCGCCCTCCCCGAACCGACCACACTCACCGAACGCACCAGGTCACGACCGTCCATGCTGCTCACCCTGCCACTGACCGCCCCACACGCGCGTGTCGTTCAACTGCCGTTCACCCGTGCCGGGACCACATCTTCACGACGCGGACTATGTGGGGCGCACCCTGGTGTAGAAGTCGATCACATGGCATCGTCCCTGTCAGCCGTGTCACGCGCACACCCCAGCCCGTGCGCGGACCGACGCACACGACGCGCACAGCCCGGGAGCCGCCCCATGTCGACAGCGAACCCCCAGCCGCTCTGGCAGCCCGATCCCGAGCGGATCGCCCAGGCACGCATCACCAAGTTCCAGGCCTGGGCCGCGGAGCACCACGGCGCCCCGGCCGAGGGAGGCTATCCGGCACTGCACCGGTGGTCCGTCGAGCAGCTGGACACCTTCTGGAAAGCCGTCACGGAGTGGTTCGAAGTCCGCTTCTCGACCCCCTACGCGCGCGTGCTCGGCGACCGTTCCATGCCGGGCGCCGAGTGGTTCCCCGGAGCCACCCTCAACTACGCCGAGCACGCCCTGCGCGCAGCGGCCGACCGAGCCGACGAGCCCGCCCTCCTGTACGTCGACGAGACCCACGAACCGCTTCCGGTGACCTGGTCCGAGCTGCGCCGCCAGGTGGGCTCCCTCGCCGGCGAACTCCGCGCCCTCGGCGTCCGCCCCGGCGACCGCGTCAGCGGCTACCTCCCGAACATCCCCCAGGCGGTCGTCGCGCTCCTCGCGACGGCCGCGGTGGGCGGCGTGTGGACCTCCTGCGCCCCCGACTTCGGCGCCCGCAGCGTCCTCGACCGCTTCCAGCAGGTAGAACCGGTCGTGCTGTTCACCGTCGACGGCTACCGCTACGGCGGCAAGGAGCACGACCGCCGTGAGATCGTCGCCGAGCTGCGCCGCGAATTGCCCACGCTGCGCGCCGTGGTACACATCCCGCTCCTCGGCACCGAGGCGCCCGAGGGCGCCCTGGAGTGGTCGGCGCTGACGGCGGCCGACACCGAGCCCGTCTTCGAACAGGTCCCCTTCGACCACCCGCTGTGGGTGCTGTACTCCTCCGGCACGACCGGCCTGCCCAAGGCCATCGTGCAGTCCCAGGGCGGCATCCTCGTCGAGCACCTCAAACAGCTGGGCCTGCACTGCGACCTCGGCCCCGAGGATCGTTTCTTCTGGTACACCTCGACCGGCTGGATGATGTGGAACTTCCTCGTCTCCGGCCTGCTCACGGGCACGACGATCGTCCTGTACGACGGCAGCCCCGGTTACCCGGACACCGGCGCCCAGTGGCGGGTCGCCGAACGCACCGGAGCCACCCTCTACGGCACCTCGGCCGCCTACGTCATGGCCTGCCGCAAGGCGGACGTGCACCCCTCCCGCGACTTCGACCTCTCCCGGGTGCAGTGTGTCGCCACCACCGGCTCCCCCCTGCCGCCGGACGGGTTCCGCTGGCTGCACGACGAGGTCCGCGAGGACCTGTGGATCGCCTCCGTCAGCGGCGGCACGGACGTCTGCTCCTGCTTCGCGGGAGCCGTACCCACGCTGCCGGTGTACATCGGCGAACTCCAGGCGCCCGGCCTCGGCACCGACCTGCAGTCCTGGGATCCGAGCGGCAAGCCCCTCGTCGACGAGGTGGGCGAACTGGTCGTCACCAACCCCATGCCCTCGATGCCGATCCACTTCTGGAACGACCCCGACGGCAGCCGCTACCACGACAGCTACTTCGACACCTACCCGGGCGTCTGGCGCCACGGCGACTGGATCACCGTGACCTCGCGCGGCTCCGTGATCATCCACGGCCGCTCCGACTCCACCCTCAACCGGCAGGGCGTGCGCATGGGCTCGGCCGACATCTACGAGGTGGTCGAACGCCTGCCCGAGATCAAGGAGTCCCTCGTCATCGGGATCGAGCAGCCCGACGGGGGCTACTGGATGCCGCTGTTCGTACATCTGGTGCCGGGCGCCGTCCTGGACGAGGCACTCCTGAACCGCATCAAGCAGGCCATCCGCGAACAGCTCTCGCCACGCCATGTGCCCGACGAGATCATCGAGGTCCCGGGCGTACCGCACACCCTCACCGGCAAGCGCATCGAGGTCCCGGTCAAGCGCCTTCTCCAGGGCACGCCCCTGGAGAAGGCCGTCAACCCCGGGTCCATCGACAACCTCGCCCTGCTGGGCTTCTACGAGGAACTGGCCCGCAAGCGCGCCTGACCGGCCGGCACCTCATCCTCCACAGGTGGCCTCGGACTCGCCGAGCACGGCAGCGAAGTCCGAGGCCGGCCGCGCGGCCTCGCCCTGGGCGCCTACATCGGCGTCCACGGACTCGCCCAGCCCGCCCAGCGCCGCATCGGCCCACTCGCCGTCACCACGGCCATCGCCACCGGACCCCTCGGCTGGACCGTCTTCGGCAGCACCATTGCCCTGACCTGCGCAATCCAGCGCCGCCTGGTCCGCGACCGCCTCCAGCGAAGCCCGTTGTCAGTGCCGCCGGTTACTGTGAGTGAGCATTGATCGACTGCGCATTGGGGGAAACATGGCGCACACCGACCACCAGACCATGCGACGCGTCCTGCGCCGCGAAATCGCCGGCACCATCGGCCTGCTCACCGACGACCACGACTTCCGCGCCATGCGGCGCTACCGCAGCTTCGCCTTCGACGACCACACCACCTACCTCCAGCAGGTCGAAGCCCTCCTCAAGAGCCGCGCGGCACAGGGCAGCCACACCACACTGGCCCTCTTCGACCCCGAGGACTACGCCGAATTCTGCGCCGACACCGGCCTCGACCCCGAAGCCCCGGCCAGCCGCACCCGCTTCACCGCCGAACTCGCGGCCATCGGACCCACCATCCCCTACGACGGCCGCCCCCTAGCCACCCTCCTGCCCGCCCTCGTCGACGAGGCCGTACGACAGGCCACCTGGGAGTACGCCACCACCCTCCTGACCCGTCTCGGCCCCTGCCCCACCTGCGGCGAGGACATCGGCCGCGCCGCCTTCACCCGCGCCTCCGACCTCCTCGTCCGCATCCTCGACACCGCCCGGTCCGGCGACCGGCACCTCGTCTGCAGCGTCTCCGGACCACCGGAAACACTCGTCTCCGTCCTCCACGCCGACGAGGGCACCGACGGCACCACCGAACTCGACGAGGCCGAATCCCTCGAATTCACCAGCGTCCTCGCCCTGGGCCTCGCCACCAACAGCCCAGGCGGACTCGTCATGCGCATCACCACCCCCGACACGGCCGACCGCGTCTACGGCTGGCGGCTGCGCGGCGGCGGACTCGAACCACTCACCGCATCCGAGGTCTTCGACGCCTACTGCACCGACGTCGAATCCGGCGACCTCATCTCTCCAGAGCCAGGCGTCGACTACGGCACACCACCCGACCTCGGAGAGGAGAGCACGGCACAGGGACACCGCCACTGAACGCGCCAGGGGCGCCCCACCCGAAGGCGGGACGCCCCTGAATCCGACAGACGACAAGCGCCTGCCCGACTACTCGCCGGACAGCACCGCCTGAGCCGCGCTGCGCGCCTCATCGGCGCTGTCCGCCGCACGCGCGGCTGCGGCGGCCCGCTCGCACTGGGCCAGCGTGTACTTCGCCAGCGTCGCCCGGACATAAGGAATCGACGCCGAACCCATGGACAGGGAGGTGACACCCAGCCCCGTCAGCACACACGCCAGCAGCGGATCGGACGCGGCCTCACCGCACACACCGCAGCTCTTGCCCTCGGCCTTGGCCGCCTCGGCGGACAGCGCGACCAGGTCGAGCAGCGCGGGCTGCCACGGGTCCTGGAGCCGCGACACCGCACCCACCTGCCGGTCCGCCGCGAACGTGTACTGCGCGAGGTCGTTGGTCCCCAGCGACAGGAACTCGACCTCCTGCAGGATCGAACGCGCCCGCAGCGCGGCCGACGGGATCTCCACCATCGCGCCGAACTTGGCCCGCAGCCCCGCCTCCCGGCAGGCGTCCGCGAACGCCTTGGCGTCCGCACGGTCCGCCACCATGGGCGCCATGACCTCGAGGTAGACGGGCAGCCCCTCCGCGGCCTTCGCCAGCGCGGTCAGCTGCGTACGCAGGATCTCCGGGTGGTCCAGCAGCGTCCGCAGACCGCGCACGCCCAGCGCGGGGTTCGGCTCGTCCGCGGGGGTCAGGAAGTCCAGCGGCTTGTCGGCGCCCGCGTCCAGCACGCGCACGACCACACGGCCCTCGGGGAACGCCTCCAGCACCTGCCGGTAGGCCTCCACCTGCTTCTCCTCGGACGGCGCGTTCTTGCTGTCGTCCAGGAACAGGAACTCGGTACGGAACAGACCGACACCTTCGGCACCGGCTTCCACGGCCGCCGGCACGTCCGCCGGTCCGCCCACGTTGGCCAGCAGCGGCATCTTGTGCCCGTCGGCCGTGGCACCCGGGCCGGTCGAAGCGGCCAGCGCGGCCTTGCGCTCGGCGGCCGCGGCCTCCAGCTGCGCCTTCTTCTCCTCGCTCGGGTTCACGAAGATGTCACCGGTGCTGCCGTCGACGGCGATCACCGTGCCCTCAGCCAGCTCACCGGCACCCGGCAGTGCCACGACGGCCGGCACCCCCAGCGCCCGCGCCAGAATCGCGCTGTGGCTGGTCGGCCCGCCCTCCTCGGTCACGAAACCGAGTACGAGCGTCGGGTCCAGCAGCGCCGTGTCGGCGGGAGCCAGATCGCGCGCGACGAGTACATAGGGCTCGTCACTGTCCGGAACACCCGGCATCGGGACGCCCAGCAGCCGGGCGACGATACGATTCCGCACGTCGTCGAGGTCGGCCACGCGCCCGGCGAGGTACTCCCCGGCACCGGCGAGCAGCTCACGGTACGCCGCGAACGCGTCGTACACCGCACGCTCCGCCGTGCTGCCGACGGCGATCCGCCGGTCCACGTCTGCCATCAGCTCGGGGTCCTGCGCCATCATGGCCTGCGCCTCGAGCACGGCCTGGGCTTCGCCCCCCGCCAGATTGCCGCGCGCCATCAGGTCAGCCGCCACAGCGTCCACGGCCTGGCGCGCCCGCCCTTGCTCGCGCTCAGCCTCCTCAGCCGGGATCTGCTTGGCCGGCGGCTCGAGCACCGCCGTTCCCATGTGCCGAACCTCGCCGATCGCCACACCGTGGCTCACGCCGACGCCTCGCAGCGTTGTCTCCATCTCACCCGTCTCCGATAGTGCGGCGGGTCCCGCCGCCGCGGTGGTTGTCCGGTACGCCGCCCTATGACGGCAGTGTCATCAGTTCCAGGAGAAGAGGCTGTCGCCGGCCTTCACGTCGCCGCTGTCACGGAGGTCGGTGAGGGACTCAGCCGTGGCCTCGAGCGCCACGACGGGGCACACCGGCGACTTGCCGGCAGCCTCGACCGCGGCCGGGTTCCAGCGCACGATGCTCTGACCACGCGTCACGGTGTCGCCCTTGTTGACGAGCAACTCGAAGCCCTCGCCGTTGAGCTGGACGGTGTCGATGCCGAGGTGGGTGAGCACACCGTGCCCGCTCTCGTCGACGACGACGAAGGCGTGCGGGTGCAGGGAAACGATGACGCCGTCCACGGGCGCCACGGCCTCGGAGGGCTCACGCACGGGGTCGATCGCAGTGCCCGGGCCGACCATGGCCCCGGAGAAGACCGGATCCGGCACGGCGGCCAGTTCGATGGCACGTCCAGCGAGAGGGGACGTCACGGTGGTCATGGGAAGCCTCCCAGGAGTGGAGCTGCGTGCGGGCCGTCACTACCTGTCCCGGACGGCACTGAGCAGCAGCGTATGTCATATGAAGTGGCGGTTCCGTATGGAAGCTAGCAGGTAGTGGTCTAGACCACCAGCCCGGTCGATTTGCACGCGCTTCAAGGCCCCGTGTACAGTCGTACTCCTGCTTGAGGGAGAGCGACGCGAAAGCGCCTCCGTTAAGCAGCACCCAAACTCGTCAGATCCTATCTCGGGATCATCTTCTGCATGTCTGCAGGAAGGTGGTCAGGGAGACGGAAAAACCCTGATAGAGTTTGAAACACCGAAGGGAAGCGCCCGGAGGAAAGCCCGAGAGGGTGAGTACAAAGGAAGCGACCGTTCCTTGAGAACTCAACAGCGTGCCAAAAATCAACGCCAGATATGTTGATACCCCGTCTCCGGCCATCACGGCTGGGACGAGGTTCCTTTGAAATAACACAGCGAGGACGCTGTGTCCGAGAGGATCATTCCTCCTCTTGGACCGCTCTCGTGATGTGTGCACCGGATTACCGGTAAACATTCACGGAGAGTTTGATCCTGGCTCAGGACGAACGCTGGCGGCGTGCTTAACACATGCAAGTCGAACGATGAAGCCCTTCGGGGTGGATTAGTGGCGAACGGGTGAGTAACACGTGGGCAATCTGCCCTTCACTCTGGGACAAGCCCTGGAAACGGGGTCTAATACCGGATACGAGCCTCCAAGGCATCTTGGGGGTTGGAAAGCTCCGGCGGTGAAGGATGAGCCCGCGGCCTATCAGCTTGTTGGTGAGGTAATGGCTCACCAAGGCGACGACGGGTAGCCGGCCTGAGAGGGCGACCGGCCACACTGGGACTGAGACACGGCCCAGACTCCTACGGGAGGCAGCAGTGGGGAATATTGCACAATGGGCGAAAGCCTGATGCAGCGACGCCGCGTGAGGGATGACGGCCTTCGGGTTGTAAACCTCTTTCAGCAGGGAAGAAGCGAAAGTGACGGTACCTGCAGAAGAAGCGCCGGCTAACTACGTGCCAGCAGCCGCGGTAATACGTAGGGCGCAAGCGTTGTCCGGAATTATTGGGCGTAAAGAGCTCGTAGGCGGCTTGTCACGTCGATTGTGAAAGCCCGAGGCTTAACCTCGGGTCTGCAGTCGATACGGGCTAGCTAGAGTGTGGTAGGGGAGATCGGAATTCCTGGTGTAGCGGTGAAATGCGCAGATATCAGGAGGAACACCGGTGGCGAAGGCGGATCTCTGGGCCATTACTGACGCTGAGGAGCGAAAGCGTGGGGAGCGAACAGGATTAGATACCCTGGTAGTCCACGCCGTAAACGGTGGGAACTAGGTGTTGGCGACATTCCACGTCGTCGGTGCCGCAGCTAACGCATTAAGTTCCCCGCCTGGGGAGTACGGCCGCAAGGCTAAAACTCAAAGGAATTGACGGGGGCCCGCACAAGCGGCGGAGCATGTGGCTTAATTCGACGCAACGCGAAGAACCTTACCAAGGCTTGACATACACCGGAAAGCATTAGAGATAGTGCCCCCCTTGTGGTCGGTGTACAGGTGGTGCATGGCTGTCGTCAGCTCGTGTCGTGAGATGTTGGGTTAAGTCCCGCAACGAGCGCAACCCTTGTTCTGTGTTGCCAGCATGCCCTTCGGGGTGATGGGGACTCACAGGAGACCGCCGGGGTCAACTCGGAGGAAGGTGGGGACGACGTCAAGTCATCATGCCCCTTATGTCTTGGGCTGCACACGTGCTACAATGGCCGGTACAAAGAGCTGCGATACCGTGAGGTGGAGCGAATCTCAAAAAGCCGGTCTCAGTTCGGATTGGGGTCTGCAACTCGACCCCATGAAGTCGGAGTCGCTAGTAATCGCAGATCAGCATTGCTGCGGTGAATACGTTCCCGGGCCTTGTACACACCGCCCGTCACGTCACGAAAGTTGGTAACACCCGAAGCCGGTGGCCCAACCCCTTGTGGGAGGGAGCTGTCGAAGGTGGGACTAGCGATTGGGACGAAGTCGTAACAAGGTAGCCGTACCGGAAGGTGCGGCTGGATCACCTCCTTTCTAAGGAGCACTTCTAGGCCGCCTAGCGGTCCAGAGGCCAGTACATCGGCGAATGTCTGATGCTGGTTGCTCATGGGTGGAACGTTGATTATTCGGCACGGTCCAGGATGGACCAGGCGCTAGTACTGCTCTTCGGGGCGTGGAACGCTGATCTGGTCGGCTGATCGTGTCGGGCACGCTGTTGGGTGTCTGAGGGAATGGATTTCCTCAGTCGCCGGCCCCGGTGAAGCATCGTGTAAGCGGTGTGTGACGGGTGGCTGGTCGTTGTTTGAGAACTGCACAGTGGACGCGAGCATCTGTGGCCAAGTTTTTAAGGGCGCACGGTGGATGCCTTGGCACCAGGAACCGATGAAGGACGTGGGAGGCCGCGATAGTCCCCGGGGAGTCGTCAACCAGGCTTTGATCCGGGGGTTTCCGAATGGGGAAACCCGGCAGTCGTCATGGGCTGTCACCCACTGCTGAACACATAGGCAGTGTGGAGGGAACGAGGGGAAGTGAAACATCTCAGTACCCTCAGGAAGAGAAAACAACCGTGATTCCGGGAGTAGTGGCGAGCGAAACCGGATGAGGCCAAACCGTATGCGTGTGAGACCCGGCAGGGGTTGCGCATGCGGGGTTGTGGGATCTCTCTTCTGTCGTCTGCCGGCGACAGGACGAGTCAGAAACCGTTGATGTAGGCGAAGGACATGCGAAAGGTCCGGCGTAGAGGGTAAGACCCCCGTAGTCGAAACGTCAGCGGCTCGTTTGAGAGACACCCAAGTAGCACGGGGCCCGAGAAATCCCGTGTGAATCTGGCGGGACCACCCGCTAAGCCTAAATATTCCCTGGTGACCGATAGCGGATAGTACCGTGAGGGAATGGTGAAAAGTACCGCGGGAGCGGAGTGAAATAGTACCTGAAACCGTGTGCCTACAAGCCGTGGGAGCGTCGGAAGCACTTCGGTGCTTCTCGTGACTGCGTGCCTTTTGAAGAATGAGCCTGCGAGTTTGCGGTGTGTTGCGAGGTTAACCCGGGTGGGGAAGCCGTAGCGAAAGCGAGTCCGAATAGGGCGCTTTTAGTAGCACGCTCAAGACCCGAAGCGGAGTGATCTAGCCATGGGCAGGTTGAAGCGGAGGTAAGACTTCGTGGAGGACCGAACCCACCAGGGTTGAAAACCTGGGGGATGACCTGTGGTTAGGGGTGAAAGGCCAATCAAACTCCGTGATAGCTGGTTCTCCCCGAAATGCATTTAGGTGCAGCGTCGTGTGTTTCTTGCCGGAGGTAGAGCACTGGATAGGCGATGGGCCCTACCGGGTTACTGACCTTAGCCAAACTCCGAATGCCGGTAAGTGAGAGCGCGGCAGTGAGACTGTGGGGGATAAGCTCCATGGTCGAGAGGGAAACAGCCCAGAGCATCGACTAAGGCCCCTAAGCGTACGCTAAGTGGGAAAGGATGTGGAGTCGCACAGACAACCAGGAGGTTGGCTTAGAAGCAGCCACCCTTGAAAGAGTGCGTAATAGCTCACTGGTCTAGTGATTCCGCGCCGACAATGTAGCGGGGCTCAAGCGTACCGCCGAAGTCGTGTCATTGCAGCATATAGCCCCAACGGGTGCTGTGATGGGTAGGGGAGCGTCGTCTGCCGGGTGAAGCAGCACCGGAAGGTAGTTGTGGACGGTTGACGAGTGAGAATGCAGGCATGAGTAGCGATACAAACGTGAGAAACGTTTGCGCCGATTGACTAAGGGTTCCTGGGTCAAGCTGATCTGCCCAGGGTAAGTCGGGACCTAAGGCGAGGCCGACAGGCGTAGTCGATGGATAACCGGTTGATATTCCGGTACCCGCTGTGAAGCGTCAAACATCGAACCTATTGATGCTAAGGCCGTGAAGCCGTTCCGGACCCTTCGGGGAAAGGAAAGTGGTGGAGCCGCTGACCCAAGATGGTAGTAGGTGAGTGATGGGGTGACGCAGGAAGGTAGTCCATCCCGGGCGGTGGTTGTCCCGGGGTAAGGGTGTAGGACGTGAGGTAGGCAAATCCGCCTTGCATGAGTCTGAGACCTGATGCCGAGCCGATTGTGGCGAAGTGGATGATCCTATGCTGTCGAGAAAAGCCTCTAGCGAGTTTCATGGCGGCCCGTACCCTAAACCGACTCAGGTGGTCAGGTAGAGAATACCGAGGCGTTCGGGTGAACTATGGTTAAGGAACTCGGCAAAATGCCCCCGTAACTTCGGGAGAAGGGGGGCCATTCCTGGTGAGAACACTTGCTGTTCGAGCTGGGGGTGGCCGCAGAGACCAGCGAGAAGCGACTGTTTACTAAAAACACAGGTCCGTGCGAAGCCGTAAGGCGATGTATACGGACTGACGCCTGCCCGGTGCTGGAACGTTAAGGGGACCGGTTAGCTCCATTTCGGTGGGGCGAAGCTGAGAACTTAAGCGCCAGTAAACGGCGGTGGTAACTATAACCATCCTAAGGTAGCGAAATTCCTTGTCGGGTAAGTTCCGACCTGCACGAATGGCGTAACGACTTCTCGACTGTCTCAACCATAGGCCCGGTGAAATTGCACTACGAGTAAAGATGCTCGTTTCGCGCAGCAGGACGGAAAGACCCCGGGACCTTTACTACAGTTTGATATTGGTGTTCGGTTCGGCTTGTGTAGGATAGCTGGGAGACTGTGAAAGCCATACGCCAGTATGGTGGGAGTCGTCGTTGAAATACCAGTCTGGTCGTGCTGGATGTCTAACCTGGGTCCGTGATCCGGATCAGGGACAGTGTCTGATGGGTAGTTTAACTGGGGCGGTTGCCTCCTAAAGAGTAACGGAGGCGCCCAAAGGTTCCCTCAGCCTGGTTGGCAATCAGGTGTTGAGTGTAAGTGCACAAGGGAGCTTGACTGTGAGACCGACGGGTCGAGCAGGGACGAAAGTCGGGACTAGTGATCCGGCGGTGGCTTGTGGAAGCGCCGTCGCTCAACGGATAAAAGGTACCCCGGGGATAACAGGCTGATCTTCCCCAAGAGTCCATATCGACGGGATGGTTTGGCACCTCGATGTCGGCTCGTCGCATCCTGGGGCTGGAGTCGGTCCCAAGGGTTGGGCTGTTCGCCCATTAAAGCGGTACGCGAGCTGGGTTTAGAACGTCGTGAGACAGTTCGGTCCCTATCCGCTGTGCGCGTAGGAGTCTTGAGAAGGGCTGTCCCTAGTACGAGAGGACCGGGACGGACGAACCTCTGGTGTGCCAGTTGTTCTGCCAAGGGCATGGCTGGTTGGCTACGTTCGGGAGGGATAACCGCTGAAAGCATCTAAGCGGGAAGCCTGCTTCGAGATGAGGACTCCCACCCACTTGATGGGGTAAGGCTCCCAGTAGACGACTGGGTTGATAGGCCAGATATGGAAGCCCGGTAACGGGTGGAGTTGACTGGTACTAATAGGCCGAGGGCTTGTCCTCAGTTGCTCGCGTCCACTGTGTTGGTTCTGAAACCACGAACAGCCCCATGTGGCCACGCATGGTCTGGTTGTCAGTTTCATAGTGTTTCGGTGGTCATAGCGTGAGGGAAACGCCCGGTTACATTCCGAACCCGGAAGCTAAGCCTCACAGCGCCGATGGTACTGCAGGGGGGACCCTGTGGGAGAGTAGGACGCCGCCGAACTCCTTTTACAGCTCCGGCTCTTGGGCACTGCCCAGGGGCCGGAGCTTTTTTGCGTTGAGGTAAGGTCAGGGGGCATCGTTGGCTCGTTTTCGCACAGGAGGCCCCCGGGTGGAGGTCCAGGAGACCCGTGTCCAGACGGACCGGGTCCTCACCATCCCCAACATCCTCAGCATGGCGCGGCTCGTCGGCGTACCCCTCTTCCTCTGGCTGATCCTCAGGCCGGAGTTCGGGGGTCCCAACAGTGATGGCTGGGCCCTCCTCGTGCTGGCCTTCAGCGGGATCAGCGACTATCTCGATGGCAAGCTCGCCCGGCGCTGGAATCAGATCAGCAGCCTCGGCCGGCTCCTCGATCCGGCCGCCGACCGGCTCTACGTGCTTTCCACTCTGCTGGGCCTCACCTGGCGTGAGATTCTGCCGATCTGGTTGACCGGCCTGCTGCTCGCGAGAGAGCTGGTTCTGCTGGTGATGGTGGGCATCCTCAGGCGTCACGGCTATCCGCCGCCGCAGGTGAACTTCCTGGGGAAGGCCGCCACCTTCAACCTGATGTACGCCTTCCCGCTCCTGCTCCTCAGTGACGGAAACGGATGGATCGCGTCACTGGCTGCTGTTTTCGGATGGGCGTTCGCAGGATGGGGTACAACGCTCTATTGGTGGGCAGGAGTGCTCTACGTGGTACAAGTCCGCCGTCTGGTCCGCGCGGACGCCACGGCCGATTGAGCTCGTTGATTGTCCGGACATAGTGGCCCGATGGCCCGCTGCGGAAAACTGCGGGACAATCTGGACGGGTGAAGTCGGCTAGACCGTCGTCTCTCTAGGAGGACGCTTCCGACATGAAGGCCGTCGTGATGGCCGGTGGCGAAGGCACTCGCCTTCGCCCTATGACCTCCAGCATGCCCAAGCCGCTCCTGCCGGTGGTGAACCGCCCGATCATGGAGCATGTGCTACGGCTGCTCAAACGGCATGGGCTCAACGAGACCGTTGTCACCGTGCAGTTCCTGGCATCGCTGGTCAAGAACTACTTCGGAGACGGCGAAGAGCTCGGAATGGAGCTCACATATGCCAACGAGGAGAAGCCACTCGGTACCGCCGGAAGCGTCAAGAACGCCGAAGAGGCGTTGAAGGACGATGCTTTCCTCGTCATCTCCGGCGATGCCCTGACCGACTTCGACCTCACCGACCTGATCAATTTCCACAAGGAGAAGGGCGCGCTGGTCACGGTTTGCCTGACCCGGGTGCCCAATCCGCTGGAGTTCGGCATCACCATCGTCGACGAGGAAGGCAAGGTCGAGCGTTTCCTCGAGAAGCCGACCTGGGGGCAGGTCTTCTCCGACACGGTCAACACGGGCATCTATGTCATGGAGCCCGAGGTGTTCGACTACGTCGAAGCCGATGTGCCGGTCGACTGGTCCGGTGATGTCTTCCCGCAGCTGATGAAGGAAGGCAAGCCGATCTACGGCTATGTCGCCGAGGGTTACTGGGAGGACGTCGGTACCCACGAGAGCTACGTCAAGGCCCAGGCCGACGTCCTCGAGGGCAAGGTCAACGTCGATATCGACGGGTTCGAGATATCGCCGGGTGTCTGGGTGGCGGAGGGTGCCGAGGTGCACCCCGATGCCGTGCTCCGCGGGCCGCTGTACATCGGCGACTACGCCAAGGTGGAGGCCGGCGCCGAAATCCGCGAGCACACTGTCATCGGTTCCAATGTCGTCGTCAAGAGCGGTGCCTTCCTGCACCGGGCCGTGGTGCACGACAACGTGTATGTCGGTCAGCACAGCAATCTGCGTGGCTGTGTGGTCGGCAAGAACACCGACATCATGCGGGCGGCCAGGATCGAGGACGGCGCGGTCATCGGTGACGAGTGCCTGATCGGTGAAGAATCGATCGTTCAGGGCAATGTGCGGGTCTACCCGTTCAAGACCATCGAGGCGGGCGCCTTCGTCAACACCTCGGTCATCTGGGAGTCGAGGGGCCAGGCGCAGCTCTTCGGTGCCCGCGGTGTCTCCGGAATCCTGAACGTGGAGATCACGCCCGAGCTGGCCGTACGGCTGGCGGGTGCCTATGCGACCACGTTGAAGAAGGGTTCCACGGTCACCACGGCCCGTGACCACTCCCGAGGTGCGCGTGCGCTCAAGCGGGCGGTGATCTCCGCGCTCCAGGCCAGCGCCATCGACGTACGCGACCTGGAGAACGTGCCGCTTCCCGTGGCCCGGCAGCAGACCGCGCGGGGCAGCGCCGGCGGCATCATGATCCGGACCTCGCCGGGTGTGCCGGACTCCGTCGACATCATGTTCTTCGACGGGCAGGGCGCGGACCTGTCGCAGGGCGGTCAGCGCAAGCTCGATCGGGTGTTCGCACGCCAGGAGTACCGCCGGGCGTTCCCCGGTGAGATCGGCGACCTCTATTTCCCGGCGAGCGTCTTCGACTCGTACACCGGTTCGCTGCTGCGCAACGTCGACACCACCGGGATCGCGGAATCGGGTCTGAAGGTGGTCGTGGACGCCTCCAACGGCAGTGCCGGCCTCGTCCTGCCCAGTCTGCTCGGCAAGCTCGGTGTGGACTCGCTGACCGTCAACCCCGGTCTCGACGAGTCCCGGCCCACGGAGACCGCCGAGGTGCGCCGGAACGGGCTGGTGCGCCTCGGCGAGATCGTGGCGTCCTCCGGGGCCGCGTTCGGTGTCCGGTTCGACCCCGTCGGCGAGCGGCTGTCGCTCGTGGACGAGAAGGGCCGGATCATCGAGGACGACCGGGCCCTGCTCGTCATGCTGGACCTGGTGGCGGCCGAGCGGCGCAGCGGTCGTGTGGCGCTGCCGGTGACCACGACCCGGATCGCCGAGCAGGTGGCCGCCTATCACGGCACTCAGGTCGAGTGGACCACCACCTCTCCCGACGACCTCACGCGCGTGGGACGCGAAGAGGGCACCATCTTCGGCGGTGACGGCAAGGGCGGGTTCATCGTCCCCGAGTTCAGCAGCGTCTACGACGGCACGGCGGCCTTCGTACGGCTGATCGGACTGGTGGCGCGCACCCAGCTCACGCTGAGCCAGATCGACGCGCGGATTCCGCGGGCGCACGTCCTCAAGCGGGATCTGGCGACCCCGTGGGCCGTCAAGGGTCTGGTGATGCGGCGTGTCGTCGAGGCGGCCGGTGATCGCTTTGTCGACACCACGGACGGTGTACGGGTCGTGGAGACCGACGGGCGCTGGGTGATGGTGCTGCCCGACCCCGCCGAGGCCGTCACCCATCTGTGGGCCGAGGGCCCGGACGACGCCTCGGCACAGGCCCTGCTGGACGAGTGGGCTGCCGTGGTGGACAGCGCCGGGCGGTAGAAAGAGCAGTCCCGGACGGCAAAAGCCACAGCACGCGCGCGTGCCGGACAAGTGTCCCCAAGGGGGCCTGTCCGGCACGCCGGTGGGGCCATTCGGAGGTACTGCGCGCGACATGCGACGATGTGCGGCATGCCGCAGCAACCCCCCGTTCGGAGCAGCCCCCCACGGCCGCGGCGTCCGGACGCCTCCATGTCGTTGATCACCAACGTCATGGATCACAGCCTCGACGACGGGTACGCCGAGGCCGCCGCCCGGAAGAAGTCCCAGGGCATCGAAGGCGGGCTGCCGAAGACCCTCAGGGCGAAGCTGGGCCTGGCGGCCGGGCTGGTGCTCGCGGCGCTGGTCGTGACCGTCGGAGCGGCGCAGGCGCGCGTGGCGGCGCCCGTGGTGGCCAAGGAGCGCCAGGAGCTGATCGACCGCATCGACCGCGAGACCGCGGCCGCGGACAGCCTGGAAGGCGATGTCGACAAGCTGCGCGACGACGTCAGCGCGCGCCAGCGGGCGGCGCTGAAGCAGAGCGGCGGCAGCGCCGAGGCGGACCTGGTGGGCGTCCTGTCGGGCGCCACCGCGGTGCACGGCCCCGGGGTGAAGCTCGTGGTCAACGACGCCAAGGAAGCCAGCACCGGCGGCGACGGCACCAATCCGCGCGAGACCTCCGGTTTCTCCGACACCGGACGGCTGCGCGACCGGGACATGCAGCGGGTGGTCAACGGGCTGTGGGCCTCCGGGGCCGAAGCCGTCTCGATCAACGGGCAGCGGCTGACGGCCCTGTCCGCGATCAGGGCCGCGGGTGACGCGATACTGGTCGACAACAGGCCGCTGGTGCCGCCGTACACGGTGCTCGCGGTGGGGGATGGGGAACGGCTGAGCACCGGGTTCCAGAACAGCGCCGACGGGCTGTATCTGCATGCCCTGGAGGAGAACTTCGGTATCCGCGCCACCATCTCCACGGAGGGTGACGTCCGGTTGCCCGCCGCACCGAGTGTGATCGTACGCACAGCACAGCCGAACGCCGAGAAGACTGAGAAGGGCACATCGTGATCGCCGTACTGGGCCTCGTCGTGGGAGTCGTGGCCGGCCTGTTGGTCCGGCCTGAGGTTCCGGCGGTCGTCGAGCCTTATCTGCCGATCGCCGTCGTGGCGGCGCTGGACGCCGTGTTCGGTGGTCTGCGGGCCATGCTGGACGGCATCTTCGACGACAAGGTCTTCGTGGTGTCGTTCCTGTCGAACGTGGTCGTGGCCGCGCTGATCGTCTTCCTGGGCGACAAGTTGGGCGTGGGCGCGCAGCTGTCCACGGGTGTCGTGGTCGTTCTCGGTATCCGGATCTTCTCGAACGCCGCGGCGATCCGCCGGCACGTCTTCCGGGCGTGAGACCGATGAGCAACCAGAAAGAGCAGCCGGAGAACAGGCTGCGCAAGGAACTGCCCGACGAGGTGCCCGCGGTGGCCGCCGAGCCCGAGCAGGCACCCGACGAGAGCGCCGAGCGGCAGCTCACCGGGCGCCAGCGGCTGGTCAAGGGGCTGTGGCCGCCGCGGGTCACCCGGGCCCAACTCATCGTCGCGGTGCTGCTGTTCGGCCTGGGCTTCGGGCTCGCCGTGCAGGTGGCGTCGAACAGTGACAGCGACAGCGCGCTGCGTGGCGCCCGTCAGGAAGATCTTGTTCGCATCCTCGATGAACTGGATGACCGTACTCAGCGTCTTGAGGACGAGAAGCAGGGACTCGAGAAGCAGCGCCAGGAGCTGCAGAGCAGTTCCGACCAGGCCGCGGAGGCGCGCAGGCAGACCGCCGAGAAGGAGAGACAACTCGGCATTCTGGCGGGCACCGTGGCGGCGCAGGGTCCCGGCATCACCATGACGATCGAGGACACGAAGGGGACGGTCAAGGCGGACATGCTGCTCGACGCGATCCAGGAGTTGCGCGCGGCCGGCGCGGAGGCGATCCAGGTCAACGGGGTACGGGTGGTCGCGAGCAGCTACTTCACCGACTCCGGCAAGAGCGTGAGCGTCGACGGGAACAAGATCAACGCTCCCTATCGTTTCAAGGTCATCGGCAAGCCGCAGGATCTCGAGCCGGCACTGAACATTCCTGGAGGCGTGGTGCAGACGCTGGAGAAGGAGCAGGCCACGGTGGCCGTCGAGCGGTCGAGCAAGATCGTTGTGGACGCCTTGCGGCAGGCGAAGCAGCCTGACTACGCTCGGTCGTCCTCCCAGTGAACCGGCGGTGCATGCGGGACGTCCGGCAGGGGCATGAGGTTGCGGGGGGTCGGCGCACCGAAGGGGTGGTGCGTGGTGGAAACTGTCTGGTGGATACGGACGTTGTGAGGGTGTCCGGGTCGGCCGGTGTAGGCAATCAGGGTTCGTCCTGCCCCACGGGCGGGTCTGTTTCGGTCAAGGGGAATCGCCCGTGAAGTTGTTTGCGAAGTTGTTCGGCAAGAGCGCGCGAGAGGGTAGCGACAACGCGACCGCTCGTCATCGCGCACAGCCTGACGCAGAGGGCCAGCGCCCGCTGTTCCGCGACCAGGTCGCTGGTCCGGGCGGTGACATTTCCGGAGGTCAGGGCGCGGCGTCTGTTGACCCTGCCCAGTCCGGCGGCATAGGTTTCGGGCAACCGTCAACCTCAAGTGCGGGTGGAGGGTTTGCCTCCGACCCGTATGCGTCCAACGCCCCCGCGGGGCTGCCGCGGCAGGAGGATCCGTCCATGTCGGTCCTGGTGTGTACGAGGTGCGGTAACCGCAACGCGGAGAACGCCCGCTTCTGTTCCAACTGCGGTGCGCCGCTGCGGCCCGGTGTGGCACCGGAGCGCGCGTCCGAGACCACGTCCACGATCTCCATCTCCGGCCTCGAGGCCTACGACTCCGAGGTGACCGGTCAGACGGCCGTGCCGATGCTCTCGCCCGAGGCGCAGGCCGCGGTCGACGCGCTGCCGCTGGGCTCGGCGCTGCTGGTGGTGCGTCGGGGGCCGAACTCGGGCAGCCGCTTCCTGCTGGACAGCGACCTGACCACGGCCGGCCGTCATCCGCAGAGCGACATCTTCCTGGACGACGTGACGGTCTCGCGTCGGCACGTGGAGTTCCGGCGCTCCCCGGACGGCTCGTTCACGGTGGCCGACGTGGGCAGTCTGAACGGCACGTACGTCAACCGCGAGCGGATCGACCAGGTCGCTCTGTCGAACGGTGACGAGGTGCAGATCGGCAAGTACCGGCTGGTCTTCTACGCGAGCCGGCAGGGCATCTGACCCCCCGGACTCCGTCCGGGGGGACCCCAGGGAAGGTCCATGCTTCAAACACCGAGCGGCGGTGCCCGAAGCGGTACCGCCGCCGCGGACAGTGGGCTGATGAGCATCGGCACGGTGCTGAACGCGCTGCGCGACGAGTTCCCCGAGGTCACCATCTCCAAGATCCGCTTCCTGGAGTCCGAGGGCCTCGTCGAACCGCAGCGGACCCCTTCGGGGTACCGGAAGTTCAGCGCCGGTGACGTCGAGCGCCTCGCCCATGTCCTGAGGATGCAGCGGGACCACTATCTGCCGCTCAAGGTGATCCGTGAGCACCTGGAGGCCATGGAGCGGGGCGAGGCCGTCCAGCTGCCCCTGGTGGGGCGCCAGCGCACCGGCGAGGACGTGCCGGAGTCGCTTGAGCGGCCGACGGTCGCCCGGATCGGGCGGGCCGCGCTGCTGGCGGCCGCCGACATCACAGAGGCTGACCTCGAGGAGTGGCAGTCGTACGGGCTCATCGCCCCCCTGGAGGACGGGGTGTACGACGCCGAGGCCGTCACCGTGGCCTCGCTCGTGGCCGAGCTGGGCCGGTTCGGGATCGAGCCGCGCCACCTTCGGGTGATGAAGGCCGCCGCGGACCGCGAGGCGGGGCTCGTGGACCAGGTGGTGGCTCCCCTGAAGCGCCACCGCAACCCGCAGACCAGGGCGCACGCCGAGGCTCGGGCGAAGGAGCTGGCGGCGCTCACGGTGAAGCTGCACGCGGCGCTGGTGCAGATCGCTCTCGGTGTGCGGCTGCCCTGATGGGCAGGGTCCGGGGGCCGGATCGGGCACCTGTTCCCGGCCCGACTACCCAAACATCCCGGGCACGGCCTAGGGTTGCTGTGTGAACGAGCTCGATGTCGTAGGTGTCCGGGTGGAAATGCCCTCCAACCAACCGATCGTGCTCCTGCGCGAAGTGGGGGGCGACCGTTACCTCCCCATCTGGATCGGGCCGGGGGAGGCGACGGCGATCGCTTTCGCCCAGCAGGGCATGGCCCCCGCGCGACCGCTGACCCACGACCTGTTCAAGGACGTGCTGGAGGCCGTCGGCCAGGAGCTGACCGAAGTACGCATCACGGATCTGCGTGAGGGCGTCTTCTACGCGGAGCTGGTCTTCGCCAGCGGGGTCGAGGTGAGCGCCCGTCCCTCGGACGCCATAGCGCTCGCGCTGCGCACCGGAACGCCGATCTACGGCAGTGACACGGTGCTGGACGACGCGGGCATCGCGATCCCGGACGAGCAGGAGGACGAGGTGGAGAAGTTCCGCGAGTTCCTCGACCAGATCTCGCCCGAGGACTTCGGCACCAGCAGCCAGTGAGGCGAGACCGGCCGGGCGACCCGCGGGTCCGTGACCGGCTGGTCAGCCGCGCTCCGCGCCCGGCGCCATGGCAATTGCCACCGGCCATTGAGAGCGTCCTACGGCTCCCCGCCAGAGCATTCGGCTAGCCTTTCCCCGCGGTGGGGCACGGGAAACCACTCCTAGGGTGATTATCACTCGGCGTGCCGAGTGTGGCGATCGTTGACGCACCCCTGGTGACTGCCTACCGTCGAGAAGGCAGGTCAAGGACGGAGGTCGGCGTGAGAACGAGCGGCGACGGTACGGCTGGGGGTGCCCCCGGACGATTCGGGGAGAGCAGTCCGTACCCGCTTCACAGCAGCGCGGTCGACCACGCCTCACAGCGACCGACGGCGGTGCCCAACGGCGGAGGGGCGGCGTCCATGGCGTCCGAAGAGATCGGCTACCGCGGGCCCACGGCCTGCGCGGCCGCCGGCATCACCTACCGGCAACTCGACTACTGGGCCCGCACCGGCCTCGTCGAGCCGAGCGTGCGGCCCGCCTACGGCTCGGGCACGCAGCGCCTGTACAGCTTCCGGGACGTCGTCGTCCTGAAGATCGTCAAGCGGTTCCTGGACACCGGGGTCTCGCTGCAGAACATCCGTACGGCCGTCCAGCACCTCCGTGAACGCGGTTTCCGTGACCTGGAGCGCATGACCCTCATGAGCGACGGCGCCACGGTCTACGAGTGCACCTCGCCCGACGAGGTCCACGCCCTGCTCCAGGGCGGTCAGGGGATCTTCGGCATCGCCGTCGGCGTGGTCTGGCGGGACGTGGAAAGCGCGCTCTCCCAGCTGCACGGCGAGCGCATCGACACGGGGGAGACCCTGGTCGGGCACAACCCGGCGGACGAGCTGGCCAGGCGCCGCAACCGGGCGGTCTGACAGCGCCCCTCGGGGGCCTGCGTTGTCAGTGGCGTGGTGCAGCATCGGAGATGTGAGAAACGCGCCCACGATCCTGCATCTCGACATGGATGCCTTCTTCGCCTCGGTGGAGCAGGCATCCAAGCCGAGCCTGCGCGGGAAGGCCGTCATCGTGGGCGGACTCGGACCGCGCGGGGTGGTGGCCACCGCGTCGTACGAGGCACGGGTCTTCGGGGTCCACTCCGCGATGCCGATGGCCCAGGCGCGCCGGCTGGCGCCGAACGCCGCGTACCTGGTGCCGCGCTTCGCCCTCTACCGGTCGGTCAGCGAGCAGGTGATGGCGTTGCTGCGGGCGCTGTCGCCGCTGGTGGAGCCCCTGAGCCTGGACGAGGCGTTCGTGGACCTGGAGGCAGCGGGAGCCGCCTGGGACGAGGCGTCGGCGCGGCTGGCCGGGGCGAAGCTGCGCGCGGACATCCGGGCGGTCACGGGGCTGACCGGGTCGGTGGGTCTTGCCGCCTCCAAGATGCTCGCGAAGATCGCCTCGGAGCAGGCCAAGCCCGACGGACTCGTGCTCATCGAGCCCGGGACCGAGCGGGCGCTGCTGGGCCCCATGTCGGTGCGGACCCTGCCCGGGGTCGGGCCGGCGACCGGGGACCATCTGCGGCGGGCCGGGATCACCACCGTCGAGGAACTGGCCGAGGCGGGTGAGGACGAACTCGTACGGCTGCTCGGCAAGGCGCACGGGCACGCGCTGCACGCCATGGCGCTGGCGCACGACGACCGGCCCGTGGTGGCCGAGCGGGAGGCCAAGTCGGTGTCGGTCGAGGACACCTACGACGTGGACATCCATGACCGGCTGCGGGTCGGTCTGGAGGTGCAGCGGCTCGCGGACCGGTGTGTGCGGCGGCTGCGCGGGGCCGGGCTGTCCGGGCGGACGATCGTGCTGAAGGTGCGGCGGTACGACTTCTCGACGCTGACCCGCTCCGAGACGCTCCGAGGCCCCACCGACGATCCGGCGGTGATACGGGAGGCGGCCGCGCGGCTGCTGGAGTCCGTGGACACCACGGGCGGGGTACGGCTGCTGGGCGTGGGCGTCTCGGGGCTCGCCGACTACACCCAGGAGGACCTGTTCGCTCAGGCGGCGGGGGGCCTGCGGCCCGCTGAGCCGGAGGAGGCGGCGCCGATGGTCGAGGAGGAGCCGGAGCCCGCCGAGCGGCACTGGCATGCCGGGCATGACGTCCGGCATGCCGAGTACGGGCACGGGTGGGTGCAGGGCAGCGGGCTGGGGCGGGTCACCGTGCGTTTCGAGACGCCGCAGTCCGAGCCGGGGCGGGTGCGGACGTTTTTCGTCGACGATCCTGCGCTGGAGCCGGCTGAGCCGTTGCCGTTGGTTGAGGGAACCGATCAGGCCTCCTCCGAACCCGCCAGCTTGCCGAAGTCGTGGTCCGGGACCGAGGGAGGCGGGGCGGCCGTGTCGAGGCCGTAGTGGTGGTAGAGCTGGAGTTCCTGTTCGGGGGAGAGGTGGCGGCCCACGCCGAAGTCGGGGGCGTCCTTGATGAGGGCGCGGTCGAAGGGGACCCGGAGGGCGCCTTCCACCAGTTCGCTGGGCTCCAGCGGGACGAAGGCGTCCCGGGAGAACAGGCCGGTGCGTATGGCCGCCCACTCCGGCACGCCCGTGGCGTCGTCGAGGTACACCTCGTCGATGGTGCCGATCTTGGTGCCATTGCGGTCGAACGCCTTGCGGCCGATCAGGTTGCGCGGATCGATGTCGGTCTGCACGGTCCCTCTCCCTCCACTTGGTCGCAACTCATCCGTAAGCACTACAAAAGAGCACATTCAGGGAGGCGGCCACTCGAAAGCTCAGGCGTTGACCTCGCTGGTAGGCTGACAGCGGCTGCTGACCCCGTGCGGGAGAGTCCTCCGACCACCTCGGAGGCGCCGAAGGAGCAAATCCTCCCCGGAATCTCTCAGGCTCACGTACCGCACGGACGAGGTCACTCTGGAAAGCAGGGCGGGTGTCGACGGCTCCCGCCCTCACCGACGGTGAAAGCCGGGACCCTCAGGTGCCCGGTGAAGCTCTCAGGTTGAGATGACAGAGGGGGAGGCCGTCGGGGCAACCATGCCGTGGTGCCCCTCGAAGGTCGCGTCAGACCAGGAGGCCTCCGCAATGACCGCCCATCGCATTCCGCTCTCCGAGCTCGAAGCGGGCATCCCCTTCGAGCAGCGCCACATCGGGCCCGACCAGGAGGCGCGGGCCAAGATGCTCGCGCACATCGGCTACGGCTCCCTCGACGAGCTGACCGCCGCCGCGGTCCCGGATGTGATCAAGAACGCCGACGCCCTGGACCTGCCGGGCGCCCGCACCGAGGCCGAGGTGCTCGCCGAGCTGCGCTCGCTCGCCGACCGCAACCAGGTCCTCGGATCCATGATCGGGCTCGGCTACTACGGCACCTTCACCCCGCCGGTCATCCTGCGCAACGTCATGGAGAACCCGGCCTGGTACACGGCCTACACGCCGTACCAGCCGGAGATCTCCCAGGGGCGGCTCGAGGCCCTGCTGAACTTCCAGACCATGGTCGCCGAGCTGACCGGGCTGCCCACCTCCGGCGCCTCGCTGCTCGACGAGGGCACCGCGGCCGCCGAGGCGATGGCGCTGTCCCGGCGTATGGGCAAGAACAAGAAGGGCCTGTTCCTGATCGACGCGGACGCGCTGCCGCAGACCATCGCGGTCATCGAGACGCGCGCCGAGCCGACCGGTGTCGAGGTCGTCGTCGCCGACCTCAGCGAGGGCATCCCGGCCGACATCGCCGCGCGCGAGATCAACGGCGTGCTGATCCAGTACCCGGGCGCCTCCGGTGCCGTACGCGACATCAAGCCGGTCATCGACCAGGCGCACGAGCTGGGCGCCCTCGTCACCGTCTCCGCCGACCTGCTGGCCCTCACCCTGCTGACCTCGCCGGGTGAGCTGGGCGCGGACATCGCCGTCGGCACGACCCAGCGCTTCGGTGTGCCGATGGGCTTCGGCGGGCCGCACGCGGGCTACATGGCGGTGCACGAGAAGTTCGCGCGCAGCCTGCCCGGCCGTCTGGTCGGCGTCTCCGTCGACGCCGACGGGAACAAGGCCTACCGTCTCGCGCTGCAGACCCGCGAGCAGCACATCCGCCGCGAGAAGGCCACCAGTAACATCTGTACCGCGCAGGTGCTGCTCGCCGTGATGGCCGGTATGTACGCCGTCTACCACGGCCCCGAGGGCCTGCGGGCCATCGCCCACCGCACCCACCGCTACGCCACGCTCCTCGCCGAGGGCCTGAAGGCCGGCGGGGTCGAGATCGTCCACGGCGCCTACTTCGACACCCTCACCGCGCGGGTGCCCGGCAAGGCTGCCGAGGTGGTCGCCGCCGCCCGGGAGAACGGGGTCAACCTGCGTCTGGTCGACGCCGACCACGTCGCCCTCGCCTGCGACGAGACCACCAACCGCGCCCAGCTGGCCGCCGTCTGGTCCGCCTTCGGTGTCGAGGGCGACATCGAGGCGCTGGACGTGACGGCCGCGGACACCCTGCCCCAGGCGCTGCTGCGCACCGACGACTTCCTGACCCACCCGGTCTTCCACGCGCACCGCTCCGAGACCGCCATGCTGCGCTACCTGCGCAAGCTGGCCGACCGCGACTACGCGCTCGACCGCGGCATGATCCCGCTGGGCTCCTGCACCATGAAGCTCAACGCGACCACGGAGATGGAGCCGGTCACCTGGCCCGAGTTCGGCCAGCTGCACCCCTTCGCGCCCGCCGAGCAGGCCGAGGGCTACCTCACGCTCATCCGCGAGCTGGAGGAACGTCTCGCCGAGGTCACCGGCTACGACAACGTCTCGCTCCAGCCGAACGCCGGTTCGCAGGGCGAGCTGGCCGGCCTGCTGGCCGTACGCGGCTACCACCGGGCCAACGGCGACGAGCAGCGCACCGTGTGCCTGATCCCGTCCTCCGCGCACGGCACCAACGCCGCCAGCGCCGTGATGGCCGGCATGAAGGTCGTCGTCGTGAAGACCGCCGACGACGGCGAGATCGACGTCGAGGACCTGCGGGCCAAGATCGAGCAGCACCGCGACCAGCTGGCGGTCCTGATGATCACCTACCCGTCCACGCACGGTGTGTTCGAGGAGCACGTCGCCGACATCTGCGCCCAGGTGCACGAGGCGGGCGGCCAGGTGTACGTCGACGGCGCCAACCTCAACGCCCTGGTCGGCCTCGCCAAGCCGGGCCACTTCGGCGGTGACGTCTCCCACCTGAACCTGCACAAGACCTTCTGCATCCCGCACGGCGGCGGCGGCCCCGGCGTCGGCCCGGTCGCGGTCCGCGCGCACCTGGCGCCGTACCTGCCCAACCACCCGCTGCAGCCGGCGGCCGGCCCGGAGACGGGTGTCGGCCCGATCTCGGCGGCGCCGTGGGGCAGCGCGGGCATCCTGCCGATCTCGTGGGCGTACGTCCGCCTGATGGGCGGCGAGGGCCTCAAGCGCGCCACCCAGGTGGCCGTGCTCTCCGCGAACTACGTCGCCAAGCGCCTGGAGCCGCACTACCCGGTGCTCTACACCGGCCCCGGCAACCTGGTCGCGCACGAGTGCATCATCGACCTGCGCCCGCTGACCAAGGCGACCGGCGTGAGCGTGGACGACGTGGCCAAGCGGCTCATCGACTACGGCTTCCACGCGCCGACCATGTCCTTCCCGGTGGCCGGCACGCTGATGATCGAGCCGACCGAGTCCGAGGACCTGGCCGAGCTGGACCGGTTCTGCGACGCGATGATCGCCATCCGCGCGGAGATCGAGAAGGTCGGCTCCGCCGAGTGGCCCGCGGAGGACAACCCGCTGGCGAACGCGCCGCACACCGCCGCCGCGCTCGGCGGCGAGTGGACGCACGCCTACAGCCGCGAGGAGGCCGTCTTCCCGGCCGGTGTCTCGGCCGCCGACAAGTACTGGCCGCCGGTGCGCCGGATCGACCAGGCCTTCGGTGACCGCAACCTGGTCTGCTCCTGCCCGCCGCTGGACGCCTACGAGGACTGAGCGAGCCCCTGGTGAGAGCCCCGCCCGTGTTCCGGGCGGGGCTCTCCCGACTTCAGGCCGAGGCCAGCGCCACCTCGGTCGCCTTGATCAGGGCGACCACGTCGGAACCGACGAAGAGACCGAGGTCTTCGGTGGCGTCCTTGGTGATCACGGCGGTGAGTTCGCCGCCGGCCACCGAGACCTTCACGGAGGCCATGGCTCCGCCGAGGGCGATCTGGACGATCGCGCCCGGGAGCTGGTTGCGGATCGACAGGCTCTCCATCCGGTTCGTGGCGAGCGAGATCTCCGTCGACTTCACCAGGGCGTGGACGCGGGAGTCCGGGGCGAGGCCGAGCTGCTCGACGGCCTCCAGGGTGATGGCCGCCATGAGGTCCTGTCCGCCGTCCAGACGGATCTTGACCGTGGCCATGACCTCGCCGGGCTGGACCTCGGTGACGGTGCCGGGGAGCTGATTGCGGATGCTCAGTGTCATGGGCACCCACGGTAGAGCGCGTGTCCGTTCAGGCCGGGTATGAGTGGGTCTGGGTCGCTTTCACCGTCGCCCAGACAGCGGCGCCCGGATGCAGGTCCAGCTCGGCCGCGGCGACCGTCGTGAGGTCGGCGGCGAGGGGGAGTTCGCCGGTGAGGTCAGCACGGATCTGGTCGCCGTGGGTCTCCAGTCCGGCGACCTCGCAGCGCCACAGGTTGCGGGCGCTGGCGCCGGTGGGCCGGTCCCGGAAGAGGGTGACGGCGACCGGCGGGAACGCCACGAAGACGGGCCCGGACAGGACTTCCGTGGTCGTGATCGAGGGTCCCGCGTCGAGCCGTACGGTGTGCCCCTCGGCCTGTCCGCGGTAGAGGTTGAGGCCGACCAGCTGGGCGATGTAGTCGGTGCGCGGATGGCGGGCGATGTCGGCCGGGGTGCCCTCCTGGACGACCTGGCCGTGCTCGATCACCACGAGCCGGTCGGCGAGCACCATGGCGTCCAGCGGATCGTGGGTGACGAGGACGGCGACCGCCTCGAACTCGGCCAGGTGGCGGCGGAGCTGGGCGCGGACCTCCAGGCGGGTACGGGCGTCCAGGGCCGCCAGCGGCTCGTCCAGGAGCAGCAGCCGGGGCCGGGTGGCCAGGGCGCGGGCGAGCGCGACGCGCTGGGCCTGGCCGCCGGAGAGCCTGCGGGGCTTGGCGCCGGCGTGCTCGGCGAGGCCCATGCGGTCCAGCCAGGCGGCGGCCTGGGCGCGCGCCTCGGCCTTGGTGGCGCCCTGGCAGCGCGGTCCGAAGGCCACGTTGTCCAGGGCGGACAGATGCGGGAAGAGCAGGTAGTCCTGGAAGACGACGCCGACCGGGCGGGACTCGGGCGGAGTGCGGTCCAGCACGACGCCGTCCAGCCGCAGATGGCCGTCGGTGAGCGGGACTAGACCGGCGAGGGCGCGCAGGGCGGTGGTCTTGCCGGCGCCGTTGGGGCCGAGCAGCGCGACGACGTCCCCGGGGGCGGCGGTCAGCCCGACGTCGAGCCGGAAGGAGCCCCGGTCGATGACGAGCCGGGCGTCCAGCCCCTGCTCGCCCACCACCTCGAGGTCGGCCGTGGGGGCGTCGATGTCGGTCATGAGGAGGGCGTCCTTCGTCGGCACACACACAGCGTCGCTTTCCATCCTCGCGTCATCGCCCGGTGCCCGTCAGCCACCGGTCCCGCAGCCCCGCCAGCACCGCGATGGACACGGCCAGCAGGACCAGGCTGAGGGCGATGGCGGCCTCGGGATCGTTCTGCAGGGCGAGGTAGACGGCGAGTGGCATGGTCTGGGTGCGGCCGGGGAAGTTGCCCGCGAAGGTGATCGTCGCGCCGAACTCGCCGAGTGCGCGGGCCCAGGCCAGGACCGCGCCCGCGCCGATGCCGGGGGCGATCAGCGGCAGGGTGACCCGGCGGAACGCGGTGAAGCGGGAGGCGCCGAGCGTGGTGGCCGCCTCCTCGTAGCGCGGGTCGGCGGCCCGCAGGGTGCCCTCGACGCTGATGACCAGGAACGGCATCGCGACGAACGCCTCCGCGATCACTACGCCGGTGGTGGTGAAGGGGAGGGTGATCCCGAACCAGGAGTCGAGCCACTTGCCGACGACTCCGTTGCGGCCCAGGGCGAGCAGCAGGGCCACACCGCCGACCACCGGCGGAAGCACCAGCGGCAGGGTCACCAGGGCGCGGACGAGACCGCGGCCCGGGAACTCCGTACGGGCCAGCAGCCAGGCCAGCGGCACCCCCAGCACCAGGCTCACGGCCGTTGCCGCCGTGGCGGTGACCAGCGACAGCTGGAGCGCCTGCCACACCTCGGCGCTGGTCAGCAGCTGCGGCAGGCTGCGCCAGGGAGCGCGGACGAGCAGCGCGACCAGCGGAAGCAGCAGGAACGCCAGCGCCACCAGGCCCGGCACCAGCAGCGGCAACGGCACCCCGCGTCGGCCCCCCGTGCCGACGCGACGGCGCCGCGGCCCACCCGTGCGGGGGCCGGTCGCGGCGCCGGGCTTGTCGAGCGAGGTCACGGCTTGAGGAACCCGGCCTCGGTCAGCACCTTCTGGCCCTCGGCGGACTGCACCAGCGCGATGAACGCCTTGGCCGACGTGGCGTTGCCGGCGTTCTTCAGCAGGGCGATCGGGTAGTCGTTGATGGCCTTGGCGGACTCGGGGAACTCCACGCCCTCCACCTTGTCACCCGCCGCCTTCACATCGGTCTTGTAGACGACGGCCGCGTCGGCCTCCTTCAGCTCGACCTTCGTCAGGGCGGCCTTGACGTCCTGCTCGTAGGAGACCGGGGTGAGCTTCAGCTTGCTCGCGTCCAGGGCCTTCTGCGCGGCGGCGCCGCACGGCACGGTCTTGTCGCACAGGACGACCTTCAGACCGGACTTGGTGAGGTCCTTCAGGGAGGCCACCTTGTCGGGGTTGCCCGGCAGGGTGGCGATCTCCAGCTGGTTGCGGACGAAGGTGGCCGGGGTCCCGACCGCGTCCTGCTTGTCCGTCACGATCGCCATGGTCTTGGGGCTGGCGGCGGCGAAGACGTCCGCCGGGGCGCCGCTGGTGATGCTCGCGGCGAGGGTGTCGCTGCCGCCGAAGTTGAAGCTGACCGTGGTGCCGGGGTGTGCCTTCTCGAACTCCTTGCCCAGGGCCGTGAAGCTCTCCTTGAGGGAGGCGGCCGCGAACACGGTGACCTTGCCGGTCAGCTTCGGGGAGGCGGAGCCGGACTTGTCCGACTTGGTGGTCGACGAGCTGTCGGAGGAGGAGCAGGCGCTCAGTGCCATCAGGGCAGCGGCTCCCGCGCCGGCCAGCTGCAGCATCCGGGTCCGGCGCACGGAACGGGTCATCACGGATCTACTCCTAGGTTCTGTGGAACAACGGTCGCGCCCTGGCACGGCCGAGCCATCGGCCGTGCGGCGATGATACTGCCGCATCTGCCAGGTGTAAGTCTCTTGTCGCATCGCATGAGCTGCGAAGTTGTGACTTGAAGGTGGCATGTGCGTTTGTACGGTGCTCAGGCGGGGGTACGGTCCTGCGGGAGGTGGTCGCGGTGATGCTCGCGGAACTCGCCCTGACCGGCGATCTCGTACGACCGGCCCGGCTGACCGTGCCGGACCTGCTCGGCTGGCCGCAGCATGTGGCGGACGTCAGCTTCGAGTGCGCCACCAGCGGCATGCAGCACCACCGGTTCGCAGGTCCGCGCCTGTACGACGTGCTGGCCGACGCCGGGCCCGGCTTCGACCCGGCCCGGCGCAAGGACCGGCTGCGCTTCCTGATCGCCGTCACCGGCACCGACGGCCACCACGCCCTGCTGTCCTGGGCCGAGATCGACCCCGACTTCGCGGACGCCCCCGTGCTGCTCGCCGTCACGATCGACGGCACCCCGCTGGACGAGGCCGGCCCCCAGCTGGTGCTGCCGCAGGACCGCTGCGGGGGCCGGCACATCAGCGGGATCACGGCGATCCGGGTGGACGGTGGCTACGGCTTCGGCGCTCCAGTGCCAGCCACACCCGGTCGCGCGTCAGCGGCAGCTCCGTGAACCGCACGCCGGTCGCGGCCCGCAGGGCGTTGGCCAGGGCCGGGGCGACCGGGTTGAACGGGCTCTCGCTCATCGACTTGGCGCCCAGCGGCCCGATGGCGTCGGCCGTCTCCATGAAGTGCACCTCGGTGCGCGGCACGTCGGCGTACTGCGGGAGCCGGTAGCGGCGGAAGGCGGCCGTGTCCACCGCGCCCCGCTCGTCCAGCCGTACCTGCTCGAAGAGCGTGGCGCCGAGCGCCTGGGCGACCCCGCCCTCGACCTGCCCCCTGCACTGCATCGGGTTCATCACCTTGCCCGCGTCGGCCGCGTGCACACTGCGCAGGATGCGGATCTCCCCGGTGCCGGGGTCGACCGCGACCCGGAAAAAGTGCCCGTTGAAGGCGACCGAGCGCGGGGTGCCGCCGAAGTGCCCGTCGGCGGCCAGCTCCAGACCCACCGCGCGGGAAGCCGCGTACACCTCCTTGAGCAGGAGGCGACCCTGTGGGTGCAGTACGGCCTCCTCGCCGAGCCGGCATTCCGCGCGCGGGACGCCCAGGTGGGCGGCGGCGAAGTCCAGCAGCTGGTCGGCGAGGGCGCGGGCGGCGCGCAGGGTGGCCTTGCCGGCGACGACGGTGCCGGTGGAGGCGAAGGCGCCCGTGTCGTGCCGTACGACGTCCGTGTCGGACTGGCGGACGGTGATCCGGTCGACGGTGGTGGCGAGTTCGCCGGCCGCGATCTGCCGGTGCACGGTCGTGGTGCCGTTGCCGAACTCGGCGGTGCCGACGGCCAGGTCGAAGGTTCCGTCGGGCAGGAGGGTGGCCCTGGCGTCGGCGATGTGGCCCCCGGGCGGCCCGGTCGCGATCATCGCGAGAGCCGCGCCCTCGCCCACCGCCCAGCCCTCAGGGGCCGGAGCGGCCGGCTCGGCCCGGGCCCGGCGCACGATCGACAGACACTGGTCGAGGCCGTAGCTCGCGATGTGCAGGTCCTCCTCGTGGCCGCCGGGCGTGAGCATGGGCTCGTCGGGGCCGATGATGTTGCGCGCCTTGAACTCCAGCGGGTCCAGGTCCAGTCGGCGGGCCAGCTCGTCCAGGGCGGACTCCACCGCGAACAGCACCTGCCCGAGGCCGTAGCCCCGGAAAGCGCCCGCCGGGGCGGTGTGGGTGTACACCGAGAAGGCGTCGACCTTCTTGTGCGCGGCCCGGTAGACCGCCATGGACTCGCCGACGCTGTGGAACATCACGGCCGGGCCGTGGTTGCCGTACGCGCCCGTGTTCGCGACCACGCGCAGCTGGAGGGCGGTGAGGGTGCCGTCCCGGCGGGCGCCCGCCTTCACCCGGATCGTGAAGGGATGGCGCCGGGCGTTCTGTCCAGCGCCCGGCGGCCGTACGAGGAGCCAGCACATGCACGTCGAACACCTCCTGGGGGACGCCTCCCTCGGACTGCGCCTGCTGTGGGCGGAGGACATCCTGCTGAGGCGCGAAATCAGAGGTGTGACCGTCACGGACCTGGAGGACCCGGCCCGGTTCGTGCGGCCCGGGGAGGTCGTGCTCAGCGGGCTGGTGTGGTGGTCACCGGACGGCGGTCCGGGCAAGGCGGACCGGTTCGTCTCGGCGCTGAAGGGTGCGGGGGCCGCGGCGCTGCTCGCGGGGGAGGAGACGCACGGGAGCGTGCCGGACGACCTGGTCGAGGCCTGCGTGCGGTACGGGGTGCCGGTGGCGGGGGTGCCGGCGCACATCATGTTCCGGTCGATCACCGACACCGTGTACCTGCGGCAGTGGGGGGAGTTGAGCCGCCGGCACGCGCTGCGTCATCCCGCGCTGCCGGAGAGCGCGCGAGTGCGGCTGAGCCGGCTCCTCGCCCAGGAGGCCGGTCCGGACGACGTCCTCGGCGCCGCCTTCGCCCACCTCGACCCCATCACCGCCTACGTGTTCACACCCTCGGGGCGGACGGTCGCGGCCACGGCAGGGGCGCCGGGCGTGGCGGCCCGGGAGGCGGTCGCGCTCGTGGCCGACGGTACCGGGGTGACGCTGTCCGTCGAGGCCGACGGCGCCTCTCCCTACGAGCACTGGCTGCTGTACCTGCCCGACCCCGACAGCGCGCCACCGCGCGTGCTGCAGGAGGTCGCCGCAGCCCTGACCCACTGTCAGGAGGCCGCGGCCCGGCGTCGGTCGGCCGAGCGCCGGGCCGCGGACCGGCTGGGCGCGCTGCTCGCGTCGCCGGGTCCGGAAGTCGGGGCGGTGGAGGCGGCGCTGCGACGGTGTGGGGTGCCGGAGACCGGGCCGTACCGGGTGGTCGTCGCCGACGCGGGGCCACGGCAGCCAGGGGCTGTCGAGGGGGCGCTGGTGGAGTTGGCGGGGCTTGCTGTGGCGGAAGGTGCGGGGACGGCGGGGCGAGGTGCGAAGAGGGCAGGGGGTGCCGGGGGTGATGGCAGGCGGCGGGGGATGGGTGCCGACGGTCATGACGTGCAGGGGGTGGTGAGGGCCGGGGGTGATGCTGTGCGCGCGAAGGCCGGGGCCGATGTGGTGCGCGATGCGGTGAAGGCCAGGGGTGATGCCGGGCGCGGCGCGCTGAACGCCGTCGGTAATGCCACGCTCGGGTCGGCGGATGCCGTGACGGGAGCCGCGGTTGTGGGGTGGCTGCCGGACGGGTGTGCGTTCGCGGTGCTCTCCGGTGTGTCCGACGGCGTCCTGGGCGAAGTCTGGTCGCTGGTCGCCGGCTGTGCGCCCGAGGTGGCCCTGCATGGCGGCACCGGCGCGCCCGCGGACGGGCCCGAGGGGCTGGGCGGGGCGCTGGCGCAGGCGCAGTACGCCCTCACCTCGGCCCGGACCACCGCGCCGGACGCCTCCGTCCTCATCGACGCGACCGCCCTCACCAGCCTCGACGCCCTGCTCACCGGTGTGCCGGCCGACGTGCGCTCCGCCTACAGCCGAACGGTCCTCGGTCCGCTGCTGGACACCGACCGCACCGCCACCGCCGTACTGCTGAGCACGCTGGAGACCTTCCTCGCCTGCGACGGGTCCTGGGCGCGTACGGCTCAGGCGCTGCATCTGCACGTCAACACCGTGCACTACCGGATCCAGCGCATCGAGCACTTCACCGGGCGGGACCTGTCCCGGCTCCGCGACCGGCTCGACCTGTGGGCGGCGCTGCTGTGCCGGTGAGAGGGCCCTTTCGGACGCGCTCTCGGACCCGGTCTCAGACGCGGTCGATGTGCACGTTCGTGGACTTCACGCGCGCGGTGGCCTCCATGCCGACCTCCAGGCCCAGTTCCTCCACGGCCTCCCGGGTCAGCAGGGAGACCAGGCGGTGCGGGCCCGCCTGGATCTCCACCTGGGCGGCGACGTCGCCGAGCTTGATGGCGGTGACGATGCCCGGGAAGGCGTTGCGGACCGAGGTGTAGGAGGCGTCCTCCTCGCCGCCGCCCGCCTTGGCCAGTTCGACCGAGAACGCGGCGAGGTCCTTGCCGTCGATGAGTCGTCGCCCGGCCTCGTCGCGATGAGTGGCCACCCGGCCGGCGTCGGCCCAGCGGCGGGCGGTGTCGGGGCTCACGCCGAGCAGCCGTGCGGCCTGGCCGATCGTGTAGGACTGCATGCCGGTCACGATAGGGCCATGGCGCGGGAACCGTGGACGTGGGGTTGGCCGTTGGGTATAACGCGATATAGCGTTAGTGCGTGTCGGTGGGCCCCTGCGGGGGCGTCTGAATCGGGGTGAGGGTATGTCGGCCGAGCTGGTGCCTATGGATGTGCCGTCCGGGCTGCGGGCCTCGCACGCGGACCGGGATCGCGTGGTGGACGCGCTGACGGCCGCCGCGGGGGACGGCAGGCTCACCGCCGAGGAACACGAGGAGCGGGTGGGCGCCGCCCTGTCCGCGCGCACGCTCGGGGAGTTGGCGGAGCTGACGGCCGACCTGCCGGACGCGGCCGGGGCGGCGCCCGTCAAGGACGTCGTCCGCATCGAGCAGCAGGCCTCGTCGACCACGCGGGGCGAAGGATGGTCGGTGCCGCGCCGGATGGAGATCGACTCGGAGTGGGGCGATGTGACCCTCGACTTCACCCGGGCGGCGATCACTCACGACACCCTCCGCATCGACCTGGACCTGCGCGGCGGCACCCTGCGGCTGATCACCCGGCCCGGCGTGGTCGTGGACACCGACTCCCTGGTGATCGGCTACGGCACGACCAAGGTGCGGCCGGCCGGGAAACCCGGGGCGCCGGTCGTGCTGCGCGTGGAGATACACGGGCGGCTGAACATGGGCCGGCTGGAGGTGCGCCCGCCGCGGCGGCTGTTCGGCAGGAAGACGGCGACGGCGACCTGAGGCGCGTGCCGTCTTCCTGGACTGATGCGATGCGGCTGATGTGGTTGATGTGACTGCCGGCTTCCGGGGCGGCGATACCGGTCCCGGCCAGTGTGTGCCTCAGCCCGTGTGGACGCGCGGGCGTCGGGCGCGGTCCGGCTCCGCCTCGCGCAGGACCTCGCGGGTGACCGGGGCGACCTCGCCCTGCCCGAAGAGGAAGAAGCGCAGGAAGTTGGCGAACGGGTTGCCCTCGGTCCACTCGAAGTAGATGTGCGGGGTGCAGCCCGTCATGTCCCGGACGTGGAGGAGCAGCGCGGCCAGGGCGTTGGGGATGGAGGAGGACTCCAGGGTCAGGATGCGGTAGCGGTTGTGCAGGACCTCGCCGCGCACGGTCAGGACCGCCTCGAACTCGGAGGGGTCGGTGACCGTGACCTCGACGAAGACGAAGTCCTCCTGTTCGGGCATCTCGTTGTCGGCCCGGATCTGCTCGACCTTGTCGCGGTACTCGGCCTTGTCGCGCCGGTCGGGCTCGTTGGCGATGAACCGGATCTTGCGGCTGGCCATGTCCCGGACGAATCGTTCCGCCATCGGATCCATCGTCACGCTGGTCACCCGCAGCTCGAAGGCGCGGGCCAGCCGGGACAGCAGCGAGACCAGGATGATGCCGACGATGAAGCAGGCGCCGATCTTCACACCGTCGGGGCGTTCGATGACGTTCACGACGGTCGTGTACAGGAACACCACGGAGATGATCGCGAACGTGATGGTCAAGCCGCGCTGGCCGGCCTTGTGAGCAGCGATGGTCACCGCGATCGCCGCGGAGCTGATCAGCACCAGCACACCGGTGGCGTATGCGCCGCCCTGTGCGTCGACGTTGGCGTCGAAGATCCAGGTCACCAGGAAGGCGACCAGGGTGAACACGATGACCATCGGGCGGACGGCGCGCGCCCAGTGCGGGGCCATGCCGTACCGGGGCAGGTAGCGCGGCATCAGGTTGAGCAGACCGGCCATGGCGGAGGCGCCGGCGAACCACAGGATGGCGATGGTCGAGACGTCGTAGACCGTGCCGAAGGCTCCGCCCAGGTACTCGTGCGCGAGGTAGGCGAGCGCGCGGCCGTTGGCCGGGCCGCCGGGCTTGAAATCGTCCGCCGGGATCAGCAGCGTGGTGATGAAGCTGGTCGCGATCAGGAAGGCGCTCATGATCAGGGCGGCGGTGGTCAGCAGCTTCTTGGTGTCCCGGATCCGGCCGACCGGACGCTCCTCGGTGTCACCCTCGTCGCCCTCCACATGCGGCATGACGGCGACGCCGGTCTCGAAGCCGGAGAGGCCGAGGGCGAGTTTCGGGAAGACGATCAGGGACACGCCGATCATGACGAAGATGTTGCCGTGCTCCGCGGTCAGGGCGCTGGTCCAGTCGGTGATCACGTGCCCGGCGGTGACGACGTGGTACAGGCCGACGATCACGACGACGACGTTGAGCGCGAGGTAGATACCGACCAGGGCGACGGCGACGCCGATGGCTTCCAGGAAGCCCTTCAGGAACACCGCGCCGAGCAGGGCCACCAGGAACAGGGTGATCAGCATCTGGTGGCTGTGGAGCACGCTGGTGAGGTGCGGGTTCTCCACCAGGTGGGTGGAGGCGTCGGCGGCCGACAGGGTGATGGTGATGAGGAAGTCGGTGGCCGCGAAGCCCAGCAGGGTCAGGACGAACAGCTTGCCCTGCCAGAACGAGAGCAGTCGCTCCAGCATCGCGATGGAACCCTCGCCGTGCGGGCTCTCCTCGGACACCCGGCGGTAGACCGGCAGGGCGCCGGCCAGGGTGACTATGACGAGCACGATGGTCGCGATGGGCGAGAGCAGACCGGCCGCGAGGGCCGCGATGCCCGGCTGGTAGCCGAGGGTGGAGAAGTAGTCGACACCGGTCAGACACATCACGCGCCACCAGCGCTGGCCCTTGTGCGCGGGCTCCGGCTCGGCCTCGGGGCGGGCATGGCCGCCCTTGCCCATGTCGGACAGCCCCTCCAGCATCCAGGTGCGCAGGCGACTGGGAGGAGGGTGCTCGGTCGTGGCCATCGGCGTGCTCCTGGTGTGCGGCTCAGCTGTTTCCGGCCATCACGCGGACGGCGGCACCAGCGTAAGCAGAGAGTGACGCCTGGGCCCACGGATCCTGGGCTCGGGGGCGTCAATCTTGCGTTAAGAAAGACCCGACGGAAGGAGGTGACACTCAAGAAGCGGAGGCCCGGCGGCCGACGGCACGCGTTGGGCCGTAAGCAGGAGGGAAAGCCGCGGACTCCGGCCCGGACACCCAGCGTCATCTCGTACGACACCTCCATGCTGCCCCGCGGACAGCGGAACCGCAGCCGCACGGCCCCTGTGTTCGCTACTCCAGACCCGACGCCCGGAACACCGTCAGGGCCGTCTCCCGGTCGATGCGTTCCGTCAGTTGGTGCAGGGCCGTGGTGCCGGAGCGGAGGGTGCCGGAGGTCTCCGAGGTGCGGGCCGCCTCGGTCAGGCGGTGCCAGAGGTCGGGGTTGCGGAGAAGGACCTCGGGGTCGATCTCGACGCGGGCGCCGAGGGTGTCACGGAGGACCAGGCTCTGTGCGACGCCGTCCCGTGGGCGTATCGCGACCAGCCGGTCGGTGCGGACCCGGCGGGTGCGCAGCAGGCGGCGGGAGGCCAGCCAGCCCTCGCCGGCCGAGACCCGGGCGGGGAGCAGGACGAGGAACAGGAACAGGGCCAGGGAGATCCACAGGGCCGAGCGCCACCAGGTGAGGGTGCCGGCCACCGCGTCGACGAGCAGGAGCATGCCCAGCAGCACGGCCGCGCAGCGGGCCGAGCTGTACAGGTCCGGGGCCCACTGGCGGTCGTACACCACGGACGAGGTGCCGTGCGGGTGCGGGACCGTCACCTCGGAGCGGGTGTCGTCGCGGTGCTCCATGGGTTCGACGGTAGGGAGCGGAGAGCCTGCCGGGACAGGGCCGTGCGCGATGTTGACGGGACCCTGACGGCGTCGCGCCGGGTCTTGACGTGCTCGCAACGCCTCACAGGCCCCGGGTGTCCATGCGCCGATGCCAGGCGTTGCGCCGGTGGACGGACACCAGGTCCGACTCCAGCGGCGACGGCGGTACCGCGAGGACCGGGCAGTCGGCATGTGTGAGGCAGTGCCGGGAGACCCGGCCCGAGAAGGCGCGCTGCAGGCCGCGCCGGCCGGCGCCCACGACCAGCAGGTCGTCCTCGCGGTCGGCGGTCGCCACCAGTGCCCTGCCCGGAGTGCCCCGGACGACGAGGGCGTGCATCGGCACCCCTGGCCCGTCCTCCCCGAAGATCTCTTCCAGCACGGAGGCCAGCCGCTGCTTGGCCAGCCGCTGCCACTCCTCGATCAGCAGACCTGCGGCGGGGGAGCGGCGCGCGGCGGGATCGCCGCCGGGCGGCTCCCAGGCCAGCACCGGCCACAGTTCCGCTCCCAGCCGCCGGGCCAGCGCCGCGGCCCGGCGCAGGGCCGTGACGCTGCCCAGGGAACCGCTCACCCCGACCACCACACGGGCGGCTGCCGAGGCGTCGTAACCGGACATGACTCCACCGCTCCTCATGGACGCCCGCGGGCTGCCCCCGTGGGTGGGCCCGTGTACAGGGCTTCTCTCCCATCCCACTCCCGTACCGGCGATTCGACCAGCCGACGGGAGTAATTCCTGGCGGGTCGCTGACGGCCCCGGCCCGTCCGGCGCCCGCGTGCGTCAGCAACCCGTCAGTGTCGCCCCGTTCGCCGTCAGCATCGCGTCATGAGGGATCGGAACACCGGCCCGGCCGGGCATAGCGTCGAGGCGGCCCCGGTCCGCCTCCCCGCGTCCGGGGCGCTCAAGGCCACCACGCTCCTCCCAGGAGGCAACCCATGCCCGAACTCGTCTGCGGTGACGACCCGGAGCCTTCCGAACGCACCCCGGCCGGACCCCTGTTCGTCCCCGTCCGGCCGGGACCCGCCGGGTGCGCGGCCCGTTTGTTCCGCACCCCCCTCGGCGATCGCACCGCGGTCGCCTTCACCTCCGCCCGCCGTCTGGCCGGCACGCTCGGCCCCGACCAGCCGTGGATCCGGCTCGCCGAGCCCGCGCTGCGCGCGCTGACCGCGCCGCTCGGCGTCACCACCGTCACCGTGGACCCCACGTTCTCGGCCCCGGCGCCCGTACCCGCCGCCCCGTCGATCCCGCACCTGGTCTTCCGGGTCACGGAGGGGAGCACCCGATGACCACCCTGCACGAAGCGACCACCCCGCACGCGGCAGCCGTCCCCACCACCCCGACCGCCCCCGCCGACCTGTCCGTCTGGCCCGCCTCGGCCATCGAACCCCACCCCGGAGACCTGGCCGTCGGCGGAGTCCCGCTCGCCGAGGTGGCGGACCGGTTCGGCACCCCCGTCTACGTGCTCGACGAGGACGAGGTGCGCGAGCGCTGCCGTACCTACCGGCAGGCCTTCCCCGAGGCCGAAGTCCTCTACGCGGCCAAGGCGTTCCTCTGCCGGGCCATGGTCCGCTGGACGGACGAGGAGGGCCTGGGCCTGGACGTCTGCTCGGCCGGTGAGCTGGAACTGGCGGTCACCGCCGGGTTCCCGCCCGAGCGGATCGTGCTGCACGGCAACGCAAAGTCGCCGCACGACCTGGAGCTGGCGCTGCGTCTCGGGGTGGGCCGGATCGTGATCGACAGCCCCGTGGAGATCGCCCGGCTGGCCGCGGCCCTCGGACCCGACGGCAGGCAGCGGGTGCTGGTCCGCGTGGTGCCCGGGGTCGCCGCCGGCGGGCACGAGAAGATCCGCACCGGCACCGAGGACCAGCAGTTCGGCCTCTCCCTCTCCGACGGCCACGCCCAGCACGCCATCGCCCGCATCCTCGACCAGCCGCAGCTCCGACTCGTCGGCCTGCACTGCCACTTGGGCTCGCAGATCACCAGCGTGAAGCCGTACGTCACCGCCGTGCGCCGCATGGTCGGCCTGCTGGCCCGGCTGCGCGACCAGCACGGCCTCGTGCTGCCCGAACTCGACCTCGGCGGCGGCCACGGCATCGCCTACCGCCCCGGCGAACCGGCCCTCGACCCGGCCGTCCTGGCAGCAGGGTCCGCGCCGAACTCGCCGCGTCCTGCGCGGCGGCCGACCTGCCGGTGCCCCGCCTGATCATCGAACCCGGCCGCGCGATCGCCGGCCCTGCGGGCATCGCCGTCTACCACGTCCTCGCCGTCAAACGCGCCGGCGACCACACCTTCGTGGCGGTCGACGGCGGCATGAGCGACAACCCGCGGCCCGCCCTGTACGGCGTCCGCTACGCACCCCGCCTGATCGGGCGGCCCGCCACCGCGCCCCTGACCCCGGTGACCGTCGTGGGCCGGCACTGCGAGGCCGGTGACGTCCTCGCCGAGGCTCAACTCCCCGCCGACATACGCCCCGGCGACCTGCTCGCCGTACCCGCGGCCGGTGCCTACCAACTGTCCATGGCCTCCGCCTACAACCTGGTCGGCCGCCCACCGGTGGTCGCCGTGCACGCCGGCCGTGCCCGCCTGCTGGTCCGCCGCGAGTCGCTGGCCGACCTGCGCAGCCGCGACGTGGGCGTCTGACGCCCCCCTGTCCCAGGTCACTCCGTCGCATGCCGGACTCCCGGGCGGACCGGTCTTCCCTCCCTCGCCGGCCGGTCCGCCCGGGCCTTGCAGTTGCTCCGTCCGCCTGAGTCCCACGGTAGTGGGTCAGTAAGATTCGCCGCCAGATTCGAAACTTTCGGCACGCTGTGAGGCGTCCATGCGGACGTACGACAACCCCGTCATCCCCGGCTTCCACCCCGACCCGAGCGTGTGTCGCGTGGGGGACAGCTACTACCTGGTGTGCTCCAGCTTCGAGTACTTCCCCGGCCTGCCGTTGTTCCACGGCCGGGACCTGGTGCACTGGCGCCAGATCGGCAACGTCCTCGACCGGCCGGGGCAGTGGGCGCTGCCCGACGACGCCTGCTGATCGCCGAAGGCGGCACCGCGCTCGGCCACGGCGTCTCGGCCGCCCGCGCCCGCTCCCCGCGCGACCCCTGGAACCGGCGCCCGGCAACCCGCTGCTGTCCCACCGCGGCACCGGCCTGCCCGTCCAGTCCACCGGTCACGCCGACCTGGTCCAGGCGGCCGACGGCAGCTGGTGGATGGTGCTGCTCGGCACCCGGCCGCGCGGCTACTTCCCGGAGTTCCACGTCCCTGGGCCGCGAGACCTTCCTGGCGCCGGTGGAGTGGGTGGACGACTGGCCGCGGACGGGTCCGGTGCGGGAGCGGCACCCGGCACCGGCCGCCTGGGCGCCTCACCGGCCGGCGCCCGTCCGGGACGACTTCACCGACCCGACCCTCGCACCGCACTGGATCTCCCCGCGCAGCCGGCCCGACGGCTGCTGGTCCGTGGCCGAGCGGCCCGGCCGGCTGACGCTGACGGCCACCGGTGGCAGCCTCGACCGGCCCGGGCACACCTTCGTCGGCCGCCGCCGGCAGCACCCCGACTGCCGAGCCGCCGTGCTGCTCGACCCCGGACCGTCGTCGCGCTCCGGGCTGTCCGTCCGCCTGGACGAGGCCCGACCACTACGACCTCGAAGTGGCCGCGGGCGAGGCGGCCCTGGTCGTACGGATCGGGCCGGTGCGGCAGCGGATCGCCGCACACCCGGTGCCCCAGGGCCCGGTCACCCGGGCCCTGGACATCCGCGCCGACCGGGAGCCGGCGCACCTCAGCGGGCCCGACAGCATCGCCTTCTCGATCGAAACTTCCGAAGGATCCGTTCGACTGGCCGAACAGGACGGCCGCTATGTGTCCACCGAGGTGGCCGGTGGCTTCACCGGCCGTGTCCTCGGGATGCACGTCACCGAGGGGAGCGTGGCCTTCGACTGGTTCGACTACGAGTCCGCGACCTGATGCACGACATCTTGACGCTCCCCATGCGCCTTCCTAGAGTCGCGGTTCGGAACGTTCGGAGATTCAATCGAATGTTTCGGCCCACCGGGATGTCAACCGGAGTGCCCACCGGGATGCGGTGAACGATCCGGCGGCATGCGGTGGGCCCGCTTTTCCTTCTCGGGACCCTCTCCGAAGCAACTCCGAAAGTTTCGAAGGAGCGCATGATGGGCGACCCTGCACTGTCCCGCCGCGGCTTCCTGGCGGCCTCCGTCGCCGCCGGCCTCGGTGTGACCGCACTCAGCGGCTGCGGCGGCGACTCGGACGGAGGGTCGTCCTCAGGGACGACCACCATCGAGTGGTGGAACATCTCCACCACCGAGCCCACCAAGACCGTCTGGGCCGGCCTCGCCAAGAAGTTCGAGGCCCAGAACCCCAAGGTCAAGGTGAAGATCGTCCAGCTGGAGAACGACGCCTACAAGTCGAAGATGACCGCACTGATCGCCTCCGGGAAGCTCCCGGACATCTTCCACACCTGGGGCGGCGGCGTGCTGAAGCAGCAGGTCGACGCGGGTCTGGTCGAGGACCTCAGCGACTCCACCAAGCCTTGGGCCGACGGACTCCTGCCGGTGGCCAGGCAGCCGTACCTCCTCGACAACAAGCTGTACGGCATCCCGTTCGACATCGGCATGATCGGCTTCTGGTACAACAAGGCGCTCTTCGAGCAGGCCGGCATCACCGCGCCCCGACCACCTGGAGCGGCTTCCTCGACGCCGTACGCAAACTGAAGGCCAAGGGCATCACCCCCCTCGCCCTCGCCGGCAAGGAGAAGTGGCCCGGCATGTACTACTGGGCCTACCTCGCGATGCGCACCGCCGGCGTCGACGCCCTGCGGAAGGCCAACGACGCCAAGGACTTCACCGGGGCCGGGTTCGTCGAGGCCGGGCAGCACCTCAAGGACCTGGTGGGGCTCCAGCCGTTCCAGAAGGGGTTCCTCGGGGCGGCCTACTCCACGCCCACCGGACAGGCCGCCACCGTCGGCAACGGCAAGGCGGCCATGGAACTCATGGGCCAGTGGGCCCCGGTCGTGGAGGCCGACGCCGGCAAGGGCCTCGGCTCGGACCTCGGCTTCTTCCCGTTCCCCGCGGTCGAGGGCGGGAAGGGCGCCATCACCGAGGTGTTCGGCGGTGGCGGCGGGCACGCCCTGCGCAAGGGCGCCCCGCAGGCGGCCGTCGACTTCCTGAAGTTCTTCGCCGCCGAGACCACCGACGTCGAACTCGTCAAGAAGACCGGCGTCCTGCCCGTGGTCCCGGCCGCCGAGAGCGCCATCTCCGACCCCAACATCAAGGCCGTACAGGCGCAGTTGAAGGGCGCCACCGGCTTCCAGCTCTACGTCGACCAGGCGTACGCCCCCGCCGTCGGCCAGGAGGTCAACGACAGCGTCGCCGCGCTCATCGCCGGTTCCAAGTCCCCCGAGCAGGTCACGCAGTCGATCACCAAGACCGCGAAGGAAGAGCAGTAGCCGGCGATGACCTCCACCTTCCTCCCGGACAAGCGGTCGGGTCCCGACGTCGCCGCACCGCCCCCGGCCGTGGCCTCGGCCCGGGGACGGGCCCGGCGGCGCACCCTGAACTGGCTCACCGCGGTCGGTTTCCAGGTCCCCGCGCTGGTGCTGTTCATCGTGCTGGTGCTGCTGCCGATGCTGTTCGCGCTGTACGCCGCCTTCTTCCGCTGGGGCGGCTTCGGCATGCCCTCCGACTACACGGGCACGGACAACTTCACCCGGCTCTTCCAGGACCCGGTCTTCCTGGGCGACCTGTGGCGCTGCCTGGTCCTGGTCGTCCTGTCCCTCGCCCTGCAACTGCCGTTCGCGCTCGCCATGGCCGTGGCCCTCAACCAGCGGCTGCGCGGGCGGGCCGTGTACCGGATGCTGTTCTTCGCGCCGTACGTCCTGTCCGAGGCCATCACCGGCGTGCTGTTCGGCATGGTCTTCGCCCCGGACGACGGACTCGCCGACCACGTTCTCGGCGGCATCGGCCTGGACGGGCTGGGCGGGGAGTGGTTCGCCGATCCGTCCTACGTCATGGCGACCCTCTTCCTGGTCATGACGTGGAAGTACTTCGGCTTCCACATGATGCTGTACCTGGCCGGACTCCAGTCCATCCCGGCCGAGTTGACCGAGGCGGCGCTGATCGACGGTGCCAATCCCTGGCAGCGCTTCCGCAACGTCACCCTGCCGCTGCTCGCGCCCACCCTGCGCATCAGCGTCTTCCTGTCCGTCATCGGGGCGATCCAACTCTTCGACCTGGTCTGGGTGATCACCCAGGGCGGCCCGGACCACCACTCCGAGACGATGGCCGTGACCATGTTCCAGTACGGCTTCAAGCGCTACCAGGTCGGCTACGCCAGCGCGATCAGCGTGGTCATGTTCGGCATCTGCCTCGTCTTCGCCCTCGCCTACCAGCGGTTCGTGCTCCGCCGCGACCTCGAAGGGGCCACCACGACGATGAGGGGAGCCGGCAAGTGACCCGCAAGAGCGCGCGCACCCTGCCGCTGCACGTGATCCTCGTGGCCGTCGGCGCGGTGATGGTCGTACCCCTGGTGTACGCCGTCCTCTCCGGCTTCAAGTCCACCGACGAGCTGTCCAGCAACCCGTTCGGGCTGCCCGAGCACTGGCGGACCGGCAACTACACCGGCATCCTCGGCTCGGGCGACTTCTGGCGGCTGGTCGGCAACAGCACGCTGATCGCGGTGGGCACGACCGTGCTCGTGGTCGCCGTGTCCGCGCTCGCGGCCTTCTCCTTCGCCCGGTTCGCCTTCCGCGGACGGGAAGTGCTGTTCACCGTCTTCACGATGGGGCTGATGTTCCCCTTCGCGGTGGCCGCCCTGCCGCTGTTCCTGCTGCTGCGCTACCTGGACCTGCTGGACAACCCGCTGGGCGTGATCCTCCCGCAGGCCGCCTTCGGACTGCCGATGACGATCATCATCCTGCGCGGCTTCTTCCGGGACATCCCCGGCGAGCTGGAGGAGGCGGCCACCCTCGACGGCTGCAGCTCCTTCGGGTTCTTCTGGCGGGTGCTGCTGCCCATGGCGCGGCCCGCGCTCGGCACCGTCTCCGTCCTCGCGGTCGTCACCAGCTGGAACAACTTCTTCCTGCCGCTGCTGGTGTTCACCGACGCCAAGTGGTGGACCCTGCCCATCGGCGTCCAGCAGTTCCAGGGCCAGTACTCCTCGGACTACGCCCGCGTCTTCGCCTACCTCGTGCTCGCCATGGTCCCCGCGCTCGCCTTCTACTCGGTCGCCGAGCGCCAGCTCGTCGGCGGCCTCACCGCGGGTGCCACGAAGGGCTGAGCACTCGCTTCGAGCACCTTTCGAGAGACAGGAGTCGCACCATGCCCAAAAACAGCACGCGCCTCAGACTCACCGGCGTCCTCGCAGCCGTCCTGGTGGCCGCCGGCCTCGCCACCGGCCCCGCCGCCCAGGCGCGCGTTCGGCAGCCCACCCTCGCCGACCTCGCCCAGCGCCACGGCCGGTACTTCGGCAGTGCCACCGACAACCCCGAACTCACCGACAGCGCCTACACGAAGATCCTCGGCAGCGAGTTCGACATGATCACGCCCGGCAACGGAATGAAGTGGTACGCCACCGAGCCGCAACAGGGCGTCTTCGACTGGACCAACGGCGACCAGATCGTGAACCTCGCCCGGAAGAACCACCAGAAGGTCCGCGCCCACACCCTGGTCTGGCACAGCCAGCTGCCCGACTGGCTCACCTCGAAGCAGTGGACGGCCACCGAACTGCGGGCCGTGCTGAAGAAGCACATCACCACGGAGGTACGGCACTACCGGGGCAAGGTCTACTCCTGGGACGTCGTCAACGAGGCGTTCAACGAGGACGGCAGCTACCGCGAGACCCTCTGGTACAAGACCCTCGGCCCCGGCTACATCGCCGACGCGCTGCGCTGGGCCCACCAGGCCGATCCGCACGCCCGGCTCTATCTGAACGACTACAACATCGAGGCCGTCGGCCCGAAGAGCGACGCCTACTACCGGCTGGCCCAGGACCTCAAGGCGCAGGGCGTCCCGCTCGACGGCATCGGCTTCCAGGCCCATCTGGCCCTCCAGTACGGCTATCCCACCACCCTGGAGGACAACCTGCGCCGCTTCTCCCGCCTCGGCCTCGACACCGCCCTCACCGAGGTCGACGTACGGATGCAACTGCCCGCGACCGAGGAGAAGCTCGCCGAGCAGGCGGACTGGTACCGGGACCTGACCGGGGCCTGCCTGGCCGTGCGCCGCTGCGTCGGCGTGACGATCTGGGACTACACCGACAAGTACTCCTGGATCCCGGCCTTCTTCCCGGGCGAGGGCGCGGCCCTGCCCTGGGACGAGCAGCTGAACCCCAAGCCGGCCTACACCGCGCTGCGGGAGGCGCTGCGATAGGGCTCGGCTACGGACCGTAGCCGCCCCCGGACACACGTCGGGGCCGGTGCGCACCATGGGCGTGCGGCCGGCCCCTCTTGGGTCACCGGGCGGTGCGGCGGACCGCCCGGGGCGCTGCTCAGGCGGCGGTCATCACCTGGTCCGCACCGAGCGGGCGGTGCGGGGCGATGACGCGGCCGTCGGGCAGCAGCTCACCGGTGTCCTCGAAGAGCAGGACGCCGTTGCACAGCAGACTCCATCCCTGCTCCGGGTGGTGCGCCACGAGGCGGGCGGACTCCCGGTCGGCGGACTCGGCTTGCGGACACGGTGGCTGGTGCTGGCACATGGGTGGGATCTCTCGCTCGTTCGTGGTCATGTTCGTCCCCCGTGGTGATAGTCGGTCGGAACCCAGTGTTGCCCTCTGGGCGTCATTCCGCAGGGATTTCGCAGCACCGCTTCTCACAGGTTCATGACGCGTCACCCGCGCGGACGGTTCAGTCCAACTGCACTGTCCCTTTGGGTGGTTCTGGGTGGCCGGATAGGGCTAGTCCGGACGGAAGAGAACCTTTTCCGGCTCGTCGGAGCGGATAATTGCTCGTACGAGCACATTCTATTCCCTTGGGGCGCCGCAGCCCCGGAGAAGTATTCGCATCCCGGTAAAAACAGTCGTACCCCGCTTCCCTTCCGGGTAGCGGGGTACGCGGGCGTCGTTCAGGCGGGTGAGCCGAGCAGCGGGACGGGGGTCGCCCGATGGGTCAGCACGGGAAGCAACTCGGAGACCCGGTAGGGCCGGTGGGCGGATATGCCGGGCGGCGCCGGCGCCAGTGGGATCAGCAGGTCGGTGGCGGCCGGATGGCCCTCGGCGGGCTCCGCGGCGACCTCGCCGTGCAGCCACAGGGTGAGCATGTACAGGCCGGGCACGGACAGCAGACGCGGCTGGTACTGCTGCTGCAGCGCCTCGGCCTGCTGCAGGGCCCGTTCCGTGGAGGCTATGTAGGGGCCTTCGAAGAAGTGCGAGAAGGCCCAGCCGTCCGGGGTGAGCATGGTGTCGGCCGCGGCGACCGCGCGGTCGCCGCAGCGGATCAGGAAGCGCCACCCGGCCAGCCGGGTCGCGGACAGGCCCTGCGCCGTGATCCGGTCCAACACGTGTACGGGAAGCGGCAGTTCGGGCGTCGCGGGGCCCTGCGCGGCGCGCAGGGAGGGAGTTCGGGCCTCACGGACCGCGGTGGGGGAACCGAGGGCCGTGAGGACGGAGCGCAGGGCGGGCGCGGGTGCAAGGGGCACATGCAGCGGCATGGTGGGTCGCCTCTCGTTCGACAGGCGCGGCGGCGCGAGAAGGGTGGGGCGGACGACGCTGTCTGCTCACGGGTGGGCCTGGAGAGGTGGGGGCCCGGATCGGTGGACGAGGGTGCGGCTGAGGCCTGCCGCGCGTCACTTCGACGGCAGGATCACGACAGGAACCGGGACCGCGGGCACCAACCTTAGGCCTTGTTCGCGAAGTTTATACGACACGTGTTCAGACGATGTTTCGTCTACCGGATTCCGCTTGACTCGGCAAGGGGTCATTCAGCCGGAGATACGCGTAAATCATCCGGATTTCCGGTCCGGGACCGCGCTGCTGACCTCGGAATACCTCGTCACAGCGGTCGGCTGAATGTCGTCGGCGTTTTTCACGAGGCCGTCCGGGTACCCGAAGGTGCGTACTGCGGCATGCCCCGTGAATGTGCCGCGGGGAACATTCCGAAAGAGTAGCGGGTGCCGAGCCCGCAGGAGACGTTATCGATCGCTTCGGCTGGGCATCATCCCACCTGACCCGGGACCCCGGCGGCCGGATCTGCGGCCCGCCCATCCGAGGAGGGACACTTCGATGGGGGAGAAGGTCGTGGCGGGGCAGTTCGACCTGTCCGATCGCCAGCGCTACCGCGAAAAGCTCCAAAAGTGTCTGGCGGGACTGGAGCGGCTGCTGGTCGAGAAGCGGTTCGACCGCCCGAAGAACCTCATGGGTGTGGAGATCGAACTGAATCTCACCAGTCCCGACGGCATGCCGAGAATGCTGAACGGACAGGTGCTGGAGCGCATCGCCAGCCGTGATTTCCAAACAGAACTCGCCAGGTTCAATCTGGAAGTCAACATAGCCCCACACCGACTGGGTGGCCGGGTATTCGACCGGCTCGCCGAGGAACTGCGCACCTCCCTCGCATATGCCGACCGGAAGGCCGGCGAGGTGGACGCCGGAATCGTGATGATCGGCATTCTGCCCACGCTCGAACCCGACGACGTGGTCTCCGCCAACCTCTCCGAGGCGGACCGTTACACCCTGCTCAACGAACAGATCGTGGCCGCCCGCGGCGAGGACTTCGTCCTCGACATCGAGGGTGTGGAGCATCTGACCCGCACCTCAAAGTCCATCGCCCCCGAGGCCGCGTGCACCTCCGTCCAGCTGCACCTCCAGGTCACTCCGGGCCGCTTCGCCGACGTGTGGAACGCGGCGCAGGTGGCGTCGGCCGCGCAGATCGCCGTCGGCGCCAACTCGCCCTTCCTGTTCGGGCACGAGCTGTGGCGCGAGTCCCGGGTGCCGCTGTTCCTGCAGGCCACCGACACCCGCCCGCCGGAACTCCAGGCCCAGGGGGTGCGGCCGCGCATCTGGTTCGGCGAACGCTGGATCTCCTCCGCGTACGACCTGTGGGAGGAGAACCTGCGCTTCTTCCCGCCCCTGCTGCCGATCTGCGACGCCGAGGAGCCGCTGGAGGTCCTGGACGCCGGCGGCGTGCCCCGGCTCGCCGAACTCGTCCTGCACAACGGCACGGTCTACCGCTGGAACCGGCCCGTCTACGACATCGCGAACGGCGTCCCGCACCTGCGCGTGGAGAACCGGGTGCTGCCGGCCGGACCGACCGTCATCGACGTGATCGCCAACGCGGCCTTCTACTACGGCCTGGTGCGTGCCCTCGCCGAGGAGTCCCGGCCGCTGTGGACCCGGCTGCCCTTCGCGGCGGCCGAGGCCAACTTCGACGCGGCGTGCCGGTACGGCATCGACGCGCGCTTCGTCTGGCCGCGCCGGGGACGCTACGGCGGCACCGGCGAGGTCGACGCGGTCACCCTGGTCCGCGACGAGTTGCTGCCGCTGGCCTCGGCGGGACTGGACGCGTGGGGCGTGGAGGCCGCCGACCGGGACCTCTACCTGGGCGTCATCGAGGAGCGGTGCCGGCGCCGGGTCAACGGGGCGTCCTGGCAGGCGGCCACCTTCCACCGGGCCCTGGAGCAGGGACTCGGCCGCGAGGCGGCCCTCGCCGCGACGACCCGGCGCTATGCCGAGCTGATGCACGCCGGGGAGCCGGTGCACACCTGGCCGGTGGGGCTTCGCGAACCCGCGCCCCTCGGCTGAGGGCCGCCGGTCCCCGCGGGAAGCCCCGCCCGGGCAAGCGCTCCGAATGTCGATCCGGCATGCTGTGACCTCGCATGACCGGACCGAAGGCAGGAGTGCACGTGGAGGCTGACCCGGTGGCCGAGTCGTACCCGCGGGAGCGGTTCTCGCGGCGGATCTTCCGGGACGAGACGCTGCTCGTCCTCGGGCTCTCGCTCGGGGCGAGCGGGGTGTCCGCACTGATCAGCTTCGTCGGGTCGGTCACCAAACCGGGCGGGCTCAAGGAGCAGGCGGCCACCCTCAACGCCTCGGCCGCGCCCGGCCGCCCCTGGCTCGACCTCGCCTGGCAGCTCTTCGGCATCGCCAGCGCGCTGGTCCCCGTGGCCCTGGTCGCCCATCTGCTGCTGCGCGAGGGCGAGAGCCTGCGCACGCTCGGCTTCGACCGCACCCGCCCCTGGCCCGACCTCGGCCGGGGCGCGGGCGTCGCGGCCGTGATCGGAAGCACCGGCATCGCCTTCTACCTGGCCGCCCGCGGCCTCGGCTTCAACCTCACCGTGGTGCCCGAGGCGCTGCCCGACGTGTGGTGGAAGTACCCGGTGCTGGTCCTGTCCGCCCTGCAGAACGCGATCCTCGAAGAGGTCATCGTCGTCGGCTATCTGCTGCGCAGACTGGGGCAGTTGGGCTGGACCCCGGGGACCGCCCTGGTGGCCAGCACGGTCCTGCGAGGCTCGTACCACCTCTACCAGGGCATCGGCGGCTTCCTCGGCAACATGGTCATGGGCGTCGTCTTCGTCTGGCTCTACCGCCGCTGGGGCCGGGTCGGCCCGCTGGTCGTCGCGCACTCCCTGCTCGACATCGGCGCCTTCGTCGGCTACGCCCTGCTCGCGGGCAAGGTGGGCTGGCTGCCCACGGCCTAGCCGAGCAGCTCGCCGTCGATCACCGTGACCGCGTGGCCGGTGAGCAGGGTGCGGTCGCCGCGCAGGCCGGTGCGGACCAGGCCGGTGCGGCGGGAGGCCTGCAGGCCGGTGAGGTCGTCCCGGCCCAGGCGGGCGGACCAGTACGGGGCGAGCGAGGTGTGGGCGCTGCCGGTGACCGGGTCCTCGTCGATGCCGAGGTTCGGGAAGAAGCAGCGGGAGACGTAGTCGTAGCCGAGGGACGGGTCCTCGGCGCGGGCGGTGGCGATGACGCCGCGCGGGGAGTGGGCAGCGAGGGCCTGGTGGTCGGGGGCGAGCGCGCGGACCGTGGCCTCGTCGGCCAGCTCCACCAGCAGGTCGCCGACGTCGGGGCCGGTGTCGAGGGCATCGAGCGGTTCGGCACCCAGCGCCTTGGCGAGCCCGGCCGGGATCTCGACCGGGGTGAGCGGGGCGGTCGGGAAGTCCAGGGTGATCGAGCCGTCCGCACCCGGCGTGGCGATGAGCACCCCGCTGCGGGTGGCGAACCGCGCCGGTCCCTCGTGGGCATTGGTGGTGAACAGGACATGGGCGGTGGCGAGCGTGGCGTGCCCGCACATCGCGACCTCGGTGACGGGCGTGAACCAGCGCAGCGCCCAGTCCGCCGGGCCGCCCTCGGGCAGCCGGTGCGCGAACGCCGTCTCGGCGTGGTTGACCTCCAGGGCCACGTTCTGGAGCCAGTAGTCGTCCGGGAAGACGTCGTCCAGGATCAGGACTCCGGCCGGGTTGCCGGCGAAGGGGCGGTCGGTGAAGGCGTCGACGATTCGGATGCGCATGGCCCCGACGCTAGGGCTGCGGGAAGCCGCGGACCAAGGCCAATTCACGAACCCTGGACCGATTTCGCCCAGGTGGCGCGGCCGGCCGTGACCCACGGGGCGAGCTGGGCGACACCGAACGCCACCTCCACGACGAGGAACGGCCACAGTACCTGCGGACCGCCGTGCGCCAGTGCGTACGCCTGCCACAGGGCGAAGAGCGTGCGCGCCGCTCCGTCCAGCAGGCCGTGCAGCGGCAGCGGTCGTACGACCCGCAGGACGGACCAGACGACCACGACCGAGCCCATCAGGTTGGCGTAGAGGGTCTGCATCGGGTCGAGCGCCGGGAAGGCACCCAGCCCGGCCGCGTCACCCGCCGCCGTCAGCAGGTCGTGCACCAGCGCGTACGTCCACGGTGTGGCGAAGCCGGCGGTGACGAGCAGGTCGTACCAGCCGCTCGTCCGTACCAGGCGCAGATAGGCAGGACGGGAGGGGATGGGGGAAAGACTCACGAAGGGCTCCTCGGGCGGGGTTCGGCTCCGACGCGGCTCACGCTAAACAGCGGAGTACGCTCCAAGGTCAAGTCCGGGGAGCGGCGGGGGAGTCATGCGCATCGGAGAACTGGCCGCACAAGCGGGCCTGTCCAAGGACACCGTTCGCTTCTACGAGCGGATCGGGCTGATCGAGGGCCGCCGACTGTCCAACGGCTACCGCGACTTCCCGCCCGAGACGCTGACCTGGCTGCACTACGTCCGCACCGCACAGACCCTCGGCTTCACGCTTGCGGAGATCGCCCGGCACGGCGCTGACCTGCGCCACGCCCCGGACAGCGCCGAGGCACTGTCCGCACTCCTCGCCGACAAGATCCGCATCATCGACGCCCGCATGGCCGAACTCACGGCCCTCCGCGCCGACCTCACCGCCCGCGTCGGCACCGGTTGCCCGCTGCGGGCGGCCGGAGCGGATGCCTGAGCGGCACCGGTGGATGGTTCGTCCGTGACCGATCACCCAGATCGCCCGCTGCTCTTCCTCTGAACTGGCACGGCCGTCCAGGGGCCACCCCAGCCGGTACAGCCATCCAGCGCGCTCATATCGAGGGCCTTGCCATGCGAACAGTCCCGATATATCGTTGAGGCATCGCGTAAGGGACGCGAGTGATACGTGACTGATCAGTGATGGAATGGAGTGATCGCGATGCGTACCCACGGATTCGAGCGTGGACATCGTCAGGACGGCCCGGGTCGGCACGGCTGGGGCGGGGTCGGTGGATTCGAAGGGCGCCGGGGTGCCTTCGGGCCGTTCGGGCCGGGTGGTCCCGGATTCGGGCCCGGCGGGCCCGGCTTCGGACCGGGGCCCTGGGGGCCGCGAGGACGTGGCGGCCCGAGGGGAAGGGCGCGGCGCGGTGACGTGCGCGCCTCGATCCTGGCTCTGCTCAAGGACCGGCCCATGCACGGCTACGAGATGATCCAGGAGATCGCCGAGCGCAGCGGCGGCGCGTGGAAGCCCAGCCCCGGCTCGGTCTACCCCACCCTCCAGCTGCTGGAGGACGAGGGCCTGATCGCCAGCGAGAGTGAGGGCGGCAAGAAGCTGTTCTCCCTGACCGAGAGCGGTCGCAGCGCCGCCGAGGAAGGTCCGGACGCTCCCTGGGAGGAAGCCTCCCGCGGGGTCGACTGGGAGGCCCTCACGGAGATCCGGCAGGCCGGCGTCGGTCTGATGCAGGCCTTCGGGCAGGTCTGGAACACCGGCACCAAGGAACAGCGCGAGAAGGCGCTGGCCGTCGTCAACGACGCCCGCAAGAAGCTGTACCTCATCCTCGCCGACGAAGACTGAGGTCCACGGCGACGGAAGGCGCCCCGTGGGGACTCCGCGGGGCGCCTTCCCGTGTCCGTGTCCGTGTCCGTGTGTGGGGGGGGCGAGTTCGAGGTGGTCAGGCCACCAGGCCGCCCAGTTTGCGCAGCGACTCGTTCAGGGCGGCCGTCGCCGAGTCCTTGAGCTTGCCCGCCATCAGCGACACCGCGGCACCGGTGAACTCGCCGTCGATGCGGACCGTCGTCGCGTCGCCGTCGGGGGTGAGCGTGTAGCGGGTGGCCACGGTCACGGCCATCGGGCCCTTGCCGCGGATGGCGAACACCCGCGCCGGTTCCAGCTCCTCGATGGTCCAGTCGACCTCCGCCGGGAAGCCCATCAGCTTCATGTTCTCCTGGAACGTCCCGCCCACCGCCAGGGTCTCGGGCCCGCCCTTGGGGAAGCTGGTGTGCGTCGCGTTCCACTCGCCGTACGCCGGCCAGTCGGTGAGCTGGGTCCACACCTTCTCGGCCGGTGCCTGGATGCGTGCCTCGGCGCTGACTTCGGCCATGCGACCACCCCTTCGTATCGGGCTACGGTGTCGCGGAACGTAGCCTCAGGGGCTCGAACATTCAATACTGATGAACCGTCAGGAATTGTGTTCTCCGGGTGCGTGCCTCGGCCCGAGAACGGCCTGATCTCCTCCGTAAGGATGAGATTCCGGCCGGTGATGTCCACTCTCCGCGGGACACGAAGATGGAACCCCTCGAGGATGACTCGGCCCGTTGGGGCTGATGGGGTAGGGGTCGTGCAACACCGTACAGCCCGTCAGCCCGCCCACGACCAGGGCGGCCTGCCCATGGACGACGACGCCGGGCTCAGTGCCGAGCTGGCGGCGGTGGTCGCCGGTGCCCGCCGCAGGGCCCTGCGGGACGGGGACCGGCAGATCGACACCGCCCATCTGCTCCACTCCCTTCTCGAGTCCGACCCCGAGGTCCGAGCCACCGTCGGCGAAGCCACGCAGCTCGCCCGGCTGCTCGGCTATCTCGTGCAGCGCAGCATCGGTTACGGGCTGCGCTGGCAGAGCGGTGTGGAGGACTCCGGCGCCATCGCGGTCGTACCGGACCCCGCCCCGTACGGCGGTGAACCCAAGGAGACCGGAGGCTGGTCGCCCGTCGCGGCCGCCGCCATGGAGGAGGCCCGCCGGCGCGCCCGGCGGCGTGGCGAGGCCCGCGCGGGCGGCACCGATCTGCTGGCCGCGCTGGTGGTGGACCCGCAGTCCCGGGCCGTCGAGGTCCTGGAACGTGCCGGCATCCCCGCATGTGATCTGCGCGCCCGTGTCGAGGCCCGCGCGGGGCAGTACGCCGAGGAGGGCGGCGCGGCCCGCTGAAGCGGGGTGCCTGCGCCCCGGCCGGCCCCCGAAAGTCCATCCCCTGAGTCCATCCCCTGAGACAGGTGTCAACAGGGATGACGCTCATGTCATCGCCTGTCATCATGTGCCGGTGCATACGTCTGAGAGCAGTCAGGGCGGGCAGATCAGCCGCGGCAAGGGCGTCGGACTCGGTCTCGCGCTCGCATCGGCGCTGACCTTCGGCGGGGCCGGGCCCGCTGCCAAGCCGCTGATCGAGGCGGGACTCGACCCGCTCCACGTGGTGTGGCTGCGGGTGGCGGGCGCGGCCCTGGTGATGCTGCCGTTCGCCGTGCGGCACCGCGCCCTGGTGCTCCGTCGTCCCGCGCTGCTCGCCGGGTTCGGACTGCTCGCCGTGGCCGGTGCACAGGCCTGCTACTTCGCCGCGCTCTCCCGGATACCCGTCGGAGTGGCGCTGCTCATCGAGTACCTGGCCCCCGCGCTGGTGCTCGGCTGGGTGCGGTTCGTGCAGCGGCGGCCGGTGTCGCGCGCCGCCGCGCTCGGTGTGGTGCTCGCGGCGGGCGGACTCGCCTGCGTGGTGGAGGTGTGGTCGGGGCTGAGCCTCGACGCGCTCGGCCTGCTGTTCGCGCTCGGCGCCGCCTGCTGCCAGGTCGGCTACTTCGTCCTGGCCGACCAGGGCAGCGAGGCGGGCGAGCAGGCGCCGAACCCGCTCGGCGTCATCGCGTACGGCCTGCTCGTGGGCGCCGCCGTACTGACCGTCGTGGCCCGTCCCTGGAGCATGGACTGGTCGGTGCTGGCCGGTTCCGCCGACATGAACGGCACCGCCGTCCCGGCCTTCGCCCTGCTCGGCTGGATCGTCCTGGTCGCCACGGTGGTCGCGTACATCACCGGCGTGCTGTCCGTGCGGCGGCTGTCCCCGCAGGTCGCGGGCGTTGTCGCCTGTCTGGAGGCGGTCGTCGCGACCGTCCTGGCCTGGGTGCTGCTGGGCGAGCACCTCTCGGCGCCGCAGATCCTGGGCGGCGCCGTCGTCCTCCTCGGTGCGTTCATCGCCCAGTCCTCGACGCCGGCCAAGGGCTCCGCCGAGCCGGTGGCCGCGGGCGGCGCGGAAAGGGAGTTGTCCGCCCCGGGTACGACTGCCTGAGGTGCCGATCATGCACTTGAGCACGCTCGTCCTTCCGCCCCCGGCCGCCTGAGGCGGGCCTCCGGGAAGAACACGCCCCGCGCGTAGCGCCGGGCGGGACGGTGCTGCCCGCAGACGAGGTCCGTGCGCCCCGCCGAGGCGGGCCGCTTTCCGAACTTCCGCGTTCTGTGCGCTTCTGCGGAGAAATCTCGTGTCGAACGCTGTCTCCGGCCTGCCCGTCGGCCGCCGGCTGCGCTCCCGGGTCCGCCCGGCCACGCCCGAGCCCCTGCGCCGCAGGGCCGGCAAGGCCCTCGCCACCGGTATCGGGCTCACCCTGGGGGAGCGGCTGGGCGCGGGAGGTGTCCTCGCGGTCACCGGGGCCGTGGCCGGGCTGGCCGTGCTGACCGTCGGCGGCTCGGCCGCGACCGTCCGGTCGCTGGGTGTGCTCTGGGCCCTCGCGTCGGCGGCCGGCTACTGCGGGATGACGCTGCTGACCCGGTGGTGGGGGCGCGACACGGGAGCCGACGCGTCCGGCACCACCATCAGGGCCTTCGGGGCCACCGCCCTGTGCCTGCTGCCGTTCGCCCTGGGCGAGGGGCTGTTCCCGCACACCGACCACCCCGTACGACTGCTGGTGCTCCTCGCGTACATCGCGTCCGTCCCGACCGCCCTCGCCTACGCCCTGTACTTCGCGGGAGCCGCCGTCGTACGGTCCGCCACCGTCTCCGTGATCATGCTGCTGGAGCCGGTGACCGCGGCTGTGCTCGCCGTGGTCCTGCTCGGCGAGCCGGTCACGGTGACCGGCACCCTGCTGCTGCTCGGCGCGGTCGCGGGCCTGGCGCTCACCGAGGCCCGCGACCGCCGGGAGCCGGTCCCCGTGCAACCCCTCGCGTCACAGCGCCGCCACGTACTCCGGGACCTCGATGCCGGGCGCCAGGTCGGCGTTGTCGAGCGGGGTGTCGTAGCCCTTGCGGAGCGGGACGACCCCGGCCCAGTGCGCCAGGGCGAGGTCCTCGGGGTCGTCGTTCGCGCCGCCGGTGCGGATCTTGGCGGAGACCTCGTCGAGGTCGAGGCGGATGACCGCGGTGGCGGCCAGCTCCTTCTTGTTCGCGGGCCGGGAGTCGGCGGACCGGCCCGGCACGACCTGGTCCACCAGCGCGTCCAGGGCCAGCCGCCGCTCCTCGGGGTCGGTGACCTCGTGCGCGACGCCGTGCACCACCACGGAGCGGTAGTTGATCGAGTGGTGGAAGGCGGAGCGGGCCAGCACCAGCCCGTCGACATGGGTGACCGTGAGGCAGACCGCAAGGCCGGGGTCCGCCTCGCCGGTCATCCGCAGCGGGCGCGAACCCGTGGACCCGTGCACATAGAGCCGCTCGCCGACCCGGCCGTACAGCGTGGGCAGCACCACCGGGGCGCCGTCGCGGACGAAGCCGAGGTGGCAGACGTAGCCCTCGTCGAGTATCGCGTGCACCACGTCCTTGTCGTACGACGCCTTCTGCGCGGATCGCGTCGGCACGGTGCGGTCGGTCGGGGTGTACGCGACGGGCTTCGGCGGAGTCTCCTGGGTCCCCTGCATGGCGTTCTCCATTGCACTAGTGCATAATTGGCTTTGTGCTAGGAGAGTATCCGATTCAGGGGCACGGCGCAGCTGAGATTGCGGCCAGTGTCGAGCGCGCGGTCGGCGCCGGTGAGCTGGAGCCGGGCCAACCGCTGCCTCCCATGCGGGAGTTGGCGACCCGGCTCGGGGTGAACCCGAACACGGTCGCGGCCGCCTATCGCACCCTGCGCGAGCGCGGGGTGATCGAGACCGCCGGCCGCCGGGGCAGCCGGGTCAGGCCGAAGCCGGCGACGACGGGGCGCGAGAAGATCCGGGTGTCCGTGCCCGAGGGTGTGCGGGACATGGCCGACGGCAACCCGGACACCGCGCTGCTGCCACGCCTGGCGGAAGCGTTCGCGGCGGCCGCCGGGCAGAGCGACCGGGAACCCGTGCTGTACGGGCACGACCCGGTGGAGCCGGAGCTGGCACGCCTCGCCCGCGCCGCCCTGGACGCCGACGGAGTGCCCGACGGCCCCATCGCCGTGGCCTCCGGCTCCCTGGACGCCGTCGAGCGGGTCCTCACGGCGCACCTCAAGCCGGGCGACCAGGTGGGGGTGGAGGACCCGGGCTGGGGCAGCGTGCTCGATCTGGTCCCGGCGCTCGGTCTGCGCACAGTGCCCGTCGGCGTCGACGACGAAGGACCACGCCCCGACGACGTCCGGCGTGCGCTGGAGTCCGGGGTGCGGGCTCTGATCGTCACGGACCGGGCGCAGAACCCCACCGGCGCCGCGCTCACCGCCACACGCGCGCGAGCACTGCGGTCACTGCTCCGGGAGTACCCCGAGACGCTGTTGATCGAGGACGACCACGGCCACGGCATCGTCGACGTGCCTCTGCACCCGCTCGCCGGGGTCACCCACCACTGGGTCTTCGTCCGCTCCGTCGCCAAGGCCTGGGGCCCGGATCTGCGACTGGCCGCGTTCACCGGGGACGCGGTCACCCTCGACCGGGTGCGTGGGCGGCAGCGGCTGGGCCCCGGGTGGGTGAGCCGGCTCGTTCAGCGGGCCGTCGTGAGGCTGTGGAGCGACGGCGCGGTGGACCCGCGCGAGGTGGCGGCCTCGTACGGCGCCCGCCGGGACGCCCTGATCGAGGCGCTGGCCGCACGCGGCGTGACGGCGCACGGCCGCAGCGGCATGAACGTCTGGGTACCGGTCCCCGACGAGACGGGCGCGGTGGCCCGCCTGCTGCACGCGGGCTGGGCGGTGTCTCCGGGGGCCAGGTTCCGCCTGAACGCCCCACCGGGCATCCGCATCACGATCTCGACGCTGACGAGGGAGGAGACCGGTGAGCTGGCGGATGCGGTAGCGGCGGCAATGGGCCCAACACCGGTGCGAACTTACGTATAGGGCGGGCCAACTCTAGGCGCCCCGCCGAAGCTGAGTAAGCGCAGCCCCCGCAAGAACGACCACCGCCCCCACCGGCGTGGTCCACCGCAGCGACTCCCCGAGAATCGCCACCCCCGCAGCCGTAGCGATCACCGGAATGAAGTACGTGACCATCTGCGCCGTAGTAGGCCCCACTTCAGCAACCAACCCGTACTGAATGAGCACCGCCAGCCCCGTCCCCAGGGCCCCCAGCGCGGCGATCGCCAACAGCGGGACCAGCGAGAAGTGATCCGGAAGCGAAGTGAACAGCGGCGTCACAACGGCCAGTTGAACCGTGGCCAAGAGCAACTGCGCACCGGTCATCGACAAGTGAGAGTTCCCCGTACCCGCCAGATTCCGCCGAACATAGATCCACCCGATGGGATAGCTCAGCGAGGCCAACAGAGCCATGGCAGTACCCGTCGCGTCCAGCCCATGGAACCCCTGCCAAGCTCCCAGCACAGTCAGCACCCCCAGGAACCCCAGGCCAAGTCCAGCGAAGCGAACCCGCGTGGGCCGGTCCTCCGAGAGCGCGACCAGAGACAGCGCCATGCCCCACAGCGGTGACGTCGCGTTGCAGATGCCCGCCAGCGTGGACGGGATGGTCAGCTCCGAGTAGGCGAAGAGGGAGAACGGCAGGGCGTTCAGGAAGAACGCGGCGACCGCCATGTGACCCCAGACACGCGCCCCGCGCGGCAGCCGCTCCCGCTTCACGGCCATCGCCGCCGCCAGTACCGCCGTACCGAAGATCAGCCGGCCCAGGGTGACCTGGAAGGGCACGTAGCCCTCCGTGCCCACCTTGATCAACAGGAAGCTGAAGCCCCAGATCAGCGAGAGGACGGCGAAACGCAGCCGCCAGTCGAGGCGGGTGCGGGGGCGGGCAGGGGCGGGGGACTGGGTTCGGGGTGCGGTGACCGTGCTCATGGCATCAACCATGCTGGAGGCAACCTCGTAGCACAATCGAGATTTCCCACCCGGTACCTCTTAGGATTGCTTACATGTTGAATCTGGAGCGCCTGCGTACCCTCGACGCCCTCGCCCGGCACGGCTCGGTCAGCGCCGCCGCCGACGCGCTGCACGTCACCACGTCCGCGGTGTCGCAGCAGCTGGGCAAGCTGGAGCGGGAGATCGGCCAGCAGCTGCTGGCCAAGAACGGGCGGGGCGTACGGCTCACGGACGCCGGACGGCTGCTGTCCGAGCATGCGGCCCGCATCCTCTCCCAGGTCGAGCTGGCCCAGTCCGACCTGGAGGCGCACCGGGGCCAGGTCGTCGGTGAACTGCGTCTCTCGGCGTTCCCCACCGCCGCCCGCGGCCTGTTCCCGACCGCGCTAGCCGCCCTGCGCGCCCAGCACCCGGGGCTGCGGGTGCGCTCCAGCGAACTGGAACCGGAACAGGGCATCGCCGGTGTGGTGCGCGGCGACCTCGATCTCGCGGTCGTCCTCGACTGGTACAACAAGCCGATGCCCGTACCGGACGGGCTGGTCAAGGCTCCTCTGCTGGACGACGCGGCCGATGTCGCCCTGCCCGTCGGGCACCGGCTCGCGGACCGGGACGAGGTGGACCTCGCCGAGTTCGCGGAGGACGAGTGGATCACCTGGGGCGAGGGCGAGTTCTGCCACGAGTGGCTGATGTTCACGCTGCGTTCGAAGGGCATCGAGCCGATCGTCGGCCACCGGGCCGGCGAGACCCACACCCAACTCGGCCTGGTCGCCGCCGGGTTGGGTGTGTGCATCGCACCGCTGCTGGGCCGCCACCCGGTGCCGCCGGGCATCGTCCTGGTCCCGCTCAAGCAGCGCGTCCGCAGGCATGTGTACGTCATCTGGCGGGCGGACGCCGACCGCCGCCCCTCGATCCGGGCGGCGGTCGACGCACTGCGGACGTCGGCTCAGCGGCTCGCCTGAGCGCTACGCCCCGAGCTTCCGGAAGTCCCAGGACACGATCTTCTCCGGGGTCAGCCGCGCCCAGGCGTGCCGGCCGTCGTGCGGCATCTCGTCCAGGCCGAAGTTCTTACGGGCGAACAGCGTCTCCGCCGTGTCGAGTTCGGCGCACAGCTCCCCGGTGCGCGGCACCTCGCCGACGAACTCCACCCGCCCGGACAGCTCGACCCCGAGCAACTGGTCGTACTCCTCGCCCGAGTCGACCACGACAGCCACCCGCGGATCGCGGCGCAGCTGGGTCCAGCGCCGGCTGCGCACCACTGAGTACAGCCACAGCGAGGTGCCGTCCCAGGCGAACCACAGTGCGCTGACGTGCGGCGCGCCGTCCGCCGAGACGGTGGCGACCCGGCAGGTGCGCTGGCTGGTGAGGAACTCGTCCAGCTCGCCGGGCGTCATCATGATCTTCCGGCCGCGGCGCTGCTGAGTGACGGTCATACGGCTCCCTCTTCTCCCACGTCGTGCCAGAGGAACTTCCGTGCGTATTGATCCTCTGACATCACGTCAGAAAATGGAATGGGTCGACTTCCGCTCCGGCCTCGTTGTGGTTACTCTCACCGCCCCGCACCTCGGCGAACGGAGGCGCCATGCCGTCGTACGAAGACCTCGGTGAGCTGCTCGATCCCGCGAGCACGGTCCTGCTGACCGTGGAGTGCCAGCAGGGGGTGGTCGGCCCGGACAGCGCGCTGCCCGAACTGGCCCGCGAGGCCCGCTCCTCCGGCGCGCTGCGCAACGTGGCCCGGCTGGTCGCCGCCGCGCACGAGACCGGGGTGCAGGTGATCCATGCCCTGGCCGAGCGCCGCCCGGACGGCCGCGGCGCGAGCCGTAACGCCCGCCTCTTCCGCGCCGCCGAACGGCTCCCCGTGCAGCAGCTGACCGGCACCACCGCGGTGCGGGTGGCGCCGCCGATCGAGGTCACCGAGGAGGACCTCGTCGTACGACGGCTGCACGGCCTGTCCCCGATCCAGGGCACCGAGGTCGACGCGCTGCTGCGCAACCTCGGCTGCCGCACCCTGATCGTCACCGGCGTCTCGGCCAACGTGGCCGTTCCCAACGCGGTGTTCGACGCGGTCAACCGCGGCTACACCGCCGTCGTCCCGGCCGACGCCATCGCGGGCGTGCCCGCCGACTACACTCCCGCGATGATCCGCAACACCCTCGCCCTGGTCGCCACGATCACGTCCGCGGACGAGGTGCTCGGCTGCTTCAAACGGCCGCGCCGGCGCGCGTGACGCCGCTCAGCTCAGCTTGATCTCGTCGCCGGAGACGGTGATCTTCGCGGCGGCCAGCGCCTGGGTCGCGGGACCCTGCTTGACACTGCCGTCCTCGACGGAGAAGTGGCTGTTGTGGCACGGGCAGACGATCACGCCGTTGGCCACGCTGCCCACCGCACAGCCCTGGTGGGTGCACTTCGAGGAGAACGCCTTGTAGGTGCCCGCCGTCGGCTGCGTGACCACCACGCCCTCGTCCTTGAAGATCTTGCCGCCGCCCTCCGGGATGTCGGCGGTCTTGGCGAGGGCCGTGCCGCCGCCCGAACCGCCCGAGGCCGAGGAACCGCTGTCCTGCGAGGCCCCGGTCGATCCCGTGGAGCCGGTGGACCCGGTCGTGCCGGACGAACCGGACCCGGTGTTGACGGTGTCCGACGAGTCGTCGCCCGAACCGCAGGCGGTCAGCGCGGCGGCGAGCCCGGCCGCTCCGGCCGCCGCCATGACGGTACGGCGGGCCGGTCCTGCTTCGGGCTTGAGCGAGGCGCTGGTCATGTGGGCGTTCCCTTCCGCGGAGCTTCTCGTGATCCGTCCAGGGGTACGGTCCTGGGGCACCACCTGTTCAGACGGGCACCCAGATCCTTGCCTGGCGGGGATGAGACGGCCGTAAACCACGGCTGTCGACAAGCTGTCGGCGGGGCGCCGCTCCCGCCGACAGTAACCTGGGGCGATGCTCAAGGAAGTCACCGCCACCCGCTACATCACGCCGCTGCGTGAGGGCGGCTCGCTGCCGGGGCTCGTCGAGGCCGACGACTTCGGGACGTACGTCATGAAGTTCACCGGCGCGGGACAGGGCCGCAAGACACTGGTCGCCGAGGTCGTCTGCGGCGAACTCGCCCGCCGGCTCGGGTTCCGGATGCCCCGCCTGGTCACCATCGAGCTGGACTCCGTCCTCGGGCTCGGCGAGCCCGAGCAGCAGGTGCAGGAGCTGCTGCGGTCCAGCGGAGGCGCCAACCTCGGCATGGACTTCCTCTCCGGCGCCCTCGGTTACGACCCGCTCGCCTTCCCGGTGAGCCCCGAGGAGGCCGGGCGGATCGTCTGGTTCGACGCGCTGATCAACAACGTGGACCGCTCCTGGCGCAACCCCAACCTCCTCGTGCACCGCGGTGAGCTGTGGCTCATCGACCACGGCGCCACGATGATCTGGCACCACAACTGGCCCTCCGCCGAGGCCTCCGCGGCCCGCCCCTACGACGCCTCCGACCATGCCCTCGCCCGGTTCGCCCCGGCCGTGACCGCCGCCGCGGCCGAGCTGGCGCCCAAGGTCACCGAGGACCTCCTCGCCGAGGTCACCGCCGAGATCCCCGACGCCTGGCTGGCCGGCGAGCCCGGCTTCGACACCCCGGACGACCTGCGGCGGGCCTACGCGCGGCCCCTGCTCGCCCGGGCGGCCGTCGTCGCCGAGCGCATCACCGGTATCGAGGAGGGCAAGTGAGCGAGACCCACATCCACATGGCCGGTCATGTGGCCGAGCGCCACATCACTCGGGCGGGCCAGGGCGGCGACCGGGACGTGTTCGAGTACGCCCTGCTGCGGGTCGTACCCCGCGTGGAGCGCGGCGAGTGCATCAACGCGGGCGTGGTCGTCTACTGCCGGGCCCAGGCCTACGTCGGCGCGCGCACCCACCTCGACGAGGCCCGGCTGCTCGCGCTCGACCCGGCGGCCGACGTGGCCGGGGTGCGGGCCGCGCTCGGTGCGATCGAGCGCCACTGCGCGGGCGGCGAGGAGGCCGGGCAGGCGGCCGGCGACGACGCGGGGCGCCGCTACCGCTGGCTGGTCGCGCCCCGCTCCACCATCGTTCAGCCCGGACCCGTGCACACCGGACTGACCGCCGATCCGGCGGCCGAAACGGAGCGTCTGCTGGACCTCCTGGTGAGGTAATGGATCACACCACCCGGTGTCCCGTTGACACCGGGTGCCAGGGCTTCTAGCGTCACGGGTGCTGAAGGTACTAAGCGGTCGCTCACCGCACCAGGCAGGCTCTCTCAAGAGCCAGACAGGTTCTCTCAAGGGCGAGGAGAAGCACCAATGTCCACCACTGAACAGCGGGTCGCGATCGTCACCGGCGCGGCGCGCGGTATCGGCGCCGCCACCGCCGTACGACTGGCCGCCGAGGGTCGCGCGGTCGCCGTGATCGACCTGGACGAGGCCGCCTGCAAGGACACGGTCGAGAAGATCACCGCGGCCGGCGGCAAGGCCATCGCGGTCGGCGCGGACGTCTCCGACGAGGCGCAGGTCGAGGCGGCCGTCGCCCGGGTCGCGGCGGAGCTGGGCGCCCCGACGATCCTGGTCAACAACGCGGGCGTGCTCCGCGACAACCTGCTGTTCAAGATGAGCGTCTCGGACTGGGACACCGTCGTGAACGTCCACCTGCGCGGCTCGTTCCTGATGACCAAGGCCGTCCAGAAGCACATGGTCGACGCGGGCTTCGGCCGGGTCGTCAACCTCTCCTCGTCCTCGGCGCTCGGCAACCGCGGTCAGGTGAACTACTCGGCCGCCAAGGCCGGCCTGCAGGGCTTCACCAAGACCCTCGCCATCGAGCTGGGCAAGTTCGGCATCACCGCCAACGCCGTCGCCCCCGGCTTCATCGCCACCGAGATGACCAAGGCCACCGCCGACCGCGTCGGCATGGGCTTCGACGACTTCAAGAAGGCCGCCGCCACCCAGATCCCGGTGCAGCGAGTCGGCGAGCCCGAGGACATCGCCAACGCCATCGCCTTCTTCACCGGCGAGGCGGCCGGCTTCGTCTCCGGCCAGGTGCTGTACGTCGCCGGCGGACCGCTGAACTAGGGCATTCAGGGATATTGGGGAACACGGACATGACTGAACTCCCGGAGCTTTCCGGCAAGGTCGCGCTCGTCACCGGCGCGAGCCGCGGCATCGGCTACGGCGTCGCCGAGGCGCTGATCGCCCGCGGTGACCGCGTGTGCATCACCGGCCGCAACGAGGACGCCCTGAAGGAGGCCGTCGAGCAGCTCGGCGCCGAGCGGGTCATCGCCGTCGCCGGCAAGGCCCACGACCTCGCCCACCAGGCCGAGGCCGTCGAGCGCACCATGGAGGCCTTCGGCCGCGTCGACTTCCTGGTCAACAACGCGGGCACCAACCCGGTCTTCGGCCCGATCGCCGACCTCGACCTGGACGTCGCCCGCAAGGTGTTCGAGACCAACGTGATCTCGGCGCTCGGCTTCGCCCAGAAGACCTGGCACGCCTGGCAGAAGGACAACGGCGGCGCGATCGTCAACATCGCCTCGATCGCGGGCCTCGCACCCTCGCCGTTCATCGGCGCCTACGGCGTCAGCAAGGCCGCGATGATCAACCTGACCCAGCAGCTCGCGCACGAGTTCGCGCCCAGGGTACGGGTCAACGCGATCGCCCCGGCCGTCGTGAAGACCAAGTTCGCCCAGGCCCTGTACGAGGGCCGGGAGGCGGAGGCGGCCGCCGCCTACCCGCTCGGCCGGCTCGGCGTGCCCTCCGACATCGGCGGGGCGGCCGCGTTCCTCACCTCCGCGCAGTCCGACTGGGTCACCGGCCAGACGCTCGTCGTGGACGGCGGCATCTTCCTCAACGCCGGCGTGGGCGCCTGACCGGCTCCGCCGACTCGTCTCGTTCGGGCGCCGTTTCCCAGCGGAACGGCGCCCGAAACGCTTCACACGGTCCGCACAGCGCGATGACAACGTCGTCATAGCACAATCGATCAAGAACGCCCGCCCCGGGGGTGGTTCAGAGGCCCGGACGCTGCGGTATGGTCTGCCGACCCTTGGTATGGCAGATCGAGGAGCGTGCGCGTGTTCAACCGGAACCGATTCCTGCGGAGAGTCGCGGCGATCGCGTCCATATCCCTGGTGGCAGGCTGCAGCCTGCTGTCCGACGGCGATCCCGGCAGCAAGGGACCCATCGTCGTGGGTACCACCAGCGCCCCCAGCACGCTGGACCCGGCCGGTGCCTGGGACGGTTCCTGGGAGCTGTACCGGAACATCTTCCAGACGCTTCTCGCCTACCCGAACGGTGCCACGACCCCCCAGCCCGACGCCGCCGAGAGCTGTTCCTTCACCGACTCCGGCAGCCGCACCTACCGCTGCAAGCTGCGCGCGGGCATGAAGTTCGCCGACGGCGACCCGCTGGACGCCAAGGCCGTCCAGCACTCCATCGACCGCATCCGCACCATCAACGCCCCCGGCGGACCCGCCGGCCTGCTCGGCAGCCTGGACTCGGTGGACGCGGTCGGCGACCGCGAGGTGGTCTTCCACCTCAACCAGCCCGACGCCACCTTCCCGTTCGTGCTGGCCACCCCGGCCATGTCCATCGTCGACCCCGACGACTACCCCGCGAACTCCCTGCGCAAGGACACCCAGGTCTACGGCTCCGGGCCGTACCAGCTGCAGTCCTACGAGGAGGGCGAGAAGGCCGTCCTGGTCCGCAACGACCACTACGACGGCTTCGCCAAGCGGCAGAACGACGCGGTGACCATCCGCTACTTCCAGGACTCGGCCAGCATGGTCAAGGCGCTGCGCGACAAGCAGATCGACGTCACCTACCGCGGTCTGGCCGCCGACGACATCATCGCCCTGCAGCGGCACGGCGACACCGACCTGCAGCTGGTGGACGGCACCGGCACCGACATCAGCTACCTGGTGTTCAACCCCAAGGACCCGTGGGCCAAGCAGCCCGCCGTCCGCAGGGCCATCGCCCAGGCCGTCGACCGGGGCGCCATCGCGCACAAGGTCTACAAGGACACCGTGGACCCGCTGTACTCCATGGTCCCCAAGGGCCTCACCGGCCACTCCACGGACTTCTTCGACGACTTCGGCGAGCCCAGCGTCTCCAAGGCCCGCAAGATCCTCCTGGACGCGGGCATCACCCAGCGCGTCCCGCTCACCCTCTGGTACACCACCGACCGCTACGGCTCCGAGACGGCCCTGATGTTCCAGGAGCTCAAGCGGCAGCTGGAGGACTCCGGCCTGTTCACGATCACCCTCAAGAGCCGCCCCTGGAAGACCTATGTGGTCGGCTACCAGAAGGGCGAGTACCCGGTGTTCGGCCGTGGCTGGTTCCCGGACTTCCCCGACGCGGACAACTTCATCGCGCCGTTCGTCGGCGAGAAGAACGCCCTCGGTACGCCCTACGACTCCAAGCAGATCACCTCGGTGCTGCTGCCCCGCTCGCGCGCCCAGAGCGACCGCGCCAAGGTGGTGAAGGACCTGGAGGCAGCCCAGCAGATCATGGAGAACGACGCCCGGCTGCTCCCGCTGTGGCAGGGGAGGCAGTTCGTGGCGGCCAACGACGACATCTCGGGCGGCGAGCAGGCTCTCGACCCGTCGACGATCATGATGATGTGGGAGCTGCACCGCAAGACCAGCTGGTGATTCCGCCGTGCGGCACCGGCTGTCAGTGGTCGCCTGTAGGTTCTGAGATCTGCAAGTGACCGCACATCGTGAGGACGTTGACGTGACCGACACCGCCATGCTGCCCGAGTCCTGGCGCGGGGTTCTGGGCGACGAGCTGCAGCAGCCCTACTTCAAGGAGCTGACCGAGTTCGTCGAGGAGGAGCGGGCGAACGGCCCCGTCTACCCGCCGCGTGAGGAGGTCTTCGCCGCGCTGGCGGCGACGCCGTACGAGAAGGTCAAGGTCCTCGTCCTCGGCCAGGACCCGTACCACGGCGAGGGCCAGGGCCATGGCCTGTGCTTCTCCGTCCGCCCTGGAGTGAAGACCCCGCCCTCCCTCCGGAACATCTACAAGGAGATGCACGAGGAGCTGGGCCTGCCCGTCCCCGACAACGGCTATCTGATGCCGTGGGCCGAGCAGGGCGTGCTGCTGCTCAACGCGGTGCTCACCGTCCGGGCCGGCGAGGCCAACTCGCACAAGGGCAAGGGCTGGGAGAAGTTCACCGACGCCGTCATCCGCGCGGTCGCCTCCCGGCCCGACCCGGCGGTCTTCGTGCTGTGGGGCAACTACGCGCAGAAGAAGCTCCCGCTGATCGACGAGAGCCGGCACGTGGTGGTCAAGGGCGCGCACCCCTCGCCGCTGTCCGCGAAGAAGTTCTTCGGCTCCCGCCCGTTCACGCAGATCAACGAGGCGATCGCCGCGCAGGGCCACGAGGCGATCGATTGGCGGGTCCCGAATCTGGGCTGACGGGTGCGTGGGGCACGACTGCCCGCGGCCGCGGTACGACTCAGCCTGCGGCCGCGCGGTTCCCCGACGGACGCGGGGCCGCATCCCTGCGCGGCTCCGCCGCGGGGGCGCGACCAGCCACGCCCCCGCGGCCGACCACCGGTCCACAGTGCACCGGCGCCGCCTGACCAGCAATCCTCGCGGCGCCGGTTAGCGTCGGGAGCGGACACACCGACGACGGCCCGGAGGGCACCGTGGCGGAGCGACAGGAGCAGGCGGCGCCGGATGCCGTGCTGACGCGGATCGGGCAGGTCGTGATGCTGCATCACGGCGGCGACCGCGAGGAGGCCCGGCACCGCTTCCTCCAGCTGTGGGCGGAGGTCGGCGAGCACGGCGCCCCGCTGCACCGCTGCACCCTGGCCCACTACCTGGCCGACACCCAGGACGACCCGTCCGACGAACTGGCCTGGGACCTCAGGGCGTTGTCGGCGGCCGAGGAGCTGGCGGACGGCCGGGGCGCCGGTGACCCGCTGAGCGTCCGCGCCTTCTTCCCCTCGCTCCACCTCAACCTGGCCGCCGACTACGTCAAGCTGGGCCGCGCCGAGGCCGCCCGCAGCCATCTGCGCCGGGCCCGCCGTGCCGCCGGCTCCCTGACCGACGACGGCTACGGCGACGGCGTACGCGCGGAGATCAGCCGCCTGGAGCTGCGCCTGGGGGACGACGACTCCCCGGACGGCGACTCCTGGAGACCACCGCGACAGCGGCCCACCCCTTAGCGGCTGCACCTCCCTACGGCCTGCTCAATGGCCGTACGTCTGCTCGCAGATCACCGCCTCGGGGCTGTCCCCGCGCCAGCCGCCGTACTCCTTTCCCAGGGCACACACGTCCGGGGCCTTCGGGACCGGCTGTGCCACGTCCGGGAGGTCGACGCGCGGCTTGCGGGGGTGGTCCGGGTGGGGGTGCGGCTGGGGGTGTGCGGGCGGGGCCGGTGGGCGGTTGGTGACCGGCGGTGCCGCCGGCGCCCGGTGTGGGGCGGCGGACGGATGGGCGTGGTGGGGGTGCTTGGACGGGCCGACCATCGCCAGTGCCTCCCGCGCCGGTGCCTGCACCACCCGCGGCTCGGCACTGCCGTCCGGCCGGGGCGCCGTCGGCTGCGAGGGCGAGGTGTCCGGCGGGGGCCCGGGTGGCGCCGGGCTCGGTACGGTCACACAGCCGGAGAGGGCCGAGACGGCCACGGTGACCAGGAGCGCTGCGGTGGTCGTCGTTCGATGCACCCGGGCAACTCTGGTGGGTCGGCCCCCGGCTTGGCACCGCTTACCGGACGTTGATGCCCCCGCACGGGTGATCTCGTGCCCCTTACGAAGGGTTTCCGAGTGCCCAGGGTGACGTCAGTCGCCGGTGGCGCCGTCGATCCGCTCGCGGACGAGGTCGGCGTGGCCGTTGTGCCGGGCGTACTCCTCGATCATGTGCGTGTAGATCCACCGGAGGCTGAACGGCTCCTCGGTGAACCGGCTCTTTCCCCGGGAGAGGTCGTCGAGCGCGAAGCCGGCCGCGTTGCGCCGGGCCGTGTCGATCTCCGCCTGCCAGGTGCCGTGCGCCTCCTCCCAGGTGTCCGCCTCGGTGAGGTGGAACTCGCCGTCCCGGTCCTCCTCGGTGTAGTAGATCGGGCCGGGGTCGTCGCCCACCAGGACCTTGCGGAACCAGCCCCGCTCCACCTCGGCCATGTGCCGCACCAGGCCCATGAGGGACAGCTCCGAGGGCGGTACGGACGCGGTCCGCAGCTGTGCGTCGGTCAGGCCCTCGCACTTCCAGGCCAGGGTCTGGCGGTGGTAGTCCAACCAGCCCTCCAGCATGGCGCGTTCACCGGCGTTCTGGGCGGGCTCCTGGCGTTCCGTCGTCATGCCCGCATCCTCGCAACACCGGGCGGGATACCACCAGCGGGTTTTCAGTGCCCAGCATCCCGGCCAGCAGCTCCCGCAGTCCCTTGCGCACCTCCTCCAGGCTCGGCACCTCGGCACTGAAGGAACCGGCCGCGCACGAGAACATCAGCCCGTCCGCCCAGGCGACCAGCGACAGTACGTGCCGGGCCGGGTCGGTCGAGCCCACGGCGGTGAGCATCGCCGCCAGCTGCTCCTTGAAGACGGCGCCGGTCGCGTCGTAGAAGGCGCGCAACTCGGGGCGGCGGGTGGCCTCCAGGGCCAGCTCGTAGCGGGCGATCAGCAGCTCGCGGCCCCCGGTCAGGGAGCGGTGCACCGCCAGCGCCAGTCCCTCGGCCAGCGCGTCGAGCCCGCCCCGCGGGTCCGGCATCTCCTCCAGCGCGAGCACCCGCGCCTCCCGCTCGGCGTGCCGCCGTACCGCGAGTTCCAGCAGCGCCTGCCGGGTGCGTGCCACGTTCGAGGTCGAGCCCTGCGGCAGCCCGGCCGCCTCGTCCACCGCCCGGTGCGTCAGCCCGCGCATCCCGCGCTCGGCGAGCAGGGCGAGGGCGGTGTCGGCCACGAGATCGGCGCGGGACGCGCTCGGGGTGCGTACGGACATGATCCGACCCTACCCGTCTCACTACGGCTGTAGTACAGTCGCACTCACTACAGCTGTAGTCGTCAGGAGGAGCCATGGCACAGCCGGTCCGCGCGATCGTCATCGGCGGCGGAATCGGAGGCCTGACCGCGGCCGCGGCCCTGCACCGGCGGGGCTGGGAGGTCACCGTGCTGGAGCGGGCCCGCTCGCTGGAGCCGGTGGGGGCGGCCATCTCACTCGCCCCGAACGCCCTGCGTGCCCTGGACGCCATCGGTATCGGCGACGAGATCCGCGACCTGGCCAACTGGCAGGGCGACGGAGGCCTGCGCACCCCGGGCGGCCGGTGGCTGTCCCGCTCCAGCGCCGAGGCCGCCGCCGCCCGCTTCGGCGGCCCGCTGGTCCTGCTGCCCCGCACCACCCTCGTCGCCCGCCTCGCCGCCCTGCTCCCGCCCGGCACCGTCCGCACGGCGACGACCGCGACCCTCGCCGACCCGGGGGACGCGACCCGCCCGGCCCGGGTGAGCGCCGGCGGCGAGGAGTTGGAGGCCGACCTGGTGGTCGGCGCGGACGGCATCAACTCCCGCGTCCGCAGCGCGCTGTTCCCCGCCCACCCGGGACCGGTGTACGCCGGGTTCACCACCTGGCGGGTGCTGATCCCGGTGCCCGGCGCCGAGTTCGCCTCGCACGAGACCTGGGGCCGGGGCCGCATCTGGGGCACCCACCCGCTCAAGGACGGCCGGGTCTACGCCTACGCGGCCGCCATGACCCCCGCCGGGGAGCGGGCTCCCGACGACGAGAAGGCCGAACTGGTGCGCCGGTTCGGGGACTGGCACGACCCGATCCCCGCCGTCATCGCCGCCGCCCGGCCCGAGGACGTCCTGCGCCACGACGTCCACCACATCGCCCGGCCCCTGCCCGCCTACCACCGGGGCCGGACCTGCCTCCTCGGCGACGCCGCCCACGCCATGCCGCCGACGCTCGGCCAGGGCGGCAACCAGGCGATCGAGGACGCGATCGTCCTCGCCCTCCCCCACTCTCGGCTTCGCTCGAGCGAGGGGACCCCCATCAGCGCCGACCTGGCCGCCTACACAGCCGCCCGCCTCCCGCGTACGAGCGAGATCGCCCGCCGGGCCGTCCAGGTCGCCCGCCTCAACATGGCCCGCAGCCGGGCCGTCGTCGCCGTACGCGACACCGCGATCGCCGCCCTGTCGAAGGCCGGTCCCGCGCTGTTCCTGCGGAGCTTCGACGGCATCGCCGACTGGCGGCCCCCGTATGCTTCCGAGCAGGCACACGCGGACAGGCGGTAGGGGAGCGCACGTGAAGGTCGGCTGCATCGGTCTCGGGGACATCGCGCAGAAGGCGTACCTGCCGGTGCTGAGCACCCAGCCCGGGGTCGACCTCCACCTGCAGACCCGCACACCCGCCACCCTCACCCGGGTCGCGGACTCGCTCCACCTGCCCGAGGACCGGCGGCACACGACCCTCGACTCCCTGCTGGAGGCGGGGCTCGACGCGGCCTTCGTGCACGCGCCCACCGTCGCCCACCCGGAGATCGTCACCCGGCTGCTCGAAGCGGGCGTACCCACGTACGTGGACAAGCCGCTCGCCTACGAACTCGCCGGCTCCGAACGGCTGGTGGCCCTCGCCGAGCAGCGCGGGGTCTCGCTCTTCGTCGGCTTCAACCGGCGCTACGCCCCCGCGTACGCGCAGTGCCAGGACCACCCGCGCGAGCTGATCCTCATGCAGAAGAACCGGATCGGGCTGCCCGAGGAACCGCGCTCGATGATCCTGGACGACTTCATCCACGTCGTCGACACCCTGCGGTTCCTGGTGCCGGGCCCGGTCGACGACGTCACCGTCCGCGCCCGCACCGAGGCCGGACTGCTCCACCACGTCGTGCTCCAGCTCGCCGGGGACGGCTTCACCGCGCTGGGCGTGATGAACCGGCTCAGCGGCTCGGCCGAGGAGATCCTGGAGGTCTCCGGGCAGGACACCAAGCGCCAGGTGCTCAACCTCGCCGAGGTCGTCGACCACAAGGGACAGCCGACAGTGCGCCGGCGCGGCGACTGGGTGCCGGTGGCCCGGCAGCGCGGCATCGAGCAGGCGGTGCTCGCCTTCCTGGAGGCAGTGCGCGCGGGCAAGCTGCTCAGCGCCCGTGACGCACTGGCGACCCATGAGCTGTGCGAGCGGGTCGTACGAGCGGTTCTCGACCCGTCCGGCGCTGCCTGAAAGCCCGTACGCCCTCGGTGCCGCACAGCGCGGCCAGCACCAGCAGCGCGCCGTGCACCGGCCAGTCGCCGTAGCGGACGTACGGCGTGACGCCGTGCGCGAGCGGTACGTCGTACACACGCGCGGTGCTCGCGCCGGTGCCGAGCCACGGTCCGAGGCGCTGCCCGCTCGGGCCGTAGACGGCGGAGACGCCGGTCAGCGTGGCGTGCACCATCGGGCGGCCGGTCTCGGCGGCGCGCAGCGCGGCCAGCGAGGCGTGCTGCTCCGGAGCCCAGCTGTGCTGGAAGGTCGAGGTCGCGGACTGGCCGAGGAGGACGTCGGCACCGTCCTCGGCGAGATGCCGGCTCATGTCCGGGAACGCGGTCTCGAAGCAGATCATCGGGCCGATGCGCAGCCCGTGCCCGACGTCCATCACGACCTGCTCGGTGCCGCGCCGCCGGTCCTCGCCCGCCGCCTTGCCGACGGAGGTGGCCCAGCCGAGCAGTGAGCGGGCCGGGATGTACTCCCCGAAGGGAACGAGACGCATCTTGTCGTACCGGGCGCCGGTCGGGCCGTCGGGGCCGATGAGGACCGAGCTCTTGTAGATGCCGGGCCGGTCCGAGCGGCGTGCGTCCACGTTGACCAGGATGTCCGCACCGGTCTGCCGGGACAGCGCCGCGATCCGCCGCGCCAGGTCGGGCCGGCGGCCCAGGTCGAAGCCGACGCTGCTCTCGCCCCAGACGATCAGGTCGACGTGCTGTCCGACCAGCCGCCGGGTCAACTGCTCCTCGTGGTCGAAGCGCCGGTCGCCGCCGTCCATGACGCCGGGCTGTACGACGGCGATCCGGACGCGCCCGTCGATGTCCGGGCGGGGTGACCACACCCAGGCCGCCGAGGTGGCGGCGGCCGTGGCGACGAGCGAGGCGAGGGCGGGTATCCGGAACTCGCGCACGGCCACCAGCATGGCGACCGCGACATTGACGGCCACCACCAGGAAGCTGAGCAGCCACACCCCGCCCACCGAGGCCAGCCGCAGCGCCGGGGCCACCTGCCACTGGCTGGAGCCGAGCATGCCCCAGGGCCCGCCGAGGCCCTGCCAGGAGCGGACCAGTTCCACCGCCAGCCAGGCCGACGGCAGCACCAGCAGCGCGGCCGCGCCCCGCCCCGGCGACGGGACCCCGCCCAGGAACCTGCGGACCAGCCAGCCCCAGGGTGCCCACAGCAGACTCAGCAGCCCGGCTATCAGGAAGAGGAACACATGCAGGCTCGGCAACAGCCAGTGGTGCACGGCCAGCATGAAACCGAAGCCGCCCCACCAGCCGTCGTACGCCGCCCGCCGCCCGGTCGGCGCCGAGCGCACCAGCAGGATCCAGGGGACCAGGGCGATGTACGCGAACCACCACAGCGAGGGCACCGGAAACGCGAACACGGGCAGAGCACCGGCGAGAGCGGCGACGACGGAGCGCCGCCAGGGGGAGGTCGGCCAGCGGTCGATCGTCCTCATACGGAGTCTCCCTACCTGGGCTGCCTCCAGTGTGCGCGCGGGAAGCGATCTCCGACAGAGGGCACAGGGGCGGCTCAGCGGCTCACTCGGGCACGGCCGCCGGGCTGCGCTCGGGCATGCGGCGCCACTTCTCGTGCACGACGACCTCGCGCAGCCGCCAGCCGTCCCGCGTGCGCAGCAACCCGAAGTCGTACCGGCCGCCGCACACCAGGTCCGGCGCGCCGGAGCCGCCGTCGCCCGCGAAGCGCATCGGGTTGAGGTAGTCGGCGCGCACCCGCGCGGTGTCCCCGGTGTCGTGCTCCAGGATCCCGAACCGCAGCCGCCGGTTGACGATCAGATGCTGCCGCATCGCGAACAGGTCCAGACTCTCGGCGAGCCACCCGGCCACCCGGCCGGCCTCGCCCTCGATACCGCCGGCGGAACGGTAGTCGGCCCGCCCGTCCGGCGTGAACAGCCCTCGGTACGCCGTCCAGTCACCGTCGTCCACCGCCGCGGCGTACTCGGTGACCAGCTCGTCCACGGCCAGCCGGTCCATCACGGTAGCGAGCTCTACGCGCTGCGTCATCGGGACAGTGTTGGACATGGGGCGGCAGGTGCCAAGAGGCGTGCCGGACTATTAGGCCGCCCGAACCTGTGTACGCCTGTCTCAGCGAGGGATGCCCGCGTCATCCAGGTACTGGTGCATGACTTGCGTGGGAAGGCTCGGGTTGCCGAGGGCGTGGGTGGAGAGCTCCGGATTCCCGCTGCTTCGGAGGATGAGATCGACTGGCAGCGCGGGGTGCTCGGCTGCCATGGCACGTACACGATCGTCGGGGTCGGCGAGCAGCCGGACCACCGCGTCGACGGGCGCCTCGGGGTCGAGCCCCACCAGCCATCGTTTCTGTGGATCCGGGTCGCACAGCAGGAGGCGTACGGCGTAGTCGTCGTCCTTCGAGAGCAGGTCGACGGCGTCGGCGGGCAGATGCGGGCTGTAGGCGGCGCTGCGCCGCAGCAGGGTGTGGGCCGACCGGGCGCATCGGCGCAAGACGTCGGGATCGGCGCAGAGGCGGACCCATTCGACGGGACAGTGCCGGTCGGACGGCCTGATGGTGACGTCGGCAAGCCTCCAGCATGGCCGCCTGACGTACGTTGTCGTCGGCGTCGCGGAGCAGACGGTCTCGGGTGTCCTCGGAAAGCAAGGTCCACTGGCGGCAGGCGGCCTGCCGAAGGTCCGCGTCCCGGTGGTCGGCGAGCCCGGCGACCAGGCTCGGAGCCGCGTGGCGGCCGAAGGCTGCGCTTCGGCGGACCGGCAGTCCCGGATCGGTGAGCAGGCGCTCCTGAGTGGTCAGGGGCAGTGGCTGCGCGGGGACGCGGAACCCTTCGGGTCCGACGGCCAGAGCATGGCGGACGCGTGGTTCGGGATCGTCCACGAGCCGGGCGCGTTGTTCCGCCGTCACCGCGGCGTTGTCAGCGAACGCGATCCGCAGCCTGCGGTCGGGATGCCTGACGATGGCGTCGACCACCTCGTCCGGCAGAGCACGCATGGCGATCGTGTCCCAGGCCGCGATGGCCTCCTCGGACAGCAGCCGGGTCAGTACCTCGGCCGGCGCCGCAGGATTGCGCGCGATCGCTTCAAGGGTCTCGCGGTGACCGCGATGTCCACTCATGGTGCCCCTCCCTGCTCGCCGGGCCGGCGTCGCGGCCCGCAGATTCTGTGCACGACGCGTGTCCAAGGCCGACGTCGGCGATATTCGGTGGTGCGGGGCGCCGCCGGCAGCCGAACCTGTCCCTGTGAACGATCAATCAGTCGAATCCGAGCCCAAGTTCCGCATCCGGGCCCGGCACACGGACTCCACGGTCACCGTCTACCAGGCCTACCGCCCGGAGATAGGCGCCCCGGCGGCACGCACCGGCCGCTTTCCGGCCTCCTGGAAGCGGGACCGGATGACCTGGATCAAGCCGTCCTTCCTGTGGATGATGTACCGCTGCGGTTGGGGCACCAAGGAGGGGCAGGAGACGGTGCTCGCCGTCGAGATCGCCCGCGACGGCTTCGAGTGGGCCCTGCGGCACTCCTGTCTGTCGCACTACGTGTCGGGCCTGCACGAGAACCAGGCCGCCTGGAAAAGGGAGTTGAGGCAGTCCCCGGCCCGCGTCCAGTGGGACCCGGAGCGGGACCTGCACCTCAACCCGCTGCCGCACCGCTCGCTGCAGCTCGGCCTCGCGGGTGAGGCGGCCGCGCGTTATGCCGACGAGTGGATCGCCGGCATCGAGGACGTGACGCCGCTGGCTGCGGAGATCCACGCGCTGGTACGGGCCGGCGACCTCGACCGGGCGGCGGAGCTGCTGCCGGAGGAGCGGGCGTACCCCGTGGCCGACGAACTGCTCGCGCATCTGCGGGCGTAGCCGTCGAGTTCGCCGGCCGGTGTCGGCCGGCCCTGGCCGTCAGTGGTCCGCGCCCTTGGCCCGGCGATGAGCGACCTGTTCCCGTGCCGTGCGCCACCGTGACCGTGTCTGCTCGACCACGCTGTCCCACTGCCGGCGGACCTCGTGGTCGGAGGGACGGTGGCCCCGGCGGATCCGGCTCAGCTCGTCGCTTACCTCTCGCCCCAGTGCGGCCGATGCGACGAGCATGAGCATGGCGGCGAAGAGGGCCGAGAGCATCGCGAAGACGGCACCGACCACCCCGTAGCGTGCGGCGTAGGAGTTGAAGAGGTGCGGCAGGTAGAGGGCTGCGCCCACGGAGTAGGCCACCGTCAGAACGGCTGCGGTGACGCCGAAGGGGATCAGGTCGGACCACGTGATCCGCTTCGCCGACAGGATCCAGCCGCTCCAGACGAGGAACACCGCCGTCACCGGTGCCTCGCACAGCGCGGTCGTCAGACCCAGCCCGTGCCCGTCGACGACGGCGGAGAGCCACCCGGTGATCACCGCGTAGCCGCCGAGGGTCAGGATCCACCACAGGCCGTAGCGTGTGTTGCGCACGCTGAGGGGCTTCAGTTCCCAGGTCTGCTCGAAGAGTCGCTGCGAGGCTCGCGCGAAGCTCAGCGCCGAGATCGTCAGGAACACCAGCCCGAAGACGCCCCCGCTCGTGCTGGTGCCCGCGGCCGGGGAGAAGAGGGAGTCGACCGCCTCGGCGCCTGCCCCGGTGAGGTGGTAGCGCTGGATGATCCGCTGCGCGGAGTCGTAGTGGACGACGTTGCTGAGGACGGCGCTGCTGAGGATGGCGAGCGGAACCAGCGCGGTGAGAGCGCTGGAGGCCAGGGCCATCGAGCGGTCGAAGCCGACGATCTTCTGAAACCGGTTGATGACCCGCAACGCGAAGGCGGGACGCAGCCAGAACGTCAGCGTTCTGACGAGACGCTCGCGATTGATCCTCGCCGTCCTGCCCTCCGTGAAGATCGCAACTGGTGTGGCGGCGCGAGCCTAGAGGACGGTCACCGGGGTGATGAGGAACGACACGGCCGCGTGCCCGAAGCTGCGGGAGCGAGTGGCGCTCAGGCCGCCTCGATGATCTCTCCGCGGATGGCCTCCGCCCACTCGACCACCAACAGCTCGTACTCCGCGCGCTCCTGGGCCGACAGGGTGCCGCCCGCACGCAGCCACAGCGCCCGGATCTGCTCGTTGACCTCGGCAGCAGACCGCACGGAACCAGGGGGCAGGGAATCGGGGGACATGCGGGCAAGCCTAGGGGCAAGCACTGACACTGCGCTACCGCGCGGCTACGCAGAACGTATGGGGTTGGTCACCGCCCACCGCGTCCGCGTTCTCGGTCGCGCCAGCCCAGAAGGCATATGCCCCACCCGGAGGCCGGGCGGAAGAAGTCACGGCTGACGGTGAAGTGCCGGTCCGCATACGCCCGTTCGCCCCCGGGCCTCCACCGAATCCGCAGGCCACGGCCGCTTCGGCGGAGTCCGCGGGCAGGTGGGAGAGGGCACGTCCAGGTCCGCCCCGGCCGGCGCGCGGGAGATGTCCGAAACGACAGCGGGGGCGGGGCGCCGGCGCCGTCAGCTCGCCGATTCCGCCGCGTGGGGGCTCAGGGCGCCCGCCGTCACCAGCGCGATGATGACGATGCCGAGGGCGACGCGGTACCAGACGAACGGCATGAAGCTCTTGTTGGAGATCCACTTCATGAACCAGGCGATCACCGCGTATCCCGACGCGAACGCGATCACCGTCGCGAACAGGGTCGGGCCCCAGTCGACATCGCCGCTGCCCACCGAGTCCTTCACCTCGAACAGACCGGACGCCAGCACCGCCGGGATGGCCAGCAGGAAGGAGTAACGGGCCGCCGCCTCGCGCTTGTAGCCCATGAACAGGCCACCGCTGATGGTCGCTCCGGAGCGGGAGACACCGGGGATGAGGGCGCAGGCCTGGCACAGGCCGAAGATCAGACCGTCCTTGACGCCGAGGTTCTCCAGCGTCTTGCGCTGCTTGGGCGCGCGGTGCCGCCCACCGGTCTCGTCACGGGCCGCCAGGCGGTCGGCGATGCCGATCACCACGCCGACGACGATGAGCATCGTCGCGGTGATCCGCAGATCACGGAACGGCCCCTCGATCTGGTCCTTGAGCGTCACGCCGAGCACGCCGATCGGGATCGAGCCGACGATCACCAGCCAGCCCATCTGTGCGTCGTGGTCCCGCCGCATCGTCTTGTCGAACAGTGACCGGAACCAGGCCGAGATGATCCGTCCGATGTCCTTGCGGAAGTAGATCAGGACCGCCGCCTCCGTACCGATCTGGGTGATCGCGGTGAAGGCCGCCCCGGGGTCCTTCCAGCCCGAGAAGGCCGCGGTCAGCCGCAGATGCGCGCTGGAGGAGACGGGCAGGAACTCGGTCAGCCCCTGGACGAGTCCGAGGACGAGGGATTCAAACCAAGACATGAAGGTACGACGTCCAAGCGCTGATGGGGTACGTGGCGATGGGGATGCGTGGTGATCATGTGACGAGAGCAGCGTATCTGGCTCTGGAGACCGCCCGGGAACAGGGGTTCGCCGCCTGCCCCCTGGTGCGCGGCCGGACACGGAGGCCCCCAGGTCGCGCCGGGTGTTGACCGGCCCCGGCGCCTCCGCTTACGTTGCAGCGCAGGAGAAAGCGCTTGCTGCACCCGCCGCACCGCGCCGCCGCCGTCCCCGGAGGAGTGCTGAACCCGCCCATGTCCCGCTCGACATCCCCCTTCGCCGGCCGGCGCATCCGGGCGGCCGTCATCGGCGCCGGCGCCATCGGGCGCGGATCCCATCTGCCCGCGCTCGCCCGACTCGCCGAGGAGGGCGAGACGGAGGTCGTGGCCGCCGTCGACATCGACAAGGACGCCGTGGAGGCGTTCTGCGCCGAGGCGGGCATCCCGCACGCCTACACCGACCTGGACCGGATGCTCGCCGAACAGCGGCCCGACCTGGTCACCATCGGCACCCCGCCCACGCTGCACCGCGCACAGACGGTCGCCGCACTGCGCGCCGGGGCCTGGGTGTGGTGCGAGAAGCCCCCGGTGCCCTCGCTCGCCGACTTCGACGCGATCGAGGCGGAGGAGGGCACCGACGGCGGGCCGTACGCGTCGATCGTCTTCCAGCACCGCTTCGGCTCCGGATCCGAGCATGTGCGGCACCTCCTCGCCGAGCGGGCGATGGGGCGCCCGCTGGTGGCCCACTGTCAGACCACCTGGTACCGGGACACCGCCTACTACGCCGTGCCCTGGCGGGGCCGCTGGCACACCGAGGGCGGCGGCCCGGCCATGGGGCACGGCATCCATCAGATGGATCTGCTGCTGGACCTGCTCGGGCCGTGGAGCGAGGTGCGGGCCATGGCCGGCCGGCTCGTGCACGACGTGGAGACCGAGGACGTCTCCACCGCACTCGTCCGCTTCGAGAACGGGGCGCTGGCGACCGTCGTCAACAGCGTGCTGAGCCCCGACGAGGTCAGCCGCATCCGTATCGACTGCGAACGCGCCACCGTCGAACTCACCCACCTCTACGGGCACGCCAACGACAACTGGCGCATCACCCCGGCCCCGGACGTGCCGTCCGAACAGGTCGCCGCCTGGCGGGACTTCGGGCCCGACGTGCCCAGCTCGCACCTCGCCCAGCTGCGGGAGCTGATCGCCAGCATGCGCGCGGGCGAGCGGCCGCGCAGCAGCGGGGCGGACGGGCGCACCAGCCTGGAGCTGATCACCGCGCTGTACAAGTCGGCGTTCACCGACACGACCGTACGGGCGGGCGAGATCGGGCCCGGCGACCCGTACTACACGGCCCTGCACGGCGACGCCCCCGGCTGGGCTCCCGCGGCGGCCGAGGAGGTCCCGGCATGAGCGGCGGGCTGCGCCTCGTCCACGCGCGCGGCGACCGGATCACGGTGACCGAACGGCTCACCGGCGTCGAGCTGTTCGCCTACGTCTACCGCCCGGAGGCGGCCTGGGAGGCGCCGAAGCCGTACCTCCACCCGGTCCGGACCCTGGCGGGCGACGTCGTCACCGACTACCGGCCCAACGACCACCGCTGGCACAAGGGGCTGTCCCTGACGGCCTCGCACCTGTCCGGGGCGAACCTGTGGGGCGGCAACACATACGTCCACGGAAAGGGCTATCTCGAACTCCCCGAGCGGGTCGGCTCGATGGCGCACGCCGGCTTCGACGAGGTCGCCGCCGACGAGGACCGGGCCGTCATCGCCGAGCGGCTGACCTGGCACCCGCACAGCGGCGAGCTGTGGGCCGAGGAGGCCCGCCGCATCGAGGTGCACGACGTCGACCCGGCCTGCGGCTCCTGGGCGCTGACCTGGACGTCCGCGGTGACCAACCGCCGTGAGGAGCCGCTGCGCTTCGGCAGTCCGACCACCGCCGGTCGCGAGATGGCCGGCTACACGGGCCTGTTCTGGCGCGGCCCGCGCGCCTTCCGGGACGGCCGGATCATCGGCCCCGAGGGGGAGGGGCCGGAGCTGATGGGGTCACAGAGCCCCTGGCTGGCACTGTCCGGCGAGCACGACGGCACCGACGGCCACGCCACCGTCGTCTTCGCGCACGCCCCGGAGAACGATCATTCCGGCGCCCAGGGCACCCACCCCGCCCACTGGTTCGTCCGCAACGACCCCTTCGCGGGCATCGCCCCGTCCTGGGCCTTCCACCAAGAGCTGGAGCTGGCCCCCGGCGACACCCTCACCCGCCGCTACCGCGTCGTCGTGGCCGACGGCGCCTGGGAGCGGGAGGAGATCGCCAAGTACCTGGAGGCGCACCCGTGGTGAGCGGGTACGGCGGGCTGCCCGGCGGGGTCGCCGTCTCGCGCCTGTGCGTCTACGACTGGCCCGCCGCCGACGGTCTGCACGGCGGAACCCCCCATCTGCACCTGGCCTGTTCGGAGGGGTACGTGGTCACGGGCGGGACCGGTGCCGTCCAGACGCTGACGGCGTCCGGGTACGAGGTGACACCCCTGGCGGCGGGCACGGTCGCCTGGTTCACACCGGGCACCATCCACCGGCTGGTCAACGAGGGCGACCTGCGCATCACCGTCCTGATGCAGAACAGCGGCCTGCCGGAGGCCGGCGACGCGGTGCTCACCCTGCCACCGGAGTACCTGACCGACCCGGACACCTACGCCGCCGCGACCACGATCCCCGCCGACGCACCGGAGCAGGAACGGGAGCGGATCGCCCGCGCCCGCCGCGACCTCGCCCTGGAGGGCTACCACGCCCTGTGCGAGGCCTCCGGCCCCGAGCCACTGGCCGCCTTCCACCGGGCCGCCGCGGCCCTCGTACGGCCTCGGCTGGCGGAGTGGCGCGAGCGGTGGCAGCGCGGGGCACGGACGGCCGCCGAGACCACCGGCGACCACCTGGACCGCCTCGAACGCGGCGACGTCTCCCACCTCACCGACGCCGTCGTACGCGCCGAACAGCCTTCGGAGCAAGGGAAGTTCGGGATGTGCGGGCGGTTGGACGTGTACCGGTCGGAGGCGTTGTCGTAGGGGCAGGTCACAATGCGTCGCATGACGCGCCTCACGATCGACTGGTCGCAGCTCACGCACGCCTACGGGCCGGCCGACGACATACCCGGACTGTTCGCCCGGCTCGACGGCGGACCGGGGGACGAGCAGGTCTGGCACGCACTGTGGTCGGCCCTGTGTCACCAGGGCAGCGTGTACAGCGCGAGTTTCGCCGCGTTGCCGCTGCTCACGGACATCGCCACGGGCCGCGCAGCCGGCGACCGGGACGAGGCGGTCGCGTTGGCCGGCTTCGTCGTGGCCGAGGCGGAGCCGTCGGAGCGACCCCGGTACGAAGACCAGATCGCCGAGTTGCTTCCGGTGGCCCGCGCCCGTCTGGCGGAGATCCCGACGGGCGATCCGGCGAAGTTCGTGTACCACACGCAGTTCCTGCTCGCGTTCGAGGGCGTGCCGTTCTGGTCGCGGGAACTGGAGATGCTGCTGGAGGAGTTCGAGGCTGAGTGCCCGCACTGCGAGGCCCTCACCGTCGTTCAGGTGGGCGAGTACGTCGACCACTGCGAGGCCGAACTGCACCCCGCGCACCCCGCGGACCTGACGGGCGCCGGCGCCCGTCTGCACGCGCTGGCCGTCGATGCCGGGCAGGTAGCGGTGGCGGACTGGGTGGCCCGGCTCTTCGGCCGGGTGACGTGCCCGGAGTGCGAGACGGTGTTCGGCCTCGCGGAGAGCGTCGTGGGCGCCGGAGCCGGCAGGGGCTAGGCGGCCGTCGGGCCGGTGAGCGTCCAGCCCGGGGCCTGTGGGTGGGCCGTCAGGTCGTCGTGGTGGACGGGCTCGCCGCAGGCCTGGCAGGTGACCTGGGGGACCAGTTCGTTGCCGCAGCTGTGCTCGATGACCATGGGGAGGTCGGCTCCCTTGCGCAGGTGGCGGTCGCCCCACTCCTTGAGGGTCATCAGGACCGGCTCCAGCTCCAGCCCGGCCGGTGTGGGCCGGTACTCGAAGCGCTGCGGGCGCTCGCTGTAGGCGCGCTTGGTGAGGATCCCCGCGTCCACGAGCCGGCGCAGCCGGGTGGCCAGGATGTCGCGCGGGGCGCCGATGTTGCGCACCAGCTGGTCGAAGCGGCCGTTGCCGAGGCACACCTCCCGCAGGACGAGCAGCGAGTACTTCTCGCCGACCAGGGCGAGGGCGTCGGCGATGGAGCAGGGGCGCGGGTCTTTCGTGGCGGCCATGCGGTTCAGTGTAGAGGAGGGTTTGATTTTCCAACTCACGGAGTTATGGTGAGTTTGGATTTCCTACTCATCAGTAGCCGCTCCGGTCGTCGCAGGAGGCCCACACCATGCGAGACGCAGTCATCGTCGAAGCCGTACGCACCCCCATCGGCAAGGGCAAGCCCAACGGCTCCCTCGCCCACGTCCACCCCGTGCAACTGCTCGCTCACACCCTGCGCACCCTGGTCGAGCGCTCGGGCGTCGACCCGGCGCTGATCGACGACGTCATCGGCGGCACCGTCGACCAGGTCGGCGAGCAGGCCATGAACACCACCCGGTACGCCGTCCTCGCCGCCGGCCTCCCCGAGACGGTCCCGGCGACCACCGTGGACCGCCAGTGCGGCTCCTCCCAGCAGGCCGTGCACTTCGCCGCGCAGGGCGTCATCTCGGGCGCCTACGACTTCGTCGTCGCCTGCGGAGTGGAGTCGATGAGCCGGGTGCCGATGTGGTCCAACGTGCCGGCCGGCAAGGACCCCTTCGGACCGGGCGTGGCCGAGCGCTACCCGGAGGGCCTGGTCCCGCAGGGCATCAGCGCCGAACTCATCGCCGCCAAGTGGTCCCTCACGCGCGCGCGGATGGACGAGTTCGCGGTCTCCTCGCACCACAAGGCCGCCGCCGCGTGGCAGGCCGGCCTGTTCGACGCCGAGGTCGCGCCGCTGGACGGCGTCGCCCGCGACGAGTGCGTACGGCCCGGCAGCACCACGGAGATCCTGGGCGGCCTCAAGCCCGCCTATTACGACCCCGCCTTCGCCGAGCGCTTCCCGCAGATCGAGTGGAACGTCACCGCGGGCAACGCCAGCCCCATCAACGACGGCGCCTCGGCCGTGCTGATCACCTCCAGCGAGACCGCGGCCCGCCTCGGCCTGCGCCCGCTCGCCCGCCTGCACAGCTTCGCCGTCACCGGCTCCGATCCGCTGCTGATGCTCACCGGCGTCATCCCGGCGACGGAGAAGGTGCTGCGCCGAGCGGGGCTGACCCTCGACGACATCGACCTCGTCGAGATCAACGAGGCATTCTCCAGCGTGGTCCTCGCCTGGCAGCAGGAGACCGGCGCCGACCTGGCCAAGGTCAACGTAAACGGCGGCGCCATCGCCCTCGGCCACCCGCTGGGCGCCAGCGGCACCCGCCTGACCACCACCCTGGTCCACGCGATGCGCGAGCGCGGCGCCCGCTACGCCCTGCAGACCATGTGCGAGGCGGGCGGGCTCGCCAACGCGATGATCCTGGAAGGCGTCTGACGGATCACCGGCCGATCACCGGCTGATCAGTGTCCGCGCAGGTGGTGGCGCTTGCGCCAGGCCACCACCGTGCCCGCGAGCGCCGGTACGGCGATGCCGGCCATCGCGATCAGGAACGCGGGCGAGGTCGGCGCGGAGGCACGGGCGCCGGCGACCGCGTAGGCGGCCGTGTTCGGGATCGAGCCGAGCGCCGTGGCCAGCAGGAACGACAGCCAGCCCATCCGGGAGACGGCGGCACAGTAGTTCGCCGCCCAGAACGGCACGCCCGGGAAGAGCCGCGCCGCCAGCATCGAACGGAACCCGTGCCGGCTCAGCTGCCCGTCGGCCGCCTTCAGCCAGCGGCCCCGCAGCAGCGGGCGCAGCGCGTCCTGCCCCAGCACCCGGCCGAGCCCGAAGGCCACCCCGGCGCCGAGCACCGTGCCCGCCAGCGCCGTCGTCAGCCCGAGCTGGGAGCCGAACAGCGCGCCCGCCCCCAGGTTCAGCAGGGGGCGCGGCACGAACGCCACCGTGCACAGCCCGTACGCCACCGCGAACACCACGGCCGCCGCGGCCCCGCCGAGCTGCGGCGGCCAGCCGTGCGTCAGCAGCCGCTGCGGCTCGAACGCCAGCACGCAGGACGCGGCGCCCGCGAGCAGGGCGAGCAGCAGGGACAGCCGCGCGTACGGCGACAGCACCACGCGTGTGCAGCGGGCGACGAACCCCGTGCGGGGCAGGGGCGGTACGGACACGGCCGCGGGGACGGCCGGCTCCGTGGCGGCGGCCCGGGGAGGGGCCGTGGCGGTGCCAGAGCGGTTGGCATCGAGCATCCGGTGACACTAACCGACGCATACATGTGATCGCCGTATGGTCCGTCTCATGACCGTCCCGGAGCGCAGGGACCGTTTCGGACCACCGCACTCCGTCGAGGTCCAGTGTGTGTCCCGCCCTCAGGCCCGCCAGGGACCCTCCGGTACCAGGGCCTCGAGTACGGTGAGCAGTTGGGGCGGCTCCAGGCGGTCCGGGAGTGAGGTCAGGTCCGGCCAGGGGATCCAGGCGTGCGTGTCGAGGTTGATCTGTTCGTCGGGGAGCAGGCCGGTCCGTACCGGCGTCGGCTGTTCCTCGGCGAAACGGGCCAGGAAGAACTGCTCCGAGCCTGTGTAGCGCTTGCCGTTCCACCACACGTCCCGTTCGACGGGCACGGACCGGTCGATGACCGCCGCCGGGTCCAGGCCGGTCTCCTCGGCCAGTTCGCGCCGTGCCGCCTCCAGCGGTGTCTCACCGGGTTCGATGCCACCGCCGGGCGGTTCCCACAACCACGACCCGTCGAAGGAGTCGCGCCAGCGCAGCAGGAGTACGCGGTGGGCGGCGTCCAGGCAGATGACCCGCGCGGCGGGTCGGAGTGTTGTCCCCACCGTCACAACCTAGCCGCGCGCGAATTGTTGATCCAGCCCCGTCATGTGGCCAGGTGATCGCCGTATCGTTCGACTCATGACCGTCACAGGTGCGGCCCCGCCGGACGTGCCGCCCAGCGCCCTCTCCGACACCGTGCTGGAGCGGCTGACCGCCACGTACGCGGCCGCGGCCGATCCGGGCAGGGCCGCGCCGATGCGGGCGTACATGAAGGACGTGGCGCCCTTCCTCGGGATCCCCACCCCGGACCGGCGCGCCCTGTCCCGCACCGTCCTGGCCGGCACGCCCCGGCCGACCGAGGCCGACTGCACCGCGATCGCCCTGCGCTGCTGGCGGCTGCCCGAGCGCGAGTACCACTACTTCGCCGTGGACTACCTCCGCCGGTACGCGGCCCGCTGTTCCTCCGCGTTCCTGCCCGTCGCCCGGCACCTCATCACCACCGTCTCCTGGTGGGACACCGTCGACCTGCTCGCCGCGCACGTCGTCGGCGCCCTGGTCGCGGCCGACCCCGGGCTCACGGCCGACATGGACGCCTGGATCACGGACGACAACCTCTGGCTCGACCGTACGGCCCTGCTGCACCAGCTCCGCTACAAGGAACGCACCGACACCGACCGGCTGTTCGCCTACTGCCTGCTCCAGTCCGGCCACCCCGACTTCTTCGTCCGCAAAGCCATCGGCTGGTGCCTGCGCGAGTACGCCAAGACCGATCCCGAGGCCGTACGCGGCTTCCTGGCCCGCGAGCGGAGCCGGTTCGCGCCGCTGACGGTGCGCGAGGCACTGAAGAACACCGGGTCCTGAGGGTCCTCGCCCCGGGTACCCCAACTCGCGTACCGCGAAAAACCATTCGACGCCGGACAAACCGTCGGCGATGATCGTCGTCATGTTCCGGTACGCCTTCCTCCTCGCAGCATCCGCCGTCGCGGATGCCCCGAAGGCTGCCGTCCCGATCCTCGTGGCCGCTGTCGACGGCGCCCGAAGCTGACCCTCTCCGGATTGTCCGGCGGACCCCGCAGGGGGAGGGTCGGCCAGTCCTCGGGGTCCCGCATTTCCGTACGGCTGAGAGGCTTCGAGGTACAGCCATGTCCAAAACGGCATACGTGCGCACCAAGCCGCACCTGAACATCGGCACGATGGGCCACGTCGACCACGGCAAGACCACCCTGACCGCCGCCATCACCAAGGTCCTGGCCGAGCGCGGCACCGGCACCTTCGTCCCGTTCGACCGCATCGACCGGGCCCCGGAGGAGGCCGCCCGCGGCATCACCATCAACATCGCGCACGTCGAGTACGAGACCGACACCCGGCACTACGCCCATGTCGACATGCCGGGCCACGCCGACTACGTCAAGAACATGGTCACCGGCGCCGCGCAGCTCGACGGGGCGATCCTCGTCGTCTCCGCGCTCGACGGGATCATGCCGCAGACCGCCGAGCATGTGCTGCTCGCCCGGCAGGTGGGCGTCGACCACATCGTCGTCGCCCTCAACAAGGCCGACGCGGGCGACGAGGAGCTGACCGACCTCGTCGAGCTGGAGGTCCGCGACCTGCTCACCGCGCAGGGATACCCGGGGGACGCCGTACCCGTCGTACGGGTCTCCGGGCTGAAGGCGCTGGAGGGCGACCCACGCTGGACGGCGTCGATCGAGGCGCTGCTCGACGCGGTCGACACGTACGTGCCGATGCCCGAGCGGTATCTGGACGCGCCGTTCCTGTTGTCGGTGGAGAACGTGCTCACCATCACCGGGCGCGGGACGGTGGTCACCGGCGCCGTCGAGCGGGGCACGGTCCGGGTCGGTGATCGGGTCGAGGTGCTCGGGGCGGAGGTCGAGACCGTCGTGACCGGCGTCGAGACCTTCGGCAAGCCGATGGAGGAGGCGCAGGCCGGGGACAACGTGGCGCTGCTGCTGCGGGGAGTCCAGCGGGACGCGGTGCGCCGGGGGCACGTGGTGGCTGCGCCGGGCAGTGTGGCGCCGAGTCGTCGGTTCACCGCGCGGGTGTATGTGCTGTCCGGGCGCGAGGGTGGTCGTACGACCCCGGTGTCCACGGGGTATCGGCCGCAGTTCTACATCCGTACGGCGGATGTCGTGGGGGACATCGACCTGGGGGACGTGGTGGTCGCGCGGCCCGGGGAGACGGTGGAGATGAGTGTGGAACTGGGGCGGGAGGTGCCGTTGGAGCCTGGGCTCGGGTTTGCCATTCGTGAGGGTGGCAGGACCGTGGGGGCCGGGACGGTTGTCTCCGTCGGTTCGTAAGGGTTGAGGAGTGTGGGGGACTGCGGGGCCGTTGTGGCTGGTCGCGCAGTTCCCCGCGCCCCTTTGGCGGGACCTCGCGCCCGGTGTTGTCCCGTACCGGTGACAATGGATTCGTGAGTGAAGCCATACCCGTCACCAGGACCGTCGATCACGGCACCGCCAAGTTGATGCCCGATGTCGATCGGGAGCGGGCCTGGCTGCTCACCGTCGACGGGGCGCCGCAGTCGTACGTCGATCTGGACGAGCCGACGTATCTGGAGTTCGAGTACGCGCGGCGGCTCGGGTACGTGCTGGACACCGTGGCCGAGGAGGGGCGGGCGCTGGACGTGGTGCACCTGGGCGGGGGAGCGCTCACGCTGCCCCGGTACCTCGTCGCCACCCGGCCCGGCTCCCGGCAGGACGTCGTCGAGGCCGACCGGGGGCTGCTGGAGCTGGTCGTCGCGCAGCTGCCGCTTCCGCAGGGCTCGGGTGTCGCGCTGCACGCCGCCGACGCCCGGGCCTGGCTCGAGACCGCCCCGGACGACTCGGCCGACGTGCTGATCGCCGACGTGTTCGGCGGCTCACGGGTCCCGGCCCACCTCACCTCGCTCGCCTACGCCCGCGAGGCCGAGCGCGTGCTGCGCCCCGGCGGGGTCTATCTGGCCAACCTCGCCGACGCGGCGCCGTTCGGGTTCCTGCGCTCTCAACTGGCCAATCTGGCGGCCGTGTTCGAGGAGCTGGCGCTGATCGCCGAGCCGGGCGTGCTGCGCGGCCGGCGGTTCGGCAACGCGGTTCTCGTCGCCTCGCACCGGCCCGTCGACACGGCTGCCGTGGCTCGTCTCACCGCCGCCGACGTCTTTCCGGCCCGCGTCGAACACGGCCCGGCGCTGCGGGACTTCATCGGCGGCGCCCAGCCGGTCCACGATGCCGACGCCGTTCCGTCACCTGAGCCCCCTGACGGGGCGTTCGGCATCGGCTGAAGTCCCAGGAGCGTGGCGCCGTACCGTCAGCCAAGCCCCCCGACGGCGTGTTCGGTATCGGATGACACGGTCGGAGCGGGCGTCGGTCGCTCGGCGCGGCGGGTCAGGGTGCGGACGTCCGGGACCAGGAGGACCAGGGCGGTGACCAGGACGACCAGGCCCGCGCAGCCCCACAGGGCGGTCGTGCGGCCTACGGCGGACTCGGCGGGGCCCGCCAGGGCTGTGGCGAGGGGCATGAGGGAGACCGAGCCGAACCAGTCGTAGGCCGAGACCCGGGAGAGCTTGTCCTCGGGGATCTCCTGGTGCAGCGCGGTCATCCAGGAGACGCCGAACACCTCCACCGTCGTACCCGCGACGAACATGACCACGTAGAGGAAGCCCACCGGCACCGGCACGGCGAGTGCGGCCGAGGGCAGGGCCAGCGGGAAGACGCACAGGGTGCCGGCGAGGAGCAGACGGCGGGGTTTCCAGCGGGTCATCAGCAGGGCGCCGGCCACGGTACCCGCGCCGAACGCGCCCAGCGCCAGGCCCCAGGGGCCCGCCCCGCCCAGGCTGTCGCGGGCGACGAGCGGGCCGTACACCGCGTCGGCCGCGCCGACCACCGCGTTGGCGATCGAGAACTGGACGACGATGCCCCACAGCCAGGGGCGGCCGATGAACTCCCGCCAGCCCTCCCGGAGATCGGCCAGCATGCCGTCGCCCGGCTCGCGCGGCGGGATGTGGCTGACGTCGAGGAAGGAGCGCAGGGCTCCGGCGAGGGCGAAGGCCACCGCGTCGATCGCGAGGACCCAGCCGGGACCGACCGCCGCGACCAGCGCGCCGCCGAGTGCTGCGCCGCCGAGGGCCGCTCCCTGGGTGGCCATGCGGAACACCGCGAAGGCGCGGCCCGCCTGCTCGCCCTCGACGGACGACATCAGCATGCCCTCGGCCGCCGGGCCGAAGAACGCCTGCCCGGTGCCGCCCAGCGCGGTGAGCAGCATCATCTGCCACAGCCGGGGCTCGCCGGTGAGCACGAGCAGCGCGAAGGCCCCCTGGGAGAGGCAGTTGAGGGCATTGGCGGCGACCATCACCCGGTGCCGGGGCAGCCGGTCCGCGATCGCCCCGCCGATGAGCAGGAACACCACCAGCGGCAGCGTGCGGGAGGCGGCCACCAGTCCCACGTCGCCGCCGTCGCCGCCCGCGTCCAGCACCGCGAACGCGGCGGCGATCAGCGAGCCGTTGGCGCCGAGGCCGGCCACGATGGCCGCCGCGGTCAGTAAGGAGTAGTTGCGGCCCGCCCAGGCGGGTCTGCGGGAACGGGCCGCGGAGGAGCCGGTGGTGGAGGTCACCGGGCGACTATCGCCGCCTGCTGTCCTGCCTGCAAACGGTTTCCCCGCGTCCCGCGCCCGTCCGTCAGCCGCTCTCCGTCGGGTCACCGTGCAGCCGTACCGTGCTGAGGATCTTCATGATCGTCGCGGTGTCGACCTCGTTGTGCACGCCCTTGGCGCCGTAGAAGTCGAACGACACGATGTCGTCGGCCGAGTTCTTGAAGGCGAAGGTCAGGGCCTTGCCGTCGCTCGCGCACTTGCCCTTCTGCGGGCTGCCCGAGGAGCGCGCCCACGCGTAGGCGCCCTGGAGGCCCGACGCGGTCTTGTAGGGCGTGGCCTTCTTGTCGAAGGTGATGCTCTTCTTGTTCGGCTGGGTGTAGCCGCCGTAGACGTACCAGGGCACCCGCGTGACCGCGGCGTCGGCGGGGCTCTTCGCGCCGTTCTCGCCCCGGGTGCCGGCGACGGCCAGCGGGGTGTCCTCGCTCTTGCCGTCCTTGTCGCTGTCGGTCGTGCACCACTTCGACTGGTACTCGGCCGGGCCGGACACGGAGGTGATCAGCTTGTCGTTGTCGGCGTGGTCCTCCATGAAGACGGAGGTGCCCGGGGACTCCACCTCCCAGTCCGCCGGGACCTCGAACGCCGTGCCGAACTTGGGGTTGACGACGACCTTCCAGCCCGCGACGGTGGGCTTCTCGGTCTCGTTGCCGCGCGGGTCGTCGTCCGTCGGGGACGAGCTCGCCGTCGGATCCGTCGTCGGCGACTGGCTCGACTTCTGCTTGTCCTTGCCGCTGTCGGCCTCGTCCTTCTTGGAGCCGCCGAGCACCACGAACGCGGTGACACCCGCCGCGACGACGACCGCCGTGGCCGCGACGATCGCGACCAGCTTGGTCCGGCCACCACCGCCACCGCCGCCACCGCTCTGCGGCGGCTGCGGCTGCGGAGCGCCGACGGGAGCGGGCGCTCCCCACTGTGGCTGCTGCCCGTACGGATTCGGCTGCTGACCCTGCTGCGGGTACTGCTGGTAGCCGGGCTGCTGGTACGGATTCGGCTGCTGGTAACCCGGCTGCTGGTACGGGTTGTTCTGCGGGTTCTGCGCGCCCCCTGGCGGCTGCTCTCCTGGCCACATGGCGAGTAACCCTAGTGGGCCCGGGGACACGATTCGGTCACCGGCCCTTGTCAGGGCCGTACCGAATCAGGAGTGAGACTGCTCTCAGGAGTGCGACTTCTCGTCGTACAGCCGCACGGTCCGCATGATCTTACGGATCGTCGCGTCCGGGACCTCCTCCGAGACGCCCTCGGCGCCGAAGAAGGACCACGACAGCATGGCGCCGTCCGAGTCCTTGAAGGCGAACGTCGTCGCCTTGCCGTCGGTGTCGCACTTGTGCCGCTTGACGACCCCGGACGACCGGGACGTGGCGACACTGCCCGTGATGCCGGACGCGGTGGTGTACGACGTGACAGGGCCGGTCGTGACCTTCTTGTGGTCCGGCTGCGTGTACCAGCCGTAGACCCAGTTCGCCGAGTCCTGGCGGGCGACCTCGGCGGTGCTCTTGGCGCCCTTGTTCCCGCGCGTGCCCACGTTCGCGAGCGAGGTGTAGTCGGTCTTGCCGTCCCTGTCCTCGTCCGTGCCGCACCACTTCGCCTTCAGCACGGCGGGGGCCTTCATGCCGACCAGGAACTTGCCGTCGGGGTCCTGGGGGTCGGTGCCCTCGGTGACGTAGGTGATCCAGTCCTTGGAGCGCACCTGCCAGTCGGCGGGCACGTCGAAGGCTATGCCGGTGACCGGGTTCACCACGACCTTCCAGCCGGCCACCGTCGGCTTCGGGACGTCGTCGGCCGAGCGCGGGGCGTCCGTGACCGAGGGGGTGGCGGCGGTGGGGGAGGACGCGGTGGGGCCGGGACGGGCCTCGTCGTCACTCTTGCCGCCCAGCAGCAGGACCCCGGTCACACAGGCCGTGACGACCACGGCCGCCGCGGCGAGGATCGCCACGAGCTTGGTGCGACCGCCGCCCGGCTGCGGCTGCGGCTGCGGTGCCGGGGGCTGTGCCCAGGGGGCGGGCGGCTGCTGTCCGGCGTACGGGTTGGGCTGCTGCCCGGCGTACGGATTCGGCTGTTGCTGGTACGGATTCGGCTGCTGATGCCCTGGCTGTTGGTACGGGTTGGGCTGCTGGGAGCCGGGCTGCTGGTACGGGTTGTGCTGCTGGCCGCTTCCCGGCGGCTGTTCCCCTGGCCACATGGGCCGCAACGATACAGCGGTGATCACCGGCGGCACTGGCCAGCCGTGCTACTCATGAGTAACATGACGGCATGAGCGCAGACCAGATGTCGATCGGCGACATGCTCGCCGCCACCGTGCCGATGGCCCGGACGCTGAACCTGGAGTTCCTGGAGACCTCCCCGGAGCAGGCCGTGGTGTCCCTGCCGGACCAGGGCGAGTACCACAACCACGTGGGCGGGCCGCATGCCGGCGCGATGTTCACGCTCGGGGAGTCGGCCAGCGGCGCCATCGTGCTGGCCGCGTTCGGCGACCAGCTCTCGCGCGCCGTGCCGCTCGCCGTGCGGGCCGAGATCGCCTACAAGAAGCTGGCGATGGGCGCCGTCACCGCGACCGCGAAGCTGGGCCGCCCGGCCGCCGAGGTCGTGGCCGAGCTGGACGCGGGGCAGCGTCCCGAGTTCCCGGTGACGATCGAGATCCGCCGTGCGGACGGAGCCGTCACGGGTGAGATGCAGGTCGTGTGGACGCTGCGTCCCAACAGCAAGGACTGATAAGGGACTTGTAGGAGCTGCCGGACTTATTGGGCCTGCGGGACTTGCAGGGCCGGCAGGTATGGGGGGAGGGGTCCGGGTGGGTCCCTCCCCGTCGCGTTTCCCAGCCGCGTCGTCTCAGGCCGCCCGGCGCCGCTCCCCGATGCCGGCCTCGCCGTCCTCCAGTCCCGCCACGAACTCCCTGAGCCAGCCCCTGAATTCGGGGCCCAGGTCCGCGCGGGCGCAGGCCAGGCGGACCACCGTGCGCAGATAGTCCGCCTTGTCGCCGGTGTCGTAGCGCAGGCCGTCGAAGACGACCCCGTGCACGGTGCCGTTCGCGGCCAGGTCCTGGAGGGCGTCCGTCAGCTGGATCTCGCCGCCGCGGCCCGGCGGGGTGCGTTCCAGGACGTCGAAGACGGCGGGGTCGAGGACGTAGCGGCCGATGACCGCGTAGCGGCTCGGCGCCTTCTCGGGTGACGGCTTCTCGACCAGGCCGGTGACGCGTACGACATCCTCCTCGCCGGAGGGTTCCACCGCCGCGCAGCCGTAGAGATGGATCTGCGCCGGGTCGACCTCCATCAGCGCGACCACGGTGCCCGCGTACCGGTCGCGCACGTCCAGCATGCGGCTGAGCAGGGTCTCGCGTGGGTCGATCAGGTCGTCGCCGAGCAGGACCGCGAAGGGCTGGTTGCCGACGTGGTGGCGGGCGCAGAGCACGGCGTGGCCGAGGCCGAGCGGGTCGCCCTGGCGGATGTGGTGGATGTCGGCGAGCCGCGCGGGATCGCGTACGGCGTCCAGGCGCACGGTGTCGCCCTTGGCCGCCAGGGCCTGCTCCAGTTCGAAGGCGCTGTCGAAGTGGTCCTCGATGGCGCGCTTGTGCCGGCCGGTGACCATCAGGATGTCGTCGAGACCGGCCGCCGCGGCCTCCTCGACGACGTACTGGATGGCCGGCTTGTCGACGACGGGGAGCATCTCCTTCGGCGTCGCCTTGGTCGCGGGCAGGAACCGGGTGCCGAGCCCGGCGGCCGGGACGACCGCCTTGCGCACCTGGCGTGGGGAGGCGGGGGTCGCTGTGGAGTGGGGGGCGATCATGCGGCCATGCTGGGGCACGCGGATGAGAGTGCGCCGAGAGGAACGTGGGAACCGGCTGTGGGTGTCCGCCGAGGGGGCCGGCGGGCGGGAAGTTGGAGATTTCGTGTGCCATCCGGCTTTCCCTGTACACAAGTTGGCGTCAGGCAACCGCTTGCCTTGCCGGAGGCGTGTGGATACCGCCGGTAACTGTTGTGTATTTCCCTGACTTCGACTCCTGGGTATTCGAACTTCTTGTTTCCTGTGACGCGCGTGTGCGAAGGTGTGCCTTCCTGTGAGGGGGCAAAGGCCGGAACCGAACGGCAAGGCCGGGCCCCTCAGGTATGCACCAATCAGGCACTGCTTTCCGACGGGGCGCCATTTCGGATGCCGCCCTGCGGCTGGAAAGGAAATGGTGTTCCGTGCAGTCCCCCTACCCCCCACGCCCGCCGTTCCCGCCCCGCCCCGGTTCGCTGCCGGGAGAGTCCGACCGTGATCTCGTCGCCCGGCTGGGCGACCCCGGTGACGGCCGCCATCACGCCGTCGCCCTGCTGCTGGCCCGGCACTGGCGGGCCACCCGTGACTACGCGATCGTCTGCCTGGCCGCCGCCGGGCCCACGGCGCAGCTGGTGGCCACCGCCGCCTTCCAGCAGGTACTCGGCCGGCTGACGGGCGGGGCGGTCGGCGGCGCCCTGCGCCCGCAGCTGCTGGTGGCCGTCCGGGAGACCGTCCGCGCCTGGGCCGCCGACGAGAGCGCCTGCGTGGTCATGCCGGAATTGCGCAAACCCACCGGTGGCCGTGGTCTACGCGCGACGATGCCCGGCACGCCCGAAAGGCGGCAACTCGCCGAACGCGCATTCCAGGCCCTGCCCGGCGCCTCCCAATGTCTTCTGTGGCATACCGAGGTCGAGGCGGAGCCCATAAACATACCCGCTGGTCTGTCGGGCGTGGACGCGCCCACCGCCGCGACCGCCCTTGAGCAGGCACGCGAGCAATTCCGGGCGGGCTGCGTACGCGCCCACCGGGAACTCGCACCCTCCAGGGAATGCCGCTTCTACAACCGCCTCCTGGACGTCCCCATTCGCCGCGGCGGCTCCCTGCTCCCGGATGTGCAGGAGCATCTGGCGGCCTGCCGCCACTGCCGGCACGCCGCCGACCAGCTCAGCCATTTCGAGGGCGGCCTGGAAGTCCTGCTCGCCGAGACCGTGCTCGGCTGGGGAGCACGCCGCTATCTCGACTCCCGGCCCGGCCGCGGCGCCCTGGAGGAGTCGCCCGCGCCCCACGTCGCGGGCCCCGCGCCGGGTGGCCGGCACCGCACGATGCCCGAGGGCAGGCGTCGTACGGCCCTGGCGGTGGGTGTCGGCCTCACCTCGCTCGCGCTGCTCGCCACGGTGCTCGTGGCCAAGGGCTGGTCCGATGACAACGGTGTCCCGGGGCCCGAGGCCACCTGGGGTGCCCCGGTGGGCAGTTCCGCCCGCCCCGGCGCCGACAGCGAGCGGCCCCCCGCGGCCTCCCCGTCCGCGGCCTCGGTCGGCGATCCCGTCGAGGTCGCCCACGGCAGGCTGCGCAGCCTCGTCTCCGGGCTCTGTCTGGACGTCGGCGGGGGGAGGGTCGAGGCGGGCGTGGGTGCTGTGCTGGCGGGGTGTTCGTCCGCCGGATCGCAGCAGTGGTCGTACCAGGACGACGGACTGCTGCGGAGCGCCGCCGATCCCACGCTGTGCCTGGCCGCCGACCCGGGGACGCGGGGTGTCGTGGTGTCCGGCTGTGTCGTGCACGCCGGGGAGGTGTCGTACGACCTCACGGTCCGGGGCGAACTCCTGCTGCGCGGCCCCAAGGGCCTCGCCCTCGCGCCGGGATCGGGGGACTCCTCGACGCGGGTGGTGGTCGCGGCGCGCGACGGCTCCAGGGGGCAGCGGTGGGTTCTGGAGGCGGGGGTGGGCACGCGACCAGGGCGGGGCACCTCGTCGGACGGGCCGGATGGGCTGGACGCGCCGTCCTCCGGGCGGTCCGAAGCCTCGAAGGGGGCCGCCGAGCAGTCGCCGCCCGGGCGGTCGGACAAGGGCACCCCGCGGAAGAAGCAGGGGCAGGGGTCCGGGCAGGGGCAGGGGAGTCGGCCGACCGGGTCGGAGTACGAGACCCGGATCGCCCAGGCCGGCGCCCACGAGGATCCCGGTGCGGCGGAGTCCGCGCCTTCCGAGGGCCCGGTGAGCGAGGTCGTCTCCCCGATCGCGGGCACCGTCGCCTCCGTACCGGCGGCTGTCGGTTCGCTGCTCGGCTGATGCCGGGGGCCACCGCGGAGACGCGGTGGCCCCCGCCCGCCGTCCACCGGCCATCTCGCCGTCCGACCGGGTGCGAACGGCCATCTCGCCGTCCGACCGGGTGCGAACGGCCATCTCGCCGTACGGCGCGGGCGAACGGTCATCTCGGCGTCCGGCTCGGGTGCGTGCCGGGATCGAGCCACCGGGTGGACGTCATGCGGAATTTACAGAAACCGAACCCGTGTCCCGCGATGTTGCTCCGAGGTGAGTCCCCGGTGAGTCCGCGGTGAATATGCCCGGCGCTTTGACGGGCTTGTGGGGGTGTGCCGAGAGGGCCGGTACGGCCGTGCGGTCGTGGGGCGGAAGGGGATTGCTCGGATTTCCGGCGCTTGCGGGGGAATTCGGCGGGCTGGCCGAATCGATGCCACCGCCCGCGAAAAGGACGCGGCGTTATTGACCCGCCAGTAAGCACCTCGCTAGGTTCCGGTGGCCTCGCACCAGAGTGTCCTGCCGCACACCCCCCACCGTGCTGTCTTGCCGATTCTTCGGAGCATCATGACCTCCCCCGTGCGCGCCCAAGACCTGATCCTGTGTCTCACCCCCTTCGCAGAACCCGACGCCGGGCCGGCCGCGGCCGCCTGCGGCGCCGGTGCGCTCGGCATCCTCGACCTCGGCGACGGCGACCGACGATCCCGCGAGGAGCTGAACCGGCTGAGCAGAGCGGCGCCGGGGCCCTTCGGCGTACGGGTGACCGGGCGCTGCGCACTGGACCCCGGCGAACTGGCCGGCGCCCCCGACACCGTGGTCCTCGCCCCGGACGCACCCTGGGACGTGGGTGAAGTGGCTGCACAGTACCGGGTGTTGACGGAGGTCACGGATCTGGCGCAGGCGCGGGCAGCGGTGCGCGCCGGGGTTCACGGGCTGATCGCGCGGGGTGCCGAGAGCGGTGGCCGGGTAGGCGGGCTGAGCACGTTCGTCTTGCTCCAACTGCTCCTGTCCGAAAGTGGGTTGGAGGTTCCCGTCTGGGCCTGTGGAGGCATTGGCCCCCGTACGGCGGCTGCCGCGGTGGCCGGCGGCGCGGCCGGTGTCGTCCTCGACGGCCAACTGGCCCTGCTGGCCGAGTCGCGGCTGCCGGAGGCGGTCCGGGCCGCGGTGCGCTCCCTGGACGGTTCCGAGACCGTGGTCGTCGCCGGGCACCGGGTACTGCGCCGGCGCGGCCCGGACGCCCCGCCACCACCACCGGACGACGCGGACGTGGTCGCTTCCCTGCTCGGCGCACAGGACCTGCACCGCCAACTCCTGCCTGTCGGCCAGGACGGCTTCCTCGCGGCGCGGTTCGCCGAGCGGTGGGGGGATGTGCGGCGGACGGTGCGTGAGGTGAGGGCGGCGATACGGGAGGTTGTGGCCGGGGCCGCCCCGCTCGGCACTGGCCCGGCCGCCTCGCTCGGCTCCGGCTCGATCGATCCGCTCGACCACGGCCCCGCCCGTGCTCTCCGCCCCGGCTCCCCCATGAGCCATGCGCTCGGGACCCGGCTTCCGGTTGCGCAGGGGCCCATGACGCGGGTCAGTGATCAGGCGGCCTTCGCTGCCGCCGTCGCCGCGGACGGTGCGTTGCCCTTTCTGGCGCTGGCGCTCGCCGACGGTGAGCGGACGCGGGCGATGCTGACCGAGGCGCGTGCCGTGCTCGGCGGGCGGCCCTGGGGCGTGGGTGTGCTCGGCTTCGCGCCCGAGGACGTCAGGAACGCCCAGTTGGAGGCCGTACGGGAACTGCGCCCCACGCACGCGATCATCGCGGGTGGACGGCCCGCCCAGGCCGAGGCGCTGGAGCGGGCCGGGATCCGGACCTTCCTGCATGTGCCCTCGCCGGGGTTGCTGCGACAGTTCCTGCGGGCCGGGGCGCGCCGGTTCGTGTTCGAGGGGTCCGAGTGCGGCGGGCACGTGGGACCGCGCGCCTCCTTTCCGCTCTGGGAGGCCCAACTCGCCGTACTGGAAGACTTCCTGGACGAGGAAGCCGATGCCGAAGCCGCGCGGCGGCTGGAGGTGTTCTTCGCGGGCGGGATCCATGACGAGCGGTCCGCCGCGATGGTCGCCGCCCTGGCCGCACCCCTCACCGCCCGGGGCGCCGCCGTCGGTGTCCTCATGGGCACCGCCTACCTGTTCACCGAGGAGGCCGTGGCGCACGGCGCGATCCAGCCGCTCTTCCAGCGGCAGGTCCTGACCGCCACCACGACCGCCCTGCTGGAGACCGCACCCGGCCACGCCACCCGCTGCGTGCCCAGCCCGTTCACCTCCGACTACCGCGCCCGCGAAGCCGGGCTACGCGCGTCCGGCCTGCCCGACCGGGAGGTGTGGGAGGCGCTGGAGCGGCTCAACGTCGGACGGCTGCGCATCGCGAGCAAGGGCGTCGAGCGGTCGGCCCAGGGCGAGTTGACCGGAGTGGGCGAGGAACGGCAGCTCAGTGACGGAATGTTCATGGCCGGCGACGTGGCCGTGCTGCGCTCGGCGACCACCACCGTCGCGGAGCTGCATCGCGCGGTGACCGACGGCGCCGCCGACCTCCTCACCGCCCGGGCCGCGCGGCCGATCGCCTCGCAGGCCCCCGAGCCGGAGCCCCCCGCCCCGCTCGACGTCGCCGTGGTCGGCATGGCCTGCATGTTCCCGCAGGCCCCCGACCTCGCCACCTTCTGGGCCAACGTGGTCGCCGGACACGACGCCGTCACCGAGGTCCCGGCCGACCGGTGGGACCCGGCCGTGCACCACGAGGCCGGCAGCACGGCGTCCAAGTGGGGCGGGTTCCTGCCCCGCATCCCCTTCGACCCGCTGCGCTACGGCATCCCGCCCGCCTCCCTCGGCAGCATCGAGCCGGTCCAGCTGCTGTCCCTGGAGGCGGCCCGGCGCGCCCTGGAGGACGCCGGATACGGCGACCGGGGACGGGAGTTCGACCGCTCGCGCACCTCCGTCGTCTTCGGTGCCGAGGCGGGCAGCGACCTGTCCAGCGCGGCCACCCTGCGCGCCGTCCTCCCGTCGTACTACGGCAAGGTCCCCGACGGTCTGGAGGAGCAGCTGCCCCGGCTGACCGAGGACTCCTTCCCCGGCATGCTCGCCAACGTCATCTCCGGCCGCATCGCCAACCGGCTGGACCTCGGCGGCGCCAACTACACCGTCGACGCGGCCTGCGCCTCCTCCCTGGCCGCACTCGACGTGGCCTGCAAGGAACTCGTCTCCGGCAGCAGCGACGTCGTGCTGTGCGGCGGGGCCGACCTGCACAACGGCATCAACGACTTCGTCCTGTTCTCCTCGGTGCACGCCCTCTCGCCGACCGGCCGCTCCCGCGCCTTCGACGGCTCCGCCGACGGCATCGCCCTCGGCGAGGGCGTGGCCTGCGTGGTCCTCAAGCGGCTCGCGGACGCCGAGCGCGACGGCGACCGCGTCTACGGCGTGATCAAGGGCCTCGGCTCCGCCAGCGACGGCCGCTCCCTCGGCCTGACCGCACCCCGCCCCGAAGGACAGCGGGCCGCCCTGCTGCGCGCCTACCGCAACGCCGGCGTGTCACCCGCCGAGGTCGGCCTGGTCGAGGCGCACGGCACCGGCACGGTCGTCGGGGACCGTACCGAACTCGCCGTACTCGGTGAGGTGTTCGCCGAAGCGGGGGCCGCAACCGGCACCTGCGCGCTCGGCTCGGTCAAGTCGCAGATCGGGCACACCAAGTGCGCCGCCGGACTCGCCGGCCTGATCAAGACCACCCTCGCCCTCTACACCGGCGTCAAGCCGCCCACGCTCCATCTGGACCGGCCCAACCCGGCCTGGTCGGAGGAGGACAGTCCCTTCGTCTTCCACACCCGCGCCCAGCCCTGGGCGGCCCCCGCCGCGGAACGGCTCGCCGGAGTCAGCGCGTTCGGGTTCGGCGGCACCAACTTCCATGCGGTGGTGGGGGCTCACGACGGTGCCGTACCGCCTCAGCAGACCCTGGACGCATGGCCCGCCGAGCTGTTCCTCTTCCGCGGGAAGGACACGGCGGCGGCCCACCGGGACGTCGAGGAGATCCTGCGGGCCGCCGAGTCCGACGGCCGCCCCTGGCGCCTGCGCGACCTCGCGCTCGCCGCCGCCCGGCGTGCGGACACCTCGCACGAACCGGTGCGGGCAGCGGTCGTGGCGCGTGATGTCGACGACCTGATCGGGCAGCTCAGACGGATCCTCGCCGGGGAGCACGAGCCGGCGGACGGCAGCCCCGCCGACGGTGCGGCCAAGGTCGCCTTCCTCTTCCCCGGCCAGGGCAGTCAGCGGCCCGGTATGCTCGCCGACCTGCTGGTCGCCCTGCCCGAGCTGCGCCACTATCTGCACCTCGGCCGCGGCCACGCCGACACCCTGTACCCGCCCGCCGCCTTCGACGAGGCCGCCCGCGAACGCCGCCGGGCCGACCTCACCGACACCCGGGCCGCGCAGCCCGCCCTCGGCATCACCGGCCTCGCCGCCCACGCCTTCCTCACCGCCGCGGGCATCCAACCGGACCTCACGGCCGGGCACAGCTACGGCGAACTGGTCGCCCTGAGCGCGGCCGGAGCCCTCGACCCGGAGACCCTGCTGGAGCTGAGCACCGAGCGCGCGAGCGCGATCCTGGCGGCCGCCGGCGACGAACCCGGCACCATGGCCGCCGTGGGGGCCGGTGCCGAGGACGTCGCACGCGCGCTGCGCGCCGCGGGGGCGCCCGAGTCGGTCGTCGTCGCCAATCACAACTCGCCCGAGCAGTCGGTGATCTCGGGTCCCACGGCCGAAGTCGAAGCCGCCGTACGCCTGTTGCGGGAGGCGGGGCTCGGGGCGCGCCGCATCCCGGTCGCCTGTGCGTTCCACAGTCCGGTGGTGGCCGCCGCCGGGGAGCGGTTCGCCAAGGTCCTCGCGGACAAGACGGTACGGGCCCCCGAGTTCCCCGTCTGGGCCAACCGCACAGCAGCCCCGTACCCGCACGACGGTGACGCCGTACGCGGCGAACTCGCCGCACAGATCGGCGCGCCGGTCGCCTTCGCCGCCCAGATCGAGGCGATGTACGAGGCGGGAGCACGGATCTTCGTGGAGGCGGGCCCCGGCTCGGTCCTCACCCGGCTCGTCGGCCAGATCCTCGGGGACCGCCCGCATCGCGCCGTCGCCTGCGAGCCCCGTGCCGACAGCGGCCTGCCCGGCTGGCTCGACGCCCTCGCCCAACTGGCCCTGGCGGGGCTGCCGGTGCGCACCGCCTGGCTCCTGCGGGGCCGTGACGCCGTCGACGCGCTGCGGACGCCGGCGCCGCGGCGGCCCGGCTGGACGGTCGACGGACACCTCGTCCGCACCGCCGACGGAGCACTCCTCCCCGGTGCCCTGGCACCGGCCCGACGAGTCGTGGAGACGACTGTGACGACGAACCCGCAGTACGGCGCCCCGGCCGGCCAGGACGCGCTGATCTCCGAATTCCTGCGCACCAGCCGGGAGATGATCGCCGCGCAGCGCGATGTGCTGCTCACCTACTTCGGTGCGACACCCGGAGCGACCCCGCCGGCACCCGCCGCCCCCGCACCGCTCCCACAGGCCGTGCTTCCGGAACCGGTCCAACTCCCAGCGGCTGAGCCATCGTTGCCCCAGACCGTCGAGCCCGAGCATGACGTCGAGCGTGTCGTCCTGGAGATCATCAGCGAGCGCACCGGTTACCCCGTCGACATGATCGAGCCCGACCTCGACCTGGAAGCGGATCTGAGCATCGACTCGATCAAACGGGCCGAGATAGCGGGCGAACTCGCCAGACGCCTGGGGATCGCGGGCGGGGCGGAGACCCTGGACGACGCGGAACTGGAGGAGCTGGCCAAGGCGCGTACGGCGGCTTCGGTGACGGCCTGGTTGATGGCGCGGGTCGGCGCAGGGGCCGAGGCCGACCGGGAATCCGCAGCAAGAACCGAGGCCGAGCAGGAACGCGTAGCAAGAACCGAGGCCGTCCGGGAACCCGCAGCAGGAGCCGACCAGGGAGCCGCGGCCCCGCACGAGCACACGCCCCTCGGCGAAGCCCCGAAGCGCTGCGAGCTGCGCCCGGTGCCGCTCCCGGACCCCTCGGCCAACCCCGCCGCCACCCTCTCCGGCCGGCGGTACCTCCTCCTCGGCGACGGCGGGGGAGCGGCGGCCGAGGCAGCGGTACGGCTCCGTGCGCACGGCGCCGACGCGGTGACCGCCGACCAGGCCCACCTCCTCGGCGAGACCGGCGACAGAGTCGATGGCAGCGTCGACGGCAGAGTCGACGGCGTCCTGTACCTGGGCGCGCTCCCGAGCCCGGAACTCCCGGTGCTGCCCGACGCCTTCCCCGTGCTGCAGGCGGCCCTGGCGCGCGCACCGCGCAGCCTGCTGGCCGTCCAGCCGGCCGACGGCGAGGCGGCGACCCGGTCGGCCGGTCTCCACGGCCTCTTCCGTACCGTCGCCCGGGAGTACCCCGACACCCTCGCCCGGATCGTCACCGTCCCCGACACCGCACCCGCGGCCGTCGCCGACGCCCTGCTCGCAGAGCTGCTCGCGCCGGACCCGGCTCCCGTCGTCCTGCGTACGGCCACCGGGCAGCGGCACGGGTTCGAGCTGGTGCCCGCGCCCCTGGGCCCGCTCGGCAGCACCGGCGCGGGACCCGCCGGTGACGGCGCCGCCGAGGCCGCCGCGCTCGGCCTGGACCGGGACTCCGTGGTGCTGCTGGTCGGCGGGGCCCGGGGCATCACGGCGCGATTCGCCGCCGCGCTGGCCGCCGCGAGCCGCTGCCGTATCGAGCTGGTAGGCCGCACTCCCGCGCCCACCGCGCCCGAGACCCCGGAGATCGCCGCCGCCCGCACCGCCGTCGCACTGCGTGCCGCTCTCGCGGGGACCGGCTCGCTCAAGCCGGCGGAGGTCAACCGGGCCGCCGAACTCGTCCTGGCCCAGCGGGAGATCACCGCCACCCTCGCCGAACTGGCGGCCCTCGGCAGCGAGGCCCGCTACCGCTCGGTCGACTTCCGCGAGCAGGACGCCGCGCTCCAGGCCGTCAAGGAGATCCACGCCGAACACGGCCGGCTCGACGGAGTCGTCTTCGCCGCCGGGGTCATCGAGGACCGGCTGATCGCCGAGAAGGACCCCGACTCCTTCAGGCGTGTGTACGGCACGAAGACGGCCGGGGCCGCCGCCCTGCTCGGCGCGCTGGAGGACCTGCCCGACGGACCGGGATTCACGGTGCTGTTCGGCAGCATCGCCGCCGTCCTCGGCAATCGAGGCCAGGCCGACTACGCCGCCGCCAACGACGCCCTGGAACGCCTCGGCGCCGACTGGTCCGAGCGAACCGGCCACCGTGCGCTCACCGTCCACTGGGGCCCCTGGGCGCCCTCGGGCATCCACAGCGGCATGGTCGGCGAGGAACTGGGCCGGGAGTACGCCCGCCGCGGGGTGAAGCTGATCGACCCGGACGAGGGCACCGCGGCCCTGCTCCGGGAACTCGCCTGGGGCGACCGCTCGGCCCGCGCCGTCGTCTACACCGCGTCGGGCTGGTGAGATGACGGAGCCTCAGACTCCCGTCGCCGTGGTCGGGATGGCGGTTCTGCTGCCCGGTGCCGCAGGGCTCGACGCCTACTGGCGCAACCTGCGCGACGGCGTGGACGCGATCGGCGACGTCCCCGAGGGCCGGTGGGACGCCGGCTACTACCGCCCCGGCTCCGCCACGGAGCCCGCCGTCGCCGACCGGATCTACTGCCGGCGCGGCGGATTCGTGGACGGACTGGCCGAGGTCGAGGTCACCCGGTACGGCATCATGCCCGCCTCGGTGCCGGGCACCGAGCCCGACCAGCTGATCGCCCTCGACGTGGCCGCCGCCGCGCTCGCCGACGCGGGCGGCACGGACCGGCTGCCCGAGCGGGACCGGATCGGCGTGGCCCTGGGGCGCGGGGGCTATCTCACCCCCGGCCTGGTCCGGCTCGACCAGCGGGTGCGCACCGCCGGACAACTCGTCCGCACCCTGGGGGAGTTACTGCCCGAGCTGTCGTCCGCCCAACTGGACCGGGTGCGGGAGGCGTTCACCGAACGGCTCGGCCCGGACAGCCCCGAGTCCGCGATCGGCCTGGTCCCCAACCTCGCCGCCTCCCGCATCGCCAACCGGCTCGACCTGCGCGGCCCCGCCTACACCGTGGACGCAGCCTGCGCCTCCTCGCTGGTCGCCGTCGACCAGGCCGTCACCGAACTCACCACCGGCCGTTGCGACTTGATGCTGGCCGGGGGAGTGCACCACTGCCACGACATCACCCTCTGGAGCGTCTTTTCCCAGCTCCGCGCCCTGTCCCCGACCCAGCGCATCCGCCCCTTCCACCGTGACGCCGACGGCATCCTCATCGGCGAGGGCACCGGCGTCGTCGTACTCAAACGGCTCGCGGACGCCGAACGCGACGGCGACCGCGTGTACGCGGTGATCCGCGGGACGGGCGTGGCCAGCGACGGCCGTACCGCCGGGCTCGTCACGCCCGATCCCGGCGGCCAGACCCGTGCCGTGCGGCAGGCCTGGCGGGCGGCCGGACTCGACCCCGCCGCACCCCACTCGATCGGCCTGCTGGAGGCGCACGGCACCGCCACCCCGGCCGGGGACGCCGCCGAACTCACCACGCTGGCCGAGGTGTTCGGGCCGGGTACCGCTCATGGCGACGAGCGGCCCGTCCTCGGCTCGGTGAAGTCGATGATCGGCCACACCATGCCGGCCGCCGGAGTGGCGGGCCTGGTCAAGGCCGCCCTCGCCCTGCACCACGGCATCCTGCTGCCCACCCTCCACTGCGACGACCCCCACCCCGCCCTCGCGGCCACCCGCTTCCGCACCCTGGACCGGGCGCGCCCGTGGGAGACCGGCCCGGAACAACCGGTCCGGCGGGCCGCCGTGAACGCCTTCGGGTTCGGCGGGATCAACGCCCACGTGGTGCTGGAGGAGGCGCCGGGCGCGCCCGTACGGTCACCCGCCCGCACCCGGCACCCGGACGCCGCACGCGTTCTCGCGGCCGATGGGGCTCCGTCCCCCGCCCGCTCCCGGCACGAAGGCACCGTCACCGAGCCCGAACGCGTCCTCCTCCTGGCCGCCGACGACGCCGACGCGCTCGCCGCCCTCCTCGACACCGACGACTCGGCAGTCCTCGCCTCGGGACTCGACCCCGCGCATCCGCACCCGAACGCCGGCCCGGCCCGCCTCGGCATCGTCGACCCCACCGCCAAGCGGCTCGCCCTGGCCCGCCGCGCGGTCGGCAAGGGGCGTGCCTGGCAGGGCCGCAGCGACGTCTGGTTCCGGCCCACCCCGCTGCTCGGGCCCGGCAGGCTGGCCTTCGTCTTCCCCGGTCTGGAAGGCGACTTCGCGCCCCGCGCCGACGACATCGCCGCCCACTTCGGCCTGCCCCCGCTCACCGCGATCGGCACGGACGTACGCGTCGACGACGTCGGTCGGCACGGCTTCGGGGTCGTGGGCGTGGGCCGGCTCCTGGACACCGCGCTGCGCCGCATGGGGGTCGTACCGGACGCGGTCGCCGGGCACAGCGTCGGCGAGTGGACGGCCATGGCGGCCGCTGGACTCTACTCGGGCGCCCAAGTGGACGCCTTCATGGCCGAGTTCGACCCGGACACGGTGACCGTGCCGGGCCTGGCCTTCGCCGCGCTGGGCGCCTCCGCGGACCGTGTCCGGACGGCGCTTGCCCAGGCCTGGTCCGGCTCCGGGATCGTGCTCTCCCACGACAACGCGCCCCGCCAGTCGATGGTCTGCGGTCCGGACGCGGCGGTCCAGGAGTTCGTACGGTCCTTCCGCGCCCAAGGCGTCCTGTGCCAGGTGCTGCCGTTCCGCTCCGGCTTCCACACGCCGATGCTCCAGCCGTATCTCGCCCCCATCCAGCAGGCCGCCGACCGCTTCCGGCTCCACCCGCCGACCGTGCCGGTGTGGTCCGGGACGACCGCGGCGCCCTTCCCGTCCGACGAGGCGGCGGTGCGCGAGCTGTTCGTACGCCACCTGCTGGAGCCCGTCCGCTTCCGCGAACTGATCGAGTCCCTGTACGCGGCGGGCCACCACACCTTCGTCCAGACCGGCCCCGGCCAACTGGCCTCCCTCATCGACGACACCCTCGCCGACCGCGACCACCTGGCCGTCGCCGCCAACTCGCCTCATCGCTCCGGAATGGCCCAACTTCGGCGCGTGGTGACGGCGTTGTGGACGGCGGGGGCGCGCGTGGCACCGGCGTTGTCGTCTGCTTCCGCGCGCGGGGCGGCGGGCCGCGTGGAAGCACCCGAGTCGGCAGCCCGGGCTTGCGTGGTCGCACCCGGCCTGCATGCGCTCGCGCCGGCACCCGCGCGCCCCGCCGTCCGCCTCGACCTGGACGGTGCCCTGGTGTCCCTGGCCGGGCCGGACCTGGACGCACTGCGGTCGGAGCTGCGGCCGAGCCGGCAGACACCGCACGCCTCGCAGCCGCCCCGCCCCGACACACCCCGCCTCGACGAACTGGCCACCCGCTTCCCGGCCGCCGCCGAGCTGACCGCCCTGCTGCGGGACACCGCGGACACGGCGGCGGAGCTGATCGCGGCGAGCGGCCGCCGAAGCGACAGCGCGCCGGGCCCACGCAGAACCACCGTCCCCGCAGCCACCGCCGGCGCACCATCCCCGACTTCCGCATCCCGCGCCATCGCCCAGGCCGCTGCCTCGGCACCCCCGGCTGCCGCCCCATCCATCGCCCAGGCCGCTGCCTCGGCACCCCAGGCTGCCGCCCCGGCCGCCGCACCCCGCACCCCAGCCTCCACCTCGCCCCCGCCCCCGTTCACCACCCCCCACCCCCCGTCCACCACCACAACCCTCCACGTCTCCCCCCACACCATGCCCCACCTCCTGGACCACTGCTTCTTCCCCCAACGCCCCAACTGGCCCGACATGGAGGACCGTTGGCCGGTGGTCCCCGCCACCACGATCGTCCGGCACATGATGGACGCGGCTCAGGACGCGGCATCCGGTCTGCGCGCCGTCGCCGTGCACGGTGCCCGGTTCGACCGGTGGCTCACCGCCACGCCCGCCGTCGACGTGCCCGTCACCGTCACCCCTGAGCCCGGCCGCCCGGACCGTGTCGCCGTCGCCTTCGGCCCCACGGCCCGCGCGGTGGTCGAACTCGCCCCGCACCACCCCGCACCGCCCGCGCCGAGCCCTCGCCCGGACGTCCCCGAACACACCCCCGAGCACTCCGCCGCGCAGCTCTACCGTGACCGCTGGATGTTCCACGGCCCGGCCTTCCAGGGCCTCACCGAGTTGACCGCGATCGGCGACCGCCACATCCGCGGAGTGATCACCACCCCCGCGGCGCCCGGCGCCCTGCTCGACAACGTCGGCCAGCTGCTCGGCTACTGGATCATGGCGACACGCACCGAGCGGACCGTCGTGTTCCCGGTGCAGATGCGGGAGATGCGCTTCCACGGGCCCCACCCGGCCCCCGGGACGCGGGTCGACTGCCTGCTGCGGATCACCTCGCTCACCGACACCGTCCTGGAGGCGGACGCGGAGCTGACCGTCGGCGGGCAGGTGTGGGCCGTGCTCAGCGGCTGGCAGGACCGCCGTTTCGACAACGACCCGAAGACCCGGCCCGTGGAACGCTTCCCCGAGCGCCACACCCTCTCCGAGGCCCGGTCCGGCGGCTGGGCGCTGGTGCACGAGCGGTGGCCCGACCTCGCCTCGCGCGAGCTGATCATGCGCAACTCGCTCGGCGGTGCGGAGCGCGCGGAGTACGCCGAACGCCCGCCGCGCGGCCGCAGACAGTGGCTGCTGGGCCGGATCGCGGTCAAGGACGCCGTACGGCAGTGGCTGTGGCAGCACGGCGAAGGGCCCGTCTTCCCGGCGGAGCTGCGCGTGCACAACGACGAACTCGGCCGTCCGTACGTCACCGGCGTGCACGGCCGCACCCTGCCCCCGCTGGACGTCTCGCTCGCCCACCGGGCCGAGGCGGGCGTGGCGATCGTACGGCCGCACACCCCCCATCCGGGCCCCGGCATCGACATCGAGGAGGTCACCGCGCGCGACCCCGCGACCCTCGCCACCGCCCTCGGCACGGACGAAATCCGGCTCCTGCGCACGCTCTGTGCGGACGGCCCCGACGGCGAGGACCTGTGGTTCACCCGCTTCTGGGCCGCCAAGGAGGCCGTGGCGAAGGCCGAGGGCGTCGGATTCGGCGGCCGCCCCCGGGACTTCGCCGTGCGGGAGGCCGCCCCGGACGGAAGCCGCGTCGAGGTCTCCGGGCGGCTGGAGCGCGCCTACACCGTGCACTGCGCGCAGGTGAGCAATCCGCCGGCGCTGCCCCCACGCGCCTACGTGGTGGCCTGGACGACGGGACCCGGGTCCGGCGACGGACCAGGCGACGGACGACAAGACGAAGCAGCCGAGGAGTACCCCCGATGAACCCCACCCAGCCGGTGCCGGCGCAGCCCACCACCGACACCGTGCTCGCCGACATCACCGGCATGCTCCGCACCCTCCTCGCGGAGTACGGCGAGGACGACGTGGTGATCGGCATGTCCACCACCTTCAACCGCGACCTGGAACTGGAGAGCATCGACCTCGTCACCCTGGCGGGCCTGCTGGAGGAGCGGTACGGACGGCGGGTCAACCTCGCCGAGTTCCTGGCCGGCATGGAGTTCGACGAGATCATCGAGCTGACCGTGGGCCGGCTCGTCGAGTACGTGGTGTGGAGCCTGAAGACCACGGAGGCGGGCTGAGCCATGGCGATGATCGACGCCGGCGGAATCCGCCTGCACGTCCAGCGGATGGGGCCCGCCGACGGCCGTACCCCGCACGCCACGGTCGTCCTCGTGCACGGGCTGCTCACCGACAGCCTGGCCAGCTACTACTTCACCGTCGCCCCCGCCTTCGCGGCGGCCGGCCTCGACGTCGTCATGTACGACCTGCGCGGACACGGCCGCAGCGAACGCCCGCCGGACGGGTACACCCTCGACCACAACATCGACGACCTGGAGGCACTCCTCGACCGGCTGGGGATCACCGGGCCCGTGCACCTCGTCGGCAACTCCTACGGCGGCACCATCGCCTTCGGCCACGCGGCCCGCCACCCCGGCCGCACGGCCAGCCTCACCCTGATCGAGTCCGAACCCGCGACCGCCGCCTGGGCGGTGAAACTGGGCGGCATCCTGCGCCAGGTGCTGACCGAACTCGCGCACAACGAGCCCGACGCCCTCGCCTGGATCGCCGCGAACCGCGGCCACAACACCGCCCGCCTGGCCAAGGGCGCGGCCCGGCTCGCCCGCGAGACCACCCTCGGCCGGGACATCCCCGCCAGCCGGGTGCTGACCGAGGAGCAGATCAGGGCCGTACGCTGCCCGGTCCTCGGCGTCTACGGCGGCGACTCGGACCTGGTGGACCTGGTGCCGCTGCAGGAGGAGCTGCTCACGGACTTCCGGCCGGTCGTGCTGCCCGGGCACGAGCACTCGGTGCTGGTCGAGGCGGCCCCGGCCGTCGGCGGACACATCCTGGACCTGATCCACTCCGTCGGCGGCGCGCGGGCGGGGGTCCGGTGAGCGGGTTCCTGTTCGTCGTCCCGCCCCTGGTCGGGCACGTCAACCCGGCCGTCGGCGTCGCCGCCCGGCTCGCCGCGCGCGGACACCGCGTCGCCTGGGCGTGCGCCGACCCGGCGCTGGTGCGCCGGCTCGCGGGCGAGGACGCGGAGGTGTTCGCCTGCGCGGGCCCGGTGCCGGGTGCCGACGGTGCCGTACGACCGCCCGACCTGCGGGGTGCGGAGGCGCTGAAGTTCCTGTGGGAGTGGTATCTGGTGCCGCTCGCCGACGCGATGGCGGCGGGCGTCCGCTCGGCCGTCGAGCGGTTCCGCCCCGACGTGGTCGTCGCCGACCAGCAGGCCTTCGCCGGTGCCCTGGTGGCCGAACGGCTCGGCCTGCCCTGGGCGACCTCCGCCACCACCTCGGCCGAGTTCACCGGCGCCTACGACGGTATGCCCAAGGTCGCCGAGTGGCTGCGGCAGCGCCTGGCCGAGCTGCGCGCCAGGATCGGCGACCCGGCCGGCACCGCCGACCCGCGCTACTCGCCCCACCTGCTGCTCGTCTTCAGCACGCCCGAACTCATCGGCCCCCAGGCGCCGTTGGGGCGGCGGATCCACTACGTCGGCCCGTCCCTCGACGACCGCCCCGGCGGGCCCGGCTTCCCCTGGGACCGGCTGGACCCCGGCCGGGCGAAGGTCCTGGTGACCCTGGGCACCGCCAATGCCGACGCCGGGGGCCGCTTCCTCGCGGAGTGCCGCAGCGCGCTGCGCGAACGCGCCGACCGGGTGCAGTCGGTGCTGGTGGATCCGGGCGCCACCCTGCCCGCCGACCTCGCCGACAAGGACGTGCTGGTTCTGCGGTCCGTGCCCCAACTCCCGCTGCTGGAACGGATGGACGCGGTCGTCTGCCATGCCGGACACAACACGGTGTGCGAGGCGCTCTGGCACGGCGTGCCGCTCGTCGTGGCGCCCATCCGCGACGACCAGCCCGTGGTGGCCGCCCAGGTCGTGGACGCGGGCGCCGGTGTCCGCGTCCGGTTCGGCCGGGTCACCGCACCCCGCCTTGGCGCGGCCCTCGACACCGTCCTGCACGACCGCGCGTACCGGGCCGCCGCCATGCGCGTCCGCACGGCGTTCCGTGCGGCGGGCGGAGCCCGCGCGGCCGCCACCCACCTCGAACGACTGGCCGTAGGAAGCAGCGGAGGGACAACGGAGAGCCGATGAGCGACCACAGTGACAAGAGCGAGCGCATCGCCGCCCTGCGCCCCGCCTACCAGGCCGACCTCGCCGACGGCACGGAACGCTTCTTCGCGCCCCGCCGCACCACCTGCCCCTGGTGCGAGTCGAGCCGCCTGACGCCCCGCCTGCACACCACCGACCTGCTCCAGCACAAGCCCGGCCACTTCACCCTCGACGCCTGCACGGACTGCGGACATCTCTTCCAGAACCCGCAACTGACCGACGCAGGGCTGGAGTTCTACTACCGCGACTTCTACGACGGCCTCGGTGAACAGCGTATGAGCGGCACCTTCGGCGGCCGCACCGCGATGTACCGGGACCGCGCGCAGGCGATGGCGCCGCACGACCCCACCGCGAAGAACTGGCTAGACGTCGGCACCGGCCACGGCCACTTCTGCGAGGCCGCCCGTACCGTCCTGCCCGGCACCTCCTTCGACGGTCTCGACTTCACCGACGGCGTCGAACTCGCCGCCCGTGAGGGCCGCGTGGAGCACGCCTACCGCGGCGCCTTCCCCGACCTCGCACCCGAACTCGCGGCCCGCTACGACGTGGTGAGCATGTTCCACTACCTGGAGCACAGTACCGACCCCGACCGTGAACTCCGCGCCGCCCACGAAGTCGTACGCCCCGGCGGCCACCTGCTGATCGAGGTACCGGACCCGCAGAGCCGGTACGCCCGCCTCCTCGGCCGCTGGTGGCTGCCCTGGCTCCAGCCGCAGCACCTGCACTTCATGCCCGTCGCCAACCTGCGCCGACGGCTGACCGAACTCGGCTTCACGGTGGTCGCCGAGCAGCACGCCGAGCCGCACGACCCGGTCGACCTGCTCGCCGCCGTCTGGCTGGCCCTGGACCACCTCGCCCCACGCGACGACGCACCCTGGCTGCCCGAACCCACCGGCGCCCTCCGCCGCGCCCTGCGCACCGCCCTCCTCCTCGCGGGCGTCCCGGCCCTGCTCACGGCCACCCTCCTCGACCGCTTCGCGCTACGGCCGCTGTCCCACCCCCTCGGCCTGTCCAACGCCTACCGCCTGGTCGCCCGCCGCGAGTGACCGGGCTTACGACATCGGGCTTACGACATCGGGCTTACGACGCCGGGCTCGCGACATCGGGCTTACGATGCCGGGCTCGCCGCACGGGGCTTACGACATCGGGCTCGCCGCACGGGGCTCACGACACCGGGCTCGCCGCACCGTGCTCGCCGCACCGTGCTCACCGCACGGCGCTTACGACGCTGGGCTCACCGCACGGCGCTTACGACGCTGGGCTCACCGCACGGGGCTCACGACGCCGGGCCCATCGCGCCTCGGTGCTCACAACGCACCGGCGCTCACAACACCTTGGCGCGGATCAGCGCCGACAGCACCAGGGCGCCCGGCACCAGCGGCAGCCAGTCGGTCAGCACCCGGTAGCCGATCACGGTCGCGGTGGCCGCCGCCGGCTCGGCGCCGAACGCGACCAGCGTCCACACCAGCGCCGCGTCCACCGCCAGACCACCGGGCGACGGTACGGCCCCGACGGCGGTACCGGCCGCCAGATAGGCGAGGACCACCTGCTCCCAGGGCAGCCCGAGGCCGAGCGACGCCCCCACACAGACCAGCACACCCCCCTGCAGCAGGGGCATCGCGGCAGCCCCGCCCCACAGGGCCAGCACCCGGCAGGGCCGGCCGTGCACCTCCCGCGCATCGGCGAGGGCGGAGCGCACCAGCCCCGTCACCGGGCGCCGCAACGGCCCTGCGACCGTCAGCAGCACCCCCGCCACGGCGAGCACACCGCCCGCGACGGCGGCCAGGGGCACCAGCAGTCGCCCGTCCGGTACCAGGTCCCCGAGCCGCCGCCAGGCGGGCGACGCGGCCAGGAAGGCCAGCAGCACCAGGGTCTTCGCACCGGACTTGGCCAGCGAGTACAGGCCGATCGAGGCGGTCGCCCGTTGCAGCGGCACCCCTCGGGTACGCAGGAACCGCAGCGTGACGGCGTGTGCGCCGAGGCCGGCCGGCAGCGCGTGGTTCGCGGCACCGGCGGCGAACTGCGAGGCCAGCAGGAGCCGGGCCGGCAGCCGGTCGGGCAGCGCACCCTGCCGGGCGCAGGAGGCCGCCACCCAGTTCAGACAGGTGAGCCCCACCCCGGCCAGCAGCCACCACGGGTCGGCCGCGAGCAGCCGCGCGGCCCCCTCGTACGCCACGGGCCGGTTGGCCAGCGCCCAGCCGGCGGCGAGCAGCAGGGGAGCCAGACACAGGGCGAGCCGCACCGGCCGGGCAGCCATGAGGGAGCCCCGGCGCACCGGCCCGTCGGGCCCAGGACACGAGGGAGAGACAGACGAGACAGACGAGACAGGTGATACGGGCGAGACGGCCGCGACAGCGGAGGCGGGCGGGGAGAGCGAAGACATCGGGGATATCAGGGGGGACAGCGGGGACATTGAGGACACGGGGACGTCGTCCTTCCGCATCGGGCCCCCTCGCGGGGGACCTGGGGGAAGCGGGGCGGCGAGACCGCGGAGAGCCTTCCCCTCCCGTGTGACACCTGGATGTCCGAAAACCGAAGGAGTGAGGGCGGGACGGTGCCGCCGGGTGTCCGCGGGAGCCGCCGTTCACCGCCGACCAGGTAGCCTTCCCATGGGGCGTGCCGCGCAAGCCGCGCCCCGGAAGACCAGGAAGGCGACAGGGGAGGACCCGGCGGTGCACGTCCAGGAATGGCTCGACACGGTGCCCCCGGCCGCCGTCTACGCCGTGGTGGCCCTGGTGATCGGTCTGGAGAGCCTGGGCATCCCGCTGCCGGGCGAGATCGTCCTGGTCTCGGCCGCGCTCATGTCCTCCCAGCACTCCGGCATCAACCCGATCGTCCTCGGCGCGTGCGCGACCGCCGGTGCCGTCATCGGGGACTCCATCGGCTACGCGATCGGCCGCAAGGGCGGACGCCCCCTGCTGGCCTGGCTGGGCAGGAAGTTCCCGAGACACTTCAGCGAGGGCCACGTCGCCACCGCGGAGCGCTCCTTCGAGAAGTGGGGCATGTGGGCCGTCTTCTTCGGCCGCTTCGTCGCCCTCCTGCGCATCTTCGCCGGCCCTCTCGCGGGCGTCCTCCACATGCCGTACTGGAAGTTCCTGACCGCCAACGTCCTGGGCGGCATCTGCTGGGCGGGCGGCACCACGGCCGTCATCTACTACGTCGGCGTCGTGGCCGAGGACTGGCTCAAGCGCTTCTCGTACCTGGGCCTGGCAGCAGCGGTCCTGATCGGCCTGACGTCCTTGCTGCTCATCAAGCGCAGGGCGAAGAAGGTCCAGACGGAACAGCGAGAGGCAGAACCCGTAAGCGCCGGGGAGTAGATCCGACCTACTCATGCACCCCGCGATGCGCCTTGGCCAACTCCGCATACATGGTGCCGTTGAGGGTCACTCCCTGCCGCTCCTCCTCCGACAGCTCCCGCCGAACCTTCGCCGGCACCCCCGCCACCAGCGACCCAGGCGGCACAACCATCCCCTGCGGCACCAAGGCCTGAGCAGCAACAAGCGACCCCGCCCCGATCACAGCGCCATTGAGAACGGTCGCCCCCATCCCGACAAGGCAGTCGTCTTCCACGGTGGCCCCATGCACCACAGCGTTGTGCCCGATGGAAACCCGCTCACCGACGCTCACCGGAAACCCGGGATCCGCGTGCAGCGTGACGTTGTCCTGCACATTGCTGCTCGCACCGACCTCGATCTTCTCGACGTCGCCCCGCAGAACCGCGCCGTACCAGACACTGGCCCCCGCACGCAGCGTCACGTCCCCGATCACAGAGGCCGTAGGGGCCACGAACACCCCCGGATCGACCTGAGGCTCCTTGCCCCCGATACCCACGATCAGCGCCTGCTGCGTCATCACCGTCTCCTCATGTCCGTAGTACGACGCACGGTACGACATGGAGTAGGGCAAAGATCACAGCAGCCCGCCCTCTCGCTGAAGGCAACCGCTGAGTAACGTGACCCCGTGCCGAAGCGCAAGAACACGTTCTCATCCTGGCGAGCCCGCGCAGCGCAACGCGCCGTCCACGCGGCCTGGTCATGGGTCCAGCGCACAGGATCGGTGACGGCCGAGAACCCCGGCCGGCTGAACTTCGGCTCGATCGGCGAAGCCACCCGCCTGGCCTTCCCGCTCGGCACCGTCTTCGGCGAGCCCTGGATCCACCTCGGATCCCACTGCATCATCGCCGAGCAGGTCACCCTCACCGCCGGCCTGATGCCGGACCTGGACCTCGGCCCGGACCCGATCCTGCGCATCGGCGACGGAGTCGTCCTCGGCCGTGGCAGCCATGTCATCGCCGACACCACGGTCACGATCGGCAGCGACTGCTACTTCGGGCCGTACGTCTACGTCACCTCCACCAATCACTCCTACGACGACCCGCACGAGCCCATCGGCAGGCAGTGGCCGCGCATGGAGCCGGTGGAGATCGGCCCGGGCTGCTGGATCGGCACCGGTGCCGTGATCCTGCCGGGGGCGCGGATCGGCCGGAACGTGGTCGTGGCGGCCGGCGCCGTGGTGCGGGGGACGGTGCCCGACCACGCCGTGGTGGCGGGGGCGCCCGCCCGGGTGGTACGGCGCTGGACCCCCGACGACGGCTGGCAGCCGCCCCTGCGCACCCCCGCGCCGGTACCGCTCCCGGAAGGGGTCACGCCGGAGCAGTTGCGTGCGCTCGCCGACCTCGACGAGGAGGGTGTGGAACGGCTGGCCCGCCTGGAGGCCGACGGCTGACTCAGCCGGTCGCCAGCAGCAGCGTCCCGAGCAGGGCGAGCCCCGCTCCCGCGGCCTGGATCGCGCGCAGCCGCTCGCTGAGGAAGCCGCGGGCGGCCAGCGCGGTGACCACCGGGTAGAGGGAGGCGAGCACCGCCGCCACGGTGACCGGGCCGTGCTGGGCGGCGACCGCGTAGGTGCCGTTGGCCGCCACGTCCGCGAGGCCGACGAAGGCCAGCGCCGGCAGCGAGGCCCGCGGCAGGCCGCCCTCGGGCAGGGCTGGGGTGCCCCGCCGGACCGATGCGTACAGGGCCGCGCCGCCCGCGGCGACGCTCGTCACGCGCTGCGCGAACAGCGACAGGAACAGGCCGGTGACGTTGGTCGAGGCCTCCGTGATCAGGGCGAACACCGTGCCGAAGCCCAGCGCCGCGACCAGCGTGAGCAGGATCGTCAGCCGCTGCACGGGCGCGCCCCGCAGCTGGGGGCCGCCCGCGAGGACGACACCGGTGACGGCGACCGCGATGCCCGCGACCTGCAGGGCCCCGGGGCGCTCGCCCAGGACCAGGCCCACACCGACCGGGACGGCCACACTGAGCGTGGCCAGCGGGGAGACCACGCCCATCGGGCCCAGCGCGAGGGCCTTGTAGAAGGAGAACACGGCCAACGGGCCGGCCAGACCGGCCGCGACCGCGAACCACAGCCGTGGGCCCGCCTCGCTCCAGCCGCCGGTCGCCACCACGATCACGCCCAGCACCACCGCCGCGATCGCCTGGGAGACGACCACCACCGTCAGTGCGGGCGTCCGTCGGGTCAGCAGCCCGCCGCCGAAGTCGGCCAGGCCCCACAGGAGGCTGGTGGTCAGGGCGAAGAACGCTGTCACTGGTGCCTCGCAGTACAGTTTGGTGAACGACCTGGTGCACCCCACCGTAGTTCGGTTTATTGAACTCTGCCATACAAAATATTGAACCCAATAGTGAACCCTTGGACGGAACGTGTCGGACCTCGAACTCCTGACCCAGTCCCTGGCGCGCAACGTCAAGCACTGGCGCGCGGTGCGCGGCTTCACCCTGGACGTGCTCGCCGCCCGGGCCGGTGTCAGCCGCGGCATGCTCATCCAGATCGAGCAGGCCCGCACCAACCCGAGCATCGGCACCGTCGTCAAGATCGGCGACGCGCTCGGCGTCAGCGTCACGACCCTCCTCGACTACGAGCAGGGTCCTAAGGTCCGCATCGTCCCCGCCGAACGGGCCGTACGGCTGTGGCACACCGAAGCCGGCAGCTACAACCGGCTCCTGGCCGGCACCGAGGCGCCCGGACCGCTGGAGATGTGGGACTGGCGGCTGATGCCGGGCGAGCGCAGCCCCTCCGAGCCGCACCCCGGCGGCACGGTCGAGCTGGTCCATGTCACCGCGGGCGAGCTGACGCTCACCGTGGACGGCGAGGAGTACCGCGTCCCGGCCGGCGCGAGCGCCTCGTTCGAGGCCAACACCCCGCATGTGTACGGCAACACCGGCGACGTACCGATGGAGATGGTCATGGCGGTCTCGGTGCCGCCCGTGCACTGAGACGCGGGTGAGGCAGGCGGGCGGGCCTTGCTAGCGTGCGGACATGCGCGCACCCATCGGAGACTTCGACACCGCCACCCCCGCCCCCGACTGCCTGGACGAACTGACCGCCCCGGTCGCCGACGCCGTACGCCACTGGCAGGGCGGCGGCGTCCCCGCCGACCGGATCCTCTACGTCGACACCGACCCGCGCTGGGCCGACACGGCCGTCTTCGTCGAGCACTACGGCCGCGACCTGCTGGAGCGGTCGGCGAACTGCGTGGTGGTCGCCGGCAAGCGGGGCGGCGATACCACCCTCGCGGCGTGCGTGGTGCTCTCCACCACCCGGGTCGACGTGAACGGCGTGGTGCGCCGCCAACTCGGCGCCCGCAAGGCGTCGTTCGCCGCGATGGACACCGCGACCGGCGAGACCGGCATGGAGTACGGCGGCATCACCCCGGTCGGACTGCCCGCCGACTGGCCCGTGTTGGTGGACGCGGCCGTGGTCGACCTGCCCTACGTCCTGGTCGGCAGCGGGCGCCGCCGCGGCAAGCTGCTGGTCCCGGGCAAGGCGTTCGCGGAGCTGCCCGGCGCGGTGGTGCTCGAAGGGCTCGGGGTCGCCTGAACTTCAGGGTCGCCTGAACCTCGGGGCCGCCCGAACTCAGGCGGTCAGATGATGGGCGAGCGCCAGATGCGGGTCCGTCTCGCCCGGTACCGGTGCCGGGTCGGCGTGCACCAGGGCGGCAGTGAGCCTCGGTACGGCGTGCAGCAGGGCGTGTTCGGCCTCGACGGCGATCGCGTGTGCCTCGCGGACCGACACCTCGCCGTCCACCACGACCGCCAGCTCGGCCCGCAGCCGGTGCCCGATCCACCGCAGCCGCAGCTCGCCCACCTCGCGCACGCCCGGCACCGCGCGCACCGCCCGCTCGGCCCGGTCCACCAGCGCCGGGTCGACGGCGTCCATCACCCGCCGGAACACCTCCCGCGCCGCGTCCCGCAGTACCAGGGTGATCGCGGCGGTGATCGCCAACCCGACGAGCGGGTCGGCCAGTTGCCAGCCGACGGCCGCGCCGCCGGCCCCCAGCAGCACGGCCAGGGAGGTGAACCCGTCGGTCCGGGCGTGCAGCCCGTCGGCGACCAGCGCGGCCGAGCCGATCTCCCGGCCCACCCGGATCCGGTACCGGGCCACCCACTCGTTGCCCACGAACCCGACCAGCGCGGCCACCGCGACCGCCGGCAGATGCTCCACCGGGCGCGGGTCGAGCAGCCGCCCGACGGCCGCCCAGGCCGCGAACGCGGCGGAGGCGGCGATGGTCAGCACGATCGCCAGCCCCGCGAGATCCTCGGCCCGCCCGTACCCGTAGGTGAACCGCCGGGTCGCCGCACGCCGCCCCAGCACGAAGGCGATGCCCAGCGGGACGGCGGTCAGCGCGTCGGCCGCGTTGTGCACGGTGTCCCCGAGCAGCGCCACGGACCCGGAGAGGGCCACCACCACGGCCTGCGCCAGCGCGGTCGCCCCGAGCACGCCCAGCGACACCCACAGCGCGCGCATGCCGCGCGCCGAGGACTCCAGGGCGGGGTCGAGCTTGTCGGCGGTCTCGTGCGAGTGCGGGGTGAGGAGATGGGTAAGGCGGTGGCGCAGGCCGGGGGAGGGGTGTGCATGGCCATGCGGGTGGGCGTGGGGGTGGGCATGGTCGTGGTGGTGGCCATGAGAATCCTGGCCAGGCCCGTGCGGGTGCCGGTCGCTCACGGGGATCCCCTTCCGGTGGGCGGGAATGGACGCGCGGCGCCCATGGAGCCATTATGTGCGTATGAGCGCACGCATGCACCTATCACCTGCGCATCATGCGCAGCCGCGTTCCCCGGGCGACGAGCAGTTCGTGGTGGCCGCCGAACTCCTCGCCCTGCTCGGCGACCGCACCCGCCTCACCCTGCTGCACGCCCTGACGTCTGGCGAGGCCGACGTCACCACGCTCACCGAGGCATGCGGCGCCGCCCGCCCCGCCGTCAGCCAGCACCTGGCCCGGCTGCGCCTCGCGGGCCTGGTGAGCACCCGCAAGGAGGGCCGCCGTGTGGTCTACGCGCTGCGCGACGGCCATCTGCGCCGCCTGGTCGACGAGGCGCTGAAGGTGGCCGACCACCGCCTCGCCGAGAAGGCCACCACATCGGAGCGCTGAGCCGCCCCAGGACCTGCTCGGAGCCGCGCCGGCGCGTGCTCCGCACCATGTCGGCGCCTGCTCAGAACACCGCGGCCGAGCCCAGGTACTGCTCGGCGAAGGCCGCCGCGGCGGCGGGTGAGGTGAACAGGCGGCGCAGCCGGGCGAGTGTGGTGCCGGCCCGGAAGGGGTCACCCGAGGCGACCCCGTGGTAGATGTCCGACAGCCACTGCGAGAACTCCTGGTAGTCCCACACCCGCCGCAACGACGCCTCCGAGTAGCCGTCCAGGCCGCTCCCGTCGCCCCGGGTGACGTACCCGGCGAGCGCGTCGCCGAGCAGGAACGCGTCGTGCAGGGCGAGGTTCATGCCCTTGGCCGCGATCGGCGCCGTGAGATGACCGGCGTCCCCGGCCAGCAACAGCCGCCCGTGGACGAGGGGTTCGACGACGTAGTGGTGCATGTCCAGCACCCGCTTCTCGATCAGCCGGCCCTCCGTCAGCGGTGGTGCGCCGGCCGCGCCGAGGCGGGTGCGCAGCTCGGCCCAGACCCGGTCGTGCGGCCAGTTCTCCGGATCGTCGCCGGGCGGGCACTGCAGGTAGTAGCGGGTGACCTCGGGGCTGCGGGCCATGTGTCCGGCGAAGCCGTTCGGGTGGACGCCGAACAGGACGCAGTCGGAGGAGGGCGGGGCCTCGGCGAGCAGGGCCAGCCAGCCGATGCCGTCGTCCTGCCGCGCGATCCGCGCCCGCTCCGGCGGGATCGCGTCCCGGGTCACCCCGCGTGCCCCGTCGCAGCCCGCGACGAAGTCGCAGCGCAGCAGCCGCCGTTCACCGGTCTGGGGGCACAGGTACGACACCGCGGGCCGGTCCGAGTCCAGGTCGTGCAGCCGTACGTCGCGCACGCCGAAGCGGATGTCGCCGCCGCGCACGTCGGCGTACTCCCGCACCAGGTCGGTCACCAGCAACGGCTGCGGGTAGACGTAGTGGTGGTGACCCGTCAGGTCGCCGTACGGGAACCGGTACCGCTCGCCGACGAAGCGGAACTCGCAGGTGTCGTGCACCTGGGCCCGCTCCAGCAGGTTCTTGCCCAGGCCGCGCCGGGCGAGTTCGCGGACCGCCCATTCCTCGATCACGCCGGCTCTCGGCCGGGTCTCGATGAACTGCCGGCTCTCGGTCTCCAGGACCACACAGTCGACGGAGGCGTCCCGCAGGATCGTGCCCACGGTGAGCCCGGCGGGCCCGGCGCCCACGACGACGACCGTACGGCGTTCCTCGGGCGCGGAGTTGGGGTGGGGGGAAGGGTGTGTCACCCCCGCATTATGACGGTGTCCCGTCAGCCACGGCGGAGTTGCCGCGGCCGACGGGACACCCGGTGAGGTGCGGGGTCAGTGCGCCGGAGCGTCGGTGACCACGACCTCCTCGATGCTGCGCTCGATCGCCTCGGGCTTCGACGCGGTGGCCTTGGCCCAGTAGTAGATGGCGAGGGAGAAGACCGCGATGACGAGGATGTCCCACCACAGCGGGATGGTGCCGTTGCCGCCGAAGCTGCCGAACCAGGAGATCGCGCCCAGGCCGATCAGGTAGGCGGGCAGCCACTGCGCGGCCTTGAAGTCCAGCCGGGGCGCGTCGGGCAGGTTCTTGCGGATCGCGTACGCGGCGTAGGAGCCGAGCAGCACGTAGCCGATCAGGATCGCGAAGCCGAGCCGCCACAGGGTGTCCCAGCCGGACCAGAAGATGATCAGGTTGGCGACCACGAAGGACAGCGGCGCGACGAACTTGCCGAAGGGCAGCCGGTACGGGCGCTCGTGGTGCGGCAGACGGTCGGCGAAGACGCCGTACGCCAGCGGCGCGCCCGCGTACATCAGCACGCTCGCCGAGGTGATGAAGCTGACCAGCTCCTGCCAGCTGGGGAACGGCAGGAAGCAGATCACGCCGGTGACGAAGGAGACGATGAGGCCGAACCACGGCACACCGCGCGAGTCCGTCTTGGCGAACAGCTTCGGCGCGTAGCCGTTCTTGGCCAGGCCGTAGGAGATGCGGGAGGTGGCGGTGGTGTAGATCAGGCCGGTGCCGCCGGGGGAGATGATCGCGTCGGCGTACAGGACGAGGCTCAGCCAGCCGAGGCCCACCAGCGTGGCCAGACCCGCCCAGGGGCCGCTGATGCCGGGGAAGTCGAGCTTGCCCCAGCCGTGCGCGAAGGAGCTGTGCGGCAGCGCGACGATGAACACGACCTGGAGCAGGATGTAGATCACCGAGCCGATCGCGACCGAACCGAGGGTCGCGCGGGGCAGGTCACGCTTCGGGTTGCGGCTCTCGCCGGCCAGCTGGATCGCCTGCTCGAAGCCGAGCAGCGCGAAGATGATGCCGCTGGAGCTGATCGCGCCGAGGATGCCCTTGGCGCCGAACGGCGCGAAGCCCTCGGAGGTGAAGTTGCCCGGGTGGAAGTTGCCGATGGCGATGACGAAGATCGCGGCGAGCGGGACGGCGATCTTCCACCAGGTGGCGGCGCTGTTGGTGTGGGCGAGGACACGGACGCCCAGGAAGTTGACCGCGACGAAGACCGCCATGAGGACCACCGCGGTGATGATGCCGCTGGCGGTGAGCGTTCCGTCGGTGCGCTGCAGCCCGTCGGCCCAGCTCCAGTGCTTGGCGTAGCCGATCATGGCCTCGACCTCGATCGGCGCCACGGTGGCCGCCTGGAGCCAGGAGAACCAGCCGAACGACATGCCGGCCAGGCCGCCGAAGGCGTAGTGCGGGTAGCGGGCGGTGCCGCCGGCGACCGGGAACATGCCGCCCAGCTCCGCGTGCACCAGCGCCAGCAGCACGATGGCCACCGCGCCGATCACCCACGAGATGATCGCCGCGGGGCCCGCCACCACGACCGCCTTCTCGGCGCCGAACAGCCAGCCGGAGCCGATGATGGAGCCCACGGAGGCCCACATCAGACCGATCAGGCCGACGTCACGGCGCAGACCGCCGTGGTCCTTCGTGGTTATGGGCGCTGCATGGTCGACTTTCACCATGTCAAGTGGCCTCTCAGATCGTTTAACACAGGCTTAACGAACAACAGCGCCACACCGTAGGGCCGCTTTCCGTGCCGACAAAAGAGCCTTGGTGAAGTCTTGACCTTGGATCTTGCCCCTCTTGGGCTCGGCATTCACACAGGTCAGAGGGTGACTCGAATGTCAATATTCAGCTGTGAATTGTGAGAAGAAGGTGAGACAGGTCAGCTCAGAAGGGGAATTTCGATCGCCGGGCAGCGGTCCATGACCATGTCAAGACCGGCGGCTTGGGCCCGTTCGTGGGCGGCCTCGTCGACGACTCCGAGCTGGAACCAGACCGCCTTCGCGCCCTTGGCCACGGCTTCGTCGGCGACCGCCCCGGCCAGCTCGCTGTTGACGAAGACGTCGACGACGTCGACCTCGAAGGGGATGTCCGCGAGGGAGGCGTAGCCCGGCTCGCCGTGCACCGTCTCCGCCTTGGGGTGCACCGGCACGATCCGCTTGCCGTAGCGCTGCAGCACCTGCGCCACGCCGTACGCGGCCCGCCGTTGGTTGGCGGACAGGCCGACCACGGCCCAGGTGTCACCCAGCTCGGTAAGAATCCTGCGGATCGTCGCTTCGTCGCCGTACACGGCGGCCTCCTCGGGCTGCGGGGAACTGTCGTCGGGGCAACAGTGCCCATCAGGTGGTGATTCCCCCGGAAACCCCGCCACGGTGACCGGAATCGGCGCAAGGTGCCTGCGCACGGCCCTCCGCACGCCTACGCTCGGGCCGTGCTGCGCATCCTCGACGCCCGAACCGGTGAGCCCGTCGCCGCCGCGCCCGCCCGGCGTGGCCTGACCCGCATCGAGGCCTATGCCTCCGGCCTGGACCTGACGGCCCTGCGGGTCCTGCTCACCGCCGACGTCCTGGTCCGCGCCCTGGAACTCGGCGGCACCCCCGTCTGGACGATCCTCACCGCACCCCGTCGGCACGCCGAACTCCGCACGGCCGCGACCACCCTCGCCATCCGCCCCTTCGAGGACGGCCGCGACCTCGCGTCCGGGCTGGGCGAGGCCCAGGTGATCCACGTGGTGGCCGAGAACACCGCGCCCATGCCGAGCGAGGGCCCCCTGCTGACGGTCGCCCCGGCGGTATGGACGGCGCCGCTCGGCAGTGCGGAGCCTCTGCGCACGGCCGACACCCCCACGGCCGGGGAGGCCCCCGCACCCCGCTCGCCAGGCGACCAGCCCCCTCTCGATCTCTCCGCCCTCCCCGCTCTCCTCGCCGATCCCACCGCCCTCCGCCTCGCCCTTCTCTCCGTCCCCCGGAACACCGCGGCGCGGCTGGATGACGACCGGCTCGGGGAGGCGGCGCAGCGTCTCGCCCGCTGGCGGCGGGCCGTTGCCGGGTGGGCGCGGCAGCCCTCGCGGCCGGTGCCCGATGCGGTGCGGGTGCGGTTGCGGGCCGCGTGGGAGGACGATCTCGATCTGCCTGGGGTGCTGGCTGTGCTGCGGGATCTCGAGAGCGCGCCGGGCGTGGCCGACGGCGCGCGGTTCGAGACGTATGTGTACGCGGACCGCCTGCTCGCCCTCGACCTCGCCCGTGACCTCGGGAGCCTCGCATGATCGAGCGGGCGGGCATGGGCCCGCTGCGCCGGCTGGTCGTCCTGCGGCACGCCAAGTCCGCCTGGCCCGAGGGCGTCGAGGACCACCGGCGTCCGCTCGCGGCGCGCGGCCTGCGGGACGCCCCGGCCGCCGGGCGCGCCCTCGCCGAGGCCGACTGCCTGCCGGACCTCGCCCTGTGCTCCACCGCCGTACGCGCCCGCCGCACCTGGGAGCTGGCCTCCGCCCAGTGGGGCACGCCGCCGCCGGTGCGCTACGACCGCAGGCTGTACGGGGCGGACGTACCGGATCTGCTGGAGGTCGTGCGCGAGGCGCCGCGCGAGGTGGAGACGCTGCTGCTGGTCGGGCACAACCCGGGGTTGGAGGAGCTGGTCCTGGAGCTGGCCGGGGACGGTCTGGAGGACACGGTCGAGCAGGTCCGCGCGAAGTTCCCGACCTCCGCGATCGCCGTACTGACCTGGCGCGCCACCGGCTGGCCGGCCCTGGCCCCGGGCACCGCCCTGCTGACGTCGTTCATCGTCCCGCGCGGACGGAAGGAGAAGGGGTAGCCCGGCGCTCGCATAGGCTGACGGGATGCAGGACGAGTACCGCACCGTAGCCCGCGCGGGCGTGCACGAGACCGAGATCAACCGCTCCCGTTTCCTGTGCGCCCTCGCGCCCGCGGCCACCGAGCAGGAGGCCCAGGAGTTCATCGCGGCCGTCCGCAAGGAGCACGCCGACGCCACGCACAACTGCTGGGCGTACGTCATCGGCGCCGACGCGTCCGTGCAGAAGGCCAGCGACGACGGCGAACCGGGCGGCACCGCCGGAGTCCCGATGCTGCAGATGCTGCTGCGCCGCGACATGCGGTACGTCGTCGCCGTTGTCACCCGGTACTACGGCGGCGTGAAGCTCGGCGCGGGCGGGCTCATCCGGGCCTACGGCGGAGCGGTCGGCGAGGCCCTGGACGAGGTCGGCACGCTCACCCGGCGCCGCTTCCGGCTGGCCACGGTGACCGTCGACCACCAGCGCGCCGGCAAGATCCAGAACGATCTGCGCGCCACCGGCCGCGAGGTCCGGGACGTCCGCTACGACGAGGCCGTCACCATCGAGATCGGTCTGCCGGACGCCGACGTGGACGCGTTCCGCGGGTGGCTGGCCGATGTGACGGCGGGCTCGGCCGGGTTCGAGCTGGGCGGCGAGGCCTACGGAGACGCGTGAGGTCCGGCCCCCGTAGCGGGTCGGCCGGACCGCACGCGTCTCAGGCGTTCACGCCTCCTCGGACGCCGTGTTCCGCGGGCGCGGAATGCCCAGGGCGCACAGGGCGCCGACGAGGACCACGGCGACGCCGACCCACACCGCGGGGTGCAGGCCGTCGACGAACTCCTGCGGGCCGCGGGTGCTGCCGTGCGCCACGAACACCGTGCTGAGGACGGCGATGCCGAGCGCCCCGCCGATCTCGCGGACCGTGGTGTTCGCGCCGGAGGCCTTGCCCGCGTGCTCCTTGGCGACCGAGGCGAGCACCACCGCGGCCGTGGGAGCGAACACGAAGCCCATGCCGATGCCCGCGACGATCATCGGGCCGACCAGCGACGAGTAAGCGGTGTCGGTGTCCGCGACCAGGTTGATCCAGCCGAGGCCCACCCCCTGCAGGAACAGACCGAGCGCCATCAGGCGGCCGCCGCCGACCTTGTTCGTGAGCACACCGGCGACGGGGGCGACGAACATCGGCATCAGCGTCCAGGCCAGGGTGCGCACACCGGCCTCCAGCGGGGTCCGCGGGGGCACGATCTGGAGGTACTGGGCGAGCAGGAAGAGCGAGCCGAAGACGCCGAAGTACATCGCGGCGGAGACGAGGTTGGTGAGGGTGAAGGCCCGTATCCGGTAGAACGACAGGGGCAGCATCGGCTGCGCGGCCCTCGCCTCCCACAGCACGAACACGGCCAGCAGCACGGCACCCCCCGCGAACGCACCCAGCACCTTCGCCGAACTCCAGCCGTCCGTGTCGCCGTGCACGATGCCCCACACCACCGCGCACAGTCCGGCCGCGGCCAGCAGCATGCCGACCAGGTCGAGGCGGATCCCCGGCAGCGAGCTCTCGCGCAGCGTCAGCAGGATGAGCGGGACGGCGACGACGCCCACCGGCACGTTGATCCAGAAGATCCATCGCCAGTCCAGCCCGTCGACCACCGCACCGCCGACCACCGGGCCCATCGCGACGGCCAGGCCGCTGATCCCCGACCACAGGCCCAGCGCCAGCCCGCGCATCCGGTCCGGCACGGCCTGGGAGAGCAGGGTCAGCGACAGCGGCATCACGGCCGCCGCGCCGAAGCCCTGGATCGCGCGGTAGGTGATCAGCTGGGCGCTGGTGTCGGCCAGTCCGCAGCCCGCGGAGGCCAGCGTGAACACGACGATGCCGAGCACGAACACCCGCCGGCGGCCGAACCGGTCACCGAGCGCGGCACCCGTCATCAGCAGGCAGGCGAAGCTGAGGACGTAGGCGTTGACGAACCACTGGAGTTCCTGGGTGTCGGCCTGCAGGTCGACGGCCAGCGTGTGCAGGGCCGTGGAGACGACCAGGTTGTCGAGCGCGACCATGAACATGGGCACGCTGCAGGCGACGATCGCGAGCCAGAGCGGAACGCGCCGACCCGTGCGCCCCGGGTCGTCGACGACCGGATCGTCGAGGACCGGGTTTTCTTCGGACAGCGTCATGACGGGGGTCTCCTGATGAGGGTGAGCGGGGGGTCAGGCGTGGGTGTCCTGCTCGGCCAGCCGGCGCTTGGCGTCCGACCAGTCGATGGGCAGGTCCGCCGCCGGGACCTGCCAGAACGTGAAGACCGACTGCTTCATCGTGGGCCGCAGACCGGTCATGATCGACTTGTGCGGCTCGGTCCGCGCGTACGTGTAGAGCGCGTCCTTGTCCTGCCAGGCGGACAGCGTCCAGAAGGTGCGCTTGAAGGGTTCGGCGATGAGCGAGGCGCCGTAGGCTCCGGGCGCGCCGGAGACCTGCCTCCAGGCGGCCAGGGACTTCAGGAAGAAGCGCGGTACGTCCTTGAGGGAGCGGACCTCCAGACGGGACGCCATGACGAACGCCTCGGCATCCGGCGCGGGCTTGTTGACGGTGGTCCAGGGCAGGGTCGGCATGGCTGCGGCCTTCTCGGTTCAGAGGCAGGACGAGGAGGAGGGACCCAAATTGGATACCTCTACTATCTATGTTAGACAGTAGAGGTATCCAGTTTTCAAGAGCGGAGCCGATCCGATGCGTATCTCCGAACTGAGCCGCCGCAGCGGCGTCTCCGTCACGACGATCAAGTACTACCTCCGTGAGGGCCTGCTTCCGGCCGGCCGGCAGACCGCCGCCACCCAGGCCGAGTACGACGAGCAGCACCTGCGCCGCCTGCGCCTGATCCGCGCGCTGACCGGTGTGCGCGGGCTGTCCGTCAGCACCACCAGGGACCTCCTCGACGTCCTGGACCAGCACACCGGCGACACCCACCTCACCCTGGGCCTCGCCCTCGGCGCGATCCGGCTGGCCGAGGAGCCCGCCGAGCAGGCCCCGGAGGCGTCCGAAGTCGACGCCCTGGTCAAGGAGTTGGGCTGGGACGTGCACGAGTCGGCGCCCGCCCGCGCCGCACTCGCCGAGACCCTGGCCTCGCTGCGCTCGCTGGGCGTCCCGCGGGACTGGCGCACCTTGCTGCCGTACGCCCGTCTCGCGGAGCGCACCGCGGTCCTCGATCTCGACCAACTGGACGGCATCGAGGACCCGTTGGAGCTGGCCGAGCACGCACTGCTGCTGACCGTCCTCCTGGAGCCCGCGCTGCTGGCGCTCAGGCGCATGGCCCAGGAGAACGAGTCGGCGCGCCGGCACACCGAGCACTGAGACGGGTCAGGACAGCTCGCGCAGGATCTCGGCCGCGGCCTCCGCCCCGGCCGAGAACGCGGCCTCGTGGGAGCCGATCAGGTCCGCGCCCAGCTGCTTGGAGTGGAAGTACGACCCGGCCAGCTTGACCCGGGTGCCCTCGTTGGCGCCGTAGATCACGGACTGCCGCTCGCGCAGCGCCATGTCGATGACCGGATGGGTGTAGTCGAACTCGCGGATGACCGTCTCCGGGTCGAGGGGGCGGGGCGGGTCGAGGGTGACGAAGTAGTCCCGCTCGGCCTCGAAGTCCTGCAGCCGGTTCAGGTAGTAGGTGACGAAGCAGCGGGTCGCGCCGTCCACCTGGACCTTGCCGTAGTTCCAGGCCCGCCAGCTCCCGGCGTCGCCGGGCATCAGCGTCGGGTCGGTGTGCAGCGTCACGCGCGACCTGCTGTAGCGGACGCCCTCCAGGGCGGCCCGCTGGGCGCTCGTGGGGTTCTGCAGCAGGGCGAACGCCTCGTCCGCGTGCGTGGCCAGCACCGCGTGGTCGAACCGCTCGGAGCCGGCGGCGGTGGTCACGGTGACCCCGTCCGCCTCCTGGCGTACGGCGGTGACCGGCGAGGACACCCTGAGGTCGGGGCCGATCGCCGCGAGCGCCTTGCGCACGTAGGAGATCGAACCGCCGCCCACCGTGCGCCAGTCCACCCGCCGGCCGCCGAGGCCGCCCTCGTCGTGGCCCACGAAGAACGCGATGACCGTGGCCGCCGGCATCTCCCAGACCAGCTCGGCCGGCACCGACCAGACGGCGGAGCAGAGCAGGATCAGATACGAGTGGCGGAACTCCTCGCTGTATCCGCCCTGGTCGAGGTAGTCGCCCATCGACATGTCGGCGCGGCCGCGGACGAAGTCCCGCCGGCTCTCCTCGTGGAAGCGGCGCACCTCCCGCCAGACGTCCGGGAACCCGGGGTACTCGGCCGCGTAGCGCGCCTCGATCGCGCCCTCGTCGAGTTCCAGCTCCTCGGTGCCGTACTCCAGCCCGCTGTCCAGGTCGAAGAAGGTGAAGCCGCCCGGATGCGGGACGGTGTCGACGCCGAGCTGGTCGAAGAACGCGGTCAGCTGCGGGTAGAAGCGCCGGTTGCAGACGATGAACGCCGTGTCCAGGCCGAGCACGTGCCCGCTCTCCTCGACCTCCACGGTGTTGGCGTGGCCGCCGGGACGGTCCTCGCGCTCGAAGACGGTGATCCGGGCCCGGTCGCGCAGATGGTAGGCGGCGGACAGACCGGCGGGGCCGGCGCCGATCACGGCGACGGTCGGCGTGTGCTGGGACATGGCAGGTCCTTACGGTCGCAGAAGGTCGGGAAGGGAGGTGAGGGAGGTGAGGGAGGTGAGGGCGGTGGGGGAGGTGAGGGAGGGGAGCGGAGTGCGGGAGACAGCGGTGCCGGGCTCGCGCCGGCGCAGGGTGCCGCCGCCCTCGGTCGCCACGGCCACGAGGTGGTGCGCGGAGGGGCGCAGCAGGTCGAGCCGCCAGCGGCGCGCCAGGTCCGGCCGGCGCCCGTCGGCGACGCCGAACCGCCCGCCGCCCTGGTGCCGGAAGCGGAGGTCCTTCAGACCCCCCGCGAGACCGACGCCCACCCCCTTGAGATAGGCCTCGGCCAGCACCCACCGCTCGCTCGTGGTCAGGTCGGGGTCGGCCGGGCCCAGGAAGGCGTTCAGCAGACGCGTCTTCTCCGCGTCGAAGGGGACGCGCTCCACGTCCGCACCGCAGCCGCGCCCCCGGGTGAGCACACAGACGATCAGACCGTCCGTGTGCGACAGGTTGAAGCGCAGCCCGGCGCTGTTCGGGACCGGCTCCGGGCGTCCGTTCGCACCGCGGACGAACCGCCAGGTGTCCGGCGGCAGCCCCGTGCGGGTGCTCAGGGCCAGCCGGGCGAGCAGCCGCCCGCCCAGGAAGCGGCGCCGGGAGCCGGTCCGCAGCAGCCGGTCGTGACGGGTGCGCTCGTCCGGGGCCAGCAGCTCCGGACCGCCCAGCCGCGCGGCCAGCTCCGGCACCCGGTGCTCGGGCAGCGTCCACAGATCGGCCGCTCCCGCGTCCGGCCCCGCGTCGGCGCGCGTCAGCGGGCTTCCGCGCACCGGGCTCCCTCCGTGGGCGCGGTCCGCTCGGCCAGCGTGATCGGCCAGTGCGACAGCAGCCGGTTGTCGTCGTGCAGCCGGGTCAGCACGGCGAGGACCTCGTCCACGGCGGCCGGGTCACGGTAGGCCTCGTACGGGTGGAACTGCCTGTTGATCCGCTCCAGTTGGAGGAGGAGCAGCGAGGGGCTCGGCAGCGGTTCGGCCATCAGGCCGTGCGAGTGGACATATGTGTGCACACACGCGGCGGCGGCGTGCACCAGGCAGTACTCCTTGGCCAGGTCGAACAGCTCGGCCGAGTGCGCGAAGCCGCGGCCCAGCTCGGCGCGCAGCCGGTCCGCCCGCTCCTCCAACGGCAGCAGCCGGCCGAGCAGTTCGGTCGCCAGGTCGGCGGCCAGCAGCAGCCTGTCCCGGTCCTTGTCGGCGGCCCGGTCGGCGAGCACCCGCAGCCGGATCAGCGAGTCGGGCGCGGCCAGCACCGCGTCGTCCAGGCCCCGGTTGGACAGCTCCTGCAACGCGGGCCGGTACACCGGGAGTTCGGCGTCCATGCTGTACAGCACGGCCACCCGCTCGGCCGCCTCGGCGCGCACCTCGGCGTCGGCACTGCGGCCCTTCTCCAGCAGCGCGCCCAGCTGGTGGCCGATGTTGCGCAGGTTCACGACGGTGTTCCCGTCGGCCATGTTGGTCACCAGGATGTCGCGCAGCATCTTCTGGTGCATGCCGAAGCGGGGGTGGGTGCGCAGGAACACACGGGCCCCGAGCACCACGTTCAGCCGGCCCAGGGTCTCCTCCAGCAGGGTCGGCACCAGGTACTTGGCGGCCGAGGAGAAGACGCTCACCTGCCCGGTCGAGGCCTGGACACTGCGGACGGCGCCGAGACACACCGCGTCCGCCACCATCAGATCGGCGAAGGACTCCGCCAACTGACGCCCGGTGTACGGCACTTCGACGACCGGACGGTTGAACAGCACCCGGTCCTGGGCGAACTCCAGCGCCGTGCGCAGCGAGGTGTCCACGCCCGACAGGGCCAGGCTGAGGATGACCAGGCGTGCGGTCTGGCTGGTCTTCAGGGCGATCTCCAGGCCCTGCCCCTCGGCCCCGACCAGGTCCGACTCCGGGACGAAGACGCCGTCGAACCGCAGCCCGCTCAGGTCCAGGGCCCGTACGCCGTGCAGCTTCAGCAGGGGCGTCTCGCGGACCGTCTCGGCCTCGGCCCGCCACTTGTCGACCACGAGGATCGAGTAGTCCCCGGCGCCCTGGCGCGGCCCGGTGCGCGCGAAGACGACCATCCGGTCGGCGAAGGTGGCGTTGCCGATCGGCCACTTCTCGCCGGTGAGCCGGTAGCCACCCTCCACCCGCTCCGCCACGACCTCGTTGCTCAGCAGATCGCTGCCGTGCGCGGCCTCGGACAGCCCCCAGGCGAGCCCGACCCCCTGGTGGACGGCGTCGATCTGGCGCCGCTTCTGCTCGTCGGTGCCCGCGATCCACAGCGGGGTGAACGCGGCGTTGGTCAGCCCGAGCGCGATGGCGGTCGCCCCGTCGCGCCGCGCCACCAGCCGCATCAGCGCGAACCCGGTCTCCGGGTTGCCGGCCTTGCCGCCCTGCTCGGCGGGCAGCCCGTAGTCCAGGAACCCCCAGCGGCGCAGCAGACTGACGAACCCGTACGGGAAGGCGTCGCGCTCGTCGTGGTCGAGCACCTCGGCGAACGACATCCGGCTCTCCGGGTCGTGCGGATCGCCGAGGTACTGCTCGAGCCGCTCGGCCAGTTCGGTCAACTCGGCCTGGGACATCAGGAGTCCTCCATCGGGTGAGAGGCGGAAGCGAGACGCACCGGCACGGCGGTCATCAGCCGCCCGGACCGGACGAGCGCCGGCGTGGTGTCGAGGGCGGGCAGCAGGTCGGGGCCGTGGCGGCGCGGGTCCACGCCCTCGGCGCGGGCCAGCAGATAGGCGAGCGTCGCCCGCAGCCAGCCGGTGGCACCCGGTTCGGCGCCGTACAGCGACCGGTCGCGGTTGTGCCACCACAGGTGCAGACAGGCGGCGGCCGCGTGCACCCACGCGTACCGCTCGGCCAGGTCCACCAGCGCGTTGGGATCGGCGTCCCGCTGCCGTACGGCGGCCGCCCGCGGGCCGAGCCCGGTCACGGCACCGCCGAGCCGGCGCACCAGGGCCGCGGCCGGGTCGTCGCCCAGCTGCTCCAGGGCGTCGGCGGCGACCCCCGGCAGGGCGCCGAGGACGGGGTCCGCGCCGCGGGCGACGAGGTCGAGGCGCGTGGGGTCGTACGACGGCAGCTCCGCGTCCAGCGCAAAGACGCGGTGCACGGTGTCCGCGGCGGGCGCCTCCTCACGGGTGACCAGCGTCGGGATCTGGGCCGCGTAGGCGCGCAGGTTCGCCAGCGGGCTCGCGTCGATCACCCGGACCACCGCCACATCCCGCTGGATCTTCTGGAACATGCCCGCGCCGGGCGCCTGTTCGCGCAGCACCGCGCGGGTGGCGAGCACGGCCGCGCAGCGCCGGACCAGATCGTCCGTGGCCTCCGCGACCACGTGCTTGGCCGCGAGCGCCCAGACGCTGAACACCTCCGGTACGACATGCACGCCCCGCGCGGCGGCCAGCGCCACCGCGTCGGCCGCGAGCAGCGCCGCCGAGGCGACGGCCAGGTCCCGGCGCGGATGGGCCACGTCGAGCAGCGGCGCACCCGCGACCCGGCGCTCGGCGGCGAAGCCGAGGGCCAGGCGCAGCGCGGTGTCCGCGCAGCCGAGGCTGCCCGCCATGCTCATCAGCCGCACCGCCTGCTGGGCGAGGACGGCCACCTCCAGACCCTCCCCGACCTTGCCCACCAGGGCGTGCCCGGGGACCGGGAGGCCGGCGAAGCGCAGCCGCGCGGTGTCCACGCCCCGCATGCCGCCGGTACGGGCGGCCGGCTCCCGGACCAGACCGTGGCGCTCGGCCCAGTCCGCGTCCAGCAGATAGGCGGAGAACGCGCCCGGCCCGCGGGCGCCGGTTCGGGCCATCACGTAGACGGCCTCGCAGCTCAGGCCGTTGCCGACCATCCACTTCTCGCCGTGCAGCAGCCCGTCGTCGTCCAGCCGCACCTCGCCCGACAGCAGGTCGCTGCCGTGCTCGGCCTCGGTCAGCGCGAACGCCACCGTGCCGCCCCGGGTGAGGATGTCCGCCGTCAGGCTCCGCTGGTCCTCGTCCCCGTGCAGCTGCAGACAGGTGGCCGCGATGATGCCGAACATGGTGCCCGGCATCACGTTCACGTCCCGCCGGGCCGCCGCGCGCACCAGGGTCAGGCTGCGGTCGAACGACTCGAACGAGCCGCCCCACTCCTTCGGCAGGTAGTTGAGATGGAAGCCCGCCGCGACCAGCCGGTCGCACAGCTCGTCCGGGTGGGCGTCGGCCTCGTCCCGGGCGACCGCCGCGGCGAACCCGTACGGATTGCCCGGGTCCTCCGGATCGCCGAGGAGTTCCTCCACCGACTCGGGTGTCAGCGCCCCCATCACACGGCCTCCGTCAGGGCGGGCAGCTCCAGCGGGACCGGGCGGTAGTCGGCCGCCGCCGACGGCAGGGTCACGCCCGCCGTGGCCAGCTGGGCGATCCGGGTGTGGAAGGCCGCCCCGCGCATCAGGTGGTGGGCGACATCGGCCACCGTCCGGTTCTCCGGGGTCTTCAGATAGCTGCCGGACACCCAGGCGTTGAAGCTGCCCATCGCCGGGCCGCACCAGATCTGGTAGTCGGCCGACCGGTCGGCCTCGCCGGTCACCGCCCAGCGCGAGGCCATGCCCAGGTACCAGCGGAACACCAGCGCCATCCGGCGCTTGGGGCTGTCCGCCGCCCGGGCCAGCTGCTCGGGGTCACGCCGGGTGAAGTACCGGACGCACTCCTGCCAGACGTCCTCCAGCGGACGCCGGAAGATCTGCGCCTCCAGCCGCGCCCGCTCCTCGGCGGGCAGCGCCTCGATGCCGTCGTACGCCTGGTAGAGCCGGTACAGCTGCTGGGCCCGCATCGCGAACATCGAGCCCCGGCGCAGCACCTGCAGCTCCACGCCCATCTCGAACATGTCGGCCGCCGGAGCCATCGCACAGTCCGTGACGTCCGCCTGCGCGAGCAGCTCGCGGGCGGCCGGGGAGGTGCCGGACTCCAGACAGGACTGGTTGACGGAACCCGTCACCACATAGGCGGCGCCCATGGCGAACGCGGCGGCCACCGCCGTCGGGGTGCCGAGGCCGCCGGCCGCGCCGACCCGGATCGGGGTGGCGTAGCGGTGCTCGCGCTGGATCTGGTCGCGCACCCGCAGGATGACCGGGAACAGCGCGGGCAGCGGTCGGCGGTCGGTGTGCCCGCCGGAGTCCGCCTCCACGGTGATGTCGTCGGCGAGCGGCAGCAGATGCGCGAGCCGCGCCTGCTCGGCGGTGACCAGACCGTCCCGCAGCAGCGTGTCGACCAGGGCGGCCGGGGCGGGGCGCATGAACCGCTCGGCGGTCTCGGCCCGGGACACCTTGGCGATGACCCGGTTCTCGGCCACCACCCGCCCCGAGGGGTCCTGCCGGAGTCCGGCCAGCCGGTAGCGGACCAGATGCGGGGTCAGCCCCATGAACGCCGACGCCTCCACGCAGCGCACGCCGCCGCGCAGGAACAGCTCGACCGCCTCGCGCTCCAGCCGGTCCTCGCTCGGGCTGTGGATCAGGTTGACGGCGTACGGCAGACCGGGGATCTCGGCCGCGAACCGGGCCAGCGCCTTCCCGATGGTCTCCGGCAGCAGGCCGGCCGCGCCGAACGAGGCGAGGAAGCCCTGCCGGGCCAGCGCGATCACCAGGTCGGCGGAGGCGATGCCGCCCGCCATCGCACCGGCCATGTACGACTGCCGCACACCGTGCGCGGCACGGAAGCCGGCCGAGCCGAGCCGCTGCGGGGGCAGCGCCGGGGCGGCGGCCAGGACGCCGGGACCGTCCCCGCCCGGGGCGGCCGTGCCGCCGGCGACGGCGCCGACGCCCTGGGCCGTGGACACGATGAAGCAGGGTTCTTCCACCCGGCTCAGGACCTGGTTGATCCCGGCCGGGTCCACGCTCGGATACCCGTCCCCGTACCAGCGGAGGGGGGCCTGGGGGGTGCTCATGGACAACAGTGCTCCTCGGCTGTGCCGGACGTCAGCCGGCGTCGGGGCGGACCTCGATGGCCACGTCGGTGAGTTCGTAGATGCGCAGGCCCGGCTTCCACAGGTCCGCGTCGGCGATCAGCAGCAGACGGTCCGCTTCCCGGCGGACCTCCTTGATGTGCACGTCGAAGAACAACTCGCGGTCGTCGCGCAGGATCTGGCCCCGGTACTTCCAGGACATCTCCACCCCGGTGGCCATCGCGAACCGGGGCCGGGTCATGCCCTCGGCGAGGTTCTGCTCCAGCACGAACAGGCGCATGGCCTGCAGCACAGCCTCGACACCGAGGGAGCCGGGCATCACCGGGTCGCGGTGGAAGTGGCAGTCGAAGTACCACTCGTCGGGCCGGATGCTGCGGAAGCCGTGCACGTAACCGGCGCCGAACCGGCCGCCGTCCGCGACCAGGTCGACCCGGTCCACCAGGTCGAACCGGCCGCCGGGCAGGTGCAGTTCGCCTCCGGAGGCGTCGCGGAAGGCGGGCGCCGCACCGCCCGCCAGCTCGATGCGCCTGACCCGCCCGGCGGCCGGGGTCTCCGCCTCGATCCACGGCTTGACGTAGGTGCCGCTGTCGAGACCGACCTGGTTGGACAGCGCGGCCGCGTTGAAGTACCCGAACAGCGACTCGCCGGTGTAGAACACCTCGCCGTCCGCGCTGAGTTCGTACGAGAAGTTCTGCAGCACCGCACCGGAGACGACACTCGTCATGAGCAGCTTCGAGTGGTGCCGAACGGTCTTGCCGCGCAGGTCGATGTCCTTCACCAGGGTCGCGCGGCCGTCGAGGTTGCGGATGGCGTACTCCTCCTCGGGCTGCCGGAGGGTGGCGCCGAGGTAGTAGCCGAGGAAGATGGCGGCCTGCAGCGAGGACTCCATGTACACGCAGTTCGGCATGTACGGCGAGGAGTTCTGCGCGTAGTACCAGGCGTCGTCCGGCGAGTCGTACTCGGTGACCATCTCGGAGCCGGGGCTCAGGTCGCCGCGGGTGCCGGTGAGCGACATGACCCGGTCGACGAACTGGAAGTCGCCGTTGGGGATGTAGGGCGCGCGGCTCGTGCGGTAGATCTCGAACTCCGGGCCCATCGCCATGTCCAGCAGACCCTTGGCGGAGTGGGCCAGGTGCAGTTCGTTGATCATCGCCGGCTCGCCGCCGCGGTTGCGCCGGCCGAGGAACTCGGGCACACCGCCGGTCTCCGGCCGGTACGGCGTCCCGGGCTTCTCCACGATCTGCAGGCCGAGGTTCTGCATCCGGACCACCGGCTTGTCCCCGAGGTACACCAGGACGTCCGCGATCACCGTGGGCCGGGGCAGCAGGGTCAGCTCGGTGACCTCCACCTCGTAGCGGATCTCGGCGTCCTTCGGGGTGACCTGGCCGCGCACCTGGACATCGATCCGGCGGTCGGTGACGGTCTGGAAGCGGGCGTCCGGGAGCGTGAGGTGCAGGCCCTGGTGCATCAGGTAGATCTGCAGCAGCTGCACGGCTCCCTCGGCGATCAGGGAACCGGCGAGCACCGGGTCGTCCGGGAAGTGGCAGGTGAAGTACCAGGCGTCCGGCTGAAGCCGCTTGACGGCGGTGATCAGGCCCAGCTCGCAGGGGCCGCCCTTGCGGTCGACGGTGACCTCGTCGACCATCCGCAGCCGCTCGTCCGGCAGGCGCAGCGCCGGGTTGAGGCCGGGGTCCTGCGCGTGTTCGGGTCCGAACACGTCCCCGGGGCGGCCCTGGGCGAGCAACTCCAGGTCGTGGGCGTCCAGTCGGTGCTTGCGGGCGTAGGCCAGCGGCTTGAACGTGCCCTTGGGCAGCGCGGCGCGGCGGGCCCGGTCCTTGTCGGAGAGGACGACACCGAGCGGGGTCGCCAGCTCCTGCTTGCTGAAGAACCCGGCGCAGGCGTCGCGGAGCTGGAGGATCAGCTCGCCGTCCGCGAAGCAGTCGTAGCTGAAGAAGAAGATCGTGGTGTCGCCCTGGTGGACGAACCGGTCGATGGAGATCTCGTAGCGCAGCGTCTGGCCGGTCGTGGGCAGCCCGCCCTTGAAGATCAGCGAGCTGTCGAGCAGCCGGTAGACCCGCTCGCCCTTGTTGCGGAAGTCGATCCCGAGATAGCTGACCAGCAGCAGGTCGCACTGCCCGGACTCCACGGTCACCGCCGGCGGCACCCCGCCGTCGACGGCGTACCAGGCGTCCTCCGGCACGTCGTACTCCGTGGTGATGCGGGAGGGCTTCAGCACCCCGGGCTCGGCGTCCAGCTCGGTGACCCGGGTGACGAAGTGGTACGGCGGTGCGGGCAGCCGGACGCGGGCGGCGAAGGTGTCGATCTGGGCGAACTGGGGCCCGAACACCTTGGCCACGGAGCCGGTCGCGAACTCGAGCAGGTCGGCTTCGTCCCAGATGACGCCCTCGCGAGCCGGGGCCGGGGCCGGGGTTTGGGGCTGGGCGGCGGGCAGGGCCGGGGGAGCGGTGCGCTCGACAACGGGGAGGGGCGCCACGGGAGGCGGAGCCGCGGCGGGCGCCGTCGCATCGAGCAGGGCCTCGGCCCGCTCCAGGGTCGCCGCCTGGAGCACCCGGTGGGTCTCCATCACCACGCCGTGCGCGGCGAGCATCTCCTGGCGCAGGTCGTGGATCAGACCGGCGGCGGGTCGCCGGCCCTGGCCGGAGGGTGTCTGGGGGTACGACGGCTGGACGGGCGGGGTGGCCGGAGGCGGGGAGGACACGGTCGGGCCGACGGCCGCGGGAGGCTGCGGGGCACCCCAGGGCAGGGCCGTGATCGGATCCCCGTCGAAGGTGATCACCTCGGAGATCTCCAGCGTCGGGTCGGCAGGCATGGCGGCGGGCTCCTCCGGCGATACGGAAAGGACGGGTACGGCGGGTTCGGGGACCCCGGCGGGCAGGGCCGCGGCGGTGACCTGGGCGTCGCGACCGGCAGGCTGAGGGTGTCGGCCGTGCCGGGCCGCGGGAACGTCACCGGGCAGGGCTGCGGGGGTGGCCGTGCTCCCCGCACTCGTCGGGTGAGCGGCGGCGGGCAGGCCTGCGGGTGCGGCCGCGGTCCCCGAACTCGCCGGGCGGGGCGGGATGGAGAGGGGCGAGGCCGGGTCATCGGCCGAGTGGGCAGGGGCGGGGCGGGCTGCGCGCGCGTCAACGGGCGTGCGTGCGGGTGTGGGTGCGGGGGTGGCCGTGGTGCCTGTGCTCGGCGGGCCGGCGGAGCCGGCGAGGCTTGCGGTTGTTGCATCTGACGGGTGGGCAGGGCCGGGGGTGGCCGCGGTACCCGTGCTCGCAGGGCCGGTGGATGCGCGGAGTGCTGCGGCCGTCGGGCGGGTGGGAGCGGGGAAGGACCCGGGCGCTTCACCGGCCGGGCCGGGCGCCGCTGCCGCGTGGGCCCCATGGGCCGGAGCGGTGGGTGCGACGGTGGCCAGGGCCTTGGTCGCCTCGCGGGTGATGCGGGTCGGGATGGGCTCGCCGCGGCCCAGTCGGACCGGAGGGAGACGCCGGGCGGGGCGGTCGGACGGGGCCGGGGCCGGGTCCTGGAGGGCGGTGAGGTTCACCGGGAGGCCGTGGCCGGCGAGGCGGGCCGTCAGGTGGGCCAGCGGTGTGGTGGCCGGGACGCCCCGGCGGTCCACGCAGGCGGCCACGTGCGGGGCGTCGCCGAGGGTGTCCCGGATCCAGCGGGAGCAGGTCGCGCCGGGCCCCACCTCGATGAAGTAGCGGTAGCCGCGCTCGTACGCCGCGTGCACCAGCCGGGGGAAGTCGATCGTCGAACGCAGGGTGTGCGCGATGCGCCGCGGGGACTCGGCCAGCAGCTCGGCCGGGAGCGGCTGGTAGTCGTAGGCGCTGAACAGCTCCAGATCCCCGAAGGAGCCCATGGGATAGTCGTTCATCCGGGCGAGGCCGTCGAGTTCGGGGTCCACGACCGGGCAGTGCATGACCACGTTGACGGGGGAGCGGGCGGCGGGGCAGCCCAACTCCTCGATCAGCGCCCGGCACTGCGCCGGATCACCGGCGATCACCAGCTCGCGCGGGGTGTTCACATGGGTGAGGTGGACCCGGTCGTAGCGGGCGAGGGCTTCGCGCACGGGCTCGGCGGACGTCAGCAGGACGTGGGACGCCCACACGTCCCCGTCGGGGGTCTCCTCGGGCAGCCCCCACAGGTCCCGTACGGTACGGCGCGGTCCGCACAGGCGGTTCCGGAAGATCGGGCTGTCGCTGATCAGCGAGTCGCTACGCCCGGCCGGATCCCAGCCGCCGGTCGCGAACAGCATGCTGGACTCGCCGAGGCTGTAGCCGAACCCGCCGTGCGCGGTGATGCCCAGTACCTCGCGCACCAGCGTGGTGTAGAGGATGGCGAAACTGGTGCCGGTGGCGAGCATGAACGGGACGTCGTCGCCGAGGCTCTCCTCCAGCCGCATCAGAGCGCGCCGGTCGAGGGCCTCCAGGGTCCGCGGGTACAGCTGGGCGGCCCGCAGCATCCGGGCCGGCTCGGCGGCCTGTCGCTCGAAGCGGTCCAGCAGGGACGGGAAGGCCCGGAAGAGGTCGGCGCCGAGCCCCGGATAGCTGTTGAAGGCGCCGGGGTAGACGAGCGCGACCCGCCCCTCGGGGCCGAGCGGCCGCGGGGTGAAGAAGGAGCCGGCCGGGGTGGCCCACTCCCTGCCCTCGGCGTGCGCCCCGGGCACGTCCCGGATCGCCAACTCCAGCTGCCGCAACAGACTTTCGCGGTCCCGGCCGACGAGGACGATCCGCAGCCGCCGCCCGTCGAGCCCGTCCGCCGCCTCCCGCGCCAGCGCCCGCGGATCGGCGCCGTCCGCGAGCAGCGCGCGGTAGCGGCCGGCCTCGGCGACCAGCCCGTCCGGCGTGTCCGCGGCGACGGCCAGCAGCACCGGCCCGCCCGCCCGCGACCAGTCGGCCGTCGGACGCGGACGCTCGGCGCCGGGCACGGAGGAGAGGACCACGTGGGCGTGCGAGCCCGAGGCGCCCCGGATGCTCACGGCGGCGTGCCGGCGGCTGTCCGCCCGCTCCCGCAGCCAGGGGCGAGAGGCGTCGGGGACGTAGAAGGCGGACGCGGCGAAGGCGTCCGCCAGGTCGTCCTCGGGGCGGCGCCAGCCCCGCGTGCCGGGCAGATACGCCTGCCGCAGGCACAGCACGGTCCGGATCAGCCCGGCCACACCGGCCGCACAGCCGGCGTCGCCGAGCTGCGCCTTGACGCTGCCCAGTGCGGTGGCGCCGGCGTCCGCGCGGTACACCCGCGCCAACGCGTCGATCTCGGTCCGGTCGGCCTCGGCGGTGCCGCCCGCGTGGGCCTCCAGATAGCCCACTTCGGCGGCTGCCACGCCGGCTTCGGCCAGGGCCGCCTCCGCGGCCTCGGCGAGCGGCGCGGCGACCGCGTCGGGCATCGAGCCGGACGCCGGCGCGTACCGCACGGCAAGACCGTCGATACGGGCGTGCACCCGGCCGGGAGCCGAGTCCGCGCGGGTGACGACCAGCGCTCCGGCGCCCTCGCCGACCCGCCGTCCCCGCTCGCCCTCGTTGAAGGAGAGCCCCGGCTCGCCGGACAACTCCGGCCGGGTCAGCAGGAGTTCCGCCGAGCCCGCCAGGTCGACCGCGCCGACCAGCACCGCCTCCAGGTCCGGGTCGAGCAGCAGCAGCCGCGCGACCTGCAGCGCCTCGGCCAGGCCGGCGCCGTCGCCGGACACGGTGAACGACGGTCCGGTGAGGTTCCAGCGCGAGGAGACCCGTCCGGCCATCACGTTGCCGATGTAGCTGAGCACCTCGTTGGCGCCGATCGGGTCCACCACGGCGTCCCGGGCCACCTCGGTGAGCGCGGCCCGCTGCTCCTCGGTCAGCCGGACACCCGCCCGGTCCAACTCGCGGCGCAGGAACGCCCCGAGGCCGTACCGGCTCAGCCGGGCGTGCGTGTACGGCTCGATCTCGGTCACCACCACCACGGCGACCCGGCGCGGCTCGGGGGTGTCGCGCGCCCCGGCACCGAGCCGGTACCCGGCGTCGCGCAGCGCCTCGTCGGCGACCTTGGTCAGCACCGCGTGCTGGGGGTTGTAGATGCGCAGGTCCGACGGCGGCACCCGCAGTTCGGCCGGGTCGACCTCGACCCCGTCCACGAAGGCCCCGCGCAGCGCGTCCCCGGTGAGGCCCGCCTGTTCCAGGGTGCCGCCGTCGGTGCGGTCCAGGCCCCGCCAGCGGTGCTCGGGCAGCGGCCGCAGATCGTGCTCGCCCTTGTGCACCGCACGCTCGAAGGCGTCCACGGACTCCAGCGACCCGAAGTGCGCACCGAGGCCTACGACATCCAGGGCGGGGAGCGCGGCGGGGGCCGGCGGAGCCTGCGCGGCGGTCGCGTCGGGCGCCGCCGACAGCACGACGTGCGCGTTGGTGCCGCCGAACCCGAAGGCGGACACCGCTGCCCGGCGCGGCCCCGGTCCCTCGGGCCAGACCCGGGCGGCACGCACCAAGGTCCCCGCGCCGACCCCGCCGTCCGCGGAGGTGACCGGCTGTTCCACGCCGATGGTCGCCGGGATCGTACCGTCCTGCATGGCCAGGACGACCTTGAGCAGGCTGCTCAGCCCGCCGACGGTCAGCAGATGCCCGATGTTGCCCTTGACCGACCCCAGCAGCGGCACCCCGCCGTGCGCGCCGAAGAACTCGGCGACGGACTCGGCCTCGGTCGCGTCCCCGATCGGCGTACCGGTGGCGTGGCACTCCAGGTAGTCGATGTCGGCCGGGTCGACGCCCGCGCTCGCGTAGGCCCGCGACAGGGCGTCCAGCTGGCCGGACTTGCGCGGCACCAAGGGGTGCCGGCCCGTGCCGTCGTTGGACAGGCCGATGCCGTCCACGACGGCGTGGATGCGGTCGCCGTCGCGCAGCGCGTCCGCCAGCCGCTTGACTGCGACCATGCCGGCGCCCTGACCGGTGACGATCCCGCCGGAGCGGCTGTCGAAGGGCTGGCTGAACCCGTTCTCCGGGTAGGCGTGCAGATCGGAGAAGGACAGATGGATCAGCGTCGGATCGGGCGCGCAGACGCCGCCCGCCAGCACCACGTCCGCCTCGCCCGCCGCGAGATGCCCGCAGGCCAGGCTGAGCGCGTACAGCGCCGACGAGCAGGCTGCGTCCAGGCAGTAGCGCGGCCCGCCGAGCCCGAGGGCGGCCGCGGTGACGGCCGCGGGCGAGCCGCTCACCCGCAGGTTCTCCGGCACCAGGGCGTCCCGGTCGACCAGCGGACGCGCGCCGGGCAGCCCGTCGAGCACCCGGCCGAGACCGGCCAGCACGGCCTCCTGCGCCAGCGGAACACTGACCTGGGCCGAAGTGGGCGTCGGGAACGAGTAGTTGCCCATGACCAGGCCGGTACGGGCCAGGGTCGCCGGGTCGCCGGCCAGGCCGCAGTCCCGCAGCGCCTCCCGGGCGGCGTACATCGACCAGTGGAAGATCCGGTCGAGCCGGGCCAGATACCCGGGGTCCAGCCGGTAGCCGGCCGGGTCGAACGCGAAGTCGGTGATGAACCCGCCCCGGCGGGAGGTGATGCGGTGGCGGGGGTCGAGGTCACGCTCGTCGGGCTCCGGTCCGAAGACCTCCGTACCTCCGTCCCGGCGGCTGTCCGTGCCGCCGAGGAGGTTCTGCCGGAACTCCTCGGGGGTCCGGGCGCCCGGAAACAGGCAGGAGATCCCGACGATGGCGAACTTGTGCATAGCAGCTGCTTCCTCCAAGGTGCCGGTCCCGGCGGGCGGTCGGGGAGGCCGCCCGCCGGGACCGGCGGTCCGTATGTCGGCTCAGCGGCCCGCGAACTTGGCGGCCAGCTGCGGGGTGGACACGAGGGAGACGTCGGTGAACCGGGACAGCACCCGTCCGTCCGGGGCGCACGCCGTCACCGTGAGACTCGCGGTCGTACCGTTCGCCGACACCGGCTCCACCACCACGACGAACGGTCCGCCGTCCGGCAGCGCCTCGTACAGGTCGACCCGCCCCACCGACATCGGCAGGCTCGCCGTGTCGCGGTACCGGCGCATCCACACCAGCGCGGCCTGCAGCAGCAGATCGGCGGTGCCGGGCGCGTACCGGTCGCTCGTGAACGCGCCGCCGGCGGGCCGGTGTTCGGGCAGGGCGCACTCGACGACCAGCCGGGCCTCGCCGGACTCCAGCACCCGGCGCAGGCCGCGCAGGGACGGGCCGTGGAAGAGGGTGCCGTCGGCGTAGCAGACCTGGGCGTCGCTGCCGCCGCCCAGGGCGGGCAGGCCGGTCAGGGGCCCGGGCCGCTGTCCGGCGGCGGCGCGCAGAAGCACGCGGGCCGCGTAGTGCGGGCGTACGGCACCGTCACCGGTGACCGACCGGATCGCCACGTCCGCCTCGGCGCCGTCCGGCGTCGGGTCGACGGAGAGCTGGAAGCGGCTGCCGTCGAGGCCGCCGTCGAAGACCACGCCCTTGTGGATCACGAAGTCCCGTATCTCCGCGACCGCGGCGCCGGTCAGCCGCTCGACGGCGCCCGCGGCCCAGCCGAGGGCCGCGGCCGCGGGCAGCACCGGAGCGTCCCCGATCACGTGGTCGGCGACCAGCGGCTCGCCGGCCAGGCCGGACAGGTCCCGCTCCAGGACGACCGGGGCCGTGGGCGCGGTGTGCTCCGGCGCCGACAGGGGAGTGGTCGGGCCGAGGACCGTGATCACGTCACCGGACCGCTCGGGCGCGAACTGCTCGGTGAACAGCCGGGTTCCGGTGTCCTCCGGGATGAGGGTGATGCCGCGCTCCTCGAACACCGCCTTGATCTGCGGCGACACCATCCCGCTGTCCCAGGCGCCCCAGTTCAGCGCCGTGACGTGGGCCTCGGGGTGGCTGCGCTTGAACGTGGCGGCCCAGGCGTTCAGCACCTCGTTGGCCATCGCGTAGTCGGACTGCCCGTGGTTGCCGAAGAACCCGGCGACCGACGAGAAGAGCACCACGTGACGCAGCCGCTCGGCCGGTACCGCGGCCACCACGGAGCGCAGACCGCCGAGTTTGACGGCGAAGACCCGGTCGATCTCGGCCGCCTTCTTCGCGCTGATCAACTGGTCCGCGAGGACGCCGGCGCCGTGCACCAGACCGGTGACCCGCTCCCGGTACGGCGCCAGGGCGGCCGCGGTCGCGGCGGCGTCGGTGATGTCCACCGGCAGGTACGCGACCTCGCTGCCCGCCGCCCGGATCCCGGCGAGGGTGTCACGGACCTCGCGCTCACCGATCACCGACTGGTAGAGCTGCTCGACCCGCTTCGGGGTCGGCTTCTCGCCCGCGCTCCTCAGGTGCTCCACGGCGGCGGCCTTCAGCGCGGCCGCGTCGGTCAGGCCGTGTGCCCACTCCGGCTCCTCGCCGAGGGCGGTACGGCCGAGCAGCAGCAGGCCGGGACGGTACGCGGTGGCCAGGGCGGTGGCGCAGCGGGCGGTGATGCCACGCCCGCCGCCGGTGACGACGAGCAGATCGCCGGAGCCGAGCGCGGCGCCGGGAGCGGCGGGCGCGGCCGGCTCCTCGCCGAGCGTCAGACCGACCCGGCGCGCGCCGTCACGGCCCACCTGCACGGGGCCCGCGGCGGCGTCGTACACCTCCTCCAGCACCAGGCCCGCGGCCTCGGCCGCGCCCAGGGCCGGGCTCAGGTCCAGCGCCCGGCAGAAGAGCGTGGGCGCCTCCACCGCGAGGGTCTTCACCAGCCCGCCGACGCCGCCGGCGGGCGCCGCGTCCTCGGCGACACCGCCGTGGCCGAAGGAGCCGTCGAGCCGGGTGACGGTGACGAACGCGGCCCGGTGACCGCTCTGCGCGGCGGCGGTCAACGGGGTCACCGTGTGCTTGGCGATCAGCAGCGTGTGCGCGAGCCGTCGTACACCCTCCGCCCAGGGCAGGTCGTCCGCGGCGGCGAAGACCAGCACGAGACGCAGCGAGCCGGTCACCGACTCCTCGATACGGGCGGCCAGTTCGGTGGCGCCCCAGCCGGTCAGGGCGGTGTCCTGCGCCCCCGTGACGCGCTGCGGCACGCCGGGCAGCCGGAGCACACGCACCTGCCGGCCGGCCTCGCCGAGCCGGGCCGCCGTGGCCGCGGCGACCTCACTGCCGTCGTCGACGACGAGTACGACACCGTCCTGCGGGTACGCCCCGACGAGCTGGTCCGGAACGGGCAACCCGACGAGCGCGGCCTGACCGCGGCCGAGGGCTCCGGGGGCGGGGGTGTCGGCGGCGTCGGTCTCGGCCTTCGGCTCATGCCGAGGCCGGGACGCGGGCTCCGGGCTGCCGGACAGGCCGGTCACGAAGCCCACGATGTCGCTCAGGGTGCGGAGTTCGGCGAGCTGTTCGGGGCCGACGGGGGTGGGGCTGGGGAAGCGTTCCTGGAGGACGCCCATGATCTCGACGCGCTTGATGGAGTCGATGCCGAGGTCGGCCTCGACGTCCATGCCGAGGTCGAGCATGTCGGCCGGGTAGCCGGTCTTCTGCGAGACCACGTCCAGGAGCGCGGCGCGTACGTCGTCCGAGGAGGCGGCGGGGACCGAGGGCTCGGCGGAGGAAGCGGCCGGCGCGGCAGGGGCGTTCAGCTCGAAGACGAAGCCGACGATCTCGTTCAGGGTGCGGAGTTCGGCGAGCTGTTCGGGGCCGACGGGGGTGGGGCTGGGGAAGCGTTCCTGGAGGACGCCCATGATCTCGACGCGCTTGATGGAGTCGATGCCGAGGTCGGCCTCGACGTCCATGTCGAGGTCCAGCGTCTCCGCCGGGTAGCCCGTCTTCTCCGAGACGACACCGAGGAGGGCGGCGGCGATGTCCGCCGTGCCGACCACCACCCGCGGGGCCGTGGCGGCCACGGTGGCCGTGGCCTTGGGCGTGTCGCTCAGCACTCCGCCGAGGCTCAGGACGAAGTCCACGATCTCGCTGAGCGTGCGGAGTTCGGCGAGCTGTTCGGGGCCGACGGGGGTGGGGCTGGGGAAGCGCTCCTGGAGGACGCCCATGATCTCGACCCGCTTGATGGAGTCGATGCCCAAGTCCGCCTCCACGTCCATGTCGAGATCGAGCATGTCGGCCGGGTAGCCGGTCTTCTGGGACACCACGTCGAGCAGCGCGGCCCGTACGTCGTCGGCCGAGGCGCCGGAGGCCGGGTTCTCGGCCGGGGGCACTGCCTGGGTCTCTGCGGGGGTCTCCGCCGTGGGCCGGGCGGGGGGAAGAGCCGCCGGGGCAGGCGCGGTCGGGGGCTCCAGGGCCGCGGGCGCCGGAGCGGCGGGAGCCTCGGGCAGCGCCGCCACCGCTGTTGCGGGCGCGGGGGCTACGACCGCGGGGGTCTCGGCGACCGGGGCTGCCACCGGGGCGGCGGCGCCGTACTCCAGGGCCGCCAGGTCCCGCAGGATCTCGTTGGCCCGCAGATGCGTGCGCCCGATCGCGAGGCCGTGCTCCTTGACGGAGGCGACGCCCGGGAGGACCTCGTCGACGCGGCCCTGCTCGTCGGCCCGCTCCAGCAGCCCCATCAGGCGCTGGGCGCTGGACAGCTGACCGCTGAGGTAGTCGTCGTGCAGGGCCAGGTGGTCGGCGAGCAGCCCGGCGAGCCGGTCGTCGGGCGCGGGGGCCCGGTGTTCCTCTGCCATGAACTCGTTCTCCAGGACGTCCAGTGGGGCGGGCTGCGCCAGGGGCGCGGCCGGCGGGGCGGGGGGCCGTTCGACCGGCGTGACCTGCTGGGCGACGGGGTGCGGCGCGGGAGGCGTGGCGGCCGCGGGGGCCGGGACGACCGCCGGGGTGGCGACAGCCGGGGGAGCCGGGGAGGCCGACACGGTCGGGGCCGTGGAGGCGGTCGTGACCGGCGCCAGGGAGCCGGCCGTCGCCGGGGCCGGAGAGAAGGCCGTCGCGGGGGCCTGAGCGTCGGCCACCGTCGGCAGCGAGACCCGGTAGCCGTTCTCCACGGCCTCCCGGTAGGCGGCCCGCCGGGCCTCGGGCACGTGGTTGATGCCGTTGAGCGGCACGGTCATGCCCTTGACCGGCTCCTCGTGCGGCGGCTCGGCCACATAGCGGTCCGCGACGGCCAACGGCACGCCCAGGACGGCCAGTTGGGCCACGGCACGCTTCAGCGTCAGCTCGGCGTCGCCCTTGTCGCCCGGGTCGAGCTGCACGGCGAAGTGCTCGCGCTCGCCGAGGATGCGACGGACCAGCTGCGTCAGCACGCCCTTCGGGCCGAACTCGACGAACGTGCGGAAGCCCGCCGCGTACATCTCCTCGATCCGGTCGGCGAACTCGACCGGCTTGACCAGCTGCTCCACCAGGGTGCGCCGGTTGGCGTCGGCGTCCGGGCCGTACGAGGCGCCCGGCGAGTCGGCGAACACCGGGCGGCGTGGCTCGCCCACCTCGGCGTCGGCCACCCGCCGCCCGAACTCCTCCACGGCGTGGGCGACGAACGGCGTGTGGAAGGCCGCGGACACCGGCAGCCTGAGTGCTCGTATCCCGGCCGCGCCGGCCGCCTCCACCAGGCGCTCCACGGCCTCGGTGGCGCCGCCCACCACGACCTGGTCGGGGGCGTTGCGGTTGCAGACGGTCAGCTCCGGGTGCGCGGCGAGCAGCTCGCGCACCTGCTCCTCGGCGGCGCTGACGGCGGCCATGGCGCCGGCGTCGAAGTCCGGGTCCGCGGGCGGTGCCATCGCCGCACCCCGGGCCCGGGCCAGGGCGAAGTACGTGTCGTCGTCGAGGGCCCCGGCGGCCCACAGCGCGGCCAGCTCGCCGAAGCTGTGGCCGAGGAACCCGTCGGCGGCGAAGCCCAGTTCGGTCAGGTAGCGGAAGTGGCCGGCCGCCAGCGCGCCGATCGCGGGCTGGGCGTACTCGGTGCGCCGCAGGGCCGTCTCCTGGGCGGTGCGGGTCGCCTCGTCGAAGGCGGGCGGCGGGAACGCGACGCGGGACAGCGGGAGTTCGTGCCCGGCGAAGGCCGCGTTCGCCCGGTCGAAGGCCTCCCGCAGCGGTGGCAGCGCGAGCACCGCCGTGCGGCCGGGCTCGACGTACTGGCTGCCCTGCCCGGCGAAGAGCGCGCCCACCTTGCCGGTGGGGGCGGCGGACCGGCGGAAGTAGACGCCCTTGGGGTGCGACCAGGACTCGGCAGACGGCTTGGCGCGCAGCTCGGCCGCGGCCAGGGCGCGCAGCTCGGCGAGTTCGGCGTCGCTGCCGGCGACCAGGGCGAGCCGGGGATGATCCGCCGGAGCGGTTTCGGTACGGGGCTCCCCGCCCTCGCCGACCGCCCGCACCAGCTGCTCAATGTCAGGGGCATGCCACATGAACACCCGGTTCACGGGGAACATCACCCGGAGGTCGGAGCCGTCGCCGAACTCCTCCATCACCACATGGAAGTTGGTGCCGCCGAAGCCGAACGACGACACGCCCGCCCTCCGCTGCGGCCGGGCCGGGTCGAGGATCCAGGGCCGGGTACGGGTGCCGACGTAGAACGGGCTCTCGGCCCAGTCGAGCGCCGGGTTCGGCCGGTCCACGTTGATGGTGGGCGGCAGCAGCTTGTGGTGCAGCGCCAGCGCCAGCTTGATCATCCCGGCCGCGCCCGCCGCCGCCTTGGTGTGGCCGATCTGCGACTTCACACTGCCGACCGCCGCGAACTGCCGCTCCTTGGTGAACTCCGACACGACCGCCGACAGCGCCGACAGCTCGGTCGCCTCACCGACCGCCGTACCCGTGCCGTGCGCCTCGAACAGCTCGACGGAGGCCGGGGAGCAGTCCGCGTCCTCGTAGGCCCGGCGCAGCGCGGTCATCTGCCCCTCCTTGCGGGGGGCGTAGATGGACTTGAAGCGGCCGTCGCTGGAGGAGCCGATGCCGCGGAGCACGGCGTAGATCCGGTTGCCGTCCCGCTCGGCGTCGGCGAGCCGGCGCAGCGCCAGCATGCCGATGCCCTCACCGATGAGCGTGCCGTCGGCGTCCCCGTCGAACGGGCGGATACGGCCCTTCTTGGAGAACGCGGGCGTCTTGCTGAAGCACAGGTACATGAAGATGGTGTTCTCGGCGTCGCAGCCGCCCACCAGCATCGTGTCCGAGCGCCGCTCCAGCAGGTCGCTGACCGCCGCCTTGACCGCGCCGAGCGAGCTGGCGCACGCCGCGTCGATCGTCATGTTGGTGCCGCCGAGGTCCAGGCGGTTGGCGATACGGCCGGCGACGACGTTGCCGAGCATGCCGGGGAAGGAGTTCTCCTCCCAGGGCGCGAAGGCCAGCTTGAACTTCTCAGCGATCTCCTCCGCGTCCCGCTCGGACAGCCCGCAGGAGCGGACGACCTCCTTCAGGACCGGCGTCTGGAGCCGGGCGGTCAGCGGCTGGGTGAGCTGGTTGGCGCCGGTCACGCCCAGCACGACACCGGTGCGCGAGGCGTCGTACCAGTCCTGGTCGGCGCCCGCGTCCTTGAGCACGTCACGGGCGACGACGAGGCTCAGCAGCTGCAGCACGTCGGTGACTTCGAGGGTGTTGGGCGGCAGCCCGAACTCCAGCGGGTTGAACGGGACGGTGGGGATGAAGCCGCCGCGCTTGGCGTACGTCTTGTCGGGTGCGGCGGGGTCGGGGTCGTAGTGCTCCGACACGTCCCAGTGGGTCGCGGGCACGTCCTCGATGCAGTCGGCCGCGGAGACGACGTTGGCCCAGAACTCGCGCAGATCACGCGACTTGGGGTACAGGGCGGACAGGCCGACGATCGCGATCGGATCCCGGGCGAGCCGGCGATCGAGGTCGGAAGGGTGCGAAGCGTTCACGGCGAGGCTCTCTTGGTCGGAACGGCGGGGCCCGTGGGGGTATGGCCCGGATCGGTTCGGGACCTGCGGGTGCGCGTGGAAGAGGAGCGAGGCAGGTTCAGGCTGCGTGCAGCAGCGGGGCGATCACACCGAGGGAGTCGGGTCGGCTGAGCATCGTGTAGTGGTCGCCCGGACAGCCGTACCGGGTCAGACCGTGCGGGGCGAGCGGTGTCCAGCCGAGGGTGGGGTCGTCCGGGACGAGGCTGCGCTCGGCCTGCACCAGCACCACGGGAAGCGGTGCGGGGTCGGGCCGGTAGGGGGCCGTCAGCCGGTTGTTGCGCAACAGCCCGTCCACGTAGGTGTCGTAGAGCTTGCGCAGGCCCGGCAGCGGGGTGCCCGGGAGCAGGGCCCCGGCGGCGACGGCGGCGTCGAGCACGACGGGCAGTCCGTCGTCCGCCCCGCGGCCTGTGAGCGCCGCCTGGTCGAGCCCGATCGGCTTGCCCCGCTTGGCCCCCAGGTACATGGCGAACCAGCCGAGGAGCAGGTCGGGTTCGAGCGCCTCGTCGGGCTGCTTGTACTCCTCGGTGGGCGCGATGCTGTCGAGGAGCACCAGGCGCTCGGGGCGCCGTTCGGCCGGCATCGCCCGGGTCATGGCCAGGGCGAGCACACCGCCGAAGGACCAGCCCGCGAGCGTGTACGGCACCCGGACCGGCTCCATCGCGGCGAGCAGCCGGCCGGCCAGGGCCGCCACGGTCGTGTCGGCCCGGCCGCCGTTCAGTGCCGCCTGCGCGTACTCGTCGAGCGCGCCCAGGTCCAGTACGGTCAGCCCGTCGCCCTCGGGCAGCGCGTCGGCCAGGCCCCGGTGGACCTGCGCCGCGAGCGCGCCGGGATGGACGACGTAGACGGTGCGGCGGCCGGCCGCGGCGGCCCTGAACTCCAGGGCGACCGGCGGCCGTCGGTCACGCGGCGGTCGCACGCCGGTCGCTCTCCTCGGCCAGGTAGGACGCCAGGTCCTTGATGGTCGGGTGGTACCAGAGCGTCGTCGTGCTCAGCTCGAAGCCGAGCCAGTTCTCCAGCTCGCCCGCGAGAATGAGCGCCTCGGTCGAGTCGAGGTCCAGCTCGTCGAAGTACACCTCGCGCGAGACCTCGCCCGGCGCCACGCCGAGGCGGTGGGCGATCTTCTCGATCAGCCAGGTCTCGGCCTCGGGAGCGGTCACTACGGCCATGGTGGGTCGTCCTTCCTCAGGCGCGACTCCGGGGCATCCGGAGGCGCGTGCGGTTGATGGGGGGCGTGCACCGGCCCGTCGTGCTCGGGGCATACGGGCACACGGCGGCGCGTCGACCCGTACGGGTGCACGACGGCCGTTTCACGATGCGGTGCGTATGACCCCGCGGCCGACCGGGTTTCCGCCCGGTCGGCGGGGTTCGAACCCGGAACGTCGGCCCAGAAGTCGGGCCGGCCGGGGAAACGGGGGAGATTTGAGCGGTGTTCTTCTTTGGGGGGTTTCCACTGCCGGGGAGGGCAGAAAACAACTCGTCAGTAATCTGGCGGGTGGTCAGGTCGAGCGATGGTCAGGTCGGTCTTTCTGGTATAGACCTGCAGGTCCACGGTGTCTTCGAGTGGCCGCCCGAAGCACGCAGGCACAGTCTTGCCAGCTTCCGGATTCCCGAACAACCGCTCTTCCAGAGAGTGGAAAGAAATCCTGGTTACGGGAGTTGACGTGGTGGTCGACTGCGTTACCGGAAGGTGAAATGTCCCCCGGAATCGAGGGATTCGGGCTGGCTGAGGGTCCGCGCGTCCCGCCGGAATGCCCCGGGTGCCATATTCACGCGCCGCCCGAAGAACTTGCCGAAGTTGGTGACCTCGGAGAAGCCGAGATGGCGGGCGATGGCGGCGATGGGCAGGTCCGTGTGGACCAGCATCCGGCGCGCCTCGAGCGCGACCCGGGCGTCGATCACGTCCTTGGCGGACGTACCGGCGATGGCGCGGCAGGCCCGGGACAGCGCGCGCGTACTGCAGTTGAGCCTGGTGGCGTAGTCCTCGACCAGCCGCGTTGAGCGGTAGGCGACCTCCAGCTCCTGCCGGAACCGGACGAACAGCTCGCCCGCCTCACCGCTCGGAGCACCGTCGTGGGCGTCGTCGTGGCGCACGCGGCACACCTCGTCGACGCGTAAGAGCACCACGGCCAGCAGATGCTTGAGCACCTGCTCGCCCATGCCCCGGTCGGGCCGCTCGAACTCCTTCTGAAGATGTGTCAGTACCTGCTGGAACAGCGGCAGTTCGGCGTCGGTGAGCTGCCACTGCCAGGGGCGCAGCACATCGTCCAGCAGTCCGAGGCCGGCGTGCATCGGCAGCGGGAACGACTCGGTGAACATGAGGATTTCGGCCTCCATGTCGTCCGGGAACGACTGGATCACCTGGTTCGGCCGGGTCCACAGCAGCGTGCCCGCGGAGCACGGTATGCAGGTGGAGTCGACGGAATATCGCCCGTGGCCCTTCGTCACCAGCATGATCTGGTGGAATTCGAGCCGATGCGGAGCGGTGAGGAGGCTCAGGGGCGCCCGTGCGCGCACGTCGCGCAGCGTCGACATCGCGATACCGAGGCCTGGTCGGCAGATCGGGGTGTACGGGACGACAGGGATCGGTAACGAAGAGAAATCGACCATGAACGTTCCGAGATCGACCTTCCTAGAGCTGCTTGAAGACTTGATGATAGCGGTGGCCGCCCGTCACCGGTTCACGCCTGGTGTCAGCACGAGTAATCAAGCACCCCTGACCTGCAGGTGAAGGGAACTGAACGGGATGACCACCTCCCACTCCGGCGCCCCCGAGCGCTCCGTCGTCGACCGGACGCTGAGCATTCTCGGCGCCTTCGACCGCGACAACCGCACCCTGACCCTGACGGACATCAGCCGGCGCTCCGGGCTGCCGGTCGCCACTGTTCACCGCATCGTCAACAAGCTCACCGGCTGGGGAGCCCTGGAACGGTGCTCCGACGGTCTCTACAGCATCGGCCTGCGACTGTGGGAGACGGCCGTACTGGCCCCGCGCGGCTCGTCACTGGCCGAGGCCGCCCAGCCGCACCTGGTCGAACTGCACAGACAGACCTCGCTCGGGGCGACGATCGCCATCCGTGACGGCGCGGAGAGCGTCTGCCTGTCCATCATGAGCAACCAGGCCGACCTCGCGGAGCTGTACGGCCATCCGGGCGGCCGACTGCCGCTGCACGCGTCCTCGGTGGGCCTGGTGCTGCTCGCCCACGCGGGCGCGTCCGTGCGCAGCGCGATCTGCGCCGGACCGCTGCCCGCGTACACGCCCGCCACGATCACGGACGGCACCGCACTGGGGCGCACCCTCGTCCGGATCAGACGCGAGGGGCACGCGCTGGTCCGCAACACGCTCACCGAGGGGCGGGGCGGGCTCGCCGTCCCGGTGCGCGACGGCCGCGGAGCCGTCGTCGCCGCCGTGGGGGCGGTGGGCCACGTCGACCTCGTCCAGCCGGTCCGACTGCTGCCGCACGTCCGCGCCGCGGCCGAGGCCATCGCCCGGAGCGTCCGGTCGTGCGGCTGGCGGGATGTGGAGGTCGGCACATGATTTTTATGGATATCAGGGACAATTCCGGGCGCCCCGGGCGTGGCGGCCGGGCGCACATCGAGATCCGTGGTGGATCAGGTGCGCCGAGGCATTAGCGTGGTGGGTGCTGTGCGCGAGCCTGTCCGGGTTCGTGCGGGTCCTTGAGGTGCTGGATGGGGTAGGCGTGCAGGTCGGAGCGGTGTCGTGAGAGTGCTGCACACATCCGACTGGCATCTCGGCCGGGCCTTCCACCGGGTGAACATGCTCGGGGCCCAGGCCGACTTCATCGGTCACCTCGTGACCACCGTGCGCGAGCACGCGGTGGACGTGGTGGTCGTGTCCGGGGACGTGTACGACCGCGCGGTGCCCCCGCTCGCCGCGGTCGAGCTGTTCGACGACGCCCTGCACCGCCTCGCCGGCCTCGGCGTGCCCACGGTGATGATCTCAGGCAACCACGACTCGGCCCGCCGCCTCGGCGTCGGCGCCGGACTCATCGACCGCGCCGGCATCCATCTGCGCACCGAGCCGTCCGCCGCCGGCACCCCGGTCGTGCTCGCGGACGCCGACGGCGACGTGGCCTTCTACGGCCTGCCGTACCTCGAACCGGCCCTGGTGAAGGACGAGTTCGCGGTGGAGAAGGCCGGTCACGAGGCCGTGCTCGCCGCCGCCATGGACCGCGTCCGCGCCGACCTCGCCACCCGCACGCCGGGCACCCGGTCCGTCGTCCTCGCCCACGCCTTCGTCACCGGCGGCCAGGCCAGCGACAGCGAGCGGGACATCACCGTCGGCGGCGTGTCCGCCGTACCCGCCGGGGTCTTCGACGGCGTCGACTACGTGGCGCTCGGACATCTGCACGGCTGCCAGACGATCACCGAGCGCGTGCGCTACTCGGGCTCCCCGCTCGCGTACTCCTTCTCCGAGGCCGACCACCGCAAGAGCATGTGGCTGATCGACCTGGCCGCCGACGGCTCGGTCACCGCCGAGCGCCTCGACTGCCCGGTGCCGCGCCCGCTGGCCCGCGTCCGGGGCACCCTGGACGACCTCCTCGCCGACCCCGCTCTCGCCCGCCACGAGGACGCCTGGGTCGAGGCCACCCTCACCGACCAGGTCCGCCCGGCCGACCCCATGGCCCGGCTCACCGAGCGCTTCCCGCACACCCTCAGCCTGGTCTTCGACCCGGAACGGGCCCCGGACGCCCCCGAGGAGTCGTACGCCCGGCGCCTGGCCGGCCGCAGCGACCAGCAGATCGCCCAGGACTTCGTGGCCCATGTGCGCGGCGCCGGGCCCGACGAGCAGGAGGCGGCCGTGCTCCGGGAGGCCTTCGACGCGGTACGCGCCGACGACGCGGTGCGGGAGGTGGCCCGGTGAGGCTGCACCGGCTCGACATCACCGCCTTCGGGCCCTTCGGCGGCTCGCAGACCGTCGACTTCGACGCGCTGTCCGCCGCCGGCCTCTTCCTGCTGCACGGCCCCACCGGCGCGGGCAAGACCTCCGTCCTGGACGCCGTCTGCTACGCGCTCTACGGCTCCGTGCCCGGCGCCCGGCAGAGCGGCCAGGGCATGCACCTGCGCAGCGACCACGCCGAGGCGGGCACCCGCACCGAGGTCCGGCTCGAACTCACCGTCGCCGGACGCCGGTTGGAGATCACCCGGCAGCCGCCGTGGGAACGGCGCAAGCTGCGCGGCACGGGCACGACCGTCGACAAGGCCCAGACCTGGCTGCGCGAGTACGACGCCACGGCCCGCGCCTGGAAGGACCTCAGCCGCTCCCACCAGGAGATCGGCGAGGAGATCACCCAGCTGCTCGGCATGAGCCGCGAGCAGTTCTGCCAGGTCGTCCTGCTGCCCCAGGGCGACTTCGCCCGCTTCCTGCGCGCCGACGCCGGCGCGCGCGGCCAGTTGCTCGGGCGCCTGTTCGACACCCAGCGTTTCGCCGACGTGGAGAAGCGGCTCGCCGAGCGCCGGAAGGCGACCGAGGCCCGGGTACGGGAGGGCGACGCCGCGCTCCTCGCCGACGCGCACCGCATGCAGCAGGAGGCGGGCGACGCGATGGAGCTGCCCGAGCTGAGCCCCGGCGAGCCGGGCCTGGCCGAGGCCGTCCTCGGTGCCGCGGCCGTGGCCCGCAGCACCGCGCGGGAACGCCTCACCGTCGCCCACTGCCGCCTGTCCGCCGCCGAGTCCGGCCACGCCGCCGCGCAGCGCACCCTGGACGAGGCACGCGAACTCGCCCGGCTGCAGGGCCGGTTCGCCGAGGCCCGGCAGCGGGCCGAGCGCCTCCAGGAGCGGGCCGACGCCCATCGGGAGGCGCGGGAGCGCATGGAGCGCGGCCGCAAGGCCGAGGCGGTCGCACCCGCGCTGGAGCTGCGCGAGACCACCGAGGACGAGCACCGCCGGGCCGCCCGGGCCGAGGCGCACGCACGCGGGATGCTTCCCGACTCCTACGCCGAGGCCGGCGCGGCCGGACTGGCCTCCGCCGCCCGCCGGGCCGCCGAGGAGCTGGGCGGCCTGGACGCGGCCCGGCGCGCCGAGCGGCGGCTCGCCGAACTGGTAGACGAGCGGGCCGGGTTGGACCGGCAGGAGCGTGCCGACGAGGACGTCCTGCGCGAGGCCGACGCCTGGCTCGCCGAGTGGGACGCCAGGCGCGGGGCCCTGCAGTCCCGCATCGAGTCCGCCCAGGAGGCGGCCACCCGCGCCGAACAGCTCGCCGTCCAGCGCGAACCCGCACGACGCCGCCTGAACGCGGCACGGACCCGGGACGAGCTGGCCGCCGACCTGGAGGAGGCACAGCACCGGGCCCTAGCCTCCGGACAACGCGCCCTGGACGCCCGCGCCCACTGGCTGGACCTCAAGGAACAGCGCCTGAACGGCATCGCCGTGGAACTGGCGGCGCACCTCACCGACGGTGAACCCTGCGCCGTCTGCGGAGCCACCGAACACCCCGCCCCGGCCCGCAAGGTCGCCGGACACGTCGACCGCGAGACCGAGGAGCGCGCCCTCGCCGCCCAGCAGCGCGCCGAGGAACAGCACACCGAGGACGAACGGCGCCTCGGCGTCGTACGCGAGGCCCTGGCCGCGGCCACGGCCGAGGCGGGCGACACTCCTACGGCCCAACTCGCAGCTCATGCTGATGAGTTGGAACAGGACTACGCACACGCCCGTCGGGACGCCTCCGCCCTGCATGCCGTCCAGGAGGAGCTGCGGCGGGCCGAGCACGAGCGCGAGCGGCGCCAGGCCGACCGCCAGCAGGCCGCCGTACGGACCGCCTCCCGGCTCACCCGCCGCGAGACCCTGGAACGCGAACAGGTCACCCTGGAGCAGGAGTTGACACAGGCGCGCGGATCGGCGGCCAGCGTGGCCGCCCGCGCCACCCAACTGGAGCGACAGGCGGCACTGCTCACCGAAGCCGCCGACGCCGCCCGCTCCGCCGAGGACGCCACCCAGCGCCTCAAGGACGCCGACGCCCGCCTCGCCGACGCCGCCTACCGGGCCGGCTTCGACACCCCGCAGGCCGCGGCCGCCGCCCTCCTGGACGACGCGGCTCACCGAGACCTCCAACACCGCCTGGACGCCTGGAAGTCGGAGGAGGCCGCCGTACGCGCCGTGCTGGCCGAAGCCGACACCGCGGCCGCCGCCCAGCAGCCGCCCGCCGACCTCGCAGCGGCGGAGCGGGAGGCGGCCGAGGCGGAACGGCGGCTGCGCGAGGCCGCCTCCGCCCGCGACGCGGCCGCCCGCTGCGGCACCGAGCTGGATCGCCTCTCCGCCCGCGCCACCCGGGGCGTCCGCGGGCTCGCCCCCCTGCGCGCGGAGTACGACCGGGTGGCCCGCCTGGCCGCGCTCACGGCGGGCACCTCCGCCGACAACGAACGCAGGATGCGCCTGGAGTCGTACGTCCTGGCGGCCCGCCTGGAGCAGGTCGCCGCCGCCGCGACCGTACGGCTGCAGCGCATGTCCTCCGGCCGCTACACCCTCGTCCACTCCGACGACCGCACCGGACGGGGCCGCAGCGGGCTCGGGCTGCACGTGGTGGACGCCTGGACCGGCCGTGAGCGGGACACCGCCACCCTGTCCGGCGGCGAGACCTTCTTCGCCTCCCTCGCCCTGGCCCTGGGCCTCGCCGACGTCGTCACCGACGAGGCCGGAGGCGTCCGCCTCGACACCCTCTTCATCGACGAGGGCTTCGGCAGCCTCGACGACCAGACCCTGGACGAGGTCCTCGACGTCCTCGACTCCCTCCGCGAACGCGACCGCAGCGTCGGCATCGTGAGCCATGTGGCCGACCTGCGCCGCCGGATCCACGCCCAACTCGAGGTCGTGAAGGGCCGGTCGGGGTCGTCGCTGCGGCAGCGGGGCGCGGACGGCCCGTGAGCCCACCGTGCCGGCGGACTCGCGGTTCCACCACGCCTTCACCGCCACTCGACCGCGGTCGATGGCCAGGTCAGCGGCCCAGTGGACGGCGCGGCAGGGGTGAGGAGTACACCACGCTCGTGGTCACCGAACCCAGCGTGCCGATCCTGCCGGAGATCTCCTCCAGGTGTGGCATCGAGCGCGCGGCGACCTTGATGACGAAGCAGTCGTCGCCGGTGACGTGGTGGGCCTCGAGGATCTCGGGGGTCGCCGCGACCAGGTCGTGGAAGGGCTTGTAGTTGCCGTTCGGGTAGCGGAGGCGGACGAACGCGAGGATCGGGAGGCCGAGGCGCTCGGGGTCCACGACCGCCGCGTACCCCTGGATGACACCGGCCTCCTCCAGCCGGCGCACCCGTTCGGTGACCGCGCTCGGTGACATGGAGACGGCGCGCGCCAGCTCGGCGTAGCTGGCGCGGCCCTCGCGCTGGAGGACGTCGAGGATGCGCCAGTCGGTGGCGTCCGGGGAATACACGGTCATCCCGGATGAATAGCAGGGGAATCCCCGGCCGATCAAGGGGAACCCCGGGGATCGTCACTTCAGGGAGCCGGGCGATGGTCATAGATTTTTGGCCATGATCACCAACACCGTGAACCCCGTCCTGCGGGTCGCCCCCGCCGCCCCCGCCGAGGCCGCCGCCTACTTCCGGGCCAGCCTCGCCTTCCACGCCGACGTCTCCGACGTGGCCGCCGCGCTCGCGGCCGACGGTGACCCCGGCTTCGTCGTGCTCGACTCCCGCTCCACCGAGTCCTGGGACCAGGGGCACGTCCCGGGCGCGATCCACCTGCCCACCGCGCTCATCCCCGAGCAGGCCGAGCAGCTTCTCGACAAGTCCGTGCCGGTCGTGACGTACTGCTGGGGCCCCGGCTGCAACGGCGCCACCCGCGCCGCCCTCGCCCTGGCCGAACTCGGCTACCAGGTCAAGGAGATGCTGGGCGGCTTCGAGTACTGGGCGCGGGAGGGCTTCGCCTACGAGACCTGGCAGGGGCCGGTGCGCCGGGACGCCGACCCGCTGACGGCGCCTGTGGACGGCGAGTGCGGCTGCTGACACCGCCCGTGTAGGTTCTGCCCATGGCTCGATACGCGGATCCAGGCGCACTGGAGTGGGTGGAGTCGGGCGGCGGCCCGCTGATAGCCGTACCGGAGACGGTGCTGCCCTTCTGGGCGGGCGCCGACAGCGAGGAGTTCGCCACGGACTACGACCGCGCGTGCGAGGTCGACGGTTACGTCGGCCTGCTCCCGGTCGGCGACAGCGCGGCCCTCGTCTTCGGCGACGAACCCGCCTCCACCTCCTATCTGCCCGACCACGGCACCTTCGTGCGCTGGTCCGCCGCGAACTCCGAGAGCGAGCTGCTGGCCCAGATCCCCGGCGCGCTCGACGCGGCCGTGTGGGAACACGAGATCCGGTGGAACGTGCCCGGCCCGGTGGTGCTGTTCGACTCGGCCTGGCCGGGCGGCGCGGCGGAGGGCACGGAGCACCTGCGCGTCCCGCTGGAAGCGGGGCCGTACGCGGTGCGCGCCGCCTATGCCCAGCCCGGCCCGGAGACCTGGGTCGGCCTGGTCCAGCTGAGAAGGCTTGCGGACTGAGCCCGGTCAGCGCAGTCCGTCGAAGGTGATGTTCAGGTGGCGCGGGCCGCGCAGCACCGCGTTCGGCCGGTACGGCGGCGGGTCCTCGACGAGGCGGGGGTTCTCGAGCCGCCGGGCCAGCTCGGACAGCGCGATCTGGGCCTCCAGCCGGGCCAGCGGAGCACCGAAGCAGCTGTGGATGCCGCTGCCGAAGCCGAGGTGCTCGATGTCCTCGCGGTCAGGGTCGAAGCGGTCGGGGTCCTTGAACCGCTCCGGGTCACGGTTGCCGGCGGCGAGCACCAGCCAGATGCGGGAGCCCTTCGGGATGGTGACACCGCGCACGTCGATGTCGGTGATGCAGGTGCGTTGCGGCAGGAGCTGTACTGGCGGCTCGTAGCGCAGCAACTCCTCGATGATCTTCACGGACAGGCCCGGGTCGGCGCGCAGCCGCTCGAGGTACTCCGGGTGGCGCAACAGCGTGAGCATGCCGTTGGTGATCAGGTTGACCGTCGTCTCGTGGCCCGCGATGAGCAGCAGCACCGCGGTGCTGAGCACTTCCATCGTGGTCATGGAGCCATCCGGACCCTGGCTGTTCACCAGGTCGGACAGCATGTCGTCGCGGGGTTCCCGGGCGCGCTGCTCCACCAGCCCGTTCAGGTACATGCCGAGCTGCAGTCGTGCGTCCTGTGCGGTCTTCATGGACTGGGCGCCCGTGCGGGCGTCCGGGTCCAGGCCGGCGACGATGGGGTCCACCCAGGAACGGAAGCGGGGCTCGTCCTCGCGCGGCACGCCCAGCAGTCGGCAGATGACCGTGACCGGGAAGGGGTAGGCGAACTGGTCGACCTCGTCGATCTGCCGCGCGTCCCCGAAGCCGTCGATCAGTTCGGTGACGATGCGCTCGAGTTCAGGGCGCATCGACTCGATCCGGTGCGGCCGGTGCGGCGGCCCGAAGGAGCTGTTGGCCATCCGCCGCAGCCGGTCGTGCTCCGGCGGGTCGAGCCGGATGAAGCTCGGCGGCAGACCCGTCGGCTCCGGCCCGGACAGCTCGTCGTCGCCCGCGGCGGTGACGTTGCTCTCGTCGGAGCTGATGCGAGGGTCGTGGAGCAGGTTCTCGATGTCCCAGTACGAGCTGATGACGTACGGACCGCCCTCCTCCTCGTGCAGCACCGGGGTCTTGCGGAGCTCCTCGTACAGCGGATACGGGTTGGCGCGGTTCGCGTAGTCGGTGATCTGGCGCAGGAGCGAGGCGTGCGTCATGCGGGGTCCTTGGGGCGTGAAGGTCCGTCAGTGGGCCGGGGTGAAGACCAGCTGCCGGTCGGTCGGTGAGTAGCCGCTGAGGGTCACGGTCGGGCCGTGGGTCGGCAGGGACGGGTCGGGGAAGTCGGCCGGGACCGGCTGGCGGCCCTCGGGACGGCGGTCCACCGTCGGGTACTCCACCGGGAACGGCGCACCCCGCTCGATCTCCCGCTGGTAGAACTCGAGCCAACGGGTGTTGTCGAAGCTCACGGCGGCGATGATCCGGCCCTGGAACCCGTAGACGCCGACGAAGCGGCGTTCGGCCAGGGAGCCCTGTGTGATCATGATCTGCTCGCCCATGGGCGGGACACCGACGGACTTGATGTTCACGCGGAACTGCGACGACCAGAAGGCGGGCACCCACAGGTGCGGGCGGCGGTCGCTGCTGGGGCTGATCATGTTGTGCGCGGCGATCTCGGCCTGCGCGACGGCGTTGCCCCAGTGTTCGAGGGAGAGGAACTGGTAGCCGAACAGCGCGTGCGGGGACCGGGCGACGTCACCCGCGACGAAGACGTCGTCGGTGACGATGCCCCGGAAGTCGAAGGCGCGGCACCCCGCGTCACAGGCGATGCCCCGGGGGCCCGCACCGAGCCCCGACCCGGTCAGCCACTCGGTGTTGCGCATGGAGCCGAGCGAGACGACCACCAGGTCCGTCTCGACGACGCTCTCGTCGGACAGATGGGCGGCCTTCACCCGGCCCACCGAGTCGCCCTCCAGGCCGGTGACCATGACACCGGTGCGCAGGTCGACACCGTTCTCGTGGTACAGCTCCGCGGACACCGAGCCGATCACCCCGCCGAGGGCTCCCACCAGGGGCCCGCCCGCGCGTTCGGCCACGGTGACCGCGAGGCCCATCTCCCGGCAGGCCGAGGCGATCTCCGACCCGGCGAACCCGGCGCCGATGATGAGGACGCGGCGCGGCCCCGCCTTCAGCCGCCGGTACAGGGCGGCCGCGTCGCCCCGGGTCCGCAGCACGAAGACGCCGTCCAGCTGCGCCTCCGCCTCCTTCGGCCAGGGCCGGGCGCGCACACCGGTCGCGATCAGCAGGCGGTCGTACTCGACCTCGTCCCCGTCGGCCAGCCGCACCCGCTTGGCGGTCATGTCGAGGGCGGTCGCCGGGACTCCCAGGCGCCACTTCGCGTCGATCTCGCGGCGCCGGGGCAGCTCGGTGTGGAGCGGGTCCGCTTTGCCCAGCAGGACCGCCTTGGACAGCGGCGGCCGGTCGTACGGCTCGTACGGCTCGTCCCCGATCAGGGTGAGTTCCCCGGCGAAGCCCTCGGCGCGCAGGGTCTCGGCGGCCCGCAGGCCGGCCAGCGAGGCGCCCACGATCACGATCCGGCCCTCGCGCCTGAGCCAGTCCAGGTAGTCAGCGGGCATCGGACGCCTCCCGGCCGGACGCGGCGCTGTCACCGGCGCCGTCCAGACCGTCGGCAGTGATCGCCTGCACCGGGCAGGCGGCGACGGCACGCGCCACCCGCTCCCGCTGCTCCTCCTCCGCCCGCGGGTTGTACACCAGCGACTCCTCGCCGTGCATGGCGAAGACGTCGGGCGCGAGGAACGCGCACTGGGCGTACCCCTGACACTTGTTGAGATCGACGACGAGCCGCATCGACGCTCCGCCCCTTCCGGTGGCCAGGTCCGGTGCACACCACCGCGTCTCGCGTGGGCATCTCCGGACGGCGGTCATGTCCCGCTCGCCAGCATGCGAGCGGCGACGGGGGCCGCGCGCGCTCAGGCACGCCGTTCGAGTGAAGGGCACCGCGGGGTCACGCGGACGCCGTGAGGCGTGACCTGGTGCGACCGCTCGCCACGATGATGTAGACGCTGAGCACCAGCGACCAGGCGGGGAAGACCAGCTCCGCCCAGGGGACGTTCGACGAGACGAAGAGCAGGGTCAGGGCGGTGAGGAAGCCCAGCACCGAGAGCCAGCGCGGGAGCACGCCGAGGCGGTGCCCGATCACCGACATCGAGCACACGAACACGGCCGCCATCCGCATCGCGTACCCCGTCATCAGCGTGTACGCGAAATTACGGCCGAAGTCCCAGGTGGACGGCCCGGGACTGGCACCGGCGGGGTGCGCGACGGCCAGTACGGCACCGGCCGCCGCCGCGGCGCCGAACATCGTGGCGGTGAAGACCAGCCCGCTGCCGAGGAAGACGGTCGCGAGGAACTTGTCCTCGACCGCCCCGACGTGGGCCCGGACGGCGCCGACGAACCACAGGAAGAAGATGCCGGCGAACGGTACGAGTGCGAGTGCGGTCTTCACCGCGCCTTGCCGAGCGGAGTCCGTGAACCCCTGAGCGGTGACCGCGTCGGCCCCTTCGGGAATCCCCAGCCGGATCAGCACGATCGCCGCCGACAGCAGCAGCGCGAAGACCACTCCGGCCAGCCCGGCGGCCCGCGGGGTCTCCATCACCTCCTGACCCGGCCCCTTTCCCTGCATGGCGGCCCGCCTCCTCCGATTCGCCCTTCGGCACCAGCAAGCCGCCTCACCACGGGCTCCGCCACCGGGGGGCGGCCGTACGGCCGAACGGGGACGGTCCGGCGGGGCGCGGTGCAACGGCACACGCTCCGCGCCCGGTCCGAGAACCCGGCTTCCAGGGAGCCCGGCCCGGTCGGCCGGACCACCGGGCCGCGCGCAGCGCCCGCGTGCCGGGGCACGGCTCATCCCCGTCCCGCCACGGTGTCTCTTATTCCCTCGCGCTCGGCCCGGCGGACTCCGTACCGTGCTCGTCCATGCCCACTTCCCCGCACCCCGCCCCCGAGGAACTGCGCCGCGACCCCCTGCCCCTGCGCGGCCGCACCGCGCTCGTCACCGGGGCCAGCAGGCGTGCCGGTATCGGGCATGCGGTGGCCCGGCGGCTGGCCGCGTACGGGGCGAGCGTCTATCTGCATCACCATGTGGCGCACGACACCGCGATGCCCTGGGGCGCCGACAGCCCCGAGGCCGTCGCCGACTCCGTGCGCGAGGTGCTCGGCGATGCCGGGGCGCGCGTCGCCTCGGGACCCGGCGACCTGTCCGACCCGGCGGTACCGGCCCGGCTGATCGACGCCGTCGTGGCGGAGTTCGGGCGGCTCGACATCCTCGTCGCCAACCACGCCCTGAGCGGGTCCGACGGCACCCTGGACGAGATCGGCGCCGCGATGCTGGACGCCCACTGGGCGGTGGACACCCGCTCGGTGCTGCTGCTCGTCCAGGCGTACGCCCGCTCGCGCGCCCGGCTGCCGAAGGGCACCCCCGGCGGGCGCGTGGTGATGATGACCTCCGGACAGGACATGGCGGGCGGGATGCCCGGCGAGATCGCCTACGCCCTGCAGAAGGGCGCCCTCGCCTCGATCACCCGTTCCCTGTCCACCACGCTCATCGAGCACGGCATCACCGTGAACACGGTCAACCCCGGTCCCGTGGACACCGGTTACGCCACCGGCGAGGCCCATGCGGCCGTGGCCGCCCGGTTCCCCGCCGGGCGCTGGGGCGTGCCCGACGACCCGGCCCGGCTCATCGCGTGGCTGGCCACGGACGAGGCGGGCTGGGTCACCGGCGAGGTCGTCAACTCCGAGGGCGGCTTCCGGCGTTGAGCCCTCCGTGGAGACCTGGGGCAGGTCAGAGCTGGGACAGCTCGTCCAGCAGGTCGTCCAGGCCCAGGGAACCCTGCGACAGGGCCGCCATGTGCCAGGCCTTCAGATCGAAGGCGTCGCCGTGCCGCGCACGGGCGTTCTCACGGCCCCGCAGCCAGGCCCGCTCGCCGAGCTTGTAGCCGATCGCCTGGCCCGGAATCGTCAGGTACCGGGTCAGCTCGCTCTCCACGAAGTCCGCCGGCCGGCTGCTGTGCGCGCCGAAGAACTCCTCGGCCAGCTCCGGCGTCCAGCGCTCACCGGGGTGGAACGGCGAGTCCGCCGGGATCTCCAGCTCCAGGTGCATGCCGATGTCGACGATCACCCGGGCCGCCCGCATCATCTGCGCGTCCAGGTAGCCGAGCCGCTGCTCCGGGTCGGTCAGGTAGCCCAGCTCGTCCATCAGCCGCTCCGCGTACAGTGCCCAGCCCTCCGCGTTGGCGCTGACCCCGCCGACCGTGGCCTGGTAGCGGGAGAGGTCCTTGGCGACGTGCGTCCACTGCGCGAGCTGGAGGTGATGCCCGGGCACGCCCTCGTGGTACCAGGTCGACACCAGGTCGTACACCGGGAACCGGGTCTGCCCCATGGTCGGCAGCCAGGTCCGGCCGGGCCGCGAGAAGTCCTCCGACGGGGGCGTGTAGTACGGGGCCGCGGCACCGCCGGGCGGGGCGATGCGCGACTCCACCTTCCGCACCCGCTCGGCGAGTTCGAAGTGCGTGCCGTCCAGATCCTCGATGGCCTTGTCCATCAGGCCCTGCAGCCACTCCCGGACCTCGTCGACACCCTCGATGTGCCGGCCGTGCTCGTCCAGGTGCCCGAGCGCCACCCACGGGGTCTCGGCCCCGGGCACGATCTTCTCCGCCTCCTGCCTCATCTCGCCGAGGATGCGGTGGAACTCCGACCAGCCGTACGCGTACGCCTCGTCCAGGTCCAGGTCGGTGCCGTTGAAGTAGCGGGCCCAGCGCGCGTACCGCTCGCGGCCCACCGTGTTCGGGGCGCCCTCGATGGTCGGCGCGTACACGTCCCGCATCCAGTCGCGCAGCTCCACCAAGGCGGCGGTCGCCGTGCGGGCCGCCTCGTCCAGCTCCGCGCGCAGTGCGTCCGGACCGGCCGAGGCGAAGTCCTCGTACCAGCCGCGGCCCTTGCCGTCGGTGTCCGACCACTCGGTGAGCTGCTCGACGAAGGTCGCGGTCGGCCGCGGCGCCGCGTACAGCTTGCGCTCCAGACCGAGCGCCAGGGACTTCCGGTAGCCCGCGAGGGCCCCCGGCACCGCGCGCAGCCGCTCGGCGATCGCCGCCCAGTCCTCCTCCGTCTGCGTCGGCATGACCGTGAAGACGTCCCGCACCGAGTGGCCGGGCGTGCTCATGTTGCCGACCGCGCGCAGGTGCTCGTCGGCCTCGTGCACGGCCAGCTCGGCGGTCAGCCGTTCCCGCAGCAGCCGTCCGCAGCGACGCTCGACGTCACTGTCCGCACCGGGCTGCCGCTCGGCCTCGTCGAGCCGGGCGAGGGTGGTCCGCGCCAGCTCCGCGAGGGCCTCCTGACCCTCGGGCGAGTAGTCGGGCAGCCTGCTCGAACTCTCCTTCACACCGAGGTAGGTGCCGGTGACCGGGTCGAGGGCGATGAGGTCGTCCACATAGGTGTCGGCGACCTGGCGGGGCAGCGGGCTCTGGATCTCAGACATGCCGCCCATCCTCATACGGGGACTATGCCTGCGTCACCCAGGTATCCGTGATTCAGCTCTGGGCGTGGCCGGAGGCAGCAGCGGCCCGCAGTCCCACTGCTGGAAGATCAACCGGGTCTCCACCCGGGCCACTTCCCGGTGCGCCGTGAACTCGTCCAGCACCAGCCGCTGCAGATCGGCCATGTCCGCCACGGCCACATGCACCAGATAGTCGTCGGGCCCGGTCAGATGGAACACGGTCCGCGACTCCGGCAGCGCCCGGATCCGCTCCACGAACGGCCCGACCAGCTCTCGCCTATGCGGTCTGACCTGCACCGACAGCAGGGCTTCCAGGCCGCGTCCCAGCTTCGCCGGATCCAGCCGCAGCTGATGGCCGAGGATCACGCCCGCGCGGCGCAGCCGGGTCACCCGGTCCAGACAGGTCGACGGCGCCACGCCCACCTGCGCCGCGAGATCGCGATAGGTGGTCCGGGCGTCGTTCTGCAGCAGCCGCAGCAGGTGAAGATCCACCGGATCCAGTACGACGGATTCAGCCATTGGCCGAACGTAGCACGGTGTTCGATTCCGATGACCCGTCCGGTGTTCAACCTTCCGCCCATGGACACAGCGAGCACGGGTGCCTACGACGCCGTACGCACCGCATCGAGAGCACTGGCCACCGAGGCCGTGCACGCCGGCCGCGACGACCTCGCCCGGCAGGGCCTGCACGCCCCGCCCATCGACCTGTCCACGACGTACCCGTCCTACGACAGCCGTGGCGAGGCCGCCCGCATCGACGCCTTCGCCACCGACGGCGCCGACCCGGTCGGCCCGCCGATCTACGGCCGCCTCGGCAATCCCACCGTCGCCCGCTTCGAGACCGCCCTGGCCAGGCTGGAGGGCACCGAGTCCGCCGTCGCCTTCGCCAGCGGCATGGCGGCGCTCAGCGCGGTCCTGCTCGCCCGCTCCGCCATGGGCCTGCGCCATGTCGTGGCGGTACGACCCCTGTACGGCTGCAGCGACCATCTGCTGACCGCCGGGCTCCTCGGTACCGAGGTGACCTGGACCGACCCGGCCGGCATCACCGACGCCCTGCGCGCCGACACCGGTCTGGTGATGGTCGAGTCCCCGGCCAACCCCACGCTCGCCGAACTCGATCTGCGGGCCATCGCCCACGCCTGCGGCTCGGTCCCGCTGCTCGCCGACAACACCTTCGCCACGCCCGTCCTGCAGCGGCCCGCCGAACACGGCGCACGGCTGGTGCTGCACAGCGCCACCAAGTACCTCGGCGGCCACGGTGACGTGCTCGCCGGTGTGGTGGCCTGCGACGAGGAGTTCGCCGGACAGCTTCGGCAGATACGTTTCGCCACGGGCGGTGTCCTGCATCCGCTGGCCGGATATCTGCTGCTCAGGGGCCTGTCCACGCTGCCGGTGCGGGTCCGGGCCGCTTCCGCGAACGCCGCCGAACTGGCCCGTCGGCTCGCCGCCGACCCGCGGGTGGCCCGCGTCCGCTATCCGCGCCTGGGTGGTGCGATGGTCGCCTTCGAGGTCCACGGCGACCCGCACGAGGTGATCTCGCGGGTCCGGCTGATCACCCCGGCGGTCAGCCTGGGCAGCGTGGACACCCTCATCCAGCATCCCGCCTCCATCAGCCACCGCATCGTCGACGCCGACGACCGGCGCGGCGCCGGGGTGAGCGACCGGCTGCTGCGGATGTCGGTGGGCCTGGAGGACGTCGACGACCTGTGGGCGGACCTGGATCACGCCCTGGGGGAGCGGACCGCGACGCCGATGGCGCTGCAGGAAGCCGTGCGCTGACGGGGTTGCGCACGACAACGGCCCGGCGGGAAACCGCCGGGCCGTCCGTCCGCCGAGCCGGCTCAGTCGCGCCGCGCCGTACCGCCGAGCCGCTCCCCGCTGCCGTCGTACGGCGCCCGGACCGCCACCGGGGCGGTGTCCAGGCGGGCCGTGATGACCAGGGTGCCCTCCTCGATCTGGTAGTCCAGGGGCAGCCCCAGACCGCGCATCGCCGCGACCATCCCGGTGTTGGAGGCCTGCGTCACGGCGTAGACGCTCTCGCAGCCCGCCTCCACCGCCATCGCCACCAGGCGGCCGAGCAGCTCGGCTCCGATACCGCGCCGCTGCCAGTCGTCCTCGATCAGCAGCGCGACCTCGGTCTCGTCGCCGTCCCACAGCAGATGCCCGAGCCCGACGATCCGGCCCGAGGTGGTCTGCGCGGCCAGCGTCCGCCCGAAGCGGGGGCTGAGCAGGTGGTTCAGATAGCGCTCGGCGTCCCCGACCGGCCCGTGGTACCGCATGTCGAGGGTGCGCTTCGAGCACCGCTCGTGCATCGCCCTGGCCGCCGCCAGGTCACCGGTGTCCACCCGGCGCACGGCGATGTCGTCGCCCTCCGGCAGCGTCAGCACGTCCTGGCCCCGCGGGATCCGCGGACCCAGCCGGCTGTCCAGCTCCACGAGGGCCCTGGCCCGCGCGAACTCGGTCGGCGTGAACGGCAGATACGGCCGCTCCACGGTGAGCACGCCGCCCTCCGGCGCCCGCAGCCGCATCACGGTGTCCTCGAGGACCCCCTCGACCGGCACGGGCTCCGGCCCGCGACCCCCGCCGACCGGCGTGGCGGGCAGCGAGCGGATCGTGCACCGGCCCAGCAACTGCCGTAGCGCCAGCGGCAGCTCCGCCGCGTCCAGCGCGGTGCGCGCCGCGAGGCCGAGGACCCGGGTGGGGGCGTCCACCAGGTCGTGGGCGTCGGCCCGCTCGATCCAGGTGGACGTGCCGCCGGCCAGCGAGACCGCCCGGCTGATCTCGGCCCCCGTCAGCGCTTCGGGCGCCCGCAGCAGGAACTCGTCGACCGTGCCGTCGCCCAGCGGATGCGTCTGCAGGCTCAGGATGTCGACCCGCCGCCCGGCCAGCGCCGTGCACAGCGCGGCCAGCGAACCGGGCTCGTCCTTCACCGTCGTCCGCATCCGCCACAGCGTGCCGGCCCCGGCCACGTCCTGTGCGTCCGGCTCCTGCGCGGGCCCGGCCGACCGCGTCTCGGCGGTCGGCCGGGCACCGGTATCGTCGGCCGGCGGTGCGTGCCCGTGGCGCCGTGCCCACCAGGTGTGGAAGCCCGCCGTCGCGGCCAGCACGATCGCCGAGATCACCAGCAGCGCCGGACCGTCGGGCCCGTGTCCGATGAGGTTCGCCACCCCGTCCGCCACCGCAACGGCCGTGAACAGGGCGGCGAGTTCGACGAGGTCCCGCCGCCAGTGGTGCACGGGCCGTCCGTGCTTCGCGCGGGTCACTTGAGACATGTCTGGAGTCATGCACTCACTGTGAAGGAACGGTGTTGCGTGATCACGAACGGTTTGTGACCGATGGGTAAAGCATGCTTCCGCCCTTTTTGTTGCACTTTCTACTGTTGCGGTGGGCGGTCATTCTGGTCCGACTCAGGCGGCCACCTCCTCGGCGAGCGCGTCCCGCAGCCGCCGCGCGTGGACGACCAGACGGGAGGAGCCGCCACGGGCGGCGGTCTCCGCCAGGTGCGGCACCTCTCCGTGCGCCCCGGACCGCTCGGCGCACTCCGCCGCCACGGCCAGCAGGTCCCCGAGACCCCGGGCCGCCACGGCCGCCGCCTCCGGGCGGGCGGTCGTCAGAGCGGCCAGCGGAACGGGCAGGGCGTGCCGGAGCAGCTCCCATATCGTCGCATTGGCTCCCGTGGCCGCCGCCGTCCGCGCCGACTCGGCCAGCCGCTGCGGCTTCACCGCACCACGCCCCACCAGCTCACCCAGATCCGTGCCCAGCCGCGCCGCGTCGAGCTGCCCCTGCGCGGCGAGCACCAGCAAGGCGTCCACGGCGGCGAGCCGGTCCTCCTGGTGCCGGGCGCCGAGCCCGTACGCCACGCACAGGTGCACGGCCTCGCCCGCCGCGCCGCCGGACTCGGCGAGCAGCGGAAGGACGGCGGCACCGCGCTCGTCCTCGACGGCCGTGTCGGCCAGATCGTGCAGAATCCGGGCCGCGACCAGCTCCCGCCGCTCCGGGAGCACGGCGAGCCAGTGCCGGCGTGCTCCATGGTTCCAGTGGTGGCAGTGCCAGCGGTCGGAGAAGACCGACAGCGGCCGGCCGAGCCGATGGAACTCCTGCGGGAAACCGTCCTGCAACTCGGGGAGTTCGGCCAGCTCCAGCAGGATCCGCACCCCCTTGGTGCGCCGTCTGGCCTCGGGCAGGGTGGCGTTGGTGCCGCCCAGCCAGCGGGCCAGCCGTACGCCCTCCGGAGTGCCGAGCGCTCTGGCCCGCCCCGCCGCCTCCTCGGCCGCCGCACGGTCGTCCCTGCGCACCCGGAGCAGGGCCTGGGCGAAGTCGGTCGCGCAGACCCGGGCGTCCAGGCGCCGGTACTCGGCGAGGCGATCCACCAGCTCCATCGGCTCCAGCAGGCCCGTGCTCCAGGTGGGCGTGGCGAGCAGCAGCGGAATCGGTTCCGTGCGCAGGCGGTAGGCCACCTCGCGGAGCCGGGCGTCGAGGACGCGGGAGAGGCCGCTGTGTGCGCACTCGTGTTCGCTCGGCCCGCGCCGTACCGCGTTGAGGAGTGTGGCCGTGCGTACCTTGCCGTGCAGGGTCGCGAGGAGCAGCTCGAGGCCTTCCTCGGCGTTGAAGAGGCCGTAGCGGGCGTTGCTGAACATGTCGTCCGTGCGCGGCCACTGCTGGTGCTCGTCGCCGGCCCACCAGCGGTTCGCGATCACCGGGACGAGCGCCTCGCGCAGCGCGTCCGGGTCCTGGTACGTGTGCCGCACCAGACCGTCCAGCGCCCGCTCGAACGCTGCCACGTCACCCTCGGAGGCCAGCAGCGCCCCCACCTCTTCGGCCACTTCCTCGGGCGTCAGCGGCGCGGGCTCCAGCCGCACCGGCTCCGGGGCGGGCGGCAGGACGTCTTCGTGCACCACCTCGGGCTCGGCCGCCGCGACGCCGAGCGCGGCGGCCGCCCGCACACGCAGCGCAGGGCTCAACTGCTGGGCGGAGTAGGCGAGTTCGTCACGTACCTCGGTCGAGTCGAGCTTCCGCACGTGCCGTTCGACGAGCTTGAGCGCCCGCTCCTGCACCTGGGTGTCCTCGTGCCCGAACGCCTGGGCCACGACCGGCAGCAGCTCCGCCGCCGTGCCGGGGTCGCGGGAGAGCACCTTGCCGAGCAGGACGAGCTGGGCCCGCACGAGCTTCTTCTCGCTGCGGAACAGCAGCCCTTCGGAGGCCTCGGCCAGCTGCCGCGAGGTCAGGCCGCCCTCCAGCGCCAGGCCGGTGAGCACCGCCTGTGCGTGCGAGGCGACGGGGGAGACCGCGTCACGCGACAGCGCCGTCCAGTCGGGGATCCGCGCCCGCTCCTCCTCCCGGGTGAGCGCGAGTTCCGTCAGCATCGGCAGGAAGATCCGGTGGTCGGTGGGGCCACCGCCGCGCAGCAGCCGGGCGACACAGGCGTCGACCAGGAACTCACGGTCCAGGGAACCCTCTTGGGCGAGTGCCGCGAGGGCGCTCTGCCAGGAGCCCGGTCCCTCGCCGAGCAGCCAGCGGACCTCGGCGAGAACCGAGAGCGTGAACAGCCCGCCGAGCAGCGCGGCGAGGCTCGGCTCGCCGCGCAGCCGGTGGGCGACGCCGTCCCGGGGCCAGCTGCCGTCGCCGATGCTGATGTGCCGGATCCAGCCGGTCACATAGGCGTCGGTCACCGGGACCTCGCAGCCCGACCGGCTCACCAGCCCCGCCATCAGGTCGTACGGCACCCGCGCGGACACCGGTCGCTGGGCCAGCCGGTGCGCCACATCGGCCAGCCAGCCCGTGTCCCGGTCCCCAGCACCCGAAGGAGTGACTCCGTGGGCGCCTGTCGCCACCGCAGGTCGCTCGCCGCGAGCCAGGCGGCGGCCGCCGCCGCTCCCGTGTGGCAGGCGGCCCCGGCCAGGTGCAGCGCCGGGCGGACCCGCTCCGACCGGTCCTCCCACGGCGGGACGGCCCGCAACTCCTTGCGCAGCTCCTTCAACCCCGGCAGCGACGCGCGCCGTTCGGTCGCCGTCATGCCCTCCACCAGCCGCAGCGTCTCCGCCGTACGCCCGGCCCGTACCGCCTCCATCAACGCACTCATCGCACACCCCCGTAGATCGCTGCCATGTCCTGTCCCACCGCGGCGCCCCGCCGCACCATCCGCACCGCCAGCGCGTGCTTGCACGGCCCGCGTCCGCCCCGGTACTTCGCCCACCACAGACAGCTGCAGGTGAGCACCCCCGCCTCGTCCCGCACCCGGTGCACATGTCCGTCCTCCGCGGTCACCGTGGCCAGGGCGCCGTCGAGGGTCACCGCGCCCGCCGCCACCAGGGCTCTGGCCGAGCGCAGTCGCGGATTGTGCTTCTCGACGCGCTCGGCGTCGTAGGGCAGCTCCCGGTGGAAGTAGGCCGCCTCCGCCGTGTCGTATCCGACGCGGCCCGAGGTGCCGAGACGGACCAGGGCGGCACGCACCCGCTCGGGCGTGAGGCCCGAGGCGGCCGCCAGGTCGGCCACGTCGATGCGGGGCTCCCACGCCAGCAGCACGGCGATCAGCTCGGCGTCCCCGGCTGTCTCCTCGGTGGCGAGCGCGTCCAGGACACCGCCCTCGCCGGAGAAGCCGCGCGAGGCGTCCGGCGACAGCGTGAGCGTGAGCCGCATGCCGGGCAGGGCGACCTCCCAGGCGGCGGCCGTACTCGCCGTACCGCCGACCACGGGGCCGTACATCCTGAGGGCCGTCGCATGCCGCAGCACCCGCTGCAGCGCGGCCAGCCGCTCCGGACCCGGCAGGCACACCGCGCCCGGCACCGGCCGCGTCGTCGGCCGCAGCCCGCGGCCCACCGGCACCACCCAGCGCGGTCCGCCCGAGGCCCGCCGTGCCCCGCCCGCCCTCGGCAGCCCGCGCAGGAACCGCACCGCCTCGTCCGCCGACAGCTCGGCCCGCAGATCGAACCCGGCCGCGATCACCTGGGCCTCGGCGAAGCCGCGCAGCCACCGGTCGGGCAGCGGGACCTTCTTCTCCACCACCGGGCCGTCCAGCGTGGTGACCGCCAACTCGTCCGGGCCGACCCGCAGATGGAGCGGATCGTCCGTGCCGATCCGGGACAGGGCCTCGCGCAGCGGGTTGTTGACGTCGACGTTCGTCGTCCCGTGCCCCACCTCGCCGCCGTCGAGACCCGGGGTGAGGACGTCCAGCCGGGCGTACACCCCGCCGCAACCGGAGAAGGACTCGAAGCGCAGCCGGTCGCCGTTACCGGTCACCACCGGGTCGAGCGAGGCGCGCAGCTGCGGCTGGTAGTAGCGCGCGGCCGCCACGTCGGCCACCGCCAGCAGCGCCGCCGAGGCCACCTGAGGCGAGGTCAGAAAGCCTGCGAAGAACCGCGGATGGTCCTCCACACCCGTGGGCGTCGCGCCCCGGGACGTTTCCAGCCCGAGGCGGCGCCCGTCCGCCGCGGACTCGAGTGCGGAGGGCCGGCGATAGGCCACGGCCTGCAGTGATCGCGTCATGGAAAAGACCGTAGAGGCGACCACTGACAATCGGCCTGACCTGTGAAAACACCCGCCCGGCCGAGGAGTTGGCGGACAGGGACCGTGCCGCGCATCGGGAGATGACGCCGGTGCGCGGCACGGCTTCGAGCGTACGGGACCCGGCGGCCCCGCGATGCCCTACTGGCCGACCCGGCCCGGCTGCAGCTACTGGCCGACCCGGCCCGGCTGCAGCGTCTGCGTGAACAGCACCGTGCCGTCCTGCTCGCGCAGCCGTACCGTCAGTTCGCCGGTGTCGCCGTCGATGTCGACCTCGCCGAAGAACTGGTAGCCGCCGGCGGGCGAGACGTTCGACGCGGTCGGCGCCTTCACGAACACCCGCTCCGGACCGAACGTGTTGTCCAGCGCGTTGGCCGGGAACGCACCGGCGTTCAGCGGTCCGGAGACGAACTCCCAGAACGGCTCGAAGTCCGTGAAAGCGGCCCGCGCCGGCTGGTAGTGCTGGGCCGAGGTGTGGTGCACGTCCGCCGTCAGCCACAGCGTGCCGGTGATCCGCCGGTGCTTGATGAAGCGCAGCAGCTCGGCGATCTGCAGCTCACGGCCCAGCGGCGCGCCGGGGTCGCCCTGCGCCACCGCCTCGAAGTTCGGCTTGCTCTCCATCGGATCGGGCACCACGAGGCCGAGCGGCATGTCGGCGGCCATCACCTTCCACACCGCACGCGACCGGGACAGCTCCCGCTTGAGCCACTCCAGCTGCTCCCGGCCGAGGATGCCCTGCGGGTCCACGGTCTGGTTGTCGGGCGAGTTGGCGTTGCGGTAGGTGCGCATGTCCAGCACGAACACGTCCAGCAGCGGGCCCTGGTGCAGCACGCGGTAGACGCGGCCCTCCTCGGCGCCCGGGCGCAGCGTCGAGATCGGGAAGTACTCGCTGAACGCCCGCCGGGCGCGCGCCGCCAGCACGTCGATGCTCTTCTCGGTGTACCGGGTGTCGGTGGAGGCGATCACCTCGCCCGGGTACCAGTTGTTGCGGACCTCGTGGTCGTCCCACTGGATGACGGACGGCACCTGGGCGTTGAACCGCTTCAGGTTCTCGTCGAGCAGGTTGTAGCGGAAGTTGCCCCGGTACTCGGCGAGCGTCTCGGCGACCTTCGCCTTCTCCTCGGTGGTGATGTTCCGCCAGGTGCTGCCGTCCGGCAGCGCCTGGGTGGCGCTGATCGGGCCGTCGGCGTAGATGTTGTCGCCGCTGCACAGGAAGAAGTCCGGGTCCAGCTTCGCCATCGCGTCGTAGATCCGGTAGCCGCCGACGTCCGGGTTGATGCCCCAGCCCTGGCCGGCCAGGTCGCCCGACCACAGGAAACGCACGCCGTCGCGGCGGTGCCGGGAGGCGGTGCGGAAGGTGCCGGTCACGGGCTCACCGGTGCGGCGCTGGTCGTCCGGGTCGGCGAGCAGCACGCGGTAGTGGATCTGCTCGCCGGACGGCAGGCCGTGCAGCCGGGTGGTGCCGGTGAAGTCCGTGTCGGCGCCCAGCAGCGGGCCGTGCCATCTGCGCGGGCTGCGGAACGACTCGGTGGCCGAAGTCTCCACGATCATCCGGGCCGGCCGGTCCGAACGCACCCACACCAGGCCCGAGTCGGCGGTCACGTCACCCGTCTGCACGCCCCAGCCCGCCTTGGGGCGGCCGGAGAGGGCGAACGCCGGTGCCGCGCCGAGGCCCGCGGGCAGGGTCAGGGCCGCCGACGCGGCGAGGGAGCCGCGCAGCACGCTGCGGCGGCCGGGGAAGGGACGGTGGGACATGGCTGCGCCTCCAGGAACGGGATCCGGCCAGTGTGCAGAGCCACACCTACTGGGGCGCTGCGGCGCGCACGCAAACCGCAAGTGAACAACCGGACGCCGGGCCGGGGGTCAGCCGTCGAGCGCCTCCGCCATCAGGCGCAGGCCGGCCCGGATCCGGGCCGGCGGCAGATGGGCGTACCCGAGCACCAGCCGCACACCGCCGTCACCGGTACGCGCGTGCGTGCAGGCGCTCAGCGGCCGTACGGCGATGCCGGCGTCGGTGACCCGCTCCAGGAAGTCGCCCTCCGGACCGTACCGTTCGGGCAGTTCGGCGATGACGTGCAGGCCCGCGGCGATCCCGGACACCCGCGCCTCGGGGAAGTGCTCGGCCAGGGCGCCGACCAGGGCGTCGCGCCGCTCCCGGTAGGCACGCTGGCAGCGGCGCAGCTGCCGGTCGTAGTCGCCGCGCTCCAGGAAGTGCGCGAACAGCGCCTGATCGAGCGAGGGATGGCCGAGGTCCATGGTCCGTTTGCGCTCCACGACCTCCTGCGCCAGGGCCGTGGGTACCAGCAGCCAGCCCAGCCGCAGCCCGGGAGCGAGGGACTTGCTGACCGAGCCCATGTAGGCGACGCGTTCCGGATCGAGCCCCTGGAGGGCGCCCACGGGGGCGCGGTCGTAGCGGAAGTCCCCGTCGTAGTCGTCCTCCAGTACGAGGCCGTCCACCGACCGCACCCAGTCGAGCAGTTCGGCACGCCGCCGCGCCGAGTACGCGATCCCGGTGGGGTACTGGTGGGCGGGCGTCGTCACCACGGCCCGTACCCCGGACGCGCGCAGCGGGCCGAGGGCCAGGCCGTCCTCGTCCAGCGGCAGCGGTACGGTGCCCAGGCCGGCCGCCGCGTACAGGCCGTCGTGCTGCGGACTGCCCGGGTCCTCGACCCCGATCGTGCGCATCCCGCGCGCGTGGAGCACGGATCCGACCAGGGCGCTCGCCTGGGCGACACCGGAGACGACCACGATCCGCTCCGGGTCGGCCACCACGCCCCGGCGGCGGGCGAGCAGTCCGGCGAGCGCCGTGCGCAGCCGGGGCAGCCCGCGCGGATCCGGGTAGCCGAGGTCGTGGTGCGGCAGCTCCGCCAGCACGGCGCGCTGTACGGCGGCCCAGGCGGCCCGCGGGAACAGCGACAGGTCCGGAGACCCCGGGACGAAGTCGGCCCGGGTGCCGGGGGACCGGGGAGCGAGGTCCCGCGCGCGGGGCCGGGCCGCCCGTACCGCGTCGCCCACCCACGTTCCCGCACCCCGGCCGCTGCGCAGATACCCCTCGGCCGTCAACTGCTCGTACGCCTCCGTGACCAGGCCCCGGGACACGCCGAGGTCGGCGGCGAGGTCCCGGCTGGACGGCAGCCGGGTGCCCGGCGCGAGCCGGCCCGAGCGGATCGCCTCGCGCAGCGCCGCCTGGAGCGCACGGCCGCGCGCGCGTGCCGGTGCCGAGGCCGCGGGCAGCAGCAGCTCCCACGCGGCGGAGCCCGTGAGACCGGCCGCATTGGTCCCCGATGACGTCATGGAAATGGACCTTAAACCGGACCGCGCCGCTTCCTAGCGTCTCGGTCATGAAAGCCACCACCCGCGGCGCTCTCCTCGCCGCACTCGCCTGTGTGCTCGTCGGCGGGTCCTTCACCGCCAACAGCGTCCTGGGCCACTACCCGTACGCCGGCGGCCAGTTCCTGCGCTACGCGCTGGCCTGCCTGCTGCTCGCCCCGCTCGCCGGACGGGACGCCGGCCTGCGGCTGCGCGCGCTGGGCGCCCGCCAGTGGCTGCGCCTCGCGCTGCTGGCGGCCGTCGGCATGGTCGGCTTCAACCTGGCCGTCATCGCCGCCGAACGCGGCGCGGAACCCGCGGTCCCGGGTGTCTTCGTCGGCTGCGCACCGGTCGTGGTGGCCGTCCTCGTCCCGCTCCTCGACGGGCGCCGCCCGCAGCGTGCGGTGCTGCACGGCGCGCTGCTCGTCGCCGCCGGCGCGTTCACCGTGCAGGGCTGGGGGCGTACGGACGGGGCCGGGATCGCGTTCTCGGCGTGCGGGCTGGGCGGTGAGGTGGGGTTCGCGGTCCTCGCCGTGCCGGTACTGCGGCCGCTCGGGCCGCGCCTGCTGTCCGCGACGGTGTGCGCCGTCGCCGCCGTCGAGGCCGCGCTCGCCGGCGCGGTCCTGGACGGCGGAGCGTGGCTGCGCCGTCCCGACGCCACGGAGACCGCCGCGCTGCTGTGGCAGGCGGCGGTCGTCACCGTGATCGGGTTCGTGTGCTGGTACATGGGCATGCAGCGGCTCGGGGCGGAGCGCGCCACGCTCTTCTCCGGGCTCATCCCGGTGGCCGCCGCCTGTACCGCCCCGCTCGTCGGCACTGGCTCCTACGGGCCCGCGCAGGCCGCGGGCAGCGCCCTGGTGGGCGCCGGGGTCGCCCTCGGCTCCGGCGCGCTGGGCCCCGTCGGCGGACACCCGCTCGCCGCGCGACGCCCCGTACGTCGGCGCCGGTCCGCGGCTGCCGTCTCAGCGGCTGCCGTCGAGGATCACACGGGCGACCAGCGCCGGGTCGTCGTTCATCGGGCAGTGCCCGCAGCCGGGCAACCGCACCAGCCGGGCGTGGGGGATGATCGTCTTGGCGCGGACGCCCTGGCGGCGCACGAGGAGCCGGTCCCGGGTGCCCCAGCCCACGGTGACCGGCAGGCCCGGCAGATTGTCCGTGAACTGGACGGTGCTGCCCGATCGCAGGGTCGCGTCGAAACCGGTGGCCCCCGCGAGCGCGAGCGTCTCGGCGACCACGGCCTCGGGTGAACGACGGGCGGGGCGGCCGTAGATGGTGCTCGTCAGCGCGGTGCGCCCGGCCGCCGTGCGCGACAGCCGCTCCACCAGGGGCAACGGGAGCCGCTGCGCGATGCCCCGCATCGTGAGAAGCAGCGCGAAGGCGTAGCGCCGCTCGGGCTGTGTCCAGAACCCGGCCGGGGAGAGTGCCGTGACGGACCGTACGCGCTTCTCGCGGCCCAGCTCCAGGGCCAGCAGGCCGCCCAGCGAGTTGCCGGCCACGTGCGGGCGGTCCAGCTCCAGCGCCTCGAACAGGGCGCCGAGCACGGAGTTGGTGGTGGGCAGGTCGTAGGCCAGGCCGGCCGGCAGGCCGGGGGACGCGCCGAAGCCCGGCAGGTCCACGGCGATGACGTCGCGCTCGGTCGCGAGGATGTCCACCACCGGGTCCCAGGCCTGCCGGTGGTGGCCGATGCCGTGCAGCAGGACCAGCGGTTCACCGCGTCCCACGCGCGCGTAGGAGACGGTCACGTCCTTCGGGCCGTGCGGAGTGGGGACCGTGAAGGAGACGGTGGCGGACATGGGGTGCTCCTCGTCTGGGCTGCTGACGGACGCCGTAGACAGCTTGTCAGCAATTGCTACCGACGGGTAGCCCCTTGGGGCCGGGCCGCCGCGCCCACGTCGTCCTCAATGCTCCCGGCGCACCTCGAAGTTGAAGTCCGCGTGGCCGAACTTCTGGAAGAGGGTGAACCACAGCGGCAGCAGCATCTCCACGGCCCGCGCCGACCGGACACCGCCCAGGTCCAGCACCCGCTCGGCCGGCCAGCCGAACTCCCCGAGCAGCTCCGTCACCTGCCGCTTGGCGCCGGCGTCGTCACCGCTCACGAACAAATTGTGCTCGCCCGGCACCCGCCCCGGAGCCACCATCACCTGGCAGTTGACCGTGTTCAGCGTCTTCACCACGCGCGCGCGTGGGAACGCCCGCTGGATCTGCTCGGCCACGCTGTCCGACTCCACCGGGTCCAGCCGCAGCTGACCGTCGTCGAACGCCACGGGATTGCAGATGTCCACCACGACCTTGCCGTCCAGGTGCTCCGCTCCCGCGGCCCGAAGGGCGTCGAGCGCCACCCGGCCGCCCACCGCGTTCACGACCACGTCGGCCGCCGCGGCCGCGTCCGCGAACGAACCCGCGTGCGCGCGGCCGCCCGCGGCCGTGGCCCACTCCACCGCGACCGGATTGTCCTTCGTCCGCGACCCGAGGGTCACGTCGTACCCCAGCTCCACCAGCCGGCCGGCCAGCGTGCGGCCCACCTCGCCCGTGCCCAGCACCGCGTAGCGCATCGGTCACCTCCCGGACCCCGGCCGCCGGCCACCGGCGGTCCGCGGACATTGTGATCCGGACCAGTACGGAACGGGCCGATTCCACCTGGACACCGCCGGGCGTGTCGGCTGGGATGGGACGGTGAGCGCCGACACCGTGACCGACGTCTTCGAAGAGCACCGGCCCTTCCTCATGGGCGTCGCCTACCGCATGCTCGGCCGCGTGGCCGACGCCGAGGACGTGGTCCAGGACGCCTGGCTGCGCTGGTCCCGCGCCGACCGCGAGGAGGTCCGCGAACCCCGCGCCTACCTCGTGCGCATCACCACCCGGCTGGCCATCGACCGGCTGCGCCAGGTGCGGGCCCGCGGCGAGGCGTACGTCGGCCCGTGGCTGCCCGAGCCGTATGCCACCGACTTCGCCGACGCCGTCCCCGACACCGCGGACCGCGCCCTGCTCGCCGATTCCGTCTCCCTTGCCGTGCTCGTTGTGCTGGAGTCGCTGTCGCCGCTGGAGCGGGCCGTCTTCGTCCTCAGGGAGGCCTTCGGCTACCCGTACGCCGAGATCGCCGCCCTGCTCGACCGCGGTGAGCCGGCCGTACGGCAGCTCGCCGGGCGGGCCCGCCGGCACGTCGAGGAGCGGCGGCCGCGGTACGAGGTCGACCCCGCCCAGCGCCGGGACCTGACCGAACGCTTCCTCGCGGCCGCGGCCGAGGGGGACCTCGAGGGGCTGATGGCCCTGCTCGCCCCCGACGTCCGGCTGGTCGCCGACAGCGGTGGCAAGGCGAAGGCGCCGGTGCGGATCCTGCACACCGCGGACAAGGTGGGCCGCTTCCTCGTCGGCATCGCCGGAAAGGGCGTGCTCGACCTGTCCTTCCGCCTCGTCGAGGTCAACGGCGGTCACGCTGTGCTCACCCTGTCGGGGGACAAGCCCGACAGCGTCTTCCAGGTGGACGTCGCCGACGGCCACATCACCACCGTGTACATCATCCGCAACCCCGACAAGCTGCGGTCCCTGGCCGGCCACTGAGCCGTACCACCCCGAAAGCCCTCGTCGTACGGCGAGGGCTTTGCCGCGATGTCACCCATGCGGCCGCGTACGAACGCCTCATGGCCGCGTACGAACGCCTCGTGAACGCTCCACGGCGCCGCCCCTGTCCATTGCCCCAGGGATCGAGGATTGGTCTTGACCAAGGGTGACGGCCGCCCTATGGTCGCAGATAAGTGCAACAACCTTTAATAAACAAGGGCGCTAAAAACCGCCGGACCACGGCTCTTGCGGAGGACAGGGTGGGGACCACGCAGCTGGAATCGGTGCCGGAACCGAAGTACTGGCATCTCAAGACCGTGCTCACCGAGGCACTGGACTCGGAGTTCTCGGTCGGCGAGATCCTGCCCAACGAGCGCGACCTCGCCGCCCGCTTCGGCGTGGCCCGAGCCACGCTCCGCCAGGCCCTGGAACAGCTGGAGCTGGAGGGACGGCTGCAGCGCCGCCGCGGTGTCGGCACGACCGTCGCACCCCCGCGCGTGGGCGTGGCCGTCGGCACCGAGCAGCACGCCTGGCCGGGGGCCGGCGACGACGCCTGGCAGCCGGTCGACTGCGACCAGTCCGCGCCGCCCGCGGCCGTCGCCGCCGCCCTGGAGACCGCCTCCGGCGAGACCGTGCACATCGTGCGCCGCTCCCGGATGTCCCACGGCCAGCTCGTGGCCACCGAGCTGCTCTACGTCCCGGCCGCCTCGGTGCCCGACCTGACCGGGATCGACGCCCCGTCCGGCCCGGCACGCGCGCGTGCGGTGCTGCGCGAGCTGCAGCGCCAGGAGCTGGAGGGCCAGGACCGCGCCGTCGAGCTGGGCTCGGCCCGCGCGGACGACGCCAAGGACCTCGACCGGCTGCCCGGCGCTCCCGTCCTGGTCGTCACCACCCGCTTCTTCGCCGGGGGCCGTACCGCGGCGCTCTCCGTGGCGACCTACCGCGCCGACACCTGCCGGCTCACCTTCGGCGACTCGCCCGACGTGGAGATACACCACGACCCCGAGCAGCGGGCCTCCTGACTCCTGGGCTCTGCTCGACCATCCTGAACCCCAGGGCCTCTCCGGCCCTTCCCGCCGCGCCCCGGAACTCCGCCGGGGCGCGCCGGGTCTCACCGCCGTGCCGTCGCCGTTCCCTCCACTGCGAACAGCTGCTCCTCGACGTGGTCCAGGGCCAGGCGCAGCGCCCCCGTGGCCACGGCCGCCTCACCCAGCAGGGACAGGGCCACCCGGGGCGGGCGCAGGCAGTAGCGGGCGAGTTCGCGGCGCAGCGGATCGAGGACGCCGTCCAGGCCGGCCGCCCAGCCGCCGATCACGACCAGCTCCGGGTCGAGGGCCAGCACCAGCGCGGCCACGTCGTGGACGAGCCGCTGGATGAACCGCTCGACGGCCGCCCGCGCGCGCTGATCGCCCTTCCGGGCGAGCGCGAACACCTCGGCGACCGCCTGCTCGTCCAGCGGGTGCAGCGGCTCGTCGGTGGTGGACAGCAGCGTCTCCGGAGTCACCTCCCGGCCCAGCAGATGCAGCGCGCCGATCTCCCCGGCCGCCCCGCCGTACCCCCGGTGCAGCCGTCCGCCGATCAGCGAACCCGCGCCCGGACTGAGCCCGGCCAGCACGAACACCACGTCGTCCGTCTCCGTCGCCGCACCCTTCCAGTGCTCGGCGACGGCCGCCGCGTTGGCGTCGTTCTCCACCAGTACCGGGCACTTGAAGGAGCGGCTGAGCCGCTCGCCGAGCTTCAGGCCCGTCCACTGCGGCAGGGCCGTGCCCAGCCGTACCGTGCCGTCGGCCTCCACGATGCCCGGTGTGCCCACGCCCACCGCCCGCAGCGAACTGCGCGCGACCCCGGCCCGGCGCAGCAGCTCGGCGACCGCGCCGCGCAGCCGCTCCAGCCGCTCGTCCGCCTCAGCCGTCTCGTCCACCTCTTTGGCCTGCGAGCCCAGTACCCGTCCGTCCAGGTCGGACAGGAGCGCGGCGACCCGGTGGGCGCCGATCTCCAGGCCCAGCAGATGCCCGGCCTCGGCGCGGAACCGGAACCGGCGGGCGGGTCGCCCCTGGCGGCGGGCGGTGCCCTCCTCGGCCGCCTTCTCGACCACGAGCCCCGCCTCGATCAGCCCTTCCACGACCCCTTCGACGGTCGGCCGGGACAGACCGGTGACCCGGGTGATCTCGGTGAGCGTCGCGCAGTCCGTGGCCCGCAGCGCGTGCAGCACCACCGCGGAATTGATCCTTCGCAGCAGCGAGGGATCGCCGCCGGTCAGCTGCCCCACCGTCCGTCCTCCCAGCTCGCGGGCGTGTTGGGCGGATCGTACTCGGCCGGGCCCACCCCGGCGAGTGCCGGGCTCCTGCGGCCCGGCGCGAGGAGGCCTGACGGCCCGGCACAGGCATGCCTGACGGCCCGGCACAGGCATGCCTGACGGCCCGCCAATTGTCAGTGGCGCCCGCTTTACTGGATCACATGGACAACCACATGGACATCGCGAAGTGCCTGACCCTCATCGACCTGCTGTGCGCCCGGGAGTTCCCCACGGCACACGGCAGGACGGAGCACGGCGAGAGCGGGCCCGGCTACCACATGGTCGCCTTACAGACGAGCGGCGAGTTCTGGGAGGACGACGGCACGGACTGGCAGGAGACGGCGGCACAGTACGAGGCCGACCGGGACGGCCTCGCCGAGCGGCTCACCGACCGATGGGGGCCGCCGCAGCACTTCAGCCTGCGCGGCGTCTTCGGCCGGACGATGCAGGGCGAGGACATAGCCGAGCCGTGGGCCGAACTCAGCGCACACGTACCGGACGTCCACCTGTGGGAGGCGGCCGAGTCGGGCCGCTGGGTCGCCCTCGGCGTCTCCCAGTGGGACACGGAGCTGCCCTTTCAACTCCTCGGCGTCGTGACCGAGAAGGATCCTCCCTGATCCGACGTGCCGCCCGCGGCCTCCCGCAGCAGCGCGTACTCCTCCGCCATCGTCGCCGCCGTCCAATGCGCGTTCAGCCCGCTGGGATTGGGCAGCACCCACACCCGCGTGTCCCCGATGGTCCGCTCCTGCGGCCCCACTTGAGCCTTGCGGTCCCCGAAGGCGGCCCGGTACGCGGTCACCCCGACCACGGCCAGCCACCTAGGCCGCCATCGCGTGACCTTGGCCGTCAGCAGCCGCCCGCCCTCCAGGTACTCCTCGGCGCTCAGCTCGTCGGCCCGCGCGGTCGCCCGCGCCACCACGTTCGTGATGCCCAGCCCGTACGCCGGCAGCTCCCGCTGCTCCGCGGGCTTCAGCAGTCTCGGGGTGAAGCCGGACAGGTGCAGCACCGGCCAGAAGCGGTTGCCCGGGCGGGCGAAGTGGTGGCCCGTGGCCGCCGTCATCAGCCCCGGGTTGATGCCGCAGAACAGCACATGGAGACCGTCCGCGACCACGTCGGGGACGAGACGGTCGCGGGCGGCCTCCAGTTCCGCCTGGGTGAAGCGCGTCAGAGGATCGCTCCCGGCGTGTAGCCGGCGGCCTCCGGGTGCTGCTTGACGATCTCCTCGATCCGGGCGACGACCACGCCGACCTGGGCTGCGGCCGCGCCGGTGAAGGACAGCTTGTCGGCCATCAGGGCCGCCAGCCGGTCCCGGTCGAGCGGCAGTCGCTCGTCGCCGGCGAGCTTGTCGAGCAGGTCGTTGCGCTCGGCGCCCTGCTCGCGCATCGCGAGCGCGGTGGCGACGGCGTTCTCCTTGATCGCCTCGTGGGCGACCTCGCGGCCGACCCCGGCGCGCACGGCGCCCATGAGCACCTTGGTGGTGGCGAGGAAGGGCAGGTAGCGGTCCAGCTCACGGGCGATCACGGCGGGGAAGGCGCCGAACTCGTCGAGCACCGTCAGGAAGGTCTCCAGCAGGCCGTCGAGGGCGAAGAAGGCGTCAGGAAGGGCCACGCGGCGCACCACCGAGCAGGAGACGTCGCCCTCGTTCCACTGGTCGCCCGCCAGCTCGCCGGTCATCGAGGCGTAGCCGCGCAGGATCACCATCAGGCCGTTGACGCGCTCGCAGGAGCGGGTGTTCATCTTGTGCGGCATCGCCGAGGAGCCGACCTGGCCCGGCTTGAAGCCCTCGGTGACCAGCTCGTGCCCGGCCATCAGCCGGATCGTCTTGGCCAGCGAGGACGGCGCCGCCGCCAGCTGCACCAGCGCGGTCACGACCTCGTAGTCCAGCGAGCGCGGGTAGACCTGGCCGACCGAGGTGAACGCCTGCGAGAAGCCCAGGTGCCGCGCGATCCGGTCCTCCAGCTCGGCGAGCTTCGACGCGTCCCCGCCCAGCAGGTCCAGCATGTCCTGCGCGGTGCCGACCGGGCCCTTGATGCCACGCAGCGGGTAGCGGCCGAGCAGCTCCTCGACGCGGCCGTGGGCGACGAGCAGCTCGTCGGCGGCGGTCGCGAAGCGCTTGCCGAGGGTCGTGGCCTGGGCGGCCACGTTGTGCGAGCGGCCGGCCATGACCAGCTCGGCGTACTCGCCGGCCAGCTTGCCCAGCCGCGCCAGCACGGCCACCGTACGGTCGCGCATCAGCTCCAGCGACAGCCGGATCTGCAGCTGCTCGACGTTCTCCGTCAGGTCACGGGAGGTCATGCCCTTGTGCACGTGCTCGTGCCCGGCGAGGTCGTTGAACTCCTCGATCCGCGCCTTCACGTCGTGCCGGGTGACCTTCTCGCGCTCGGCGATCGAGGCCAGGTCGACGGTGTCGAGGACGCGCTCGTAGTCGGCGATCGCCTCGTCCGGCACCTCGATCCCGAGGTCCTTCTGGGCCCGCAGCACGGCGAGCCAGAGCTGCCGCTCCAGCTTCACCTTCTGCTCGGGCGACCAGAGCGTGGCGAGCTCGGTGGAGGCGTAGCGTCCGGCGAGGACGTTCGGGATGCGGGGCTTGGCGGGCGCAGAAGTCACGTGTCCAGATTCTACTGGCGGTTTGTGCAGGCCAGCGCCACGGGGTTGTTCGGCGGATGCTACGAGAGCTGCGCCACTTCGTCCGTGTCGGCCAGTTCCGCCAGTACGTCGGCATGGCACAGCTCGGGCGCGCACCAGCAGGCCAGCGTCTTTCCGCGCAGGTCCGGTACCAGGTCCAGCAGCTCCGGCCGCTCCAGCAGATGGGCCCGGTACATCGCCATGACCTCGGCCCGGGTGCCGTCCCGCTTCCTCTTCGGGGTGTCGTAGGCGAACGGGTTGTACAGCGGGTGCCGGGGGAGGTCCCAGCCTCCCATGGTCCAGCGGCGGCCGACGTAGACCACCTCCGAAGGGGCGTGTTCCAGCCGGGGGCCGAACTCGTGGATCCGGCCCCTGACGTTGATCACCCGGGTGGCCATGGCAAGGACGCTACGCCTGCCCCTCGTACGGCAGCAGCTCCGGCCGCTTCGCCGGGCGGCCGTCGCCGGAGGAGCGGCCGGTCAGGCGGCGGCCGATCCACGGCAGCAGGTGCTGCTGGGCGAACCGGGCGTCCGCGACCCGCCGCGTCATCCAGCCCGGCGGCGGCGTGGCCGGCATCGGCGTGCGCCACTCGGTGTCCTCGGGCTCGTAGCCGAGCGTCTGCCAGACGGCCTCCGCGACCCGGCGGTGCCCTTCGGCCGTCAGATGCAGCCGGTCGACGTCCCACAGCCGCGGGTCGGCCAGCGAAGGCGCCCCGTACAGGTCCACCACCAGGGCGCCGTGCCGCTCGGCCAGCTCGTCGACGCAGGCGAACAGCTCCTCCATGCGGGGCCGGAACCGCTCCAGCACCGGGCCCTGTCGGCCGGGGCTGCGCATCAGCACGAGCTGCCGGCAGCCGGGTGCCAGCCGCTCGACGGCCTCCGTCAGCAGGCCCCGCACCCGGCCCATGTCGCACTTGGGCCGCAGCGTGTCGTTCAGCCCGCCGACGAGGGTGATCACGTCGGGGTTCGTGGCGACCGCCACGTCGATCTGCTCGTCCACGATCTGCCCGATGAGCTTGCCGCGTACCGCGAGGTTGGCGTACCGGAACCCGGGGGTGCGGGCGGCCATCCGCGTGGCGAGCAGGTCGGCCCAGCCCCGGTAGGAGCCGTCGGGCAGCCGGTCCGACATGCCCTCGGTGAAGGAGTCGCCGACCGCGACCAGGCTGGAGTACGTGGGAGATGTGGGATTCGTCTGCATGGCGACAGCGATGGTATCCCGGCTCCATACTTGCCGGTCGGTCACCCCGGTCCGTCACTCCGGTCGGTCCCGGACGGCTCACGCGGGCTGCGCGAACAGCTCCCGCAGTACGTCCTCCATGGTCACCAGTCCGGCCAGCCGCCCGTCGTCGCCGAGCACGCCCGCGAGGTGGGTACGGCTGCCCCGCATCGCGGTGAGCACGTCGTCCAGCGGGGTGCTTTCGCGCACCCGCGCGATGGGGCGCATGTCGCGCAGCCGGAACGCCGTGTCCCTCGGCAAGGCGTCCAGCGCGTCCTTGACGTGCAGATACCCCACGATCCGGCGGCCCTCGTCGACCACCGGGAACCGGGAGAAGCCCGAGTCGGCCGACAGCCGCTCCAGCTGTTCCGCCGTGACGCCCACGCGTGCGTACACGACCCGCTCCAGGGGCACGACGACGTCCCGTACCGGCCGTCTGCCCAGCTCCAGGGCGTCGTGCAGCCGCTCCTGCGCCCGGTCGTCGATCAGTCCCGCCGCGGTGGCGTCCTTGACGATCTCGGCGAGTTCGGTGTCGGTGAAGGTCGCCGTGACCTCGCCCTTGGCCTCCACCCTGAGCAGCTTCAGCAGCCCGTTGGCGAAGGCGTTGATCGTGAAGATCACCGGCCGCAGCGCCCGGGACAGCGCGACCAGGGGAGGGCCGAGCACCAGCGCGCTGCGCACGGGCTCGGCGAGCGCGATGTTCTTGGGCACCATCTCGCCCAGCAGCATGTGCAGATAGGTCGCCAGGGTCAGCGCGATCACGAAGGACACGGCGTGGCCCGCGCTCTTGGACACGCCGACCGCGTGGAACACCGGCTCCAGCAGATGCGCGATCGCCGGCTCGGCGACCACACCCAGGACCAGCGTGCACAGCGTGATGCCGAGCTGGGCGGCGGCCAGCAGTGCGGAGACGTGCTCCAGGCCCCACAGCACGCTCTTCGCGCGCCGGTCGCCCTCCTGCGCGAGCGGCTCGATCTGGGAGCGGCGCACGGAGATCAGCGCGAACTCGGCGCCGACGAAGAAGGCGTTGACGACCAGCGTCGCCAGACCGATCAGCAGCTGTACGGCGGTCATCGCGCCTCCTCCGTCTTTCCGTGGCTTCGCTCGGTCTTCCGGTCGCTCCGCCCGGTCCTTCGATCGCTTCGGCCGGTCTTCCCGTCGCCCCGTTCGGTGTCCTTCTCGTCGTCCAGCGGTGCGTGCAGCAGTACGCGGGCCGCCCGGCGCCCCGAGGCGTCCACCACGTCCAGCTGCCAGCCGCCCACCTCGACGCCGTCCCCGACCTCGGGTATGCGGCCCAGCTCGGTGGCGACCAGGCCGGCCAGGGTCTCGTACGGCCCCTCGGGCACGCGCAGACCCACGCGCGCGAGCTGGTCGGTGCGGGCGGCGCCGTCCGCGGAGTACAGGGCCCGGCCCTCGCCGTCGGCGCCGGCGGGGGCGAGGTCGGGCGTCTCGTGCGGGTCGTGTTCGTCCCGTACCTCGCCGACGACCTCCTCGACGATGTCCTCCAGCGTCGCGACGCCCGCCGTACCGCCGTACTCGTCGATGACGACGGCCATGGTCCGCTTGCCCGAGAGGCGGTCCAGCAGCCGGTCGACGGTGAGCGACTCGGGGACCAGCAGGGGCTCGCGCATCACCTGGGTGACCGAGCGGCGGGGCCGCTCGTCGGCGGGCAGGGCCAGGACGTCCTTGATGTGGGCGACGCCGACGACCGAGTCGAGGCTGCCGCGGTAGACCGGGAACCGGGACAGGCCCGTCGCCCGGGTCGCGTTCGCCACGTCCTCGCAGGTCGCCTGGGTGTCGAGGGCGACGACCTGGACGCGCGGGGTCATCACGTTCTCCGCGGTGAGGTCGGCCAGGTTCAGCGTCCGGACGAACAGCTCGGCGGTGTCCGGCTCCAGCGCGCCCGCCTTGGCGGAGTGCCGGGCGAGGGCCGCCAGCTCCTGGGGCCCGCGCGCGGAGGCCAGCTCCTCGGCGGGCTCGAGGCCGAATCGGCGCACCATGTGGTTGGCCGTGTTGTTGAGGTGTGTGATGAAGGGGCGGAAGACGGCGCTGAACCAGCGCTGCGGGTTGCCCACCCGCTTGGCCACGGCCAGCGGCGAGGAGATCGCCCAGTTCTTCGGCACCAGCTCGCCGACCACCATCAGGAACACCGTCGACAGGGCCGTGCCCAGCACCAGTGCGACCGAACTCGCCGTGGTGGACGACAGACCCATCGCCTCCATGGGTCCGGCGAGCAGCTTGGCGATCGACGGCTCGGAGAGCATGCCGACCACCAGGTTGGTGACCGTGATGCCGAGCTGTGCGCCGGAGAGCTGGAAGGTCAGGTTCCGCACGGCCTTCAGGGCGCCGGCCGCGCCGCGCTCGCCGCGCTCGACGGCCCGCTCCAGCTCGCCGCGCTCGACCGTGGTCAGCGAGAACTCGGCCGCCACGAAGGCGCCGCAGGCCAGCGAGAGCAGGATCGCCACCAGAAGGAGCAGCACTTCGGTCATCGGGTCACCACCCCTGTCCCATGATCGGACAGGGCGGGGCGGAACGCGCGGTGTCGCGGACTGGGAGGATCGCCCATGGGCGGACGCTCACAACCTTTCGTCGAGGGCCGAGTACTCCCCCAATGGTAAAGGATGAGCAAAGTGCCCTAGTCGGCGAGCGGCTTCACCCAGCGGCGCCACTGCTCCTCCGGCGTGTACCCGGCCGCCCGCCAGGCGTGCTGCGCGGTCTCGTTGCGGACCAGCACCATCGCGTCCCCGCGCCGCCCCCCGAGCCGTACGAATCGCTCCTCCGCGGCGGTCAGAAGCGCCGAGCCGATGCCCTGCCGCCGCCGCTCCGGATGCACCGCGAGCCGGTACAGATGGCAGCGCCAGCCGTCGAAGCCCGCGATCACCGTGCCGACCAGCTCGCCCGCCAGCTCGGCGAGGATCAGCGCCTCGGGATCGCGGGTGACCAGCTGCTCCACTCCGTCGCGGTCGTCGCTGATGCTGGTGCCCTCGGCGGCCGTCTTCCAGAAGGCGAGGACGGCGTCCAGGTCGGCGGGCCGGGCGGAACGTATACGCGGTTCGATCATGGACTCACCCCATCACACAGGGCCGCTCCCGCCCGGGAATTCCATCATGCGGACTCCTCCCGCAGCCGGGCCATCACCGGCGCGAACGCCTCCATGTGCGGCTCCAGGACGGTCAGGTACGAGACCCCGAACCGCTCCCGCTGCGCCCGCACCCGCGCCACGACCTCCTCCAGCGGGCCGGCCAGCACCACCGGCAGGGCCAGCGCCCGGTGCAGGGTCAGCTGCGGCTGCCGCTCCAGCAGCGGCTTGAGTACGGGCTCCGGGTCGTCGGTGACGGCCACGAGCTGCAGGAGCAGGTTCAGCTCGGCGGGTTCCGCCCGGCCCGCCGCCAGCTCCCGGTAGCGGGCCACCCGCTCGTCCACCGCCTCGGCGTCGGCGGGCTCCAGCTTCCCCGTCGTAGTGCCCGGCACCAGCCGTACCCCGGTGAAGCCGACGATGTCCGCTCGCTCGGCGGCCAGCCGCAGCATCCGGTCGCCGTTGCCGCCGAGCAGCAGCGGTACGCGGGGCTGGGCGGGCCGGGGTAGGTACTCCTCGGAGCCGAGCAGCCGGTCCAGCTCCTCCACCGTGTGCCGCAGGTGGTCCACGCGTTCGCGCGGGGAGCCGTACGGCAGCCCGGCCGCCTCGTGCTCGGACTGGACGTAGCCGGTCCCCAGGCCGAGTTCGAGACGGCCACCGGTCAGCGCGTCCGTGGTCGCGATCTCGCGGGCCAGCAGGGCCGGATTCCAGAAGCCGGCGTTGACCACGAACGTGCCGAGCCGGGGCCGCTCGGTCGCCTCGGCGGCCGCCACCAGCGCCGGGAACGGCGCGGGCATACCGAGATGGTCGGGGACGAGGATCACGTCGTACCCGAGCTGCTCGGCGCGGCGGCACTTGGCGCGCCACTCCCCGGCGGGCGCGGGAGTGAGCAGGCTGACTCCGAAGCGGAACGGGCGCGGCATGAACTCTCCTCGGCGGTAAGCGACTTGAGCTGTGAGCTACTTGGGTCTCCGCCGCGATTCCATCACTCGTGCGCGATGGCCGCCAGCACATTCATGCGGGATGCACGCAGCGCCGGCAGCAGCGCCGCCACGACGCCCACCACCGCCGAGCCGATCACGACCGCGACGATCGTGCCCCAGGGGATCGCGAGCGCGGTCATGCCCTGCAGGGCCAGCACCTGCTGCGTGCACACGCCCCACACGAGCCCGAGACCCAGCCCCAGGACCGCCCCGAACACGGCGATCACCACCGACTCCAGCCGGATCATCCGCCGCAGCTGCCGCCGGCCGAGACCGATCGCGCGCAGCAGCCCGATCTCCCGGGTGCGCTCCACCACCGACAGGGCCAGGGTGTTGACCACGCCGAGCACGGCGATGACGATCGCGAGTCCGAGCAGCGCGTACACGAGGTAGAGCAGCACGGCGATCTGGTCGTGGACGAGCTTCTTGTAGTCGGCCTGGTCGCGCACCTGGACCTGCGGGTAGGGCTTCAGGGTCCGCTCCAGCCGGGAGCGCAGCTGGTCCGCGCCGGTGCCGGCGGCCTTGTCGACGTAGAGCGCGGCGTCCTGGCCGCCGGGCACGTACTTCTCCACGGTGGCGATGCCGAAGAACAGCCCGCCCTGCATGCCGAATCCGCCGCTGCCGCCCTGGTCGGTCAGGGCGCCGACCTTCATCTCGGTCGTGCGGCCGCCGGGGAACTCGACGGGAAGCGTGCTGCCCAGGCGCACGTGGTGGTCCCGGGCGAAAGTGACGTCCATGCCGAGGCCGCCGTCCGCGAGCGCCGCCGCGCTGTTCCCGGCCGCGTAGGTGACATGCGCGACCTCGTCGACCTGGGGGTCGTAACCGGCGGCGGTCGTCTCCACCCGCTTGCCGTCGGGCAGGTGTACGGCCACGGGTGCGAACCGCTGCCGTACGACGAGCCGTACGCCCTCGGTGCCGCGGACCTTGTCGGTGATCTCCTGGGTGAACGGCAGGAAGTTGGCGTTCTGGACGGTGAAGTCGGCGCCCAGCGTCTTGTCGATCTGCCGGTCGAAAGACGCCGACATGGAGGCGCTCGCCACCGACATCCCGCCGACCAGCGCGAGACCCACCATCAGCGCGGCCGCGGTGGCGCCGGTGCGGCGCGGATTGCGCAGGGCGTTGCGCTGGCTCATCCGGCCGACCGAACCGAACAGCGCGGGGAAGGCACCGCCCAGGACCCGGATCACCGGGCGTACCAGCAGCGGACCCGCGATCACGGTCGCGATCAGCGTCAGGACCACGCCGAGGCCCAGCAGGGAGGCCGCCGAAGCGGTCTTCGTGGCCGCCGCGCACCCGGCGAGCGCGGCCGCCCCGGCCACCCCGACCACGGCCCCGACGATCGCCCGCACCGTCAACGGCTTGCCCACCCCGGCGACTTCGGCGTCCGCGAGCGCCGCCATCGGCGAGACCCCGGCCGCGCGCCGCGCGGGCAGGTAGGCGGCGACGAAGGTGACGCCGACGCCGACGACGTAGGCCGCGACGGGCGTCGGCCAGCCGATCACCATCTCCGTGGCCTTCAGGTTCATCCCGAAGGCGCTCATCAGCCGGATCAGCCCGAACGCGAGGCCGATCCCGGCCGCCAGGCCCAGCGTGGAGCCGACGACACCGAGCAGCACCGCCTCGGTGAGCACCGACCGCCGCACCTGCCGCCGGTCGGCGCCCAGGGCGCGCAGCAGGCCCAGTTCGCGGGTGCGCTGGGCGATCAGCATGGAGAAGGTGTTGACGATCAGGAAGATGCCCACCAGCACGGCGATGCCGGCGAAGCCCAGCATCACGTACTTGATCACGTCGAGGAAGCCGCCGAGGTCGGCCGCAGCCGACTTGGCCTGTTCGTCGGCGGTCTTCAGGTCGTACGTGCCGGTGCCGATCGCCTCGCCGACGCGGTGTTTCAGCTCCGCGTCGGTCACGCCCTTCGCCGCGTCCACCGAGATGCTGGTGGCCCGGTCGGCGGAGCCGAGCAGCTCGCGGGCGGCCACCGCGGGGTCCAGGAAGACCAGGGCCGCGCCCGGGTTGGTGGTGGTGAACGTGGCGATGCCGACGATGCGGACCCGGAAGGTGCCCGGCTGGGCCTGCACGGTCAGGGTGTCGCCGATCCGTACGTGCTTCTTGCCGGCGGTGTCCGCGTCGAGCAGCGCCTCGCCCGCACCCCGCGGCGCATGACCGGAGGTCAGCTTCACCGGGCTGCGGTGGGTGACGTACCAGGAGGTGGCGATCGTCGGGGCGCCCGTGGTCGGGCCGACGGACTTGTCGTGGCTGTCGACCACCACCACGTTCTGCACCGACACGTCCGCGTGGGCCGCCGCGACCCCGTCGACCTTCGCCACCCGGTCCTTCAGGGCCGTGGGCACGCTCTGGACGGCGCCGCTCGGCACCGGGGACTTCAGGTCCTGCTTCGGCTCGACCGTCACATCGGCGGAGGTCGAGGCGAACAGCCGGTCGAAGGTACGGGTGACGGTGTCGGAGAAGATCAGGCTGCCCGCGACGAACGCCACGGACAGGACGACGGCCAACGCGGACAGCGCCAGCCGGCCCTTGTGCGCGAGGAAGCTTCTGAGGGTCGCCTTGAGCACCGGGTCAGTCCTCCAGGGCGGTGCTGTCGTCGCCGAGCCGTCCGCGCACCACGTCGAACGCCTTCATCCGCTCCAGTACGGCGTCCGCCGTCGGTCGTTCCATCCGGTCCACGATCCGCCCGTCGGCGAGAAAGAGCACCAGGTCGGAGTGGGCGGCGGCGCCCGGGTCGTGGGTGACCATGACGACGGTCTGCCCGAGGTCGTCCACGGCGCTGCGCAGAAAGCCCAGTACTTCGAGACCCGCCCGCGAGTCCAGGTTGCCGGTCGGCTCGTCGGCGAAGATCAGCTCGGGCCGGGAGGCCAGCGCCCGCGCGCAGGCGACCCGTTGCTGCTGCCCGCCCGAGAGCTGCGCCGGGCGATGGGTCAGCCGCCCGCGCAGCCCGAGGGTGTCGATGACCTGGTCCAGCCACTTCTCGTCGGGCCTGCGGCCCGCGATGTTCATGGGCAGCGTGATGTTCTCGGCCGCGTTCAGCGTCGGGATGAGGTTGAACGACTGGAACATGAACCCGATCCGGTCCCGCCGCAGCCGGGTCAGCTCGCGGTCCTTCAGGCCGGTGATCTCCGTGTCGCCGAGCCAGACCTGACCGGCCGACACGCTGTCCAGGCCGGCCAGACAGTGCATCAGCGTGGACTTCCCCGAGCCCGAGGGGCCCATCACGGCGGTGAAGCGGCCGCGCGCTATGTCCACGTCCACCGAGTCCAGGGCGAGCACGGTCGTCTCGCCCGAGCCGTACGCCTTGGTCAGCCCGCGGGCGCGGGCCGCGATCCCGCCGTCCGCCGCCCGGCCCGGCGCGTGTTCCGCAGCAGGTGTGGACAAGGCCGCCTCCCGGTCGCCTGGACGTCCCGACTCCTGGTCGGGGCCGAGCCTAGTGTGACCCGCCCCACAGCCGGAATCCCTCGTGGGGCCGAGGATTCGGAGACCGTGTAAGGGGCACCTGGGAGCACGTTCCGTTGGGGAGGCTCTTGCCGTTGCTAGCATCTCGGCGCTAGCGTCGAAGCATGGCGAAGACCCAGCTGAACGTGCGCGTGGACGAGGACACCGCCCGCGCGGCCCGCGAGCGCGCCCTGGCCCGCGGCATGAGCGTCAACCGCTACATCGAAGAGCTGGTCAGACAGGACGCCGGGGAGGCCGGCCGCACCTTCGTGGACGCCGCGGCCGACTTCATGAAGCAGTACGAGTCCGTGTTCGCCGAGGAGTTCACCGAGACGCACGGCACCGACTCCGGCGCGGGCCGCAGCTGATCCCTTGAGCGACCTCAGCATCGACCTCGCCTGGCTGCTCATGCTCGCCGAACAGAAGACGCCCGGGGATCCGCAGGTCACCGACTGGGGCGCGCTGGTCGCCGCCGTCGCCCGGCACCGGGCCGAGATATTCGGCGTCCCCGTCTACGACACCCCGCACGCCCGCGCCGCGGCCCTGCTCCAGCTGCTCATCCACGTGCCCGCGCTGGAGCGCTCCAACGCGCTGTTCGCCTCGGCCGTCGCCTACGCCTATCTGGTCGCCGGCGGCCTGAAGGTCGTCACCACACCCGAGCAGGTCCGCGACCTCGCGCGGCTGGTGAAGAGGGGCGAGGCGAGCATCGACGACATCGCCCGGGAGCTGCGCCGCTGGAGCCTGTGATCAGCGCCGGCCCGGCTCGTCGGGCCGCCAGGCGGTCCCGAGCACACAGTACGAGGTGGGCAGCGTCGGCCCCCGCTCCGGCAGCAGCATCCGCCGCAGCGGGCCGAGTTCGAACCCGGCCTCGCGCAGCGCGGCCACCGGCTCCCGGGACAGGTGGCAGCCGCCGTTCAGCGCCGGCCACAGCCGCCGGTCCAGGGTGCGCTGGGTCAGCGTCATCACCCGGCCGCCGCCCTGCCCGTGCTCGAAGAACCGCACCTCGCCGCCGGGTTTGAGTACCCGCCGTGCCTCGCTCAGCGCCCGTGTCACGTCCCGCACGCTGCACAGCACCAGCGACAGCACGACCGCGTCGAAGGCCTCGCTCTTGACGGGCAGCGCCTCCGCCGCACCGGGCACCACGTCGACCGGCACCCGGGCGCGCAGCGCGGACTCCAGCGCGAACTTCCTGAGCAGCGGCTCCGGTTCGATCGCCACGACCTCCGCGACCGCCGCCGGATAGTGGGCGAAGTTCAGGCCGTTGCCCGCGCCGATCTCGATCACCCGCCCGGACAGCCCCGCGAGCAGCCGCTCGCGCACCCCGGCCATCCCCAGCCGGGACTCCAGGGCCACGCTGATCCGGGCGTAGCGACGGGCGAACAGCGGGTGGTGGACGGAACACCGCGCCACCTTGCCGGAACCGGCCGACGACAGCCGCATGGCAACCTCCCGGAGGACAGGCCTACGGAGATTGTCCCCCGTACGGTCCCGTCGCACCCCCGCCGGACGCGTCACGGCTCGCGGCTCACGAGATGAAGTCGCGCACCTGTTCGTAGACGCCGTGGTCGTTGTTCATGTCGGTGTGCGAGATGCAGCCGACGTCGACGTTGGTCGCCCCGCTCAGCTCCGCCGAGGTGTCGGGGTTGATCGCCTCGTCGCAGTCCGACCAGTAGGCGGCATACGCCAGGCTGCCCGGCGTCTCGTCACCGGAGTTCAGCGCGGTCAGGAACGCGCTGCCGGTCTGCATCTCCTTGCACGAGGTGTACAGCCACCCGCACAGGGAGGCGACGGAGGTGCCGTGGTTCACCCCGGCGACCGACACGAAGTGGTCGACGTACGACGTCCCGCCGAGGTTCTTCAGATAGTAGCGGCCGCTGAGCGCGCCCATGGAGTGGACCACGAGGTCGACCTTCGAGGCACCGGTCTGCGCCAGCACGCTCTTGACCTCGGTGGCCAACTGCTGGGCGGTGGTGGCGTTGGACTGCTTCCAGTCGTACGACCAGGCGAACAGCTCCGAGGAGCTGTAGCCGTCGGCCTCGAAGTCCGCGACCCAGTCGTCCCAGCTGCTCGCCGAGCTGCTGATGCCGTGCACGAACACGATCGGATCGTGGCTCGCGGCGTGCGCGGGGGCGGCGGTGAGGGGGAGTGACAGAAGGAGCGATGCGGTCATCGCCGACAGTGCTGTGGCGATGCGACGCTTGTGGCGCTGCATGATGCCTCCTGAAACGGGTGGGGATGCCAGGAGTGTCGGGACGGGTCTACGCGCGCCGCATCGGTGAAGTCGCCAGTCTTTACTAATCAACTAACTCGCCAGTAACGTCGATGGTGTGGTGACTCCGGTCAACCCCCCACCCCAGCACCGCACTTCGCCACCGCATCCCTCGGAAGCGGTCCGCGCCCGGCTCCTGCGGCTCGTGTACGGCGATCCCCGCGCCCTCGCCGAGGCCGTAACGCGCCTGACCGCACGTCAGCGAACGGGTCTGGACCCCCTTCCCACCGAACCGGCCGCACTGGCCCCCGAGTTGCTGCACGCCCTGCGCCGGGAGATCCGGGCCCTGCCGGACGGCACCCGTCACCTGCTCCTCCTCGCCGCCGCCGACCAGCATCCGGTGGCCTCTCACGCCTACCTGCGCGCGGTGGCGGCGGCTCGCCTGGACACCCGCCCCCTGGAGGCCGCCGAGGCGGCGGGCGTCGCCCAAGCCACGGCCGGAGGAGTCGTGTTCCGCGACGCCTGGACGCGGATCGCCGCCTACGAGGCCGTCTCCCCGGCCGACCGGCGCGAGGCCCACCGGCTGCTCGCCCGGGTGCTCGGCGGCGGCAGCGAGACCGCCCGCCGGTCCTGGCACCGGGCGGCGGGCGCCCTGGGCCCCAGCAGGCGGCTCGCGTCCGAACTCCGCACCGCGGCGGACCGCGCCCGCGCGGCCGGTGAGCCGGCCCTGGCCGGCGCCCTCGGCGAACGCGCCGCCACCCTCTGCCCCGACCCGCACGAACAGGCCCGCCTCCTGGCCCGCGCGGCCACCGACGCCTGGCACGCGGGCCGCCCCGACCGGGCCCACCACCTCGCCGCCCGCACCGACACCCCCGCCCTCGACGGCATCCTCGCCCTCCGAGCGGGCAACGCGGCGGAAGCCTTCGACACCCTGCTCACCACGGCCGCCCGACAGAAACACCCTTCCGCAGCAGCCGAGTTACTGGCCCTCGCAGCGGAAGCGGCCATCTACACCGGCGACTTGAGACGCACCCAGCAGGCCTGCACCCTCGCCCACCGCCTGGCCATCCCACCCCCCGGCCTTCTACCCGCCCTCGCAGCGGCCTCCGAAGGCGACTACGAGACCGCCCGCGACCTGCTCCGGGAGACGGCGGGGTGGTGCGGGCTCGGAGGCGATTCAGGCTCTCTTGGCTCAGGGCATTCGAACTCGGCCGGCACTGGCCGTGATGCGTCCGTGAGCGGTCGCGGCGGCGAGGCTGCCCTGCCCGGTCCCGGTGACGGCTCCGCCGTCTGCGTTCCCGGCAGTTCCCCCACCCTCCTCATCCACGCGGGCATAGCCGCCCTGATGCTCGGTGACCACCCCCGGGCCACCACCGCCACCCTGCGTGCCGCCGCTGCGGCCCGGGCCCAGGGGAGCCCCGTCGTCGAGGCTCAGGCTCTGGAGTTCCGTGTGTACGCCGACTTCTGGACCGGGCGTACCCGTGCTGCCGAGGCCGCCGCGCGGGACGCCCTGCGGCAGGCGTATGCCACCGGGCAGGACAACGGGGCCTGTCATCTGCGGGCCGCTCTCGCCATGTTCGCGGCGGTCACCGGGGACGAGGAGGGCTGCCGGGCGCATGCGGCGGCCGCGCGTGCGCATGCGCTTGCCCGGGGGCTCGGTCTGCCCGCTGCTCTCGCCCAGTGGGCGCTGGCCTTTCTCGACCTCGCCACCGGCCGCTTCCCCGCCGCCGCGGCCCGGCTGCGCGCGCTCGCCGGATTCGGTCCGGGACACGGCCACCGTGCCATCCGGCACCTGGCCACCCCGCACTACGTGGAGGCCGCCGTCCGCGCCGGCGACACCCGGGTGGCCCGCGCCGCCCATGCCGACTACGAGCGCTGGGCAAGGGCCATGGGCAGCCCCGACGACCTCGCCCTCAGCGCCCGCTGCCGGGCCCTGCTCGCACCCGGCACCGAGGCCGTCGAGCACTACCGGACCGCCCTCGACCTGCACGCCCGCGGCACTCGCGACCTCGAACGCGCCCGCACCGAGCTGCTGTGCGCAAGCGCCCTGCGCAGGCTGCGCCGCCGCGCCGAGGCCCGCGACCGGCTGCACAGCGCCCTGGAGGCCTTCGAGTCCTTCGGTGCCCCGCACTGCGCGGCCCGGGCCCGGGCCGAACTCCGCGCCCTGGGCACCCCGGTGTCCGCACGTGTCGCGACAGACCCGGCCGCCCTGCTCACGGCCCAGCAGCTGACGGTGGCCCGCATGGCCGCGGAGGGCGCCACCAACCGTGAGATCGCCGACCGGCTCGCCCTCAGCCCCCGCACCATCGACCACCATCTGCGCGGAGTCTTCGCCCGCCTGGGCATCCGCTCACGGATCGAACTGGTACGACTGCTCGACGGCCCCCGGGGCGAGACCACGGGCGACCACTGAATCCACTTCGCCGATCCTTGTCGGCCTCCTTGACCGCGGGGCCCGTGCCGCAGCGCACGAACCCCGATCGCTCACGCCGCCGCCCGGCACAGGTCGCACAGCCCCCGGAGGGTCAGGGCGCCTCCCGGATCCGGAACGCCTCCGCGTCCCACGTCCCGTACAGGCGCGGGGCCAGCCACCGCGGTGCCGTCGTGCGGAAGTCGGCGGGCGGGAGTGCCCCCGCCCCGGCGGGCAGTGCGCCGAGGAGGGGAGCGGCGGCCACCTCCGGCAGGTCCATGACGTTGCAGCGGGAGGCGAGGTCGGGGGCGTCGGGCCAGCTGCCGATCACCACGCCGGCCAACTCCAGCTCACGTGCGCGCAGTTCACGAGCCGACAGTTCCGTGATGTTCAGCGTGCCGAGGCCGGCCGAGGCCACGAGCAGCAGCGGCGCGTTCAGCAGCCGCGCGGCGTCCGCCAGCGTCCCGCCCGCCGCGTCGAACCGTACGAGCAGCCCGCCCGCCCCCTCGACCAGCACCAGATCGTGCTCGGTGGCCAGCTTCGCCGCCGCCTCGGCCACCTCGTGCGGATGCACCGGGGCCATCCCGGCCCGCCGGGCCGCCGTACCCGGAGCCAACGGCTCGGGGTACCGGGCCAGTTCGGCGGCCGTGACGGGACCGGCGAGCCGGACGACCTCGTCCGCGTCGCCCCGCTCGTCCGGCCGTACCCCCGTCTGCGCGGCCTTCAGCACGGCAACCGACTGCCCGGCCGCGAGCGCCGCGGCAGCGACGGCCGCGGTGGTGACCGTCTTGCCGATCTCCGTGCCCGTCCCCGTGATCACCAGTACCGGCATCTCATCCCTCCCGCGCCGCGGCGCACACACCGCGCGCGATCCGTGCCACGTCCGCGTCCGCGGTGACGTACGGCGGCATCGTGTAGATCAGGTCGCGGAACGGGCGCAGCCACACGCCCTCCCGTACGGCGGCCCGGGTGGCCGCGGCGACGTCCACCTCGTGGTCGAGCTGGACCACCCCGATGGCGCCGAGCACGCGGACGTCCTTCACACCCGGCAGCTGGGCGGCCGGAGCGAGCCCCTCGCGCAGGCCGGTCTCGATCCGCCCGACCTCCGACCGCCAGTCCTGCCCGAGCAGCAGCTCGATGGAGGCGCAGGCCACGGCGGCCGCCAGCGGATTGCCCATGAACGTCGGCCCGTGCGCGAGCACCGGCACCTCGCCCCGGGAGATGCCGTCGGCCACCCGCCCGGTGCAGAGCGTGGCCGCCATCGTCAGATAGCCGCCCGTCAGCGCCTTGCCCACGCACATCACGTCCGGTGTGACGCCCGCGTGCTCCGCCGCGAACAGCGCACCCGTGCGCCCGAACCCGGTGGCGATCTCGTCGAACACCAGCAGCACGTCGTGCGCGTCGCACGCCTCGCGCAGCACCCGCAGATACGCGGGGGAGTGGAACCGCATCCCGCCCGCACCCTGCACCACCGGCTCCACGATCACCGCGGCCAGCTCGTCGGCGTGCCGCTCGATCGCCGAGCGCAACTGCTGCGCGTACGACTCCTCGTACTCGGCCGGCGGCGGGCCCACGAACACCTGGCGCTGGAGCACGCCGGTCCACAGCTCGTGCATCCCGCCCTCGGGGTCGCACACCGACATCGGCTGCCAGGTGTCGCCGTGGTAGCCGCCCCGCCAGGTCAGCAGCCGCTGTTTGCCGGGGCGGCCGAGCGAGCGCCAGTACTGCAGGCACATCTTCACGGCGACCTCGACCGACACCGACCCGGAGTCGGCGAGGAACACATGCTCCAGGCCCTCGGGTGACAAGTCGACAAGGAGCTTCGCCAGCCGTACGGCGGGCTCGTGCGTGAGCCCGCCGAACATCACATGGCTCATCCGCCCCAGCTGCTCGCGCACCGCCTCGTTGAGGACCGGGTGGTTGTAGCCGTGGATCGCCGACCACCACGAGGACATGCCGTCGACGAGTTCGCCCGAGCCGTCCGCCAGCCGCAGCCGGACCCCGCTCGCCGACTCCACGACGAGCGGTTCGACACGCCCGGGCATCGGACCGTACGGATGCCACACGTGCCGGCGGTCCAGCTCCAGCAGCTCGGGCACGCCCAGGCCGGACAGCTCAGGCATTGGGCGCGAGATCCGTTCCGGCACCCCGGCGGCGGACGGCGACCAGGTCGGTGCGCGGCTCGTTCGTGGCCGGCACGGACGCCGTACCGGACACGCCCGCTCCTTCGTGCGAACCGCAGACGGATCCGCAGACGGATCCGCACCCGGCCTCGCCGTGCGACCCGCAGCCCGCGTCGGCGTGCGACCCGCACCCACCCGCGACGGCATCCGCCCGGTGCTGCGGCAGCGTCACCTGGTCGGCGCCCTCCACCTCGAACCCGGCGTCCGCGATCATGTCCAGGTCGGCCTGGCCGGCCTGGCCCTCGCTGGTCAGGTAGTCGCCGAGGAAGATGGAGTTGGCCAGGTTCAGGGCGAGGGGCTGCATGGTGCGCAGGTGGACCTCGCGGCCGCCCGCGATGCGCACCTCGACGTCCGGGCAGACGAAGCGGACCATCGCGAGGATGCGCAGGCAGCGCTGCGGGGTGAGGTGCCACTCCGCGGCGAGCGGGGTGCCCTCCATCGGGATCAGGAAGTTCACCGGAACGGAGTCCGGGTCGAGCGCGCGCAGCGAGAGGACGACGTCCACCAGGTCCTCGTCGCTCTCGCCCATGCCCGCGATCAGACCCGAGCAGGCGGACAGCCCGGCCGCGTGGGCCTTCTGCACCGTGTCCACCCGGTCGGCGTACGTGTGGGTGGTGGTGATGTCCCCGTAGGTGGCCTCGGAGGTGTTGAGGTTGTGGTTGTAGGCGTCCGCGCCCGCCTCGCGCAGCCGCTCGGCCTGGCCGTCGGAGAGCAGACCGAGGCAGGCGCACACCTCGACGCCCTCGTTCTGGTCCTTGATCGCCTTGATGGTCTCGGAGACCCGGTCCACGTCCCGGTCCGTCGGCCCGCGCCCGGAGGCCACCAGACAGACCCGCTTGGCCCCTCCGGCCAGGCCCGCGGCGGCCGCCTGGGAGGCCTGGTCGGGCTTGAGCCAGGTGTACTTGAGGATGTCGGCCTTGGAGCCGAGCCGCTGGGAGCAGTAGGAGCAGTCCTCCGGACACAGGCCGGACTTCAGGTTGACCAGGTAGTTGAGTTTCACGCGTCGGCCGAACCAGTGCCGGCGCACCTTGCCGGCCGCGGCCACCACATCGAGCAGGTCGTCGTCGGAGGTGGCGAGCACGGCGAGTGCTTCCTCACGGGTCGGCAGCTCGCGCCGCAGCCCCTTGTCCACCAGCGTGTTCAGCAGGTCCATGAGGTCCGATCCTGTCCTACGGGACCGCTCCGGGCCAAGGAGACTTTGCACAACGAAGGCGGATCACCGTGTGGGTATTGCCACACCCTGGGTGACCGGTCGTGCCGCTAGGGTCTGTCCGCTACCTACAAAAGCCCCGGAGGACCCATGGCGTTCGGCTGGATCGACGAGCAGGCCGAGGCGCGCCGCCGCGCCGGACTCGTACGGACCCTGCGCCCGCGCCCCGCCGACTCGCCGCTGCTGGACCTGGCGAGCAACGACTATCTGGGCCTAGCTCACCACCCCGAGGTCATCGAGGGTGCGGCCGGGGCCGCCCGGAGCTGGGGCGGCGGCGCCACCGGCTCCCGGCTGGTCACCGGCACCACCGAGCTGCACACGGAGCTGGAGCGCGAACTGGCGGACTTCTGCGGCTTCGAGGCGGCTCTGGTCTTTTCGTCCGGCTATGCCGCGAACCTCGCCGCGGTCACCGCGCTGGGCCCGCACGGCTCGCTGATCGTGTCCGACGCGGGCAACCACGCCTCGCTCATCGACGGCTGCCGGCTCGCCCGGGGCACCACCCAGGTCGTCGGGCACGCCGACCCGGAGGCCGTGGACAAGGCGCTCGGCACGCACGGGGGAGAGGCGATCGTCGTCTCCGACACCGTGTTCTCCGTCGACGGTGACGCGGCGCCGCTGGCCGCGCTGGCCGAGGCGTGCCGGGCGCACGGCGCGGGGCTGGTCGTCGACGACGCCCACGGTCTCGGCGTGTTGGGCGACGGCGGCCGGGGCGCCCCGCACGCGGCCGGCCTCGCGGGCGCCGCGGACGTGGTCGTCACGGCCACGCTGTCCAAGTCGCTGGGCAGCCAGGGCGGGGTGGTGCTGGGTCCGGCCCGGGTGATCGCCCACCTGGTCAACGCGGCCCGGACGTTCATCTTCGACACGGGTCTGGCCCCCGCGGCCGCGGGGGCGGCGCTGGCGGCGCTGCGGCTGCTGCGACGCGAACCGGCGCGGGCGGAACGGGCCCGCGAGGTCGCCGCCGAACTGCACGCACGCCTGACCGCCGCGGGTCTGGAAGCGGTGCGTCCGGACGCCGCGGTGGTCTCGGTGCGGGCTCCGTCCCCGGAGCAGGCCGTGCGCTGGGCGGCCGACTGCCGTACGGCAGGCCTGGCCGTGGGCTGCTTCCGTCCTCCTTCCGTGCCCGACGGCATCTCACGGCTGAGGCTGACCGCCCGCGCGGACCTCTCCGGGGCCGAGATCGAACGCGCTGTACGTGTGATCGGCGAGACGCGACCATGAGTCGGCGTGACACGGCCGGGCATCGCGCGAAAGCGATCGGATCTGATCAGTAGGGATCGGTCGGGTCGATCGGGTCGGGTCCGAACGGGATCATCGGAGCGCGGTCACGAAGCCCGCCCAGCTCCCGGGGGAGAAGAGCAGCGCGGGTCCGGCCGGCTTCTTGGAGTCGCGCACGGCGAGCAGCCCGGCCCAGGGGCCGGAGTGCGGCCGGGCCGTCTCCACGCAGTTGTTGGCTCCCGTGCTGTAGCTGCTGCGCAGCCAGCGCACGTCGTGCAGATCGGTACTGGCAGGGACGTTACGAGGCAGTGCTGACATGGTGCCTCCTTACGCGCCGTCAGCTATTCCGGCGATGTAATCCAACGAGTCCTCGGGTGAAAGGGCGTGGATCTGAAGGGTGTTGAAGGCCTCCAGGTAGGCCTTGAGGTCTTCTTTCCGTTCCAGGTAGAGGCTACTCGTCAACTGGTCGAGAACAACCACATCCAGATCAGAAGTGCTCTGAAATGAGAAAATAACGAAAGGCCCGGTGAGGCCGACATGCGCACCGGCGGCGAACGGGAGCACCTGGAGGCGCACTTGGGGCAGGCGGGCGCACTCGACCAGCCGGGCCAGCTGCCGCGCCATCACCTCAGGGCCGCCGATCTCGCGCCGGAGCACCGCCTCGTCCAGTACGGCGCTCAGCTCCAGCGGCGGATCGGCGCGCAGCACGTCCTGCCTGGCCAGCCGCACCTCCACCAGCGCGTCCAGCCGCTCCTCGTCCACCCCGTCCAGGGCCGCCCGGGTGACCGCGCGGGCGTATTCGGGCGTCTGCAGGAGGCCGGGAACCACCGTGGTCTCCAAGGTGCGCATCCCGGTCGCCTGTGACTCCAGGCTGATGAAATCGCGGTAGGTGGGCGGCAGGATGCCACGGTAGGCGTGCCACCAGCGACTGCGGCCGCCCGCCTCTTCCGACCCTGCCAACATCAGCAGCAGCTCACGCAGTTGGCCGTCACGTTCCCCGTAGGCTTCGAGGAGTAACCGCACATCGGCCGGTTTCACCCCGCTGGCGCCGGTCTCGATGCGGCTCACCTTCGACTGGTGCCAGCCCACGAGACGGGCCGCCTCACCGCTGGTGAGCCCCGCCCCGGTGCGCAGTGCACGCAGTTCGGCGCCCAGTTTGCGGCGCCGTACCGCGGGACCGTTCTGCATGGGTTACTCCTTACTCCAACCGGGCCGCCCAAATACGGTCTCGCGTCGTAGAGTTCACCGCTTTGAGCGACAGATATATGCATATCTTGGTGGATCGCTCCCCTGACCGGCCCGGTGATGGCAGTCTGGCGAACAAGCACCAGTCCGGGACCGTACTCGAACCATCCGCTCCTCGTCGGACTCCGGTCCCGTGGGAAAGGGACGACGTCGCCATGGCAGACCATCTGGAAGCATCCGTCACTCTGCCGAGCGATCCCGCCTCGGTCTCCGCGGCCCGCTCCTACGTGGTAGGCACCCTCGCGGAGTGGGGCCTGCCGTCGGACACCGAAGTGGCCGACACCGTGCGACTCATCGTCTCCGAGCTGGCCACCAACGCCGTACAGCACACCTTCGGCCAGTCACCCACCTTCACGGTCGACATCGCGCTGGACCGTGACGAACACCTGCGCATCGGCGTCACGGACAGTCATCCGCGCTTTCCGAAGAGACTGCCCGCCGCCGTCCAGCAGGACAACGGGCGCGGCATGGTCATCATCCGCTGGCTCACCGCCGAGTGCGGCGGCAGACTCCGCGTGCGCCCCACCCGCGAGGGCGGCAAGACGGTCTCCATCGAACTCCCCTGGACCATCCCGGCCGAGCCGGTCACGGCAGGCCAGGAGCCCTGATACGCAAGACTCTCTGAATGACCGACCGGACGGCGCTCGCATCACCTGACGACATGCGGCGCAGACCGGGTATGTACGGCGAGGTGGAAGCGGCCATGTGGTTCGCCATCGACCACCTCCTCTTCCTCTCGGTTACCTGACCGAGGGCCCCGCGCAGCCGATGGTGTCCTTTCGGCACCGCTTCACCTTCACCCCGCAGGGTCACAGCCGCAGGCCGTCGACCCCACTCGGTCGGGCGACGGTTCACACGGACGGTCGCTGACGTACCGGCGTCTGCCGGGCCCGGCCGAACGCCCCGTGCAGCAGGGCCCGGAACGCCTCCGCCGCCGGAGCGGCCTCCTCGGCCCGGAAGGCGACCGAGATCGTACGGCGCAGCCGTCCCGCCTCCAGCGGCCGCACCCCGACCGGAGTGACCGCGGTCCGCGCCACCATCTCCGGTACGACGGCCACCCCGAGCCCGGCGCTGACCAGCGCGCACACCACGGCGTACCCGGGGGTCGGCACCAGCAGCGCGGGAGTGGCGCCCGCCTCGGCGAGCAGAGCCTCCACCTCCCGCCGGGCCGGATGGTGCGGGGCCATGCTGATCAGCGGCTGCCCCGCCAGTTGCTCCAGCGGCAGCCGGGACGAGGCACTGCTCAGCGCGTGCCCCGGGGCCGTCACCAGCACCAGCTCCTCCACCAGGACCGGCTCCAGAGAGACCGAGGCCGGCACCGGAGCGGCCTCGCCCGGGTGGTAGGCGTGGGTCAGCGCCAGATCCACCTCACCGGCCGCCACCGCCGCGACCCCGGCCGGCGGGTCGTAGTCGGCGACCGACAGCTCGACATCCGGGTGTGCCCGGCGGAACGCGCTCAGCGCCGGTGGCAGCAGATGGACGCCCGCGGTCGGGAAGGTGCCGAGCCGCAGCACCCCGCCCGACAGCCCGGTCAGCCGGGCCAGTTCGTGCCGGGCCTGTTCCAGCTCGTCCAGCACCCGCCGGGCCCGCGCCACCAGCACCTCGCCCGCCTCGGTCAGCCGGGCCCCGCGGTGATGCCGTACCAGCAGCGCCGTGCCCGCCTCCCGCTCCAGCTTCGCCAGCTGCTGGGAGAGGGCGGGCGGCGTGTAGCCGAGCCGGTCGGCGGCCCGCGTGATGGAACCCGCCTCCGCCACGGCCACCAGAGCGGCCAGCCGCGTGGGGTCGTACATGCCACCAGCCTAAAGCACTGCTTAAGGCTGGCCCTTCTCATTCGAAATACCTGCTGAAGGCCCCACCCGTGCACTCTGGCCGTATGGACGGACAGCTCATCGCCTTCACCGGGATCGCCGCCGGACTCGTCGCCATGCCGGGCGCCGACTTCACGGTGGTCGTACGCAACGCCCTGGTCTCCCGCCGCGCCGGCGCGGTCTGCGGGCTCGGCATCGCGGGCGGCCTCCTCGTGCACACCACGCTGGCGGTGGCCGGAGTCGCGGCCGTGCTGGTCGCCGTACCCGCGCTCTTCCGCGCGCTGCAGCTGCTGGGCGGCGTCTATGTGCTGCAGCTCGGTGTGCGAACCCTGTGGTCGCTGCGCCGGCCGGCCGCCGCCCCCGCCGAGGAGGCGCCGTCGGCCGCGCACCCGCTGCGGCAGGGCTTCGTCACCAACGTCCTCAACCCGAAGGCCTCGCTGACCTTCCTCAGCCTGCTGCCCCAGTTCGTGCCGTCCGGCGGCTCCGCCCTGCCCAGGACGCTGCTGCTCGCGCTGATCGTCTGCACACTGGCGCTGGCGTGGTTCCAGGTGGTGGCCCTGCTGGTGGACCGGCTCGGCAGGTGGCTGCGCCGGCCCCGGGCCGCCCGCATGCTGCAGGCGGGCACCGGGACGGCGCTCACGGCCCTGGGAGCGGCCCTGCTGCTGGAGCCGCTCCTGGCCTGACCCCGGGTCAGCTGACCCGGCCGTACCAGACGCTCTTGCTCCAGATCTTCTCCAGCCGGACCACGGACCCCGTCTTCGGGGCGTGCCAGATCTTGCCCTTCCCGGCGTAGATGCCTACGTGGTAGACGCTCGAACCCGAGTGGAAGAACACCAGGTCTCCGGCCTTGCGGCTGCGGGCCGAGATGTGGTGCGTCTTGTTGTACTGCTGGGCGGCCGTACGGGGCAGCTTCTTGCCCGCCTTCTTGAACGAGTACTGCGTCAGCCCCGAGCAGTCGAACCGGCGCGGTCCGGTCGCCCCGTACTGGTACGGGGAACCCTTCTTGGAGGCCGCGATCTGCAGTGCTTTCGTCGCCGTGCCGGCGGCCGAGGCGTCGGTGGCGAGGCCCGGGACCACGATCGAGCCGCCCACGGCGGCGAGGGTGAGGGCCGAGGCCGTACCGGCCCTGGCCATGAGCGACGGGACACGATTGAGCGCAGTCATGCGCAACCCTTCGTCAGCCGCCTGTGAAGGATGACCTGTCGGATTCGGGCTGGCGAAGTTGCCCGGCCGTGTTGCCACGGCTTCACCCCAAGGGCTGCTCGGTCCGACCGACCGTCTGTGCGACGAACGTCCGTTCCGGCGACCCGTCTTGCTCGGGTCCTCCACTCCTGCCGATCCACTCCTGTCGACCGGTCATCCGGGGCGGCGGCAGGACTCGGCGTCCGCCCGGATCGCCCCGCCGCGGTGGCGGGGGCTTGTCGTCAGACAGGGATCTTCCTTCACAGAAGTCGGAAAATCCCAATGGAACCGGGGGTTTGTGGCGTTACTCACCACTCGCCCGTTCGGGTGGACAGTGCTGTGTTCGAGTCACCGTCAGATCCCGCACGTAGCCCCGGACCTGGGACGAAGCGTTTTCTCGCTGACCTTGAACCGGCGTACTGTGCAAGCGGAAAGACCCGGAAAAATCTCTGAAGATACGCCGGCCGGGGGTACGTCGTTCGGGCCGTTTCGAGTCCGGCCCCGACGGGTCCGTCGACACGCGGGTCCCGTCGGGCCGGACGAGCGTCCGGATCAGCCCACGCAGTCCGGCGGGAGCACGACGCGAGCGGTACGGCGCTCGCCGTCGAGCACCCTCAAGGCCCGTGCCAGCGTGTCCCCATGCAGCTCTGTCTCGCCGCGCTGGTGCATGAGGGTCAGCGCGTCGCGCAGCTCGGACGCCTTGCGCACCAGGGCCTGCGCCGCGCGCAGCCCGCGATAGGTGTCCCCGGACTGCGCCGGGTTGATCCGGCCCAGCAGGTCGACCGCTTCCAGGTAACGGTCGATCAACTCGCCCTCGGCACGCGTCAGCGCGGGCAGCGGCGGAAGCTCCGGTGGCAGCATCGGGCGGCTCACCCCGCGTCCCGTGCGCCGGGGGTGTCCCTGCGGCTCGGGACGATGCCGTCCACCAGGCCGTACGCCAGTGCGCCCGGCGCGTCCAGCACCAGGTCCCGCTCCAGGTCCCGCTGGACCTGCTCCGCGGTGCGCCCGGTGTGCCGTACGAGCATCTCCTCCATCAGGGTGCGCATCCGGGCCAGCTCGGTCGCCTGGATGACGAGGTCGCTCGGCCGGCCCCGGGTCGGCTCGGGCAGCGCGGGCTGTTCCAGCACCACGCGCGCGCCCGGCAGCGTGAACCGCTTCCCCGGTGTCCCGGCCGCGAGCAGCACCGCGGCGGCCGCGGCGGCCTGGCCCAGGCAGTAGGTCTCCACGTCGCAACTGACGTACTGCATCGTGTCGTAGACCGCGGTCATGGCGGTGAACGAGCCGCCCGGGCAGTTGAGGTACAGCGTGATGTCCCGGTCCGGCGCCGCGTGTTCGAGCTGCATGAACTGCGTGACCAGGTCGGTCGCCGCCGTGTCGTCGAGCGGTGTCCCGAGGAAGACGACCCGGCTCTCGAACAGCTTCGAGTAGGGATCCAGCGTGCGGTGGCCCGTGCCGGTGCGCTCGGTGAACTCGGGCAGGACGTGACGGGCGGACGGTCGGCTCATGGGCATACCCCTCCTCGCGACGGGACACCGGCGGCCCCGCTTCTGTAAAAAATGTACAGGACGTACGTGACGTTATGATGGGGACATGGCCTACGAGATTCCGGTGACACAAGCCAGGGCTGAGCTCGCCGACCTGATCAACCGGGTGGTGTACGGCGGCGAGCGCGTCGTCGTGACCCGGCACGGCAAGCCGCTGGTCGCGCTGGTCTCGGCCGCGGATCTGGAGCGGCTCGACGCCCTCGACTCCCTCGACTCCCTCGACGAGTCGGCCGAGGAGCAGGTGGTCACCTCGGTGTCCCGCGTCCGCGAGGTCACGCCCGCGGCCCAGGAGCGGCAGCGCTTCGGGATCGCGGCCGAGCACCGGGGGCCCGGCGTCTCGTAGCCGGGTATGCGCGCGCCTATCGCGCGGTCATGTGTTGATCAAGGTCCGGTTAACGTCGTTGAAACTCCGGCGAACTAGCCTGCCGATCCACGCCACCAGGGGTTTTTCTGCTCACGTTGATCACGTTCGGGCAAATTTGTCTGTGTGTTACACCTATCCCGTCGCGGTGGCTGCGGCAACCGGACCCCGCACGGTCCGGAGCAAGGACTGTGAGGTGGGACGTGCAACTGACCCCGCACGAGCAAGAGAGGCTGCTGATCCATGTGGCGGCCGACGTGGCCGAGAAGCGCAGGGCCCGTGGCCTCAGGCTCAACCACCCCGAAGCGGTCGCCCTCATCACGTCGCACATCCTCGAGGGAGCGCGTGACGGCCGCACCGTCGCCGAGCTGATGTCCTCCGGTCGCAAGCTCCTCACCAGGGACGACGTCATGGACGGGGTTCCGGAGATGATCCACGACGTACAGGTCGAGGCCACGTTCCCGGACGGCACCAAGCTCGTCACCGTCCACGAACCGATCATCTGAGGAGGCCGCGATGATTCCCGGAGAGGTTCTTTTCGCGGACGGCCCGGTCGTCTACAACGAGGGCCGCGAGGTCACCCGGCTGACCGTCCTCAACGCCGCCGACCGGCCCGTCCAGGTCGGCTCCCACTACCACTTCGCCGAGGCCAACCCCGGCCTGGAGTTCGACCGGACCGCCGCGCACGGCAAGCGGCTGAACGTCGCCGCCGGCACCGCCGTACGCTTCGAGCCCGGCATCCCCGTCGCCGTCGAACTCGTCCCCCTCGCCGGCGCCCGGGTCGTGCCCGGACTGCGCGGGGAGACCGGAGGTGCCCTCGATGCCTGAGATCTCCCGCGCCGCCTACGCCGACCTGTTCGGCCCCACCACCGGCGACCGCATCCGGCTCGCCGACACCGACCTGCTGATCGAGATCGAGGAGGACCGCTCCGGCGGCCCCGGGCTCGCCGGTGACGAGGCGGTCTTCGGCGGCGGCAAGGTCATCCGCGAGTCCATGGGCCAGTCGCGTGCCACGCGCGCGGACGGCACCCCCGACACGGTCATCACCGGTGTCGTCATCGTCGACCACTGGGGGATCGTCAAGGCCGACGTCGGCATCCGCGACGGCCGGATCACCGGCATCGGCAAGGCGGGCAACCCGGACACGATGGACGGGGTGCATCCGGATCTGGTCATCGGTCCGGAGACCGAGGTCATCGCGGGCAACGGGCGCATCCTGACCGCCGGCGCCATCGACGCGCACGTCCACTTCATCTGCCCGCAGATCGCCGACGAGGCGCTCGCCTCCGGCATCACCACCCTGGTCGGCGGCGGCACCGGACCGGCCGAGGGCTCCAAGGCGACCACCGTGACACCCGGACCCTGGCACCTGGCCCGGATGCTGGAGGCGATGGAGCAGTACCCGCTCAACATCGGCTTCCTCGGCAAGGGCAACACCGTCTCGCACGAGGCGATGCTCTCCCAGATCCGCGGCGGCGCCCTGGGCCTCAAGCTGCACGAGGACTGGGGGTCCACCCCGGCCGTCATCGACGCGTCCCTGACCGTCGCCGAGCGCACCGGCATCCAGGTCGCCATCCACACCGACACTCTCAACGAGGCCGGTTTCGTCGGCGACACCCTCGCCGCGATCGCCGGCCGGGGCATCCACGCGTACCACACCGAGGGCGCCGGCGGCGGGCACGCGCCGGACATCATGACCGTGGTCTCCGAGCCGCACGTGCTGCCCAGCTCGACCAACCCGACCCGGCCGTACACCGTCAACACCGCCGAGGAACACCTCGACATGCTGATGGTGTGCCACCACCTCAACCCGGCCGTCCCCGAGGACCTGGCGTTCGCCGAGTCCCGGATCCGGCCGTCCACCATCGGCGCGGAGGACGTCCTCCACGACCTCGGCGCGATCTCGATCATCTCCTCCGACTCCCAGGCGATGGGCCGGGTCGGTGAGGTCATCCTGCGCACCTGGCAGACCGCGCACGTGATGAAGCGGCGGCGGGGCGCGCTGCCCGGCGACGGGCAGGCGGACAACCGGCGGGTACGGCGCTACGTCGCCAAGTACACGATCAACCCGGCGCTCGCCCAGGGCCTGGCCCGCGAGGTCGGTTCCGTCGAGACCGGCAAGCTCGCCGACCTGGTGCTGTGGGAGCCCGCGTTCTTCGGGGTCAAGCCGCACCTCGTCATCAAGGGCGGCCAGATCGCGTACGCGCAGATGGGTGACGCCAACGCCTCCATCCCGACACCGCAGCCGATCCTGCCCCGGCCGATGTACGGGGCGATCGGCCGGGCACCGGCCGCCAACTCGTTCAACTTCGTGGCACCGCTGGCCATCGAGGACGGGCTGCCGGAGCGCCTTCAGCTGGGCAAGCGCTTCGTGGCCATCGACTCGACGCGCGGGGTGACCAAGGCGGACATGCGCGAGAACGACGCGCGTCCCCAGGTCCGGGTCGACCCCGACAGCTTCGCCGTGCACATCGACGGCGAGCTGGTCGAGGCGGCACCGGCCGCCGAACTGCCCATGGCCCAGCGCTACTTCCTCTTCTGATGTCCAGGGCAGCACTGCTCGTCCTGGCCGACGGCCGCTTCCCCGCCGGAGGGCATGCGCACTCCGGCGGCGCGGAGGCCGCCGTCAAGGCGGGCCGGATCACCTCCGCCGCGAGCCTGGAGGACTTCTGCCGGGGCCGGCTGCACACCGCCGGGCTGGTCGCGGGCGCGCTGGCGGCCGCCGCCGTCCTGGGCGTCGAGCCCCGGGAGCTGGACGTGGCCGCGGACGCCCGTACGCCCTCGCCCGCGCTGCGGGGCGCCGCGCGCAGGCTCGGCCGGCAGCTGATGCGGGCCGCGCGGGCGAGCTGGCCGTCGGCCGAACTCGACGCGCTGGCAGGGGAGTTCCCCAAGGGCGCCCACCAGCCGGTCGTGCTCGGGGTGGCGGCCAGGGCGGCCGGTCTCGGCCCCGCGGATGCCGCGTACTGCGCGGCGTACGAGAGCGTGAGCGGGCCGGCGACTGCCACCGTGCGGCTGCTGAGCCTCGACCCGTTCGACGCGACGGGAGTTCTGGCCCGGTTGGCGCCGGAACTGGATCGCGTCGCGGATTCGGCGGTGGAGGCGGCGCGAAGGGTGCTCGACGAGGGTGTCGATGCGCTGCCTGCGGCTTCGGGGCCCGTGCTGGAGATCGGCGCGGAGTGGCATGCCGCCTGGCCCGTGCGCCTGTTCGCGTCATAAATCCGCCCACCCACCCGCCCGACTCGATTGGGCAGCGAGTGGCCGTCCCCAGACTCAGCCTCTCAACCATTGGAGCCGTACATGCACCTCGACCACACCCACCACGGCCCCGCCGCCGTCAGCGCGGACGCTCATCGAACCGACGGAACCCGCCGCGCGCTGCGCATCGGCCTCGGCGGACCCGTCGGGTCCGGTAAGACCGCGACCGTCGCCGCCCTGTGCCGGGCCCTGCGCGACGAGCTGTCCCTGGCCGTCGTCACGAACGACATCTACACGCGCGAAGACGCCGAGTTCCTGCTCCGCGAGGCCGTGCTGCCGCCCGAGCGGATCACGGCCGTGGAGACCGGCGCGTGCCCGCACACCGCGATCCGCGACGACATCTCCGCCAACCTCGAGGCCGTGGAGGACCTGGAGGACGAGGTCGGGCCGCTGGACCTGATCCTCGTGGAGTCCGGCGGGGACAATCTCACCGCCACCTTCTCCAAGGGGCTCGTGGACGCGCAGATCTTCGTGATCGACGTCGCGGGCGGCGACGACATCCCGCGCAAGGGCGGGCCCGGCGTCACCACCGCCGACCTGCTCGTCGTCAACAAGACCGACCTGGCGCCGTACGTCGGCTCCGACCTCGCCCGGATGGCCGCCGACGCCAAGGCGCAGCGGGCCGAACTCCCGGTCGTCTTCCAGTCGTTGCGCGCGGAGCCCGGAGTCACGGACGTGGCCGCGTGGGTGCGGGAGCGGCTCGCCGCGTGGGCGGCATGACGGCGACCGGCGTCCGGGCGCAGGCGCGGATCGTCGCCCGGGCCGACGGGCGCGGCGGTACGGCGCTGCCCGTGCTGGACGGCGAGGGCCCGCTGGCGCTGCGCCGCACCCGGGCCGGCGGCGACGAGGCGCGGGTGATGGTCGTCGGCGCGATGAGCGGCCCGCTCGGCGGCGACCGCTTCTCGCTGGACGCGCGGGTGGAGGAGGGCGCCCGGTTGCACGTCGGGTCGGCCGCCGCCACCATCGCGCTCCCGGGGCAGGCGAAGGGCGAGGCCCACTACGACGTACGGCTCGACGTGGCCGACGGTGGCGAGCTGCGCTGGCTGCCCGAGCAGCTGATCTCGGCCGGCGGCAGCGACCTGAACGTCACCACCCGCGCCGAACTCGCCGCCGGGGCACGGCTCGTGCTGCGCGAGGAGCAGGTGCTCGGGCGGGTCGGAGAGGAACCCGGGCGGCTCACCAGCCGGCTCACGGTGCGCGTCGCGGGCCGGACCGTGCTGGACCAGGAGCTGTCCTGCGGGCCCGGGGCGCCGGGCGGCTGGGACGGGCCCGCCGTGCTCGCCGGACACCGGTCGGTGGGCCAATTGGTCGTCGTACGGCCGGAGTTCACCAAGCAGCCGGTTGCGGCGCGGATGCTGGGGGAGTGCGCCGCGCTGGTTCCGCTCGCGGGACCCGCCGTACTCGTCAGCGCCGTGGCCCCCGACGCGCTCGCGCTGCGGCGGCTGCTGGACGAGGCGCTGACCCGGTTGGCCTGAAATGGCCCATGTCCCGCTCAGCGGGACGTGATCGTCCGTTTATCGGATTGGTAAAGAAACGTCTGCGACCCCTGTTCTCAGACGGCTCACAGCCGAGAGGATCCCCGCCTGACCACTTGTAGAACTGTGTTGGGGGAGGGGCCCACTTGAGGGACAACAGACCGAAGAGCCGCCTGCTGGCGCTCGGCTCGGCCGGAGCGCTCGTCACCGCGACCCTGATAGCCGGCGCGGTGTCGGCACCCGCGGCCAGCGCCGACAGCCGCCACGGACAGGACCGCGAGGCCAGGGGCGCCGCGATCGCCGCCGCCCGCGCCGCCAAGGCCGGCATCGACTGGCAGGACTGCCCCGCCGACTGGGGCCTGGAGAAGCCCATCAAGTGCGGCTGGGTCTCCGTACCGCTCGACTACGCCAAGCCGTACGGCAAGCAGATCAAGCTCGCCGTCGACCGCATCGGCAACACGGGGACCGCCGAGGAGCGCCAGGGCGCCCTCGTCTACAACCCGGGCGGTCCCGGCGGCTCCGGGCTGCGCTTCCCGCGCCGGGTCGTCACCAAGAACGCCATCTGGGCGAACGTGGCCAAGGCCTACGACTTCGTGGGCTTCGACCCGCGCGGTGTCGGCCACTCGGCGCCCATCTCCTGCGTCGACCCGCAGGAGTTCGTCAAGGCGCCCAAGGCCGACCCGGTCCCGGACACCGAGGCCGACAAGACCGCGCAGCGCAAGCTGGCCCGCGAGTACGCCGAGGGCTGCGCCGAGCGCAGCGGCGCCATGCTGCCCCACATGACCACGCCGAACACCGCCCGCGACCTGGACGTCATCCGGGCCGCGCTGGGCGAGAAGAAGCTCAACTACCTCGGCGTCTCCTACGGCACCTACCTCGGCGCCGTCTACGGCACCCTCTTCCCGGGCCACCTGCGCCGCATGATCGTGGACAGCGTGGTCAACCCCTCCCGCGAGAACATCTGGTACCAGGCCAACCTGGAGCAGGACATCGCCTTCGAGGGCCGCTGGAAGGACTGGGAGGACTGGGTCGCCGCGAACGACGCCGCCTTCCACCTCGGCACCACCCGCGCCGACGTCCAGGCGAAGTGGCTCGAACTGCGCGCCACGGCGAAGAAGAGCCCCCTCGGCGGGGTCGTCGGCCCGGCCGAGCTGATCTCCTTCTTCCAGAGCGCCCCGTACTACGACTCCTCGTGGGTGCCTGTGGCGACGGCGTTCAGCAAGTACGTCGCCGGTGACACCCAGGCGCTCGTCGACGCGGCCGCCCCCGACCTGTCGGACACGGCCGGCAACATCAGCGCCGAGAACGGCAACGCCGTCTACACCGCCGTCGAGTGCGCCGACGCCAAGTGGCCCACGAGCTGGCGCAAGTGGGACCGGGACAACACCCGGCTCAACAAGGACTACCCGTTCATGACCTGGGCCAACGCCTGGATGAACCTGCCCTGCGCCACCTGGCCGACCAAGCAGCTGACCCCGGTGGACGTCAAGACCCACCGAGGCCTGCCGCAGGTGCTGATCGTGCAGTCCACGCGTGACGCGGCGACCCCGTACCCGGGCGCCGTCGAGCTGCACCAGCGCTTCAAGGGCTCCCGCCTGATCACCGAGAAGGACGCGGGCTCCCACGGCGTCACCAGCTTGGTCAACCCCTGCATCAACGAGCGGGTCGACAACTACCTGATCAACGGCAAGCTGGACACCGCCGACGTGACCTGCGCGCCGCACGCGACGCCCAAGCCGTAACCCCTCCGGTACGGCGACGAGGGGCGGCCGGACTCTCCGGCCGCCCCTTCGTCATGCCCCCGCCAGCCAGGCGTCCTCGGCCGCGTAGTCGAAGAGTTCGGGATACACCTGGGCGAGCAGCGGGAAGCGCTCCCGCCAGTCACCCTCGGCGAGGCGACGACGCAGCCACTCGACCGTCTCCGGCAGGCTGTCCTCGTACGACACCACCGGCCGGTAGCCCAGCTCCCGCTCGGCGGCGGACATGTCGAAGACGACCGGCAGCGGCACCGACCAGGGAGTCCGGCCCACGGCTTCGCCGGGCGGCGGGCCGTCCACGAGCGTGGTCTCCGGCTCCACGCCCATGACTGCGTCGATCGCCGCCCCGATCCCGGCCACCGTCGGCGCCTGCGGATCACAGGCGTTGAGCACCCGGGACCCCGGCCGGCCCGCCGCCAGCCGGACCAGTTCGGCGATGTTCCGGGCGCTCGCCGGATGGAACCGGCTCTCCCCGCCGTACGCGAGCACTCGCCCGCCCCGCCCGTCCAGATGCCGCTTGACGAAGTACAGCTCGCGGGGGAGCGGGCTGTACGGCCCGTGCACCGCACCGGCCCGCAGCACGGTCGTCGGCAACTCCTCTCCCTTCGTGAGCAGTTCACGCTCAAGGGCCGCCTTGCGGGTGCTGGAGGTCGCCTCGCCCGGCGCCACCGTAGGCTGGGTCTCCGCGACCGGCACCGGGTAGGCCGGGAAGCCGTCGGGCTCGCCCTGGGTGTCGAAGCCCCGCCCCTTGTCGTCCTCGTACACCGACACGCTGGAGATCACGACCGCTGAGCCGATCCGGTCGGCGAGGGCCGTCAGCTGACGTGCGTGCCCGGCGTCGTACGCGACCATGTCGACCACCAGATCGCAGCCGTCGCCCACCACCGCCGCGAGCGCCCCGTCGTCGGAACGGTCCAGCCGGACCGCCCGCACCCCCTCGCCCCACGACTCGTCCCGGCCACCGCCCCGCGAGGCGGCCGTCACCTCCCAGCCGTCCCGTGCCAGTGCCGCCACCGCCGGACGGCCGATCTGTCCGCTCGCCCCGATCACCACAGCCCGTTTCATGGGGTGAGCCTAGGCGCGCGGCACGCCCGGCACGAAGCCGTTCTGCCGACGGCAGATCAGCTGAGCGGCGCCCGCGGGAACTTGCGCTCCTTCTTCTCGGCCGCCTGCTCCGCCTTGACGACGGCCGCGTACCGGTCGACGTACTCCTGCTCGGACAGCGAGAGGATCGCGTACATGATCTCGTCGGTGATGGCCCGCAGGATGGCCTTCTCGTGCTCCATGCCGGCGTAGCGGGAGAAGTCGAGCGGCTTGCCGAAGCGGATGACGACCGGGTGGATGTTCGGAATGACCTTGCCGGGCGGCTGCGCCTCGAAGGTGCCGATCATCGCACAGGGCACGACCGGCACCCCCGCCCTGAGCGCCATGACCGCGACCCCGACCTTGCCCTTGTACAGCCGCCCGTCGTGCGAGCGGGTGCCCTCCGGGTAGATGCCCAGCAGCTCGCCCTTGCCCAGCACTCCGAGCCCCTCGCGGATCGCGGCCTGTCCCGCGTCCTTGCCGGAGCGGTCCACCGGGATCTGACCGGCGCTGCGGAAGAAGAACGCGGTGAGGCGGCCCTTGATGCCGGGCCCGGTGAAGTACTCCGCCTTGGCGAGGAAGGTGATGCGCCGCTTCAGTATCGCCGGCATCAGGAAGTGGTCGGAGAAGGACAGATGATTCCCTGCGACGATCGCCGGCCCCGACGCCGGCACGTTCTCCAGCCCCTCGATCCGGGGGCGGAAGACCAGTCTGAGCAGGGGGCCCAGCAGCACGTACTTGAGCAGGTAGTAGAACACGGTTCGTCCCTCACTTTGCTCATGTGCGCCTGTGGTCAGCTGTAGCTGGGTTCAGCCGGTCTCATGCTGACACTTTACTGAGTTCACTGACAGATAGTCAGGTGTGAAGGAGAGCCGACCACTGCGGCATCGTCACCCCGGACAGTCATCCCGGCTCCCCTTCCCCGCTGGTGCGACCGGTCACGCCTGCATAGCGTGATCACATGACCACAGAAACGGACCGGCCCGCACTCGACGACCGGCGGTGGAAAGCGCTCGGGGTCTGTCTGGCCGCGGGCTTCATCTCGCTGCTCGACGTCTCGATCGTGAACGTGGCTCTGCCTTCCATGGAGCGCGGGCTCGGTGCCTCCGAAGCCACCCAGTCCTGGGTGGTGTCCGGGTACGCCCTCGCCTTCGGGCTCGCGCTGGCGCCGGCGGGGCGACTGGGTGACCTGCGTGGGCGACGCCAGGCGCTGTTGTTCGGCCTCGGCCTGTTCACGGCCGCGTCGGTGGCGTGCGGTCTCGCTGCCGGCCCCACCTGGTTGGTGGTGTTCCGGCTGGTCCAGGGTGCGGCCGCCGGTGTGGTCGCACCGCAGACCTCGGGGTTGATCCAGCAGATGTTCCAGGGCGCCGAGCGGGCTCGGGCGTTCGGTTTCCACGGCAGCGTCGTCGCCGTGTCCACCGCGGTGGGCCCGCTCGCGGGCGGACTGCTGATCCAGGCGTTCGGCACGGACGACGGCTGGCGCTGGGTGTTCTTCGTCAATGTGCCCATCGGGGTGGCCGCCCTCATCGCGGGGCACCGGCTGCTGCCCCGCCTCCCGGTGCCGAGCGACAAACGGGAGAAGTTCGATCCGTTGGGCGTACTGCTCCTCGGCACGGGCGTGCTCGCGTTGCTGCTTCCCCTGGTCCAGGAACAGCAGTGGCAGGGGCGGGCGAAGTGGGTACTGCTCCCGGTGGGCGCACTGCTGCTGGGGGTTTTCTGGCTGTGGGAAAGGATCCGAGGCAGCCAGGGCAAGGCGCCGCTGGTCGACCTCGGGCTCTTCTCCCTGCGCTCCTTCACGCTCGGCACCCTGATCAGCCTCACGTTCTTCGCCGGGCTCACCACCATCTTCTTCGTCCTGTCACTGTTCCTGCAGAACTCCGTGGCATACAGCGCCCTTGCCGCTGGTGTGACGATCCTGCCGTTCGCGGTCGCCTCGGCGGTCGGCGCGGCCTTCGGGGGACGGCTGGTGATGCGTTACGGCCGCAGCCTGGTCGTCATCGGCCTGAGTGCGGTGGTTCTCGGGCTGCTCGGCGTCGTGTTGGCCGTTCAACTGGTGCCCGGCGAGGGCGTGGGCTGGGCCATGGCGCTGCCGCTGGTCATCGGCGGGATCGGGTCCGGTCTCACGGTCTCACCCAACACGACGCTCACCCTCATGCTCGTGCCGGTACGACGGGCCGGTGCGGCCGGCGGGGTGATGCAGACCGGCCAGCGCATCGGCTCGGCCATGGGTATCGCCATGGTCGGCGCTGTGTATTTCGCGCACCTCTCCAACCACGGCCGTGCCACGACGGCCCTTCAGCTCGGCCTGCTCACCGCCATGGCCATCATCCTCGTCGCCCTCGTCCTGGCCGTGGCCGATCTGCGGGAGCGCCGGGCGCATCCGGGCAGCGACGACCTCGCGGCGACGCCGCTGCGGGGCGTCGGGGAGAGCGGGGCCGGCGGGCCGGGCGGTCCTCAGCCATCAGCACAGAGATGATCGCCGTGCGTCAGTCCTTCGAGTCGCAAGGCAGTCGACGCGCTGCGAAAAGAACCATCGAGATCTTCACCGCGGTCGAAATGGTCAAGGCCTGCAGGAAGGGCATTCCCATGAGCCACAGTGCCACCATCATGGCCGTGAGGACCAGGAAAACCGGGAGCAGGTTGGTCTGTTTGACCGCGGAACGCAGAACACCCGTGAGTGTTCGAGGCTGAGCCACCGTATCGATCGCACCAACGCGGATCTCTTCTTCGTCGACTTGCGGCATTCTCTTTCCTTCCCGCGGGCTCGTTTCCGCTAGCGAGCCTAGGTATGGCCCGATGGAGTTGCCACCGCTGCTACTCCGACGTCGTCCGTACGCGGCCGGTGATGTGAACCTTTACGCCCGTTGGGAGGCATGCGGCCGAGTGTCGCGCGGGCATCCGCCGATTCGGTTCTACGTTCCCGACATGAAACGGAACCATGTTCGGTACGCTGCGTTCGTCGCCGTACTTCTCGGTGTGGGCACGGGTGCTTTCCCGGCCTCGGCGGTTTCCTTCCCGGCCGCGCGGACCTTGACGGTGCACCCGGGTGAGTCGATCCAGAAGGCGGTGGATGCCGCCCGCGCCGGTGACACGGTCTTGGTGCAGGCCGGCACCTACCATGAGAGTGTCACGGTCAAAACCTCCGGGCTGACCCTCCGCGGCGTCGGTCCGCGCACGGTGATCGTGCCTCCCGAGAAGAAGGCCGTTCCCAGCCCCAAGGCAGCGGTCGGCTGCGTGGAGGGCGGCAAGGGCATCTGTGTGGTCGGGCTCAGGAACAAGCCCGTCACGGACGTGACCGTCTCCGACCTGAAGCTGACGGGCTTCTCCCGCGTCGGTCTGTGGTCCCTGGCCACCGACCGCCTGACCGTGCAGCGGGTGAGAGCCGAGAAGAACGGCCAGTGGGGCATCTCGCAGGAGCACTCCACGCGCGGTGTGTTCAGGAACAACGTCGCCCGCGACAACGGTGACGCCGGCCTGTACCTCGCCAACACGACGATGTCGGAGAAGGGGGCCACGGACAGCCGGGGCCTGGTCGTGGAGGGGAACACCCTGGAGGGCAACCGGAACGGCCTGACGGTCCTGCGTCTGCGCAACCTCACGGTCCAGCGGAACTACCTGACCGGGAACTGCACCGGGATGATCGTGATCGGAGACGAGAACAAGCCCCAGGCCGGCGCGCTCACCGTCAGCGAGAACCATGTGCTGCGCAACAACAAGTACTGCGCCAAGACGGCCCGGCTGCCGTTCGTGCAGGGCTCCGGGATCGTACTGTCCGGTGCGGAGAGCGTTCTGCTGACGCACAACGTGGTCGCGGGCAACAGCGGCCGGTCGCCCCTGTCGGGCGGGGTCGTGCTGTTCAAGAGCATGGTCGGCGCGGTCAACGCCAAGAACCGCGTCGACGGGAACTGGCTCACCGGCAACGCCCCGGCCGACCTGGTCAATCAGAACGCCTCGAAGAGCGGCAACCTCTTCCGCGGCAACTTCTGCCGGGTCTCGATCCCGGCCGGACTGTGCTGAGCTGAGCCGGCCCGTCGGCCGTGCGGCTCCGTGAGCAGGGCAGTGTCCCTTCGCGTCGCTCCCCGCGAGCGGTACGAAGGGACACTGCCGTCACACCGGTTGGTGAGGATGGCCCGCGTGACGGCCCCGGGCGCGCTCAGGCAGGAGCGAGTGCGGGCAGCAGACGCAGGGCGTTCCCGCGGTTGATGTGGCCGCGTTCCCGGTCGCCGAGGGCGGGATCCCCGTCCAGAGCGGGGGTGGTCATCTCGGTGACCACGCGCGTGGGGGTGGGCGGCCAGTCACTTCCGTAGAGGATCCGGGAGGAACCAGCGGCGGCCAGCAGAGTGGGGGTGGCCGACGGGGACATGGGCGCGGCCGTGTCGTAGTAGAAGCGGTGCAGGTAGTCGCGGACGCGGCCGGGGTCGACGGCGGGGACGAGCTGGCGGCCGAAGACCTCGATCCGGCTCGCGATGTAGGGGAGGTACCCGCCGCCGTGCGGGAGGATGAAGGTGAGCCGCGGGAAGCGGTCCAGAGTGCCGTTCATGATCAGGCTCAGGGCGGCGCGCGTGGTGTCCATGAGGAAGTCGCACACGAACGGCGGTACGCCCCGGGGGGCGCCGGAGGTGTTCACCTGCATGGGGTGCGTGCTGATCACGGCGGCCCGTTCGTCCAGTTCCGCCATGATCGGGTCGAGTGCGGGGTCGCCCAGGTACGTGTCGCCCGTGCTGGTGCGCGCGCTGACGCCTACGGCCCCGAGCTGGTCCATTCCGTGGGAGACGGACCAGCGGGAGAGTTCGGCGTCGTCGAGGAAGACGGGCGTGAAGAAGGCGAAGCGGCCGGAGTGCCTGGTGGCCAGGGCGCCGGCGGCGTCGAGGGCGACACGCGTGCTCTCCTTGCGTGCCGCCGCCTCCTTGAAGCGTCCCAGCATGGCGACGGTGAGGACGCTGGTGCGCGTGCCGGTCCGATCCATCAGGTCCAGCGCGGCCGTTTCGTCCCACCGGGTCCACGGCGGCAGGCTGTCACGGTCCGCGATCCCGTTCTTCTCGGCCCACCGCACCCATTCGGGGGCGGTGTAGTGGTGGTGGACGTCTATTCGTTCGTGTCGGGCGTCGTCGCCGCTCAGTGCGGTGCGGTGGCCTATGTCGCCCGGAGCTTGCAGGTCGGTCGGCATGGAAGGGGCTCCCTACGGTGGAAGGGTCCGGGGGCGTCTGAGAGAGGATCAGCGGCTGAGCAGGCCTTCGAGGACGTGCGTCAACTCGTGCGCGGGGTTCGCGGGGAGGTCCGCGGAGCGCCAGGCGACGATTCCGTCAGGGCGGACGAGCACCGCGCCCTGAGGGGTGACGCCGTGGACGGCGGCCCAGTCCGCGCCACCGCCACCGCCATCGGCGCCATGGGCGGCCGTGGTGTCGAGGTCGAAGTCCGGGCCGACGCCGATGCGGTAGGACACCAGGGGGACGCCGAGCTTGGCCGCTGCGGCCTGGGCGGCCGACGGCCACGGCCCGTCCGGAAGACCGGAGAGCAGGACGAAGCACCGCTCGTAGAGATCGACGGTCGACTTGGTGTCCCCGTGGTGCACGACGGTCATGTGCGGGGCCCGGGTACCGGGGTCCGCCTGCAGGCGGAGTGTCTCCGGGATGATCGGCGCTTCGGTGTCCGCGCCGGACACGGCCGTGGAGAGGTAGCGGTAGCCGAGGGACACGGTCATCAGGTCCGTGCTCTGGCCCGGGCCCTGCGCGGCGGCGTAGCCGGGGTGCTCCTCGCGTGCCGCTTGCTCGATGGCCCGGGCGATCGTGGCCAGGGCGACCGGGCGCCGTTCGTTCTCGTAGGTGTCCAGCAGGCCCTCTCCCGCCCAGCCGTGCAGCACCGCGGTGAGCTTCCAGGCCAGGTTGTGAGCGTCCTGGATGCCTGTGTTGGACCCGAACGCGCCCGTGGGGGGCATCTCGTGGGCCGAGTCACCGATGAGGAAGACGCGTCCCTGCCGGTAGCGGTCGGCGACCCGGTCCGCCGCGTGCCACGGGGCACGCCCGGTGACCTCGACGTCCAGGTCCCGTACGCCGGCGGCGGCCCTGATGTGGTCCGCGATGCGCGTGTCGGTGAAGTGCTCGAGCGTCTGGCCGCGCTCGGGGAACCACGGGATGTGGAAGACCCACTTCTCCTCGTTGTCGACGGGCAGCAGGACCCCGTCGCCCTCGGTCCCGTTCAGGTAGCAGACGAGGAACCGCTGATCGCCCACCACTTCACGCAGGAGCTTGCTGCGGAAGGTGACGCTGACGTTGTGGAACAGGTCGCCCCCTCCGCTCTGTCCGATGCCCAGGCGCTCGCGCACGGGGCTGCGCGGTCCGTCGGCCGCCAGGAGGTAGGCCGTGCGCAGCGTGTACGTCCGGCCGCTCTCCCGTTCGCGCAGTTCGCACGTCACGCCGTCTCGGTCCTCGGTGAAGGAGACCAGCTCCGTACCGAAGCGCACGTCCCCGCCCAGTCGACGGGCGTGGTCCAGCAGGACCGGCTCCAGGTCGTTCTGGCTGCACGCGCACCGCAGGGTGGAGCACACGTCCTTCTCGGGGGGCTTCCCGCCGGTGAGCCGGGCCGAGAGCCATCTGCTCTGACCGCCCGACAGTTTGTCCGTCTGCATGATGCCGTGATTGCCGGACAGGTTGGCCGCGGCCTTTCTGATGTCCGGTTCCACACCGGCGGTGCGGAACAACTCCATGGTCCGCATGTTGTTCCCCCGGCCCCGGGGGTGTTCGGAAGTGGCGGCCCGGCGTTCGGCGACCATATGGCTGACGCCCAGTCTTCCCAGAAACACCGACGCGGACAGTCCGACAAGCGAACCGCCCACGATCAATACCGGCACCATTTCTTCGTCGCGCCTGTCCACGGCCCGTCCTCCTCCAGTGACCCAGCGGTAGTTCGGGCAGCAATTCGAACTCATGGCGGCCCTGGGTTCGAACCTGTCATACGGCCGCCGGGTCGGCAATCGAGCCTTCCCTCGGACGGCGCACTCGTCGTTTCCGCGACCGCACCGTGCCGAAGAAGTCGGTCAGCGTCAGGGTGAATCGCGTTTTCCCGTTACGAGTGGCGTCAATGCATTCCTGCGTTCCAGCGTTCAGCCGACTCGTGCCACTGCGGGAAGAGAAGAAGGGCCGTCGATGACTCAGATGCAAGAGCAGGAGACCGCGGACGAGACAGCCCGGGCAGTGGATGCGGCATCCCGAGGCTGCCCCGAATACCGGTCCAACCCGCACCCTCTCTATCAGCATCTGCGTGAGAACGCGCCCGTGTGCCGTCTCACCCCGCCGCACGGTGTGGACTCGTACCTCGTCACGCGGTTCGAGGACGCGAAGGAAGCCCTGGCCGACCCGCGGATCAGCAAGGACATGTACGCGGCCATCGATGCCTACCGTTCCATCTTCGGCGACTCCTCCATCGCCCTGGACGACAACATGCTGTTCGCCGACCCGCCGAAGCACACGCGGCTGCGCCGGATCGTCAGCCGTGCCTTCGTCCCCCGCCGTATCGAGGCCCTGCGCCCGCGGATCCAGGAGATCACCGACGCGCTGCTCGACCAGTGCTCCACCCTGCAGTCCGTCGATCTCCTGTCGGCCTTCGCCTTCCCGCTGCCCCTCCAGGTGATCTGCGAGCTGATCGGCGTCCCCGAGGAGGAGAGGGAGGAAGTCCAGCAGCGGTGCAGCGTCGTCGCGCGGACCGGTTTCAGCAAGAAGGACAAGGACCGGCTGGCCGAGGCGGAGACCGCGCTCCGGGAGTACTTCGAGGTCCTGATCGCCCGTAAGCGGAAGGCCCCCGAGGACGACCTGCTGAGTGTCCTCATCCAGACGAGCGACGAGCAGGAGTCGCTGACGGACGGCGAGTTGCTGTCCACGCTGTGGGTGCTGCTGTTCGCCGGCCACAAGACGACCGCCTACCTCATCGGCAACGCCGTCTACACCCTGCTCACGCATCCCGAGCAGCTCAAGCAGGTGATCGACTCGCCCGAACTCCTCCCGAACGCCATCGAGGAGATCATCCGCTTCGAGGGCTCGGTCGAGAACGCGACCTTCCGTCACGCGCTCGAGGACATCACCATCGCGGGGACGCTCATTCCCAAGGGCTCGCTGGTGCAGATCGCGGTCACCTCGGCCAACCGGGACGCCGCCGCGTTCGAGAGCCCCGACGCCTTCGACATCGCCCGGCCGGGCGTGCAGAGCAATCATCTGGGATTCGGTACGGGCCCGCACTACTGCCTCGGCGCACCGCTGGCCAGGATGGAGATGCAGATCGCCCTGGCCTCGCTCTTCCGCCGCTTCCCGAAGCTCTCCCTGGCCATGCCGGCCGACGAGGCCAAGTGGCTGACCGTGCCCTTCCCCGCGTTCCGCGGCCTGACCGAGCTGCCTGTCGCGCTGGACCCCTCCAGGGTTCTGGACGACTGGGCGTCCGGGATGCCCGACATCGCGTGAGACTCTGGCGTCGGTACCGGCATCCGGTTGAGCATCCGCCTTTCCAGATGGCCTGGTCGGTTGAGTCGTACCTGACGTCACCTCACATGCTCAGGGACGAGCCGTTGTCGCCTGCCTCAGGAGCTGTCCCGGCTTCGGGCCTCGGCCTCGGCGATGGACTGGGCCTCGGCCTCGGCCAGGCCGATGGCCACGCCGATGGTGGACATGGTGGGACCGCCTTCCGGGGTCTGCCGTGTGGGCTCTCCTCACCGTAGGCGGCTGTCTGTCGCCCCTTCCTCACCCGATGCGGGTGAGGGCGGGCCGCGGCCCGGGATGGTCCGATGGCGGCATGACCAGGTCCGCGGGCGACTCGCCCTCCTCCGCGCCGACGGGCGGGGGCGGCGACGACGGCCTCGTGCGGCCCGTGCCCCAGGGGGTGACGCGGCTGGTCCTGGGCCTGGCCGATCTGGCGTCGCAGGCCGTGTCCGCAGCTCGTCCCGGGACTCCGCGCCCGGTGGGTACGCCGGCGCCCCTGGGCGACGCCCTGCTCGGATTCGCGCTGGAGGTGGAGCGGCGGTCGGTGTCCAGGGTCGTGGGCACGGCCGACCGGGCCGGGCGCTGGGCCCGCGCCGCGACCCGGCTGCTCGTGCCCTCGGCCGTGCTGGGTGCGGCGGACCGCCGCATCGCGTACTGGAGCGCGCGGGGAGCGGCGGAACGGGTGCGGTCGCGCAATCAGGCGGAGGACCTGGCGCGGGCGCTCGTCCGGGCGATGACGGCGGCCGTCGTGGACGAGCTCGACCTCGACGCCGTGGCCGACCGCCTCGACGTGGACCGCGTGGCCCGGCGCATCGACCTCGACGCTCTGCTGTCCCGGATCGACCTCGACGCGGTCCTCGCCCGCGTCGACCTGGACGCCGTACTGGCCCGTGTCGACGTCGACACGCTGCTGTCCCGGATCGACCTCGACGCCGTCATCGACCGGATCGACGTGGATGCGGTGGCGGAGCGGCTGGACGTGGACCGTGTCGCACGGCGCATCGACCTGGACGCGGTGCTGGCCCGGGTGGACCTGGTGACGTACACCGAGCAGGTGCTGGAGGAGCTGGACGTCGGGCGGATCGTCCGGGACACCGGGGGCAGCATGACGGCGGAGACGCTGGACGCGTTCCGTGAGCAGAACGCCCGCGCCGACCGGTTCGTGGACCGGTTCACCGAACGGCTGCTGCATCGCGCCGGATCCCCTCCGGGGCCGTCGGCCGGTGAGCCGCCGTCCGGAGCGCGACGCGAGGGGCCGGAGACGCCGTGACCTCGATGGCCCGTGCGCCCGGTCCGGCGGTCGTCCAAGGACTGCCGGCCGGGATCGTCACGCGTACCGTGGCTGCCGTCGTGGACGTCCTCGTCGTGCTCGGCGTGGTCGCGGTCGTTCAGTTCGGTTACGCGGCGCTGCGATATCTGCTGGTGGGGCCCCCGTTCTCGGCGCCGCAGCTCGGCCTGTGGGGCGCCACGGGATTCGGCACCGCGATCGCGGTCGCCTATCTCGCGGGCAGCTGGTGCACGGTCGGGCGCACCGCCGGTGACCAGATGATGGGCCTGCGGGTGACCGGCCGGTCCGGCGCCCGCCTCACCCTCGTGCCCGCCGTGCTGCGGGCCGTCCTGTACCTCCTCTTTCCGCTGGGACTGCTGTGGATCCCGGCCAGCAGGCGCCGGGCCTCCGTCCAGGACCTCCTGGTGGGCAGTGCCGTGGTGCACGACTGGTACGGCCGGTCGCGGCCCCACCTCGGTCCGGCCGGCTCGCCCGGTCCACCGGGTCATGGCGCGGGCGAGCGGCTGTAGGCGGCACCGAGGGCGCGTCAGCCCGTGTACGCCGCGAAGATCTTCGCGAACTCGTAGGGGGACTGCGGGACGTTGGTGCACTGGTACAGGGCGCCGGTGCAGGCGTTGCGGTCCCGGGTGGCCTCCCAGAAGGCCAGCTCCCCGAAGTGCTTGCCCTGGGCGAAGGAGACCAGCTGGCGGGCGTCGGACTGGTCGTAGACGTGGCCGTCGTCGTTCTGGCCGAGCATCGGCGTCACGCCGGTCATCGCCCAGATCTGGGCGTCGGTCCTGCCCGGATAGAGCGACTTCAGCTGGGTGAAGGTGCTCTGCGCGGCCTGGAGGGCGGCGTCGCCGTAGTCGACGCTCCGGTAGTAGTCCATGGCCATGATGTTCACGAGGTCGAGGTCGACGCCGGCGTCCCGCGCCGCCTTGACCACGTTCAGGCCGTCCGAGGTCAGGCCCTCCGGGAGCACGGGGAGCGTGAGGGAGATCCGCAGCCCGGGGTGGGCCTGCTGCAGACGGGCCAGGGCCTGGGAACGGCGGCTGATCGAGGCCGGGTCGGCGACGGCCGCGCCCTCGATGTCGAAGTCGACGTAGGTCAGGCTGTACGCGTTCACGACCGCGTTGTACTCGGCGTAGAGGGAGTCCACCGAGTCGCAGGCCTGGGCCAGTTCGATGCCGGACGCGCCGCCGAAGGAGACCTTCACGTCGCCGCCGTTCGCCCGGATCGCGTCGATCTGGTCCTTGGCCCAGCCGTCGCGCGGGTCATAGGCGTTGAACCACATGGCCTTGCAGCCGGAGGCGGTGATGAACGCCATGGTGTAGCTCTTGAGTCCGCTCGCCGAGGCCATGTCGGGCATGCTCGGGGTGGGCCACGCGCCCATGTCGAGGTACGGAGCGGTGTGCACGCCGCCGCCCGGCTGGGTGCCTCCGGAAGCGGTCGTACCGCTGACCGCCGCGCTGTAGGCGGAGACGTTGCCCGCGGCGTCCCGGGCCCGCACGCGGAACGAGTAACTGGTGCTCGCCTGCAGTCCGGTGGCGGTGTACGAGGTTCCGGTCAGCGTGACGGGCGTGCCGCCGTCGCGCGAGACCTCGTAGCCCGTGACGGATCCGGAGTCGTCCGTGGCGGCCGTCCACCGCACGGTCAGCGACGAGCTGGACGCGGAGCCCACGGTCACCCCGCCGGGCACGCTGGGCGGGGTCGTGTCGCCGCCCCCCGAACCACCCGTGCAGGGCGCGCCGTTGAGCCGGCAGTTGGCGGGCGTCCCCGTACCGTTCGACACCCACCCGAAGGTGGTGCTCGCGCCGGGCGCCAACGAGCCGTTGTACTCACGGTTCTTGAAGGTGTAGTGGCTGCCGCTCTGGGTGAGCAGCGCGTCCCAGTACGAGCCGACCGTGGTGCCGGAGGGCAGGTCGAACTCGACGGTCCAGGCGGACACGGTCGTACTGCCGCCGTTCGTGAGGGTGTAGGCGCCCTGGTAACCGCTGTCCCAGGTGGAGGTCTTGGCGAAGGACGCCGTGGGCGAGCCCGCGGCGAGTGCGGGCGGTGGGGACAGGAGCAGGAGGAGTGCGCCGAGGAACAGGGCGACGAGTGCGGATGGTCTTCGCATGTTGCTGCCTCCACAGGGGGGGAGCGCCGGGGTGACGCGCGAGGCTGCACGGGATTGGTCCATACCAAGTGATGGCATGTACATATCGATTGGATGGACCCTCGTCAAGAGGTCGACGCCGTCCGGGACCGGCCTCCCGGACCGAGGTGTGCGCCCGCATCGGCAGGGCCCCCGGCTCGCTCACCGCCCGCGACCCCTACGATGTCCCCGATGCACAGCACCGGACAGCACACCCAGCGACCGCCCCGGCGGCGGCTTCGCGCGCTGTTCGTGCTGGCGGTGCTGGCCGGGCTGTTGGGGATGCACGCCCTTGGGCCCGGTGGCGGCACGGGGCACGGGGAGCATGCCCGGGCCGCGCACACGATGGTCACGGTCATCGCCCACGACGACTGTCCCGAGGGTGCGGGGCACTGCGGCGGCCACCGGATGCACCACGCCGATCCCACCTGCGCGTCCGGCGCCGTGAACGGCGGTCCGCACCTGCCCGCGCTCGTACCCGACCCCCTGGCCGCCCCCGCACCGGCCACCGACGCGCGCGCGTGCGCGGTCACGGCGCCGGACGGGGCCCGTGCACCACCCTCCCTGGCGGAACTCCAACTCCTGCGGATCTAGAGGCCGCGACGACCGCATGCGCTGCGGTCGTCCTCCCACGCGTGCCCGAAGACACCTTTCGAACAGCAGGAGTTCCCGCATGACCACCCGTAACCTGACACGCCGTGCCGCACTCGTCGCGGTGACCGGTGTCGCCTCTGTCCTCCTCGCTGCCTGCGGCAGTGGCGCCGGCGGCGCCCACGCGGGCCACGGCACCTCGGCGAGCCTGAGCCCGAGCGCGTCCAGCACCGGAACGCCCCACAACGCACAGGACGTCGCCTTCGCACAGGGCATGATCCCGCACCACCAGCAGGCCCTGGAGATGGCGCGGCTCGCCGACGGCCGGGCTTCCTCGGCCCGGGTGAAGGACCTCGCCGCCCGCATCGAGAAGGCGCAGGACCCGGAGATCCGCACCATGACCGGCTGGCTGAAGGCCTGGGGCGAGCAGGTGCCGATGACCGGCATGGACCACTCGGGTCACACCGGCATGTCCGGGATGTCCGGGATGATGAGCGACGACGACATGGCCGCCCTCAAGAAGGCCACCGGCAAGGACTTCGACACGAAGTTCCTGTCCCTGATGGTCGAGCACCACCAGGGCGCCGTCGAGATGGCCACCACGGAGAAGAGCAAGGGCCGGTACGGCCCCGCCACGGGCATGGCCGACGACATCGTCGGCGCCCAGAACGCCGAGATCAAGGAAATGAAGCAGCTCCTCGGCAAGAGCGAGAGCTGACCGAGCGGGCAGGGGGCCGGACGAGTGCCCGGCCCCCTGCCCCCGTCTCAGCCGGCCGCGCCGAGCACCTTCTCCAGCGCGCCCAGCGCGGAGCCCAGTTCCTCGGCCGTGATGGTCAGCGGAGGCGCCAGCCGGATCGTGGAGCCGTGCGTGTCCTTGACCAGGACGCCCTCCCGCATGAGGCGCTCGCTGATCTGCCGGCCGGTGCCGATGGCCGGGTCGACGTCGACGCCCGCCCACAGCCCGCGCGCACGGAACCCGGTCACGCCCCGGCCGACCAGCTCGGCCAGGCCGCCGTGCAGGACCTGCCCCAACTCGGCCGCCCGGCGCTGGAACTCGCCGGTCTCCAGCAGCTCGACCACCGCCGTGCCGACCGCGGCCGCCAGCGGGTTGCCGCCGAACGTGGAGCCGTGCTCGCCCGGGTGCAGCACGCCCAGCACCTCGCGCCGGGCCACCACCGCCGACACCGGCACGATGCCGCCGCCCAGCGCCTTGCCGAGCAGCAGCACGTCCGGGACGACGCCCTCGTGCTCGACGGCGAGGGTACGACCGGTGCGGCCGAGGCCGGACTGGATCTCGTCCGCGATGAACAGGCAGCCCTTGCGGCGGGTCAGTTCGCGGACGCCGGCCAGGTAGCCCTCGTCCGGGATGACGACCCCGGCCTCGCCCTGGATGGGCTCGAGCAGCACCGCCGCCGTCGTCTCGTCGACCGCCTCCTCCAGCGCGGCCAGGTGGTTGTACGGCACGATCCGGAAGCCGGGCGTGAAGGGGCCGAAGCCGGCGCGGGCCGTCTCGTCCGTGGAGAAGCTGACGATCGTCGTCGTACGGCCGTGGAAGTTCTCCGCCGCGACGACGATCGTGGCCTGGTCGGCGGGGACGCCCTTCACGTCGTACGCCCACTTGCGGGCCACCTTGATGCCGCTCTCCACCGCCTCGGCGCCGGTGTTCATCGGCAGCACCATGTCCAGGCCGGTCAGCTCGGCGAGCCGCTCGGCGAACTCGGCGAGCCGGTCGTTGTGGAAGGCGCGGGAGGTGAGGGTGAGCCGGTCGAGCTGGCGGTGCGCGGCCTCGATGAGCGCCGGGTGCCGGTGGCCGAAGTTGAGGGCCGAGTAGCCGGCCAGCATGTCGAGGTACCTGCGGCCCTCGACGTCCTCCACCCAGGTGCCCTCGGCCCGGGCGACGACCACGGGCAGGGGGTGGTAGTTGTGCGCGAGGACCGGCTCCTCCGCCTTGATCAGGTCGTCGGACGTGCGCTCGTGCGCGGGTGCGGTCATCAGCGGATCTCCTGGGTGCAGCACTTGATGCCACCGCCGGCTTTGTGGAACTCCGACAGGTCGACGGGGACGGGGACGTAACCGTGGTCGGCCAGGCGCTCGGCCAGTGCCTCGGCCTTGGGGGCGATGAAGACGTGCCGGCCGTCGGACACGGAGTTCAGGCCGAACGCCATCGCGTCGTCGCGGGTGGCGAGCACCGCGTCCGGGTAGAGGCGCTTGAGCACCTCCCGGCTGCCGGGGGAGAAGGCCTCCGGGTAATAGACGATGTTGTCGTCGTCGAGCACGAACAGCGCCGTGTCCAGGTGGTAGAAGTACGGGTCCACCAGCGTCAGGCCGATCACCGGGTGGCCGAGGAACTCCTGCGCCTCGCGGTGGGCCTCACGGGTGGTGCGGAACCCGGTGCCGGCCAGCACGTACCGGCCCGTCCACACCAGGTCGCCCTCGCCCTCGGTCACCGACTCGGGGCGGTAGACGTCGTAGCCGGCCGACTTGAACCAGGTGTCGTAGTGGACCGACTCGGGGCGCCGCTCCGGCGCGTGGAACAGAGAGCCGAAGACCCGGCCGCCGACCACGAACGCCGCGTTGGCGGCGAACACCATGTCGGGCAGGCCCGGGACCGGTTCGACCGCCTCGACGGCGTGGCCGTGGGAGCGGTAGGCGCGGATCAGCTCCTGCCACTGCTCCTGGGCCAGATCCACGTCGACGGGCGTGTCGGGATGCATCCAGGGATTGATCGCGTACTGCACGGCGAAGTGTCTGGGTTCGCAGACAAGGAAGCGCCGGGCGCGCGGCACACGACTTTCGGCCACAGAGGGTTTCCTCCGCTTTCCTGTGTGTCACTGAGGGGTGGCACCACGGTAGAAAGCAATGGAGGCGCGCGACAAGAAACGAAAGCTGCGTGCATGCGCAGCATCGCTGCGTTCTCACCAGGGAGAACGCACGAGAACTGCGCGTGTCGGGGTTTACGCCGCGATCACTCGGGTGCGGCGTGGGTGGCGCCCGCTTCCGGGCTTTCCGGGAGGAGGTGGGACAGCACCATCACGCTGATCGTCTTCCGGATGAACGGTTCAGCGCGGATCCGCTCCAGCACCTCCTCGAAGTGCTCCACGTCCCGCGCCCGTACGTGCAGCAGCGCGTCCGCGCCGCCGGTCACCGTCATGGCCGCGGTGATCTCCGGGTGGTTGCGCACCACCTCCGCCAGGCGCCGCGGCGGGGCCGCTCCCTCGCAGTACACCTCGACGTACGCCTCGGTCCGCCAGCCGAGCGCCGACGGCTGCACGGTCGCCGTGAACCCGGTGATCACACCGGTCTCCCGCAGTCGGTCCACGCGCCGTTTGACCGCGGTGGACGACAGCCCGATCGCCGCGCCGATCTCGGCGAAGCTGGTCCTGGCGTTCGTCATCAGCGCGGTGATGATCTTCCGGTCGAGGTCGTCGAAGGAGGCAGTCCTGCTGTTCATGCGGGCACTGTAATCAGCCACGCCCGCGACGAGCGTCCTACGACTGGGTGACGACCATGGCGAGCGTCAGCAGCCCCAGCACCACCCATCCGAACCACAGCCAGCCGTTGCTGCCGAGCGCGACCGTGTAGGCCGTCACGACGACGAGCCCGCCGACGGTCATCGCCCCCATCGCCTTGGTGGAACCGTTCGTGGAACCGGGCATCGCGACACCCTCCTCATGGTCCGTTCCTGACCATGGTGCCCCGAACACCGCCCGAACGGCATACCGCGGACTCAGCTCTCCCGCGCGTTGAGCGAGGCCAGATAGGCGTTGTACGCCTCCAGCTCCTTGTCGCCGTCCCGGTCGGCGGCCCGGTCCTTGCGCTTCGCCTGCCGCTGCTCGGAGCCGTACCACTGGAACAGCAGCGCGATCAGCACCAGCACGGACGGGATCTCGCTGAACGCCCAGGCGATACCGCCGGCCGCGTTCTGGTCGGAGAGCGCGTCGATGCCGAGCGAGGCGGGCGGGTTCTTGAACGTCTCCACCATCGGCTCCGACGCCATCATCAGCGCGATGCCGAAGAACGCGTGGAACGGCATGCCCGCGAACAGCTCCAGCATCCGCATCAGGTGGTTCGGCCGGTGGGGCCCGGGGTCCACGCCGATGATCGGCCAGAAGAACACCACACCCACGGCGAGGAAGTGCACCATCATCGCGATGTGCCCGGCCCTCGACCCCATCAGGAAGTCGAACAGCGGCGTGAAGTACAGCGCGTACAGGCTCGCGATGAACAGCGGGATCGTGAACACCGGGTGGGTGATGACCCGCATGTACCGGCTGTGCAGCAGCGCCAGCAGCAGCTCACGCGGCCCCTTGCGGCCCTTGCCGGCCACCGGCAGCGCGCGCAGCGCCAGCGTGACCGGGGCGCCCAGCAGGATCAGGATCGGCGACAGCATGCTGATCACCATGTGCTGCACCATGTGCACGCTGAACATGACCATGCCGTAGTCGTTCAGCTTGGTGCACATCACCAGCGCGATGGTCAGCACACCGACGACGTACGACACCGTACGGGCGACGGGCCACGCGTCCCCACGCCGCCGCAGCCGCACCACACCCCAGCCGTACAGAGCCAACCCGGTCAGACAGGCGACCAGAAAGAACGGATCCGCCGACCACTGGAGGCCCCGCCCCAGCGTGAACGGCGGCAAGTCCATCATCATGCCGTGCCCGCTGTGATCCATCCGGCGGCTCCTGATTCGTGGGGGTTGTACGCGTCTGTCCGCCCCCAAGACTAGAACCGCCCCCGGTCACGGCTGTGACCGGGGGCGGGTTGTTCTCAGGCGAACTGCGGCAGGTGAACTACAGCACGCACTCCGCCTCGTCGTACCGCTCCGCGGGAACCGTCTTCAGCGTCTCCACGGCCTCGGCCAGCGACACCATCACGATGTCGGTCCCGCGCAGCGCGGTCATCATCCCGAACTCCCCGCGGTGCACGGCCTCCACCGCGTGCCAGCCGAATCGCGTGGCCAGCACCCGGTCGTAGGCCGTGGGCGTCCCGCCCCGCTGCACATGCCCCAGGATCACCGGCCGCGCCTCCTTGCCGAGCCGCTGCTCCAGCTCGATCGACAGCTGCCGGGCGATCCCCGCGAAGCGCTCGTGACCGTAGATGTCCTTGCCGCCCTCGTCGAACTCCATGGAGCCGGGCCGCGGCTTGGCCCCCTCCGCGGCGACCACGATGGCGAACCGCTTGCCCGCCTCGAACCGCTCACCGACCCGCGCGGCCAACTCCTCGATGTCGAAGGGCCGTTCCGGTACGACGACGGCGTGGGCGCCGGCCGCCATGCCGGAGTGCAGGGCGATCCAGCCGGTGTGCCGGCCCATGACCTCCACGACCAGCACGCGCTGGTGGGACTCGGCGGTGGTCTTCAGCCGGTCCAGGGCCTCCGTCGCCACTCCGACGGCCGTGTCGAAGCCGAACGTGACGTCCGTGACGGCGATGTCGTTGTCGATGGTCTTCGGGACACCGACGACGGGCAGACCGTTGTCCGACATCAGCCGGGCCGCCTTCAGCGTGCCCTCACCGCCGATCGGGATGATCGCGTCGAGGCCCAGTTCCTCGACATGGCCCTTGGCCCGCTCCACACCGTCCCGCAGATGCGAGGGCTGGACCCGGGAGGAGCCGAGGATGGTGCCGCCGCGGGCCAGGATGCCGCCCACGGCGTCGAGGTCGAGCTTCATGTAGTCGCATTCCAGGAGGCCTTTCCAGCCGTCCCGGAAACCGATGACCTCGTCGCCGTGGTCGGCGACGGCACGGTGCACGACGGACCGGATGACGGCGTTCAGGCCGGGGCAGTCGCCGCCGGACGTGAGGACACCAATGCGCATAGCCCGAAATACCTTCTCAACGTGGGCCGGGAAACCGGACCACGTCGTCCGGCGGATTCCCGGCCACCCTACCGGCGTGAGGGGGTGGCTCCGTAGCGGGCGTCCGCCTGCTGGACGCCCCCGCACATGTGAGCGGACGGCTCGTCAGGCGGGCCCGCTACGAGCCTGCCGGAACCCGCTGAAAAGTCCCTGACGTGACGCTTACGCCGGCTGCTGCGCAGCAGTACCTACGCAGGCTGCTGCGCAGCCGCGATGCGCTCGTTGCGGAGCGCGTCGTACCAGCGGTCGTCGATCGGCGGCAGCGCGTTGACGTCGAGCGCCAGCTTCAGCAGCAGGTCGGCGATGAGCGGGTTGCGGGCCAGCACCGGGCCGTGCATGTACGTACCGAAGACCGTCCCGTTGTACGCGCCCTCCGTGCCGTCCCCGGTGCCGTTGCCCCGGCCCAGGCGGACCTGGGCGAAGGGGCGGGCGGTGGGGCCGAGGTGGGTGACGCCCTGGTGGTTCTCGAAGCCGGTCAGCTGGGGCAGGCCGAGCTGCGGGTCGATGTCCGCGAGGACGTCGCCGACGCACCGCTCGCCCTCGCCGCGCACCGAGACCACGTCGAGCAGGCCGAGGCCCGGCTCGCGCTGGCCGAGGTCGTTGATGAACTCGTGGCCGAGGATCTGGTAGCCGGCGCAGACGGAGAAGACGATCGCGCCGTTCTCCACCGCCCGGTGCAGATGACCGTCGCGCCGCAGCCGCTCGGCCGCGAGGCGCTGCGGCCGGTCCTCGCCGCCGCCGATCAGGTAGATGTCGCCGGAGGTCGGGATCGGCTGGTCGCTGCGCACGTCCAGCCGGGCCACGTCCAGGCCGCGCTGCCGCGCCCGGCGCTCCACGACGAGCGCGTTGCCCTGGTCGCCGTAGGTGCTCAGCAGGTCCGGGTAGATCCACACCAGCCGCAGTTGGTTGTCGCTCATGAGGTGATCGCCCTTCCTGATCAGTTGCCGACGCGGCGGCGCAGGTCCTGGAACGCGGTGTAGTTCGCGATGACCTCGATGCGTCCCGGCGGCGCCATCTGGACGGCCTGGTCGAGGTTGTCGCAGACCTGGAAGTGCTGGTTGGCGACCTCCAGACGGACGGCGAGGTCCAGCTTCCGGTCGCCGATGACGAAGATCGGGTGGCCGGTCAGCCGCGTGTAGTCGACGTCCCACAGCCAGGAGGTGTCGGTGCCGTCGGCGCCGCGCGCGTTCACGGACAGGATCACCGGGGTGGGCGGCGGGTCGATCAGGGAGAACGTCTCCAGCCAGCCGGCCGGGTTCTTCGCCAGCAGCAGCCGCAGGTCGCGGCCCTCGAACTGGACGACGTCGTACCGTCCGGCGACCGCCTGCACCTGGTACATCCGCTCCAGGGCGACCTGAGGCGGCACCCCGAAGACGGCGGCGACGGCCGCGGAGCTGGCCGCGTTGGCCTTGTTGGCGCGTCCCGGCAGCTGGAGGTGGATCGGCCAGGCGGACCCGTGCGGATCCAGCACATGGTCCCCGGACAGCGCCCAGGTGGGCGTCGGCCGGCGGAAGCCGCACTCGCCGCAGAACCAGTCGTCACCGGGGCGCTGCATCACGCCACCGCACGACGGGCAGGACCAGGCGTCGTCCTTCCACATCTGCCCGGCTGCGACCCAGATCACATTCGGGGACGAGGAGGCGGCCCACACGACCAGCGGGTCGTCGCAGTTGGCGACGACGACGGCCTTGGACCCGGCCAGACCCTCGCGCCAGTTCTCGGCGAGCATCCGGGTCTCGGCCGCGCGGTCCAGCTGGTCGCGCGAGAGGTTGAGCAGTGCGATGCACTTCGGGTCGGTGTCGCGGGCGACGCCGGCCAGGTACTTCTCGTCGACCTCGATGACGCCGAACTTGGCCTCCGAGCCTCCGGCCAGCGCCGAGGTGATGCCGGCCGGCATGTTCGCGCCGAGCGCGTTCGAGACGACCTGACCCGCGGCCCGCAGGGCCTCCGCGATCAGCCGGGTGGTCGTGGTCTTGCCGTTGGTCGCCGAGACCAGGACGACGTCCAGGTTCTGGGCGAGCCGGGCGAGGAGGTCGGGGTCGAGTTTGAGCGCGACCCGGCCACCGATCACCGATCCGCTGCCGCGTCCCGCGGCCCGCGACGCCGCTGCGACCGCCTTGCCCGCGGTCACGGCCAGCTTGGCCCGCGGCGTGAGCGGGTCCGAGTTGCCTGCCATCAGTTCTCGATCCTCCTTGCGTACGCGCCGCGCCTGGGGCCATCCGGCAACGTGGTGTGGACCTCAGCCTATCGAGATCCATTCGCACACCCGAATCCCGGCCCATGCCAGTGCGGCGGGCATGAGCTGAAGGAACCGTACCCTTGCCGCCATGCGACACGGCTCGATCCCGGGCGCCCGCGGGCGCGTCCGGCCTCTTTCCCTCCTCCCCGACCCCGTCCTGCACGCACCCTGCGGGGACGTCACGGACTTCGGCCCCGAACTGGCCGCACTCGTGGAGGACTTGTTCGCGACCATGTACGCGGCCCAGGGGGTGGGCCTGGCCGCGAACCAGATCGGGGTGCCGCTACGGGTGTTCGTGTACGACTGCCCCGACGACGAGGACGTGCGACATCTCGGACATATCGTGAACCCGCGCCTGGTGGAGGCGGACGGTGTGGTGATCCGGGGCCCGGAGGGCTGCCTGTCCCTGCCGGGGCTGGAAGCAGGGACGGAGCGTTACGACCACACGGTGGTCGAAGGTTTCACGGTGACGGGGGAGCCGGTCACCGTGCATGGCACAGGATTCTTCGCCAGGTGCTTGCAGCACGAGTGCGACCACTTGGAGGGCACGGTGTACGCCGACCACTTGACGGGTTGGCGCCACCGCAGGTTGATGAGACAAATCTCCCGATCTTCATGGCACCGCGGAAGTGGTCCCACCTGAGGGGCGCGGGGCTGTGTTCCCTTTGCGGCTCCGCCGCGGGGTGCGCTCAGCCCCCACTCACCCGCGCCCGAAACGCAACCGTCAGAACCCGGGACCGCCTATTTTGTCCCCAGCTGCTGCAAGGCGTCCCCACAAAAGATCCGCAAGCGACCGCACCAATTCAGCCCGGGAGCACGGCCGCTCACCCAGCCACCAGTCCCCCGCCGCATGCATCATCCCGACGATCCCATGCCCCCACACCCGAGCCAGCTGCTGACTCCCGGGCCCGAGATCCAGCCGGTCCTCGATGACCTGAGCCAGTTCCTCGCCCATGCGCCGAAGCAGCGGGGCCGAATGCTTGCCGACATCGAAGCCCTGGTCGCCGCCGGTGCTTCCCTCCGCCGGATGCATGAGGAACCGATACACCTGAGGTCGTGCCTCGATCGCCGCGAGATAGGTGTCCAACGTGGACTCCACGCGCTCCCGCCGCTCGGCCGGGGCGTCCAGCGCGGCCCGCAGTGAATCCAGCAGAGCGTCCGTGTGCCGCTTGGCCAAGGCCGCGTAAAGCCCGCCCTTGTCGCCGAAGTGGCGATAAAGGATCGGCTTGGTGATGCCGGCCTCCGCGGCGATGGCGTTCATCGAGGCCTGCGGACCGTCACGCAGGACCACTCTGTCCGCGGCCTCCAGCAGCTCGCGCCGTCGGCGGTCGGCGGACCGTTGCTGATCGGTCCGCTGCGTGGTGTCCATGTGCTCTCCCCACCCGTGCTGATTCGGTGACGCCTGCGCAAACTAACACTGTCCACGGCCCTGACATCGAACGGGATGCCGACGCGTCATCGGGAGTTGACTTTTCCTACCGGTCAGTAACACACTCGTGTTACCGCTAGTAACACCGAATGCACCGCCGCTGGAGGGGACATGGCCGAGTTCACCATGGAGCTCAACGACGAACAGAAGGAGGTCCGGGACTGGCTGCACGGCTTCGCCGCCGACGTCATCCGCCCCGCGGCCGCCGAATGGGACGAGCGTGAGGAGACTCCCTGGCCGGTCATCCAGGAGGCCGCGAAGGTCGGCATCTACTCCCTCGACTTCTACGCGCAGCAGTACTTCGACCCCACCGGCCTCGGTATCCCGATGGCCATGGAGGAGCTGTTCTGGGGCGACGCGGGCATCGCCCTCTCCATTGTGGGCACGGGCCTCGCCGCCGTGGGCGTTCTCGCCAACGGAACCGAGGAGCAGATCGGCACCTGGATCCCCCAGATGTACGGCGACGCGAACGACGTCAAGGTCGCCGCGTTCTGCTCCTCCGAGCCCGACGCCGGCTCCGACGTCGCCTCCATGCGCACGCGTGCCGTGTACGACGAGGCCAAGGACGAGTGGGTGATCAACGGCACGAAGACCTGGGCGACCAACGGCGGCATCGCCAACGTCCACGTCGTCGTCGCGGTAGTCGACCCGGAGCTGGGCTCCAAGGGCCACGCCTCCTTCATCGTCCCGCCGGGCACGCCGGGGCTGTCCCAGGGGCAGAAGTTCAAGAAGCACGGCATCCGCGCCTCGCACACCGCCGAGGTCGTCCTGGAGAACGTGCGCGTTCCCGGGTCCTGCCTGCTCGGCGGCAAGGAGAAGCTGGACGAGCGGCTGGCGCGGGCCCGGGAGCGGGCGAAGACGGGCGGCGAGCGGGTGAAGAACGCGGCGATGGCAACCTTCGAGGCGTCCCGCCCGGCCGTCGGCGCGATGGCGGTGGGCACCGCCCGGGCCGCCTACGAGGTGGCTCTCGACTACGCCACGACCCGGGAGCAGTTCGGGCGGCCGATCATCGACAACCAGGGCGTGGCCTTCCAGCTCGCGGACATGCGCACGCAGATCGACGCGGCCCGGCTGCTGGTGTGGCGGGCCTCGTGGATGGCGATCAACGGGAAGCCGTTCACCGCGGCCGAGGGGTCGATGTCCAAGCTGTTCGCCAGCGAGACGGCGAAGAAGGTCACGGCGCAGGCGATCCAGATTCTCGGCGGCAACGGGTACACCAGGGAGTACCCGGTGGAGCGGATGCACCGGGACAGCGCGATCTACACGATCTTCGAGGGGACGAGCGAGATCCAGCGTCTGGTGATCGCCCGCACGCTGTCGGGCATGCCCATCCGCTAACGATGCCTGAGCGGCGTCAGCTGCTCGATGTCGTAGCGCTTCCGCAGCTCCTCGATCGCCGCGTGGTCCGGTGGACCGCCGCTGCCGAGGATCTCCAGCAGCTCCTCGAAGTAGTGCTCGTGATCGGGGGGCGGGGACGCCTGGAAGAACATCTTGGCCGGGGAGTCCGTCGGGTTGGCGAAGGCGTGGGGGCAGCCGGGGGGTACGACGATCACCGTGCCCGGGGTTGCCCGTACCACCCGGTTGCCCGAACTCGACTCCCACTTCTGCCAGTTGTCGGGGGTGCGGATGCGGGGCTCGAAGGCGAGCACGTCCAGTTCGCCTTCGAGGACGTAGAACAACTCCTCGCTGCGCGTGTGCACATGGGCACCGACATCGAAGCCCGGCGGGACCTCCACCTCGAAGGTGGAGGCCGTCCGTGAATGGGTGCCGGTGACCTTGAACGTCACGCGCTGGGCGGACGTCTCGACCACGCGGCCATGGCCCGGAGGCACGAGCAGTCCCTCGGTCGTCGTCATCAGCCGCTCACCACGCCACGGGCAGGGCCGCGGGCCCGCGGATCAACGCGCCCTTCCTGAAAGGCACCTGTCCGGGCGCTACGGCGAGCCGCAGGCCCGGCACCCGGTCCAGCAGGGCGTCCACCAGCAGCTCCGACTCCAGCCTCGCCAGCATGCCGCCGGGGCAGTAGTGCGGGCCGAAGCCGAACGCCACGTGCGGGTTGGGGCTGCGGGAGAAGTCGATCGTCTCCGGGTCCGGGAAGACGTCCGGGTCGCGGTTGGCGGCCAGGTAGGAGACGTGGACCGGGTCGCCCGCGCGGATCCGTACGCCCCCGATCTCCACGTCCTCCAGAGCGATCCGGGAGAGGCCGACGGCGTTGCGGTGCGGGATGTAGCGCAGCAGTTCGTCGATCGCCCGCGGGCGGATCGCGGGGTCGGAGCGCAGCCGTTCGACCAGGTCGGGGCGGGTCAGCAGCAGGTAGAACATCTGCCCGCTGTTGCTGGTGACCGCCTCGCCGCCGATCTGGAGGAGGACGGCGAGGCCGACGGCCTCCTCCAGGGTGACCTCGCCCCGGCCCAGGGCGGCGCCGAGCAGCGAGGTGACGTCCTCGGCCGTGCTGCCCTCGCGCAGCCCGATGAGGTCGGAGAAGTATGCGCTCATCTCGCGCTTGGCCTTCTCGCCGGCCTCCTTTCCGTGCGCGGAGGACAGGATCAGCTGGGTCCAGGTGTGCATGGCGTGCCGGTCGGCCGCCGGGACGCCCATCAGCTCGCAGATCACCGCGATCGGGAAGGGGCTGAGGACCGTCGCCGTCAGGTCGGCGGGCGGGCCGTCCTGGAGGAGTTCGTCGACCAGCTCGTCCAGCATGCCGCGCGCCTGCTCGCGGATCCGCTCCACACCCTTCGCGGTGAACGCGGCGGCGACCGAGCGGCGCAGCCGGGTGTGGTCGGGCGGGTCCAGGACGCCGACCGCGCCCTGGTCCGGGATGTAGTGCGGGGCGAGCCGGGTCACCTGCCTGCCCATGACCGCCTCGCGGCTGAAGCGGGGGTCGTTGGTCACCATGCGCACGTCGTCGTACCGGGTGACCAGCCACGCCCAGCCCTCGCCGTTGGCCAGCTGGACGCGGGTGACCGGACCCTCGCGCATCAGATCGGTCAGCACCGGGTCGAAGTCCGTCCCGGTCGGATCGACGGCCGGCCAGTGCCGGATCGGGGGCAGGGTCTCGGTGAGGGTCTCTTCGCTCATCGCGTGATCCCGCCGTCCTGGACCCAGCGGCCCACGGTCATCTCGGCGGTGATGCCGGGACCGAACCCGGCCAGCAGCCCGCGCGCCCGGTGCTCGGCACCGCCCTCGTCGAACAGCCGGCGCAGCGCGTCCAGGACGACGGCGCTGGCGATGTTGCCGTACTCGGTGAGCGTGGACCGGCTGAACCGGAAGGCGTGCGGGTCGACCTGCAGGAACTTGCTGAGGTCGTCGAGTATTCGGGGCCCGCCCGCGTGGATGATGTAGAAGTCCAGGTCGGCGGCGTCCCAGCCGTGCGTGCCCGCGAGGTCCTGGAGCGCCGGGGCGAGCGGCTCCATGGTGGTCGGCACCCGCTTGTCCAGCAGGAAGTGGAAGCCGGTCGCCCGGACGTCGTACGCGATCCAGTCCTCGGTCTTGGGGATCAGGTACGAGCCGTTGCGCTCCAGCTGGACGCCCGTGCCGCCCCGGCCGCGCACCACGGCCGCGGCGATGCCGTCGCCGAACAGGCCGTTGGACAGCAGCGATCCGACGCCGAGGTCGGTGGGCTGGTAGCACAGCGAGCAGAACTCGCAGGCCACGATGAGCGCGTTGCCTTCCGGATAGGCCGAGCAGAAGTCGTGGGCCCGGTTGATGGCCGCACCGCCGGCCGCGCAGCCCAACTGGGCTATGGGGAGCTGGCGGGTGGTGGACGAGAAGTCCATCTCGTTGATCAGCCACGCGGTCAGCGACGGCATCATGAAGCCCGTGCACGACACGTAGATGATGACATCGATGTCGGAGGTCAGGACCTCCGCGTCGTCCAGGGCCCGCTGGATCACCGCGGGGACACGGGCCTTCGCCTCGGCCTCGTAGAGCTTGTTGCGCTCCTCGAACCCGGGGTGCTTCAGGGTTTCCTCGATGGGCTGCACGATGTGCCGGGTGCGGACGCCTGTGTTCTCGATCAGCCGGAGGGCCAGCGGCAGCTGGGGGTGGTCCGCGTGGTGCGTACGTGCCAGCTCCAGCGTGTCCTCCATCGTGATCACGTGTTCGGGTACGGACACCGAGGGTCTGCACAAAGTCGCCATGAGCCGTCCCTGCTTTCGCCGTCCGGCGGGCCTGCGCCCACCGGTCAGAAGGTGGTCCACCCAGGTTCACCCGAGGGGGCGACGATCTCGCGTCGGATTACTCCGAATCGGGGACAACGGGTAGGGATCGGACCTTGAGCCCGTACGACCCTTCGGAGGACCCGATGACGCTCACGGCCGCTGAACTACTGGCCGCCACGACCGCCCGACTCGCCCCGGACCCGCATCCCAACTCCCTGGTCCCGCGGATCGCCAGGGGCGAGGCGAGCCGCGAGACCCTCGCCGCCCTGGCCCTGGAACAACGGTGGGTGATCGCCGCCGACCACCGCTCCTTCCTGCACCTGGCCGAACGCGCGGCCGACAGCCCCGCGGCCACCGCCTTCTTCACCTCGCTCGCCGAGGGCGAGGCACTGGCGGGGGAGCACCTGGCGGCGTTCGCCGAGGAGAGCGGCGTGACCGAGGAGCGGACCCGCTCCCACCCGCCCCGCCCCGGCTGCCAGGCCTACCCCGCCTACGTGGCCTGGCTGGCCCTCAACGGCTCACCGGCCGACGTGATCCTGGCCCTCACCGCCAACTTCTCGGCGTGGGGCGGCTATTGCGCCCGCATCGCCGAAGGCCTCCGCCGCCACTACGGCTTCTCGGACGAGGCCAGCGCCTTCTTCGACTTCTTCGCGCAACCGGCCCCCGACCTGGACGCCCGGGCGACGGCGGCGGTCCAGGCGGCCCTGGACACCGGCCGCCTGAATACGGACCTGGCCCACATCTACGGAAGCCTGCTCCAGTCCTACGAAGCGATGTTCTGGGACTCGCTGAGGGAAGCCCCCTAGGACGACCTACGGCGCCCCACTGCTGTGCGCGATACACGCCACATCAATACGATCTGCCAGCTTCGCCAACTCAATGGTCAGCGCAGCCACCGTGTCCTCATCGAGCTGCTCCCCGGCCTCGACAAGATGCAGCCACCGCCCACCCACGGTCCGCAACAACTTGCTCACGTCGGCCGCAGCCACCTGCAAGGACCCGCGGTCGTCGACGATCAGAGGCAGAGTCACTTCGCGGTTCACAAACGGGATGGTAGCCGCGCAGCGCTCACGCACCCTGCCAAACCGTGGTGATGTTGCAGAACTCCCGGATTCCGTGCCCGGACAGCTCACGCCCGTACCCGGACCGCTTCACCCCGCCGAAGGGGAACGCCGGATGGGAGGCGGTCATCCCGTTGACGTACACGCCACCCGCCTCCAGATCCCGCGCGAACCGCTCCACCTCGTCCTCGTCGCGCGTCCACACGTTCGAACTCAGCCCGAAGAAGGAGTCGTTCGCGATCAGAACCGCCTCGTCCAGGTCGCCGGCCCGGTACAGCGTGGCGACCGGCCCGAACGCCTCCTCGCGGTGGATGCGCATCTCCCGGGTGATGCCGGCCAGCACGGTCGGCGGGTAGTACCAGCCCGGCCAGTTGGGACGGTCCCCGCCGCACAGCACCTGGGCGCCGCTGCGCTTCGCGTCGTCGACCAGCTCCTCCAGGTCGGCCCGCCCCTGCTCGGTGGAGAGCGGCCCGATCTCGGTGCTCTCCTCCAGCGGGTCGCCGATCTTCAGCGCCTTCATGCCCGCGACGAACTTCTCGGCGAAGGCGTCGTACACGTCGGTGTGCACGATGAACCGCTTGGCCGCGATGCACGACTGTCCGTTGTTCTGCACCCGCGCGGTCACGGCGACCTGCGCCGCCCGGTCGAGGTCGGCGGAGGGCATGACGACGAACGGGTCGCTGCCGCCCAGCTCCAGCACCGTCTTCTTGATCATCTCCCCGGAGGTGGCGGCCACGGCCCGCCCGGCCGGCTCGCTGCCCGTGAGCGTCGCTGCCTTCACCCGCTCGTCGCGCAGGATGGCGTCGACCGCTCCCGAGCCGACCAGCAGCGTCTGGAAGCAGCCCTCCTTGAAGCCCGCCCGGTGGAACAGGTCCTCCAGGTAGAGGGCTGTCTGGGGGACGTTCGAGGCGTGCTTGAGCAGGCCCACGTTGCCCGCCATCAGCGCGGGCGCGGCGAAGCGGATCACCTGCCACAGGGGGAAGTTCCACGGCATCACCGCGAGGACGGGCCCGATCGGCCGGTAGTGGACCCGGACCCGGGAGGCGCCGGAGTCCCGCACGTCCGACTCGGCCGGTTCCTCGTCGGCGAGCAGTCCCTCGGCGCGTTCGGCGTACCAGCGCATCGCCTTGGCGCACTTCGCGGCCTCCGCGCGGGCCTGCTTGACCGGCTTGCCCATCTCGGTGGTCATGACCCGGCCGATCTCCTGCTGGTCCTCGTCCAGCAGGTCGGCGGCCTTGTTCAGCAGTCGGGAGCGTTCGGCGAACGTGGTCGTCCGGTACGTGCGGAACGTCGCCTCGGCGAGCTGGAGCCGGCGTTCCAGCTCCTCCTCGCCCATGGCCTCGTACGTCTTGAGCGTCTCGCCGTTCGCCGGGTTCACCGTCGCGATGGGCATGGCTGACCTCCCTGGGAGCGGTCTTGCTTCGACCTTCGCGCGCGGCGCTGCCGACCGCAACGCGTAGCACCCCCTTCAGCCCGAGTGCTGCGCCAGCCGGTCGAGAAACGCGGCCTGAGCCGTGACGATCAGCTCACGGGCCCGGTCCAGACCGAACCACGCCACCCGGTCCAGCTCCGGGAACTCCTGCGTCCGCCCGGACCTCGGCGGCCACTCCATGGTGAAGGTGCCGGGCTCGATCGCCTCCGGGTCCAGGTCCGCCTCGATCGCCCATACGGTCACGATCTTGCCGTTGGCCTGCGCGACCTCGCCCAGCGGTACGGCCTCCCCGTCGGGCGGGGCCATCCCCAGTTCCTCCCGGAACTCGCGCCGGGCCGCCTCCCAGGCGGGCTCGTCGGGCTCGTACTCGCCCTTGGGCACGGTCCATGCTCCCGCCTCCTTCTTCGCGAAGAAGGGACCGCCCATATGGCCGAGCAACACCTCCAGCCCCTCGTCGCTGTGCCGGAACAACAGCAGTCCCGCGCTGCGCTTCGTCGTCCGCACCGTCACGGCTTGACCTCCGGGTGGGCCGCCAGCAGGGCCTCCACCGTATCGGCCTCCTCGGCCCTCTTGTCCTCGCGGTAGCGGACCACGCGGGCGAAGCGCAGGGTGACGCCGGCCGGGTAGCGGGAGGAGCGCTGCAGGCCGTCGTAGGCGATCTCCACGACGAGTTCCGGGCGTACGGTGACCACCCAGCCGTCGTCCTCGACGGCCAGCTCCCGCAGCCGCTCGGTCTGCCAGGCGAGCACCGCGTCGGTCATGCCCTTGAAGGTCTTGCCGAGCATCGCGAAGGTGCCGTCCGGGTTGCGGGCGCCGAGGTGGAGGTTGGAGAGCTTGCCGGTGCGGCGGCCGTGGCCCCATTCGGCGGCCAGCACGACCAGGTCGAGCGTGTGCACGGGTTTGACCTTCAGCCAGGACGCACCGCGCCGGCCCGCGCTGTAGGGGGCGTCCAGCGCCTTGACCACCACGCCCTCGTGGCCACGGGCCAGGGTGTCGGCGAGGAACCGTTCCGCCTCGGGGATGTGCTGCGGCCCCGAGGCGATGGCCCGGCGGACCCGCATCGGCCCGGGCACCAGATCGGCCAGCAGCGCGTGCCGTTCGGCGAACGGGAGGTCGAGCACGTCCAGGCCGCCGACCAGCAGCACGTCGAAGAAGACCGGCGAGACCGGCACCTCCCCGGCGGCCTTCGCCACGTCGGTCCGGGAGCCCACCCGGCCGGCGATCTCCTGGAAGGAGCGGGGCCGGCCGTCCGCGCCGAAGGAGATCACCTCCCCGTCGAGGATGAACCGGTCGCTCGACAACCCCAGGGCCGCCCGGGTCACTTCGGGCAACCGGTCGGTGATGTCGTCCAACGTGCGGGTGTGGATCCGTACCGCGCTGCCCTCCCGGTGGACCTGGACCCGGATGCCGTCCAGCTTCTCCTCCACCGCGCACGCGCCCAGCTTCTCGACCGCCTCGGCCACCGAGGAGGCGCTCTGCGCCAGCATGGGCAGCACCGGGCGGCCGACCGTGAGCCGGAACCGGTCCAGCGCCCCGGGCCCCTCCGCGAGCAGGGCCTGCGCCACTGTCTGCAGCGACCCGGCGAGCATCACCGCCCGCCGTACGTCCGCCGGATCCGCGCCGGTCGCCCGGGCCAGGCCCTCCACGGCGACCGCGTCCAGCGCGCCCTGCCGGACCTCGCCGGTGAGCAGGCCGCGCAGGAAGCGCTGCTCCGCCCCGGTGGCCGCGCCCATCAGCTCGCCGAGGATCCGGGCCCGCTCCGCCTGGGAACCGGCCCCGGACACCTTGCCCAGCTCGCCGAGCCGGGCGTCGACCTCCCGCACGGTCAGGGAGGGCTCGGCGGCCGGCGGGACCGGACGGCCGAGCACCTTCCAGCCGACGCCGAGCCGCCCCTGAGGGAGCCGTCCGGCCAGGTAGGGGATGACGATCGGCACGTCGTCCGCCTCCGCGTCCCGGAACAGCTCCGCGAGCAGCGCGGTCTTACGGGACCTGGCCGCCGTCGCGGCGACCTCCCGGGACACCTCGGCGAGCCGGGCCAGCAGCATGCAGTCATGGTTGCACCGCAGGTGCGGGCTCTACACCCGTACGGCCGCGTGGAGGTCGGCGAAGAGCAGCTCGCCGTTGATCGCCGCCCCGGCCCGGTACCCCCGGCTGGCCGCGTTCACCACCTGCTCGGCGAAGCCGCTCACGTTGTCCGCCGCCCACAGACCCGGCACGGTCGTCAGGCCCCGCTCGTCGATCACCGGGAAACTGCCGAACGGCGTCTCGCGCAGCTCCGCACCCAGCCGTACCAGCAGGTCGTTCTGCGGAACGGCACGTGGTGCGACGTACAGCACCTCGCGCTCGTGGACCGTGCCGTCCGCGAGCCGGACGCCGGTGAGCCGGTCCGCCTCGGCGAGCACCTCCGCGACCTCACCGGGTACGACGGTCACCCCGGCGGCGGCCAGCCTGCGCCGGTCCTCGTCCGTCAGCTCCGTCTCCCGCACCTCGTGCAGGAAGAACCGCACATCCTTCGACCACTGGGTCACCATCAGCGCCTGGTGCACGCTCATCGGGCCGCTCGCGAGCACGCCGGTCGCCCGGTCGCGGACCTCCCAGCCGTGGCAGTACGGGCAGTGGACCACGTCCCGGCCGAACCGCTCGGCGATCCCCGGGACCGGCGGCAGCTCGTCCTTCAGGCCGGTGGCGACGACCAGCTGCCGCGCTCGTACGGTCCGGCCGCTCGCGAGCACCACGGTGAAGTCCTCGCCCCTGGTCGCGTCCACGACCCGGTCCCGGACCAGTTCCACGCCGTACCGGGCGATCTCCTCGCGCCCGACGGCCAGGAAGTCGGCGGGCGACATGCCGTCCCGGGTCAGATAGCCCTGCAGGTGCGCGGACGGCGCGTTGCGCGGCTCGCCCGCGTCGACCACCAGGGTGCGCCGCCGGGCCCGGCCCAGCACCAGCGCGGCGGACAGACCGGCCGCGCCGCCTCCGACCACCACCACTTCACAGTTCTCGGTCATGGTGACCACCTCCGCGCCCGACGGTCGCCCACACCCTGCCGTGTTGACAAACGTCTTTGCCGAATCTGCAATACGGGCATGAGTACCGAGAGCACCGAGACCACCGACGGCGTGCTGGCGGGCGTGGGCCTAAGGCTCCGGCGGATCCGCAAGGAGCGGGAGGTGACCCTTGCGGCGCTGTCCGAGGCGACCGGCATCTCCGTCAGCACCCTGTCCCGGCTGGAGTCCGGCCTGCGCAAGCCCAGCCTGGAGCTGCTGCTGCCCATCGCGCAGGCCCACCAGGTACCGCTGGACGAGCTGGTCGGCGCCCCGCCGGTCGGCGACCCCCGGGTGCGGGCGAAGCCCCTCGAACGGCACGGCCGTACCTTCTGGCCGCTGACCCGCCAGCCCGGCGGCCTCCAGGCCTTCAAGGTCCGCGAACCCCAGCGCAGCCAGGAGCCGGAGCCGCGCACCCACGAGGGCTACGAGTGGCTGTACGTGCTCTCGGGCAGGCTCCGGCTGGTGCTCGGCGAACACGACGTGGTGCTGTCGGCGGGGGAGGCGGCGGAGTTCGACACCCGGGTGCCGCACTGGTTCGGGTCGACCGGAGAGGGGTCGGTGGAGTTCCTGAGCCTGTTCGGGCCGCAGGGGGAGCGGATGCACGTACGGGCACGGCCGGCTCGTAGGTGACGTGTCCGAAGTGACGCGCGCAAGTGACGCGTCCGACTGTTTCGCGAATGGCAAGCGACCGCTTAGTATGCGATCGGACCCGGTCAGACGAAGCAGTCCCGTGGAGGCCCCGCATGCAGGCATGGCAAGTGCACGAGAACGGCGAGCCGAGCGAGGTGATGCGCCTGGCGGAGGTGGAGCGGCCCACGCCCGGCGAGGGACAGGTGCTGCTGCGGGTGCGTGCCGCCAACATCAACTTCCCGGACGCCCTGCTGTGCCGGGGCCAGTACCAGGTACGGCCGCCGCTGCCCTTCACTCCCGGGGTGGAGATCTGCGCCGAGACCGAGGACGGCCGCCGGGTGATCGCCAACCCCGTGCTGCCGTACGGCGGCTTCGCCGAGTACGCGCTAGCCGACGCCCGCGCCCTGCTGCCCGCGCCCGAGTCCCTGGACGACGCCGAGGCCGCCGCGCTGCACATCGGCTACCAGACGGGCTGGTTCGGCCTGCACCGCCGCGCCCACCTGGAGGCGGGGGAGACCCTGCTCGTGCACGCCGCCGCAGGAGGCGTCGGCAGCGCGGCCGTGCAGCTCGGCAAGGCGGCCGGGGCCACCGTGATCGGCGTGGTCGGCGGCGCCGACAAGGCCGCCGTCGCCCGGGAGCTGGGCTGTGACGTGGTCGTCGACCGCCGCACCGAGGACGTCGTCGCCGCCGTGAAGGAGGCCACCGGCGGCCGGGGCGCCGACGTGATCTACGACCCCGTCGGCGGCACGGCCTACGCCCAGTCCGCCAAGCTCGTCGCCTTCGAGGGCCGGATCGTCGTCGTCGGCTTCGCCAGCGGCACCATCCCGAGCCCCGCGCTCAACCACGCCCTGGTGAAGAACTACTCGATCCTCGGCCTCCACTGGGGCCTGTACAACACCAAGAACCCGAAGCTGGTCCTGCACTGCCACGAGCAGCTCACCGAGCTGGCGGCACGGGGTGCGATCAAGCCGCTGGTGAGCGAGCGGGTACCGCTCGCCGACGCCGCCGCGGCCGTGCAGCGGGTCGCCGACGGGGTGACCACCGGCCGGGTGGCCGTGGTCATGGACAAGGGAGCCGCCGCATGATCGACGCCGAAGAACTGCGCCGCCGCACACGGGAGTTGCTGGCCGCGCATCCGCCCGCCGCCACCGACCGCCTCGACTTCCTCAAGGCCCGCTTCGACGCGGGGCTGGCCTGGGTGCACTACCCGACGGGCCTCGGCGGACTCGATGTCCCGCGCTCCCTGCAGGTCGTCGTGGACGCCGAGCTGGAGGCGGCCGGCGCTCCCGACAACGACTCGCGCCGCAACGGCATCGGGCTCGGCATGGCCGCCCCGACGATCCTCAAGTACGGCACCGAGGAGCAGAAGCAGCGCTATCTGCGACCGCTGTGGATCGGCGAGGAGGTGTGGTGCCAGCTGTTCAGCGAGCCCGGCGCCGGCTCCGACCTCGCCGCGCTCGGCACCCGGGCCGTGCGGGAGGGCGACGAGTGGGTGGTCAATGGGCAGAAGGTGTGGACGTCCGGCGCGCACAACTCCCGCTGGGCCATCCTCATCGCCCGCACCGACCCGGACGTGCCCAAGCACGCGGGCATCACCTACTTCCTCTGCGACATGACCGACCCCGGCGTCGACGTCCGTCCGCTGCGGCAGATCACCGGTGAGGCCGAGTTCAACGAGGTCTTCCTCACCGACGTCCGCATCCCCGACTCCCGCCGCCTCGGCGAGGTCGGCGACGGCTGGCGGGTCGCCCAGACCACGCTCAACAACGAGCGCGTCGCCATCGGCGGCATGCGACTGCCCCGCGAGGGCGGCATGATCGGCCCGGTCTCGAAGACCTGGCGGGAACGCCCCGAACTGCGCACCCACGACCTCCACCAGCGGCTGCTGAAGCTCTGGGTCGAGTCCGAGGTCGCCCGGTTCACCGCCGAGCGCCTGCGCCAGCAGCTCGTCGCCGGGCAGCCCGGCCCCGAGGGCGCCGGCATGAAGCTCGCCTTCGCCCGCCTCAACCAGGAGATCAGCGGCCTGGAGGTCGAACTCCGCGGCCAGGAAGGGCTGTTGTACGACGACTGGACCATGCGGCGGCCCGAGCTGGTGGACTTCGTCGGCCGCGACGCCGGCTACCGCTACCTCCGCTCCAAGGGCAACAGCATCGAGGGCGGGACCAGCGAGGTCCTGCTGAACATCGTCGCCGAGCGCGTCCTGGGCCTGCCCGCCGAGCCGCGCACCGACAAGGACGTCGCCTGGAAGGACCTCGCCCGATGACCGACCTGCTGTACTCGGAGGAGGAAGAGGCGCTGCGCGCCGCCGTCCGCGACCTGCTCACGGACCACTGCGACGCGGCCGGCGTGATCGCCCGCACCGAGTCGGACGCCCCGCACGACCTCGCCCTGTGGAAGCTGCTCGCCGACGGCATGGGTCTCGCCGGGCTGCTGGTGCCCGAGGCGCAGGGCGGCCAGGGTGCCTCCCACCGTGAAGTCGCCGTCGTTCTGGAGGAGTTGGGCCGGGCGGTCGCGCCCGTCCCGTACCTCACCAGCGCGGTCGTGGCCACCGAGGCCCTGCTGGCCTGCGGGGACGAGGAGCTGCTGGGCCGTCTGGCCGCCGGGCGCGCCATCGGCGCCCTCGCGGTCGGGCTGCACTCGGCACCGGGCGCGGCCCTCAAGGCCGTACGTCTGGAGAACGGCACCCTGCACGGTGAGCTGACCGGCATCGCGGACGCGGCCGCCGCCGACGTCCTGCTGGTCCCGGCCGACGACGGCGGGCTGTACGCGGTGGCCGCCGACGCGGTGACCGTCACCCCGCAGACCTCCCTGGACCTGACCCGCCCGCTCGCCACCGTCACCCTCGACGGGGCGCCCGGCCGCCGCATCGGCGACGCGGAGCCCGCCGTGCGACGGGCCCTGCGCGCCGCCGCCGGACTGCTCGCCTCCGAGCAACTCGGCGTCGCCGACTGGGCGTTGACCGAGACCGTCCGGTACCTGAAGGAGCGCAAGCAGTTCAACCGGCCGGTCGGCGGCTTCCAGGCGCTCAAGCACCGGCTCGCCCAGCTGTGGCTGGAGGTCGTCAACCTCCGGGCCGCCGCCCGCGCCGCCGCCGACGCGCTGGCCTCCGGCGAGGACACCGACGTCACCGTGGCCGTCGCCCAGGCCTACGCCGCCCCGGTCGCCGTACACGCCGCCGAGGAGGCGCTCCAGCTCCACGCCGGCATCGGGATGACCTGGGAGCACCCGATCCACCTGTACCTGAAGCGGGCCAAGGCGGACTCGATCGCCTACGGCACGGCAGGCGCCCACCGGGAGGCCCTGGCTGAACTGGTCGACCTCCAGGCGCCCTGACGCACAGCCCGTGAAGCCCGCCCCACCCGGGGCGGGCTTCTTCGTGTGCGCACCCGTCACCAAGTGAACAGAGGGCAGCAGTCCGGCCAACTCCCTGTAGGGCAGGGGCTTTTGAGTGGAGAGCGCACGCATACTCTCCCCGGTCCCATCCGGCCCCTCAAGGGAGGCAGCGCATGGCCCTCACCACCCGTCGCAGAGCCCTCACCACCCTCGGCGCCGCCCTCGCGGGCGCGGTCGCCCTGCCCGCCGGCCAGGCCTGGGCGGGCGGCGGCCACCGTGGCCCGCGCCCGCTGTGGCACGCGCACGCCCACAACGACTATGAGCACCCGCGGCCCCTGTTCGACGCCCTCGACCACCGCTTCGGCAGCGTCGAGGCCGACATCTTCCTCGTCGGCGACCAGTTGCTCATCGGCCACGACACCTCCGAGCTGGACCCGACCCGCACCCTCGAATCCCTCTACCTCGACCCGCTCGCCGCCCTCGTCGAGGCCAACCACGGCTCCGTGTACCGGGGCCGGCGGCAGTCGGTGCAACTCCTCATCGACATCAAGACCGAGGGCTCCTCGACGTACGTCGAACTCGACCGGCACCTCAGGCGCTACCCGCACCTGTTCACCCGCTACGCGCACGGCCGCGTCCACCCCGGCCCGGTCACCGCCGTCATCTCCGGCGACCGCGCGGCCCGTATCCCGATGGAGGCCCAGACCGAGCGCCGCGCCTTCTACGACGGCCGGCTCGCCGACCTCGGCGGCGCGGCCCCCGCCTCCTTCATCCCGCTGATCAGCGACAACTGGACGCTGAACTTCACCTGGCAGGGCGAGGGCCCCTTCCCGGACGCCGAGCGGCAGAAGCTGCGCGGCATCACCGACGCCGCCCACGCGCGCGGGCAGCAGATCCGGTTCTGGGCCACCCCGGACACGGCGGGTGCGGCCCGGGACGCCCTGTGGACGGAACTCCTCGCGGGCGGCGTCGACTACCTCAACACCGACGACCTCGCCGGCCTGCAGGCCTTCCTGGACGCACACCCGTCCGTGTAACACCACACGATCGGAGGACATGTCAGCCGCCCGGACGAACCCCTCGCTACGCCACACTTGCGGCCGAACGCCGCTCATGGGGCGTGGCGGAGGAGGTTCCCGATGGCCGTTTCCATCTCTGTGGTGCTGCTGCTCCTGATCATTGTCGTGATCTTCATGCGTAACGGCGCGCTGAAGATCTCGCACGGCCTGGTCTGCATGCTGCTCGGCTTCTACCTGGCCAGCACCAGCATGGCGCCCACCATCCACAGCGGGCTCACCGCGACCGCCGATCTGGTGGGCAGCCTGCGCCCCTGAGCCGCGAGGTCAGGACGAGAAGACCCCGATGCCGTTCGGGACCGGGCGTTCGGCGCCGCCGCTCGGGTGGTTGCGGACCGTCACACCGCTCGCGCCCGCATTCCGGGTGACCATCTCGGTCGAGCCGCCGCCGTCGAGGTTGAACGCGTCGGACGCGCCCAGCTCGTTCATGAGTTCGGCCTCTTCGGCGATGGTCATGCCCGTCCGATAGGCCGCGGCTCCGTCCAGCGCGAGGAGCAGCATCCGGTGCCCGTCGTCGGCGAAGCCCACGACGGTGCGCACGGCCGAGGCGTTGTCGTCCAGGCCGGACAGCGGCTTGCCGTTCCGCAGCACCGGGTAGCCGCCGATCGCGAACGTGTACGGCACCTTGGCCGTGGCCGCCACCAGGGCGTGCGTGACGGTCACCCGGTCGCCCACCGACAGCTTGCGCAGCTTCTGCGCGCCCTCCTCCCGGCCCACCAGGACCGTGGTGCCCGTGGGGATCGAGCCGCTGCCCGGGGAGTCGGAGGCGGAGACCACCTCACCGTCCCGCACCTTCACCTCGTAGGTGTCCGTGCTGCACGCCGCCGCCCGGTCGGTGTCCGTGCCGCAGGTGGCACGCACCCGTGAGGCGCTGCCCCACCGTGAGGTGAAGGCGCCGACGGAGTTCTGCGGCAGCGCGTACTGGTTGAGGCCCTTGAGCGGGAACTGCCCCTCCGGCGTGCCGACGGAGCCGGTGAGGGTGAGGCGGTCCAGCCGGGCCCGCCCGTCGGTACCCACGCCGAGGACGTCCGTCGTGGTCGTCCCGGGCGGCAAGGAGGGCCCGAACCGCTGGCCCTTCGGCACCGCCGCCTTGAGCACGTTCCCGTCCGCGATCGCCGGTCCCACCGTCGCGCCCGTCGCCTCCACGCCCGGGTGCTGGGTCTCGGAGATGTTGAAGAAGTCGCCGTTGACACCGGCGACCGCGCCGGCCGAGTCGGCGAGCTTCGACACGGTCGCGCGGGCGGCCACCGTCCCCGGGTACAGCAGGTCCAGGCGGACGTGCGGATTGTTCAGGTCGACGGTGAGCAGGTGGGCGTGTGCCTCGCCCGCGGCCGCCGAGATGTCGAACTGCCGGTAGGTGACCCCCGGCGCGATCCGTCTGCCCATCTTGCCCAGCGGTACGGCACCGGCCGGTGCCGCCCCCGCCAGGGCCGCACCGGCCAGTACACCGAACGCCGTGAGAACCGTGAGAACCGATCTGCCCGCTGCCGTCTGCCGCCGATCGTGCGCCACCGCGCCCCCTGATGTCTCGTCAACTGTCCCAGAACTCAGGGAAGTGCAGCAGACGGCGGTGGCCCGCGGGGGTGCTAGGCATCGACTACGCGAGAACGGGTGAGAAAACGCACCCCCTCGGGTGCCTCCAGCGAGAATCCGCTCCCTCTTCCGGGTACCACGTCGACGATCAGCCGGGTGTGGCTCCACACCTCGTACTGGCTCCTCGACATCCAGAAGGTCACCGGCTCCTCGACGCCCTCCACCGCCAGTTCCGCCAGCAGCACGTCCGAGCCGCCGGTCCGGAACTCGCCGTCCGGGTAGCACATGGGCGCGCTGCCGTCGCAGCAGCCGCCGGACTGGTGGAACATCAGCGGACCGTGCTCGGCCCGCAGCCTGCGCACCAGTTCGGCGGCCTGCGGGGTGAGTTCGACGCGGGGGACTTCCACTTCCATGGTCACCGTCCTGGAGAGCCGGGCCGTCGGACGTGTCCCAGTCTCACGGTTCGTCAGGAGCGCGTCCAGCAGGCGTACTTCGACGGGACGGTGGTCAGGCGAGGCCGAGGACGTCGTCGGTCCGTCCCCACCCGGGAGTCGGCGGCTGCGGCCACCTCGGGAGAGGGGACAGGGTCTCGGTCGCACGGTCGGACACCAGGCCGGTGGCCGGAGTTCGCCCGCTGAGCCAGCCGAGCAGGAGGTGTCCGGGCCCGGCGATCGAGGGGCCCTCGGGAGACGGGGCCCAGTGGCGCCCCAGGTCGACCGCCTCGACGCGGGCGACGGGATGTCCCTGGACCTGCAAGGTGGTGAGGGTCTCGTCGAGTGCCCAGGACACGTACGACGCCGGCCAGTCGGCGGTGCCGTATCCCAGGCCGAGGTCGACATGGTGGTGCTCCAGTTCCCGCAGGCACCGCAGGAGGGTGTACCAGGCGGGGTGCCGCCAGCCCGCGAGTGCCGCCACCAGGACGTCCCACCGTGCCGCCGGCATCTCCCGGGCCTCCGCCACGACCAGGTCCAGGGCCCGCCGGGTCCGGTCGGCCAGCGCGTCGACGGGCAGGGCGGCGGTCCGCTCGGCCGTCTCGGCCAGGGCGGCCGCATCCTGCCGGGGCCCCGGCGCGGAGCCCGTGCGCGCCAGCCGCAGCAGCCATACGTAGGCGTCCGCGCTGCCCGCGATGTGGGCGAGCACCTGGCCCCGGGTCCACGGGGCGAGCGCGCTGGGCGCACGGCACTCGGCCTCGGTGAGGCCGGACAGTGTGGCCGCGAGCCGTGCGGCCGACCGGTCGACCTCGCCCATCAGGCGGTCGACGTCGGGCGTGGGCATCGAGGGGGAGTCGGTCATGGGGGAGGGACCATCCTGGAGAAATGAGCTGACGGGTGGGCGGGCGCATGGGAGAGGATGCCCCAATGCGCTACCACTCGCCCTTCCGCCGACCCGAACCACGCCCCGTGGCCGAGGGCGAACATCCCCTCTGGGACGAGGCCCTGGCAGCGGTCAACCGGGATCTGGCGGCGACCCTGCCGGAACAGCGGCCCCTGCGCCTGTTCGCGGTGCCCTGGGAGGAGGGCGAACCGGAGCAGGTCTACGTCGCCCTCGCCAACGGCGAGTGGCACGGGAACCCCTTGTGGTCCGGCTCCGCGGCCGACGCCCTTGAGGCCGTTGCCGAGGCCGCCCAGGAGACGGTCACGGAGCGGCTGTGGCGGGCGTGGCCGCTGTGCTCCGAACACGACCTGGGGATGCACGTGCGCAAGGTGTCCGGGCGCCCGTCGTGGTGGTGCGCCGGTTCCGCGGCTCCCGGCGATCCGGCACACATCCGTGCGGCCGTAGGCGAGTTGGACACCCTCCGGCGCCCGCACCGGCCGAACCGGAAGCGCCGCGAGCCGCGCCCGCAGGGCTGACCGGGGGCAGCCGCGGGCACGGCACGGCGTCCGTGCCATGATCCCCGGATGCGCGAGATCGACGAACTGGCCCAGGTGGACGATCCGGCCTGGCCGGAGCTTCAGGAGCTGATCGCGGCCAGTGCCGTGCCGGTCCGCGTGCTGCCCGCCGATCCCGAGGAGGGCCGCCGGTGCCTGCTGCAGATGCAGGTCACCGCGCGCTCCACGCTCGGCGCGCTGGCGCTGAACTGCGGCGGACTCGTCCTGGACGACGGATGGGTGCGGGTGTACGGCGGCGGCTCGGCTGCGGCCGGCGGTCTGCCGAGTCTGGGCCGGGTCAACCGCTTCCCAAAGGAGTTCGACCCCGCCTGGCACCCCGCGTCCGGTCTGGTCGTCGGGCACGACGTGCTCGGCGGGGTGTTCGCGCTCAACGGCCACGACCCGGCCGGAGCGGGCCGCCCCGGCGACCCCGGGCAGCTGACGTACTTCGCCCCCGACACCCTGGAGTGGGAGGCCCTGGACATGGGCCACTCCACCTGGGTGTGGTGGCTGCTGTCCGGCCGTCTGGAGACGTTCTACGACGGCCTGCGCTGGCCCGGATGGCGCGAGGAGGCCGCGGAGCCGGACCTCGCGCAGGGCATCACCGTCTACCCGTTCCTGTGGTCCAAGGAGGCGCACGACGACCTCGCGGCCACGAGCCGGCGGCCCGTGGCGATGCGTGAAGTCCTGGGCGTGGCAGCGGACTTCGCCCGGCAGATGGGCCCGGCGGATCCGGGTTTCCTCGGCGAGGTGTGAGGCACCGCCGTCCGGCTGCTCAGCCCGCCCCGCGCACGCCCCGCATCGACACCGCGTACACGCCCGAAGCCACCGACAGCCCCACCGGCAGGGCGAGATCGATGCCGCCCAGGGCGGCGGCCACCGGCCCGGTGTACGCGGTGTCGACGCACACGGCGGACGCGGCGACGCCCGCCGCGAGGGCCAGCGCGCCGGACCAGTTGACCCCGCTCGTGTACCAGAAGGGGCTGCCCGGGGTCTCGTCGGCGAGGGCGAGGCCGTCGTAGCGGTTGCGGCGCAGCAGGATGTCGGTGGCGTAGACGGCCATGCTCGGGCCGAGCAGGACCACGGTCAGCTGCAGGACGTTCCCGACCGTGTCCAGGAAGTCGGACACGAGCAGCGCGTACAGGGTCAGCGAGACGGAGACGGCTCCGTCGACGAGGACGCTGAGCGAGCGCCGGATGCGGATGCCGACGGCCTGCAGGGCGAGCCCGGCGCTGTAGGCGGTCAGCGCGTTGAGGGCCACGGTGCCGAGGACCAGCGCGAGCAGGAACAGCGGGCGGAACCAGCCGGGCAGCAGCCCCTCCAGCGCGCCCTGCGGGTCGCTCATGTCGACCGCGGTCGCCGCGAACGCGCCGAGACAGCAGACCAGGGTGCCGGGCAGGAACCCGCCGAGCGCCGTCCAGCCGGCCACCGACGTCGCGGACGTGCTGCGGGGCAGATAGCGGGAGAAGTCGGCGCTGGTGGTGTACGACAGCGGGCCCGAGGCGATCAGCCCGACGCCGGCCAGCGCGGTCGCCCACAGCGCCGTGCCGGTCAGCGGACGCTCCGGGACGTAGCCGAAGTCGGTGTGCCGCACCACGGCGACGGCCACCACGGCGAAGACGGCGGTGAGCGCGAGGGTGATCGGGACGTAGAGCCGGATGATCGCGGTGTGGCCGTAGACGCTGATGGCGAGGGTGACCGCGGCGATCAGGACCACGACGAGCGCCTTCACCGCGTTGTTCACCGGCAGGCCGGTCCGTCCGACCAGGGAGAAGGCGGCGGTCGCCGCCGCGGCCAGGTTCAGCGCGAAGTAGCAGACGGAGATCATCCAGCCGGTCACGGCGTTGTTCACCCGGTTCCCGCGGACGCCGTACATCGCCCGGGTCACGACCTCGCTGGGCGCGCCCGCCGCCGGGCCGGAGACCGCGAGCAGGCCGGTGAGCAGCCAGAACACGTTGCCCACGACGATCACGGCCACCGCCTGCCACAGGCTCAGACCCATCAGCACCAGCGCGCCGCCGACGACCAGGCTGAGGTAGTTCACATTGGCGGCGGCCCAGACCGGGAACAGCTCGCGGGGTCGGCCGCGGCGCTCGGAGTCGGGGATGTGGTCGATGCCGTGGGACTCGATGCCGTTCGCCCGCTCGGGGGCCGGGGATGCCGGTGCGATTCCGTCGGGATGCGGGTCGGGGAGCGTGGACGCCATGAGGCCCTCCGGGGGCGGTGGGATCGGCCTGGTCGCTTATTGGTCGCATGACCAGTTGCTTATTGGTCGCACACTCAATAGCATTGCCGTCATGTCGTCAAGCGTTCAGCGCAAGCGGGTCCGCAAGGACCCGGCCGCCCGGCGGGCCGAAATCGTCGAGGCGGCCGCCGCCGTCGCCCTGGCCGAGGGACTGGAAAGCGTCACCCTGCGCCGGATCGGCGAGGAACTCGATGTCCGCCCGGGGCTGATCAGCCACTACTTCCCCTCGGCCGAGGACCTCGTCGCCGAGGCCTTCGGCAGCGCCGCGACCGGCGAGCTGGACGCCCTCCTCCCGGCCGAGCGCCCCGAGGGCACCCCCACCCTGTATCTGGCCCGGTTCTTCGCCCGCACCTCGGGCGAGGCGTACGACGCCATCAGCCGGCTGTGGATCAACGCGCGCCATCTCAGCCGTTACCGGCCGGTCCTGGGCGCCCGGGTCTCCGAGCAGGAGGCCGCCTGGCGGGAACGGCTCGAAGGTCTGGTCCGGGAGGGTGTGGCGGCAGGCGAGTTCCACACCGAAGACCCCTTGGTGACGACCATTCAGATCCTGGTCGTGCTCGACGGCCTCGGCGCACATGCCAACACCGCGACCCCCGAGCGGCCGCCGGCCGTGGCCCGCATGGCCGTCACCACCGCCGAGCGTGAACTCGGCCTCTCCTCAGGGGTGTTGGACGACATTCCAAGCTGACCAGCCATCAAGTACGCCTACCGAACCCTCCGGAGGACCCCCGTGCCCGCCGATCTCGTCCTACTCTCCGCCCGGCTGCTCGACCCCGGCACGGGCAGGCTCCTTCCGCACACCGCGCTCGCCGCCGAGGACGGAGTGATCACCTTCCTCGGCGACGACCGGGAGGCCCGTGCCCTCGCCGGGCCCGGCAGCACGGTCGTCGACCTGCGCGGAGCGGTGGTCACCGCGGGCTTCACCGACGGGCATCTGCACCCGGTCTCCGGTGCCGAGCGCACCATGGGCGTCGACCTGACCGCCTGCCGGGACCTGCACGCCGTACGCACCGCGCTCGCCGAGGCCGCGCAGGCCCTGCGGCCGGGAGCCTGGCTGCGCGGCTGGGGCCTGGACCCCAACGCCTTCGGCGGCGAGCCGGTCGGCGCCGCCGCACTCGGCCCGGTCCTCGACGGCGTACCCGCCCTCATCGACCTGTTCGACGCACACTCGCTGCTGGCCAGCGCGCGGGCGCTGGAACTGGCGGGCGTCGACGGCCCGCGGGAGTTCGCCCAGGGCTCCGAGATCGTCTGCGACGCCGACGGGCGGCCCACCGGCCTGCTGCTGGAGGACGCGGCCTGCGAACTGGTCGAGGCCGTCGCACCCCGGCCCACCGAGGCCGAGATACGGGCCCGCACCGCGGAGGTCCTCGCCGCCATGGCGGCGGCGGGCCTCACCGGCGGCCACGCCATGGACGCGAACGGCGAGAGCCTGTCCGTCTACGCCGCACTGGAGGCCGAGGGCGCGCTGCCCCTGCGGTTGCGGGTCGCCCCCTGGTGCCGGCCGGAGGCGGACGACGACGCCGTAGCCGAACTCATCCGGCCGCAGGGCACAGGAGGCGCGCTGTGGCGGGTCGCCGGCGTGAAGCTGTTCATGGACGGCACCGTCGACAACGGCACCGCCTGGCTCGAAGTCCCCGACTGCCACGGCGAGTCGGCCCACGCCCACTGGCCCGACCCGCAGCGCTACACCCAGGTGATCGCAGCCTTGCACCGGGCCGGTGTGCCCACCGCCACCCACGCGATCGGCGACGCGGCGGTACGGCACGTCCTCGACTCCGTCGAGAAGGCCCAGGCGGAGAGCCCGGCCCCGGTACGGCACCGGGTCGAGCACATCGAGACGGTGCCCGACGACACCGTACGGCGGTTCGCGCGGCTCGGCGTGGCCGCGTCCATGCAGCCCACCCACTGCTGCGAGTACACCCGGGCCGACCACACCGACAACTGGTCGCGCCGGCTCGGCGAGGAACGTGCCGCGCGCGCGTTCCGCTGCGGTGATCTGTGGGCGGCCGGAGCCCGGGTCGTCCTCGGCTCCGACTGGCCCATCGCGCCGTACCCGCCGCTCCAGGTCATGGCCGGCGCCCGGCACCGCCGCCCCGCCGACCTCTCCCTGCCCCCGCACGGGCCCGAACAGGCCCTCACCGCACTGCAGGCGCTGCGGGGCGTCACCGTCAACGCGGCCTGGGCCGCCGGCGAGGAGCACCTCGCCGGCCGGCTCGCCGTCGGCCACCGCGCCGACCTGACGGTGCTGGCCGAGAACCCGCTGGAGGTGCCCGACACGGAGGTGGCCGACGTGCCGGTGGTCCTGACCGTGCTGGCGGGCCGGCCCACGCATCGGGCGGCGGGCCTGTAGCCGACGGCCCGGGCACCCCTCGGGTCAGCGCAGGGGAGTGCGCGCCGTGTACCCGGCCGGGCCCGCCGTGGCCGCCGCCTTCACCACGTCGACGTCACGCGCCCGGACATAGGCGAGCCGGTGCCCGAGCTGGATCTCGTAGTACGCCTCCTCGCCCTGCACCACCGGAGACGGGGAGTCGTCGGAGGAAGGTTTCTCCAGGTAGGAACCGAGGACGCGGGACTGCGTCACATACCGCTGGCCCGCACGGAGGGTGTACGGGAGCGGCGACGGCTCGGGCTGCTCGTCCACACCCTCCGGGTAGGCGTCCTCCTCCGGCAGGGCGCGGCCGAAGACCTCGATCTCCCTCAGGCCCTCCTTCGGGGTCACCGTCCGGCCGCGCGCGCCGACGGCCGTCGGGTGGGCCTGAGGGTTCTTGAACCACGCCTTGTGGCCCTGGTACCAGATCGCCGTCCAGTCGCCGCTGCGTTCGGCGACCGCGAAGGTCTGGCCCGCGGAGACCCGCGACCCCAGGTCGTTGACGTCCTCCGTGGAGTCCTTGCCGTCGGGGTGCCGGCCCGGATCCTGGATCAGCGGGGCGTCGTCGGCCGGGTCGGTGTGCAGACGGACCGCGCTGGAGCCGTGCGGCGCGCACTTCACACCGCTCTTGGTGCAGCCAGTGAACCGCGGCTTGTGGGTGGAGTAGTCCGGCAGGATCATCACGACGTCGCTGTCCGGCCCGGCGGTCGCCTTCAGCGGCGCGCCGAGCAGGTCGAAGTAGTGCCGCCAGTCCCAGAAGGGCCCCGGGTCGTCGTGCATGTCCGGAATGGTGTCCTCGGTCGGGGCCGGCACGTTGTCATGGCCGAAGATGTGCTGCCGGTCGAGCGGAACCCCGTACTTCCTCGCCAGGTACTTCACCAGCCGGGCCGAGGACCGGTACATCGTCTCCGTGTACCAGGCGTCGGGCTGCCGCAGGAATCCCTCGTGCTCGATCCCGATCGAGCGGGCGTTCACGAACTGGCTGCCGGAGTGCCAGGCCGCGTCCCTGATCCTGACGTGCTGGGTGATGTGGCCGTCCCGGGAGCGGATGGAGTAGTGCCAGGAGGCCTCCTCCGGATCCTGGATCGTCTGCAGCATCGACGCCAGCGGCGCCTCGGTGTCGTGGATGACGATGTAGTCGATCCGCTGGTCCTTGGGCCGGTCGGCCAGCTGGTGGTTGCCGTACTCGTCGTCGTCGATCTCGACGTACGGCGCGCTGAGCCAGGAGCAGGACAGGTCCGGCGGGCAGTCGACCTCCTTCGGCCGCGGCGTGCCCTTGGTGGCGGGGCGGTGCGGGTGGACGTGGGGGTTCGCGTCGAGGGTGACGCGCTGCCCCGCGTCGGTGGTGCGGTGCGCACCCCGGCGGATCACGTCGAAGACGTCATTGGCATAGGTGTCCGCCGAGGCACGGTCGGCGGCGCCCGGGAAGCGGGCCACGGTCTCCCACCAGTCCCCGGGTTGGGGCTGAGCGGCTTGCCGAGCTGTCGTTGGGTCGCCGCGAGGAGGGCCGCGCCGCCGCGCACGTTGGCGGCGTCGTCCGTCCGCAGCTGCTCGGCCGGCAGCCCGGTCAGGCGTGCGGCCTGTTGCAGGTCCGCCGGGGGGTTCGTCGTACGCGAGGCGGGCGGTCCCGCCGACCCCGCGCGCGGCTGTCCCTGCGTGTGCTGCGGCGTCTGCGGCGGCTGGGGTCTGGGCGCGTCCACCAGGTGCATCGGCCCGTAGCCGCCGACGACGCTGGGGGCGCCGTGATGGGAGTCCCACCGCGACTGCAGGTACGACACGCCCATGAGGACGCTGCGGGGGACCTGGTACTCGTTCGCCGCGGCGGTGTAGTCGTCCTGCAGAAGCTGGTCGGACGGTGTGCCGTCCGAGCGGTCGATCAGCAACGGCACCAGAAGCGCCGCCGAAGCGGTCACACAGATGATCCGCCGGTGCCCGCGTACGGCACTGGAGACGCGGGGGGCGACGCGCTTTTTCATGGAGGTGCCTCCGAGGGGTTTCAGCGTGGTGGCCAGGACGGATGCGACCAGGGCGCAGTGGATCGCCCTTCAGGGCAAAGGGGGTTGCCCTTCGCGTCACCCCTCGTACGTTTCCGTGCCTCGCGCGCCGCTGCGCGCCGAGCGTCACTGGCGTGGACCAGCCTTCGGGCACAGGCCACCCGGTCGGCGGCACCCCGCCCGCCGCGGCGGGCGGGTCAGTCCTCGACCGGCTCCACGTGCCAGTCGGGGTGACCCGGCATGGGCGGGGTGTGCGCCCCGTACAGCCAAGGCGTCAGAAAGGGCGTCAGATCCTCGCCGGCGACATGGGACGCGAGCCGGACGAAGTCCGCGGTGCCGGCGGCCCGGCCGCGGTACGTCGTCACCCAGGAGCGTTCGATCCGGTCGAAGGTGCCCTCGCCCACCTTCTCCCGCAGCGCGTAGAGCACCAGCGCCGAGCCGTCGTAGCGCATCTGCCGGAACAGGGTGGGCTCGGTGGGCTCGGCGGGTGCGCCGTCGTCGTGCCGCCACTGGTCGTGCTGCTCGTAGGCGGCGCGCATCATGTCCTCCAGGTCGATGCCGCCGTGGGTGTCGGAGTGGAGCAGCTCGTAGAAACGGGCGTGTCCCTCGCTCAGCCACAGGTCGGACCACCGCCGGATCGCGACGCTGTCACCGGTCCACTGGTGGGCGAGTTCGTGCACGAGGTTGCGCTCGGCGCCGACCTGATCCCCCAGCAGATCGGCGCTCGGCACGACGGACAGCGACTGCGTCTCCAGGGCCACCGGCAGGTCGGTGTCCCCGACCAGCACGCCGTAGCGGCGGAAGGGATAGGGGCCGAGCCGCTGTTCGAGCCAGGCCAGATGCTCCGGGGTGAGCGAGCGGTACGCCTCGGTGCCGGCGACCAGGCCGTCGGGGACCACGTCCCGGACGGGCAGCCCGCGCGGGCCCGTGCCGTTCACGACGGAGAACTTCCCGATGGCCAGCTGGACCAGCTGGGCCGCGAGCGGATGCTCGGAGTCGTAGGTCCACCGGATCCGTCCGTCGGGTTGCCGGACGTGCCCGACGAGCCGGCCGTTGGCCACCGCGGTCAGTCCCGGCGGGGTGGTGACGCGGAAGGTGAACGGCGCCCGCACGCTGGGGTGGTCGTCGGCCGGGAAGACCATCCTGGCTCCGTCGGGCTGGAGCGACAGCAGGGTGCCGTCGGCCGTGGGGACCCAGCCGTAGTCCTGGATCGCGTCGTCGCGGTGCCGACGCTGCGTCGGATCGGCGGTGTAGGCGACCCGGACGGTGAACGCGCCCCCGCGGGCGATCGGCTTCGCCGGGGTGACGACCAGTTCGTCGCCGTCGCGTACGGCCTTCGCCGGTGTGCCGTCCACGGTGACCGTGTGCAGTGTGTTGCCCGCGAAGTCGAGGTCGAAGCGGGACAGGGCCTGCGTGGCGGTGGCGCTGACGGTGGTGGTCGCGGCGAAGGGCGTGCGGGGTGCGCGCCAGTCGAAGTCGAGGGTGTAGCGGCGCACCGTGTAGCCACCGTTGCCGTCGAGCGGCACGAGCGGGTCGCCGAGCCCCGGGGCACCGGGGGAGGGGGCCTCGCCAGGCGAACCGGGCGAGCCGGGGGAGGCGCCGGGGGCGGGGTGCCCGGCGCGGTCCGGCGCACGGTGCTCCCCGATGAGGAGGACGACGGTGAGGACGGCGGCACCTGTGAGGCCGGCGGCACCACCGGCCAGGGCGAGGGCCGTACGGCGGGTACGGATGCCACGTCGGGTGCCGGCAGGCGTGTTGTCCATGGCGGCACTATGTCAGTAAGGGATCATTAATGCGATATGTCCACCAATTCCGACATAAGTACCTGTCAGTTGATATAAAGATCACGTCGAGGTGTGGCCCCTCCCTCTGAGCGGACCGTGCGGTCGCGCCCGTTGTCCGAGATCGGGCCTTCGAAGGAGAGGCATGCGGCCGTTCAGAATCGCGGCATCCCGACACGTGCCGGTTCCCATGCCGCGCCGACCCGCCCACCCGGAGGGCACCCAGGTGCGCTGGTACGGACCCTTGTCGGTCTGTGTGGATCTGGCCGGCGCGGCGCTGCCCGTCGCGGCCGCGATCGTGGAGGTCCGCGAGCCCCACCCGCTGCGGCTGGCGGCCGTCGCCGCCGTGCTGTGGCCGGTGATCAGAGTGGCCGGCAGGCGCTACACGCTCGCCGCCTGGGGCGACGGGGGCGGCCTGCGGGCCGCCGTCAGGGACTGGCTGGTGCTGGTCGGCGCTCTGGCGACGCTGCGCGTGGTGTGCGGACTGGGCAGCGTGCCGGCCGGTGCCTTCACGGCACTGATCCCCGCGCTCGTCCTCACGGCGGCCTGCCAGAAGGTGATTCACCGTCATCTGCGGGCCGCCCGCCGCAGAGGCCGCGCACTGCGCCACGTCCTGATGGTGGGTGAGGGCCCGACGGTCGACGCGGTGGTCGAGCAGCTCGCCCAGCGCACCGACCACGAATACGTGATCGTCGGATCCTGCCCGGTCGGGGAGGACGAGCCGCTCTCCGGCGTACCCGTGGACCTGCGGCTGCCCTGCGAGGCGCCCGAAACCCCCGAGCAGGACTCCAAGGTGGTGCTCGGGGCGGCCGACAGACTCTCGGCCGACCTGGTCTTCGTGGTGCCGGGCCCGCACATGGCGGGCGAGCGGCTGCGCCGGCTGTCCTGGGCGCTGCACGACCGGGGGTGCCCGCTCGTCGTGCTGCCCGGCATCGTCGACGTCACCCGCCGACGGGTCCGGCTCACCTCGGCGGCCGGGCTCACCCTGCTGCACATCGTGCCGCCGCTGCGCCGTGGCACGCCGACGCTGCTGAAGTCCGTCGTGGACCGTGTGGGCGCGCTGCTGCTGATCGTCGGGTTCGCGCCGCTGCTGCTCCTGCTGGCCCTGGCCGTCCGGCTCGGCTCACCCGGCCCGGCCCTCTACCGCCAGATGCGGGTGGGCCGGAACAACACGCCGTTCCCCATGTGGAAGTTCCGCACGATGGTGGTCGACGCGGACCGGCTCAAGAGCGAGCTGGAGGCGGCGAACGAGAACGACGGCCACATGTTCAAGATGCGCCGCGACCCCCGGATCACGCCCCTGGGACGCCTCCTGCGCCGCTACTCCCTGGACGAGCTGCCCCAGCTGTTCAACGTCCTCCTCGGCCACATGTCCCTGGTCGGCCCGCGTCCCCCGGTGCCCGAGGAGGTCGTCAAGTACAACCCGGTCGAGATGCGCCGGCTCAGCGTCAAGCCGGGCCTGACCGGGCTGTGGCAGGTGAGCGGACGGTCGGACCTGTCCTGGCACGAGACGGTCGCCCTCGACCTGCGCTACGTCGACAACTGGTCCCTGGCTGTCGACATGAACGTGCTCGCCCGCACCGTACGGGCGGTGCTGAACGGCCAGGGCGCCTACTGATCCGCCATCCGGGCAGGCCTGCCGCCAACACGCCCCAATCACGGGCGACACGGCTCCCGGGGCGGGAAGGATCACGACCATGGACGCCTGAGTCCTCGGGAAGGGACACTCTCATGGCGCAGACCGTCGTCGCGCGATCCCTGCGCGGCTTCACCGGTGCCGGATACGACAAGGGGCGCCCCCTGCTCGTTCAGGCCGCCTGGTTCGCCGCCCTGCACCTGCTCTTCGTCAAGTGGTGGTTCCCGGCCCGCTGGCGGCCGGTGCTGCTGCGCGCCTTCGGCGCCCGGGTCGGAGAGCGGGTGCTGATCCGGCACGGCGTGCGGGTGCACTGGCCGTGGAAGCTGGAGATCGGTGACGACGTCTGGATCGGCGAGGGTGCCTGGATCCTCAACCTGGAACCCGTCACGATCGGCAGCGACTGCTGTGTCTCCCAGAGCGCGCTGCTGTGCACGGGCAGCCATCGCCGCCGTTCCGTCACCTTCGAGTTCGACAACGGCCCGATCCGGCTGGAGCCGGGCAGCTGGGTCGCGGCCCGTGCCGTCGTCCTGCGCGGTGTCACCGTCGGCCGGGGCGGCGTGGTGGGCGCGGGCGTCGTGGCCCACCGGGACCTCCCGGCCGGCGCGGTCCTGACGGCGAAGGGAGTCTCCGCATGAGACTTCTCCACGTGGTCACGCTCGTCAGTGACGACGGTGCCTTCGGGGGTCCGCCGAGCGTGGCCCTCGCCCAGGCGGAGGAGCTGGTCGCACGCGGACACGACGTCATGCTGATGTCGCTGTGGCGGGGCAGCGGCCGGGCACCGGACCGTATCGGCTCCGTCCGGCTGCGCTCCCGGCCCGCCCGTACGCTGCTGCCGGGACAGGGCTTCATCGGCCTGCTCAATCCCCGCCTGGTACGAGACCTGTGGCGGGCCATGGGCGGCGCCGATGTCGTGCATGTGCACGCGGGGCGCGATCTGGTCTCCCTTGCCGCGCTCGCCGTCGCCGCCCTGCGCCGCGTCCCGTGTGTGGCGCAGACCCACGGCATGGTCGAGCCGCGCACCGCGCTCCCCGTCCGGCTGTTCGACCTGCTGTACCTGCCGCTGCTGCGCCGGACGCGCACCTGCTTCGTCCTGACCGAGCAGGAGCGCCGGCTGGTGGCGCGGGTGCTCGGGCCGGACGGCCCGCCGCTGCGGATCCTGCCCAACGGCATCCGGCCGGGCCCGCCCGAACCGGGCCCGCGGCGGCCGCGCGACCCTCATGTGCTGTTCCTGGCCCGGCTGCATCCGCGCAAGCGTCCGGAGGCCTTCGTGGAGATGGCCGCGCTGGTTCACCAGGAGCTGCCCGAGGCCCGGTTCACGCTGTACGGCCCGGACGACGGATCGCTGCCCGCCGTACGCCGGCTCATCGCCGACGGCCTGACGGACGTGGTCCACTACGGCGGGGCGCTCGATCCCGCCGACGCGCGCGAGGCCTACCGGACGGCAGCCGTCCATGTGCTGGCCAGCGTGAACGAGCCGTTCGGCATGACCGTCATCGAGGCGATGGCCGCCGGCACCCCCGTCGTCCTCACCGACACCTGCGGCATCGCCGACGAACTGGCACGCCGGGGCGCGGCCGTCGTCACCGACGGCAGTCCCGAGGCAATGGCGGACGCGGTCCGCCGCCTGCTCGCCGACCCGGACCTCTGCGCCGAGCTGGCGGAAGCCGGCCGGCGCGTGGTCGAGGACGTGTACTCCATCCGCGCTGTGGTGGACCGGTTGGAGGAGAACTATCGGGAGAGCGACGGCGGTTCAGGTCAGGCTGCCCCTGCTCGGCGGGGTGCGGAGCCGGCCGTTTCGGGTTCGGTCGGCTGATTGCTGCTGCGGGCCGTGCTGCGGTGGCTGGCGGGCTGCGGAGCCTTCGGGTTCGGGCCGCTGATCGCTGCTACGGACCGTGCTGCGGCGGTAGTTCGGGTCCGGCCGACCTCGCTCGGCGGGGCGCGGGGCCGGCCGCCTCGGGTTCGGCTGGCTGATCGTCGGCACGGACCGTGCCGCGGCGGCGGTTCGGGTCAGGCCGAGCCTGCTCGGCAGGGTGGGGTGCCGGCCGTTTCGAACTCGGCTGGCTCGCCGTTACGGACGGCGCTGCGGCGGCGGTTCGGGTGAGGCTGACCCTGCTCGGCGGGGTGCGTAGCCGGCCGTTTCGGGTTCGGCCCGCTGATCGCCGCCACGGACCGCCCCGCGGATGGTCAGCGGGGCGGTCCGTGGCATTCGGCACGTGTGCTCACACGGCCGGCTCAGTGTGCCGAGGCGGTGCTCACCCTTCGGAGGATGTCCTCGAAGCGGGAGGCGCAGCTCTCCAGGGCGAACTCGCGCTCGGCCAGTGCCCGGCTCTCCTTGCCCAGCCGTTCGGCGCGGGCAGGGTCGGCCAGGATCTTCTGGACCCAGGAGGCCGCACCGTCCAGTGCGGACTCCTCCGGCGGGAGGACCGCCGACCCCGCCTGGTGGAGCAGCTGCGCGGCGAGGTTGTCGGCGGGCATGAGGCCGAGCACCGGCCGCCCGGCGCACAGATAGGACAGGGTCTTGGACGGGACCGAGAACTGCCCCGCGTCCGGCCCCAGGAGGACGACGAGGACGTCGCCCGTGCCCAGCACCTCGGGCAGCCGCTCGTAGGGCTGGAAGGGCAGCAGGGTCAGCTCGACACCGCGGGCCGCGGCCGCTTCCCTGAGGACGGGTACGGCGGGGCCGTCGTTGACGACGACGAGCCGTACCGGAGCACCCCGGTCCCGCAGGCGCTCGGCCAGCTGCACCAGCAGCACCGGATTGTGCTTCAGGCCCAGCGTGCCGGAGTACAGCACCGTCCGCACGTCGTTCAGACCGTGCTCCGCCGACCAGGCGTTGGTACGTGCCACCGGGACGATCTCGTCCAGCGGCGCCCAGTTGGGGATGACGGTGACCTTGCCGGCGGTGCCCCACCGTTCGTGGACCCGCACGAAGGAGTCGGCGATCACCACGATGGCCGAGGCCCGGCGTGCCGACCACTTCTCGCCCGCCCCGAAGACCTTGGCGGCGAGGCCCATCGACTTCGCGACCTGCGCGGCGGCGAAGCTCTGCAACGCGACCGCGGTCACGTCCTGATGCCACAGCACCCAAGGGATGCGCAGCCTCCCCAGCACGGCCGCGGTCACGACCAGTACCGGGATCGGAAGGTTGGACAGCAGCACCACGTCGGGCTTCTCGCGCCGTACCTGCCGGGCCAGTTCGAGGCCCAGCCGGGTCTCCTGGTGGAGCCGGTGGAAGTAGGCCTCCTTCCTCAGTTTCGTGCCGCCCCCGATGGTGGCGAAGCGGAGGCCGGCGCAGTCTCCGGCGAGGTTGCCCTTGCCGGAGACGTAGGCCGTGCACGTCGAGTGGACGACGTCATGACCACGGCGTGCCAACTCCCGGCTGAGCTGGGCCTGGAACGGGTGGCCGCTGTAGTCGTGGACGAGGATCCTCATCGGCTGTCCGTCTCCTCGCGTCTCACTGGTGGGAGCGCTTGACCTGGTCGTAGACCCAGGCGTAGGTCTTCTCCAGGCCGTCGGCCAGGGAGACCGACGGCTCCCAGCCGTGGATCTCGCGGATCAGGGTGTTGTCCGAGTTGCGGCCGCGCACCCCCTGCGGGGCGTCGAGCCGGTAGCCGCGCTCGCAGCGGATACCCGCGATCTCCTCGACGATGTCGACGAGTTGGTTGATGGTCACCAGCTCCGAGGAGCCGAGGTTGACCGGTACGTCACTGTCGCCCTTCATGATCATCTGGGTGCCGTACAGGCAGTCGTCGATGTACATGAAGGAACGGGTCTGCAGGCCGTCGCCCCAGATCTCGATCCGGTGGTCGCCGGAGAGGACCGCCTCGGCCATCTTCCGGCAGACCGCGGCGGGGGCCTTCTCGCGGCCGCCGTCCCATGTGCCGTGCGGGCCGTACACGTTGTGGTAGCGGGCGACGCGCGAGATGAACCCGTAGTCCTCCGCGAAGTGGCGGCACATGCGCTCCGAGAAGAGCTTCTCCCAGCCGTAGCCGTCCTCCGGCTGAGCCGGGTAGGCGTCCTCCTCCCGCAGCGCGGTGACGTTCGGGTCGGTCTGCTTGCCGGCGGCGTAGACGCAGGCGGAGGACGAGTAGAAGTACCGTTCCACGCCGTGCTCCTGCGCGGCCTTCAGCATGTGTGTGCTGGTCAGTACCGACATCATGCAGGCGGCCTTGTTGTTCTCGATGAAGCCCATGCCGCCCATGTCGGCGGCGAGCATGTACACCTGCCGTGCGCCCCGGACGCCCGCGCGCGCGTTGTCCAGGAGCGACAGGTCGGCGATCACGTTCTCCGCGGCGTCGTGCACCTGGTACCAATCGCGTTGGGGCTTGATGTCGATGGAGCGGACGGTCAGCCCCTGGTTCAGCAGGGCGCCCACCAGATGACCGCCGATGAATCCCCCGCCACCGGCAACGACGACGTCGACCTGCTTGCTCATGGGCAACTCCTCTGTCCTGGATTCTGTTCCGATAAGCAATACACATTTGTCATGATTTGCGGTAAATGGCACGCCGCCCGGAACTTTCTCGTCACCCGATGACTGGGTCCGCGAACAGCCGTGCGGAGCTGGGGATTCGCGCGCGCCTGTATGGATTCGGGATGAATGGGCGTTATAAAGCTGTTGATGAAGGTTCAGTTGAAATGCCCGAGTGGCGCAGAAGTCGGGACGCGGGACGCCGGCATCCGCAGCGTGGCTGCGGTCTCGCTCTGGACGGTGGCGCTGATCGTTCTGCTGCCGGGTCTGATCCTCCAGTCATGCGACGCGCACCTGTCGGTGGCGCTCGCTCTGCAGGCTGTCGTCGTGGCGCACACCGGGGTGACGCTCACCCGCGTGCTCACCGCGACGACGGTGCGGCTCGTCGCCCTCGGCTTCTGGGTCTTCGCCTACATCTGGCTCGGCCTGGCGCCCCTGGCCATGCTCGCCACCGACACGTACCCGTGGGCCTACCGGGCAGGTGAGGGGACCGCCCTCACGGCCGTGGCAGTCATCGAACTCGGGCTCCTCGCCCACACCGCGGGAACGGCCTTCGCCGCCCGCCGGGAGCACGCGCTCGCCGCCCGTGCGGCCGTCACCTCACCCGGAGCGGTGGAACGGCTGCTGTCCCGCCGTGTCGCGCCCTGGCGCCTCGTCGCGCTCTGCGCCCTCGCGCTCGCCCTCGCGGTGCTGCTGATCCCCGCCCAACCAGGCGGCCTCCAGGCCTACTTCACGAGCCGTCAGGCCCTGCGGGAAGCGGGCGCCATGGACAGCGAGCAGGACGCCTTCCTGATGGCCCTGCGCAACTGGTCGCTGTCCGTACCCGCGTTCTGGGCCCTGCTGGGCCTGCTGCACGTGCCGCGGCTGCCCGGCGGCGACCGGCTGCTGCGCGGCATCCGCCGGCTGCTGCTGCCGCTGTTCCTGGCACTCAACGTCGTCGTCAACAACCCCGTCAGCAAGCCCAGGTTCTGGGCCGGCACGGTGTTGCTGACCCTGCTGTTCACCGTGCCCCGACTGTGCCGGCCCCGCGCCTTCCGCGCCATCGCGGCCACCCTCATGACGGCCGTGCTGCTCGTCTTCCCCTACAGCGACTACTTCCGCTACAGCGACCGGGAACAGATCGCCGTCGTCTCCCTCGCCGAGCAGTTCACCACCAACGGCGACTACGACGCCTACCAGCAGGTGCAGACCGGCATCGACTACGCGTGGGAAAAGGGGTTCTCGCCCCAGAACGCGCTGGGGCCCCCGCTGTTCCTGGTCCCTCGCTCGGTGTGGCCGGACAAACCCGAGGACACCGGCATCACCCTGGCCCAGTACGCGGGCTACGACTTCCTCAATCTCTCCGCGCCGCTGTGGATCGAGAGCTATCTGTGGGCCGGCCCGTCGGCGGTGGCCGTCGTGTTCTTCCTGCTCGGCGCGGCCGGACGCCGGATGGACGACGTACGGCACCGGCTCCGCGACCGGCCGGGCACCCTCGCGGCGCTACTGGTCCCGGCCTTCGCCTTCTACCAGATGGTCTTCCTGCGCGGCAGCCTGCTCGGCATCGTGGGCCCGCTGATGCTGCTGGTGACCATCCCGCTGCTCATCACCACCCCCACGGCCCGGGCATCCCGGTCCCGCTCGGCCGCGCTGTCGACCGCACCCACCCGTCACGCATCGATCCCCGGAACAGGAGGGCACTCGTGACCGGCCCCTTCCACCTCGACGACCGGTACGACGAGCCGGACCAGCTACGCGACCAACTGCGCCGACTCCTGCGCCACCGTGCCATGATCGCGTTGGGGATCGTCCTGGGACTGCTCGCCGGAGCGGCCCTGGCGCTGGTCCGCACCCACACCTACACCTCCACCAGCGAAGTCCTCGTGCGCTCCACCACCGACCCCTTCGGCACGGTCGCCGTGGCCGCGGACAACCAGGTCAGCATGGGCACCGAGCAGCAGATCGCCGCCAGCGCCGCGGTCGCCATCCGTGCGGCGCACACCCTGGGACAGTCCCCGAGCCGGGCGGGCGCGCTCCAGGACCGGCTGCGGGTCACCAACCCGCCGAAGTCCCAGGTGCTCCGCTTCGAGTTCACGGCCGACACCCCCAAGCGTGCGGCGCGTGGCGCCAACGCCTTCGCCGAGGCCTACCTGGCCGACCGCAAGGGCCGTAACGACGCCGCCGTGGACCGGGCCACCCGGGGCGTGGAGCAGCAGATCGCCGCGGTGACCAAGCAGTCGGCCAAGAAGACGAGCGACGACGACGACTCCGCGAACTCCGCGAACTCCGCGAACTCCGTCGTCCAGAGCGAGATCGCCACCCTGCACAAGCGGGTCTCCGACATCAACTCCCGTGACACCACCGGGGGTGACATCGTCCGCAGCGGCGAGGCCCCCAGGCATCCTTCCGGGCCCGGCTGGCCGGTCCTGCTCGTGCTCGGCCTCGCGAGCGGTCTCGCCCTCGGCATCCTGCTGGCCTGGCTGCGCTCCGCCCTCGACTCCCGGGTCCGCTCGGCCGACGAGGCCCGGGCCGCGCTGCGCGCTCCGGTGCTCGGCATGCTGCCCCGCCAGGACCGCGACCGCGAGGACCTGCTGACGGTTGGTCACACGGGAGGCGACCGCACCGAGGCCTACCGCGCCCTGGCCTACCGCCTGCGCCAGACCGGTCCTTCGGCCGGCGCCGGCCGCGTACTCGTCGTGGCCCCCCGGCGCCGTACCACCACCGGGGAGGTGGCCGTGAACCTGGCCGCGGCCCTCGCGGAGTGCGGGGACGAGGTGTTGCTGGTCGACGCCGACCCGGACACGCCCGGCCTCGCGACCCGGCTGCCGCTCGTGCCGGACGACGCCCGCACGCCCGAGGAGAAGTCCCTGCCCGAAGGGAGCCTCCCCGTCGACGCCGGTACCGCCGGGCGATTCGCCTGCTGCTCCAGCGCGAGCACCGGTGCGCACGTCCAGGCGGGCGTGTCCGGCGCGGTCCACCGGGCCCTGTCCGGTGCCGAATCCGACACCGCAGTCGTCGTCACCCGGCCGCTCCTGGAGCACGCCGACGCCCTGGCGGTCGCCCAGCGGGTCGACGGCGTCCTCCTGGTCACCGACCTCGACACCACCCGGCGGGACGACCTCAGGCGGGTGCACGAGCTGATCGGCTGCTCGGGCGGCAACCTCCTCGGCACCGTGCTCGACGCCGGCCGTCCGTACGGACGCCTCCGCGCCGCCCTGCGCCGTCGCACCCAGCGGCGTCCCGCGGTGGAGCCCGCCATCCCGATCGTGGAACAGTCCGCGAAGGACGACACACTCACGGTCTCCCGCGGGTGACCGCGCCCGGAGCGACCGCTCCCACCCCCGCGGGGGCCGCCGCCCCGAGCGGGGTCGCCGCCGCCGCACGGGGCGGATGGTGGGGCGTGGCGGGTTCCGCGGCGAACGCCGTCTTCGCCTTCGTCCTCGTCGGCCTGATCACCCGCGCCGCCGGAGCGCGTGGGGCGGGCGCGGTCTTCACGGGCGTGGCCCTGTTCACCATTCTCAGCAACACCTGCAAGCTGGGCTCCGACACCGGGCTGGTCCGCTTCGTCTCGCGCGACCTCGCCGTCAACGGGGGCCGCTCGGTGGGTGCCCTGCTGCGGGTGGCCGTCGTACCGGCGGCCGTGGCCAGCACCGCGGCCGCCCTGCCCCTGCTGCTGTTCCCCGCCGTGGCCACCACGTTCCTGCCCCACCTGCCGCCGGCCGACGCGGTCACCCTGGTCCGGCTCTTCGCGGTGTTCCTGCCCGCCGCCACCATCGGACTCGTCCTGCTCGGTGCCACGCAGGGCCACGGCACGGTCGTGCCGTTCGTCGGCGTGGAGCAGATCGGCAAACCCGTGCTGCGCGTGCTGATCGCCGTCCCGGTGGCGTACTACGCGCCTGGGATGCTGTCCCTGGCCGCGGCCTGGTTGCTGCCCGCGCTGGCCGGGACCGTGGCCGCGTGGCTGGCCCTGCGCCGGTGCCGAGCCCTCCGCGGCACGACACGCCCGGCCGGGCGCGGTGCCGCCCCCTGGCACGCCTTCTGGAGCTTCTCGGCGCCTCGCGCCGTCTCCTCGATCTTCGACATCAGCGCGGTCTGGGTCGGCGTCATCCTGCTGTCCGCACTCGCCACCAGCACCGAGGCGGGCGTCTACACCGCCATCGGCCGCGTCGTCACCGCGGGCACCCTGCTCCAACTCGCCGTCCGGCTCGCCGTGGCACCCGAGATCAGCCGGATGCTCGCCGTCGACCACGTCTCCGAGGCGCGCCATCTGCACCACATCTCGACCTGCTGGATCGTGCTCTTCTCCTGGCCGCTGTTCGTCCTCGTCGCCGGCTTCCCCCGGACCGTTCTCTCGGTCTTCGGCCCGGAGTTCGTCGCCGGGGCGCCCGCTCTGGTCGTGCTGTGCGTGGCCTCGTTGATCAACGTCGCGGTCGGCAACGCCCAGACCGTGCTGCTCATGGCGGGCAAGAGTTCCTGGCATCTGGCCATCACCGCCGTGGCGTTCGCGGTGCAACTGACGGTCGGCGTGCTCGCCGTCCCGAGGTGGGGCGTCCTCGGTGCCGCCGTCTCCTGGGGTGCGGCCATCATCGTGGAGAACCTCTCGGCAGCACTGATCATCCGCCTGCGCCTCGGCTTCACGACCGTCGACCGCGGCTACACCACCGCCCTCGGCATCGCGCTGGTCGTCTCGGTGGTGCTGGCGGCCCTTCGTATGCTGATCGGTGACACTCCGTCAGGACTCGCCGTCGGAATGACCTTGGGAATGTGTGTATTTGGTACTACTTTGTGGTGGTATCGAAGGTCGCTGGGAGTGAGCGAGCTGGTCGGAGTGCTGCGCAGTCGCGCCGCATGAGCCCAGGCAGGGTCGCACGGTCCGGGTTCGCGAAGTCCCGCCCCACTCCCCGCGCGCCGCCCACACCACTGCTATCCGGGGTGTCCCTTGCGCCTGAGAAAGCTCCCAACGAAGGTGGCCACCAGGGCCGTCGCCGCCACTCTCTGCTGCTCCGCCGCCCTGTTCAACGCCTCCTCCGCCGTGGCCGCCGACGTAGCGCCCCGGACGTCGTTCACCGCCGATCCGCTGGCCACCTGGCAGACGGACGGCATCGTCTGGTCACTGGCCTACGCGAACGGTGTCGTCTACGCCGGGGGAACCTTCGACGCGGTACGGCCGCCGGGTGCCGCCCCCGGCAAGCGGGAGATCCCGCGCCACAACTTCGCCGCGTTCGACGCCGTGACCGGGGCCCTGCTGCCCTGCGCCCCGTCGTTCACCGGCGGCGAGGGAACCGTACGTGCCCTCAAGACCTCGCCCGACGGCAAGGCGCTGTACGTGGGCGGCTCCTTCAGCCATGTCGGGTCCACCGGCGTGGCGAGCGCGGTCGCCCTGGACACGGCCCACTGCTCGCTGCGCAAGGACTTCAGGCCCGCGGTGTCCGCGACCGTACGGGCCATCGACACGACGGGCGACGCGGTGTACCTCGGCGGTGATTTCAGTGTCGTCGACGGCAAGGCCAGGAACCGCGTCGCCGCCCTCGCACCCACCGGCGCGCTGCTGCCCTTCGCGGCGGACATCGACCGTCCGGTGCGCGCCCTGTCGGCCGTGCCGTCGCGTCACGAGCTCCTCGTCGGAGGCGACTTCGACCAGGTCAACGGTGAGAGGGCGCACGCGCTGGTGGCCCTGGACTCCGGCACCGGCGCGTCGGTGCGCAGGTATCCCGACTGGCTGCCGCTGAATTCGACGGTCAGGACGATCACGAACGACGGCAACCGCTTCTACCTGGGTGCCGACGGCCATGGCCCGGGCTCCTACGACGGCCGCATCGCGGGCCGTCTCGATGACGGCACCATGGCGTGGTACGACAACTGCCAAGGCGCCACTCAAGCCGTCCTCCTCTACCGCGGTGTCCTCTACAGCGGCTCGCACGCACACAACTGCAGCCAGGCGCTCGGAGGATTCCCCGAGCGACAGGACCGGCAGCACCTGCTGGCCCAGTCGCCCGAGAACGGGAGGATCCTGCACTGGTTCCCCGACACCGACGACGGGCTGGGGGAGCCGGTGGGTCCCCGCGCCATGACGATGGCCCGGGACATCCTGTGGGTGAGCGGCGAGTTCACCAAGGTCAACGGCAAACCGCAGCAGAGCCTCACCCGCTTCGCGGCCGGCCCCGACACCGGGGCGCCGAAGGTTCCCTCGCTCGCGCTCTCCGCCGCGAGCCCCGGAAAGGTCGCCATCCACTGGCAGGCCTCGTGGGACCGGGACGACGCGTCGCTGACGTACCTGCTCTACCGGGACGGGAAACTCGTCTCACGGCAGAGCCAGTCGTCCACCTACTGGGACCGCCCATGGATGAGCTTCACCGACTCCGTGCCCGCCGGCACCCGTCACCAGTACCGGATCGAGGTGACGGACGGGAAGAACACCTCGCGGAAGTCCCCCTCCCTGAACGTGGCCGTCCCCGCGAAGGCCACCGTCAGGGGAGTGGGTGACCCGTGGACGTGACCCGCATCGGATACGCGCCCGGCGTCTGGGACCTGTTCCACATCGGGCACCTCAACATCCTGCGCGAGGCGCGTCGCCACTGCGACCGCCTCGTCGTGGGCGTCACCTCCGACGACCTGGCCAGGCGCATGAAGGGCCGGCCGCCGGTCATCCCGCTCGCCGAACGCCTGGACATCGTCCGCAGCCTGCGCCACGTCGACGAGGCCGTCGTCGAGTGGGAGGACGACAAGGTGGAGCGGTGGAAGACGATCGGCTTCCAGGTCGTCTTCAAGGGCGACGACTGGCGGGGAACGCCCAAGTGGGAGGCGCTCGAACGGCACTTCGCGCAGGTCGGCGTCGAAGTCGTCTACTTCCCCTACACCATGCACGTCTCCAGCACCCTGCTGCGCGGCGCCCTGGAACTGCTCTCCGCGCAGGAGCCGCCGCACATCCCCTCAGCGCAGCTCGCGAAACCACTTGACCAGGAAGGCGGCCATGAACAGGACATGGGCGAGCAGCAGGGTGCAGTACAGGAGAAGGAAGACGTGCTGACTCCCCAGGAATAGGAAGCTGAGGCAGGTCACGCCGTAGTCGACCGGGAGGAGCAGCACGGACCACAGCGCCGGGGTCGACCCCGCCGGCGCGTCGGCCGTCGCCCGCCGCTTGAGCTTCTCCGTCAGCACCCCGGCGAAGAAGATCACCACGGCCGCGAGCTGAAAGACCATCGGTGCCAGTAAGAAGAGCGGGCTGGGCAGCGCGAAGAACCGGTAGAACGACACCAGCACCACGAGGTGCAGGGCGACGAGCTTGACGCAGTCCAGCACATGGTCCAGCCACTCGCCGGACGGACTCCCCGAGCGCTGACCGCGCGCGAGTTGCCCGTCCGCCGCGTCCAGGGCGAACCCCACGGTCATCGCCGCACCGACGCAGAGCGACATCATCCGGCCGGGCGGCACCAGGGCCACGGTCGCCAGGGCCGGAAACGTGAACAGGGCGCCGAGCGTGGTGAGCTGATTGGGTGTCGCCCCGACGCGGTAGGCCACCGCGGCCAGTACCCGGCCGGCCGGACGGTTGACGAACAGGCTGTAGACCGACGCCCCCTTCGCGGGCTTCTGTGCCGACGACAACTGCCTGAGCACTTCGGCAAACTCGGTCATTTCCCACCTTATTGAGAAACTCGCTGGAAGGAGGCAATTATGACAGAATCGGGTGGCGGAGTGTCCCGTGTCAGCCGTCGGCATCTCCTGCGTGGCGGAGCCTCGGCGCTGGCCGCGACGGCTCTGTCCACCCGCGCGGCCTCCGCCGCTGTCGGCTCGAAAGGCTGGGACAACTCGGCAACCGTGGTCAACGTGGCCGACCTCGGGGCGGTGGGCGACGGGCGGACCGACGCCAGCGCGGCGTTCGAGGTCGCCTACTCCTTCGCCGCCGCACGCGTTTCCCAGGGCGTCGGCCGTGTGGTGATCCAGATCCCCGCCGGCGAGTTCCTCATCACCCGTCCGAACGCGCTGCTCGACGGTGTCGCTCCGCCCCGGCCCGCGAACGGCCTGCGCTTCGCCGGAGCGGGCAAGCGGATGACGACCCTCGTCTTCCGCCCGGAGACCGGCCCGGGCTCCTATCTCTGCCGCAACGAGGACGTCTGGTCGAATCTCTCCTTCGAACGCATGGAGTTCCACTCGGCCACGCCCGGCGCCTCCTTCTTCAGCTCGTACTCGACCGGGCAGGCGCAGGACTACCGGTTCTCGGAGTGCGAGTGGACGGGGGAATGGGAGTACGGGCTCGCCCTGGACGGCACGGACACCAACTCGGAGATGCGGTGGGAGGCGTGCCGGATCGGCGGCAGCTATCGCCGGGCGTTTCTGTATTCCGGGCTCGCGAAGCGCTGGAAGGACCAGCCGAACGACCAGGACCAGTTCCTCAACTACTGGTTCACCGACATGAAGGTCGAATACGAATGGGGCAACTTCCTGGAGTTCCCCTACGGCGGTTCGATCAGCTGCCGGGGCGGCTCGTACATCATCACCGGCAAACGCCCGGAAAGCTCCCCGGAGTACGGCACCACGAGCACGTTCTTCCGCTTCCCGGTCAACGTGCACCATGACTCGGTGCAGCGTTTCCACGCCGAGGACATCCGCTTCGAGGTGCGCGATCCCGACGTGCGGGTCATCGACTGCGTGTGGAACGGCGGAACGGTCCACTTCAGCGACTGCGACGACACCGCCTTCGCCTACCGGGACTTCTCCGCCGAAGTCCGCCCGCACCGCTACGCGGTGGGTCCGCGAGGGCCGCTGATCCGCTACGACTCCTGCCAGTTGGTGGGCCGCCACGAGTACCGGAGCACCTCCGCACAGGACACCCTTCCGGCGCTCGCCCGCTACGACATGTGCCTGCTCCGCAGCCATGCGGCCAGTGACTTCGTGGTCCCCGCCGACGGCACCGACCGGCCCGGCTTCGTGCGGTTCGTCGACTGCATCGACGCGGGGAACACCAGCCCCCCGCCCCAGCCGGCGTCCCCCACCGCCGCGCCCCCGTGCGTCACCCCGAACCCGTCCCCGGCGCCTTCTCCGACCTCGCCCCCGGGCCCGACGCCCGCCGCGACGCCCGAGCCGAGCCCCGCGACGACGCCTCCGGTCCCTGACCTGCCGACCCCGTCCGACAGCGACCAGGCCGGCTGCCCGGCCAAGCCGTAGATCCGGCGCGTGGCCCCGCCACCTGCCCTGACGGCGGGTCACTCGTGGGAGGGACTTTACGGCGCTTCAGCAGGATGGGGGGATCCGGGTGGCCAGAGATTCCGTGGGCGCCTAATACTCCAGAAAGGAGTCATTGCCACGCTTCGGTCCTCGCCCTTTCAGCGGGTTCACCATGCTGCGGCGCAGTAATGCCACCACCCCATGTATCGCAGTCGGGCGCTTCCTTTTCCGCTGGGAATCACACGGTCGCGCCCCACGACAGGAAAGGCATGAGGATGTCACGCTTGGCGCATTCGGCGCTGCACCGGGTCCGTCCGGGCATGGCCGCGATTTCCGCTGTCGCCGCTGTGGTGGCCGTCGGCGTGGTCCAGTCGACCGCGACCGCCGCGGCACCGCCGGCCGTCCCGCGTGCGCAGGACGGCGGATCCGGCGCGCACCGTGAGGGCGCACCGTCGGGTGTCAGCACCCTGTCGGACAGGCTGACGACCCCGTGGGGGATTTCGTTCCTGCCGGGCAAGAACGCCGCGCTGGTGACGGAACGCGACACCGCCACGGTCTGGAAGGTCGCCCTGGACGGGGCCAAGCAGAAGGTCGGCACGGTCCCGAAAGCGGTGTGGAACTACACGACGCAGGACAAGGGCGGTCTGCTGGGTGTCGCCGCGTCACCGACCTGGAACGGGACCACGGACCGGGCCGTGTTCTTCATGGAGACCACGGCCGGCGACAACCGCGTGGTCAGGATGAACTTCGACGGCACCTCGCTGAGCGGCTACACCCCGATCCTCACCGGAATCGTCAGGGACACCCAGCACAACGGCGGAAAGATCGCCTTCGGCCCCGACGGATACCTCTACGTCACCACCGGCGACGCGCAGCAGTCCGGGCTGGCCCAGGACCGGAACTCGCTCAACGGAAAGATCCTGCGGATCACCAAGACCGGTGCCGCCGCTCCCGGAAACCCGTTCGGAACCCGCGTCTACAGCTACGGCCACCGCAATCCCCAAGGCCTGGCCTGGGACCGCAACGGACGCTTGTGGGAGACCGAGATCGGCGAGTCGACCTGGGACGAACTCAACCTCATCAAGCCGGGCGGGAACTACGGCTGGCCCAAGTGCGAGGGGAGTTGCTCCGTCGCGGGCATGAAGAATCCCAAGATGGTCTGGAAGCCGGACCAGGGAGGCGTGCCCGCCCAGATCGCGGTCGTCAAGAACGTCATCTACGCCACGACCCTCAGCGGCCGCCGGCTGTGGCGGCTGCCGATCGACGCCACCGGCCAGGGCATCCAGCCGGCGACGGCGTACTACACCGGCGCCTACGGCCGGCTGCGGGCACTCGCCAAGGTCCCCGGCGCCGACCAGCTCTGGCTGGGCACGAGCGACCGCGGCGCGGAGAAGGACCTCCTTCTCAAAGTGACCATCAAGTGACGACCCCCTGCTGAACAAGGGGGCGAACTCACCACTGCCGAAAGGAAGGCACACATCATGACCGAAGCCACCGAACACATCGAGCAGCCGGCCGGGACCACCGCCGAGGAAGCCGACCGGACCGCGTGGCAGACCCCCGGGTACACCGTCGTCGACACCGCGCTCGAGGTCACCGCCTACTCGCTCAGCGTCCGCTAGCCGCCGGCATGCTGCTGCGGGTACTCGGCACCGCGGCCGGCGGCGGCATCCCCCAGTGGAACTGCGCGTGCCCCGGGTGCTCCGGGGCACGCGCCCACTGTGTGCGGCGCCGCCGGCACGCCTCGCTCGCCGTCCGTGCCGACGAGGGCCGCTGGTACCTCGTCAACGCCACCCCCGACATCGGCGACCAGATCGAGGCCCACCCGGTCCTCCACCCCGGGCCCGGCCCGCGGCAGACGCCGGTCGCCGGAGTGGTCCTCACCGACGCCGAACTCGACCACACGCTGGGCATCTGGCGGCTGCGCGAGGCGGACGGCCTGGAGATCCTCGCCACCGCCCCGGTCCGCCGGGCACTCGAGGACCGCCTGCGCCTGGGCGAGGTGCTCACCCCCTACACCGCCCTGACCTGGCGAGAACTGGGACGCCGGGGTGCGCAGCCGCTGCGCGCCGACGCGCCGGGCCCGCTCGGCTCCGGCGTACGCATCAGCGCCGTGCCCGTCTCGGACAAGCGCCCGCGATACGCGGCCGACGCCCCCGGGCACGACGCCTGGGTCGTCGCGCTGCGCCTGTACGACCCGGCCACCGGCAGGTCCGCCCTCTACGCCCCCGCCGTGGCGGCCTGGTCCGACGATCTGCACCGCGCCGCCGCCGAGGCCGACTGCGTCATCGTCGACGGCACCTTCTGGGACGACGAGGAGCCCCGCCGCACCGGCATCTCCGCCCGCACCGCCACGGGCATGGGCCATCTGCCCATCGACGGACCGGGCGGCACCGCCGACATCCTCGCCACCCTGTCCGCCCGCTGTCTCTACACGCACCTCAACAACACGAACCCCCTCGTCGACCCTGCCGCGCCGCAGCACAAGCAGCTCGCCCGGCTGGGCATCGAGGTGGCCGACGACGGAATGGTGATCGAGCTGTGACGACGACACTTGCCCCGCTGACGGAACCCTGGAGCCCCGCCGAGTTCGAGGCTCGCCTGCGCGCGGTGGGTGAGGGGCGCTACCACGACCGCCATACCTTCAACATCCGCATGCACCAAGGCGACCTCACCCAGGCCGAGGTGCGCCGCTGGATCACCAACCGCTTCCACTACCAGCGCCACATCCCCGTCAAGGACGCGCTGATCACCGCCAAGCTGGACTCGCCGCGGCTGCGGCGCATGTGGCTGCGGCGGATCGAGGACCACGACGGCCGCAGCGAGGGCGAGGGCGGCATCGAGCGCTGGCTGCGGCTCGGCGAGGCGGCCGGCCTGGACCGCCGGACCCTGCTGTCGGGCGAGGCCGTGCTGCCGGGCGTACGGCTGGCGGTGGAGGGCTACGTCAACTTCTGCCGCCTGCGCTCACCCCTGGAGGCCGTCGCCGCCTCGCTCACCGAGCTGAGCGCCCCCGATCTGATGCGCACGCGGATCGAGGCGTTCGAGCGCCACTATCCCTGGATCGCGCCCGAGGGACTCGCCTACTTCCGCACGCGTGTCGACCAGGGCCGCCGGGACAGCGGCGAGGCGCTCGAACTCGTACTCCAGTGGGCCCGGACCCGCACGGACCAGGAGAAGGCGGTGGCCGCGCTCTCCTTCAAGTGCGACGTGCTGTGGTCCCTGCTCGACGCCGTGCAGCACGCCGACGGGCAGGGTCAGGACGGCTCCCGGGAGTCGATGTGATCCCGGAGCCCGAGAACACCTGGTGCCCCGCCCTCGCCCCCTCGCTGATGCTGCGGCACGACACCGTGCGCGACAGGGACCTGCTGGTCCTGCCGGAGCGCGTGGTCGTCCTGGAGGGGCATGCGGGCGTGGTCGTCGGCCTGTGCGACGGCAGCCGTACGGTGCCCGGGATCGTCGGCGAGCTGGCCGAGCGCTTCCCCGACGCCCCGGTGGCCACCGTCGTACCCGACTTCCTCGACCGCCTGCGACAGGAAGGCTGGCTCAAGTGACCGGCTCCACCGACCCCGCACCCCCCTGGGCCCTGCTCGCCGAACTCACCCACGCCTGCCCGCTCCACTGCCCGTACTGCTCCAACCCGCTGGAACTCGCGCGCCGTTCGAGCGAGCTGAGCGGCGGGCAGTGGGCGGACGTGCTGCGCCAGGCCGCCGAGCTGGGCGTCGTACACACCCACCTCTCCGGCGGCGAGCCGCTGCTGCGCCCCGACCTGGAGCAGATCGTCGCCGCCGCCGAGGCCGCCGGGATCTACACCCAACTGGTCACCAGCGGCACCGGCCTGGACGAGGCCCGGCTGGCCGCGCTCACCACGGCCGGGCTGCGCAGTGTCCAGCTCTCCGTCCAGCACGCGGACCCGCGGGCCAACGACCGGATCGCCGGACGCCGGTCCTCCTTCGCCGCGAAGGAAGGCGCCGCGGCCCTCGTCCGCCGGGCCGGGCTTCCGCTCGGCCTCAACGTCGTGCTGCACCGCGACAACCTCGACGCCGTCGACGCCCTCATCGACCTCGGCGTGGACTGGGGCGTGGACCGCATCGAGCTGGCCAACACCCAGTTCTACGGCTGGGGTCTGCTCAACCGCACCGCGCTGCTGCCCACCCGCGACCAGCTCGCCCGTGCCCGGGAGACCGTCGAACGCCGGCGGGAGCAGCTGGCCGGCCGCGTCGACCTGGTGTGGGTCGTGCCGGACTACTTCGACGGCGTCGCCAAGCCCTGCATGGGCGGTTGGGGAGCGGTCTCGCTCACCGTCGCTCCGGACGGGACCGTCCTGCCCTGCCCGGCCGCCGCCTCCCTGCCCGACCTCCAGCCGCCCAACGTCCGTGACCACCCGCTCGCCTGGATCTGGGAGCGGTCCCCGGCCTTCAACCGCTTCCGCGGCACCGAGTGGATGACCGGCCCCTGCCACGGCTGTCCCCGCCAGGAGGAGGACTTCGGGGGCTGCCGTTGCCAGGCGTTCGCGCTCACCGGCGACGCCGCCCGCACCGACCCGGCGTGCGCGCTGTCACCGGACCACCACCTCGTCCGCGAACTGGCCGACGGCGGCCGGCCCGAGGCGCCGCCGTACGTCTACCGCCGGCCCGGGGCGGTACCCGCCGGTGGTGGGCTCCCAGGACCGAATTCCGGCGAAAACCTGCCGACTTGCTCCCAGTAGGGGAGGTACGGGGCGTAAACCGATCGGATGGGGGAAGGGGGTCATACGGCACACCGCGGGGAGCGGTGGGCCGTGCCCGGGATGCCGGGCCTGGGTACTGGGGGAGGGACCAGGCATGGGCGGGCAACCTCTGTTTCTCCAACCGCGGCTGGAAGCCCGGTTGCGCTCGTTGGCGGAGTCCGGCGAGCTGCTGCACACGCTCACGGACGCGCTCGGGTCGCCACTGCATGTGGTCCTTCCCGAGCAGATCGCCGCGAATCTGGAGCGGTTCCGATCGGTGTACCGCGGGCATCACCTCTCCGGCCAGGTCTTCTTCGCCCACAAGGCCAACCGGTCCAGCGCCCTGCTGAGGCGGCTGGCCGCCACGGACGCGGGCGTGGACGTCGCCTCGCTGGGAGAGCTGCAGCACGCGCTCGGCGCCGGATTCACCCCCGACCGCATCACCGCCACCGGACCTAAGAACAGGGAGTTCCTCTGGCTGGCCGCGCGTACGTCGGTCACCGTCGGCGTCGACAGCCGTGACGAGCTGGAGCAACTCGCCGCTCTCGTACGCAAGCACGCCCTGCCCCGAGCCCGTGTCCTGCTGCGGTTGTCGGGGTTCGAGACCACCGGCGTGCGGGTGCTGAGCCGGCGCAGCCGATTCGGGTCCCCCGTAAGGGAGTTGGACCCGCTGCTGGAGGCGGTCGAGCGGCACCGTGACGTCCTCGACGCGACGGGTGTGGCGTACCACCTGGACACCACCAGCCTCGACGAGAAGGCGACGGCCCTCGAAGGCTGCCTGCGCGTGCTGGAGGAGTGCCGGGAGCGGGGACTACGGCCGTCGGCCGTGGACATCGGCGGCGGATTCGGCGTCGGCTACCTCGCCGACCGCGACCAGTGGGAGCGGTACACGACCGAACTCACCGCCGCCGTCCTCGGCACCCGACCGCCCCTGACCTGGGGCGGCCACGGCTACGGGCTGCGCAGCGAGGCGGGCACCCTGCGCGGTGCGCTCGGGCTCTACCCCGCGCACCGGCCGGTCGCCGGGGCGCGGTACCTCGACGAACTCCTCGCGCACCCGGCCGCGTCCTTCGACGGCCGCCCGCTGGCCGACCTGCTCCTGGAGCACCTCTACGACCTGCACACCGAACCCGGGCGGGCGCTGCTGGACCAGTGCGGGCTGACGCTCGCGCGGGTGCTGGAGGTCCGCACCCAGGAGGACCGCGACGAGCTTCTCGTACGGCTGGAGGCGAAGGCCGACGACATCGCCCTGGAGGCGCACGGGGTGCTGATGGACCCGGTCGTCGTCCCACGAGACCTGTCACACGCCGACACGGGACCGGTCGCGGTCCACCTCTTCGGCAGCCTCTGCCTGGAGTCGGACCTGATCACCCGCCGTACGGTCTTCCTGCCGCGCCGCCCCGAACCGGGTGACCTGATGGCCTTCGCGAACACCGCCGGCTACTGCATGGACTTCCATGCCACCCGCGCCCAGCACCAGCCCGCCGCCCGCAAGGTCGCCGCCTGGCAGGACGGCGGCTCGTGGCGCTGGTGCCTGGACGATCAGTACTGGCCGACCACCTTCGTGGGGGGAGCACAGTGAGGTACGACAGCATCACCGAGGCCATCGGCAACACTCCGCTCGTGCGCATCGACCCGGCCGTACACGGTCTGGCCCACATCGACCTGTACGCCAAGCTGGAACTGCTCAACCCGTTCGGATCGGTGAAGGACCGGGCCGCCTGGAACATGGCCCGCCCCCATCTGGCGGACGCGGCCGAGCACGGCCGGCAGGTCGTGGAGCTGTCCAGCGGCAACACCGCCAAGGCCCTGGCCGTCCTCGCGGGGATGCACGGCCTGACCTTCAGGAGCGTCACCAACCGGATGCGCATCCCGGAGATCAAGGACCTCCTGCTGCTGCTCGGCGCCGAGATCGAGGAGCTGCCGGGCCAGAGCGAATGCCTGGACCCGACCGCCACCGACGACCCGCTGACCCTCTTCCACCGGACGCTGTCCGAACCCGGCGCCGCCTTCCTCCACACCGACCAGTACTTCAACCCGCGCAACACCGAGGCCCACCTCACCGGCACCGGCCCGGAGATCGTCAAGGACCTGGACGGGCGGGCCCCGGACTGGTTCATCGCCTGTGTGGGCACGGCCGGTTCCTCCACCGGGGTCGCCCGCGTGCTGCGCGAACACGACCCCGCCGTACGGGTCGTCGGACTGGTCGCGGACAAGTCCGACTTCATCCCGGGCATCCGCACCATCGACGAGGCGCGCGAGGTCGGGCTGTTCGACCCCGGCACCTACGACACGATCGAGGCGGTGAGCGCCGACGACGCGATCGAGGGCATGCTGACCCTGAACCGCCGGTGCGGCATCATGGCCGGCCCCACCGGCGGAGCCGCCTACTTCGGTGCCCTGCGCCGACTGCGCGCCGCCGACAGCGAACTGACGGAACGGCAGTCGGCCGTCTTCATCGTCTGCGACCGGGTCGAGAGCTACCTGAGCTACGTCCGCCGGCGGCGCCCGGACCTGTTCGGCCGCCCCCGCCGCAGGAACTCACCGGCCGATCTGTCCGACACCGAGGTACGCGCGGCTCCGGCCGTCGGCGTCGCCGACGCCCAGGCGTGGATCGCCACCGGCCTGCCGCTCGTGGTCGACCTGCGCAGCCCCTCCGCGTACGCCGCCCTGCACATCGACGGCTCGGTCAACATCGTCGACGAGCTGTTCGAGGAACTGGTCCACGGCGGCCTGCCCTTCAGCCGCAACCGCCCGGTGCTGCTCGCCTGCCCGGTCGGCGAGAAGTCCGCCCGCTACGCCGCGCTGCTCACCCGCATGGGGCATCCGGACGTCCGCAGCCTGACCGGTGGCATCATCGCCTGGCGCGACGCGGGCGCACCCCTGGTACGGGACCGAGCGGCATGACGGCACCGGGGATACCTACTCAAGGGCCTTCTTCCATCGAGGAGTTGAGCGCGCTGCGCGCCCAGTTCCCCATCATCACCGGGCACCCGGAGCTGGCCTACCTGGACAGTGCGGCCACCGCCCAGAAGCCGCAGGCCGTACTCGACGCGGTGCAGACCTACCTCACCACGACCAACGCCAACGCCGGACGCGGCACCTACACCTGGGCCAACAGGACCACGGACCTGGTCGAGCAGACCCGGGACCGCGTCAAAGGCTTCCTGGGCGACCCGGACCCGGAGCGGTCGGCCGTGCACTTCACGAGCGGCACCACCGAGGGGCTGCGCACCATCGCCCGGGACTGGCTTCCCGAACTCCTCGCCGACGGCGACGAGATCGTGGTCCCGGTCGCCGACCACCAGGCCAACATCTCGCCCTGGCTGGAGGCCCGGCAGCAGCTGGCCGGCCAGGGCGTGCGGGTCCGCGTCCTGCCGATGCCGTACCAGCAGGCCTCCGGCGACTACGACCACACGGCGCTGGCGTCCCTCGCCGGGCCGCGCACCAGATTCGTCGCCGCGACCCATGTCCACCATGTCTACGGCGGTGACATGAACATCCACCGCATCCGCGAGGCGGTCGGCCCGGACGCCGTCATCTGCCTGGACGCCGCCCAGAGCATCGGGCACCTGCCGGTGTCCGTGGCCGCGCTGGACGTCGACTTCGTCGTCTTCTCCGGCCACAAGGCCATGGCCCTGCCCGGCTCGGGGGCCGTCTGGGCACGTCAGACACGCGGACCGGCGTTCGCCCCCGGCGGCTGGTCGGGTACGCCCAACACCGTCGGCATCGCCTCCCTGACGGCGGCGCTGGACTGGCTGGAGGCCGCAGGGCCCGACCGGATCGAACGGTGGACCGTCGCCCTGGCGGCCCGGCTCACCGAAGGGCTGCGCCACCTGGACGCCTACGAGATCCTCGGCTGCCAGACGAGCATCGCCGCCGACTCGCCCGTACAGCGACGCCAGGGCATCGTCACCTTCCGGCACCGCGACATCGACTCCGGCGACCTGGGGTTCATCCTCTTCAGCCACGGCTTCATGGTCCGCTCCGACAGCCACTGCCAGGGCGGCGCGGGGGAGAAGACCGACTCGGTCCGGGTGAGTCTGCACGTCTACAACACCGAGGAGGAGATCGACAGGCTGCTCTCGGTTCTCGCCACCCTCGGGTGATATCAGCAGCCGAACAGGGAATGGAAACCGTTGTCACCTATACCCTCTGCGAAAAGGATCAGAGGCGAGACGGCAAGGTGGCACGACCGTATGGGGCTGAGTCTGGCAACGGCCGAGCGATGGGTGCGGCGGTGGGAGCGTCAGCAGGAGCGGTACGCCGTCGACCGTGAGGAACGCTTCACGGTGATCGCCGACCTGGTCGAGCACATCGCCGCGGGCGCCGCCCACCGGCCCCTGATCGTCGACCTCGGCTGCGGCCCCGGATCACTGGCGGCCCGCCTGGCCCGGCGGCTGCCGGACGCGGACATCGTGGCGGTGGACCGGGACCCGCTCCTGCTGGAACTGGCCCGCACCCACCACGCGGACGCGGCCCGCTACGTCGACACGGTCATCGGCGAACCCGGCTGGACCGAGGCCCTCACCCTCGACCGCCCGCTCGACGCGGCCGTGTCGACGACGGCCCTGCACTACCTGAACCCGGACGCCCTGCGCCGCACCTACGGCCGGCTGGCGTCACTGCTCCGCCCCGGCGGCATTCTCGTCAACGGCGACCACCTCCCACCGGACGACACCGAACTCGCCGAGATCGCCGGACACATCGGCCGCCGCCGGGCGGAACGACGGCGGGCCTTCGCCCACGAGGACTGGTCCTCCTGGTGGGCGGCGATCGCCGAGGACCCCGAGATGACCGACCTCTTCGCCGAACACCAGACCCGCCGCTCCCCGACGGGAACGGACAACGCCGCCCGCCTCTCCCTGCCCACGCACCTACGACTCCTGCGAGAGGCGGGCTTCCGCCATGCCGGTGCTGTCTGGCAGTACGGCGACAGCTGTGTGGTCGTGGCGATCCGGTGATGAGGTGAAGGCGGCCCGGTTCCGCTTGACTTCGAGTGCGCTCCAATTCGTAGCGTTTCGGGCATGAGCACTGCACAGCACAAGATCGGGTCGGGTTTCGGTGCCGAGAGCACTGCCGACGACGTCCTTCAGGGGATCGACCTCACCGGAAAGCTCGCGATCGTCACCGGTGGCTACTCGGGGCTCGGGCTGGAGACCACCCGGGCGCTCACCAAGGCGGGTGCCGAGGTCGTCGTGCCGGCGCGGCGTCCGGACACCGCGCGGGAGGCGCTCGCGGGGCTGCACGGGGTCGAGGTGGACGAGCTGGATCTGGGCGACCTGGAGAGCGTACGGGCGTTCGCCGAGCGGTTCCTCGCCTCCGGACGCACCGTCGACCTCATGATCAACAACGCCGGGATCATGGCCTGCCCGGAGACCCGGGTCGGACCCGGCTGGGAGGCGCAGTTCGCCACCAACCACCTCGGCCACTACGCCCTGGTCAACCGCCTCTGGCCGGCGATCGAACCCGGCGGCGCCCGCGTCGTCTCCGTCTCCTCCCGAGGCCACCACTTCTCCGGCATCCGCTGGGACGACGTCCACTGGCGGCACGGCTACGACAAGTGGGAGGCCTACGGCCAGGCCAAGACCGCGAACGTCCTGTTCGCCGTCCACCTCGACAAGCTCGGCAAGGAGCACGGGGTACGCGCCTTCTCGCTCCACCCGGGCGGCATCATCACCCCGCTCCAGCGGCACCTGCCCAAGGAGGAGATGGTGGAGCGCGGCTGGATCGACGAGCAGGGCAACGTGCTCAACCCCGAGGGCTTCAAGTCCCCGCAGCAGGGCGCGGCCACCCAGGTGTGGGCGGCGACCTCGCCCCAGCTGGAGGGCCTCGGCGGTGTCTACCTCGACGACTGCGAGATCGCCGAGCCGGCCCCCGAGGGCGACGAGCGCCTCGGCGTGAAGGCCTGGGCGACGGACCCGGAACAGGCGGCCCGCCTGTGGGCGCTGTCGGCGGAGCTGACGGGCGTCGACGCGTTCGCGGAGTAGACCGGACGGGGATGGCAGGCCAGACGGCCGGGCTGACCGGCCCGGCCGTCTCCGGCAGCGCGGTCGCCTAGGCCCGCTTCGAGGTCGTCACCGGACCGGTCAGGAATGGAGAAGCGCCGGTCGGCCGGCCGCGGCTAGCGTGACCGCCACGGGCACCGTCCGAGGGAGGAAAATCGGACGTTAGGCTCGAAGCCGCCCCGACCGAGGAGAGACGAGAAGCATGGCCAAGAGGACGGACACGCAGGCGGCCGCGCCGCATGCTGCCGACAGCCACGAACTGATCCGTGTGCACGGCGCGCGTGAGAACAACCTCAAGGACATCACCGTCGAGATCCCCAAGCGCCGGCTGACGGTGTTCACCGGTGTCTCCGGCTCGGGCAAGAGCTCCCTGGTGTTCGACACGATCGCCGCCGAGTCGCAGCGGCTGATCAACGAGACCTACAGCACCTTCGTACAGGGCTTCATGCCCACGCTGGCCCGCCCCGACGTCGACGTGCTGGAAGGACTGACGACCGCGATCATCGTCGATCAGCAGCGGATGGGCTCCGACCCCCGCTCCACGGTCGGCACCGCCACCGACGCCAACGCGATGCTGCGCATCCTCTTCAGCCGGCTCGGCCGGCCGCACATCGGTTCGTCCCGGGCGTACTCCTTCAACATCCCCTCGATCAGCGGCGCGGGTGCGGTCACGGTCGAGCGCGGCGGCAAGGCCGTCAAGGAGCGGCGCAGCTTCAGCATCACCGGCGGCATGTGCCCGCGCTGCGAGGGCCGGGGCACGGTCACCGACATCGACCTGACCCAGCTGTACGACGACGGCAAGTCGCTCAACGAGGGCGCGCTCACCATCCCCGGCTACAGCATGGACGGCTGGTACGGCCGTATCTTCAAGGGCTGCGGCTTCTTCGACCCGGACAAACCGATCCGCAGGTTCACCAAGAAGGAGCTGCACGACCTCCTCCACAAGGAGCCGACCAAGATCAAGGTCGAGGGCATCAACCTGACGTACGAGGGGCTGATCCCCAAGATCCAGAAGTCGATGCTGTCCAAGGACGTCGACGCGCTGCAGCCGCACATCCGGGCGTTCGTCGAGCGGGCGATGACGTTCACCGTCTGCCCCGACTGCGACGGCACCCGGCTCAGCGAGGCGGCCCGGTCCTCGAAGATCGAGGGGATCAGCATCGCCGACGCCTGCGCGATGCAGATCAGCGACCTGGCCGCATGGGTCCGCGGTCTCGACGAACCGTCGGTCAAGCCGCTGCTGACGGCGCTGGGGGAGACCCTCGACTCGTTCGTGGGGATCGGCCTCGGCTACCTCTCGCTGGACCGGCCGTCGGGCACGCTGTCGGGCGGCGAGGCACAGCGCGTCAAGATGATCCGCCACCTCGGCTCCTCGCTCACCGACGTCACGTACGTCTTCGACGAGCCCACGACCGGCCTGCACCCCCATGACATCCAGCGGATGAACGACCTGCTACTGAGCCTGCGGGACAAGGGCAACACGGTGCTCGTCGTGGAGCACAAGCCCGAGGTGATCGCGATCGCCGACCACGTCGTCGACCTCGGCCCCGGCGCGGGTCAGGCGGGCGGCACCGTCTGCTTCGAGGGCACCGTCGAGGGGCTGCGGGCCGGCGGCACCCTCACCGGCCGCCACTTCGACGACCGGGCCGCCGTCAAGGACACGGTGCGCAGGCCCACCGGCACGCTGCAGATCCGCGGCGCACGGACGAACAACCTGCAGGGCGTCGACGTCGACATCCCGCTCGGGGTGCTGACCGTTGTCACCGGTGTCGCCGGCTCCGGCAAGAGTTCGCTCGTGCACGGGTCGATCCCCGCCGGCGAGGGTGTGGTCTCGGTCGACCAGGGCGCGATCCGCGGCTCGCGCCGCAGCAACCCGGCGACGTACACCGGACTGCTCGACCCGATCCGCAAGGCGTTCGCGAAGGCCAACGGCGTCAAGCCGGCCCTGTTCAGCCCCAACTCCGAGGGCGCCTGCCCCACCTGCAAGGGCGCCGGCGTCATCTACACCGACCTGGCGATCATGGCCGGCATCGCCACCACCTGCGAGGAGTGCGAGGGCAGGCGGTTCGACGCCTCGGTGCTCGACCACCACCTCGGCGGCCGGGACATCAGCCAGGTACTGGCGATGTCGGTGACCGAGGCCGAGGAGTTCTTCGCGGCCGGCGAGGCCCGCACCCCGGCCGCGCACCGCGTCCTCGGCCGGCTCGCCGACGTCGGCCTCGGCTACCTCACCCTCGGCCAGCCGCTGACGACCCTCTCCGGCGGCGAGCGGCAACGCCTCAAACTGGCCACCCACATGGCGGAGAAGGGCGGCGTCTACGTCCTCGACGAGCCCACCACCGGCCTCCACCTCGCCGACGTCGAGCAGCTGCTCGGCCTGCTCGACCGGCTCGTCGACTCCGGCAAGTCGGTCATCGTCATCGAGCACCACCAGGCCGTCATGGCCCACGCCGACTGGATCGTCGACCTCGGCCCCGGCGCCGGCCACGACGGCGGCCGCATCGTCTTCGAGGGCACCCCGGCCGACCTCGTCGCCGCCCGTTCCACCCTCACCGGCGAACACCTCGCGGCCTACGTCGGCGCCTGACCGAAACGCGCCCCGGCGCCCTGGCGATGGTGCTGTGCGCGGCGTACAAAAGTGTCTTGTGCGCCGCGCACGACCGCCGCACGCAACGTCGTGACACGCGCCCATGGGCCTGGTTCGCGGCCCGTTCCTATGGTCCTCCTGTTGGTCCCTCCCCCCTCAGCGGTGAGGGGAGCGAGCCGAAGGAGCCGTCGTGCATTTTTCCGAGCTGCCGGATGTCCGGGCCGAGCGTTTCCCGGACGGCCCCTGTATCGCCGACGACACGTCGGCGCTGAACAACTCCCAGTTCCTCGCGCGCGTCGACGGGACGGCGAGGCCGAGTAGCTCTACAACCGCGACACCGCCGAACTCATGCTGCACAAGGCGCTGGCCTGGAGGTCCCTGCACAGCCACGGACGCGCCCTCAACGGCCTGCTGCCCCGTGCCCTCGACGACGTGGACGCCTACGATGTCCGCGACGGAGAGACCGTGGCCGGCGCCGTCCTCGGGTGGAACTTCGGTGACGGCCATCTGCACAACGAGCAGCTGCTCCGCGCGGTCCAGGAGCGCTGCCACTACGAACCCGGCGAGCTGCGTGTGATCGTTCTCGAGTCCCAGCCGATGCAGCGGCAGTGCCAGCACTACCGCATCGTCGACGCGGCCACCGGGCCGATCGAGGAGGCCTGTGTGACCGTCGCCGACATGGTGGCCCGCCAGTCCTGGCTGGACGCGGACGAGCCGGCCATCCCCGTCCGCCACCACTGCACCTCGGCGGTCCCGATCCGGGCGGCGGCTCATGAGTGAGGCGGTCGTGGTGGGGGCCGGCCCGAACGGGCTGGCCGCCGCCGTCACCCTCGCCCGGCACGGGCTGCGGGTCACCGTCCTGGAGGCCGCCGACGAGATCGGCGGCGGCACCCGCAGCGGCGAGGCCATCGTGCCCGGACTGCTGCACGACCACTGCTCCGCGGTGCACCCGATGGCGGTCGGGTCGCCGTTCCTGCGGGAGCTGGACCTGGGCCGGTACGGCCTCCGGTGGCGGCTGCCGGACATCGACTGCGCGCATCCGCTCGACGGCGGAACAGCCGGTGTCCTGTACCGCTCCGTCACCGACACCGCCGCCGAGCTGGGCCGGGACGGGGCGCGGTGGCGACGGCTGTTCGGCGGACCCGCCGCCGCGTTCGACACGCTGGCGGAGGACGTCATGGGTCCGCTGCTCCGGGTTCCGCGGCACCCGGTCCGGCTCGCCCGGTTCGGGATCCCGGCCCTGCTCCCCGCCACGGCACTGGCGCGCGCGTTCGCCACGGAGGAGGCCCGCGCCCTGTTCGGCGGAGTGGCGGCCCACGCCTTCCAGCCGCTGCACCACCCGCTCAGCTCCAGCATCGGCCTCGGGATCCTGACCGCCGGACACCGGCACGGCTGGGCGGTCGCGGCGGGCGGCTCCCGGGCCATCACCGACGCCCTCGCGGCCCTGCTCGCCGATCTCGGCGGCAAGATCGAGACGGGGGTGCGGGTCAGGTCGGCCGCGGACCTTCCGCCCGCGGACGTGACCATGTTCGACCTCGCGCCCGGGGCGGTGGCCGACATCCTCGGCGACCGGCTGCCCCCACGAGTCGCCCGCGCCTACCGGCGGTTCCGGCACGGGCCGGGCGCCTTCAAGGTGGACTTCGCGGTCGAGGGTGGTGTGCCCTGGTCCGCCCGGCCGGCGCGCCGCGCGGGCACGGTCCACGTCGGCGGCACGTTCGCCGAAGTCGCCCACACGGAACGGGAGATCGGCGCCGGACGGATGCCCGAGCGGCCGTTCGTCCTGGTGGGCCAGCAGTACCTGGCCGACCCGCAGCGCTCCGTCGGCGACGTGCACCCGGTCTGGACCTACGCGCATGTGCCGCACGGCTACGACGGCGACGCCACCGAGGCGATCATCGCTCAGATCGAGCGGTTCGCCCCCGGGTTCCGGGACCGCGTGATCGGCATGACCACACGCCCCACCTCCGCCTTCCCCGCCCACAACCCGAACTACGTCGGCGGTGACATCCTCACCGGGGCCAAGAACATCCCCCAGCTCGTGTTCGGCCCCCGCCTCGGCCTCGACCCCTACACCACCGGGCTCCCCGGCCACTACCTCTGCTCGGCGGCGACCCCGCCGGGCCCCGGGGCGCACGGGATGTGCGGCCACCACGCCGCCCGGGCCGCGCTGGCAGCGCTGTGACCGACGACCCCGTCGTGCTCGTCGGCCGTCCTCATGGACGAGGTCGTGGGCCCGGAGCGGTCGGCGTACCAGTGGCCCTTGCGCTCTGCCGTCGAGGCGGGCGTGCGGGTGTGCGCCGGCTCCGACGCGCCGATCACGGAGCCCGACTGGCGGCAGGGCGTCGCGTCGATGATGCTGCGCGAGTCGAAGGCCGGCGGCCGGCCGAGCGGCCCCGAGCAGCGCGTGTCCCTGGCCGAAGCGCTGCGCGCCTACACGGTCAACGCGGCCTGGCAGGACCTCACCGTGTTCGACGGGGACGTGGTGCACGAGCGCTGAGTGCGTGTTTCCGAGCCCCGGGTGCGTCACTGAACTGCCGCTCGCGGGTGCGGATCCAGAAGGCGAGGAGAGCGACGAGGGTGAGGGCCGCTGTCCAGGTGAGGCTTGCGGCTACGGGCCGGAGCGGGGTCGTGGGGGCAAGACCGGCGGCGAGGCAGGTCTGCATGGAGCCGTACATCGGCAGCAAGGAGCCCAGGAACCCATGCGGATCGGGGTTGACCAGGGGGCTTTGTGGCAGCAGGTCGAGGTTGCTGCTGACGAAGATGACGACCATGCCCTCGAGTTCACCGGGCAGGAAGAGCGCGAGGACGAGTCCGAGCGCGCCATAGACCAGGCACGCGGTGAACAGCCCGAGCCACAGGAAGCCCGGGTGGCGGGGCGACCATACGGCCAGCGTCCATACCGTGGTGTACAGGGCGACGAGCGCGGCTGCCGAGAGCAGCGAGGTCGCCTTGGCCAGCAGGAGCGGGGTGCGCGGGTAACCGGCCGCGGTGAGCCGTCGGTCGAAGGGGCCGGCCTGACGGGCGGCGCTGAAGGTGAGGAAGGCCATCAGGAGCATCACCACGCCGAGACAACCGTGGATCATGCCCACGTGGTCCGTCGAGGCGGTGAGCGTCCGGCCGGTCGCGCGCAGCCGGAAGGTCAGCGAGGCGGCCGCGAAGACCTGTGGCGCGGCGAGGATCCACACCGGGATGAGGACGGCCAGCAGGAGCGCGGCGAGTGTGTTCTTGGCGAGTTCGGCCAGGTGGTAGCGGGCCGCGATGCGGTAGGCCCTCACCGGCTGGCTCCCTCGGTCATGACGGTCGCTTCGTGACCGAGCTGGATGACGGCGTCCAGACGGTCGATGTCGTAGGCGAGGTGGGAGATGACGACGGTGGTGCGCCCGGCCGCGCGGCGGGCGGCGGCGAGGTCCCAGAAGGCCAGGTAGGTCTGCCAGTCGAACCCTTGATAGGGCTCGTCGAGCAGCACCACGTCGGGATCGTGCATGAGGGCGAGGACGAGGCTGAGCTTCTGCCGTGTGCCGCCGCTGAGGACTTTGACGGGAACGTGCAGATGGTCGGCGAAGGCGAGCCGGTCGATCAGCTCGTGGGCACGGTCGAGGTGGGGGAGACGGAAGGCTTCCTGGAACAGGCGAAGGTGCTGGAACGGCGTAAGGGCGTTGTTGAGAACGGGGTGTTGGGGGCAGTGGCTGAGCGTGCCGTCGACCGTGACGGTGCCCCTGTCCGGGCGCAGGTCACCGCAGAGGATGCGCAGGAGGGTGGTCTTGCCGGCGCCGTTCTCCCCGACGACGCCGACGGTCTGCCCGGAATGGACGGTGAGGTCGACGCCGGCCAGTACGACGCGTTTGCCGAATGCCTTGTGAATGTCCCGCGCGCTGAGGGCGGTGCCGGTGGCCGTGGAGGGAGAGACGGTCACGAGTTCCTCTCTTCGCTGTACGTCCGCGCGTCCTCGCCGCCGGGCGAGCGGGTCTGTGCGGGCCTGTTCACACGCATTCCGCCGTCACGCGGGAGGTGCGCGGCCGCGGCGTCATCACCAGGGGCGGGGCTTCCAGCAGCGCGTTGACGCGGGGGACCACGGGGCCCGAGGAGGCGGTTTGCCCGCGCAGGGTCCAGTTCTGGAGCACCCGAGCGAGGACGACGACGATCTCGGTGAGCGCGAAAGCCTCTCCGAGGCACTTGCGGGAGCCGTTGCCGAACGGGATGTACGCCTCGCGCAGGCCGGGGGTTTCGGTGGCCCACCGGTCGGGGTCGAATCGCTCGGGTTCGGGAAAGTGACTCGGCCGGCGGTGCAGTTGGTACGGGCTGACGACCAGGCCGGCCCCGGGCGGCAGGATCTGCCCGGCCAGTTCGACGGGCGCGGCGACGCGGCGGAGGATGAGCCAGCCATGCGGATACAACCGCAGCGTCTCCAGCACGACATGACGGGTGAGTTCCAGGCGTCGTAGCGACGAATCGTCCGGCGGATCGCCTCCCAGGACGGAGTCGATCTCGTGCTGGACGCGGCGGGCGATGTCCGGGTGGCGGTCGAGCAGGTGCAGGGCCCACACCATCGCGCTGGCACGGCCCGCCGCTGTCGCCGCGGTGAACATGTTGATGACGTTGTCACGCACCTCGCGGTCGCTCATCGGCTCCCCGGCGTCGTCACGGGCCGCCAGGAGCATGGACAGGATGTCCGCGTGCTCCGCACCGGAGCGGCGGTAGGCGAGGATCACTTCGTCGATGACCTGCTCGTACCGGGTCAGCACCCGACGGAACCGGCGGGCGTGGTGGGGGAACAGCCACCGCACTCCGAGCGCGGAGGTGAGCACCTCGCGGTGGATCCCGCCGATGATCTCCTCGATGCAGGCATGGGCCTCGTCGCGGTAGTGCTCCGTGATCTCCGCGGCGAACATCGTGCGTACGCCGATCGTCGCCGCCACGGCCGTCATCTCCCGCATCACGTCGAACGGGACGCCGGACCGCCAGGCACCGGTCACCGCGTCGGCCGTCTCGACCATGGTGGGGATGTAATCGGCGACGCGAGTGCGCTGGAACGGCGGCTGGAGCAGCCGACGTGTCCGCTTGTGCTTGGCGTTCGGGCACGTGACGATCCCGTCGCCGAGGAGCGTGCGCATCTGGGCGTAGCCCGGGCCACCTTTGGGGAACGTGTGGGAGTCCCGTAGTACCTGGTCGGCCAACTCCGGGTGGCAGACCGCGTACAGGGGCTGCCGCCCGAGCCGGAGGCGTACGAGATCCCCCTGGGACGGCAGGGAACAGAGGAAGGACAGCGGCGTTCTCCAGATGCGCAGTGCGTGCCCCAGTCCCGGCAACGCGCCCGGAGCCTGCGCGAATCGGAAGTCGGATCGTGTCCTGCTCATGGGGGAATGGGTTCCTTCCGCACACGCTGGGGGAACAGCGGCCGCTGCCCGGGAACGTGTCTAACCAACGCGGGGCCGGACCGGATCCGTTCGGTGCGCTGTGGCACCTTCCGGGTGGGCCCTTTGAGTCGTTCGGCTGAAGCGCGCTCGGCACCGTTGACGTGCGAAGACCCCGACGGAGTGAACCGAGAGCAGCCCTGTTGCGGTGATCGGCAGCCCGTGTTGCGGTGATCGCCGACAGCGCACGACCATCATGGCGCGGGCGACCGTGTCGGCCTCGGTGGTCACCGGGGCCCCGGCCCGCGGCCTCTGCGAGGAGATCGACTTGACCGACGCCACGGCAATGGAGGAACGCCCCCTCGCGGCCAGTGAGGGGGCCTTCGCCTCGTTCGGGACGCCCATCCATTTCAGTCAGCGGCTGCACGGCCGACTCGACCTCGATGCGCTGGCGGCCGCGGTCGGGGACCTGCTCGTCCTGCACCCCGTACTGTCCGCGCGGATCGTGGCCGTGGATCAGGGCCACGTCCTGCGGCTGGACCCGTCGGTGCCTGGGCCGCGTCTCGTCGTGGCCGACGGCATCGACCGGGTCGGGGCGCCCTACGCGCCGGACACGCCGCTGTTCAGGGTCGTCGTGACCGAGGAGGCGGCGGACCGCAACCGGTTGGCCCTGTCGGTTCACCACGCCATCAGCGACGGTGTCAGTGCGCTGACGCTGCTGCACACCCTGTGGCGCAGCTACAGCGCACGCGTCGCCGGCCGTACGCCTGTGCTGCCGCCCCGTACCGCCGGGTTGCCCCGCCCCGTCGAGGAACACTTGCGCGCACGCTTCTCCGCCGAGGAGCTGAACGACTTCCTGAGGGACCGCTCGGCGAAGATCGGGGATCTCGTCCCCGCGTGCATCCCCGCCCTCGCGGCCGGCCGCGGCACGGGAGCGCAGGCCGGCGTCCACAGGCGGCAGGTACGGCTGTCCGCCGAGTCCGTCGATCAACTGACGCGCGCGGCCAAGGCGGCACGCATGAGTCTGCACGCGCTGGCCTGCGGCATCGCACTGCGCGCGGTCCACTCGCAGACGCCCTGCCCGGACGAAACCGTCCCCATGACGTGCCTGTCCACGCTGGATCTCCGGCGGCGGCTCAGGCCGCCCATGCCCCCGCACGAGATGGTGCTGGCCGCCACCGCCTCGCAGGCCGTGGTCGAGGTGGGGCCCGACTGCCCTCCGGCCGGCATCGGACGCCGCGTACTGGAGCAACTGCGCGAAGCGGTCCTGAACAACACGGTGCAGAAGGCCATCGCCGCGACCGCCGAGCTGATGGACGAAGTGGCGCACGCTCCGATCAGTGTCCTGGTCAGCAACCTGATGACGAAGACCCCGCCGCTCCTGCTTCCCCCGGACCTGAGGTCCGGCCCCATCGAGGGGTGCGCCCTTCCCCCCGGCCCCCTGCCCTCGGTCTTTCTCACCGGCAGCCAGGACGACACTGCGGGCCTCGATATCACCCTGGTCATGGCCGCGGACTGGTTCACCGCGCGGCAGGCCGACGACCTGGCCGACGCCATCGAGGGGGCTGTCCACCGCGCGCTGCGCGAGTAGCCGCGGCGGACAGCGGCGCAGTCCCCGCTACGGCACCTGGCGGCGGTGCAGGCGCAGGTCGAGGTTGCGGGGTTCGATGATGCTGCGCCCGATGAGGGTGACCGGGCGGGACGTGGCGGGGGTGAGCTTCCAGTCGGCCAGGACGGACGCCAGGGACAGCATGACGTTCATGACGGTGAAGTCGTGTCCGACGCACTTACGGAACCCGGTCCCGAAGGGCACCATCGCCATCGCCCGCTCGGCCTTGGCCCAGCTGCGTCCGTCACCGCTCCAGCGCCCCGGGTCGAACCGGTCGGGGTCGGGGAAGAGATCGGGCCGGTGGTGAATGATGTACGGGCTGATCAGGATGTCGGCACCGTCCGGCACGCGGTACCGGCCCAAGGACGTGTCCGTGACGGAGGTCCTGCTGAACAGCCAGGCGGAGGGCCTGATCCGGAAGGCCTCGGTCACCACGGCCATCAGGTTCGGCAGCTGCGGAAGGTGCTCGTGCCGGGCGGGGCCGCCGCCGCAGACCTTCTGTGCCTCGGCCGCGACGGCCGCGTCGAGGTCGTCGTCCAACGAGAGGTAGTACAAGGTCCAGGCGAGCATGGCGGCGGTCGTACTGATACCGGCGATGAACATGGTCATCACCTGCTCGCGTACTTCCGTGTCCGACAGCGCGTTTCCGTCGCCGTCCTCGGCCAGGAACATGGACAGCAGGTCGCCCTGGTCGGTGCCGGCGCGGCGGTAGGCGGCGACGGTGGCGTCGATGTGCGCGTACAAGGAGTCCCGGGCCTGTGTGTAGCGCCGGTTGGCCGGCAGCGGCAGGCGCGTGATGCCGGGCGCGACCATGCGCAGGAACGCGCCACTGACCAGGACGTCCACGTCACCCAGCGTGCGGCGGACCGTGTCGGCGTCCGCACCGGTGCCGTCGAACCAGGATGCCAGCATCGTCGACACGGTGATCCGCATCGCGAGTTCCTGCATCAGCCGACGCACGTCCAGGACCTGTCCCTCGCGCCACTCCCGGGTGACAGCCGTGATCTCGCGGCCCGCCAGCTCCGCGTACCCCGGCAGCTTGCTCGGGTGGAAGGCCGGCTGGGTCAGCCGGCGCAGCCGGGTGTGCTTGGCGTTGGGGCAGGTCGCCAGGCCGTCTCCGAAGAACACCGAGATGTTGTCGAAGAAGGGGCCGCCCTTGTCGAAGTCGCGGTGGCGGCTCACCAGGATCTCGCGGACCAGTTCGGGACTGCAGACCACGTAGGTGGGGCGGGGACCGAGCCGGATCTCCACAAGATCGCCGTAGGACGGCAGACGGGTCAGAAATCGGGTGGGGTCGACGAGCAACTGCCGCAGGTGGCCCACGCCGGGCAGGCCACCGGGTGCGCGCGGGGCGGGAACGAGGGACGCGGGGAGGTCTGTCGTCGTCATCGCTCAGCTCCCCGCGCTCTGCTGGACGGTGCGATCGACAGTCCACACGGGCGCGTTCTCGCGTGCCTGATCCAGATGCGGGTTGATCCGCAGGGGCCACGGGGTGGTGAACACCGCTCCGGTTCGTGTCACGTTCGGCTGCTCCTTCGCTGGACTCCCCAGGATGGTGCGTTAGCAGGATTGCGTACGACAATTCCGCCCCGGAGGGTCCACTCCAACGAGCGAGCGCACGCGGGAGGCCCCGGGCGCCCCACGGTGATCTTGCGTCCGAATACGCCGATGCCCCTTCGCGACCCCGTAGTTCGTGACCCCGCCGGACGTCCGGCGGGGTGCGGGGCGTGACCTTCGGGACCGGCCCCGCCACCCGGGCGCGCCATGCCACAGCCGTTACTGCTGCGAAGATCACGTCATTCGTCGGAATGGGGAGATCACGGCATGACACACGCAGCGGAACCGGATACGGAACGGGCGCTGCCCGAGCGGCTCGTCGCCCTGCTGACCGGTCACTTCGATGTCGAGGTGGCGCCGGAGCAGCTGACCGCCGCGACGACGTTCGAGAGCCTCGGGATGGACTCGCTGTCGTTGATGGAACTGGTCGTGGCGGCGGAGCAGGAGTTCGGCATCGTCCTTGCCGAGGGCGAGCTGGACCTGTTCCCGGCCTCCACGCTCGGTGACGCGGCCCGGGCGTTCGAGCATGCGGCCTGAGATCGCGGTCACCGGGCTGGGCCTGGTGACTCCGGCGGGGCACACGGCGGAGGCGAACTGGGCGGCCTTGTGCCGGGGCCGCTCACTGGCCGCCCCCGACCCCGAACTCGCCGGACTGCCCGTCGACTTCTCCTGCCAGGTGACCGGATTCGACGCCGCGGCCGAACTCGGCCGGTCGCTCGCCCGGCGCGTGGACCGGTTCATCCAGTTCGCCCTGGCCGCCGCACGACGAGCCGTCGCCGACGCCGCACTGGACACCGGCACCTGGCCGGCGGAGCGGGTCGGAGTCGTGCTCGGCGTCGGGTCCAACAGCCTCAGTACGTACGTCACCGAGTTCTGCCATCTCGGCGCGGACCGGCCCGAGCGGGTGTCGCCGCTCGCGCTGCCGCGCAGTGTGCCGAGCATGGCCGCGGGCGAGGTCGCGATCGACCTGGGCGCCCGAGGGCCGAACTTCACCACGTCCAGCGCCTGTGCCTCGGGCGCGACCGCGATCGGGGTCGCGCGGGACCTGCTGCGGTCCGGGACATGTGACATCGTGCTGGCCGGCGGCAGCGAGTCCGCGCGCTCCCGTATGACGGCCACCTGCTTCACACGGATGCGGGCGCTGTCACGGCGACGTGAACACCCGCAGCTGGCCAGCCGTCCGTTCGACGCGGCACGGGACGGCTTCGTCCTCGGGGAGGGCGCCGCCGTCCTCGTCCTGGAACGCCTCTCCCACGCCGGCGCCCGCGGGGCACCGGTCCAGGCCGTGCTGCGTGGCTACGGCGCCGGGGCGGACGCACACCATCCGGTGGCTCCGCACCCGGACGGGCGCGGAGCGGAACGGGTCATGCGCGCCGCGCTGGAGGACGGGGCATGCGATCCGGGAGAGGTGAGTCTCGTCCAGGCGCACGGCACCTCCACACCGCTGAACGACGCGGCCGAGGCCGCGGCTCTCACCCGGGTCTTCGGAGCGGACCCGCCCCCCGTGACGGCCGCCAAGGGCGTGATCGGCCACGCCCTGGGGGCGGCGGGTGCGATCCAGGCGGCGTACACGGTCCTCGCCCTGCGCGGTCGGACGGTGCCGCCGGTGGCGAACTTCGAGGGCCAGGACGGCGACCACAAGCTGGACGTCGTCGCCGGCCGACCGCGCCCGGTGGCCGGGAACACGGGCCTCAGCTGCTCGTTCGGTTTCGGCGGCCAGAACGCCGTCCTGTTGTTCACGGCCGACTGACCAGAAGGGTTCCTCCAGGCTCCTCAGCACCGGGGCTCGGAAACCCGCTCTGAGGTGTCGGCCGCGTAGCAGCATCCGGCCAGGTTCGCAGCGCGACCCAGCGGCGGACCGCCCGCGAGTAGCCCGATCGGTGCTGTCCCGGCGCACGGACGGGCGTCGTCGAGCCGGCGCCGGCGGTCACCGCCCGCTCTCTCGACTGCTGAGGGGGAACGCAAAGGGCCTGCTGAGAAGCGCTCCGACGCGCACGAGCGGACAGCCTTGCCGGCTCTTCGGCGGGTGCGTCGCATCGCCGCATCCTCCCTTCGAGCGATCCGTGCAGCAATCGGCCCATCCGAGCGCAAGGCTCGCGCCCGGGCTGGCTACAGGATGGAGGTGACCAAGATTTCAAGGACAATCGGATGAGCCTCGATTCACATGAGGTCATCGCGACCGAGACCCCGCCGACGGTCGCCCGGCAGACAGCTCCTCGGTCCGGGCAGACCGGCAACCCCGTACTCCCCGAACCCCCGAACGACAAGGAGAAGTACTCCTACGTCAGGCGTCACCTCTGGGTGCTCACGACCGCCTCCGTCATCAGCATGAGCTGTCTCGTCTACAGCCAGTTCAGACTGCTCCACTCCTCGCCGTGGCTGATCGTCCTGCTGCCGTGCCTGGGCTTCACCGTCCTCTACTACGTCACCTCGATGCGGGTGAACGCCTTCACCGCCGACTTCGATCTGAAGGACCACCGCCGACTGGTCCAGGACTGGCGGCCGAAGGCATACCCGACGGTCGCGGTCTTCCTGCCCGTGTGCGGCGAGCCCGTCGACGTCCTGGAGAACACCTGGACGCATGTGCGCCGGCTCGCCGACCGTTACCCCGGCAAGGCCACCCCGTACGTGCTCGACGACTCCGCGAACCCGGAACTCGCCGCCATGGCCGAGAGGTTCGGCTTCGTCTACGGGAGCCGGCCCAACCGGGGCTGGTTCAAGAAGGCCGGCAACCTGCACTACGGGCTGGGGATCTCCGACGAGGAGTACATCCTCATCCTCGACGCCGACTTCGCTCCCCGGGCGGACCTCCTGGAGGAGCTGCTGCCCTACATGGAGCAGGACCCGGAACTCGGCATCGTCCAGTCACCCCAGTACTTCCGCGTGCTCGACCGGCAGACGTGGATCGAGCGCGGTGCGGGTTCCGTCCAGGAGTTGTTCTACCGGGCGGTCCAGATGTCCCGTCAGCGTCATGGCGGCGCCATCTGTGTGGGGAGCTGCGCCGTGTACCGGCGCACAGCGCTGGAGGCCAACGGCGGCACCACCCTGATCGAGCACTCGGAGGACGTGCACACGGGCTTCGACCTGCGTCGCCTCGGCTGGGCCCTGCGCTATGTGCCGATCCCGCTCGCCACCGGCAACTGCCCGGACAACGTGAGCGCGTTCTACCACCAGCAGTACCGCTGGTGCGCCGGATCCATGAGCCTGCTGGGAAGCAAGAAGTTCTGGGACACGAAGCTCCGGCTCACCACCCGGCTCTGCTACGTGTCCGGCTTCTTCTACTACCTCCACACGGCACTCTTCACCTTCGTGGCGCCGCTGATCCCGATCGTGCTGCTGGTGGCCATGCCCGACAAGCTCAAGGCCGTGAACACGGTGCTGGTCCTTCCCAGCGTCATCTACACGGTGCTGATCTTCCCTTGGTGGCACCGGTGCCGCTACCGGCTCGAGGCATGGGCCGTGCGCCTGCTGTACGGCTGGGCGCACCTGTTCGCCATCTGGGACATCGTGCGCGGCAGGCGCCAGTCCTGGCGGCCGACCGGCTCGGCGGCCGCGGGCCGGAGCACGAACCGACGGTTCTGGATCGGTGTCTGGGGCTGGAACGGCGGTACGGCTCTCCTGTGGGTGTGCGGCGCGATCTGGCGAACCGTCACCCTGTACCCGCCGGACTTCTTCATGGTGCTGGCCTCCGGCCTGTTCTACGCCGTGATCGTGGGCCGCGTCCTCGTCCAGCCGCGTGCCACGAGCAAGGCGCGGGTTCCCGTCATCGCGCCGAGGAAGCTGATGGAGCCCGCGGAGAATCTCGGGGGAGCGTGAAACGAGCACCTCGGGGGAGCGTGCACCACGACGAGGTCCTCAGAGCCCGGATCTGGGCTCTGAGGACCTCTCGGCGTCTTCTGGGTCTCCCGGGTCTTCCCGGCGGGTACGGCGACCTCAGCCTCTGATCCGTTTCCGGATCCAGGCGCCGTTCGACGTGAGGGCGTCGGAGCGGGAGAAGGCGCCGGCACGACAGGTGCCGTCCTTGAAGACCGCGTGTTCCCGGTCGTGGTCGGAGTAGCTCCAGTTCGTCCAGCCGATCTTCTTCTTCGCCATCAGGTCGACCCACTTCTGCGCCATGGCGTGGTCGCTGCCGTAGCCCGACCACGACGCGATTCCCCACTCGGTGACGAAAACCGGGAGCTTGGACGAGGCACGGTCCAGGATTTCCATGTACCCCTGCGCCGCTACTCGCGCGTAGAAGTGAAAGGTGTACATGATGTTCTTCGCGGCAACGGGATCGTTGACGACCGTCCGCTCGTCGGAACCCTCGGACGCGCTGAAGGTGGACCAGCCGGGCGTCGGGACGAGGATCACGCTGTCGGGGTCCTGGGAGCGGATCACCGGAATGAGCTTTTCCGCGTAGCTCTTGATGGTCGGCCAGTTCACACTGTGGGGCTCGTTGGCGAGTTCGTAGATCACATTGGGCGCGTTCTTGTGCCGCCGCGCGATGTCCTTGAAGAACTTCTTCGCGTTCTCGAGGTCCTGGTACGGATCTCCCGGGTTGAGCATGTGCCAGTCGACGATGACGTACATGCCACGGGCGCTCGCCCGCTCGATCAACCGGTCCACCAGGGCGGTGAACTTCTTGGGATCCGACTCGTACCCGCCCTGGCGCGCGTACGTCGCGACACGCAGGACGCTCGCCTTCCAGTCGTGCGCCAGCACGTCCAGGGCGCGGTCGCTCAGACAGTGGGCGAACCACTGCGTACCGTGCGAACTCATACCGCGCAGCTGGACCGGCTTGCCCGATGCGGAGCACAGGTGCGTGCCGCAGACGTGGACCTTGCCGTACGCCTGGACCGGAGTCCTGGGCTTGGCGGCCGGCCGGTTCTCCGCTCCGTGCGCCGCGGTCGCGGACAGCAGACCGAGGGCCGCCGCCAGAGCCATGGCGCTCCGGGGGACCCAACGGTTTCGGGAAGGTAGTGCGCGCACTCGGCCTCCGGTTTCCTAGGGACAGTTCTGCACAGCACACTCGACGAAATAGACGTGGTAACTGAGGCAGCACCAGCGCGCTTCGTCCGAGGGGCAGAGAATTTCACTCCCACGGGGCACGGAAGCCCGGTCACCGGGTGCACAGCTCTGGTCAGGCCGTCCGGCCTTCCGAAGTGCGATCTCTGACCAACTTCTTTCACCTCGGTGGCCAATTCCCCGAGCCGCCCTAACGTGGGTGCGATGAGTGCCCCGTTGATCTGATGACGGTTTCCTCGCGCTGGGCGGGCAGGCGCTGCCGGCCTCTCGAAAGCAGTTGCGCAGAGTGATCGAAAGGTGAACGAGGAAATGATTCCCCTGTCGTACGCGCAGCGTCGCATCTGGTTCATCACCCGCTTCGAGGGCCCGTCCTCGACGTACAACATCCCGCTGCTCCTGCGGTTCCACGGAACGCCGGACGCGGCCGCGTTACGTACGGCGTTCCAGGACGTGATGGCACGCCACGAGGTCCTGCGCACGGTCTTCGGCGAAGTGGACGGCGAGCCGTTCCAGCGCATCCTCGACCCGGTCGAGGTCGAGCTGCCCTGGAAGGACTGGGGGCGGGTGGCTCCTGACCGGGTGCCCGGTGTGATCTCCTCGGTCACGAGCGGCTGGTTCGACCTGTCGGCCGACGTACCGCTGCGCGGAAGCCTCGTCCAGAGCGGTGACGAAGAGTTCCTGCTGGTGCTGGTGATCCATCACATCGCCGGTGACGGTGCGTCCTTGGCGCCGCTGGCGCGGGACGTGTCCGTCGCGTACCGCGCGCGGGTGGCCGGTCGTGCGCCGGAGTGGACGGAACTGCCGGTGCAGTACGCGGACTACGCGGTGTGGCAGCGGGAGGAACTGGGGGACCTGACAGACCCGGAAAGCCTCCTGTCGGTCCAGGCGGCGTACTGGCGCGAGGAACTCGCCGGCGTGTCGAAGCCGTTGCCGCTGCCGCTGGACCGTCCCCGGCCCGAGGTGGCGAGCCACCGGGGCGGATCGGTGGAGATCGGCCTCTCGACCGAGACGCGGACGCGGGTCGAGGCGATGGCCCGCGCGCACGGTGCGACGGTGTCGATGGTGTTCCAGGCCGCGCTGACCGTGTTGCTGCACCGGATGGGCAGCGGTGATGACGTGACGGTCGGCTCGCCGATCGCGGGGCGCACCGACGAGGCACTGAACGATCTGGTGGGGTTCTTCGTCAACTCCTGGGTGCTGCGGGTCCGGCTGTCCTCCGACTCCTCGTTCGAGCGGGTGCTGGGACAGGTCCGGCAGAAGGCGCTCGCGGCGTACGAGAACCAGGACGTCCCGTTCGAAAGACTGCTCGAGTTGCTGCGGCCGGAGCGGTCGGCCGCGCACCATCCGCTGTTCCAGGTGGTGCTCGCGTGGCAGAACAACGAGCCGCCGGAACTGGACATGCCGGGTGTGACGGTGTCGATGGAGCCCATCCCGACCGGCACCGCCAAGTTCGACCTGTTCTTCAACCTGGCGCCGGACGAGTCCGACGGTTCGGTGATGGGGGAGATCGAGTACGCCACCGACCTCTTCGACCGCTCGACGGTGGAGGAGATCGCGGCGCGGTTCGTGCGCGTGGTGGAGCAGGTGGTCGCCGACCCCGGGATCACCGTCGGCGCCGTCGACGTGCCGGCCGTCGGGACTGAGGCAGCACTGCCGGACGCCGCGGGCCGCCCGCTCGACGCGGATGAGCGCCACAAGATCCTCGTCGAGTGGAACGACACGGCCCGCGACTTCCCCTGCCCGGGCCCGCTCCATCTCCTCTTCGAGGAGCAGGCGAGACTACGGCCGGACGCGATCGCGATCCGCTGGGCCGGCGGGACCATGACCTACGGCGAGCTGAACCAGCGGGCGAACCGGATCGCCTGGGACCTCAAGGAGCGCGGAGTCGGCCCGGAGACCGTGGTCGGCATCGGCATCCGCCGCGGCCCGATCATGGTCGCCGCGGTGTTCGGCGTGCTCAAGGCCGGCGGCGCCTACCTGCCCCTGGAACCGTCGCTGCCGGCCGACCGCGTCGCCGGCATGCTCGCCGACACCGGGGCACACCTCGTGTTGTCCACCTCGGAAACCGAACCCCTGGCTCTCCCTGAGGGCGTCCAGCTCGTCGAGGTGGACGGGGCCGAGGCGGCGCAGGCGGCGCTTCCCGATCCTGAGCCGGTCGCCGGGCCGGACAACACCGCGTATGTCGTCTTCACCTCCGGCAGCACGGGTAAGCCCAAGGGCGTGGTGGTGACCCATCGCCCGGTGCACAACCTGCTCAACTGGTGTTATCGCACGTTCGACTTCGGCCCCGACGACGTGGCCCTGTGTGTCACCTCGCTCGGCTTCGACCTCTCCGTCTTCGACATCTTCGGTCTGCTGGGTTGCGGCGGCGGTCTGTACGTCGCCGACGAGGCCGAGCAGCGCGATCCCGAGCTGCTGCTCGACGTTCTGCTCACCGAGCCGATCACCTTCTGGGACTCGGTGCCCACCACCCTCAACCAGCTTCCTCCCCTGCTGTCCCAGAAGGACGAGTGGGAGGGAACCGACGACCTCCGCCTGGTGTTCCTCTCCGGTGACTACACGCCGTTGTCGCTGCCGGACGAGATTCGCAAGGTGTTCCGGAGCGCGGAGATCATCAGCCTTGGTGGGGCCACCGAGGCGACGGTGTGGTCCAACTACTTCCGCGTGCGCGAGATCGACCCGGACTGGCGCAGCATTCCTTACGGCCGTCCCATCGACAACGCGCGCTATTACGTCCTCGACGAGGACATGGAGCCGTGTCCGGTCGGTGTCGAGGGCGATCTGTACATCGGTGGGGACTGCCTGTGCGTCGGCTATGTCAACCGGCCGGATCTGACGGCGGAGCGCTTCGTCCGCGATCCGTTCAGCGAGCGGGAGGGTGACCGGCTCTACCGGACCGGTGACCGGGCCAGCTTCTTCCCGGACGGGAACATCTGCTTCCTCGGCCGCGCCGACAACCAGGTCAAGCTGCGTGGATTCCGCATCGAACCCGGCGAGATCGAGCACGCCCTGGCCCGCCATCCGGCTGTCCGCCAGGCCATCGTCACCGCGCGGGAGGATCAGCCGGGCGACCTGCGCCTGGTCGCGTACGTCGTCGCGGACCCCGGCGCACTGGACAGCGCGGGCGGGGCGGACGAGCAGGTCGGGGAGTGGCAGGAGGTCTACGACCAGGCGTATTCCAGCGGCGCCGACAAGGAGTTCGGCGAGGACTTCACCGGCTGGAACAGCGCCTTCACCGGTGAGCCGATCCCGCTGGAGGAGATGCGTGCCTGGCGGGATGCGGCGGTGGACCGCGTGCTGTGCTGGTCACCGAAGCGGGTCCTTGAACTCGGTGTCGGCTCAGGTCTCTTGCTCGCACATATCGCGGGCCAGGTCGAGGAGTACTGGGCCACGGACTTCTCGGCGCAGGTGATCGAGCGGCTGCGGCAGCAGGTGGCGGAGGCGGGCCTGGCGGAGCGGGTCGAGCTGCGGTGCCAGGCGGCCGACGATCTGTCCGACCTTCCGCGTGATGGGTTCGACACGGTGGTGCTGAACTCGGTCGTGCAGTACTTCCCGAACGAGCGGTACCTGGAGCAGGTCCTGAACGGAGCCTGGGAACTGCTCGCGCCGGGTGGCCGGATCGTCCTCGGCGACATCCGGCGGGCGGCGTCCCTGCGGGTCCTGCAGACGGGCGTCCAGCGGGCCAAGCACCCGGATGCCACACCGGCCGTGCTGGCCGGCGCGGTGGAGCAGGCCGTGCTGCTGGAGAAGGAACTGGTGGTCGACCCGGAGTGGTTCCTGCGCTGGGCCGACCGTGCCGGGGGAGCTGCCGTCGACGTGCGGGTCAAGGAGGGCGGCGCCCACAACGAGCTGACCCGGCACCGCTACGAGGTCGTGCTGCACAAGTCGGGTGACGTGTTGTCCTTGGCGGCCGTTTCCTCCTTGGTGTGGGACGGAGACCTCGATCGCCTCACCGACCACGACGAAGCAGTCGTACGCATCACCGGCGTCCCGAACGCGCGCCTGACCGAAGAAGCCGCGGCGGCACGCGAGTTGGGCCAGGAGGACTCCGGCGCGCCGACGGTCCCGCCGCTGGACCCGCCCGCGATCCGCACGTGGGCCGAGCGGCACGGATGGGAAGCGCTCGTGACGCTCTCGGCGCACGCGGTCGACCAGGTGGACGTGCTCGTCTTCCGGGACGGCCCGGTGGCCGGCCGGATCCTGACCGGGTCGTACGTGCCAGGGCAAGGGGACCGGGCGCCGGTCAACAATCCCGCGGTCGCGAGCGGCATCACCGCGCTGCTGCCCACCCTGCGCGCGCACCTCCGCGAGACCCTGCCCGAGTACATGGTGCCGTCCGCGATCGTGCCGATCGGCAGCGTGCCGCTGACGGACAACGGCAAACCGGACCGGCGCGCGCTGCCCGTGCCGGACTACTCGGCGGGCAGCAGCGGCCGCGCTCCGTCGACACCGGAGGAGGAGTCGCTGTGCGCGCTGTTCGCCGCGGTGCTCGGACTCGACCGGGTCGGCGTGGACGACAACTTCTTCACCATCGGCGGCCACTCGCTGCTGGCGACCAAGCTGGTCAGCCGTATCCGAGCCGAGCACGGCGTGGAGATCCCGATCCGGGTCGTCTTCCAGGCGCCCACGGTCGCCGAGCTGGCGGCACATCTGACGACCGCGAGCACCGGTCGGCCGCCCTTGGTCCCCCAGGTCAGGCCGGAGCGGCTTCCGGTCTCCTTCGCCCAGCAGCGGCTGTGGTTCATCCACCGGTTCGAGGGGCCGTCGGCGACGTACAACGTCTCCCTGGCCCTGCGGATGCGCGGTGACCTCGACGCGGCCGCACTGCGCGGGGCCCTGCGTGACGTCGTGGTGCGGCACGAGTCTCTGCGCACCGTCTTCGGCGAGGACGCCGGGCAGCCCTACCAGCAGGTCCTCCCGCCGACCGCGATCCAGGTGCCCTGGGAGGAACGCGAGGTCACCGAGGCCGAACTCCCCGACACCCTGCGGGAAGCGGCGCGTCTGCCGTTCGACCTGGCGGCCGAGATCCCGATCCGCGCGTGGTTGTTCCGGCTCAGCGCGAGCGAGTCGGTGTTCCTGATCGGCGCGCACCACATCGCGTCCGACGGCTGGTCCGCCCGCCCGTTGGCGCAGGACCTCATCACCGCCTACGAGGCCCGCCGTGACGGCCGGCAGCCGGAGTGGGAACCGCTGCCGGTGCAGTACGCGGACTACACCCTGTGGCAAAGGGACCTGCTGGGGGACAGCGACACCCCGGACAGCCTGTACCGGCGTCAACTGGACTACTGGACCACCCACCTGGCCGGCCTGCCGGAAGCCATCGAGCTGCCGGCCGACCGGTCACGACCCGCGGTGGCGTCCTTCGAGGGCGACCTGGTTCCGATCGAACTCGACGAGGAACTGACCGAGGGCATCCGGCGGTTGGCCCGGGAGACCGGCGCCACTGTGTCGATGGTGCTGCAAGCCGGGCTCGCGGCGTTGTTCACCAGACTGGGTGTGGGCGCGGACGTGCCGATCGGTTCGCCGATCGCGGGCCGTACCGACGAGGCACTCAACGGACTGGTCGGCTTCTTCGTCAACACCTGGGTGCTGCGCGCGGACACCTCAGGTGACCCGGGTTTCGCCGAACTCGTCGGCCGGGTGCGGGAGATGAGCCTCGCCGCGTACGACCACCAGGACATTCCCTTCGAGCACCTGGTCGAGGTGCTGAACCCGGTGCGCTCGACCGCGCACCACTCGCTCTTCCAGGTGCTCCTGGTGCTGCAGAACAACGCGGCAGCGGAGTTCACCCTGCCGGGCCTGAGCGTGACCGAGGAGCTGTTCAGCCCGGGTGTCGCGCACTTCGACCTGTCCATCAACCTCGGCGAACAGGACGACGCCGGCGCACGGTCCCGGATCGAGGGGTTCGCGGAGTACGCGACCGAGCTCTTCGACGCCGGGACGATCACCACGATGCTGGACCGCTGGATGCACTTCCTGCGGCAGGTGGTGGCCGCCCCGGACACGCCCATCGGGTCGGTGGACATCCTTGCGGGCGGTGAGCGCGCGACGCTCACCCGGTGGGGCGGCCAGGGGCGGGACGCCGGGTTCGAGGCCGGCACCGTTCACCAGCGGTTCGCCGCCGCGGCAGCCGTCGACCCGGACGCGACCGCTCTGGTCTCCGCGGACGGCGCACAAAGCTGGACCTACGCCGAACTGGACCGCTGGTCCAACCGCATCGCCCACCACCTCCGAGCGAAGGGCGCACAGCCGCACAGCCGCGTGGCGCTCCTGCTGGACCGCTCGCCCCTGCTGGTCGCGGCGATCCTCGGGGTGCTGAAGACGGGCGCCGCCTACGTGCCGGTCGACCCCACCTATCCGCCCGAGCGCATCGAGTTCATGCTCGCCGACCTCACCCCCGCCGTCGTAGTGGACGACACCCTCGTGGGCGAGGACCTCACCGCTCACCCGGACTCGGCACCCGAAATCGCTGTCGGGGAGCACAGCACCGCGTACGTGATGTACACCTCCGGCTCCACGGGCCAGCCCAAGGGTGTCGAGGTGACCCACCGGAACGTGGTCGACCTCGCGCTCGACGCCTGCTGGGCCGACGGGACGTACCGTCGCGTCCTGATCCACTCGGCGCACACGTTCGACGCGGCCACCTACGAGCTGTGGGTGCCGCTGCTCAACGGCGGCACCGCTGTGGTGGCGGCCGCCGGTCAGCTGGACACCGCGGTGCTGGCCGCCGTGATCGCGGAGCGCGAAGTGACCGACGTGTGCCTGACCACGGGCCTGTTCGCCGTGATGGTCGAGCAGCACCCGGAGTGTTTTGCCGGAGTGGCCGAGGTGTGGGCGGGCGGTGAGGTCATGCCGCCCTCCGCCGTCCGCCAGGTGCTCGGTGCCTGCCCCGGTCTCACCGTGGTGAACGGGTACGGGCCGACGGAGACCACGGCGTTCGCCGCCAGGTACCGGATGACCTCGGTCGACGACTGCGCCGACCCGGTGCCGATCGGTGGCCCCATGCAGGGCACCGTCCTGCATGTCCTGGACGAGCGGCTCCAGCCCGTGCCGCCCGGCGTGGTCGGGGAGCTGTACATCGGGGGCGCCGGCGTGGCTCGTGGGTACGCGGGCCGCCCGGGCCTGACCGGTGGGCGGTTCGTCGCCGACCCGTTCGGGTCGCCCGGGGCGCGCATGTACCGCACCGGCGACCTGGTGCGCTGGAGTTCCGCCGGGCATCTGGAATACGTCGGCCGGGTGGACGACCAGATCAAGATCCAGGGTTTCCGGGTGGAGCCGGGTGAGGTCGAGACGGCGCTGCGCAGGCGCGAGGGCGTGGCACAGGCGGTCGTGGTCGGCCGCGAGGACCGGCTCGGCGAACGGCACCTCGTCGCCTACGTGGTGCCCGATGCGACGGGGTCGTCCGACGACGAGGCCGACCAGCAGGTCGGGGAGTGGCGCGAGATCTACGACTCCGTGTACGGCGAGACCGAGGTGGACCTGGGCGGAGTCGGCGACGACTTCACCGGGTGGAACAGCTCCTACACCGGTCAGGCCATCCCGTTGCCCGAGATGCGGGCGTGGCGGGACGCCATGGTGGGGCGGGTGCGCGCGCTGCGCCCGCGGCGGGTGCTGGAGATCGGCGTCGGTTCGGGCCTGCTGCTGGGACCGCTCGCGCCGGAGGTGACGGAGTACTGGGGCACCGACTTCTCCGCCCCGTCATCGAGCGGCTGCGGGCCCAGGTCGGCGCCGACCGGCGACTGTCGGACAAGGTGACCCTGCGCTGCGGGCCCGCCGACGAGGCGGGCGACCTTCCCCTCGCGCACTTCGACACGGTGATCCTCAACTCGATCGTGTCGTACTTCCCGGACGCCGACTACCTCGCCAGGGTGCTCGACATCGCGCTGGCCAGGCTGGCCCCGGGCGGGCGGATCGTCGTCGGTGACATCCGCAACCACCGCACCCAGAAGGCGTTCACCGCGGCGGTCCACCGCTCGCGGCACCCGGACGACCGGGCCGCCGCCGTGCAGGCCGCGGTGTCCCGCGCGCTGGTGGACGAGAAGGAACTGGTCATCGATCCGGACTACTTCACGCAGTGGGCCGACACGCATCCGGACGTGGTCGCCACCGACATCCGCCTCAAGCAGGGCAGCCACCACAACGAGCTGACCCGTCACCGCTACGAGGTCGTACTGCACAAGGGCCCGAACCGGGCCCTGGACCTCGCGGACCTGCCCGTGGCGGCCTGGGGTAGCGACGTCCACCAGCTGTCCGACGTGGCGACCGCGCTCGCGCGGCACGGCCGGGTCCGCCTCACCCGGGTACCGAACGCCAGGCTGGTCACCGAGGCCGGCGAGTGGGGCGGTCCGATCGACGACCGGGGCGCGCTGGACCCGGCCGAGCTGGAGGCCTGGGGCACCGCACAGGGGCTCGCGGTGTACTGCACCTGGTCGCCGGAGTCGGCGGAGCACTTCGAGGCGGTGCTGCTGCCCGACGTCGACGCCCCTGTCTGCGACGGCGTGTACCGGCCCGCACCGACGCCGTCCGGGCGGCTCGTCAACACGCCCGCGGTCTCCGGCCGTGCGTCCCGGCTGCCGTCGCGACTGCGCGAGGAACTGACCCGCGAACTGCCGGCGTTCATGGTGCCGAGCGAGATCATGCTCCTCGACCGGCTGCCGCTCACCAAGAACGGGAAGGTGGACCGCGCCGCACTGCCCGACCCCGACCCGACCGGCGGTGAGTACCGCGCCCCGCGCACACCGCGCGAGGAGGCGCTGGCCGGGTTGTTCGCCGAGGTGCTGGGCCTGGACCGGATCGGGATCGACGACGACTTCTTCGCCTGCGGCGGCCACTCGCTGCGGCTGACCCGCCTGGTCTGGCAGATCCACGAGAAGCTGGGCATGGAGGTCCCGATCCGGACGGTGTTCCAGTACCCCACGGTGGCCGAACTGGCGGCGCAGCTGTCCGCGGACGCACAGGTGGGCTTCGAGGACCCGTTCGCCGCCCTCCTGCCGATCCGCACCGAGGGGGACAGGCCCCCGCTGTGGTGGCTGCACCCCGGTGGCGGCCTGAGCTGGCCCTACCTGAGCTTCGGGCGGCACATCGACCCGTCCTGGCCGCTCTACGGCATCCAGGCGCGCGGCTTCGACGGGGTCACGCCCCGGGCGACCTCCATCGAGGACATGGTCGAGGACTATGTGCGGCAGGTGCGGGACGTCCAGCCGAACGGACCGTACTACCTGCTCGGCTGGTCCTTCGGCGGCACCCTGGCCCACGCGATGGCCGCGGAGCTGCAGCGCCGCGGCGAGGAGGTCGCCCTGCTCGCGCTGCTGGACTCGGCGCCCGCCAGCCACTTCGCCGACCTCGAACTCCTCGACGAGGACATGGTGCGGATGTTCCTCGTCAACTACATGGGCCACCTCAAGGGAATGGAGGAGTACGAGTTCCTGGTCGGCACCGCTTCGGAGATCTTCATCGAGCACCTGGAGCAGATGCGGCGCTACACCTCGCCCCGGTACCGCGGCGATGTCGTCTTCTTCAACGCGCTCCTCGATCCGGAGACCCACGACAAACGCCATCTGGACGCGGAAATGGACGTGCTGTGGCACGAGTACGTCGACGGTCACGTCCAGCGCTTCGACATCGCCTGCGCCCACAACGAGATGTACTGGCCGCGCAACGCGGCCGAGATCAGCCGTGTCGTCAACCGCATGCTCCGGGAGACGCGGCATCCGTGACCGACCTGCAGGCGGCAACTCCGAAAGTCGCTGGTCGATCTGTTCGAGAAATTCCGACAGTGATCGAGAAAATACTGAAAGGAACCCCTGGATGACAGCCAACCAGAACCCGGCCCGCGAGACCGCAGCGGACGCGGCGGGAGCGGCCGCGCTGCTGGAGATCGGCGACCGGATCGGGGTGCTGCCGCACATCGACAAGGGCCAGCGGGTCGACGTCGAGCAGCTGGTGTCGGCCACCGGGCTGCCGAGGCAGAGCGTGGCCAACTACCTGGAGGCTCTGGCCTCGGCGGCGCTGGTGGTCGAGTCGGACGGGACGTACCAGGTGGCGTCGGACTTCGACCAGATCCTGTACGAGTCCGGGTACCTGTCCTGGGCGCTCAACGCGAACCGGCCCTTCGTGGAGAACGCGGTCGAGTTCCTCACCGACAACGTGGCCGCCGGCAAGCGGCACAGCCGCGACGGCCGGCAGGTCGCCGTGAGTTCGCAGTGGATGGGTTCGTTCGGCTTCTATCCCGTGGCGCTGCAGACCATCCTCGACGCCCGTCCCTCGCATGTGGTCGACCTCGGCGCGGGCACCGCCCGGCTGCTCATCGAGATCATGCTGACCCTGAAGGACACCACGGCCGTGGCGCTCGACCTGGACGCCGAGGCGTGCCGGGAGGCGCAGCTGGCGGCCGAGCGAGCGGGGGTGGCCGACCGGATCACCGTGTACGAGCGGTCGATCCAGTCGGTGGCCTCCGACCCGACGCCGGTGAAGGACGCCGACGTGGTGCACGCCGGGTTCGTCTTCCACGACATGATGCCCGAGGAGGAGGACATCGCCGACCGGACCCTGGCCAATTGCCGGGACGCGTTGCGGCCGGGCGGCATGATGGCGCTCACGGAGGCGGTGCCGTACGTGCCCGACCCGAGGGAGCGCCGGTTCAGCGCGATCGTGACGTATTACCACCAGCAGTTCATGCGTCGGCGGCTGCTCAACGAGCAGGAGTGGACCGACAAGCTGCTGTCGGCGGGCTTCTCGGACGTCCGGTGCCTGCCGCACCGGTTCCCCACGGGCCGGCTGTTCATCGCGAAGAAGCACTGAACCACAGCGGGTGCGGGGCCGACGGCCCGGAATCCGGATCCAACGGTGTGGGATCAGGGGTGCCTGGAGGGGGCGACGTCCTCTCCAGGCGCCACTCGGCGTCGAGGTGGACGCGCGGCTGTTCCTCTGTCGGGCCGAGGTCGGGTGCGGCACGCAGATCGATGGTGCGCGCCAGGTGGGCGGCGTGCAGCTCCAGCACGGTGAAGGCATTCTCAGCGTCGACCGTCGCGGGGGTCCACCACGGCTTGACCGCTGGGTGCTCGCGCACAGCCCGTTTTGACGGATCCAGGTCAACTTGAGTGCCCGGCTGGGCGATTCCTTTGCTCTTCGTGTGGAGATCCTTTGCATGCTGTGTCGATCACAGGCCCTAGCGTGAAGGTTCCACGGGGGATTGGATCTGCGCTGTCTCCCCTTTTACGCACCCTCAATCCGCCTGATTCCAGGACGAGTTGGGTGTCCATGGTTTTGGGAGGGGAACGCACACCATGGTGCGAAGAACGGGGTTTCGTCGTACGACACTGGCTGCGGTCGGCGCTCTGATCGCGGGGCTGCTGCCCACGGGCGTGGCCGCGGCGGCCACCACCACGCACCACCAGGTGTCGGCTCCCGCCGTGCCCCACGACAAGCGGATCCCCTTCACCCTTGAGAAGCCCAAGCAGGTCTCCCCGCACAAGGCTTTCAAGCACTTCGACCCCACGGCGCACGCCACGTTGCCCGCACCGAGCAGCGCGGTGGTCACCCTGCCCGTCGCGGCCGCCGCCACGCGGCTGACCGCCGAGGCCACCCAGGTACGGGCCGGAAGGACGCCCGTCCTGCTGGGTGCCGGCGCGGGCGTGCGGCCGCAGGCGACCGCCGTCACCGGATCACAGCGCGTGCGGGTGACCGTGCTGGAGCAGAAGACCGCACGCGCCGCCGGCGTCCACGGCCTGCTCTTCACCCTGCGGCGCACTGGCCCCGGCAGCGGGAAGGTCTCACTGCGGGTGGACGACTCCTCGTTCCGCTACGCCTTCGGCGGTGACTTCGCCGCGCGCTTGCACCTGGTCCAGCTGCCCGCGTGCGCGCTGACCACGCCGAAGCTGGCCAAGTGCCAGGCCCAGACCGCGGTGCGGACCGCACCAGGAACGCCGCTGTCCGCGCAGGTCTCCGTGCCCGCGGCAGAACCCGCCGGTCCGGGAGCCGGACTTTTCGCCCGCTCGGCCACGGCATCGTCCGGCGCCATGGTGGTCATGGCGGCGACCTCCGGCACGTCGGGCTCCTCCGGCGACTACTCGGCGACCAGCCTGTCACCGGGCGGCTCCTGGTCGACCTCGGGGAACACGGGCGCGTTCACCTACAGCTACCCCATTTCGGTGCCCCCGGCGATCGGCGGCGCGGCACCGAACGTCGGTCTTTCCTACAACTCCTCCACCCAGGACGCGCGCACCGAGGGCACCAACAACCAGTCCTCCTGGCTGGGAGACGGCTGGAGCTCCACCGAGAACTACATCGAGCGCACCTACAAGTCCTGCAAGGACGACTCCTCCTCCGGAGCCCCGGACAACGACGGCGACCAGTGCTGGGCGGGACAGATCCTCACCCTCTCGCTCAACGGCAAGTCCACCGACATCGTCTACGACGACGCCACCAAGACCTTCCGCCCCGCCGGCGACGACTCCACCACCAAGATCGAGGACCTGACCGGTGCCACGAACGGCACCGACAACAAGGAGTACTTCAAGGTCACCGAGGCCGGGGTGCAGTACTTCTTCGGCCTGAACCGGCTGCCGGGCTGGTCCAGCGGCAAGGACGAGACCAAGTCAGCGTGGACCCAGCCCGTCTACCACGCGCACAGCGGGGTGTCGGCGTGTCCGGACAGCACGACCTTCGCCGACACGGCCTGCACGCTGGGCTACCGGTTCAACCTGGACTACGTGGTGGACTCGCACGGGAACGCCACCGCCTGGTACTACAGCCCGGAGACCGGCTACTACGGCGCGGACACGAAGGACACCGCCGTCGCCTACACGCGCGGCGGCGCCCTGTCCCGGATCGACTACGGCATGACGTCCTCGACGGTCTACTCCGGCACCGCCCCGGAGCAGATCCTCTTCGACACCGCCGAGCGCTGCATCCCGGGTACCCCGGCCGGCAATACCTGCGCCGACAGTCAGTTCACCCCCGCCAACGCCGCGTACTGGCCGGACGTACCGGTGGACCTGAACTGCACATCGGGCTCGACGAACTGCACCAACCACGGCCCGAGTTTCTGGTCGCGCAAGCGCCTGACCTCGATCACCACCCAGATCCAGACCGGCGGGACCACCAAGCAGGTCGACAAGTACACCTTCACCCAGTCCTTCCCCGACGGCGGCGACCACGCCCCCACCCTGTGGCTGGACTCCGTCCAGCACACGGGCCTGGACACCCTGGGCGGCGCGTCGGGCGGCACGTCGACTCCGGCGGTGAGTTTCGACCCGCCGCTGCAGCTTCCCAACCGGGTCGGGACGATCCCGCAGATGCCGCTGATGTACCACGACCGGATCCAGACGGTCACCAGCGAGACCGGCGCGCAGACGACGGTCACCTACGACCGGCCGAACTGCTCCAGCGCCCCGGCCAGCGACCCGAACGACCCCACCGACGCGGCGGCCAAGACCTTCGCCTCCACCAACACCCTGTCCTGCTTCCCCGTGTACTGGACCCCCGACGGGCAGCCGGCGCCCTGGTTGGACTGGTTCTACAAGTACAAGGTCACCTCGGTCGTCACCACCGACCCGCACAACTCCTACCAGGACGGCACCCAGCCGGAGCTGGAGACCGACTACGCCTACAAGGGCAACCCCGGCTGGCACTACGACGACAACGAGGTCGTCAAGGCCAAGAACCGCACCTGGGGCCAGTTCCGCGGCTACCCGGAGGTGGACGTCACCACCGGTGACCCGAACGTGTTCCACTACACCGACGGCACCAAGGTGCACGACCAGAAGACGCTCACGAAGACGTACTACTTCCTGGGCATGAACGGCGACACCCTGCCCGGCGGCAAGACCCGTTCGGTGCCGGATCTGACCAGCCAGGACGGCGCGACCTCGGTCGCGGACGACGACGCGCTGGCCGGCCAGGCCTTCGAGACCGACACCTACTCCGCCTCCGGCGGCAGTCTGGCCAAGGCCGTCGTCAACGTGCCCACGATCATCGGACCCACGGCCAGCCGCAACCGCAGCGGTCTGCCGGACCTGACGGCCCTGATGGTCCGCCCCGCCAAGACACTGACCCGCGAAGCGGTGTCGTACGGCTGGCGCAAGACCGAGACCGACACCTTCTACAACCGGACGCTGGGCAAGTCGACCACCGGCATGCCGGTCCAGGTCGACGACCGGGGCGAGCCCACCGACAGCGCCAACGTCTCCAAGTGCACCTACACCCGCTACCTCACCGGCAGCCCGAGCACCCTGGTGCTGCCCGCAGAGGTCATCTCCACGTCCCAGGACTGCTCCAGCGCCGGCGCCACCCCGAGCGGCACCCTGCTCTCCGACGTCCGTACTTCCTACGACCACAACGCCTTCGCCTACGACGGCGACGGCCAGCAGAATCCGGCACTCCCCGAGATCGGCGACGCCACGCTGGACCAGCAGGCGTCCGCAGCCAGCGGCGCCACCGCCACCAAGTTCTTGGACCAGGCCGTCACCACCTACGACTCCTACGGCCGCACCACCAAGGCCACCCGTACTCCCCACTCGGTCTCCCCCGACGGCAAGAGCCTCGCCCAGACCGTCTACACCTCCTACACCCCCACCACCGGCGCGCTCCCCACGAGCAGCACGACCATCACCCAGGTCACACCCGGCACGGACTGCTCCACGGTGACCGTGTCGTCCAAGGACTGCCAGCTCGCAAGCAGCACACTGGACCCGGCTCGGGGCCTGCCCACATCCAAGACGGACGCGGCCGGCCTGCTCACCTCGCTCACCTATGACGCGCTCGGCCGCATCACCGGTGTATGGCTGCCCAACGAGAGCAAGGCCAACAGCGCACCGGCGAACACGACCTACACCTACGCCCTGTCGCAGTCGGCTCCCTCGGTCGTCTCCACCAACGCATTGCTGGACAGCGGTGGTTACGAGACCAGCACAACGCTGTACGACGCGATGCTGCGCCCGCTGCAGGTACAGGCGACCGCGGAGAACTCCACTACCACGGTCTCCGACACCGAATCCGACTCGCACGGCTGGACGGTCGCCACCAACAACGCCTACAACGTGGCCGGCAGCCCCGGCAACAGCCTGATCTCGGTCTCCCAGGTCTCCATCCCCAACACCACCGTCACCGACTACGACGGACAGGGCCGGGCCGACCTGGTCACCGAGGAACACGACGGGGTCAAGGCCTGGACGACGACCACCGCCTACACCGGGGACAAGACCACCGTCCTGCCGCCCAAGGGCGGGGTCGCCACCACCACGGTCGTCAACGCGCGCGGTCAGACCACCGAGCTCGACCAGTACACCGTCGCGCCCACCGTTTCCGGTACCGCGGCCACTGGCTTCGCCACCACGGGTGGTACCACCTCGGCCACCACCTATGGCTACACCGCCGCAGGACAGCAGCATCAGGTCACGGGCCCCGACAAGTCGGTATGGACGTTCGACTACGACCTCCTCGGCCACAAGAAGTCCCAGACCGACCCGGACGCGGGCGGAAGCAGCTACGGATACGACGATGCGGGCAACCTGACCTCCACCACGGATGCCAAGAAGGTCGAACTCGATTACACCTACGACCTGTTGGGCCGCAAGCTCACCGGCACCGACAAGTCCAAGTCCAACTTCCAGTTCGCGTCCTGGACCTACGACACCCTGCGCATCGGCCGGCCGACCTCCTCCACCCGCTACGTCCAGGGCACGACCGACGGGTACACGGTGGCCACCACCGGCTACACCACCCTCGGCAAACCGACCGGCACCAAGATCACGCTGCCTGCGTCCGAGGCCCCGCTGCCGTCGACGTACACCACGAGCTACACGTACACCACCAACGACCAGCTGCTGAAGACACAGACCGACCCGCGCACCCAGGGCCTGAACAGCGAGACCATCACCTACGGCCGGAACGCACTGGGCAAGCCGACGACCACCGCCAGCAGCATCGGCACCTACGTCGGCGCGACCGTGTACACCAACTACGGTGAGCTCTCCCGGGTCACGTTCGGCCCGTCGACGAACCCCGCCTGGGCGACCTACAGCTACGACGACCAGACCCGCCGACCGACCGAGCGTCTCGTGGAGCGGACCCAGGCCCCCGGTCCGACGGTGGACGACACCAAGTACACCTACGACGCCGCCGGCAACCCGACCTCCACCACCGACCAGCAGTCGGAAACCGGCAACACCGTCACCGACCAGCAGTGCTACTCCTACGACACGCTCGACCGGCTGACCGACGCCTGGACCGCCAAGGACAACTGCGCGGCCAACCCGCCGACGAGCAGCACCCTGTCCACCACGGCCGGCTCGTACTGGCAGTCCTTCAGCTACGACGCGGTCGGCGACCGCAAGCAGAGCGTCGACCACGCCATCGGCAGCACCGGCACCACCGTCACCACGACCTACGCCGACGGCTGCACCACCGGCTGCACCAGCACCGGCGCCCAGCCGCACACCCTCACCGCCACCACGGGAGGCACCAACCCGACCAGGTTCGGCTACGACGAGATCGGCAACCTCCACACCCGCACCCCCACCAGCGGCCCCGGCCAGACGTTGACCTGGGACGACGAGAACCACCTCGCCCAGGTGGACACGGGAGGCGCCAGCCCCACCACCACCAAGTACCTCTACGACGCCGACGGCACCCAGCTCATCCGCCGCGACCCCGGCCAGACCACCCTGTTCGCCGGCGACACCGAGATCATCGTCAACACCAGCGTCACCCCCAACACCCTGCTCGGCGCCGTCCGCACCTACAGCCACGGCGGCTCGGGTGCCCCTGTGGCGGTCCACTCCAGCCTCGCGGGCGGGGGCACGAAGTATCTCTTCAACGACCCGCACGGCACCGCTTCCCTGGCGATGGACACCACCACCCAGCAGGTCGCCCGTCAGCAGTACACCCCCTACGGCCAGCCCCGTTCCAGCGCCAACACCACCACCTGGCCCGACCCCACACACTCCTACCTGGGCAAGCCCCAGGACACCTCCACCGGCTACACCGACGTCGGCGCCCGCAAGTACGACCCGACGCTCGGCAGCTTCATCAGTCTCGACCCCGTCTTCGAAGCCGCCAGCCCTCAGGAACTCGGCGGATACACCTACGCCGCCGACAACCCCGTCACCGGCAGCGACCCCACCGGCCTCGAATCCTGCTATCCGTCCAGCTACTGCTCCGGCAGCAACGGCACGTACGGCGACTACCACTCGGAGAACGACCCGGAATCCAGCAATTACAAGGGTTCCAGCCACTACTGCGACACGCACTCCTGCTCCGGTAACAGCACCGGCGGCCATTACTGCGACGGATGCCAGGGGGCCGGTCCCGCCCCTGTTCCGGTCCCGCCCCTGAAAACCGTCCAGATGTTCCAGCAGAAATACCCGAGCGTGGCGCAGATGGCGAACCAGGGGGACTACAACCCGCTGTACACCTATGCGGTCAATGTCGAGCTCTACTTCCGCGGGAGGTGCAGCCAGGACATGACCCAGGGCGGATGCCTGGAACTCTCGCACTTCTACCACACCTGGGCGGATGTCGATGACATCCCCGAGAACCCCTGCGCGGCGGGCACGCTCTGCGACATGCTGCCGCTGCTCCTGGCCGGGGCCGGCGCCGCAGGGGAGGAGGCGGCTCCGGCGAGGGCCGCGCCGGAGCCGGGGCTGCTGTCGGGGAACGGCGGACTGGGCATGCTCGTCAACTCGACCAAGGCTTTCGATGCGAACGCAGAATTGCTGGCGAACAAACTCGGCGGTCGGGCCCAGGTCGAGTTCCTGAACCTCAAGGATGTCGAATTCGATGCGGTCAGTGACGAGTATGTCGCATCCGCGAAACCCGGGAATCTCAAGATCGGTAGCGGTTTCCGAAATTCGGCAAAACGAATGTACGAAACGGCTGCGGCCTCGGGCAGAACGCCGTACTTCCAGTTCGACAGCGAGCCTTCCAGGGATGTTATGAATGCGATCAGACGGTATGATTCGAGATATGGCATGCAGGCGGTCATCGACATCGGTCCGCTGGCCGATCAGTGAGTCGGGGGCTCGTGTGTGCAAGGTCAGGGGCTGATCGTCGTGGGTGTCCTCGTCAGGATCAGGGGTTGGCTGGAGTGCGATGACCGGCAGCTCGCCCAGGTCAGAGAGGTCGTCGAACAGGACGACCCCGACCGGACGTACAGCGGTGGCTGGGCCTTTCCCCCGAGGCAGTACAACTTCGCGAACTGGGTTTTCTTCGGGGCCGAGATGCGCGCCCAGTCAGTCGACTGGTTCCTGGAGCGACTGCGGCGCGTGGCGCGGATTCCGGCCTCCGATGAGGACGAAGACCTGATCAGGGGTCTGTTCTTCGTCAGCCACGACGTCGACGGCATGAGCGAGTGGCAGGTCCGCGACGGCACCGTGGTGATCCAGGCCGCGAGCGAGGTGTATCAGTTCCTCGACGAGTAGGGCGTTGTGGCCGAGCGGAGTGAGCCGGGGTACGACGCGGCAGCGCGAACCGTATCCCGGGTCGCGTCCGCCGCGCAGTCAGAGCCCTACCCGGCCGGGGGCCGTCTGCCGGCGAGCGGCTGGGGCCTTCTGGTACTCGTCCGCGTGTTGTGCGAACACATAGGAAGCCAGATCCTCTTCGGCTACTGCACCAAGCCGGGGTACGGCTCCAGCGGCTCGAACGTGGGGCTGGTTTCGCGACCGCATGTGGTGCGGCGCCACCGCCACGGTGTTTGGCCGCCTGGGTAGGGTTCCAGCGGTTCGAGTGCCGTGACGCGGGTCGCTGCGCTCGTGAGTGGGCGGCTCGTGGGGTGATGTCCTTCCGCGCTGATCACAGCAGGTATCTATCGTGTCGGGTTGCCTGGAGCGCAACGATGCCTCCAGGCAACCCGACTTCAGGCTCTAGAAGAAGCCAAGTTTCTGAGGGCTGTAAGAACAAAGGATGTTCTTCGTCTGCTGGTAGTGCTCCAGCATCATCTTGTGCGTCTCGCGGCCGATCCCGGACTGCTTGTAGCCGCCGAACGCCGCGTGCGCGGGGTAGGCGTGGTAGCAGTTCGTCCAGACCCGGCCCGCCTGGATCGCGCGGCCCGCGCGGTACGCGGTGTTGATGTCCCGGGTCCACACGCCCGCGCCGAGGCCGTACAGCGTGTCGTTCGCGATCTTGATGGCGTCGTCGAAGTCGTCGAACGAGGCCACCGAGACGACCGGCCCGAAGATCTCCTCCTGGAAGATCCGCATGCGGTTGTCGCCCTCGAAGATGGTCGGCTGGACGTAGTAGCCGCCCTTCAGCTCGCCGTCGTACTCCACGCGTTCGCCGCCGGTGAGGACCTTGGCTCCCTCCTGCCGGCCGATGTCCAGGTAGGAGAGGATCTTCTCCAGCTGGTCGTTGGAGGCCTGGGCGCCGATCATCGTGTCGGTGTCGAGGGGGTGCCCCGGCTTGATCTGCCGGGTGCGGGCCACGGCCGCCTCGAGGAACTCCGCGTAGTTGCCGCGCTGGACGATCGCCCGGGAGGGGCAGGTGCACACCTCGCCCTGGTTGAGCGCGAACATGGTGAAGCCTTCGAGCGCCTTGTCCCGGAAGTCGTCGTCGTGGGCCCACACGTCGTCGAAGAAGATGTTCGGGGACTTGCCGCCGAGTTCCAGCGTGACCGGCTTGATGTTCTCCGAGGCGTACTGCATGATCAGCCGCCCGGTCGTGGTCTCTCCGGTGAACGCCACCTTGGCCACCCGCGGGCTGGAGGCCAGCGGCTTGCCCGCCTCCACACCGAAGCCGTTGACGATGTTGACCACGCCCGGCGGCAGCAGGTCGGCCACCAGGCTCATCCAGTAGTGGATGGACGCCGGGGTCTGCTCGGCGGGCTTGAGGACGACCGCGTTGCCCGCGGCGATCGCCGGCGCGAGCTTCCAGGCGGCCATCAGGATCGGGAAGTTCCACGGGATGATCTGCGCGACCACGCCGAGCGGCTCGTGGAAGTGGTACGCCACCGTGTCGTCGTCGATCTCGCTGAGCGAGCCCTCCTGCGCGCGGATGGCGCCCGCGAAGTAGCGGAAGTGGTCGATGGCGAGCGGGATGTCGGCCGCCAGCGTCTCGCGCACCGGCTTGCCGTTCTCCCAGCTCTCGGCCACCGCGAGGGGTTCGAGGTGGGCCTCCATGCGGTCGGCGATCTTCAGCAGGATGTCGGAGCGCTCCGTCACCGAGGTACGACCCCATCCGGGCGCGGCCTCGTGCGCCGCGTCCAGCGCCCGCTCCACGTCCTCCGCGGTACCGCGCGCGATCTCGGTGAACGGCTGTCCGTTGACCGGCGACGGATTCTCGAAGTACTGCCCGCGCAACGGCGGTACGTATGCTCCGCCGATGAAGTGGTCGTAGCGCGCCTGGTAGGAGACGATCGCGCCCTCGGTGCCGGGCGCCGCGTAACGGGTCATGCTGGTCTGCCTCCCGGTGAAGCGCTGCCCGCCGTTGGGCAGCTCGCGGCGCGAGGCTAGACGGGCGGACGTTGCAAGTACGTTGCGCCGCCGGTCGGCGCCGGTGTCCGGTGAGTCGGTACGGCCAGCTCGGCCTCCAGCGCCGAGAGCCGCGCCCGCACCGGCGCCGACGGCCGCACCGCCGCGAGGGCCCGCCACACCTCCAGGTCGTCCTCCCCCAGGGCGCACGCGCCCAGTCCGCGAGCAGATCGGGGTCGCCGTGGGAGATCAGGGCCGCCCGCAGACCGTCGGCGAGGAGGCGCCGGAGCCGCACCACCGCCGGTGCCTGCGAACCCGGCAGCAGCGGGCCCGCGTACGCCTCCACCGCGGACGTGAGCGCCCCCGCCTCCAGCCGCCGCTCCACCACGGTGGCGTCGGACTCGATCGCCGCCGTGAGCCGGTAAGGCCGTGACGCGAGCAGTCCCGTACCCACCAGCCGTCTCAGCCGGGCCAGTTCGGCGCGCAGCGTCACCGGGGTCACCGACTCGTCCGCGTACAGCCCGCACAGCAGTTCGTCGCCGGTCAGCCCCTCGGGATGGCGGGCGAGCAGGACCAGGATCTCGCTGTGCCGTCGGCTGAGCCTGATCCGGTGGCCGTCCAGCCGCAGTTCGGCCTCGTCACGGCCCAGCACACTCAGCAGGGCGGAGTCCTCGCCGCGCCGGGGTGAGGTGAGCAGCGCGAGCTGGGACTCGGCGGCCCGCGCCACCGCCTGCACGAAGCCCAGACTGTGCGGATGCGCCAGCCCGTCGCCACCGGTGATGTCCACGGCGCCGAGGACCCGGCCGGTGTGCGGATCGTGCACCGGCGCGGCCGCACAGGTCCACGGCTGCACCCGCCGTATGAAGTGCTCCGCCGCGAACACCTGCACCGGCCGGTCCAGGGCGACCGCGGTACCCGGCGCGTTGGTGCCGACCGCCGTCTCCGACCAGCGTGCCCCGGGCACGAAGTTCATCCGGTCCGCCAGCCGCCGGGTCGCCGGATGCCCCTCGACCCACAGCAGCCTGCCGTGCGCGTCGCACACCGCGAGCAGATGCTCGCCGTCGGCGGCGAACGTGCCCATCAGCTCCCGGAACAGCGGCATCACCCGGGCCAGCGGGTGCTCGGCCCGATAGGCGCCGAGGTCGCCGTCGGTCAGCTCCACGCTCGCGGTGCCGTCCGGCCCCACACCGGCTCGCGCGCTGCGCCGCCACGACTCGGCCACCACCTCGCGCACCGGGCGCGACACCGTGCCCGCCGTGGTGAACGTCTCGTGCGCCCGGCGCAGCACCCGGACTCGCTCGGCGGGGTCGGCCCCCGGCTCCAGGGCCACCCACGGATCGGTCAACTCGCCCTCCCCGGACGGTGAAACGGCTGGGACCATCGTCACGCGCCGTGTTCGCGCGGACAACCGGTTCGACGTCCGGCTAGGCGAAATTGACCAGTCTGAGGTAGCGGACCCAGTCCCAGTACGGTCCCGGATCGGTGTGGTCGGTGCCCGGCACCTGGTAGTGGCCGATGATGTGCTCCCGGTCCCTGGGGATGTCGTACTTGGCGCAGATGGCCGCCGTCAGCTGCGCGGACTGCTCGTAGAGGGCGTCGGTGAAGTAGGCGGGCCGGTCCACCCAGCCCTCGTGCTCGATGCCGATGCTGCGGGTGTTGTAGTCCCAGTTGCCCGCGTGCCAGGCGATGTCGGCCTCGTGCACGCACTGGGCGACGTGCCCGTCCGCCGAGCGGACCAGATAGTGCGCGGAGACTTTCTTCTGCGGGTTCTGGAAGACGGCCAGCGTGTCCGGGTACGTCTCCTGCGTGACATGGATGATCACGCGGTCGATGGTGTAGTCCTCGGGGCGGTCGGACGAGGTGTAGTTGCCGGTGGTCGCCGGCTGCCACTCGGCCGCGGGGTAGTCGACGGCTCCCCGCGCACCCGCGCGGGCGTCGGGGAGCAGCGTGTAGGGGACGGCGGCGAGAGCCGCGCCCTTCAGGATCCGTCGCCTGCTGAGCTGCGGTCCGGGCCGGTTCGTGTCCATCGTCGGCTGCCTTTCACGAGCGGGTGTGGGGGCACAAGCCTGCGCGACTGATGCGGCGTCAGCGGCCGAGCGCCTGCGCCGTCTCCCGCAGCCGCGCGTGCATGCCGCGGTAGGTGTCCCGCGCGGGCAGCCACTCCTTGCGGAGCTTGGCCACGCACGTGTAGTTGGTGTCGCACACGTTGGCCAACGGCGATTCGACCGCCTGGGTTGCGAACTGATACGCGTCCAGCTCACTGAACCCGTAGTCGCGGACCAGCCACTGCACCAGGTCAAGCTGCGATATCCGGAAGGCGTCCTCCAGCGGGCGCGCCGAGCCGGTCGAGATGAGATGCGTGTCCGATTCCAGCCGGGGCCACGGAGTGGCGATGTCCTTGAGGAGGTCGACGATCACCACGGTGTTCATCGCGCACTCCACGGCGACCCCGCAGGTCTCGCCCTCGCCCTGCCGCGCGTGCCCGTCACCGAGGCTGAGCAGGGCGCCCTCGACATTGACGCCCAGATAGCAGGTGACGCCGGCCCGCATTTCGGGCGTGTCCATGTTCCCGCCGTGCGCGTCCGGGACCAGGGCCGAGCGCACCTCCAGGTTGGCGGGGGCCACACCCACCGTGCCGTGCATCGGGTCGAGGGGCAGTTCCAGCTCGAGGTCACTGTCCTGCGCGCGGAAGAGGGCGGTGCGCCGGGTGCGGTCGAGCTGCCAGATCCAGACCCGCTCCGGCAGCGGCGGCTGCAGTGTGGCCGTGGTGTGCGTGGAGGTGAGCGCGCCGAAGAGGGGGACCGTGGTGGACGCGGCCCAGTCCCGGGCCGGTTCGACGGACACGAAGTGCACGGCCACGGTGTCGCCGGGCTCGGCACCCTCGATGTGGAAGGGGCCGGTCTGCGGGTTGAGGAAGGGAAACTCGCAGACCTCGGAGACGAGGTCCTTCTCGGACCGCACCCGGCCGGCGAAACAGTCCTCGGTGTAGAGGTCGAGCACCGTTCCGGGTTCGATCCGGGCGACCGGGGGAGCACCGCCGAACGTCCAGGCGTACTCGTCCGGTTCCGGGTGCACGGTCAGGATGCGGGGGTCGGTCATCGCGGCGTCGGTCCTTTCTGCGAGGTGGTCATGAGAGGAGGATCGGTCCCCGTCAGCCTCCTGGTGGGGCGGTCAGTGAGGCACTGTTCCGTCCTGCCGGGGGCCTGGCGTGCCGGGTTCCTCGACGTGCACCCGTGCGGTGTCGGCTATGCGCTCCGGGTGACGCCGTATCAGCACGAGCAGCACCACCACGCCGGCCGCCATCCAGACGCCGACCACCGGACCCGCGTACGAGACCGGCGCCGAGAGTTCGGTCACGAAGTCGAACACCGGGATCCCGGCGGCCGTCAGCAGTGCCGGGACGAACGCGGCGATGCCCAGCAGCGGGAAGAGCAGATGCCGTACCGGCTTGAGCCCCTCCCGGCCGCCTCGCAGGAAGTAGCCCGCGCAGGCGAGGTTCACGACGATGTAGACGCCGACGACGACCGTGACGATCACCGTGGCCAGGAGCAGGAACGCGGTCACCGGGTCGTAGGCGAGACCGAGCCCCAGGACGGCGCCGACCGCGACGACGGTCTGCACCGCGATGCCCACCACGGGGGAGCGATGCCGGGGATGGAGCGTGGCGAGCAGGCGGGGCAGGACCCGGATACGGGCCAGCGCGAAGGCCGTACGGGTCGAGACGTTGGCGCACGCGTTGGCGTTGGCGATCGTCGAGTTGACCACCGCGAGGAACACCAGCACCCAGAACAGGCCGAACGAGGCCCGGGCCACGCCCTCCCAGGAGGCGGCTCCCGACGCACCGAACCTCGCGAGGCGGTCCGGGCCGAAGTAGACGGCCATCGCGTACGTCGTGACCACGTAGAACAGACCGATGCCCAGGGCCGCTCCGAGGACCGCGCGGTGCATGGTCCGGCGGGGGTCGCGCGTCTCCTCGGCGAGCGGCGCCGCGGCCTCGAACCCTGCGAACGCGAGGACCGTGTACACCGACCCGGCGAAGACTCCGCTGACCCCGCCGTACCCTTCCGCGGTGTGTGACGTGCCGAAGACCGACAGGGTGTTGGCGCCGCCCGCCTTGCCGATGAGCCAGACCGCGAACACCAGGAAGACGAGGATTTCGAAGATCCCGAGGACGGTGCCGAAGCGGGCCGAGGCGCGGACGCCGAGGTATCCGGCGCCGGCGATCACGGCGGCGCCCGCCAGCGACCACGGCCACCACAGGTCCGCGGGATACGAGGACCACTCCTCGTGCAGCGTGCCCGCCGTGGTGAAGCCGAGCTGCAGCAGGAGCAACGGCGGGACCAGCGTCTCCACGAACACGTAACCCCAGCCGACGAGGAAGCCGATGGCCGGGTGGAGCCCGCGTGCCGCGTAGGTGGCCACCGAACCGGCCGCGGGCAGCTCCCGTGCCAGCTCGGCCACGCAGGACGCGGTGAACAGGCAGGCCACCAGGGCGATCAGCACGGCCAGCGGCAGGCTGCCGCCGGCGAAGGCGGCGCCCGCGGGGATCGATGCGGCCACCGCGGCGGCCGGTGCCATCGCCGTGATGCTCTGGAACAGGACCTCGCGCAGCCCGATGGCGTCCCGCCGCAGCGTCCCGGTCGTCTCCCCGTGCATGTGTCCCCCCGATATGTGTCAGCCGACTGTCACCCGACGTGTGTGCGTCCCTTCGTCGTGCGAGTGCGTCGCCGGGCAGGCCGGGCGGCTGCGCCTCGCGTGAATCACGGTACGGCGCGGGCGAGTTGGGCAGAAGGGCGCGCCGCGGATCCGTGGACAACCGGCGAACTGTGGACAACTCGGCCACCCGATCGAGTGAGACCAGGCCGTCACCAGGCCGTTCGAGCCCACCGCAGCGAGCCGTCAGGGCCGCTCGGCCACCGCTGCCGGATCGTCGAGGACGGCCCGGACGACCGAGTGGGCGGCGCCCAGCAGCGGGCCCTCGGAGCCCAGTCCGGACACCCACACCGGGCAGGCCGGTCCCGCCGTACGGCCCGTCAACTCGGCCTCCAGCGACGGCAGCAGCCAGGGGGAGAGGCCGGCCAGGGCCCCGCCGAGGACGACCGTCTCGGGATCGAGCAGATTGACCGCTCCGGTCAGGGCGATGCCGAGCGCCGTACCGGCGTCCCGCAGAGCCCGCCGTACGGCCTCGTCGCCCTCCTCGGCCCGTCCCGCGAGCAGGCCGACCATGTCCTCCTGCGGCTGCAGACCGGCCGCGCGCAGCACCGCCTCCTCCCCGGCGTACTGCTCCAGGCACCCACGCCCGCCGCACGGGCAGGCGGGACCGTCCGGGCGGACCGGCACATGACCCAGCTCGCCCGCGAAACCCCGTGTGCCGCGCAGCAGTTGCCCGTCCACGACGACCGCGGCGCCGATGCCGATCTCGGCCGACACATGCAGGAAGTCGCGCGGGGTGCCGGCACCGAGCCACAGCTCCGCCAGGGCACCGAAGTTGGCCTCGTTGTCCACGGTCAGGGGCAGGCGGCCGGGCAGCAGGGGGCCGAGGTCCGTGTCGTTCCAGTTGAGGTTCGGGGCGCGTACGACCGTCCGGCCGTCCCGGGCCACCAGTCCCGGCACGGCGACCGCGAGACCGGCGGGCCACAGCCCCTCCCGTTCCGCCTCGGCCACGACCCGGCGGACCAGCGCCGTCAGTTCCTCGATCACCGGCCCCGGGGCGCGGCCCCGGTTCGCAGCGTGCCGCACGGCCCGGGCGCGGACCGCGCCGCGCAGGTCGACCGCGCAGACCGCGAGGTGATCGACGCCGATTTCGGCCCCGATGCCGGCGGGACCGTGTCCGCTCACCGCGAGCGCGGATCCGGGGCGGCCCACCCGGCCGGGCCGTTCCGGACCCAGTTCCTCCAGCAGCCCCCAGCGGATCAGCTCGTCCACGAGGGTCGACACGGCCGCCCGCGTGAGGCCGATGTGCGAGGCGACCGCGGCCCGCGACAGCGGGCCTTCCGCGCTGACGGCGTGCATCACCCGGGCGAGGTTGCGCCGGCGCATGCCCTGCTGGGTGTCCGGCAGCGAACGTCCGGTACCGGGCGGGCGGCCCTCGTGCAGCGGTGCGGTCATGCCCTGGTCAATCCTCGGTGTCTGCCGCCGGGCTCAGCTCGAACTGCGGCGGCTGGGCTCAGCGGGATTCCGGCCCCCGCTCCAGCAGCGGGGCCGCGTCGGAGAGTACCCCGCTGATCCGGGCCAGCGTCGCCTCGTCCCGCTCCACGGCGTCCAGTACCGGGCCCGCGGCCGTGTTCCAGCGGCGGGCCACCGCGCCCGGGTCCTCGCCGGTCAGCAGGCCCGCGGCCTGCGCCGCTGCCCCGAGGGCGACCAGCTCCCTGGCCTCCGGGACCTGGACCGGCCGACCCGACAGCCGCCGTACCGTCTGCTGCCAGGCTGTCCCCCGGGCTCCGCCGCCGATCAGCAGCAGCGGGGTGGTGCGGTCCGCGTCCTGGTCCAGGACCAGGTCGAGCGCGCCCAGCAGCGCGTGCACCGCACCGTCGTAGGCCGCCTGCAGCAGCTGACCCGGGGTGGTGTCGTGCCGCAGCCCGTGCAGCAGGCCGGAGGCGTTCGGCAGGTTCGGAGTGCGCTCGCCGTCCAGGTACGGCAGCAGGGTGACGGAGGTGCCGGGCTCGACGGCCTCTCGGTCCAGGCCCAGCAGGGCCGCGACGCGGTCCACGGCGAGCGTGCAGTTCAGGGTGCAGGCCAGCGGCAGCCAGTCTCCGTGCGCGTCCGCGAAGCCCGCCACCGTGCCCGTCGGATCGGTGGGACGGTGCTTGGAGACGGCGTACACGGTGCCCGACGTACCGAGGCTCAGCACCGGCATGCCCGGCCGCAGGCCGAGGCCCAGCGCCGCGGCCGCGTTGTCACCGGTGCCCGGCGCCACCAGCGTGCCCTTGGAGAACGGCAGGTCGTGGTGCTCGCGCACGGTGCCGGCCACCTCGCCCGGCCGCACCACCCGGGGCAGCAGCGCCGGGTCGAGCCCCACGTGGGCCAGCGTCTCCTCGTCGTAGGCCTCCGTCCCGGACGCCCACCAACCCGTGCCGGAGGCGTCGCCGCGGTCCGTGGTGCCCTGACCGGTCAGGCGCTCGGTGAGGTAGTCGTGGGGCAGCCTCACCGCCCTGGTGGCGCGGACCGCCTCCGGCTCGTGCTCGGCCAGCCATGCCCACTTCGTGACCGTGAACGACGCTCCGGGCACGCTGCCGGTGCGCTCCGCCCAGCCCTTCGGGCCGCCCAGCTCCTCGACGAGCCGGCGGGCCTGCGGCGCCGAGCGGACGTCGTTCCAGAGCAACGCCGGGCGTACCGGTTCGCCCCGCTCGTCCAGGGTGACCAGGCCGTGCTGCTGGCCGCCGATGGACACCGCGGCCGCCTCGTGCGCGGGCTCACCGCACTGGCGCAGCGCCTCGCACAGGGCGTCCCACCACTGACGCGGATCACTCTCCCGGCCCGCACCGGAGGACACGGTGTGCGGCGCCTGGCCGCTCGCCACGACCTCACCGGTGGCCGCGTCGACGACCAGCGCCTTCGTGGACTGGGTGGATGTGTCCACGCCGACGACGAGCGGACCCTCGGCTGCTGACATCGGGTTCTCCTCTTCCGCGGCTGCGCGGGATGTGCTGTGAACTGGCAAGACTTCTGTCAACGACCTCTGGCGACGACGTCTGGCGACGACACCTTGTGGTCGAAGACAACACCTTGTCTCTTCCCAGAGGTGCGTTCGCATACTAATTTGTAAACGGCCATGACGAAATAGTCGTACGCAGCAAGGAGTCGCGGCATGAGCTACCAGCCCACCCCCGAGGACAGGTTCACCTTCGGCCTGTGGACCGTCGGCTGGCAGGGACGGGACCCGTTCGGCGACGCCACCCGCCGCGCCCTCGACCCGGTCGAAACGGTGCAGCGCCTGGCCGATCTAGGCGCCCACGGAGTGACCTTCCACGACGACGACCTGATCCCCTTCGGGGCCACCGACACCGAGCGCGAGTCGCACATCAAGCGCTTCCGCCAGGCCCTGGACGCCACCGGCATGACCGTCCCGATGGCCACCACGAACCTGTTCACGCACCCCGTCTTCAAGGACGGCGCGTTCACCGCCAACGACCGCGACGTCCGCCGCTACGCGCTGCGCAAGACGATCCGGAACATCGATCTCGCCGTCGAGCTGGGCGCGAAGACGTACGTCGCCTGGGGCGGCCGCGAGGGTGCCGAGTCCGGTGCCGCCAAGGACGTGCGCGCGGCCCTCGACCGGATGAAGGAGGCGTTCGACCTCCTCGGCGAGTACGTCACCTCCCAGGGCTACGACATCCGCTTCGCCATCGAGCCCAAGCCGAACGAGCCGCGCGGCGACATCCTGCTGCCCACCGTCGGTCACGCGCTGGCCTTCATCGAGCGCCTGGAGCGCCCCGAGCTGTACGGCGTCAACCCCGAGGTGGGTCACGAGCAGATGGCCGGGCTCAACTTCCCGCACGGCATCGCGCAGGCCCTGTGGGCCGGCAAGCTCTTCCACATCGACCTCAACGGGCAGTCCGGCATCAAGTACGACCAGGACCTGCGGTTCGGCGCCGGAGACCTGCGCGCCGCCTTCTGGCTCGTCGACCTACTGGAGAGCGCCGGTTACGACGGGCCCCGCCACTTCGACTTCAAGCCGCCGCGGACCGAGGACCTCGACGGCGTGTGGGCGTCGGCGGCCGGCTGTATGCGCAACTACCTCATCCTGAAGGAGCGTGCGGCCGCCTTCCGCGCCGATCCGGAGGTCCAGGACGCGCTGCGTGCCTCCCGCCTGGACCAGCTGGCCCAGCCGACCGCGGCGGACGGCCTGCAGGCGCTGCTCGCCGACCGTACGGCCTTCGAGGACTACGACGTGGAGGCGGCCGCCGCGCGCGGTATGGCCTTCGAACGGCTCGACCAGCTGGCGATGGACCACCTGCTGGGCGCACGGGGCTGAGTGCGCACGCGCGCGTGGAGGGCCGTTTCCGAGCGGCCCGCCCGCGCGCGTGCTCGCCGTCTTCGGGGGCTGCGGTGGGGCTGTGCTTCGGGCTCCGGTGGGGGCTGACCGCCCTCCGCGTGGGATGCGGCGGAATCGTGCGGTCCGTGGCATGAGCCGGTATCAGCTTCCGCGCGCGGGTGGTCTCATGGCCGGGTGGTGGCGACTCTGGACGGTATGTCCCTGCCGCCCGTACCTCCTGTGCCGCCCGGACCGCCGGGTGCCACCCCGCCTCCGCCCGGCGGATTCGGACCGCCGCAGGGCGGCTACGGCCCGCCCCCTCCGGGCGAGCCGGACCGGTCATGGACTCCGGAGCCTGCGCGACGCAAGCGCGGCCCGTTGTTCGCCGTCCTGGCCGTCCTCGTGACCGCCGCTGCCGTTCTCGCCGTGGTGCTGATGGCCTCCGGGAAGCACGGCACGGGGAACGAGAAGGCGCCGAAGGAGAGTGGCACGAGCACGAGCCGCTCTCCCCGGCCCTCCTTCAGTCTTCCCACCGAGCTGCCCAGCCGGCTGCCTTCGCGGCTGCCGACCGAGCTGCCCTCAGGTTTCCCGAGCACACTGCCGAGCGACCTGGAGTCGATCCTGCCCTCTCTCTCCGACGAGCTGCCCTGACAGGGCCTCTCACAGGCCTTCGGGCAGCCGGACGTACGTCAGGGTCGTCTTGATCCCGCTGTCGACGAGGCGGCCCTGGGCGTCGAAGGCGCCGGCTCCGTCGGTCATCCCGAAGTCGTTGTCGTTGATGAGGGCGAGCGTGTCGTGGTCCACGCGCGCGATGCCCTCGATCTTCCCCGGCACACCGCTCACCTTGCCCAGGTCGACGACGAGCCGCTTGCTCAGCACCGGCACGCCTGCCGCGGCCGGGTCGTCCAGCTGCTCCAGCGACGGAGACGTCGTGTCGTCGTCCCAGGGGCCGCCGAGGATGTCGGCCTTCTGCCCCAGCCGGACCAGCTGCAGTCGGGCCGCCTTGTCGGTGCGCTCCTCCACCAGCAGACGGTCAGCGCCGACGGCCACGACCGAGGAGATCTTCAGCTCGGAGGTGTCGTCCTCGCTCGGGTCGACGACGTTCACCGGGTCGAAGCGGTAGGCGTACTCCGCGGTGACGGCCTGCTTCCGCGGTGAGAAGCGCAGCAGACGGGTCGTGCGCGAGGCCTCACCGGCGGCCGTGTCGGGCAGCGAGAGCGGGCTCTGCAGGGCCATCACCAGGTCGCCGCAGGGAAGCTGCGCCAGCCCCTCGAAGCCGCGGTTGATCTTCCGGTGCAGCAGGACGGACGGCAGCGCTTCCACCACCGGGTAGTCGGTGCCGGTGAGGTTCAGCCCCTTGGGCACGTAGCGAGTGAGCACCTGCCCGCGCGCGGAGACGTGGACGAGCGAGGGGCCGTACTCGTCCACGAGCCAGAACGTCCCGTCCCCGGCCCGCACGATGCCCTCGGTGTCCAGACCGTTCGGGTTGAACGACAGAGGCGTGGTGGCGTCGTACGTGTACGGCGCCTCGTCGCGGCTCTTCTGGTTGGGCAGCCCGGTGACGGCCTTCCCCGAGGACGTGGTGATCGGGATCGCGTCGATCACCTCGATCTCGTCCCCGGAGACCCGGATCTTCACGATCGCGGGGTCGAATCCCGGCACCGGGAAGGTCCGACGCTTCTTGCCGTCCACCTTGATCTGACCGTTGGGGCCGCGGTCGGTCACGGTCCAGTACTCGCCCTTGCGGGCCGCCGGGTAGATGTCGCTGCCTATGCCCCCGAGATCCACTCCGTGGTCGTCGTCCACGCCGCCGGGCAGCAGCGCGTTGCTGAACGCGCCGAGCGGGACCTCCCCGAGGGTCGCCGTGCGGATGATACGGGCGTCCCCGGACGGCGCAGCCGCGGCCGTGCCCGCGGCCACGAGGGTGGCTGCCAGGGCCAGGGGGAGGCCCGTGGCGACGGAACGGTGGACACGGCGCCGGCCGGTGGCGTGCGGGGACATCGGGCCTCCTGGGGCAAGTTCGTTGACTGCGGCCACATTTGGGCCCCAGGAGGAACACCGCACGACCCCGGGGTGAACAAGCGGCGTCCACCGCTCGTCGGGTTCGCCCTCACTCAGCGAACTGGCAGTCCGTCAAGTGCCCGCGCATGACTCGTCCTCCGGGCCGAGCCGCGCCGTGGCCAGTGCCGTCGCCGGATCCCGGTCCGCGCCGCCCGCCGGAACCCAGCGCCCGCCTTCCTCGCGGTAGGGCCACCAGCGGCCCTCCCGGCCGAGGCGCAGCTGAACCCCTTCCGCCGCGACGGTCCAGCGGTTGCCGACCGGCCGGAACGACGGCCGCTCGTCCTCCTCCCAGGCCGCCTCCAGGGCCGCACGCGCGCGTGCGAGCGCCACGTCCTCCACCTGCCACTCCTCGTCGAGCACGGCCAGGGCCGCCGCACCTCCGACGCGCCAGGCACGAACGGCCGTCGCCAGCCCCTCGCGGCCTCGCCCCGACCCTTCGGCGAGCCGGTCGCCGACGGCACCGGGCGCCGCTCCGCCGGCGAGCCGCACGGCGTCCTGAGCGGCCGTCAACTCCGTTTCAGGCTCCCCACCGAGGCTCTTCCTGAGCATGCGGTGGGCCTCGACGGCCGTCCGCACCGCCAGATACCGCAGCGCCACGGGGTCGATCCCGGGCACCGGAGCCGTCTCGGCGTCGAAGGACGGCGGTTCGCCAGGGATCTCCGGGAGACCGGGCAGAGCGGGCAGTGGAGGCAGGATGTCCGCGGCCGCCCAGGCCTCAGCCGCGTCCACGCCCTCGGCCGCGGCGGACTCGTCCGGGGAGGCGGCGCTTCGCAGATGCAGCTCGTCCAGGAACGCGCTCTGCGCCCGGCCCCTCATGAGCAGCAGCACGAACGGATCCTCGTCCAGCAGACGCGCCACCTGATGGCACAGGGCAGCGGTGTGCCCACAGTGGTCCCATGCGTCACAGTCGCACTCGGGTTCCAGATCGCCCAGGCCCGGCAGGAGTTCGATCCCCCTGACCGCCGCGTCCTCGATCAGATGCGAGGGAAGTTCCCCGTCGAGGAGCGCGGCCAGGTGTCCCGCCTGCTCCACGGCCAGGTCCAGAAAACCGGCCCACTGCTCTTCGGACAGTTCCGGTACCAGGACGTCGGCCCGGTGCGCCGCGCCTCTCGGATCACGGACAACGGCGGTGACCCGGCCCGGCCGTACCGTCACCGCGCCGACGCCGCCCCCGCGCGCGAGTCGGCGCCCCGCCTTCACAGCCGCGGAATCCAGCGCCGCTTCCTCCAGCGCCCCCAGCCAGGCGCGGCCCCACCAGGTCTGAGCGAACCCGCGTCCGCGCGCGGACGGCAGCGCGGCGAACGTGCGCTCCAGGCCACGGTCGGGCTCATCGGTGTGATCGGCGTAGTGGTTCATCGTGCCTCCCCGCGCAGTTCCACCAGTGCGGCCAGTTCCGCGTCCGTCAGCTCCGTCAGTGCCGCCTCGCCCGCGCCGAGCACAGCGTCCGCCAGTTCCCGCTTGCGCCCGAGCATCTCCGCGATGCGGTCCTCGACGGTCCCCTCGGCGATCAGCCGGTGCACCTGCACCGGGCGGGTCTGCCCGATGCGGTACGCGCGGTCGGTGGCCTGCGCCTCGACCGCCGGGTTCCACCAGCGGTCGTAGTGCACGACATGCTCGGCCCGCGTGAGGTTCAGGCCCGTTCCCGCGGCCTTCAGCGAGAGCAGGAACACCGGCACCTCGCCCGCCTGGAAGCGGCGCACCAGTGCCTCCCGCTCGGCGACGGGGGTGCCACCGTGCAGGAGCTGCGAGGGCACCCCACGGGCCGTCAGGTGCCTTTCGAGCAGGCGGGCCATCCGCACGTACTGCGTGAAGACCAGGACACCCGAGCCCTCCGCGAGGATGGTGTCGAGAAGTTCGTCCAGCAGTTCCAGCTTCCCCGAGCGTCCCGTGAGCCTCGGTTCGTCCTCCTTGAGGAACTGCGCCGGGTGGTTGCAGATCTGCTTCAGCCCGGTCAGCAGCTTCACGATCAGGCCCCGACGGGCCATGGCGTCGGCGTCCGCGATCCGCTCGAGGGTCTCGCGGACCAGCGCCTCGTACAGGCCTGCCTGTTCCTGCGTCAGTGCCACCGGGTGATCGGTCTCGGTCTTCGGTGGCAGTTCCGGCGCGATTCCGGGGTCGGACTTCCGGCGCCGCAGCAGGAACGGCCGTACGAGCCGCGCGAGCCGTTCAGCGGCGGCGGGATCCCGGCCACCCTCGACCGGCTGCGCATACCGCGTGCGGAAGGTGCCGAGGCGGCCGAGCAGTCCTGGTGTGGTCCAGTCGAGGATCGCCCACAGTTCCGTGAGGTTGTTCTCCACCGGTGTGCCCGTGAGCGCCACGCGCGCGCGTGCGCCGATGGACCGCAGCGCACGCGGGGTCGCCGCATACGGGTTCTTCACGTGCTGCGCCTCGTCGGCGACGACCATGCCCCAGGGCACCTCGGCGAGCCGCTCGGCGTCCAGGCGCATGGTGCCGTAGGTCGTGAGGACGAACTCCCCGTCCCCCAAGGAGCCGAGACCGCGGCCGGGCCCGTGGAATCGGCGCACCGGGACACCGGGTGCGAACCGCTCGATCTCGCGCTGCCAGTTGCCGAGCAGGGACGCCGGGCAGACCACGAGCGTGGGACCGGCCGACGAGGCGTCCGTCTGCCGGTGCAGGTGCAGAGCGATCAGGGTGACCGTCTTGCCGAGGCCCATGTCGTCGGCCAGACAGCAGCCCAGCCCGAGAGCTGTCGTCCGGGCCAGCCAGCCGAGGCCCCGCAGCTGGTAGTCCCGCAGGGTGGCGGCAAGGGCCGGGGGCGGGTCGACCGGCTGCCCGGCCTCCGGATCCGCGAGCCGCTCCCGCAGCTGCGCCAGCCATCCCGTGGGCCGTACCTCGACCCGGTGGCCGTCGACCTCGGCCGAGCCCGTCAGAGCGGCGGCCAGCGCCTCGACCGGCGCGATGGAGCGGTCCTGCCGGGTACGGGCGCGGTCCGCCTCCCGCGGGTCGACCAGCACCCATCGGTCGCGCAGCCGCACGAGGGGGCGCTTGGCCTCGGCGAGCCGGTCCAGTTCGTCGCGCGACAGTTCGCGCCCGCCCAGCGCGAACCACCAGCGGAACGTGAGCAGGGCGTCGGCCGAGAGGAACGACGGCAGCCCCGAACCCTCCCCGTCCCGCGGGCCGACGGCCGCGTGCGCGGTCAGTTCCCGCGACAGCTCCTTCGGCCAGTGCACGTCGACTCCCACGGCGGCCAGCACCCGGGCGCCCTCGCCAAGGAGTTCGGCGATCTCGTCGTCGGCAAGGTCCACCACGTCGGGCACGGCGGCGGAGAGCAGAGGCGCCAGCGGCGGCCACGCCCCGGCCGCCCGGCGCAGCGCCAGCAGCGTGTCCGCCCGCGCGCGGGGGCCGAACGCGTCGCGCGCGGGTCCCGCGCCGGCCCACAGATCGGCGGCGTCCGCGACGTCCGCCGCCCCGCTCACGCCGTGCACTTGGAGCACCGCGCGGAACCGCACGGGGATGTCGTCCTCACACACGGCGTCCTGCAGACCGTGCGCCTCCACGCGCAGCGACAGGCGCACGCCCGCGTCGTGGCCGGCGGCGATGTCGTCGGCCCACGCGCGCAGCCCCGGAAGATGCTGCGGCTCCGGTGCCGCGTACACCGCACCGCCCGTCACGAGCGGTGCGGCGGGGGAGCGGGGGAGTGTGTCGGCGACCGCGTCCAGGAAGGCGCGCAGCAGCCGCTCGGGGTCGGGCAGCCGAGGGCGCCCGTCGGCGGCGAGCGGCACGGCGTGTGCCTCCGGAGGCATGGCCGCGGCGAGTTCGCGGACCAGCTCCGCATCGCCGGCGGACAGGGGCCCCACCCGCCAGGTGTCGTGATCGCCGGAGGAGAGGCCCGGCAGGAGCAGGCCGCGCGCCAGGAAGTGCAGAGCCAGCAAGCCGGCCGTGCCCCAGAACGCGGTGGCCCGATGGATCCCCGACCCCGCACGCGTACGCGTGAGTACCGGCAGGGCGGTGCGCACCGGCAGCAGCAGGGCGGGCATCCGTACCCGCTCGACGGTCCGGCCCGGCGCGGGCACCACCAGGTCCAGCTCCGAGACGGACCCCTGGGCGACGTCGGGGAGAGCCTCGCCGTCCGGTCGCCAGAAGGCGATCAGGCCGGCACGGGCGGGGTCGGACGGGACGAACACCGCGCAGCAACGGGCCAGTTCGGACAGGTCGGTGGATGGTGCCGTGGGAGTCCTCTGCACGGTTCCGCCGCACTCCTCAAATTTGACTACTTGCTCGGAGGGGCCGACAGTACAGCACGCGGCGAACCCACCTCGAAGGCTTACGCTGTGACCTGGACCACTAAGGGGCGCGTCTCAGGGATGTCTCAGGGTCGAGCTTCGGAACCGCCGGGAGCGCGGGGCCGTTTTCAGAGCAGAGAGCGGCAGTGGCCGCGAAGGAGGCGACGCTCATGTCCAAGAACGCGAAGATCGCCGCAGGGGGTGTGGCGGTCGGTCTCATCCTGCTGATATGGCTGCCGTGGTGGGTGGCGTTCCTCATCGTGGTGGGGGTCCCGACCGCCGCCTACCTGGCGCTGGACCCCTCGCAGCGGCGCAGGCTCCGCCGGGTCGGACGCAAGGAGCTCGGTCGCTGAGAGGCCGGCGACCGGACCAGGTCCGATCGCCGGGGCGGCCGCGGGTGCGCCACGGACCGTCGGGGACCGCGCCTCCTCGGCGGACGCGGCCCCCACGGGGTCAGCTGGGCCGCACGGCCATATTGTCGAGCGCCTCCAGAAGACCGGGCAGTTCGGGACCCCGGCCCACCGGCAGGACCTCCCCGGGCTCATCGTCGAGCAGGACGAACGCGATGTCGTCGGTGCGGGCCACCATCGACCATCCGGGGCCGTCGGCGCGCAGCGTACGAGCGTTGCCCGGGGCGAACGACGAGCGCACCCGGCCCAGCGGCGGCGGCGAGTCTATGTAGGCCCGCGCCTCCGCCAGCACCCGCCGGATGCCCTGGTGGCCGCCCTTCGGCGCGCTCTCCGGCTCATCGTCCGCCGAGGCCTTCGCCGTCTCTGTCTGGTCACCGGGCGAAGGGAGGTGGTCGTCGCCGATCTGCTCCCGCCAGGCCGCCCACTGCAGCGCGATCTCGTCGGCGCCCAGGCGCCGCTGGGCCGGCCCCCAGGAACTGGTGTCCGGCGGAGTCAGGGCGGGCCCCTCCACCACCTCGGGGCCGGGGTCGTGCGGCGCGGGCACACCGGGTGCTGCGACGGCGACCGCCAGCGGCCAGCCCGGCAGGGCCGTCACGACCGTGCGCTCGTCCGGCGACAGTTCGTACTCCATGCCGCAGTCCCAGGACGCGATCGCCACGGCGACCAGCGAGACGTCGTCGATGACGACCGTCCAGCGGGCCCCGTCGCCATCCTGCCCGAGCACCAGGCCGTACCCGTCGGCCCGCGGCGCCAGGTCCAGCGCCGTGCAGGCCTCCGGGTAGTCGTCGCCCAGCACGCTCGGAAACTGCGCCGGCGTCAGCAGCACCGCCGTGAGCACGTACAGCGCCTCGTCCGCGGCGGCGACGGCCTCATTGTCCGTCCCGGCCATCCCTGCCTCCCCAGTGTTTCGTCCATCGGCGCGCACCCTAGTGCGAGCGGAAGCCGCTTGTCACGACTCCGCACACCACGCGGAGCTGCAGGTTTCCACCCGGACGGGGGCGAAACGACCGCCGTCGGCGGGGTGCGTTTCTCAGGCTGCCGGCAGCCCGAGGAGGTGGCGGGCCACCGCCCCGGGTGACTCGTCGCGCTCCCGGGCGAGCGCGATCACGGCCCGGCACGCCAGCTCGCTCACCCCGAACGACAGCGCCTCCGGAGACACCCATGCCGCCGCCTCGTCGATCCGGTCCTGATCGTCCTCCGCGCAGGCCGCCACATAGACGGCCGCCGCTTCGAACAAGTTGTGCGCACGCCGGTCCCGAGTGTCCGTCGCCTCCGCGCGCGAGGAGGTACGGAATCTGGCGGCGTACTTGCGTATCACGTCGAACACGTGCCCCACCTTCCCCCTGAACGGGGTCGTCGCTGATCGTTCATCTGATCCTGTTCAACGTAGAGTTGGAGCTTCGGCGGCAGAAGGGGGACGGCGTGGTGAAGCGCTTCGAGCGGCTCGAGCAGATCCGTCGGATGGATCCGGTGGCGGACGCTCTCGAAATATACCGGCTCAGCGTGGCGTTCGAATTCCCCTGGGACTACACACGTGCTCTGGAGCTGGCCCTGTACCGCACCTACGCCGTGCCGAGCATCGGGCGGCTGCTGGCACGGACGGCGGAGCTGACCGAGCGCACACAGAAGCGGTACGACGACACCGTGCTCCTCCTCGACGCCGTCGTGGAGCACGGCTTCACCGCCGACGAGGGCCGCACCGCGATCCGCCGCATCAACCAGATGCACCGCAGCTACGACATCAGCGACGACGACATGCGCTATGTGCTCTCCACCTTCGTGGTGGTGCCCAGGCGCTGGATCGACACCTACGGCTGGCGTCGCCTGTCCCGGCACGAGATCGTGGCCACCACCGAGTACTACCGCACCCTCGGCCGGCACATGGGCATCCCCGGCATCCCCGAGACCTACGAGGAGTTCGAAGCGCTCCTCAACGCCTACGAAGTGGCGCACTTCGGCTGGGACGAGCAGGGTCGACGGGTCTCCGACGCCACCCTCGAACTGATGGCGTCCTGGTATCCGCGCCCGCTGGCACCGCTGCTGCGGACGGCCACGCTCGCCCTCCTCGACGAGCCGCTGCTGCGTGCCTTCCGCTACGAGCCGCCGAACCCGGCCGCTTCCGCGCTCGTGCGCCGCGCGGTCCGGACACGCGGCCGGCTGGTCCGGCTGCTGCCGCCGCGCCGCACAGCACATTTCGCACGGCAGAACTGGGAGATCAAGGGCTATCCGAACGGCTACCGGCCGGCCGACCTGGGCACCCGCCCGGTCCCGGGGATGGGCGGCTGTCCGGTACGGCACCTGGACGCCTCAGCGGCCGACGGCCTCGAGTGAGGCGAGGGTGTCGCGCAGCCAGGCGAGTTCGGCGCGGCTCGTGGCACGCGCGATTTTGAGTACCCCGCGCCGGAACGGGTCGTCCAGTTCCTCGGCGGCCAACGGCCGGTCGCCGTCGTAGAAGAAGCTCGCCGGTTCCTCGAGGAAGGCCAGCCGGCGCCGTAGCACGGCGGCCTGGGCCGCCGGGTCGTCCAGGTGGCGCAGGAACGCGAGCAGCGTGAACCAGTGGTTCTCGTCCGTGATCTCGCGCTGCCCGGGGTCGGCGAGGCGGCGCCGCAGCTCCTGCCTGCCCTCCTCGGTGAGCGTCAGCACGTGACGCGGCGCGGCCACGGCGCCGGGCTCGGTGGCCCGCGCCAGCAGGCCCGCCTTCTCCAGCCGCTTGATCGCCGGGTACAGCGTGCTCTCGGCGACGGGCCGCACATGGCCAGTGAGAGCGGCGATGTGCCGGCGCAGGACGTAGCCGTGCAGCGGGGCGTCGTACAGGAAACCGAGGATGGCGAGTTCCAGCATGCCCGCATTCTCTCGTAGACCCGCGGTACAGCGAAGCCTCGATATTTCACTACCGCTATACCTCGAAACCGAGGTATCTTCGGTGCGCGTCATCGCAGACATCAGGGAGGGGCACCGTGAAGCAGGCCGAATTCGACAGCAAGGGGAGCCGGATCCGGTGGACGGAGGTGCCCGGTGAGGAGCCCGCGCGCGTGTACCTGCACGGCCTCGGATCGGTTTCCGCCGTGTACCACGCGCACATCGCGGCTCGTCCCGAACTCGCGGGCAGGCGCAGCCTGTTCGTGGACCTGCCCGGCCACGGCATCAGCGACCGGCCCGTGCACTTCGGCTACACGCTGGAGGAGAACGCCGACGCCGTGGCGGCCGCACTGGACCAGGCCGGCGTCACCGGAGCCGAGTTGATCGCGCACAGTATGGGCGGCGCCGTCGCCATCGTGCTCGCTCACCGGCGGCCCGACCTCGTCTCCCGGCTGGTCCTCACGGAGGCCAATCTGGATGCCTTCCCGCCGCAGACGGCAGCGAGCAGCGGCATCGCCGCCTACGGGGAGGACGAGTTCGTCGAAGAGCAGTACGCGCGCGTGCTCGAGGCCGTGGGACCGCTGTGGGGCGCCACGATGCGGCTGGCCGATCCGCGCGCGCTGCACCGCAGTGCCGTCGGTCTCCGGCGCGGTTCGGACCCCGTGATGCGCACGATTCTGGAAGGCCTGACGATCGACCGTGTCTACCTTCAGGGCGAGCACAGCGGCGAACTCCCGGGCAGGGAGAGCCTGGAAGCCGCCGGGGTCCGCGTGGTGACGGTGCCCGGCGCCGGGCGCAACGTCATGTTCGACCACCCCGACGCCTTCGTGGCAACCGTGGCGGGGCGGATCTGATCCGCCCCGACAGTCAGCCCTCGCGCACCGCCATGGCGAGGAAACGGGCATCCTCGTCGACGTACGACGTCATGCGCCATCCCGCGCGGGCCAGGAGAGGACCGAGATTGGCCTCGGCCCGCAGGTCGTCGGGCGTGATCTGCCGCCCCTGACGCGCCGCCAGGGCCGCCCGGCCGATGGGATGGAACAGCGCCAGCATGCCGCCCGGTCGCACCACGCGGACCAGTTCCCGCAGGTTCTCGGAGGGCTTGGGCAGGTGCGCGATCAGGCCCGCCGCGAACACGGCGTCCATGGAAGCCGATCGCAGCGGCAGGGCGGCGACGTCCGCGAGCAGCAGTCGCCCCGCCCGGCCCCGCCCGGCCCGTGCGGCGGCCTGGAGCATCGCCGGGGTCAGGTCGATCCCGGCCACCACCCCGGAGGGCCCCACGGCGGCACGCAAGGGCGTAAGGGCGCGTCCGGTGCCGCAGCCCGCGTCGAGCACGCGGTCGCCCGGGCGCAGGCCCAGGTTCGCGACGGCGGCCGCGTAGGCGGGGCCGTCGTCGGGGAACCTGCTGTCCCAGTCGGCCGCGCGCGCGGTGAAGAACTCCTGTACGTGTGTGTGGTCGTCGCTCATGCTCCGCATGATCCCTCACCGACACGGGGGACGTTCCTGCGCGCATGTTCGAGCTGGACGCGATCGTTCCATCGCCTGTCTGTGTCATATTCCAACACCTTTCGAAATGCGCCCCCTTCGTGCGCCCCTGCCCCGGCTAGCGTCCCGGGGCCATGGGACACCTGGACCACGCCGCCTTCGGCTGGCTGACCCCCGCGCTGTCGTACGTGATGGCCTGCATAGGGGCCGCACTGGGACTGCGCTGCACCGTGCGCGCGCTCGCCACCACCGGCCGCTCGCGCCGCAACTGGCTCGTCACCGCCGCCTCCGCGATCGGGACGGGCATCTGGACCATGCACTTCGTGGCCATGCTCGGCTTCCGCGTCAGCGGCACCGACATCCGGTACGACGTGCCGCTGACCATCCTGAGTCTCGTCGTCGCCATGGTCGTCGTCTGTGCCGGCGTCTTCGCCGTCGGGTACAGCCGGGACCGCAATCGGGCCCTCCTCCTCGGGGGGCTCACCACCGGGCTGGGCGTCGCGAGCATGCACTACCTGGGCATGGCGGCGGTACGGCTGCACGGTCACGTGCACTACGACCCCGTCCTCGTCGGACTCTCGGTCCTGATCGCCGTCGTGGCGGCGACCGCGGCCCTGTGGGCGGGGCTCAACATCAAGTCGCCCCTGGCGGTCACCCTCGCCTCCCTCGTCATGGGGGCGGCCGTCAGCAGCATGCACTACACCGGGATGTTCGCGGTGAGTGTGCGCGTCACCCCCTCCGGAGAGGTCCTGCCCGGGGCCACGGCGATGCAGTTCATCTTCCCCCTCGCCGTCGGCCTCGGGTCCTATCTGTTCCTCACCTCGGCCTTCGTCGCCCTCTCGCCCACGGCCGACGAGCGCGAGGCGTCCGCCTCGGCCCAGCGGCCCGTCCAGAGCGCCGCCCGCTAGCGGGAGCCCGGCCCCGGAGCCCCGACCCACGTCCCGAGCGAGGAGGCCATGCGCCCACCCCGTAGCACCCCCATAGCCGGCACCCCGGCGCAGTCCCCACCCCCGCCCCGCGGCCGCCGAGCACACGCCGGACCACCGGCCGACGAGGACGCGGGCAGGACCCTCGACACGCTCCCGGAGAACGCGTCCCCGCGCGCGGGCCGTTGGCACATGCGCCCCCGCACGGTGCGTGCCAAGGTGGTCTGCCTGCTGATGGTGCCCGTGATCTCCCTGCTCGCCCTGTGGGCGTACGCCACCGTCAGCACCGTCCAGGACGTCGCCCGGCTGCGTCAGTCCCAGCGGGTCGACGCCGAACTGCGCGCCCCGGTGGCCGCAGCCGTCACCGCGCTGCAGACCGAGCGGGCCGCGGCCGTGCGCTATGCCGCCGACCCGGGCGCAGGACGCGGCGACGACCTCGAAGGCCTCGCCGCCCGTACCGACCGCGCGGTGGCCCGGCTGCGGCTCGGCCACGGCAACACCGTCGCCGACAGCCAGGAACTGCCCGCCGGAGTCGGCGGACGCCTCGAGGACTTCGTCACCGGCGCCGAGCACCTGGACGCGCTGCGGAGCGCCGTACTGGACCACAAGGCGGACTGGAGCGAGGTGTACGCGCGGTACACGAACTCCATCGGTACGGCCTTCACGGTGGACGGCGCCCTCACCGGCATCCAGCAGGCCGACGTCGGCACCGACGCGCGCGTGCTGCTCGAATTCTCCCGCGCCGCCGAGGCGCTGGCCCAGGAGGACGCGATCCTCGGCAGCGCGCGCCCGGCCGCGAGCCTGCAGGGCGAACGGCTGCGGCTGTTCGGCGCGGCCGTCGCCACGCGCCGCACCCTCACCGAGGCGGCCGTGAACGACCTGCCCGTCACCCAGCGCGCCGCCTGGCGCGACCTGGCCGGCAGCAGCGCCTATACCGGCCTCACCGCCACCGAGGACAAGATCCTCGCCGCCGGCACCGGCGCCAAGGCGGTGGACACCGCACCGGCGACCGCCTGGAACACCGCCCACGCGCGCGTGCAGGACGCCATGCGGACCATCGCGACGGACACCGGCCGAGCCGTCGCGGGCCGCGCCGACCCGTTCACACGCGGCTTTCTGAGCCCCGCGGGCGCCGCGGTGGTCTTCGGCCTCGCTGCCGTCGCCGCCTCGCTCGTCATCTCCGTCCGCATCGGACGCGCCCTCGTGGTCGAGCTGGTGAGCCTGCGCAACGACGCCCTGGAGATCGCCCGCCGCAAACTCCCCGCAGCGATGCGGAAACTGCGCACCGGCGAGGAGATCGACATCCAGGCCGAAGCGCCCGCCGGACCGCCCGCCGAGGACGAGACCGGCCAGGTCGCCGAGGCCCTGACCACCGTGCACCGCGCCGCCCTGCACGCAGCTGTGGAGCGCGCCGAACTCGCCAGCGGCATCTCCGGAGTCTTCGTCAACCTGGCCCGCCGCAGCCAGGTGCTGGTCCACCGCCAGCTCAGCCTCCTGGACAGCATGGAGCGGCGCTCCGACGACCCCGACGAGCTGAGCGACCTCTTCCGTCTCGACCACCTCACCACCCGGATGCGGCGCCACGCCGAGAGCCTGATCATTCTCTCCGGAGCCGCCCCCGGCCGTGCCTGGCGCATGCCGGTGTCCCTCACGAACGTCGTACGCGCGGCCGTCTCCGAGATCGAGGACTACGCGCGCGTGGAGGTTCGTCAGCTCCCCGAGGCGTCCGTCATCGGCGCGGCGGTCGCCGACGTCACCCACCTGCTCGCCGAACTCGTCGAGAACGCCGCCCAGTTCTCGCCGCCCCACACGCGCGTGCGCGTCACTGGTGAACCTGTCGGCAACGGCTACGCCCTCGAAGTCGAGGACCGCGGCCTCGGCATGGGCGACGACACCCTCGCGGAGGCCAACCGGCGGATCGAGCAGTCCGAGGCCCTGGACCTGTTCGACAGTGACCGCCTCGGACTGTTCGTGGTCAGCAGGCTGGCCTCCCGGCACGGCATCAAGGTGCACCTGCGCACCTCCCCCTACGGAGGCACCACCGCGGTCGTCCTGGTGCCCACCGCCCTGCTGCACTCCCGCACCGCCGAACGCCCCGCCCACGAAGAGACACCAGCACGGCCGGAGCAGCCACGCGCGTACGCGCCCGTGCCCGACCCGCCCCGGCCCCCCTCCGCGGTGACCGCACCGACCGGCCGACCCGCCCTCGCGGTCACCGCTCCGCCCCCCTCGCCCCCCACGCACGAACCCCCGCCCCCCGGAGTCACCGCCTTGAGGCTGCACCGCCCACCGAACGACTCCGAGACCTCCGACGACCTTCCACGCCGCGTGCGCCAGGCGAGCCTCGCGCCCCAACTCCGCCATCAGCGCCCCGAAGAACCGGTGCCGGAACCCGATCCGCGCGGCGACGACCGGCGCACCCCCGAACTCGTACGGGACCGCATGGCGGCCTATCGCGACGGCTGGACCCGCGGCGGCGGCAGACAACCCGGCCGCGGCGCCGCCCCGGAGCCCGAAACGGGCAGTGACAGCACTGAAGGAGACCCGGCATGATCCAGGACCCGAACATGAGTGCCGCCCAGCGATCCGGCGAACTCGACTGGCTGCTGGACGACCTGGTGATGCGGGTGAGCGAGGTACGGCACGCCGTCGTGCTGTCCAACGACGGCCTGGCCGTCGGCGCCTCCACCGGCCTCGCGCGGGAGGACGCCGAGCATCTCGCCGCCGTGGCCTCCGGCTTCAACAGCCTCGCCAAGGGCGCGGGACGGCACTTCGGAGCGGGCGGCGTACGCCAGACCATGGTGGAGATGGACGACGCCTTCCTCTTCGTGGCCGCCGCCGGCGAAGGCTCCTGCCTCGCCGTGCTCACCGCCGTCACCGCCGACATCGGCCTGGTCGCCTACGAGATGGCACGACTGGTCAAGCGCGTGGGCGAGCACCTCTACACAGCGCCCCGCGTCGGCGCCCAGCCGCCCGCCGCCGGATGAGCCGGAAGGGCGCCACGCATGACCGAGAAGCCGACCGACGGCCCGCGCGAGCAGGGCAGCCAGTGGTACGACGGCGAGGCCGGGCCCCTGGTCCGCCCCTACGCCATGACCGGCGGACGCACCCAGCCCGGCCCCACCGGAGTGCGATTCGACCTGATCGCCCTCGTCACCCTCGCCCCCGCCGCACCGGCGGTGGACGACGACACCGCGCTCGGCCCCGAACACCGCGCCCTGGTCGACCTGTGCCGCATCGAGACACAGTCCGTCGCCGAACTCGCGGCCGACGCGGACCTCCCGGTGGGCGTGGTCAGGGTGCTCCTCGGCGACCTCCTGGAGCTGGGCTGCGTCACCATCAGCCGCCCGGTACCCCCGGCCCACCTGCCGGACGAACGCATCCTCCGTGAGGTCATCGAGGGGCTGCGGGCGCTGTAGATGAACGTTCAGAATCCGACGGGCGCCTCGCGGCATCCCGTTCCGTGCGCGTTCCGGAACCGACCGGGCGCGAAACGGTCACATCAAGCGTATTCCGGTCCCATCCCCCGGAGGGATGCCGGAGTTGTCATGATGCTGACTTCCCTTCCCGAGCACCCCGACACCGACCGCAGCCGGCCCTCCCGAGAGAAGTGATCATGGTCTCCGAGCACTCCGACGCCGCCGGCGACATGTCCGCCCTGGCGCTGAAGATACTGGTCGCCGGCGGCTTCGGTGTCGGCAAGACGACCCTCGTCGGGGCCGTCAGCGAGATCCGCCCGCTGCGCACCGAGGAACTGCTCAGCGAAGCCGGCCAGTTGGTGGACGACACCGACTGCGTGGACCAGAAGGTCACCACGACCGTCGCCATGGACTTCGGGCGCATCACTATCCGCTCCGGCCTCTCCCTGTACCTCTTCGGCACACCCGGGCAGGACCGCTTCTGGTTCCTGTGGGACGAACTGGCGCAGGGCGCCCTCGGTGCCGTGGTCCTCGCCGACACCCGCCGCCTGGAGGACTGCTTCCCGGCGGTCGACTACTTCGAGCACCGGCGCATCCCGTTCGTGGTGGCCGTCAACTGCTTCGCCGGAGCGCGCAACTACGGCGCCCACGACGTCTCCCGGGCTCTCGACCTGGACCGGGGCACACCCGTGGTGCTGTGCGACGCGCGCGACCGGGACTCCGGCAAAGAGGTGCTGATCCGCCTCGTCGAGTACGCCGGGCGGATGCACACCGCCCGGCTCCTCGACTCGGTGGGCTGAGCCTCAGGCGGCCAGATCCTTGATCGCCACCACCTTTTCCACGGCTACCCGGACCAGCAGCTCGCCGGGGACGCCGTTGCGGGCCCCGTACTCTTCCGCGCGCTCCTCGCCCATGTACCGGGCGGCGATGTGGGTGGCCCAATGACGCACCTCGTCCAGCTCCTCCGACAGCCGGGCGCGCCCGTGCAGCACCGCGAAGTGGAACGGCGGCCGGTCGTCGTCCACGCACAGGGCGATCCGTCCGTCACGGGCGAGATTGCGCCCTTTCACGGTTTCCCTACCTGTGTTGAAGACCAGGTCGTCCCCGTCCAGCAGGAACCAGATCGGGGCCACATGCGGGCTCCCATCGGCGCTGACGGTGGACAGCTTGCCGGTTCGGGTGCCGTCCGAGACGAACGCCCGCCATTCCTCATCGGTCATCTTCTGTGCCATACGCCCATCCTGCTTGCCCGCAGGCCGGTCGTGGGGAAGGCTGGCGGACAGTTCCTCCAGCCAGGGGGAGACGTCACACGGGGAGACGGAACATGGCGCAGAACCAGGGACTCGGCTGGCTCCTGGACGATCTGACCGGGCGGGTGGACCATGTGCGGCACGCGCTGGTCCTGTCCAACGACGGACTGGTCACGGGTGCGAGCACCGGCCTTCGCCGCGAGGACGCCGAGCATCTGGCCGCGGTCGCGTCCGGGCTGCACAGCCTTGCGAAGGGGTCGGGGCGCCACTTCGGTGCGGGCCGGGTGCGTCAGACGATGATCGAGTACGACGACGCCGTGCTGTTCGTGACCGCCGCCGGCACCGGCAGCTGCCTCTGTGTGCTCAGCGGCGCGCAGGCCGACATCGGCCAGATCGCCTATGAGATGACCCTGCTCGTGAACCGGGTCGGCGAACACCTCGGCGTGGATGCCCGGCAACCCGATCGCGCTCCGCTGGCAGATCTCTGACCTGCGTCTTTGCCTTGCACGGTGGAGTTATCCACAGGCTCGCCACGATGTGCGCCGAACCGGCTACGGTGTGTGCACGGCGAACGCACAGGGCGTGAGCCATCGACTCCACGGGGGAGTACGACCATGTCGGGAAGCATTTACGTCCCCGCCCGCACCGTCACCTGCACGCCGGGCCGCGCAGCTCGTGAACTGGGGCTCAGGCGCCGCGAGTTCGACCTCGCCGTCCATCTCGGCCGTATCCGGACCGTGCCCGACGAGGGGGGAGGCGGGGGTCGCCGGGTCGAACGGGCCGAGATCGACCGGCTGCGCGCCCAGGACGGCTTTCCCGGCACTCTCCGTGAGCGCGTGCACGTCGTGGGTACGGCGGAGGGCGCCGCGCTCATGGAGATCCCCGCGGGCAGGTTCACTCGGCTCGCCCGTCTGGGTCTGCTGGTGCCGGTGCGTTTCTACCTGAACCGCTATCGAGCCGTGGTCTGGCTCTATCTGGCAGAGGAACTACGGCAGTTCACGACCGGCGCCGAGAACGCACACCTGCTCAAGGGCCGTACGCCGGAGAGCTTCAGGGGTCAACTGGCGGCCGGGGTCGACCTTCGGGCCCGTAACTGGCGGGGACGGCAACTCGGATTCCTGACGAGGCAGTCCGAAGACCCATGGGCGCACGCCGGGGTCGTGGCCGCCTTCCTTCCGCCCGTCGACGTCGCGGACGTGGTCAGGGACCCCTATGAGCGTGCCCACCTGAACCGCTTCCGGCCCGCTCCGCCCGACCACGGAGCGCCGGGATCACCGTCCGCGCAATGTGCCGAGCAGCTGATGACGGCACAGGACCCGGACGAGATCGGCTGGCTGCGCAGTGCCCTGGCGCACACGGTGGAGCAGGCGCGCGCCCACTCACCGGCTCCGCGCCCGGCCCCACGGCACACCGCGCCCACGCCACGGCCGATCCCGTCGGCCGTGCCCCGGGACCACGTCTACCGACCGGAGGCACCGCGACCGACCCGCGGACTGCGGGCATGGCTCCGCCGCAGAAACCCCCGGCCCGCCGGGGTCTGAACCCCGCGCTACAGGGCCCGGAACAGACCCTCCTGGACGACCGAGACGAGCAGCCGCCCCTGCAGGTCGTAGATGCGCCCGCGGGCCAGACCGCGCCCGCCTGTGGCGATCGGGGACTCCTGGTCGTACAGGAACCACTCGTCCGCGCGGAACGGCCGGTGGAACCACATGGCGTGGTCCAGCGAGGCCATGTCGAAGTTCCGCGCGGCCCACAGCGGTTCGACCGGGATGCGGACCGCGTCCAGGAGGGTCATGTCGCTGGCGTAGGTCAGCGCGCACGTGTGCACCAGCGGGTCGTCACCGAGCGGACCGACCGCACGCATCCACACGGCGCTGCGCGGCTCGCCCCCCTCGATCTCCTCGGCGTGCCAGCGCAGCCGGTCGACGTAACGGATGTCGAAGGGCTGGCGGCGCGCCATCCGCTCCAGCTGCTCCGGCAGGGCGCCCAGATGCTTGCGGATCTCCTCGGTCACCGTCGGCAGGGACTCCGGGTCCGGCACGTCACGGGCCGGCGGCAGCTGGTGCTCGAACGGTCCTTCCTCAGGCTTGTGAAAGGAGGCGGTCAGATTGAAGATCGTGCGGCCCTGCTGCACGGCCGTGACCCGGCGTGTCGTGAACGACCGCCCGTCGCGGACCCGCTCCACCTGGTACACGATGGGCACGCCCGGCCGGCCCGGGCGCAGGAAGTACGCGTGCAGCGAGTGCACCGGGCGTTCGCCGTCCGTGGTGCGCCCGGCGGCGACCAGTGCCTGGCCCGCCACCTGGCCGCCGAAGACCCGCTGCAGGGACTCCTGCGGGCTTCGGCCACGGAAGATGTTGACCTCGATCTGCTCCAGGTCGAGCAGGTCGACCAGTCTCTCGGCCGGGTTCGTCATCGGTGGGATTCTCCTGTGCTCAGAGCTGGCCGACATCGGTGACGCGCACGACCGCACGGCCCTCGGCGTCGGAGGCCGTCAGATCGATCTCCGCGCTGATGCCCCAGTCGTGGTCGCCGTTCGGGTCGTCGAAGATCTGGCGGACGCGCCAGAGGCCGTTCTCCGGCTCCTCCTTGATGACCAGCAGCTTGGGGCCGCGGGCGTCGGGGCCGGTGCCGAGGTCCTCGTACTCGTCCCAGTACTTGTCCATCGCCTCGCCCCACGCCTCGGCGTCCCAGCCGGCCTCGGCGTCCATCTCGCCCAGTTCCCCCACCTGGTCGAGGGCGGCCAGCTCCACGCGGCGGAACATGGCGTTGCGGACGAGTACCCGGAAGGCACGCGCGTTCGTGGTGACCGGCTTGACCTCGTCGGCCTTCTCCTGGGCCTGCTCGGCGGTCATCTCCTCCGGGTTGGCCAGCTGCTCCCACTCGTCCAGCAGGCTGGAGTCCACCTGGCGCACCATCTCGCCGAGCCACTCGATCAGGTCCTGCAGGTCCTCGGACTTCAGGTCGTCCGGGATGGTGTGGTCGAGGGTCTTGTAGGCGCTGGCGAGGTAGCGCAGCACGATGCCCTCGGTGCGGGCCAGTTCGTAGAAGGACACCAGTTCCGTGAAGGACATCGCCCGTTCGTACATGTCCCGGATGACGGACTTGGGCGACAGCGGGTGGTCGCCGACCCACGGGTGACTCTTGCGGTAGGTGTTGTACGCGTGGAAGAGCAGCTCTTCCAGCGGCTTCGGGTAAGAGATGTCCTGGAGGCGCTCCATGCGCTCCTCGTACTCGACGCCGTCGGCCTTCATCGCGGCCACGGCCTCGCCGCGCGCCTTGTTCTGCTGGGCGACGAGGATCTGCCGAGGGTCGTCCAGCGTGGACTCGACCACGGACACCATGTCGAGGGCGTACGACGGCGAATCGGGGTCGAGCAGTTCGAAGGAGGCGAGCGCGAACGTGGACAGCGGCTGGTTGAGGGCGAAGTCCTGCTGGAGGTCGACCGTGAGCCGGACGATGCGGCCCTCGGCGTCCGGCTTGTCGAGCTTCTCCACGATGCCGCCGTCCAGCAGCGAGCGGTAGATCGCGATCGCGCGCCGGATGTGCCGCAACTGCTGCCTGCGCGGCTCGTGGTTGTCCTCCAGGAGGTGACGCATCGCCTCGAAGGCGTTGCCGGGGCGGGCGATCACCGACAGCAGCATCGTGTGGGTCACCCGGAACCGCGAGGTGAGCGGCTCGGGTTCGGACGCGATCAGCTTCTCGAAGGTGTTCTCCGTCCACCCGACGAAGCCCTCCGGTGCCTTCTTGCGCACCACCTTGCGGCGCTTCTTCGGGTCGTCGCCGGCCTTGGCGAGGGCCTTCTCGTTCTCGATGACGTGCTCGGGCGCCTGCGCCACGACGAGTCCCGCCGTGTCGAAACCGGCCCGGCCGGCCCGGCCCGCGATCTGGTGGAACTCACGAGCGCGCAGGGTGCGCACCCGGCTGCCGTCGTACTTGGTCAGCGCGGTGAACAGCACCGTCCGGATGGGCACGTTGACGCCCACGCCGAGCGTGTCCGTGCCGCAGATGACCTTGAGCAGACCGGCCTGGGCGAGCTTCTCCACCAGGCGCCGGTACTTGGGCAGCATGCCGGCGTGGTGGACGCCGATGCCGTGGCGCACGTAACGGGAGAGGTTGCGGCCGAACTTGGTGGTGAAGCGGAAGTTGCCGATCAGCTCGGCGATCTGGTCCTTCTCCTCGCGCGAGCACATGTTGATGCTCATCAGCGCCTGCGCCCGCTCCACGGCCTGCGCCTGGGTGAAGTGCACGATGTACACGGGGGCCTGCTTGCTCTCCAGCAGGTCGGTGAGCGTCTCGGTGAGCGGGGTGAGCTGGTACTCGTAGGAGAGGGGCACGGGGCGGGTGGCCGAGCGGACCACCGCGGTGGGGCGGCCGGTGCGGCGGGTGAGGTCCTTCTCGAAGAAGGACACATCACCCAAAGTGGCCGACATCAGGATGAACTGCGCCTGAGGGAGTTCCAGCAGCGGGATCTGCCAGGCCCAGCCGCGGTCGCCCTCCGCGTAGAAGTGGAACTCGTCCATCACGACCTGGCCGACGTCCGCGTGCTTGCCGTCGCGCAGCGCGATCGACGCCAGTACCTCGGCGGTGCAGCAGATCACGGGCGCGTCGGCGTTGACGGAGGCGTCGCCGGTGAGCATGCCGACGTTCTCGGTGCCGAAGAGCTTGCACAGCTCGAAGAACTTCTCCGACACCAGCGCCTTGATCGGTGCCGTGTAGAAGGTGACCTCGTCCCGGGCCAGCGCGGCGAAGTGCGCGCCCGCGGCGATCATGCTCTTGCCGGAGCCGGTGGGCGTCGAGACGATCACGTTCGCCCCGGAGACCGCCTCGATCAGCGCCTCCTCCTGGTGGGGGTAGAGCGTGAGACCGCGCTCCTGCGCCCACGACTCGAAGGCTTCGTACAGGGCGTCGGGGTCGGCGGTCGGCGGCAGCTGATCGATGAGGGTCACGCACCCATCTTGCCTGGCCTTCTCCTCGAGAGGGGAATCGGCTGCGGATGCGAAGATCACGGCCGCTACGCTGTGTCGCCGACGGCGCGTCAGTGCACCGGGTCAACTGGACAGCGGCACACGAGGAATGGGGCGGGAAGCGGCCATGATGGGACCAGCACACTCACTGTCGGGGGCCGCGGCCTGGCTCGGCGTCGGAGCCGCGGCCGCCGCGGCCGGGCACCCGATGCCCTGGCCGGTCCTGCTCGTCGGCGCGCTGATCTGCGCCGGTGCGGCGCTCGCCCCGGACCTCGACCACAAGGCGGCCACCATCTCGCGGGCCTTCGGACCGGTCTCGCGATGGCTCTGCGAGATCGTGGACAAGCTGTCGTACGCCGTCTACAAGTCGACCAGGAAGAAGGGCGACGCGCGGCGCTCGGGCGGCCACCGCACGCTCACGCACACCTGGCTGTGGGCGGTCCTCATCGGCGCCGGCAGCTCCGCGGCGGCGATCGCCGGTGGCCGTTGGGCGGTCCTGGCGATCCTCTTCGTGCACATGGTGCTGGCGATCGAAGGTCTGCTGTGGCGGGCGGCCCGGGGCTCCAGCAGCGATGTCCTGGTCTGGCTGCTCGCGGCGACGAGCGCCTGGATCCTCGCGGGGATCCTGGACAAGCCGGGCAACGGCTCCGACTGGCTGTTCACGGCGCCGGGGCAGGAGTACCTGTGGCTGGGGCTGCCGATCGTGCTGGGCGCGCTGGTGCACGACATCGGGGACGCGCTGACGGTCTCCGGCTGCCCGATCCTGTGGCCGATTCCGTTGGGCCGCAAGCGCTGGTACCCGATCGGGCCGCCGAAGGCGATGCGGTTCCGGGCGGGCAGCTGGGTCGAGCTGAAGGTGCTGATGCCCGCGTTCATGCTGCTCGGGGGAGTGGGCTGCGCCGCGGCCCTCAACGTGATCTGACGTTCCCGGCCCGGTCAGCTCCCCTCGCCCGGCTCCGTCCCGCCGTACCGGCGCTCGAAGCGGGCGACGCGGCCCTCGGTGTCCACGGTGCGGGCCTTGCCCGTGTAGAAGGGGTGGCTCTCGGAGGAGATCTCCACGTCGATCACCGGGTAGGTCTCGCCGTCGTCCCACTCGATGGTCTGCTCGCTGCTCGCCGTGGACCGGGTGAGGAACGCGTAGCCGGCGGCGCGGTCGCGGAAGACCACCGGGTGGTACTCGGGGTGCTTGTCCTGCTGCATGGCGGCTCCTCGCGCGGGGCGGTAGGGCAGGGGGCGTCCTGGTCAGCCGGAGAGGGAGTCCTCGTCGACGATGTGCATCGCGGCCTCCTCGGCGGATGCGGCGGCTCCGTCGATGCCTACGTCGGTGGCGATGAGGGCGCTCTCCTCGTCCTCGTGGGCGCCTTCATCGGGGGCGACCAGCCGGCCGGAGCGGCGCCCGCCGACCTCGTTGTCGAGCAGTTCGCCGTCGGCCTCGCAGTCCCCGATGCCGTCGCCGTCAGGCGCGACGTTGTCCGGCAGCTCCTCGGCGAGCCGCTGGTCCAGCGTTTCCCCGGAGAGACGTTCGCTCGCCGTCACCCCGGTGTGCTGGACCGCCCACGGCCGCTCCGGAGGGGACCAGCCACGGTCCAGCGGGTCGTCGACGCCGTCGAAGTCCAGTGTGTCCTCGACGTCGAGCACGCCCGAGTCCTCCCGGACCTCCGAGGCATCGGAGGCATCGGGCTGGTAGACGTCGTCCCCCCATCCGTCGGCGCTGTCCACGGGTACCTCCAGGTGGTGAGGACGGCCTCGTGCCCCGGCGAGGGGCAGGGCGCCGCCGGCACGCTCGGCACGGGTTTCACACGGCAGGAACCGAAGGGGTCCCAGCCGTTCCCCGAGCCGGTGCCGCTATCCAGCCTTCCACCCCAGTTCGGCACTGCGCAACGGCACGGGGCCTGGCCTGCGGTTGCGCACCCCGGCCAGGCCCCGCCTCGCTGCTCCTGCCCGGGGTCACCCAGCCACCCCCGACCGGCCCCTGCGATCACTGTCCGTGTCACCGCGTACGCGATCACCGACCGTGTCGGCACGTGTGCGGCGAAGCGAACCCCAGCCCCTGCCCGCGCCCACTCAGCCGTGCCACGACCGCCACAGCGCCGCGTACGCCCCGTCCGCCGCTACCAGCTCCTCGTGGCTGCCCAGCTCGCTGATACGACCGTTCTCCACGACGGCGATCACATCGGCGTCGTGGGCGGTGTGCAGGCGGTGGGCGATGGCGACCACCGTGCGGCCGTCGAGGACACGGGCCAGGGAGCGTTCGAGGTGACGGGCCGCGCGCGGGTCGAGCAGCGAGGTCGCCTCGTCCAGGACCAGCGTGTGCGGGTCGGCCAGCACCAGCCGGGCCAGCGCGATCTGCTGGGCCTGCGCCGGGGTCAGCGCCAGTCCGCCGGAGCCGACCTCGGTGTCCAGCCCGTCGTCCAGCGCCCGCGCCCAGCCGTCCGCGTCGACCGCGCCCAGTGCCGCCCACAGCTCGGCGTCGGTGGCGCCGGTGCGGGCCAGCAGGAGGTTGTCGCGCAGGGAGCCGACGAAGACGTGGTGCTCCTGGTTGACGAGAGCGACGTGCGAGCGGACGCGTTCGGCCGGCATCCGGGACAGCTCCGCACCACCGAGGGTGATGCGGCCGTCCCGGGGCGCGTAGATGCCGGCGAGCAGCCTGCCCAGAGTGGACTTGCCCGCGCCGGAGGGGCCGACCAGCGCCAGCCGGGTGCCCGGGGCGACCTGCAGGGAGACCTTGCGCAGCACGTCGACGCCCTCGCGGTAGCCGAAGTGCACCTGGTCGGCGTGCACGTCCCGTCCGCCGGGGGCCAGCGAGGCGTCCCCGGCGTCCGGCTCGATGTCCCGGACGCCGACCAGACGGGCGAGCGACACCTGGGCCACCTGCACCTCGTCGTACCAGCGCAGGATCAGGTTCACCGGGTCGACGAGCATCTGCGCGATCAGGGCGCCCGTCGTCAGCTGGCCGACCCCGATCCAGCCCCGCAGCACGAACGCGCCGCCGACCATGAGGACCGACCCGAGCACGATCACGTGGACGGCGTTGATCACCGGGAAGAGCACGGACCGCAGCCAGAGCGTGTACCGCTCCCAGGCGGTCCACTCCTTGATCCGCCGCTCCGACAGGGCGATGCGCCGGTCGCCCAGGCGGTGCGCCTCGATGGTGTGGCCCGCGTCCACGGTCTCGGCGAGCGCGGTGGCGACGGCGGCGTACCCGGCGGCCTCGGAGCGGTAGCCGGAGGGCGCCCGTTTGAAGTACCAGCGGCACCCCGCCACCAGCACCGGTGCGGCGAGCAGCACGGCGGCCGCCAGCGGCGGGGCCGTCACGACGAGCCCGCCGAGCAGCAGCAGGGCCCACACGACACCGATCGCCAGCTGAGGTACGGCCTCCCGCATGGCGTTGGCGAGGCGGTCGATGTCGGTGGTGATGCGGGAGAGCAGGTCACCCGTGCCCGCCCGCTCCAGCACACCCGGCGGCAGGCCCACCGAGCGGACGAGGAAGTCCTCGCGCAGGTCGGCCAGCATCCGCTCGCCGAGCACCGCTCCGCGCAGCCGCACCTGCCGGACGAACAGGGCCTGCACGACAAGGGCGAACACGAACAGCCCCGCGGTCAGGCCCAGATGAAGTTCCCGTGCCCGGTCCGACACGCGCTCGACGAGGCCGCCGAGCAGGTACGGGCCCACCATGGAGGCGACCACGGCCACGGTGTTGACGGCGATGAGGAGCAGGAAGGCCCGGCGGTGCCGGCGGAACAGCTCGGTCACGTAGGCGCGCACGGTCGCGGTCGCGCCGACGGGCAGGGTGGTGGCGGTCGTCGGGGCCGCCGGGTCGTACGTCGGTGGCGCAACGCCGATCATGCGCTCTCCTCGATCTCTTCCAGCTTTTCGAAGGCACCCAGGAGGGCGCCCCCCTCGGCCACGGCCGTATCCGCGTCGGCCGCGGCCAGCTCCTCGTCGGTCTCCCGCGTGACCACGGCCCGGTACCGCGGGTCGGTGTCGATCAGTTCGCGGTGCACGCCGACCGCCACCACCTCGTCCTGGTGGACGAGGGCGACCCGGTCCGCGCGGTCCAGCAGCAGCGGCGAGGAGGTGAACACCACCGTCGTCCGGCCGGAGCGCAGCCGTCGCAGCCCGTCCGCGATCCGGGCCTCGGTGTGCGAGTCGACCGCGGAGGTCGGCTCGTCCAGCACCAGCACCTCGGGGTCGGTGATCAGGGACCGGGCCAGGGCGAGCCGCTGGCGCTGGCCGCCGGACAGGGAGCGGCCGCGCTCGGTGATGCGGGCGTCCATCGGGTCGGCGGCATCCAGCGACCCCTGGACCAGCGCGTCCAGGACGTCCTCGCACTGCGCGGCCGCCAGCGCGTCCGCGGCGCGTACGGCACCGGAGGCGGGCACGTCGAGCAGTTCGCGCAGTGAACCGGACAGCAGCACCGGGTCCTTGTCCTGGACGAGGACGGCGGTGCGGGCGGTGTCGAGCGGGAGATCGTCGAGCGCCACCCCGCCGAGCAGCACCGAGGGGCCCGGCTCGGCGGGGTGGCCGCCCAGCCGCTCCGCGAGCCGGCCGGCCGCGTCCGGGTCGCCGCACACCACCGCGGTGAACCGTCCGTCGGCCGCGAGCAGACCGGTGGCCGGGTCGTACAGGTCGCCGCCCGGCACCGCGGCCGCGCGGGAGCCGTCGGCGTCCGTGGACCGCTCAAGTGACAGCACGCGCGCGGCCCGTTTGGCCGAGGGCCGCGAGAAGGAGTACGCCATGGCGATCTCCTCGAAGTGCCGCAGCGGGTAGTTGACGACCATGACCGCGCTGTAGACGGTGACGAGTTCGCCGATCGTGATCCGGCCCTGGCGGGCCAGGTGGACGCCGTGCCAGACGACCGCGATCAGCAGCAGTCCGGGGAGCAGCACCTGGATCGCGGTGATCAGCGACCACATCCGGGCGCTGCGCACGGCGGCGTGCCGTACCTCCTGCGAGGCGCGGCGGTAGCGGTCGAGGAACAGCTCCTCGCCGCCGATCCCGCGCAGGACGCGCAGCCCGGCGACCGTGTCCGAGGCCAGTTCGGTGGCCCGGCCCGCCTTCTCGCGCTGGACGTCGGCGCGACGGGTGGCCCGGGGCAGCAGCGGCAGCACGGCGAGAGCGACGACCGGCAGGCCCACGGCGACGACCACACCCAGGGCGGGCTGGTAGACGACCAGGCCCACACAGACCACGACGACCGTCAGTGCGGCGGCGGTGAAGCGGGAGACGGCCTCGACGAACCAGCCGATCTTCTCCACGTCGCCGGTGGAGACGGCCACCACCTCGCCGGCCGCGACCCGCCGGGTCAGCGCGGAACCCAGCTGGGCCGCCTTGCGGGCCAGCAACTGCTGGACCCGGGCGGCGGCGGTGATCCAGTTGGTGACGGCGGTCCGGTGCAGGAAGGTGTCGCCGACGGCGATGCCCGTACCGCAGAGCAGCATCAGACCACCCGTCAGGGCGAGCCGGGTGCCGGAGTGGTCGATGACGGCCTGGACGGCGAGACCGACGCAGAAGGGCAGGGCGGAGACGGCGACGAAGTGCAGCAGGCCCCAGGCGAGCGACTTGAGCTGGCCGCCCCTCTGGTTGCGCCAGAGCCACCACAGGAGGCGAGGACCCGAACGTGCGTCAGGTACACCCGGGTCGGAATACGGAAGGTCTTGAATCTGCATGACGTCCCAGTGGCTCGTGTCAGGGAGGGTGGGAGGGCGGCAACAAACCGTGAAAGGGTCGCGTCGCAGAGTGGTGAATTTCAACCGGTTTTCCCCGACGGCCAGCACGGTCCGCCGGGTTCCGGCCAGATGCCCGTCGCTCGGAGTGACGCTTGTCCGGGAGCCTGTGGTCCGGTTCGGTGGATTCCGAAGATCGCACAATCGGCCTGCGGGAGATGCGACCATGGTCGCGTGCGGATCGACGGTGTACGGCGTGTGGCGATAGCGGTGGCGGCTTGCGGAACCCTTCTGGCGGCTCTGTCCGGGTGTGGCGCGAAGGGACGTGCCCACAGCAACCCTGAACCCGGTGGCCAGGCAGGGAAGTCCAGCGCGGGCAGCCGTGACCCGCGCCACATCCCGGGCGTCGGTGCCCGCCTGCAGCGGCGGATTCCGGCCGACTCCGGGCAGGTGGTGGCCGTTTACGGCGACGGCAAGGACTCGGCTGACTCCACGGTCGTGCTCTACGCCAAGCAGGGCGCGGCATGGCAGCGGGTCCGCAGCTGGCCGGCGCACAATGGCAAGAAGGGCTGGACCACCGACCACCACTCCGGCGACCGGCGCAGCCCCGTCGGCGTGTTCACCCTCACCGACGCGGGCGGCGTGCTCAAGGATCCGGGCGCCGAACTGCCGTACACGCAGGATCCTGCCTTCGCCGCCCCGCGCTGGTGGGCCAAGTCGCACTGGCACGACTTCGACTACGTCATCGCCATCGACTACAACCGCGTCAAGGGCACCCCGCCGAACAACCCGACGCGCCCCGAGGGTGAGGAGAAGGGCGGGAGCATCTGGCTGCACATGGACCACGGCAGCGGTACGTCGGGCTGCGTCAGCGTGTCCAAGCCGGCCATGGCGTACCTGCTGCGCAGCCTCGACCCGGATCGGCATCCTGTGGTGGTGATGGGAGACAGGGCGGACCTGGTGAGCTAGTACGGATGACGGGACGCCTCATTGCGGGGCGGCCCCGACTCGCCGTAGAACACGGGCCATGAGAAGACGGATAGTCATGTCCATGCTCGCCGGGGCGACCCTCCTGGCGGGCACGTTCTTCGGCACCGGGGTCACGGCCGCTCAAGCCGCGCCCCGGGCCGCCACCGACGTTCCGGCCGAGTTCGGCACGGACTGGCACGACCCGGTGACCGCCGCCCCGCCCGTCGACCGTCCGCACACCACGTCCTGCCAGGTCACCCTGGCCGAGGCCCAGTTCCGTGACTTCACCCCCTACCGGGGCGCGTACACACCGCCGAAGGGCTGTGGCGACCGCTGGAGCAAGGTCGTGCTGCGCCTCGACGGCAAGGTGAAGGGACGTCAGTACGACCGCCTCGGCTATCTGCACGTCGGCGGGGTCGAGATCCTGCGCACCTCGACGCCCGAGCCGTCACCGGACGGCATCGAGTGGCACGTGGAGAAGGACGTCACCCGTTACAGCGACACCTTCCGCGGCCCGCAGGACGTCGAGATGCTCATCGGAAACGTCGTGGACGACACCTACACCGGCGTCATCGACGTCAAGGTGACGCTCACCTTCTACACGGGCCACGCCGAGACACCCGCGCCCGACCGCGTCCTCACCCTCGCCGACACGCCCGACGGCACGACCCTCACCACCCCGCGCAACAGCGAGCGCATCGTCGCCGAGGTGTACGCCACCGGATCCGGCGGCGGCTGCGAGGAGTTCTGGTACCTGACAGTGGCCGACCCGGCGTCGTACTCCTGCAAGGCCGACCACGGGCCGTACCGCGAGGTGCAGATCAAGGTCGACGGGCAACTCGCCGGAATCGCCGCGCCGTTCCCGAACGTGTGGACCGGTGGCTGGTCCAACCCCTTCCTCTGGTACGTCATCCCGGGCCCGGGCGCCTTCGACGTCAGGCCGGTCGAGTACGACCTGACGCCCTTCGCCGGACTCCTGAACGACGGCCGCCCGCACCGCGTCGAGGTCTCCGTCGTGGGCGTGCCCGCGGGGCAGTCCGGCTGGAGCGCCCCCGTGAACGTCCTGGTCTGGCAGGACGCCCATCGCGCCCACGTCACCGGCGCCCTCACCGCCGACCGGGCGAGCGACATCGCCAACTCCTCGACCTACACGCCCGGTGCGGAGAACCGCGTCGACACCGAGGCCGGGCACCGGCTCACCGTCTCCGGGTACCTGAACACCTCGCACGGCCGCGTGACCACCACCGTCACCCGCGCGCTCGCGAACACCTCCGCGCACCGCTGGACCGACGGTGAGAACACGGACGGGCTGGACGCGACCTGGACGGACGACGAGACGGTGAGCGTGCACGGGCAGGGACCCGCGCGAACGACGCACACGCGCCGGACGTACACCATGAACGGCGCCACGACCCTCGGCGCGGACGACCGGCTGCGTACCGTGCTGACCCTCGGCGACCGGGCGACGGCCGTGGAGCGGCAGGGCGGCCGGCGCGCCGCGTGGTCGCGGTTCGACGACACCTACAGCGGCGACGCGACGTACACGATCAACGTCCCACGCGACCAGCGGCATGCGGTCGGCACGTCGAGCGAGCGCTACCGCCTCTCCGGCTCGGACGGGTGCTACGACCGTTCACTGACCACGGTTCAAGGGGTGTTGACGGAGGATCGCAGCCGCTGCTGAGGCCTGCCGTGTGGAGTGCGGTACTCGCGGCGTGATTTACACGGCTGTCACACGGGTGTCTCGGGTGTGATCAACGGCCCCTCCAGAGTGATCGACACGGAAGCCGCTTTCCGTATCGCAGAAGTCCCGTTCGGGCTTCTGCGAGTCGACGTCCCCCTCTAGGAGTGCCCGTGCCGCAGTCCGTACCGTCGCTGCCGCGACGCGTCGCACGCATACTGCGAACCTCCCTCTTCGCGCAGGTCGCCTGCGCGCTCGTGCTCGGCATCGTCGTCGGAAAGCTGTGGCCGGACTCGGCCACGGCTTTCCAGCCGCTCGGCGACGGTTTCGTGCGCCTGATCAAGGCGGTGATCTCGCCGCTGGTGTTCTGCGTGGTCGTCGTCGGCATCGCCAAGGCCGGTGACCTGAAGGCGTTCGGCCGGATCGGGCTCAAGGCCCTGATCTGGTTCGAGGTCGCCTCCACGGTGGCGCTGCTGTTCGGCCTGGTCGCAGCCAACGTGGTCGGCCCCGGTTCCGGCATGCACGTCGATCCGGCGAAGCTCGACGCCTCGGCGCTCGACCAGCAGACCCAGGGCGGATCGCTGCCGTCCACCAGCGAGTTCGTGCTCAACGCGCTGCCCAACAGTTTCGTCGGCGCCTTCGCGGACAACGCGCTGCTCCAGGTCCTGGTGCTGGCCTGCCTGGTGGGTGCCGCCCTGCTCCACCTCGGCCACACCAAGGTGCCGAAGATCCTGCCCGCGATCGAGCAGGCGCAGGAGGTCGTCTTCGCGGTCGTCGGCTTCGTCATGCGGCTGGCTCCGCTGGCCGTGTTCGGCGCGATGGTCCACCTGGTGGGGCAGTACGGCCTGGGCGTCATCAAGACCTACGGCAAGCTCATCGTCCTGTGCTACGCCGTCGCGGCCCTGTTCCTCGTGCTGCTCGCCGTCGCGCTGCGGCTGGTCAGCGGGCTGAGTCTGTGGAAGTTCGTGCGCTACACCCGCGAGGAGTTGCTGCTCGCGCTCGGCACCGCCTCCAGCGAGACCGTGATGCCGCGCATGATGCAGAAGCTGCGCCAGGCGGGCTGCCGGGACGACGCCGTGGGGCTGGTGCTGCCCACGGGCTACTCCTTCAACCTCGACGGCGCCTCGATCTACCTCTCGATCGGCACCCTGTTCATCGCGCAGGCCGTGGGCGTCGACCTCAGCCTCGGCCAGCAGATCACGGTCGTCCTCGTCCTCATGCTGACCAGCAAGGGCATGGCGGGCGTGCCCGGTTCGGCCTTCCTCGCGCTGTCCGCGACCGCGAGTTCGCTCGGCGTGATCCCGGCCGGGGCGGTCGCCCTGCTGCTCGGCGTCGACCGGATCATGGACTCGATGCGGGTCACCACGAACCTGCTGGGCAACTGCGTCGCCGTATTCGCGGTGTCGCGCTGGGAGGGCGCGCTGGACACCGTACGGGCGAAGAAGGTGCTGGACGGCGAGATCGCGTTCGTACCGGAGCAGGCGCCGGAGGCCGGCGCCGCCGCGCCGGTGCAGGACGCCGCCGTGCCGGTGCCGTCCGTCAAGGAGCCTGCCCCCGAGGCCGGCTGACCCGTATCCGCAGCGCACGCGGCCCCCGCTCCGTCTCGTGGAGCGGGGGCCGCCGCCGTTCAGCAGCGCTTGGCCACCTCTCCGTCGATCAGGGTGTCCAGCAGGACGCCCAGCACCTGGCGTTCCTTCTCTGTCAGCGGCGCGAGGATCTCCTCGGCGGCCGACCGGCGGGCGCCGCGCAGCTCCCGCAGGGTCTCCCGGCCCTCGTCCGTCAGCTCGATGCGGGTCACGCGCCGGTTCGTCGGGTCCGGGACCCGTCGCACATTGCCGTTCGCCTCCAGCCCGTCGACCAGCGTCGTCACCGCCCGCGGCACCACCTCCAGGCGCTCGGCGAGGTCGGCCATGCGCGGGGGCGAGCCGTAGTGCGCGAGGGTGCGCAGCAGCCGGGACTGGGCCGGGGTGACGCCCAGGTCGCGCCGCTCCAGGTGGCGTTTCTGGATGCGGTGCACCCGGCGGGTGAGCCGCAGCAACTGCTCAGCGAGCAGGCCCTCGGGATCTGGGGTGGTCATGCGGGAACAATATCAGGATGCCGCTCATTGTGAGTATAGGTAACAATGAGCTACGATCCGTCAGCCATCGTCGCCCGCACCCTGTGCCGGCGCCCGTTCACCTCCGTAGGAGCCCATGCACCCCGACCGTGAACCGTCCTGGACCCCGCCTGCCGACGCGAAAGAACAGCCCCGGCAGGTGCGCCGCATCCTGAAACTCTTCCGCCCCTACCGCGGGCGGCTCGCGATCGTCGGCCTTCTGGTCGGCGCCTCCTCGCTGGTCTCGGTGGCCACACCGTTCCTCCTGAAGGAGACCCTCGACGTCGCGATCCCCGACGGCCGCACCGGCCTGCTGAGCCTGCTCGCGCTCGGCATGATCCTCAGCGCCGTCCTCTCCAGCGTCTTCGGCGTGCTTCAGACGCTGATCTCGACCACCGTCGGCCAGCGCGTCATGCACGACCTGCGCACCGCCGTCTACGGCCGCCTGCAGCGCATGTCGCTCGCCTTCTTCACCCGCACCCGCACCGGCGAGGTGCAGTCCCGCATCGCCAACGACATCGGTGGCATGCAGGCCACCGTCACCTCCACTGCCACCTCCCTCGTCTCCAACGCCACCAGCGTGGTCGCCACGATCGTCGCGATGATCGCCCTCGACTGGCGCCTGACAGTCGTCTCCCTCCTCCTGCTGCCGGTGTTCGTGTGGATCAGCCGCCGGGTCGGCAACGAACGCAAGAAGATCACCACCCAGCGCCAGAAGCAGATGGCCGCGATGGCCGCCACGGTCACCGAGTCGCTCTCCGTCAGCGGCATCCTGCTCGGCCGCACGATGGGCCGCTCCGACTCGCTGACCTCGTCCTTCGCCGAGGAGTCCGAGCAACTGGTCGACCTGGAGGTGAAGTCGAACATGGCCGGGCGCTGGCGCATGGCCGTGATCACCATAGTCATGGCCGCGATGCCCGCCGTCATCTACTGGACCGCGGGCCTCGCCCTCCAGCTCGGCGGCCCGCAGGTCTCGCTCGGCACCATCGTCGCCTTCGTCTCGCTCCAGCAGGGCCTGTTCCGCCCGGCCGTGAGCCTGCTGGCGACCGGCGTCCAGATCCAGACCTCCCTCGCGCTCTTCCAGCGCATCTTCGAGTACCTGGACCTGCCCATCGACATCACCGAACGCGAGCAGCCGGTCCACCTCGACACGATCAAGGGCGAGGTTCGCTTCGAGGAGGTCGAGTTCCGCTACGACGGCAAGGGCGGGCCCGTCCTCGACGGCATCGACATCACCGTCCCGGCCGGCGGCAGTCTGGCGGTGGTCGGCCCGACCGGCGCCGGCAAGTCCACCCTCGGCTACCTGGTGCCCCGGCTCTACGACGTCACCGGCGGCCGCGTCACCATCGACGGCGTCGACGTGCGCGACCTCGACTTCGACACCCTCGCCCGCGCGGTCGGCGTCGTCTCGCAGGAGACGTACCTCTTCCATGCCTCGGTCGCCGACAACCTCCGCTTCGCCAAGCCGGACGCCACCGACGAGGAGCTGCACGCGGCGGCCCGGGCCGCCCAGATCCACGACCACATAGCCGCGCTGCCCGACGGCTACGACACGGTCGTCGGCGAACGCGGACACCGCTTCTCCGGCGGCGAGAAGCAGCGCCTGGCGATAGCCCGCACCATCCTGCGCGACCCTCCGGTCCTCATCCTCGACGAGGCCACCAGCGCCCTGGACAACCGCACCGAAGCCGCGGTGCAGGACGCCATCGACGCCCTGTCGGCCGACCGGACGACCCTCACCATCGCCCACCGCCTGTCCACTGTCCGCGGTGCCGACCAGATCGTCGTCCTGGACTCCGGCCAGGTCGCCGAACGGGGCACGCACGAGGAACTGCTGGAGCTGGACGGGCGCTATGCGGCCCTGGTGCGCCGGGACGCCCAGCTGGAGCCGACGGGCTGACGCGCAACCGTAGCCGACAAGCTGACGATATGTCGGCTTTGAAGCGATATACGTATTAACGTGCCCATATGCAGATGAACACTCCGCGACGGAGCACGATGCGACTGACGCGCCGGGGCAAGCTCCTCCTCGTCGTGACCGGCGCCGCCCTGGCCGGCACCGCCGCCGTGGCGGTGCCGCTGCTGACTCGGGAGGGCGCTCACGAGGAGGCGAAGCCCCCCATGCTGGTCATCCCGGAGGGCTGGCGCGCGAACCAGATCTACGACGCCGTCGACCGCGCCCTCAAGCTGCCTCTGGGCAGCACCCGTAAGTCCCTCGGCAAGGCCGGCCTGGCGTTGCCGAGCGAGTCCCAGGGCAACCCCGAGGGCTATCTCTTCCCGGCGACCTATCCCGTCGAGAAGGGTGCCACCCCCGAGTCGCTGCTGCGGTTCATGGTCGACACCGCCAACAAGAAGTTCAACGGCGCGCCGGTCGCGGCCGGGGCGCAGCACAACGCGGTGAGGGTCTACCAGGCCGTCACCATCGCCAGCATCGTCCAGGCCGAGGCCGCCACCAAGGCCGACATGGGGCGGGTGGCCCGGGTCATCTTCAACCGGTTGCAGCGGGGCATGCCGCTGCAGATGGACTCCACCATCAACTACGCGCTGAACCGCAACACCGTGCACACCAGCATGGACGACACCCGCATGGAGAGCCCGTACAACTCCTACCAGCGCATGGGGCTGCCGCCCACGCCGATCGACAACCCCGGCGAGGACGCGATGCGTGCCGCGATCAACCCGCCGCCCGGCGACTGGCTGTACTTCGTCACGATCAGGCCGGGCGACACCCGCTTCACCGCCGACTACTCCGAGCACCTGCGCAACGTGGCCGCGTTCAACGCCGCGCACCCGGCATCGGGACAGCCCCAGCAGCCCAGCGGGAGCCCGCAGCAGCTCCCGGTCACACAGCCGCCCCGCTGAGCCGGCGGCGCGTCACGCGGCGACCGGCTCGCCCCGCTCGTCGGCCAGCAGCCGCCTGATGTCCCGTGCGGCCGCGCGTCCGGCCCGGTTGGCGCCGATGGTGCTGGCCGAGGGCCCGTAGCCGACGAGGTGGATGCGCGGATCGGTGACCGCGCGGGTCCCCTCGACCCGGATGCCGCCGCCCGGTTCGCGCAGCCGCAGCGGGGTGAGGTGATCGAGTGCGGCCCGGAAGCCGGTGGCCCAGAGGATGACGTCGGCGGACACATGCCGACCGTCGTTCCACTCCACCCCGTCGGGGGTGATCCGGTCGAACATCGGCTGCCGGTCCAGGACCCCGTCGGCCAGGCCCTGCCGGATCGTGTCGTTGAGCGGAAGCCCGGTGACGGAGACCACACTCCTCGGCGGCAGACCCTGTCGTACCCGCTCCTCCACCAGGGCCACCGCCGATCGGCCCGCCTCCTGGTCGAACGGACCCTCGCGGAAGACCGGGGGGCGCCGGGTGACCCAGGTGGTGGCGGCCGCGTACGGGGCCAGCTCCAGCAGGTGCTGGGTGCCGGACGCCCCGCCGCCGACGACCACGACCCGCTTCCCGGCGAACTCCTCGGGCCCGGCGTACTGCGCGGTGTGCAACTGCCGTCCGCGGAAGGTCTCCTGGCCGGGGTAGCGCGGCCAGAACGGCCGGTCCCAGGTGCCGGTCGCGTTGATGAGCGCCCGCGTGGACCAGTTGCCGTCCGAGGTCTCCACGAGCAGCCGCCCGCCGTCCCCCTCGCGCACGGCGCGGACGTCGACGGGGCGCCGTACCCGCAGGTCGAAGGTGCGCTCGTACCGGTCGAAGTACGCGCGGATCACCTCCGCCGAAGGCCGGGCCGGATCGGCGTCCGTCAGCTCCATGCCGGGCAGCGAGTGCATCCCGTGCACCTTGCCGTACGTCAGCGACGGCCACCGGAACTGCCAGGCGCCGCCCGGGCCGGGGGAGCGGTCCAGGACCACGAAGTCGCGGTCCGGCTCGAAGCCGGTGCGCCGCAGGTGATAGGCGCTGGACAGACCAGCCTGTCCAGCGCCTATGACGACTACCTCGACCTCGCGCATATCGTTCACGGCTCTACTAACAGCGAGGCGGTCGTGGATCTTCCCGAGTGCCGGTCGGCGCCTCCCCTCAGCTCTTGGCCGGCGTCGTCGACGGCGGCAGGTCGCCGTTGAACCGTGTGTCCACGAAGTCGCCGAAGTCCACCTTCTTCGGGATGAGCTTCAGCTCGGTGAAGGTGTCGGCGATCTGCTGCTCGGAGGCGACGAGCGGCTTGTCGACGGCGACCGGGACCCGTGTGGAGTTGGTGCGCTTCACCGAGGCCAGCGCCACCTCGTAGGGCAGCCCGGTCTCCTTCGCCCACACCTTGGCCCACTCCTCCTGGTGGTCGTACACCCAGGTCTGCGCGCGCCGCAGCCGTGCCAGGTAGTCCTTGACGGCGGCGACCTTCTTCGGGTCCTGCAGCGTGGAGGGCGCGGCCACCTGGAAGCTGAGCCCGTTGGTGATGCCGTCACCGGTGGTGAGCACCCTGCCCTGCTTGGCGCCCAGGATCTGGGAGGTGTACGGGTCCCAGACCGCCCATGCGTCGACCTTGCCGGAGGTGAATGCGGCGAGCGCGTCGGCCGGCTGCAGGTACTTGACCTTGACGTCGCTCAGGGCGAGCCCGGCCGCCTTGAGGGAGGCGACCAGCTGGTAGTGCGCGGAGGAGCCCTGTGCCACCGCGATCGACCTGCCCTTGAGCTGAGCGGGCCCGGTCAGCTTCGAGCCGTTCGGCACGAGGATGGCGTCGCCCTTGGACGTGCCGTGCCAGGCGGCCACCACCGAGATCTTCGAGCCGGCGCCGGCCGCGAAGACGGGCGGGGTGTTGCCGACACCGCCGATGTCGACGGCCTTGGCATTGACGGCCTCCAGCAGCGGCGGGCCGGAGGTGAACGTCGACCACTTGATCTTGTAGTTGAGGTTCTTCAGCTCACCGGCGGCCCTCAGGATGGCCTCCGAACCGCCCTTCTGGTCACCGACGTCGAGCGTGACGGAACCCTTGCCGTCGGTGTCGGTGCCCGTGCCTGCGGACGAGTTCCCGCCGCAGGCGGTGAGCAGCAGCGCGAAGGGGAGGAGCAGTGCGGCGGGGACGAGGCGTCGTCGCATGGCGGTTCCGTTCATGTGCAGGGGAGTTGTCGGGAGGAGGGGAGGGGGAGTCCGGGTTCAGGCGGCTTCGGAGGCCGTGTCGACGCCGAGCCGCTCCAGCAGGCGGGCGCGGAGTTCGGCGAACCGGGGGTCGGCGATGTCGCGCGGCCGGTCGAGGCCGATGCGCTCTTCGTGGGCGATGCGGCCGCTGTCCATCACCAGAACGCGGTCGGCGAGCAGTACGGCCTCCTCGACGTCGTGCGTGACCAGCAGCACGGCGCAGCCGCGGCGCTGCCACAACTCGCCGACCAGCCGTTGCGCCTTGATCCGGGTGAGCGCGTCGAGGGCGCCGAACGGCTCGTCGAGCAGCAGCAGATCGGGCTCGCGCACCAGGGCGCGGGCGAGGGAGGCGCGCTGTGCCTCGCCACCGGAGAGGGTCTTCGGCCAGGCGTCGATGCGATGGCCGAGGCCGACCTCGTCCAACGCCCGTTCGGCCACGGCGCGTTCGGGCCTGCCGGGTAGGCCGAGCAGCACGTTGCGCCACACCTTCTTCCAGGGCATCAGCCGGGGCGCCTGGAAGGCGACGGCCCGGCGGCGGGAGACGAGGGCGGTCCCCTCGATGTCCCGGTCGAGGCCGGCGAGAATGCGCAACAGCGTGGACTTGCCGCAGCCACTGCGGCCGAGCAGGGCGACGAACTCGCCCGGCGCGATGTCGAGTCGGAGGTCGTCGATGACGGCACGGCCGTCGAAGGAGCGGGTCAGCCCCTCGACGTGCACAGCCCTGGCGGAACGGTTCGCCGTGGGAGTCACCGGCCGGTGAACGTCGGTCGCCATTGCAGCAGCAGCCTTTCGAGGGAGCGGACGATGAAGTCGGCGAGCAGGCCGAGGAAGGCGTAGACGATCAGGCAGACCACGATCACGTCGGTGCGCAGGAAGTCCCGCGCCTGCACCATCAGGAAGCCGATGCCGGCATCCGCGTTGACCTGCTCGGCGAAGACCAGGGCCAGCCAGGCGATGCCGAGCGAGTAGCGCAGCCCGGTGAGCGCGCCGGGCAGCGCGCCCGGGAGCACCACATGGCGTACCAGGCCCCAGCGGGACAGTCCCAACGATTCACCGGCCTCGATGAGTTGGGCATCGACACCGCGGATGCCGGCGTACACGTTGAGGTAGAGCGGGAAGGTCACGCCGAGCGTGATGATGGCGATCTTCGGGGCCTCGCCGATGCCGAACCAGATGATGAACAGCGGGATGAGACCGACGAACGGCACCGTCCGCAGCATCTGGACCGGGGCGTCCACCAGGTCCTCGCCGATCCTGAACAGCCCCGAGACCAGGGCCAGTCCGGTGCCGATCACGGTGCCGAACAGCAGCCCGGCCGCGACCCGCTGCAGCGAGGTGCCCATGGCCGAGGGCAGCGAACCGTCGGCGACCAGATCCCAGCCGACCTGGGCGATCCGGCCCGGCGAGGCGAGGACGTCGGAGGCCAACACTCCTGTGCCGCTGAGGAGTTGCCAGATGGCCAGCAGCAGGAGCGGACCGGCTGTGCGACGCAGCCAGCGGGGGACGCGGGTTCGGCGGGTGGAGGCGGGGACGAGGGGCTGAAGGTCCGGGGCGGAGTGCTCGGGCTGACCCGGTCCGGTCTCGACGGACTTGGATATGCCGGAAATGTCGGGTTCAGGTGAGCTGGGTGGGGCATGGCTGATGCTCATGGATGCTCCACGGCGGAGGGAGGGCGGGGGGATGGGCCCGGTACCGCCGCGTCACGCCCGCCTCAAGGGCGGATCACGGGTGACGTGCGGGTACGGCGGCAGGCCGCGCCGAAGTGGGGAAGGAGGGGGAGGAAAAGGGCGTCAGCGGCCGCGGCGACACGCGGCGGAGGCCACCCGCAGCAGGTCGATGTGACCGCGCGTGGTGAGCAGGGCTGAACGCAACATGCGGCCGAACGTAGCCAGCCGGGCGCTCCATGGTCAACGGTGTCTCGCCCTGTGGACCCGTCGTATCAGGGAACGGTCGCGCCACGACGTGTGAAACCCGGCGGATGGGTCAGGATGGGGGCATGTCAGATGCCTTCACCACTCGGATGCTGAACGTCGCCACCGGTTCCCGGGAGCGGGTCGTCGACCTGACCGCCGACTGCGAGGAGTTCCTGCGCGAGGCCGCGGGCGGCCGCGACGGGCTGCTCAACATCTTTGTGCCCCACGCGACTGCCGGCATCGCCGTGATCGAGACGGGCGCCGGCAGCGACGACGACCTCCTGGCCGCCCTGCACACGCTGCTCCCCGCCGACGACCGCTGGCAGCACCGGCACGGCAGCGCGGGTCATGGGCGTGACCATGTCCTGCCCGCGATCGTCCCGCCGCACGCGACCCTTCCGGTCATCGGCGGGCAACTGGAGCTGGGCACTTGGCAGTCAGTGTGCCTCGTGGACACGAACAGGGACAATCCGAACCGTCAGGTGCGGCTGAGTTTCCTTGGCTGATGCAGGTGGCGGAACTGTGGCGTCGCATTCCGGCCGCACCCTGAGGAGTCCCGGCCCGCAGCCCCGCACTCGCGCTACTTGCCACCCAGCGCCGCCACCAGCTGCGGAAGGTTGCCGCCGGCCACGACGAGGGCCAGGTGGTCGTGGAAATCCCTGCTGCTGACGATCAGGCCGTCGCGGACCCGCAGCACCTGGATGTTGGCGACCTCGAAGTTCCGTTCGGTCACCCGGTGGTGCACCTGGTAGGTCCATTCGGCGACGATCACCTCCGGGTCGTCGGTCTCCCGGATCACCACATTCGTCGAGGTCAGCTCCACGGGCGAACTCATGGAGACCTCCGCGAACCGCTCCTTCAGTACGGCCCGCCCCTCGAACCGGCGCGGCCCGACCGGCTCGAACACGGTCTCCACCACGGCGTCCTCGGCGTAGAGCTCGGCCAGCTCCGAGAACCGCCCCTCGGTGATGCCCTTGAGCAGCTTCCGGAAGACCTCGCGCGGTGACAGCGTTTCAGACATGATCAACCCCCGGCCGGATCCGTAGCTAGAATCGGACTAGCGACTCCGATTTCAAACGATACGGACTGGCGACTCCGGTTGTCCAGAGTGGCTCTGCCGTCGGCGGGGAAGGGTGGCAGGGATGAGCGGCGCTCAGGAACGCCCGCTGCGGGCGGACGCGGCCCGTAACCGGGCCAAGCTGCTGGATGTCGCCACGAAGGTGTTCACCACCCGTGGCGTCGGCGTGCCGACCGAGGAGATCGCCCGGGCCGCCGGGGTCGGGGTCGGCACGCTCTTCCGGCACTTCCCGACCAAGGAGGCGCTGCTGGAGGCGGTGATGGTGCGCAGGCTGGAGGCGATCGCCGCCCAGACCGCGCAGCTGGCCGCCGAGTCCGAGCCCGCCGAGGCCTTCTTCGGCTGCTTCCGCCTGGTGATCGACCAGTCCGAGGGCAAGAACGAGTTCGCCCAGGCGCTCGCCGCTGCCGGGGTGGACGCGCACGCGGCCCTGCAGGAGTCCAGCAAGGTGATCCAGGCGCAGCTGGCCGAGCTCCTGGCCGGGGCGCAACAGGCCGGGGCGGTCCGCTCGGAGTTGGGCCTGCCGGAGCTGATCGCCCTGCTGGTCGGCACCAGTGCGACGATGGAGTACCTCGGAGCTGACCCGGCGGCCCGGCAGCGGATCTTCGAGGTGGTCTTCGACGGGCTGCGGCCGCGCTGAACCCGTCACCGGGGGCTGCGTGGAACAGGTGGCCCCTGCCGAGCTTGCAGAGCGGGCGGAAACGACTCGGGGTTATCCGGGCCGAGAGCGCGATTGACTTTCCGCGGGTGACGGAAGGGTCGTGGCCGCGAGTGAAAGTAGTGCGGATGTGTGTCCCGTGCTAAACTTGTTAATAGTTGCAGTTGTGGTTCCCGAAACTTCAAGTGCCCGGGCGATCGTATATCGTCGGGCATTTCTGTATCTCCGGTGCTTATCCGGACGGGGTTCATTGTGGCAACGCAGGGGCTCGCACGGTGTGGGCCCGCGGGCACTGCCCCCAAGGAGATATGACATGGCTACTGGCACCGTCAAGTGGTTCAACGCGGAAAAGGGCTTCGGCTTCATCGAGCAGGACGGTGGCGGCCCGGACGTCTTCGCCCACTACTCGAACATCGCCACCCAGGGCTTCCGCGAGCTCCAGGAAGGTCAGAAGGTGAGCTTCGACGTCGTGCAGGGCCAGAAGGGCCCGCAGGCGGAGAACATCACTCCCGCCTGACGTCGAAGCGTATGAGTTGGCTGAGGTCCCGCCTTGCGGCGGGGCCTCAGCTTGCTGTTTTTTGCATTCCGGTGGAATTCTTTTAGTCTTACATTCGGCTCGTTCTTGCAATTCATCCGACTCATCCCTGTCGGGAATTCCTCGATGCGTGCCCTGTCGAGGAAGGTTCTCCATGAGCCGTTCAGCTCGCACGAACGACCGTTTCCGGCCACGGGGTCAGGAGCGCCCCGCCGCCCGTTCAGGCGACACCGGGCGCCGGCCCTCCGCACCACAGGGGGAGTTCGCGCTGCCGGTCACCGTCACTCCGGCCCTCCCCGCGGTGGCGACCTTCGGTGAACTGGACATGCCGGTCGAGTTGTTGAAGATGCTCACCAGTCTCGGCCTGGACGAGCCGTTCCCGATCCAGGCCGCCACGTTGCCGAACTCCCTCGCAGGACGCGACGTCCTGGGCCGCGGGCGCACCGGATCGGGCAAGACGCTCGCCTTCGGTCTGGCGCTCCTCGTGCGCACGGCCGGGCAGCGTGCCGAGTCGCGGAAGCCGCTGGCCCTGATCCTCGTCCCCACGCGCGAGCTGGCCCAGCAGGTCACCGACGCGCTCGCACCGTACGCCCGGTTGCTGAAGCTGCGGCTGGCCACTGTGGTCGGCGGCATGTCGATCGGCAGGCAGGCCGGCGCACTGCGTGCCGGGGCCGAGGTGGTCGTCGCGACTCCCGGCCGCCTCGCGGATCTCGTCGAGCGCAAGGACTGCCGCCTGGACCGAGTGAACATCACCGTCCTGGACGAAGCCGACCAGATGGCGGACATGGGTTTCATGCCGCAGGTCACCGAACTGCTGGACCAGGTGCGTCCCGACGGTCAGCGCATGCTGTTCTCGGCCACGCTGGACCGCAACATCGACCTCCTGGTCCGTCGATACCTCCATGACCCGGTGGTCCATTCGGTCGACCCGTCGGCGGGCGCCGTCACCACGATGGAGCATCACGTGCTGCAGGTGCACGGCGCCGACAAGTTCGCCACCGCCACCGAGATCGCTGCCCGTGACGGACGCGTGATCATGTTCCTGGACACCAAGCACGCTGTCGACCAGTTCACCAAGCACCTGCTGAGCAGCGGCGTCAAGGCCGCGGCCCTGCACGGCGGCAAGTCGCAGCCCCAGCGCACCCGCACCCTGGCACAGTTCAAGACCGGTGACGTCACGACGCTGGTGGCCACCAACGTCGCGGCTCGGGGCATCCACGTCGACGACCTCGATCTCGTCGTCAACGTCGACCCGCCCAACGACCACAAGGACTACCTGCACCGCGGTGGCCGTACTGCCCGCGCCGGCGAGTCCGGCAGCGTCGTCACGCTCGTCCTCCCCAGCCAGCGCCGGGACATGGCCCGTCTCATGTCCGACGCGGGCATCAGGCCGCAGATCACGCAGGTCCGCTCCGGCGAGGCCGAGCTGAGCCGCATCACCGGCGCCCAGGCTCCCTCCGGTGTCCCCGTCAGCGGCAGCGGGACGATCGCGGAGCGCCCGAAGCGCGGCGGTGCCCCCTTCCGTGGTCTGGGCACCCGCCCGGGGCGGGCCGGCGGCGGCGAGTCCCGCCGGTCCGCCGAGGCCCGCCAGATCGCCGAGGCCCGCAAGGCCGCCCGGGTCCGTCGTGGCGCATAGGTCGGCACCGGTGCCCTTGGACAACCGCGGGCCCTGACCGTCGGCGCCCGTCACCACGAAGCCGATGGCCCAGCCTCCGACGCGCTCGCCGAGGCCGGCATCCGCAGGGGACCCCTGCCGTGCAGGACCTGAGGCGGTCAGCGGCGCGGACGCTCCAGAGTGAGGAGCAGACCCTCGACCGCACCGGGCCCTATACGGCCCTTGACATCGGCGGACGTGATCGCCTTGAGGGTCCAGCCGTCCTCGGCGTGCTTGTTCAGAACCTTCTCCAGCTTGTCGCTGTCCAGTGCGTCTCCGATCAGTGACTCGCGGAAGGTGACGACCTTGTACTCGAGTGCGGAGGGGTTGCTCATGGCTGGGACCTTCCCGTGGATGGACTGGCTGACGGAACCGGGGACAGCCAATCACCGTTCGGCGTTGCCGTACACGGCGGGGTGGCGGGTGCGTACGGCCCAGGGCCGGTAGGTCCACGCGTCAGCGCCGCGTCGGCACGTCCCAGCGGACGCGCAGAGCCGGGGGCTTGCGGAAGACCAGGCCTCTGGGCGCGGTGGACGAGGCGGGGTCGAGCCGCAGGCCGGGGAGGCGGTCGAGGAGTGCGAGGAGGCAGGCGCGGGTTTCCAGGCGGGCGAGGTGGGCGCCCAGACAGAAGTGCGGGCCGTGCGCGAAGGCCAACTGGAGGCGGGAGTTGTCCCGTCGCAGATCGAAACTGTCGGGGTCCTGGAAGATCTCGGGGTCGCGGTTCGCGCCGGCGAGCGAGACGACCACCAGATCACCGCGCCGCACGTCGGCCCCGCCGATCGTCACGTCGGCGGTGGCGTAGCGGTCCACGACCGCCGCTGCGGGTTCCAGGCGGAGCGATTCCTCGATCGCCGCGTCGACCAGGTCCGGATCGGCACGTACGAGGGCGAGTTGACCAGGGTGTGCCAGCAGGTGCAGTACGGCGTTGGCGATCATGCCCTCGGTGGTCTCGATACCGCCGAACATCAGCACGGCGGCGTTGGCGACCACCTCCGGCAGTTTCAGGCGCCCGCTCTCGGCCGCCGCGACCAGCAGCGAAGCGTGGCTTCCTGCCGCGACCGTCGCCTCGACGCTTCCGCGCAGCTGGTCGAACGCCGCCGCCCCGGCGGGGTTCGCCGACCGCCCGGCGGTGATGTCCGAGACCGCGCTCACGATGGCGTCGTACCAGGAGAGCACCGCCTCGGTGTCCGCGTCGACCAGGCCCAGCGACTCGGCGACGACGGCGACGGCCAGCGGCCCGGCCACCTCCCGGCGCAGTTCGGCGCTGCCACGCGGCCGGATGCCGTCCACGAGCCGGGCGGCTTCCTGTTCCACGAACCCGGTGAACCGGTCGTGCACATCTTGCGTGCGGAACGGGTCGGTGAAGGGGGCGCGGTGCCGCTTGTGTTCGGCGCCCTCCAGGGAGAGCATGCTCGGACCGACCACCTGGGCGGTCGAGAAGCGGGGGTCGTCCACTGTGAAGGTCGCCGCGTCGCGCATGACGCGCAGGGCGAGATCACGCCGGGTCACCAGCCAGCCGCCCAGCACGGGGAGCCACGAGACCGGTTCGCGGGCGCGCAGCAGGGCCAGCCGGGGGTGGGGGTCGTCCTCCAGCTCCGTGAGCGTGGTCGCGGAGCCGAGCGGAAACCGGCGCGCTGTCACCATAGAAGCTGCCCTTGTTCCTGTTCCTGGAATTCCGGTCTCCGTCCCGGAGCCCACTCAGAGCCTATGCGTCTCCGGCGGTGCGTTGAGCCGGTCCCCCACCGTGGGCGACTCGCCCTGCGGCCGACTGGGAATCCGGCGGAGATCCTTCTACCGTGGGCTGCGCCTGTCCCGGTGCTGGTGGACGACGTGAAGGGGGCTTGGTGGACGCCGAGTTGGGGACGCTCGCCGCGCAGGGGGCCACGGCCCTGATCGGGCTCCTGGTCGCGGACTCCTGGGTGAAGACGAAGGACTTAGCCCGGTGGGTGACCCGCCGCCGCTCGGGACGCGGTGCGGACGACGAACTGGACTCCTCCCGCGCGGAGTTGGACGTGGCCCGGGAGCGGGGCGAGGAGGAGCGGGCGGCGAACCGGGTCGCCGCCGCATGGGAACGGCGCCTGCTCGACATCCTGCGGAGCGACCCCGAGGCGGCCGAGGAGCTGCGGCGCCTCCTGTCCGAACTCATGCCGGGAACGTCGTACGACATCACCTTCGACGCGCGACCGGCCGCCGGCGACGCGCCTCCCGACCACATTCCGGCCCTGACCGGCACGTTCAGCAACCGGGTCGCCGAACTCGACCGGATGGACGCCCTGTGCGACGAGCCGGGCCGGGTCAACCTCGCCGTGCTGGCCGGGCTGCCCGGAGTGGGCAAGACCGCCTTCGCCTGCCGCTGGGCCGACAAGGAGCGGGACCGGTTCCCGGACGGCCTGTTCTACGTCGACTACGCCGCCCTGCGCGACGAGTCCGCCGTCGGTGCCGCCATGGGCGCCGACGTCTCCCAGGCCCTCGCCGCCATCCTCAAGGCGCTCCTGCGCAGCGACGAGCACGTACCGGCCACGCTCGCCGACCTGACCCGGCAGTACGTCTCCCACTCGCGCGACCGGCGCATCCTCGTCCTCATCGACAACGTCACCCTGCCCGCCCAGGTACGGCCCCTGATCCCCAGCGGGCCCGGCAGCACGGTCGTCGTCACCAGCCACAGCAGGCTCACCGAGCTGGTGGCGGTCGACGGAGCCGAACTCATCGCGCTGAAGCCCCTCGACAAGGAGAGCGGCCTGACCCTGCTGGCCGACCACTGCGGACGGGAGACCGTGGCGGCCGACCCGGCGGCGGCCGGACGCCTCGTCGACCTCTGCGGCGGCCTGCCCGTCGCCCTGCGCATCGTGGCGACCCGGCTGCTCACCGACGACTCCCTGACCCCGGCCGACCTCGCCGACGAACTGGAGGGCGAGGCCGACCGGCTGGACGGCATGTCCCTGCCCGGCAGCACCTACTCGGTGTCCGCCGTCCTCGGGCCCTCCTACCGGCTGTTGCCGCCCGGACCGGCCCGCATGTTCCGCCTCCTCGGCTGGGTACCGGCCGGCCTCTTCGACACCGGGGTCGCCGCCGCGGCGGCCGGCGTCGACACCCGCACGGCCAGGCGGCTGCTGCGCGAACTCGCGGCCGCGAGCCTGCTGGAGACCGAACGCGACGGCCGCTACCGCATGCACGACCTCGTCCGCCTGTACGCCCGTGAGCGCGCGGTCGAGGAGGAGTCGGCCACCGAGGAGACCGCGCTGCTCGAACGGGTGGCCACCCACTACCTCGTCCTCGTCGCTCTCGCCGACCGCGCCCTGCGCAGGGACCGGCTGCGGATCGCCGACCTGTCCGGGCACCTGGCGGGCGCCTCCGATCCCTTCTCCGCCGCCGCCGGCCCCGCCCCGCTGACCTGGCTCGACGCCGAGTGCGCCGCGATCCTGGCCGTCCTGCGGGCCGCCGTACGCCATGGTCTGCACGCGGTCGCCTGGCCGCTGGCCGAGGCGTTCACGGCCCTGTTCCTCCACCACCGGTACCTGGGCGCCTGGAAGGAGTCCCTGCAACTGGGCGCCGAGGCCGCCGGCGCACTCGCCGCGGCCCCGGCCACCCCGGGCGAGCGCGCGGCCGAGGCCGTGGCGGGCGAGGCCCGCCTGCGCAGCCTGCTCTCCCGCCCGTTGACGGACCTGGGCGAGTACGACCGCGCCCGCACCGAGCTGGAGCGCTCGGTCGCACTCGCCGAGTCGACCGACCGTCTGCTCCTGCGCGCGTCCGTCCAGGAGTTCCTCGGCCGCTACCTGGACCACTTCGACCCGCCCCGCGCGGTGGAGACGTACCGCTACTCCCTCGACCTCAACCGGCGCGCCGGGGACCGGCGTGGCGAAGCCCTGGCCGCCTTCTTCCTCGGCTGCGCGCTGGACGCCCGCGGGGACCACGCGACGGCCCTGGCCACGCTCACCGAGGCCCGGCAGGACCTGCTGGACCTCCCCGAACCCGACCACCGCATGGCGGCCCGCGTCCACCTGGCCATCGGCCTCGCCCAGGACCACCTCGGCCACACCGAGGAAGCGGTCGACGCGCTGCGCACCGCCGCCGGCACCCTGCGGGAACAGAACGCGACCCACTACGAAGCCGAGGCCCTGCTCGCGCTCCTCGACATCGCCGAGCGGACCGGCCGCCACCAGGAGAGCGTGCGCACCTGGCTGACCCGGGTGATCGAGATCTACGAGGCGAGCGGCAACCCGGGCGCGGAGGAGGTGCGCCGACGGCTACGGGACCTCAGCTGACCACAGGAGGCGCGGGCCGCAGCCGCAGCACCACGTCCTCGTCCCGCACCTCACCGACCCGCAGCGTCAGCAACGCCTCGGCCGGCGAACGGTCCTGGCGCAGGCACGCGTAGACGACGGCCGCGGCGAGCCCGGGCGCGATCGGGGCACCGGTCACGGACACCTCCACCACACGGCCGTCGCGCAGCCCCACCAGATGGCCGCCGCCGCGCACCGCACAGGCGGCCAGCAGGCTGCCGGGAAGTTCCGCGGCCGTGGCACGGATCCAGCGCAGGGCCTCGGCCGCGCTGTCGGCCGGGCAGGTCCGCTCGACTACGGAGGCGCTCTCCAGCAGCCGGCGGTCCCGTTCACCGTCCGAGCAGGCGAGGTGCGCGGTGTCCCCGGCATCCGGATCCCCCTGCGCGTGCGCATACGCCGCCGCCGGGAACCGCCGTACGGTGACGACCGGACCGTGCCCCTCCTCGCTCACCTCGGCGACGACCAGCGACGAGGTGACGGGCCGGGCGGCCGGTTCCGGAGCGGGCAGCAACAGGTCCGGCGGGGGCGCGGACACGGGCTCCGGCAGCTTCAGCAACTCGTAGACGGCCGCGCGGAGCCGTGCGAGGGCGCTCCCCGGATCGGCGAAGGCCCGGCGTGCCACTTCGGCGTAGCGCTCGGGGGTGTGCTCTCGTACGGTGCTCTCGACCTGCGCTCTCAGCTCCGCGTCCGGGTCGAGTCGCGGGGCGGCCGCGGCCAGGTCGTGGACGGCGGTTCCCGGCACCGCGTCGGCGCCGAACGCCCCGAGCAGCACCGGAGTTCCGAGCGCGGCACCGTACAGCGTCACCGATCCGTGGTCGCCGATGACGACGTCCGCGGCGACCAGGGCGGAGCGCCAGGCGTGGACGGGTGGCAGCAGGATCAGCCCCGCGTCCAGCGCCGAGGACTGCAGGGCTCTGATCCGCCAGGCGCCGTGGGCCGACCAGACGTTGGGGTGGACGACGGCGGCGACCCGGTACTCGTCGTGCGGGAGCCCGCCGAGGAGGCGGACCGGCAGGTCGGGGTGGCGGCCAAGGAGAGAGGTGGTCCCCCAGGTGGAGCTGACCACCACGAGCCGCTGACCCTCCGCGACACCGAGGGCCTCCCGGTACGCGTGCCTGCGCCGCCGGCCGGCCAGCAGCTCGTCGAAGCAGGGGTCGCCCAGCAGGAGGGTGCGGCCCGCGGTCTTCGGGTGGGCGGCGAGGAGTTGCCGCTCCTGGTCGGGGTGCGAGACGGCGAGCCAGGCCCGGCCGGACTCCAGGAGCGCGTCCGGTACGAGGCCGGACAGCCGGTCGTGCGGTCCGCGCGCGTCCGGGACCCGCTTCTGGAAGCCCACACCGTGGGGCAGCACCAGGACCGGGCAGTCGCCCTCCGGTAGGTCCACGTTCTCGCTCGCCGTGAGCACGAGGTCGGCCCTGACGTGGGCCAGCTGCTCCCAGGGCATGACCCGGCAGCCGGACGTGTGCAGGAGGTCGAGCACCCCTGCGGCGAACGCGGAGGTGGGGTCGTGGGCGAAGACGACGCTCACCCGGGGGTCGTCGCGCAGCAGGGCGGGGAGCGATTCGAGGACGCGCACCGTGGAGGTGACGGTGCGTGCGGCGACGACCAGGGTCCGCTCGGCGGGGAAGGTGCGCCAGCGATGGGCGTCGACGCCTACCGGAACCCGCAGGAAGGGGCTACCGGACACCACGTCCGCACCCCCCGGCTCCCGCACCGGACCAGCGGCTCGCGGCTCGCGGCTCGCGGCTCGCGGCTCGCGGCTCGCGGGACGGTCGCCGTATCAGATGACAAGTTGGCTGACAACCCTTCAGGTCTGCTCGCTCCTGGCGGACCGCTCCACGGTAACCAATCAGGGAGGACCGGCACAGAGCTCCTGGGCGCCGGGGGACGGGACCAGACCGAGCCGCTGAGCGCGCAGCACCGTGCCGACCCGGTCGCGGGTGCCCAGCTTGCGGTAGATGTTCTCCACGTGCTTGTGCACCGTGCGGGCCGAGATGCCGAGCCGGCGGCCGATGGCGTCCGCCGTCAGCGCGTCGGCGAGCAGGAGCAGCACGGTCGTCTCGCGGGGCGTCAGCGCACAGTCCGCCGCCCGCTCGTCCGGCGCTCCGGCCGGGGCCGGCGACCGCCGCCACTCCTCCAGCAGCTGCCGCTGCCGCTCCACGCCGGCCAGCAACGGCTGCGCGCGCTCGGCCATCGTGAGGTGGTCGTCGGTGAAGTCCGTACCGGAGCGGTAGACGAGGCAGCCGGTGATCGGGGCGCTGCTTCCGGGGAGCGGTACGCCGAGCACGTGGTCGACGTCGAGGACGTCACCGAGCAGACGGGCCGTCGGGCTGCGCGGCCAGTCGCGGCCCACCGCCCGGTACGCCGTGACCGGGGTCCGGTCGGCCCGGGCCGTGTAGTGGTCGGCGAGGGGGTAGCCCGCGCGCAGCAGCCCCAGGTCCGCGTCCCGGAGCCGGCCAAGTTCCGTCGCGGCGGCGTCGGGGGCCACCCCGACGGTGCCCTCGTTCTCGCTCCAGTCGTCCAGTTTGTGGACCACCGCCTCGCCGCCGCACAGGTCCGTGAGCGCGGTGCCGAGCAGCGGCCACAGACGCCCCGGCTCCCGTTCGTGGAGCGCCGCCACGGCGACCGCCACCAGGCGTTCGTAGGCCTTGTTCAGCCCGTGTACCACGTGTTTCTCTCCGCTTGAGTCTCCCGCTCGCCGTCCTCCCGCCCGGCGCCGCGTACGTACTTGTACGCATACCCCTGCCGTCCCCTGCTGCCGCAGACTTCAACCCGGCGGCAGCGAACTGCTCGGACGCCCGCCGGGTGGGCCGCCGGTGCGGGGGAACGGCGGTCCACCCGGCGCGGCCGCCACCCCCTCGCCGTACGCCTGCCTCAGGCACCCCAGGCCGCCGCGCACAGCGCGCGGTCGACCTCGTCGGTGTAGCGGGCCGCGGCCAGCCAGGCCCGGGCGAACCGGTCGGTGTCCGCCGGGAGCAGCCGGCCGAAGACATCGCGGGAGCGCTCCGCCGCGGCCGCGTGGAGTTCGTCCACGAGGTCTCCCGCCGTCGCCAGACCGTGGCGGCTCAGCCGCCGGACGTCGGCCGCCGTGTTCCCGGGGAAGGACAGCACGAGCCGGCCGCCCGAGGCCGCCTGGTGCACGCGCCGGCGCAGCAGGTGCACGGGTGCCTCGTCGGGCGTGGGCGTGGCGGCCGGGGGCGCCGGGGAGGCGGGCAGGTCGGCGTGGAGCAGCCGGTCCAGGCCGGCGTCGACGCGGGTGCCGGGGAGGGTGGGATGCTCGGTCGCCAGCAGCTGGGCCCTGGGGTGCGGGGCCGGGACGAGCCGGGCCACGACCCGGAGCCGGCTGCCCCGGGCGGCGGCCAGCAGGCGGAGGTTGTCGCGGTGGGGGAGCGCCGGGTGGTCGTGCGCCGCGGTCAGCCGCAGCGGGACGCCCCCGCAGTCGGCGAGCAGGCAGTCGCCCGCCGCCTCCCGGACCGTGCCCGTGAGGGTGACCTCCAGGAAGAGCAGGTCGTGGCCACCGCTCAGGGCACGGGACACCTGGTCGGCGACCGGCACCGCCCAGAGCCGGTCCAGGGGCTCCTCGCGCCAGTCGGCACCGGACGCGCGCACCGCCCGTACCCCCGCGCCCGCGCCGAGCCGACCCGTCGGAGAGACCGTCGCCCCCGACACCGCGAGCCCTGCCCGGGACAGTTCCCGGTGCGTCAGCGCCGTGTCACCGACGCGTACGGCCCGGTCGGCCGCGCCCGTCGCCCGCCCGGCGCCGCCCGGTGCCACGTCCGACACCTGGAACAGGCGGCCCTCGGCGTCGGCGGTCCAGGTGACGGCGCCCGCGTACCCGCTCGCCGTGAGCACCGGCTCGGAGAAGAGGCCGTACAGCCGCAGCGAGCCGTCCGGGCGGTACGGCTGCCGGACCGTGCCGCGCAGCTCGGTCAGTTCCGGGCCCTCGGCGTGCGGGATGCGGTGGGCCGCCGACAGGGCGTCGCGGAGCGCGGTGACGAGGTCGGCCAGGCGGTAGGCAGGGTCGGCGGAGCGGGCGGCGCGCAGCGCGGTGACCACGGAGACGGCCGTGGCGGCGGCCCTGGGGAGACCCGCGAGGCGTGCCGTGTGCGCGGCGCGCAGCAGCTCCGCCTGGAGCACCGCCCCGGAACCGTCCGTACCCGCTTCGAGTACGGCGGTCGCGGCGGCGTGGACGGCACGGGCGGCGGCGCACTGCTGAGGTGTGGCCCGCTCGGGCTCCGTCGTGTTCACCGCTTCCTGTGAACCGGTCTCCACCGCACCGGAGTCGGCTGCCGCGATCGGTTCCGCAATGGGTGCCGCCGAGGCCGCCGCGGCGCGGTGGAGGCAGTCCGGGGCCAGCAGGCAGCCGCAGCGGATGGCCTCGGCGCTGGTCACCGTGCCGCCGGGGGCGTGGAGTTCGACGTCGGTACTGTCGTCGACGGCGATCCGCACGGTGTCGCCGTCGCGGACGGCCGGGCGGTCCGCCAGTTTGGCTGTGCCCGCGTCGAGCCGCTTGCGCAGCCGGGGCGATAGCGCCGCGACGAGTTCGGCGGTCACCGACGGGGCGACCGGAGGCAGAGCCGCGCTCACACGCTGCTCGCTCTCGAGATCCTGGCTCATGCGATCTTCTCCCCTACCCAGCGGGCGAGTTCGAGCGGACTGAGGGCGGCCACCGGCATCCCCGCCGCGACCAGTTGGCTCGCGACCCCGGTCGAGTACCGGGGACGCCCGGCGTCGTCCAGGCTCGCGCACCCGAGGACATGGCAGCCGGAGCCGACCAGGGCGCGGACCTCGGCGAGCAGCCCGCCGAGGGGGTAGCCCTCCTCGAAGTCGCTGACGACCACGACGAGGGTCCGTGAGGGCACGGTCACCAGTTCGCGAGCGTGCCGCAGCCCGGCCGCGATGTGGGTGCCGCCGCCCACGCTGACCTCCAGCAGCAGCGACAGCGGGTCCTCGACATGGTCGGTCAGGTCGATGACCTCGGTGGAGAAGGCCAGGAAGTGCGTGGACAGGGTGGGCACGCCGGCCAGCACGGAGGCCGTGAGCGCCGCCCAGATCGTGGACGCCTCCATGGACCCCGACACGTCGGTGACGAGGACCAGCCGCCAGTCGGCGGCCTTGCGGGCCCGGGTGCGGAAGACGGGACGCTCGGGGATCACCTGGACCGTGCCGTCCGGAGTACGGCGCGCGGTCGCCAGGTTGGCCCGCAGCGTGCGCGGCAGGTCGAGTCCACCGCCCGGACGGCGGCTGGGGCGCGGCAGTGCGGTGCCGTGCAGCGCCGGGCGCAGCCGCGTGGCCAACTGCCGGGTCAGCGCGTCGACCAGGCGCCGGACGAGCGGACGCAGCGCGGCCAGCCGGGCCTCCGGCAGCCCGCCCGCGTGCCGGAGCACCGAGCGGAGCAGATCGACCGAGGGGCGTACGGAGTCGGGGTCGAGTTCCGCGAACACGTCCGGCCGGCCCGTCGCGGCGGCGGCCGCCAGCACCTCCTCCCGGATGCCCGGCCCGAAGAGCGCCGCCAGCTCCTCGGACCACTCCCGCACCCCCGGATACGACGCCTCCCGGCCGCCGCCGCGCCCCGCACCGGTGAGGTCGCCCCGGCTGCCCTCCCCGCGTCCGCTGCCGTACAGCTCGTCCAGTGCGGTCGCCAATGGGCGGGCGGAGCTGGGCAGTCGGTCCGTACGGCGGCCCAGCAGGAGGCGCCAGCGGTCGGTCGGCGCGAGCCGGTGGTCAGCCGATGCGAGCCGATGGCCTGCGCCGGAGGCGGTGTCGGCCGCTCCGTCGGCTGCGGCCTGGCTGGAGGTCGGGTCGGCCGGTCCGCCGGCCGCCGCCCGCACGGCCTCCGGCTGCCGGGGCGGCGGAAGCAGCCCCCAGGTGCCGAGGGCCTCTCGGGCCGCGAGGTCGGCGCGGGTCCAGGCGGCCAGCGCGACGGGGTCGACGGCGCCCGTGTCGGCCAGGTGGCGCTCGTCCAGGCGCTCCTCGACGGCGGACAGGAGCCGGTCGCGGGCGGCAGGACTGAGCGTGTCGAAACCGCCCCGCAGCGCGGGCAGCCGGTCCAGGAAGTCCCGGTCGGACAGCTCCGAGACCCGGCCCAGCAGCGGTTCCAGCGCGGGCGCCGCGGACTCCAGCAACTGGCCCGCGGCGGTCAGGAGTCCCGTGAGCCGCGCGGTCAGCGCGGACCGGGTCTCGAGGTCGCGGGCGCCGTCCACCCAGGACGCCACCCGGTCACCGAAGCCGCGCGGCTCCTCGTGCCCGAGCAGCACGCGAACGGCACCCGCGGCGCCGCGCATCAGCGGGGTACCGTCGGCGGCCAGCCGGGCCAGCGCGTCGGTGAGCCGGATGCCGCCCAACAGGTCGGCCCGGTGGGCGAGTTCCAGCAGGGCGTGGGCGTCGGCGGGGTCCTCGGAGCCGGTGAGGCCGTCGACCTGGCGCACGGCGGCGGCGGTGAGCAACTCGGCCACGGCCGCGGCTCGTGCCGTACGGTCCCCGTCGGCCGGCAGTCCGGCGATATGACCGGTGCGCACCCGGTCCAACAGGGCAAGACCCGCGAGGAGTTCGGGCAGAGTGCCGGAGTTCGGCAGCACCTCGGCCGTGTCGTCGAGCCGTTCGTCCGCCAGGTCCGGCAGTCCGCACTCCGCCGCCTGCTCCAGGCCGCGCAGGGCCTGCGCCGCGGTGGGCCCGCCCTCGTCCTGTTCCGTGCGCCGCCGTTCCCGGAGCAGACCCTCGGCGGCCTGGGCCGGAGTGACGCCACGGACGCCCGCCGCGGTGAGCATGGCCGCCGTCGCGGGCGTCCAGCGCACCTCCCAGCGGGACGTCAGCGCCTCGGTGCCGCCCGCGCCGGTGACCTCCTTGGGCTCGGCGTACGGCACCGCGCACACCGTCAGGCGGCGCAGCAGGAGTTCGCGGCCGCGGTCCAGGTCGGAGCGGAGCGGGTCGAGGCGCAGATCGCGGGCGGAGCCGGGGCCGGAGTCCGCCGGACCGGGCAGTCCCAGCGCGGCCAGCTCCGCCTCGACCGCCGGAGCGAGCCCGCTGTGCGGCGCGTCCGGCGCCGGACGCCCGGCGCGCGTGCCGACGAGCACCTTCTCCATCGCCCGGGCGACGGCCCGCCCTCTCCCGTAGGGCTCGCCCTGTGCGAGCACCGTCTGCACGGCCTCCACCAACTCGACCCGGCCCGCGGCGGGCAGCCCTCGCAGCCGGGCCAGATCACCGGCGAGCCGCACGATCTCCCGGGCGTCGGCGGGCCCGGAGGGATGGCCGAGCGCCCGCAGTTCGGCACACACCCGCACGGCCGCCCCGGTCAGCACGTCCTCCAGCGCGGCCGGATCACCGGCGGCCTCGAGCACCCTGTGCTGCCACTCGGGGTCGCGGATACCGGCGGGATAGCCGGAGCGCTCGTCGAGGAGGGCGTAGGTGTAGGGGATGAGGGAGGTGGTCCAGGTTGGGGTGGCTCTGTCGGCCACGGGCGAGGGCGTGTTCTCGGCCGGTGCCAGCAGCGCCGGCGCGTGGAACGCACCCACCACCACGGCGGCACGCTCCCCGTTCGCGGTGGCCCCGGCAAGACACGACCGCATCCACCGCTCCCGCCGAAGATCCAGCTCCGGCACCCCACCCGAGCCGGCCGCGTCCTCGCGCAGCGCCCACCCCGTGAGCAGCGCGGCCCGTCGCAGGGCCTCCGGTGAGGAACCCGGGGCGGTGGCCTCGACCAGCCGGTCCCAGAGATCGTCACCGGGGCGGCCGGTGAGACGGGAGCGGAGGGCGCCGGCCAGCCCGGCGACGGAACCCTCCGCTGCCGGGTTTCCAGGGCCGTCAGTCTCCGCGCGGCCCTCCCCACCCCACGCCCGGTCGGCGAGCGGCAGGTCGCAGGCGACGACCGGTACGCCGTGCCGTGCCGCCCACCGCACCGCCACCAGTTCCGGTGAGAAGTCGGCGAAGGGGTAGAAGGCCGGACCCCCGCCCCCGTCGCCGGGCGCGGCGGCGAGGGCGACCGGTGCGCGGGTCTCCTCATGGGCGAGCCATGGCAGCCAGTCCTGCAGTTCGGCGGGGAGTTCGACGAGCAGGACGTCCGGCTTCGCCGCGTCCAGCAGCGCCGGTACGGCCGATGCCAGGGACGGCGCGTGGTGCCGTACACCGATGAGGTACGGCGCCGCCGGGTCGGTGAGGGCCAGGACTGCGGCCTCGGGCGAAGGATGGGGCACGGCCGTCAGCCCTCCAGGACCGTGCGCAGGTCCCACAGGGTCCGCCAGGTGGCGGAGCCCTGCTCGGCACGGCGCCGGACGGGACCGTCCCAGTAGCCGCGCAGCCGGGCCGCGTCGGCCGGGTCGTCCTTGCGCACGACACCGAGGAGATGGCCCGGGAGCAGGTCGAGCACGTCGCGGTCACCGGGGAAGTACGCCGCGGCCAGGCCCAGCGCGCCGGCGACGGACACGGCCTCCGCGGTGCTCATCACGGTGGAGGGCCGCTCCACCTCCCAGCCCTCCGCCGACCGCCCCTCCCGCAGGTCCCGGAACGCGGTGACCAGCGCCTCCAGTACGGCGTCGTCGACCTGGAAGGGCGCCCCGGCCCGCTCCACCGACGCCCTGGCCTGGCTGCGCACCAGCGCGGTCTCGGCGTCGAGGTCCCCGATGGGGCCCACGGTCTCGAAGTTGAAGCGGCGCTTGAGCGCGGCGGACATCTCCGAGACGCCCTTGTCCCGCAGGTTGGCGGTGGCGATGAGGTTGAACCCGGGCGCCGCGTGCGCCAACGCGTCCTCGCTGCCCGCCAGTTCGGGTACGGCGATGCGCCGCTCCGACAGCAGCGACACCAGGGAGTCCTGCACTTCGGGCAGACAGCGGGTGACCTCCTCGACCCGGGCGATCGCACCCCGGGACATCGCGGTGAGCACCGGCGACGGCACCAGCGCCTGCCGGCTGGGCCCCTGCGCGAGCAACAGGGCGTAGTTCCAGCCGTACTTGAGCTGGTCCTCGGTCGTCCCCGCCGTGCCCTGCACCACCAGGCCGCTGGTCCCGCACACGGCTGCCGACAGCAGCTCGGACAGCATGGACTTGGCGGTGCCGGGCTCGCCGACGAGCAGCAGGCCCCGCTCACCGGCGAGCGTGACGACACACCGCTCCACCAGCGCCCGGTCGCCGACGAACTTGCCCTCCACCACCAGGCGCCGCGGCACCCCGTCCGGCACCTCGGCGTCCTCGGGCAGGCGCAGTGCCTGTCCGCCGCTGCCCATGACGAAGGTGACGACGGCCCGGGGGGTGAGCCGCCAGGCGGGCGGGCGCGGACCGGCGTCGTACGCGGCGAGGAAGGCCAGTTCGGTGGCGTACCGGTCCTCGGGCGGGACGATCTGACGGGTCGCGTCGGGAACGAGGACGGTGGTCATCGGCAGGTGCCCTTCGGGGTGGTACGAGTGGTGGTCGGTGAGGAGAGGATCATCGGCGCCGCCCCCTGCGCGTCGCCCGCGTGGTCAGCTCCTCGTACGCCGGGGCGTCCCCGGCGCGGACCCGGTCCCAGGCGCGGGCGAACAGCTCCGGCACCGGCAGCAGGGGCAGGGCCCGCCGGTGGTCGAGGACCGGGTACAGGCCCTCCTTCCAGATCTCCACCGGCAGCGCGGGCGCCTTCAGCTCGCGCCAGCCGCAGGGCAGGAACAGGCTCCGCCCGGCCCGCTGCCGCTTGGCCTCCACGACCAGGTCCGTCGCGGCCAGCTCCGCACGGGCCTTCTTCATACGGGCGGGCTTCCAGCCGGTCCAGCGGGCGCAGTTGCGGTCCGTGGGGTCGGGCAGCGCCAGCAGCAGGAGGTAGAGCGTGGCCGCGTCCTCGCCCAGACCGTGCGCAGCGGCGACCTCGGCGACGAGCGCGGGCGCGCTGACGGCCGGGTCCTGGGCGTACCCCGAGGGGCCTTCGGTGCCGACGCCGGCCTCGACCGCCCGGGTCAGCTCATCGCCGAGGAGCGTGCGCAGCGTCCGCAGTCCGTTCCCACGCGCGTCGCCGAGCAGGCCTTCCAGCAGCCCGAACACGGCGTCGTCGGGGCCGCTGAGCGCGGCCGGGCGGATCAGGACCGTCTCCGTGTCCTGGTACCAGGGGCGCAGCACGATCGCCTCGCCGACCCGCGTGCTGCCGTGCGCGTCCGCGCCCCCGGTCGCCGGGAGGCCGTAGGCCTTGCGCAGTTCGACGGCGGTCGAGCCGCCCTTCTCCGTCCACTCGACGTCGAGGTCGAGCAGCAGCTCCGGATCGGCCATCCGGCGGCGCAGGGCGGCGAGCCCCTCGGGCAGGGACGCGCGCAGCGGGTGGCCGTACGGCAGGACGTAGGCCAGCGCGGCCAGGGCGTTCACGGCGGCCGTCAGATCGTTCCGGCCGGGGATCGCGCTCGGGTCCGCCCAGACGAGGTTGCCGTCCTTGTCGGGCCGCTGGACCGTGGTGCGGGCCAGCCACGGGGTGCGGGACGGGTTGAGCACCTCCTCGGCGTATCCGGCGCCCGTGCCGGCCAGGTCGGCGGCGAGTTCCTCCGGCACGCGGACGAGCGAGCCGAGGCGCTCGGCCCAGACCCGGCCGGCGGCCTCCGTGTCCGGTCCGGTGGACCACAGGTCGGCGGGGTCCGAGGGCAGCAGGGCGCCCAGGAGGGCCGTCCGCTCCTCGGACTTCAGGGCGTTCACCCTGGCGTGGCCGAACTGGCTCTGCTTGGGCTTGAGCCCGAGCAGGGCAAGTGCCTCCGCACTCGGCGACTGCGGCAGACCGGCCAGCAGCACGGTGGCCTGGAGCGGCCCCAGCCCGCCGCCGGTCGCCGCCACCAGCGCCTCGGTGGCCTCGGGCCGCCAGGGGGCGGCGCCCTTGTCCCGGATCAGGCGGGCGACGGTGGCGAGGTCCTCGGCGGAGATCGTCGGGGCATGCCGGACCTCGCTCTCCAGCGTGAAGTGGCCGATCGCGCCGAACGCGCCGGACGGATCGTGGTCCATAGCCAGCCAGTTGACGCGGTCCCGCTCGCTGTCGATGCTCTGGCAGCCGAGGATCACGACGGTACGGCCGTCGCGGCGCAGCACCTGGCCGGTGCGCTCCTGCTTCTCGTGCGGCTCGGTCAGTACGACCCCGCGAAGGACCCCCTCGGCCGCGGCGAGCGGTCCTTCGGCGACCGCCTCGAACAGCAGGAGCAGCGACTCCCGTTGGGCGTCGGACAGTGCGGGCGAGGTGGCCCGTACGGTGAGCGCCCGCAGGACGCCCAGCACGGGCGGCCACACCATGCCGATCCCGGGGATGGTGCGCTCGTCGCTGCGCCAGCCGTCGCCGAGGGCGTCGAGCCGCTCCAGGCCGCGCAGTTGCCTGCCCTCGGCGGGCTTGCCGGACAGCACGTGGTTCACCGCCCGGACCTGGCGCAGCGCGCTCCGCCGCTCCTGGTACCACCAGCCGTGCAGGCCGACGACACCGGACAGGGCGTCGTGCAGGGTGCGGTCGTCGCCGTTCGGGGGGTTGTAGTCGGCGAACATCTCCTCGCTGCCGCTGCGTGCCTTGTGCGTCCGCTCCTCGGGAGGAGTCGCGAGCACGGTGGCCGACTCGGCGACGCGCAGGGTCGCGCGCACCAGGGCGGTGACACCGATGAGCAGCCGTCCGTCGGTGACGTCCGGCAGGGCGAGGGCCACGGCACCGAGGGCGACCTCGTCCGCGGGCGGTACGGCGGCCTTGGCGGCCTCGTCCGTGCCGGCGCGGGCCAGCGCTTCCTGCCGTCCGAGCAGCGCCTTCGCCGTGATGTCCAGCACCTCGCCCGCCTGCGCGTCGGTCAGGGCGCGCAGCGCTGCCGAGGCCTGCTCGTCGCGGGGGCGCAGGGCGTGCCAGAAGGAGACCGGGGGCACGAGCCGGGTGCCGGCGGCGAACTCGCTGCCGCGCTCGCCGGTGGGTATCCGGCCCAGCTCGCCGTCCGGGGAGGTGTCGGCGGCCGCGAACAGACCGATGTGCTGGTACATCTGCGCGACGACCGGTTCGGCGCCGCCGGGCAGCCGCAGTGCGCCGAGCGGGGCCGCGCTCGACCGACCGGGGAAGCCGGCCGGCATCGACACGGTGCGCCCGTCCGGCGTACCGGCGACCTTGTGGGCCTCGGTTCCGTCGCCCTCCGTGCGCACCCAGCGACCGAGGACCGTGCCGTCGGTGCCGAACGGGCTGTTCTCCAGCCCCGGTTGCAGCGGCAGCACCTCGCAGAAGTCGTGCAGCAGTGAGGCGTCCTCGCGGACACCCGAGCGCAGCAGTGCGGGCAGGGACGCGCGGCCGTGTGCGCCGGTGGCCGGGTCGTACTCCAGCCACACCGTCTCCCGGCCCTGCCTGCCCTGGCGCCAGTACGTGGTTCCGTCGCCGATCACGGTACGGGTGGGCGGCAGCACGGTGTCACCGGGGTGCAGTGTGCGGCCGCCGGTGGCGCGGCCACCGCCGGGCAACGGGATCGAGGGCGTGCCGACGTTGTTGCCGGACCAGTAGGAGGGCAGTTGCTCGCCGCCGAGTTCGAACACCTCGGCGGGGCGGGCCGACCAGTAGCCGTACTGCTTGCTGCCCTGGCGCCACATCGCCAGCAACTCCCCGTCCACGTACCGGAACTGGGGGCGCTGCCAGCGCTCCAGCTCCTGGGGCAGGCGCAGCTCGTGGTCGAGGACGATCTTCTCCGGGCCCACGACGATCACCCTGTGCCGGCGGACCAGGATCAGCGCCGGCCAGGCCTCCTGGACCGTCAGGGTGTTGTCCTCGCCCTTCCTGGTCTCGCCGTCGAGCAGCGTCAGCGCCTCCTCCAGGGCCGGCCAGCCCAGCTCGTCCAGGATGCCGGCGCGCAGGGTGCGGCCCAGCAGCGCGGCGACTTCGTGCTCGGCGATACGGGTGACGGCGTCCGGGTTGGCCTCGGCGGCGACCGTCCGGAAGGGCCGAAGCCGGTCGAGTGCGGCACGCGCACCCGGCAGGCCCACCGCACGGGTGAAGTCGTCGGCGGCCTCGCCGAGCCACTCCCGCAGCACGCCGGCCAGGACCGGGTGGGCGGCGACGGCCTTCAGCAGGTCGGAGTCCAGCCGGCCCGAGCTGTCCGTGCCGAGGGCCGTGTGCAGCAGGCGTCGGAAGCGCGGGTCGGCGCCCACGGCCACCAGGTCCCGGCGACCGCTCCGGGTGTCCTTCAGCCAGTCGGAGAGCGGCAGATACACGTTCACGTCAGGGCCGGGCACCGAGAGCGGGATGCCCTCGGCCGCGCACAGGTCCAGCAGGTCGAGGTCGGCACCCGCGTGCCAGCGGCCGGTGAACAGGTCCACGGGCCGCCCGGCGGCGCGCAGCCGCGCGGCCATCCGCTCGACGAGCGCCAGCGTGGCCGGCGAGCGGCGGGAGAAGGATCCGCCGTGCTTGCGGAAGGCGGCCCAGCGGCTCAGCCAGTCCGCGGGATCGACGTCGTGCTCCTCGGCCGCCGCCTCCTCGGTCAGCAGTCGCTCGGCCCCGCACTCGGCGAGCAGCGTCAGCCAGAACTCGTCGTCCTCGACCTCCCGGCCGAGCCCGGCCGGCATGATCTCCAGCAGCCGCGCCCGCACCTCCGGCCGTTCTTCGGTGAGGACCGCGAGGGTCGAGCGGTAGGAGTTCCAGAAGGACGCGGGCGCCCGGACAGCGGCGGGCGAGGCGATCAGGTCGGCGACCAGGGCGCACTCCTCGGTGACCCGGTTCAGACCGGCCGCCTTGATCAGCCCCCGCGCGTCCTGCGGCAGCGAGGCGTACGGCGGCATGCCGGCCGCGCAGCGCTCGACCGTCAGCTGCCGGAACTGCGCCCACGCGGCGGACGGGTCGAGGCGCCGGGCGAGGTCCTTCACATGCTCCTTGAGGGCCTTGACGGTCAGCGCTCCGGCGAAGGCGAACTCCAGGAACACCGCCCGCTGCCGCTCCTCGTCCACGGTGAGCGCGTGCACCCGCTCGGCCTCACGCGCCTTGCCGAAGAAGGCGGCCGCGTACGTGGTGTTCTCGTGCTGCAGGAAGACCCGCGCTGCCTGCTCGTAGAAGGTCGGCAGGAAGTGCGGCACGGCCCGGCCGAGCCGTTCGCCGAGCGCCTCGAAGCCCTCCTTGGCGTTGCCCGGACGGGACTTGGCCTGCCGGGCGAGCCGCTCGACGTCCTTGACCAGCGCGAGCGCGTGGTGCCCGTTCGCCGGGTCGTTCACCAGGGCCCAGGCCGGGAAGCCCAGCGTCTGCTTGCGTACCTGCCCGACCTCGGGCGTCTCCGGCTCGCGGGCCAGGCCCAGGAACTCCAGCGCCAGGTCCTCGGCCTCGCCCAGGGTGCCCGGCACCAGGCGGACCACCTGCCGGTCGTCCAGGGCGGGGTGCGTGTAGGTGCGGACGGTGAGGCCGTCGGCGTCCTCGCGCGCGGTGCTGCCCGGGGGCAGTACGGCGCCGGCGTCCAGCAGCGCGGCCGTGGTGGTCTCGTCGTACGTGTTCATGCCGCCTGCTCCTCGTCCTGGATGTCCCGCCCGGCGTACAGCGCGGCCGCCATGCGCATGCCCTCCGACCAGGCGACCGGCCCCACCTGACCGAGCTTCAGCACGCGCCCGGCGGGGTCGGCCCACACCAGCGACCCGGTCTCGGTCTCCTCCCAGCCGTCGTAGTCGCCGACCCAGACGCGGGCCTCGATGCCGCGGCCGTCCTCCAGGACGGAGCACACGGCGTGTCCGCCGCGCACCCGGTAGCCGAGCTGGCCGGCCCTGCCGTGCAGGAAGCGCAGTTCCTTGTACGAGCCGCCCGCGTACTCCTCCACCTGGGTGCCCTCGGCGTCCAGGCCGGCCGGGCGGTGCCAGACCTCGCGGAAGAGCTGCTGGGCGCGCTGCTCGACGCCCAGCTCGACGGCGAACTCCCGCAGTTCCTCCAGGTCGTCCAGGAGGACCGGGTGCGGGATGCGGACGAGGTCGGGGGAGACCCGGACGGTGTCGCCGTCCAGGTCGACGAGGCCCAGGCCGCGCTCGGGGTCGGCGTCCCGCAGGAAGCCGGCGACCTGTCCGTCGTCGCCGGTGACGACGAGGTCGCGCAGGGCGGCCTGCCAGGCGGGGTCCGGCCACACCCGGGCGACGACGGCGAGCGGCACCGGCAGCGAGCGGACCATCCACCGCTCCACATCGGCCAGGCACTGCCGCTCGTGCCGCTCCAGCCACTCGGCGAGCTGCCTGAGACCCATGACCGCCGGATCGTCACCGAGCTTGGCGGGCACGGACTTCAGCCGTCGCCCGGCCGCGTTGCGGCACACCACCTTCCCGCCGTCGAGGGCGACCTCGTAGTCGCCCGCAGCAACCCACCCCATACATGCCTCCCCGCATGCGCAGTGATCAAGTGCGGGGAACTCTAGGGGCAGCCACTGACAACGCCGTCCGGCGCCCGGCAGACACGCACCCCGACGGAACCAGCCACCGTGGATTGTGTACGAGTCGAGGAGGACCCGGGGACCCCGGTTCCGTGCGCCACCTGCTCGGTGTGCCGTCTCCCCGGTGGTTACGGCCGCCCCGGGCAGGTTTCGCTCGCCGACCCGACACCCCCTGTGGGGAAGCTGTGCACCACCTGTCGGGGGCGCGCGGGCACGATGTGTGAAGCCCGCGAGTTGACCTTCACGAAACCTTTTCTTTGCGTGGCCGGAAGGCGCCTTGTTGGGTCAACTCGCGACGCAACAAGGTGGGTTGAGCACTTGAGCATCAGGAGTCGCAAGCGCACTGCTTGACCCGGACACCGACCGTCCGGGCGTCGACGGGGGAACTGATGCGGTGTGCGCTCGGCCGCCGTCGTCCAGTTGCGCGGTGTCGTGTGCCACCGATCCGGAACATGTCCCTCCGCTGTCACCCTCTTGGTGCCTTCGTCCGGTGCCCGAAAGACCAGGGACAGGAGGGGGAAAGCCGATGAGCGCGGTGAGCGCCGCCAAGCCGACGTATCCCGGCGTCTACGTCGAAGAGCTTCCCAGCAGCACCCGCACCATCTCGACCCTGACCACGTCGGTGACCGCTTTCGTGGGTCACACCCGGCGGGGTCCGCTCAACGAGCCGGTACGCGTCACCAGCTTCGCGGAGTTCGAGCGCCGCTTCGGCGGCCTGAGCGCGCGCAGCGCGGTCGGCTACGCGGTCCACCAGTTCTTCGGCAACGGCGGCACCGTCGCCGTCGTCGTCCGCGTCACCAAGGCCGGCAGTGGCAAGGCCGCCTGCGTCACCCTCAAGTCCACCGAGGGCCACAGCGACAGCCCGGTCCTGGAGGTGCACGCCAAGGAGCCCGGCGTCTGGGGCAACGGCCTGCGCGTCGCCGTCGACCAGGACACGCCCTGCCCCGACGAAACCTTCAACCTGCGGGTCTACGACGCCCGGGGCGAGGCCCGCGAGAGCTTCACCGGCCTGTCCATGGACCCGTCCAGCGGCCGCTACGCACAGACCGTGATCAACGCCGGCTCCCGGCTGATCCGCGTCGAGGTGCTCGGCGAGGGCCGCCCGGACCCGTCCGGCACCGTCTCCAAGCCGTTCGGTCACGAGCTGCCCGACCTGGCCGTCGGCCTCACCGTCAAGATCGGCGACGTGGAGCGCGAGTTCACGCTCTACGACCCGGACTGCGACGGTGAAGCCCCCTCCAGCGTGGCCGAGCTGGCGCTGCTGCTCGAACGCAAGCTGCGCGCGTTGCCCGACGCCCCGGGCAGGCACGCCTTCGCGGGCGCCGAGGTGACCGCCTTCGGCCGCCGCGTCCAGGTGGTCGCCGGCTCCGCCGACCCCGAGGACGTCGTCCGCTTCCTCGGTGAGTGCGCCAACGACCTCGGCCTGGAGGCCTCCGTCAACCCGCCGGTCTTCCCGCTGGCGGGCGGCGAGGACGGCGAGGCACCCGGACCGCGCGACCTCATCGGCTCCGAGGCCGACAAGACCGGCATCCAGGCGCTGCGCGGCGTGGCCGACGTCAACCTGCTCGTCCTGCCCGAGCTGGCGGCGTACGAGAAGACCGAGGACGCGATCACGGTCGTCTCGGCGGCCCAGCGCCTGTGCCAGGAGCGGCGGATCTTCCTGCTCGTCGACGCGCCCGGCACCTGGGTCAGCGTGGACAGCGCGCGGGCCGGCGTCGCCGCCTTCGACGCCGTACGCGGTAACCACGCGGCCCTGTACTTCCCGCACCTCCAGCTCACCGACCCGCTCACCGGGCGGCTGCGCTCCTTCCCGCCCTCCGGCGCGATCGCGGGCGTCATCGCGCGCACCGACTCCGAGCGCGGCGTCTGGAAGGCACCGGCCGGCACCGAGGCACGGCTCGCGGGCGTCCACTCGCTCACCGTCAACCTCACCGACCGCGAGACCGGACTGCTCAACCCGCTCGGCGTCAACTGCCTGCGCAGCTTCCCGCTGACCGGCCCGACGGTCTGGGGCGCCCGCACCCTGGAGGGCGCCGACGCGCTCGACAGCGAGTGGAAGTACGTGCCCGTACGGCGGCTCGCCCTGCACGTCGAGGAGAGCCTCCAGCGCGGCCTGCAGTGGGTGGTGTTCGAGCCCAACGACGAGAACCTGTGGCAGCAGATCCGGCTCGCCGCCTCCTCGTACCTGCACACGCTCTTTAGGCAGGGCGCCTTCAAGGGCGGCACCCCGCGCGAGGCCTACTTCGTCAAGTGCGACAGCGACACCACCACCGACGAGGACATCGCGAACGGCATCGTGAACGTCCTGGTCGGCATCGCACCGGTGCGCCCGGCGGAGTTCGTGATCGTCAAAATCCAGCAGACGTCCGGGCAGTTCGAGCTGTAGGCCCACGGAAATCTTGGAGAGCTGAAGGAATCCGATGGCAGAGTTCACCGTCAACGCCCATCGTTTCGACCCCTACAAGAACTTCAAGTTCCTGGTCCTGTGGGACGGTCGTACGGTCGCCGGCATCAGCAAGATCAGCCCGCTGAAGCGCACCACCGAGGTCGTCAAGCACCGCCACGGCGGCGACCCGTCCTCCCCGCGCAAGTCGCCGGGCCGCTCCGAGTTCGAGGGCATCACCCTGGAGCGGGGGGTCACCCACGACCCCGAGTTCGACCGCTGGGCCAACAAGGTCTGGCAGGTCGGCGCGGGCCTCGGCTCCGAGGTGTCCCTCGCCGACTTCCGCAAGGACATCGTCATCCAGGTCCTCAACGAGGCCGGTCAGGTCGCCGTCTCGCACAAGCTCTACCGGACCTGGCCCAGCGAGTACCAGGTCCTCGGCGAACTGGACGCCAACGCCAACGCGGTGGCCATCCAGTCGCTGAAGCTCGAGTGCGAGGGCTGGGAGCGGGACTACGAGGTGCCCGAGCCCGAGGAGCCCTCCTTCCTCAACCCGGCCTGACGTGAAGTGAGGTGAGAAAGCCGGGGGGAACACATGGCGATCACCGGGGCGGCCGGGCTGCTGGCCACCTGGGAGGCGGGGCTCGCCGAGACGGCCACCGGACGCGCTCTGCTGCTGCACCGCACGGCGCGCCCGGACCTCGACGCCGCGGCGCTGCCGACGCTGCCGGTCGGTGTGCGCGAGTCCGATCTGTTCGCCCTGCGCCGCGCCCTGTTCGGGGAGCGGATGCAGGTGCGGCTGGAGTGCCGGGCGTGCGGCGCGGACATGGAGTTCGAGCTGGACGCCGGGGAGGTCGCCCGGTCCCTCGGCGGCCCCGAGGACACGGTCGTACGGCTGACGGAGGGCGGCTGGGACATCACGTTCCGGCTGCCCGCCGCCGCCGACCTGACGACCGCGGCCCGCACCGCGGACCCACGTGCCGCGCTGCTCGCCCGCTGCCTGGTCTCGGCGGTGCTCGACGGAACGCCCAGGACCGCCGACGCCCTTCCGGCGCCGGTGCAGCGGCGGATCGCCGAGGCCGTCGAGGCCGCCGACCCGGGCGCCGACGTCACGCTCGGCATCGGCTGCCCCGAGTGCGGTGCGGCCACCCGGGCCGAACTCGACATCGCCTCCTACCTGTGGACCGAACTCGACGCCTGGGCCAGGGACCTGCTCCTCGACGTCCATCTGCTCGCCACCGCCTACGGCTGGAGCGAGCCGGAGATCCTGGCGCTCAGCCCGCTGCGGCGCCGCTACTACCTGGAGCTGTGTGCGGATGTCTGACTCCTCCTCCCGGGCGCCCGAGGCGGAGCCCGACTTCCTCGACCGGCTGATCGCCCGGCACACCGCCCCGGCGCCGGACACCGTCCGGGTACGGCCGCGGCTGCCCGGGCCGTTCGAACGCGTCGAGGCGGTACGGGCCCGCACCCCGGACCCGGACGCCACGGACTCCGTGCTGTGGCCCACCGCCACGCCCTCACCCGTACCGGACCGGGACGCGCCACGGCCCGCCGCCGAGACCCGGCTCCACACGGAACGGGAGCGGACCGTCGTACACACGGAACGGGCGCCCGCCGAACCGGCACCGCGCCCCGCACCGACCGCCCTGCCCGAAGCACCGCTGCTGCGCCCCGCCGCGCCCCTGGCGCCCGGGCCGCTCGCGGTGCCCCGGACCGGTCCGCGCACCTCCGGGCGGGGAGGCCCGGAACAGGACGCGAACCGCGCCGCGGCGCCCGTGCCCATCCCCCCGGGTACGGGCGCCGCTCCCCCCACCGCCGTCTCCGCGGCACCGCGGCCCAGCGCAGCGGACACGACGGCGGCCCGCGAGGCCGTACGGCAGGCCGCCGCACGCCGGCCGGGGAAGGCGCCCGAACAGGTGGTGCAGGTGCAGATCGGCCGGCTGGAGGTGACGGCCGGGCCGTCGCCGTCGGGGAACGGGCCACGGCAGCCGGCACGGTCGGCGGAGCGGCCCGGGGCGGCCCTCAGCCTGGCGGACTACCTGGCACGGGGGCGCGAGTGAGCCGCACCGCAATGGAAGCGGCGGGAGAGGCAACACGAGAGGAACCGGGGAACTGACGCCATGAGCAACGCACTCGCCCTCGCCCATGTCAGCCAGGCCCTGGCCCTGCTGATCGAGTCCCACCTGCAGCCGGAGATCGACATGGCCGTCAAGGTGGAGCCGCGCAAGCCGCCCACCGAGCCACCGACGGACCCCACCATCTCCGTCTTCCTCTACCAGGTCACCCCCAACACCTCGCAGCGCAACAACGACCTGCCCACCCGCGCGCCCGACGGCAAACTGGTGCGCCGCGCCGCCGCCGCACTCGACCTGCAGTACCTCATCACCGCGTACGGCGACGAGACCGAACTGGTCGGGCAGCGGCTCATCGGTTCGGTGGTGCGCACCCTGCACGAGATACCCGTCCTGCCCAAGGACGTCATCGAACTCGCCGGTGAGAAGCCTTACTTGGCGGACAGCAACCTCGCGGAGGCGGTCCAGCGGGTGCGGTTCACGCCGACGGTCATGGACGTCGACGAGACGTCGAAGCTGTGGGGGATGCTCTACCAGACCCCGTACGCGTTGTCGGTGGTCTACCAGGCGTCCCTCGTCCTCATCGACGGCCGCGAGACCCCGGTACCGGCGAAGCCGGTCGAACGGCCCGAGGTACGGGTGCTGCCGTTCGGGGCACCGGGAGCGCCGGTCCCTCCGGGGGCTGAGCCACGATCTGATGAACCGTCAGTGAACGGCTCCGACGGGGAAGCCGAGGCACCCGACGAGCCCGCCCCGAAGAAGACCACCAAAGCCGTCGCCAAGACCGCGGCCAAGGCACCCGCCCGTACGCGGAAAGCGGCGCAGCCGGCGCGGACCGCGAAGCGGACGCCGAGGGGTGCACGGCCCGCCGAGGAGACGGACTCCGGCTCCGGAAGGCGGACGGCGGACGGCGACGACGGCGGCGCGGAGAACTGAGACGACGTGGGACCTACGGGGGCAGGTGAGGACATGGGCACGTACGAGCCGGGCACGGCGACGGCGGCCGACGGCGGCACGACGCTGACCGCGGAGATCCGGCGCGTCCTCGCTTGCGTCGACGCGCACGGTGCCCGCGTTGACGGGGACGGGGCCCGAGGCGATGGGCACGGTGCCCGAGGTGACGCGAACGGTGCCCGAGGCGATGGGCATGGGGCGCGAGGTGACGGGCATGGTGCCCGAGGCGATGGGCATGGGGCGCGAGCCGACGGGCACGGTGCCCGCACCGACGCACATGCGGCCCGCACCGACGCACACGCGGCCCGAGCCGATGCCCACCCGGCCCGAGCCGATGCCCACGCGGCCCCCGCCGACGAGGCGCGGTACGGCGACGCCGCAGGTGCTGCCGCCGGGCCAGGGAACAGCGACGAAGGCGAGACCGCCGTCGTACCCGCCGCCCTGGTCACCGCAGCCCTCGACGCCCTCGTCAGCTGCTTCGGCCTGACCCCCTTCGAACGCGACCTCGTCCTGCTCACCGCCGCCGACGAACTGGACCCCACGACCGCCGCCCGGTGTGCGGCGGCCGCCGGAGACCCGCAGCGGGCGTACCCCACCTTCTCGCTCGCGCTGGCCGCCCTCGACGGGCCGCACTGGAGCGCGCTCACCCCCGTGGCCCCGCTCAGGCGCTGGCGGATCGTCGAGCTGGAGGACGAGACCCGGCTGACCGTCTCCCGGCTCCGGCTGGACGAGCGCATCCTGCACTTCCTGCTGGGCTCGCCCTACCTGGACGCCCGGCTGCACGGCAGGCTCCGCCGCACCCCGGCACCGGAGGCGCTCCCGCCGTCGTACGACCTGGCCGCGAGCCGGCTCGCCGAGGGCTGGACGGAGGACGGCCGCAGCCCCGACGCACCGCTTCTGGTCGAGGTGACCGGCGGGGACCTGCGCAGCCGGGCCGACATCGCCGCGGCCGCTGCCGCTCGCTGCGGGCTCGGGCTGTACGCCATGAGCGCCGAGGACGTGCCGGCCGACCCCGTCGAACGCGACCGGCTGGCCCGGCTGTGGCAGCGGGAGGCGATCCTGCTGCCGGCCGCGCTGCTGGTGGAGGCCGGCGAACTGGACCGCGACCAGCGGGCGGCGACCGAGGCGTTCCTGGCCGGGGCCGCCGTACCCGTCGTGGTGTCCAGCGAGGACCCGCTGCGCACCGAGCGCCCGCACGGCCTGCGGGTGCCCGTCCCTCGCCTGGACGACGGCGAGCAACTCGCGCTCTGGGCAGATGCGTTCGAGCAGGTCGCCGATCTGGAAGAGGGCGAACTCCGGTCCCTGGTCGCGCAGTTCCAGCTGCCGCCGCACGTCGTACGATCCGCCGCTGCCGCCGTGCGCCGCCGGCTGCCCCACGAGGACGAGCTGGACGCCGCCGAACTCGCCTGGCTGGCCGGTCTGGACGAGGCCCGCATCGGCATGGACGAACTCGGCCGCCGGATCGAGCCCAGGGCCGGCTGGGACGACCTCGTGCTGCACGAGCGGCAGACGGCCGTGCTGCGGGAGATCGTCGCGCACGTGCGGCAGCGGTCGACCGTCCACCAGGAGTGGGGCTTCGCCGCGACCCTGCGCCGAGGCCTCGGCGTCACCGCCCTGTTCGCGGGCGGCTCCGGCACCGGCAAGACGCTCGCTGCCGAAGTCATGGCCAAGGAGCTGGGCCTGGACCTGTTCGTCGTCGACCTCTCCCAGGTGGTCAGCAAGTACATCGGCGAGACCGAGAAGAACCTCCGCCGGGTCTTCGACGCCGCCGAACGCGGCGGCGCACTGCTGCTGTTCGACGAGGCCGACGCCCTCTTCGGCAAGCGCAGCGAGGTCAAGGACAGCCACGACCGGTACGCCAACCTCGAGGTCAGCTATCTGCTCATGCGGATGGAGGCCTACCGCGGCCTCGCCATCCTCACCACCAACATGAAGCAGGCCCTCGACACGGCCTTCCTGCGCCGCATCCGCTTCGTGGTCGACTTCCCCTTCCCGGCCGAGAACGAACGCGCCGAGATCTGGCGCCGCGTGCTGCCACCGCAGGCCCCCGTCAAGGACATCGACCCCGCCCTCCTCGCCCGGCTCACCGTCGCCGGCGGCTCGATCCGCAACATCGCGCTGTCCGGGGCGTTCCTCGCCGCCGAGGAGGGCGACCGGCTGCAGATGCGGCACATGCTCGCGGCCGCCCGTACCGAGTACCTCAAGCTGGAGCGCTCGCTGACCCCGACGGAGGTCCGCGGATGGGTGTGAACAGACGGCCCGCGGCGATCCGCGTGGAGATCGGCGAACTCGTCCTGGACGGCTTCCGGGCGGACCCGGCCCGCGTCTCGGCCGCCTTCGAACGCGAACTGACCCGGCTGGTACGGCTGCACGGCGTACCCCTCGCCGCGCACGGCGCCCTGACCGTCGACGCGCTGACCGGCCTCGCCCCCCTGCCCGCCGGGCTCTCCGCACGCCGGCTCGGCCAGGAGCTGGCCCGCGCGGTGCACGAGGGGCTCAGCGGCCACGGGGAGGTGACGCCGTGAGTTCCCAGGCACAGCAGGACAACGCGGAGCAGAGTGCCGAACAGCGCCGGCGCAAGCGCAAGGAGCGGGCCGCCAAGTCCCGCGCCCCCGAGCCGAAGAACATCGTCAGCGGCGCCGGACAGCCCCTCGACCCCGGCGTACGACGCGAGCTGGAGGAGCAGCTCGGCCACGACCTGAGCCGGGTACGCCTGCACACCGGCCGCGACGCCGCACAGCTCACGCAACTCCTCGGCGCGGACGCCGTCGCCGTCGGCCAGGACATCCTCTTCCGCGAGGGCGCCTTCAAGCCGGGCACCGACGAGGGCCGCCGCCTCCTCGCCCATGAGCTGCTGCACACCGTGCAGAACCCGCACGGCCTCGGTGCGCTGCGGGCCGGGCGCGAGCCGGGGGCGGTGAGTCTGCCGCAGCAGGCGATCGAGCGGGAGGCGGAGGCGGCCGCGCAGAGCCTCGTACGGCCGGAGCGGGAGCAGTCCGCCCCGGAGGTGAAGGAGCGGCAGGCGACGCCCGGTTGGCTGCGGTACGCCACCCTGGACGCGGACCGCAGACGCACGGAGGCGATCGATCCGGCGACCCTCGTCGACCGGCTCGCCAACTCGGTCGTACGGTCGCTGCGCGGCGACCCGGAAGACCTGTCCAAGCGCACCCGCAAGCAACTGGCCGGACTGCCCGAGGAGTTGCTCGACCAGGTCCTCGACCGGCTGGAGAACCGGCTGCTCGGCTCCGAACAGGACCGGGTGCTGGACCTCGTCGACGAGATCGACGCGTACGACGACTTCGCCGAGGACCGGGTGGAGCGCGACGCGCACGACGCGCCCGAGATCGAGCCCGACGCGGCCGAGGAGATCCAGGCCGAGCGGGACAGCACCCGGCGCGACGCCGCGGAGGATCGGGCCCGGCAGGACAAGCCGGAGACCGCGCCCGGTCCGGAGAAGGACCGGACCGACCACGAGGGCGCGCCCGGAAGCACTCCGCCGAACGGCGGCACCCGCGAGGAGCAGCGGCGGCAGCCGCGCTCCGAGGCGGGCGGCAGCGGAGCCCGGTCGTCCTCCGGAGCCGGGCAGCGGGAGCCGGCGGCCACGGCACCGGCAGGCGGGTCCATCGCGCAGGGCGGTCAGGGCGTGCAGGCCGACGACAAGACGCAGGCCCAGGCAGCCGACCAGGGGCAGCAGAAGGACGAGGGCGCCAAGGAGACGGGCGACCAGCAGGGCGCCCCGACGGCCGGCGCGGAGGAGTCCGCCGCCCGGAACCGCCCCGGCGCCGCGGAGCAGTTCGTCACCGGCAAGCAGGTGAGCAAGGAGGACAAGCGCGGCCCGGAACAGCCGACCGCTACGCCCACGGTGGGCCGGGACACCGAGCTGCCCGCTCCGTCGAGCAGGCTGGACGGGGTACGCAACCAGGATCTCGACGGCCCCGAGGAGTCGGCGGACGAGGATGCGGCCGAGTCCGACAGCACCTCGGAAGTGGAGGTCGGAGGCGGCGAGGCGAGCGCCTGGGACACCAAGCTCCAGCCGGAGGACTTCCTGCCGGAGCAGGACCCCGACCTGTCCGGGGTTCCGACGGCGGACGCGAGTCAGGACGCCGCGTCAGGCAGCGAGTCGCTTCCCGATTTCCCCGCACCCCCGTTGACCAAGGCCGACCGGGTGCAGGCCGAGCGCGATGCCGAGGACGCCGAGGACGCGGCGGCCGAAGCGGAGGCGGAGTCCGAGGACGACACGGTCGAGGAAACGGCTGCCGAGTCCTCTGCGTCCCGCGAGACGGAGGGCGGACCGGGTGACACCCTGCTCGCCGATCTCGGTGCGGACCGGACGATCACGACTCCGCAGGACACAGGCGCCGCGTCCAGGGACCCCAAGCGCGGCGACGATCCGAAGGCCGGTCCGGTCACGGCACAGACCACGGTGCAGCAGGCGCCCGGTGCTCAGGACGGCGGGAGGTCCGAGGAGAGTGGGGCCGCGAAGGAGACCGCGGCCAAGCAGGAGAAGGGGACTCCGGCCGCGGGGGACAGGGCGGCAGCGGGTCAGGAGAAGAGTTCGCCACAGGCGGTGGGCGGTACGGCCGCTGCGCCCGCGCCGAAGAACCAGCAGCAGGCCCCTGCGGCCACGGCTGCCGGAACCGAGCGCACCGACGACGCCAAGTCGCCCTCGGCAGCCCGCGACTCCCACATCACCGGCGGATCCAACGCGGACCACCCCGGCAGCTCCACCAGCGGCTCGCAGAGCGGGGCATCGACCGAGGCCGACCGCTCTCCGAGCGAGCAGAGCACGGCCCCGCAGCCCGCTCCGACACGGGCGACCGCCCCCGCGCCCGAGGCGCCCGCGTCCACGCACAGGGCGGCCGACGCCGAGCCCGCGTCGCCGACGGCAGAACGGGCACCCAGGACCGTGGTCCCGAAGACGGCACCCGCCGCCTCCGGCTCCTCGGGCGGCGGCGTCGCCAGCAAGCCGGCCGGCAAGGGGAAGGGGAAGAAGGACTCGGGACCGGCCCCGAACCTCTCCCAGGTCTCGCCCGAGGCAGGGCTGAGCACGGCTGCCCGGTTGAAGCCCCATCAGGCGCTGGAGGCGATGGGCGGGGTCAGCGGCTCGGTCGACCGCAGCGTCGGCGACGAGCACAAGCAACTCGCCGCCGCGCCGCCCTCGATGCAGCGTCCCGCGGGCGCGCCGCAGACCCTGGAGGGCAAGCCGAAGACCGACTCACCCGCCCAGTACTCACAGGACCCGGCGCAGAAGTCCGAGGCACCCGAGCAGGAGAACGCCGAGGTCACGGGGGCGAAGCAGCCCGAAGGCCAGATCGAGGCGGAGAAGGCCGAGGAGCCGAGCGGCTGGCAGACCTTCAAGATGGCGCTCGGCTTCGGCATCGGCTGGCTCGCCGAGAAGCTCGGCTTCAAGGTCGACAAGCAGGAGCTGGCGGCCAAGTTCGCCGGGCTGCCTACCAAGGACGAAGCCCTCAAGCAGGCCCAGGCGGGCAACGCGCCCGGCGTGCAGATGCAGGGTGCCGCGGAGCAGACGGCCGGTGAACAGGGTTCCGCCGTCGACGCGAAGGGTCAGGAGACTGTCGACACGGCACGGGACGACTCCGGCCGTGGGATGGGCGAGGACCAGGTCTACCCCGACGCCCCCCAGGAGCAGCTGAAGGGCAAGGTGCCCGGCGCTGACGGCGCCAAGGCCGCCGCGCCCGGCAAGGCGTCCACCGGCGCGGTGCCCCCGGACGCGGCGTCCGCGGTGGCGGAGCACGACCGCGGGCCCGAGTTCCAGGCGGCGTTCAGCCAGGGCCAGAAGGGCATGTCCGACAGCCGTCGGACCAAGGACAAGGACTTCCGCGACTCGCAGCAGAAGCACAAGCAGCAGGTCGACGGCGAGATCGGTAAGAACACGCAGGAACAGACGGGTCAGCGGACGAAGGCCCTCGACGAGGTCACGGCACAGCGCACCGACTGGCGCAAGGAACAGGACCAGGAGCTCCAGAAGCTCGGCGGCAAGAAGACCGAGCGGTCGGAGAAGCTGCGCAAGGACGTCGAGGACCGCGAGAAGAAGACCGACGACGACGTCTCGAAGCAGAAGACCGACAGCGACAAGCAGATCAAGGACAAGGGCGACCAGGCCGAGACGGACGCCAAGAAAAAGACGGACGGTGCGGCCAAGGACTCCGGTAACTGGCTCACGAAGGCCTTCGACTGGATCAAAGAGAAGGTCATCGAGATCAAGAACGCGATCGTCCGGATCATCCGGGAGGCGCGTGACGCGGTCGTCGGCTTCATCAAGAACTTCAAGGAGACCGTCGAACGCTGGATCAACGAGGCCCGGAAGTTCATCGTCGACACCGTCAAGAACCTGATCAACGACCTGATCGAGTTCGCCAAGGCGATGGTCCGGGCCGTCATCGAACTGGCTGCCCGCATCCGGAAGTTCATCACCAATCTGATCGCGGCGGCGATCGCGTTCGTCACCAGGCTCGCGGCACGGCTGAAGCGGATCGTCGCGGACCTGCTCAACGCCCTGGCCAAGATGCTCAGCGACATCCTGAACATCCTCAAGAAGATGCTCATGGACGTCATCAAGTCCGTGATCGACGCGGTCAAGACGATCCTTGACTACGCCTCCAAACTCCTGGGCGCGCTCGGCGAGTTCATGATGATCGCGATCGACTTCCTGGACGACCCCGGCGGCTGGCTGAGCGGCGCGAAGAACTCCGCGGTGGACGGCGCGAAGAACCACCTGTTCCGCGAGGTCCAGTCCGCCGTCAAGCAGTGGTTCCAGTCGAAGATCGAGGAGATCATCGGCGTACCCAAGGCCATCATCGACAAGCTGATCAAGGGCGGTTTCTCGCTCGAGCGGATCGTGAAGGAGACCTGGGACGCCGTGGTGCCCCAGCTCCCGTTCATCATCGGCGAGATCGTGATCACCAAGGTCATCGCGAAGCTGATCCCGGGCGCGGGCTGGGTGATGGCCGTCATCGACGCGATCCGCACGGCGATCGGCGCCCTGGGCCAGATCCTGAGCGCCATGGGCGCGGTCCTCGCCTGGCTCCGCGCGGTCCGCCAGGGCGGCGCGGGCATCCTGTTCGCCAAGGCGGTCGCGGCAGGCATCGTCGCCCTCCTGGAACTGGCCTACCAGGCCCTGCTGGACGGCATCGGCAAGTACGTCGCGAAGGTGGGCAAGCGTCTGAAGGGGGTGGCGGCGAAGCTGGGCGGGTTCGGCAAGGAAGGACGGGGCGCGGGGAGGCCCTCGGCCGGGGCCGCCGACGCGGGCGCCCCGCACGGAAAGCGCCCCACGGAGCAGGCCCCGGCCGAGCGTCCGACGACGCGTCCCAAGGACACGAGCGCGGGCCAGGGCAGGCCCAAGGACGCGCGGCCCGCGACCGAGAACACGGGTGCGCCGGCCCGGCCGAAGACGAACGAGCCCGGCACCACGCCCCAGGGCGGCAAGCCGGACACCCGGCCCACACCGCCCCCCCGGCCCAAGCCGGAGCCGGCGCCCCGGCCCAAGCCGAAGCCCGAACCGGAAACGAGGCCGAAGCACACCGACGACAAGGCTCCGGGCAAGCCGAAGGACACCAAGGAGACACCGAGCACGACCAAGCCCAAGGACCCGGAGGGCGGCACCCCGGGCAGGCCCAAGGAGGACGCGCCGGGCAGGCCCAGGGAGGAGGCCCCTGGCAAGCCCAAGGGCGACGGAAAGGAGACCTCGCCGAGGCGGACGGACGACAAGGACGCCCCGGGGAAGTCCAGGCCGAAGGACGACAAGGACGCCCCTGGAAGGCCCAAGGCGAAGCCCGACAAGGACGGTCCGGACAAGCCGAAGCGGAAGCCGGACAAGGACGGCCAGGAGCGGCCCCGGTCCAAGCCGGGCGAGAAGGGCCCCGGCAGGTCCAAGCCCCACCACGAGAAGAGCGGACCGGGCAGGCCCAAGCCGAGGCGGGAGAAGGACAGGCGCAAGCAGGAGGAGAACTCCAAGGAGTCGAAGGAGGAGCGGCTGGCCAAGATCGTCGCCAGGATTCGCCGCCTGCTGAAGGACAAACTCAAGGGCGACGGAATGTGGGAGGCGAACTTCCGGGAACTTCTGGAGGTGCAACGCCTCTGGTACCGCCTGACGGCGCTCGACGCCGCCGGGAACCCGGACGTCACGACGACAGCCCGGCTGAATCCATCGGCCCGGGTGATCGTCGGAGAGCGGGTCAACCGCAGGATCCAGCTCGACAAGGTCGAGGAGGACGGCCTGCCGAAGCCCGAACTTCCGGTGTTCCACCAGGCACAGGCAAGCCAGATCACGGCCAAGTTCTTGAGCCGCCACGTCAAGAACACCGGACAGATCGCAAGCCAGGCAGAGCGGGGCAACCATCCGAACGGTTGGCAGTACGTGAGAGACAAGCGACTCTCGAACAACACGGCCTGGGTACGCATGCACTTGCTTCCGGAAGCGCTCGGCGGCATGGCCACCGACAACAATCTCGTACCCGCCAGGAACGTCATGAACGGCGACTTCAAGAACGTGGTCGAACGACCTGCCTTCGACGCGGTTCCGAACGATACGGAGATGGTCTGGTTCTCGTCCCGAGTCCAGTTCCACCCGGCCGGGCCCACTCCGTCCCCGGACGGATATCCGGAAGGCTTCCCCCGGGCGATGGAGTCGAGTTACGGCCCTTATCGGCCCATCGAGGGAGAGAAGCGTGAGAAGCGCAGTTCCTGGCTTCCGCTGCCGGCGAAGAAGACGGTCCGGTGGAACAACATTCCGCTGCCCGGCAAGGACGAGCAGAACAAGCTCTCCATCAACCAGGCGGGTGAAGAGAGCATTTACGTCGCGGCGGGTGAAATATCGATCACTGCCGCCAGGTATATTGCGGGAAAAGATGCGGACGGAAAGTCGACCGGGCCTCGCCCCGTCTACCGAGGAATCCCTGACATCGGCAAAACGGTGCTCGCCACCCGTCCGCGGATGCGTCCCGACACACGGCGAGACCTGTGGCGGTCGATCGTGAATCTCAAGAAGCTGGACGACGCCGGAAAGATCGACTGGGCTTCTTTCAGGTGAGGGAGGGGTGAACAGGATGGCACACGAGAGTGATTTCGCCGGGCGCAGTGCCCACGCGGTGCGGGAACTGAGCGCGCTTGACTCGATCGAGACGGAGACCCGACCCCTCGACGAGTCGCTCCGCCTGCCCGCCGGGCCGGCCGAGGCGCGTGCGGTGCTTCTGGAGCATGTCGAACCGCTCGTGGCCGACCGGCTGTCGGAGTACTACTTTCCCGCCGAGGAAGTACACCTCTCGTGGAACTCGGTCGACGGGCCCTATGTCAGCGGCGAGTTCTGCATCACGAACGTCGTCACCTGCCTCACCCGTTGGCATCCGCCGCTCGAGGACGCCGCACTCGGCCCCGAGGCGCGAAGGGTCCTGGCAAGCCTGAAGGTCATGGACCAGGAGCCCTACGCGGGTACCGGGCGGGCGACCGGGCTGCGGGTGTCCTCGCAGAGCCCGGAGCCCGAGATCTGGTACCACGACTTGACCAGGTCCCGGCTCGAGCGCCTGGACCTGACCTACGAAAAGTATCTGGACACTGTGCTGGTCACCAAGGGCGCCTTCGGGTGGCAGTACCTCTTCGCCTCCACCGAACTGGGGCAGCCCGAATTCCGGGAAGTCGCCGAAAACCTGACGGAATCCTTCTCCCTCTTTTCGAGCGCATTCCCGCAGTACGACTACGCCCCTCTGATCAGCCGCCTGGAGGCCCGCCTGTGACCCGCTACGCCGACATCCCCAAACCCATCCGCTCCGGCATAGTCGTGGTGGACCCCGACACCGGCACCCCACAGCGCATCATCGTCCTCCAGTTCAACCCCGACACCCTCGAGCGCAGCATCGCGCCGCAGAGTGCCGGCGACGGCGGAGACGCCGGAGGCGGTGGCACCGGTAGCGGGGACAGGAACGAAGCCCTCCGTCTCAAGGGCCCGGCCCAGGAGACCTGGAAGTTCACCGCCGAGATCGACGCCACCGACCAGCTGGAGATCGCCGCGCCCGACGGGATCCACCCGCAGCTCGCCACCCTGGAGATGCTGGTGCAGCCGACCACCGCGCAGCTGCGGGCCGCGAGCAAGCTGACGCAGAAGGGGAGCATCGAGATCAGCCCGATCGAGATGCCGTTGACGCTGTTCACCTGGGGGAGCAAGCGGGTCATGCCCGTCCGGCTCAGCGAACTCTCCGTCAACGAGTCCGCGTTCGACGTGAACCTGAACCCGATCCGGGCCTCGCTCAGCATCGGGATGAAGATCCTGACCGTCAGTGACCTGCCCGCCGGGCATCGCGGCGCCGACCTGTACATGGCGCACCTGGCGCAGAAGGAACGGCTCGCGGCCGCCGCACGGGGCGGCGGCCTGGGCGCCCTCGGGCTCGGCGGCGCCGGCCTCGTGACCGGAAGGGGATGAGGAGAACGACATGGCCGAGACCGAGCCTTACGAGAGCGCCCTGGACTCCATACCCGGGGCGCATCCCTACCCGCGCACCAGCCGTTACCACGACGCCGAGATCGGCGTGCACCGGCAGGCCGACGGCACCGAAGTCCGGTACGCCAAGCGGCGGTTGCTGCCCCCGCTCGACGAGGAGACCGAGCCGCACACGGTCGGTGCCGGCGAGCGTCCCGATCTGCTCGGGCAGCGCTTCCTCGGCGACCCGGGACAGTGGTGGCGGATCGCCGACGTCAACCCGGTGCTCGATCCACGGGAGTTGACGGACGAGGCGGGGCGCGTCATCGGCATTCCGCTGGCCGGCGGGTTCCCGCGCGGAGAGCGGCGTGTCTGAACAGCCCGTGGGGCAGGGCCCCGTCCACATCCAGCTCCTCATGGGGCCCACCCTGGCCCGTCCGGTTCCGGCCGAGGTCGCCGAGGCGCTGCTGTCCGCCCAGATCACCGCGACCGCGGGGGAGCGCAGCGGTTTCCAGTTCGCCTTCGACCTCACCAAGCACGGGCTGATCAACCAGCGCCTGCTGCCGGAGGGGTTCTTCGATCCGAAGACGCGCGTCATCCTCACGGTCAGCGTCCGCGGCACCCCAGAAGTGCTGTTCGACGGGCTGATCGTCCGGCAGGAGGTCGGCGCCAGCAACATCCCCGGCCACTCCACCCTCACCGTCACCGGCGAGGACCTGACGCTGCTCATGGACCTGGAGGAGCGCACCGCCGGCTATCCCAACCTGCCCCCGTCCGAGCGCGTCCTCGCCATCCTGCGCCGCTACTCGGACTACGGCATCCGGCCGGACGTCTACACGGAGAAGGTGTCCCAGCCCCCGCACCAGGACCTCCGCGTCCACTACCAGACGGGGACGGACCTCCAGTACGTCACCGACCTCGCGAAAGCCAACGGCTACACCTTCTATCTGGAACCCGGTCCCAACCCCGGCCAGTCGTCCGCCCGTTGGGGTCCGGAGGTCCGGCTCGGCCTGCGGCAGCACGCCCTCAACGTCAACATGGACGCCAACACCACCGTGGACCAGCTGACGTTCGCGTACGACGGCACGGCACGCGAGGAACCGCAGGCCCGCTGGCAGGATCCCGGCACCCGCCAGGCCACCCTGCTGCCCCAGCCGCCGATCAGCCCCCTGCGCCCGCCCCTCGGCAGGCGGCCCACCCCCGCCCTCAAGCGCAGGACGCTCTCCGGCACCGCCAAGCAGCAGCGCGAGCAGGCCGAGGCCGAACTCCTCGCCCGGGCCGCGGTCTCCGCCGACGTCGTCTCGGGCTCCGGCTCGCTCGACGTCAACCGGCACGGCTACCTCCTCCAGCCACGCCGGCTCGTCGGCGTGCGCGGCGCCGGACGGGCGTACGACGGCGACTACTTCGTCAAGTCCGTCACCCACAACCTGCGCCCGGGCTCGTTCCAGCAGAACTTCACCCTCTCCCGGGAGGGGCTGGAAGCGCGCAGCGACCGCGTCCGGCCGTAGGACCATCGACCCACCAACAGGAGCACCCCCACCATGGCGGCACCCAGCAATCGCTACCTCGGCAAGTTCCGCGGCCGGGTCGTGGACAACAACGATCCGCTGCACATCGGCCGGATCAAGGCCGAGGTCCCGGACGTCCTCGGCGACGAGCCGTCCACCTGGGCGCTGCCCTGCCTGCCGTTCACCGGGCCGGAGTCGGGCCAGTTCGTGGTGCCGCCGCCCGGCGCGGGCGTGTGGGTGGAGTTCGAGCAGGGGGATCCCAGCTTCCCCGTGTGGACCGGGTGCTGGTACGGCGACGCCGGCGAACTGCCGCCCGACGCGCGCCGCGAGCTGCAGGCCAACGCGGCGAACAAGCCCGTCGTCGTGCAGACCCCGCAGGCGCACAAGATCGTGCTCAACGACACGGCCGGTGCCGAGCAGGGGATCCTCCTCCAAGCCCAGGGCGGCGCCTACATCCGCATCACCAAGGAAGCCGTGGTCATCGCCACCGGCGCGGGCGCCGAGGTCGTCCTGCGCGGACGCGAAGTGACCATCAACGAGGGCCAGTTGACCGTCCTCTCCAAGCGATAGACAACGGGGGAAAGAAGTTGTCCGGAAGTCTGCTGGACGCGGGCACCGTGATCGGCTGCCCGCACGGCGGCCGCGCCACGCCCGCCACCACATCCTCCGGCGGCGTACGGATCGCCGGCGCCGCCGTCGCCACGGCCGCCCACACGTACGTCGTCACCGGCTGCCCGCACACGCTCGACGGGGTGCGCTCGCCGTGCGTCGCGGTCCGCTGGACCGCCGACACCACCGGCGTCACCGTCGACGGCGCGCCCGTGCTGCTCGACACCTCCGCCGCCCAGTGCTTCAGCGCGGCCCTCGTCCCGCAGGGACCGCCCGTCGTCCAGGCCGCGCAGCGAAAGGTCACCGTCCGATGAGGCCGACGAGCCCACGCACCCGCACCGACATCGCGTTCCCCTTCCGCACCGACCGCCGGGGACGCACCGCGCACGCCCGCCCCGCCGAGCACGTCCACGACCTGATCGAACAGCTGCTGTTCACCAGCCCCGGCGAGCGTGTGATGCGCCCCGACTTCGGCTGCGGACTGCTCGACCTGGTCTTCGCCCCGAGCAGCCCCGAACTGGTCAGCACCCTCGAACTCTCCGTCCAGGCCGCGCTGCAGCGCTGGCTCGGCGACCTGGTCGAGGTCGTGGCCCTCGACATCGAGAGCGGCGACGACGTCGTACGCGTGCATCTGTCGTACGCCGTACGCGCCACCGGAGCGGTCCGCGAGGACGTCTTCGAGGGGAGGGCGGCATGAGCGCGGGAACCACCCGGCGGGCCAAGGTACGGGCCGCGCAGCTCAACGGGGTCGACGCCGTCGAGGTGAGCGACGACGGACTGCTGCTCACCGTCACCTTCCTCGGCAAGGCCCCGCACGGCCTCGGCCCCGAGAACGTCCGCATCGACGGCGGCCGGCGCATCACCGGCATCACCGCCGTCGACGTCAGCGTCGAACGCGAGGAGGACCCGGAGCTGGACGACCGGCTCTACGTCACCCTCGACCGGGCCGGCGACACCTCCCGCTACCGGCTGTCCCTGGTGGAGGCCGACCCCTACGGCCGCCCCGGCACCGTGCCGTACCGCGGCTTCGACCAGCGCTACCACAGCGCGTCCTTCGCCTTCCGGCCCGACTGCCCCACCCCCTTCGACTGCACGGACGAGACCGAGGAGTCCCCGGCCTTCCCGGCCGCCCCGGTCGTCGACTACACGGCCCGTGACTACGACACCATCCGCAAGCTGCTGCTCGACCGGCTCGCGCTGACCACCCCCGACTGGGTGGAGCGCAACCCCGCCGATCTGGGCACGACCCTCGTGGAACTGCTCGCCCACACCGGCGACCAGATCAGCTACCACCAGGACGCGGTCGCCACCGAGGCCTACCTGGACACCGCGCGCCGCCGGGTCTCGGTGCGCCGGCACGTCCGGCTCATCGACTACGCGATGCACGACGGCTCCAACGCCCGCACCTACGTGACCGTCGAGACCGCCGCCGACCACACCCTGGCGCCCGGCACCTACCGCTTCGCCTCCGTCGACGTCCGCACCCTCGACCCGCACGACCGCCCCGAACCCGGCACCGTCATCGACGAGAACGACCTCGGCGACCTGGACGAGCGCGGCTCGGTGGAGGTCTTCGAACCGGTCGTCACCGCCGACCCGCTGCGACTGCGGGTCGCGCACAACGCGATCCGCCTGTGGACCTGGGACGGCGAGGTGTGCGCCCTGCCCCGGGGAGCCACCGCGGCCACCCTGCGCGACGAGTGGGCGGACCCCGAGACCTGCCGGGAACGCCGGCTGGACCTGAAACCGGGCGACGTACTGATCCTGGAGGAGGTCAAGGGCCCGCGCACCGGCACCCCCGGCGACGCCGACCCCGCCCACCGCCAGGCCGTACGCCTGACCTCCGTCACCCCGGGCCTGGACCGCATCGAGGACCAGCCCGTCCTGGAGGTCACCTGGGCCGCCGAGGACGCCCTGCGTTTCCCGCTCTGCCTCGCCACCCGCGGCGGACGCGACTGCCTGCCCGTCGAGGACGTCACCCTCGCCCGCGGCAACGCCGTCCTGGTCGACCACGGCCGCTCCGGACTCCACGAGCCGGTCACCGTGCCGCCGGTACCAGCCGTCGTGGCGCCCTGCGACCCTCCCCCAGCCTCCGGCCGGGGGTACCCCCATCTCGCTTCGCTCGCATTCGGCTGCCACGACCGCACCGAGGGCAACGCACCCGCACGGCTCATCGACTCCCTCACGGACAAGGCGGAGAGCGGCCGGGAACTCACCCCCGACGACATCCGCGAGCTGTTCGAGGTCGTGGGCGAGCGGGCCACCGTACGCGCCGGGCTCGGCCTGGAGCGCGCCGGACAGCGGCACGAGCGTGTCGTGCCGGGCACGGCGTACGCGCAGGCCGCCGCCCTGCGGACGCTCCTCGCACAGTCCGTCTACCCGGGCATCCGCCCCCGCTTCCGCCCCGTCCTCGGCCGGGCGCCGGTCACCCAGGCCGTGCCGTTCCCCGACCCGGGCACGGTCGCCGCCGGGCAGGCCGAGCGGATCGCCGCCATCCCCGGCCGGGTCCGCCAGCGGCTCGTCGACCTGTGGCGCAGCGCCCGCGACCGCGACGGGCTCGGCGAGGAGGAGATCACCGAACTCGCCCTGATCTACGGCCTGAAGGTGCTGGAGCGGCTGGACCTGCGCCGCCACCCGGTCCGCGCCCTGCGCGAACTGCTCCACCGTACCGACGAGTTGCTCGACGCCAAGTTGCGCCGCGTCGACATCCTCACCGCGCGGGCCCGCGCCGGCACGGTCCTCGACGGGCACATCGCCTGGGAGATCGCGCACAGTTGGGGCCCGGCGTACGCGGCCGGACTCCACCCGGAGGAGCCGGTCCTGCGTGGCCCGGCGACCGCCGCCCTCGCCCAGGACCCACGGCGCGCCCTGCCCGCCGTACGACTCCACGACGGTGACGCGACCTGGGAGCCGCGCCGCGACCTGCTCGACAGCGCCGCCCGCGACCGGCACTTCGTCGGCGAGCCGGAGGACGACGGGCGCCTCGCCCTGCGCTTCGGCGACGGACGGCACGGTGCCGAGCCGACGCCCGGAGCACGTCTGGCGGTGCGCTACCGGCTGGGCGGCGGCCTGGCGGGCAACGTCGGAGCTGAGGCCATCAACCACCTCGTCGTCGAGGCGGGCGGCGCGGCACCGGCCGCCACGGTCCGCAACCCGCTGCCCGCCACCGGCGGAACCGAGCCCGAACCCCTGGAACAGGTACGCCAGTTGGCGCCGCTCGACCTGCGCCGCACCCGGCTGCGCGCGGTCACCGCCGAGGACTACGCGGCCCTCGCCTCCGCCCTGCCGGGAGTGCAGCGGGCGGCCGCCGAGATCCGCTGGACCGGCAGCGTCCAGGAGGCGCACGTCGCGATCGACGCGTACGGCAGCGCAGCCCCGGACGCGGAGTTGCTCGCCTCGGTGACCCAGGCCCTGGAGGCGTACCGGCGCATCGGACACGACCTGGTGGTCGGCCCCGCCCGGCTGGTGCCGCTCGACATCGCGCTCACCGTGTGCGCCCTGCCCGGCCATCAGCACGGGCAGATCCTGGCGGAGCTGTACCGCGTGCTGGGCAGCGGGCGCCTCCCCGGCGGGCGGCTCGGCTTCTTCCACCCCGACGCGCTGACCTTCGGCGAGCCGGTCCGGCTCAGCCGTCTGGTCGCCGTCGCGGCGGCCGTGCCCGGGGTGGAGAGCGTCGAGGTCACCCGGCTGCGGCGGCTGTTCGAACAGGACCGAGGAGAGAAGGAGGACGGCGTGCTGCGGCTCGGCCCGCTGGAGATCGCCACCTGCGACAACGACCCGGACCGGCCCGAACAGGGCCGGCTGGCGATATCCCTGGGAGGCGCCCGATGAGCCAGGCCTGCTCCTGCGGGGGCGCGTGCGGCGGCCATGACGAGCGCCTCGCCCCCGCCCCCCTGCACAACCCGCCCGGCCGCACCGCGCTCGACTACCGGGTCGGCGAGTACGGTTCCTTCCTCGCCGCCCTCCTCGACCGGCTGGCCTCGCCCGCCTACCCGGCCCTGGCCGGGCTGACCGTCCGTACCCCGGACGATCCCGCCGTCGGCCTGCTCGACGCCACCGCCGTCCTCGGTGACCTGCTCACCTTCCACTCCGAGCGGATCGCCGACGAGGCCTACATCCGTACCGCCAACGAACACCGCTCCCTGGTGCTGCTCGGTCGGCTCGTCGGGCACCGGCCGCGCCCCGGTGTGGCGGCCGGCACCCATCTGGCGTACACCCTCGAACGCGACCCGCGCGCGGAGGCCCTGCCGGCACTCGTCCCGCGCGGGGCGCGCAGCCACAGCGTGCCCGCCTCCGCCGACGAGCAGTCGCTGACCTTCGAGACCGCCCGGGACCTCACCGCCCGCTGGGACTGGAACGAGCTGAAGGTACGGCGCCGCCGCCCCTCCCTCGTCACGCCCGAGGACCTCGACCGCCGCTCCGAACTGTTCGTGGAGGGCACCGCGAACTCCCTCCAGACCGGCGACCAGCTCCTCTTCGTCTTCGGTGAACAGGCGGGCGGCGAACGGAAGTTGCTGCCCGTGGCGGGCGTCCGGATCGACCGCGAGGACGAGGTCACCGCGATCTCGCTGCCCAAGTCGGCCCCGCCCACGCTCAAGGAGCTGGTGGACGAGGTACGGCGCTGGACCGCGGAGCCGGCCGCCCCCGGCGACCCGGGGGACGAGCCGCCGACGCCCGAGGTGCTCAACCCGCGCCCGGTCAGCCGCCTGATCGAGGACTTCGACGACCAGGTGCTCGCCCCTCTGCGCACGGACCTGGACGGCATCAAGACCCCGGAGCGCCTCGCCGCCCGCCTCGGCGAGCCCGTCGCCCGCCTGCGCGAGGCCGAGGTGCTGGCCGAGCCGTACGAGGACGTGGCGGCGTGGTTCGAGCAGCTGGAGGCGGTACTGGCGGAACTGGCCGAGCGGGCACTGGAGTTGGCTCCCGCGCAGCCCGCGCAACCGACGGAGACCGTCGCCGATAAGGACGCCCCCGCCCTCCTCGATCCCCGCCAAGCCGCCCTCCAAGCCCTGAGCACCCTCCTCCCCGCCCTGCGCACCGCCGCCCCCGCCCCCCGCCAGGGGACCCGCGGCCGCCGCCCCGGCTCCGACACCGCCCGTCTCCTCTCCGCGCTCAACCCCGGCCTCGGCAGCCTCTACCCGGCCTGGCGCACCGCGGCCGCACCCGGCACCGTGCGGCTCTTGCGCGAGCTGCTCGCGATGCGGGTCACGGCGGCCCCCTTCGGTGCCACCGCCCCGCTCAAGCCCGTCCAGGACGAGCGCGGCCGCGTCATCCGCACCGCCGACTGGCCGCTGACGGGCGCGGTGCTGGCCAGCATGCGCGTGGTGTACGACCCTGCGGGCAAGGTCCCGGTCCGGGCGGAGTTCCAGTACGTCGAGGGCAGCAGCAGCGCCCAGCGTGCGGAGAACCTGCCCGTCGCCCAGCCCGTCACCTTCACGCTGGGCCCGGGCCAGGTCGACCTGTCGACCCGCGCCCCCCAGGACCGCGAGCTGAGCTGGCTCAGCCGCCGTCCGGCCACCGCCGAGGAACCGGGCGTCACCGCCCGCCTCCACTCGGGCCTGCCCGAGCGCAGTCTGTTCGTGTCCCGCCCGGACGACGACGGCCAGGTGCACATCGGCATCCACAACGGCACGGCCCAGGGGATCTCCCTGCGGCCGGGCGAGAACAAGCAGATCACCCACGGCGAGTACGAGGTGAGCGTCAGGTACACGGTGGGCAGCACCGAGCCCAACGTCGAGATCGCCATCGCCAGCAAGCCGGAGCCCCTCAACCGCCGTGTCCTGCAACTGGACAGCGTGCACGACGGCATCACCGTCGGCAGCTGGGTGGCGATCCAGCGCCCCACGAAGGGCACGGCCGTACCCGGCGACGCCAAGTACGCCTTCGTCACCACCCAGGTCGTGGCGGCCCGTACGGCGGCGTACTCCAACTACGGCATCACCGGCCGCGGCACCGAACTCACCCTCGCGGGCCCGTGGCTGGACGAGTTCGACGTCCTGCTCTCGCACATCCGCGACACCACCGTGCACGCGGCGGGCGAGTCGCTGCGCCCGGCCGACGAGCCGCTCGGCGAGGACGTGCACGGCAACGAGATCGAACTCGCCGAGCTGTACGACGGGTTGCGCCCCGGTCGCACGCTCATCGTGAGCGGCGAGCGCACCGACGTCCCGGGCACGATCGGCGTGACCGCCACCGAGGTGGTCACCATCGCCGCCGCCGACCCGGCCGTCGACCCGCAGCTCCCCGGCGACCACGTCCACACCCGGCTCACCCTCACCACCGACCTGGTCCACCGCTACCACCGGGCGAGCGTCCGCGTCCTCGGCAACGTCGTCGAGGCCACCCACGGCGAGAGCCGCGAGGAGGCCATCGGCAGCGGTGACTCCGACCGCGTCAACCAGACCTTCGCCCTCTGGCAGTCCCCGCTGACCTGGCTGGCCGCCGACAACCCCCTCGGCGCCACGCCGGTCCTGGACATCCGCGTGGACGGCGTGCTCTGGCACGAGGTCGACAGCCTCGCCGGACGCGGCCCGACCGAGCGCGTGTACATCACCGGCACCGCCTCCGACGGCCGTACGACCGTCACCTTCGGCGACGGAGTCCACGGCGCCCGCCTGCCCACCGGCCACGAGAACGTCCGCGCCCGGTACCGCTTCGGTACCGGCAAGGCCGCCAACGTCCCCGCCGACCGGATCACCCAGCCGCTCACCCGCCCCCTCGGCGTCACCGCGGTCACCAACCCGCGCCCGGCGACCGGCGGCGCGGACGCGGACGGCCCCGGCCTCACCCGCCGTACGATCCCGCTCGCCGTCTCCGCCCTGGACCGGCTGGTCTCCGAGCCCGACTACGAGGACTTCGCCCGCTCCCGCGCCGGAATCGGCCGGGCGGCGGCCCGCGAACTCTTCGACGGACGGCGGCGCGTGCTCCACGTGACGGTCGCCGGCACCGACGACGTGCCGCTCACCGAGGACAACCTGCGTCCCCTGCGCGGGGCGCTGACCGAGTACGGCGACCCGAACCTGCCGGTCCGGGTGGACGCGCGCGAACTCGTCCTGCTGCTGATCGCCGCCAAGGTGAAGCTCGCCCCGGACCACGCCTGGGAGAACGTCGAGCCCAGGCTGCGCCAGGCACTTCTGCTCCGACTCGGCTACGAGGGACGGGAGTTGGCCCGGCCGGCCCGCCTCTCCGAGGTCCTCGCCACCGCGCACTCCGTGCCCGGCGTCGACTACGTGGACGTCGATGTCTTCACGGGCGTCCCCGCTTCCGCCACCCCGGAACAGCTCACCGCGCTGCTCGCGGGCCCCGGCACACCGAGGGCGTCCGTCCCCGCGCACCCGGCGTCGTACGAGGAACGGACCCACACGGTCCGCGACGGGCACGGCGAGACCCTGTCGTCCGTCTGCGCCCGCTACGGCATCCCCCTCGCCGAACTCCTGCGCCTCAACCCCGACATCACCGACACCCGGCGCCTGGACAAGGGCCGGACGGTGTTCGTCTTCCGCGGCATCCGGCCGGCGCAGCTCACCATGCTGTCGGCCCGGGCCGCGGACACCCTGATACTGACGGAGGTCAAGTGATGGCCGCGAAGCCGACGGATGTCGAGTTGGAGACGCCGGCCCCGGAGTCACCCCGGGAGCCCGACGGGCTCGCCGAGCTGCTGCCCCGCTGGCACCGGCTGCGCGACGCCGAGGAGGGCGAACCGCTGCGGGCCCTGCTCGCGGTGATCGCCGAGCAGCTCGACCGGGTCCGCGACGGCGTCCAGCAGGGCTACGAGGACCTGTTCGTGGAGACCGCGGCGCCCTGGGTGCTGCCGTACCTCGGCGACCTGGTCGGCTACCGCACCCTGCCGGGTTACGAGCGGGTCCTCACCACCGGCCTGCACGGCGGCGGCCGGGACGCGCTCGCCGAGGCCATCGCGCCCCGCCGTGACGTGGCGGCCACGGTCGCCAACCGGCGCCGCAAGGGCACCCTCCACCTCCTGGAGGAGCTGTCCGAGCAGGTCGCCGACTGGCCCGCCCGCGCCGTCGAGCTGTCCCGGCTGGTGGCCCACACCCAGCCGGTCAAGCTCTACGGCACCGGGCGGCGCGGGGACCGCGGACGCCTGCTCGACCTGCGGGACGGCAGCGCGCTCGCCCTCGCGGGCGGTCCCTTCGAACAGACGGCCCGGACGGTCGACGTACGACGGGCCAACTCCCCGAGAAGGCAGGGTGGTTGGACTCCCGCCGGAGTCGGGCTCTTCGTCTGGCGGCTGAAGCCGTACTCCCTGACCTCGTCCCCGGCCTACTGCATCGACCGCGCCCGCAACCTGTACACCTTCTCCATCCTGGGCAACGACACCCCCCTGGTCACCAAGCCGGTCCCGGAGCCCTCGCCCGCGCACATCGCCGCCGTCGACAACGTCCCGGCGTTCATCACCCGCCGTCTGCTGCACGACCGGCTCGCCGACTACTACGGCCCCGGCAAGAGCCTCGTGATCCGGCGTGACGGCGAGGACCGGCCCGTACCGCCCGCCGACATCGTCGTCGCCGACCTGTCCGACTGGCGCTACCGGCCGAAGCGCGGGCAGGTCGCCGTAGACCCGGAGCTGGGGCGGATCGCGTTCGGCTCGCGCTCCGCGCCCCGGCAGGGCGTGTGGGTCGACTACCACTACGCGTTCGGCGCCGACATGGGCGGCGGCGAGTACGAGCGCCCCGACCGTGAGCCGCGCCCCGAGGCCGAGTTCTACCGGGTCGGTCCGGGCCAGCCGTACCAGCGGATCATGGATGCCTACCGGGCCTGGCAGGACGAGGGCAGCCCGGAGCGCACCGGCATCATCGAGATCACCCACAGCGGCGCCTACCAGGAGCAGCTGGACTTCGACCTCGACCCCGGCGACCGCCTCGAACTGCGGGCCGCCGAGGGCACCCGGCCGGTGATCCGGCTGCTGGACTGGTACAGCAACCGCCCCGACGCCCTCAACATCCGTGCCGTGAACGACGACTGCGCCCCGCACGAGCGCCCGCGGCTCGTCCTCGACGGACTCCTCGTCGCCGGCCGCGGCATCAACGTCACCGGCCCGATGGGCGCGGTCGTCGTCCGGCACTCGACCCTCGTACCCGGCTGGTCGCTGGAGCCCGAGTGCGAGCCGCACTCGCCCGAGGAGCCCAGCATCGTCCTGGAACGCACCACCGCCTGTCTCCAGATCGAGCACAGCATCCTCGGCACCATCGAGGTCATCGGCGACGAGGTCGCGGAGGACCCCCTCGACATCCATCTGCGCGACAGCGTCCTGGACGCCACCGGCCCCGACCGCGAGGCCCTCTCCGCCCCGGACTGCCGCCACGCCCACGCCGTCCTGCACCTGCACCGCACGACCGTCATCGGCGAGGTGCACACGCACGCGGTGGAGATCGCCGAGAACTCGGTCTTCACCGGCCGGCTCCACGTGGCCCGGCGCGGCATCGGCTGCCTGCGGTACTGCTACGTCCCGCCCGGCTCACGCACCCCGCGCCGCCATCGCTGCCAGCCCGATCTCGTCGGCCCCGAACAGGCCGGGCGCGTACGGCCGTTGTTCGCCTCCGAGCGCTACGGGACGCCCTGGTACGGGCAGTTGGCGGACCGGTGTGCCGAGGAGATCCGGCGCGGCGCGGACGACGGCGCCGAACTCGGCGCCTTCCACGACCTGTACCGGCCCCAGCGGGAGGACGGCCTCAGGGCGCGGCTCGCCGAGTACTCGCCCGCGGGCGCGGACGCCGGGATCTTCTTCGTGACGTGAGCAGTGCCGCCGTACGACCCACCCGCAGTTTTCCGAACCAGGGGGACCCCCTTCATGCACGCTGATCTCTCCCGCTCCACCTTCCGCCCGGAGCGGCACTACTCCGCGGTCGTCGCCCAGCAGGGCCGCGTCCAGCTCGACGCGGACCTCAACGAACAGGCCGCCATCCAGCTCCACCAGACCCGCACCCTCGCCGCCGACCTGATCGGCCGGCACGGCGGGCCGAGCGGCTCCGCCGGCTTCTTCATCCAGTACGTGGGCGGCAAGCTCGACATCGACACCCTGCGCATCTCCGGCGGCCGCTACTACGTCGACGGCATCCTGTGCGACGCGGACCGACCGCAGCCGGGCACGCCCGTACCGGACGAGGACGGCGAGGAGCACCCGCCGCCTCAGACGGACGCCTTCTGGGACTACTGGAGCCAGCCCGACGCCTTCCGTGACCCGGAGCGGCTCGGCGACCGGCTGCCCTCACCCGCCCAGTCGCCCTTCGTCGTCTACCTGAGGGTGTGGGAGCGGGCGGTATCGGCGGCCGAGGACCCGGCGCTGCGCGAGGTCGCCCTCGGTGCCGCGCTGCCCGACACCGCCGTCCGCTCCAAGGTCGTCTGGCAGGTGCTGCCGCTGACCCTGTCCGAGCTCGACATCGAGGACTCCGAACCGTCCCGGAAGACCGTCCGCGACGCGTTCGAGAAGTGGGCGAAGGCCCAGGCGGCGCCCTCCGCCCGGCTCGCCGCCCGCAGCGAGCGGCCCGAGCACGCCGACGAGGACCCCTGCCTGGTCCGGCCCGACGCCCGCTACCGGGGCCCGGAGAACCAGCTGTACCGGGTGGAGATCCACGCGGGCGGCGAGGCGAAGGAAGCCACCTTCAAGTGGTCCAGGGAGAACGGCTCCGTCGTCTTTCCGGTCGACGAACTGGACGGCACCTGGGTGCAGTTGGCGACCCTCGGCCTCGACGACAAGCTCGACCTGGACGTCGGCGACCACGTCGAGTTCACCGACACGGCCTACGCCTCCCGCCTCGAACCCCTGCCGCTGCTGCGGGTCGAGGAACTGGACCTGCCCGGCCGCCGCGTCCGCCTCTCCGCCGAGCCGGACCCGCGCGTCGGACGGCTGCCGCACCTGCACCCGTTCCTGCGCCGCTGGGACCACCACGAGGGCCCCCGGCAGAAGGGCCGTACGACGGGGCTGAAGGGCGGCGCCGTCCCCGTCACCGAGGGGGAGTGGCTGCCCCTGGAGGACGGCGTCGAGGTGTACTTCGCCAAGGGCGGCGGCTACCGCACCGGCGACCACTGGCTGATCCCCGCCCGCACGGCCACCGGCAGCGTCGAGTGGCCGGCCGACCAGGCGCGCCGCCCCCTGCTCCAGGCACCGGCCGGGATCGCCCGGCACTTCGCGCCGCTGGCCCTGGTGCAGGGCGAGGGCAGCACCGTCGACCTGCGGTACGCCTTCGGCCCGCTCGGCGCGGACATCCCCGCCGCCGACCAGGCGGCCCTGGACGCCGAGGCCCTGGCCGCGCGCCAGGAGCAGGCCGCCGAGGCCGACCCGTCCGGCGGGCGCTCGCAGACCACAGCGGCGGCGGAGGCCGCCGTGGAAGGAGACGACTGATGGCTCAGCCGATGACCGGCTCGAAGCTGCTGGAGGTCCTGCGCGCCGAGGGCCTGACGGTCCACGAGGTGCGCGACTGGCGCCACCACAACCGCAACACCAAGGGCCCCTGGGGCCCGGTGAACGGCGTGATGATCCACCACACCGTCACCTCGGGCACCGAGAACTCCGTGAACATCTGCTACGACGGCTACTCCGGCCTGCCCGGCCCCCTGTGTCACGGCGTGATCGACAAGCAGGGCCATGTCCACCTCGTCGGCAACGGCCGCGCCAACCACGCCGGACTCGGCGACAGCGACGTCCTGCAGGCGGTGATCAACGAGACCAGGCTGCCGCACGACAACCAGGCGAACGTCGACGGCAACCGGCACTTCTACGGCTTCGAGTGCATCAACCTGGGCGACGGCAAGGACCCCTGGCCCGAGGCGCAGAAGGAGGCCATCGAGAAGGTCTCCGCCGCCATCTGCCGGCACCACGGCTGGTCGGAGCGCTCCGTCATCGGGCACAAGGAGTGGCAGCCGGGCAAGCAGGACCCGCGCGGCTTCACCATGGACGGGATGCGCAAGCGGATAGCCGACCGGCTGGCCGGAAAGGGCGGCGGGAACGACCCGGGGGAGCCGGACCCCAAGCCCGTGCCCAAGCCGAAGTACGCGCCGTTCCCGGGCAGCGGCTTCTTCCACATCGGGCAGAAGTCGCCCGTCATCACGGCCATGGGCCGCCGGCTGGTCGCCGAGGGCTGCGGGCACTACGAGGAGGGGCCGAGCCCCGAGTGGACCGAGGCCGACCGCAGGTCCTACGCCGCCTGGCAGCACAAGCTCGGCTTCAAGGGCAAGGACGCGGACGGCATCCCGGGCAAGGCCAGCTGGGACAGGCTGAAGGTGCCGTCGGACGGCTGAGCCGGCGGAAGGGCGTCAGCGCCGCTCGGCGCCCTTCTCCTGCTTCTCCTTGTGCAGCTTCTTGATCCGCACCGATTCCTTGCGGACCTCCGCCTGGGTGGCTCGCTCCTTCTCCAGCCACTCGGGCTGCTCCTGCTTGAGCGCCTCGATCTGCTCGGTGGTCAGCGCCTCGGTGACCCCGGCGCGCGCCAGACCGGCGATGGACACGCCGAGCTTCGCGGCGACCACCGGACGCGGGTGGGGGCCGTTCTCTCGCAGCACGCGCAGCCACTCGGGCGGATTGGCCTGCAGCTCGTTCAGCTCGGCGCGCGAGACCACACCCTCCTGGAACTCGGCGGGGGTGGCGGGGAGGTACACACCCAGCTTCTTCGCCGCGGTCGCGGGCTTCATCGTCTGGGTGCTCTGCTGCGAACTCATGAGGTCAAGGGTATCGGCCGCGTGCCGGGCGGCCGACCACGGCCGGTAACCTGGCCTGGTGACAGGCTCGGAGGAAACACCGTCGTTCCGGCTCGCGTACGTCCCCGGGGCGACGCCCGCCAAGTGGGTGCGGATCTGGAACGAGCGCCTGCCCGACATCCCGCTCGCCCTCGTCCAGGTGCCCAGCACCGAGGCGGCGGACGTGCTGCGGGCGGGCGAGGCCGACGCGGGGCTCGTACGGCTGCCGGTCGACCGTACGTTCTTCAGCGCGATCCCGCTCTACACCGAGACCACGGTGGTCGTCGTGCCCAAGGACCACCTGATCACGGCGGCGGAGGAGGTGACCCTGGCCGACCTCGCCGAGGAGGTGCTCTTCCACCCCCTGGACGACGTCTTCGACTGGGACAGCCCGCCCGGCGAGCCGGCCTTCGAGCGCCCCGCGACGACACCGGACGCGATCGAGCTGGTGGCTGCGGGGGTGGGCCTCCTGATCGTGCCGCAGTCCCTGGCCCGCCTGTACCACCGCAAGGACGTCACCTACCGCCCGGTCGTCGACGCCCCCCAGTCCAGCATCGCCCTGTCCTGGCCGGAGGAGGCCACCACGGACCTGGTGGAGGACTTCATCGGCATCGTCCGCGGGCGCACGGTGAACAGCACGCGGGGCCGTACGACGGCGCAGGCCGAGGGGGAGCAGAAGCGGGGGGCCGCCCGGCAGAAGCCGACGGCCGCGAAGTCGACGGGCGGCAAGCCCGCGAGCCGTAGCGCACGGGGCCGCGCGGGCTCCGGGGGCGCCAAGCCGGCCAAGAGGGGCAAGCCGCGGCGGAGGTCGTGACCTTTCACGAACCGTGCCGGAGGTCGTGACCCTCGCTGACCGCGCCGGACATCGCCACCGCTCAGGCTCCGCGTCGGACAGGCTCCCCGGCCCCGTCCTCCCCGGAATCCCGCCGGACCGTCTCCCCGGCCCTCTCCGGCTCGGGGTGCACCTGCCGCTCCCGCAGATCCGCCACCGCCAGTACCAGCGCGACCATGATGATCCCCACGGCGGTGAGCAGCCCGAGCTGAATCGCGGTGACGGAGCGCCCGTGGTTGGCCAGGTGCGCGAAGTACACCGCACCGACCACGGCGATCCCGGCGGCCGAGCCGACGCGCTGGCCGGTCTGCAGCACCCCGCCGGCCGCGCCGGCACGGTGTACCGGGACGCGGGTGAGGGTCAGGGTGGTGTTCGGGGAGACCGCCAGGCCGGAGCCGATCCCCCCGATGAGCAGCGGCAGCGCCGAGGCCCAGCCCACGTTCTGCCCGGGCACCAGCTGCACCGCCACGACCACCCCGAGCAGCCCGGCCGCCACCCCGCTCAGACCGATGACGACGAGTTTGCGGCCGTGGCGCACCACCAGCCGGCCGCCGAGGGCCGCGCCGATCGCCGAGGCGGCCGCGAAGGGCAGGACCGAGAGCCCGGCCGTCAGCGCGCTGTATCCGACCGTGTTCTGCAGGAACAGCGTGTAGACGAAGAAGACCGTGGTGAAGCCCGCGAAGTAGATCAGGCTGATCAGCGCGCCGAGCGTGAAGGACCGCAGCGAGAACAGGTTCAGGTCGACCAGGGGCGCCCGCCCGCGCCGTCCCTCGCTCCGCTCCCACGCCCAGAACGCGGCCAGCAGCAGCGCGGCCACCGGCATCAGCGCCCACTTCAGCCGCCCGGTCCACTGCTGCTCCTGCACCAGGGGCAGCATGAGCGCGAGCACGCCCGAGCCGAGGAGCAGCACCCCGAACAGGTCGAACTCCTCCCGCTTGTCCGCCGAGGCGGGGAAACGGGGCAGCAGCCGCAGTCCCGCGGCGAACGCGGCGATCCCGATGGGCAGGTTGACGAAGAACACCCAGCGCCAGCCGTCGTCGGTGCCGACGGCGTTGATCAGCAGACCGCCCGCCAGCGGGCCCACCGCCGTCGAGACCCCGATGACGCTGCCGAGCAGGCCGAAGGCCTTGGCCCGCTCGGCGCCCTGGAACATCTGCTGGATCAGCCCCGAGGTCTGCGGCGCGACCACGCCCGCCGCCGTGCCCTGGATCAGCCGGAACAACACCAGCCAGGAGGCGCTGGGCGCGAGCCCGCACGCCGCCGAGGCCAGCGTGAACACGGCGAGCCCGAACAGAAAGGCCTGGCGCCGCCCGCGCATGTCGCCCAGCCGGCCCGCCGGGACGAGCACGAGCCCGAAGGTGAGGGCGTACCCGGACACCACCCAGGACTGGGCGGCCTCGGAGGCGCCGAGCCCGTGCTCCATCGAGGGCAGTGCCACGTTCACGATCGAGGTGTCGAGCAGCGAGATGAAGCCCGCCGTCAGACAGACCCCGAGCGCCTTCCACCGCCGGTCGTCGGGGGCGGGCCGGGCCTGGACTGTGGTCATGGGGTCACGCTAAGCAGCCACCCCGCCCAACGCACGGAAGGAGCACTTCCGCGCGCGTCGGAGCCGTCAGGCCTGGTACGACGCCTGCTCCGCGGTACGCACCACGGTCGCACCCTCCTCCTGCCCGAGCAGCCCTTGCGCCACCCACGCCGCCACGACGTCCCGCACGCGGGCGACCAGCGCGCCCTTGCGCCGGAAAGGCGCCCCCGCCCAGATCTCGTCGAGGAGCGTGGTGCCATCGGACCGAGCGGGATGCGCGCAGGGTGTAGTGCAAGGGGGAACCGGAGACCGGGACCAGGGAGAGCTGCGGGCCACGAGGTTGACCGGGCCGTAGAACAGGGCCTGCAGGGACGGGTCGTCGAGGGCCTTCTCCACCCGCAGCCGGAACGGCACGCTCACCCGGACCGTGTCGCCGGGCCGCCAGGTCCGCGACTGCGTGAACGCCTCTCGCCCAGGAGATAGGGAATGGGCGGAGGAGAGTCAACGGTACTGACGAGTAAGGCAGTTGCTCAGCCGGAGGTGGCCGAATCCAGCAGCCAGGTGTACGCCGACTGTGCAGTGAACTCCGCCTGACCGCCCCGCAGCAGCAGTGCGGCCGTGGTGAACTCGGGGGAGTCGGCCTGGGCGGCCACGTACGGGACGGCGATGCAGCGCATCCCGGCCGCGTGCGCGGCGGCCGCACCCGGTGCCGCGTCCTCCAGGACCACGCAGTCGGCCGGGTCCGCACCGAGCCGCCGGGCCGCCTCCAGGAAGACGTCGGGGGCGGGCTTGCCGTGGGCCACCTCGTCGGCCGAGACCACGGTGTGCAGGAAGGCGTCCAGACCGGTCCCGGCGAGGATCGCATCGAGGGCCTCGGGGGAGGAGCCGGAGGCCACCGCCATCGGCACGGCCTCGGCCGCCAGCAGCTCCACGAACTTCCGCATCTCGGGATAGGCGCGGGTGTGGGTCCGGGCCAGCTCCAGATAGCGCCGGTTCGTCGCGTCGAGCAGCTCGTCCACCGTGGCGTGCAGGCCGTAGCGCTCCCGCAGGATCACGGCCGTCTCCAGGGTGCTGATCCCGACGTAGTCCTCGTGCTCCGCCCAGGTGAAGCCGGGGACGCCGTGCTCGGCCAGGGTCTGCCGGCTCGCCTCGTAGTAGTTCGGTTCGCTGTCCACCAGCGTTCCGTCGAGATCGAAGATGACCGCAAGGGTGCCGAACTTGCTCATGCGGTCCAGCATGCCAAGCGTCAGGCGCGGGCCGCCCGGCCGACCGACTCCACCAGGGGGAGCAGCCGGTACGGCACGCGCTCGCGCAGGGCCACCTCGGTGCGGGTGCGCACCACGCCCGGCAGGCTGATCAGCTTCTGGATCACGTCCTCAAGATGGGCGTTGTCCCGCCCCACCACCCGGGCCAGCAGATCCCCGCCGCCCGTGATCGAGAACGCCTCGACGATCTCCGGTACGGCGGCCAGTGCGTCCCCGACGTCGTCCAGGTGGCCCTGGGTGACCTCGATGTGTACGAACGCCAGGACCGGGTGGCCGAGGGCGGCGGGGGAGAGCGAGGGGCCCGTACCGGTGATCACGCCGTCCCGTTCCATGCGGTCCAGGCGGGCCTGGAGCGTGCCACGGGCTACGCCGAGGATGCGGGCGTACTCGCGCACGCTGGTACGCGGCTGCTCCAGCAGGAGTCGCAGGATGCGGGTGTCGAGTGCGTCCACGGTCATGATGTACGACTGTACCAATGGCTCAGCAGGCTGCTGTGCGGATGTGCCGCCCGACCTGGTCCGTTGGTATTCAGCCGGACGGTCATGCGCGGCCGACTCTGGTCCAATGGCTCAGTGATTCAGCCGACACTTGAGCCATCGACCCTTGTGATGCTCTCATGGGCATGTCGATGGCGCTGCGGATCCCCGCGGCGCCTTTTGTGTGCCGGTGTTCCAGGTGTTTCCGGTGTTCCAGGTGTTCCAAGGGGAGGGCTTTAGTGCTGAAGAGGGTGTTCGTGGCTCCGGACCCGGGGCGGACGCGGTTGCGTTTCGCCGCGCGGGCCGTCCTCGGCATCGGGCTGGCGGTCGTGGTGTGCGGGCTGGCGGGGCACTCCCTCCCCGGTGCGGTCACCGGCGGTCTGGCCGCGCTGCTCGCCCTGTTCACGGTCACCGACGCCACCGTGCGCGGGCAGGCGGTCACCACCGCGCTGCTGCCCGTCGTCGGCGTGCCGGTGCTCGCGGCGGCCGCCGAACTGCACGACCACCCGGTCGCCCGGGACCTGACCTTCCTCGCCGTCGTCGGCGCGGGCGTGTACGCCCGCCGCTGGGGCCCGCGCGGGCACAGCCTCGGCGTGTTCGCCTTCATGACCTTCTTCGTGGCCCAGTTCCTGCACGCCACGCCCGGACAGCTGCCCGAGCTGTACGCGGCCGTCCTGCTGTCCGTGCTCAGCGCGGCCGCGGTGCGCTTCGGCCTGTGGTGCTACGAGCGCCGGCTGCCCCCGGCCGCCGTACCCGCACCGGCCGTCGGCTCCGGGCTGGCCCGTGTGACCACCCGGCAGGCGGTCCAGGCGGTCGCCGGCGCCGGGTTCGCGCTGGTGGTGGGGCAGCTGGTGTCCGGGCAGCGCTGGTACTGGGCGGTGGGCGCCACCTGGTGGGTCTTCGTCAACACCGCCTCGCGCGGCGAGACGCTGGTCCGCGGCTTCCGGCGGGTCCTCGGCACCGTGATCGGCATCGCCCTCGGCCTGCTCGTCGCCGCCCCCGTGCACGGCGCACCCGTCCCCACCGCGGTCCTCATCGCGGTCGCCGTCTTCGGCATCTTCTACACGGCCGCCGTGTCCTACACCTGGATGATGCTCTGGGTGACCCTGCTCGCGGAGCTGCTCTACGGCCTGCTCGGCGTCCTCAGTCCGGCTCTGCTCACCCTGCGCCTCGCCGAGACCGCCGTCGGCGCCCTGGGCGCGGTGCTCGCCGTGCTCTTCGTGCTGCCCGTCACCACCCACGCCACCACCGACGCCTGGATCCAGCGCGCCCTGCGCTGCGTCCACGTCTGCACCGCCGAGGCCGCCGCGCGCCTCGCGGGCTCGGCCACGGCCGACCCGGCGCCGCGCGTGGCCGAACTGGAGCAGCTGCTCGGCCGGGTCCGGCTCTCGGTCGCCCCGCTGGTGCACCCGCTGAACCCGATGCTCGGCCGCAAGCGCCGCGCCCGCCGTGTCCTCGCCCTCCTGGACGACTGCGCCCGCGAGATCCGTGGCCTGGTCGCCGTCGCCGCCGACCCCGAGGCCTCCCACGACGCCCGCCTGGCCGCCGCCTGCTGGCGCGTGGAGGCCGCGGTCGAGGCACTCACCGCCGGCGGTTCCGACCGAGTCCACCGCCCCGCCGAAACCCCGGCCGAACCCGCCCTGGCCCACCTGCACAGCCTCGAACGCGCCCTCGCCGACCTGGCCGAGCCCCTGAGGGCTCCGTCGGGGTCGCCGTTGGTGGGGGCCTGAGCGCCGCCGTCGTTTGGCTGGGCTGAGCCCGGCCGGGCTCGCCTTTTCGGCTTGGGTGCGTTTTCGTCGTCGTGGGTGAGCCGCTGGCGGGAGCCTGAGCGCCGCCGCCTCGGTGTCGTCGTTCGGCTGGGCCGAGCCGGTCGAGGGGCTCACCGTTGGCAGTTCTGAGCGCCTCCATCGGCTGGCTCAGTGCGGTCTGGCTCGCGTTGGTGAGGGCGGGAGCGCTGCCCGCCTCGACGTCGCCCTTCGGCTGGACCGAGCCCGGTCGTGGTGCTCGCCGCCGGCGGCTCCGAGCGAGTCCACCGGCCGGCCAAGCCCGGCCTGGTCCGCCCTTTCGGCTTGGGGGTGCGTTTTCGTCGACCTGGTCGTGCTCCTGCGGGCCGCGTCGGGGTCGCCGTTGGTGAGGGCGGGAGCGCTGCCCGCCTCGACGTCGCCCTTCGGCTGGACCGAGCCCGGTCGTGGTGCTCGCCGTCGGCGGCTCCGAGCGAGTCCCCCGGTCGGCCCAGCCCGCCTCCGACCCACCTGCATGGCCTGGAACGTGGCCTTGCAGGCCTGGTCGAGCCCCTGTGGGCCCCGTCGGGATCGGTGCTGCCGAGGGCCTGAGCGCCGTCGGCGAAACACCCCCGTCACCCTTTTGGTCTAGACCTAGAGCGATCGACTGCTACCGTCGGCACTGGCTCGGACCGAGAGGGGACAGCGGTGGCAGAGGGCGGCAGGCGGCGCAGGGCGTTCATCGGGTCGTTCACGGCGGCGGGCGGGCCCGGGCTGGTCACGGCTGACGTGCGCCCGGGCGGCGGCGCGCTGACCCTCACCGGCCGCCTCGGCACCCTGCCCGACCCCTCCTACCTGGCCCTCTCGCCGGACGGGACCATGCTCTACGCGGTCAGCGAGACCGCCGAGGGCGCCGTCGCCGCGTTCCGCGTCGGCCGTGACAAGCCGGAGCCCGCCGGGCCGCCCGTGCCGGTCGACGGGAGCGGACCCACGCACCTCAGCGTGTACGCCGGGCACGTCCTGACCGCCAACTACGGCTCCGGCGGCGTCACGGCCGTACCGGTGCGCTCGGACGGCAGCCTGGCCCCCGCGCCCTCGGGAGTGCTCCAGCACACCGGCTCCGGCCCGCACGACCGGCGTCAGCGCGGCCCGCACGCCCATCAGGTGCAGCCGGACCCCAGCGGCCGCTGGGCGGTCAGCGTCGACCTCGGCACGGACTCGGTCCGGGTGTGCACCCTGGACGGCGGCACCCCCGCCCTGCATCGCGAGATCGCGTTGCGCCCCGGTTCGGGCCCCCGCCACCTGGCCTTCCACCCGGACGGCGAGCACGCGTATGTCGTCAACGAACTCACCCCCACCGTCACGGTCTGCCTCTGGGACGCCGACGCCGGCTCCCTGAAGCCGCTCATCGAGGTCCCGGTCCTGCCGGGCGCCCCGGCCGGCGACGCCTACGCCTCGGGCATCGTCGTCTCGCCCGACGGCCGCTTCGTGTGGACCGCGACCCGCGGTGAGGACGTCCTGTCCGTGCTCGCCGTACAGGCGGACGGACTCCGCCTGATCGGCACGGTGCCGTGCGGCGGACACTGGCCGCGCGCGCTGGCCGAGCACGACGGCTTCCTCTACGCGGCCAACGAACGCTCCGGAGACGTGACCTGGTTCGCCATCGACGAGCGGACGGGGCTGCCCCGCTACGACGGCTCCGTCGAGGTCGCCGCGGCCTCCTGCATCGTCTTCGAGTAGCAGTACGACGCAGGGCCCGCTCCAGTCACTGGAGCGGGCCCTGCGTCGTACGGGTGCCGGGTCCGGCGTCAGCGGACCGGTGTGCCCTGCGGCTGCGGCGGGGCGATGCCCAGCGCGGTCGTGTACTTGGCGAGGGCGAGCTTGCCGATCGCCGGGTAGGCGCCGAGCGCCTCCGCCGTGGCGCAGCCCGCCTCCTCGGCGGCCGCCGCCAGCAGCGCCGCGTCGATCTCCGGGCCGATCAGGTACGGCGCGAGGGCCAGCTGCTGCGAGCCGGACGAACGCAGCTGCTCGGCGACGGAGGTGATCGAACCCTCCTGGTCCAGGGCCGCGGCCATCACCGGCACGGCCAGGCGCGCGGCGAGCAGCATGCCGGTGATCCCGGCCGCCTGCACGGCCTCCTCGCCGCCCACGGAGGCCAGGATGATGCCGTCCGCGGCGGTGGCCACGGTGAACAGCCGGGCACGGTCGGCGCGGGCCAGACCGGCCTCGGACAGGCGCACGTGCAGCGCCTCGGCGAGCAGCGGGTGCGGGCCGAGGACATCGGTCAGTTCGGCAGCGACCCGGCTGTCCATCACGGCCTGGCGGACCTGGCGCAGCAGCGCGCTGTCCGGACCGGCCAGCAGCGGGACGACGACCGCGACCGGCCCGTCGGGCTCCTTGACCTCGAGACCGGCGGCGACGGCCTGCTCGTAGCGGGCGGTGCGCTCCTCGGCGGCGTGCGCGAGCACGGCCCGCAGACTCGGGAACTCGGCGTCGTCCCCGTCCAGGTACCCGATCCGGGCATCCAGGCCGGGCAGCTCGGAGCGGGCGATGCTCACGACCTCCTCGGCGAGGCTGCGCGAGACGGCGCTGGGCGCACCGGGCACCGCGAGGACGAGCGCGGGCGCGCCCTCGGGAGCCACCTGCGGTTCCGGTCGGCGGTGCCGTCCGGGCTGGCGGGGTCGCGGCATTCGTACTGGCAGGCCGGACGCGGGTCCAGTGGGGGAGCTCATGGCGCCGCATGTTACTGGCTTCCTGGGCTCCCCTGTTCGGGGAGGGTGCAGGTGAGCGGTTTCCGTCCTGTTTTGTCTGATGAGTTACGTCCCTTAGGCACGTGTTCCGGGCACTTGCCGGACAGATGCGCCACGAAAGGGATCAATCCCCTTTTGTTGGGACCACGTAGAGCATGGACTGTTCACCCGGCAGGGTGAGCCGCCCGGCCGCCAGCTCGGTCGCGATCCGTACGCACCCGTGCAACGGATCGCCCTCGGCCGGCACCTGCCGGGCGTGCGGCAGCCGCGCGGCCAACTCCTGGCGCAGGGGTACGAGCAGCGGGTCCCCCATCTTGAAGAGGCCGCCGGTGAAGGCCACTTCGGGCGCACCGGAGGCCGGGCACACCGCCGCGGCGGACTCGGCCATGTTCCGGGCCGCCGCACGCAGGATGCCGGCGGCGACCGGGTCGTGCGGGGCGCAGGCGGCCACCCCGGGTGCGAAGGAGGCCAGCAGCGCGGGGCGGTCGGTACGCGGGTAGAGCAGGCCGGGCAGTCCCCGCACCGGGCCGAACTGCTTCTCGGCGCACGCCAGCAGCGGGGCGGAGCCGCCGTCCCGGCCGTCGTGGGCGCGCAGCGCCGCCTCCAGACCGGCCCGCCCGATCCACGCCCCGCTGCCGCAGTCGCCCAGCAGATGGCCCCAGCCGTCCGCCCGCCGCCAGCAGGTCAGGTCGGTGCCGATCGCGATCAGGCCGGTGCCCGCGGCGACCACGGCACCCGGACGCGGCCCGAGAGCGCCCACGTAGGCCGTCACGGCGTCGGCGGCCAGCGCCACCTGTCGTACGCCCAGCTCCCGGGCGAGCGCGTCCGGCAGTTCGGCGCGCAGGGCGTCGCCCAGGGATGCGAACCCGGCGGCGCCGACGACGGCCGTGCCCAGTTCGCCCACTCCGGCCTCGGCCGTCAACGCGCGGGCGAGGGGTACGAGTTGCGCCATCAGGTGGGCGGGATCGATCCCCCGCGCACCGGTACGGACCGGCTCGCCCGACTCCCTCTGTGCCGAGGGGGCCTGTCCCGGAACCCCGACGGCGACCCGGAGACCGGAGCCCCCGGAGTCCACCGCCAGGTAACCGGGGTCGGTCACGGCAGACGCCAGTCCACCGGCTGTCCGCCCTGCTGGATCAGCAGGTCGTTGGCCCGGCTGAACGGACGCGAGCCGAAGAAGCCGCGGTCGGCCGACATGGGCGAGGGATGCGCGGACTCCACGGCCGGAAGACTGCCCAGCAGCGGACGCAGGTTACGGGCGTCACGTCCCCACAGGACGGACACCAGCGGCTTGCCGCGCCCGGCCAGCGCCCGGATCGCCTGCTCGGTGACCTCCTCCCAGCCCTTGCCGCGGTGGGCGGCCGGGCTGCGCGGTGCCGTGGTGAGCGCCCGGTTGAGCAGCAGCACGCCCTGCTGCGTCCACGGGGTGAGGTCGCCGGTGGACGGCTGGGGCAGCCCCAGGTCGGCGTTCAGCTCGCGGAAGATGTTGATCAGGCTCGGCGGCAGCGGACGTACCTCGGGTGCGACCGAGAACGACAGGCCGACCGCGTGCCCCGGGGTCGGGTACGGGTCCTGACCGACGATCAGGACGCGTACCTCGTCGAAGGGCTGCTGGAAGGCGCGCAGGACGTTCGGCCCGGCCGGGAGATAGGTGCGTCCCGCGGCGATCTCCGTGCGCAGGAAGTCGCCCATCGCGGCGATCCGTCCGGCCACGGGTTCCAGGGCCTTCGCCCAGCCCGGTTCGACGATTTCATGCAAGGGTCGTGGTGCCACGGGCGTCACCCTACTGCCGTACACCGGTCGGCGATCAAGCCGCGACCGGAGGCCGACCGAGGATGACCGGACCGTCGACTCGGATGACCGATGCCGCCCTCACCTCCCTTCCCGTGGGCCTCCGTGCCAGGCCTTCGCATCAGTCGATCACCGCGGCCCGCACACACAGCACGTCCGGCAGATGGGAGGCCAGCTGCCGCCAGCTGTCGCCGTCGTCGGCCGAGGCGAACACCTCGCCGTTGCGGTTGCCGAAGTAGACCCCGGCCGGGTCCGCGTCGTCCGTGCAGAGCGCGTCGCGCAGCACGGTGCCGTAGTGGTCCTCCGCCGGCAGCCCCTTCGACAGCGGCTCCCAGCTCTTGCCCGCGTCGGCCGTGCGGAAGACCCGGCAGCGGTGGTCGGCGGGCACCCGGTCGGCGTCGGCGTTGATCGGGAAGACGTACGCGGTGTCGCCGCGGTGCGGATGGGCGGCCACCGCGAAGCCGAACGTCGACGGCAGGCCCGCGCCGATGTCGGTCCACTGCGCGCCCGCGTCGTCGCTGCGGTACACGCCCCAGTGGTTCTGCAGATACAGCCGGTCCGGGCCGACCGCGTCCTTGGCGATCTTGTGCACGCACTGGCCGAACTCCGGGTTCGGATCCGGCAGGAACACCGCGGAGACACCGGAGTTGGAGGGCGCCCAGCTCGCCCCGCCGTCCGTGGTCCGGAACACCCCGGCGGTGGAGACGGCGACGGTCACCGCCCGCGGGTCGCGCGCGTCGGTGAGCACCGTGTGCAGGCCCTCACCGCCGCCGCCCGGCACCCACTGGGAGCGGGTCGGGTGCTCCCACAGGGGACGAACCAGCTCGAAGCTCTCCCCGCGGTCCTCGGAGCGGTACAACGCGGCCGGTTCCGTGCCCGCGTACACCACGTCCTCCTCGGCGGTGGCCGGGTGCAGCTGCCAGACCCGCTCCAGCGAAGCCCCGGTGTCCTTGGGGAACTTGACTGCGGGCCGGGCCGGTTCGGTCCAGGTGCGGCCGAGGTCGTCGGAGTGGAACACCGACGGGCCCCAGTGCGCGCTGTCGCCGCCCGCGAGCAGCCGCGGGGTGCCGCCGCGGGTGTCGATGGCGACCGAGTAGACGGCCTGGGCGTTGAAGTAGGGACTGTCGTCGAACTCCCAGGCGCCACCGCGCCGCCGCCCGATGAAGAGGCCTTTGCGGGTGCCCACGGCGAGCAGGACCTCGGTCATGCCGATCACCTCCAGGACGTCTTTGTCCAGGTAGTCGTCAGATACCGGCCAGTCTGCACCCCGCCACTGACAGTCGGCCCCGGCGGCAGCGTCGTCGCAGGTCAAGGCGGTGCCGTCGGCCTGTCGTAGAGATCGGCAAGGTGCGTTGCGGCATGCGCCTGCGCGAAGGGGGTGTCTCGTGCGACCGTCGGGGTGACGGCTCGTCGTGAGCAACGGGGCGGCCCTGCCCGTATGGGAGGTCGGTCCGGCCTGTCGGTGCGCTCGTGAGGAGGATGCCTTTGAAGGCGTTCCGTGGTCCCAAGGTGTGGCTGTGGCGCTGGCGGCGCAATCCGCTCAGGCGCCGGGCCGACGTGGTGGAGGCCTGGGTGGTGCTCGCCGCCTGGCTGCTGACCGTACTGGTCGGGGTGCTGGCCGGGCTCACGGCGGCCCGTTCGGTGGAGCACGGACTGGCCCGGGAGCGCGCCGCCTGGCATCCCGCCGTCGCCCGTGTCGTCGCCAAGGCTCCGGGCAGCGCCACCTCCGCGGGCGGCGGCGAGCGGGTCTGGGCCGAGGTCCGCTGGACCGTCGCCGACGGCTCGGCCCACACCGGCCAGGCCCGGGTCGCGCCGGGCAGCAAGGCCGGGACCCCGGTCACCGTGTGGACCGACCCGCAGGGGCACCTGGTCACCCGCCCCACCACCGCCTCCGAAGCCACCTTCCGGGCCACCTTGATAGGCGGCCTGGTGGGAGCGAGCGCCGCCGCCGTCCCCTTCATCGGCGGCCTCGTGCTACGCGGCCGTCTGGAGCGCCGCCGCATGAACCACTGGGACGCGGAGTGGGCCCGACTGGGGCCGCAGTGGGGCCGGATGACCGGATGACCGCCCTGGGGTCTGTCTGACAGTTACCGTTCCCGCCTGCCCCGCGACGCGTGCCAGACAGGCTCGGACAGGCCCTGGCCACCCGGCGCGCGCCGCGCCTACAGCCCCGACAGCACCTCCCCGCACGTCCTGAGCAGCGCCTCGTCCACGGCGATGTCATGGCTGCCGTAGCCGCCCTCGCGGGCCGTGTGACGCCGTGGGGCGGTCAGTTCGGTCGTCACCAGGTCCCGTAGCGGTGCGGCCGCCGGGCCCATCGCGGTGAGGCACCGGGCGATCGGGCCGCGGGTGCGGGGGCTCTCCGACCAGGCGGCCCGGAACACCGGCAGCACGGGTTCCGGGTCCCGGCCGATGTGCCACAGCGCGCACGCGGCCGATGTCCGCTCCCGCGCCTGCCCCGAACGGGCCGCCCGCCGCAGCTCCGGCAGGGCCGCGCGGGCGGCCGGACCCAGCCTGCCCAGCTGCCGGGCGGCGAGCCGGCGGCTCCCCGGCTCGCCCTGCGTCAACTCCCGTAGCAGGACGGGCAGTACGACGGAGAGCCCGTCGCCCGCCGACCACAGGGCGCCCGCCGCGGCGGCCGCGTGCCGGGTGTGCAGCAGCTCCCGGAGGACCGGTGCCGCCTGCGCGGCGGCCCCGAGGGCGTCCAGCGTCTCGATGGCCGGTCCGACGAGTCTCTCCCGTGCCCCGAGGCCGTCAGGCGCCCCGGACAGGAGGCGCAGCACCTCAGGCACCGCATGCCGGTCGCCCACCGCTCTGAGCGCGGCCAGGAGAGGAGTGGCCAGTGCGTCGGCGGCGGGGGAGTCCAGGGGGACACGGGCCAGATGGTGCCGCAGCGCGGGAGCGAGGGGGACCGCGGCCGGGCCCAGGTGTGCGATCTCGTGCCCCAGGCCACCGGGCACGACCGGGCCCGCCAGTACCTGGGCCAGAACCGGGACCGCCCGTCGGTCGCCGGTCCGGGCCAGGGCCTTGAGCGGGCCGCCGAGGGCGGGCGAGCCGCGCTCCCAGCGGTGCGTCCACAGGTCGGGCCGGGCGGTCACCAGGGCGTGGAGGTCGTCCGCGGCGGGCGCGGCCAGGCCGAACAGCTCCGCCAGGACCGAGACCGCCGCGTCCCGCAACCGGTCCTGCTCCGTGTCCAGTTGGGCGCCGATCAGGGCCACGGGCCCGGCACAGTCGGCGCGCCAGCCGCGGAACAGCGCCGCCGACATGCACACGGCATTGCACCGGTCCATCGGGTCCGGGCTGGTCAACTGCCCGGTGAGCAGGGCGATCCGGTCACCGGTCCGGCCGCCGAGCGCGGTGTGCAGGGTGCGCAGCAGCTGGGCACCCTCCTCGTCCGAGGGGCGCAGCCGCCGTATCCGGCCCACGAGGGTGTCGTTCCCGGATGGCTCCGGTACCCGGGCGCGGCGCGCCGACCTGTCCCGCAGCAGCCGGACGGCCGTCGGCACCAGGTCGGCCGGGAGCAGGTCCGGGGCGCCCAGGGCGAGCTGGCCGAGCGCGGCCAGCCGCAGCCCGGGGTCGTGGGGCGGGGCGCTCTGCGCGGTCAGGAGGTCCAGCGCGGCGGCGGAGTACTCGGGGTGCCGGCGTACCAACAGGCCGAGGGCCTCCGTGAGCGCGAGCAGGACCCGGTCGTCCCGCTCGACCGGGATCCGCTGCCGTAACAGGTCCAGGGCGCGAGCCGGGCCGTCCAGGAACCGTACGACGGCTCCGGCCGCCGCCCGGCGCACCCCTGGGTCCGGATCCCCGAGGAGGGACACGAACACCTCGGAGTCCGCCCGCACCGCCTCACGCGCGCGTGCGTCCCCGCTCTCCGCACCGATGCTGACCAGCAGTTCGACGATGCAGCCCCGGTCCGGCACCGCCTCGCGGCCCGCCAGCGAGCACAGGAAGGGAACGCAGGCCAGCGTCGAGTCGTACACGTTCCCCTCGTGATACACCGTGCCGTACATGCCGTCGAGCGCGGTCTGCCGCTCGGCGGCGTCCGCGGAGGCCAGTCCCCGTAACCATCCGGGCACGTCCTCCGCGCTGCCGTACGCGTGGTGCAGCGAGGCCCAGTCGACCTCGTCGATCCCCGTGAACACGTTGTCCTCCCCAGGCGAGTGCCCCCTGATCGCGAGTCTGCACCACGGCACTGACAACGAAGCGGAGTCGCGCGCTGACTGTGTGCGATCCGTCGGCTGTCACCGGCCACCGGCGGGATCCGCCCAGGTCGCCCGGGGAGGGGCTCAGTCGCGGTCGGGCAGGGCCCGCTCCAGGATCGCGTCCAGGTCGGTTCCGGCGGGCAGCGTGCCGAACGCGTGCCCCCAGTCACCGCCCAGCCGGGTCGCGCAGAAGGCGTCCGCGACGGCGTGCGGGGCGTGCCGGACCAGCAGCGATGCCTGGAGCGCCAGGGCCATCCGCTCGACCATCCGGCGCGCGCCCACCTGGTCGGTTTCGGCCAACTGGTCCTTCAGCCCTGCCACGGCCGTGTCCAGCCGTGCGTCCGCCCCGCGCGCGAGGGCGAGTTCGGCGAACAGGGCCTCGGCCGTGTCCGGTTCCCGACCCAGGGCGCGCAGCACGTCGAGCGCGTTGACGTTCCCCGAGCCCTCCCAGATCGACAGCAGCGGGGCCTCCCGGTAGTGGCGGGGCATGCCGGACTCCTCGACGTACCCGTTGCCGCCCAGGCACTCCAGGGCCTCCGCGGTGAACGCCGGGCCCCGCTTGGTGACCCAGTACTTGCCGACGGCGGTGGCGATCCGCCGGAAGGGGCGCTCCCCGGCGTCCCCGCGCACCGCCCGGTCCGCCGCACCGGCGAGCCGCAGGGTGAGCGTCGTCGCCGCCTCCGACTCCAGCGCCAGGTCGGCCAGGACGTTGCGCATCAGCGGCTGGTCGAACAGCCGGGCCCCGAACGCGCCGCGGTGGCGCGCGTGGTGGCCCGCCTCGACGAGCGTCTTGCGCATCAGGGTCGCCGAGGACATGACGCAGTCCAGGCGGGTGCAGTTGACCATCTCGATGATGGTCTTCACACCCCGCCCCTCCGGCCCGACCAGCCAGGCCACCGTCCGGTCGAACTCCGGCTCGGAGGAGGCGTTGGACCGGTTGCCGAGCTTGTCCTTGAGCCGCTGGATGCGGAAGGTGTTGCGACTGCCGTCCGGCAGGATCCGGGGCACCAGGAAGCAGGACAGGCCGCCGGGCGCCTGGGCCAGCACCAGGAACACGTCGCACATCGGCGCCGACGTGAACCACTTGTGGCCCCGCAGCGTGTACACGCCCGGCTCGTCCGTGGGCGTGGCCAGGGTGGTGTTGGTCCGGACGTCCGAGCCGCCCTGCTTCTCGGTCATGCCCATCCCGGCGAGCAGCCCGGGCTTCTCGGTGGGGACGCGCAGCTCGGGGTCGTACGCGCGGCTGGTGAGCAGCGGTTCGTAGACCTTGGCGAGGTCGGGCTGGGCGCGCAGCGCGGGGACGGCGGCGTACGTCATCGACGTCGGACAGCCGTGTCCGGCCTCCGTGTGCCCCCACACCAGTCCGCCCGCGGTGCGGGCCACATGGGCGCCGGGCCGGTCGTCCGCCCACGGCGCGCCGGCCAGGCCCTCGGCGACCGCGGTCCGCATCAGCCGGTGCCAGCTGGGGTGGAACTCGACCTCGTCGATCCGGTGGCCGTAGCGGTCGTGGGTGCGCAGCTCCGGCTCGTGCCGGTTCGCCTGCTCGCCCCACTCCTGGGCCTCCTCGCCGCCCGCGCGGAGCCCGAGCCGCCGGATGCCGTCCTCGGCCCACTCGGCACCCTCCCGGCGCAGCCCCTCCAGCAGGGCCCGGTCGTCGGAGGCGTCGTACGGGGCCAGGGGCGGGGCCTGGTTGGTGACGTCGTGGGTGGCGTACTGCTGCGGCGACTGCGCGGGAATCGAGACCATACGACCATGTTGCACTCTTCTTACGGTTGTAGCAATGATGCAACAAGGAGGCGCACGTACAGTACGTGCCCATGCGCATGAACGTGTCAGCGGAGGCGGGTGAGGCCGCCGGCCTGCGGCCGCTGTCCGCGCGGTCGGTGGTGCTGAGCCTGCTGCTGGGCGCGCACCCGCCCGAGCTGCCGGTGAAGGACCTGGTCCGGCTGGTGGAGCCCTTCGGCGTCGGCGGCTCCACGCTGCGGGCCGCGCTGAGCCGGATGGTGGCCGCCGGGGACCTGCGCCGCACGGACGCCGGGTACCGGCTCAGCGGCCGGCTGCTGGCCCGTCAGCGCCGCCAGGACGAGGCGCTGCGTCCCCGCACGCGCGCGTGGGGCGGCGACTGGGAGATGGTGGTGATCACGGCGACCGGCCGCGGCCCCGCCGAACGGGCCGACCTGCGCGCGCGGTTGGCCGACCTGCGCCTGGCCGAACTCCGCGAGGGCGTTTGGCTGCGCCCGGCCAACCTCGACAGGCCCCTGCCCGGCGACCTCGCGCGCGTGGCCCAGTCGTACGCAGCCCGCCCCGACGACTCCCCGCACGACCTGATGGCCCGCCTGTGGCCGCTGGACGCCTGGGCCGCCACAGCGCGCACCCTGCTGGCCCACGCTGCCGACGCCCACCACCCGGCCGACCGCCTCACCGCCTTCGCCGCGGCCGTACGACACCTGCTCACCGACCCCGTCCTCCCGCCCGCACTCCTGCCACCGGACTGGCCGGGGGAGGCCCTTCGTGCGGCCTACGCGGGCTACCAGGAGGAACTGGCCGCGTCGGTGGGGCTGCGCGGGGATCGCTGAGCGCGATCTCGGCAAGGTCGGCCCTGCGGGCGCGGCTGGCGACGGAGGCGTACGCCACCCCCAAGGCGTGACCGCCCTGGCACACAGGGCCTGAGGGTCGCCGTCCGCACCGGACGACGACCCCCGGGTGCCTACTTGTAGGTGATGTCCGACGACGCGTACTTGCAGTAAGTCCCGTCAGGACCCGAGCCGTTGGTGGTCGGTTCCTTGCCGGTGTTGTTGCCGATGTACTTCTGGCACGGAACGATCTTCTTGCTGGAGTCGCCGACGATGGTGATGTTCTTCAGGGTCGCGCTGTCGCCGTAGTTGGTGTTGATGCCGACGAGCTTGTTGCCCTTGTAGGTCGCCTCGATGGAGTTGAGGTTGATCGTGCGCTTGTACTGCGTCTTGCAGTTGCCGCACGAGCGGGCGAAGGTGCCGAAGTTCTGCACCGCGAAGGTGGAGACGTTCAGCGTTCCGGCGCCGTTGAACTGGAACACCTTGTCGCTGGCCTCCTTCGCCCCGCCGCCGCTGACGGTGTAGACGTTGGAGGACGAGGAGCCGAGGAAGGTGGCCGCGTCCTCGCCGACGTCCTCCCACCAGACGTTCTGCAGTGTGCAGCTGCCGAGGCAGTGGATGCCGTCGGCGGCCGGGGCGCCGATGATGACGTTCTTCAGGACCGCGCCGGGGGCGAGTTCGAGGAGCGGATCCTGGTCCTCGTTCTGGCCGCCGGTGCCGAGGTCCCCGGAGCCGTAGAGGCGCTTCATCCCGTAGTCCTTGGTGCCGGAGACCGGGATGGTGGCGGTGACCGCCTGACTGCCGTTGGCCGTGGGCCAGGTCGCGGCGTTCGCGGTGGCTCCATCGGTCATGATCATGCCAACCGAGAGGGTGAGGGCGGCGAGTCCGCCCAGCAGGGCGCGCACGGATCCGGTGCGCGAGGGTGCTCGTGAGGTCATGTCCCGAATGCCTTCCTCCGAGTGGGGGGTGGTCAGATCCGTCCGGCGCCCGCGCCGGCCGTCACCGAGGTCACGACGGTGGACGCGGGCTCGGCGGTGTAGCCGTAGGGCGGGCTGGTGAAGGTGCCGGTGCGCGAGGCCTCGGTCGCGGCTCCGCCGAGGTCGTTGCCGCGCAGGTTGGCGTAGCCGTCCACGTCGCTGTCCCGGCTGGTGGTGACGGCGACCTGGGTGTCGCGGAAGACGTTGTTCTCGACCAGCATCTGCGCGCCCATCCGCGAGTGCACGGCGGTCTCGGCGCCGACGACGTAGTTGTCGTAGAAGTGCCCGGTGCCGAAACGCAGGCTCGGGATGCGGGAGTTGACGTTGTCGAACCAGTTGTGGTGGTACGTCACCCGCAGATGCCCGGTGTCCTCGCTCGCGTTGTTGTCGCTGTGGCCGACGAGCGAGCCCTTGTAGTGGTCCTTGAAGGTGTTCCAGGAGACGGTCACGTAGTCGGACGCGTGCGTGATGTCGACCAGGCCGTCGTAGTAGTCCTTGCCGTGATCGCGGTCCGAGGACAGGGAGTTGTGGTCGATCCACACCTTCGTCGAGCCCTGCACGGTGATCGCGTCGGTCTTGACGGCCTTGCTGATGTTCAGGTTGCGGATGACGACGTTGGTGACCTTCTTCAGGCGCAGTCCGCCGCCGGTGAAGCCGGAGGACGAACCGACACCCAGAACCGTGGTGTTGGAGCCGATGTCGACCTGACCGCTCAGCGAGATCAGGCCGTTGACCTTCACCACCTTCACCGAACCGCCGCCCACGGCCGCCTTGAAGGCGTCCAGGGTGGAGACGGTCACCGCCGTGGCGCTGCCGCCGGCGGCAGCCGGCCCGATGAGTCGTTGTGTTCGCATGCGGGTGCGTCCCTTCCAGTGGGGGTTGTGTACGTGAACGACGTACGCCATCTGGAACGCCTGTGGGGGTGTAGTGACTGGTCGAGGTTGATTCCCGAACCTCTCGGTCACGCTGATGAACGGACCGTAGGGGGCAAGCGCTTTCTAGTCAACGCCTCGCGCACGGCTGTTTTCGGTCCGTGGGCAAGTGTGTGGGAGCGCTTCCATAGAGCGCATGTCCATGCCACGATGCCGGAAGTTCCCCCGCACGACGCCGCACGAGCCGCGATCAGAAGGGACGAACGACGTGCCCCCCACAGCCGGCGACACCCCCAACCGCCAGAGAACACCGCTGCGTTCGGCGCTGCTCGCACTCCTCGGTGCGCTGCTGCCCCTGCTCGCGGCACTGACCCTGGCCGCACCCCCGGCCGCCGCCCGCACCGAGGCCGTCCCCACGGCCACCCTCACCGAGGTCACCGGCTTCGGCGACAACCCCAGCAACCTGCAGATGTACGTGTACGTCCCGAGCGGCGTCACCGCGCATCCGGCGGTCGTGGTGGCCGCCCACTACTGCACGGGCTCGGGGCCGGCGATGTACTCCGGCACGGAGTGGGCCTCCCTGGCCGACCAGTACGGGTTCGTCGTCGTGTACCCGTCGGTGACCCGCGCCAGCAAGTGCTTCGACGTCTCCTCGCCGCAGGCGCTGCGCCGCGGCGGCGGCAGCGACCCGGTCGGCATCAGGTCCATGGTCGACTGGGTGACCCGCACCTACGCGGCCGACACCGGCCGGATCTTCGTCACCGGCATCTCCTCCGGCGCGATGATGACGAACGTCCTGCTCGGCGACTACCCCGACGTGTTCGCCGCGGGCGCCGCCTTCTCCGGCGTGCCCTTCGGCTGCTTCGCCACCACCGACGGCTCCGAGTGGAACAGCGCCTGCTCCGGCGGCACCGTCACCCACACCCCGCGGGAGTGGGGCGACCTGGTGCGCGCCGCCTACCCCGGATACACCGGCCCCCGGCCGCGCATGCAGCTGTGGCACGGCACCGCCGACGACACGCTGCGGTACCCCAACTTCGGCGAGGAGACCAAACAGTGGACCGACGTGCTCGGCGTCGGCCAGACCCCCGCCGCCACCGACTCACCCCAGTCCGGCTGGACCCGCACCCGCTACGGCGGCACCGGTGACCAGGCACCCGTCGAGGCGATCAGCCTCCAGGGCGTGGGGCACAACCTCTACTCCTACGGCATGGCCTCCCGCGCCCTCGCCTTCTTCGGTCTCGGCGGCGACGGCCCCGCGCCCCAACCTCCCGCCGGCGCCTGCAAGGTGACGGTCACCACCAACGCCTGGAACACCGGCCTGACCGCCTCCGTCACCATCACCAACACCGGCACGACGACGATCAGCGGCTGGAAACTGGGCTTCACCCTGCCGGCCGGCCAGACGATCACCAGTGGCTGGAACGCTTCGTACAGCCCGTCCTCCGGTGCGGTGACGGCGGCCGACGTCTCGTACAACGGCACGCTCGCGCCGAACGCGAGCGTCGGTATCGGCTACCAGGCCACCCACACCGGCAACAGTGCGGCACCCACCGCCTACACGCTCAACGGTACGGAATGCACGGTCAGTTGACGCAACCACAGAGAAGGGCGCCCGTGAAGCCACCCAGCAGAGCCCCGATCGCCACCCTGCTCACCACCTGTGTCCTCGTGCTCACCCTGGTCGTGACGTCCTCGGCGCTCACGGCACTGCTGGACAGGTCCGACTCGGCCCGGCCCATGGCCACTTCGGCCGCGGGCCGGCACTGGGTGAACACCTGGACCGGGATGCCCCAGCTGACCGAGCCGGCGAACCTGCCGCCCGCGCCCTTCACCGGTGACAAGTCGGTGCTGACCGACACCACACTGCGGCAGACCGTCCGCGTCACCACCGGCGGCCACCGCATCCGGCTGCGGTTCTCCAACGCCTACGGCGACACCCCGCTGCCGCTGACCGCCGTGACCGTGGCGCTGCCGAGCGGCGGACAGGCCGGCGTCAGCGCGATCGAGCCGGACAGCCTGCGACGGGTCACCTTCGCCGGGCGGGACGCGGCCACCGTCCCCGTCGGTGCCCAACTGGTCTCGGACCCGCTCGACTTCGACCTGCGCGCCGGATCCGACCTGACCGTGACGGCGTACACCGCCGAGGGCCAGCCGTCGCTGGCGCTCACCTCGCACCCCGGCTCGCGCACCACCTCGTACCTGCTGCACGGCGACCACACCCGGGACGACGACCTCCCGGACGCGACCCCGGTCAACCACTGGTATCTGCTCAGCGACGTCGAGGTGCTCTCGCCCGGCGCCACCGAGGCGGTGGCCGTCGTGGGCGACTCGCTCACCGACGGCCGCGGGTCCACCACCAACGGCAACGACCGCTGGCCGGACCAGCTCTTCGACCGGCTCCGGACCCGCGCCGCCACCTCGGACATCGCCGTCCTCAACCAGGCCGCCGGCGGCAACCGCGTCCTCAACGACGGGCTCGGCCCCAACGTCCTGGCCCGCCTCGACCGTGACGTCCTGTCCCGCAGCGGGGTCTCCTGGCTGATCCTCTTCGAGGGCGTGAACGACATCGGCACCGCCGCCGCCACCCCCGAGGCCCAGCGCGCCGTCACCGACGACCTGATCGCCGGGTACCGGCAGATCGTGGTCCGCGCCCACGCCCAGGGCATCCGCGTCTACGGCGCGACCCTGACGCCGTTCGGGGGCAACACCCCCTACGACGACCCGGCGGGGGAGCGGGAGGCGTCCCGGCAGCGCGTGAACACCTGGATCCGCACCCCCGGCCACTTCGACGCGGTGATCGACTTCGACCGGGCGGTAAGGGACCCGGCCCAGCCGAGCCGACTGCTGCCCGACCTGCAGGTCGGGGACGGGCTGCATCTCAACCCGAAGGGGTACGGGGTGCTGGCGGGGACGGTTCCCGAGAGGTTGTTCCGGCGGTGAGGTGAGCGGCTCAGCCGGCCGGGGCGGCGGTCCTGGCGGTGCTGTGGTCCAGGGCCGGTCCGGACAGGGACTCCTCCGCCTCCAGGGCCGTCGGGTGGATCGGGAAGATCCTGTCCAGCCGCGTGATGCGGAAGTGCTTCCGGACCTGCCCCTGGGTTCCGCTCAGGGCCAAGTGGCCGCCGTGCGCGCGCAGACGCTTGAGAGCGCCGACGAGGACCCCGCTTCCGGGGCTTTCGATGAAGTCGACCTCCCGCATGTCGATGGCCAGCAGGAAGCGCCCGTCGTTGATCAGGCCGACCAGGACCTCCCGCAGGGTCACGCATGTGTACACATCCAATTCGCCCGCAAGCGTCACCACGGTGACCGAGGCGGAGACGTGCTCGTACACGATGCTCAGGCGGCCGTCGACGATCGGTTCCACGGGCTACTCCCTGTCTCACAGCGACATGACCAACGTACGTGTCCAGGCGATGAGCTGGCGCACGATTCGCTCGGTCCGTGCGCCTCCGTTCCGGAGGAACGGCAGCACGACGAGCGCCGGCAGACAGGCGAGTGTGGCCAGCAGCAGGGGCAGCACCAGCAGGGCGCGCAGGGCGGCCGACGGAACGGGAAAGGGGATCAACGGAGCCTCCACGAGCGGGAATCGCGGCGCCGACTGGACGGGGCGCCGTCGTTGATCAGAGGATGGCTGCCTGTGAGCGGTCGACGACCGGTGGCGACGAGAGGCCCCCGGGACACCGCCCGGACGGGGAACGGGGCGATGAGTAGCGACGAGAGCGGCGGCGCAGGACGCAAACCCCGCCCGGTGGCGCCGCCGCGGCTGCCGCCGGGAGCGTTGCGGGAGTTCAAGCGGTATCTGTACCGCCTGTACCTGTCCGCCGGCACGCCCAGCCTGGAGCGGATCGCGGACACGGCCGCCCTCGACGACTCCCTGCCCGGCGCCCCGAGCCGGGACACCGTGGGGCGGCTCCTCACCGGTGCGAAACTCCCCGGCCTGCACGACGCCGAGTCGGTCGCCGCGGTGCTGGCCCGCCTCATGGACCGCGACCCGGCCGAAACGGTCGTACGGATACGGGAGTTGTGGATCGAGGCGAAGGAGCGCCCCGGGCCGCCCCCGCGCACCGCCGAGGCGTGGGGCGCCGCCCGGCTCGGCGTGCACCACGCGGTGGACGTGGACGGCGCCGGCTTCGACCGGCTCACCCCGTACATCGAGCGGACCCACGACGAGACGGTGCGCGAGCGCCTGCGGTGTGCCAGGGGCGGCGAGGCGGTACTGGCCGTGCTCGTCGGCCAGTCGTCGACCGGCAAGACCCGGTCGGCCTTCGAGGCCGTGCGCATCGAACTGCCGGACTGGCCCGTCCTGTTCCCGTCCGGTCCGCGCGAACTCCTCGACTGGATCGCGGGCGACGCGGTGGACGCCGGATCGGTGATCTGGCTGAACGAGACACAGCGCTACCTGACCGGACCCGCCGGCGAGGACGTGGCCGAGTCCCTGGCCGGCCTCCTCGGCCGGACGGCCCCACTCGCCGTCCTCGGCAGCATGTGGCCCGAGTACGCGCGCCGTATCGCGGCCCCGGGCGGCGACGACCACTTCCACGCCCGTGCCCTGCTGCGCGCCCACCACGCCGAGATCCTCGTCCCGGACCACCTCGGCGGCAGCCTGGGCCGGGCCAGGAAGGCGGCCGCGCACGACCCGCGGCTGCGGGCGGCGCTGGCGGCGGCCGGTGAACCGGCGCGGGTCATCCAGCAGTTGACCGGTGGTCCGGAGCTGGTACGGCGGTACGAGATGGGACCGGGCAACGCCTTCTCCGAGATCGAGCACGCGATCGTCACGGCGGCCGTCGACGCGCGGCGCCTCGGCCACGCGGCCGCGCTGTCGCCCGAACTGCTCGCGGCGGCCGTCGTCGGCTATCTCCCGTCCACGGCCCGCGTCACCGGGGACAGCGAGTGGTTCGCGGCCGCCGTCCACGCGCTCAGCTCCGCCGACGGCGGACGGCTGCCCGCCCTGGTCCCCGACCGGGTCGCACCCGGCGTGGGCGCCGCCGACGGCTACCACCCCGCCGACTACCTCGACCAGAGCGTGCGCCGCGCCCGCGCCCACCTCGCCCCGCCCGCCGAACTGTGGGAGGCGGCCGAGGCCCACTGCCGTACCCCGGACGACCTGTACGCCATGGGCGGGGAGGCGCGTGCGCGCTGCCGCCACGGACACGCGCTACGGCTCTACCGGCGTGCCCTCGACCGGGGAGCCGACGCACGGCCCGCGCTGGCGCTGCTGTGGGAGGAGGCCGGCGACCGGGCGGCGGCGGAGTCGGTGGCCGCGGACAGCGGGTGGGCCTGGGCCGTGCTGGCCGGGGTGCGCGAGGGCCATGACGACGGCGCCGGAGCACTGCGGGCCCATGAACGGGCAGCGTTGGCGGGCGAGCCCTCGGCGTGGGACTTCCTCGCCCGGCTGCGCGAGTACGTCGGTGACCGGGCGGGCGCCGAGGAAGCCGCCGTGGCCGCGGCGGAGCAGGGGCATACCCGGCCGTGGCTGGCGCTGGCCCGGCGGCGTGAGCGGACGGGCGACGAGGCCGGCGCGCTCGCGGCGTACACCCGTGCGGTGGCGGCCGGGGACCCCTGGGGCTGGATGGGCAGAGCGCGGTGGTACGACAGGACGGGACGCGACGCCGAAGCCGAGACCGCCTATCTGGAGGCCGCCGACGCGGGTGTCCCCACGGCCTGGTCCTCCCTGGTGCACCTCCGGTGGCGGGCCGGGGACCGGAAAGGCGCGGAAGCCGCGGCCACGCGGGCTGCCGAACTCGGGAACGCGGAGGGGTGGAGCGCACTGATGCGGTACCACCGGCAGCGGGGCGAGACCGCCGCGGCCGAGCACGCCTGCCGGCTGGCCGCCGCGGCCGGGTCGACCGGCGCGCTCGCCCATCTGGCGCTGCTCAGGGAGGAGAGCGGGGACATCGAGGGCGCCGAGGAGGCCGCCGTACGGGCCGCGCGGTCCGGCCACGCCGAGGCCTGGTGGACCCTGGCCCGGGTACGGGAGGAAGCGGGCCGGAGCGCGTCGGCCGACCTCGCGGCGGCCCGGGCCGCCCGGGCCGGGGACACCGAGGCGTGGACCGCGCTCGCCCGGATCCGGGAGCGGACCGGCGACACCGAAGGAGCCGAACGCGCCGCCGAGGAGGCCGCCGAGCACGGTTCCGCGGACACCTGGGCCACGCTCGCCCGGATCCGGGAGCGTGCGGGCGACCGGGAGGGCTCCCTGCGTGCCGCCGGGGCGGCCGTCGCCGCGGGCGGCTCCGGAGTCTGGTCCGCTCTGGGGCAGGTCAGGGAGGACCGCGGCGACGGGCCGGGCGCCGAGGTGGCCTACCGCGCGGCGACCGGCGCGGGCGACACGGCCGCGTGGACCGCGCTGGGCCGCCTGCACGAAGAGGCCGGTGACCGGCGGCGCGCGGAGCGGTGCTACCGCACGGGCGTCGACGCCGGCGACTCCGAGGCCTGGGAGGGCCTGTTGCGCGTCACCGGCGGCGACCCGCCGCCACTTCACGGACGGTTCGGGCTGGATGCGGCGGGCGGCTTCGCCGAGTCACTGTCCGGCGACGGACAGGCCGTCCGCCTCGGCGACGGCGGCTGAACCGGCCTTCCCCGGCAGATGGTTGAACAGCAGGTTCAGTGCGATGGCCGTCAGACACCCCGCGCTGATCCCGCTGTTCATCACCGTCTGGAACCAGTCCGGGAACTTCGCGTACACCGTGGGCACGCCCACCGGCAGCATGCCGACCGCCACCGAAACGGCCACCACCGTCAGGTTGTTGTTGCCCTTGAAGTCGACGCGGGCCAGCGTCCGCAGCCCGCTCGCCGCGACCGTCCCGAACATCACCAGGCCCGCCCCGCCGAGCACCGGCGCGGGGATCGCCGCGACCACCGCGCCCAGCTTGGGCAGCAGACCGAGCAGGACGAGGAGGCCGCCGGCCGCCGCGACCACCCAGCGGCTGCGCACCCGGGTCATCCCGACCAGGCCCACGTTCTGGGCGTACGCCGTGTACGGGAAGGTGTTGAACACCCCGCCGAGGACGGTCGACAGGCCGTCCGCGCGCAGCCCGTCGGCCAGCGAGCGCGGCTCGACCCGGCGGCCGGTCATCTCGCCGACCGCGATCAGGTCACCGGTCGTCTCCGTCATCGTCACCAGGGCCACCACCAGCATGGACACGATCGCGGACGCCTTGAACGTCGGAGCCCCGAAGTGGAACGGCGTGCTGATCCCCACCCAGTCCGCGTCCCCGACCCCGCCGAAGTCCGTGAACCCGAACGGCACGGCGACCGCCAGACCCACCGCGATGCCGATCAGTACGGCGATCCGGCTGAGGAAGACCGGCGCGAACCGCTGCACGCCGAGCACGACCGCCAGCACGAAGGCCGCGAGCGCCAGGTTCTTCGGCTCCCCGAAGTCCTTCGCACCGACACCGCCCGCGGCCCAGTTGCCCGCGACCGGCAGCAGCGAGACCCCGATGATCAGGATCACCGTGCCGGTGACCAGCGGCGGGAAGAAGCGCAGCAGCCGACCGAAGACCGGTGCGAGCAGCACGATCGCGAGCCCCGCGACGATGACCGAGCCGTAGATCGCGGGCAGTCCGCCGCCCGTCGTCCCGATGAGCACCATCGGCGACACGGCCGCGAACGTGCAGCCCTGCATGATCGGCAGCCGGACCCCGAACCGCCAGAACCCGACGCACTGGATCAGCGTGGCGATGCCGCACACCAGCAGATCGGCGGTGATCAGATACGCCAGGTCGGCGGGCGACAGCTTCATCGCACCGCCCACGATCAGCGGCACCGCGACGGCGCCCGCGTACATCGCGAGCACATGCTGCAGCCCGAAGGCCGCCAGCCGGCCCACCGGTGGTATCTCGTCGACGGGGTGCACTTCTGCGGTCGTGGCCATGGGGACTCCAGAGCGGCGGGTGGGGAGTGACATCCGAACAGCACGAGACCGTAAGGTCCTTGAACAGTTTGTTGATGTCGAGGGTGTTGCCGGTGTGTGTCATGCCCACCTGGGAGCCGCCGACTCCGACCGGGACTAGGCCGACCGCGCAGCCCCCAGCAGCGCGTCCCAGTCGGCCAGCTTGACCACGCTCCGGCCGAGCCGTGCGCCCAGCGCGGCCTCGGCGCGCTCGATCGCCTGCCACCCCGCCCACGGCACCGGTTCGACACCCGCCGCGCGCAGCGCCTCCAGCGGGTTCTCCGGCACCTCCCGGCGCACGAGCGCGGCCGCGTCCGCGAGCAGGGAGGTCGCCGTCTCCTTGGCGCACGGCCGGTTGGTGCCGATGACACCGGTCGGGCCGCGCTTGATCCAGCCGGCGACGTACTCGCCCGGGGAGGCGACGCCGTCGCGCAGGACGCGGCCCTCCGCGTGCGGCACGGTGCCGGTCGCCGCATCGAACGGCAGCCCCTCCAGCGGCACCCCGCGATAGCCGACCGAGCGCAGCACCAACTGGGCCGCGACGTCCTCGTACCGGCCCGTGCCCGTGACGCCGCCGCGCCCGTCCGGTGCCGTCCGCTCGAAGCGCACGGCGCCCACCCGGCCGCCGTCGTCCGCGAGCAGTTCCACGGGCCGCAGGAAGAACCGCAGCCGTATCCGCCGGGCCGTCTGCCGGGGCGGGGCCGCCGCCCAGCCGCGCAGCGCCTCCACGTTGCGGCGCTGCACGGCGGGCAGCGCGGAGGGGTCCGCATACGCCGGGTCGAGCGCCAACTCGTCCGGATCGAGGCTGACTTCGGTGTCCGGCAGGCCGCCCAGCTCGCGCAGCTCCTTGGTGGTGAAACGGGCCTGTGAGGGGCCGCGCCGGCCGACCATGTGGACCTCGCCCACCCCGCTCGCCGCCAGCGTGTCCAGGGCCGCCTGCGGCATGTCCGTCGGGCGCAGCTCACCGGCGCCCCGCACCAGCATCCGCGTGACGTCCACGGCCACGTTGCCCACGCCGATGACCACCGCGGACCGGACCCCGCGCACGAACCCGGCGTCGGCCGCGTCCGGATGCGCGCTGTACCAGGACACGAACTCGGTCGCCGACCAGCTGCCCGGCAACTCCTCGCCGGGAATCCCGAGGTGGCGGTCGGTGGCGGCGCCCACGCAGTACACGACCGCGTGGTACAGGCTCCGCAGCCGTGCCACGGACAGCCCGCCGGATCCGCCCACCCGGACCCCGCCGAGGAACCGCACCCGGTCGTGCTCCAGCACCGTGCGCAGGTTGCCCTGCAGGGACTTGATCTTCTCGTGGTCCGGGGCGACGCCGTAGCGCACCAGCCCGTAGGGGCACGGCAGCCGGTCCAGCACGTCCACCCGCACCTCGGGATCCAGCTGGACCAGGGTCTGGGCGGTGTAACACCCGCTCGGCCCGGATCCGACGACGGCGACACGCAGCACGGCGGTACTCCTTGCCCGAAGGAGGAGGGTGTGCGGACGGCTCCAGCATGGCACCGCCGGGCCCGCAACGGCAGAGGCCGGCAGGGTGACCTCAACGAATTGTGATCATGTGGTTACCTTGCGTGTGTGCACGCGGAAAGGAGAGTCGAGCGACGCGTGGACCGAGGGTCCGTTACTCGGACCGCTCCTCGGTCGCGAAGAACCGCGACAGGTCCTGCCCCTGATCCGACCCGGTGTCCATGTCGCTGCCCGGCGGCATGCCCTGCTCCCAGTCGAGCCCGTACCGCTGGAACAGCTCGGCCCGCAACGCCGGCACGGGCATCGGTGCACCCGGCACCAGCGCCGCGTACACCGCGCCCATCAGCAGGGCCCGCAGCAGGGGATAGTCGGCCGTCACGTCCTGGGAGCCGTACCGGGCGACGGTGTCGCTCAACAGCTCCGCCAGGCGCCGCTGCTCCGGGCACGGCACGAAACCCTCGGCCTGGAGCAGCCCCGCCATGTGCTGCCGCATGAGCACCGGCCGGTCGCGGGTGAGGCCCAGAATCGCGTCGATGGCCCGGGCCAGCCGCTCCCGGCCGTCCTCGGTGTGCGGCTCCCGCTCCAGCGCCTCCTCCAGCGTGCGGTGCATCAGCCGGTGGACTGCGGACTGCACCAACTGGCGCTTGCCGGGGAAGTAGTACGAGACCAGACCACGCGCCGAACCCGCCCGGTCCGCGATGTCGGCCAGCGTGGTGGCCTCGAACCCGTGCTCGTCGACCAGCTCCACCGCTGCCTGTAGCAGCCGCTCCCTGGAACGACGGCGCAACTCTTCATTGACCGAGGCGCTGCGCGGGGACATCCTGTAACTCCTGCGTTGACTGGCTGCCAGCCAACTATACTCAGCGCAGTGGTACCGCTGTGCGCGGGAGCCTGTTCCGGGCTGCCGTCCGTCTGGGGCGACACGGGGGATCGTCTCAGACGGGCGGCGCGTCGAGTCCGGCGTTCGTACCCTCAGGCCACCAGGTCCAGCACCGGCAGCAGTGCGTCGGGCCGCTGTGCCACCGGCAGATGGTCCACGAAGTGCACCCGGCAGCCCAGCGCGGCGGCACCGCCGTCCGCCACCCTGCTGTCACCGACCATCAGCACCTGCCGCGGATCGACGTCCAGTGCCGCGCAGGCGGCCTCGAAGAGCCGCGGGTCCGGCTTCTGCACGCCGTGTTCGTACGACAGCACATACGCGTCCACGCAGGCGTCGAGACCGTGCTCACGGAAGACCGGGCGCAGGTCCCAGCCGATGTTGCTGACCACGCCGACGCCGACCCCGCGCTCGCGCAGCGTGCGCAGCACCTCGGCGGTGTCCGGGTACGGCGACCAGGCGGCGGGGGACTTGTGCCGCTCGTACAGCGCGTCGTGCAGGCCTGGGCCGGGCAGCGGCACACGGCGCGACAGTCCGGTGTAGGCGGCCCGGTGCAGTTGGGCGCTCTCGTCCCGCACCGCCCACACACCGGCGAGGTCCGCCGGCACCTCGACGGGGTCCGCCCCGCCCGGCAGCGCACCGGCCGCCTCCAAGGCCTTCGCGGTGTCGGCGAGTTCGGGCTCGGCCAGTGTCAGGCCGGTCTCCTTCAGCCCGGCCCGAAGCCAGGATTCGGTGGACTCGATGCGGAACAGGGTTCCCGAGAAATCGAAGAGCACGGCAGCCATGCGCCGGACTCTACCCGCGCGGTGACCGCGCCCGGCCGCCCCGCGGCCACTCGTACACCGTCACGGCCACCGCCACCACAAGCGCCCCGAACAGCCAGCCGCCCACGACGTCCGAAGGCCAGTGGACGCCCAGCCACACCCGGGTCAGGCCCACGCCGGCCACCGAGGCGACGGCCACGGACACGGCCGTACGCCACAGGGCGCGGCCCGCGCGGAAGCGGTGCAGCAGCCACAGCAGGAGTCCGCAGACCACGGTGGCCGTCATGGCGTGCCCGGAGGGGAACGCCGCGTAGTGCGCGCTGTCGACGGGATCCGGCCAGATCGGGCGGGGCCGGTCGACGGCGGCCTTCACCGACTGCTGCACGATGGTGCCCAGGGCGACCGTGACGGCCAGCCACAGCGCCGTCCACCAGGCCGCGCGGCGCCACACCAGCCAGCCGGCCGCGGCCGCGCACACCAGACGCATGGTCAGCGGGTCCCAGACCCAGTCCGTCAGGATGCGGAAGGCATGCGTGAGACCGTGCTCGCGGACCGCCCAGCGGTGCGTGGTGCGCGAGACGTCGCCGTCCAGGCCGAGCAGCGGATGCCACCGGATGGCGACGAGCACCAGCAGCAGCCCGCCACAGCCGGCGAGCGCGACGGCCACGACGGCCGCGGTGCGGTGGGCCGACGGGCGGGGCGAAGGGTCTGCGGGCTGGTGGGGCATGCGGCGATCTTCGTCGACGGGACGGGCCGGGGGCCACTGCCCGGACCCTTCCGTTCCGCCGGCCTCCCCCGGAGGCCCGGGGGTTCACATCGTCAGCAGCATCGCGACCATCCCGATCCCCATCGACAGCCTGCACGCCCTTGCCAGTTCCGGACGGTCGCCCCAGCGCACCGCCCCCGTCGTGCCCGCCGTCGCGGCGGCGGGCACCAGCCGGGCGCCGGACAGCAGCACATAACCGGTGAAGTAGAGCAGGAGCGCGCCCGTCACCAGCGGCACTCCGGCGCCGATGTGGGGGTGGTGGTGGGCGGCGGGTGAGGTGGGGGAGGCCGCCATGACGAGGGACACGTAGACCATCGCCGCCGTCCCCACCACATGGTGCAGATGGTGCGGGCCGCCGCGCGCGGCCCACAGGGCGCGCAGCGCCGCCGCGCCGAACACGGCCGCGTACAGCGGCCAGGCCCAGCCCGGAGGGGTGAACACCGCGGCGGGCACGGCCATCGCGGCCATGCCGAACCCCATGAGCGCCTCGCCGCCCGCGGCGCGGCGCTGCTCCTCGACGGCGCTGCGCATCCGCAGCAGGCAGTAGGCGCCGGTCGCCGCGCACAGCGCGACCAGCAGCCAGGCGGCCGACACCGGTCCGTGCACGCGCACACCTCCACGCTCGACGGTCGGTCGAGGGATGCGATGCCCACGACACGCGGGGCGCATACGAGCGCAAGGGTGTACACGGGGAGCATTCGCCGGAGCACAGCAGGTGAGGCAGGAGGCCATCGACACCTGATCCAAATCTTTTACGAGTAAAACACATGCTAAATTGATGATATGAGCAGTGCGACCCGTCATCGTCTTCCCCTCGCCGGCGTGCTCCGCCTCGGGCGGCCCTCCGACATCTGGTTCAAGCCCGCGCTGAGCGCGGTCGCCGCGGTCGCCCCACCCAACCTGACCCTGCTGGCGCTCGGCCGTCTCGACCTCGCCATGTACACGATGGCGGGATCCCTGTGCGCGCTCTACGGCCACAACCGGCCCTACGCCGCCCGGGCCCGGGCCCTGGCCTGGGTGGTGCTCGGCATGGTCGGCGGCCTCGCCGTCGCCCTGCTCGCGGCTTCGCTCACCACCGACGCCGTCGTGCTGGTCACCGTCGGCGCCCTCCTGGCGGCCGTACAGAAGGCGGTGTGCGACGCCACCCGCATCGGTCCGCCCGGCAATGTGGTCCTCACCTTCATCAGCTCCGCCTCCCTGTTCGCACCGCAGAGCCTCGGCCAGGTCCCCGGCCATGTCGGGCTGGCCCTCGCGGCCGGCGCCTGGGCCTGGCTGGTCGGCATGGCACCCGGGCTGCTGCGCCCGCACGGCCCCGAGCGCCGCGCCACCGCCCAGGCCCTGAACGCGGCCGCCGGGTACGCAGCCACGCACGGTACGGCCGAGGGCCACGCCCGGGCCCGCGCCGCGAGTGCCGCCGCCATCCACGCGGCCTGGCAGTCCCTGCCGGCCGCGGGCACCCGCCCCGACCGCACCCGGCGCACCCTCGAACGGCTCCTGATCCGCGCCGAGGTCGCCCTGGCCGCCCCCGCCGACACCGACCCCGAACGGCTGCGCGCCTGGGCCCGGGAACTGCGCGGAACCGGCCCGGTCTCCGGGATCGAGACCCCCCACGACCCGACCGGCGAACTGCTCGGCTTGGACGCCGAACTCGCCTTCCCGCGCCGCCCGTTGCGGCACCGGCTCGCCCCGCTCGCGCCCCTCGCCGCCCGCACCGCGATCGGCTGCGCCCTCGCCGGATACGCCTCCCTCGCCCTCGGTGTCGGCCGGCCCTACTGGGCGCTGGTCACCGCCGCCTCCCTCTACCAGGCCAACGTCACCCTCACCTGGAGCCGGAGCATCCAGCGCGTCGTCGGAAACCTCGTCGGCGTCCTCGTCTTCGCCGCGGTCACCCCGCTCGCCCATCTCCACCCGGCGGCCCTGGTGCTGCTCTGCCTCGCCTTCAACTTCGGCGCCGAGGCGCTGATGAGCCGCAACTACTGGCTCGGCAGTGTGTGCGTCACGCCGATGGCCCTGCTCATCACCGAGTTCGCCCGCAGCCAGGACCCCGGCCGGCTCATCACCGAGCGCATCGCGGACACCCTCGTGGGCGCACTGGTCGGCTTTGTCGCGGCCGTGGCCGTCACCAACCGGCGCGCCGGCGACCGCATCGAGCACGCGCTGACCACGGTCGAACACGCCCGCGAACACACCGCCCGCCTGCTCGCCGAGCCGCACCCCGAACCCCGAGCCCTGGAGACCACCCGCCGCACCCTCGCCGCCGCACTGGTCGACCTGCGCGCCACGGCCGACGCCGCCTCCGGCGAGTGGTGGCAGCGCGCCCTGCCCACGGAGCGGGTCGTGCTCGCCGAACAGTCCGGACACCGTACGCTCGCCGCGACGGCACGACACCAGGGGCGCGCACCCCTGAACCACGACACGGGCAGGACAACGGAGGACGCACGGCAATGACGCCGACGAACGGACGACCACCGGCCGGGGACGCAGCGGGCGTGGGGCAGGCGGGCGGCGGGGACGCTGCGGGCGGTCGGCAGACGGGGGCCGAGGATGCTGTGCGCGGCGGGCAAGCGGGGGCCGGGGGTGCTGCGACGAGCGGACAGCCTACGGCTGAGCGGCGATCGACCTCCGAGGGTGGCCGGGCTGGCGGGCGGCCGGAGGGGCGGGGTGGCTCGGTCGAGGGGCGGTCGACGGCCGGGGGCGACAAGGCGGGGGAGTGGCATGTGGCTGGGGGCGGTGTGGTCGAGGGGCGGTCGACGGCTGGGGGCGGCGAGGCGGGTGTGCGGCACGGGGCCGGGGGTGGCTCGGTCGAGGGGCGGTCGACGGCCGGGGGCGACAAGGCGGGGGAGTGGCATGTGGCTGGGGGCGGTGTGGTCGAGGGGCGGTCGACGGCTGGGGGCGACGAGGCGGGTGTGAGGCACGGGACCGGGGGTGGCTCCGTCGAGGGGCGGTCGACGGCTGGGTCCGACGACGCGGGTGAGCGGCACGGGGCTCGGGGCGGTGCTGTCGAGGGGCAGTCGAACGCCGGGGCCGACGAGGCGGACGGGCCGCAGGGGGCCGAGGGCAGTAGCGCTGAGGCGCGACCAAGTGCCGGAGAGGCCCCGGAGGACCGGCGGCCGGGAAGCGACAGCGAGGCCCGGCCTGACCCCAGTGCTCCCGAGACCGGCTCAGCAGGGGGTGACACCGTCGCCGCTGTCGTCCAGCAGTGGCGCGCCGTGCACCCCGGGCTGGACACCGGCCCCATGGAGGTCATCGGCCGGATCAACCGCTGTGCCGCCCTCCTCCAGCAGGCCGAGGACGCCCCGCTGCGCCGGGCCGGGCTCAGCCGACCGGAGTTCGACCTGCTCGGCGCGCTGCGCCGCACCGGCCACGAGCTGACCCCGGGGGACCTGGCCCGGGAGACCTTCTCCTCCGGGGCCGCCGTCACCAAGCGGCTGAAGCACCTCACCGAACGCGGCCTGGTCGAGCGACGCGGCGACACCCGTGACCGCCGGGTCGCCCACCTCCGCCTCACCGACGCCGGCCGCGACCTGGTGGACGGCATCCTCCCCGACCAACTCTCCTACGAGACCGCCGTGTTGTCCGTCCTCGCCCCCGAGGGCCAGGGCGAACTGGCCGCCCTGCTCGCGGACCTGCTCAGCGGGCTGGAGGGGCGGATGGGTGCGCTGCGGGCATGAAAGACAGGTTCTGACCCATGTTCTACGAGGACCTGAGCCCCTACGCCTACTGGGACGAGGGCGACCGGTTCAGCGATGTCACCGACGGCATGTGCTTCGTCAGCCTTCAGCCGGCCTACGCCCGACTCAACGTCGGATGGCTGGGAGCGGGCCGCTCCTGGTCCAGCGGCCCGGCGCCCCAGGACTTCACGGACAGGCTCCTGGCCGTCCTCGGCGCCCAGGAAGCCAACGCCATGCTGGGCCTGCACGCATGCGACCTCTGCGCCACACCCCTGCCGGACTCCCACCCCTGGTACGTGCCCCGGCCCGGGCACCTGCGCCCAAGCGCCGGAACCGGTGAGATCCGCGTCCCCGGCACCCAGGGAACCGCCTACGCGGTGTTCGCCTTCGACCCGTACGGCCCCTGGCCGGCGAGGTTCCCGGGCATCCGGTTCCCCTGGATCCCCGACGACGCGGTGCTCCGGCACGTCGACGAGGAGTGACTCGGCGTCTCGACCGGGCCGAGCGCACAGCCGGCCGCTCAGCCCTCCTCGCCGGCCTTGTGCACGCCGAACGCCGCTCCCTGCGGGTCCCGCAGTACCGCGATGCGGGGGCCGTCCGGGACGGACGTGGGTGGCATGACGACGGCACCGCCCGCCTGCTGGGCGACCTCGGCCGTCGCGTCCACGTCGTCCACCGCGAAGTACGGCAGCCAGTGCGGCGGCACCTCGGGCGGGAACCGGTCGCCCATGTCGGCCATCCCGCCGAAGTCCTCCCCGCCGATGCCCCACTGCGTGTACCACTGCGAGGCGTTGACGCTCCAGCCGAACACCGTGGTGTAGAAGTCCCGGGCCCGGTCGGTGTCCCGGGTCGCCAGTTCCACCCAGCCGAGCGTGCCGGGCGAGTTGAACAGACCGGCGCCCGGGAAGGTCCGCGCCTGCCACAGCTGGAACGCCGCACCGGTCGGGTCGAGGGCCACCGCGAACCGGCCGACGTCGAAGACGTCCATCGGGCCGAGGATCACCGTCCCGCCGGCCTCCTCCACGCGCCGTGCCGCGTCGTCCGCGTCCGTCACCGCGAACGACACGTTCCAGGCGACCGGTTGGGACTCCTGGTACAGCGGGGTGAGTGCGGCGACCGCCGCGTCTCCCAGGTGCGCCACCGTGTACCCGCCCGCCTCCTGCCGCGGATCCGTCTCCGGCCGCCAGCCGAACAGTTCCGTGTAGAACCCCTTGGCCCCCTCCAGGTCGCTCGTCCCCAACTCGGTCCAGCAGGGGCCGCCGATCACCGGCTTGTCGAACTTCATGACAGCTCCTTCCGGTCGCTCGGGCCCGCTGTGTGAGAGGAGACCGAGGAGGCCCCCTCTCGCACGCTAGCCCCGGCCGCGGGCACCGGCCATCCGGAGACCACGCTCCCCCTCGAAATCGCTTGTCCGATCCCGGTACGAGAGGCGAGGCTGCCGGGATGGAGATGGATCACGGAGCGGAAGCCGGGGCTCCCGCACTCGCCGAGGAGATCGCGGAGTACTACGAGCGGGACGGGGAGGACGGCCGGCTGCGCTCGGGCGTCGGACGCCTGGAGTTCTGGCGCACCCAGGACGTCCTGCGCCGCCTCCTGCCGCCCGCTCCGGCGCGGATCCTGGACGTGGGAGGCGGCAGCGGCGTCCACGCGCAGTGGCTCGCCGCCGACGGCCACGCGGTGGAACTCGTGGACCCGGTGCCCCTGCACGTCGAACGCGCGGCCCGTCTGCCCGGCGTGACCGCGCGCGTCGGCGACGCCCGGGCCCTGGCGGCGCCGGACGCGTCCGTGGACGTGGCCCTGCTCCTCGGACCCCTCTACCACCTGCTCGATCGGGAGGACCGGGTACGGGCACTCGCCGAGGCCCGCCGGGTGGTGCGGCCCGGAGGACTCGTGGTGGCCGCCACGATCAACCGGTACGCGGCCCTGCACGACAACCTGAGCACGGGGCGGTACTTCGACGCCGAGCGGCGGCCGCAGATCGAGGCGGCGGGAGGCGACGGCGTGATGCGACCGACACGCGGGTCGAAGTCCCTGTTCACGACGGCCTACTTCCACGAGCCCGCCGACGTCCCGGCCGAGTTCTCGGACGCCGGCCTGACACCGCACGGGCAGTACGGCCTGGAAGGCGCCGCCTGGCTGATGGGCGACGTCTCCGACTGGCTCGACGACCCGGCCCGCCGGGATCTGGTCCTGCGAGCACTCCGGCAGACCGAGTCGCAGCCGTCCCTGCTCGGCATCAGCGGCCACCTGCTCACGGCGGGCAGCAGGGCGGTCTAGTGCTCACGGCGGGCACCAGGTCGGTCTAGATCCCCGGCCGGTACCGCAGCGGATGCTCCGCCGGCACCTCCACCAGCACGATCCGCGTGCCGTCCGGGTCGGTGATCCACATCTCGACCAGGCCCCACGGTTCCTGCACCGGCGGCCGTACGATCTCGACGCCCTTGCTCAGCAGCTCCTCGTGCGCGGCGGTCACGTCCTCGACCTGCAGCCACAGCTGGACCGCCGGCGACGGCGGGGTCTGCGCGCGGCCGGAGACCTCCAGGAAGCCGCCGCCGAGGAAGTAGACGGTCCCGCGCTCCGGGCCCGTGCCGAACTCGCGGTAGACGGCCAGGCCCAACTGCTCGCCGTAGAAGGCGCGGGAGCGTTCGGGGTCGGTGGGGCGGAGCAGGGTCCGGCTGCTCAGTACGTGCACCATGCATCCGGACTCTAGTGGCAGGGTTACCCTCATCCCTGGCTCAGCCGCGCCCGAGATCGGAGACCGCCCCATGGACACCACCGCCACCGGACCGACGTTCCGCGACGCCACCGACGCCGATGTCGACGCGCTGGTCGGGCTGATCGAGTCGGCGTACCGGGGTGACGCCAGCCGCGCCGGGTGGACCACCGAGGCGGACATCCTGGAGGGACAGCGGACCGACCCGGAGGGCGTGCTCCAGGTCATCAAGTCGCCGGACAGCCGGCTGCTGACCGTCGAGCAGGACGGCCGGATCGTCGCCTGCTGCCAGCTCGAACACCGCGGCCGGCACGCCTACTTCGGCATGTTCGCGGTCAGCCCCACGCTGCAGGGCGCGGGCCTCGGCAAGGTCGTCATCGCCCAGGCGGAGCGGCTGGCCCAGGAGACCTGGGGCGTCACCGAGATGCACATGACCGTGATCTCGGTCCGTGACGACCTGATCGCCTGGTACGAGCGGCGCGGCTACCGCCGTACGGGAGAGATGACGCCCTTCCCGTACGGCGACGAGCGCTTCGGCATCCCGCAGCGCGACGACCTGCAGTTCGAGCTGCTGGTCAAGCCGCTGGTGTGACGTGCGTCCGGGAGACCGGGCGCCGGGTCAGGCGGTGAAGCGGCCCGTGCGCTTGATCTCCGGGTAGTCGGTCGTCGCGCCGTCCAGCTGGAGCGCGCGGGCGAGCCGCAGGTGGTCCTGTGTGTTGACCACCCAGCCGATGATGCTCAGCTCGGCCGCACGCGCGTGTTCGGTGACCTCCAGGGTCAGCCGGCGGATGTTGAGACAGACCGCCCTGGCACCCACCGCGGTGGCGCGCTCCACCACGTCGGTGCCGTAGCGGCTCGCGATCAGCGCCGTGCGCACGCCCGGCACCAGCCGGGCGATCTCGGCGATCGCCTCGTCGTGGAACGAGGACACCTCCACCCGGGAGACCAGGTCCCGCCGGTGCATGACCTCGGCGAGCGCCCTGGCCGCCGCCACATCCTTGATCTCCGCCTGCAGGGGCGTCTTCACCGCGTCCAGGACCTCCTCGAAGACCGGCACCCGCTCCCCGCGGCCCGCGTCCAGGGCGCGCAGCTCCGCGAGGGTCTTCTCGGCGATCGGGCCGGTGCCGTCGGTCGTGCGGTCCACCTCTGCGTCGTGCATGACGACCAGGGCGCCGTCCTTGCTCAGATGGAGATCGAGTTCGATCAGGTCGAGGCCGGCCTCCTGCGCGGCGACGAAGGAACGGAGGGTGTTCTCGGGCTCGACACCCATGACCCCGCGGTGACCGATGGTAAGGAAGTTCAAGGTTCAACTCGCTTCCGTCGACGGCGGCTCGGCGCCGGCGAACCCGACGGGACGTCGTCGTCCGCGCGGCAAGGCCGCAGCCTAATGGCCTGCTCCCGGGATGGACCCGCACCTGCGCGGCGGATCGGGGCGCGACGTATGCGGCGCCTGGCTCGTATGCGCCTGCCGGGTCACCCGGGGGTGGGCGAGTCCCCACGATATTGACCGGCTGGATCCGATCGGTCCCTCCGTAGCCGTACACCCCCCGTCCTCGCGGCGAAAGTGACCGTCGTCACGGTCTCTGACAGGAAAAATGTCGGTGACCATGCGGCTAGGCAGAATAATTTCCCGAGCTGCCTCTTGCTGGGAGAAACGGGGTATGCATACGGTGTCCATACGCGAGGTTCTCCCGTGGAGGATGGGATATGACGGAAATTCTTGTGCAGGCGGGTATCGAAGGACAGGTTCCTTCGCTGACCAGGGTCGTTGAGCACCCGGCCTGGCCCGAGCTCAAGGATGCCGTGGAGCAGATCCGGCCATGGCAGTCGCAGGACGGATCGATCGACTTCGACGCCGAGGGTGCCCCGCAGCGGGCCGAGGCCGAGGCGGCCGTGGGCCGTGTCGTCGAGGGGGTCGAGCAGCTCTCCCCGCTGCTTCCGCACGACGCCGCTTACCACGAGGCCCTCGTGAAGGACCTGCGGCGCTGGGCCGAGGGCGGCTTCCAGGTGCCGGACTTCCTCGACTCCCTGCTGGAGTTCCAGCCCGCGGCGGGCCGCGCGGACGGCCTGCAGCACCTGGTCGTCTTCCCGATGTACACGCAGAACGGCAACCCGGACCGCAACCTCGAGGCGGTCGTACTGCGCATGGTGTGGCCGGACTGGCTGGCCGAGCTGGAGCGCACCCGCTACGACAACCCGCTCTTCTGCGGCATCAAGTTCGAGGACTTCACGGCCGGCTACGACACCAACTCCGCCGTCCTCTTCCCGGAGACCATCGCCGTGCGCGAGGCGCCGGAACGATTCTCCTGGGGTGGCATCTTCTGCGACCGCGAGGCCGCCCGCTTCCGCCGGGTCACCGACGCGGCCGTCGACATCCTGGGCCTCGAGCTGCCCGAGGACATCGCCGCGATGGTCCACGACCAGAAGCGCTGCGAAGAGGCCTTCGTGCTGTGGGACATGGTCCACGACCGCACCCACAGCCACGGCGACCTGCCGTTCGACCCGTTCATGATCAAGCAGCGCCAGCCGTTCTGGATGTACGGCCTGGAGGAGCTGCGCTGTGACCTCACCGCCTTCAAGGAGGCCGTGAAGCTCCAGGCGGACGGCGTCCCGCAGGCCCGTGACGTGCAGTACGCGGTGCTCTTCGACCGCATGTTCCGCTTCCCGCTCACCGGTGACCGGGTGCGCAACTACGACGGCGTCGGCGGCCAGCTGCTCTTCGCCTACCTGCACAAGCACGACGTCATCCGCTGGACCGACAACAAGCTCACCATCGACTGGGAGCGCGCCCCGCAGGTCACCAACCAGCTGTGCGCCGAGATCGAGAAGCTGTACCGGGACGGCATCGACCGCCCCAAGCTCGTGCACTGGTTCGCGGGCTACGAGCTGGTCTCCACCTACCTCGCCCCGCACCCCGGCTCCAAGTGGGCCAAGGGTCCCGACGCCCTGGACCTGACCCAGCCGCCGCGCAAGCTCGTGGACGACGTGCTTCCGGACGAGTTTCCGCTGAGCATGTTCTTTGAGGCACTGTCCAAGAAGCTGAAGAACGTGATCGCCTCCACCAAGGGCATCACGGCCGACAGCGCCGAGCGGCTCGCCGCGTGAGCGGCCGCGTCCAGAACACTGCTTCAGAGGGGAAAACCATGGGGAACGGCGCGAACGGGGCGCTCAGTGGCGCGGTGATCGCGGTGGCCGGTGCGGGCGGACCCGCCGGGCGCGCGACGCTGCTGCGGCTGGCCGAGGCCGGTGCGACCGTCGTCGGGGCGGACAACGACCCGCAGCGTCTGTCGGAGGCCGTGGACGCGGCCCGGTACGCCTCCGGTGGCGCCACCGTCACCGGCGACACGGTGGACCTGCTCGACCTGCAGTCCACCCGGGACTGGGCCACCCACATCGAGAAGGACTTCGGGCGCGTGGACGGCCTGGTGCACCTGGTCGGCGGCTGGCGCGGCAGCGAGACCTTCGCCAAGACCAGCCTGGACGACTGGGACTTCCTGGAGCTGCTGCTCGTCAAGACCGTGCAGCACACCTCCCTCGCCTTCCACGAGGCGCTGCAGCGCAGCGACCGCGGTCGGTACGTCCTGATCAGCGCGGCCGGCGCGAGCAAGCCGACCGCGGGCAACGCCGCGTACTCCGCCGCCAAGGCCGCGGCCGAGGCGTGGACGCTGGCCATGGCCGACTACTTCCACAAGGCGGGGATCTCCGAGGGCGCCGAGGGTCCCACCTCCGCGGCTACGATCCTGGTGGTGAAGGCCCTGGTGCACGACGCGATGCGCGCCGAACGCCCCAACGCGAAGTTCGCGGGCTTCACGGACGTCAAGGACCTGGCCGAGGCCATCGAGGGCGTCTGGAGCAAGTCCGCCGCCGAAGTGAACGGAAACCGTCTGTGGCTGACCGAGAAGCCGTGAACCCTCCCAGGACCGACGCGCGTCGCCACCACGACCCGCAGGTCCGCGGTTTCGCCAGTGACAACTACGCCGGGGCGCATCCGGAGGTGATGGCCGCCCTGGCCCTGGCCAACGGCGGCCATCAGGTGGCGTACGGCGAGGACGACTACACCGAGAACCTCCAGCGGATCATCCGCAGCCACTTCGGGGCCGGCGCGGAGGCCTTCCCGGTCTTCAACGGCACCGGCGCGAACGTCGTCGCGCTCCAGGCGGTCACCGACCGCTGGGGCGCGGTGATCTGCGCCGAGAGCGCGCACATCAACGTCGACGAGGGCGGCGCCCCCGAGCGCATGGGCGGCCTGAAGCTGCTCACCGTGCCCACGCCCGACGGCAAGCTCACGCCCGAGCTGATCGACCGGCAGGCGTGGGGCTGGGAGGACGAGCACCGGGCGATGCCCCAGGTCGTGTCGATCACCCAGAGCACGGAGCTGGGCACGCTCTACACGCCCGAGGAGATCCGGGCGATCTGCGAGCACGCCCACGCGCACGGCATGAAGGTGCACCTGGACGGTTCCCGGATAGCCAACGCGGCCGCGTCCCTGAACGTGCCCATGCGGACGTTCACCAACGCGGTCGGCGTCGACATCCTCTCGCTCGGCGGGACGAAGAACGGCGCCCTGTTCGGCGAGGCGGTCGTGGTCCTCAACCAGGACGCCGTCGGCCGCATGAAGCATCTGCGCAAGATGTCCATGCAGCTCGCCTCCAAGATGCGCTTCGTGTCGGTGCAGCTGGAGGCGCTGCTCGCCAAGGACCTGTGGCTGCGCAACGCCCGGCACGGCAACGAGATGGCCCAGCGGCTGGCCGAGGGTGTGCGCGCGGTGCACGGCGTGGAGATCCTCTACCCGGTGCAGGCCAACGGCGTGTTCGCCAGGCTCCCGCACGACGTGAGCGTGCGCCTGCAGAAGCGGTTCCGGTTCTACTTCTGGGACGAGACAGCCGGAGTCGTGCGCTGGATGTGCTCCTTCGACACCACGGAGGAGGACGTCGACACGTTCGTTGCGGCGCTCAAGGAGGAGATGGCGCGGTAGCCTCCGAATATGCATAGGTATGCGGTCACCTGAAAAGTCATTGACTGTCGGGTGATCGCATTCCTATGCTCTGGGGCCATGGGGCTGATCCAGAACACCGCCGACCTGTCCGCTTACCTGGCCGCCGACGAGGTCATCGACCATCACCATCCCGTGGTGCGGGAGACGGCCGCCCGACTGGCCGACGGGGTCGCCGACTCGTATGCCTATGCGCGAGCCGCATATGAATTCGTCCGTGACACCATCCCGCACTCCGCCGACGTCGACGACCCGCGTGTCACCTGGCGTGCCTCGGACGTGCTGGAGCAGCGCACGGGCATCTGCTACGCCAAGTCACACGCCCTGGCGGCCCTGCTGCGGGCCGAGGACATCCCCACGGCCCTGTGCTACCAACGGCTGCTGCACGACGACGGCAGCGGCCACGCCGTGCACGGCCTGGTCGCCGTACGCTTCCACGGGGCATGGCACCGGCAGGACCCGCGCGGCAACAAGCCCGGCGTGGACGCCCAGTTCTCCCTGGAGGGCGAGCGGCTGCCCTGGATCCCCGATCCGGCGTCCAATGAGGTGGACTATCCAGCCCTGTATGCTGAACCGCACCCGGCCGTCCTCAGTGCGTTGAAAGCGGCCCCGGACCGGTCGGCCCTGTGGAAGACGCTCCCCAGCACTCTCTGAGGCGAGGCAGATGACGCTCACTCTCACCGTGTCCGACGAGGTCCGCGCCCTCGCGCCCGGCTTCACCCACGTCGTGATCGAGGCGTACGACCTCGTCAACGGGCCCAGCACCGAAGCGAGTTCGGCGCTGCTGGACGACGCGGCCCGACGGCTGGCCGCCCGCCTGGAGGGACGAGCGCCGCACGAGGACCCGCACATGGTCGCCTGGCGCGAGATGTACACCGCCTTCGGCTCCAAGCCGTCGCGCACCCGCAACTCGGCCGAGGCGCTGGCCAAGCGGGCCCTCGCCGACGGCGGCCTGCCCCGGATCAACCTGCTCGTGGACCTCTACAACGCCATCAGCGTCGCCCACCTGATCCCGGTCGGCGGCGAGGACATCGACCGCATCCAGGGCGGGATGCGGCTCGTGCGCGCCACGGGCGAGGAGGACTTCGTGACGGTCGCGGGCGGCGAGGAGGTCGTCGAACACCCCGACGCGGGCGAGGTCGTGTGGCGCGACGAGGCCGGCGTGACCTGCCGTCGCTGGAACTGGCGCCAGGGCCCGCGCACCCGCCTCACCGAGGAGACGGTGTCCGGCATCTTCCTGCTGGAGACCCTCGCCCCGATGCCGGTCCCGGAGGCGGAGGCGGCGGGTGCCGAACTCGCCGAGCTGCTGGAGAAGTTCAGCCCCGGCGCCCGTATCGAGGTGCACGCTCCGGCCACGGCCGGGGCCTCCGCCTGACGACGTGGAGTCGAAGCGGGCGGCGGCCGTTCGCCCGGTGCGGGCGTCAGCGCGCCTCGGCCGCCCGCAGCTGCTCGACCGTGGGTGCCGTACCCCCGAGGTGGGTCGGAAGCCACCAGGAGTCCTCCGTGCCCTTCGGGCGGGCGGGGTAGGCGCGCTGGGCGGCGTCCAGCATTTCCTGGACGCGCTCGCGCAGGCGGCGGGTGATGGCCCCCGCGTACTGGTCGCGCGGGGCCTCGACCGGCTCGCCGACCCGGATGGTGATCGGGGTGTGGCTGCGCCGGAAGTTGCGCGGGTGCCCCTTGGTCCACAGTCGCTGCGTGCCCCACACCGCCATCGGGACGAGCGGGACGCCCGCCTCCTGGGCGAGGCGGGCCGCGCCCGACTTGAAGCTCTTCAGGGTGAAGGACTGCGAGATGGTGGCCTCCGGGAACACCCCGATGACCTCACCGGACTTCAGCGAGTCCAGCGCGTGCGCGAAGGCCGCCTCGCCCTGCTTGCGGTCCACCGGGATGTGCTTCATCCCGCGCATCAGCGGCCCGGACACCTTGTGCCGGAAGACGGACTCCTTCGCCATGAAGCGCACCAGACGCTTCTGCGGCAGGGCCGCCAGGCCGTTGAAGATGAAGTCCAGGTAGCTGATGTGATTGCTCACCAGGACGGCACCGCCCGAGCGCGGGATGTTCTCCGACCCCTGGCAGTCGATCTTCAGGTCCCAGGCCTTGAACAGCGTCTTGGCGAGACCGACGACGGGACGGTAGACCAGCTCTGCCATGGGCGGGGTGGGCCCTTTCTGCTCTGCTCGGGAAAGGGGGGGGCTCCCGGCGGGAAAGTTACGCAGCCGTAGGTTTACGGCGTCTCGCAGATCGTGCCCGAAGAACGGACGGGTAGCCAGTCCTGGTGCCCCGCGGCGGCGAGATCCTCGTCACGTCGGCCTAGTCCCTACCTCGGTCTTTAAGCCCCCTTTACTCCGCGCGTACCGTGACCCTCTTCAGGAGCAGGAACATCTCGCACCCCAGGCAGTACCCGAACGCCGCATTGAGGAAGGCGGCGGCGAGCGCGGCCCCGGTCGCCGCGAGCCCCAGCCAGGCCGGACCCAGCGTGAACCCGACGAGTCCGAGCCCGGCGAACAACAGGCCCACGGACTGCGCGAACCGCGGCGGTTCCGGCGCCTCGAACTCCGTCGGCGGCCCGAGCCGCGGCCGCACCAGCGTCCTGAACAGCCGGCCGTACGGCGACCGGCTCACCCCGCCCGCCGCGCCGAGCGCGAACGCCAGCGTCTGCCAGCCCAGCACCCAAGCGCTCTGCGTGATCAGCGCCACCGCAAGCACGACGGTCGTCACGGCCGCCGCGAAGCGGGGCCCCCTCGCATCGATCTCCATGAATCAAGCATTCCGCAACGGAAACTCCATCGGGAGGCGGGAATCTTTGCAGTCTCATGAATGCTGGTGCAGAAGATGACCGGACTGGTGGTGTGCGTGGCGGTGCTCGCCGTGGCGAGCGCCTACGGAGTGCTGCACAAGCGGCGGAGCGGGAGAGTACGGGTGCGCGGGCGGGACGACGGCAGGCGGCTCGGAGCGGCCGAGCTGGGCGGCGAACTCGGTGAGCGGGCCACGCTCGTACAGTTCTCCAGCGCCTTCTGCGCACCCTGCCGGGCCACCCGGCGCGTCCTCGGCGAGGTAGCCGAACTGGTCCCCGGCGTCACCCATGTCGAGATCGACGCCGAGGCCCACCTGGACCTCGTACGCGAACTGGAGATCCTCAAGACGCCCACCGTGCTGGTCCTCGACGCGGACGGCCGGGTGGTGCGGCGCGCCACCGGACAGCCGCGCAAGGCCGACGTGATCGCCGCCCTGGGGGAGGCGGTGTGAGGCCCCTCGGGCGCACGGTGAGGCATCTCCCAGATCCCGAAACGAACTTGACTGCGCACGCCACCTATCGTCAGCCTGACCCTATGCCGACCGAACTCCTTCTCTTCGGGCGGGTCCACGTCGACCTGGTCCGTACGTCGAGCGCGTGTTGTCCGCGCTGTTGACCGAAACAGCACCGGCCCCGCTCGTCACCCCTCGCAGAAGGACAACTCCATGACGGCCTCGCCCGACCTCGGCACCTTCCAGCTCGCCTCGCCCGACCTGCTGCGCTCCACCTTCCGCCGGCACGCCGCCGGTGTCGCGGTGATCACCGCGCGCGGTGCCTCGGGTCCGGTCGGCTTCACCGCCACCTCCCTCACCTCCGTGTCCGCCGAACCCCCGCTGGTCTCCTTCGGTATCGGCACGGGCGCCTCCAGCTGGCCCGCCGTCGCCGAGACCGAGCACATCGGCATCCACATACTCGGCGAGCACCAGAGCGACCTGGCCGCCACCTTCGCCCGCAGCGGCGCCGACCGTTTCGGCGCGCCCACGGCCTGGCGGGAGGGCCCGAACGGCGTACCCGTCCTGGACGACGTATTGGCGTGGCTCGTCTGCCGGATCGTCGGCCGCGTCCCGGCCGGTGATCACCGCATCGTGCTCGCCGAGGTGGTCCTCGGCGACTCCGCGGGCGCGGGGCGTCCCCTTCTCTACCACCAGGGCCGCTTCAACGGCCTGCGGGATTGATCACGCCCCTCCCGCCCTGCGAAGCCGTCGAGTTCCGGTTACGCTGCGTTGCGAAGGTCACAGTTCAAAGCGCTTGCTTAGCGGGCAGGAACTGGGTGTACTGACGAGTAATATTTCGGTCGGAGCGCGCGGACGCCCCGACCGGGATCGGCCGCTTGAGGCGCCTATGCTGCCTGCAAGAGGCAGCCCGGAAATGACGATGCAGTAGGAGAGCCGGCGTGAGCTTGAGGATCGTTGTCACTGTGAAGTACGTGCCCGACGCCACTGGCGACCGGCACTTCGCCGATGACCTGACCGTCGACCGCGACGACGTGGACGGTCTGCTCTCCGAGCTCGACGAGTACGCGGTCGAGCAGGCGCTGCAGATCTCCGAGAACTCGGACGACGACGTCGAGGTCACCGTTCTGACGGTGGGCCCGGAGGACGCAAAGGACGCGCTGCGCAAGGCGCTGTCGATGGGCGCCGACAAGGCCATTCACGTCGAGGACGACGACCTGCACGGCACCGACGCCATCGGCACCTCGCTGGTGCTGGCCAAGGCGATCGAGAAGGCCGGCTTCGACCTGGTCGTCTCCGGCATGGCGTCCACCGACGGCACCGGCGGTATCGTCCCGGCCCTCGTGGCCGAGCGTCTGGGCGTCCCGCAGGTCACCCTGCTCTCCGAGGTCTCGGTCGAGGACGGCACGGTCAAGGGCCGCCGTGACGGCGACGCCGCCAGCGAGCAGCTGGAGGCCTCCCTCCCGGCCGTCGTCTCCGTCACCGACCAGTCGGGCGAGGCGCGTTACCCGTCCTTCAAGGGCATCATGGCGGCCAAGAAGAAGCCGGTGGAGTCCTGGGACCTGTCCGACCTGGACATCGACGCCGAGGAGGTCGGCCTCGACGGCGCCTGGACCAAGGTCGAGACCGCGGCCGAGCGTCCGGCCCGCACGGCCGGCACGATCGTCAAGGACGAGGGCGAGGGCGGCAAGCAGCTCGCTGAGTTCCTCGCGAGCCAGAAGTTCATCTAAGGCTCGCACCCGCTGACCGCCCCTCAACTTCGTTACGCAGGAGAGCAATCCCATGGCTGAAGTCCTCGTCTACGTCGACCACGTGGACGGTGCCGTCCGCAAGCCCACCCTGGAGCTGCTGACCCTGGCCCGCCGCATCGGCGAGCCCGTCGCCGTCGCGCTGGGCAACGGCGCCGCCGACACCGCCGCCGCGCTCGCCGAGCACGGCGCGGTGAAGGTCCTCACCCACGAGGCCGCCGAGTACGCCGACTACCTGGTCGTCCCGAAGGTGGACGCCCTGCAGGCCGCCTACGAGGCCGTCTCCCCGGCCGCCGTGCTGGTCCCGTCCTCCGCCGAGGGCAAGGAGATCGCCGCCCGCCTGGCGCTGCGCATCGGCTCCGGCATCATCACCGACGCCGTCGACCTCGAGGCCGGCGACGAGGGCCCGGTGGCCACCCAGTCGGTGTTCGCCGCGTCCTTCACCACCAAGTCCCGCGTCATCAAGGGCACCCCGGTCATCACGGTCAAGCCGAACTCGGCCGCCGTCGAGGCCGCCCCGGCCGCGGGTGGCGTCGAGGCCCTGGCCGTGTCCTTCTCGGACCAGGCCACCGGCACCAAGGTCACCGCCCGCACGCCGCGTGAGTCGACGGGCCGCCCGGAGCTGACCGAGGCCGCGATCGTGGTCTCCGGTGGCCGCGGTGTCAACGGCGCGGAGAACTTCTCGATCATCGAGGCCCTCGCCGACCAGCTCGGTGCGGCCGTCGGTGCCTCCCGTGCCGCGGTGGACGCCGGCTGGTACCCGCACACCAACCAGGTCGGCCAGACCGGTAAGTCGGTCTCCCCGCAGCTGTACATCGCCAACGGCATCTCCGGCGCCATCCAGCACCGCGCCGGTATGCAGACCTCGAAGACGATCGTGGCCGTCAACAAGGACCCCGAGGCCCCGATCTTCGACCTGGTCGACTACGGCGTCGTCGGCGACCTCTTCGACGTCGTCCCGCAGCTCACCGAGGAGATCAAGACCCGCAAGGGCTGATCGCCGCCAGGCTGTACGAGGCCCCCGTGACCGCGCGCCGGTCACGGGGGCCTCTGCTCATCCCAGGGCGACCCAGGCCTGCACGGGCAGGTGGTCGCTCGGGAACTGGCCGTCGCTGGAGAAGGTGTCGATCGCCGCCCGCCGGGTCGTGACCCCCGGCGTGGCCAGGATCCAGTCGATGCGGTCGCCGTTCGGGACGAGCGGCTTGTAGCCGTGGAACGTGCCGTACGGCGCGCTGCGCTCGGCGGCGGCGTCCCAGGTGTCGACGAGACCGGCGCCGAGCATCGTGTCGTAGACCCGGTTCCTGTGCGCGGCGACGTTGAAGTCGCCGGTCACCACGACCGGCAGCGAACGGTCGAGGCCGGCGATGCGCTCCGCCATGAGGGCGGCGCTGTGCTCGCGCGCGGACTGGCGCGCGTGGTCGAAGTGGGTGTTCAGGAGGTAGAACTCCCGTCCGCCGTCGTCCAGGTCCTGGAAGCGGACCCAGGTGACGACGCGGGGGAAAGCGGCTCGCCAGGTGTTCGAGCCGATCACTTCCGGGGTGCCGGAGAGCCAGAAGGTGTAGTGCTCGGCCGGGGACAGACGCCGGGTGTCGTAGAAGATCGCCGAGAACTCGCCGCGGCTGCCGCCCTGCCGGCCGGTCCCGATCCAGCGGTAGTGCGGTCCGAGGTCGGAGTCGATGTCGCGCAACTGCTGGTAGAGGCCTTCCTGGGTGCCCATGACATGGGGGTGTGCGCGGTGCAGCAGTGCGCGCATCACCGGTCTGCGGACGGCCCAGCTGTTGGGCTCGGCGGTGCTCGCGAAGCGCAGGTTGAGGGACATGATCCCCAGCGGGCGGGCCCGGTGTTCCTCGGCCGAGGCGGACGGGGCGGGCAGTGCTGTACTGGACAGGGGAGCGGTGACGGCGGCTGTGGCCAGTGCGGCCTTGAGGCCCAGGCGGCGCGTGACTCGGCTGCGGTTCGGCACGGAGGCTCCTTCGATGGAACGGCCGGGCGAGTCGTGCGAGGAGAAGTGTGACATCGCGGCGTGAGAGGGGCGTGAACTCGGCGAGGTGTCGGAGTGGCGGCGCGTGGACATGGTGTTGACCAGCTCGAAGTCCCCGGATAACTTCATTCTACGGATTGTTGATTCCGTAGAGCGGAAATATGGAGGGTGTGGGATGGGTCAGCAGGAGAAGGTGGCGACGAGCCTCGCGGGCGCCGTCAGCGAGGAGATCAGCGCCTCCCTCGCGCCGGTCGACGCGGAACTGGAGCGCCGCTACCCCGGAGACCCCGGCACCCGGCAGCCCGTCCACACCGTGTACGTGCCCGGTGACGCCTTCGCCGCCGACACCATCCGCTCCTGGGGCGACCAGGCCCTCGCCGCCCTCGACGAGCACGCTCCGGACGCGGCCTCCTTCGCGGCCGTCCTTGGCCTGTCCGACGACCTCGCCGAGCCCGTCTACTCCCGCGTCCGCGCCAAGCTGGAGCGCGAGCCGATCGAAGACCTGCGCGTCGACTTCGAGGACGGCTACGGCCCCCGCCCCGACGCCGAGGAGGACGCGACGGCCGCCCGCGCCGCCCGGCTGATCGCCGAGGCCTACAAGAACGGCACGGCGGCCCCGTACATGGGCATCCGCATGAAGTGCATGGAGGCCGCGGTACGTGACCGGGGCATCCGCACCCTCGACGTCTTCCTCACCGGCCTGATGGAGTCGGGCGGCCTGCCCGAGGGCCTGATGCTGACGCTGCCGAAGGTGACGTACGCCGAGCAGGTCACGGCCTTCGTCCGCCTCCTGGAGGCCTTCGAGAAGGCGCACGGCCTGGAGGCCGGGCGTCTCGGCTTCGAGATCCAGATCGAGACCAGCCAGTCCATCCTGGCCACCGACGGCACCGCGACCGTCGCCCGCATGATCCAGGCCGCCGAGGGCCGCGCCACCGGCCTGCACTACGGCACCTTCGACTACAGCGCCTGCCTCGGCGTCTCCGCCGCCTACCAGGCCAGCGACCACCCCGCCGCCGACCACGCCAAGGCGATCATGCAGGTCGCCGCCGCGGGCACCGGCGTACGCGTCTCGGACGGCTCCACCAACGTCCTGCCCGTCGGTCCCACCGCGAAGGTCCACGACGCCTGGCGCCTGCACTACGGCCTGACGCGGCGGGCGCTGGCCCGCGCCTACTACCAGGGCTGGGACATGCACCCCGGCCACATCCCGACCCGCTACGCAGCCGTCTTCGCCTTCTACCGCGAGGGCTTCGAGCAGGCGGCGGGCCGGCTGGCGCGCTACGCCAACCGTGCGGGCGGCGACGTCATGGACGAGCCCGCCACCGCCAAGGCCCTCAGCGGCTACCTGCTGCGCGGCCTGGACTGCGGCGCCCTCGACATCGCCGAGGTCGCCCGCCTCACCGGCCTGACCCGGGCCGACCTGGAGGGCTTCGCGGCGCCCCGGCGCGGCGACCTGACGGCCTCGGCCAAGTAGCGGCGTCCCGCGACCGGACGAGCCGCCCCCGGTGCCCGCCGAGAAGGGCGACGGGGGCGGCTGTGCGTCCGGGCGGCGACCCCCGGCGGCGCGCGACCCCGGTCGGGTCCGCAGGCGGCTGACCGGATGAACCTCCGGGCGACATCCCTCCCGCGCCCCCGCGCTCGACGGCACGACGCGAACAGACGCTGATCATGGGGCACGTTCCCCCACAGAAAGGCTGACGTCCCCCATGCGTCGTTCCCTGCTGGTCGCCTGTACCGCGGCGACCGCTCTTCTCGCCCCCCTTCCCCTGGCCAAGGCCGCGCCGCCCGCGGACGGCGGGTACGGCCACGAGCCCTGGGTGGTGCGCACCGCCGTACTGCGCGCCAACGCCAAGGAGTTCGCGTCCCTGTGCCGTACGCAGAAGGAAGGCGTGCCGGAGACCCGTACGTTCCGGCTCTTCCCCGGTACCCGAGGCTTCACCGCGATGCGCGACTACTACCACAAGGACGCGAACGGCACCGTCTACTGGGACGGGTACGACCCGAAGAAGCCCGAGAACACGGTGTCCCTGTCCATCATCGGAGCCTGCACGCGCGGCGGCGGCCACACCACCCTCGACGGCGTCATCGAGATCGGCACCAAGGACTACCTGTTCACCCCCCTGCCCAAGCAGCCGGGCAAGTACCGCCTGACAGAGATCGACACGCTGAAGCTGCCCCCCAGCGGAAAGCCCGGCGACACCGTGACCCTGCCGCGAGCCGGCCGTCCCGGGCACCCGGAGAAGACGCCCAAGGCCGACAACAACAACCCGGTCGCGATCGACCTCCTCATCCCCTACACCCCCGCGGCCGTCACCGAGCTCGGCGGGGTGCCGGAGGTCCAGGCCCGGATCCGCTACGGAGTGAGCCAGCTCAACAAGGCTTTCGCCACCAGCCATGTGCCGGCCAGCGTGCACGTCGTCCACTCGTACCAGACGTCACCTTTCGGCGGGGCCGACCAGGACGCGAGCACCTTGCTGAACAAGATCAACAAGCGCGCCGACCTGACACTCGGCTCCACGGCCCACCTGAACCGGGATCTCTACGGCGCCGACCTGGTGGCCCTGCTCGCCTCCATCCCCGCCGAGAACAGCTCCGGCTCGGCCGATCTGCCGATTCCCGTGAGCTCGAGGACCAGTGAGAGCGCCTACTCCGTCACGAGCGTCCTGTCGGTGATGGACTGGGACAACCTGGGCCACGAGATCGGCCACAACCTGGGCATGCGGCACGACCGGAAGACCGTCGCGAACAACGGGGAGACGCCGCCGGGCCCGGACGACACCAACTTCGGCTGGATCACGTCCGACAACAAGTTCCACACGCTGATGGCCTACAGCACGCCCTGCCGGCCCACCTGCAAGGTCATCAACCAGTACTCCAACACCGTCAACAAGACGGCCGACGGCAAGATCCTCGGCGACGCGAAGAACAACAACGCCGCCATCGCCCAGCTCGCCACCCCGCTCGTGTCCGACTACCGCGCCACGAAGGTGACCAACCGGCACACCCTCACGATGTCCGTCTCCCCGTCAGGCGGCGGGAGCATCACGGTCAGTGAGTTCGGTCCCTACGACCCCGGCACGCAGGTGACCCTCACCGCCCACCCGGCGGCCGGCTTCGTGTTCGCGGGCTGGGAGGTCGACGGCGTGAAGCAGAGCGACACCACAACCAATTACCAGATCACCATGGACAAGAACCGCAGCGTCGTCGCGCTCTTCGACCGGGCCCCGTGAGCCCACGCGCGCTCCGTCACTCCTGACCGGCGGACATCACCCCGAGCAGCCGTCGGCCGTACCGAACACGGCCGACGGCCCCGGACCCGACGGCCGCGCGTACGGCTCCAGCCCCGACTCCGTCACCCACGCGTGCTCCGCGAACAGCCGGGTGCCCCGCGCGCACAGCGCGGCGTCCGGACGGGCCCGGGCGCAGAACTCCTCCGGGGTGGCACCGAACAGCTCCCGCAACGGGGCCGATTCCCCGAGGAGTTCGGTCAGCAGGGCGTGCTGGCCGGGATGCCGGCGCGGCGCACCGGCACCGTTGTGCAGGACCCCGTGCCGGTTGACGTACGCGTACGCCCCGGGCAGGACCTGACCGTCCGCCGGCTCGATGCGTACGTCCGGTGCGGGCAGCCAGGCCCGGCGGAAGTTGCCGTCGGGCAGCGGTACGCCCTCGCTCGCGTCGATCACGGCCAGTTGCCCCGGGTCCAGCCAGATGACGAACAACTCGCGTAACGCGCGAGGGGACCTGACCGGGGAGGCGGAGACATAGCCCAGACGGCTGACGTGCGCGGAGACGCCCACGTCGAGTCCGGTCACCCGCGCCCGCACCATCGGGATGGGTGAGTCGATCCCGAACTCCCGTAATTTGTGGCGCAGTTGGCCGGGGCAGGCGTTGGAGCCGACCGCGAGGACCGGCGCCCGGTCGTCGTACACCAGGCGGTCCAGCGCCAGCATGTGGTCACCGTGCAGCAGCCCGGAGCCGGCGGGCCAGGCGCCCGGATAGAGCAGCGGATGGTCGCGGGGTGCCTCGGCGAGGCCCAGTTCCTCCAGGGTGCGGCCGGTCACGGGCCGCTCACCCGGCGGGCGGCAGCTCGCCGGAGCCGCGGGTGATCAGACGGGTCGGCAGCTCGATGCGCTCCGGCTGGACGAGGGTGCCGTCCAGCTGGCGGAAGAGGCGCTCGGCGGCGGTCCGGCCGAGGGCGGCCGCGTCCTGGGCGACGACGGTGACGCCCGGCTGGAGCAGATCGGCCAGCTCGATGTCGTCGAAGCCGACGAGGGCGACCGGACGGGACTGCTCGGCGAGGACCCGGATCACGGTGACCGTCACCCGGTTGTTGCCCGCGAAGATCGCGGTGACGGGGGAGGGGCCCGCGAGCATCTCCTCGGCCGCCCGGCGCACCCGCACCGGATCGGTCGCCCCGAGCGACATCCACCGCTCCTCGACCGGTATCCCCGCGTCCTCCATGGCGGCCCGGTAGCCGCGCAGCCGCTCGGCCGCGGTGTGGATGCGGGGCATGTCGCCGATGAACCCGATCCGGCGGTGGCCGTGCGCGATCAGGTGGGCGACGCCGTCGCGGGCGCCGCCGTAGTTGTCGGACAGCACGACGTCGGCGTCGATCTTCCCGGCGGGGCGGTCCACGAACACGGTGGCCACGCCCGCCCTGATCTCCGGCTCCAGGTACCGGTGGTCGTCACCGGCCGGGATCACCACCAGACCGTCCACCCGCCGGGCGCACAGCGCGAGCGCCAGCTCCTGCTCCCGCTCCGGGTCCTCGGCGCTGGAGCCGTTGATCAGCAGGGCGCCGTGGGCCCGGGCCACCTCCTCGACCGCTCGGCTCAGCGGGCCGTAGAACGGGTCCGCGAGGTCCTCCAGGACCAGGCCGATGCTGGCCGTACGGCCTTTGCGCAGGACGCGCGCGCTGTCGTTGCGGCGGAAGCCGAGCGCGTCGATCGCCTCCTGGACGCGGCGCTCGGTGTCCGGGGTGACGCCGGGCTCGCCGTTGACCACGCGGGACACCGTCTTCAGGCCGACCCCGGCGCGCGCGGCCACGTCCTTCATCGTGGGACGGTTGCCGTAACGCGTCCCGGAGAGGCGGTCGGCGGGGCGGGTGGTCTCGGGCACGATGCGGCGTCCTGTCCTGTCGTCCGGGTTGTCCACGGGGGTGGTGCGCAGATCCGTCGTTTGTATGAGGATGTGGCGTCGAGCATAGAGCCTGGACAACGTTGTCAGATGCGCGAGAGACTGTCCAACGCTGTCTCCGGCCTGCGCCCCCACCGCTGGACCGGCCTGCCTCTTTCTGGTTCTCAAGGTTCAACGGGGAGATCTGACTCTGATGCACACCGACCTCGTGGCGGCCCTGGACATCGGCGGCACCAAGATCGCCGGCGCGCTGGTGGACGGTCACGGACGGATCCAGGCACGCGCACAGCGTGCTACGCCCGCCCACCAGGACGGCGAAACGGTCATGCGGGCCGTCGAGGGGGTGCTCGGTGACCTCGCCGACTCGCCCCTGTGGGGACGCGCCGGCTCGATAGGCATCGGCAGTGCGGGCCCGGTGGACGCCTCCGCGGGCACCGTCAGCCCCGTGAACGTGCCGGGCTGGCGTGACTTCCCGCTGGTCGAGCGGGTGCGCGCGGCCACCGGGGGCCTGCCGGTCGAGCTGATCGGCGACGGGGTGGCGATCACCGCGGCCGAGCACTGGCAGGGCGCCGCGCGCGGCCACGACAACGCCCTGTGCATGGTGGTCTCGACGGGGGTCGGCGGCGGCCTGGTCCTCGGCGGGCAGCTGCATCCCGGCCCGACCGGCAACGCCGGGCACATCGGGCACATCAGCGTCGACCTCGACGGCGACCCGTGCCCGTGCGGCTCGCGCGGCTGCGTCGAGCGCATCGCCAGCGGCCCCAACATCGCCCGCCGCGCCCTGGAGCAGGGCTGGCGACCGGGCCCGGACGGCGACACCTCGGCCGCGGCGGTGGCGGCCGCCGCCCGGGAGGGCGACCCGGTCGCCGTGGCCTCCTTCGAGCGGGCCGCGCAGGCCCTGGCCGCCGGGATCGCGGCCACCGCGACCCTGGTGGAGATCGACATCGCGGTGATCGGCGGGGGCGTCGGCAAGGCCGGCGACATCCTCTTCACGCCCCTGCGCAAGGCCCTCACCGACTACGCGACCCTCTCCTTCGTCCAGCGTCTGACGGTCACGCCCGCACAGATGGGCACGGACGCGGGCCTGGTAGGCGCCGCGGCGGCCGCGCTGGCTCGTAGGCCGGATGCGACTGCGGCGGGGGTTTGAGGGCGGTTCGGCGGCTGAGGGGCACGTCTGTGCGGGTGGGTGTGGTTGCGGGTCTGGTCGGTGTCGCTGCGGCTGTGTTGGCTCGTGGGCTGGATGGGAGTGTGGCGGGGGTCTGAGGTCGGTTCGGCGGCAAGGGGGCGCGTCTGTGCGGGTGGGTGTGGTTGCGGGTCTGGTCGGTGTCGTCGCGGTTGCGTTTGCTCCGTAGGCCGGATGCGACTGCGGCGGGGGTTTGAGGGCGGTTCGGCCGCTGAGGGGCACGTCCGCGCGGATGGGCACGGTTGCGGGCTCGTCGGCGCCGCCGCGGCCGCGCTGGCCCGTAGGCCGGACGCGACCGCGGCAGGGGGCTGAGCCCGGCGTCCGTTCTCGGAGCCACGGTCGGCAACCGAGCCCGGCGTCCGCGTTCTGAGCCGGGGTCAGCAGCTGAGCCGTGCGTCCGCCCAGTCCGCGTGGTCCGAGTCGATTCCGTCGCCGCCGTCGGTGACGACGAGGCGGACCACCTGGGCGCCGGTGACGTCGGCGGTGAGCGGCTGGGCGGGCTGCGCGTTGGTCAGCACACCGGTCGAGGCGACCTTGGTGCCGTCCGCCCAGACCTCGAAGGCGACGGTGCCCTTCGTGCCCTTCTCGTCGTCCACGCCGACGTCCGCGGTGACCTTCCCGCACGCCTTGCCGGTGTAGAAGGAGACCTCGCTCTCCGCGTGGACGCCGAGCCCCTTGGCGTACACCACACCGCCCAGGGTGATGGGGTGACCGTCGCCCGCGGCACTCTCCCCGTTGCTGGTGTCGCGCTCGACCGGACCCCAGCCGCTGGTCGCCGACAGCCAGGGCAGATCGCTGAGGTACGACGTCCCGGTGGGCGGCGGCAGTACGACGGTCGCGGTCAGCGGGAGGGTGCTGGTGACGCTCTCCCCGGTGGGTGAGCGGTAACTCGCCTTGAGGACAAGGCCGTACGACCCCGTCGGCGTCCCCGCCGGGGCGTTCACCGTCCAGCCGGTGCGCAGGGACCTGCCGGTGGTGAGGACGGTCGCGGTGGTCGCCGAGGTCGCGCGTACGGTCCATCCGGCGGGGCCGGTCAGCGACACGGACACCCGGCGCGCGGGCGTCCGGCCCAGATCGGTGAAGTTGGTGGTCAAAGCCGCCGGGGTGCCCGCCTCCACGAACGGGCTCCCGTCCAGGCCGAGTTCCGCGGCCGGCGGGTGGGTGGCCCAGTCCGGGTCGGCCGAGACCCGCAGCAGGACCGTGCCGTGGGCCGGGACCGTGGCCGCGAGGGTGCCCGCGGTGTTGTAGCTGCGGTGCTGCCACAGGTCGCGCAGGGTGTAGGCGGGGGCGTCGGGCAGGCCGACGGCGCTCGCGGTCGTGGCGATCCGCTGGGCGGTCCCGGACTCGTTGAACAGGGCGACCGCGCGGCTGCCGTCCTTCATCTCCTTGGCGACGACCCAGCGCCCGCCCGTGGAGGACACGACGGTGCCCTGCTTGCCCAGCGGGTCCTGGTCGACGGCGATGACCTCCTTGTTGTCCAGGATGTCGAAGGTCGCCTGCGAGGCCGTGCGCAGGTCGGTGCCGATGAGCAGGGGCGCGGCCATGACGGACCAGAGGGAGAAGTGGGAGCGGTACTCGGTGTCCGTCATCCCGCCGTTGCCGACCTCCAGCATGTCGGGGTCGTTCCAGTGGCCGGGCCCGGCGTACGGCGCGAGCGGCAGGTTCTGCTTGAGGATCGACAGCATCGAACCCCAGCTGTCGCTGATGTCACCGGTGGTCCGCCACAGGTGGCCGAGGTCCCCCGCCCACTCCCAGGGCTTGTTCTCGCCCCACTCGCAGATGCTGTAGACGATGGGCCGGCCGGTCGCCCTGAGCGCGTCGCGCATGGTCCGGTAGCGCAGCTTGGCGTCGACGCCGAGGTTGTTGCAGTTGTCGTACTTGAGGTAGTCGACGCCCCAGTCGGCGAACTGCTGCGCGTCGCTGTACTCGTGGCCGAGCGCACCCGGGAAGCCCGCGCTGTTGCAGGTCTTGATGCCGGCGCTGGTGTAGATGCCGAGCTTGAGGCCCTTGGCGTGGACGTAGTCGGCGACGGCCTTGATGCCGTTCGGGAAGCGGGCCGGGTCCGGCACCAGCTTGCCGTTCGCGTCCCGGTCGGGCAGGGCCCAGCAGTCGTCGAGGTTCACGTACTGGTATCCGGCGTCCTTGAGGCCCTTGTCCACGAAGAGGTCCGCGATCCCCTTGACCATGGCCTCGTTGAAGTCGGCGCGGCAGTGCGTCGAGTTCCAGTTGTTGAAGCCCATGGGCGGGGTGAGGGCGAGGCCGTCGGCCAGGGAGGGCGCGGCCACGGGGTGCCGGGCGGGGGCCGCGACGGCGGGGGCGGCCAGGCCCGCCGTGCACAGCAGCCCTGCGGTGAGCGCTCCGGCCACTCTTCGGCGGGTGGTGCGGGTGTGAGGGTGACGCATCGTTGACGTTCCTCCGGCTCGCGCGAGGTCGAATGACGGCATGTACGTGTCACCGGTGCGCGCTTACGGTAGGACGTGTCGGACTGTGTTGGAAGAGGTGCGTCAGGGTTGTTCGATACTCCGTCATTCCCCTTGACGGCAGGGCGTTTCGGGGACGGCGGAGAGGCCGGGCGTTCGGTTCTGTTGGTTCGTCCGGCCTCTCGGGGCCTCACCGGAACTCGTGCACGACCTCGATCCGGCCGACGATGTGGCCGTTGAACTCGTCCAGCTCCTCGGCCGGCACCCACAGCTCCAGGATCGTCTCGCCGCCGGCCCGCTGGACGGGATAGCGGCCGATGAACTCCGCGTCGACCTCGAAGCGCGTCACGAACCCGGCGCCGTCGTGCTTGACGTTCCAGTCCCGGGCGATCCTGATCGCGTAGTCCTCGTTGAGCACCGGATAGAAGATCGGCTGCTCGGGCAGCCGCGGCGGCCACGCCCTCCAGTCCAACTCCCGTACCAGCTCCAGCTCCTTGGGGCCGGTCGGGCGCCAGAGGGTGGTCGTCGGGCGGGGGCTGGTCATGGCCGTTCTCCTGGTCGTGGTCCGCCGGCTTCCGGCAGGCCGGGAGCTTGACGATACCGGCGCCGCGATCACCGCGGCCACGGGGTTTCGTTGCGGCCGCGCTCTGCGACGCTGCAGATCTTCATCGCCGCGCCGGAGCACCGTCGATCCGCGGAGCGCAATCGCCGTGATCCGCGTGACCCCCGGGCGGTTCCGCAGTTGATCCAGGGCATGAAGAAGCGCAGCATGCTCGCCATCGCCACCCTCGCCACCGGATTCGTCGTGGCCGCCGTCACCCCGTCGCACGCCGCCTCGCACGCCGCGGACAAGGGGCCGCTCGGTGACCTCAACGTCTCCGGCACCCTCGACCACGTCGACCACCTCGTCAGCCGGGACAGCTTCGCCGTGGCCGACCACGCGCAGGGGCAGGAGTAGCCCGGCCCGGTCCCCGGGTCCCGTGCCGGTGTCCCCGACGTGCGGGACACCGGCACGCGCGTGTGCGCGCCCTCAACTGGATGTGGTTTCCGTGGCAGGGTGGAGCGGGCAAGCCACAGGGGGCCAACAGAAGAGGGGGAGTCCGTGACCGTCGTCTGGATCAACGGCGCGTTCGGTGCGGGGAAGACCACCACCGCACGGGAACTGATCGAACTGATCCCGAACAGCGCGCTCTTCGACCCCGAGGTCATCGGGGGAGCGCTCTCGCACCTGCTGCCGCCCAAGCGCCTCGCCGAGGTCGGCGACTTCCAGGACCTGCCGATCTGGCGCCGGCTCGTGATCGACACGGCGGCCGCGATGCTCGCCGAGCTGGGCGGGACCCTGGTGGTCCCCATGACCCTGCTGCGCCAGGAGTACCGCGACGAGATCTTCGGCGGTCTCGCCGCCCGCCGGATCCCCGTACGGCATCTGCTCCTCGCCCCGGCGGAAACGATCCTGCGCGAGCGCATAGCCGGGCGGGAGGTCCCGCCGGACCTGCCCGACGGCGAGATACGGCAGCGTCAGTGGGCGTACGACCACATCGAGCCCTACCGGGCCGCCCTCGCCTCCTGGCTCACCGCCGACGCCCACCTCGTGGACACCAGCGCCCTCACCCCGTACGAGACCGCCGTGCGCATCGCCGACGCCGTCGGCAGCGGCGCCGTGGGCCCCTGTGACATCGTGCAGACCCCCGAACCCACCGCCGAGACCCTCGCCGCCGGGGTGCTCCTCTTCGACGAGCAGGACCGGGTGCTGCTCGTGGACCCGACCTACAAGCCCGGCTGGGAGTTCCCCGGCGGGGTCGTCGAGCGCGGTGAGGCTCCCGCCCGCGCCGGGATGCGCGAGGTCGCCGAGGAGATCGGGATACGGCTGCGGGAGGTGCCCCGGCTGCTCGTCGTGGACTGGGAGCGGCCCGCGCCCCCCGGCTACGGCGGGCTGCGCCTCCTCTTCGACGGCGGCCGCCTGGACTCCGCCGAGGCGGCCCGGGTGCTGCTGCCGGGGCCGGAACTGCGCGCCTGGCGCTTCGCGACCGAACATGAGGCCGCCGACATGCTGCCGCCGGTCCGCTACGAGCGGCTGCGCTGGGCGCTGCGGGCCCGCGAGCGCGGCGCCGCGCTCTATCTGGAGGCCGGCGTGCCGGTCGCCGGACAGGCCGCCTGACAAACCCTCAGATCCCCGCCGCATCCGTGATGTTGGCGGGGATTTTGGCGTCTCTGGGTCGTGATCTCGCCTCTTTGCGCGAACTGGGAGGTTCCGAGGGGAAAGCGAGGGTGAATTGTCGCCGTCCCGGTATGAACAGGAACCTGAAGAAGGTACACAAGCGTTCTAACGTCATTGCGCAGCTCAGTTTCCTCGCGGCCGCCGGCCGCTGTGAAAAGGCCGGGCAACTCCCGGCCGGAGGAGGGACATGCGCGCGCAATCCTCGGCCCTCGCCAGGGGACTCACCCTGGCCGCCGGGCTCACCCTGATCCTCGCCGCCTGCAGCAGCAACGGCGGGAGCGGTACGCCGCACCAGGGCGGTTCGGCCGGTCTCGCGTCCTGCTCCACCCAGGGCAAGGCGAACACCTGCAACTCCGGCACCACCAAGGCCGGCGGAACGTTCACCTATGTGCTGGAGAAGAACATCCAGCAGTGGAACGTCCAGGACACCAACGGCAACACCTTCGAGAACGGCGAGGCCCTGGAGGTGGTCCTGCCCCAGGTCTTCGTGCCCCACCCGGACTTCACCGTCGCCGTCAACACCGACCTGGTGACCTCGGCGACCCAGACGAGCGCGAGCCCCCAGACCCTCGTCTACAAGATCAACCCGAAGGCCGCGTGGAACGACGGCACACCCATCACCGCCGACGACTTCGTCTACTACTGGCGCACCAACGACGGCAAGGACTGCCCGCCGCCGCCCGCGAGCGACTCCACCCAGACCAAGGGCTGTCTGCCGCAGTCGACCGCCGGATACGACCGCATCAAGTCCGTCACCGGCTCCGACGGCGGCAAAACCGTCACCGTCGTGATGAACAAACCTTTCTCCGACTGGAAGCAGCTCTTCGGCGCGGGTTACCCCCTCTACCCGGCCCACGTCGCCGAGAAGCTCTCCGGCGCCAAGGCGGGCGACGCCGCCCATATGACGGCCGCCCAGCTGACCCAGGGCTGGCAGTACTTCCAGAAGACCCCGCCCACCAAGTACGCGACGGCGGGCCCGTACAAGATGCAGGAGTGGGTCGACAACGACCACGCCACCTATGTCCCGGACCCCAAGTGGTGGGGCGCGAAGAAGGCGTCGCTGCAACGGCTGATCTTCAAGGTCATCACGGACGCCACCCAGGAACCGATCGCGCTGCGCAACAACGAGGTGCAGGGCATCTACCCGCAGCCCGAGGTCGACCTCGTCAACCAGGTCAAGGACATCCCCGGCGTCACCTACACCATCGGTAACGGGCTGACCTGGGAGCACTTCGACCTCAACCTGCACAACCCGGTGCTCGGCAAGTACACCGCGCTGCGGCAGGCGATGTTCACCGCGATCAGCATCAAGGACATCGTCGCCAAGACCGTCGGCCAGTTCGACCCGGCGGTCAAGCAGCTCGGCAACCACAACTTCGTTCCGGGACAGGCCGGTTACCAGGACCTCGTCACGCCCACCGGGCAGGGCTCCGGTGACCTCGCCAAGGCGAAGAAGCTCCTCACCGACGCGAAGTTCACCGGGGTGGGGACCGCGCTCAAGACCCCGGACGGCAAGGCGGTCGGACCCTTCAACTGCCGCTACACCACCGGCAACCAGATCCGGCAGAGCGAGTGCCAGATCCTGCAGAGCGACCTCGGGAACCTCGGCGTCAAGGTCACCATCAAGCCGATCGGCGCCGCCGACCTCGGTACCGTGCTGGCCGGGCACCAGTACGACATCATCGTCTTCGCCTGGGTCGCCTCGCCCTTCCCGAGCGCCAACGCGCAGCAGACCTGGATGACCGGGGGCGGCGGCAACTACGGCGGCTACAGCGACAAGCAGGTCGACCAGCTGATCGACCAGGCCGTCGGCGAGACCGACCAGACCAAGTCCGCCGCCCTCCTCAACCAGGCGGACAAGATCATGGTGGACGCCGCCTATGTGCTCCCGCTGTACCAGAAGCCGACCTTCCTCGCCGCGCAGACACGGTTCGTGAACATGCGCAACAACTCGACGAACGTGGGCCCGGCGTACAACACCGGCGAGTGGGGCCTGAAGAAGTAACCCCCGCCCGCAGCCACCGTCGTGTTCCGGCCCCGGTCACCCCGGGGCCGGGACCGGGGCCCGCACTCCCGAGAACCGGGCCCGTCCTCCCGAGGGAAGAACCGCATGCTCGCCTACACCGTGCGCCGCATCCTGGTCTCCATACCCGTCCTGATCGTCTCGACGTTCATCGTGTTCCTGGTCGTCGTCAACTCCGGTGATCCGGTCGCCAACTTCGCCACCTCACGGCAGCCCGCCCCCAGCAATGCCGCCGTCACCGCCTTCGCCCGGCACATCCACGCAGACCAGCCGGTCGTGGAGCGCTACTGGAACTGGATCACCGGAGTGCTGCACGGCGACTGGGGTCCGTCCGTGCAGACCAACCTGGACATCGGGCACGACCTGTTCACCCGCTTCCGGGTCACCGTCACCCTGGTCGCCGCCGCCATGCTGATCGCCCTGGTCCTGGCCGTGCTCTTCGGGGTGTTCAGCGCGCTGCGCCAGTACAGCGCCGCCGACTACACCATCACCTTCTTCGGCTTCCTGTTCCTCGCCATGCCGGTCTTCTGGTTCGCCGTGCTGCTCAAGCAGGCCGGGATCTGGATCAACGAGCAGACCGGCAGCCAGTTCCTCGGCACCATCGGCGAGAAGTCGCCGTACCTCGACGTCGACACCGGCTGGAACGAGTTCACCGACCGCATCGGTCATCTCGTCCTGCCCACCATCACCCTCGCCCTGGTCTCCTTCGCCTCCTGGACCCGCTACACCCGCGCCTCCATGCTCGAGGTGCTCGACAGCGACTACGTACGGCTCGCCCGCGCCAAGGGCCTGCGCCGGGCCCGGGTGATGACCCGGCACGCCCTGCGCACCGCCCTGATCCCGCTCGCCACGGTCACCGCGCTCGACATCGCCATCATCCTGGGCGGGGCCGTGATCACCGAGACGATCTTCCAGTGGCACGGCATGGGGGAGATGCTCGTCCAGGCGGCCACCACGCTCGACGTCTACCGGACCATGGCCTGGCTGCTGCTCTCCGCCGTCGTCGTCATCGGCTTCAACCTCGTCGCCGACCTCCTCTACGCCGTACTCGACCCGAGGATCCGCTATGACTGACACCGAGGCGGGCACCCAGCGACCGCGAGTGGCCGGCGAGTTCACCGTACGGCAGCGCACCCAGACCCAGCTCGTGCTGCGCCGCTTCCTGCGCCACCGGGCCGCCATGATCAGCCTCGCCGTCTTCCTGCTGATCGTGCTGTGGGCGTTCGTCGGCCCGCACCTGTGGCACTACTCGTACCGCAAGTACACGCCCGACAACTCCCAACCCCCGTCCTGGAAGCACCCGTTCGGCACCGACGCCTCCGGTTACGACGCCTACGCGCAGATCATGCGCGGCACCCAGACCTCGCTGAAGATCGCCATCCTGATCGCCCTCGGCTCCACCCTGGTCGGCGCGGTCTGGGGCGCCGTCGCGGGCTTCTACCGGGGCTTCGTCGACGCGGTGATGATGCGCGTCGCGGACCTGGTGCTGACCCTGCCGCTGTTCGCCATCGCCCTGGTGATCTCCTCCCGCAGTGGCGGCTCCTGGTACTGGATCGCGGTGGTCATCGCGGGGCTGACCTGGGCGTATGTCGCGCGGGTCGTGCGCTCGACCGTACTGTCGCTGCGGGAGAAGGAGTTCGTGGAGGCGGCCCGGGCCCTCGGCGCCTCGGACGTGCGGATCATCTTCCGGCATCTGCTGCCGAACGCCCTCGGCCCGATCATCGTCAACGCCACGGTCCTGGTCGCCACCGGCATCCTCACCGAGACCGCCCTGTCCTTCCTGGGCTTCGGTGTCCAGCCGCCCGACACCTCCCTCGGCCTGCTGGTCGCCCAGGCGCAGACCGCCGTGGACACCCGGCCCTGGCTCTTCTACATCCCCGGCGCGTTCATCATCGCCATCGCCCTGACCATCAACTTCATCGGCGACGGGCTGCGCGACGCCTTCGACCCCCGGCAGCAAAGGGTGCGACAGTGACGGTCATCGACCCAGGAGAAGAGTCCGGCGCGGTCCTCGACGTGACCGGCCTGAGCGTGGAGTTCCCGACCGAGGACGGGATCGTACGGGCCGTACGCGGCGTCGGCTACCGGCTGGAGCGGGGCGAGTCCCTCGGCATCGTCGGCGAGTCCGGTTCGGGCAAGTCGGTGACCGCCCTCGCCGTGATGGGGCTGCTGCCCCGCTCGGCGCGGGTGCGCGGCTCGGTGCGGTTCGAGGGGACCGAACTGCTCGGGCTGAGCGACAACCAGCTGTCGGACGTACGGGGCCGCGGCATCGCGATGGTCTTCCAGGACCCGATGACCTCGCTCAACCCGGTCTATCCGGTCGGCTACCAGATCGCCGAGACCCTGCAGCGGCACCACCCGGACATGACGAAGCGGGCAGCCCGCGAGCGGGCCGTCGAACTGCTCGGCACGGTGGGCATCCCGAGTCCCGAGCGGCGTGTCGACGCCTATCCGCACGAGATGTCCGGCGGGATGCGCCAGCGCGTCGTCATCGCCATCGCCATGGCCAACGACCCGGACGTGATCATCGCCGACGAGCCGACGACCGCACTCGACGTCACCGTGCAGGCCCAGATCCTCGACGCGCTGGAGACCGCCCGCGCCGAGACCGGCGCGGCCCTCGTCCTGATCACACACGATCTGGGGGTGGTCGCCGGCCACACCGACCGGGTCGCCGTCATGTACGCCGGACGGATCGTGGAGACCGGCTCGGTCGAGGACATCTTCTACGCCCCGCGCATGCCCTACACCCTCGGCCTGCTCGGCTCCCTGCCCCGCCTCGACCGCGAGGAGGAGCGGCTGACCCCCATCACCGGCTCCCCGCCCTCCCTGCTGAACCTGCCCCGGGCTGCCCCTTCGCCCCGCGCTGCCCGCTGCGCCGGGAGGTGTGCGACAGCAGCGAGCCGCCGTTGCACCAGGCGGGACCCGTCGGCCACCTCAGCGCCTGCCACTTCGCCGCCGAGCTGGTGGGCGCCGGAGCGGACCAGGTCTTCGACGCGGTCGGCGCCGATGCGGAAGCGCTGGCCCGCTTCGCCGACACCGCCCCGAGCACCGAGGAGGACCCCGCATGACCGCGCCCGCCGCACTCCTTCCGCCGCTGCCGGGCCACGGCGGCACCGGGGAACCCGTCCTCCAGGTCCGTGACCTCGTCAAGCACTTCCCCGTCATGTCCCGGGGAGTCGTCCGCCGCCGCGTCGGCGATGTGCACGCGGTGTGCGGGGTCTCCTTCGACCTGCACGAGAACGAGACCCTGGGCCTGGTCGGGGAGTCCGGATCCGGCAAGACCACCCTCGCCCGTACGGTCCTCAACCTGGAGCGCGCCACCTCCGGCAGCGTGCGGTACGGCGGACGCGAACTGACCGAGCTGAGCCGACGCCGGATGCGGCCGCTGCGCCGGGACCTGCAGATCGTCTTCCAGGACCCGTACGCCTCCCTGGACCCCCGGATCTCCGTCCACGAGATCATCGCCGAACCCCTGCGGATCCACGGCCGGTACGGCACCCAGGGCACCGACGAGGTGCGCGAGCTGCTGCGGCTGGTCGGGCTCAACCCCGAGCACGGCAACCGCTTCGCGCACGAGTTCTCCGGCGGCCAGCGCCAGCGCATCGGCATCGCCCGGGCCCTGGCGTTGCGCCCCGGGTGATCGTGCTGGACGAGCCCGTCTCGGCGCTCGACGTGTCGATCCAGGCCGGCGTGCTCAATCTGCTGATGGACCTGCAGAGCGAACTGGGGCTGTCCTTCCTGTTCGTGGCGCACGACCTGTCGGTGATGCGGCACGTCGCCGGCCGGGTCGCGGTCATGTACCTGGGCCGCCTGGTGGAGATCGCCCCGGCCCGGCAGCTGTTCGCCCGCCCCGCGCACCCCTACACCCAGGCCCTGGTCTCCGCGATCCCGCTGCCCGACCCGCGCAAGGAACGCGCCCGGAAACGGATCACCGTGCAGGGGGACGTACCGAGCCCGGTCCGCCCGCCCAGCGGCTGCCGCTTCCGCACCCGCTGCCCCAAGTTCGCCGCCCAGCTCACCGAGAGCGAGCGGACGGCCTGTGTGGAGGAGGTGCCGGCCCTCGCCGACCGGGGTGGCGGGAACCCGGTGGCCTGCCACTACGCCGAGAGCATTGAGTTGTTGTAGGCGCGGCGCAGGTCCTCGTGCGGGTAGGGGGTCAGCCGGCTCTCCCGCACGAGCAGCCGGCTGAAGTCGCCCATGGTGGCGGCGACGGGCGCGTACCGGGTCAGCAGCCCGGCGGCGGACCGGGGGACGCCCTCGGGCCGGGCGCCGGCGGCCAGGGCCCGGATGAACTCCTCGCGCTCCTCGCGGCCGTACCCGTACAGCGCGGTGACGAGCCAGATCACCAGGTGGTAGGCGGTGTAGACGCGGTCGTAGTGCCGGTGCCGGGCGAGGAACTCCTGCTCCTCGCCGTCCAGTTGGAACATGGAGCCGAGCGAGAGGCCGAAGTCGGTGAGGTACAGCGTGCGGCCGTCGGTCAGGATGTTGCGGAAGTGGGCGTCGAAGTGCAGGAGTCGGTGCCCTTCCAGTGCGTCCGTCAGCTCCGTCAGGCCCTTGGCCACCCGGGTGCACGCCGCGTCGGCGCGGTCCGTGCGCAGTTCGGCGTCCAGCCAGTCGTGCAGGGTGTGCGGGACGTACTCCAGGAACAGGGTCAGGCTCGCGGAGGCCGTCCGCAGGGCCTCCAGTCGCTTCCGTGCGCCCGTGCCCCAGTAGGCCACGGCCCGCTCCACGTCGGCGAGTTCGTCCGGGAGGGGCTGGGGCTCGTCGGGCAGCACCCGCCAGTTGTGCAGCAGCGGAAAGCCCGGGAACCCTCCGGCCAGCACGCCCTCCGTGGTCAGCGTGTGCGCGGCCAGCTCCCGCCACGCGGTGTATCCCGGGCTGCCGATGCCGTAGTGGAAGTACGGCGGCAGTCCGAACAGGTTCGCCGTCGAGCGCTCGTTCCCGGGCAGCCGCTCCAGGTCGGTCAGCGGCACCCGCTTGACGAACACCGGCCGGTCATCGACCAGGAGGCGTACGGCTCTGCCGCCGATGCCCGTGCCGAGCGGCTCGCCCGCCGCCACCCGCTCGGCCAGCGCCCGGTCGTCCAGCGGGGCGAGGGAACGCGCGATGCGGGTGTGGGCGGCGAGCCGCTCGGGGGAGGTCATGCCCCCAGGATCAGCCGGTGGCCGGCTGGCTGTCCGCCGCTTTCCGAAGTGCGGCCGAAGCCTGGCCCACCACCGGGTCACCGTGTCCAAAGCAGGCCACGTCCGCGTCGAGCGCCGCCAACCGGTGGAAGGATTCCATGAGTTGCAGCCGGTCGAGGTTGAACGCCCCCGGCATCACCGCCCCGTCGACCGGCGAGGCCGCCACCGCGTCACCCGTGAACAGCACGCCCTCGTCGGGCAGGAACAGCGCGATGCTGCCGTCCGTGTGCCCCGGTACATGGACCACCCGCGCACCACCGCCGAAGTCGAGCACATCACCGTCGGACACCGGCGTGACGCTCCGCGGGTGCACCGGCTCGCCCTCGGGAAGGTGCCGGGACACCTCCGCGTGGATCGGCAGCTCCCAGTCCTCGAACCGCGGGGGCGGGCCCGGGCGTTCACCCCGGACGAACGGCGCGTCCAGGTGATGGGCCAGTACCTCGGCACCGCTGAGCGCGGCGAACTCGCCCGCTCCGCCCGCGTGGTCCTCGTGGAAGTGGGTCAGCACGATCCGTCGTACGTCCCCGGGGGCGCGGCCCAGGGCGGTGATCGCGTCGGCGATCGTGCGGCCCGCGCCGATCGTCCCCGCGTCGATCAGCGTCGACTCCGCACCGTCGTGCCAGAGGTAGGCCTGGCCGACGGGGAAGCGCAGGAGGTGGAGGCGGGGGAGCAGTTCGATGACGTCCATGCGCCGACGGTAGGCAGCGCCCCCGCCCGTGAGCGAGGGCGCTCTGCCGTCGGCAGAACGGTTCAGCCTGCCGCGTAGTTGCTCAGGAACAGCGCCTCGGCGATCGACAGCCGCTCCAGCTCCTCGGGGACACGCTCTCGTTGACCGAGTGGATCTGGGCCTCCGGCTCGCTCAGGCCGATCAGCAGGATCTCCGCCTCGGGGTAGAGGCCGGCGAGGGTGTTGCACAGCGGGATGGTGCCGCCCTGGCCGGCGTACTGCATGGTCTCGCCCGGGTAGGCGACCGCCATCGCGTCGGCCATCGCGCGGTAGGCCGGGCTGGAGGTGTCGGCGCGGAACGCCTGGCCCTGGCCGATCTGCTCGGTGCTCACCTGGGCGCCCCACGGGGTGCGCGTCTCCAGGTGTGCGCGCAGCAGCTTGGTGGCCTCGGCCGCGTCCACGCCCGGCGGCACCCGCAGGCCGACCAGGGCGCGGGCGCTGGACTGGACCGACGGGGTGGCGCCCACCACGGGCGGGCAGTCGATACCGAGGACGGTGACGGCCGGGCGGGCCCAGATGCGGTCGGCCACCGAGCCGTCACCGATCAGACCGACCCCGTCCAGCACCTTGGCGTCCTTGCGGAACTGCTCCTCGGTGTATTCCAGACCGTCCCACTCCGCCGTGGCGTCGAGGCCGTCGACGGTGGTCGAGCCGTCCTCGGCGCGCAGGGAGTCCAGGACGCGGATCAGCGCGCCCAGCGCGTCGGGGGCGGCGCCGCCGAACTGGCCCGAGTGCAGGTTGCCGGCGAGGGTGTCGATCCGGACCCGGACCAGCGTCATGCCGCGCAGGGTGGTGGTCACCGTCGGCAGGCCCACGCGGAAGTTGCCCGCGTCGCCGATGACGATCGCGTCCGCCTTCAGCAGCTCGGGGTGCTGCTCGGCGTACCGCTCCAGGCCGCCCGTGCCCTGCTCCTCGGAGCCCTCGACGATCACCTTCACGTGGACGGGGACGCCGCCGTTCGCCTTCAGGGCGCGCAGCGCGAGCAGGTGCATGATCGCACCGCCCTTGCAGTCGGCGGTCCCGCGGCCGTACCAGCGGCCGTCCCGCTCGGTCAGCTCGAACGGCGGGGTGGACCAGCCGGCCTCGTCCAGCGGCGGCTGGACATCGTAGTGCGCATAGAGCAGAACCGTTTTGGCACCCTCGGGGCCCGGCAGGTAGCCGTACACCGACTGTGTGCCGTCGGGGGTGTCGAGGACGGCCACGTCCACGAAGTCCTCGGCGCGCAGCGCGTCGGCGATCCAGTTCGCGGCGCCCTCGCTCTCGCTCTTCGGGAACTGCGCGAAGTCCGCCACCGACTTGAAGGCGACCAGTTCGGTCAGCTCCGCCTTCGCCCGGGGCAGCAGCGAGGCGACGGTCTCGGCGACCGGATTCGACGACATGGGCACGCTCCTCGTGGGTGCGACGTTGTACGGCTGGGTAGACCGATCCTCCCACAGTGGCCTGCGACGACGGTCGCCGTAGGATGCGGGGGACAGGTGCGGCAACGGCTTGATCGGAGCAGTAGACCATCGTGAGCGGCGAGAACTCTTCGGCGGACGACGTGCAGCGGGTGTGGGACGTCGTCGTGGTGGGCGCGGGACCCGCGGGGGCCTCGGCCGCCTACGCGGCGGCGGTCGCGGGGCGGCGCGTGCTGTTGCTGGAGAAAGCCGAGCTGCCGCGTTACAAGACGTGCGGCGGCGGCATCATCGGCCCCTCGCGCGACGCGCTGCCGCCCGGCTTCGACCTGCCCTTCCAGGACCGGGTGCACGCGGTGACGTTCTCGAACAACGGGCGCTTCACCCGCACCCGCCGCTCCAAGCAGATGCTGTTCGGGCTGATCAACCGGCCCGAGTTCGACCAGCAGCTCGTCGAGCACGCCCAGAAGGCGGGCGCCGAACTGCGTACGGGCGTCACGGTGCAGCGCGTCGAGCAGCACGGCTCGGCGGTGCCGGACCGGCGCACGGTCGCCGTGGTGCTCCAGGGCGGGGAGACGGTCCTGGCCCGCGCGGTCGTCGGCGCCGACGGCAGCGCCAGCCGGATAGGGGCGCACGTCGGGGTGAAGCTGGACCAGGTCGACCTCGGCCTGGAGGCGGAGATCCCGGTCCCGGAGACGGTCGCCGAGGACTGGAAGGGGCGGGTGCTCATCGACTGGGGCCCCATGCCGGGCAGTTACGGCTGGGTCTTCCCGAAGGGCGACACCCTGACGGTCGGCGTGATCTCGGCGCGCGGCGAAGGCGCCGCCACCAAGCGGTACTTGGAGGACTTCGTCGCCCGGCTGGGCCTGTCCGGCTTCGAACCGAGCATCTCCTCCGGGCACTTGACCCGCTGCCGCGCCGACGACTCGCCGCTCTCCCGCGGCCGGGTGCTGGTCTGCGGTGACGCGGCGGGGCTGCTGGAGCCGTGGACCCGCGAGGGCATCTCCTTCGCCCTGCGCTCGGGCCGGCTGGCGGGGGAGTGGGCGGTCCGGATCGCCGAGGCGCACGACGCCGTCGACACCCGTCGCCAGGCGCTGAACTACGCGTTCGCGATCAAGGCGGGGCTCGGCGTGGAGATGAGCGTCGGCAAGCGCATGCTGGCCGCGTTCGAGCGCCGGCCCGGCGTCTTCCACGCGGCCCTCACCGGTTTCCGGCCCGCCTGGCGGGCGTTCCGGGAGATCACGCAGGGCTCGACGTCCCTGGGGGAGCTGGTCCGGTCCCACCCGATCGCCCAGCGCGCCCTGACCGCGCTGGACCGGGGGCAGGCCGCGGCGGCGCCCGCGGAGGACGCCGTCACTTCGTGACGGTGATCCGGAAGACCGGGTGGTCGGGGGCGATCGCGAGGATCTCCTCGTCGGAGGACTTGGCCGTGACGCCCGCGAAGTAGTCCTTGACCTCCCAGCCCCACTTCTCCAGGTAGGTGCGCAGGATCGGGAGCTTCTCCTCGTCGGGAAGCTCCACCGCGGTGAACGCGCGCACCTTCCGGCCCACCCGCAGCTCCCCGCCGGCGGCGGCCCGCATGTTGCGCACCCACTGGGAGTGGCCGCGCGCCGAGACCAGGTACTGCCCGCCCTCATAGGTGTGCGGGTTGACCGGGACGCGCTGCATCGCGCCGCTCTTGCGGCCGCGCACGGACAGCTCGGCGGAGCCCGCGATGCTGAGCCCGTGCCGGGCGAGCCAGCCGACGATCCCGTTCACGCGCACGGTCATCGGGCTGCCCTTGAAGTAGTACGGCGAAGACGACGACATGGTGACTGACCCCCACAGTTGGGAGAGCGGTGCTCTCGCTTGACTCCAGTGTGGGGGAGACGGGCACGCCAGTGCAAGAGCGCTGCTCTTGTTTGTGTCCGGCGCTCTTGTTCGTGTGCACTGCTCTGCTGCGTGGCACACTGCTGGCATGAGCACCGCACAGGGCGCCCGCGCGCGGGCCAGGATCGAAGTCACCGCCGCCATCAAGGACGAGGCGCGCAGACAGCTCGCGGCGGAGGGCGCGGCCAAGCTCTCGCTGCGGGCCGTGGCCCGAGAGCTGGGCATGGTCTCCTCGGCGCTCTACCGCTACTTCCCCAGCCGTGACGAGCTGCTGACCGCACTGATCATCGACGCCTACGACTCCCTCGGCGAGGCGGCGGAGGCGGCCCACGCCGCGGCCGCCGACGCGGACCATGTGCGGCGCTGGACGGCCGTGTGCGAGGCGGTGCGCGCCTGGGCCCTCGCCCACCCGCACGAGTACGCCCTCATCTACGGATCGCCCGTCCCCGGCTACGCCGCCCCCGAGACCACCGTCCCGGCCGCCTCCCGCGTAGGCCTGCTTCTCATCGGCATCGTCCGCGACGCCCACCAGGGCCCCGGCCTGGCCGACCTCCCCCTCCCCTCCGAGCTGCGCCCCGAGGCCGAGCGCATGGCGGCGGACCTCGTACCCGACCTGCCTCCCGAGGCGGCCGTGGCGATGGTGGCGGCCTGGGCCGAGCTGTTCGGGCTGGTCGGGTTCGAGCTGTTCGGGCAGTTCCACCGGGTGGTGGAGGACCGGGAGACCTTCTTCCGGCACGCGGCCGCCCGACTCGCCCACGGCGTGGGCCTGCGCCCCTGACGCCCGGAGGCCGGGCCCGGCTCCCGGACTCACCTACGCCTCGGGAATCAGGACGACCTTCCCGGTCACCGTGCCGGACTCCGCCAGCCGCATCGCCTGCGCGACCTCGGTGAGCGGCAGCCGGGCGGCGATCCGCGCGGTGACCTCGCCGCGCTCCAGGGCGTGGAAGACCTGGGTGAGGTCGGCCCGCAGCCGGGTCCGGAAGCGGTCCTTGTTCAGGGCGCGACCCGCCCACACGTTGAAGAAGTAGGCGTGGCGGCCGTTCGGCAGCGCGTTCCACCACCACACCCGGCCGAGGATCTTCAGGACGGGCCACTGCTTGGAGCCCGTGTCGTCCCGGGTGGTGGCGCTGCCGTAGGCGACGAGGGTCCCGCCGGGGGCGAGCAGCCGCCAGGAGTCGGTCACGCTGCGCCCGCCGAGGTGGTCGAAGACCGCGTCGACTCCGCCGGGGGCCAGCTCCCGGACCCGGGCCGGGACGTTCTCGGTGCGGTAGTCGACGGGGGTGACGCCGAGGTCGCGCAGGCCCTCGTGGTGGCGTGCGGACGCCGTGCCGATCACCTTCAGGCCCGCCGCACGCGCGAGCTGGACCAGGACCGTGCCGACACCGCCGTTCGCGCCGTGGACGAGGACCGTCCCGCCGTTGCGCACCCGGGCCTGGCGGTGCAGCATCTGCCACGCGGTGATCCCGTTGACCACCAGCGTCTCCGCCTCCGCAGCGCCGATCCCGGCCGGCACCTCCACCGCGTCGGCCGCGTCGAGCACCACATGACTGGCCCAGCCGCCCACCTTGACCAGCGCCGCCACCCGCTTGCCGACGAGACCCGGCGCGACGCCGGTACCGGCCGTGAGAACCGTGCCGACCAGGTCGTAGCCGGGCACGAACGGGAACGGCGGCTGGTCGTAGTAGCGGCCCCGGCGCATCTGCTGCTCCGCGAAGGACACCCCGGTGGCCTCCACCCGCACCACGATCTGCCCGGCGCCCGGCAGCGGGATGTCCCGGTGCCGGAGCTGCAGCTCCTCGGGCTCGACCGTGCCCGGCAGGACGACCTCGACGAGTTCCTTGCTTTCCATGACGACCTCCGGATCGGGGAAGGGGTGCCAAAGCCGTTGGGCTAGAGCACTTCGCTTGAGTTAGAAGCTATAACCAAAATGACCCCCGCTATCTTCGGTGTCAAGTTCTCGTTCGCGGCTGCTGTTACGACCTCTCTTGCCAGTGATAGGTTGAAACCCTGGCGGCGAGGAGGGTGAAGGCGATGGCGGCAGGCGCGGCAAGTCCACGGGAGCGGTACCGCAGCCAGGTGCGGGCGGAGATCAAGGCGCGGGCCTGGGAGCAGATCGCCACCGCCGGGGCCTCGGGGCTGTCCCTCAACGCCATCGCCAAGGAGCTGGGCATGAGCGGCCCGGCGCTCTACCGGTACTTCGGCGGCCGGGACGACCTGATCACCGAGCTGGTCCGGGACGCCTACCGCAGCCTGGCGGACACCTTCCGCGCCGCGGCCGACGCGGGCTCGGGGCTGCCCGGCCTGGCCCGGGCGCTGCGCCGCTGGGCGCTGGAGGACCCCCAGCGCTACTTCCTCGTCTACGGCACGCCCGTCCCTGGCTACCAGGCGCCGGACGACACCACCGCCATCGCCCGGGAGATCATGGCGGCCCTGCTCGACGTGTGCGCGGCCGAGGGAGCGGGGACCGCCTCACCCGACGCGCTCGAAACCCACCTCGCCGACCACCACCACTGGGCCGGTGACCACCCCGCCCCGCCGTCCGTCCTGCGCCGTGCCCTGGCCGTCTGGACCCGTCTGCACGGGGTCCTCTCCCTGGAACTCGCCGGCCACTTCACGGGCATGGGCTTCGACCCCGAGCTGCTGTTCACCGCCGAGGTGGAGGCGCTCACCGGCGGGCGCTGAGCGCACGAGCGGTCGTACTCCCCGGAGAGTACCCGTGATCACCTCGCCCGGCTGACGTCCGCGCGGCCCGTCGGCGTCTAGCGTGGCGGGCATGGAAGAGCAGCGCGGAGGCGGTCCCTCGCACTGGTGGCGGTACGGGCCCCCGTGGGGGAACCGCCCCGACGGACCGGAGCCGCACCCCGCCCGCCTGCCCTGGCGCTCCACCGCGCTGATCACCGCGTTCGTCCTCGTCGGCTCCAACTTCGCCGCACACTCGCAGCCCCACCGAGTACAGCTCGACGGCTACGCGCGCGTGCTGCTGCTCGTCGCCTCGCTCCTGCTGCTGTGGCGGCACCGCCATCCGGTGGCCGTCGCCTTCGGTACGGCGACGGCGGCCCTGGTCTACCTGAGCGCGGGCTACGCCTACGGGCCGGTCTTCCTGACCGTCGCGGTCAGCTGCTTCAGCGCCGTCGTCGCCGGTCACCGGCGGGCCGCCTGGGCCGCCGTCGGCCTGCTGTGGGCCGGGCACGCCCTGGTCGCGCTCTGGCTCTACCGCTGGCTGCCGCCCCGGGGCGACACCGCGGCGAGCGTGGGGCAGGAGATCGTCGTCGCCACCTGGGTGCTGACCATCGTCGCGCTCTCCGAACTCGGCCGGGTACGGCGCGAGCAGTGGGCGCGGGAGCGCGCGGACCGCGCCCAGGCCGCCAAGCGGCGAGCCGACGAGGAGCGGCTGCGGATCGCCCGCGAGCTGCACGACGTCCTCGCGCACAGCATCTCCGTCATCAACGTCCAGGCGGGCATGGGCCTCGCGCTGCTGGACAGCGACCCCGAACAGGCGCGCGCCGCGCTCACCACCATCAAGGCCGCCAGCAAGGAGGCCCTCGGTGAGGTGCGCCAGGTCCTCGACACCCTGCGCGCACCGGGCGCCGCACCGCGCGCCCCCGCGCCCGGTCTGGACCGGCTGCCGGAACTGGTCGAACAGGCGGCGGCCGCCGGACTGACCGTCGGCGTCCAGGGCGAGGCTCCGCATCTGCCGCCCGGCGCCGACCTCGCGGCCTTCCGCATCGTGCAGGAGGCCCTGACCAACGTCGTACGGCACTCCGGTTCGAGGCACGCGCGCGTGCGGTTCGAACAGGGCGGCGGCGAACTCCGGCTGCGGATCGACGACGACGGGCCCGCGACCGGAGCCGACGCCGGCGGCAGCGGGAACGGGCTGGCCGGCATGCGGGAGCGGGCGGCCGCGCTGGGTGGCACGATCGAGGCGGGCCCGCGCCCCGACGGCGGCTTCCGGGTGCTCGCCGTACTGCCCTTGCACACCAGGGAGGACCAGTGATCCGGGTACTGCTCGCCGACGACCAGTCGCTCGTGCGGGCCGGTTTCAAGGCGCTGCTCGACGCACAGCCGGACATCGAGGTGGCCGGGGAGGCGGCCGACGGCGAGGAGACCCTGCGCCGGGTGCGCGAACTGCGGCCCGACGTCGTCCTGATGGACATCCGCATGCCCCGGCTGGACGGCTTGGCCGCGACCCGCCGCATCACCGGGGACACGGAGCTGAAGGACGTGAAGGTGGTCATGCTCACCACCTTCGAACTCGACGAGTACGTCTTCGAGGCGATCCGTTCGGGCGCCTCCGGATTCCTGGTGAAGGACACCGAGCCGGACGAACTCGTGCGCGCCGTGAGGGCGGTGGTCGAGGGCGACGCGCTGCTGTCCCCGGGTGTCACCCGCCGGCTCATCGCCGAGTTCGCGGCCCGCTCCAAGGCGCCCGCGGCGGCTGGCACGCTCGCCCGGCTCACCGAGCGGGAGCGGGAGGTGATGGCGCTGGTCGGCATCGGCCTGTCCAACGAGGAGATCGCCCGCCGCCTGGTGGTCAGCCCGCTCACGGCCAAGACCCATGTGAGCCGCACGATGGTCAAGCTGGGCGCCCGGGACCGCGCCCAACTCGTCGTCCTCGCCTACGAGTCGGGACTGGTACGGCCCGGCTGGCTCGGCTGAGCGGCCCGCCGGAAGCGGACCAGCACACTCACCACGCGGGCCACGAAGACCACTGGTGCGACCCCAATGCCGAGCCGCAGCAGGGTCTTGGACAGCAGATGCGGCAGGTCGAAGACCAGCGCGGGCCCTGCCAGAGCGCCGAACAGCACCGCTGCCGCGAAGGCGGCGCTGACCAGTGCGTAGCCGATCTCGATCGTCGCCGCGTCCCGTTGGGCGTTGGTGCGGCGTCCCCCGTATGCGTACATTCCCGCAGCCTCACAGACGGGCGCCCGGCGGAGCAACCGGCCCCGCCGGGCGCACGGGCCCCGAAGGGGCGCGGGGAACTGCGCGACCAGCCACGACGGCGCGGCAGACATCCGACCGCCCATCGCGGCACTCCGAGCGGAGCGCCTAGTCGCGGACCGCCACGCGCTCCGCTTCCGCCTCCTTCACGGTGGATCCGGTGACCACGAGCGACGGCTGGGTGCCACGGCCGCGCAGCCCGGTGAGGGTGATCAGCAGGCCGACCACGGCGATGCCCGTGACGACCATGAAACCCGGCCGGTAGCTGTCGAGGACGGCCTGCGGGGTGACGTCGGCCGGCGCGGCCGCGGTCACCACGGCCGTCACGACGGCCAGGAAGATCGCGCCGCCCACCTGCACCGAGGTGTTGAGCAGCCCGGAGACCATGCCCTGCTCGTGGTCCTCCACGCCGTTGGTGGCCTGGATGTTGAGCGAGGGGAAGACCAGCGCGCAGGCCGCGCCGATCAGCAGCATCGACGGCAGGATGACGGCCGCGTACACCGGGTCCAGGTCGACCTGGAGGAACAGCGCGTACCCGACGGCCATCAGCGCGAAGCCGGCCGCGATCAGCCGCTGGGTGCCGAACCGGTCGACGATGGCGCCGACCTTCGTCGACGACACCGCCACCAGTGCGCCCGCCGGCAGGAAGGCTAGCGCCGTGTGCAGCGCGGACCAGCCGAGCAGGGACTGCATGTACAGCGTCGTCAGGAACTGGAAGCCGACGTAGGAGCCGAAGAAGGCCACCGCGCCGAGCTGGGCGCGGACCTGGCTGCCCGAGCGCAGCACCCCGAGCCGGACGAGCGGGCTCGGTGAGCGTCGCTCGACCAGGACGAACGCGGTCAGCAGGACCGCGACGGCCAGGAAGGACAGCAGCGTGCGGGCGGAGGCCCAGCCCGCCTCGGGTGCCTGGACGACCGTGAAGACCAGCAGCAGCATCGACGCGGTGCCGATGACGGCGCCCGGGATGTCGTAGCCGGCGTGGTTCTTCTCGCGTGCGCTGCGCGGCAGCAGCTTGAGGCCGGCGGCGAGGGCGATCAGCGCGATGGGCGCGGGCAGCAGCATGGTGAAACGCCAACTGGCCTCGGTGAGCAGGCCGGAGAGGACCAGACCCATAGAGAAGCCGGTGGCGGCGCAGGTGGTGTAGATGGAGAGCGCGCGGTTGCGCAGCGGGCCCTCCGGGAACGTCGTGGTGATGATCGACAGGCCCGCCGGGGCCGTGAAGGCCGCGCTCAGGCCCTTGATGAAGCGGCTGGCGATCAGCAGCGGGCCCGAGTCCACGAGCCCGCCGAGCAGCGAGGCGAGCGCGAAGACGCCGAGGGCCACCAGGAACACCTGGCGCCGGCCGAGCAGATCGGCGGTGCGGCCGCCGAGGAGGAGCAGCCCGCCGTATCCCAGGATGTAGCCGCTGACGATCCATTGCAGCGTCGACGTGGACAGATGGAGATCCGAGCCGATGGACGGCAGCGCGACGCCGACCATCGACACGTCGAGCGCGTCCAGGAACATCGCGGCGCACAGCACCAGCAGGGTGCCCCACAGCCGGGGAGTCCAGCGTCCCTCGGAGGAGGGGGTGGTGAGCGGAGAGGTCATGCCGACGACACTACATGCGCATGCATCGAATGCAAATGCATTTAATTACGATGCAATAATCTCGTTTCTCTGCTACGGTGCGCTCATGGCAGCGAACAGGCCTGAGCAGGCGCTTGTGGAGCAGTGGCGGGACATGCTCGCGCTGCATGCCCGCACCCAGTGCGAGCTGGACCGGACCCTGCATGGACACGGCCTGTGCGCCAGCGACTTCGAGGTCCTCGACCTGCTCGCCGAGTGTGCGGGATCCGGCGGCGGTGGCGCCTGCCGCGTCCAGGAGATCGCGGAGCGGGTCCATCTGAGCCAGAGCGCGCTGTCCCGGCTGATCGGCCGCCTGGAGAAGGACGGCCTCGTCGAGCGGGCCATGTGTCCGGAGGACCGGCGCGGGGTGCGCGTGGTGCTCACGGACAAGGGGCGCGCACTGCACGGCGAGGTACGGCCGATGCAGCGCGCGGTGCTGGCCCGGATGCTGACCGAGGAAGGCTGACGGGGCGTCAGGCGATCCCGGACCGCTCCCGCCACAGCGTCGCGAGAGAGGGATCACCCGTCACACTCGGCACCGGCGTCCGATTCCACAGTGCCAGGTACAACTGGTCGGCAGGGCCCGCCAGTTCGGCTTCCGCCTCCCCGGATCCGTCCCGCGAGGTGACAGGCGGCTCCGCCGACAGCCGTACGGTCCACACCGCGTCCGCACCCGCGTCCACCGCCCGCACCCGAAGCGTGCGCGGGCGCTCGGTGCGGACCCGGCTGCGGGACCGGGCGTGGAAGCCGCGCAGCAGCTCGTCGATGCCGTCGGCCGCGAACTCCGTCGCGACCGGCGATGCCGTACCGCCCCGCGCGGCCTCGGCGTCGTAACGGTGGACGGCCGTCTCGTGCGCCTGCCGCCGGGTCCAGAACGTCAGCGGTGACGGGCAGGGGGCCGGGTGGAAGGTCCAGCACTCCAGGTCGGCCGGCGCGGCGGCCAGGGTCTCGACCAGCAGGCGGTGGCTGTCCCGGTACCAGGCCACCAGCTCGGCGCCGTCCAGATCCGGGCCGTCGGCGAAGGGACGCGGCGCGGTGTGCCCGTCGGAGACGAACGCCGTGGCCCACCGGTGCACCGCGCCCGTGTGCCGCAGCAGGTCCCTGACCTGCCACTCCGGGCAGGTCGGCACCTTGGCGTCGGTACCCGCCCGCTCGGCCGCCGCGGCCAGCAGCCGGCCCTCCCGGTCCAGGATCTCGAGGAATTCGGCAGTCTCCATGGGGCCGAGTGTGCCGGATGGAGCGGGCTCGAAGGCGCCCGATCCCGGCTCAGCGGGTTCCCTGGGCGGCGAACCGGGCGATGGTGTCGACGTTGGACTTGTCGACGAAGGCCGGACCGGTCAGCACCGGCTCCTCACCGCCTCCGCTGTAGTTGGCGTTGGTCTTGTAGAGCCACAGCGAGTCGACCGCCAAGTAGCCCTGGAGGTACGGCTGCTGGTCGACGGCGAACTGGATGCTGCCGTTCTTGACCGCGTTGACCAACTCCTTGTTGAGATCGAAGGTCGCGACCTTCGCCTTGCTGCCCGCCTCCGACACCGACTGCACGGCCGTCAGCGCGTAGGGGGCGCCGAGCGTGACGACGTAGTCGATCGAGCTGTCCTGCTTCAGCTTGGCGGTGATCGTGGACCTCACCGACGGCATGTCGGTGCCGTTGACGTAGAGCGTGTCCGTCGTGCCGTTGAACGTCATCTTCACGCCCTTGCAGCGGTCCTCCAGGTTGACGTCCCCCTGGGCCTGGATGACGCACACGGCGTGCTTCGCGCCGGTCCCGTTCAGCTTCGTGCCGAGCGCCTGGCCGGAGACGGACTCGTCCTGCCCGAAGAATTCCAGCAGCCCCTGCTTCTTCCAGTCGGCCAGTCCGGCGTTGAAGCCGACGACCGGGATGCCGGCCCGTTCGGCCTTGGCGACCACGGCCTTCATCGCGTCGGGCTTGGCGAGGGTCACGGCGATGCCGTCGACCTTCTGGTCGATCGCGTTCTGCACGAGGGTGGCCTGGGTGGCGGCCGTTTCGCTGTTCGCGTAGATCAGCTTCACGTTGTCCTTGGCCGCGGCGGCCTCGGCGCCCTTGCGGATGGTGTCCCAGAAGGTGTCACCGGCGGGCGCGTGGGTGACCATCGCGATCGTCATCCGGGGGGTCGTGGCCCTCCCGGCCGACGCCCGGTTGCCCGCCTCCTCGGCCTTCTTGCCGCCGGAGCTGCTGGAACAGCCGACGAGGACCAGGGTCGCCGCCGTGGCCGTGGCGAGGACGGGGGTGATGCTGCGGGGGAGACGGTGGTTCATGGCGCGTGCACCTCGCTGTGCTTCGTCGTCATCGGCGTTCCACTGGGGTCTTTGTCAGCGTTCCACCGGGTTCTTTGTCCGGGCAACAGAACCTTTTAAAACGCTTTAAGTGCTGGTACTATCGGACCGGTTTCGCCGACATGTCAAGGGTGTCGCAGCAGGAGAATCCGGCAGGAGGATCAGTGGCCGACGCAGGTTCCCGCCCCCGGCTGGAGGACGTGGCGGCGCGGGTGGGCCTGTCCACCGCCTCGGTGTCCCTGGTCCTGCGCGGGGTGCCCGGCCCGAGCGAGCGCACCCGGCAGCGCGTCCTGAAGGCCGCCGCCGACCTCGGGTACCAGCCCGACCGCACGGCCAGCCTGCTGGCCAGCAGACGCAGCCGGCTGCTCGGTGTCATGGTCGACGTCCACAGCCCCTTCCACGCCGAACTCGTCGAGCACCTGCACACGGCGGCCGAGGAGTTCGGCTACGACCTGGTGTTGAGCACCCAGACCCGCACCCGCGACGAGCACACCGCCGTCGAGACCCTGCTCGCCTTCCGCAGCGAGGCGCTCATCCTGCTCGGCCCGGTCGCCCCCGCCGACACGCTCGCCGCCCTGCACCGCAAGGCGCCCGTGGTCGCCGTGGGCCGCCGTATCCCCGGCGCGCAGCTCGACGTCGTACGGACCGCGGACGACGACGGGGTCGGCCAGGTCGTCGACCATCTGGTCGCGCTCGGGCACCGCTCGATCGCCCACGTCGACGGCGGCAAGGGCGTCATCGCCACCGACCGGCGCCGCGGCTACCGGGACGCCATGCGCCGGCACGGCCTCGCCGAGCACATCCGGATCCTGTCCGGCGACAACACCGAGCGGTCCGGGGGACGCGCGGCCCGGCACCTGCTCGACGAGGGCGAACTGCCCACCGCCGTCGTGGCGTTCAACGACCAGTGCGCCATCGGCGTCCTCGCCGCCCTGTCCCGTGCGGGGGTGGCCGTCCCCGGCCGGGTCTCGGTCGCCGGCTACGACGACGACGCGCTCTCCCGGCTGAGCCTCGTCGATCTCACGACGGTCAGCCAGAGCGCGGAGGACCAGGCGCGGCACGCGGTCCGGGCGGCCGTGGAGCGGCTCGACGAGGGACGCGAGGAGCCGCGCGAGGTCGTCCTGGCACCGCGCCTCGTGGTCAGGGGGAGTACGGGACAGGCGGTCTGACGGGGTCGGCTGCCGTGGCCGGCCTGCGGGAGGCCAGTCGGTTGCGGCCGTGAGGTGTCAGCCTCTGAGCCAGATCTCCCAGGCGTACTGGTCTGCGGGGAGTGCGAGAGCCACGGAAGCGACGTCGGCTGCGACGAGGACGACGAGGGCCGTAGCCAGGGCCCAGACATGGGTCCGGGCAGGTTTCCGGTACTCGCCCGCTGGGCGCGTGTCGCGCAGTGCGGGTATCCGGCTCCGGGCGAGCGCTCCTGCGGCGGCTCCCAGCAGGGCTGCGGGAATTACGGCCAGCAGCCCGCGCAGGGTGATGATCCGCAGGTCCCCGGCGAGCACCTCGGGGTCGAACGGGACGGAACAGTGGCGGGCGGATGCGCCGAAGAGGCGGGTACAGCCGACCACCGCGAAGGCCGGCGCGCGGCCGAGAGCCGCCGCCGGCGCGGTCAGCGATACGGCGGCCAGGACCAGTGCGGGCCGGTGCCTTCGGACAGTGGCGGAGAGCACCATGGCCACGGCACCCTGGGCGACGCATGCGAGGGCGATGTAGGTGTGCCAGTAGACGGCCGGGAACCCCGTGTCCTGCTGCGTTCCGGAATAGTGCAGGACGGCGGGCGGCAGTGCGGTGCGCGCGAGGAACGGCAGAGCCGTGCCCGCGGCGACCACGGAGATCCCTCCGGCCAGGCCCACGAGCAGAGCCGTCCCGATCTGTGGCCGGGCCTCCGCATCGGTGCCGCTCACCCTGCCCGAGGACAGGAGGAAGCCGAGCGGCACGAGCCAGAGCAGCATCAGGCCCACCAGGGCGGACGGGAGCTGTCCCTGCACAGTGAGCGGCGTCCACGTGAAGCCCGTCCAGCGGCCGAGCACCGTGTACCAGCCGATCGAGGAGCCGATGTCCGGGGCGTCCCCCAGGACGGGCTGGAATGCGTTGCTCGCGTCGACTCGCCGGAGGGAGTACCAGACGGCGAACCACGGGGCGAAGGAGACGACGGACGTGGCCACCACCGCGTACAGGGCTCTCCGACCCCGGGCCCGGGGAAGCAGGCCGCGCGCCGCGGAGATGAGCCAGACCGTGACGCACAGGGCCCCGGCCAGCAGAACCGGTCCCGTCCTCGGCAGCCATGCGAAGCCCTGGACCTCGATCGTGGTGGCGGGCAGCTCGGTTCCGTCCGTGATCAGAGGCAGGCTGGCTCCGGCGAGGTACCCCCCGACGAGTCCGGTGGGAAGCGCCGGCCAGGCGGCCCTGGGGGACCGGGGTTCCAGGTCGGACGCCGCGACGGTGCGCCACACGGCCGCGGCGAGCACTCCCGCGAGTCCGGCGCCGATGGCGCAGCCGACCGTCAGGTTGCCCGCGAGGGTGTTGAGTTTGCCCAGGAGCAGCCGGAACAGAGTGTCCACCAGGTCATCGGCGCTGGCTGTGAAGACGCCTGCCACGACTCCGGCAGCCAGCATCTCCCACACGGTCGGGCGGGTGAGCAGGGCCGGTTCGCGCAGCACGCGCTGCCGCGTCTCGGGTGTCGGCCAGTATCCCAGCCGGCGGGTGAGCCGGGCGAAGGCGGCGCGTGCGGAGCCTTGGCCCGAGGTGGGCCGGTCCGGTAGCCCCCGGGGGATCGCCGCTGCCCCCTCGTACCCGACCTGCGCCGCAGCCGTGGCGTCGGCGTGCAACTCGCGGGCCCGCAGGACCGAGTTCCGCACCAGACGGACGAGCAGGGTGAGGGCGGCTGCCAGTCCCAGGGCATGCGGCGCGTCCACGAGGTACTGCAGGGCGCCTGAAGGGAGCACCGGTGGCCCGCCGGACCACGCGCTGTGCAGAGCCAGCGCTCCGAAGGGCATCACCGCGACGATCAGGAAGGCCCACCCGATGCCAAAGGCCAGATAGGTCTTGTCCACGTCGCGATTGCGCAGGTGCGCCAGCTCGTGCACCATCACGGCGCGGAACAGGTCGCGATCGGCGTGGAAACACTTCGCCAGACCGTCATCGACGATGACGCACCGTCGCCAGGGCAGGCCGAAGGTGAGCCCGTTCTTCGAAGCTGCCCAAGCGTCCAGCAGCCAGACGGGCTCGGGTTGCACGCCGACCGCGCGGCACAGATCGGCGAGGTACTCCGCCATCTCCCGCTCTTCCGGCTTGTCCTTCGAGGGAAACCGCGACAGCGTCCGCGAGCGCAGGCTCGGCAGTGCCGGAAATCTCTCGCACCTGCTGCGGGTCACCCACCAGGGGTGCGAGAGGTAACAAGCCGACGACACGGCGCACAGCAGCAGGAACCCGATGCCGATCCACTGCGCCTGGTCGACGAAGGCGGGCTGCTCACAGGCCGACAACAGGCGCCGTGACTCCTCGTAGCCCTGGTTGGTCTGATCCGGGAGCGAGATCCGGGGGTCCTGGAAGCACCGGCTGAAGGTGCCGAAGAAATAGTCCGCGTTCTGCGGGACGAGGAAGTAGGCCTGAAGGAACACATACAGCCCACCCGCACCCACGGCCGCGATCAGAAGGACGAACCGGCTGGTCGTGCCGCCGGGAAGACCGGGTGACGCCCGCTGTCCGGCACGCCGCCCGGTGAATGCTTCTCTGTTCGTGCTCATGGCGGCGCCGCGGCGCTAGCTGGTCGGCCGTGGAGCGCGGCACCGGCCTATGATCGCGTCCGCAATCAGACGGGAGCTCTCCGGAGCGACCCCACAGTCGTGGAGGGTCGTTTCCACCACGTGCCTGAGCGGTTCGATGTCCTCCTGCCGCAATTCGATGGCGGCGGTTCCGGAGGATGCGCTCTCGGCAGCGTCATCCGGTACGGGTGCGCCCTGCGAGCGCTGTCCGACACGGAAGATCCGTCGCAGGGCTGAGACGGTGCCTTCCCTCGTGATGTGCTGGAAGCGGATTTCCGCCAGGCATTCGACGGCTTTGGCCGTGGCGGCCAGGACGACCGGCGTCAGGATGAGTTCGACCGCTTCGGATCCGAACCCGAGCGGCGACCTCCGGGACCCCTTTCCGGACGTCGCCCGTCGAGGATCGGCGAAGTATGCCTGGCTGACCGCCGAGAACATCGGCACTTCTTCCGGGGCTAATTCCTTGATCACATCCCTGGCGATTTCCGTGATCAGTTCTCGATGGGGTGCGTCGAGTGCCCGTCTGCGTGCCACAGTTCCTCCCCCGTCCGTGACCCACCCATGACGTCTCGTCATTATCAAGGCCCGTGCCGCTGACCGAAACAGATCGCCTTGCCTCTCTGGGCGCACGGCTGCGCTGTGGGGCGCACGGCGCACATGGGGGAGCGCACCAGGACGGTGCCGGCTACTCGACAGCCGGATCCTCCTGTGCGTGCCGCACCGCGCACTTCACCGCCTGCTCCACCTCGTACCGGCTGGCCTCGGTCGCCTCGGCGTGCGCGGTGATCGCCGCCTGCACGGCCTCCGACGCCGTACGCCAGCGGCGCCACTGCTCGTCGTACTCGTCGCCGGTCAGGCCGGCCAGCCTGGCCCGCTCCTCTTCGGCGGAACGTTCCAGCCTGATCAATTCGTCCGGGATGTCTGCCATGACCGGATAGTAAGCGCGCCGTGCGCAGTGTTCGCGCTGGACGCTCGGCATTTGTTTGCGTTCGCAACAAATCCCCTTGCGGCACAGGGATCAGATCGCCTCAAGTCCCTTGCCCGTCACGGCCAGCAGCGTCCTGTGGCGGTGTTCCTCGTCGGCGGCGATCGACACGATGGCGCGGGCGACCCCGGCGGGGCCGAGTGGTACCGGGAAGCGCTCCTTCAGGTAGGCCTCGGCCGACTGGCCGGTCCCGGCGCCGTACGCGGCGGCCGCGGCCTCGCCGATCGGGGTGCCGGCCAGCAGCTGGCGCGGGACCAGGGCGACGAACCGGATCCCGAGTCTGCGGGCGTCGGCGGCGGACTGCAGGTAGTCGGCCAGGAACATCTGCATCCGCTTGGCGCCCGCGTAGCCGCCCGACAGCGGCGAGCCGCCGAGCGCGGCGCCGCTCGACACGATCACCACGGTCGAGTTCGCACGCAGCGGGCGTACCAGGGCGGCACGGCCGACCTCGAAGGCGATCTTCATGTCGACGTTCCACGGCGCCGAGAACGACTCCCAGCTCTGTTCGTCGACCGGCGCCATCCGCGGGCGCGTACCCGCGGCGACCACGACGAGGTCCGGGTCGGCCTCGGCGAGGAGCGCGGCGACCTGCGCGGGATCCGTGGCGTCCCGCTCGTGGCCGGCGGCCAGGACGCGGGCTCCGGCGGCGGTGAGGGCGTCGGTGGTGGCACGGCCGACGTCGCCGCAGGCACCGATGACAAGGGCGTTGCGGATGGTCATGACGTTCCTTCGTGATCGGGTGAAGCCTCGGATGTCCCCGCGCGGATCCCGGGGCGTCCTACTCGTCGTTGTCGTACTCGTCGTGGCGGCGCCACCACAGGCCGGTCTCGTTGCGGCCCAGCGGTGCGCGGTCGAGCCACTGGTACATGGCCCAGAGGCCGTCGAGGCCGCGCTCGTACGTCGAGTAGGTGTGGTACACGACGCCGTCCTCGCGCGCGAACGCGCTCATGCCCGGTCCCTCGCGCCGGTAGGTGTCCCAGTCCGTGCCCACGGTCGACGCGAACTCGGCCAGCCGGGTGCCCTGTTCGCCGGGCGGCAGGCGGAAGTCCCGGTTCTCGCGGTAGTTGTAGGTGACGGCTCCCGACCGCCACTCCTCCTCGGTGTGCGCCACTCCGAAGTCGTGGTTGAAGTCACTGCCGTACGACGACGCCCAGGGGAAGCTCCAGCCCATCCGCTCCTTGTACGCCCGCAGTTTCGCGAGCGGGGCTCGTGACACCACGCAGAGCGTGACGTCGTGATGCGCGAGGTGGACGACGGAGCCGTCGAAGCCGTCCGCGATGGCCGAGCAGGACGGGCACCCCGCCTTGTAGTCGGGGCCGAACATGAAGTGGTAGACGAGGAGTTGCGAGCGTCCGTCGAAGAGGTCCTCCAGCGACGCCGTGCCCTTGTCGGTCTCGAAGCGGTACTCCTTCTCGACGCGGACCCAGGGCAGCTCCTGCCGCTGCCGCGCCACTTCGTCGCTCTGACGCGTCAGGGCCTTCTCGGCCGCGAGCAGGTCCAGCCGGGCGGCGAGCCACTCCTCATGTGTTCCGGTCTTGTGGTCGGTCATGGTCTCTCTCGCTCTCACATCGGTGGGGTCGGGCAGCGAACGCAGGAGGGCGCGACTGGGCATGTTCCGCCCCCGAGAGCCTCGCCGGCCGCACCTTCATCCTTCTCCGCCCCGTCGAAGATGGCTCGCGCAGCGGTCTCCCGGCCGATGTCGCGACTACCTCCGGTGATCAGGGCTGCACCACCCGCGATGTTCGTCATGGCGGCGATCTCCGTTCCTCATCGGCATGCGTGTGGAAACCCGGTCGTTTGTTGAGACACGGCCGCCCCGGAGAACTCACCGATGACTTTTCGGCCCGGACGGTGTCCTTACCTGGAGGACGAACGGAAGAGGCGAGCAGAGGCGAGGCGAGGATGCCGTGGTGACCGAATCGACCCTGGACCGTGCCCGGGCGGGTGACGGGGAGGCGTTCCGCCGGCTCACCGAGCCCTACCGGCGCGAGCTCCAGCTGCACTGCTACCGGATCCTCGGCTCCGTGCAGGACGCGGAGGACACGGTCCAGGAGACCCTTCTGGCCGCCTGGCGCGGGCTCGGGGGATTCCAGGGGCGGGCCTCCGTACGGGCCTGGCTGTACCGCATCGCGACCAACCGCTGCCTGAACGCGCTGCGCGACACGGGCCGCCGACCGCAGCCGCGCCAGCCGGCCCGCCCCCCGCGCGACGTGCCCGAGCCCACGCGCCGCTCCGAACCGGCCTGGTTCGAGCCCTACCCGGACGCCCTGCTGGAGGACCTGCCGGACACCGCCCCGGGACCGGAGGCCCGCTACGAGACGAGGGAGGCACTGGCGCTGTCCTTCGTGGCCGGACTCCAGCGCCTGCCGCCCCGGCAGCGGGCGGTACTGGTGCTGCGCGACGTGCTCGGCTTCCGTACGGCCGAGGTGGCCGACCTGCTCGACAGCAGCGGAGTCTCGGTGAACAGCGCCCTGCAGCGGGCGCGTACGACCCTCGACGACCAAAGGCCCGCACGCGACCGCGACCGGGCGCCACTGCCCCGCTCACCCCGTGAACGCCGGCTCGCGGGGCGGTTCGTGGACGCACTGGAGAACTCCGACGTCGACGGGCTCGTCGCGTTGCTGACCGAGGACGCGTGGCTGACGATGCCGCCCGAGCCCCTGGAGTACCAGGGACACGCGGCGATCTCCCGGTTCTACCGGACCCTCCCCTGGTGGGGCGGTCAGGCGCTCCGTCTCGTACCCGCGCGCGCGAACGGCCAGCCCGCGTTCGGCTCCTACCTCCGCGACCCCCACAGCCCGATCGCGCACGCCTACGGACTGGTGGTGCTCACCCTGGAGGGCGACCGGATCTCCGCCATCACCCGCTTCGGCGACAACAGCCTCTTCCCGCTGTTCGGGCTGCCCAGAACGCTCCGCGACCAGAGCGTGTGGTTCAGGTCGCCGTGTCCCTCGGCCGACGTCAGCTCGTGAGGACGACGAGTTGCTGGGTCGCCCGGGTCATCGCGACATAGCGGTCGACCGCTCCTTCGATGCCCGTGCCGAACTCCTCCGGGTCGACGAGGACGACCAGGTCGAACTCGAGCCCCTTCGACAGCTCCGGGGTCAGCGACCGCACGCGGGGCGACGCCGCCCGGAACGTGGGATCGCCGATCACGCAGGCGATCCCGTCGGCATGCGCGGCGAGCCACGCGTCGAGGACCGAGTCCAGCTCCGCGACGGATCCATGGACCACGGGGACGCCGGTCGCGCGGATGGAGGTCGGCACGTTGGCGTCCGGGAGCGCGGCCCGGATGACCGGCTCGGCCTCGGCCATGACCTCTTCCGGCGTCCGGTAGTTGATGCTCAGGGAGGCCACGTCGATCCGGTCGAAACCGACCCTTTCGAGCCGTTCCCGCCAGGACTCGGTGAACCCGTGCCTGGCCTGGGCGCGGTCCCCGACGACGGTGAAGCTCCGGGACGGGCAGCGCAGCAGCAGCATCTGCCACTCAGCGTCGGTCAGTTCCTGGGCCTCGTCCACGACGATGTGCGCGAACGGTCCCGCGAGCAGGTCCGGGTCGAGCGTGGGCAGCTCGGACTCGTCGACCAGATTGCGCTGGAAGTCCGCTCGGCGCAGCTGCGTCATGAGGCCTTCGCCGTCGTGATCGGCCGCGATCAGATTGTCGACGACCTGGGCCATGCGCTCACGCTGGGCGGCGAGCGCGGCTTCCTGCCGACGCTTGCGCCGCGCCGCCTCCGGGTCCCCGAGCCGCTGCCGTGCGGCGTCCAGGAGCGGCAGGTCGGACACCGTCCAGGCCTGCGGGTCGTCCTTGCGCTGCAGCTTGCGTACGTCGTCGCGGCCGAGCCAGGGCGCGCACATGCGCAGGTAGGCGGGGACCGACCACAGGTCCCCGACGAGGTCGGCCGCTTCGAGCAGCGGCCAGGCCCGCTGGAGAGTGGTGACCAGCTCCTCGTCACGCCGCAGCGCCGCGCGGAGCTGGTCGGGGGTGACGTCCTCCCTGTCGAGCTTGTCCAGCAGGATCGCGACCAGCTCCTCGAAGACCTGGTCCCGACCCTCGTTGTGCGCGGTGCCCGGCTCCGGAGCCTGGAACGCCTCGGCCCAGTCGTCGGCGCTCAGCCGGACCTCGCCCCAGTCGGTCGTGACCGTCAGCCCCTTGGTGGGCGGCTCCTCGTAGAACCTGACGGCCTTCTCGATCGCCTTCACCATGTCCGCGGACGACTTCAGCACGGCCACGTCCGGATCGGCCTCGACCGCCGCTCCGGCTCCCTCGGCGACCAGGTCCCGCAGGGTGCAGGTCTGCACGCCCTCCTCTCCGAGGCTGGGCAGGACGTCGGCGACGTAGGCCAGGTAGGGCTCGTGCGGACCGACGAACAGTACGCCGCCCCGACGGTGACCGAGGCGGGGGTCGGAATAGAGGAGGTGCGCGGAGCGGTGCAGAGCAACCACGGTCTTGCCCGTACCCGGACCGCCGTCGACGACGAGAGCCCCGCGGGAGCCCGCCCGGATGATGGCGTCCTGGTCGGCCTGGATGGTGGCGAGCACGTCCCGCATCCGGGGCGAGCGGGTGCTGCCCAGGCTGGCGATGAAGGCGGACTGGTCGTCGAGCGCGGCGTGTCCCTCCAGGCCGTCGGCGGCGAACACCTCGTCCCAGTAGTCGCTGATCCGGCCGCGGGTCCACCGATACCTGCGGCGGCTCGCCAGACCCATCGGGTTGGCGTGGGTCGCCGCGAAGAACGGCTCGGCCGCGGGGGAGCGCCAGTCGATCAGCAGCCGTCGACCCGCGCTGTCGGTGAGGCCGAGTCGTCCGATGTACACGGGCTCGGTCTCGTCCGCGCCGACGATGTGTCCGAGGCACAGGTCCAGGCCGTAGCGGCGCAAGGTGCGCAGGCGACCGGTCAGCCGGTGGATCTCCGTGTCCCGCTCCATCGCCTCGCGGCCCAGGCCGCCGGGCGCCTTGCGCAAGTCGTCGAGCCGGTCGGACAGTTCGGCGATCGTCTGCTCGAGGCTCTCCGCGATGGCCGCGAAGTGCTGCTCGTCGCCGGCGATCAGCATCGGGTCGGCCTTGGGGGCGAGATGGTCGGGAAGGTCGAACGCGCTGGTGGTCAGGGGGTTCATGGCACCAGCTCCGATTTCGACAAAAGAATGCACAGTTCGTGAATCTCCGATTTCCGCAGGTTCTGGCCTCGGCCAGTGATTGTGCGCTACGACCGGGGCCTTGCCGCAAGCCCCCCTGTGCGCTATACGTTGAGAGTGGCGAGGAGTGGGTACGCCTCTTCGCCTTCGTCGCGAGAATTCTTCATCGCGAAAAGCCCTCACCCCGCGCCTTCACTCTGCCGAAGATGCGAGCGGGTCGGTGGCGTTCGACCCTGGAGGTACGGGGCCCGCAGCAGCGCCCGGGTCACCCCCTGCAAGGTGAACGCCACCATGAAGACACCCCCGATCGTCTCGTCGGAGGAGTGGGAGGCCGCGCGCCGGCAACTGCTCGTGGAAGAGAAGCAGCTGACCCACGCCCGTGACGCACTGGCCGCCAAGCGTCGGCGCATGCCGTGGCTGGCGGTGGAGCCCGGCGTCTTCGGCTGGCCCGACCATGCCTGCCGCGGCTGCTCCATGGTGGCCGACCATGTCGGCAACCTGGCTCATCTGAATGCCCGCGACAGCGACCGGGTGTTCCGCACCTATTTCATCAACAACCGCGGTGACGAGGCGATGGGGAGCACCTGGAACTATCTCGGCATGACCGCGCTCGGACGGCAGGAGGCTCCGAAGAATGAGAACAGGCGCGCGGGTTTGTCACACGTGAGGCTGTTCGTCATAGGGAATCCGATAGACGGAGTGTGCGCCTGAAGCACCTCTGACCAGCGATGATTTCCGGATCCCGGTGAAGCCCGATGGGGTCAACCAGGCGTCCGACGGCCCCTGTTCGCGACGCGGACGCACCCGGCGGCGTCCGGAACGGTCATGGCTACAGGTCGGTTAATGCTTGCTCACGAGCTGGTTGCGGGCGGGTGAGCAGGCCATGATGGCCTCATGACGTTGGCCTCGCGCGCGCTCGCGCAACTGGCGACCTGGCCGGACCTGAGACAGGCCGTCCCGAGCTGCGGCCTGGGGCAGGCCGTACGTTCGGCCCAGGGCGAGATCGCCCACTTCCACTCCGACCGCGATGTCGATCTGCGGCTGACCGACCGGGCCATCCGCCGGTTCGCCAAGGACCTGAAGCACACGGGCGCCATCCGGATCGTGCCGGGCTCGCAGTGGGTGACCCTCAGGCTCGACGCCGCGAGCGACGTCGACCTGTTGCTGACCCTCGCGAGCGTGGCGCTCCAGGCCCAGCAGGCCGGGCCGGACCCGGCCGACCGGGCGGTGGCCGGCTGCAACGACCAGCGCGGCGCGGGGTTCGTGAAGGCCGACCGCAGCGGCTTCTGACGCCCCGCGCCGGAGCGTCACACCGCGAGGACCCGGATACCCGCCTCCTCGAAGCGGCGCACGGTGTCCTGCCCCACCGCCGTGTCGGTGACGAGCGTGTCCACCAGCTCCGCCGCGCAGATACGGGCGAACGCGCGCTGGCCGAGCTTGCTGGAGTCGGCGGCCACGACCACCCGCTCGGCGCGCTCGCACAGCAGCCGGTTGATCGCCGCCTCCGCCTCGTCGTGCGCCGCCGCGCCGTGCGTGACGTCGAACGCGACCACGCCGAGGACGGCCACGTCGAGCGTGATCTGGCCGAGCACGCCGTCCGCGAGCGGACCGATGAGTTCGTACGACTGCGGGCGCGCGACCCCGCCGGTCACCACGATCTTGAACTGCGGGCGTACCGCGAGCTCGTTGGCGATGTTGAGGGCGTTCGTGACGATGGTGAGCGCCGGCGAGCCGGTGCCGAGGTCGCCGCGCACCGCCAGGGCGCGGGCCACCTCCGTGGTGGTCGTGCCGCCGGTCAGCCCGACCGCCTCGCCCGGCGCCACGAGATCCGCGACCGCCTTGGCGATCCGCTGCTTCTCGGAGGCGCGGCGGGCCGTCTTGTAGCGCAGGGGCAGTTCGTACGACACCCCGTGCACCACGGCCCCGCCCCGGGTGCGCACCAGCATCTGCTGCTCGGCGAGCTGGTCGAAGTCCCGGCGGATCGTCGCCGCCGACACCTCAAGCTCGGCCGCGGCCTCCTCGACCTCCAGCCGGCCGCGCTCGACGAGCAGTTCCAGCAGCGCCTTCCAGCGGGCGTCCCGGGACATCCGCAGCCTCCGTTCTCCGTCTCTCCGGCGACCCTAGCGCACCCCTCCCTGCGCTCGAATGCTTGATTGTGCTCGAAAGCTCGCTATATCTTGCAGGAACAATCAGCAAGGGGAGGGTGTGGCATGAGCCATGTCGAGGACGAGCTGAACAGTCAGCCCGAGTGCTGGATACGGGCGGCCGAGGAGGCGGGGCGGCACGGCGACGCGCTGCCGGGTGCGGGGGAGCGGGTCGCGATCGTCGGGTGCGGGACGTCGTACTTCATGGCGCAGGCGGTGGCCGCGCTGCGGGAGGCCGCGGGGCAGGGGGAGACGGACGCGTTCGCCGCCTCCGAGTTCCCGCGCGGGCGGTCGTACGACCGGGTCGTCGCCCTCACCCGCTCCGGCACCACCACCGAAGTGCTGGACCTGCTCGGGCAGTTGAGGGGGACCACGCGGACGACGGCCCTCACCGCCGACCCCGCCACTCCCGTGATGACCGCCGCCGACGACCTGGTCGTGCTGGACTTCGCCGACGAGCGCTCCGTCGTCCAGACCCGGTTCGCGACCACCGCACTCACCCTCCTGCGTACCCACCTCGGCCTGCACACCGACGCCGTCGTCGCCGACGCCCGCACGGCCCTCGCGTCTCCCCTGCCCGAAGGGCTCGTGGACTGCACCCAGTTCAGCTTCCTGGGCCGCGGCTGGAGCGTCGGTCTCGCGAGCGAGGCCGGCCTGAAGATGCGGGAGGCCTCGCTGTCCTGGACCGAGGCCTACCCGGCGATGGAGTACCGGCACGGGCCGATCAGCGTCACCACCGAGGGCACCGCGACCTGGATGCTCGGCGAAGCGCCCGCAGGCCTCGCCGAGCAGGTGCGCACCACGGGCGCCCGGTGGGTCGAGGGCACGCTCGACCCGCTCGCCGAACTCGTCCGCGTCCAGCGCCTCGCGGTCGCCGTCGCCGCCCACCGCGGCCTCGATCCCGACCGGCCGCGCCACCTCACCCGCTCGGTGATCCTCGCCGACTGACCCGCACCCCGGAAGGGAGCCAAGCCGTGCCCCTCGCGACCACCGGCGAGCTGATCAGCCGCGCCGCCGAAGCCCGCTCCGCCGTCGCCGCCTTCAACATCATCACCCTGGAACACGTCGAGGCCGTCATCGCCGGCGCCGAGTCCACCGGCGCACCCGTGGTCCTCCAGGTCAGCGAGAACGCCGTCAAGTTCCGCTACGGACGGCTCCTGCCGATCGCCCGCGCGGCCGTCGCCGCCGCCGAACGCGCCGACGTACCCGTCGCGTTGCACCTCGACCATGTGCAGAGCGACGACCTGCTGCGCCAGGCGCACGGCGCCGGGTTCAGCTCGGTGATGTACGACGCCGCCCGCCTGCCCTACGCCGAGAACCTGGCCGCGACCCGGGCCGCCGCCGACTGGGCGCACGCCCAAGGGCTGTGGATCGAGGCGGAGTTGGGGCAGGTCGGCGGCAAGGACGGCCGGCCCGCGCTGGACCCTCACGCACCCGGCGCCCGTACCGATCCCGACCAGGCGCGCGACTTCGTCGCCCGCGCCGAGGTCGACGCCCTCGCCGTGGCCATCGGCAGCGTGCACGCCATGACCACCCGCTCCGCCGCCCTCGACCACGGACTGCTCAAGCGGCTGTCCGCCGCGCTGACTGTCCCGCTGGTCCTGCACGGGTCCTCCGGCGTGCCGGACGACGGCCTGGTCGCCGCCGTCGCGGGCGGCATCGCCAAGGTCAACGTCGGCACCGCCCTGAATGCGGCCATGACCAGCGCCATCCGGGACTTCCTCGCCGCCCACCCGGAGGCCGTCGACTCACGCAAGTACCTCAGCGTGGGCCGGGAGGCGATGGCCCGGGAGGTCGCGCGCATCATCGGCGTCCTGGGCCGAGAGCCCGGTGCTAGCCCCGCTTGACGGCTTTCAGCACCACGAACTTCGGGTCGCTCGCGACCAGCCGGCTGTTCCCGAACAGCCGCTTCAGCTTGACGTGGTACCCCAGGTGCCGGTTGCCGATCACCCACAGCTCGCCGCCGGGGCGCAGCGCACGCTTCGCCCCGGTGAACATCCGCCACGCCGTCGCGTCGGTCGTCGCCTGGTGGGCGTGGAACGGCGGGTTGTTCAGGACGAGGTCCACACTGCCGGGCGCCACCCCGGCCAGCCCGTCCCCGACCCGGAACTCGGCGTGCCCGGGCACCCCGTTGGCCTTGTACGTCGCCTCCGCCGAGGCCACGGCCTGGAACGACTCGTCCACGAACAGCACTTCGGCCTGCGGATCGGCCAGCGCCACCGCCGTACCGACGACGCCGTTGCCGCAGCCGAGGTCCACCACGCGCCCGCCGCCCGTGTGCGGCAGGTGCTGGAGGAAGAACCGGGTGCCGATGTCCAGCCGGTCGGCACAGAAGACGCCCGCGTGGTTGACGACCGTGCGCCCGGAGACCGTACCGATGTCCTCCGGCAGGTCGTAGCCGTACGGCCACGGGTTCGCGGGCCGCTCCAGGGCCGGGTCCGGGGTGCAGAAGATCAGCCGGGCCTTCTGCCGGGCCAGCGAGGTCCGGGTCGGCCCGAGGATCCGCTCGAACAGCTGCAGCGTGGAGGTGTGGATCTCCTTCACCATCCCGGTGCCGACGACCACGGTGTCCGCGTGCACGGCGGGAGCGAGCCGCAGCAGCTGGTCCTCCAGCAGCGCCAGGCTCTTCGGCACGCGCACCAGCAGCACGTCCACCCGCTCCGGCGGCGGGTCCTGGGTGGTGAGCAGGCCCACGGCACCGGGCTCGACGCCGGCCCGCGCCAGGTTCGCCCGGGTCGCCTCCTGGCTCAGGAAGGAGTCGGTGATCTGCGTCGGCCGGTGCCGTGCGAGCGCCGTCGCGAGGGCGCCCCAGCGGTCGCCGACCACCACGACCGCGCCCGTGAGCGGCACCCCCTCCTCGGCCAGGTGCCGCAGCAGGTACGCGTCGGAGGCGTCCCAGGCACGCAGCGGGTCGCGGGGATCCTCGGGGAAGCGGGACAGCTCGAACTCGCCCCACGGAGTCGTCATACGGTCGTTCATCGCCCCCCAGGCTAGCCGAGCCGCAGCTCAGGCCCGGTCGGACGGCGCTCGGGCAGGATGGAGCGCATGGACGTGGAGTTGTTTCCGCGGGAGCGGGCCGAGGTCGCACCGGGCGCCGTGCACGTCCCGCACTGGCTGCCCGCCGAGCGGCAGCGCGCGCTCCTGGCCGCCTGCCGGGACTGGGCACGCCCCCCTGCCGGGCTGCGCACGGTCCACACGCCCGGCGGCGGCACGATGACCGCCCGGCAGGTCTGCCTGGGCTGGCACTGGGGTCCCGTACGCCGGTGCCCGAACTGCGGTCGAGCCGTACGGGAGAATCCCGAGTGCCCTGGCCGGCACTGGTACCCGTACGCCTACGCCCGCACGGTCGTCGACGGCGACGGCGCCCCCGTGAAGCCCTTCCCGGCCTGGCTCGGCGAGCTGGCCCGCGCCGCCGTGGCCGACGCGCTCGGCCCGGAAGCGGTACCGGCGGACCCGTACGACATCGCGCTGATCAACTTCTACGACGGCGAGGCTCGCATGGGCATGCACCGCGACGCCGACGAGAAGTCGGACGCGCCGGTGGTGTCGCTGAGCCTCGGCGACACCTGCGTCTTCCGCTTCGGCAACACGGAGACCCGCACGAAGCCGTACACCGACGTGGAACTGCGCAGCGGCGACCTGTTCGTCTTCGGCGGGCCCTCCCGGCTCGCCCACCACGGCGTGCCCCGCGTGCACCCCGGTACGGGGCCGCCGGAGCTGGGTCTCGCCGGGCGGCTGAACATCACCCTGAGGGTGAGCGGGCTGTAGATCGTGGGACCGGCCACGACAGCTGCGGATCATGGGAGACTCACCCTCATGAGCGGCACGGCGGACCCCCGGAAGGCGGGGGAAGGGACCACCTCGAGGGCGCGGCTGGACCGGGGGCGCGGTGCGCTCGGACCCGCGCTGGAGCTCGTGCACACGGGGCGGGCGCCGACCCGGGCCGTGCTCACCGCCGAACTCGGGGTCACCCGGGCGACGGCCGGGGCGGTGGCAGCCGAGCTGGAGGCGCTCGGGCTGATCCGGGTCGACGCCCGGCCGGGCGCGGCGGCCGGCTCCCAGGGGCGCCCCTCGCACCGGCTGGAGGTCGCCGAGGACGGCCCGGTCGCGCTGGCCGCGCAGGTCCATGCCGACGGGTTCCGGGCCGCGCTGGTCGGCCTCGGCGGGCGGATCGTGGCGACCGCGCCCGGCTGCGAGACCGTCGACGCCGACCCGGCGAAGGTGCTGGGCTCCGTGGTGGAGGCCGGCGCCGAACTCCTCCTTACGACGGGCCGCCGCTGCGTCGGCGCCGGACTGGCCGTCCCCTCCGCCGTCGCCGAACCCGACGGCCTGGCCCTCAACCCCCTCCACCTGGCCTGGCCGGTGGGGGCACCGGTCCGCCGGATCTTCGCCGAGTGCGTCCGCGCCGCGGGCATCACCGGCCCCGCCTTCGCGGGCAACGACGTCAACCTCGCCGCGCTCGCCGAACACCGGCACGGTGCGGGCCGGGGCGCGCGGGACCTGCTGTGCGTGGCCACCGGACACCGGGGCGTCGGCGGGGCCCTGGTCCTCGACGGCCGCCTCCACACGGGCAGTTCGGGCCTGGCCCTGGAGGTCGGCCACCTCACCGTCAACCCGGAGGGCCGCCCCTGCCACTGCGGCAGCCGGGGCTGCCTGGACGTCGAGGCGGACCCGCTGGCCCTTCTCATCGAGGCGGGCCGCGAGCCGGGCCCCGAGGTCTCCCTGCTCCAGCAGGCCAACGACCTGCTCCGCACCCAGTACGCCGACCCGGCCGTCCGCACCGCCGCCGAGGCCCTGATCGACCGCCTCGGCCTGGGCCTCGCCGGCCTGGTCAACATCCTCAACCCCGACCGCATCATTCTCGGCGGCCTGCACCGCACCCTCCTCGACGCCGACCCCGAACGCCTGCGCGCGGTCGTCGCCGACCGCAGCCTGTGGGGCCAGAGCGGCGGCGTCCCCATCCTGCCCTGCACCCTGGACCACAACAGCCTGGTCGGCGCGGCGGAGTTGGCGTGGCAGCCGGTACTGGACGATCCCCTGGGGGCGCTGGTCGGGGTCGCCTAGGGGACGCCCGCGCTGCCTCCGACCGCGCCACCGGTTCACCGGCAGAGCCGGGCCATCTCCTCCTCGAAGCCGCCGAACTCCTCGCGGGCGAGCCCTACCAGCGTCGCGGCCGGTTGCCTGCGTTCGGGCGCGAACCGCTCGGCCACCGCGGTCAGTTCGACGTTCGGGCGGGAGTCGATGCCCGTGTCGTAGGCGTCGATCGCCTCCAAGGGGCCGACGCCGTCGGCCAGGATCCACAGGAGGTCGGACAGGTCACGCGCGACGACGCCGGTCTCGCCCTCGGAGCCGAGGAAGACGACCGGCTGGTCGGCGAGTTCCCGGCCCGGGCGGACCAGCCAGAACGCCGCGTACCCTCCGGTGCCGTCCATGCCGAACACCCGGAAGGCATCGCCGCTCACCTCCTTGTTGCCGGTCCACGACCGGAACCAGTCGGTCGTCTCCTCGGCGGAGACGAACGCGTCGAAGGGCTCGAAGTCGACCCCGTCCCCGTCGTCGTACTCGAACGGCTGGGCAAGGGCCGCGGCGAGCGCGACGGGAAAACGGCGGTCATCATCGGTCGAGGTCATACGCGCAGGTTAGCCAGCGGCACTGACAACGGAACGGGGCCCGGACCTACGACGCCACACGCCGGGGCCGGGCGACCAGATCCCCACCGCAGTTCGGACAGATCTGCCCCATCGCCTCACCGCACGCCACACAGAACGTGCACTCGTACGAGCAGATACGCGCCGGACCGTCCGCGGGCAGCTCGGCGGTCTCACAGCGCTCGCAGCGGTCGCGCATCTCCAGGGCCATGGCAGTCTCACTTCCTCGGGCAGCCGGTCGGCGGTGTACCGACTCCCATCCTCCGGACCGCCGCTGACGCCGAAACCGTCCCGAGGGACAAAGGTCCACACGATCGGGCCACCGGCCGGTCACTTCCAGTCGACCGCGAACGCCCGCCCCGGATGCTCCATGAGAATCCGGTCCACCAGGCCCGCCCCCACCGCCTCCGCCAACCGCGGCCGCACCCGGCGCAGCAGGTACGGCATCCCGGGCCCGCCGTCCACCGACCGGGCCCCGGCGACCACCGTGTCCCCGCCGAGCAGCAGCCGGTCCCCGTACCCGGCCTCCGCAAGGGCCCGGACCGCCTCCGGCATCCGCCAGTCGGTGCCGTGGTGGGCGCGGGACGGCCCGTCGAAGGCCAGCCAGCACCCCGAGGCGGCGGCCTCGCGCTGCACCACCGGGTCGGGGGAGCGGTTGAGGTGCCCGAGGATCACCCGGTGCCCCGGCACACCCAACTCGCCGCACAGCAGGTCGAGTACGTCCAGTGCGCCGGTCCCCAGCTCCAGGTGGACGGCGATCGGCGCACCGGTGGCGCGGTGGGCCTCGGCCGCCGCGGCCATCGTCCAGCGGGCGTGCGCGTCCAGGGCGTGGAAGCCGCCCGCCACCTTGATCAGCCCGGCCCGGACCCCCGAGGTGCCGATGCCCTCCGTCAGCTCGGTGACGAACAGCTCGGACAGTCCGCCGCGCAGCCCGTCGAGCAACTCCGGGGCGTAGTGCGCCGCTTGGTGCAGCCCCGTCGCACAGACCAGGTGCACCCCCGTGGTCCGGGACAGCCCCGGCAGGTCCGTCGTCCGCCGGCCCATGCCGTACGGCGTCCACTGCACGACCGCCCCTCCACCCGCCGACCGGAACGCCGCCAGTTCGGCCCGTGCGGCGGGCACGTCGTCCAGCTCCTGGCCCGGCAACTGCGGGCTGCGCAGGAAGAGATGGTCGTGCGTGTCGCACGCGCCCAACTCCTCGGGGCGGATGTCACCGAGGACCGTACGGACCGTGCTCACCACTGCCGCCCGCGCGGCAGGTCACCCCGCCCGGGCGCCGACAGGTGCAGCACCTCGAACACGTCGCCCTCGGCCTTGGGCGTGTCGTGCGCCCAGAGAGAGAAGTGGACCACCTCCCACGCGCGCGTGTCGACCGCGGCCGCAGCCAGCACCGCCCCGTTCTCCGCGGCCAGCCGCCCGGTCTCGCTCGCCGCGTCCGCCATGAACGCGGCCAACTCCACGCCGTCCGGCACCGGTCGGCGCCGCCGCACGGCATACGCGGCGGAGGAGCCGGCGGCGGCGCCCTCCTCGAAGGCCAGGCCTGTCCACTGACGTATCGCGGGCCGCCCGAAGTCGTCGACAGGTCCCTGGAAGGCGCCTCCCCAGAGGAAGCTGTTCATGCCCTCCATGGTGTTCCAGAGGTAGAACGGCCCGTACTGGTTCACCGGCGAGCCGTGCACCCCGCGTTCGCGCAGCACGTATGTCTTGATGCCGAGGCCGTCCCAGTCGTCCAGGAGATGCGCGACGCGGGCGACGCGGGAGCGGATGACGCCCATGTCGTAGTCCGCGGGGAGGGTGAACTCGTACTGCATGGCGTGCATGTCGCGATTCCCTTCTCAGGTGGGGGAGTTGGTCACGTGTCTCAGGCGGGGTACTCGGTCACGTGCTCGTGCCACTCGGTCGTCGTGCCGTCCGCCGCGGCCTCCACGACCGCCAGGTGGGTCATGAAGGTGCGCGGCGCGGCACCGTGCCAGTGCCACTCGCCCGGCTCGATCCACACCGTGTCGCCCGCACGGATCTCCTCCACGTCACCGCCCTTGCGCTGCACCAGCCCCTCGCCCTCCAGGACGTGCAGCACCTGGCCGTGCGGATGCCGGTGCCAGGCGGTGTGCGCGCCGGGCGCGAAGTGAACGTTGAACAGGCGCAGCCGGGACGGGGCGGCGGGTGCGGCTATCTCGTCCAGCCACACCGAGCCGGTGAAGTTCTCCGCCGGACCCTGCACGCTGTCGGGACGCCGTCTGGTGATGTGCACGGAAATCGGTTCTCCAGTCAGGGAGTTCGGGGTGCGAGCAGGGAGAGCAGGCCACGGACGCCGGCGTCGAACGCGGCGGGGGAGCCGGAGGCACGCGCGAGGACGTAACCGCCCTGCACGGTCGCGAGGACGGCCGCGCCGATCTCCTCGCCGTCCAGGCCTGGCGCGAACTGCCCCTGCCGCTTGCCCTCTTCGACGATCCCGGCGATCCGCGCGCGGATCCACGCGATCGTCTCGTCCACCGGCGCGCGCAGCTCGTCGCTCGCGATCACGTCCGGATCCATGGTCAGCCGGCCGATCGGACAGCCGCGCAGCACATCGCGCTCGCGCAGCAGATACGCCTCGATGCGCTCGTACGGTGTGCCCGGCCCGTCGAGCACGCCCTCGGCGGTCGCCCGCAGCTCCTCGGCGGTCCGCCGGATCGCCGCCAGCGCCAGGTCCGGCTTGCCCTTGAAGTGGTGGTACATGCTGCCCTGGCCGGCTCCCGCGCGCTCCAGGATCGCCTTGGGGCTCGTGCCCACGTAGCCGCGCTCCCACAGCAGCTCGCGGGTGGACTCGATCAGTCGCTCCGAGGTGCTCATGAGAGGACTGTACATACTAGTAGTTACAATCCGCCAGTCCCCAGGGAGCAGCCGCGTTCCCTCGTCGTACTCCCGCAGGGGTACGCGTACTGCCGCCGGCCGCACGACGACCCGCACCCCCTGCCGGAGGGACTCTCGTGGCATCACCCGAAGACCCTGCCGACAAGGGAGTTGAACCGACATGCAGACCCTGGCGAACTGGGACGGCGGACCCGGCCCGTGGATCCTGTTCTTCCCGCTGATCTGGGCGGTCGTCGTGATCGGCGCCGTCACCTTCCTGCGCCGCACCGTCTGGCGCGGCCGCGGCGGTCTTTGGCGGCCCATGGACGGCGCACGCCCGGCGGGCGACTCGCCGCTCGCGGTCCTCGGCCGCCGCTTCGCCTCCGGCGAGATCGACGAGGACGAGTACTGGCGCCGCCTCTCCGTCCTGGAGGAGCAGTTCGGCCGCCTCGGCAAGGGTGGTGCGGCATGACCACGACGACCGAGCTGCGCACGGCGGCCCGCGTCGTGGGCGCGGTGAAGGAGTACGGCCGTGGCGACACCGCCGTACGCGCCCTGGACGGCGTGGACGTCGGCTTCCCCGCCGGCCGCTTCACCGCGATCATGGGCCCCTCGGGCTCCGGCAAGTCCACCCTGATGCACTGCGCGGCCGGCCTCGACACGCTCACCTCGGGGGCCGCCTACATTGGTGACACCGAGCTGGGCGCGCTGGACGACCGCCGTCTCACCCTGCTGCGCCGCGACCGGGTCGGCTTCGTCTTCCAGGCGTTCAACCTGGTGCCGACGCTGACCGTCGCGGAGAACATCACCCTGCCCCTGGACCTCGCCGGACGGCGGGGCGACCGGGAATGGATCGACGCGCTCGTGGACGTCGTCGGGCTCGGCGACCGGCTGCACCACCGGCCCTCCGAGCTGTCCGGCGGACAGCAGCAACGCGTCGCCGTGGCGCGGGCGTTCGCGGGCCGCCCGGACGTGGTCTTCGCCGACGAGCCGACCGGCAACCTCGACTCCCGCTCCGGCGGCGAGGTCCTCGCCCTCCTGGGCCGCGCCGTACGGCAGATGGACCGCACGGTCGTCATGGTCACCCATGACCCGGTGGCCGCCGCCCACGCCGACGAGGTCCTCTTCCTCGCCGACGGGCGGCTGGTCGACCGCATGGCGTCCCCGACCGCCGACAAGGTCCTGGACCGCATGAAGGCCTTCGAGGTGCGGTCATGAACGCATCGCTCCGGCTCAGCCTCACCTCGCTGCGCGCACACCGGCGGCGCTTCGCCGGCACGTTCCTCGCCGTGTTCCTCGGCGTCGCCTTCCTGGCCGGCACCCTGGTCATGGGCGACACGCTGCGCGCGAGCTTCGGCTCCATGTTCGGCGAGGCCACCAGCGGCACGGACGCCGTCGTACGCGGCGCCGACGCCATCACCACACCCGGCGAGGCCCAGGGCGTACGACGGCCCGTCGGCACCTCGCTGGTGCGGACCGTCGAGCGCGTCCCAGGGGTGGCGGCCGCCGCCCCGAACATCCAGGGCGCAGGTCAACTCGTCGGCACCGACGGAAAGCCCGTCGGCGGTCAGGGCCCGCCGACCCTCGCCGGCAACTGGATCACCGACCCGAAGCTCAACCCGTACCAGCTCGCCGAGGGGCGCCTCCCCGCGCGGTCCGGCGAGGTCGTGGTCAACCGGGGAGCCGCGAAGAAGGGCGGCCTGAAGATCGGTGACACCACCACCCTGCGCACCCCGGACCCGGTCAGGGTGACCATCGTCGGCCTCGCGACCTTCGGCGGCCAGGACGGCATGGCCCAGGTGACCTTCACCGGCATGACCCAGGCCGACGCCGAGAAGTACCTCACCGCGCGGCCCGGCCGGGCGGCGAGCATCCAGGTGCGGGCCGGCCCCGGGGTGAGCCAGCGGGAACTGGTCCGGCGGCTGACTCCCGTGCTGCCCAAGGGGGTCGAGGCCATCACCGGCCAGCAGTCGGCGCAGGAGAACAACGACATGATCTCCAGCCAGTTCCTGACCCTCTTCACGACCTTCCTGCTCGTCTTCTCCGGCGTCGCGCTGCTCGTCGCCACGTTCTCCATCCACAACACCTTCGCGATCGTCGTCGCCCAACGCACCCGCGAGAACGCCCTGTTGCGCGCCCTCGGCGCCTCCCGCCGCCAGGTGTCCGCGGCCGCTCTGGCCGAGGCCTGCGGCGTCGCCGTCACGGCCTCGGGTGCCGGGCTCGCGGGCGGCATCGGCATCGCCGCCGGGCTCCAGGCGCTGTTCCCGGCGATCGGATTCCCCTTCCCCGACGGCGACCTGGTGATCAAGACGCTGTCGATGGCCCTGCCGCTCGCCGTGGGCATCGTGGTCTGCCTGGGCTCCGCGCTGCTGCCCGCCGTACGGGCCGGCCGCACCGCCCCGCTGGCCGCGCTGCGCGAGACGGCCGTCGACTCCTCCGGCGCGTCCCGTTTCCGCGCGGTCGCCGGAACAGTCCTCGCCGCGGCGGCTCTCGCGGCGGCCCTCACCGGCGTTCTCGTCTCACCGTCCGTGTGGCTGGCCGGCCTCGGCGCGCTGCTGGCCCTGGTCTCCTTCGTGGTGCTGGGCCCCGTCGCCGCCACCACGGCCGTACGACTCCTCGGCGCACCCCTGGACCGGGTCCGCGGTGTCACCGGCGCCCTCGCCCGGCGCAACGCACTGCGCACCCCGAAGCGGACGGCCGCCACCGCGAGCGCGTTGATGATCGGCGTGGCCGTCGTGTCGCTGTTCACCGTGTTCGGCGCCTCGCTGAAGGCCACCATGGACCGGACGGTGTCCCGGTCCTTCGCGGGCGACGTCGCCGTCAGCACGCCCTCGTTCGGCGCGGGCGGCAGCGGGCTCAGCCCCCGGCTCGCCCCGGCCCTGCAGCGGCTGCCCGAGGTGGACACCGCGGTGGGACTCGGCCGCGGGGTCGCCGAAGTGGACGGCAAGGGGCGGGCGTTGACCGTGACCGACCCGGCCGCACTCGCCCGCACCTTCGACCTCGGCACGGTCACCGGATCCCTGCGCGACCTCGGCACCGACGGCATCGCGCTGACCCGTGCGGAGGCCGACCGCCAAGGTCTGCACACCGGCGACACGGCCCGGCTCACCTTCACCGACGGCAGGACACAGAACTTCACCGTCCGTGCCGTCTACGGCCAGTCCGAACTCGCCGGCGACTACGTCATCACCCGCGCCGCCTGGGCGCCGCACCGCACCCAGGACGCCGACACGCTGATCGCCGTCACCTTCGAGCACGGCGTGAGCGCCGACGCGGGCAAGGCTGCCGTGCGGAAGGCGGCCGCCCGGTACGGCAACCCCGAGGTGCAGACCCGGGAGGAGTACGCGCAGTCCTCGGCCGGCGGGATCGACATGATGCTCACCCTCGTCTACGCCCTGCTCGCCCTCGCGGTGGTCATCGCCCTGCTGGGCATCGCCAACACACTGACCCTCGCGCTCCACGAACGCACCAGGGAACTGGGCCTGCTGCGGGCCGTCGGCCAGACCCGGGCCCAGCTGCGGGCCATGGTCCGCTGGGAGTCGGTCCTCGTCGCCGCATTCGGCACGGCCGGCGGACTCGCGCTCGGCAGCTTCCTGGGCTGGGTCCTGGTCAAGGCCTCCGACGGCGCGAGCGACACCGCGTTCGCCTTCGCACTCCCACCCGCCCGACTCGCCGTGGTCGTCCTGGTCGGCCTGGCGGCAGGTGCCCTCGCGGGCCTGCGCCCGGCCCGTCGAGCGGCCCGCCTGGACGTACTGCGCGCGATCGCCACCGAGTGAGACGCCGTGCGGCGCCGCCCTTCGGAAGTGCGGCGGTAGCCGCCGCGGCAGGTGATCGACTCACCGCCCGGTCAGCCGGGGACAGCCGACCGGGCGGGAGCGGGTGCCGCGGCCGAGGCGTGGGCCACCACGGGGGTCGGAGCAGCGGCGACCGGGGCCGGTGCCGGCTGCACCTCGGTGAGCCGGGGCACCGGCTGCGGCTCGGCCACGGGACGGGGCGAGCGGGCCGGCTGTCGCTGGGCCGTGGACGGCGCCGCGGGCAGCGTGAACCACACGACCTTGCCGTCGTCGCCGTCCGGGCGTGCGCCCCAGCTCTCGCTCATCGCGGCCACCATCGCCAGCCCCCGCCCACAGGTGGCCAGGGGAGAGGCGTCCGTCGTGTCGGCCACCACCGGAAGGCGCGGATCGTGATCGCGCACGGAGACCGTGAGCCGGTCGACCAGCAGTTCCAGCTCGACGGTGCACGACTTGTCGGGCCGGGCATGCCGGTGGACGTTGCTGAGCAGCTCGGTCACACCGAGCGCGGCCCGGTCTATCAACGGGTCCATATGCCAGTAGCGCAACTGTGCAGATACGATTCTGCGGACCTGGCCGATCCGCGACGGCAGGGCTTGGAGCTCCACCGTGCAGTGCCTGCTTGGGTGACTGATCACGGCTGCGACTCCCCGATGTGAGGTCCGGAGGAACCGGAGGAACACGGAGAACAACGGATCCAGCAGGGTGCTTGCGTCCAAACGTCCGCCTGCTGTCGTGGCCGGCGGGCTGGTTCGCAGCGTTATCGCCGGTAAACCCAGAGTGACGTGAGACCAGCGTGACGCAGCGCGTGCACTCCCGCAACTCGCCGCGACCAGACCCAGGTCAGGCCCGGCTCAGCCGCCGCGCCCAGCCGCCCTGCGCACCGCTTCGATGAACCGCCGCGCCGCCGGTGGCCCCGGCTCACCCGGAGCGGGGTCCTGCTCGCCCAGCGTCAGCAGGTACCGGTTGCCGTTGAGGTCCGCCAGCGCCCGGTCCTCCGGGGCGAACCACGGCTTGGAGGCGCGCACCGCCTGCACGGGTGCGCTGTCGATCTCGCTGCCGTAGCTGTTGAGCAACTCCACCCTGCCGTCGCTGATCCGGACCTTTCCGGCCCGGGTGAGCGAACGCATCCGCTTGCCTATCCGCACGCCCGTGGCCGTGAACTCCGGCTCCGCCATCCTTCGCCGCCCCCTTGCGCGTCGCTCGCCGGACCCCGGCCCGCGTGGGTCCGGATCCGGCCCGTGTCCGGTCGTACCGGCTCTGCTGGTCCAGTGCGCCCCTGTTCGTGATCCAGTGTGCGCCCGTGTTCGGGACGATCGTCCCGTCCGGTGCAGTCTGCCCCGATGCGGCCTGGAGCACCAGTACGCACGGGGCGCCTGCGACGGGGGGCCGGAGCACTCGCGCCAATGCGCCCCCGGGGGCCGCGCTGGGGCGTGCCCCAGCCTGTCTTTGGGTGGCTCAAAGATGCGTTTATGCAGGTGGGAAGCGGTGCGGAAGGTGCTTATGATCGAGGTGCCGGCTGCGCGAGGCGCGGTCGGTGCCCAGCCTAAGGAGCCCCGCCGTGAGCACCACCCCACAGACCCGGACCGGCGCCACCCTCGACGTCGACCGCAGCGACGCCGCCTACCGTGACTGGCTGAAAGATGCCGTCCGCAAGGTCCAGGCCGACAACCAGCGCTCGGCCGACACGCACCTGCTCAAGTTCCCGCTGCCCGAGCGGTGGGGCATCGACCTTTACCTGAAGGACGAGTCGACGCACCCCACCGGCAGCCTGAAGCACCGGCTGGCCCGCTCGCTGTTCCTCTACGGTCTGTGCAATGGCTGGATCCGCCCGGGTCGCCCGGTGATCGAGGCGTCCAGCGGCTCGACGGCCGTCTCCGAGGCCTACTTCGCCAAGCTGATCGGCGTGCCCTTCATCGCGGTCATGCCGCGCACGACGAGCGCCGAGAAGTGCCGCCTGATCGAGTTCCACGGCGGACAGTGCCACTTCGTGGACGACTCCCGGAAGATGTACGAGGAGTCCGCCCGCCTCGCGGTGGAGACCGGCGGCCACTACATGGACCAGTTCACCTACGCCGAGCGGGCCACCGACTGGCGCGGCAACAACAACATCGCCGAATCCATCTTCCGTCAGCTGGAGTTGGAGCGGTTCCCGGAGCCGGCCTGGATCGTGGCCACGGCCGGCACCGGCGGCACCTCGGCGACCCTCGCGCGCTACGTCCACTACATGCAGTACGACACCCGCATCTGCGTCGCCGACCCGGACAACTCCTGTTTCTTCGAGGGCTGGACGACCGGTGATCCGCACGTCACCTGCGACTGCGGCTCCCGCATCGAGGGCATCGGCCGGCCGCGCATGGAGCCGAGCTTCGTGCCCGGCGCCATCGACCGGATGATGAAGGTCCCGGACGCGGCCAGCGTGGCCGCCGTACGCGCCCTGGAGCGGGCCATCGGCCGCAAGGCGGGCGGTTCGACGGGCACGGGCCTGTGGAGCGCGCTGAAGATCGTCTCCGAGATGGTGACCGAGGGGCGCACCGGCAGCGTGGTCACCCTGCTGTGCGACCCGGGGGACCGCTACCTCGACAAGTACTACTCGGACACCTGGCTCGAGGAACAGGGCCTGGACATCGCCCCGTACACGGCGGCGATCGAGTCCCTGCTGGCCACGGGCGTGTGGCCGGACTGAGCCGGTCCTTCGCGTCCTACCACTCCGCGGTGCCGAGGGCCTTGCGCAGCACCGCGACGGCCTGGGCCACGGCCGTACGGGCGGCCTGCGTGCCGCTGAGCGGGTTCAGCATCATGAAGTCGTGCGTGATCCCGTCGTAGCGGACCGTCGTGACCGGCACACCGGCGGCCCGGAGCCTGGCCGCGTAGGCCTCGCCCTCGTCGCGGAGTACGTCGGCCTCGTCGACGACCACGTACGCCGGCGGGAGCCCGGCCAGCTGCTCCAGGCTCGCCCGCAGCGGTGAGACGGTGATCGCCGAGCGCTGGGAGGCCTCCGGCAGATAGGCGTCCCAGAACCACTCCATCGACCTGGCGGTGAGGAAGTAGCCCTGGGCGAACTGCCGGTAGGAGGGCGTGTCCATCCCGGCGTCCGTGACGGGGTAGTAGAGCGACTGGTGGACGAAGCGGAAATCGCCGCGCTCCTTGGCCAGCAGAGTCAGGGCCGCGGTCATGTTCCCGCCCACCGAGTCGCCCGCCACCGCCAGCCGGGAGGCGTCGAGCCCGCGCGGGGCGCCGTGGTGGACGATCCACTGGGCGGTCGCGTAACCCTGCTCCAGGGCCACCGGGTACTGGGCCTCGGGCGAGCGTGTGTACTCGACGAAGACGACGGCGGCCCGGGCTCCGACCGCGAGTTCGCGCACCAGCCGGTCGTGGGTGTCCGCGTTGCCGAGGATCCAGCCGCCCCCGTGCATGTACAGCACCACCGGCAGCGGCTCTGCCACCCTCGGCGGCCGTACGATCCGGGCCCGCACGCCGTCGACGTCGAAGGGCACGGTGACCCACTCCTCGTCGACGGGGAGCTTCTCGATCGGTTGCGCCTGGATGTCGTCGAGGAGCCTGCGGGCCTTCTCCACGCCGATCTCGTACAGGAACGGCGGCTGGGAGGTGGCATCGGCCAGTTCCTGGGAGGCGGGCTCCAGAACGACGGCGCCGATGGCGGGCTGGGCAGTCATGACGGAATTCCTCGCGTTCGTCCGGATTGCATGGCCCTCTCCAGCATGGGTGCGGCCCGCTTGGGGCGCATCCGTGGACTGCCGGCCCGGGCGCGGCGAACCGGTCACTCTCCGTGCTGATCGCGAGGTCCGCAGCCGCGCGCTATCCGCCCAGCCGCCGGTCCAGTGCCGTCACGGCGTTCCGGAACGCCGTGCCCACCCCGGGGCGGGCCAGGCGGCACACGAGGCGGAACGCGGCCGTGCCGTCCAGGGCGAAGGCCATCCGGATCCGGGTCCCGGTGTCGGCCGGGGTGAGCCGCCACTCCTCGATCCAGGCACGGGCCCCCGGGGTGTTGGTCACGTCGACGCGGTAGGCGTACACCTCGGGCGCCTTCGCCACCAGCACCGACTCCTGGAAACGGGTGCCGCCCCGGAGCCGTACCTCGCGCCCGCCCTCGGTCGGGCGGGCCGAGGACACCGCCGAGAACCACTCCGGCCAGCCGGGCACGTCCTCGGCGAGCGCGTGGAAGACCGCGTCGGGGGCGGCCGCGATGTCCCGGGTGAACACGAGCCGTACGGGGGCGGTCTCGACGAAGTCGATCTCCATCGGGCGCAGACGGTGAGCCATGGCGACGAACTCCCTCGTGAAGGTGGGGCGTTGCGCCGGGCAGCTTAGCTGACGCTCTGTCAGATGTCCTCGTCCTCTTCCGGTTCGCCCGCCACCACCAGCCGCCGCAGATGCTCGGAGATCTCCGCCCGCGCCTCGGTGGGCAGGCCCGCGTCGGTGACCAGCGTGTCCACCTGCTCCAGCGCGGCGAACGAACTGAGGCCCACCGTGCCCCACTTGGTGTGGTCGGCCACCACCACGACCCGGCGCGCCGACTGCACCAGCCGCCGGTTGGTCTCGGCCTCCGCGAGGTTCGGCGTGGACAGGCCCGCCTCGACCGATATCCCGTGCACCCCGAGGAAGAGCAGGTCGAAGTGGAGGGCGGTGATCGCCTGGTCGGCCACCGGGCCCACCAGTGAATCGGACGGGGTGCGCACCCCGCCGGTCAGCACCACCGTGGCCGCGCCCTGGCGCTGCCCCGAGGTGCGCTGCGCCGAGTGGAAGACGTCCGCGACCCGCACCGAGTTCGTCACCACGGTCAGATCGGGCACCTCCAGCAGGTGCTGCGCGAGCGCGTAGGTCGTCGTACCGCCGGACAGGGCGATCGCCGTACCAGGGGTGACCAGCCGGGCGGCGGCACGCGCGATGTCCTCCTTGGCGGTCAGCTCCAGACCCGACTTGGCCTCGAAGCCCGGCTCATGGGTGCTCGCCTCGACCACCGGGACCGCGCCGCCGTGCACCTTCTCCAGCACGCCCTGGCGGGCCAGCGCATCGAGGTCGCGGCGGACGGTCATGTCCGACACGCCGAGCTTGCGGGTCAGTTCGTTGACCCGCACGCCTCCCCGGCGCCGGACCTCGTCCACGATCAGGGCGCGGCGCTGCTCGGCGAGGAGGTTCTGATTCTCACTCACGTACGCTCCGGTCCTTTCGCCGCAATCCGTCCGACACGCCCGCCGCACCCACTCCGACCTGGACATTCCATCCGTCTTCGGTGTGCGGCGGTCCCATCCTTTCACGGGAGGGTACCGGTTGTGCCACTACCTGTTACGACGCGCTCATGTCATGCGGGCACATCCAGGCATCACGTCTCCCACCCGTCGTCACACGGATCGGGGAGATTCCGTGACGAGAGGTGTACGTCGCCCCGCGAAACGGAGATCCTGATGCGCGCACGAACACATGCCTTGAGGCGCATCACGGGGGAAGTGCGAGAACAGTGGAACGTGCACAGGAACGCATCGCCGCGCGGGAGACGGACCGCTCCGCCGCGCAGGCCACAGAGGCGGAGCCCGAGCTGGAACTCCTGGTGCACGGTGTCGGCGGCACCACCCCGGAGAAGATGCTCGACGACCCGCGCACCGTCCGGATCACCGGCGACGACACCGCCGCGGTCTTCCGGCGCGCCGATCACACCGTGGACGCCCCGGCCGGGCAAGGGCCGCACAGCGAGCCGGTGCAGGAGGCGTACGTCTGGTGCAACCTCACCTCAGGCGACGGCAGCCGCGCCTTATGGCTCCTCTTACTGCCCTTCATGGTGGTCAACCTCGCCCACTGGATGCGCCCCGCCGCCGACGGTCGCGGACGCACCGTGCGGTTCTACGGCCTCCTCGTGCGCCTGGCCGCCCTCACCCTCACGGTGCTGCTGGTGGCCGCGGCCTGCGAGGTCGCCCTCGACCTGGTCGCCTGGCAGTGCGCGGGCGTCGCCGCCTGCGCCCACCGCCACTCCTGGCTGGGCTTCCTCTCACCGGCCGCCACCGATGACGGGTGGTGGAGCCTGCCCGGACGCCGGCTCGCCCTGGCCGCGTCGGTCCCGGCCGCGCTCACCGCCCTGCTCTGGTACCTCTCGCACCGCACCTGGAGCGCGTACGAGTCCCACCGGCCGATGTCCCGCGACCCCGAGCCGGAGACCGACGGCAGCGCCCTCGCCCGGCCCGGCTTCTGGTACGGCCGGCGCCTGGTGGCCCGGCTGCGCGCGGCCCACACCGCGGCGGGCCTGCTCACCGTCGCCGCCGCGGTCGTCACACCCGCGGCCCGCTTCGACCACCGCTCCGGCGGCCCCGCGGCCCTGGACGCCCTCAGCTGGATCCTCGCCGCGGCGCTGCTCGGCTGCGCGGCCGCCGTGGTGGGCGTGGTCTGCCGCCGGGGCCGCAGCGAGAACCGCCTCGACCAGCAGCTCGACCGCCACCTCGTACGCCGCCTGCCGCTCGGCGCCCTCGGCCTGCTCCTGCTCACCGTGCTGTACGCCGGCTGGTCCCGCCCCGGCTGGCGGTCCGCCGGGAGGTTGCCCGGGGACCCGGCCTTCGGCGGCCTCATGCTGGCCCAGGGCCTGCTCGTCGTCGTCCTCGCCGTCGTCGCCCACGACCTGTACCGCCGGCACCCGGACCGGCACGCCGGGATGCGCGGCCTCGGCGGGCCGGCGGTCGCACTGCTCGCCTGCGCGCTCGGCGGTGTGATGTCCGGCGGCGTGGCGCAGCGGGTCGCCGACTGGCTGGACGGCACCCGGGCCCTGCTCGACGGGCCCCCGGTACTGCTGACCTGGCAGGCGTCCGCGATCCCGCCGATCCTCGCGGTGCTGCTCGCCGTCGCCGCCCACCTGGCCCTGCGCACCGCACGGCTCGCCCGCGCCGAACGCGACCGCGTACGCGACGAGCACCCCGGCGAGCCCGAGGACCCGTCCCGCACCCGCGCCATCGCCCAGGCCCGCGCCATGGCCGGCCTCACCGACCGAGCACCGCTGGTCGTCGCCGTACTGGCCGCCACCACCCTGCTGCTCGGCGCCGCCGCACTGGCCGGCGCCCTGGCCACCGGACAGCCCCCGGAAGGCGCGGCCCGGCGGACCTACGACCTCGTCCAGGCCGTGGCCGAGACCTCGCAGACGCTCGGCTCCTGGCTGGTCGGCGTGGGCTTCCTGCTGTTCGTCACCTGGGCCCGGCGCGCCTACCGGGACGCCTCCGCCCGGCGCACCATCGGCATCCTCTGGGATGTCGGAACCTTCTGGCCGCGCGCCGCCCATCCCTTCGCCCCGCCCTGCTACGCCGAGCGCGCGGTGCCGGACCTGACCTGGCGGATGGCGACCTGGACCCGGCACACCGGCGGCCGCCTGGTCCTCTCCGGTCACTCCCAGGGCAGCGTCCTGGCCGCGGCCGCGGCCTGGCAGCTGACCCCGTCCGTACGCAAGCGGGTCGCCCTGCTCACCTACGGCTCCCCGCTGGAGCGCCTGTACGGCCGCTGGTTCCCGGCGCACTTCGGCCCACCGGCCCTGGCCGCCCTGCACGCCGACGTGGCCTGCTGGCGCAACCTCTACCGCCGCACCGACCCCATCGGCGGCCCGGTCCGCCTCCCCGGCGACTGCGGCCCGGAGGTCGACCACGAGCCCCTGAGGGACCCGCTCGCCTACGGCCGCACTCCCCGGCACCCGCTCCCGGCCCCGATCCTCGGCCACTCCGACTACCAGGCGGACCCGGCCTTCGCGCGGGAGAGAGCCCGCCTGCTGGCCCGCCTGCACCCGGACCTCCCGGGGCAGCGCCCGGTACCGGGGGCGCCGGGCTCTTAGGGCAGCTCCGGCAGGTCCTCCGCGTACAGCAGGGTGAGGTCGTCGGTGCTGGGGTCCGCCAGCTGCGCGACGCGGCTCGCATGCCGTTCCACCATCGCCTCGAAGGTCTGGCGCGCCGTACGGCCGTTGCCGAACGCGGGGCCCTTCGGGATCGCCGTGAAGTACTTCAGCAGGGCCTCCGAAGCACCGGGCGCCAGCCGGTACTCGTGCTCGTCGGCCTGCTGCTCCACGATCCGCAGCAGCTCCTCGGGGCCGTAGTCATGGAAGGTGATGGTCCGTGAGAAGCGGGAGGCCACACCGGGGTTGACGGAGAGGAAGCGCTCCATCTCGGCCGTGTAGCCGGCGACGATCACCACCACCGCGTCCCGGTGGTCCTCCATCAGCTTCACCAGCGTGTCGATGGCCTCCTTGCCGAAGTCCCGCCCGGCGTCCTCCGGGGACAGCGCGTAGGCCTCGTCGATGAACAGCACACCGCCGCGTGCCCGTTCGAAGGCCTCCTGGGTGCGGATCGCGGTGGAGCCGATGTGCTCGCCGACCAGGTCGACCCGGGACACCTCGACCAGATGGCCCTTCTCCAGCACCCCGAGGGAGGCGAGGATCTCGCCGTACAGCCGGGCGACCGTCGTCTTGCCCGTACCGGGGGAGCCGGTGAAGACCAGGTGCCGCTTGACCGAGGCCGCCTTCAGACCCGCCTGCTGCCGGCGCCGGCCCACCTCGATCATGTCGGTCAGCGCCCGCACCTCACGCTTGACGCTCTCCAGGCCCACCAGCGCGTCCAGCTCACCGAGCACGGCCTTCGACGTCCGGGCCGGCTGATCCGGCTCGGCCGCGGCGACCAGCGGCTCCTGCTCCGTGGTGCGCTGCCCGGGGATCGCGCCGAGCAGTCCGGGCGAGGGGGAGGAGGTCTGTACGGCCGCCTCGTGGGCCGGCGGTGGCCTCAGGCTGCCGCTCTCGTCGCTGGTGCAGTCCTCCACGACCGGGCCCGTCCCGGCCCCCGCGTCCGGCCCCGCGTCGGCGAACTCGTAACCGCCGCGCGCACAGCGCTCCGTACGGCACTTCCTCAGCGTCGTACGGCAGCCGTCGAGCACATGGAAGCCGTAGCCGCCGCTGCCGCTGACCCGGCAGTTCAGGAAGCTGCCCCGGCCGCCCGCGGACACATAGAATCCCGCCTCGGCCGGGGAGTCGACCGTGCACCGCTCGATGGTCGGGTCGGCGCCCTTGGTGACGATCACACCGGTCTGGGTGCCGTCCAGAGTGCAGTTGTTGAGCGTGCCGCCGCTGCCGTGGTCGCGGAACCAGGCGCCGGTGGCCGCCTCCCGGATCCGGCAGTCGTCGAGCTGCGCGGTCGCGCCGTCGCTCACCGACACGGCCGTGTTGCGCACCTGGGACAGATCGCTGTCCACGACGTCCGCGCGCGAGCCGCGGTCCAGCACGAACAGCGCGTCCGGCACGTCGTGCACCCGGCAGGACTCGAGCACCGCGGTGGCGCCGTCGCTCACCCACACCGCCGGATAGTCGCCGGTGCTGTCGAAGATCTCGCACTGGTTGGCGTCCACCCGGGTGCCCGGGTCCCACACCGACAGACCGTTGCGCCCGAACTGACGGACCGTCGTGCGGGTCAGCGTGAGCACCGAACGGGAGCGCAGATCGACCGCGTTCTCCGGGATGTCGTGGATCCGGCAGTCCGCGAGCGTGAGCACCGCGTCCGTGTCGAGCGTGACACCGTCGGCCGTGGTGCGGTGCACATCGCAGTCGGTCAGGTGCGCCGTGGCCCGCTGGGTGACCTGCACCCCGGAGCCCCGGACCTCGTACACCTCGCAACCGACCGCCTCCAGCGCGGAGTTCTCGCCGGTGGCGGTCAGCCCAGTGCCGGAGGCGTGGTGCACCCGGCACCGCTCCAGGCGGGGATGGCCGCCGCCGCGGACCGCCACGCCCGCCTGCCCGGCCGCGACGACCTCGCACTCCTCGAACACCCCGCCGCCGCCGTCGAGGACGGCGATGCCGATGCCGGCCGGGTTGTCCACGGTGCAGCGCCGTACGGTCGGACGCGCCCCGCCCCGCACCTCGATGCCCGCCGCGGACCGGGTGACGATCCGCACGTCCATCAGCTCGGGCGTGCCCTCCTCCACCAACAGGGCGGGCGCCGCCGCGTCCTGACCCTCCACGTGCAGGTCCTGCACCACCGCGGAGGCCCGCACGGTCAGCGGCACCCCGTCCACGGGCGCGATCCGCACCGAGCCCGGCGATCCCTCCGGCCCGCGCAGGGTCACCGACCGCTGGACGACGAGGTTCTCCCGGTAGGTGCCGGGGGCGATGGTGAGGACGTCACCGTCGGCTGCGGCCTCCAGGGCTGCGGCGAGCGAAGCGTACTCACCCGTGCGGCGCCGCCACCGCGATGTACCGGTGTGCGTCACCTGGACCGTGCCCTGTGCCATGGCGTTGCTGTGCCCCCACCTCGTAGTACGCGGGTTTTGATGCCGAAGCGAGTCGGCCGGTCCACCGTAGCGTGCGCGCGGGTGGTGGGTTGACCAGAGACGGAAGGCCGTCAGCTGCCGGTGCCCGCCTTGCCCCAGTCCGGGCCCGCCCGGTCCCAGGCCTGGTCCCAACGCGCGTACCGGCGGCGGACCATGCGCCAGACGATCAGGCGCCGGCCGCTCTCGACCAGGCCCGCGGTCAGCAGGGCCGCGCCGAATCCGGCGAGCACCGCGTGCGTCGTCGCCGTGGGGGAGTCCAGCGGGCGGGTCGTTATTCGGCCGTGCGGATCCGTCCAGAGCCTGAAGTGGTCGCCCGCGTGCGGGGACTTGAGGTTCGTCAGGGCGGGTCCGTGCTGCCGGGTGCCGTCCGGTGCCGTCCAGTCGGCGACGACGCGGCTGCGGGTTTCGTGCGCGGCGCTGGTGTCGGGGTCGGTCTCCACCGGGGCGCTGCCCAGCCCGCGGACCACCGTGGCCGTGACGAGGTGGCGGGTGTGCTGCTGCTCCCGCACCGAGCGCTGCAGGGTGTCCTGGGCGGCCGCGCCGACCAGGCAGCCGATCACGGGCGCGGCCACGGTGACCAGCACCAGCGCCACGAGGGCCGCCCAGGCCTCGGCCAGATCGGTCGCGCGGCGCAGCGGATTGCGCCGCCAGCGCCACAGGCCGCGGATTGCTCGCACGTCCCCACCCCCATTCCGCTCCGTGATAACCCCCGGCGGAGCCGCTCACCCCCCGGCCCGGGCCAAGAGAGAGCGAGATCACTCCTGGCCCCGGGCCTCTCACGCAATTCTCACGTCGTCTCAACGACCGGGCCCCGCCCCTGGGTTCCCCGCCCGCCGAGCCGTTTCGCTACGACAGCACCCGCACCGGGTCCCCGACCCGGATCGTGCCGGGCGTGAGGGCCACCAGGTTCTGGCCGAAGAGCAGCCGGGTGCCGAGCCTGCGGTGCCGCGCGAGGGTGCGCAGGGGCTCACGGCCGCGTACGGCGGTGTCCTGGTCGGTCGTGGTCACGACGCAGCGCCCGGAGGCCTTGGCGACCCGGAAGACCACCTCGCCGACGGCGATCCGCGTCCAGTGGTCCTCGGCCCAGGGCTCGGTGCCCGCGACGACCACGTTGGGCCGGAAACGGTTCATGGGCAGCGGGCCCTCGGCGGCGTCGTCGCCCTGGGCTATGAGGGAGTTCAGGGCGTCGAGAGAGGCGACGGTGGTGACGAGCAGGGGGTAGCCGTCGGCGAAGCTCACCGTCTCGCCCGGCAGCGCGTACTCGGGGTCGACGGGACGGCGGGTGGCCGGATCGTCCATGTGGACAAGACGGACATAGGCGCCCAGATAGCCGGAACACCAGTCGTGAGCCGCGTCGGAGGCCGGAACCGCTTCCACCTTCGTGCCGAAGACGTGCGTCGGCACCGTCGCCGTCGGCTCCGGGGCGGCGACCGTGAGCGGCTCCTGACCGGGCGCGGACAGAAGAACGCCGCCGCCGGGCAGAGGCTCGGCGGCGGCCAGCGCGAGACGCGGCTGCTCGCGCTGTGTGACGACCTTTCCCCCGTCGTCGATCAGGGCCCAGCGGCGGTCTCCGGCCAGGCCCCAGGGCTCCACCACGGCTTCCCGGGGTGTGACACCCCGGAACGCCTTGACCGGATGGACGTGGATCGACTGCAGTTCGGCGTTCCCCATGACGCCATCGTGCCAGGTGGCACCGACAGCCGGGGCGCGCCGGTCAGCAGCTGCGGTGCCGGCCGGTCAGTAGCCGCGGTACTGCTGGTTGTTGTACGGGTCCTGGTAAGGAGCCGGTGCGGGGCGCGGCGCGGCGGGGCGCATCGCCTCGTACCCCGTGCCGGCCGCCATCGGACGCGGCTGCTGCGGGGCCTGCGGGCCGGGATAGCCGCGCGGCGCGCTCGCCTGCTGCGGGATGTACGCCGTGGGCGCCTGCTGCAGCGGGGCGGGCTGGACCTGCGGATAGCCGTAGGCGGGGACCTGGTGGGACGGGGCCGCCGGGAGGGCGGGCAGTGCCGACGGCAGCGCGGGCAGGCTGCTGCCCGTGTCGTACGCGGCGGGGACCCGGATCGGGGCGATCTGCGGGGTGCCCCGCTCGGCCACGAGCGAGTCGTAGATCGGGGTGTCCGGGAAGGAGGCGGAGTAGTAGCCGCCGCCATAGGTGGAGCGGGGGGAGGTCATGGCACATAAGTTAAGCCCACGATGTGCTGGTTGGGGAGACCGATAAGAGGGTTGTTTTCCGTGTCGGCAGTGACTCGGGATCCCCAATCCGAGCGAACTTGGCAAAAATGGACGCCGTGCAAGGTTTGGATCGTGTAAATGCCGAGTTCCTGTCGGGTTACCGGCGGTTGACCGGCGATCTTCCTGTGCTGCTCATGGGAGTTCGCTGTCCCCGGGAATAGGTTGGGCGGGTAGGGATGATCCCGGGAGCCCGGGCACGTCCGGGACGCCGACACGCGATGGGGGCGGACATGTCAATGCCGAAAGGATCGAATGCGCCGGTGCCGACCGCGGCCCTGCGCGTCGAATTGGGCTGGCGCTCCGGACCCGGCGTGCCCGACGCGGACGCCTCGGCGCTGCTCCTCGCGGCCGGAAAGGTCCGTTCCGACGGGGACTTCGTCTTCTACAACCAGCCCGCGCACCCCTCCGGCGCGGTCCGTCACGAGGGCAAGCGGACCGCAGCGGGTCGCGTCACCGACACCCTTTTCGTGGACCTCGCGCGCGTGGAGAGCGGGATCGAACGGGTGGTCCTCGCGGCCTCCGCGGACGGCGGGACGTTCGGGCAGGTCCCGGACCTCTACATCGAAGTGACCGATGCCGCCGGCGGCGCGGTCGTCCGCTTCGACAACCCCGGCGCGACCGTGGAGACGGCCTTCGTGCTCGGCGAGTTCTACCGCCGCCAGGGCGGCTGGAAGTTCCGCGCCGTCGGCCAGGGCTACAGCAGCGGACTCGAAGGTCTGGCAACGGACTTCGGCATCACCGTCGACGAACCGCAGCACAGCGCGCCGCCTCGCACGCCCGCCGCACCGCCTCCGGCATCCCCTGCCGCGCCACCGGTCCCGCCTGCGGCGACCCTGCCGCCGCCGACCACCCCTCCCGTCCCTCTGCCGCCGCCCCCGGCAACCCCTCCGGCCGCACCGGTCCGCCTCTCCAAGGTCACGCTCACCAAGGCGGCCCCGTCCGTCTCCCTGGCCAAGCAGGGCGGCACCTCCGGTGCCATGCGGGTCAACCTCAACTGGCAGGTGCGCAAGCAGTTCCCGGGCTGGGGCGGCCGATGGGGCGCCGGCCAGGGGGACCTCGACCTCGACCTGTGCGCCCTGTACGAACTCGCCGACGGCCGCAAGGGTGTCGTACAGGCACTCGGCAACGCCTTCGGGTCCCTGCACCGGCCGCCGTACATCCACCTCGACGGCGACGACCGTACGGGCGCCGTGGCGAGCGGGGAGAACCTCACCGTCAACCTCGACCACAAACAGGACTTCCGGCGCATCCTGGTCTTCGTCACCATCTACGAAGGCGCGGCCTCCTTCGCCGACCTGCACGCCAGCGTCACCCTCCAGCCCCAGCACGGCGCCCCGATCGACTTCTCGCTGGACGAGTGCACGGTCCCCTCCACGGTGTGCGCACTCGCCCTGATCACCAACACCGGCGGCGACCTCGTCGTCCAGCGCGAGGCGCGCTACCTGGTACCGGAGCGCGGGGTGAGCCCGCAGCGGACCATAGACCGCGCCTACGGGTGGGGCATGAACTGGACACCCGGACGCAAGTAGCCGGGTCAGCTCTCGTCGGGCACGGCGTCCGGACGCGCGTACGTGCGGCCCTTCCAGGCCGCCCCGCGCCCCCGGTAGTGCTGCACGGCGGAGTCGACCGTCATGAGCAGATAGAGGAACGCGGTGAACGGCAGCAGCGGTGCGAGCCACAGCGGCTGCCGGTAGTAACGGAGCATCGGCACGTACGTTCCCGTCATCACCGCCCACGCCGCCGCGCCCACGACCGCCGTCGCCGTACTGCCCGTGACCGCGCCCGACACCACGGCCGCGGGCGGCACCAGGTACACCAGGGCGAGCCCGGCGACCGTGCCGAGCAGCAGCAGCGGGTTGTGCCGCAGCTGGGCGTACGCGCTGCGCGAGACCATCCCCCACAGGTCGTGCAGCCGCGGATAGGGACGCACGCTGTCCACCCGGTCGGCCAGCCCGAGCCAGACGTGACCACCACTGCCCTTCACCGCGCGCGCGAGGGCTACGTCGTCGATGACGGCATGCCGGATGGCGTCCGGGATCCGTGCCTTCTCGGCCATGTCCGCGCGCAGCAGGACACAGCCGCCGGCGGCCGCCGCCGTCCGAGACCCCCGCAGGCCGATCCACCGGAACGGATACAGCTGCGCGAAGAAGTAGACGAACGCCGGGACGACGAGCCGTTCCCACAGGCTCTCCACCCGCAGCCGCGCCATCTGCGACACCACGTCGAACCCTCCCGTGCGGGCCGCCGCCACCAGTTCGCGCAGGCTGTCCGGAGCGTGCGCGATGTCCGCGTCCGTCAGGAGCAGATATTCGGGGTCACGCGCGCGTGCGAGGCCGATGCCGTGCCGCACCGCCCACAGCTTGCCCGTCCAGCCCGCGGGCGGCTCGCCGGGGGAGTCCACCGTGAGCGGCAGCCCGCCGTGCCGCCGCGACAGCTCTCGGGCCAGCTCCCCGGTGCCGTCCGTGCTCCCGTCGTCCACGAGGAAGACCTCCGCCCGCCCCGGATAGTCCTGCGCGAGCAGCGACGGCAGGCTCGCGGGCAGCACGCCGGCCTCGTCACGGGCCGGCACGACCACACAGACCGACGGCCATGCGGCAGGTTCCCGACGCGGGGGCAGCCGGACGTCCGTGCGCCAGAAGAAGCCCTGGCACAGCAACAGCCAGCACCAGGCGGCGAGGGATACGACGGCGGTCCACACGATCGCGCTCACGGGCGCAGTCTGCCCCACCGGACCGGCTCGCAAGGTCGCATCGTCTATCGTGGCCGGGTGAAGATCGCGCTCATGGACTCCGGAATCGGCCTGCTGGCGGCCACCGCCGCGGTACGGCGCCTGCGCCCCGACGCGGATCTCGTCCTCTCCCTCGACCCCGACGGCATGCCCTGGGGGCCGCGCACGTCCGAGGACCTCACCCGGCGTGCCCTGGCCGTCGCCGAGGCCGCCGCGGCCCGCCGGCCAGAGGCCCTGATCGTCGGCTGCAACACGGCCACCGTGCACGCCCTGCCCGCCCTGCGCGACCGCCTGGAGCCCGGCATCCCGGTGATCGGCACGGTCCCGGCGATCAAGCCGGCCGCCGCCGGCGGCGGCCCCGTCGCCATCTGGGCCACGCCCGCCACCACCGGCAGCCCCTACCAGCGCGGTCTCATCGAGGACTTCGCCGACGGGGTCAAGGTCACCGAGGTGCCCTGCTGGGGGCTCGCCGAGGCCGTGGAACACGCGGACGAGGCGGCCATCGACGCGGCGGTCGCCGCCGCGGCCGCGCTGACCCCACAGGATGTAACGACCGTCGTCCTGGGCTGCACCCATTACGAGCTGGTGGCGGAACGTATCCGCGCCGCCGTCCAGCGCCCCGGTGCCGCACCGCTCGTGCTGCACGGCTCCGCCGGCGCCGTGGCCGCCCAGGCCCTGCGCCGACTCGGCGAGCAGCCCGCCCCCGAGGCCCCGGCCGAGGGCACGCTGACGGTGCTGCTGAGCGGCCGCGAGGGCGCGCTGCCCGCGGCCGCGCTGCACTATGCCGAAGGACGGCTGCTGCCGGCCGCCGGCCCGCTCGCCGACCGGCGGTGACCTGGGGCGGCCGCTTCCACGGGGTGGGCCGCCCGGCGCGGTCACCCTCCGCGAGCCGGTACCCGCGGAGCGAAACCTGAGTAACCTCATAAACATGAGGAAGCACCGCGACGCCGAGGACGCCTCGCACCCCGACGTCTGGACGGGGCGTGCCACCAACCGGGTGCAGTGGCTGCTGGCGCTGGGCGGCGCGGCTTGTATGGCGCTCGGCATCGTGCTGGCCGTGGACTCGGCCTGGACCTCCGGCGTCGCCCCGCTGGTGATGTCCGTCGTGGGCTGCATCGCCGCCGGTCTGCTCGTCCTCTTCGGCACGCTCGCCTTCGTGCACGTGGACCTCAGGCTCGACAAGGAGTGCGTAGAGGTGCGCTGCGGCCACATGGGCGTGCCGCGCCGCCGCATCCCGCTCTCCGAGGTCGCCGGGGCCGACTTCACCGCCCATGTCACCCCGCGCCACTGGGGCGGCTGGGGCTACCGCTGGCGCCCCGAGAAGGGCACCGCGGTCGTCGTCCGCCGGGGCGAGGGCATCGTGCTGCGCCTGTGGGACGGCCACACCTTCACGATCACCGTGGACAACGCGGAAGCGGCGGTGCGGGCCATCAGGGACCGGCTGCGGACGATCACACCCGGCACCGCGCGCTGATACCGGCAGGCTCGTTCGGGCACACCGAGAAGGCGGGCTCACTCGGGCACACCGAGACAGCAGGCTCGTTCGGGCACGCCGAGAACGCGCCGGAACGCCTTCCTACGGCGCCGGGTACTCGCCGGCCCACGGCCGAGCCGTAGCCCATCCCGCCAGGAGCCCCGCGCCCGCGGTCACCGTGGTGAAGCTCAGCGCGTTGCCGACGGAGGCGATGGCGGCCAGAGCGGTCAGGGCCGCTCCCGCGGTGAGGGCGACCGGTGTGGAGCGCGGGGTGCGCCACAGGACGTACAGGGCCCAGCCGAACCCGGCAGCCAGCAAGAGCACCCCGACCAGGCCCTGTTCGGCCGCCTGCTGGAGCAGGGCCGAGTGCGGTCTGCCGTCGGGCAGCACGGCCTGTGGCGCGGTGTCGCTCAGCTCGCCGAAGCGGCCGGGGCCGACGCCCAGGCCCGTGTCCCGGCGGGCCAGCCGCAGCGCGTCCTGCCACAGCTGCACCCGGTGCGGGGTGAACCGGCTCTTCAGCGCCTCGGCCAGGCCGCCGGGCAGGGCGTCGGCGGCGATCGCCCAGATCGTGCCCGCCACCAGGGCCGCCGCGAGCGCGAGCCCCGCGATTCCGACGCCTCGGCGGGGCATGGAGCCCGCGGCGAGCGAGCAGAGCAGTACGGCGGCACTGGCCGCGCAGCCGACGGCCGAGCCCACGGCGGCCCCGGTCAGCACGATTCCGACGGCGAGCAGCCGCAGCCCGAGCCGCGACGCGGGCCCGCGCGCGGCCCAGGCGGCGCAGCACGCCGCGCCGGTGGCCAGCGCCAGCAGGGCGGCGGTGGCCCCGGCGTGCCCGAGCGGGGCGGCGTACAGGGGACCGGGGGAGAGGTCGGGCAGCAGCACGGCCAGCGCGAGTCCGGCCGCCGCGCCGGCGCAGGGCGCGGCCACCGGAAGCAGCGCCCCGGAGATCCGGCCCGCGGCGTAACCGGCGACCACGGCGAGTACCGCGAGCAGCACCCCCTCGGGCCGCCCGTCGTGGGCCGCCGCCGTGATCAGTGACCAGGCGGCGCACGACCCCAGCAGGATCATGCCCGCCCCGTCAGAAACGTTTCGTCTACCCCTGAAAGCGTCCGCACCGGTCGCGGACCTCGTCCCCGTCGACCCCACCCGTCGCCCCTCGCACCCCGGTCCCCCGACCTGTGGCAGGCCCCGGCCGCACGCACCGGGACCGGCCGCACCGCTGAGGCTCGGGCACACCGTAACGGCTGATGACCGATTTGGGCACGAGCGGCGCAGGAACGTCGTGATTCCGCCACGGTGCAGGTGAGGGGCACCGCTCGTTCAGCCCGTGCTGTCGGGCGCAACGTCAACCGCCGTACACTCCCCGGGTGACCGTCACCGCAACTTCCGTGGACCAGTCCGGCCGGCTCGAGTCGCCCCCCGCGCCGAGCGCGCGCGGCCGCCGGCTGCTGCGCCTGGTCCCGGCCGCCGCCTCCGCACTCTGCGGAGTGCTGCTCTACGTCAGCTTCCCGCCGCGCCCCCTGTGGTGGCTGGCCCTGCCCGCCTTCGCCGGCTTCGCCTGGGTAGTGCGCGGCCGCACCTGGAAGGCGGCGCTCGGCCTCGGCTACCTCTTCGGACTCGGCTTCCTCCTGCCGCTGCTGGTGTGGACCGGCGTGGAGGTCGGCCCCGGCCCCTGGCTCGCGTTGGTCGCCATCGAGGCGGTCTTCGTCGCCCTCGTCGGCGTCGGAGTCGCCGCGGTGTCCAAGCTGCCCGCCTGGCCGGTGTGGGCTGCCGCCGTCTGGATCGCCGGCGAAGCGGTACGCGCGCGCATGCCCTTCCGGGGCTTCCCCTGGGGCAAGATCGCCTTCGGCCAGGCGGACGGCGTCTTCCTGCCGCTCGCCGCGGTGGGCGGCACCCCGGTGCTCGGCTTCGCTGTCGTCCTGTGCGGATTCGGCCTGTACGAGGTGGGGCGCCTGATCGCCGAGCGGCGCCGCACCCAGACCCTCCGCCGTGGGGCCGCGGCCGCCGCGCTGCTGAGCGTCGCCGTACCGGTGGCGGGAGCGGTCGCCGCCCAGCCGCTGGTGAGCGACAAGGCCGAGGACGGCACCGCGACCGTCGCGGTCATCCAGGGCAACGTGCCGCGCGCGGGCCTGGAGTTCAGCGCCCAGCGGCGGGCCGTCCTCGACTACCACGCGCGCGAGACCCTCAAGCTCGCGGCCGACATCAAGGCGGGCAAGGTCGCCAAGCCCGACTACGTGCTGTGGCCGGAGAACTCCTCCGACATCGACCCCTTCACCAACTCGGACGCGGCCGCCGTCATCGACGAGGCCGCCAAGGCCGTGGGGGTGCCGATCTCGGTCGGAGGGGTCGTCGAGAGGGACGGCAAGCTGCTCAACGAGCAGATTCTGTGGGACCCGGTCAAGGGACCGACGCAGACCTACGACAAGCGGCAGGTGCAGCCGTTCGGCGAGTACCTCCCGCTGCGCGGCCTCGTCGGCGCGATCAACAAGAACTGGACCAGCATGGTCCGCCAGGACTTCAGCCGGGGCAGCAAGCCGGGTGTGTTCGACATCGACGGCGCCAAGGTCGGCCTCGCCACCTGCTACGAGGCGGCCTTCGACTGGGCCGTGCGGGACACCGTCACGCACGGCGCGGAGATGATCTCCGTGCCCAGCAACAACGCCACCTTCGACCGCAGCGAGATGACCTACCAGCAGCTCGCCATGTCCCGCATCCGAGCCGTCGAGCACAGCCGGACCGTGACCGTGCCCGTGACCAGCGGCGTCAGCGCGATCATCATGCCGGACGGGAAGATCACCCAGAAGACCGGCATGTTCGTGCCCGCCTACCTCGTCCAGAAGGTCCCGCTGCGCACCTCCGAGACGCCCGCGACCAAGCTGGGCATCCTGCCGGAGATCGCCCTGGTGCTGGTCGCCGCGGGCGGGCTCGGCTGGGCGATCGGGTCCGGGATACGGGCCCGGCGCACGGGTGACGCGTAGCCGTACGCCCGCCGTACGCCGGGGGAATCCAGTGGAGTGAGGGAACCGGCCCGTTAGGGTCGGTTCCATGGCTACTCCTGACTTCATCCGCACCATCAGGGCCTCGGCGGGCCACCAACTGCTCTGGCTCCCCGGGGTGAGCGCCGTCGTCTTCGACGACCAGGGCAGGATCCTGCTGGGGCAGCGCGCGGACAACCACCGGTGGGCACTGCTCTCCGGCATCCCGGAGCCCGGTGAGCAGCCGGCCGCCGCCATCGTGCGCGAGGTGTACGAGGAGTCAGCCGTACGGTGCGTCGCCGAACGCGTCGTCATGGTGAAGTCCGGGGAGCGGATCACGTACGGCAACGGCGACGTCTGTCAGTTCATGGACATCACCTTCCGCTGCCGGGCCGTCGGCGGCGCGGCACGGGTCAACGACGACGAGTCGCTGGCCGTCGGCTGGTTCGAGGTGGACGCGCTGCCGACGATGGACGAACACCAGCTGATCCGGATCAAGCAGGCCCTGTCCGATGAACCCACATGGTTCGACACCACGAGTTTTGAATGAAGTATGGGGTGTGACCACATGTGGTCCGGCAGGGGCGCTGCTTAGGGTCGGCACATGACCCAGCCCACCCCCCTGCCCGGCCCCCACGCACCCTCGCTCGACCTCGGCGGCCGTACCGCCCTCGTCACCGGCGCCGCAGGCGGCATCGGCGGCGCCTGCGCGTTGCGGCTGGCGGCCGCCGGGGCCAAGGTGAGAGCCGTCGACCGGGACGCGTCGGGCCTGGACGCACTGGCCGACCGGGCCCGGGACCTGGCGGGCACCGTCGAACCGCACGTCCTGGACCTCACCGACCTGGACGCCGCCGAACACGCCGCCGCCGGCACCGACGTCCTGGTCAACAACGCCGGGCTGCAGCTGGTGCGCCCCATCGAGCAGTTCCCGCCCGACGTCTTCCACACGGTGCTGACCGTGATGCTGGAGGCGCCGTTCCGGCTCATCCGCGGCGCCCTGCCGCACATGTACGCGCAGGGCTGGGGCCGGATCGTCAACGTGTCCTCCGTCCACGGACTGCGCGCCTCGGCCTTCAAGGCCGCCTATGTGGCCGCCAAACACGGCCTCGAAGGCCTCTCCAAGACGGCCGCCCTGGAGGGCGCGCCCCACGGTGTGACCTCGAACTGTGTGAACCCGGCCTATGTGCGCACCCCACTGGTCGAGAAGCAGATCGCCGACCAGGCCCGGGCACACGGCATCCCCGAAGAGCGCGTCCTGTCCGACATCCTGCTCAAGGACAGCGCCGTCCAGCGGCTCATCGAACCGGAGGAGGTCGCCGAGGCCGTGGCCTACCTGTGCGGCCCGCAGGCGTCCTTCGTCACCGGTACCTCCCTGGTGATGGACGGCGGATGGACGGCCCACTGAGCGGGCCGGCAGCGCCCGGCCGGAGAGTTTTCCACAGGCCCGACGGGCCGGGCGGCCGATGCGGAATCCTGTGACCATGTCTCGCGATCACGTCCAGCCGGCCGAGCGCCCCACCACCGAGGGCGCCACCGGGGTGCCCGACGCCGGCGCGGAGGCCCCGTACCTCAAGCTGCTGGCCCGCGACGCCCCGGTGGAGGCGTACGAGCAGCCGGTGCTGCTCGCCCGCGCCGAGGGAGGGCCGGCCGACCGGATCGCCGCGCTGGAGCGCGCCAAGCTCCTCGCCCTGCGCGTGCGTTCGGAACTGGAAGGGCGCCGGCGGCGCGAGGCGGAACTGTCGGCGCTCTTCGAGACCGCCCACGACCTGGCCGGCCTCCGGGACCTGGACGCCGTCCTCCAGGCGATCGTGCAGCGCGCCCGCTCCCTGCTCGGCACGGACATCGCCTACCTCAGCCTCAACGACCCGGCACGCGGCGACACCTACATGCGCGTGACGGAGGGCTCGGTCTCCGCCCGCTTCCAGCAACTGCGCCTCGGCATGGGCGAAGGGCTCGGTGGACTGGTCGCCCAGACCGCGCGGCCGTACGTCACCGACGACTACTTCCAGGACGACCGCTTCCAGCACACCCTCTCCATCGACGCCGGTGTCCGCGACGAGGGCCTGGTCGCCATCCTCGGCGTGCCGCTGATGCTCGGCCCGCACGTCATCGGCGTCCTCTTCGCCGCGGACCGGCGGGCCCGCGTCTTCGAACGCGAGCAGATCGCCCTGCTCGGCTCCTTCGCCGCGCTCGCCGCGGCCGCCATCGACACCGCCAACCTGCTCACCGAGACCCGCTCGGCCCTGGCCGGACTGGAGCAGGCCAACGAGATCATCCGGGACCGCAGCGCCGTCATCGAGCGCGCCTCCGAGGTGCACGACCGACTTGCCGAACTCGTGCTGCGCGGCGGCGGAGTCCACGACGTGGCCGCGGCCGTCTCCCAAGTACTCGACGGAACAGTCGAGTTCACCGAGGCCGGTACGGCACCGGCCGAGCCACTGGAGGCATCCCGCGCCGAGGGGCACGCCGTACGGCACGACAGCGACTGGATCGCCGCGGTGACCGCCGGCGGAGAACTCCTCGGCGCGCTGGTGCTGCGCGGCCACCCCGGCCTGGACCCGGTCGACCAGCGCACCCTGGAACGCGCGGCGATGGTCACCTCGCTGCTCCTGCTGGCCCGCCGCTCCGCCGCCGAGGCCGAACAGCGTGTGCGGGGCGAGCTGCTGGACGACCTGCTGGACGCCCGCGACCGGGACCCGCGCCTGCTGCGCGATCGCGCCGCCCGGCTGCACGCCGACCTGGACGCCACCCACGTCGTCCTCGCGACCCGCCTCGACGGCCCGGCGGCCGACGCCGACGAGGAGGCAGCCGCCCGCCGACGCCTGTGGTCCGCCGCCTCCCACCTCGCCGCCACCCGGCAGGGTCTGGCCGCCGCCCGCGACGGCGGCACGGTCCTGCTGCTCCCGCTCGCCACCGGTGACACCGCCACGGACCTGGCCCGGCGCACCGCCCGCCACCTCGGCACGGCCGTCCACCAGCCCGTCACGGTCGGCGCCTCCGCCCCCGTCACCGACCTCGCTGCCCACCCCGACACCGTTGCCGCCGCCTACGCCGAGGGCCGCCGGTGCCTGGACTCGCTGCACCTCCTCGGCCGTGACGGAGACGGCGCGGCGGCCGAGGACTTCGGCTTCCTCGGCCTGCTCCTCGCGGGCGAACGGGACATCGGCGGCTTCGTCGACCGCACGATCGGGCCGGTCGTGGCCTACGACGAGCGCCGCGGCACGGAGTTGCTGCGCACCCTGGACGAGTACTTCGCCTGCGGGCTGAGCCCGGCCCGCACCAAGGACGCACTCCACGTGCACGTGAACACGGTCGCCCAACGGCTGGAGCGCGTCGGCCGCCTCCTGGGCGAGGACTGGCAGAGCCCCGCCCGCGCCCTGGAGATCCAACTGGCCCTGCGCCTGCACCGGTTGGCGGCACCGAGACGGCACTGACCGGCCCCCGCAGGGGGGCCGGTCCTCGGCTCGCGCCGTCGCGCGGGTCAGACAGACCGCGCCTCGGCCGCCGAACTCACGGCGGCCTGATCGCCGTCCCCGGCCTCCACCTGGGCGAGATTCCGGTGCCGTGTCTCCCGGGCCACGCCCACGGCGATCAGCGTCAGCACGGCGGCCGCGATCACGTACAGGGCGATCGGGGTGGAGCTGCCGTAGTCGGAGAGCAGCGCGGTGGCGATGAGCGGGGCGGGCGCACCGGCCGCCACCGAGGCGAACTGGGCACCGATGGAGGCACCGGAGTACCGCATCCGGGTGGCGAACATCTCGGCGAAGAACGCCGCTTGGGGCGCGTACATGGCACCGTGCAGCACCAGTCCGACGGTCACGGCGAGCACCAGGTACCCGAACGAGCCGGTGTCGACAAGCGAGAAGAACGGGAACATCCACAGACCCACGCCGGCCGCGCCCAGCAGGTACACGGGCCGTCGCCCGACCCGGTCGGAGAGCGCGCCCCAGGCCGGGATCACGGCGAAGTGCACGGCGGAGCCGATGAGTACGGCGTTCAGCGCGGTCTGCTTGGAGACGCCGGCGGACGTGGTGGCGTACACGAGGATGAAGGCGGTGATGACGTAGTAGCTGATGTTCTCCGCCATGCGGGCGCCCATGGCGACGAGCACGTCCCGCCAGTGGTGCCGCAGCACGGAGACGATCGGCAGCTTCTCGGCCTCGCCGGTCCGCCGCGACTCGGCCCGCTCCAACGCCTCCTTGAAGACGGGTGATTCATCGACGGAGAGACGAATCCACAAGCCGACGATCACCAGCACACCGGAGAGCAGGAACGGGATCCGCCAGCCCCAGGTGCCGAAGGCGTCGTCCGAGAGCACGGCGGTGAGCAGCGACAGCACACCTGTCGCCAGCAACTGCCCGGCGGGCGCCCCCGTCTGCGGCCACGCGGCCCAGAATCCACGCCGCCGCGCGTCCCCGTGCTCGGACACCAGCAGCACGGCGCCACCCCACTCGCCACCGAGCGCGAACCCCTGCACCAGACGCAGCGCGGTCAGCAGCACGGGCGCGGCGGCGCCGACGGTCGCGTGCGTCGGCAGCAGCCCGATGGCGAAGGTCGCCCCGCCCATCAGCAGCAGGCTCAGCACCAGCAACTTCTTGCGCCCCAGCCGGTCACCGTAGTGCCCGAACACGAGCGCCCCCAGCGGGCGGGCCGCGAAGCCGACGGCATACGTCAGAAACGACAACAGCGTCCCGACAAGCGGATCGGAGTCCGGAAAGAACAACTTGTTGAACACCAGCGCGGCGGCGGAGCCGTACAGGAAGAAGTCGTACCACTCGATGGTGGTGCCGATGAGGCTGGCGGCGACGATGCGGGGGAGGTTGGCGGGGGGTGGGGGAGCGGTTGCTGCGGAGGCCATGTGCGCCACTTCCTCGTGTGCGGTGGGGACGGGTACGTGTCGGCACACCGTAGGAACGTGCAGGTCAGGCGGACATGTGGCGGGACAACATAGTTGGGGAGGCGGCTATGCGTGCGACCACCATGATGGTTCCGTGCTGGTTGGTGCTGACTACGCTCCGTTGCGGGGCGCCTTCGTCCGGCAGTTCGACCTCCGCCAGCCAGGTCTCGAAGCTGCGCTCGATGACCGCGGCGATCAAGTTGTCCTTGTTCTCGAAGTGCCAGTAGATCGAGCTCGCGGGAAGGCCGCACTTGGCGCTGACTGCCGCGATGCTCGTGCCCTCGTATCCGCGCTCACCAGCGATCTCCGCAGCGGCGTCGAGGATGCGCTGCCGCGACTCCAGTGCTAACCCTGCCATAGCGATCATTCCAATTAGAGTGAACGCTACATCAAGGTGCGGGTCGTGAGACAGGGACGACAGCGAGGTGGTCCGGTGAGCGAGAACAGGATCGGGAACTGAACCGAGCACAGTCCGCCGACAGAGCAGGCGATTGCCGCTTCTGCCAAAATCGGACGTACCGATTGGCCTCTGCGCCGCCACCCTGCCATACAGATGTACCGAGGTTGTCGTGAGCAAACCCGTGGCCCGCGCGCCTCAGCGCCGCAATGCACGATCCAACCGGGCGCGCATCCTGGACACGGCCCGCCAGGAGCTCGGTCGGAACCCGGACATCACGATGGAGGAGCTCGCGCGAGCCGCCGGTGTCGTGCGGCGCACGCTCTTCGGGCATTTTCCCGGGCGTGACGCTCTGCTGGCGGCGCTCGCCGACGAGGCGTCCGCAGCGCTGCGGGAGGCGGCGGAAGACGCCGTGGGGCTGGATGAGCCGGCTGAACGGGCCCTGGCGCGGCTGTTCCTTGCGATGTGGCCTGTGGGAGACCGGTACCGGATGCTCCTGGCACTGGCTCGCAGGCACTTGGGAGCCGAACGCGTAACGGGGATCCTGGCCCCGGTCCGAGACGCGGCGACGGACATTTTGGCGAGGGGACAGCGGGAGGGAGTTTTCCATTCCCACCTGCCGCCCGTGGCGCTCAGCGCCGGACTGGAAGCGTTGATGGTCGCCTTGCTGGAGAGCGTCAATGACGGGGTACTGGATGATGATGTCGTCCCTATCGTCGTCGCCACCCTGATCGCTGCCGGGCTGCCGGAGAAACGTGCGAGTGACGTGGTCGTGGACGTCTCTTCCGTGAAGAGCTGTGGGTGACTCTGCCGCGTCCCACCTCGGTGAGCCGTAGCTTCAGGGGGAATCCTGGATGGCCTGCTCGGACCAGATCGTCTTGCGGTTCTGGCCATGGCGACAGCCCCATCGTCCGCCGAGTTGAGCGACGAGGAACAGGCCGCGTCCTCCCTCGTCGGTCGTGCGGGCACGCCGCAGGCGGGGTTGGGTGCTGCTCGAGTCGGTGACCTCGCACACCAGGACGTGGTGGCGAATGAGACGGAGGTCCATCGGCGGACGACCGTAGCGGATGGCGTTGGTCACCAGTTCGCTGACGATGAGTTCGGTGGTGAAGATGAGGTCGTCCAGGCCCCACATGGTGAGTCGGCGGGTTATCCACTCTCGGGCCTCGGAGACGGCGGCCGGATCGGCCGGGATCTCCCAGTGAGCGGTGTCCGCCGTCGGGATGGCGCGGGTGCGGGCCAGCAGCAGGGTCGCGTCGTCGCGCGGCGCCCGGTCTGCCAGGTCGGCGAGGAGAGCCCGGCCGGTTTCGTCCAGGGCACGACCCGGACGGCAGTACGCGGCCAGGGCTTCCGTCAGCCGCCGCAGGCCTTGGCCGGTGTCGCGATCGCCCCGTTCGACCAGGCCGTCGGTGTAGAGAGCGAGGACACTGCCCGGCTCGACGTCGATCACGGTGGTCTCGTACGGCATGCCGCTGAGGGCGAGTGGTGGCCCCGGGGAGATCCCGACTGCTTCGGCGGTCCCGTCGGGCCGGACCAGGACGGGGGGTGGGTGGCCGGCACTGGCCATGGTGCAGCGCCTGGTGACCGGGTCGTAGACCGCGTACAGGCAGGTGCCGCCGACGATGTCGCGGTCGCCGGACGGGGCTTCGGCCGCGAGGCGCTGGACCAGGTCCGCGATCCGGGTGAGCAGCTCGTCCGGTTCGAGTTCCAGGTCCGCGAGCGTCTGGATGGCCGCGCGCAGGCGGCCCATGGTGGCGCTTGCGGGCATGCCGTGGCCGACCACGTCTCCGGCGACGAGGGCCACCCGGAGAGAGGGCAGAGCAATGGCGTCGTACCAGTCGCCGCTGCTGCCCGCTCCCCCGCCTGCGGGCAGGTAGACACCGGCGGTCTCGGCTGCCGGAGTGTCGGTCGTGGCAGGCGGAAGGAGGCGCTGCTGCAGCGCCACGGCCGCCCTGTGCTCGCGCGTGTACCGGCGGGCGTTGTCGATGGCGAGCGCACCCCGTGAGGCGATCTGCTTCATGAGATCCGCCTCGTCCTCGGTGAAGGGGTCGGATCGACCGCAGCGCCAGGCCGATATGGCGCCGAGCGTGAGCCCGCGGGCATGCAACGGTGCGACCATCACCGAATGGGCGCCCTTCGGGGCGAGATACTCGACCAGCTGCGGGTCTCTGACCATGGCGATGAAGTCGTCAAGGCCGAAGACGACCGGCTCGCCGTGTCGGAAACTGCGCAGCAGGGGGTGGTCGGTAAAGGGCGGGATGGGCTGGCCGCGCTTGATGCCGGCCGGCCACACCGCGGTGGCCGGTGCAAGGGCCGCGTTGCCCATGTTTCCACCGTTCAGCTGTTTCGAGGGTTCTTCCCCGTCGAGAACGGAGTGCGCAAGGTCGACTGCGGCGAGATCCCCGAACGAAGGTGCGAGAACGTCCGCAAGGTCCTGTGCGGTGCGCACGACATCCAGGGATTTTCCTACTCGCTCGGCCACCTCGCGGGCGAGATCCAGATGACGGCGGGCGCGCATCTGGTCGGCGTTGTCGAAGTACAGGGCTGCGACCCCCGTGGGGCGTCCTCTCGCGTCCTCCAGACGGAAGGCGGACAGCGACAGCGCGTGCTGCCGCGCCGAACCGTTCCGACAGCTCACGTGCTGGTCTCTGCGGACCACTGGGGCACCCGTCTCGATCACCTGGCGCAGCAGCGCCTCGAGGTTCTCGGCGTCCTTGGTGTCCAGCACGTCGCTCAGCCGCGCGCCGGGCTGTACCGGACGGCCGTCGAAAGTGTCCGGCGCGGCGTTCGTCTGCACAGTGGTGAGATCCGTGTCGTACACGACGATGGTGATCCGGTTCTGTGCGGACAGTGCACGCAGCAGCGCCGCGCCCTGCTCGTGGCCGGCGACGTGGTGGGTAGGGGCCGCCAGGACGAGGACCTCCGCCGAGCCGGAGCCCCCACCTTGGTGGTCCGGAAGGTGACATCGATGGTGTCGCCGCACTGGTGCCACAGCCGTACCCGGCCGGACGCCGGTATGTCCGCGTCGCGCAGGTCGTCCGGGAGGCCGGCCACCAGTTCCTGCACGGGGCGCCCACAGACCTCCTCGGCGCGGAACCCCGTCAGCTCCTCTGCTGCCCCGGTCCACCGCACCACCACGCCTCGATTGTCGAGCACAGCGGCTGCCGGACCGTCGCAGGAGTGCGACCTGCCGCTGGGACCGGAACCGCAGACGCCCGTCGATCCTTGGGAGGCGCCAGCCGGGTAGGCGTTCTTGACATGCTCTATGTCCATCCTGTGGCTTCCTTCTGTGGCTTGCTTTGCGAGAGCCTGCGGCTCGAGATGGGCATGCTGTGGCGGCCGTCGGTCGCGCGTCACGCCGCAAGGGCTTTGGAGGGCAGGTCTTGTTCGGCCCAGACGACCTTGCCGTCCGTTGCGGAGCGGGAGCCCCACCTGTGGGACAACTGAGCGACGAGGGAAAGACCGCGGCCGTTCTCGTCGATGACGTGGGGATGAAGGGGGCGTGGGTGGCTGGGGTTGCTGTCGGAGACTTCGCAAGTCAAGAACTGGTGATGGATGAGCCGTAGGCGGATCGGCCCGCCGCCGTAGCGGATGGCGTTGGTGACCAGTTCACTGACGATCAGCTCCTCGGTGGTCACCAGGTGATCAAGCCCCCATTCGCCGAGCTGACGGGCGGCTGCCTGCCGGGCGATGCGGACAGCGGCCGGCTCGTTCGGCAGTTCCCAGGAGGCGACCTGGGCCGGTTCGAGTCCGCGAGTCCGCGCAAGGAGCAAGGTGACATCGTCGGCCGGGGCCTGAGTCGGCAAGGTCTCGATCACCTGAGAGCACAGGTCTTCCAGGGACGAACCGGTCGCTGCCAGGGCGGTGCCCAGGCGATCGAGGCCCACGTCGATGTCGTCGTCGCGGGACTCGACCAGACCGTCGGTGTAGAGCGCGAGCAGAGTTCCCTCGGGCAGTTCCAGTTCCACGGACTCGAAGGGAACCAGACCGAGGCCGAGGCCGAGCGGGGCCCCGGCGGGCATGTCGGGGAAAGTGGCACGGCCCTGCGGGTCGATGATCGCGGGCGGGGGATGCCCGGCCCGCGCCATCGAGCACCGCCGGGTGACCGGGTCGTAGACGGCATACAGACAGGTGGCGCCCACCGCCGGGGGGAGCTGGTCCGGAGCTTCGGCATCTTCCTCGCTCAGGCGCTTGACCGTGTCATCGAGGTGCGCCAGCAGTTCGTGGGGAGGCAATTCCATGTTCGCGAGCGTGCGGACGGCGGTGCGCAATCGGCCCATCGTCGCCGCGGCGTTGATGCCGTGTCCGACCACATCTCCGACGACGAGGGCCACCCGGGCGCCAGACAGCTTGATCACGTCGAACCAGTCGCCCCCCACGCCGTGGTCCATGTCAGCCGGCACATAGCGCGAGGCCACGTCGAGGGCCGCGCCGCCTCCCACATGGTGGGGGAGCAGGTCGCGTTGGAGCGTGAGGGCCGCGGTGCGTTGGCGAGCGTACTGGAGAGCGTTGTCCAGGCTGAGCGCGGCCCGGGTGACGAGCTCCTCGGCGAGCAGGAGGTCGTCCTCCTGGAACGGCGTCGGCTCCTCGGAGCGGCCGAACACCGCCAGTCCCAGCACACAGCGCCGCGCACGGATGGGTACGACCATCAAAGAGTGGATGCCGCTGTCACGGAGCTTCTGCGTCCGCACAGGGTCGTGACTGACCCAGGGGCCTGAATAGGTGTCCAGCACCGATTCCAGGTAAGACCTGCCCGTGTGCAGGACGGTGGCGAACAGCGAGGTCGGGAAGGGGCGGATCACCTCTTGGCGCACCCACGGCAACTTGAGGACACCTGGGTCGATGGAGGCCACACCGGCACGGCGCAGCACAGGCGGGCGGCCGTTCGCCTTGCCGGTCCCCGCCGAGGGATCCACGCCGAACGGAACCGACTCCATCAGGTCGACGACTGCGTGGTCGGCCAGCAGGGGCACGGCAAGGTCGGCCAGTTCCTGCCCGGTCCGCATGACCTCGAGGGTGCTGCCGACGCGCGTGCTGGCTTCGCTGAGGATGGCAAGGCGCTCGCGTGCCCGCCGGTTGCCCGTGACGTCCACGTTCATGGAGCACACTGCCAGTGCCGTGCCGTCCGCGTCCTGGAGGCAGAAGAACGAGGCCGAGAACGCGTGCTCCCGGCGCCGGTCCGTCGACGACCACGCCCGGTACTCGTGGACCATGGTGGTGCCACTGTCCAGCACCTGCCGCATCACCACCTCGAGCGCTTCGGCCTCGACGGCGGGCAGTGAGTCCCGCAGGCGGCGTCCGAACCGTCGCTCAGGAGGAGTGCCGTCGTGGCGCTCCATGACGTCGTTGACCCAGGTACAGCGCAGCTGCGGGTCATAGACGGCGATGCCGATCGGTGCGTGGGCCAGGAGCGACTCCCGCACAGCTCCGTTGGACGCCCCCGAGGACAGGGTGCCTATGTCGGTCACGGACACCAGCCACCGGGTGCCGGCGTCCTGCCCCCACAGCAGTGAGATCCGCAGCGTCATTCTGATGGTGTGGCCGTCGCGGTGGCGGACCGTCACGGTGCCGGACCAGCCCCCCTGGGCGCGGCACTGCTCGGCGAACGCCGAAGCCCTCGGGGCGTGTTCGGCGGGCGGCAGCACGTGTGCGGCGGACCGGCCCACCACTTCCCCGGCCGAGTACCCGACAAGCTGCTCGGCGGCGTGCGTCCACCCCACGACGGTCCCCTCCCCATCGAGCATCGCTATTGCCGCGTCGGGTATCTCTCGGGGGCTCACCGGCTCGGCGAGTGGTGTGCGGTCGGTGTTCGTCATCCGGTTCTTCCCATCGGTGCGTGGGTGTGAGGCAGCGTCGGCGTGTGCGGCGTCGGCCCGATCTGCGGCCGTGGTGGAAGCCGGCACGACGTCTGCCAACCTTGGACGACTTTGTCCACTTCTGATGAAATAGTCAGATACGACCGCTTCATCGTCAAGTCCCCCGTAACTGATGAAATGCCCACAAGTGACCGCGTACTGTCACGTCGCGCCATCGCGGAGTCGGGGCTGGTGGGCCAGAGGTGGACAGTTGGGGCGGGCAATGCAATGATGAATTGATCAGAACTGCTGCTCTTATTCATGGAGCATGCCGATGCCAGCCCCACGCAGGAACCGATTCGAACGCCGTCGCGCCGAGACCCGTCAGGCACTCGTCCGCGCCGCGCGGCAGATCCTGGCCGAGTCCGGTGGCGCCAGCGCCAGCATCCATGCCATCGCGGAGCGCGCGGACGTGGGCCTCGGCTCCTTCTACAACCACTTCACGGGCAAGCCGGACCTGTTCGACGCGGCCGTGGCCGATGCACTCGAGGAGTACGCCCAAGCCGTCGATGAACGCCTGCGCGGCGTCGATGATCCCGCCGAGCGCCTCGCTGGAGGTGTGCGGCTCAGCGCGCGCATGGCCGAGTCATACCCGGAGATCATGCAGATCCTGTTCCGCAGCGAGCTGGGTCGGATATGTGCTGGTGACGGGCTGGCTCCGCGGGCGAAGCGCGACGTGGAGGAGGGCATGGCCGCAGGCCGGTTCACCGTGGTCGACCCGGTGATCGCCCTGACCGTGTTGAACGGCAGCCTGCTGGCGCTCCTGGAGCTGTGGTGCAACCAGCCCGGGGCCGACAGCGACCAGGCCGCAGGCACCATGGCCGAGATGATCCTGCATATGCTCGGCCTCTCCCCGGATGAGGCTCGTGACCTCGCCCGGCGGCCCCTTCCCGCTGCAGCGTGAAGAGGATCCTGTCGCGCACCGGCCGACTGGCGCCGACTGCGCACCGGTTCCCGCAGCCTGCGTAAGGCTGGTCTCCCTCGCCTGCTGTCGCAGCCCCGCAGCCTCAGAGTTGGATGGGCAGGTGGCGGGGTCCGCGGAGCATGGCGTTCTGGCGGTAGGGGGGCGGGTCCTGGACCAGGCGGGCCGTGCCGAGGTGGGGGATCAGCGCGCCGAGCGCGGCCTCGGCTTCGATACGGGCGAGTGGCGCGCCGAAGCACAGGTGGATACCGCTGCCGAAGCCGACGTGCTGGTTGTCCGGGCGGGTGGGGTCGAACCGGTCGGGTTCGCTGAACCGCATGGGGTCGCGGCTGCCCGAGGCCAGCGCCAGGATGACGGACGTGCCGCCGGGGATCGTGGTGCCGGCGATGTCGATGTCGACGAGGGGAACCCGCTCGCGCATGTGGACCGGGGGCTCGTAGCGCAGCAGTTCCTCCACCGCTCGCGGCAGCAGGCCGGGGTCTTCGCGCAGACGGTCCAGCTGGTCGGGCCGGCGCAACAGGGTGAGGACGCCGTTGGCGATCAGATTGACCGTGGTCTCGTGTCCGGCGATGAACAGCAGGATGGTGTTCACCGCCAGGTCCTCCTCGCTGAGCCGTACGGCCGGGTCCGGTTCGTTGACGAGGTCGGAGAGCATGTCGCCGGTGGGCCGACCGCGGCGCTGTTCGGCGAGTTGGACCAGGTACTGGCCCATCTCCTGCTCCGCCTGGCCGGCCGCCTGGTCCCGTTCGGCGGTGTCACCTTCGGGCCCGATGTCGGCGGACGCGACGAGGGTGTCGGTCCAGCCCTGGAAGAGCTGCTCGTCCTTGTGCGGGATGCCGAGCAGGCGGCAGATCACGGTCACGGGCAGTGGGTAGGCGAAGTCGTCGACGACGTCGATCTGCCTGCCCTCCTGGAACACTTCCGCCAGTTCCTTGGTCAGCTGGACGATCTCGCCGCGCATGGAGTCGACCCGGCCCGGACTGTGCGGCGGGCCGAACGGCCGCATGGCCGAGTTGCGCAGCCGGTGGTGCTCGGGGTCGTCGAGCCGCAGGAACGACGGTTGTCGTGTCACCTCGTACGGAGCGGGAGCGGTGCGCGAGCGCGGATCGGCACTCATCCGGGGGTCGTGCAGCAGCGCGACGATCTCGTGGTACGTGCCGATCAGGTAGCTGCCGTCCGCCTGCCGCACCGCGGGCCCCGCCTCGCGGAGTTCGGCGTACAGCGGGTAGGGGTCGGGGCGGTTGGCGTAGTCGGTGATCCGGGCCAGCAGGGTGTCGGAGGCCATGGTGGCTCCTCGTGGTGGGGCGGGACGTGGGTCAGCCGGGCTGCACCAGCGTCAGCCGGCGATCCGGCAGGTAACCGGTGAGCGCCACGGTGGGGCCGTGCGACAGCCCCTTCGGATCCGGCACGTCGGACGGAATCGCGACGTCGGCCGCGATCGCACGGTCCTGGGCGCCGGGCGGGGGCGGGAACGGAGCAGCCGTCTCGATCAGATGCCGGTAGTAGTCGAGCGACTTGGCCATGTCGACGGTGACCGCGGCGGTGACCCGCCCCTGGTAGCCGTAGACCATCGCCAGACGGCGCGCCTCCAGGGAGCCCTGGGCGATGACCACGTGGTCGGAGTAGGTGGGCACGCCCACCGATTTGATGTTGAGCCCGAACTGGGTCGACCAGAACGAGGGGACGGCCAGGTGCGGGCGCTGCAGGGGCCCCGGATTGACCATGTTGTGGGCCGCGACCTCGGCCTGCTCGACCGCGTTTCCCCAGTGTTCCAGGGAGAGCATCTGGTACCCGAACAGCGGGTGGGGGAAGCGGGAGACGTCGCCGGCCACGAAGACGTCGTCGGTGACGATGCCGTACATGTTGAAGGCTCGGCATCCGGCGTCGCAGGCGATCCCGCGCGGGCCCGCCGCCAGCCCGGACTCCGCCAGCCATTCGACGTTGCGTACCGCCCCCAGAGCCACGACGCAGACGTCGGCGTCGATGCGGCTGCCGTCGGACAGCTCCGCACCGGTGAAGCTGCCGTTGCCGTTGAGGGCGGTGACCGTCACCCCGGTGCGCAGGTCCACGCCGTGGTTGCGCTGCATGACGGCCGCGAGCTTCGACAGGGTGCCACCGAGCGCGCCCACCAGGGGTGCGGGGCCGCGTTCGGCGACCGTGACCTCAAGTCCCTGTTCCCGGCAGGCCGAGGCGATCTCCGAGCCCGTAAAGCCGGCGCCGATCACCAGCACGCGCTCCGGCCCGGCGGCCAGCCGCTGGGCCAGTCCGCCGGCGTCCTCGCGGGTGCGCAGGGTGAACACCCCGTCCAGGGCGGCTTCCTCCGGGTTGGGCCAGGGCCGCGCGCGGGTCCCGGTGGTGATCAGCAGCCGGTCGTACGGCAGTGACTCGCCGCCCTCCAGCAACACCTGTTTCGCGAGCAGGTCCACGCCGGTGGCGCGCACGCCCAGCCGCCAATCGGCGTTCGGGTCGTGGCGCATCGGCAGCCCGGTGGTGTCCGCCGTCGCCTGGCCGAGCAGCACCTGCTTGGACAGCGGCGGCCGGTCGTAGGGCGGATGGGGCTCGTCCCCGATCACGGTCAGTGAGCCGGTGAAGCCTTCCTCGCGCAGCGTCTCTGCGGCCCTGAGCCCCGCCAGCGACGCGCCGACGATGACGATACGGCCGTCCTTGAGGTCACCGGGCACCGGCGCTCACCTCCTCGCCGAGGAGGATGGCCTGGACCGGGCATGCCGCCGCGGCCTGGCGCACACGCTCGACCTGGTCGTCGGGGACGGCTGTGGCGTACAGCAACCCCTCCTCCCCGTGCAGCTGGAACACCTGCGGCGCGAGGAAGACGCACTGCGCATAGCCCTGGCAGCGCGTGAGATCCACAACGGTCTGCATACCCACCACTCCCTCCGTTGTCTCCCTCCTTGCTTCCAGCATGGGGCCGGACCTGGGCGCCCGCATGCCACGGCGCCGGAGACGGAAATCCTGGGCAGCTCGTCCCTCAGGGGCGAGGGCTCAGCCCAGGACGTGGTCGTGTCCGAAGGTCGCGCCGACGAGGGAAAGGTGGGTGAACGCTCCCGAAAGCTGTCCAGTTGCTTGCCGATGAGGCTGATCTCCTCGGTGGAGAGCCCGAGATGGTCGATGCAGGCGAGCATTTTCTGTAACGCCAGGCTGACTTCGTCCAGGCGGCCGACGGTCTGCGTGAGGACGTCGAGCTGTTCGTGCCCCTCCGGCCGAGTGGGCCGTGTTCGCCGCCTCGACAGTTCCATACATTGTATGGTAATCCTGTGAGGGTACTTCCGTACGCCGTATGGAAGGGTTTGCTCGGACCGCGCCAGGCGCCGCACATCGCCTGCATGCAGCCGATGGTGCAGATCGCACGGTCGGGAAGGGAAAGATCATGAAGAAGCTCACGAGGCGCGTTGCCGTCACCGCTTCGTCCGTGGCGATCGCGGGTGTCGCCGTTCTCGGTGCTGGGGGCGCCGCTTCGGCCGCGACTTCTGCTTCCGTGCACGGCCAGCGCCCGGCCGGCAGCGTCAACGCCGGCGACTACCGCTGGGACCACGGTGTCGGCTATCTCCTGGAACTGGGCTACTCCTGGGACGAGATCCATGGCTGGCACCGCGACGGCCAGGATGAGATCAGCGGTCGCTGACCGCCGCCCAGGCAGGAGTGAGAGTCGATGGAGTCTTTGAAGACCGTCATGCAGGAGGTGGCCGTGCAGCTTGTCATCTCGCGCACCTACTCGCTGTCCATGTGTATGAACCTGCGGTACGAGCCCGCTGATCCCTATGTCGTTCGTGCCGACTTTTTCACCGACGCTGACGAGCCGACCGAATGGGTGCTGGGGCGTGATCTTCTGGCCGATGGCCTGAGGGGTTCTGCAGGCTGTGGGGACATCCGGATCTGGTCGGCCGTCAGCCGTGGTGACCAAGGGATGTACATCGCCCTCGGGTCTCCCGCGGGCACCGCCTTGCTCGAGGTTCCCGTGCAGGACGTCAGGACCTTCCTGGAGAACACGGAGGCGCTGGTGCCACGGGGTACCGAGTCCGGACACATCGACTGGGACCTCGAACTGGCGAACCTGTTTGCAAAAGGCTGAGAGAAGCCTCCCAGCCGCCGGGCGGACGGGGATCTTTTTCCCGGCCGCAGAAGAGAAGGAAAGAGTTCATGTCCCAGTACCAGCTTCGCGTCTACACGCTGCGCAGCCCTGAGGCGCTCGTCGCCTACGAGAAGATCTGGGCCAAGCACATTCCCGGTATGGCCAAGCACAGGATCGCCACGCACGGCGTCTGGACGGTGCCCGCGGCTCCCGGGAGTGAGGCGCCCCAACTGTACGCCCTCGTTTCCTACCGGGACGCCGACGACGTTCAGGAACGGCTGGAGGCGTACCTGTCCAGCCCCGAATTCCGTGCGGACATGGAGGGCTTCGACATCAGCCAGATCGTCGGCGTCGCCGAGTCCGTGCTGACGCCCACCGCCGACTCACCCTTGCGGTGACAGGTACCGAGCCGCTCGATGGCTGCGGCGACCATCTTGCCGAAGGTCCGGTTGAGTGCGCGTCAGTGGAGTGAACGCGTACCGGCAACACCGTGCGTCAGGCTTCGGCCGCTGCCGCGTCCGCAGCTCGGTCGGCTGAGTGGGGCGTCCGCGGAAAATGGTTTGGGCGGGATGCCGCCCGCTTGGTAGCGTGCGCAACACCGTGACAGGCCGCTAGGAGGTGAGACCCGTGAACGCTGTTCTCAAGTGGGTGCTCCCCCTTTCCCGCACGGTGCGCGAGTGACGTAGGTGTCCTCGGGAGTGCCTCGACCGACAAGGCACTCTTGAAAGGCCATCACTATGAACACATCGCATTTCTCTTCGGGCACGGGGGAGCGCCCGGTGACGATCACACGGGTCGCGGAGACGCAGTGGCTCGCCGTCGAAGACGACCGGGAGGTCGGGCGCGGCGACGCTGCGTGCAGGCCCGACGGGCGGATGTTCGTCAGCATCGATGCGTGGCAGGGCGCGGTCTTCGACCGGCTCGCCGCTGCCATGGTGGCGGACCTGCCGACACCGCTGTACGTGGTGGTCGCCGAGACCGACCGCGAGGGCAGGGCCGGTTGGGAGCGGGCAGGGTTCACGACAGGGCGCCGTGAGCGGGAGTACGCCGTGCCCACCGACCCGCTGGTCACCGGGCTCGACGCGGTGCGACCGCCGTCGGCTGTCACGATCGTGCCCGCCGGCGAGGCGCAGGAGGACCTGCTGCGCGCGCTGGACCGGGCGATTCGCGACGAGGTCGCGGCCACGGTCGGCTGGCAGACGATGCCGGCCGAGGTGTTGCCCCGCCCTGCTGGGGTCACGATCGTGGACCCGTCGAAGTACGCGGTCGCGGAACTGTCCGGCCGGTACGTGGGGCTGATCCGGGTGGCGCCGGTCCCCCGAAGGCCGCGGATCGGGCTGATCGCGGTCCTCGCTGATGCGCAGCGCCGGGGCATCGCGCGGGCGTTGCTGGCCCACACGCTGGGTGCGCTGCACCGCTCCGGGGCCGAATCGGCATGGGCCGAGGTGGACGAATCCAATGCCGCGGCCGTAGCGCTCTTCGAGGGCGCCGGCGCCCGGTGCACGGCCGGAAATCTGGAGCTGGTGCGCCTTTGAGGCGCCGCCACATCTCAGCGCGTCCCCACGTTTTTCACAGTCATCGACTCTAGGAATGAGTGATTTGCCGAAAACTTCGGGCGGTCTCGAAATGGAGGGGACCGTCATCGAATGCCTGCGCAACGCCACCTTCACGGTGGAGCTGCAGAACGGGCACAAGGTGCTCGCGCACATCAGCGGGAAGATCCGGAAGAACCACATCAGGATCCTTCCGTACGACCGGGTGCTCGTGGAGCTGAGCCCCTACGACCTCACCCGAGGGCGGATCCTCTACCGGTACCGGACCTGAGCGCGATCACGATGCGGCCGCGCAGGTTGCGGGCAGCGAGTTCGGTGCGGGTCTCGTCCGAGTCGTAGCCGGCGTCGAGGTGGACGGTGATGTCGTCAGGAATCGACCCGAGAGCGTCCAGCACGTCCAGGGTCGGGGCCAGCAGCGGGCGACGGCGATCTGGTCGCCGAGCATGTCATGTCGGCGATCGCCTGGTAGGAGCAGCCGGACCGTAGGAGCTGCAGCAGTTTGCCGAAGATGATCCGGTCGCGGCTGCCAGGCCGGGGGCAGCCCAGCGGATGGGACGGATCGACCGTAGGACGCTCGGGCAGCAGCGCCGCGAATTGGTCCCACAGCGGTCAGCCAGCCATGGTGGCAGCACGGGTATGCCGACGACTGCAGCGACGGCTGGACATCGCCGGAGGGCGACAGTCGGTCGGCTCGCCGGCGCGGGCGATCAGGCGTGGTTGAGCCCGTACCGGGGGCCGAGGACGGCGACTGCCTTCTTGAGCTCCTCGCCGAGGTCGTCGAGACGATCCGCTTCTGCGGGGTCGACAGCTGCGCTGATCGCCGCTATCGGACTGCCGTCGGATGCCAACAGGGGCGTAGCCACGGCAAAGGCGTCCTTGAACGTTACTCCACGGTTGAAGGCGAGTCGGCGGGAGCGGATCTCGGGGAGTTCGGCGAGGAACTGCCGGACTTCTCCTGCCTGTTCCGCACCGGCCAGTTCCAGGAGCCGGTACATCTCCTCGTCGGGGACGCCGGCGAGCAGAGCCTTGCCGGCAGCGGTCGTGAAGAGGGGGCGACGGGCGTGGGTGCGCGCGACGAAGGTCAGGCTGGGTGACTCCTGCCCGGCATGGTCGGCGTAGACGAGGGCGTCGCCGACGCGCACCCCGACGAGGACGGTGCAGCGCAGGACCTTGCTCAACTCGGCCAGGAACTGGTGGTCGAGAGACAACGCGGCCAGCTTGTTCGCACGAGCGGCGAGAATGAAGGGCCCTGGTCCGAGGTGGAACCGGCGGTCGTCCTCGATGAGGTAGCCGCGGGCGAGAAGTCCGTTGGTCAGCTCCTGCACGGAGCTCTTCGCGGCGTCCAGGGCGGCTGCCAGCTCCGCCAGCGTCACTCCCCGCGGGCTCAGGGCCACGGCTTCGAGGATCCCGATCACTCGGTCGACCGTGCGATGGGGGCGGACGGGCATGCGGCTGATGCTAGCACCGCCCCGTCCGACATAACTCTGTGCACGGGTCTTGTCACGGAGGCGTGGGTCACCGTAGCGTCCCTGGCGTACGGAAATCCGGTGATGCATACGTAAATACGTACGCCCCATCCCCGTACCGCCTCGCACGTCGCATGTCCGGAAGATCGGCACTCACACCGAAAGGCCCGAACATGACCGCACCAGCGTCTCCCACGGTGATCAGCACGTACGGTGGCCGCGCGCCGCTGCCGCTCGTCTCTCTGCCGCAGGGTGAGCTTCTGACCGTCAACATCGACCAGATTCCGCTGTTCAAGGATCTTGTCGGCCCCGGCATTCACGTCCAGACGCTGCGCCTGGACCCCGAGCGCGGCGAGTGGGTTTTCCTGTCCACCTTGGCGCCCGGTGTCGAGCTGCCGATCCACTACCACACCGGTACGGCTCAGGTGTGGACGATCCAGGGCCGCTGGCTGTACCACGAGTACCCCGACCAGCCGCAGACGGCGGGCTCCTACCTGTACGAGCCCGGCGGCTCGGTGCACACCTTCTACACCCCCGAGGACAACACCGAGGACACCGTTGCCCTGGCCTGGATCGAGGGTGCGCAGGTCAGCTTCAACGAGGACGGCTCCTTCCACTCGGTCATGGACGCGGTGACCCTCCAGCACCTGACCGAGACCGCGGCTGCGGCGCAGGGCACCGGACCGGTCGGCTACATCCACGGCGGCGCCGCCGGCGTGATCAAGTCCTGATCGGCAGGGGAGCAGCCATGCGACCGGCGTTCGACGGCATCCGGGTCCTGGAACTGGGCCAGATCTACAACGGCCCCTACTGCGGGCTCCTGCTCGCACAACTGGGCGCCGACGTCATCAAGGTCGAGCCACCCGGCGGTGAGCCACTGCGCTTCCGCTCGCACGAGCCGATCGAGTCCCACGAGTTCGTGATGCTCAACTCCCACAAGCGGAGTGTGGTGCTCGACCTGAAGACCGACGCCGGTCGCCAGGCGCTGCTCGACCTGGCCGAGACCGCCGACGTGCTCATCGAGAACTACGCGCCGGGCACGATGGAGCGCCTCCGGGTCAGCCCGTCGCGGCTCCTCGAACACAACCCGCGTCTGGTCGTGGCCTCCGGCAAGGGCTACGGGTCCACGGGCCCGTACGCGCACATGTCGGCCATGGACATCACCGTTCAGGCGATGTCCGGCAGCGCTTCGGCCACTGGGGAGGCCGACGGGCCGCCGACCAAGGCCGGCGCCGCGTTCGTGGACTTCTCCGGCGGCATCCACCTGTTCGGGGCGATCAGCGCGGCACTGTTCCAGCGCGAGCGCACGGGACGGGGGCAGATCGTCGAGGTCTCGATGCACGACACCGTCTACCCGATGCTGGCATCCAGCCTGGGCGGCCTGCACAACAACCCCGGCCAAGAACTCCCCGAGCGCACCGGGAACCGGCATACGGGCATGGCGATTGCGCCGTACAACATCTACGAGGCGAGCGACGGATGGCTGGCGATCATCTGCATCGCCGAGCGGCACTGGCGCGGCGTGGCAACCGCACTGGGCCGGCCCGAGCTGATCGACGACCCCAGGTTCCGCACGCGGAAGGACCGGGTCGCCCACATCGACGCGGTCGACGAGCAGGTCTCTGCCCACACCAGGACCCGGACGCGTGCCGAGTTGGTACGGGACCTGCAGGCCGCCGGTGTGCCCTGCGCGCCGGTCAAGTCGATCCGCGAGGTCGACTCTGACGAGCACCTGATCCAGCGCGGCATGATCCAGTACGTCGAGCACCCCGCCAGAGGCCGGGTGCCGGTTGCGGGATGCCCTCTGAGGCTCAGCGACTCGCCGGTGGGCCCGCTGCGGACCGCCCCGCCGCTGGGCGAGTCGACGCGGGAGGTTCTCGCGGAGCTTGCCGGCCACGCGGATGCGGCCGGCGAATCCGGCACCCAGATCAATGGTGAGGATCCCAGGCATGTTCACACCTGAACCCGGTACTCCGCTGGCGGAGTACTACGCCCAGACCCGGCCGCGGACCGGAGCCGTCCTCTCGCGCCGGAGCCTCGGCACGCTGGACGCGGTGAGCATCGGCCGCTACGCACTGACCATCGGCGCCGCGGACCCGGTCCACTACGATGCCGCGGCCGCACGTTCGGCCGGGCATGCGGATGTCGTGGTGCCGCCGAACATGCTCGCCGCGATCGTGGAGTGGGGCATCGGCACCCCCGAGAGCCGACTCCAGCCCGACGGGACACCCCTCGGCGGTGACACACCCCTCGGTGGTGGCGACCTCGGGCTGCGCGTCATGGGCGCCGGCGAAGAAATGGAGCTGGTCAGTCCCTTGACCGCGGGGATGGAGGTGGTGCTCGAAACCACCCTTGAGGCGGTCACTCCCAAACGGACCCGCGCCGGCACCTGTGTGTTCGTCACCACCCTCCACACGTTCACGTCAGCCCAGGGTGCCGTCCTCAACCGCAACCGGCGCACCGTCGTACTGCGCAACCCCTTGCAGGAGTCGTAGTGTCCATCAACCATCAGGTCGGGGACACACTCCCACGGCTCAAGCACACGGTCACGACCTTTCAGCTGTTCCGCTACAGCGCGGTCACCTGGAATCCCCACCGCATCCACTTCGACGAGTCCTACGCACGCGAGGAGGGCCACGGCGGTCTCGTGGTGCACTCCCACCTGCGGGCGGCGCTTGCCCTGCGCTGTGTCACCGAGGCTCTCGGCCCCAAGTGGCGCGTGACGAAGGTCGCCTACCGCCTGCGCAAGCCCGTCTGTGCACCCGCCGACCTGGCCTACACCGCGCGGGTGACCCACATCGAGGGCGACAGCATGACCCTTGAGCTCGCCGAGGAACACCCCTCCGGCGAGGTGGGGTTCGAAGGGACGGTACGGGTCAGCAGGGCCGAGGGAGAGAACGCCGGCGGTCTTCGCTCCTCTGCACCGGAAGATTTGGCATGACGTCGCCATCAGAACGGGGCCGGCGCCCCCTCCGCGTCGGGAACTGCTCCGGCTTCTACGGCGACCGCGCCTCGGCCATGGCCGATATGGCCCGAGCGGGCGGCATCGACGTCCTCACCGGTGACTACCTCGCCGAGGTCACGATGCTGATCCTCGGCAAGGCGCGCGCCAAGGACGGCACGAAGGGCTTTGCGACCACCTTCCTGCAGCACCTGGACGCGGCGCTCGAGCACCTCGTCGCCAACAGGATCAGGCTCGTCGTCAACGCCGGGGGGCTCAACCCCGCCGGGCTGGCCACCGCGACCCGCGAACTGATCGCACGCCACGGTCACGACCTGCGCGTCTCCCACATCGAAGGCGACGACGTCTTCGGCAGCCTCGACGGTCTGCGGCAGGCGGGCCATTGCCTGCCGCACCTGACGAGTGGTCAGCCGCTGTCGGACTGGCCGCACCAGCCGCTGACAGCCAACGCCTACCTCGGCGGCTTCGGCATCACCCGCGCCCTCCACGAAGGTGCCGACGTCGTCGTCACGGGCCGCGTGACCGACGCCTCCCTGGTCGTCGGTCCCGCCGCCTGGTGGTGGGACTGGACACCTGACGACCACGACGCCCTCGCCGGCGCGGTCGCCGCCGGCCACGTCATCGAGTGCGGACCTCAGGCGACCGGAGGCAACTTCTCCGGGTTTTGTTCCGTCCCCGACCTTGTGGAGCCGGGGTTCCCGATCGCCGAGATCGCCGCCGACGGCTCCTCGGTGATCACAAAGAACCCGGGCACCGGCGGCGTGGTCACCCAGGACACGGTCACCGCCCAACTGCTCTACGAGATCGGTGAACCCGCGTATCTCAACCCCGACGTGACCGCCCACCTGGACACCGCGACGCTGACAGACGTCGGAGAGGACCGCGTCCGGATCAGCGGGGTGCGAGGCTCGGTTCCGGCCAGCACGACCAAGGTCGCGATCACAGGGGTGGGAGGCTGGACGAACAGCGCGATCCTCGCGCTGACCGGCACGGACCTCGACGCGAAGGCCGCCCTCGTGGAGCGATTCGTCCACCGCTACGCCGAGGCCGCCCGCGGGCTCGACGCGGTCGCCGTCGAGCGCATCGGGCAGGCTCAGCCCGATCCTGACACCCAGAACGCGGGAACCGAGCTGCTCAGGATCACCGTGCAGGGGACGCAGCAGGCCGCCGGGCGCGCCTTCTCGTCGCGCGTGGTCGAGCTGGCCCTGTCCAGCTACCCCGGGCTGTACTCCCTCGGTCCACCGCAACCGGGGTCCGCATTCGGTGTCTACTGGCCCGCACTGCTCGACCAGCGGATGCTCCAGCACGCGGTCCACCACTACGACGGCACGACCGAGATCATCGCCCCTGGCAACCCGGACGGCGCCGGCGGCGAGGCAAGGCCGCAGGCCGCGGCGCTCGCGCCGACGGTGCCTGCGCCGAGGGCAGACGAACTCGTCTTCGCCCCACTCGGTGAGATCGTGCACGCCCGCTCCGGCGACAAGGGCGGCGACGCGAATCTCGGCGTCTGGGTACGCGACCGTGCGGCGTGGGACTGGCTCAGGTCCACCCTCACCATCGACGAACTGCGACGCCTTCTGCCCGAAACACGCGCACTGGAGATCTCGCGCCACGAACTCCCCAACCTGGGCGCGGTCAACTTCCTCGTCCGAGGACTGCTCGGGACCGGCGCCACCTCGACACTGCGCCTGGACTCGCAGGCCAAAGCACTCGGCGAATGGCTGCGCTCACGCAGCATCAAGGTGCCGCGATCGCTGGTGGGATCCTGACGACGCCATGACCCACGACAGGCCTCACAAGTGGACGGGCAGGTGGCGCGGCCCGCGGAGCATGGCATTCTGCCGGTAGGGGGGCGGGTCCTCAACCAGGTGTGCCGTGCCGAGGTGGGAGACCAGCGCGCCGAGCGTGGCGTAGGCTTCAAGAAGGTGCCTTCGTCGTTGCCCGCCTGGCCGGCGCCGCGCCGATCATCGCCGTCGACGTCCGCGCCGGCGGTGAGCGGAACTAGGGCATCGCGGCGGTCGAAGACCAGCAGCTTCAGCGGCACATGGGGCAGCACCCGGGCTTGTTCCCCGAGGAGCACGAGGTGCTGGAGCAGTTCCGCGCGCTCCGGGATGGCCAGCACCTGGCTCGAGTAGATCGCCCGGGTTCACACGCCACGGGCCAGCAGGTCCTCCTCGAACTGCAACGCACTCGCGTCAGCCGTGAGATAGGGCGGGGTGTCGAAGCACAGAACCTCGTGCTCGGCGTCAGCCATCAGCTCGGTCAGCCAGGCAGTGATCGCGGTCGGACCTTCGACGATCTCGACCAGTCGGCTCGGATCGGAGCTCAGCTTGCGCTCGTTGAACTCGGCGCCGTAGGCGTCCCGCGCGGCCGCCGCGAGCTCCAGTTCCAGACGGCGGGCGCGGATCAGGGCGGCCAGGCCGATGCGCGGATCCACCGGGGCGTAGCGGGTGGGCCGTCCCGCCGAGGGAGCAGGACGCCGGGCCCCTTGTTGTTCGTCCGGTCAATGCCGGCCCTGGAGCCGGCACCGCATCGACCCGCCTGTGGGCGATCGGCCACGCCTGTCATTCCCGTTCGGTCGCGTCCCCTCGACTCGACGGCGCGCGGCGAGTTCGTGCTGTTCCGGCGGTCCGACGGTCAACCACATCCGCGGCCACCACGGGATCGATGACACGACAGGCCACCACTCCCACGGAATCACCGAGCCCATGCCCCATCGGAGAAGACGCGCTCGGCACGAAAGACAACAGCTCCTCAGGCATTCCAGTGCGCCTCAAGGGCTGCGGCGACCTCAGCCGGCTTCTGGATCAACGTCCAGTGGCTGCAGTCGAGCTTGAGGATCCTGGACGCTCGCACAGCTTCGCCGAGTTCATCGGCGAACGCGATCGGACAGGCCGGGTCGAGCGTCCCCCAGAGGACCAGGGACGGCGCGCACACGTTCGCCAGTTCCGGTTCCCAATCCGCGCCCACGGTCACGGCGGAGCGGTACAGCTTGAGGATGCTGTCCCTCATCGACCCGTCCACGCGACGGACCATTTCCTCGGCCACGTCCGCCGGGACATCGAGTTTGCTCAGGTCCTTGGCGAAGGACGCTGGGTCAAGCTCGTTCATGAACCGGTCTCCCTCGACCGGATCCTGCCAGATCTTGGCAAGCGGATGCCAGTCGTACTGAGCACTGACCGGAGCGCTACTGCCGGCCCACGTACGAACCAGGTCCGGCCGTATCGAAGCGACGCGTGCGGTGAGAATGCAGCCCCAGTCATGGCCGACCAGGTCCACCGGCTCGCCGACTTGCTCCAGCCGATCGATGAGCCGATCGACGTACTCCTCTTTGGTGGAGCCGAAGTCTTGCGGCCGCGGCGCGCCGAAGCCGGGCAGGTCCCAGGCCTCGACGTCACTTCGGCTCAGGTGCCGGCGCACACCGTCCCACACACGGTGGGTGTCGGGGACGCCGTGGATCAGAACTGCAGGCATGGACGAACTCCTCGTGGGTCAAAAGCCTCATACATGAGGTTTTTATCATTATTACGTCCTTTGGTCCCGAAGTGCGAATGGGGGCCTTGGGGCCGGAATGTTCCGTCCCCATGCCGTGAACGCATGGTGAACGCATTGCCGAGGGGTGCCGCCGCTCCGGAGGCATCGTCAGACCGCTGAACAAGGGACGACCACCGGCGACCCGCCTGTCCACCACAGCCTGCGGCCGGTGGATGTGGTGGGGAGGAGAAGGGCAGACGCACCTTTCGGTGGTGTGCCATGAATCGGTGGCCCCGCGAGCCCCCCCGTAGAACCGCTTGGGCACCGAGAGCACCGGCAAACAGGGCACCTGCCGGCGGTGGCGCAGGCCCTTCCGCTGCCGGCCGGGTCACAGCCTGATCGTGGGAATGCGATGCCTGCCGGCGTGGCGGTGCGCGTCAAACTGAGCAACGGTCCCGCGACCGCGGTGGGCGATCACTCGGCTGTCGGTGTGACCCGCGAGTAGCGTGAGTTACGAACGAACGCGCCTGGAAGGGGTGTGTGACCATGGTCGAGCACCGCACCGTCACGGTTGGAGGGCGTCGGCTGCACATCGCGGAGGAGGGTGAAGGACCCCTGGTTCTCCTGCTCCACGGCTTTCCCGAATGCTGGTACAACTGGCGTCACCAGTTCACGCCCCTGGCCGGGGCCGGATACCACGTCGTCGCCGTTGACCAGCGCGGTTACGCCCGCAGCGACCGGCCCGCCGCGGTTGAGGAATACACCATCCTGCACCTCGTCGGCGACGTCATCGGCCTGATCCGCGAACTCGGCGCACAGCAGGCCGTGGTCGTCGGCCACGACCTGGGCGGCATGGTCGCCTGGTCCACCGCGCTGATGCGGCCCGACGTCGTCCGGGGGGTCGTGGGCCTCAGCGTCCCGCCGCGGCAGCGCGGTCCGGTTCCTCCGCTGCAGGCGATGCGCGAGCTGTTCGGGGGCCAGTTCTACTGGAACTACTTCCAGACCCCCGGCGTCGCGGACGCCGAGCTCGCGAAGGACCCGCACGCCACCATCCGTCGCGTGATGTACGGCCTCTGCGGCGACAACCCACACAGCGACCCGCCGGTCGAGCCGCTCGTCCCACCAGGTAAGGGATTCCTGGACCTCTTCGAGGACCCCGAGGAACTTCCCGCCTGGCTCACCGAGGCCGACATCGACACACTCGCGACGGAGTTCACCGAAGCCGGGTTCACCAGCGCCCTCAACTGGTACCGCAACTTCGACCGCAATTGGCAGCTGACCGCCCCATGGGACGGCGCGCAGTACCAGATGCCCGGCCGCTACCTCACCGGCGATCGGGACCTGGTCTACGGGTTCCCGGGGATGGACCAACTCATCCCCGCCCTACCCACACTCCACCCGACCATCGGACCGGCGCACATCCTGCCCGGCTGCGGCCACTGGATCGCCGAGGAACGCCCCGCCGAGGTGAATGCGGCGCTCCTGGAATTCCTCGGCGCCCTGAACAGCTGACGGTCAGTCGGCTGCGGTCGAAGTGGGCACGTCTTTTGGCAGCTGTCCGCGGGAGCGACGGGCGCCCACAGTGGTGCGGGCGCCGTCAGAGCCCTGATCGTGGTCTGCGATACAGCTGGCATCTCGAGGACGTCACACGTTGCTCCTCGCCGCGTCGTCCGCGGACGGAGTGCCGCCGCGCTGCCGTCGCCGGTCGGCTCCCAGGCCGGCGAAGTAACCGACGAGGTCGGGGTTGTCGACCGCCGAAGAGTTCAGGACCTGCTCGGCGGGGACGCCCTGGAGCAGGCGTCGAGAAGCCTCGTGATCGTCTCGGCGGGCCGGGCGAGATGGTGCTCATACGACCCCAGGAATACCCTCCACGTCCAGCGCCGCCGCGTCGGAGAGGAGCTCCGGCGCGGCCAGGGCGCACTCCGCCCAGACCGTCTTGCCATTTCGGGCATGGCGCGTTCCCCAGTGCTCGGCGAGTTGGGCGACGAGGAACAGACCTCGCCCGCCCTCGTCGAAGACACGGGCCCGGCGCAGGTGCGGAGTCGTGCTCCCGGCATCCGCGACCTCGCACATGAGGGTGCGATCGTGGATGAGACGCAGCTGGATGGGAGGCCGTCCGTAGCGGATGGCGTTGGTGACCAGTTCGCTGACGACCAGTTCGGTGGTGAAGTCGAGTTCCTCCAGTCCCCAGGCGGTCAGTTGCTGGGAGACGCTCGCTCTGGCGCGGGCGACCTCGGCCGGGTTGGCATCCACGTTCCAGGTGGCGACCTGACGGTCCCCGAGGGCGTGGGTGCGGGCCAGGAGGAGTGCCACGTCGTCGTGCGGTCGGTCCGCGGGCAGCAGCGCTTCGAGGACGGTGTCGCAGGTCGTCTCCAGGGAGGCGGAGGACTGCGCGAGGGCGTGGCACAGTCGGGTGAGGCCCGTCTCGATGTCGTGGTCGAGGGCCTCGATCAGGCCGTCGGTGTAGAGGGCGATGAGGCTGCCCTCGGGCAGGTCGATCTCCGCCGCCTCGAACGGCAGGCCGCCCAGACCGAGTGGCGGACCGGCGGGCAACTCGAGGATGTCGACGGTTCCGTCCCGGGTCACGACGGCTGGCAGTACGTGGCCCGCTCGGGCGAGGGTGCAGCAGCCGGCGATGGGATCGTATACGGCGTACAGGCAGGTGGCCCCGATGTACCCCGCGGATTCGGTGTCCGCTTGGGAAGAGACTTCGGAAGAGACTTCGGCGGACAGGCGGATGACGACGTCGTCCAGGTGGGTGAGGAGTTCGTCGGGCGGCAGGTCGATGTCGGCGAGGGTGCGCACGGCGGTCCGCAGCCGGCCCATGGTGGCGGCGGCGTGGATGCCGTGGCCGACCACGTCGCCCACCACGAGTGCGACCCGGGCGCCGGACAGCGGGATGACGTCGTACCAGTCGCCGCCCACGCCGAGCTGGGCGGCAGCAGGCAGGTAGCGGCAGGCGACCTCCACGGCGGACTGCGCGGGTGTACTGCGCGGGAGCAGGCTGCGCTGGAGGGTGAGTGCGGTGGCGCGCGCGTGCGTGTATCTGCGGGCGTTGTCGATGGCCACCGCCGCCCTGGCCGCGATCTCCTGGGCGAGGAGCAGGTCCTCGTCCCCGTACGCGTCGGGCTTGTGGTGACGGAAGAACTGAGCGAGGCCCAGGGTGGTGCCACGGGCGCACAGCGGTACCAGCAGCATGGATGCGGACGGGCCGAGGTGGTGCCGCGAGGGCCGGCCGGTGACCAGGACGCGAGCCGGTGGTGATCCGTCCGGATACCTGTGGAGCTGTTGCGGCGGAACAGATTCCCCGTAGATCGCTTCCGGGGAGGTCGGCTCAGGGTAATCGTCCGTCACCGACCGCTGGCCGACCCGGCGGACCACGAGTGCGCCCTTCGCGGGAGGCTCGTCTCCGGAAGACGTGTCGAAGAGGTCGACGGTGGCGGCGTCGGCGAAGTGCTCGATGGCCAGATCCGCCAACTCCTGGGCGGTGCGGGCGATGTCCAGGGTCGTTCCGACGCGTACGCTCGCCTCGTTGACCACCGACAGCCGCCACTGCACCCGGCGATCCCGCTCCTCCTGGAAGGCCAGGACGCCCGTCTCCGATATGCGGTCCGTGTACTCGGTCGCCGATGCGATCAGCTTGCGTGCCGCCGCGTTGATCGGCTCGGCATCGCTGGTGAGCCGGGACAGCTCTTCGAGCAGCCGGTCGAGGATACGGCTCTGCGCGAGCCGGAAGGCGCGCAGCATCGCTGTGACCGGCTTCCCGCGCTGAGCCAGCCGACGCGCGCGCTCTGCGTCGGCGGCGGGCGGATTGATCCGCCTTGGCTCGATGCCGTGCTCGATGCCGAAAAGTAGGGCGATGACGTGCTCGGCGACGTTCTCCCTCGTCATCTGCGCGATGTCGGGTTCGTCCCACAGCTCGGGGACCTCGCGCCGCAGGCATTGCTCTATGTCGTGGATCAGATCGTCCGCTCGCGGGCTGAGTTCATGCGCGGCACGGGACAGAAGACTGTCCGCGGTGAAGTCCACACTGACGACGTTACGCCGTGCTGGTGGACTGCGAAGCCTCATCTCGACGCATCTGGCTGCGCGGTGTCCGGGCGAAGCCCGGTCTCACGGGCTGTCGTGGTCGAGGACGAGGGTCCGCGCGGCCGCCGACGGACGGTTGGCGCCCACGGCGTTCCGGTGTCCACGGGGCCTGGGGCAGCCGGTGCTCCGGTCAACTGACGTCGGGCAGCGGCCGCCGGGTCACCTGGTGGGCGTCCTCCGGCGGGACGCCGAGCATGCGCAGGACCATCTCGGCCAGGTCCGAGGCGGCCTCGTCGCCGTCGAGGTCGGGGCGGGCCAGCCGCAGCGCCACGAGGGACATCAGGGTGCCGCCCAAGGCGGACAGGGCCGTGGTCGCGTTGCGGCAGGTGAAGCGGCCCGATGCGATGCCGTTCTCCAGGTCGCGCAGGGCTCGCGGGGCGAGTCCGCGGGCGGAGTGGATGTAGGTAAGACCGCGGTCACGCAGGATCCGCATGAGTTCGGGGTGGGAGTCGGCCATGCGTGCGGTGAGCCGGAAGCCGGCGGCGACGAGCTCGGCCGGGTCGTCGATGCCATGTACGCGCTCGTCGATGACCTGCCCGAACTCCTCCAGGGCGTCTGTCACCGCGGCGTCGAACAGCTCGGACTTGGACTCGAAGTGGTTGTAGAAGGAGCCGAAACCGACGTCCGCGCGCTCCGCGATGGCCTGGATGCTGGCGCTGGTGTCCCCGGTCTCGGCGAGGATCTGCCGGGCCGCACGGACCAGCGCCTGACGGGTCTCGGCACGGCGCCTCTCGAAGCGGTTCCTGGGCGGGGCTGACGTCGGCATACGGCGATTGTAACAACCGTAGCGATGAGTCTGCCATCAGTGATGAGATCATCAATTATTTGGGTCCACCCTATTGACGATGGGTAACAGCAATGTTGATGATTTCCTCATTCAGCAGTGTTGCTTGGAGGACACCATGTCCCACACCCCCGTCAACAGGGCCACTCCCCAGACGCCCCACCAAGACCTCCACAGTGAGCTGGGCGCCCTGCGAGGAGAGCACCCCGGACGTTCCCGGAACCCCGTGATCAAGGTGGCGGATCTGGCCTGGCTCGAGTTCGAGAAGCCGGACCTGGACAGGGCCGAGGTCTTCGCGCGTGACTTCGGGTTCGCGATCGCCGCCCGCACCGAGGAGGAGCTGTGGCTGCGCGGGACCTTCGAGGGCTCACCCTGCATGGTGATCCGGCGTGGGCGTGCGTCCCGGTTCATCGGGCCGGCGTTCCGTGCGGCCGAGCGGGCCGACCTGGACCGGCTGGCCCGCGCCACCGGCGGTACCGTCCGGGACATCGGCGTACCGGGCGGTGGGCAGTCGGTCGCCCTGCTCGATCCCTCGGGCCTGCCGGTCCGGGTCGTGCACTGCGCCGAGCAGCTGCCTGCGCTGCCCGAGCAGGAGCCGCTGATCCTCAACTTCGGTACCGATCATCGTCGTACGAACGCCACCCAGCGTCCGCCCCGTGAGCCGTCCCGTATCCAGCGGTTGGGCCATGTGGTGCTGGAGACGCGGGTGTTCGCCCGCACCCTGGACTGGTACCTGGACACCCTCGGGATGATCGTGTCCGACTTCCTGTTCCTGGACGGGCAGCGCGGGCGCGGGCCGACGATGGCGTTCATCCGGTGCGACCAGGGGAGCGTGGCCGTCGATCACCACACGCTGGCCCTGCACCTGGGGCCCGGGACCGGCTACGTCCACTCGGCCTACCAGGTCACCGACCTCGATGCGATCGCCGCCGGCGGGGAGTACCTGGCCGAGCGCGGCTACCAGCGCAGCTGGGGCATCGGCCGGCACATCCAGGGCAGCCAGCTGTTCGACTACTGGCGCGACCCCGACCACTTCATGCTGGAGCACTTCGCCGACGGCGACCTGTTCTCCTGCGACCTGGAGCCCGGCTGGGCACCGATGTCGGCGAGCGGCCTGGCCCAGTGGGGCCCGCCGGTCACCCGCGACTTCCTGGGCGCCAACCCGTCGCCCGCCAAGTTGCGCGAGGTCATGGCGGCCCTGCGCGACGACAACGAACTCGACCCCGCACGCCTGCTGGGCCTGATGAAAGCGATGAGCTCATGAGCACCAACGTTCTGCGCACCCCTGACGGCTGGTGGGTCGTCCGGGACGAGCGCGCCGTCCGCATCGACACCAAGGCCGTGACCACCGCCGAACTGCTCGCCGACCGCGACGCGGTCCGCGAAGCCGCCGCCTCCGCCGAGAGCGGCACGCCCGTCATCGACCTGGTGGCGCTGCCTCCGGTCACCACCCCGTGCCGGGTGGTCGCCCAGATGGTCAACTACCGCAGCCACGCCAAGGATTCGGGCTTCACCGGCGACATCCCGCCCACCTTCTTCCGCAAGGCGTCCGGCTCGGTGAGCGGCCCGCACGACGCGATCATCCGCCCCGCGCACGTGAAGTTCCTCGACTACGAGGTGGAACTCGGCCTCGTCATGGGCGCGACCCTGCCCGTGGGCAGCGTCGTCGAGGAGCAGGACCTGCCGCGCTACGTCGCCGGCCTTGTCCTGACCAACGACGTCAGCGCTCGCGACGTCCAGCTGACCAAGACCCAGTTCTACGAGAGCAAGTCCTATCCAACCTTCACACCGACGGGACCGTACCTGGCCCTGCTGGAGCCCGAGGACTTCGCCCATCTGCTGAACCTGCGGCTGCGGCTGTCGGTCAACGGAGTGTCGCGCCAGGACCGCACGCTGGCCGACATGATCGTGCGGCCCGCACAGGCGCTCACACTGCTCGCCCGCTTCCAGACCCTCGACCCGGGCGACCTGCTGCTGACCGGCACGCCCGGCGGCACTGCCCTGAAGGCCCCGCCCGCGCCGGTCGCGAAGATCAGTGCCCTGCTGCCGCCCGCACTGAAGTGGAAGGCGTTTTTCAAGGGCCAGGCCAAGAACCCCCTCTACCTGCACAACGGTGACCTCATCACCGCCACGATCTCCACCCCGGACGGGCGGATCGAGCTCGGCGAGCAGCGGACCCCCGTTACGGACGCGCCATGAAGGCCGCATCCCAGAGACCGGTGGTGATCATCGGTGCGGGACCCGTCGGGGTCACGGCCGCCCTGCTGCTCGCCCGGCACGGAGTGCGCAGCCTGCTCCTCGAACGCCACCGGGACGTCTACCCGCTGCCGCGCGCCGTGGTCGTGGACGACGAGATCCGCCGGATCCTGCAGAGCGTCGGGGTCCACGAGGAATTCGCCGCCCTCGCCCGCCCAGCGCCAGGGCTGCGGCTCCTGGACGCCCGGCGTCGCATGATCACCGAGTTCCCGCGATCCCTGCACGGACACCACGGCTTCCCGCAGACCAGCATGTTCGACCAGCCCGAGCTGGAACGCCTGCTGCGCGACGCCCTGGCACGCCGCCCGGAGTGCGAGCTGTGGAGCGGGGTGGAGGTCGTGTCCGTCACCCAGGACGCCGACGGGGCTGCTCCGGTGCGGGTGACCTTCCGCCGTGAGGGCGGAAGCGAGAAGGAGCACCTGTGGGCCGATGCCGTCCTCGGCTGCGACGGTGCGGGAAGCCTCACCCGTGACGCCATCGGCGCCGTTTGGGAGGACCTGCACTTCGAGGAGAGCTGGAGGGTCATCGACGTGCGCACCAGCCTCCCGGTGCGCACTTGGGAAGGCGCTGAGCAGATCTGCTGCCCCAGGCAGCCGGCCACCTTCATGCGCGTCGGCGAGGACCGCTACCGCTGGGAGTTCCGGCTGGCCGACGATCAGCACCTGGACGGCCCGGACGGATGGGAGCGCCTGCGCGAGCTGGTCGCCCCCTGGGTGGATCTGCCGTCCGACGCCTCGCCGGGCGGCGACTTCGAGGTGATGCGGCAGGCGCAGTACACCTTCCGGGCCCGTCTCGCCGACCGGTGGCGCAGGGGGCGTGTCTTCCTGCTGGGCGACGCCGCCCACCTCACCCCGCCCTTCGTCGGGCAGGGTCTGTGCGCGGGCCTGCGCGACGCGCACAACCTCACCTGGAAGCTCGCCCGGGTGCTCCAACAGGGCGCACACGAGGGACTGCTGGACACCTACGAACGCGAGCGCAAGCCGCACGCCCGCCATGTGATCCGCGTGGCGGTCGCCGTCGGCTGGGCCATGACCGGCGGACAGGACCGCGGTGCGGCGTTCCGCCGGGCCGTCGTGGGCACGGCCTGTCGCATCCCCGGTGTGACCGCGGCGGTGAGCCGTGACCTCAGCCCCGCCCTGTCCGCCGGTCCACTAGTACGGCGCCGCCCCAGGCTCACCGGCCGCGTGCTGCCCGGCACCTTCTGCCCGCAGCCCTGGGTACGGCACGACGGCACACGCGTGCGCCTCGACGACGTCCTCGGGGACTCCTTCGCCGTCCTGACCGCCGTGCCGCCCACGGCGCAGATGACGGCCGTGGCCACGGCACTGGGCGCCTCGACGATCCACGTCGATGACCTGGGCGACGACGGCACCCTGGCCGGCTGGCTGACACGCGGCCGTGCCGACGCCGTCCTGCTGCGCCCCGACCGCGTCGTACTGGACACCGTCCAGGCCGGCACCGGCGACTTCACGGACACCGTCGCCTGGGCACCCCTGCTGCACACGGCCCGCCGTACCGCCGACGTCCGGCCCGCCTGACGAGGAGCACCACACCATGACCACACCGCCTCTTGCGCCGTATCCGGAACCCTTCTTCACCCCCGACCCGAAGTCGGCCGCGCACAGCCGCATCGCCGACTTCGCCCGATGGGCGGCCCGGCACCGGGGCGCCGAAGGGATCCAGGACCCCACGGACTACCGAGCCCTGTACCAGTGGTCCGTCACCGACCTCGAAGGGTTCTGGGCCGCGGTGTGGGAGTACTTCGACGTCGACGCGACGACTTCGTACGAGCGGGTGCTGGCCGAGGAGACCATGCCCGGCGCCCGCTGGTTCCCCGGCGCCACCCTCAACTACGCCCACCATGCGCTGCGCAACCTGCAGCCGGACGCTCCCGCGATCACTGCCCTGGACGAGACCGGAGCCGGCTACGAGATCACGGGCCGGGAGCTGCGCGCCCGGGTCGCCTCCGTCGCCGCCACCCTGCGCGACCTGGGAGTCGGACAGGGCGACCGGGTGGTGGGCTACCTGCCCAACACCCCGCACGCCGTCATCGCCTTCCTCGCCGCCGCCAGCCTGGGCGCGGTGTGGTCGGTGTGCGGCCAGGACTATGCACCCAAGGCCGCCGCCGACCGCTTCGCCCAGCTCGAACCCACGGTGCTCATCACCGCGGACGGCTACCTCTTCAACGGCACCACACACGACCGCCGGACCGCCTCGCTCGAACTGGTCCGCGCCCTGCCCACGCTGAAGGCCACGGTGCTCGTGGACCACGTGGGCCTTGCCTGGCCCGAGGGCGGGGGCTCGGGGCTGACGGTTGCCTGGGAGGACGCGGCCACCCGCGTCGAGTACCTCAACATCGCCCCGGTGCCCTTCGACCACCCTCTGTGGGTCGTCTTCTCCTCCGGCACCACCGGCCTGCCCAAGGGCATCGTCCACGGGCACGGCGGGGTTCTGCTCGAACACCTCAAGATGCTCGGCCTGCACACCGACCTGGGCACCGGGGACCGCCTGCTGTGGTACACCACCACCCACTGGATGATGTGGAACCTGGTCGTCTCCACCCTGCTGACCGGCGCCACCACCTGTACCTATGACGGCAGCCCCGCGCCGCACGCCCACCCGGACGTCCTGTGGGAACTGGCGGCCCGCCACAAGGTCACCGTCTTCGGCACCAGCCCCCAGTACCTGCTGGCCATGGCCAAGCTGGGCATCGAACCCTCCGCGCACGACCTGTCGGCCATCCGCGTCGTCGGCTGCACCGGGTCCGCTCTGCCCGCCTCCGCGTACCCCTGGGTCCGTGACCATGTGGGCGCCGATGTCCAGCTGGCCTCCACCAGCGGGGGCACGGACGTCGTCTCCGGCTTCGCCGGCAGCGCCTCCACGACCCCCGTCTGGGCGGGGGAGCTGTCCGCCCCCAACCTGGGCGTGGCGCTGGCCGCCTACGACGCGACGGGCACCCCCGTCCTCGACCAGGTCGGCGAACTGGTCGTCACCCGCCCCATGCCGTCCATGCCGCTGCACTTCTGGGACGACCCCGACGGCAGCCGCTACCGCGACGCCTACTTCGGCGCCTACCCCGGTGTGTGGCGGCACGGCGACTGGATCACGCTCACCTCGCACGGCTCGGTGATCGTCCACGGCCGCTCCGACGCCACCCTCAACCGCAACGGCGTGCGCCTGGGCAGTGCCGACATCCATGATGCCGTCGAACGCCTCCCCGAGATCACCGAGGCCCTCGTCGTCGGCGCGGAGGAACCCGACGGCGGCTACTGGATGCCGCTCTTCGTGGTCCTCGCCGACGGGGTCGGTCTGGACGACTCCCTGCGCGACCGGATCCGCGACACGATCCGCGCCGGCGCCTCACCCCGCCACGTCCCCGACGAGATCCTCGCCGTACCGGCGCTCCCGCACACGAAGACCGGCAAGAAGCTCGAGGTTCCCGTCAAGCGCCTGCTCCAGGGTGCCCCCGCCGAGCAGGTCCTGAACCCCGCGGCGGTCGACAACCCCGACCTGATCGCCTACTTCGCCCGCCTGGGCGCGGAGCGGAACAAGCGGTCAGCACACCACACATGAGTCGGCCAGGGGAACACAGGCCCACGTGACAGCACCGGGTCCTTGTGCCCCGCCCGGCTCCGCAAACCCCGTCCCCACGGGGTGGTGCCGGGGCGGTCACCCCGCCCCGGCACCACACACAACCGAAGTAAGAGAGAAAAGATGAGCATGACCGACCGCGAATCGCAGGTCCTCGATGTCCTCGACGACGCCGGACGAAAGGTGCTGTTCACCGAGGCCCGCACCGCGAACGCCTTCGCCGAGGTGGCCGTTTCCGACGACGAACTCGCCATGATCTGGGAGCTCGCCCGCTGGTCGCCGAGCGCCGCCAACGGGCAGCCTCTGCGTGTGCTCTTCGTGCGCACCCGCGAGGGCAAGGAGCGACTCGTCCGGCATCTCGACGAGGGCAACAGGGCCAAGACGTTCAGTGCGCCGGCCGTGGCGATCCTGGCGTACGACGTCGACTTCCACGAGCAGATGCCGACAGTCTTCCCGGCCCGCGGCGACATGCTGCGAGCGGCGTTCGCCGACCAGATCGACACGCGCGAGAGCATCGCGGCCTACAACTCGGCACTGCAGACCGGGGTCTTCCTGCTCGCCGTCCGCGCGGCGGGGCTCGCGGCCGGTCCCATGGCGGGCTTCGACAAGGCCGGCGTCGACGGGGAGTTCTTCGCCGGTACCAGCTGGCGCTCGCAACTGGTGGTCAACATCGGTCACCCCGGTGCCGACCCGTGGTTCCCGCGGCTGCCCCGCGTGCCCGTCGAGGACGCCGTCGCCTATGCCTGAGGGCAATGCCGTCGCGTGGTAGGTGAGAGGCGCCATGCCCTGGGCGCCGGTGCTCTTCTGAGTACCGGCGCCCATCCCGGCTGCGCGGCCCCACTCGGCACGGCTCATCGAGCCGGATATGTGTCGCCATCGGGAGCGGAGGCCGCCGGGTGCCGTGGGCGCGGCTGTCATGCGCGGTCTTCCCTCGCTTCTGAAAGAACGTGATCAAGGTGCGCGGCTCCCGCCACGCAGCAGCCGTTCTCACCTCCGTATGGAATGCCGACAGGTGCAGGCAGGAGGGTGCCGTTGAGCCCCTCCTGCCTGCCTCCCGGGTGCGGTCAGGAGTCGCTGATCCCGAGATCAGCGTCCACCTTCCTACCGCCAGCGGTTGTCACGGCGACGTGCACGGTCTGAGCCCACCCGTGCCGACGGCGCCTGTCTCACTGGTTGTCGCGACCTCGGTCGTTGTCGGACCGGTTCGAGTCGTGGTTGTACCCGTCCCAGTCGCGGTCGTTCCGGTCCCAGTCGTAGCGGTGGCTCCTGTCGTGCTTCCAGCTGCAGTCCTCGTCATCCCAGTAGTAGAAGTGACCGCGGCGGTCGTACCGGTCCGAGTCGGTGTAGTGGTCGCTGTGCTGGCGGGCGCGGTCTCCGTCTCGGCGGTGGTCCTCGGAGTTGTGCCGGTAGGCGACAGCGCGGTCTCCGCGGTGGTCGTCGGCCTTGATGCTGACGGCCGGGCGCTGCACGTGCGCAGACTCGGGAACCGCGGCCGATGCGGTGCCCCCGGCGCCGAGAACGGCGCCACCCGCGACCGCGGCGGAGGCGGCAGCGAGAGAAATGCGCTTCGTGAGCTTCCTCATGGTTATCTCCTTCGTATTGGCGTCGTCCGCAAACCCAGCGATTGCTGTGCAGGTGATGCGGTGCGCCCCATCTGTGTCGAAGCCGTATCGGCGAGTTCACCCCTCGTGAGGGCACAGCCGGCGACCATCAGTCGAAATGGAGGCCGCCGATCCGGCGGCTCTCCGCTGCTTTCCATACGCTGTATGGAAGTACAGTGATATCAGAGAATGTCCGAAAATGTCGAATGCAAGGGTCCGCAGCGCTGAGGTGCAGCTCACCGGATCTGGTCGCGGCCTGGGCGCGCCCGCCTGCTGAGCGGCCAAGACGTCGCTTGCGGCGGACCGAGACTCTGCTGCGCAATTCCGGGGGCTGGGGTGAGCGGGCTTCGATGCAGCCGGAGGGGTTGCCGAAGATCCCGGAGTGGGCCGCGCTGGTGGCCCGGGCCGAGTTCCCGCGCGGCAGTCTGCCGGTACGGGTGCGGGACCGTCTCGCGGAAGTTTCGCTGACGAGCCGTTTGCGGCAAGCAGGGCCCAGGTCGCGGACCTGGGCCCCGTTCCTGTTTGCTGTCGGCGTCCGTTGGCTCCGCATGGCCCTGAAACGCGCTGATGGCCGATGGCCGAGCTGCGGTCGGCTGAGGAGCTGGTCGATCCGGTGCGACTGCTCGATTTCACCTCGCCGGGCCGGATGCCCTCAGTCCCTACAGCCTCGGCACGCTGATGCACAGCGTGATGGACTGGACGCCGCGTGGCTGCCCGCCGGGCGGGCGAGGACGTTTCGGGCTGCGCCGGCAGGTGCCCGGCGCGGGTGGGTCAGGCGGGCGGGGCTCCCCAGGCGGGCGTAGTACCGAGGTACGCGGGGATCGCTGCGGCGTCGGTGTACGTCGTGGAGGTGCTGCGGCTGTAGTCGCCGACCTCGTCGAAGTTCGACCAGTCGGACTTGCTCATCCGCAGTTGCAGGTCGCCGGTGTTCCGGCCGACGGTCAGGGTGCCGCCGGTGAAGCCGACTTCGAGGTAGGCGTCGGCTCCCGGCACGGGCGTGGTCAGGGGTACGACCTTCAGGCTGACGTTGGAGCAGCCGACGGCGGCGTAGTCGCACCAGGCGTGTACGGTGGGCGAGCCGCCGTCCCGGGTGAAGTAGTAGCGGGCCGTGACCTTGGACAGGTCGAGGGAGCCGCTGCCGGTGTTGACGATCTGAAGGCCTGGCCGGATGGCGTTGTCGGTGGCCGAGGAGTCATTGTTCTTGTAGAGGACCTTGAGGCCGCCCGAGGGGTCCGGCGTGCCGCCGGACGTGTCGGTGGTGACGCTCAGCGCGGCGGAAGGCGCCGAGACGTTCCCGGCGGCGTCACGGGCACGGACGGTGTAGTTGTACGCGGTGCCCGCGCTGAGCCCCGTGTCCGTGAACGCGGTGCCGGCCACCGGCGCGGCCGTGACCTTCGTGCCGTCGCGGTAGACGTCGTACCCGCTCACGCCCGTGTCGTCGGTGGACGCCGTCCAGGACAGGGAGACGCTGGACGCGGTCTTCGCGGCGGCCTTCAGGCCGGTCGGCACGGTCGGCGCGGTGGTGTCACCGCCCGGGGTGCCGCCACCGTCCGTGTCCACGGCCGGGTAGGCGTTCCTCACCAGCATCGCGAACTGCTCGGGGAACCAGTGGCCCGCCAGGGGGGCGTTCGGCAGCGCACCAGTCTTGTTGCCGCCCGCGTTGGGCGCCGTGTACGTCGGGTCGCACATGGGGTCCATGCGCTTGCCCTCGTCGTTGGGGATGTCGGAGCTGGCACCGTCCGACTCGCCCGGCGGCTTGATCCACAGGAACGCGTCGAGGTGGGAGTCGGGGTAGCCGGAGGGCGCGGCCTGCGGTGGTAGCCCGAGTCCGGCGCCGCTGACGTTGCACCACAGTCCCCGGTGTGCCCGTCGGTCGACGCGGGATTCGTTGACGTAGGTGTCGAGGGTGGTGCTGGTGCTTTCCGCGGTGGGACGTCCGGTGCCGCCCCACCCGTTGCGGGAGGTGTCGATCACCATGCCCGTGGACGCGGGCCAGCCGGCCGCGACGAGCGCCCGGTGGACGTTCCCGGTGAAGTCCGACTCGTCGAAGTTGGGGTTCCACTCGTAGAACTTGCCGGACTTGGCCATGTTCCCGCCGACGGTCTTGTCGGGATCGGTCAGGAACGGCTCTTCGAGCGGCGTGTAGTTGGCGACGTTGCTGATCAGCCCGTCGACGCTGGAGAATCCGGCCGCGGTGCCCTTGGCGACGTCTGTGTAGAGCTGCACGGTCTGGGACAGGTTGTTGTCCCAGCCGAGCCAGCCGGAGTGCGCGAAGTCCAGGTACGTGTAGACGTTGGGGATGGCGTGCAGCTTGTCGAGGGCGTACTGGATGCCCTTGACATAGATGCCGCTGCTCTTGGCCTGGGCGCACTCCGGGTCGGCGCTGTTGGTCACGAGGTTGGGCAGGCCGTCCGGCTCGATGACCGTCGTGATGCGGATGTCCTGGTACTTCGGGTTCTTGAGCACGTTCGCGATGGCGTCGACGTACTCGCTCTTGTAGCGGTCCAATCCCGCTTGAGTCAGCGGGAGTTCGCCGTTGGAGGCGAGCGCCGCGCAGTCCCGGCCGGGTAGGTCGTAGACCACGAACGTCGCGGTGATCGGCTGCCCGGGCTTCTTCTGGGCCAGGGCCAGATCGAGGTGGTCGGCGAGGCTCTTGCGTCCGGCGTTGGCGGCACCGCCCGTGATGGCTGCGATGCGATCGAGCCACACCGCGGTGGGATAGGTCCCCACCTTCTGCATCCTGGCCTTGAGCGTGGCGTCCGAGGTCTGCGCCGCCGAGGTGCCGACGAGGTCGGTGTAGTCGGGGTTGACGTAGAAGCTCGCTCCGGCGAACGGGTTGTCGGCGTGGGCTTCGGCGGCTGCTGCCGGGTGCCCGGCGAGCTGCCCTGCCAGGCTTAGTGCCAGGGTGGCGAGCGCCGCGGCGACCGAGGTCGTCCGGCGCCGTCGGCGGCCCGGTCTCGGCCCGTGTTCCGGTGCTCGGCCGGTTCGGTGTGTCATGTGCCCTCCTCGTGGGTGATCTGCGGGCGATCTGCGGGTGGTACGAGGTTGTGTGGGGTGGAGCTGCGAGGTGTGGTTCGTGGGGCACGGGGCCGACGTGCGGTCAGCTGCCTGTGCAGTGCAGGGCGGGTGTGCCCGCGGTGCCGTTCGCGCTGAGGCCGAAAGAGGTGGTGGCACCGGGGAGCAGGGAGCCGTTCAAGGCGGCGTTGCGGACGGTGGCTCGGTCCTGCGCGGTGGCCAGAGAACCGTTCCACAGGCTGGTGAGGGCGGAGCCGGCCGGATCCCAGTCGACCGACCGGGAGGTCGGCGGCGGACGAGGTGGCGGCGGGCTCCGGGACGGCGGCGGCCGGCCCGATGAGGGGCAGAGCGGTGGCGCACAGGGCCAGGGCGGCCGTCGCCGGGGCGCGGCGGGCGGTCAGGAGCGCATGCGGGTGGGCCTCTCCGGGAGGGGCCGGGAGCGGGCGGCGCCGAGCGAGGGCCGGGGCCCGCCCGCTCGACGGCACGGAACGCGGGCGGGTCCCGGAGTGAGCGGATGTGTCAGGCGGTGGTGCAGGCGGCGCCGTTCAGGCTGAAGCCGGCGGGCGCGGCGAAGGTGCCGGAGTAGCTGCCCTGGAAGCCGAAGGACACCCGGCCGCCGGGCGCGATCTGCGCGTTGTACGCGAGGCTGCTTACCGTGACCGCTCCCGATGACGGGGACACGCCGGCGTTCCAGCTGCTGGTGATCTGCTGTCCGGCGGGCAGGGTGAACGCCAGCTTCCAGCCGTTGACGGGGGAGGAACTGGTGTTGGTGACGGTGACGTCGGCGGTGAAGCCGCCCTGCCAGACACTCGTCGCGTAGGCCACCTTGCAGGCCGTGGGGCTGCCGGGGTCACCAGGGTTGCCGCCGCCGGTGTTGACCATGGAGGAGAACGAGGTCACGGCGAGGCCGGCGCCGTCCTGCCAGGGCTCGAAGCCCGCCTGAACGCTGGTCAGGTACCAGCTGTTCTGCGCCAGCCCGCGGGAGACGGCCTGCCGGGCGAAGTCCATGACGTCGAAGTTCCAGCTGGTGATCGCCGACGGTGCGACGAAGGACAGCACGTCGTTGGAGCCGTTGTTGCCGGACCACACCTGCCACTGGCGCCCGGCCACGGTGGCCGTGCCGACCTGCGAGCCCACGGGCTGAACGGGTCCGACCTTGTTGAACCAGACCATGATCTCGGTCCGGTTGACGCCGTCGGTGCGGGGCGTGGGGTCGAGCCAGATGTCGTACGCGGCGTCGTACATCGCGTTGCTGACATAGCTGTAGGAGATGCCGGTCGGCGCGCTGGAGACGGTACTGAGCTGGGCCGGAAGGCTCGTGCCGGGCGAGCAACTGGTGTAGTGGCAGCCGTTGTAGACGGACGGGTAGGACTTCGGGGCGCCGTTCGTGGGTACCGAGCCGTCGGCCTGGGTGATCCTGAATCCCGAGTCGGTGGCGGTGATGCACTGGGCCTCGCTGGTGCCCCAGCGGTTGTTCTGGACGACGTAGCGGCCCTGGATCGTCGTCGACCCGAACGGTTCGCAGATGGCGGTGTCGGCCTGCGCCACCGGGGCGGTGGTCAGCAATGCGGCCAGCGAGACGAGCGAGGTGAGCAGGACGCCGAACAGGCCACGCGCGCTACGCGCATGGGGCGGTGACGGTCGCATGCGGATCCTCTCCGAAGGGGTGGGGAGTAGGTGCGGGAGCGCTCCCACAACATGAGATGGGAGCGCTCCCATTCCCTCGGTTTCGGCAGGGACACTAGGGGGGCTTCATGTTCCTGACAAGGCTGTCGGCGTGAACCTGCCGAAGCGTTTTTTAAGCCGCAGGTCAGAGAAGTGCGTGATGCGCCAGCACCACGGCCCCGCTTGGGAGCGCTCCCAAAAGTGCTGTGTTCGCCGATGGCGGTCAGGCTGACTCGCGCACCACCAGCTCCGTACGGAGGATGACGTGGCGCCAGGCCATGGCAGGCTCCTCCAGCTCCTCGAGGAGCAGCCGGACCATGGCCCGCCCGATCTCCTCCAGCGGCTGACGAACCGTGGTCAGTCGCGGCTCGGTCTGCTGAGCCAGCGGAAAGTCGTCGAAACCGATCACGGCGACGTCCTCGGGCACCCGCCGTCCCGCCGCGCGCAGCGCCTGAAGAGCCCCCGCCGCCGTGGTGTCCGACGCGGCGATGACGCCGTCGATCTCCGGATGCCGTTCGATGAGCTCGGCCATGGCGCGGCGCCCGCTCTCTTCCGTGAAGTCGCTCTCGGCGACCCAGGACGGCTCGCCCCTGAGACCCGCCATCGCCAGGGCCTCCTGGTAGCCGCGCAGTCGGCACTGGGCGACGTGCATATCGAGTGGCCCGGTGATGGTGGCGATCGCTCTGCGGCCCCGCTTCAGCAGGTGGGAGACGGCGCTGCGGGCACCGCCGACGTTGTCCGCGTCGACGTAGCTGACGTATTCGTCGCCCGAACGGCGTCCCAGCAGTACGGTCGGCAACCCGGCCTCGACGAGCATGTCCGGCAGTTGATCGCCGGCGTGCACGGATACAAGCAGGGCTCCGTCGACCCGGCCGCCACGCGCGTACTCGAGGAAGCGCTGCCGCTCGGCGTCCGAGCGGACCAAGGTCAGCAGCAGTTGCATCCCGGTGCCTGCCAGCGCGTCCCCGAGCGAGCGGACGATCTCGGAGAAGAACGGCTCCGCGAACTGCCTCCAGTCCGGCTCCGTCAAGACGAGGGCGACGGCGTCGGCCCGCTGCCCGGCCAGGGACCGGGCGGCGAGATTGGGTACGTAGCCCAGTTCCTCGATGGCTTGCTGCACAGTCCGGCGCGTCGACTCCTTCACCCCGGCCGCGTTGTTGATGACGCGGGAGACCGTGCCCCGTCCCACCCCGGCGTGGGCGGCCACCTCCTCCAGCGTCGGCGCGCCAGGGCGTCGCCTGCCCATAACCACCTCCCCACGAGATCACCGATCTTACGGCCCGAAGGAACCGAGCACCCAGCTTCTGCAGCGCCGTGGACACGCCGCTCGGCATCTGGACTATCTGCTCCGGCCCCGGCGGGCGCCCCTCACGGGAGGTCGGCGCGGGCACACCACTTCCACTACCACTCCCACTGCCACGTCCGCCTCCAAGGGGACGCCGGCCGGGTCTTCGGAACCCGTTGCGCTGTCGGTCCTTACGGCGACCTCGACATCACCGCGCCGGCCAGCCCCGTGGGCCGAACGCCATCCCGGCGGTGAGCGCTCTGGGACCTGACCCCGCCGAACGGCGACCGGTACTTCGCGTGAATCGCCGCCGTCACCGAATGCGGTCCTCGAAGCGCACAGGGCATGGTCAGCCGGTCGCTGGCCCGGGTAGCCAGGGTCGAGGGAGCGTTTGAAGGCGGGCAAAGAGGGCTCTGTGTCGTCGCGGACGACCTGGTGGAAAGTGCCGATCCAGAACAGCGCCTCGCCCTGGCCCCCCACGTTCACCGATCCGCGCAGTGGAAGGTCACACCAGTGGCCACAGCGCTGCGGTGAGGGCGAAGCCCATGAGGCCCATGGCGGTCGTCTGGACCGTCCAGGTTCGCAGGCCGGTGGCGACGTCGAGGCCGGCGAGCCTGGTGAACATCCAGTACCCGGCGTCATTGACGTGCGAGAGCGCGAGGGCGCCCGCACCCATCGCCAGCGCCACCAGCGACAGGTGACTCGACGACAGGTCTGCTCGGTCCAGCAGTCGCGTGAGAATGCCCGCGGTGGTGATGAGCGCGACGGTCGCCGAACCCTGGGCGGCGCGCAGTGCAAGGGACGTCAGGAACGCCAGCAGCAGGACGGGCAGTCCGGTGCGCTCCAGGACGTCGGCGACCGCGTTGCCGATGCCGCTGGCGACCAGCACCTTCCCGAAGACACCGCCCGCGCCCGCCACCAGGATCACCGCCGCGACGGGCGGCAACGCCGACCCCATCACCTCGGCGATGCGTGCCCGGTCCCAACCACGCCGGGCCCCGAGGAAGTAGGCGCACAGACCGAGGTCGATCAGCAGCGCCACCATCGGGGCCCCGACCACGGTGAGCACGGACCGCAGGACCGAGTCCGCGGCGAGGGTGTTCTGGCCGATGGTGCCGAGGAGGATCAGCAGGATCGGCAGGACGATCAGCGTCAGCACCATGCCGAAGGACGGCGGGCGCACGTCGGTACCCGACACAGCCGGTTTGGTCAGGACCGCGGTGCCGTGGCCCTCCGGCGCCACGCTCCCGGTCGTCTCCGCCGGGGCGCGCGTGTCCTCGGCGGTGCCCGGGTCGCCGTACACCTCGGCGTACACCGCCGGGTCCATCGGGTACTCGCGGCGCGTGAGGCGGCGGGAGAGCAGGTAGCCGAGCAGGGCCACCACCGCCGTGATCGGGATGCCCATCAGCAGGACCAGCCCCTGACTGGCACCGATCGCCTCGATGGCCGCGACCGGGCCGGGGTGCGGCGGCAGGAAGGCGTGCACGGTGAGCATTGCGGAGCCCATCGGCAGCGCGTAGACCAGTAGCGGCTTGCGGGCGGCACGGGCGACGCCGTGCGCGATCGGCATCAGGATGATCAGGCCGACCTCGAAGAACACCGGGATGCCCAGGATGAAGCCGGCGACGGTCAGCGCGAGCGCGGTGCGGCGGGTGCCGAACTTCTCGATGAGCGCGTGCGCGAACGCGTGGGCGCCGCCGGAGAGTTCGATGATCCGGCCGACCATCGCGCCGAGGGCGATGATGGTGGCGATGTGCCCGAGCGTGGAGCCCATGCCGTCCTCGATGGTCTTCACCAGGTCGCCGGCGTGCACGCCCGCGGCGAGCGCGACGCCGATGCTGACGACCATGAGGGCCACGAAGGGCTGTACTTTGCCCTTCAGGATGAGCAGGAGCAGGGCCGCGACTCCGGCGACCGCAATGATCAGAAGGCTGCTGTTGCTCATCGTCCCGCTCCCTCCGCACCGCCCGGCGCCTTCGGGGAGAGCACGGTGACGACAGAGGAGTCGTCGTGGGCGCCGAGCCCGGCGCCTTCCCCGAGCAGGTACAGCTGCCCGGCGGCGGCAGCGAGCGGCACCGGCACATGGGCATCCTTCGCGATACCGGTCACGATGCCCATGTCCTTGACGAAGATGTCGAGTCGCGACTTGACCTCGGGCTCGGGGCCGTCCTCGTACGCCTGGACCATGCGCGGCCCGCGGTCGGCGAACATGAAGGAGCCCGCGGCGCCGTGCTTGAGGCTCTCCACCACCGTGGCCGGGTCGAGCCCGAGCCCGCGGGCGAGCGCGATCGCCTCGGCCGCGGCGGCGATGTGCACGCCCGCCAGCAGCTGGTTGACCGCCTTGAGGGCCTGCCCGTCGCCGGGCCGCGGTCCGACGACCGTCAGCGTGGAGGCGAGCAGATCGAGCACCGGCTGCGCCGCCTTCAGCGCGACGTCCTCCGCGCCGACGACGATCAGCAGGTCGCCCTCGCCGGCCCGCACCGGGCCGCCACTGACCGGCGCGTCCACGGTCAGCACACCGCGCTCGGCGAGCCGTCGGGCGGTGGCGCGCGCCGCCTCGGGGCCGACGGTGCTGGTCAGCACCACCACCGAGTCCGGGCGGAGCGTTTCCACCGCGCCGTGTTCGCCGAACAGCGCGCCCTCGACCTGGGCCTGGTCCCGGACGGCGAGGACGACGACGTCGGCCTCGCGGGCGGCCTCGGCCGGGGACGCCGCGTCGCGAGCCCCTTCCGCAGCGAGTGAAGCCCTGCGGTCGGCCGCGATGTCGTAAACGGTGACGGGAAGTCCGCCGGTCAGTCGCCGGGCCATGGGCATACCCATGGCGCCGAGGCCTATCACGGCTGTGTGGGGACGGGGGTGGGGAGACATCTTTGTCCTCCAGGGGAGAAAAGAGAGGGGAGGTGCGTCGCGGCTGGGGAAGGGCCGCGACGGATGAGTGAGGGGCCGCGGGGGACGGCAAGCGGTGTCAGGAGCCCAGGCCGTCAGGGGGCGTCAGGCGCGCGATGACCTCCAGCGCTGCGGCGGTCACCGCATCGCGGCCCGCCGCCCACACGGAGACCACGTCGGAGCCGGGCAGGGCGCCCGGGAGGGTCGTGCGGACGGCTTCCAGGAAGGCGCGCCGCAGTTCGGCGTTGACGTTGACCTTGGCGACACCACGGGCGAGGGCGCCGTGGAGCTGTTCGACGGGCAGGCCACTGGCGCCGTGCAGGACCAGCGGCACCGGTACGGCCTCGTGGATCGCGGCCAGGCGCTCCAGGTCGAGGCGTACCGGCTCCTTGGTGAAGCCGTGGACGTTGCCGACCGCGACGGCAAGTGCGTCCACGCCCGTCGCGGCCACGAACTCGGCCGCCTGTGCGGGGTCGGTCATCGCCGCGGTCCGGGCGACGGCGTTCGTGGAGACGTCCTCGTCGCCCGCGAGGGCCCCGAGTTCGGCCTCCACCCAGGCGCCGTGGTCGCGGGCGCGGCGTACCGCCTCGCGGGTCAGGGCGATGTTCTCCGCGAAGGGAAGGTGAGAGCCGTCGACCATGACGGAGGTGTAGCCGGCCCGGAGGCAGGCCGTGATCTCCTCCAGGTCCCGGCTGTGGTCGAGATGTACGCCCAGGTGGGCGGCGGAGTTCTCGGCGGCGTCCAGCGCCAGCCGCATCAGCGCCTGTCGCCCGGCGTGTTTGAAGGGACTCGAGCCTGCCTGGATCAGCACGGGCCGTCCGGCGGCCTCGGCGGCGGCCGTGATGCCCTGGACCGTTTCCAGGTTGTACGCGACGAATCCGGGCAGCGCCCGCCCCTCCGTCGCGGCCCGCTTGAGGGCGTCGGTTCCGTGCAGCAGCATCATGCGCTCCTGAGCAGGTCGAGTGTGTCGGCGAGGGCGTCGTCGTCGCCGACGTTCCCGGCGAAGACGATGTAGGGGATACCGGCGGCGGGGCCGTCCACCGGCTCCCACAGCGAGACGATGCCGGGCAGGAGCGTGCCCCGTGCCCAGGCGCGGCGGATCCGCAGACCATGGGTGGCGGTGTCGCTGGAGGTGATACCGCCCTTGGCGATGACGAATGCGGGTCGGCGGACGTCGTTGACCCGGCGTACCGCCTCTACGAGCGCCGCCGAGACCTGGCGCGAGATCGCCAGGCTGTCATCCTTGTCGGCACCCGTCACCAGCGTGCGCGAGGTACGGATCACCGCGTCGGAGGACTCGAGTGCCGAGGCGGCGGCCGCTGCGACCTCGGTGATGTGGGCGTCGCGCTGCTCCTCGTCGAGCAGGAGGGCGACATCGAGCTCGAACTCGGTGATCCCGCCGCGTTCCCGCAGCCGGTCCAACTGCCGTGTCGTCAGCGACACATGGGAACCGACGGCGATGAGTCCGTGCGGGGCGTCCCCGCGCAGTCGGTGCAGTTCCGCCGGCGTCAGGGGTGGCCGACCGGACTGGCCCGCGCGGGCCCGGACGAAGGACGGCCCCACCCGGTACAGCAGCCGCGATCCCTTCTCCTCCGCCTCGGCGAGAGCCAGGGCCAGCACCCGCAGGTCGTCGTCGCAGACCGCGTCGACCACGGCGGTACGCCCGTCGCACAGCGAGGCGAGCATCCGCGCCGTGTGCGCCGGGCCACCGCCCCGCAGGTCGTCGAGCGTGATGCGCAGCACCTCGTCCGCGGGCACACGACCGTCCGTCTTCTCCTCGACCCACTCGGGCAGCGAGGAGCTGCGGTAGCCGAAGGTGGCGTCGCGGGCGAACTCGCTCTCGCCGACCGGCAGTAGCCCGTCCGTGGTGCGCATCCAGTGGCGCGAGCCGACGGTCAGCCGGCCCGCCTCGATGTAGGCGGGGACCAGCACGACCCCGTCCGGGGCGCCGATGCCCAGCTCGGTGAGCTCCTCCGCGAGGACGTCGGTCTCCAGCGGGAAGTGGCCGCGCAGGGTCGAGTCGCCGCGACTGGCCAGCACGTAACCCGTGCTTTCGGCCTGCGACGCTTCCTGAAGGGCGTGCACCACCTCGCGGTTGCGGACGGCGGCGTCCTCCGGCGACAGACTGCGGGTGTTGGTGAGCACGAAGAAGGCGGAGCTGTCCTGGCGCAGCGCCCAGCGCAGGTCGTCCACCGTCCAGGAGGTCAGCACCGGGACGTCGGCGACGGTCTGGGTGCCGGTCGGATCGTCGTCGAGGACGACCAGACGGGGCAGTGAGGAGATACGCGCGGCCACCTCGTCGGCGGTCACCTCGCGGACCGGGGGCAGGCCGTCCAGCACTTCGTGTTCGGGCACCGGCGTGCCGGGCCGAGTGGGGGCGGAGCGGGAAAGGGGCATGACGTATTCCTGGGCTGAGCGGGGAGATGGGGGAAGGTGGGACATCAGTCGCGGTCCCGCTTGATGACGTGGGCGCGCAAGTCGTCCGCGGTCTGGTACATATGGGCGTCCATTGCGGTACGCGCCGCTTCGGGGCTTCCCGATTCCAGTGCGGCCAGCACTGCCACGTGGTGCGCGATGGCGTTGTCACGGATCTCCGGGACGGCCGAGGTCTCCCGGCGGCCCTCGACGAGCAGCGGACCGAACGGCTCGAACAGCAGCGGGACGAACAGGTTGCCCGTCGCCCGCATCACTGTGTCGTGGAAGTCGATGTCGGCCTGCACGAACTGCTCGGTGTCACCGGCCTCGGCGGCCTCGCGCATGACGTCCAGATGCTGCCGCAACGCGTCCAGGTCTTCCTCGGTACGGCGGGAAGCGGCCAGCTCGCAGGCGCCGTTCTCGATGAGGCGGCGCGCCTCGATCAGCCGCTCGGACAGGGCACCGCTGGACGCGCGCGAGGCCGCGCGCACCACCGGCTCCAGGGCCGTCCACCGGTCCGGCGGGTTGACGTAGGTGCCTCGGCCGCGCACCACCCGGACGACGTTCTGCGCGCGGAGTTGCTTGACCGCCTCGCGCGCGGTCAGCCGGCTGATCCCGCCCTGCTCCGAGAGCTCGCCCTCCGGCGGGAGGGCGGAGTCCGGCGGGTACCGGCCGTCGATGATCGCGGTGAGCAGCTGCTCCGCGAGGTCGTCTGAGAGCGACATGGTGAGCACCTCACGTTCTATGACATCAGACGTCAGACATCAGATGTCTACCTGCCGGAAACAATGACAGCGAGAGGGGGGCGCGTCAATATCAACGCCGCCTTCCAGGAGGTCCTGGACGACCCCGCCGAGGAAGCCCTCAGGCACCCGGCCCCAAGCCGCTGCTCGCCCAGGCCGCCAGCTGGCCCACCCTTCACATCGGAGGGGGTGACACCCCACGCCCCCTCCGCGACGTCGGTGTTCCGTACAACGTATGGAACAGGTGATACCGTACAGCGTATGAAACATCCGCGCCGACGTCGTCCGGCCGGAAGGCCCTCCTGGGAGGGGATCGGGTCTGCTTGTCGGAGTCGGCTGGACAGCCGGCGTCCGCTCCAACCCCGCCTTGGCGCACTTCGGCCTGCCGCTCGGCCCGCGTGGCCACGTCGACACCCTGCACCCTTCAGGTCAGGAGCCTCGACCACGTGTGGGTCGCGGGCGACGACGCCCAGGTTCCCGACCTGGCCTCCGAAGAGGGCGCGTGATGCCCACTGACGCGCAGCACGCCGTACGCGACCCCGGTGTTCGCCGACTTCACCGAGGCGGCCACGCCGTCCCACAGCCGTACCTGATCTCTCCGCCCGTTTTTGTCCCTGTCTCTTTCCGCCGTACGCCCGTCCGCTGCCTGGAGCGCTGTCCCCATGACACAGAACGCCATCGCCGCCACAAGCGGCGCTGAGACCGCACCTGAGAATGTGCCTGTCGACCCGTCACACCATCGCCGCTGGTGGATTCTGATGGTCATTTCCCTCGCCCAACTGATGGGAGTCCTCGACGGCACCATCGTGAACATCGCTCTGCCGTCCGCCCAGCGCGACCTGGGCTTCTCGGACGCCGACCGGCAGTGGGTGGTCACCGCCTACGCGCTGGCCTTCGGCAGCCTGCTGCTGCTCGGCGGCCGGGTCGCGGACCTGGTCGGGCGGAAGGTGACCTTCCTGGTGGGTCTGGCCGGCTTCGCGGCCGCTTCCATGCTGGGAGGCGCGGCGAACAGTTTCGGCCTGCTCGTCACCGCACGCGGGATCCAGGGCCTGTTCGCTGCCCTGCTGGCCCCGTCCGCGCTGTCGCTCCTGATGACCACCTTCACCGATCCGCGCGAGCGATCGAAGGCCTTCACCGTCGCGGGCTCGGTCGCCGGTGCGGGTGGAGCCATCGGCCTGATCCTCGGCGGGGTGCTGACCGAGTACCTGGACTGGCGCTGGACCATGTACGTCAACGTGGTCTTCGCGGTGGTGGCGTTCGTCGGTGGCGCAGCCCTGCTGCACCGCACCCCGCGCAACACGTCCTCGAAGCTCGACGTCCCCGGCACTCTGCTGGTCTCCGCCGGCCTGTTCTGCCTGGTCTACGGTTTCTCGAACGCCGAGACGCACGGCTGGGGTTCGGTGGCGACCTGGGGCATGCTGGCGGCCGGCGCCGTACTGGTGGCCCTCTTCGTCTGGCGGCAGAGCAGGGCGGCATATCCGCTGCTGCCCCTGCGGGTCCTGCTGGACCGTAACCGCGGTGCCTCCTTCGCCGCCCTCTTCGTCAGCGGCGCGGGCATGTTCGGCGTGTTCCTGTTCCTGACCTACTACCTGCAGCAGAGCCTCGGTTACAGCGCCCTGAAGACCGGCTTCGCCTTCCTGCCCATGATCGTGGCATCGTCGTCCGCCTCCGCCGTGGCCGCCAACGTCCTGGTGCCGCGCATAGGCCCCAAGCCGGTGGTACCGCTGGGCATGGCCATTGCGGCCGCCGGCCTGGTCTCGATGACCGCGCTGGACCTGAACAGCGGATACGTGACGCAGGTAGTGCCACAGCTGGTGCTCGTCGGCATCGGGCTGGGCGCGGTCATCGCGCCCGCGATGAGCCTGGCCACCTCCGGCGTGGCCGCGGCCGACGCCGGAGCCGCGTCCGCCGCCGTCAACACCGTCCAGCAGGTCGGCGGGTCCATCGGCGTCGCCCTGCTCAGCACGATGGCCTCCGAAGCCGTCACCGACTTCCTCTCCGGCCGCAACCCCAAGGACCCCGGTGTCCTGGCCCGGGCCGGCCTCGAGGGTTACTCCACCGCCTATTGGTGGTCGGCGGCCATCTTCGTCATCGGCCTGGGCGTGACCGCCCTGCTCTACCGCCGCGGCGTGCCGCGGCAGGACGAGAACGCCGCGCCTGTCGTTCACATGTGACCGCTGCCGTGCACGAGCGATAAAGGGGGGAAGTGTCCGGGTACCTTTGGCGGGGCAGCACCGGGTAGTCCTGCAGGTTCTCTGCGGCTGCCCAGTTCCCACCTCTGAGACAGAATGTCCCATAGTAAGCTGTAAGCCGTACTGTCTCACAGAAGGGAACGGAGAGGTGCAAGACAGAACCGATCCGCGTCTGTTGCGCAGCCGTGACGCGATGGTCTCGGCGGCCACCGCGTTGCTCACGGAGGGCGGGCTGGAGGCCGTGACGCATCAAGCGGTTGCCACCCGCGCCGGCGTTGGCAGAGCCACCGTCTATCGGCACTGGCCCGGCCTTCTCGACCTCCGCCTGGCCGCGCTGGAAGCCGGTATGCCACCTCTGCCTCCGATGCCTGAGGAGCTTCGGGCTGCTTCGGGCGACGATCCGCGAGCGGAGCTCGTTCACCGCCTGGGCGTGCTTGCCGAGCGGTGGGACGACGAGCAGGCCGGTGCCGTCCTTGCCGCGATCCTCGGCGGCTCACGGCATGACGAAGGCATGCGCCGCCTCCGGGAGTCGCTGCTGAACCAGATCGCCGATGCCCTGCGTCCCGCTGTTGCCGCGGCCGTGGAGCGCGGCCAGCTCAGGTCCGACGTCACCCCCGAGGCCTTTGCCATGGCTACTGCGGGGCCCCTGTTCTTCGAGCGCTTTCTCGCCGGAAACCGTCTGGGGCGTGACACCGTGGACGCCGTCGTGGACGCCGCTCTGCGGGGCTGGTCCTAGCGTTCTGCGGGGCTGGTCCTAGCGTCATTTAATCCCCGGCGTGGCTGGATGTCCGCCGTTGGGCCGGGGTCGATCAGGGTGGCAGTCTCACAGTCCGGGGTGGGTGCCACCGACCTGATCCTGCGCCCGTTTGAACTGAACCGGTGTGACGCGGGTCACTGTGAGACAAGTTGACTCATAGGTGGACTATGAGTCAATCTGTCTCACATGAGGAGGTCGCGAAACCGCTCAACCCGCGACTGTCCGCAGATATCGCCATTGTCAACGCATTCGCGCACAAAGTCTCTTTGGAGGAAACCATGACCGCTACGATCACGAAGAAGGCGGGCAAGGGCGCCACCGACGGTGTCGTTTCCGAGATGGCCACGTACTTCCACATCAAGCCGGGACGCGAGCAGGAGTGCGCGGCGGCCTGCCAGCGGATGGTCGAGGCCCTGAAGCAGGCCCCCATGGCCGCCACCATCAAGACCGGTCTGCGTGACACCCGCCACGTGATCTTCAACAACGGCACGGAGCTGCTGTGGGCCACCACCTTCGAGACCGAGTGGGAGCCCTACATCGACGACGCGTTCCTGACCGTCGGCTTCGAGCACTTCGTGGACTGGATGCAGCACACCGAGGAGTGGGACACCAAGATCGGCCCGTGGATCGAGAGGTCCGGCGGCCTTGAGTCGCTCACGGGCGACAAGACGCGCGAGGGCTTCGAGGAGCACATCCTCGCGAACATGGCCGGTATGAGGTGGATCCTGCAGGACGGGCAGCAGAAGGCCACCGCCTACTGGAACCCGGTCAGCTCCCTGACGATGTCGGAGATCACCAAGGCCGAGCGGATCAACGCCGCCTTCCAGGAGGTCCTGGACGACCCCGCCGCCGAGGAGGCCCTCCAGCACCCGGCCCTCAAGCCGCTGCTCGCCCAGGCCGCCAGCTGATCCACCACACACCCGAGAGGGGGCGGCAACCCCGCCCCCCTCCACGCGTGACGACTCCGTTCACGCAAGACAGTTCTGGAATCTGGAAGGCATCATGAGCATCGAGAAGGGCAGCGCCCTGGAGCTCGACGACATCCAGGCGGCCGCTCTCCAACCACGACCGATCCCCTACGCGGGCTTCTACCTCGCCCTGCGCATCGACGACCGGCGGCAGGGGCGCGAGCTGCTGCGGCGGCTCACCCCCGCCCTCGACTCGGTCGCCGCGTTCGACCCCGAGCGTCGGGTCTCGCTCGCGGTGGCACTCAGCTTCCAGGGCCTGAAGGCCTTGGGGGTGCCCGAGGAGTCGCTGGCCACCTTCCCGGAGGAGTTCCGGGAGGGCATGGCGGCGCGGGCGGAGTACATCGGGGACGTCGGGGAAAGCGCGCCGGAGAACTGGGAGGGCCCGCTCGGTGCGAAGGATGTGCACCTCATCCTGGCCGGACTCGCTCCGGACACCGCACGCCTGGAGACGGTCCTCCTTCTGGTCCGTGACGCCCACCGCGATCTGCCCGGCGTCGTTGCCATCTGGCAGCAGGACGTGCACGTCGGACCGGACGAGAAGGAACCGTTCGGTTTCCGGGACGGCATCGGTCAGCCGGCGATCGAGGGCACAGGCATCCCCGGCACCAATCCCTACGAAGAGCCGCTCAGGGCAGGCGAGTTCATCACGGGATACAAGAACGAGACCCACGGCATCACACCCGTTCCGCAGCCCGAGGTGCTCGGGCGCAACGGAACGTACGTGGCCTTCCGTAAGCTGCACACGCGAGTGGCCGACTTCCGTCTGTACCTCCGCGACCGCGCCAAAGACCCCGGCGACGAGGAGCTGCTGGCAGCCAAGTTCGTCGGCCGCTGGCCCAGCGGCGCCCCGCTGGCGCTGACGCCGGACGAGGACGATCCGGAACTCGGTGCCGATCCCAAGCGCAACAACGCGTTCATGTATGGCGACGACCCGGAGGGCCTCAAGTGCCCCGTGGGCGCCCACGCCCGGCGGATGAACCCGCGGGACGCGGTCGTCACCGGCGAGGTGCGTCTGCACCGCATGATCCGGCGCGGTACGACCTATGGTCCGCCGCTTCCCAAGGGAGTGCTGGAGGACGACGGCGCCGACCGCGGCATCATGTTCGCCTTTGTCGGAGCGCACCTGGACCGGCAGTTCGAGTTCGTCCAGCGGCAGTGGGTGAACGACGGCAAGTTCATCGGGGCGCCCGCGGAAAAGGACCCGCTGATCGGCACGAACGACGACGGCGGGTTCACCGTCCCGCGCCAACCGATCCGCCGCCGCTTCAAGGGACTGCCGCCGTTCGTAGTCAACCGGGGTGGCGAGTACTGCTTCATGCCCGGCCTGCGGGCGCTGCGCTGGATCGCCGACCTCGACACCTGACGTTTCCTGCAAGCGACACGACAAGGAGCTTCCTCATGGCTGACCACTTCTCCGGGCCGCGTGCCATCGCGGACCCTGCGTCCGACATCTGCGACGTGTACGCCTTCCCGAGCCCGGAGCGGCCGGGGAACCTGGTGCTCGTCCTCAACGTGCTTCCGGCCTCGGCCCCTACGGCCCTGTTCTCCGACGTGATCACCCACCGTTTCCGCGTCCGGCCCATCACGTCCGTGAGCGAGGGCGCCGCTGCGGCGTTCAATGTCGGCGAGGACGAGTACGTCTTCGACTTCACCTTCGACGCCCCCCAGAAGGTCGGCGGCACGGACACCCTGGTGCAGGCGGGCACGTGCCAGGCGCCCGGCGGCCGGAAGGTCTCCTTCCAGGTCGGCAACGAGGTGCCCGCCGAGGCCGAGGGACTGAAGATCTTCGCCGGGTCGCGGCTCGACCCGTTCTTCATCGACTTCGTGGGCGTGATGGTCACCGAGGCGACGGGGAAGCTGGCCTTCAGGTCTGATGCCAGCAACGTTCTGGAGGGCCTGAACGCGCTGAGCATCGTGCTCGAAATCGACGCCGCGGTGCTCGGCCCGGCCGCCGGCTCGCTGGTGGCGGTAGTCGGCGAGACCCTGACTTCCGGTGGTGGACGCCCGGTCCGGCTGGAGCGCATGGGCCGGCCGGAGATCAAGAACGTGATCATGTCGCCCAAGAAGTTCGACACCGTCAACAGCGATCTGGAGATCCGCGACCTCTTCAACGAGGAGGACGCCTTCAGCGTGCGGCCCGACTATGCGGGCACCTACCGCGCACGGCTCAACGCCAACCTGGCCTTCTACGACGGCCTGGACGGCAGGACCGCCTGGCCGCTGGACGAGCAGGGTGCTCACCCGCTGACCGAACTGCTGCTGGCGGACTTCCTCGTCGTCGACCTGTCCAAGCCCTTCTCCGAGGACGGCTGTTTCGAGATCGAGACCGCCCTGCTCGCCGGCCGCCCGCACACGACCTGCGGTGGCCGGTCGCTCAACGACGACATCGTGGACACCCTCTACACGCTGCTGGTGGGCGGCGTCGACGGGGAGCGCATCAGTGACGGTGTCGACCAGCCCACTCGGCCGGCCACCGACACCTTCCCCTACCTGAACGCTCCCAACCCGACCCCGCCGGACCTGGGTGCCCGCCTGGCCGCGCAGATGCCTCCCCGCGAGGAAGCGGCATGACCGGGGCGTCTCCCCAGGAGTGGGAGCCGGTCACGACGAACGGCACCATCGCCGTGACGAATCTGCACGGGCAGATCGACGGCCTGGCGGTACGGCTGAGTCGTGCGGATACCGGGGAGACGCCGGGGGCTCCGTTGGCGGTGGCGCAAGGGGCGGCCCTGATCGACCTCCTCAACCTCCGAGGCCACATCCTCGGCCGCGTCGCCGACTACGAGCGGGCCGCAGAACTCGCCGAACGGCTCGTGCATATCGCGCCCGAGGACGGCACGGCCCTGCTTGCCCGCGCCAGGACGCGGGCGACCCTGCACCGCTTCGCCGAGGCCGTCGCCGACCTCGGCGCGGCGGGCCGGAGCGGCGCGGACGAGGCCACACTCGACGCGGAACGAGCCGTCGTCCTGCAGGCCCTCGGCTGCTACGCGGATGCCATGGCCCTGATCCGCAAAGCGGCGGAGCGGCAGAGCGACTTCACGACACTCGGCGCGCTCGCCGTACTCCAGGCCGAGCGCGGAGAGGTCACCGAGGCGGAGCGGCTGTTCGGCGAGGCGCGGCGCCACTATCAGGGGACCTCGCCGTTTCCGCTCGCTCAGCTGGACTTCCGGCGCGGTGTGATGTGGCACCGGGAGGGTGATCTCGATGCGGCCCGCTCGTGCTACGAGGCAGCCCGGCGCCGGGTGCCCGACTACGCGCCGGCACTGGGCCACCTGGCCGAGGTCGACCTGCTGCGCGGAGACCCGCACGGCGCCGTCGCTCTCCTGCGTCCCCTCACCTGGGCCAGCGATGACCCCGAGTACGCCGGCCACCTCGCGGCCGCGTTGCACGCATGCGGCAGGTTCCAGGAGGCGAACCAGTGGCGCGGGCGCGCGGCAGCTGGTTACGACGAACTGGTGCTGCGTCACCCGGAGGCCTACGCCGACCACGCGGCCGACTTCTGGCTCACCGTGGGGGCCGATGCCGAGCGGGGGCTCCAACTGGCGCTGCAGAACCTCGCATTCCGCCAGACAGCCCGAGCCCATGCCCTGTTCCAGCGCGCTGTCCTCGCGCAGAACCGGGTTGCACAGACTGCTCCGTAGCCGCCGAGCGGCGATGCCGGCGATATGGGGCACCGACGGGGTCGGCCGGACGGACCGGCATGCCGTTCGGCCGACCCCGCACCAGCCCGCAGGGACAAACGTGACTCGGCCTCTTACCGGCTGAGACCCCCTCGACCCCTCGCAGCGCCGCGCCCCCCACCCCCTGTGGTCCCACGGACCGCCGCAGCACTCCACATCAGCAACCACTACCCGAGAAGGCCCAAAACGATGGACACCATGCTGGCAGGACGCGTCCACCTGGACACGAAGAAGTTCGTCATGGAGGAGATCCCGGTCCCCGTACCCGGGCCGGGTGAAGTACTGATCGAAGTGAAGGCGGCGGGCGTGTGCCTCTCCGACCTCCACCTCATCGACGGAAGCATCACGCCGCTGCACCTGAACTCCAACGTGCTCACTCTCGGGCACGAGATCTCCGGTGTCATCCATTCCCTAGGACCCGGCCTCAAGCGCAACCTGGCCGTCGGCACCCGGGTCGCCCTGCAGGCGGGACAGCCCTGCGGCGAGTGCGCCCGCTGTGTCAGCGGCGGCACGTGCGTATCGTTCCGCGGCCGCGGCGTCGACTACGACGGTGGCTGGTCCCAGTACACGATCGCCCGTGAGGACACCGTCGTCCCCCTCCCCGACACACTTCCCTTCGACCAGGCGGCGATCATCCCGGACGCCGTTTCCACCTCGTACGCGGCCCTGGTCGACACTGTGCAGGTGCGTTCCGCCCAGGCCGTGGGCATCTGGGGAGTCGGCGGGGTGGGCGCCCATGCCGTCCGGCTGGCCCGCATGATGGGTGCCACGCCGATCATCGCCGTCGACCCGCTGCCCAATGCGCGTGCGCGAGCCCTCGCGTTCGGCGCCGATATCGCGCTCGACCCGTCCGACCCCGGTTTCGTCGAAGCCGTGCTGCGGGCCACAGACGGCCTGGGCCTGGACTACGCCTTCGACTTCGCGGGCGTTCCCCGGGTCCGGGAGCAGGCGTCGCCTCTCCTCGGTAACCACGGTGCGCTCGTCCTGGTGGGTATCACCACCGAGCCGCTGAAGATCTCGGAGAAGATGACCTTCAACCTGAAGAACAAGAAGGTGTTCGGACACTACGGATCCTCGTTCGATCACGTCTACGAGCTGATCCGGTTGGCCGGCAGCGGCCGTCTCGACCTGGCCCCGTCCATCACCGACCACATCTCCCTGGCCGACGCCCCCAAGGCGATCCACCGCCTGGAGAACAAGATCGGCGATCCGATCCGCCTCATCCTCGTTCCCTGACGAGTCGGCCGAGCGCGATGGGCCGCCCGGAGGCGGAGTCGGCCCATAACGCGACCAGCACCCGCAACCGCCGCCCCGGAGAAGCACACCGACATGCGCGACTCACGCAACGCCACCGCATCCAGCGACAGCAGGAATCCGACAGGCCTGTCGGCAGCCACGGTGCGCAGCCGCGTGACGGTCCCGCTCCGCTTCGGCGACGGCTATACGGTGACCGCCGACCTCGCCACCTTTCACCACCTCGCCGACGGGCAGGAACACGTGGCCGCCGCGCAGATGCTGCGCGCCCTCGGCATCACGGAGCTGGACCTGCTGTCCAGCAACCCCGACAAAGCGGCCCAGCTACGCACCCTGGGCCTTGCGGTGACCCAGCACGTTCCCACGGGCGTCTTCACCACGGCTCACAACATCCGCTACCTCGGTGCCAGAGTGGTCCGCACCCAGCACACACTGCCGCTGACGGAACTGACGGCGGGCTGACGCCCAGAGGGCCTCCGGGCATGGCCCAGCCCGCCGTGACCGCGATCCGGAGCGCCTGACCAGCCACGGGTGGGCGCGCGCTCCCGCTGTCCGAGCTTTGCGAGTGATCGCTCACGAGCCGGATCTCGGCTTCCGTCGACCACGTCATACGGCCCCGGGTCTTGCCGCCGCGTCGCCGTGATCACGAGGGAGAGGCGTTTCTCCCATGCCGGTAACGCTTCCGTCGACTTTCCGTACGGCGTATGGTTCACTGAGCGAGGGGGTTCCATGCGGCGCATGGAACCCCCGGGGTGTTATTTGAGGACGGCCTACGCCGTTGCATTTCGAACAACGCCCCGTGAACTGCATCAGTGCTCGGAGGAGAAATCCGTGAGCACAGCCGCCATGGCTGGCGTCATGGCGGGGATCTGATTCCGGCGGATGCCCCCTGAAGGCCCTCCCCGTATGCCTCGAGGCACAGGAGTAAGACCAATGAAGTCGTTGAAAACCGTGATCTGGGGGCTATCTGTGGAGCTTGTGGTATCGCAAGAGATGTCCTTGTCGATGACCATGAGCCTGCGGTACGAACCCAGTGATCCTTATGCCCTCCGCGCCGCATTCACCGTTGCCGGAAGCGATGAGACGGTGGACTGGATCATTGGGCGAGATCTTCTGGCCGATGGCCTGAAGGGTCCCGCCGGTGAGGGCGACATACGCGTATGGCCCGCCGACGAGCATGACCTCGGCGACGTGTACATCCTTCTCAGTCCGCCGGCTGGTACGGCCTTGCTCAAAGCTCCGGCTCAGGAAATCAAGGCGTTCCTGCAGGAAACAGAGGCGGTGGTGCCCAGGGGTGCCGAGCTCCGGCACTTCGACCTGGACGCTCTGCTGGCGCACTTCCTCGCTGGAGGGTGAGGGGCTCAGCGGCTGCGCATCGAGAGGCCAGGGCACTCATGCCCCCTCGACACCGAGTCCTGTTCGCGTGCCCATACCAGTGCTGACACACTGAATCTGTGCTTCCACTGATGGCAGCTGCTGATCAGATTGCGTCCTCACCGTTTTCTGGTGGCGCCATTGTCTCGGTCTGCGCGTTGTGCTTCACGGTCGCCTCCTTCTGGTGGATCAACGCCAGGCAGGGGCACCTGGAGTCGTGGGAGCCTCATTCCTTTGCGGCGATTGTCCACCCCTCCCGAGCTTGCCTGCGGCTTCCGCTTGTTCTGCACAACACCGGGGCCAAGCCGATAGTCGTGCAGGATCTCATGCTCACCTTTCCTGATGAGCCCGCCTCTCATCTGCCGCTCCTGTGGAGGTCCTCACCGTCTCGTCTCGAACCCGGGCCGGGCGAGGAGCTGAAGTTGCCGGCCGGATTCGCCGTGGCCGGCAGAGAGGCGCGACAACTCTTCATCGAGTTCGAGGCGCCGTTTTCGGGATTCGTTGCGGAGCCCCGTAACTACAAGGTCCAGCTTCGAGCGCGAATGGGTCACCGCAAGGGGTGGCGCCCGGTTCTGACGTTCACCTTGAGGGCCGCCAACATCATCGATCCCAACCAGTACAGCGTCTACAGCAACGCACCTCTTGAACTGACGAAGGAGGACCAGCAGAAGGCCGACGCCGCCCTCCTGGAACTGCTGGACGAACAGGAGGAGGACACCCCGGCCCAGGGTGACACCACACAGCGGCACTCTTCGGACGACGAGGGCAACGCCGGAACGGAGCTGTAGGCGTGAACACGATCCCGAGCAGCTCGGTCCGGACGTACGTGTCGGCGCCAGGCCCCTGCGGTAGGAGCTGCTCATGGGCGGTTTTGTGGTCACCCATGCTGTGATGAGTGGGTTGTCGCAGCCGTGCAGTCGAGGGTGGCCGGGTCGAATCCGGCCTCGGTCAGGACGTTGGCGGCGACTCCGCGGCCGACCTGCGTAAGTCCGATGAGCAGGTCGTCGCAGTCGATGTGGTCGGATCCGTTGTGCTCGGATCGGGCCTGTGCAATGGCGATGGCCTTGCGTGAATAGGGCGTCCATGCGATTCGCTCTACTGCCTGGGAGGCACCCAGGCTCAGCTGGGTTCCGACCGACCGGTGGACCGTCTCCGGTGAGACACCGGCGGCCTGCAGGAGCCGGGTGGCGCTGTTGTCCTGCGCGGTCAGTCCCCAGAGCAGATGCTCGGTGCCGATGTAGTTGTTGCGGTGCTGTACCGCCGCATGCTTGACGTGGACCATCGCCTGCTGGAGGTCGTCGGTCATGGTCTCGGGGCCGTAGCGCTTGTGCGGGACTTGGAATCGTTGCTGGGCTGCCTGTCGGGTCACGCCCAGGGCCGCGCCGATGTCCGTCCATGAGGAGCCGTGCCTCCGGCAGCGCTCGACGTACTCCTCGACCAGGGCGTCTGCCAGCCCCTGTAGTTCCCCCGCGACTTGGGTGGCGGCCACGAGGAGGGCTGGCCAGTCGGACTCTTCTTGTCCATCGGGGCGGTGCGCGGTGCTGCATCTGCGGTCGACTTCCGCAATGAGATCGTCCAGATCCGGAAGAGCCATGAGGTAAGTACCCCTTGAGAACTCAGATGTTCGGCAGGCCGGGCATGAAGAACCGCCTCGGGCGGGAAGGGGGAGTGGGCGATCGTCTCCGTCAGTCGGCCCGCCTGCCCGAAACGTTGGCAGCCGCACCGGCTGCTCTGCTTTGTACGTCACATTTCCGTACGCCGTACGGCTTGATATCATACACCGTATGGAAAGAGCGAAGCGTGCCCCTAGAGGTACTCGGAAGAGGGATGTGCCTCTGACCGAGGCAGGGATCTGCATCTCCGCCCTGCGGCTCATCGACGCCGACGGGGTCGAGGCGCTCACGATGCGCAAACTCGCCGCCGTACTGGACGCGAACCCAATGTCGCTGTACCACCACGTGCCGAACAAGGAAGCGTTGCTGCGTGGCGTGGCGAGAATGGTCGGTACCCGGTTCCGCACTGTGACGCTGGAGGACGCTCCCTGGCAGGAGCGCATGCGCCTGCTTGCCACGGATTTCCGGACGCTGGCACACCGGCATCCCAACTTCATGGCCTACTCGTTCAGCCAGCCGGACTTCATCCAGGCCGAAGATCCCTTCTGGGTCGCGCTCACCGCCGTACTGGATGCCGCAGGGGTGCCGCAGTCGGAGATCCCGCAGCTCGCCGCGCTCGTGTGTGCCGTCGTCAGCGGCGTGATGATCGCCGAGCTCAACGGCGCACTCCACCGGTGGTCGAGCCTCCAGCCCACCACCCCCGCCTCCGGCGAGGACGGGCCGACGAACGAGGACTCTGGCGAGGACCGGATGTTCCGCCTGGTGCTGGACACGATCATCAGCGGCCTGGAAAGCCGGCTCACAGTCGATCACGCCAGTCGCGACGGCCAGCCCCCGCAGAACTCCCCGCGCCCCTCCGCACGCATCCCCCGTCAACTCCGCCCGCCGGCCGCACGCTGCGAAGGAGAGTCCCAGGAAAATCCCGTCCCGGACATGGCGGCCGGTTTCGACCCGAAAGAGCAGTGAGGGTCACAGGCCCAGACACGCTCGCACGCCATCCTCCGGATCAGCCGCTGACGGTCGGACTCCCCGGCGTGCGTCACGGGCATGAAGTCCTGGATCTCCCCGAGCCCGTCCTCGGTGAAGAACCGGGTGATCAGTACGTTGGTGCCGGGGATGGTCCCGTCGGTACCCACCAGGGCCGCTGTCCGCAGATCCCCGATCAGGCCGTGCTCGGCGCTCCGGACATCCCAGCAGCCTCTCCATGGCTCCTGCCTCCCCTGTGGTCCCGCCCCCACGGAGCCGATCCCTTTACCGTCACGCCCCCTCGCGGACTCCTGCGACACGGTTCTCCACTCCGGCGACCGCTGCGTCCAGCGCGGAGTTGAACATTGTGTCGATCACGTCCTTGGAGGGCGGGGGCGCGTCTTCCCCGTCGGGGCCCGACGGCGCCGGTGGCAGGGTGGCCCACCGCTGCAGTGCCCCGTTCAGTTCGCCGAGCAGCAGACCCGTGAACACGCCGACCAGGGTCGCGGCGACGCGCGGAATCTCCTCCTCGGGTAGTTTCGCGGCGGCCAGGATGTCGATCAGTGCCTGCCAGAAGGGGTCCTCCGGCTGCACGTAGTCGGGGCGCGTGAAGGAATACCCCATCAGTTTCGGGTGACGGTGCGACAGTTCGCGGAAGTCCCGGGCCAGTTCACGCAGCCGATCCTGCCAGGGGACGTCCTCCAGTTCCCCCGCGCGGAACTGCGAACCGACCCGGTGGGCCACGCCGCGCAGCACGGCGTCCTTGTTCGGCACGTGGTGGTAGAGCGACATCGGGTTTGCATCGAGCGCGGTCGCGAGTTTGCGCATGGTGAGCGCATCGACGCCGTCGGCGTCGATGAGCTGCAACGCCATGGCGTAGATGCCGTCCTTGGTGAGCGGTACGTCCCTCTTTCTCGTGCCCCGAGGGGGCTTCCGTGCAGTCGCCATACAGTGTATGGTACCAGCGTCGGCGACGTCGACAAAGCGTGCCGTGGCCAGGAAAAGGCGCGGCCGGAAGCTGAGCTCGAGGAGTGCGGCTTGACGCGCGAGCAGCGGCTGTCTCGGCATTCCCCCGTACACGCCTGCGGCAGCGGATCGCAGGTATGCCCGGCCCAGGAGATCCTGCGAACCCGCCTTGCCTGCTCCTGTGGACTGATGCCCGACCGATCGAGCGCGGCGTAGAGACGTAGAGACGCCTGCTTCTTCAGCCCTGCCGTCGGCCGCCAACACGCATGGGGGCGGCCCGACCTGCGATGCCTGCTGGCGGGGAGGGGAGATTGGCCGCTCACCGGGATGTCGCCGCAATCGCCGTCGCGGATCGTAGGTGCTCTCCAAGGGTCGCATCCATCAGGAGGAGCCCGGTCAAGCTGCCCGGCTGGCGAGGGGCCTTCCCCTGATGGGCCGAACACTCCTGTTCCTCGACCCCGGGTCTGTCGATTGAGTTTCCATACGTCGTATGGTACCACTGAAGGCATACAGCGTATGGAAACCGGGGCGCTGCCATACCGGCGCCGCCCCGCCACACCGAATGGCGCCCTTGCCCGTCTTTCCCCTTGAAGGAGCCAGCCATGACCACACAGCCCGAGACCGACCTGCGGCCCATCCGGTCCCCGCGCGGGGTCCCCCTCCTCGGCCACACACCGCAGATTCCCAGCACCAACCCGGTGGAGTACTTCGGCGAGCTGTCCAAGCGGTTCCCCGAGGGCATCTACGGCATGGACATCGCGGGGATCGAGCAGGTCTTCGTCTCCGACCCGGACCTGGTGGCCGAAGTCTGCGACGAGACGCGGTTCTTCAAGCAGGTCGAGAAGACGCCGCTGGCCCATGTCCGGGACTACGCGGGAGCCGGCCTGTTCACGGCCCACCAGCACGAGGAGGAATGGGGCATGGCGCACCGGATCCTCCTCCCGGCCTTCAGCCAGCGGGCGATGAAGGGCTACTACGGGCAGATGCTGGAGATCGCCCAGAACCTGGTGGGCAAGTGGGAGGGCAAGGAGGGCCGGCCGGTCAACATCACCGACGACTACACCCGTCTCACCCTGGACACCATCGCCCTGTCGGGGTTCGGCTACCGGTTCGACTCCTTCGCCAAGGAGGAACTGCACCCCTTCCTCAACGGGCTGCTGGCGGCGCTGGTGGAGTCGCTGCGGCGCTCGCAGGAGCTGCCGATGATGACCAAGCTGCGCAAGGCGGACGAGAAGAAGTACCGCCAGAACATCCAGCTGATGCGTGACCTCGTCGAGAGCGTGATCAAGGAGCGGCGCGAGGGCAAGGGCAGCGGTGAGGAAGATCTGCTGGGTCTGATGCTGGACGCCACCGACCCGGAGACCGGCAAGCCGCTGCCCGACGACAACGTCCGCGACCAGGTGGTGACGTTCCTGATCGCCGGCCACGAGACCACCAGTGGTCTGCTGTCGTTCGCCACGTACTCGCTGATGCGCAACCCGCACATCCTGGCCCAGGCCTACGCCGAGGTGGACCGGCTGATGCCCGGGGACACGGTCCCGGACTACGACACGATCATGCAGATGGATGTGATCCCGCGGATTCTGGAGGAGACCCTGCGCCTGTGGGCTCCCATCCCGCTGATCGGCAAGGCCCCGCTGGAGGACACCGTCATCGGCGGCCGCTACCAGCTGAAGAAGGGAACAAGGGTCAACATCCTCGAGGGCCCGTTGCACACCCACCCCAAGGCGTGGGAGCGGCCGGAGGAGTTCGACATCAACCGGTGGCTGCCGGAGAACCGGGTCAACCACCACCCGCACGCCTACAAGCCGTTCGGTAACGGCGTGCGTGCCTGTATCGGCCGCCAGTTCGCGCTCACCGAAGCCCGCCTGGCCCTCGCGCTGGTGCTGCAGAAGTTCAAGTTCTCCGACACCAGCGACTACAAGATGGACGTGCGGGAGGCCCTGACCCGTAAGCCCGGCGACTTCCAGCTGGTCGTACGGACCCGCCAGGAGCACGAGCGCACCGTCTTCGGTGCCGTGGACCTGCGGACCGATGACACGCGGGCACAGGCCGCGGTCAGCGGTGTGGGTGTGAACCTGACCGTCGCCTACGGCTCCAGCCTGGGCTCCTGCGAGGACCTGGCGCGCACGATCGCCGACCGTGGCGAGCGCTCCGGGTTCGGCACCACCTTGGTCGGCCTGGACGAGCTGGGTGACAACCTGCCCACCGAGGGCCTGGTCGTCGTCGTTGCCTCCAGCTACAACGGCAAGGCCCCGGACAACGCGCAGCGTTTCGACGACCTGCTCGCCGCCGGACTCCCGGAGGGCTCACTGTCCAACGTGCGGTTCGCGCTGCTGGGCGCCGGCAACACTCAGTGGGTGGCCACCTACCAGGCCTTCCCCAAGCGGATCGAGGAAGGCCTGCTGGCCGCCGGCGCCACCCCGATCGTCGAGCGGGGCATCGCGGATGCCGCCGGGGACTTCGACGGCATGGCCACCCGCTGGATGGACACCCTGTGGACGACCCTGGCCGAGGAGTACGCCGCCGACACCTCCGCCACCACCGGGCCGCGCTACCAGGTGCAGCTGCTCACCGAGGCCGACGTGCGCCCCGCCATCGTCTCCGAGCAGGCGTACCCGCTCACCGTGGTCGCCAACGAGGAGCTGGTCAACGACGCGACCGGGCTGTGGGACTTCAGCATCGAGCCGCCGCGCCCGGCCGCGAAGTCCATCACCATCGAACTGCCGGACGGTGTCACCTACGACACCGGCAACCACCTGGCCGTCTTCGCCAAGAACGAGCCTCAGCTCGTCGACCGCGCGCTGGCGCGGCTGGGCGTCGACCGCGACCAGGTCCTGCGACTGGACCAGCCCGCCGGCGGCCGCACGCACCTCCCGGTGGGCGCCCCCGTCACGGCAGGTCTGCTGTTCACCGAGTTCCTGGAACTACAGGACGTGGCCACCCGCTCCCAGATCCAGACGCTGGCCGAGCACACCGAGTGCCCGTGGACCCGGCCGCAGCTGCAGGCCTACACGGCCGACACCGCCGAAGCCGAGGAGCGCTACCAGAAGGAGATCCTGGGCAAGCGGGTCTCGGTGCTCAACCTGCTGGAGCGCTTCCCGGCGGTCGAGCTGCCGCTGGCGGTGTTCCTGGAGATGATGGGCCCGATCCGTCCGCGGTTCTACTCCATCTCCTCCTCCCCGCTGGCCAACCCGCGCCACGTGCGGCTGACCGTCGGCCTGCTGGAAGGCCCGGCCCTGTCCGGCGACGGCCAGTACCGCGGCACCTGCTCCTCCTACATCGCAGGCCTTGAGCCCGGCGACGTCTTCTACGGCTACGTCCGCGTGCCGTCCCCGACGTTCGCCCCGCCGGCCGACCCGGCCACGCCGTTGGTCCTCATCGGTCCCGGTACCGGCATCGCGCCGCTGCGAGGCTTCCTGGAGGAGCGGGCCTGGCAGTACGAGAACGGCACGAAGGTCGGCCTGTCCCAGGTCTTCGTCGGCTGCCGCCACCCCGAGCACGACTACTTCTACCGGGGCGAGATGGAGATGTGGGAGCTGTCCGGGATCGCCCAGGTGCACACCGCCTTCTCCGCGGTGACCGGACACCCGGCCCGGTTCGTGCAGAACGCCATCGCCCATGCCGCCGACACGGTGTGGCAGGCCATCCAGGACGGCGCGTACATCTACGTCTGCGGTGACGGCCGCCGCATGGCACCCGCCGTCCGCGAGGCACTCGCCGCCATCCACCGTCAGAAGACCGGAAGCGACGACGCGGCCGCCCAGCAGTGGCTGGCCCAGCTGGAAGCGGACGAGCGCTACCAGCAGGACGTCTTCGCCTGACCCCCAGACGCCGGGAGGCGTGCGGACCGCTGCCCTGCACGCCTCCCGGCCACCAACCCCCACTTCCGAGGTATCCCACGGCACCCGCCGGCCCGGCCGACTGCGACGTGCCACTCACAGAAAGCAGATCTTCATGGACACCATGCTCGCCGGACGCTTCCACCTGGACAGCAAGAAGTTCGTCGTGGAGGAGGTCCCCGTCCCCGTCCCGGGCCCGGGCGAGGTACTTGTCGAGGTGAAGGCCGCCGGTGTCTGCCTCTCGGACGTGCACCTGATCGACGGATCCCTCGTCCCGCTGTTCGCCACCTCCGACACGGTCACCGTCGGCCACGAGGTCTCCGGTGTGATCCACACCCTCGGCCCCGACCTCAAGCGCGGACTGTCCGTCGGCACCCGCGTCACCCTGGAGGCCGGCAAGACCTGCGGCCGGTGCGCCGGCTGCGTGCGCCGCCGCCCCTGCACCCAGATGCTCACCGCCGGCATCGACTACGACGGCGGCTGGGCCCAGTACACCCTCGCCCGCGAGGACACCCTCATCCCCATCCCCGACAATCTCCCCTTCGACCAGGCAGCGATCATCCCCGACGCGGTCTCCACCCCCTACGCCGCCGTCGTCGCCACCGCGGGCGTCCGTCCCGCACAGTCCGTCGGCATCTGGGGTGTGGGCGGTGTGGGCGCCCACAACGTCCGCGTGGCCCGCCTGGCCGGCGCCGCGCCGATCATCGCCGTCGACCCGCTGCCCGGCGCCCGCGAGCGTGCCCTGGCCTTCGGTGCGGATTTCGCCCTGGACCCGGCCGCGCCCGACTTCGCCGACCAGGTCCGCGCGGCCACCGGCGGACGGGGCCTGGACTTCGCCTTCGACTGCGCCGGAGTGCCGGCGGTCCGTGAGCAGGCCGCGTCCGTGCTCGGCCTGAACGGAATCCTGATCCTGGTCGGTATCAGCCCCAGGCCGCTCACCATCACCGAGGGCCTGACCTTCAACTACCTGGGCAAGCAGGTGCGCGGCCACTACGGCGGCACCCCCGAGTCCGTCACCGAGCTGGTCCGGCTCGCCGAGGTCGGCCGTCTCGACCTGGCCCCCTCCATCACCGACCACATCCCGCTCGCCGAGGCCGCCGACGCGGTCAACCGGCTGGAGAACAAGATCGGCGACCCGATCCGCCTCATCCTCGTCCCCTGACACCTGAACAGAACCCGTAGCTGAACCAAAAGTTCATCAAGACCACCTCGGGCAGGGGTGAGTGGGCGCCGGTGCTTGAGGGAGCACCGGCGCCCACGGCTGTCGTACCTGCCTCGCCTACCAGGTGCCCGAGCAGCCCGGAGAACCGTGCGGTCGTACCTTTGAGGACGCTTCCGTACAGGCAAACGCGACTCCCTGGAACGGCTGGACGCTGGCGCCTACGCCTCCGCAAAGGGGCGGGCGTTGCTCGACCGGGAGTTGTACCTGCCCACCTCCTGGATTGAGGATCCGGCCCGCCGGGCGGACGCCAGGATCGGCGGCGACGTCACCTTCCGCACCAAGCCTGCGCTGGCCCGCGCGATGCTGGAGCGGGCGGTTGCGGCGAAGGTGCCGTTTCGCTGGGCGACCGGCGACGAGGTCTACGGCCAAGACCCCGTCCTGCGCGACTGGCTGGCCGAGCAGCGCCTGAGCTACGTGCCGGCGATCTCCTGCAAGCATCGATGCGGGCCGCGCGGGCAGAACGCCCGCACCGTCTCGGCGATCCTGTCGGAACATGCCTGGGAGATCCGCTCCGCCGGCGTCGGCCCCCATGGCCTGCGTGAATACGCCTGGGCCCCGGTTCCGCTGCCCGACCCTCGCCGACGACGGTGACACGCCCACCGGCAGCGTGCACATAGTCGACCTACCAGATCCGCCCGCCGCCCGCGCATTTGCCTTCGACGAGCCCGGCTACCAGGCCGGCGTGGACCCGGACAGACTGCCGGCCCCACCGTGCCCCCCGACCGCGACGATCTGATCGCCTACGGGCCGCTGCTCTCCGACGACGGCGCCACTTGGCTGGGCACTGCGGTGCTGGTCCGGGCGCCAGACTCAGACACCGCACGCTGCACCCTTGCCCCGGACCACTACGACCATATCGAGGTCCACGACTGGCAATTCGGCGGGAGACGGTGATGAACCAAGACGCAGAAAGACAACCCTGTGAGGGACACCCGGGACGGATCACGAAGCCTGGTCCTGCAGCCGCAGCAGCAACTGCGGCTCCTGGTGGCCTGCCAGCGTGCCGGACGCAGCTGTGCGGCGCCGTTCGGGCCCTGACGATCAACGTGCGGGACATGGCGGGCAGGCGGACAATATTGCCGGTGGGGTGTTCACCCTGCCGGTCTTCGTCACAGGCGCATACGGATCCGCGTTTCACGCCCCGCAGCCCGCTCGGACGTCGCGCTCGCGCCCGTCTGCGTGCCGCGCGCGTGAAAAGGGGTGTTCAACCATGGGCGGTATCAACGGACCGGCTCTCGAGAGTCTGCGTGAGGCGCTGCGGGGACCCGTCCTCGCTCCGGGAGACCCCGGCTACGACGAGGCCCGCGGCATCTACAACGCCATGATCGACCGGCGTCCCGCCGCGATTGCCGGGTGCGTCGACGTGGCGGACGTACGGACCGTGCTCTCCTTCGCCCAGGACGCCGGAGTGGAGCTGGCGGTGCGCGGCGGCGGACACAGCGGTCCCGGGCTGTGTCTGGTCGATGACGCGCTGACGCTTGACCTGACGCCGATGCGCTGGGTGGACGTCGACCAGGAGACGAGGACCGCGCGGGTGGGCGGCGGAAGCCAGTTGGGCGACCTCGACCACGCGACCCACACCTTCGGCCTGGCCACTCCGGCCGGGATCGTGTCGACCACGGGAGTCGGCGGTCTCACACTCGGCGGCGGGCACGGGCATCTGACCCGCAGGTACGGCCTGACCATCGACAACCTGCTGTCCGCCGACGTGGTCCTCGCCGACGGCAGTTGCGTCACCGCGTCGGAGAACGACCACCCGGACCTGTTGTGGGCTCTGCGGGGCGGCGGCGGCAACTTCGGCGTGGTCACATCGTTCACGTTCCGGTTGCACCCCGTGGACACCGTCGGCGTCGCGCTGACTGTCTGGCCCGTCGACCGCACCCGCGAAGTGCTCCAGTGGTACCGGGAGTTCCTGCCCGCTGCGCCCCAGGAGCTCACTGGATTCTTCGCCCTGCTGACGGTACCGCCCGCGCCGCCCTTCCCCGAGCCGATCCACGGGCGGAAGGTGTGCGGCGTGGTGTGGTGCTACACAGGCGACCTGGAAGGGGACCGCCTGGAGAAGACGCTGACCGTCGTGAACACGCCTGGGCCGCCGGCATTCCACTTCACCACCCCCATGCCCTACCCCGATCTGCAGCGCATGTTCGACGGGCTGCTGCCGAAGGGGCTGCAGTGGTACTGGCGCGGCGACTTCTTCGACGCCATCCCCGACGACGCCATCGCCGTACACGAGCAGTACGGCCAGAACCTCCCCACCGGCCTGTCCACGATGCACCTGTACCCGGTCGACGGGGCCACCCGCCGTTTCGACGCCGGCGACACGGCCTGGGCCTACCGGCATGCCACGTGGTCCGGCGTCATCGCGGGCATCGACCCCGAGCCCGCCAACGCCGGCCTGATCCGCCAGTGGTGCGTCGACTACTGGAGCGACCTGCACCCCTACTCCATGGGCGGCGCGTACATCAACTTCCTTGGCGAGGAGGAGAGCACCGACCGGGTCCGGGGTACGTACCGCGACCACTACGACCGGCTCGCCGCGATCAAGCACACTTACGACCCCGACAACTTCTTCCGGGCCAACCAAAACATCCCACCCGCCACTTCGTGAGCGGTCCGCCGGTCCACCTGGAGGCAGCTTAGGCCGGGCGAACCATCCAGGGCGGAAGAGGGTGACTGTCCGGGGTGCGTCGGCTACTTTCAGCTGTTCTCGGCCAGGCCCTCATCCGCATGCTGCGATAAGCTGTAACAAGGCGGGAGATCAACTCCAACAGCGCCAGGGGTCGGTTTTCATGGACCTCAACACCATCACCGAGGTAATCCGGCGACCGTCCGAGCGGCCAGGCACGGACTGGCACGAGGGCGACGCCTGGCTCGCGGGTGGAACATGGCTCTATTCCACGGAGCAGCCGGACCTGCGACGGCTGATCGACCTGACGGCGTTGCGTTGGGAGCCCCTTGTTCTGACGGACAAGGGCCTGGAGATCAGCGCCACATGCACCATTCGCGACCTGTACGCCTCCCCGTGGCCGGAGGGCTGGACCGCCGGAATTCTCTTCCGGGAAAGCTGTGAGGCATTCCTGTCCTCGTTCAAGGTCTGGAACGCGGCGACCGTCGGCGGAAACATCTGCATGTCCCTGCCCGCCGGCCCGATGATCACGTTGACGGTCGCGCTGGAGGCGCAGTACGAACTATGGGCGCCCGATGGCTCGGTGCGCTTCGTCGACGCCCTCGATTTCGTCACGGGCGACCACCGCAACGTTCTCGCGCCCGGGGAACTCCTTCGGCGCATCACCATTCCGGAGCACGCGCTGCGCAAACGCACCGCGCACCGTCGCTTCACGCTGACCCGGCTCGGCCGTTCGACGGTGTTCCTCGTCGGCACGCAACGGCTGGGGGCGAGTGACCTGTTGCTCACCGTCACCGCCGGCACCACGCGGCCGGTCCGCATCGCCTTCGACTCCCTGCCCGATGTTCGAACCCTGCGGCAGAGCATCGACGCCGTGCCGGCCGACGTCTGGTTCGCCGACCCCAACGGGACCCCTGACCACCGTCGGCATCTGACACGGCACTTCGCCGAAGAGATCTGCCGCGAACTTAACGCTGGGGACCTGGCATGAGCTACATCGTCAACGGCAGGAAATTCGACCGGGAGCCGGCCCCCGGCCAGTGCCTGCGCACCTTCCTGCGCGAACTCGGCCACTTCGGCGTCAAGAAGGGATGCGATGCCGGCGACTGCGGCGCCTGCACGGTGTGGCTGGACGGTGCACCGGTACACAGCTGCATCACCCCCGCGTTCCGCGCGGACGGCCGTGAGGTGACCACGATCGAGGGCCTTGGAAAGCCCGGCGCCCTGCATCCCGCGCAGCGGCGGTTCGAGGAAGCGCCGGGGTTCCAGTGCGGATTCTGCACCGCAGGGATGATCATGACGTCGGCGACCTTCACCGAGGCCCAGAAGGCGGATCTGCCACGGGCGTTGAAGGGCAACCTCTGCCGCTGCACCGGATACCGGGCGATCGAGGACGCCGTGAAGGGCGTCAGCGCGGTGGAGACGGCAGCACCGGGCAAGGCCGTCGGGACGAGCGTCGGCGCGCCCGCGGGCCACGACGTGGTGACGGGTCACGCCGAGTTCACCATGGACACGCATATCGACGGCATGCTGCACCTCAAGGTGCTGCACTCCCCTCACGCGCACGCCCGGATCCTCTCGATCGACAAGAGCGCCGCCCTCGCGCTGCCCGGCGTGCACCGGGTCTACACCTGGGATGACGTGCCCCGCAGGCGCTTCACCACGGCGATCCACACCGACCACCTGGTCGACCCGGACGACACCTACATCCTCGACGACACGGTCCGCTTCGCCGGCCAGCGCGTCGCCGCGGTCCTGGCCGACACGGTCGCGGCGGCCGAGGAGGGCTGCCGGCGTCTCGCGGTCGAGTACGAGGTGCTGCCGGCGGTGTTCGACCCCGATGAGGCGATGGCCGACGGCGCACCCCAGCTGCACGGCTCCGACGATCCGTTCGTCCGCGACCCCGTCCACAACATCCTGCTCGAACTCCACTCGCACATCGGCGACGTCGACGCGGGATTCGCCGCGGCCGACGTGATCCACGAAGGCACGTACTTCTCACCGCGGGTGCAGCACGCGCATCTGGAGACCCACGGTTCGATCGCGTGGATGGAGGACGGCCGGCTGAACGTCCGTACCGGTTCGCAGTCACCGTCGATCGCGAAGGTCAAACTGGAGTACCTGTTCGCGCTGCGCCCGGACCAGGTGAGGGTGTTCTGCAAGCGCGTCGGCGGCGGATTCGGCGGCAAGCAGGAGGTGATCGCGGAGGACCTGGTCGCGCTCGCCACCCTGGACACCGGGCGGCCCACCTGTCTCGAGTTCACCCGTGAGGAGGAGTTCACCACGGCCTCGCCGAGGCATCCGATGACCCTGACGGTCAAGCTCGGCGCGAAGGCCGACGGAACGCTCACCGCCTTCCAGGTACGCAACGTGTCGAACACGGGCGCCTACGGCAACCACGGCGGCGAAACGGTGTACGCGGGCGGAGCCGCCGTCATGATCTACCGCTGCCCCAACAAGAAGTACGACGCGTACTCCGTCTACACGAACACCGTGCCGAGCGGGGCGCTGCGGGGTTACGGGATGACGCAGCCGGCGTTCGCCGTGGAGTCGGCGATGGACGAGCTGGCCCGCGCCCTTCACCTCGACCCGCTGGAACTGCGCCGACGCAACATCGTGCGGCCGGGTGAGCCCCTGGTCGCCCTGCACGACGGCCCCGACGACGTGATCTTCACCGAGGACGGACTCGCCAAGTGCATCGACCTGGTGGGCGAGGCTCTGGCCCGTACGGCCGACCAGTCGCCCCCGGGCCCCGCGTGGCTCGTCGGTGCCGGCGTGGCGAGTTCGCTGCACGAGACCGCGCCCCCGACGGAACACCTTTCCGAGGCCTGGGTCACGCTGGGCGACGATCTCATCTACGAACTGGCTGTCGGAACCGCCGAGTTCGGGGAGGGAACTTCCACGGCCCATGTCCAGATCGCGGCCAACCAGCTGGGCACGACGCCGTCGCGGATCCGTCTGGTGCAGTCCGACACCGACCGCACGGGATTCGACACCGGTGCCTTCGCGAGCGCGGGCCTCTTCGTGGCGGGCAACGCGGTCCTGCGGGCGGCCAACGCCGTGCGCGACCGCATCCTGCACTTCGCCGCGGCGCACACGGGCGTGCATGTCGTGATGTGCGTGATGGACGACGACGGTGTCGTCTGCGGGGACCGGCGGGTGTCGCTGGCCGAACTTGTCGCGCTGGCCCGGACGCGTGGGATCCGTTTCACCGCCGCACGCAAGGCGTACGGCTCGCCCCGGAGCGTGACCTCCAACACGCAGGGGTTCCGGGTCGCCGTGCACCGCGTGACGGGTGAGATACGGATCCTGTACAGCGTGCATGCGGCGGACGCCGGGGTGATCATCAACCCGGCGCAGGTCCGGGGACAGGTGGAGGGCGGTGTCGCCCAGGGAATCGGCTTCGCGCTGACCGAGAACCATCACGTCGACGACAACGGCGTCATGGTCAACCCGAACTTCCGGAACTACCGCATCCCCACCTACGCCGACATCCCCCGTACCGAGGTCCTCCTGGTGGACTCGGCGGATTCGGTGGGGCCCATGCGGGCGAAGGGGATGGCGGAGTGCTGTATCAACCCGGTCGCCCCCGCGCTCGCGAACGCGGTGCATGACGCCACGGGCGTCCGCTACCGTGCGCTGCCGCTGACTCCGGAACGCATTTACGGCCGGCTCCCTGCGGAGCAGTCGGTGTCGGCAGGTTGAGCCACCATGAACACCGAAAGGAACATCGCCGCCGCGGCGACGGCGATCATCGGCCAGAAGGTGCTGCCCGGGATGGAGCGGGAATTCGAGTCGTGGCAGGAGGATCTCAACGCCGCGGCCGCCTACTATCCGGGTTTCCTGGGCGCCGAGATCTCCCCGCCGACGTCGCTGCAACCCGACTGGGTCGTCGTGTACCGGTTCGACTCGGTGGCGCATCTGCAGGCGTGGATCAACAGCGGGACCAGGCAGACGTATCTCGACGTCGGCGCCAAGTACTTCGACGGTCCGGCGACCCAGCAGGTGGTCAGCAGCGGCACCCAGTCACTGGATCCGCTGGTCACCGTGGTGGTCACCCACCGCGTCCACCCGAACCAGGTCGACGACTTCCTCCACTGGCAGCACCGCATGGTCCAGGAGGAGAGCAAGTTCGAAGGATTTCGCGGGACCGAGCTCTTCCGCCCCGTCGAGGGGCTCCAGGAGGAATGGACCACGCTGTACCGCTACGACACCGCCGAGCACCTCGACGCCTGGCTGACGTCGCCCGAGCGGCAGGAGATCCTGGCCGAGGGCGAGAAGTTCAGCGACTTCAAACTGCACACGATCGACAACTCGTTCGGCAGCTGGTTCGCCTTCGAGGGCAACGGCAAGGAAGCACCGCCGCCGCCCTCCGAGACCAGGACCTCCCTCGCCATCTGGGTCGGCCTGTACCCGACTGTCGTACTGCTGACGCTCGCTCTGTCCCCGCTGCACATGCCGCTCTGGATCGGCCTGCTCGTGGGCAACCTGCTGTCGAGTCTCATCATGAGCTTCCTGACCATGCCCTACTACGTGAACCCGCTGCTCGGGCGATGGCTGCGGCCACCGCCGGATGAACCGGCGGCGAGAACCAACCTCCGTGGCCTCGGTGTCGTCGCGGTGGCGATGGCCTTCTGGGCTGTCGTCTTCTACCTCGTCACGGTCCGGTTGTGGACACTGCCCTGACCGGCGACGGCCTGGTCGGTCGCCTTTGCGGTGGACGCCAGGGCGTGTTGCCATCTCAGGCGTGAACTCAGCGTCAGGGGGCGGGTTCGGGTCCGAGGGCGAGGCGCCGGCGGGATCAGCCGAGACCGAACCAGCCCAGAAGGGTTTGGACGAGCAGGATGGTGGACATTCCCGCGACGCCGACGACCACGGTGGTGGCGGCGACGCGGTAGCGCGGGCCGTTGGCCGCCGCGCCGAGCAGGGAGCGACGGTTGGTGAGGACGAGCAGGTAGACCAGAACGATCGGGCTGATCAGGCCCTGGAGGACCTGGGTACCGATAAGGAGCTGGACGGAACGACTCGGCAAGGAGCCTGTGTCCGTGAAGACGCCTCACCGAACGAGGTGCCTCAATCACACCGCGCACAGCGTACGCCCGCTGCGGCTACCGTCACGGACCGCGCCGGTCACCTTCGGTAAGAGCGGCCCACGTGGCTCAGCGCTGCTGCCGGATGCGCTGGGCGACCGCACTGTTCTCCGTCTCCCACCACGGACGCACCCGGTCCGCCTCCTCCCCGGCACCTCCCGCCACGGGTGCCGCCGGGACCAGCTCCGCCTCCAGACGGCGGTCCAGTGCGACGGTCTCGGCCCGCTCGGTGCGTGCCCACTGCGCGAGGATCGCCAGCAGGAAGGGGAGTGCCACCAGCTCCGCGATGCTGATCATCGCGCCCCCGCCGAGCTGCTGGTCGCGCTGCACGTCCGGCGCCCAGGACGGGGCATGGCGCAGATACCAGGCCCCGGCGATCAGCGTGCCGTGGGTCATGACGACGATGCCGGGCACCGCGTCGATGACCCCGTCGAGGAACACCAGCGCCGCCCGCACTGGATGCGTGCACCACGCCGGCAGGGCTTCCTCGCGGGTGAGCACCGGCACCACGAACAGACACCCGGCCAACAGGAGGTGCAGATACATCAACTCGTGCAGCCAGCCGACGCGGAGAGCGGTCTCGAAGTACGGCGTGAAGTACACCGTCAGCTCGGTCGCCAGCACCAGCGCGGTACTGATCAGCGGGAAGGTGAGGAGCCGTACGACCCGCCCGGTCATCGCCCGTCGCACGCGCCCTGCGCCGCGCTCGTGCAGGGCCCGGAGCGCCAGCCCCAGCGGATCGCCGAGCGCCAGGCCCAGCGGTGCGACCAGGTCGAGGAGGATGTTCTGCACCGCGGCCGGCCAGAACAGCACATGGTCGTACACGGCCAGTGCGGACATCGTGGCCACGACCAGCGTGCCCAGCCCCAGCAGCGTGAAGGCTGCGATGCGGACCGGGGGCCAGGATCCACCCCGGCGGCTGAGCCGCAGCACGCCCCAGCCGTACAGGGTGCCCAGCAGGGCGACGAGCAGCAGCGCGGGCACGTCCAACTGCCATGAGGAGAACAGCCGTCCGGTGGTCAGTTCCGGCGGACTCCCCATGGCGATCTCCTTCGCGACATAACGGGCATCAGGTCGGACTTGCCGAGGCACTCTACGCCGCACAGGACGTGGCGGTCGGACTGTCACTGGGGCCGCGCCTCGTTCTCCTACCGGCCTCCTACCGAGCTCCTACCAAGCGGTGTGTCGCGGCACCCCCACCTCGCGTCCGGCATGGAGCAGCGGGGGAGGGGCGTAGAGGGGTTCCCGGAACTCGTCGTACAGCGACTCGGCGCTGGCGGCGAGGTCACGATCGACGACCAATTGCCGCGCCCATCTGGCCGCCGCCAACCACCCCGGCCTGCTGGATGCGCCCGCTCATGACGTCGGCTCCGCATGCCGCACGAGGTGCCGGGAGTAGGCGTCCGGCGTGAAGAACAGGGGAAGCTCGCCGGACATCGCTGTACGTTGGAACAGCGCCCGCACTTCCTCGACCGGTGCCCACGGATACTCGGCGCCGAGCGCCCCGGTCTCCTCGTCGAGCAGTCGTGGCACCGTCTCGCGGTCGATGACCCGGTGCCGCAGCCACTGCCAGATCTGCACGCTCGCGATCTCGGCGGTGGCCGCGTCCTCCATCAGCCCGTGGAGGGCCAGGGCGCCCTGTCCGCACAGCCATGCGGCGAAGTAGTGGACCACCTTGGCGGGCAGGCCCCGCCTGCGCCCGGGGGATCCGCGGAGCGCCGCGCACTGACGCGGAGACCGTTCTCAGATGGCGTCGCGAATGGCCCGTTCGAAGCCTTCGACATGGCTGCGGGCGAGCTGTGCCGCCTTGTCGGGTTCACCGGCCACGATCGCCTCGATCAACGGTCCGTGCTCTTCGACGTGGCCGGCCATGTCGGACAGACGGTCGACGAACAGGCACCAGATGCGGGTGGCCAGGTTGTCGTGGCGGACGAGGGTGTCTTCCAGGTACGGGTTGTGCGTGGCGGCGTAGATGGCGCGGTGGACCTGAAGGTCCAGGTGCATGAGCTCGGTGGCGTCGTGCCGACCGGAGTTCGCGCTCGCCAGCTCCCGCAGCAGGGCCTTCAGGGTCACCCGGTCCGTGGCGGTGGCGCGCCGCGCCGCCTGGGCGGCGGCCAGCGGCTCCAGCTCCTGGCGCACCTCGGAGATGTGGGCCAGGTCGGTGATGTTGACGTCGGTGGCGAAGGTGCCGCGCCGGGGGTACGTCGTGATGAGGCGCTCGTACTGGAGCCGCTTGAGCGCCTCGCGCACCGGCGTCCGTCCGACGCCGAGGGACTGCGCCAGCTGCTCCTCGTTGATCGGCGCGCCCGGACGGATCTCGAGCATGACGAGCCGGTCGCGGATGGCCCGGTAGGCATGCTCGGCGAGGGACAGATCCCCGTCCCTGGGCCCGGTCGCCACGTGCTGCATGAGAAGCCCCCTTGACCTGTCCTGCGCGCTCCCATACTTTAGCGTCGAGGCTGATATATCAGTTGTCCATTAGTTGGCTCTCAGGATGGTGCACAGATGGCAACGAACCCGCCGATCACCCAGGCCACCTCCCCCCTCTTCCGCCCGCTCAGCGAGCTCGACCCGGATGTCGCCGCCGCGGTGGACGCCGAGCTGCACCGTCAGCAGTCCACCCTCGAGATGATCGCCTCGGAGAACTTCGCCCCGGCCGCGGTCATGGAGGCCCAGGGCTCGGTACTGACCAACAAGTACGCCGAGGGCTACCCGGGCCGCCGCTACTACGGCGGCTGCGAACACGTCGACGTCATCGAGCAGTTGGCCATCGCCCGGGTGAAGGAACTCTTCGGCGCCGAGGCCGCGAACGTGCAGCCGCACTCGGGCGCCCAGGCCAACGCGGCCGCGATGTTCGCGCTGCTCCAGCCCGGCGACACGATCCTCGGCCTCGACCTGGCGCACGGCGGTCACCTGACCCACGGCATGCGCATCAACTACTCCGGCAAGCTGTACAACGTCGTGCCGTACCACGTACGCGAGTCCGACATGCGCATCGACATGGACGAGGTCGAGCAGCTCGCCCTCGCGCACCGGCCGAAGATGATCGTCGCGGGCTGGTCGGCCTACCCCCGGCGGCTGGACTTCGCCGCGTTCCGGCGGATCGCCGACGCGGTGGGCGCGTATCTGATGGTGGACATGGCGCACTTCGCCGGGCTGGTGGCCGCGGGCCTGCACCCGAACCCGGTGCCGTACGCCGACGTCGTCACGACCACCACGCACAAGACCCTCGGCGGCCCGCGCGGCGGCGTGATCCTCAGCCGCGCCGACCTGGCCAAGAAGATCAACTCCGCGGTCTTCCCGGGACAGCAGGGCGGCCCGCTGGAGCACGTCATCGCAGCGAAGGCGGTGGCCTTCAAGGTGGCGGCGAGCGAGGAGTTCAAGCAGCGTCAGCAGCGCACCCTGGACGGCGCCCGCATCCTCGCCGGACGGCTGCTGGCCGACGACGTGGCCGAGGCCGGGATCACGGTGCTGACCGGCGGCACCGAAGTCCACCTGGTCCTCGTCGACCTGCGGAACTCCGCGCTGGACGGGCGGCAGGCCGAGGACCGGCTGCACAGCGTCGGCATCACCGTCAACCGCAACGCGGTGCCGTTCGACCCCCGCCCGCCGATGGTCTCCTCGGGGCTGCGGATCGGAACGCCGGCCCTGGCCACCCGGGGCTTCGGCGCGGCGGAGTTCCGAGAGGTCGCCGACATCATCGCCGAGGCCCTGAAGGGCGAACGGCCTGATGACGAACTGCGCGGTCGGGTCGAGAAGCTGGCCGCCGCCTTCCCCCTCTATCCCCACCTGAACGGAGCCGCGGCATGACCGCCACGCCGCTGCCGGAGCATCCGGACTTCCTGTGGCGCAACCCCGAGCCGCGCTCCTCGTACGACGTCGTCATCGTCGGTGCGGGAGGCCACGGCCTGGCGACCGCCTACTACCTCGCCAAGAACCACGGCATCACCAACGTCGCCGTCCTCGAAAAGGGCTGGCTGGCCGGCGGCAACATGGCACGCAACACCACGATCATCCGCTCGAACTACCTGTGGGACGAGAGCGCGGCGATCTACGAGCACGCGCTCAAGCTCTGGGAGCGGCTCCCGGAGGAGCTGGACTACGACTTCCTGTTCAGCCAGCGCGGCGTCCTCAATCTGGCGCACACCCTGCAGGACGTCCGCGAGGGCGTGCGCCGCGTCAACGCCAACCGCCTCAACGGAGTCGACGCCCAGTGGCTCGAACCGGACGAGGTCGCCAAGGTCTGCCCCATTCTCAACGTCTCGTCCCGCACCCGGTATCCGGTCCTCGGCGGCACCTTCCAGCCCCGGGCCGGCATCGCCAAGCACGACCACGTCGCCTGGGCGCTGGCCCGGCGGGCCGACGAGATGGGCGTGGACCTGATCCAGGGGTGCGAGGTCACCGGCTTCCTCAAGGACGGCGACCGGGTCGTGGGCGTCGAGACCAACCGCGGGCGTATCCACGCCGGCCGGGTCGGCCTCGCGGCCGCCGGACACAGCAGCGTGCTGGCCGAGCGGGCCGGCGTCCGCCTGCCGGTGCAGTCCCACCCCCTGCAGGCGCTGGTCTCCGAGCTGCACGAGCCGGTGCACCCGACGGTTGTCATGTCGAACCACGTGCACGTCTACGTCTCCCAGGCCCACAAGGGCGAGTTGGTGATGGGCGCCGGCGTCGACTCGTACAACGGCTACGGGCAGCGCGGCTCCTTCCATGTGATCGAGCGTCAGATGGCCGCCGCCGTCGAGCTGTTCCCCGTCTTCGCCCGCGCGCACGTGCTGCGGACCTGGGGCGGCATCGTCGACGTCACTCCGGACGCCTCCCCGATCATCGGCACCACCCCCGTGGAGAACCTCTACGTCAACTGCGGCTGGGGCACCGGCGGGTTCAAGGCCACCCCCGCCGCCGGCTGGACCTTCGCCCACACGATCGCCACGGGCGAACCGCATCCGCTGAACGCGCCCTTCGCCCTCGAACGCTTCACGACGGGCGCGTTGATCGACGAGCACGGCGCCGCGGCCGTGGCCCACTGAGGAGGACACCGTGCTGCTGATCAGCTGCCCCTGGTGCGGTCCCCGTGACGAGACCGAGTACCACTACGGGGGACAGGCCCACGTCCCCTACCCCGAGAACCCCGCGAACCTCACCGACGAGCAGTGGGCCGAGTACGTCTTCTACCGCGACAACCCCAAGGGTCCCTTCGCCGAGCGGTGGATGCACAGCACCGGCTGTCGCCGCTGGTTCAACGTCCTGCGCGACACCGCCACCCACGAGGTACTGGCCTCCTACCGGCTCGACGAGCCCCGCCCCGGAGGGAACCGATGACCGACCAGCAGTTCCGGCTCCAGCAGGGTGGCCGTATCGACCGCGGCACCGTGCTTGGGTTCACCGTCGACGGACGGGAGTTGACCGGGCACCCCGGCGACACCGTCGCCTCGGCCATGCTGGCGAACGGGCTCGTCGAGGTCGCCCCGTCGCTCTACCGCGGCCGCCCGCGCGGGATCGTCGCCGCGGGTGTCGAGGAACCCAACGCCCTGGTGCAGCTGGACGGTTCGTGCGCGGAGGGCATGCTCCCGGCCACGGCCGTGGAGCTGTACGACGGCCTGTCCGCCACCACGCTGTCCGGGATGGGCCGGCTCGACCCGACCCCCGACCCCGCCGTCTACGACAAGAAGTACGTACACACCGACGTCCTGGTCGTCGGCGCCGGACCGGCCGGGCTGGCGGCCGCCGCCGCTGCCGCCGGCTCCGGCGCCCGCGTGATCCTCGTCGACGACCAGCCCGAGCCCGGCGGTTCGCTGCTCTCCGGGCGTGCCGAGAGGTTCGGCGGGCAGAGTGCCCTGGAATGGGTCGCCGAGGTCCGCGCGGCACTCGACGCCGCCCCCGAGGTCGTGGTCCTGCAGCGCACCACGGCTTTCGGGTCGTACGACGACAACTACGTGCTGGCCCTCCAGCGGCGCACCGACCACCTCGGAACCGACGCCCCCGAAGGCGTCTCGCGCCAACGGCTGTGGCACATCCGGGCCCGCCAGGTGGTCCTGGCGACCGGCGCGCACGAGCGTCCGCTGGTCTTCGCCGGCAACGACCGACCCGGGGTGATGCTCGCCGCGGCCGTGCGCTCGTACCTCAACCGGTACGCCGTGGCCCCGGGCTCGCGGGCCGTGGTGAGCACGACCAACGACAGCGCCTATGACACGGTCGCCGATCTCCACGCCGCCGGGATCGACATCGCCGCCGTCGTGGACGCGCGCCCCGAGCCGTCCCGCCGGGCAGCCGACGTCGCCGCGGCGACCGGGGTGCGGGTGCTTACGGGAAGTGCGGTGGTCGGCACCGCGGGCGAGGGGCGGCTCGCCGGAGTCACCGTCCAGGCCCTCGACGAGAACGGCCGACTCACCGGTGAACCGGAGTCGTTCGACTGCGATCTGCTCGCCGTCTCGGGCGGCTGGAGCCCGGTGGTGCACCTGCACAGCCAGCGCCAGGGCCGGCTGCGCTGGGACGAGGACCTGGTCGCCTTCGTCCCCGACGGCACCGTACGGGACCAGCAGGTCGTGGGTGCGGCCCGCGGGACGTACGACCTCGACGGCTGTCTGGCCGAGGGGGCGCGGGCCGGTGCGCGCGCCGCGACGGACGCCGGGTTCCCGGTGCCGGTGCCCACGGCTTCGTACAAGGAGGTACGTCCTGATGTGCGCGCCCTGTGGCTGGTGGCCGCCCCCGACGGCGAACCCGGCAGCTGGGACACCCACTTCGTCGACCTGCAGCGCGACGTCACCGTCGCCGACGTCTGGCGGTCCACCGGCGCCGGCATGCGCGGCGTCGAGCACGTCAAGCGCTACACCTCGCTCGGCACGGCGAACGACCAGGGCAAGACGTCCGGCGTCAACGCCATCGGGGTGATCGCCGAGGCCCTCGGCGCCGGTGCGTCGCCCGGAGAGATCGGCACCACGGCCTACCGGGCGCCCTACACACCGGTGGCTTTCGCCGCCCTGGCCGGGCGTGAGCGCGGCGAGCTGTTCGATCCCGAACGCACCACCTCGATCCACGGCCGGCACATCGCCCACGGCGCGGAGTTCGAGGACGTCGGGCAGTGGAAGCGTCCCTGGTACTACCCCCAGCCAGGTGAGGACATGGACACGGCCGTGGCCCGCGAGTGCCGGGCGGCCCGCGAGGGCGTGGCGTTCATGGACGCCTCCACCCTCGGCAAGATCGAGATCTGGGGCGCGGACGCGGGCGAGTTCCTCAACCGCGTCTACACGAACGCCTTCAAGAAGCTCAAGCCCGGCATGGCCCGCTACGGCGTGATGTGCAAGCCCGACGGGATGATCTTCGACGACGGCGTGACGCTGCGCCTCGACGACAACCGCTACTTCATGACCACCACGACCGGCGGCGCCGCCGCGGTCCTGGACTGGCTGGAGGAGTGGCTGCAGACCGAGTGGCCCGAACTCGACGTCCACTGCACCTCGGTGACCGAGCAGTGGTCGACGATCGCTGTCGTCGGCCCGAAGTCGCGCCAGGTCGTCGCCCAACTCGCACCCGACGTAGACCTGTCCGCCGAAGCGTTCCCCTTCATGGCCTTCCGCGAGACCACCCTGGCCTCCGGCATCCCTGCCCGTATCTGCCGGATCTCCTTCTCCGGCGAACTCGCCTACGAGATCAACGTCTCCGCGTGGTACGGCCCGGCCGTCTGGGAGCAGGTGCACGAGGCGGGACGGCCGTACGGCATCACCCCGTACGGCACCGAGACCATGCACGTCCTGCGCGCAGAGAAGGGCTACATCATCGTCGGCCAGGACACCGACGGCACCGTCACCCCGCAGGACGCGGGCATGTCCTGGGTGGTCTCGAAGCAGAAGGACTTCGTCGGCAAGCGGTCCTACGCCCGCCCCGACACCTCCCGCACCGACCGCAAGCAGCTGGTCGGCCTGCTACCCGCCGACCGCAGGACCCGGCTGCCCGAGGGTACCCAGCTCGTCGCGCCGGACGTGCCCCTCACCCCGAGGCCGGGCCGGTGCCGATGCTCGGGCACGTCACCTCCAGCTACCACAGCCCGGCCCTCGGCCGCCCCTTCGCCCTCGCCCTCCTCACCGACGGGCGGGCGAGGATCGGCGAGACCCTCCTCGCCCCGGTGGGTGAGGAACTGGTGCCCGTCGAGGTGGCCGACTTCGTCCTCTACGACCCCGAAGGGACCAAGCGAGATGGCTGAGCCGACCGAGGCCGGGCCGGTGAGCCTGCGCCGCAGCCCTCTGGCACATCTGGAAGAGCGGATGCGCGCCGCCACGGTCACGGGCGCCCGCGGTGTCACGCTGACCGAGTGGCCGTTCATCACCATGGTGAACCTGCGCGTCGACCCTGCCTCCGAAGCGGCCGACCGCATCGAGAAGACCCTGGAGGCGCCGCTCCCGCGGCAGTGCGGCCACACCACCGCGTCCGGCCCCCACACGGTCGTCTGGCTCGGCCCTGACGAGTGGCTCGTGCTGTCCCAGGCCGAGGGGACCGCAGTGGCCACCGAGTTGAAGGAGGCCCTCGGAGGAGACCCGGGCTCGGTTGTCGACGTCTCGGCGAACCGCACCACGCTGGAGCTGAGCGGCCCGGCCGCCCGGCAGGTGCTGGAGAAGGGCTGCCCGCTGGACCTGCATCCTCGGGCCTTCGGTCCCGGTCAGGCGGTGTCGACCACGGTGGGCCCTGTAGCGGTGCTGCTCTGGCAGGTCGACGGCGCGCCGACGTACCGGCTCTTCCCACGATCCTCGTTCGCCGACTACCTGGCCCGCTGGCTCATCGACGCGATGAGCGAGTACCGCGGCCCGGAGGTCCCCTGATGGCGTTGAGCGCGTTCGATCTGTACTCGGTCGGCATGCGGCCCGACGCTTCGTCAGGCCGGTCAGCACCCGGCGCCGCGTGCTGATCATGGGGCCGGATGTGGCGGAGCCCGGGAGTCGTATCCAGCTCCCGGGCCCCTGGGGATGCCACCCAATTGCGCACGCCGGCGGCGTTTAAGAGGACGGATCAGTCATCATGCCGTCGTGTTCTTCCTTTGAACTACCGCACCGTGTGAGAGGTGCAGGCGAGAGTCGAACTCGCATCCGACGGCGTTCGTCCGGCCCCGGTCGATCCGGCGATCGGCGGCGATGCTGAGACTGGAGCGAGAGTCTGAGATTGACCGCGGCTGCCTCTGCCATGTTGGGCTACCCCGGCCCGTTGCGGGCGCTGTGCCGGGGGAAGGACTCGAACCTTCACTGTCACCGCTTCTTCAGGCTGAACTTCAGTGTCAGCTTGCGCTCATCGCGCGCACCGGTCCTCAATCCGGCCCGCGCCTGTCGCGCACCCCCGCGCTCGCACGCGGGGGCGATCATGGATGCTACCCGTGGTCGGCGTCAGCCGAGCAGGTAGCCGAACACCGCCTCGCCGACCCGCTGGTCGGTGACCTCGGCGCCGTTGGCCTCCTCGCGGGCGAACTTCACCGCCTGCTGGAGCTTCTCGACCCGCTCCACCAGCTCGTTCACCCGCCGCGCCGGGAGCGCTCCGGAGAACTTCACGGTCGTCCAGTACCCGATGGGCACGTCCTCGTAGTACACCTCGACCTGCGCCGGGTGCTTGTCGGTCGCCTCCGCCTTGACGTGGTTGCGCGGGACCTTCTTGGTACGGATGGTGCGCACCGGGTCCGTCTTCCACCAGTCCGTCGACGGGTCGTGCGACCAGGACTCGGCGGCGTCGAGGGTGGGAAGCTTCCTGACGAACGTGTGCAGGTCGGTGAGCTGCTTCTCCAGGAACAGGAGATAGCTGACCGGGACGTCGGTCACGATCGTCCGGCCGTCGACCGTGACGTCCGCGCGGGCCGCGCAGTTCGCCCAGTCCTTGGTGGCGGTCACGTCGAAGAGCCGGGTGAGCGACGCGGACATCTCCCGCAGCACGTCCTCGGCCTGCACCTGTACCCGCGTGGACTCGGGCGGCAGTTGCTCGCCCTCCTCGTCCTTCGGCTGGTACGTACGCGAGATACCTGCCAGCAGTGCCGGCTTCTGCACCTTGTGGTGCGCCGCGGTGATGTCCTGGAGCGACTTGCTCTTGACACCCTTCTCGACAGCGATGATCTGGTTCAGCTTCGCCACTTCGGGTCCCCCTTCGAACAGGCAGGAACGTACCTCACCCGCTCGAACACCCGCACTTCCTTTATCGCACGCTCGACTGAGTACACCTACTCATGCCCAACCGCACCGAGCCGGGGACGATGGGCCGTGCCGATGTACGAACGGGAGGCGGGGGCATGGTCAGATTTCTGGGGGCGGTGGTGGCCGTCGTCGCGGCGGCCACGGCACTGGTCCTCGCCTACGTGGCGGGGGCACCGCCCGCGGTGGTGTTCGCCGTCGGGGCGGGCGTACTGAGCCTTCTGTGGCTGCTGCTCCTGCTCACACTGCCCTGGAACCTGTACTTCCGCGCGCACGCGGTGCTCGCCGAGATCGCGGTGAGTCGGGAGAAGGGGCTGGAGGTCTCCCGGGCCCGGGACGCCGAGGCCGCGCGCATCGCCCGCACGATGCTCCGGGCGGCGGTCGCGGGGCACGTCCTGACGGCGGCGGTCGTCTTCGCGGTCACCTGGGCGACGGGCGAGTTCACGGGGTACTGGTTCGCCGCGTTCTTCCTGCTGAGCACCTTCTTCCGGCCGGCCGGCGCCTACTTCGGCCAGCTCCGGCGGCGCCTGGGCACACTCCTCAAGGACGTCACGTATCCGCGGGACGACGTCGTCGAAGTGCACGCCCGGCTGAACCGCGCCGAAGCCGGCACGCGTGTCCTGGAGGAGAAGGCGGAGGAACAGTACCGAGCCCTCGCCGAACTGCGCCGCACCGTGGACGCGCTGGCCGTGAGCACGTACGAGCGGACCGAGGAGTCGGACCGCAGGATCGTCGCGCTGGGCCGGGAGTTCGAGTCCACGGTGAACCGCCTCACCGACAACCAGGAAATCATCGCGGGCGTGAAGGCGTTCCTGCGCCTGCTGCGCTCCACCGACGCGGCCGACGGCGCCCCGGCCTCCGGGTGAGCGCGGCCGTACAGTTCGATGCGCTGCCCTGGACGGCCATGGCTGACTCGGTGCCTCCCAAAAGTGCCCAACTCTGCCTCGATGCTGGCTGTTTTGTGCACCCGGACTTGTCGACGCCTTGACGATCCGTTCCATGGACGTTCAACCGGCTGTCCGTGCCTGCGTTGTGTGCCGTCCCTAAGGTCCCTGAAGGCTTCGAAAGAAGGGACTCATGGACACACGCCTCGCAGTCCGGGCTCGCGGCATCACCAAGTGCTTCGGTGACGTCGTCGCGCTCGACGGTGTCGATCTGGATGTGGCGCAGGGGCAGATCCACGGCTTGGTCGGACCGAACGGCGCCGGCAAAACAACATTGCTCGGACTCCTGCTGGGCTTGGCCGTCGCCGACAGCGGCCGCCTCGAGATCCTGGGTACGCCGGTCCAGCGCGCGCTCACCGCTCCCGACGGTGTCGCCGGCTTCGTGGACGGGCCCGGTCTCTACCCCTCGCTCACCGCCAGGCAGAACCTCACCGCGCTGGTTGCCCTCCGCGGCCGTGACGCGAGGACGGCGGGGGTCGACGACGTGCTCGACCAGGTCGGGCTCACCGATGTCGCCGACGACCAGACCCGCGGCTTCTCCCTCGGCATGCGTCAGCGGCTCGGGCTCGCCGCAGCCCTGATCACCAAGCCCCGGCTGCTCGTGCTGGACGAGCCTGCCAACGGCCTCGACCCGGCCGGAAAGAAGCACGTACACGGTGTCCTCACCCGGCTCACGGCGGCCGGAACCAGCGTCGTGCTCTCCAGCCACCGCATGGACGACCTCCAGGCACTGTGCTCCGAAGTCACCATCCTCGCCACCGGACGGGTCGTCTTCTCCGGCCCGCTGAGCAAGCTGGCCGCCGAGAACCGTGAACTCGACTACCGGCTGCTCACCTCCGACCCGCAGACCGCCCGGCGGCTGGCCGGCGACGCAGCCGGCATCCGGATCGTCGACGACGCCGGGGCACGGCACGACGCCGAGGCGCTCGTCGTGCGCGCGCTGGTGCCCGCCCTGGACGAACTCGTGGTGCAACTCGTCCACGCGGGCATCGCCCTGCGCGAGCTGGCCCCCGTGGTGTCGCCGCTCGAAGCCGCGTTCCTCGCCCTCACCGAGCCGAAGGAGACCGGCCGATGACCGCGACCGTCGCCGAGGACATCGTTGCCACTGCCCGCCCGGTCTCGGTTCCGCGCGCCTACCGCTTCGAGCTGGTCAAGCTGGTCTCGCAGTGGCGGATCCGCCTGCTGGTCCTCGCCTGCTGGATCGCACCGGGGCTCTTCGTCGCCGCTGTGAGCCGGCAGAGCACGCTGCCTGTCGACACCCTCTTCGGCCGCTGGATGCACGCCACGGGATGGGCCGGACCGCTGGTGACGCTCGGCTTCGCGGGCACCTGGGCACTCCCGTTGCTGACCTCGGTGGTCGCCGGCGACGTGTTCGCCGCCGAGGACCGGCTCGGCACCTGGCGACACCTGCTCGTGGTGGTCCGGTCGGCCAGGCGGATCTTCGCGGCGAAGGCACTGGCCAGTCTCACCGTCCTCCTGCTGCTCGTGGCGGGGCTGGCCGGTTCCAGTGTGGTCGGTGGTCTCCTGGCGGTCGGAAACCAGCCACTGGTCGGCCTCGACGGCCACCTCCTGACGCCGGGGGACGCGGCAGGGAAGGTCCTGCTCGCCTGGGTCTGCGTACTCGCCCCGACGCTGGCTCTGGCCGCGATCGGACTGCTCGGGTCCGTCACCCTGGGGCGTTCCCCGATGGGACTGCTGCTGCCCGCGGTCGTCGCGCTCGGCATGCAACTCGCCCAGATGCTGCCGCTCCCCGCCGCCGTACGACTCGCCCTGCCCAGCTACGCCTTCATCGCCTGGAACGGCCTGTTCACCAGCCCGGCACAGCTCCGCCCGCTCCTCATCGGCATCGTGGTCAGCCTGGTGTGGACGGTGATCGCGACAGTGCTGGCCTACGCGCTCTTCGTGCGGCGCGACTTCACCAACACCGGCTACGACGGCTCGGGGCGCCGCGCGGTCACCGCCGGAGCCCTGCCGCTGGCCGGGGTGGTCGGCGTGACCGTCGCGTTCGTCGCCGCGACGACCGGGGCCACGGGCTCCGGCATCGAACAGGACGAAGTGCAGCGCTCGCTCGCCACGGCGTTCGCCCACCTCTATCGCATGCAGACGAAGCAGCTCAACCGCCCCGAGGTCACCGAAGCACAGCTGAAGGCCACGGCGACGTGCGACAAGGGCAGCATCAGGGTCGCCGCCGAGGGACCGGGCAACGACTGGCGCTGCGTCGTCTCCTGGCATCTCCCCGGCGTCGAGGCCGCAGGCACGGCCATCTACCAACTCGACGTCACCCCGGACGGGCGGTTCATGGCCGACGGCGACGGACCGAAGGAAGTCAACGGCTACTTCCTGGTCCGGACCCCGACCGGCGATGCACCGAACCCACTTTGGCAGTTCGACGGCAACGTCGAACTTCTCCGCACCTCGAAGGAGTGACTCCATGCAGGTAACACGCCACCGGCGGAGTGTCGGGACGGACTTCCTCGGTAGACGAATGGGCCGCCGGAGCACCCTCACGGCAGCCGCCACTGCGGTCGTCCTCGCCGTCACCGCCGGCATCGGTTACGCCCAGACACGCCAGTTCGGCACCGATCAGGTCGGTGAGACCACCGACCAGGGCCAGGTCATCTCCAGCGACCAGTACATCGCCCCGTACGGCGACCGCCTCGTCATCAACAACGGCAAGATCATGTCGTCCTCCGTCAGCCCGGACGGCACCCACCTCGCGGCCTCGGTCACCGACGGCGGCAGCGCACTGGCCATTGTCGACGTGCAGAACTGGAAGGTGCAGCAGGTCGTCGGCACCGCCGCGTCGTCGGTCCCGCGCATCGGCAGCAACAGCGTGGGACAGGAAGGCCCCACCTACTCGCCCGACGGCAAGCAGCTGTGGCTGGGCCAGACCGACGGCTACACCAGGTTCACGGTGAACCCGGACGGCACGGTCACCAACCCGGTGTCGATCAAGATCCCGGCGGACGGGGCCAAGCACGCCCTGGTCGGCGAGGCGGTCTTCTCGTCCGACGGCTCCACCGTCTACTCCGCGGTCAACGGCCAGAACCGGGTGGTCGCCATCGACGCGGCGACCGGCGCCGTCAAGCAGAGCTGGGCCGTGGGCAACGCCCCGCGCGACATGGTCCAGGTCGGCGACAAGCTCTACGTCAGCAACGAGGGCGGTCGTCCGGCGCAGCCCGGCGACACCACCATGAACTCGTACGGCACTCAGGTCCCGGCCAATCCGAAGACCGGTGCCACCACCACCGGCACGGTCAGCGTCATCGACCTGGCGAACCCGGAGGCCGCCCCGTCCAGCATCGACGTCGGTCTGCACCCGACGGCCCTGTACGCCAAGGGGAAGGCGCTGTTCGTCACCAACACCGCCACCAACGACGTGTCGGTCATCGACACCGACAAGGACAAGGTCGTGCAGACCATCGACACCCGGCCGTGGCCGGAGGCATCGGTGGGCTACGAGCCCAACGGGGTGACGCTCACCGACGACGGCCGTCTGCTCGTGACGCTCGGCCGCGCCAACGCGGTCGCCGTCTACCGGTACAAGAGCCCGCAGGAGCCGGTCGGTTACGTCGGCCTGCTCCCGACGGACTACTTCCCCGCGGAGATCACCACCGTCGGCAAGCAGGTGCTGGTCTCCAACACCCGTGGCATCGACGCCCGCCGCCCCACCACCAGCGCCGGGCACGGCACCCACGACACCACGTCGAGCGTGCAGCGGTTCACGCTGCCCGACGACAGCGTCATCAGGTCCCAGACGGCCAAGGTCTTCCAGCAGAACGGCTGGACCCCCGGCTCGGTCAAGCTGGCCAGGGGCAGGAGCTACGCCAGGCCGGTCCCGGTCCCGCATCGGCTCGGCGACCCCTCGACGATCAAGCACGTCTTCCTGATCGTCAAGGAGAACCGGACCTACGACCAGGTCTTCGGCGACATCGCGAAGGGCGACGGCGACCCCTCGGTGACGCAGTTCGGCGAGAACGTGACACCGAACCAGCACGCGCTGGCCAACCAGTTCGGGCTGTACGACAACACCTACGACATCGGCACCAACTCCGCCGAGGGCCACAACTGGCTGATGCAGGCCGACGACCCGGAGTACACCGAGTCCTCGGCCGGTGAGTACGCGCGCAGCTACGACACCGAGAACGACGCTCTCGGCCACCAGAAGTCCGGCTTTCTCTGGACCGGTGCGCAGGCGGCGGGCAAGACCGTGCGGGACTTCGGCGAGTTCCAGTCGATCGAGAGCAAGCCGTCCGACGCGTCCTGGCAGAACCTGTACTGCGACGCCAAGAACATGGCCGCGACCGGGCAGAACACTGCCTACCCCATACAGACGGGCTCGGCGATCCCGTCGCTCAACGACGTGTCGGTGCCGGGCTTCCCGATGTTCGACACCAGTGTCCCGGACATCTACAAGTACGAGATCTGGAAGCAGGACTTCGAGAAGAACGGTCCGGCGAACCTGAACATGTTCTGGCTCTCCAACGACCACACCGGTGGTCCGGCGAGCCCGGCGGCTCAGGTCGCGGACAACGACCTCGCGGTCGGCAGGATGGTCGACGAGATCTCGCACAGCAAGTACTGGAAGGACTCGGCGATCTTCGTCGTCGAGGACGACTCCCAGGCCGGCCTCGACCACGTCGACGGCCACCGTGCCCCGATCCAGATCATCAGCCCCTGGGCCCAGCACGGCACCGTAGACAGCCACTACTACTCGCAGATCACGATGATCCGCACCATCGAGCAGATCCTCGGGATCCACCCGATGAACCAGAAGGACAGCGCGGCCAGCCCGATGGCCGGGGCGTTCACCAGGAAGCCGGACGACACGCCGTTCACGGCGCTGCCCAACCGGACCTCGCTGACCGATGGTCTGAAGACCCCGCCTTCCTGCGGTGTGGACACCCCCGCGCCGCAGGACCCCAAGGCGGCGGCCGTGCCGTCGTCGAAGGTGCCGGCGGACATGCGGCAACTCGCGGCGAAGTGGGAGGACTGGAAGTCCAAGCAGCGACTGACCGGGCCCCACGCCGTGCCCGACTACGCCAACCCCGCGCAGATGAACCACCTCACGTGGTACCAGACGCACAACTGGGCCAAGCCGTACCCCGGTGAGAGCAGGATCTACGCTCCGAACGACGTGCCGGGCGCCTACATCCCCTCGTCGGAGTCCGACGGCTGACGCGGGCTGATCTCCTCACGGGCCCCTGGCCGGGCGTCACCGCCGGCCAGGGGCCCCGGCCGCCGCTCGACCCTCGACCGAGCGGGTGCCTTCCGGCGTGCCGGACGGTGGCCTTACGCGAGCGGCCGCAGGCGCCTCCTAGCCTCGGCGACATGCTGGGGCTTCCTGCTCATGTCCGTTCCTGTCTGTTCGACCTCGACGGTGTCCTCACCCAGACGGCGAAGGTGCACGCGGCCGCCTGGAAGGAGATGTTCGACGCCTATCTCCGCGAGCGCGCGACACGTGAGGGGACCGAGTTCGTGCCCTTCGACGCGGTGGACGACTACGACGAGTATGTGGACGGGCGGCCCCGCGAGGACGGCGTACGCACGTTCCTGGCCGCACGTGGGGTGCACCTGCCCGAGGGAACGCCGGACGACCCGCCGGAGGCGGAGACGGTGAACGGACTGGGCAACCGCAAGAACAACCTGGTGCTGCGGCGGATCCGCGAGGACGGGGTGGAACCCTACGAGGGCTCGGTCCGCTTCGTGCACGCGGCACGGGAGGCCGGCCTGCGGTGCGCGGTGGTGTCGTCCAGCGCGAACTGCCGTGACGTCCTGGCAGCGGCCGGCATCGAGGACCTGTTCGACGAACGGATCGACGGAGTGGTGGCGCACGAGCGCCGGCTGCGCGGCAAGCCCGCCCCGGACACCTACCTGGAGGCGGCCCGCAGGCTCGGCACGGATCCGGACGAGGCAGCGGTGTTCGAAGACGCCCTGGCCGGAGTCGAGGCCGGGCGAGCGGGACGGTTCGGCGTGGTCGTGGGCGTCGACAGGGTGGGCCAGACGGATCAGCTCCGGAAGCACGGGGCGGACATCGTGGTCCGTGACCTGGCCGAACTCCTGGAGTCGCGGTGATCACCCATCCCAGCTTCACGGTCGAGCCGTGGTGCCTGCGCGAGACCGAGCTGAACCTGGACGTGCTCGCCCAGAGCGAATCGGTGTTCGCGCTGTCCAACGGGCACATCGGGTGGCGCGGCAACCTCGACGAGGGAGAGCCCCACGGACTGCCCGGCGCCTACCTCAACGGCGTCCACGAGCGGCATCCGCTGCCCTATGCGGAAGCGGGCTACGGATATCCCGAGTCCGGCCAGACGATGATCAATATCACCGACGGCAAGGTCATCCGGCTGCTGGTCGACGACCACCCGTGCGACCTGCGCTACGGTCAGCTGCTGGCGCACGAACGGGTTCTGGACTTCCAGTCCGGTGTGCTCAGCCGCACCGCGCGGTGGACATCGCCCGGCGGTCGCACGGTCCGGATCACCTCACAGCGGCTCGTGTCCTTCGCCCAACGGGCGGTGGCCGCGATCGTGTACGAGGTCGAGCCGATCGACGGACCGACCACGGTGGCCGTGCAGTCCGAGCTGGTGGCCAACGAACAACTGCCCCGCCTCGAGGGCGACCCGCGCGTCGCCGCGGCGATCGAGTCCCCCCTGAACGCCGAGGAGCACTTCGCACAGGACACCCGCCTGCGCCTCGTGCATGCCACCACCGGCAGCGCACTGCGGGTGGCAGCGGCGGCCGACCATCTCGTCGAGGGGCCCGAGAGCACTCGCTGGACGGCGCAGAGCGAGCCCGATGTCAGCCGTCTGACGGTGACCGCGGACCTGGTGCCCGGGCAGCCGCTGCGGCTGGTCAAGTTCGTGGCCTACGGCTGGTCGGGGCAGCGCTCGCTACCGGCCGTGCACGATCAGGTGGACGGCGCGGTGGCGGCCGCGGTCAGCACGGGCTGGGACGGCCTGGTCGCCGCGCAACGGGCGTACCTGGACCACTTCTGGGCCGGCGCGGACGTCGAGGTCGAGGGCGACGCGCAGATCCAGCAGGCGGTGCGGTTCGCCCTCTTCCACGTGCTCCAGGCCGCGGCCCGCGGCGAGAACCAGGCCATTCCCGCGAAAGGCCTGACCGGAACCGGGTACGACGGGCACTCCTTCTGGGACACCGAGTCCTATGTGCTGCCGGTCCTGACGTTCACCGCGCCGGAGACCGTCGCGTCGGCACTGAGATGGCGGCACCGGATGCTGCCGACGGCCCGGGAACGCGCGGACCAGCTGGGCCTGTCGGGAGCGGCGTTCCCCTGGCGGACCATCGCCGGTGCCGAGAGTTCCGCCTACTGGCCGGCCGGCACGGCCGCCTTCCACATCAACGGCGACATCGCCATGGCCGCCATGCGGTACGTCATGGTGACCGGGGACGAGGACTTCGAACGCCGAGAGGGGCTCGACCTCCTCGTGGACACCGCTCGGCTGTGGCGCTCTCTCGGACACCACGACGCGGAAGGCGTCTTCCACATCGACGGGGTCACCGGACCCGACGAGTACAGCGCCATCGCCCGCGACAACCTGTACACCAACCTGCTGGCCCGGCAGAACCTGCTGGCCGCGGCGGCTGTGGCCGCGCGTCATCCCGACCGCGCCGCCGAACTCGGTGTCGACGACGAGGAGACCGCGGTGTGGCGGGACGCCGCGGCTCGCATGGCGGTGCCGTACAACGAGTCTCTCGGCGTGCACGAACAGTCGGCCGGGTTCACGAGTTTCCAGCGCTGGGACTTCGAGGCGACCCCACCGGAGAACTACCCACTGCTGCTGCACTACCCCTACTTCGACCTGTATCGCAAGCAGGTGGTGAAGCAGGCCGATGTGGTGCTGGCGATGATCGAGTGCCCGCACCTCTTCTCCGACGAGGAGAAGGCGCGCAACTTCGCCTACTACGACGCGCTCACCGTCCGCGACTCCTCCCTGTCCGCGTGCTGCCAGGCGGTGCTCGCCGCCGAGACCGGGCACCTGCGGCTGGCGTACGCCTACCTCGCCGAGGCGGCGCTGATGGACCTGGACGATCTGGAGCACAACACCCGTGACGGGCTGCACATCGCCTCCCTCGCCGGGACGTGGATCGCCCTGGTCGCGGGTTTCGGCGGCATGCGCCGGTACATCGGCGAGGACGGAAAGCCGGACCTGCTGTCGTTCGCACCGCGCCTGCCGGAAGCGCTGTCCAGGGTGGCGTTCACCGTGCTGGTACGCGGACGCCGGCTGAAGGTGGACATCGGCCCGTCCCGTGCGCGGTACCGGCTGGTGGAAGGTGAACCGCTGGTCGTGCTCCATCACGGGGAACCGATCACCGTGACCACCGACGCCCCGGCGGACCGGCCGATGCCCCCCGCGCCCGTCCGCCCCGAGCCACAGCAGCCACCGGGCCGCCGTCCGGTGGGCCTGCTCACCGGGGAGGAGCAGCAGGCGGAGACCCAGGACTAGTCACCACTACGGCCTTCAGAAGGTCAGCGCCCAGCTGTTGAGCGTGCCCGTGTCCTGCGCGTACATGTCCTGCACCCGCAGCTTCCAGGTGCCGTTCGCGGTCTCGCTGGAGGCGTCCACCGTGTACGTGGTCCTGACGTCGTCGGCGGAGTCCGAGCTGCTGGAGGACTTCAGTCGGTAGGCCGAACCGTCCGGTGCGACCAGGTCGATGACCAGGTCACCTCGGTAGGTGTGCGTGACGTCGACCGCCACCTTCAGGGTCGAGGGGGCGTTGCCCGTCAGCCCGCTGACGCCGATGGGGGACTCGATCGCCGAGCCCGCGTCGGGGACGGCGATGGCCGAGGTACTGGTGAAGGTGGTGCCACCCGTGCCGCCGGAACCGCTCACCGCCTGCACCGCCTTGGTCGCGTCGGCCAGGCCCGCGCCGCAGCCACCCGAGCAACTGCCCGGAAGCGGACGGGCGTTGGTCTTGATCGCCGACTCGATCTGGGCCGGGGTCAGCGCGGAGTTGGCCGACTTCATCAGCGCGACGAGGCCCGCGATGTGCGGGGTGGCCATGCTGGTGCCCTGGTAGTAGGTGTACGACTCGGTCGACGGGGTCTTGGTGCCGGAGTTGAGCGTGGACAGGATGCCGTTCGCAGTGCCGGTGCTGGTCTGGCCGCCGGGCGCCGAGATGTCCACGAGGGAGCCGTAGTTGGAGTAGGACGCCTTGGCGCCGGAGCGGTTGGTCGCGGCGACCGAGATGACGTTGTTGCAGTTGCCCGGGGAGTGGTTCGCGACGTTGTCGTTCTCGTTGCCCGCGGCCACCACGACCGTCGTGCCCCGGCTCACGGCCGCGTTGATGGCGCTCTGGGTGGCCGAGGTGCAGGCGCCGTCGCCGCCGAGGCTCATGTTGATGACCTTGGCGACGTTGGCGTTGGCGGGCACACCGGAGACGGTGCCCCCGGACGCCCAGGTGATGGCGTCGATGATGTCGGAGTCGTAGCCGCCGCACTTGCCCAGCACGCGCAGCGGGGAGACCTTCGCACCGTATGCGATACCGGCAACGCCCTTGCTGTTGTTGGTGGCGGCTGCGATGGTCCCGGCGACGTGCGTGCCGTGCCAGGAGGAGTTGCTGGCCGGGACGCCCGTGCCACAATCGCCCGCGGCGTACCAGTCGCCCGGGTCGGCCGGGTTGCTGTCGCGGCCGTCGCCGTCGACGGAGACAGCGGTGTCGGAGATGAAGTCGTAGCCACCGACGATGTTCGCGGCCAGGTCGGAGTGCGCCACGTACCCGGTGTCGATGACGGCGACGGTGACGCCGGACCCGGTGGACAGGTCCCAGGCGCCCGGCACGCGCATACCGGCGGTGTCCTCGAACAGGTCCCACTGCTTGCCGTACTCGGTGTCGTTCGGCGTGGCCATCGGCTTGTTGAGCCGGTCCGCTACGACGTAGGCGACCTGCGGGTCGGCCCGGTACTCGGCGACGACGTCAGCGACGTCGGCCGTGGTGGCGCTGTCGCCGAGGTCGACGAGGGCGGCGCCGGTGCCGAGGCGGCGCTGGAAGTCGACGTCCTCGCCGGTCTCCTTGCCCTTGGCGACGGCGTCGGCCTCGGCGGCCTTGTTGGAAGTGGCCTCGGAGGCGCCCGACTTGTAACCGACGATGAGACGTTCGGCCGGGGTACCGGGGGCGGCCTCGGTCTGGGCGGCAGGGACCGCGGCCGCACCGGTGGTGCCGTCCTGAGCGACGGCGACGGTGGCCGTGGCGGCGGTGAGCAGGGCCGCGGAGGCCGCGGCGACGGATATCAGCTTCCGTCCCGTGGCGGGAACTGTACGCAAGGGTATGCCTTTCGCGACCGACTCCGGGCAGGCCGGAGCGGCGGTGGGGAGGCGCTTCGGCGTCGAAGCGGAGGGGGTGTGAAACCGAAAAGCGGCGCAGATGGCCGACCGTGCGCGGGTGCCTGCAGACCCGTCCGGGGTTACCTGTGGGTCAGCTGTGCAGGAACGATAGGCAAAGCGACGGTCAAAGGGGTACAGGGAAAACCCTCGATCTGACCGGTGATCCACCCTTGATGCCGGGCGGTTGGAGGGTGTTGAGCCCGTCCTCAGCCCTGGTTGGGGGCTGGGGGTTGGTGGACGTGGAAGGTGAGCCCGGTGATTCGGCCTGATTGGATGACGGGACCGTGCTGAATGCCGCCGTTGATGTCGTTGTGCACGGTCGCATGACGCGGCGCGGAGATAGCCGCGAGCCGCTGCAACGAGGTCAACAAGAAGCTCGGCTCGTCGCTGGGCAACGTGACCAAAGCCCTACGGACCAGCGCATAGCCGGCCAGCGCATGGTCATCGTCGGCCGCTGCCAGATCGACCGCGCGCTGCGTCCACCACAGTGCCGCACGTTCGTCCCCGGTCCTGCACCAGCCAGCCGACGTACTCGGCGTACCGGGAGCCGAGCGCCAGCAACGGCTTCCAGCATGCCGGCACCAGAGACCGGGGAGGCCGGGCCGGTCCGGGCCGTCCGGTGACAGCTGCATGATCCAGTCCTCCTCGTCGACTTGGCCCGGCGCTGGTCGGCAGGTGCGTCTGGAGCGGCTTGGGTGGCCAGGGCGATCAGCGCTCCGTTGGCACCGAGGGCGGCGTCGCACAGCCGAACGAGGTCACGGCTGGGTGCCTTGATACCTCGCTCGACTTTGCTCAAGTGCGCCTTGCTGTAATGCACGGCTCGGACAAGGCCGTAAGACTCAGTCCGGCCTCCAGACGCCGTTGGACAAGGCGATCGATGCTGTTTCCCGTTTCCTTCTCCGACGGCGGGGCGCAGCATTCGCGGGAGCTCGAACTTGTGCCGGTCACACAGCCGGGCGAGTCATGGGCGTCAGGGGATGGGGGTCGTCACGGGTTTGGGCGGCGTGTGCCGATGCGCCCGATCGCGACGGTTGCCGTCAACGCTCCGACGGGAGGGGCGAGTAGATACGCGGGCAGGAGCGAGAGGTCGCCTGAGAGCAGCGCGGGGCCGAACTCGCGGGCGGGGTTGGCGATTCCGCCGGAGAGGGTGCCGAAGGTGATGATCTGGGTGGCGATCATGGTGCCGACGGCCCAGGGGGTGAAGGGGCCGAGTCGGGCGCTGGAGATGCCGATTCCGGCGACGGCGACGATGACGAACATCGTGGCGGCCTCGATCGCGGCGACGGCGGCCCAGGACCAGCCGGGGGCGGGCCGGATGACGGCGTAGTCCATGGCCGGAGCGGAGATCAGTGGTCCCCACACCAGTCGGCCGGCCGCGACGCCCAGGACTGAGCCGGTCAGTTGTCCGGCGATGAAGGGGGCCGCGTCGCGGCCCGGCGTGCGGCCGTAGCGCCACATCGCCAGGGTGATGGCCGGGTTCACGTGACCGCCGGTCACCCTGCCCCAGGGGGAGAGCATGACGGCGGTGACGGTGTAGCCGGAGATGGGCGCAACGGCGAGCAGTCTGCCTTCGGGGGTGTGCCACCAGCCGTGTGCGGTGGGGTCGAGCGTGCCCATCAGCCAGCGGACCGTGGTGACCACGACGAACATCATGAGCGCGGTCAGGGCGAGTTCGAGGAGGGCGGAGTGGAGGGTGCGCTGACAGGCGGGCCGTCGGGTGCCCGGGGCGGCCTGGACGGTATCCGTGGTCACAGGGGTTGCGTCCAGGTGGCGTCGGAGCGGGTCAGCGCGAACGCGCTGACCGTGGCCGCTACCAGGAGCAGTGTGGCGAACAGCAGGGGCAGGGCCGGGCCGCCGTGCAGGACGGCGACCGCCCCGGCGAGGCCACCCGTGAACATCGCCGCCGCCGAGAGTGAGCGGCGGCCCGCCTTGCCGCCCTTTCCACCCGCGGCGCGGCTGTCGGCGGCGACTCCGGTGATGGTGAGCGTCAGTACGGTCGTGGTCAGATCGGGTACGGCCAGTGCGCGCGCGGCGGCGTTCTGAACGCCCATGGCCAGGCCGAGGAGCACGATCAGGGCGTACCGCACGGTGCCCGCGTAAGGGGTGGCGGTGGCCTCGGCGACGACGTATGCCGCTAGGACCAGGGCGGTCTCCAGCGTCAGGGCAAGGTGCAGCACCCGGCCGCGGTGGGCGCGGGCCCCGTGGGCCAGGCGGCCGCCGAGCAGGGCGCCCACGGCGAACGCGGCGAGCGCCGCGAGCGAGGCGGCCAGGGAGAAGCCGGCCGCGCCGGCGATCGCGAAGCCGGAGAAGACGACATTGCCGGTCATGTTGGCGACGAAGACGTGGCCCAGGACCAGGTAGCTGAAGGCGTCCACGAGGCCGGTCACCACGGTCAGCGTGAGCATGAGCGGGGGGAGTGGGCCGTGGCGGTCCCTCATGTCGGGGACGAGCGTGGCCCAGGCGTCCCGTAGCGCGGCAGGCATGGCAGTGCTCCGAATCGCAGGGAGGGGACAGGGCGGTTCCCGGGAGTGCGTGGCTTCCGGGAACCGCCCTCCAGCCTCCGGCCGAAGGGAGCGTTCCGTCCAACATGTGGATACGGGGGCAGCGATCGGCCGTACAGATCAGTGCTTGACGGCGTGCCGTCCGATCACTTCCAGGAAGGCGGCGGCGGCCGGCGCCAGCCGCTTGCTGTCGTGCACCGCGCAGATGGTGTGTACCGCCGCCTCATCCGCCAGGCGGAGCGCGTGGGCGCCGTACGGCAGGGTGCTGTCGGGGTTCGGGCCCAGGAGGGAGCCGGCACCGAAGACGGAGGAGCGCGGTACGACCGTCACGCCGATGCCCCGTGCGGCCAGCCGGATCATGTCGTAGATCTGGCCGACCTGGAAGTGCTGGCCGGGCTCCACTCCGGCGCGGGCGAAGGCGGCCTCGACCTGGCGGCGCAGCCCGGTGCCCTTGGTGAACTGGATGAGCTGGTGGCTGTCCGGTAGGTCGGCGAGGTCGATCACGTCGCGGCCGGCCAGGCTGTGGTCGGCGGGCACGATCAGGATGAGCGGGTCGTTGGCGAGGACGCAGTGGTCGAGCCCGTCGGGGATCTGCCGCGGAGCGAGGCCGACGACGGCGATGTCGAGGTCCCCGGCGAGGACCGCCGCGGCCATCTCGGAGCTGGGCGCGTTGGTCACGTGGAAGTCGATGCCGGGGTGGCGGGCGTGGTAGTCGGCCATCACCTCGACGAGATCGACCAGGGAGGCGCGCGTCTGGACGAGCCCCAGGCGCAGCCGCCCGCGCCGCAGCCCGGAGAGGGCGTCGAGGGCGGCCTGGGCGTTGTCGACGTCGGCGAGGATGCGTCGCGCCAGGGGTTCGAGCAGTTCACCGGCGGCCGTCAGCCGTACGGAGCGGCTGGTGCGGCTGAACAGCTGGGCGCCCACGTCCTTCTCCAGGCGGGCGATCTGCTGGCTCAACGCCGATTGGGCGACATAGCAGTTGGCGGCGGCCTGCGTGAAGTTGCGTGTCTCGGCGACGGCGAGGAAGTACTTCAGGTGGCGCAGGTCCATCCCGGCCTCCAATCTCCTGTGCCGATTGATTCGAGCAGACTCATGTGTTGGACCGATCCATTGTGGCAGACCTGGCGTCGAGGCGTCGCGCGACGACCCGTCTCCGCTTCCGCCTCAAGGAGCGCCCGGCCGCGTCCGCCGTGGCCATCAGCGACGGTCCGCGCCATGCGGGAGACGAGCCTGCTGGTCGCCGCCGGCACGGACGCCACCCGCGTCTCCAGCCACAACCCCTGGCTGTCGCTGTCCTGGCTGGTCACCGGCCGCACGATCGGCGACACCCCCCTGTACCCGGCCGAGAACCGCGTCGACCGGGCCACCGCGCTGGAGATGTACACCAGGGCGGGCGCCGAGCTGACCGGCGAGGCCGACGTCAAGGGCACGATCACGGAGGGCAAGTACGGCGACCTGGCCGTGCTGTCCGCCGACTACTTCTCCGTGGCCGACGAGGACATCGACCGCGTCGAGGCCCTGCTGACGGTGGCCGGCGGCAAGGTCGTGTACGCGGCCGGGGACTACGAGAACATCGCGGCTCCGCTGCCGGAGATCAGCCCGGCCCGGAGCCCGGTCGCCCGCTTCGGGGGCTTCGTGCGCGACGAGCGGACAGGCCTGCGGCAGGCCCGTGCCTTCGTCGAGGCCGCCGCCGGCTCCGAGGCGCAGCGCGCCTGGCGCGAGCGGCGCGGCGACTTCGACCACGTACCGCGGCCCGGCGGTGCGATCGATCCGCTGGACGGCTGCTTCTGACGGGCGCTCACCCTCGTGATCCGGCAGCACGGTGGCCCGACGGGCACCGTGCTGCCGCACGTCCTCGCTCACTCCGGCCGGTGTTCCCGGGCCTGGAACGGTGTCCTGTCCACGAGGGGAAGAGGGGCTACTTGGTGGCGGCCAGCGGCACCAGCGTGGCTCGGGCAAGAACGTGGCCGAAGGCGCTGAAGGGGATCAGTCGGCGTGCAGCAGACGGATGGGTTCCCCGGCGACGAACGCGGCGATGTCCTCCACCGCTTCGCCGTAGTAGGTGCGGTGGTTCACCTCGGTCACGTAGCCGAGGTGCGGTGTGGCCAGGACGTTCGGCAGGGAGCGCAGCGGATCGTCGGCCGGGAGCGGCTCGGTCTCGAACACGTCGAGTCCGGCGCCGGCGATCCGGCACGTTCGCCGGCGCCCCGGCCACCGGCAAGCGCGTGGAGTGGGACGAGATCGGCGTGCTGCACTTCGACGACGAGGACAGGGCGACGCCCTGAAGATCATCACGGAGCAGGACCCGGCCCGCATCATCACCTTCGGCGGCACCTGCACCGTCAGCGTCGCCCCGTTCACCTCGCTTGCCGCCCGCTACGAGGACGACCTCTCACCGGTGCCGAGGTCAACCGGATCGCCCGCGACCTCCAGGGCGCGGCCGACGTCGTGGCCACCACGGTCGCCGAGTTCTTCCCCCGCGACGTCCTCCATGTCCAGCAGGTCCTGCGCGGCTTCCCGCTCGTCAGCGGCTGAGCACTCGCCCCGGGCGGCCGGGTGCCCCCAACAGCTCGGTGCCGGGGCCGAAAATTGCACCTGACCTGCAGATTCTCCCGACTCCGGCCACCGTGACAGGGGCGGATCTCGCGCATGTGCCAGCCCGCCCCGTCACTGTGGTCAGACCCCGTCCCGCGGCATTCAGCGGCAGGGTGTCACGTGGTGGAGGCGCGGCGGCCGCCTCGGCGGTCGGAACCGCGGCCGCCGGTCCCGGCAGCGCCACCCGTGGCTCCGCCGGCCGCCGTCCGTCGGCCGGATCCGCGGGCAACCTTGCCGGAGGCAGCGCGGGTCGCCGCACCGGCCGCGGACTGTCGGTCGGCACTGCGGCCGCCCGCGCCGACGGCACCGCCCGTGGCCCCGCCGGATCCGGCCCGGCGGGCAGAACCGCGCCCGCCGGTCGCGGAGGTGCCGTCAGACGCTGTCGTCCCGGCCGCGGCCCGGCGGTCGGAGCCCCGGCTCCCCGTACGGGGGGCCGCACCTGTCGCCGCTTTGGCCCCGCCGCCGTTTCGGCGGCGGCCGGAGCGCCTGCCGGGCTTGGTGCCGGTCTCCCGGTCCGGGCCGGACGCCGTCGGTGTCGCCGGCTGGGGGACCTCGATGGTGACGGCCACACCGGAAGGCTCGCGGGCGCCGGTGATGGTGGTCAGTTCCGCGTCGCTCGACGTGATGCGGGCCGTCCGGGGGCGGACGCCCGCGTCCGACATGAGCCGGGTGACGTCCCGTTTCTGGTCGGGCAGGACCAGCGTGACCACGCTGCCGGAGCCGCCGGCGCGGGCCGTGCGGCCGCCCCGGTGGAGGTAGTCCTTGTGGTCGGTCGGGGGATCGACGTTCACGACGAGGTCGAGGTCGTCGATGTGTATGCCCCGGGCCGCGACGTTCGTCGCCACCAGGGCGGTGACCTGGCCGTTCTTGAACTGTTCCAGGGTGCGGTTGCGCTGCGGCTGGGAGCGGCCTCCATGCAGTGCCGCGGCGCGGACACCGACGGCCAGGAGCCGCTTGGCGAGCCGGTCGGCGGACCTCTTGGTGTCGAGGAAGAGGATGACCCGGCCGTCACGGGCCGCGATGCGCGTGGTGACGGCCTTCTTGTCGGTCTCGTCCTGGATGTGGAGCACGTGGTGCTCCATGGTGGTCACCGCTCCCGCGGACGGGTCCACGGAGTGCACCACGGGGTCGGTCAGGAACCGCTGCACCAGGCGGTCGATGTTGCGGTCGAGGGTGGCCGAGAAGAGCATGCGCTGTCCGTCGGGCCGTACGTGCTGGATCAGCTTGGTGATCTGCGGCAGGAAGCCCATGTCGGTCATCTGGTCGGCTTCGTCCAGCACCGTGATGCGTACCTGGTCGAGCACGCAGTCCCCGCGCTCCACGAGATCGTTGAGCCTGCCCGGTGTCGCCACGACCACCTCGGCGCCGCGCCGGAGCGTACCGGCCTGCTTGGTGATGGACAGCCCGCCGACCACGGTGGCCAGCCGGAGGTTCACCGCGGTCGCGTAGGGGGTCAGCGCGTCCGTCACCTGCTGCGCGAGTTCACGGGTGGGCACCAGCACGAGGGCGAGGGGGGCCTTGGGCTCCGCACGCAGTCCGGCCGTGCGGGCCAGCAGCGCCAACCCGAACGCGAGGGTCTTGCCGGAGCCGGTGCGTCCCCGTCCCAGCAGGTCACGGCCGGCCAGCGAGTTGGGCAGGGTGGCGGCCTGGATGGGGAAGGGAGTGGTCACGCCTTGCGCCGTGAGGGTCTTCAGCAGCGCCGCGGGCATGTCCAGACCGGCGAAGTCCTCGACGGCGGGAAGTGCGGGTGTCGTGTTTTCCGGCAGCCGGAACTCACGCGGTGACGACGCGGACGGCTGGGGTGACGAGGCGCGCCGGTTCGGCTTCTGGGGCCTGCGGGACATGCGGTGATCTGCCTTCCTGAAAACAGCACAAACCGGGGTCCACACCATGACGGTGCGGACCCCGGTGAGCGGATACGCGTCCGGCGATCAGGCGGGGACGATGTTCTCCGCCTGCGGGCCCTTCTGGCCCTGCGTGACGTCGAAGGAGACCCGCTGGCCCTCCTGCAGCTCACGGAAGCCCTGGGTCGCGATGTTCGAGTAGTGAGCGAAGACGTCGGGGCCGCCGCCGTCCTGCGCGATGAAGCCGAAACCCTTTTCGGCGTTGAACCACTTCACGGTTCCCTGTGCCATGACCTTCTCCTTCTGTAGGCAGAGGCCCCATCCGGAGATGCCGGAAACACAAATAATGCGCCTGAAGGAGAAACATTCCCGTCAGGCGCACATAGGTTCATGGGTACCACAACTGCAACTCGGAAACCCTAGCACAGCTCCATCGGTGATCGTCACGCGGGAGTGAGACAGATGACGTGCGGCATGACCGTGGCACTGACGATCCCTCCGGCGCCGAGGACTTGACCGAGGAGCAGGCCCGGCCGATCCTGCCTCGGCATGCGTGTGGTGAGTGCCCGCGTCACAATGGGACTACATGAACGTTTGCCTGTCCTGTGCAGGGGCTTGTGCTTCTCGGAGGCAACCGGCATGGACTTCTTCGATGCGGTTGTGATCGGGTCAGGTTTCGGCGGCTCGGTCACGGCTTCTCGGCTGGCGGAAGCAGGAATGCGCGTCTGCGTGCTGGAACGCGGCAAGGCGTACCCGCCGGGCGGGTTTCCGCGCGGGCCGCACGCCACCGCGGCGAACTTCTGGGCTCCGGACCACGGGCTGTACGGCATGTTCGACGTGTGGAGCTTCTCGGACCTCGATGCCGTGGTCTGCAGCGGTCTCGGAGGAGGTTCGCTGATCTACGCCAACGTCCTGCTGCGCAAGCCTCGGAGCTGGTTCCCGCAGGACGACTCCTGTGCCGCGAACGGCGAGTACTGGCCGATCAGCTACGACGAGCTCGTTCCGCACTACGAGCGCGTCGAGACCGCCATGGGCGTGCAGGTCTACCCCACCGAACACGAGCCCTACCGCAGCACACCGAAGACCGCGGCAATGCGGGAGGCGGCACACGCCCTGGGCCTGGAATGGCAGCGGCCCCCGCTGGCCGTGACCTTCGGCAACCCGGGGCAGAAACCGGTGCCCGGGGTGCCCATCGTCGACGGGGAGAAGAACTTGCACGAAGTGCCGCGCTACACCTGCCGGCTCGTCGGCGAGTGCGACATCGGGTGCAATTTCGGCAGCAAGAACACCCTGGACCTCACCTACCTGAGCACTGCCGAGCAACAGGGTGCCGAACTCCGCACCGGCTGTGAGGTTCAGTCCTTCGAGCGCACCGGCGACGGATTCACGATCTCGTATCTCGATCGACGGCTGGACCGGCCGGAGGGGGCACGAGGCTCCCCCGAACGGCACGTGGTGGGGGCACACCGACTGATCCTCGCGGCCGGGGCGCTAGGCACTCCTTACCTGCTGTTGCGTAACCGAAGTGCCTTCCCGGACATCAGCCCCACGCTCGGCACCCACTTCTCGGGCAACGGCGACTTCCTGGGATTCGTCTTCAAGGCCCGGGACGGGCACGGTGGTTCCGGAGCACCTCGCCTGATGGACCCCAGTTTCGGGCCGGTCATCACCAGCGCGATGCGCATGCCGGACCTGCTCGACGGCGGGACCGGGCGCGGTTTCTTCATCGAGGACGCGGGTTACCCGGACTTCCTCAACTGGCTGGTGGAGCAGAACGTTCTCACCATGTCGAACCGTGTCCTGCGCTTCCTGCTGCACAGAGGCTGGTCCCATCTGACCAGGAGTCCCAAGAGCGGGGTCGGCCGTGAGCTCTCCGGCGCCCTGAGCAAGGGAATGCTCACCGCGACGTCGCTGCCGCTGCTCGGCATGGGGCGGGACGTGCCGAACGGAAAGATGCGGCTGCGGGACGGATACCTGGACCTGCACTGGGACACAGCTGCCTCCGCAGCCTATTTCGACCGGATGAACCGCACCATGCGCGAGTTGTCCGGGACGCTGGGCGGACGGTACGCCCCCGATCCCCTCTCGTACCTCAACCGGCTGATCACCGTCCACCCTCTCGGTGGGGCTCCGATGGGCCGCAACCGAGAGGAGGGCGTGGTCAATTCCTACGGGCAGGTGTACGGCTGTGAGGGCCTGTCGATCGCCGACGGGTCGATCATGCCTGGCCCGGTGGGTTCCAACCCCTCGCTCACGATCGCTGCGCTCGCGGACCGCGCAGCCGACCACATCGTCGACGACTCCTAGAGCGGAAGCGGCCTTTCCAGGGTGGTGACTGACTCATGACGGACGGCCATGGCACCAATGACACCAACCGGGCGTTGATGCTCGCCGGTGGCGGGGTCAAGGTCGCCTTCCAGGCGGGCGTGCTCCAGGTCTGGCTCGACGAGGCGGGCCTGCGGTTCGATCACGCGGACGGCGCGAGCGGCGGTACGTTCAACCTGGCGATGTACTGCCAGGGCATGACGGGGCGTCAGATCGCCGACAACTGGCGGGACATCCGCCCCTTGAAGGGGGTCACTCCGAACTGGCCCCAGTACCTCAAGGGGCCCTACGGCGCTTCGCTGTTCACGCTCGACGGCTACCGGCGGAACGTCTTCCGCGACTGGGGACTCGACTGGGGCAAGATCCGGGCGACCGACCGGATCGCCACCTTCAACCTCTACGACTTCTCCCGCAACGAGCTGGAGGCGCTGACCGCCGATCAGATGGACGAGGACCGGCTCGCCGCGGCCGTATCGCTGCCGATGTGGTTCCCCGCGGCCGTCATCGACGGCAGGACCTACATCGACCCCGTCTATGTCACCGACGCGAACATCGGTGAGGCGATCCGCCGGGGCTGCGACGAGCTGTGGATCATCTGGACGGTCAGTCAGCGCCGTCGCTGGCACAACGGCTTCGTCGCGGACTACTTCCAGATCATCGAGACGGCGGCCAACAGCCGCTTGCAGGAGTGGCAGCGGCGGATCGACGCCAGCAACGCCGCTATTCGCGCGGGCGGCCGGGGCGAATTCGACCGCCTGATCACCGTCAGGATGCTGCAGTGCGAGGTCCCGCTCAACTACCTGATCAACTTCAGCCGGGACCGCTTCCGGCAGGCCGTGGAACTCGGGGTGCACAAGGCCCGAAGCTGGTGCGCGGACGAGGGGATACCGCTGTCCGCTCCACTGCCGTGCCCGTCCGCCGACGGCAGCAGGCTACGGTTCAGCGAACGGATGGCCGGTGCGATCGCCTTCGGTTCCGCAGCGCCCGGCACGCGTGCCGTACCCGGCGGCCTGCCGGACGGGGAGGATCTGTCGGTGCGTCTGACCATCCGCATCGACGGGCTCGACCGTTTCATCGTCTGCCCCGAGCACCGGGCGACGGTCACGGGGCAGATCCACTGCGAGGCGCTGGGCGGCCGGCGCGAGGTGGAGTCGGGCAGTCTCAACCTCTTCGTGGAGGAGGGCGACCCGGAGCATCTGCGCATGCGGTACCGCCTGTTCTTCTCCGACCGGGCCGGACACCCGCTCACGCTCAGCGGATGCAAGACCGTGGACGAGGACTCCGGCCGCGGGCTGTGGGCCGACACCACGACGCTGTACACCCGCATCCTGCGCGGCCATGTGCAGGCCGACGAGGAGAAGGACGCCGAGGTGGTGGCCACCGGGGTCGTACGGCTTCGGGTGCCCGACTTCGTCCGTGAGCTGGCGAGCTTCCGGGCGAGTTCGGACTCGGCCCGCGGGCGGCTGGCCGCGCTGGGCAGGTTCGGCCAGTTCTTCGCCGGCCGGCTCTGGGACGTGTACCTCCAAGGTGTCCTCGCCTGGTCCCCGATCTGACGGGCTGCGCGAGGAGGTAGGGCTGATACGGACGTGCGCGCCGCGGACCGAGGTCCGCTCCCGCGAGATGCGGCCGGTGCTGCCCGCCGTCACCGGCCTGCCGTCTGACCCTGCCGCAGTTCTCCCGGCCCTGAGGTCGCCCGGATCGGCCTGTCGTAACTGGTCAAGCAGGTGACTTGCCGAAGGGTTGTCACGGGCAGGATGTTGCATATCCGTGAGTCACTGGTCAGTATGGTTACGTGAATCACGCTTTTCCCTGCGGGACGCTTCCTCTGGACTTCGTCGGCACGCTGCGCGCGCGACGCAACGCCGAGCCGATGGAGAAGCTCGCCTCCCCTGAGCTGCTCGACGACTGGTTCCTGGAGTCCGGGATGGTCGATCTCGCGCCTGGGGCGAGCGAGGCCGACCTCGCCATCGCCCTGGACCTGCGGGAGGCGATCTACTCCCTGGTCGCGGCCCGGATCGAGCGGCGGCCCCTGCCCGTCGAGGCGGTCGCCGAGGTGAACCTGCAGGCGGCGGGTCTCCCCGTGACTGTGCGGCTCGGTCCCGACGGTGCGACCCGTACCGGCACGGCCGTCCAGGGACTCGCCGCCCTCGCCCGTGAGGTCGTCGAGATCATCGGGGGTGACGAGGCTGCGCTGTTGCGCGAGTGTGCCCGTCCCGAGTGCACCCAGGTCTACCTCGATCGCTCACGAGGCCACCGACGGGAGTGGTGCGCCATGCGAACGTGCGGCAACAGGGTCAAGGCCGCCTCCTACCGGGCACGCCAGCACAGCGCGAAGAGCTGATGTCGCGTAGGTACGATGCGCAGCGTCATCCGGCACTGACTGGGGAGTGAACGGTTGTGACCAGCCGATCAGCCGCCTCGCTCCGAGCGCGGTACGTCGAGCAAGCCGTGTCGGATCTGGCGGAGAACCGCCGCAGGCAGCGGGAACTGGCTGAGAAGATCAAGATGTTGGAGCAGGAGGAAGCCCTCCTGATGGACATCCTGACGCTGGCCGAACGGTACGAGGAGGCCAATCCTTCTCCCCTGCCCGAGCAGGAGGAGCGTCGACCCGTCACCGCCCGGGTGAAGGCCGGCGCGACGGAGAAGTCGCGGCCGCCTCTGCTCGGAGATGCCCTGATCGAGCTGCTCGGTACCCACGGTGAGCCGCGGTCGGCCAAGGCCCTGCGCGACGAGCTGATGGAGCGGCACCCGGACCGTTCGCCCACCCCGCAGGTCGTGCGCAACACCCTCGAATCACTCGTCGCGAAGGGACGGATCCGGCGCCACAAGCGGGAGCGCTCGGTGTCGTACACCCTCGCGGGGCGCGCGACAAGCTGACCTCTGCGAGCAGTCAGGCCCCCGTCACATACGGGTTCCGTCAGAGGCGGTCCGCGTCGACGACGGCCTGGGCGAACGCCGTCGGCGCCTCCTGCGGCAGGTTGTGGCCGATGCCGGTCAGCGTCCGGTGCTCGTACTCGCCGGTGAACTTGTCGCGGTACATGGAACCGTCACCGGGCAGTGTGAAGGGGTCCTTCTCGGGGTCGAGGGTGATGGTCGGCACCGCGATGGACGGTGCCGTGGCTAGCTTCTCCTCGTAGCGGTCGTAGCGGCGTTCGCCGTCGGCCACGCTGAGCCGCCAGCGGTAGTTGTGGATGACGACCGCGGCGTAGTCGGGGTTGTCGAAGGCGGCCGCGGTGCGCATGAAGGTGGCGTCGTCGAAGTTCCAGGTCGGGGAGACGAGGTCCCAGACGAGCCGGGTCAGCTGGAGGCGGTGGTCGTGGTCCTCCATCGCCTTCTTGCCGCGTTCGGTGGCGAAGTAGAACTGGTACCACCAGGTGTGCTCCGCGGCCGCCGCGAGCGGTTCGAGCTGGGCCTTGCGTTCGGTGACGAGGTAGCCGCTCACCGAGACCAGGGCCTTGACGCGCTCGGGCCACAGGGCCGCGAGGATGTCGCCGGTCCGCGAGCCCCAGTCGAAGCCGGCGATCACCGCCTTGTGGATGTGGAGAGCGTCCATCAGCGCGATGATGTCCAGGGCGATCGCCGACTGCTGCCCGTTGCGGAAGGTGCGGGGGGACAGGAACCGCGTCGTGCCGTGACCGCGGAGATAGGGGACGATCACGCGGTAGCCCTCGGCCGCGAGCAGGGGAGCGACATCGACGTAGCTGTGGATGTCGTAGGGCCAGCCGTGCAGGCAGATGACCACCGGGCCATGAGCGGGGCCCAGCTCGGCGTAACCGACATTCAGCAGACCGGCCTTGACCTGCTTCAGCGAGGGGAAGGAGGTGTGAGTGGCCGGAGTACCCGGAGTGGCCGAGGAGGCCGGGGCGGCGCTCGAAACGCCCTGCAGACCGGTCAGAGGGACGGCGGCCGCTCCCGTGCCCAGCCCCATCGCCTTGGTGAAGGTACGCCTGTTGATCATGTGAAGCCTCCCGTGGGTTGGGGCAAGTGCCGCACAGCTGCCGCGAGTTTGCGTGCAGGGCGACACTGGCACAGCGCTCGTCACTAGTCAAAGGGGTTACGTGTCGAATGGTGTAACCGATTGGACTGGTGATGAGCCTTGCGATCACATGCGTCACCTGTCAGAGTGGTTACCTCGAACCTGTTCGGCCACTCCTACGGTGGCTCTGCCATCAGCCAGGCCGCCGCCAACGGCCCCCAGATCAAGGCGCTGGTCTACGTCGCGAACCCCGTTCCCTGTACCGATGCCGACGGCACCAACGGAACCGACCTCTGCATCAAGCAGGACAAGTTCCGTCACCAGTTCGCCGCCGACGTTCCCGCGAACCAGGCCCCCTCATGGCCGCCACCCAGCGGCCCATCGCCCAGGACCTCAACATCCCCGCCTCCGTGCAACGCTTCACGGCCCGGCGCGCCCACGCCCACACCATCGAAGTCGCCCGTCGAGCTCCTTGACCCCCAGTCGGCGCTCCACGATGCTGTGTTGCGGCACATGAGATGCGTGCCGTAATGAGCAACGTCTGACAAGTCTGGTACCAGCCGAGGAGTGGCTATGACGCACCAGGTCCGTGCCGTCGTCGCGAGGGGCAAGGGCGCCCCCGTCAGCCTGGAAACGATCATCGTGCCGGACCCGGGCCCGGGTGAGGCGCTGGTGAAGATCCAGGCCTGCGGGGTCTGCCACACCGATCTGCACTATCGCGAGGGCGGCATCAACGACGACTTCCCCTTCCTGCTGGGCCACGAGGCCGCGGGTGTGGTGGAGTCGGTGGGGGAGGGGGTCACCGATGTCGCCCCCGGAGACTTCGTCATCCTCAACTGGCGTGCGGTGTGCGGGCAGTGCCGGGCCTGTCTGCGCGGACGGCCGTGGTACTGCTTCAACACCCACAACGCGAAGCAGAAGATGACCCTGACGGACGGCACCGAGCTGTCGCCAGCGCTGGGCATCGGCGCCTTCGCGGAGAAGACCCTCGTCGCGGCGGGGCAGTGCACGAAGGTCGACCCGGCCGCGTCGGCGGCCGCCGCCGGGCTGCTGGGGTGCGGGGTGATGGCAGGCATCGGCGCGGCCATCAACACCGGGAACGTCGGCCGTGGCGACACGGTCGCCGTCATCGGCTGCGGCGGCGTCGGGGACGCGGCGGTCGTCGGGTCGAACCTGGCGGGCGCGGCGAAGATCATCGCGGTGGACATCGACGACCACAAGCTGGACACCGCCAGGAAGCTGGGCGCGACCCACACCGTCAACTCGAAGAACACCGACCCGGTCGAGGCGATCCGCGAGCTGACCGGCGGTTTCGGTGCCGATGTCGTCATCGAGGCGGTCGGTCGCCCGGAGACGTACCAGCAGGCGTTCTACGCCCGCGACCTCGCCGGCACGGTCGTCCTCGTCGGGGTGCCGACGCCGGAGATGAAGCTGGAGCTGCCGCTGCTGGACGTCTTCGGCCGCGGTGGCGCGCTGAAGTCCTCCTGGTACGGCGACTGCCTGCCGAGCAGGGACTTCCCGATGCTCATCGACCTGTATCAGCAGGGCCGTCTGGACCTGGATGCCTTCGTGACCGAGACCATCGCCCTCGACGAGGTCGAGAAGGCCTTCGAGCGGATGCACAGCGGCGATGTCCTGCGCTCGGTGGTGGTCCTGTGACGGCCGGAGCCCGTATCGAACGTCTCGTCACCTCGGGGACCTTCTCGCTGGACGGCGGCACGTGGGACGTCGACAACAACGTGTGGATCATCGGCGACGACCGAGAGGTGATCGTCGTCGACGCCGCCCATGACGCCGACGTCATCGCCGAGGCCGTCGGTGGCCGGGCCCTGCGGGCCATCGTGTGCACCCACGCCCACAACGACCACATCGATGCCGCGCCCGAACTCGCAGAGCGCCTCGGCGCCCCGGTTCTCCTCCACCCGGACGACCTGCCGCTGTGGAAGCAGACCCACCCCGACCGGGCGCCGGACGCCGAACTGGCCGACGGTCAGATCCTGGCCGTGGCGGGGGTCGAGCTGACCGTGCTGCACACTCCCGGCCATGCCCCGGGTGCGGTCTGCCTGTACGCGCCGAAGCTGACGGCGCTCTTCAGCGGTGACACGCTGTTCGCGGGCGGACCGGGGGCCACGGGACGGTCGTACAGTCACTTTCCGACCATCATCGAGTCGATCCGGGAACGGCTGTTGACCCTGCCCGGCGACACCGTGGTGCACACCGGTCACGGGGACCCGACCACCGTTGGCGCCGAGGCCCCGCATCTGCGGGAATGGATCGCACGCGGTCACTGACCGCCTGACCTGCTCGAAGACACCGATTCCGGTGTCGATCCCTGCCCTGAAAGTGTTGCTCATCGCGCTCTGAGTTGCATGGTGAGCAACGATCGGCAGGGGTCAACCAGGCCTCTGAACGCCTTGACAAGGGTTCGGGGCGACCCCAGACTGATGTTGCGCTTACCGCAATCCGTTTCGCTATACGCACCGAGGTGTCATGATGATTCCCGCGTGCCTTCTTGCGGATCTCCCGCGAGGCGAGGCCCACCGGCTCGACGTCGATCCGCCGGTCTCGGTGTTCCACACCGACGATGGCGAACTCTTCGCCATCGACGACACCTGCACCCACCAGGACGCCTCGCTCGCCGACGGCTGGCTGGAGGGCTGCGAGGTGGAATGCCCGCTGCATGCCTCCAAGTTCGACCTGAGGACCGGTGCCGTCGACGCCCCGCCGGCCAAGCTCCCGGTCCGGACGCACGAGGTCGTCGTCGAGGACGGCATGATCCACGTCCGGCTGTCCACGGACGCGCCCAACCTGCCGCCCTGCGTCGCGTCCCGGCTCGCCGGAGGTCCCGCGTGAGGACCGTCGCCGTGGTCGGCGCCTCGCTCGCCGGCCTCTCGGCGGCGCGCTCGCTGCGCAAGCAGGGCTACGACGGGCGGCTGGTCGTCATCGGCGACGAACTCCACCGCCCGTACGACAGGCCCCCGCTGTCCAAGGAGTTCCTGGCCGGCACCCTCGGTGAGACGGAACTCGCGCTGGAGACGGACGGCGAGGACCTGGGGGCGGAGTGGCTGCTCGGTACCCGTGCCGTCGGACTCGACCGCACGGGCCGTGCCGTCCGGCTCGCCGACGGGCGGGAGGTGCGGGCGGACGGCGTCGTCATCGCGACCGGTGCCGCGGCGCGCACCCTCCCCGGCTCCGAGGGCCTGGCCGGAGTGCACACCCTGCGCACTCTGGACGACGCCCGCGGCCTGCGGGACGAACTGGCCCGCGGCGGACGGCTGGTGGTGATCGGCGGCGGCTTCATCGGGGCCGAGGTCGCCTCCACCGCGTACGCCCTCGGGCTCGACGTGACCGTCGTGGAGGTGGCCCCGACACCGCTCGCCGGACCGCTCGGCGAGACCATGGGCACCATCGTCTCCGCCCTCCACGCGGACCATGGCGTACGGCTGTTGTGCGGCGTGGGCGTCAAGGGGCTGAGCGGGGAGACCCGGGTCGAGGCCGTTCTGCTCGAGGACGGTCGCAGCATCCCCGCCGACATCGTCGTGGTCGGGGTGGGTGCACGCCCGTGCGTCGAGTGGCTGGAGGGTTCCGGCGTCCTGCTCGACAACGGCGTGAAGTGCGGCGCGGACGGCCGGACCAGCCTGGCCGGAGTGGTCGCGGTCGGCGACTGCGCCAACTGGTACGACCCGCGCGCCGGCGCACACCGGCGCGTCGAGCACTGGACCGGTGCGCGGGAGCGCCCCGACGCCGCGGTCGCCACGCTGCTGGCGGGGGGCGCCGTGGAACCGGGTGTGCCCCGGCCGCCGTACTTCTGGTCCGACCAGTACGGCGTGAAGATCCAGTTCGCCGGTCACGCGGCCGGCGCCGACAGTGTGACCATCGAGGCGGGCGCCGCGGACGACCGCGACGTCCTGGCCGTCTACCGGCGTGCCGGGGATCCGGTCGCCGTGCTCGGGATGAACCAGCCGCGGCTGTTCACCCGCTGGCGCAAGCAGCTCGCCGCTGCGACCTCTTGACACCGCCCCTGAGGCATCCCATGCTGCGGTTGCTCATGGCACGCAGTGTTGCTCCATACACAACGCCGTCCGGAGTCGTTCTTCCCGGCGCGTGAATGATCTCTCCACGACGTCTCCCGAGGAGTGCACCGTGACCTCGACCAGCCTGCCGGACAGCCTGATCGCCACCCTCCCCGGCTCCTCCTACACGGATCCGGGGATCTTCGCCCAGGAGCAGGAGCGCATATTCGAGACCATGTGGTTCTGCGTCGCGCGCGCCTCCGAACTGGCGAAGCCCGGCGCCTTCCGCACCGTCGACGTGGGCCGCGAGAGCATTCTCGTCACCCGGGCCCGCGACAACTCGATCCGCGCCTACTTCAACGTCTGCCGGCACCGCGGAGCCAAGCTCTGCACGGAGGAGACCGGAGAGGTGAAGCGGGCCTTCCAATGCCCGTATCACGCCTGGACGTACGACCTGAACGGCAAGCTCGTCGCGGCGCCCAACCTCACCAAGATGCCCGACGTCGGCCGCACCGAGTACGGCCTGGTGAGTGTGGCCGTGCGCGAATGGCTCGGCTATGTCTGGGTCTGCCTGGCGGAGAACCCGCCCTCCTTCGAGGAGGACGTCATCGGCGCGGTCGTCGAGCGGCTGGGCGACGTCGAGTCGATCGAGCACTACGACGTCGACAACCTCTCCGTAGGCAAACGGATCGTCTACGACGTCAAGGCGAACTGGAAGCTCATCATCGAGAACTTCATGGAGTGCTACCACTGCGCCACGATCCACCCCGAACTCACCGAGGTGCTCCCGGAGTTCGCGGACGGCTACGCCGCCCAGTACTACGTCGGCCATGGCGCCGAGTTCGGCGAGGAGGTGCAGGGCTTCACCGTCGACGGTTCCGAGGGCCTGGACCGTATCCCTGGGGTCGCCGAGGGCCAGGACCGCCGCTACTACGCGATCACCGTCAAGCCGCAGGTCTTCATCAACCTCGTCCCCGACCACGTGATCTTCCATCGCATGTATCCGGTGGCCGTGGACCGCACGATCGTCGAGTGCGACTGGCTCTACCTCCCGCACGTCGTCGAGAGCGGCAAGGACGTCAGCCGGTCCGTGGAACTCTTCCACCGGGTCAATCTGCAGGACTTCGACGCCTGCGAGCGCACACAGCCCGGCATGAGCTCCCGGATGTACGCCAAGGGTGGCGTGCTGGTGCCCAGCGAGCACCACATCGGTGCCTTCCACGACTGGGTGAACGAGCGCCTGGGAACGCCCCAGGGGTGACTCAGCCCAGATAGCCCATGCGGTGGCTGATCTCCTCGGCGCCCTTGAGCAGCACCGGGGAGAGCTCGTGCAGCCGCTCCTCGGTGAACCGGTACGAGGGCCCGGAGGCGCTCAGCGCCGCGATGACCTCGCCGTCCCGGTTGCGGATGGGAGCCGCCATCGCGTGGAGACCGATCTCCAACTCCTCCAGGGTCCAGGCGTAGCCGCGCTCCAGAGCCTCGGCGAGGTTCTTCTCCAGCTTCGTCCTCGCGGTGATGGTGCGCGGCGTGACCTTCTTCAGGCCGGCCTCGGACAGCAGCGTGGCGCGCTCCTGGGCGGGCAGGTGGGCCAGCAGGATCTTGCCGCTGGAGGTGGCGTGCAGCGGGGTCAGCTCCCCGACCCAGTTGTGCGCGGCGATGGCTCCCGGGCCGCGCACCTGGTAGAGGTTGATCGCGTAGTGCTCCTGCATGACGGCGATGTTGACGGTCTCGCCGATCTCCTCGGCGAGACGCTCGCAGACCGTGCGGCCCTGCTGTGTGATGTCGAGGCGTCCCGTGACCGCACCGGCCAGGCGTACGATGCCGAAGCCGAGGCGGTACTTGCCGCGCTCGCCCGCCTGCTCCACCAGGCCGCGCGCCTCCAGGGCGCCGAGCAGGCGGAACGCGGTGGATTTATGGACGTCGATCTCGCCCGCCACCTCGCTGACGCCGGCTTCGCCGCGCTGGGCGAGGATCTCCAGGACACTGATGGCGCGGTCGACCGACTGCACTCCGCCGGCCTGTGACGTGGACGTTTCAGACTCGCTGCTGTAGTTGCTCACAGCGAAACTATACGCGTAGTAAACAACGCCCTCGCAAGTAACGGAACCGAAACGAAGACCTCGGAAGTTGCGTTGTTCGCAACCTGGTGCGCATAGCGCTACTGGGTTTAGCATGCCTCGCGTATCTACGGCGCGAGCGAGACGAGGCACCATGGCTCCCCTGCAATACGACTTCGTCATCGTCGGTGGAGGTTCGGCCGGCAGCGCACTGGCGAACAGGCTCTCCGCGGACCCGGCCAACCGGGTCCTCGTCCTGGAGGCCGGCCGGTCCGACTACCCGTGGGATGTCTTCATCCACATGCCCGCGGCGCTGACCTACCCGATCGGCAGCAGGTTCTACGACTGGAAGTACGAGTCCGAGCCCGAGCCCCACATGGGCGGCCGGCGCATCTACCACGCGCGCGGCAAGGTGCTCGGCGGCTCCAGCAGCATCAACGGCATGATCTTCCAGCGTGGCAACCCCATGGACTACGAGCGCTGGGCGGCCGACCCCGGCATGGAGACCTGGGACTACGCGCACTGTCTGCCGTACTTCCGCCGGATGGAGAACTGTCTCGCGGCCGACCCGGACGACGAGTTCCGCGGCCATGACGGCCCCCTCGTCCTCGAACGCGGCCCGGCGACCAACCCGCTCTTCGGTGCCTTCCTCAAGGCCACCCAGGAAGCCGGCTACGCGCCCACGGACGACGTCAACGGCTACCGGCAGGAAGGCTTCGCCAAGTTCGACCGCAACGTCCACCGCGGCCGCCGCCTGTCGGCCTCCAAGGCATACCTCAAGCCGGTCAGGAAGCGGCCCAACCTCACCATCAGGACCCGCTCGCTCGTGACCCGCGTGCTCTTCGAGGGCAAGAAGGCCGTCGGCGTCGAGTACCAGCGCGGCAAGGGCGCCCTCCAGCAGGTCCGCGCCAAGGAAGTCATCCTCTGCGGCGGCGCGATCAACTCCCCGCAGCTCCTGCAGCTCTCCGGCGTCGGCAACGCCGACGAACTGAGCGCCCTCGGCATCGACGTCGTCCACGACCTCCCCGGCGTCGGCGAGAACATGCAGGACCACCTGGAGGTCTACGTCCAGTACGCCTGCAAGCAGCCGGTCTCCATGCAGCCGTACATGGCGAAGTGGCGTGCCCCCTTCATCGGGCTGCAGTGGCTCTTCCGGAAGGGCCCGGCAGCCACGAACCACTTCGAGGCCGGCGGGTTCGCCCGCAGCAACGAGGACGTGGACTACCCCAACCTGATGTTCCACTTCCTCCCGGTCGCGGTCCGCTACGACGGCTCCTCGCCCGCCGGTGGCCACGGTTACCAGGTGCATGTGGGGCCCATGTACTCGGACGCCATCGGCTCGGTGAAGATCAAGAGCAAGGACCCGCGGGAACACCCTGCGCTGCGCTTCAACTACCTCTCCACCGAGCAGGACCGCCGCGAGTGGGTCGAGGCGATCCGCGTGGCCCGCAAGCTCCTCAACCAGCCCGCGCTCGCCCCGTACAACGGCGGCGAGGTCTCGCCGGGGCCGCGGGTGGAGAGCGACGAGGAGATCCTCGCCTGGGTCGCCAAGGAGGGCGAGACCGCCCTGCACCCGTCCTGCACCTGCAAGATGGGCACCGACGAGATGTCCGTCGTCGACCCCGCCAGCATGCGTGTGCACGGGCTGGAGGGGCTGCGCGTGGTGGATGCCTCCGTCATGCCCTACGTCACCAACGGCAACATCTACGCACCGGTGATGATGATCGCCGAGAAGGCCGCCGATCTGATCCTGGGCAACGAGCCGGCGGCGCCGTCGAAGGCCGCGTACTACCGCCTCCGTGACGCCCAGAAGCAGGTCGGGTAGACCTTGGCCACCGCCGGCTTGAGGGCGCTGCTGGGCAGTGTCCGGTACGAGGTGCTGCCCGCGAAGGCGACCGAGGACAAGGTCCTCGCCCATGCCCCGCGCGACGTCGTCGTCACCGTGACGGCGTCGCCGGTCAAGGGCCTGGAGCCGCCCCTCGGTCTCGCCACCCGGCTCGCGGCGCACGGCTGCTGGTGCTGCGCAGGCTGAGCGAACTGGGCGGGGTTGGCACGAACCGGGTTGAACTGGGGGTCACGGTTGGGGCGCCGAGCGCGGCTGCTGGACCGACTCGGTGGCTGAATACCCGTATACAACGGAGGGGCGGGCTGGAGCTCCAGCCCGCCCCTCGATCACGTCACGCTCAGCGGAAGACCACCGTGCGGTTGCCGTCGATCATCACGCGGCTCTCGCTGTGCCACTTCACGGCGTGCGCGAGCACCTGTGCCTCCACGTCCCGCCCGACCGTGACCAGCTCCCCGGGGTCGAGCGAGTGGTCCACCCTGACCACGTCCTGGTCGATGATCTGGCCCTCGTCCAGGTCCGGCGTCACGTAGTGCGCCGTCGCGCCGACGAGCTTCACTCCGCGGTCGTAGGCCTGCTCGTACGGGCGTGCGCCCTTGAAGCTGGGCAGGAAGGAGTGGTGGATGTTGATGGCCCGGCCCTCCAGCTGCTTGCACAGGTCGTCGGAGAGGATCTGCATGTAGCGGGCCAGCACCACCAGGTCGATGTCCAGGTCGTGCACCAGTTCCAGCAGCCGTGCCTCGGCCTCGGTCTTGGTCTCCTTGGTCACCGGGATGTGGTGGAAGGGGATGCCGTAGCTCTCCGCGAGTCCCTCGAAGTCCCGGTGGTTGGAGACGATCGCGGGGATCTCGATGTTGAGGGAGCCGGTGTGCCGGCGGAAGAGCAGGTCGTTGAGGCAGTGGCCGAACCTGGACACCATGATCAGCGTCCGGGTCGGGGTCGAGGCGTCCCGCAGGGTCCAGGAGATGCCGTAGGCCTGGGCTACGGGGCCGAACCGGTCACGCAGATGTTCCAGTTCCGTGCTCGGATCGGAAACATCGAAGTGGACCCGCATGAAGAAGCGGTCCTGGAGTCGGTCGTCGAACTGCTGGCTCTCCAGGATGTTGCCGGAGTTCCTGACGAGAAAGCCGCTCACGGCGTGGACCAGTCCGGCTCTGTCGGGACAGGAGAGGGTCAGGACGAACTCACGGCCAGGTTGCGGTCGAGTGAACTGAGGGGACACGTCAGCCTCCGCTGGTGCGTATTGCACAACATGGTGAGCGATACGCAACATGGTCGGCTCGGTGCCGCCTGCGGTCAAGGGTGGCCGGTTAAGTGATCACAAGGCGAAATCGTCATCTGCCAACCTCTTGACGTCTGTCTGGACATTCGCCAGGGTGTTCCACCACAAGCAATCGGGTGCACGATGCGCAACGAACTTCAATTGAAAGGCTCGGCGCGTGGCAGACCTGTATGTGGATGGAGAATGGCGGGATCCGGTGGCCGATGGGCACCGGGACATCCGCTGTCCCGCCGACGGCGCGCTCGCGGCGACCGTGTCGGAGGGAACACGCCCCGACGCGGAGGCGGCGATCGCCGCAGCCCGCCGTGCCTTCGACGAGGGGCCCTGGCCGCGCACCCCGGAGCGGGAGCGCGGCGCACTGTTGCTGCGCACCGCCGACCTCATCGAGCGCGACGCCAAGGAATTCGCCCGCGCCGAATCCCTGGACACCGGAAAACGGCTGGTGGAGAGCGAGTACGACATCGCCGACGTCGTCGCCTGCTTCCGATACTACGGCGGCATCGGGGGCACCGACGCCGGCCGCGTGATCGACACCGGCCGCGACGACGCCGTCAGCCGCGTCGTGTACGAGCCGGTCGGCGTGTGCGGGCTGATCACCCCGTGGAACTATCCGCTGCTCCAGGCGTCCTGGAAGGTGGCACCCGCCCTCCTGGCGGGCAACACGATCGTCCTCAAGCCCAGTGAACTCACCCCCTCCACCTCGATCCTGCTGATGAGGGCGCTCGAGGAGGCCGGGCTCCCGGCCGGCGCCGCCAATCTCGTCCTGGGCAGCGGGCCAGAGGTGGGCGCACCGCTCTCCGAAGACCCCGCCGTCGACATGGTCTCCTTCACCGGGGGCCTGGAGACCGGAAAGCGCATCATGGCCGCCGCGGCCTCCAGCGTGAAGAAGGTGGCGCTGGAACTCGGCGGCAAGAACCCCAACGTCGTCTTCGCCGACGCCGACTTCGAGGCGGCCGTCGACTTCGCCCTCACGGCCGTCTTCCTGCACTCGGGCCAGGTCTGCTCGGCCGGTGCGCGGCTGATCGTCGAGGACTCCCTGCACGACGCCTTCGTCGACGAGGTCGTCCGCCGTGCCCGGCAGATCCGCCTCGGCGGCCCCTTCGACCCCGAGGCCGAGACCGGAGCGCTGATCTCCGCGCAGCACCGGGAGAAGGTCGAGGCGTATGTCGCGGCCGGCCTCGCCGAGGGCGCCGTACTGCGCTGCGGTGGCGCACGGCCCGACGACCCCGCGCTGGCGAACGGCCACTACTACCCGCCCACCGTGCTCGACGAGTGCCGGCAGGACATGCGTGTGGTGCACGAGGAGTCCTTCGGGCCCGTGCTCACCGTCGAGCGCTTCACCGACGAGGACGACGCCGTACGCATCGCCAACGACACCGAGTACGGACTCGCCGGAGCCGTCTGGACGCAGGACGCCGGCAAGGCCCAGCGGGTTGCCCGGCGGCTGCGCCACGGCACCGTGTGGATCAACGACTACCACCCCTATGTGCCGCAAGCGGAATGGGGTGGGTTCGGGCATTCGGGCGTGGGCCGGGAGCTGGGACCGACCGGCCTGAACGAGTACCGAGAGCCCAAGCACATCTGGCAGAACATCCAACCCCGGCCGCAGCACTGGTTCCGCGGCTGAACGCCGAAAAGAGGTCGAACGTGACCACACAGACCGAGGTGTCGCAGCGGCGCGGCACGCCCCAGGACTCGGGCTCCACCCCGGTCATATCCGTGCGCAGGCTGTGGAAGGTGTTCGGGCCGAAGGCCGACCAGGTACCGGGCTCCGAGGAGCTGTGCGGGCTCACCCGCCGCGAGCTCATGGACCGCACCGGATGCACCGCCGCCGTACGCGACGTCAACTTCGACGTCTCGCCCGGCGAGGTCTTCGTCGTCATGGGCCTGTCCGGCTCGGGCAAGTCCACGCTGGTGCGATGTCTCACCCGGCTGATCGAACCCACCGCCGGTGAGGTCGTCTTCGAGGGCCAGGACATCCGCGAGGCGGACGACAAGCGCCTGCGCGATCTGCGGCGCCGCAAGTTCTCCATGGTCTTCCAGCACTTCGGTCTGCTGCCCCACCGCCGCGTCGTGGACAACGTGGCGTTCGGTCTGGAGATCCGGGGCATGGGCAGGGCCGAACGCACCAGGCGGGCCCAGGAGGTCGTCGAGCTGGTCGGCCTCGCGGGCTACGAGAACTCCTACCCCGACCAGCTCTCCGGCGGTATGCAACAGCGCGTCGGCCTCGCCCGGGCCCTGGCCGGCGACCCGGACGTGCTCTTCTTCGACGAGCCGTTCTCGGCGCTCGACCCGCTGATCCGCCGCGACATGCAGAACGAGGTCATCCGGCTGCACCACGAGGTCGGCAAGACGATGGTGTTCATCACCCACGACCTCTCCGAGGCGCTCAAGTTGGGCGACCGCATCCTGATCATGCGCGACGGCAAGATGGTCCAGTGCGGCACCGGCGACGAGCTGGTGGGCGCCCCCGCCGACGACTACGTACGCGAGTTCGTGAAGGACGTGCCGCGCGGCGACGTCCTCACCCTGCGGTGGATCATGCGGGCCCCGGAGGACGGCGACGAACTGGACGGTCCCGAGCTGGGCCCGGACGTCGTGGTGAAGGAGGCCACCCGGGCGGTGCTCGCGGCCGACAAGCCGGTCAAGGTCGTCGAGGACGGCAAGCTGCTCGGCATCGTCGGCGACGAGGAGATCCTCGCGGTGGTCGCCGGGCAGGAAGGCGGCGCGTGATGACCGTCGCCATCGAGAAACCCGAGAAAACAGAGGCAGCGGAACCGGCCGCGCCCGCCAAGAGTGCGCGCAAGGTCAGCCGGCCCGTGGTGATCGGCGCGATCCTCGTCGTCTGGCTGGTGCTGTTCGCCGTCCTGCGCGGCAAGCAGACCCTGTCCCTGGCGGTGGCCGATCTGACCGACCTGCACCGGTGGATCAACGACTTCAACGACTCCATCGGCGCCAACCGCAACTCCAACCCGCTCTTCCTCTACTTCTTCAACGAGATCCGGCTGGTCATCGACAACCTGGTGACCTTCGTCCAGCACCTGATCTCCCAGCCGTCCGGGGCCCGCCCGGTGCCGGAGATCGGCTGGCTCGGCGTCGTCGGCCTCGCCGGCTACGTCTCCTGGGCCGTGGGCAACTGGCGGGTCGCCCTGCTGGCCGTGGCGGGCTTCACCTTCTTCGGGCTGCAGGGGCTGTGGCAGGAGAGCATGGACACCCTGGCGCTCATCCTGTGCGCGGTGTTCGTGGCCCTGCTGTTCGCGATCCCGCTCGGGGTGTGGGCCGGTCTTTCGGACCGGTTCAACCGGATCATGACGCCCTTCCTGGACTTCATGCAGACGATGCCGACCTTCGTCTACCTGGCGCCGCTGACCCTGTTCTTCCTCATCGGCGGCGCGTCCGCCACCATCGCCACCGTGATCTACGCGGCCCCGCCGACGATCCGCATCACCGCGCACGCCATCCGCAACGTGTCGAAGACGACGGTCGAGGCGGCCGACTCCCTCGGCGCCACACGCCGCCAGTCGTTGCTGAAGGTTCTGCTGCCGATGTCCAAGCGGACCGTGGTGATGGGCGTCAACCAGACCATCATGGCCGCCCTGGCCATGGTGACCATCGCGGCCCTGATCAACGCGCCGGGCCTCGGCGTGAACGTCCTCCAGGCACTGCAGTCGCTCGACGTCGGCACGGCCTTCAACGCGGGCCTCGCCATCGTGGTCATGGCGATCGTGCTGGACCGGGTCACGACCGCGGCCGCCGCACGCGAGGAGAACGCGCGACGCTCGGGCAACCGCCTCCTGAAGTGGCGCCGCCCGCTGCTGGGCGCCGGCGCCGCTGTCACCGCGGTCCTGATCTACCTCTCGCACACCTACCTCTGGGCGGCCGACTTCCCCGGCGACGGCACCATCGGCAGCCACATCGCCAGCGCCGCCGACACCGCGACCAACTGGGCGCAGGACAATCTCTCCGGTGTGACCAACGGCATCCGTGACGTCATCACCAACGGCCTGCTCAACCCGTTCCAGACGCTGGTCACCGACTCCCCGTGGTGGCTCGTCGGCGCGGTCCTGGTCGCACTCGCCGTGGTGCTCGGCGGTTGGAGGTCCGGGCTCACCACGGCCGTGTGCGTGGGCCTGCTGGTCGGCACCGGTCTGTGGTCGGACGCCATGACCACACTCGCCTCGACGCTCGTCGCGACAGTGCTGGTGATGGTGCTCGGCATCGTCTTCGGGGTGTGGATGGGCCGCAGCATGATGGTGGACCGGCTGATCAGGCCCACCCTCGACGCGGCCCAGGTCATGCCGCCCTTCGTCTACCTCGTGCCGTTCCTCGCGCTGTTCGGCCCCACGCGCTTCACGGCCATCGTCGCCGCGATCGTCTACGGGGCCCCCGTCGCCATGAAGATCATCGCGGACGGGATCCGGGCCGTGCCCGAGACCACCGTGGAGGCGGCCACCTCCGCCGGGTGCAACACCTGGCAGATCATCACCAAGGTTCAACTGCCGATGTCACGCAGTGCCCTGACGCTTGCGACCAACCAGGGCCTGATCTACGTGCTGTCGATGGTTGTTGTGGGCGGCCTGGTAGGTGCGGGCGCCCTCGGCTACGACGTCGTGGCCGGATTCTCACGGGGGGAGCTGTACGGGAAGGGGCTTGCCGCGGGTCTGGCCATCGTCCTTCTCGGAGTCATGTTCGACCGGATCACTCAGGCCGCGGCGCGCCGCGCCACCGCTTAAGGAGCACGACACCATGGCAAGACACTGGCGAGCCGGCGCGGCCGGCCTGGCCGTCCTCGGCCTCACCCTCACCGCGTGCGGCGGGGCGAAGGTCGGAGACAGCTCCTCCGCGGGCTCGGGAAGCTCGGGCAAGTGCGGCACCTTCAACCTGGCCGTCAACCCGTGGGTGGGCTACGAGGCGGACGCGGCGGTCGTCGCGTACGTCGCCCAGCACAACCTCGGCTGTACGGTCAACAAGAAGAACCTCAAGGAAGAGATCGCCTGGCAGGGCTTCGGCTCCGGCGAGGTCGACGCCGTCCTGGAGAACTGGGGCCACCCCGACCTGGTGAAGAAGTACATCACCCAGCAGAAGACCGCCGTGGACGCCGGCCAGACCGGCAACAAGGGCCTCATCGGCTGGTACGTGCCGCCGTGGCTGGCCAAGGCGCACCCCGACATCCTCGACTACAAGAACCTCAACAAGTACGCGTCGAAGTTCAAGACGTCCGAGTCGGGCGGCAAGGGCCAACTCCTCGACGGCGACCCGTCGTACGTCACCCACGACGAGGCGCTGGTGACGAACCTGAAGCTGGACTTCAAGGTGGTGTACGCGGGCAGCGAGACGGCGCTCATCCAGGCCTTCCGCACCGCCGAGAAGAACAAGCAGTGGGTGATCGGCTACTTCTACGAGCCGCAGTGGTTCCTGTCCGAGGTGCCGCTCAAGAAGGTCAGCCTGCCCACGTACACGACGGACTGTGACGCCGATGCGGCGAAGGTCGCCTGCGACTATCCCGTCTACAACCTCAACAAGGTCGTCAGCGCGAAGTTCGCCAAGTCGGGCAGCCCCGCCTACAACCTGGTGAAGAACTTCAACTGGACGAACGACGACCAGAACGAGGTCGCCAAGTACATCGCCCAGGACAAGATGACCGACGACGCCGCGGCCAAGAAGTGGGTCGAGGCCAACAAGGACAAGGTCGACGCCTGGATCAAGTAGCGCCGGCGTCCGCCGCTGATGTGGTTGTTCTCCGGCCAAGGCTCCGTGGGTGTGTTGCGTGAACTGCCGGAGAACAACCTATTTCGCCCGCGATTCCTCCCGAATTCCAACATGAAATCCTCACCTGGAGCGTGGCCGCCGGCAAAATGGTCAAGCTGCGGCAAAAATGATTTCCGAGGTCCGGGGTGAAGGCATCTCCCCGGTAAGATCTCGTCCGGAATGACACACGGTTACGACCAAACCCAAATTCATTCGGAAACGGGGAGACATGGGGATTCGCAAATATGCGCGGAGCGTTCTGATTGCCGGGATTCTGCTTGGGACATCCATCTTCACTCCAGCCACTCAGGCTGACGCTGCAGCTGGGCAGTACCACTTGAACCTCGGTCAGAAGCTGACCGTCGGGAAGTGCATCGTGTCCACTAAGGGGCAGCGCGGGGCTGTCGCAAAGCTTTGCATGGGCAAGTATGCCAACGCGCTCATCTACTACAAAGGTGTTCTAAAGGATGAGTTCGGACCGAATCACGTGACGTCGGCTCAGCCCAGCGCCTACATCACGCTCGCGTCCGACCACAACGTCAAGATTTATAAGTACTCCGGTGGGCCACTTCTGTTCAACAGCAAGACCGCCGGGAGATTCCCGGCGACCCAGCTGTGGATCGACTCTTGCGCGGCTCTTCCCTACTGGAACGTCGCCCTGGTCAAGCCTGGAAGCTTCAACTGGCCCTGGAAGGGCGAACACTGCGTCGGCTAGTTGTACCCGGCCAGTCGGGTAGGACCGCCGTATTGCTGCGGCGGTCCCCCTCAGAACCGGCCGTGCGGGCTTTCCCCGCAGCTCGGCTCAAGCAAGCCCGAGAGGCTCACAGGCGTGCAGTGCAGGACGAGTGGATGAGACGGAGTTGCACCCCGTCCGACGTTTCGATCCCGCGATAGGTGATCTTCCTGGTGGTGACCGCCTGTCGGGTGCCTCGCAGCCATTGTTCCCACTCGGTGGGGCTGGACGGCGGAGCGTCGGCGTGCAGCAGCGGTCCCCGGCAGATCAGAAACTGCCCGTTCTGCGCCTGGAGCAGGCGCAGGGTGGCACGGTTGATCGGCGGTGGTGGGCTGGTGCGGCGCCGTTCGGCCCAGTAGGTCGCCAGGGCAGGGTCGTCCGGGAAGGCCGAGCCGTGGACCATCTGGTGTCGGACGATCTTCGTCCAGGCGTATTTCAGCAGGTAGGCGCCGCTGTCGCGGTCACCGAACACCCACTGGTCCTGCCGGGACTTGTTGAACGTGCCGTAGTACCGGGTGGTGACCCAGTGCCGGGGCTTGTTCGGGTGCGCGCGGGTCGCCCACTTGTAGGTGAGCTTCCACATGTAGTCGTCCAGCGCGGTGAAGACCTCGCTGGCGACCACGCTCCGGTAGGAGGCCGACCTGCCCCGGATGATCGGGTTGAGTCGTTGCAGCACCGCGGCAGCGTTGGCCCCGTGCAGGGACCGCACCTCGGCGCGCAGCCTGTTCCGGATCCGTCTGACGGCCTCACGGCTGGGCTTGATCAGCAGCTTGCCGTGATAGCGGCGGATGGTGAAGCCGAGAAAGTCGCAGCCTTCTTCGAGGTGGACGACGCGCGTTTTGTCCTCGTTGAAGACCAGTCCCCTCGGCCTCAGCCACTCGGCAAGCCGGGCCTTGACCTGTTCGGCCTGTTCCCGTGAATGGCACAGGGCGACGAGATCGTCGGCGTATCTCACCAGCAGCGGGGAGTCCGGCATGGTGTCACCGGCACGGCGTCCGGTCTGCCGGTACTGGACTCCCGCAGCCGTCTCCATCCCATGCAGGGCGATGTTCAGGAGCACAGGGCTGATCACGCCGCCTTGAGGAGTTCCCTCCTCGGTTGGCGTGAACCGGCCTTCCTCGACCACACCTGCTCGCAGCCACTGCCCGATCCGTTCCCGCGCGGGGAATGTGCCGAGCTGCTGAAGCAGGTGGTCGTGGTCGATTCGGTCGAACGCCGCTGCCAGATCCGCGTCCAGTACCCACCGGCGGCGGGTCTTGCTGCCCTTGGCCGTCCAGTAGATCGCCGCGATGGCGTCCTGACAGCTGCGGCCGGGCCGGAAGCAGTACGACTTCGGCTCGAACCGCGCTTCCCACTCCGGTTCCAGTGCCTGGGAGACGCGGGCTAGCTCGACCCGGTCCAGGATCACGGGAATGCCGAGCGGGCGTCTCCTGCCGCCTGGCTTGGGGATATACACCCGCTTGACGGGCCGGGCTCTGTCCGGGCTGATCCGGTGCTGAACCCGAAGGGCCAGTTCCGCTTTGCCCGAGGCGGTCAGGACGACCTGACCGTCGATCCCGGCCGTCTTGCGTCCTGTGTTGATCTCCGTCGCACGCTGACCAGCGTGCTGGACAGAGAGCGGAGCATCAGTTTCTGCAAGTTGCGGACCCTTTTGAGGTCCCCTGCCTGCGATGCCGTGAAGATTCTCTGCCGCAGTCGCCGTACTGACTCCTCCTGGACCTGCCAGTCGATGGCATCCCAGTCGAGCGAAGTGTCCTCCGGTCCGTTCACCGGGCCGGTGCTGGTCGCGGCCGAGGCGGCAGCGGGTATGACCGTCACGGTGTCCAACTTGCCCTTCGGTTCTGGTTCCTGTTCAACAGCGTTCCTCACAGGCTCACCCGGCCCACGTCAGCACCCTTTCGGGTCGGGCATCCGCCCGTATCCGGCCAGTTATGCGGGACTCGGGTGCCGGTGCTGTCCCGGTTTCCTGCTGCCTTTCGGCGGCCGGCGTTGGCTTCTTGGACCGTCCTGCACCCGCTGGGGAGTTGGGCCTTCCTTACGGTCGGCTGACCAGACCAGCAGGTCTGGACCCCAACGGGGTTGTCGCGTTCCGCACGCGTGAGATGCGACCGGGGTGGGCGCCCTCATTACCCCGCGGCGGTGGTGTCCTCCCGGCCGACTCGGAGTCTTCGACCGGCACCCGCCGCTTCTCAGCGGCCAGCCCTGCACCCCGCTCATGTTTCCCATCTGCGAGGCTTGCCATCACGGAGCATCGTTGAGGGTTCAGTGGGCTTCACCCGTCCGGTCTTCCCCTTGCCTGTGACCCCCGGATGGAACGGGAGCCCTTGGGCTTCTCCCCCGAGCTTCGCACCCCGCCATTACCAGCGGGTCCCAGATCGCGCTGCCACGCTAACTCGTTCGCCGCCCAGTGCCGCAAGCCCGTAAGCCGACCATCACACGATCGAGCTAAACGTCCCTGCGTGCTGAGCTCTTGACACCCCTCCCCGAGGCGGGCACATTGAGTTGCGCAACCTGAAGCACGTTGCGCAGAAAGCAACTCGACGGTTTTGAATTTCGGAGGTGCGGCGATGGCGGGACCCCGAGTGGTGATCATCGGAGCGGGCGTCGTGGGAGCGGCACTCGCGGACGAGATCTCCGCGCGAGGCTGGACCGAAGTGACCGTGGTCGACCAGGGTCCCCTCCCCGCCACCGGGGGATCCTCGTCGCACGCTCCCGGCCTGGTCTTCCAGACCAACTCCTCCAAGACCATGACCGAGCTGGCCCGCTACACCGTCGAGAAGTTCTGCTCCCTCGACGTCGACGGCAAGCCCTGCTTCCTGCAGGTCGGCGGCCTCGAAGTGGCGACCACCCCCGAGCGCCTCACGGAACTGCGCCGCCGGCACGGCTGGATCACCGCCTGGGGCATCGAGGGCCGGCTGCTGAGCCCCGACGAGTGCGTCGAGCAGCACCCGCTGGTCAACCGCGACAAGGTCCTCGGCGGCCTCCTGGTACCCACCGACGGCCTCGCCAAGGCCGTCCTCGCCGTCGAGGCGCAGATCCGCCGGGCCACCGAGCGCGGCGTCCGCTTCCTCGCCCGCCATGAAGTACTCGACGTCCAGCAGGCCGACGGCCGCGTCACCGGCGTCCTCACCGACCAGGGCGAGATCCCCGCCGACATCGTGGTGTGCTGTGCCGGCATCTGGGGCCCGAAGATCGCCCGCATGGTCGGCATGAACCTCCCGCTGACCCCGCTCGCCCACCAGCTCGCCTGGACCGGCCCGGTCCCGGCGCTCGCGGGCCAGACGGAGGAGGCGGTCCGACCGATCCTGCGCCACCAGGACGCCGACCTCTACTACCGCGACCGCTTCGACGGCATCGGCATCGGCTACTACGGCCACCGCCCGATGCCCATCACCGCGGACGAGATCCTCTCCTTCGACGAGGCCGAGACCATGCCCTCGGTCCTGAAGTTCACCGAGGAGGACTTCGAACCCGCCTGGACGGAGACCCAGTCCCTCCTCCCCTCCACCAAGGAGGCGAAGGTCGAGGAGGGCATCAACGGCCTCTTCTCCTTCACCACCGACAACTTCCCGCTCCTTGGCGAGTCCCCGGACGTCAAGGGCTTCTGGGTCGCCGAGGCCGTCTGGGTCACCCACTCCGCCGGCGTGGGCCGAGCCGTGGCCGAGTGGCTGGTCGACGGCCACTGCTCGTCCTTCGACCTGCACGAGTGCGACGTCAACCGCTTCGAGCCGCACCAGCTGTCCCCGGAGTACGTCCTGGCCCGCGACTGCCAGAACTTCGTCGAGGTCTACGACATCCTCCACCCCCTCCAGCCGTCCGGGACTCCGCGCCCGATCCGCACCAGCCCCTTCCACGCCCGCCAGCAGGAGCTGGGCGCCTTCTTCCTGGAGGCGAACGGCTGGGAGCGCCCGCAGTGGTACGAGGCCAACGCGGGCCTGGTCGAAGGCCGCACCATCCCCACCCCGGGCGACTGGGCCGCGCAGTACTGGTCGCCCATCGTCGGCGCCGAGGCGCAGGCCACCCGCGAGACCGTCGCGATGTACGACATGACGGCCCTCAAGCGCCTCGAGGTCAGCGGCCCCGGTGCCGCCGCCTTCCTGGAGCGCCTGTGCACCGGCAAGGTCGCCAAATCGGTCGGCTCGGTGACGTACACCCTGCTCCTCGACCACGACGGCGGCATCCGCAGCGACGTCACCGTCGCCCGCCTCGCCCGCGACCTCTTCCAGGTCGGCGCCAACGGCAACCTGGACCTCGACTGGTTCAGCCGCCACCTCCCCGCCGACGGCACGGTCCAGGTACGCGACATCACCCCCGGCACCTGCTGCATCGGCCTGTGGGGCCCGCTGGCCCGCAAGGTCCTCCAGCCCCTCACCGACGCGGACTTCTCGGGCGACGGCCTGAAGTACTTCCGCGCCAAGCGCGCCTACATCGGCTCGGTGCCCGTCACCGCGATGCGGCTGTCGTACGTCGGTGAACTCGGCTGGGAGCTCTACACCACCGCCGACCAGGGGCTGAAGCTGTGGGACACCCTGTGGCAGGCGGCCGAGCCCCTCGGCGGCGTCATCGCGGGCCGGGGTGCCTTCAACAGCCTCCGCCTGGAGAAGGGCTACCGCTCCTTCGGCACCGACATGACCTACGAGCACGACCCCTACGAGGCCGGCGTCGGCTTCGCCGTCAAGCTCGACAAGGACGACTTCATCGGCAAGGCCGCGTTGGAGCGCCGCAAGGCCGACGTACGGCGCAGGCTGACGTGCCTCACCATCGCCGACCCGCAGTCGGTCGTCATGGGCAAGGAGCCGGTGTACGACGGTGAGCGGGCGGTGGGGTACGTGACCAGCGCGGCCTACGGCTACACGATCGGCAAGGGGATCGCTTACGCGTGGCTGCCGACGGAGCTGAGTGTCCCTGGAACCAGTGTGCAGATCGGTTACTTCGACCAGCGGATCGAGGCGGTCGTGGCCGAGGAGCCGCTGTTCGACCCGACCATGTCCCGTCTTCGTGGTTGAGCCATGGCAAAGACCTGCAGTTGCCCTCTGGGAAGGAGTGCCGTCGGTGACCGCACAGCTGCTTGACGGTAAGGCGACCGCCGCCGACATCCGCCGTGAACTCGCCGAGCGCGTCGCCAAGTCGACCGCCACCGGCGGTCGCCCGCCCGGCCTCGGTACCGTCCTGGTCGGCGACGACCCCGGCAGCCATGCCTACGTCGCCGGCAAACACCGCGACTGTGCTCAGGTCGGGATCGCCTCCATCCGCCGGGACCTGCCCGCCGACGCCTCGCAGAGCCAGGTCGAGGACGTCATCGACGAACTCAACGCCGACCCGGCCTGCACCGGCTACATCGTCCAGCTCCCGCTCCCGCGCCACCTGGACACCAACGCCGTACTGGCACGCATGGACCCGGCCAAGGACGCCGACGGACTGCACCCCGTCAACCTCGGCCGGCTCGTCCTCGGCGTCGAGGCCCCGCTGCCGTGCACACCGCGGGGCATCGTCGAACTGCTGCGGCGGTACGACGTTCCCCTCGCCGGAGCACGGGTGTGCGTGGTCGGCCGCGGCATCACGGTCGGCCGTCCCATCGGACTGCTGCTGACCCGCCGCTCCGAGAACGCCACCGTCACCCTGTGCCACACCGGCACCAAGGGTCTGGCCTGGCACGTACGCGAGGCGGACGTCGTCATCGCGGCCGCCGGCTCGCCCGGACTGATCACCAAGGACATGCTGCGCCCCGGCGCGGCGGTCCTGGACGTCGGCATCACCCGCACCGACGGAGGTCTGGTCGGTGACGTGCACCCAGAGGCCGCGACGGTCGCCGGGTGGCTCGCGCCGATGCCCGGAGGCGTGGGCCCCATGACGAGGGCGATGCTGCTCGCCAACGTCGTCGAGGCCGCCGAGAGGAACGCGAGCGCAGTATGAACCTGTCCCTCCCAGAGGACGGAGCCGTCCGATGAGCCCCCGCACCCCCGGAGCCGAACTCCCGGAGCACCCCGACTGGTTGTGGCGCACGCCGGAGCCGAAGCGGTCGTACGACGTGGTGATCGTCGGCGGGGGCGGACACGGCCTCGCCACCGCCCACTACCTGGCGAAGAACCACGGCATCACCAATGTCGCCGTGCTGGAGAAGGGCTGGCTGGCGGGCGGCAACATGGCCCGCAACACCACGATCATCCGCTCCAACTACCTGTGGGACGAGAGCGCCGACATCTACGAGCACGCCCTCAAGCTGTGGGAGGGACTCGCGGAGGAACTCGACTATCCGATCCTCTTCTCCCAGCGAGGCGTGCTCAACCTCGCCCACAGCCTGCAGGACGTCCGCGACAGCGTGCGTCGCGTCGAGGCCAACCGCCTCAACGGAGTGGACGCCGAATGGCTCGACGCCGAGCAGGTCAAAGAGGTCTGCCCGATCGTCAACGTCTCACCGGACGTCCGCTACCCGGTCCTCGGCGCCACCTACCAGCCGCGCGCCGGCATCGCCAAGCACGACCACGTCGCCTGGGGCCTGGCCCGCTCCGCCGACGCCGCCGGAATCGACATCATCCAGAACTGCGAGGTCACGGGCCTGGACGTGGTCGGCGGCCGGGTGGTCGGAGTGCGGACCACCCGGGGCCCGATCGCCGCGGGCAAGGTGGCGCTCTGCTCGGCGGGCCACACCTCGGTCCTCGCCGCCATGGCGGGCATCGAACTCCCCCTCCAGAGCCATCCGTTGCAGGCACTCGTGTCGGAGCTGCTGGAGCCGGTGCACCCGACGGTCGTCATGTCCAACGCGGTCCATGTGTACGTCAGCCAGGCGCACAAGGGCGAGCTGGTGATGGGCGCGGGCATCGACGCGTACAACTCCTACACCCAGCGCGGCGCCTTCCACATCATCGAAGAGCAGATGTCCGCGGCCCTGGAGCTGTTCCCGGTCTTCGCCCGCGCCCACGTACTGCGCACCTGGGGCGGCATCGTGGACGTCAGCCCCGACGCCTCGCCGATCATCGGGCTCACTCCCGTCGACAACCTCTACCTCAACTGCGGCTGGGGCACGGGTGGCTTCAAGGCCACCCCGGGCGTCGGCTGGGTCTACGCCCACACCATCGCCCACGACACCCCGCACGCCCTCAACGCCCCCTTCTCGCTCGACCGTTTCACCACCGGCGCGCTCGTCGACGAGCACGGCGCGGCCGCGGTGGCCCACTAGGGATCCTCAAGGGAGCCGAACGACATGCTGCTCATTCCCTGCCCGTGGTGCGGGCCCCGCGACGAGGCCGAGTTCCACTACGGCGGCCAGGCACACGTGCCGTATCCGCAGGCCCCGGCGGCCCTCACCGACGAGGAGTGGGCCCGGTACCTGTTCTTCCGCGCCAACCCGAAGGGCCCGTTCGCCGAGCGCTGGAGCCATGCGGCGGGCTGCCGTCGGTGGTTCAACGCGGTGCGGGACACGTCGACGAACGAGCTTCTGGCGGTGTACCGGGCGGGGGAGGAACGTCCGGAGACTCTCGAGCGTCGTGCGGTGCCTGCTCAGCCGCGTCCGGCGTCACCAGCCCGTCTGGGGGTACCCCCTCTGGGGGAGTTCGAGGACGAGGACGAGGCCCTTGCGGGGCCGATCGGGGGTCTGGGGGCGGAGCCCCCGGCACGGGACACCAACCAGCCTTACCGCCTGTCCACCGGTGGCCGAGTCGACCGAAACGCGCCCCTGACCTTCACCTTCGACGGCACCGAATACCAGGGTTTCCGCGGCGACACCCTCGCGTCGGCCCTCCTGGCCAATGGCGTCATCGCGGCAGCGACAAGCATCAAGCTCGGCCGCCCGCGCGGCATCTTCTCGGCCGGCGTGGAAGAGCCCAACGCGGTCGTCCAGATCGAGGCCCCCTTCCCGGAGCCCATGCTCCCCGCGACCACCGTCGAGCTCTACGACGGCCTGGTGGCGAGCAGCCTCCCCGGTCAGGGCCGCCTCGCCACCGAACCGGACCCCGCCCGCTACGACGCCGTACACGCCCACTGCGACCTGCTGGTCGTCGGCGCGGGCCCGGCCGGCCTGGCGGCGGCGGCCGCCGCCGCGAGGAGCGGCGCCCGAGTCATCCTGGCCGACGACCGGCCGGAACTCGGCGGCAGCCTCCTCGGCACCGGCGAACTCCTGGACTGGGTGGACGAGTCGGGTGAGCAGCTCGACGCCGCCCCCGAGGTACGCGTGCTGCGCCGCACCACCGTCTTCGGGTACTACGACGACAACCACCTCCTCGCCGTCGAGCGCCGTACGAATCACCTCGGCGCCGAGGCCCCCGAGAAGGTCTCCCGCGAACGTGTCTGGCGCATCCGCGCACGTCGCGTCGTCCTCGCCACGGGCGCTCACGAGCGCTCGCTGGCCTTCGCGGACAACGACCGCCCCGGAGTGATGCTGGCCGCCTCGGCCCGCGCGTACGTCAACCGGCACGGCGTCCTGCCCGGCCGGCACGCCGTCGTGTTCACCACCAACGACAGTGCCTACGCGGCAGCGCTGGACCTCGCCGCGGCCGGCGTGGACGTCACGGCGATCGTCGACACCCGCCCCGAACCGGGGCAGTGGGCGGACCGCGCCCGTGCCGCGGGCATCGAGGTGCTGTCCGGTCACGCCGTCACGGGCACGCAGGGCGACACGCGGCTCACCACGGTGACCGTCGCTCCGTACGGAGAGGCCATCGGGCAGCGGGAGTTCGCCGCCGACCTGCTGCTGGTCTCCGGCGGCTGGAACCCGGTGGCGCACCTGTTCAGCCAGGCGGGCGGAAAACTGCGCCACGACGCAGCGCTGGGTTCCTTCGTGCCCGACACCTGCCGCCAGGCGGTCGAGGTCGTGGGCAGCGCGCGCGGCGCCCTCGACCTGGCCGCGACTCTGGCCCAGGGCGCGGCCGCCGGTGCCCGGGCGGTCGAGGCCGAGGGCTACACCGCCGCAGCGCCCCGCCTTCCGGCGGTGGCCGCACAGCCGCGGCAGACGCCTCCCATGCACGTGTACGTCGTCCCCGGCGCCTCGGACGCCCCCCGTTTCGTCGACCTCCAACGCGACGTCACCGTCGACGACCTGGCCCGGGCGACCGGCGCCGGTATGCGCTCGGTCGAGCACACCAAGCGCTACACCACGGCCGGCACCGCCAACGACCAGGGCAAGACCTCCGGGGTCCTGGCCAGTGGCGTCGTCGCCGAACTGCTCGGGGTGGACATCTCGGCGCTCGGCACGACCACGTTCCGGCCGCCCTGCACGCCGGTCTCCTTCGCCACGCTCGCGGGCCGCGACCGAGGCGCACTGCACGACCCCGTCCGGACGACCGCCCTGCACGCGTGGCACGTCGCGCACGGCGCCCTGTTCGAGAACGTCGGCCAGTGGAAGCGCCCCTGGTACTACCCGCAGGACGGCGAGGACATGGAGGCCGCCGTGCTGCGCGAGTGCCGGGCGGCCCGCGAGAGCGTGGCCCTCATGGACGCCTCCACCCTCGGCAAGATCGACGTACAGGGCCCGGACGCCGCCGTCCTCCTCGACCGGCTCTACACCAACATGATGAGCACCCTGAAGGTCGGCATGATCCGCTACGGCGTCATGTGCCGCCCGGACGGCATGGTCTTCGACGACGGCACCGTCATCCGCCTCGCCCAGGACCGCTACCTGGTCACCACGACGACGGGCAACGCCGCCGCCGTACTGGACTGGATGGAGGAGTGGCTGCAGACGGAGTGGCCCGACCTTCGGGTCCACTGCACGTCCGTGACCGAGCAGTGGGCCACCGTCGCTCTGGTCGGCCCCCGGTCCCGCGAGGTCCTCGGCGCACTCGCCCCCCGACTGGCCGTGTCCAACGACGACTTCCCGTTCATGGCATGGCGCGAGACGACCGTCGCGGGCATCGAGGCCCGGGTGTGCCGGATCAGCTTCTCCGGCGAACTCGCCTACGAGATCAACGTGTCCCCCTGGGCGGCTCGCGCCCTCTGGGAGGCCGTGTACGAGGCCGGCGCCCCGTACGGCATCACCCCGTACGGCACGGAGACCATGCACGTCCTGCGTGCGGAGAAGGGCTACCCGATCATCGGCCAGGACACCGACGGCACCGTCACGCCTCAGGACCTCGGCATGAGCTGGGTGGTGTCGAAGAAGAAGCCCGACTTCATCGGCAAGCGCTCCCACGCCCGTGCCGACACCGCCCGCCCCGACCGCAAGCACCTGGTCGGCCTCCTTCCCGAGGACCCGGGCACCTTCCTCCCGGAGGGCACCCACCTGGTCGCCGACAGTGTGCTGCCCGCCCCGCCCGTCCCGATGCTCGGCCACGTCACCTCCAGCTATCGCAGCGCGGCCCTCGGCCGGACGTTCGCGCTCGCCCTGATCAAGGGCGGCCGGGAGCGGATCGGGGAGCGCCTGTACGCCCCCGTGGGCGACCACCTGGTCCCGGTGACCGTCGCAAGCCCTGTCCTCTACGACCCCGAGGGAGCCCGCCGCGATGGCTGACACCGCTCTGACCGTCCCGCTCCGCAGCCCCCTGTCGCACGTCGCGGATCGCCTGGCCGCCGCGACACGTACGTCCGCGGGCGCGATCCGGCTGGCCGAACTCCCCTTCCTGACCCAGATCAACGTGCGCCTCGACGCCAAGGGAGCGGCGGCGGAAGCCGTCGGGCTCGCGCTGGACCTCCCCCTGCCCCTCCAGCCGAACACCGCCGTGCGCGCGGGGGAGCTGACCGCCCTGTGGCTCGGTCCGGACGAATGGCTGCTGGTGTGCCCACCGGGTGGCGGGCGGGACCTGGAGAGCCGGATCCGGGAGGCCGCCGGGGACGAGCCCGTCTCCGTCACCGACGTCTCCGCCCAGCGCACCACGCTCCTCGTCACGGGCCCCCGAGCCCGCGACCTGCTGGCCCACGGCTGCCCACTGGACCTGCATCCGCGGGCGTTCGGCGCCGGACGCTGCGCCCAGACGACACTGGGCCGCACACAGATCGTGCTGGTCGCCCGGGACGTGCCCCGGGCCGGGTTCTGGGTCCTGGTCCGCTCCTCCTTCGCCGGCTATCTGGCGGACTGGTTGCTCGACGCGGCGACGGAGTACATCTGAACGAGGCTCGGCCCAGGCAGCCCATCGCGCCATGCCGGCAGCCTTCGTCGTCCGGTCGAGTCCAACTGGGTCCGAACACAAAGGCGAAAGCCGCTATGATCTCCACGGCAAGGCTGTAGCGCAGAGGTCGTCGCGCCCAAGCATCAAGCTGGAGGACGTCGGTTCGAATCCGACCAGTCTTGCCGCCCTTGTCGTGGAGGAAAGTCGATTGGCGTCGGTTCGTCCTGGGCGGGCGGAGGGCGATGCCGCCCTCGGCGAGCCGGGCACCGGCGATGGACCGGTGGAGTGGTGATGACGCAGCCGACACCCGTACGCTGCCCCGCGATCGAGCACCCGGACATCCCGATCAGCGATCCCGCCGCTCTGGAGCCGTTGCTCGCCCGACTGCGGTCTGCGCAGCCGGTCGAGGGCGACGAGACGTTCCCGCTCGGCACGGTGCGCGCGGACGGGCGTGTCGACCTGTGCAAGCAGGGCCTCGGAGCGGTCGGCGCCGCCCGGCTGATGCCCGTTGCCGCCGCCTCGCCGCACGCCGCGCATGTCCTGCTCGGCACCAACGCCATCGGGAACGAGGGAGCCCGCGCGGTCGCCGACGCGCTGGTCAACGGCCACGGTCTGCACACGCTCTACCTCGGCTGCAACCGCATCGGCCCAGCGGGCGTCACCGCGCTCGCCGACGCGCTGGCGGCGGACGGCGCCGTCCGCGCCCTGTGGCTCAAGCGCAATCCGGTGGGCGACGAAGGCGTCCGCGTGCTCGCCGCGATGCTCCGCCGCAACACCACGCTGCGCACCCTCGACCTGGTCAACACCGGTCTGACCACCGACGGTCTGCGGGCCCTGTTCGACGCCCTCACCGGCCGGGCCAGCCCGGTGGAACGCCTCTTCCTCGGCGGCAACGGCCTGACCGCCGAAGCGGCACCGCTGCTGGCGGCGCTGATCCGTGAGGCGGGTGTGCGCGAGCTGTACCTCCCCGCCAACCACCTCGGAGACGAAGGCGCCGCGATCCTCGCCGCCGCGGCCGACCCCGCACGGCCGGTGCGCCTCGGCCTGGGCGGCAACGGGATCGGCCCCGTCGGTGCCCGGGCCCTCGCCGACTCCCTCGGCGGGATCGAGGCACTCGACCTGGGCCGGCCGCCGTCGGAACGCAGCCTCGGCGCCCCCGCCAACACGTCCGGCGACGAAGGCGCCCACGCGCTGGCCGCCGCCCTGCCGGGCAGCCCGCTGCGCCGACTGGAGTTGTGCCACACCGGCCTGACCGGCCGGGGCGCGAAGACACTGCTGGCGGCGGTGCCCGAGAACTCGTCCCTGGAGTACGTCGGTCTGGGGCCCGGCCTGCCCCGCAAGGTGAAGCGGTCCTTCACGCAGCGTCTGCGGCCCGTCGGCGGGGCGCATCCCGACCTGCGCGCGATAGGGAGTGTCTACCGTTGAGCTCTCGTGGCGAACTCCGTTGCCTTCCCCCGGACGAGGCGGCAAGCCGGCGCCGGATCCGCCGGTACGCGGTGCCCCGCTGGATGATCGAGCGCGCGACCGAGTGCCGGCTGGCCGGTGACTGGCAGGGTGCCTGCGCGGCGGCGAACGTTGACGTCACCTTCGACCTGTCCGAGGTCGCCGACCACTGCGGCGACGACGTCGCCGCGGCCCTCGAGGACGACCTCCGCCACTTCGCCCCCGACCTGCTGCGCTGGCACCTGCCGCGCGTGCTCGGCGGACGGACCACGCTCGCCACCGACAGGACGGTCGTCCTCGCGCGCTACCGCCCCAAGGCACCGGACGAGGGCCGCCGGACCACGCCGTACCTGCACCTCACCACTCCGGCGATGATCGACGGACCGCAGCGGATCGCCCTGCGGTTCAGTACGGTCACGGACGAGCAGGCCGCAGGCGTCTTCGGGCCGAACACCGAGGACTGGCGGTCCGCGCGGCACCTGTGGGACGTACGGCACGCCGCCGAGCTGCGCGAACGGTGCGGCGGCGGCACGGACAGGCCACCGTTCCTGCACGCCGACGCCACCCCGCGCGGCACGGACGAACTGCCGACGGCCGAACCCGGCGACGGAGACCCGGCGGCGCGGGCCGAGTGGGCCACGCTGCTGCACCAGAAGGGCGAGACACAGGCCGCCTTCGCCGCCGCCGGCATCGAGCTGGACCTGACACCCCCGCAGAAGTCGGGCTGGTACCAGGCGGACCCGGAGCGGCTCCTCGGCGGGATCGCGCTCAACCACACCCGCCTGGAGCCGGAAGTCCGCCGGCAGACGGCCGAGGGCGTCGGCGATCGCTTCCTCATCGCCGCCCACTGGCGGACCTACCTCCTGCTGGAGCCCACGGACGCCGGCGGGCTGCTGGTGCGAGCCGTCGACCGGGACGACGTCAAGGGCGAGCCCATCCTCGCCGAGGCCCTGTGGCGCCGGCTCCCCGACCTCGACCTGATGCGCGTCGGAGGCGTCGCGGCGGAGCATCTGCATCCGCTCGTCCGCGAGGCGCTGTTCCCCGCCCTTCAGGTCCCGCAAGGCCCGGTCGGCCCGCCGGGGCCGACGGCTCCCGCGCCCGTGCGGGTCAGATGCCGGGGCGAATGGCACGAGGTGGCCTTCCGGCCCGGCGGCCTGCTGCACATGCCGCACAGCGACGAGGAACAACAACGCGAACGCGCCCTGCGCGCCTTCGGCGGTGCCGTCGCCGGATGCTTCGCCGTGGAGCAGACGTGGACCTCCGGAGAAGGCCGCCTGCCGAAGGCGCTGCGCGCGCGACGACACGAACTGTTCCTGCGCGCCCAACACGGTGACACCCCCGGCGTGCTGGAGCTCCTGGACGCGGGTGTCGATCCCCGCGTGCGGGACGCCGGCGGCCGCAGCTTGCTGCACGTACTGAACCTCCTCGACCACGAGACACTGCTGCCGCGGCTGCTGGCGGAGGGACTGGACCTCGAGGCCCGCGACCGGCGGGAGCGCACGCCGCTGTTCGTGGCGGTCAACGACCTCGGTTCGAAGGCGCTGGTGGAGGCGCTCGTCGCTGCCGGGGCCCGGCTCGACGTGATCGACCAGTCCGAGTTGTCGCTCGCCCAGCTCGTCCGTCGCTACAAGCGGCCCGACCTGGCCTTCCTGCGGGAACGTGTGGAGGAGGAGCATCCGGGCGTCGGCGCCGAGTGGTGGGACGAATGGATGGACGAGCAGGACGAGTACTACGCGGACGATCCCAACGACGAGGAAGAACCTGCCTCTTGAGCACCGACCGTACCGCCCCCACCGCGCCGTCCGGCCCACTGGCGGCCGCGGACGATCTCAACCGCAGGCTCCGCGCCCGACGGACCGAGCCCGCCGCGAACCCGCAGCTGGAGGCGCTCGCCCTCGCCGTGACGGCCAATCAGCCCGTGCTGCTGTGGGGGGAGCCGGGAATCGGCAAGTCGGCCGCCCTGGAGCAACTCGCCGCCGGGCTCGGCCTGCCGCTGGAGACGGTCATCGCCAGCGTGCACGAGCCCTCCGACTTCGCCGGACTGCCCATCGTCGGAGACGACCCGGCCGTGACCGGTGTGCCGATGGCCCCGCCCGACTGGGCGGTCCGTCTCGCCCGGGCCGGACAGGGCCTGCTCTTCTTCGACGAACTGTCCTCCGCACCACCGGCCGTGCAGGCGGCGCTGCTGAGGGTGGTGCTCGAACGACGGGTCGGCAGCCTGGTCCTGCCGGAGGCGGTACGTATTGTCGCCGCCGCCAACCCGCCGTCCAGCGCGGCGGACGGCTGGCATCTCAGCCCGCCGCTCGCCAATCGGTTCGTCCACCTCGAATGGACCCACGACCCCCGGACCGTCGCCCGCGGCATGGCCGGCACCTGGCCGGAGGTGACCGTGCCCGTCGTCGCTGCCGCCAAGGTGCCCGGCGCGGTCGCGCGGGCCCGTGGCGCGATCTCCGGCTTCCTGACGGCCCGGCCCGGCCTGGTCCACCACATCCCCGGCGACGCCGAGAGCCGGGGCCGCTCCTGGCCGTCCCCTCGCACCTGGGAGATGGCACTCAAGCTGCTCGCCACCGGGTACGCGGCCGGTGTCGGACGCGAGGCGCTGGCCGCCGCGCTCACCGGGGCTGTCGGGGACGGTGCGGGCATCGAGCTGCTGTCCTACCTCGAACACCTCGATCTGCCCGACCCCGACCGTGTCCTCGCCGACCCCGACGCCTTCGCCCTGCCCGACCGCGGCGACCGGCAGCTGGCGTTCCTCATCGCGGTGGTCGCCGCCATCCAGAGCGACCTCACCCGGCCCCGGTGGGAGGCCGGCTGGGCGGTGCTGGCGAAGGCCGTGGACGCGGGCGTACCGGACGTGGCCGCCCGGGCCGCCACCGACCTCGCGTCGATGCGGCACCTCGACTGGCCCGTACCGCCCGGCATCGACGGCTTCCTGGACCTGCTGCAGATGTCCGGGGCGCTGCCCGGCGCCGGCCGGTGAGGCGGGCGGGGATGACGGAAGGCTCCCGCCGCACCCTGGACATGACCAAACTGCTCGCCGCCCGCTACCGGGCGGCGAGCGACCGGCCGTATCTGGCGTCGGCGTTGTACGCCCTGACCGTCGTGCCGAGCACAGAGGTTCCGACGATGGGGGTGGACCGGCACTGGCGCTGCTATGTGTCGCCCGCCTTCGTCGACGCGACGCCGGTGCCCGAGCTCGCGGGCGTCTGGGTGCACGAGGCGGCACACCTGCTGCGCGACCACCACGGCCGGGCGGACCGGCTCCCCGCCGCCGCCCAGCGCGACTGGCACCGCGTCAACGTCGCGCAGGACTGCGAGATCAACGACGACCTGCTCGCCGACGGCCTGCGCCTGCCCGAGGGGCGCATGGAACCCCGCCTCTTCGGCCTCCCTGAGGGCCAGTTGTTCGAGGTGTACGTCGATCAGCTGCCGCCACAGGTGCGGGCGCCGGACTGCGGATCGGGCGCCCACGGCCGGCCCTCGCCCTGGGAACTCCCCGAGTCCGCCGGCCCCGCACGGCTCGGCGACGTCGAGGCGCAGGCCCTGCGGCGGCAGACCGCCGAGGCGATGCGCGCCCATCAACGCACCCGTGGCACCCTGCCCGCGGGCTGGCAGCGCTGGGCCGAGGAGGTCCTGGAACCCACGGTGGACTGGCGGCGGGCGCTGTCCGGCGCGGTCCGGGAAGCCGCCGCATGGGCCGCCGGAGCCGTCGACTACACCTACCGCCGCCCCTCGCGCCGCACCCCGGCGCTGCGCGGCGTCGTCCTGCCGAGCCTGCGCCGCCCGCTGCCGCGGGTGGCCGTCGTCATCGACACCTCCGGTTCGATGGGGGACGCCGAACTGGCCGCCGCCCTCGCGGAGGTGACGGGCGTCCTGCGCGAGGTGGGCGTAGGGGGTAATCGCGTGACCGTCCTCGCGTGCGACGCCGACGTGCAGGCCGTGTCCCGGGTCGCGGCCACCGAGCAGATCACCCTGGGCGGCGGTGGCGGCACGGACATGCGCGTCGGTATCGCGGCAGCGCTCGCGACACCGGACCGCCCGAGCATCGTCGTCGTCCTCACCGATGGATTCACGCCCTGGCCCGACGAGAACCCACCCTGCCGCATCGTCGCGGCTCTGATCGGCTCCGCCGCACCACAGCCCCCGAGCTGGGTGGAGACGGTACGTATTCCCGCGTGACGCCGGGAGCCCGGTGCACTCTTGTCACCAGTACAGCAGCCACCGGCCGTCGCACCACACCCCGTGCCCCTGGAGGGTGAGCCGTTCGTCGTCGGGCTCGACGCGGGTGCTGGGGGCGACCTGGTGCAGCGTGTGGCCGGAGTGGATCACCATGCGGCCGACCGTGTAAGGGATGTACCGCAGGGCGTGGAAGCGCTTTAGATCGGCCGCGGACTCGATCCAGCCCTTCTCCAGCGCATGCCGGAACTGCTCATGACTCACGTCCCAGAGGTTCAGACCGCCGCCTGCCGCGGGCAGCCGGACCGGCAGGGTGAAGGAGATCTGCCGCTTCAGGTCCGTGCCGGGGGGCCAGGAGAAGGCCCGGTACTGCAGATCGAAGTGCATGGGTGCGGTCGGCTTGGTGAACACCGCGGCGGACAGCCAGACATGGAAGCCGGGCAGCGCCAGGTGCTCGGGGTAGTGGACAGGGGCGCCGAGATGCTCGCCGAGGACAGCCGCAAGGCGCGCGTACAGCCAGTCGAAGGAGTTCTCGAGCAGGGGCCGTGAGACGTCGGCCCGCTTCTGGTAGACGCCGGACTCCGGGTCCGGTGCGAGGTCGAGGTAGCTCGGTGCGCCCAGGGTGAAGAAGGCGGCCGGTTCCGGGCCGCGAGGGGTCCAGTGCCGGCGCAGACCGTGCACGGCGTCGCGGAGTGCGGCACTGCCCGGTCCGGTGAGCACGGTCAGCGAGTCGATCAAGGGTGCACCCCCTGCAGCAGTTCGAGGAGCGACGCGCTGATGGCTCCGCCGAGCCGCCGGTCGTACCAGTCGTACGCGGGCATCGGGTTGACCTCCAGGCACCAGTAGGTGTCGTCACCGACGACCTTGAAGTCCCAGCCCGCGAAGGACATGCCCAGGTCGGCGGTGTGCCGGACCATCCGCTCGGCAAGCGGTCCGGGCAGTTCGCAAGGGGCGAACTCCGCGTCCCGGTCGGTCCGGTAGTCCACCGCACCGGAGACGATCTCCTCGGCGTGCACCCGGTCGCCGACGACATGGGCGCGGACGTCCCGGCCCGCGACGTACCGCTGGAGGTGCACCGGGCCCTGGCCGGGTTCGAACCCGGCCAGGTCGGCCGCGCCCACGAGCCTGCTGGTGGCCCGTACGCCGGAGACCGCCTTGACCAGGGTCGGCCCGGCCTCGGCGAAGGCCCGTAGACGCTGCGGCGACGAACTGGTGATGCTCGCGGGCACCCGGAACCCGGCCTGGGACAACGACAGTTCGTGGAGCGGCTTGGACCCGTTGTCGGACCGGATCGAGGGCCGGTTGACCACCAGGCCGGGGATGTGGTCCAGCCAGGCCATGAGCGCCGTCGTGAGCCAGCGCCAGCGCTGTGCCGACTCACGGTCCTGCTGAAGGGCCGCGAGATCGGCGATCCGGCAGTAGTAGGACGCCTCCGGGTCGAGATCATGGTCGCCGAGCCTGGCCGAGCGGTCGCCGCCCACGACCAGGCGCCAGTCGCCCGCCTCGACGGCCTGCCGCAGATCGATGGCCCGGACCGGGACGCCACAGGCCTCGGCCGAGGCGGTGAAGTGCGCGAAGGTGCTCTCGGAGGCGAGGCCGACCGCGTAGATCATGGGAACAGCACCTTTACGAGTTGGGGTCCGAGCCCGAGCCACACCATGCGCAGTTGCTCCACGTCGGGGAACGGCTCCACCACGACCGGCCATGCCTGGGTGAGGTCGGGCGACAACCGCCAGACCACGGCGGAGAGTTGGAGTCCGAGCCGGGCGACGATCTCCGTGCTGCGCCCCTCCAGGCCGAGGTGGTCCAGATCGACAGGACTGCTGCGCCAGGCCCGGTCGCCGAGGACGACCACACTCTCGAAGAGGGGTTCGGGGTCCGACCATCTCGCCCGGTAGGGGCCGGAGCTGTCTGCCGAGGGGGCGAGAGCGCCCGAGAGTTCGGGCCAGGGGCGCGTGGTCCAGGCGTCGAGATCCTGGACCCACCACTGGGTCCCCTGGCCGTCCGCGGGTTCGCCGGGCGGCCCGTAGGGCCGGGAGGAGAAGATCTCCGGTGAACCGCAGGGCAGGCCTGCTCGCAGTGCGGTGAGTGCGGCGGACGCGGACACGCCGGTGCCCAGGCCGCCGGGCTCCGGGCGGTTGATCACGGGCGCGGGGGTCAGGGCGGCGACGGCCCACAGGTGCGCCAGGCACTCGCTGAGCTGGAACTCCGCGTCGAAGCTGATCCGCCGCAGCGGCGGGCCGGGTAGCCGGAGGAACATCGGCAGCACGGGCTCGACCACGGCGGTGGGGCCGTCGACGGTGACGGTGAACAGCTGAGCGGCGTCGAACACGTCGAGGATCGTCGCCTCGCGGCCGCTGTCCCGTACGAAGTCCCGTACCTCGATCGCCACCGGATCCTCGGGATCGGCGACGACGACGAGTCCGGAGAGATCGCCGCCGGGTGCCTCAGATGACGACACCGCGCCTCCTCAGCAGGCGGTTGATGCGCGAGGCCCGCAGCGCCGCGGCGGCCTCCTCCGGTCCGTCGCCGGGCAACTCGGCGGCTGCCGCGAAGCGTTGCATCCCGCCCGAGCCGACGGTCGGCGGCTCCTGCGGCTGCCGTACGACGGCGGCCGGACCTGGCGGGGCCATCGCACCGTCGAAGCTGTCCTTGCCGTCCTTGAAATCCTTCGTGTCCTTGTTGTCTTTGGTGTCCTTCCTGTCTTTCCCGTCCTTCGTGTCCTTGACATCCTTCATCTCCTTCATTTCCTTCACCTCCTTCCCGTCCTTTCCGTCCTTGTGGTCCTTGCCGTCCTTGTAGTCCTTGAAGCGCTTCCGGGCCTGCGGCGGGCGGCCCGCGTCGGGCACCTCGGTGTCCTCCTGCCCGGAGAAGGACCGGCCCGGCTGCGGGGCATTCCACAGCAGCGCCGGGACATCGTGCCGCTCGGCGGCCGTGAGGAACGGCCGCACCCGTGACTCGTCGATGGTCCATGTCATGTGTGCACAGCTCCTGTCGACGGACGGGACGCCGCGCGGTACAGCCGCAGCGCTGCGGCCAGTTGCCGTTGGGCGTCCCTGTGATGCGGATTGAGGTTCAGGATCAGGTGGTCCACGCCGAGTGACGCATAGGTCAGGAGGCCCCGCGCAACGTCCTGCGGTGAGCCGGTGAGGACGTCGGTCTCCGGTGGTGCCGTGCCGTCAGGGGTGAGCGGAGTGCCGTCCGCCACCCTGACGTTGACGCCGAGCGTGATGCCCAGCGTCGCCGGATCGCGTCCTTCCCGCAGGCAGGTCTCCCCGACCCGGGCCAGGGTCTCCTCGGCTCCTGACGGGGAGCCGAACCAGCAGGCGTTCCACAGGTCGGCGTACCGGGTGGCGAGAGCGGTCATCCGCGGCCCGAGTGCCCCCACCAGGACGGGTGGACCACCGGGGCGCGGACCGCGGGGACGCAACTCGCCGTCGCGCAGCCAGTGATGGCGGCCGGAGAAGTCGGCACGGCCGGTCCGCAGCAGCGCGAGGATGATCTGCAGCGCCTCCTCGAAGCGGTCGACCCGGTGATCGAAAGAGACACCGAAAGCCTCGAACTCCGGGGCGTGCCATCCACATCCGAGGCCGAGGACGAGTCGACCGCGGCTGACCTCGTCGAGGGTGACGGCCATCTTGGCCAGCACCGCCGGGTTGCGGAAGGCGGTGCACAGCACGAGCGTGCCGAGTTCGACCCGATCAGTTGCCTCGGCCAGGGCCGACAGCACTGTCCAGGACTCCCAGACACCCTCGCTCGGCCCCTCGGCGTCGCGGAACAGCAGGTGGTCGAAGACCCAGACCGAGTCAAAGCCGGAGTCCTCGGCCTGGAGGGCGAGTGCCCTGACCTCCCCGTAGGACGGCTGTCGCCACGGATACTCGGCGAGAGGCAGAACCAGGCCGACCTTCATAGTCCCCCCCGGTGGCGAACCCGGACCCCGCAGGGAGGCTACATCGGGGCGACGGGGCGTCACAATGGGTAGACTCAGGGGGAGTTGGGCATATTTGCCCCGCAGTTCCCTCGACACATCGCGGGCATCGCGGGCATCACGGGGACAGTCGTACTGGCCCTCGGGAGCGCCGAGGCCTTCGCGGCGCTCCCGGACGGCACCTACTGACCCAAGGAGACGCATGGATCCGCTGCCGGTGGAATCGCTCGTGGTCGATGTCGACGTCGTGGACGAGCAGGGGTGCGCCGAGATCAGCGACCGGCTGGAGGCGCTGCGACCGTACTGGCTGCCCCGGGGCGTCGGCTGCTCCACCTTCGGCCTGGCGACCTACCTCGACGTCCTGGCCTCGGAGGATCCGGAGGAGACGTACTTCGGCCGGCTCGATCGGCACAACCGCATGATGCGTGAGCACTTCGGCGATCTCCTCGACCGGGTCGGCGAGGTGCTCGCCGACCTGCTGAGGACACCGACCCGGTACGACGAGAGGGTGGCGCTGCCCGGTTTCCACGTCTTCGAGGGAGAGGGCATCGCCATCGCCCCCAGGCCGAGTCAGCACTTCGACCTTCAATACCGGGCGCTGCGCTGGCCCTTCCCGATCGATCCGGTCGAGCAGGCGGTTTCGTTCACACTGCCCCTCGCCCTACCGCGCCGCGGTGGAGCCCTGGACGTCTGGGACATCACCGAGGCGGACATACTCCGGCTGGAGCGCCTCGGTCAGACCTTCGAGACGATCGACAGGACCAGGCCGGCCCGGCGGCACGAATATCGGGTCGGCAGGATGGCCGTACAGCTCACGCCCGTCCTGCATCGCATAGCAGCGGTTCCCGAACGGTATCCCGACGATCGGCGCATCACCCTGCAAGGGCACGGGATCCGCGATGCCGACGGCTGGGTCCTCTACTGGTGAGCTTCCCCGGACGGCTCCGGCTTCGAACCCGTGTCACTGTGGGAGAGGGTCAGTGGCAACGTCACGGTCGTCGACAGCCGGCACCCCGGCCTCGTCTGGAGCTACCCGGATCCGCTGCCCGCGGTCGGCCCGATCAAGGGACTCCTCGCCTTCTCCCACGAGGAGGTGGGCATCACCGTCGACGGCGAACGCCTGGAGCGCCCTGTCACCCACTTCAGCAGGACGCTCTCGTAACGGGCGCATGGCAGGGACGCGAAGCCGTCGTTGCGATGCAGGACGGCCAAAGGGTCGCTGTTGACTGAGAGTTGGGGCATGGATAGCGTCCCCGGCATGCGGATCTCTCTGCGGTTCACCCGGCGGCGCGCCGTCGATCTGTTGCGTGTCGCCGGCGCGCTCTGTCGCTGACGCCTCACCGCACGCCGCAGCTGCCCACGCGCCGACCCGACCGTCCGTCATGGCGGTCTCCTTCGCGTGGGTGCGGCTCGGCGAGCCCGGCCACAGCACGCACCCGCAGATCCGTGAAGGAGTATCCGTGAACCCGCTCAGAACCCGCCGTTCCGCCCTGAGGACGCTGGGCTCGGCCGCCCTGCTGGCCGCCTCCGTCACCGTCCCGCCCGCCACGGCCGCCGTGGCGGGCGAACGGCGGCCGCACCTGTCCGTGGCGCTCGACTGGTACGACACCACGGCCGCGACCATCGCGGCGTCCGGCGCCGCCACGCAGATCACCAACAGCCGGACCTGGGCCATCAGTTGGCTCGCGGCCGCCCGAGCCGGCCGCGAGGTGCCGCCCGGCGTCGACCGGAGCGCGTTCCAGGACGCGGCCCTGGCGTCCGCCGTGCACGACTCCCTGGTGACCCTCGTCCCGTCCCGCACCCAGGAACTGGACGCCGCGTTGCGCACGACGCTGGACCGCTTTCCGGACGGACCGGCCAAGTCGAGGGGCGTGGCGGCCGGTGCGCGCCAGGCACGGCTGATCCTCGCCTCGCGCGAGGGCGACGGCCTTGACCCGGCCTCGGTGAACGCGCCGTTCACCGTGCCGCCGGCGGCTCCCGGTGTGTGGCAGCCGACCCCGCCCGACTACGCCCCGGCCGCGCAGTACGGCAACCGGACCGCAAGGCCCTTCCTGCTGGACGCCTCGGACCAGTACCGGCTGCCCGCACCACCCGCCCTGGGCTCCGCGCGCTACCGCGCCGACCTGGCCGAGGTCCGCGCGTACGGGGCCGCGAACAGCACCGTACGCACCCAGCGGCAGACCGAGACCGCCACCTTCTGGTACGGCTCCTCCCTGACCCTGTACACCGAGCCGCTGCGGGTCGCCCTGGCCCGGACACCGCACTCCACCGCCGGACAGGCGAGGCTGGTCGCCCTGTTCCACATCGCCCTGGTGGACACCCAGATCGCCACCTCCGACAGCAAGTACGCCTACCTGCGCTGGCGCCCGGTCACCGCCATCCGCACGGGCGCGATCGACCCCGACCCCGGGTGGACGCCGCTGCACACCACACCGGCCCACCCCGACTACCCCAGCGGCCACAACACCTACGCCGGCGCGGCGGAAACGATCCTGACGGCGCTCACCGGCCCTCGCACCGCGCCGTTCGAGCTGACCAGCCCCACCGCTCCCGGAGTGACCCGCACCTACACGGCCTGGAGCCGGCTCTCCCAGGACAACGTGGACGCCCGCGTGTACTCCGGCATCCACACCCGCTCAGCCGACGAAGCCGGCCTCGCCCTCGGCAAGCAGGTCGCGGCACACACGCTGCGCCATGCCGCCCGCCTGCTCGGCACGCGGTGAGCGACGCCGACACCCGTGACTCCCGCTCACCCGGTTCGACGCAGGAGCGCGGACATGGGGATCAGCGGGAAAGACGTCGGTGTCGGGTCGCGGTGTGGTTCCACGAAGAGCAGGTCATTGAGGCCGACACGCAGTACGACAACCTCGACGTCTTCCTGTGGTCGGTCGTCCGGTACCGGGCCGTGCGCGCCGGCGTCCTCGACCTGGCGGCGGTGGAGGCCGACTTCCGGTCTCTCGGCCAGCCCGCAGCGCTCGCACCGGAGATCGGGCTCCTGGCCCTGATGTGACGGTCCGCGGAGTCGGTGCAGCCGCGGACCGTCGGGGTCGTGCAGCCGGCTACCTTGGTGCGGAACCACGCTCCTTGAGCAGGCCGGCCATCAGCTCCATCTCCGATTGCTGGGCGTCGACCATGCCCTGGGCCAGCTTCCGTTCCTGGGGGACCGTGCACTGGCGGGCGCAGGCGCGCGCCATGTCGACGCCGCCCATGTGGTGGTAGTACATGAGCTGGAGGTAGAGGATCTCCGCCTGTCTGCCGTTGAGTGTGCCGAGTCGGGCGAGTTCGGTGTTGGTGGCCATGTCGCGGGTGAAACCCGCGTCGGCCGAGTCGGCCGTGGGGACGTCGATCGCCGTGTCGTTCCGATGGCTGTTCACGGCCAGGAACGACAGAGCGAGGACGAGCACGACCAGGGCCGCTGCGGCGGCGATCAGCCACCGACCGAATGCGGGCTTGCGGCCCTGTGCGTTGGTGGAGTCCGTCATGACGCGGTGAGCCCGTTCGTGCAGGCGGCGCCCGGCTCGGGGGTCTGCGGCCCCTGGACGTACTTGGTGAGGAACTTCTCGACTCGCGGGTCGGCGGCCGTGTTCACGCTGAGCTGGTGGCCCCAGGCCGACAGCGTGATCGCGCCGGACTGGGTCTTGTCCGGGCTCATCAGCGTGTACGGCGTCTTGGCGACCCTGTCGGCGAGGGTCTGGATGTCCGCCTTCGTCGCCTTGCCGTTGTACGTGACCCAGACCGCGCCGTGTTCGAGGGAGTGGACGGCGTTCTCGTTGGGGATGGCCTTGGTGTAGACGTTGCCGTTGCAGGTCATCCACGCCTGGTTGTGATTGCCGCCGACGGGCGGGTTCATCGGGTACTTGACGGTGCCGGCCACATGGGTGCGGCCGAGCTTCTTCGCGTCCCAGGTCTTCTCGCCGGATATCGGCTTCTTGGCCGCGGCGGACTTCTGCTCCTGCTTCTCGTTGGCGCTGTTGATGGCGTACACGCCCCAGCCGGCCAACCCGACGACGATGACCGTGCTGATCGTGATGGTGAGAATGCGGTTGCGACGCTCGCGGGCCTTCTCGGCGCGGCGCATCGCCTCGATACGCGCCTTGCGATCGGCGGCGGCCTGCTTCTTGCTGGTCTTGCTCATGACTGTGTGTTCCTCGTCCCCGCCGCGTGACGTCGTAGGGCGGCGGTGGGTGCAGGGGTGGACGGACGGATGCCGGTGGACCGACCCGCGCGAGCGATCGGCACGGTGGCGTTCGTCTACGTCCGCTGCACCTGGAGCACATGGAGATCGGGAGCGCCGCGCGTCGGCGTGAGCCCGAGGGCGCAGGCGACGGTGGCCGGGCCCGGGAGACTCGGGACGCGGCGCAGGACCGCTGGCAGGAGGTGTGCTGCCGCGGGGAGCACTGCGCGGACCCCGTGCGAGTCCTGAGCGCAGCACATGTCACCGGAGGGGCACCCGCCGGATTTCGTCACGGTCGCCGTGTGGCGTTCGGCCACGGCTGTCACGGTCACCGCACGGTGCTCGGCCGGGCCGTGTGACGAGGTCTGGACGGTCGACATGGCGGTCACGGGCGCGGTGGCCACGTTCCTGGGGGCATGGGGCGCATAGCCGAGGCAGAGCACCAGAGCCATGAGCAGCACGGCCAGGGCAGGACACAGCGCCGCGGTCTGCGTGGTCAGCCACACGCCGCGGGGTCTGTGCTCCGTCCTGCTGCTCATCACTGTGATGTTAAGCGGTGCCTGTGAACGTTCTTTCGGCCGGGCTTTCGTTCGTCAGTGCTCGTGCCCATGCCCGTCTTCTTCCGGCTCCGGGTAGACGAAGGTACGGGTGACCAGGTGGTTGGGGGCGGTCAGGGTCTCGTGGAGGATGCGGCCGGTCCCGTCGAGGGTGAGGCCGAGCTGGGTGTGCTCGGCCGGGTAGGCCAGGGCGAGGCGGCGTTGGCCGTTCTCGTCGGACAGGCGGGTGGTGACCGGGGCCGTGCCGCTGCCGTAGGGCTCGGCGGCGAGGAACTCCTCGCCGGTGACAGGGAGTTGCCTGAGGTCGCCGAGGCCCTGCGCGGTGTTGCTCGTGACCATCTCGTGCAGGGTGAAGTGGGGGACCTGCCTGGCCTCGCGCCGGGCGAGGATCACCCCCCGGCAGGCCGGCCTTCCCGCCTACGGCGGCAACCGCCGCGTCCCCGGCCTGCGTCGCGAGGAAGTCGCCATGCTCGCCGGAATGAGCGTCGATTACTACGTCCGCCTGGAGCGCGGCAACCTCACCGGTGTCTCCGAGGCGGTGCTGGACTCCCTCGCCCGGGTCCTGCAGCTCGACGAGGCCGAACGCGACCACCTGCAGGACCTGGCCCGCGTCGCCAACTCCACACCCCCCAAGCGGCGCCGTGCCGCCCAGCAGCAGACACAGGTCCCGCCGAGTGTGCAGCGGATCCTCGACTCCATGACCGACGCGCCCGCGTTCGTCCGCAACGGCCGCCTGGACTTTCTGCCCGCCCACCGGCTCGGTTACGCGCTGTACGCGCCCCTGTTCTCCGACGGGAAGAAGCCACCCGTGAACATCGCCCGGTTCAAGTTCCTCGACCCCCACGGCCGCGAGTTCTTCGGCCGCCACTGGGAGGAGTCGATGAACAACACCGTCGCCCTGCTGCGCACCGAGGCCGGCCGCAATCAAACCGCTAGTGCTGTGACCGGGAAGGTTCACCGGGTTGGGTCGCGCTGATGACTCCCTCCGGCTCGGATGGGATCCGGGGGCGCAGCCCATGATGGCGATTCTTGAGAAGACGACCGACGTTGCCCCTCGCCTCGCTTGATCTGGTTATCAACGGCTCGGGATGATTGGCATGCGTGATATTGACGGCGATCCGGTGTTGCCTGGTCGATGAGGTAGGAGGGTGTGTCCCGGCCCTGCTCAAGGCTGTTCGGTGCTGGTTCGGAGCAGCCCTACGACGCCGCGGGGGTGTTCGGTCGTGTCGCATATCGGTGGCGCATGGCGTCGCTGGCTGCGGGACCCGCGGTGAAGACGTAGGTGTCGCTGTCGTCGAGCCGGCGGCCGGTCTTGGCGTCGACGACGACGGGCTCGACTTCCTCGCCGCTGTGCGTGTCGATGAGGATCATGCTGCGTTCGGCCGGTGTGAGGCGGGAGTTGCCCCACGCGGCCAGGGCGACGATCACCGGCCGCAGGGAGCGCCCGAGTTCGGTGAGGACGTACTCGTGGCGTACGGGGTTGGTCTGGTAGAGCCGGCGCTCCAGCAGTCCGTCGGCGACGAGGGCTTTCAGCCGGGTGGTGAGCATGCTGGAGGAGATGCCCAGACTCTCCTGGAACTGGTCGAAGCGCGTGTAGCCGTCGAAAGCGTCGTGGAGGATCAGCAGCGTCCACCACTCGCCTACGTGTTCCACCGTCGTGGACAGTGGGCACTCCCGGTCCTCCAGCCTGATCCGGCTTGCCATGGTGGCCATCCCCTCGGTTACTGCTAAAGTCGAAGTTAGTAGCTTCTATTTTAGCAGTAATGACGGGAGTGGTGCCTTCTGCGCCCGCACCCGGGAACGGAGCACACCGTGACCACACCCATCAGCGAATCCCTCGAAGGCCGACGCGCTCTGGTCACCGGCGGTACCAAGGGCACCGGAGCCGCCATCGCCCGACGTATCGCCCAGGCCGGCGCGACCGTGCTGGTCACGGCCCGCAGCCGCCCCGACGACGTCGAGGAGAAGGCGTTCATCGCCGCCGACCTGTCCACCGCCCAGGGCGCAGCCCACGTGGCCGCCGAGGTGGACGCCCGCGTGGGAGGCGTCGACATCCTGGTCAACACCCTCGGCGGGTCCGAGGCGCCGGCCGGAGGGTTCGCCGCGCTCGGCGAGGACGACTGGGCCAGGGAGCTGAACACGAACCTGCTGGCCGCCGTCCGCCTGGACCGCGCGCTCCTGCCGCACATGATCGCCACGGGTAAGGGCGTGATCGTCCATGTCACCTCGATCCAGCGCCGCATGCCGCTGTGGAACGGAACCCTGGCCTACGCAGCCGCCAAGGCCGCCCTGACCACCTACAGCAAGGGCCTGGCCAACGAGGTCGCCCCGCACGGCGTCCGCGTCAACACCGTCTCGCCCGGTTTCGTGCAGACCTCGGCCGCCGACAACCTCGTCGCCCGGATCGCCCACGACGCAGACATCACCCGGGAGGCGGCGCTGGGCCGGCTCATGGACTCCCTGGGCGGCATCCCGCTGGGCCGTCCCAACCGGCCCGAGGAAGTGGCCGAGCTCGTCGCCTTCCTCGTCTCCGACCGCGCCTCGGCCATCGTCGGCGCCGAACACGTCATCGACGGCGGCACCACCCCCACCGTCTGAACCCGCCACCACCCCAAGGAACGTCATGCACGACAACCAGCCCCGAACCAGCACCCCGGACACCCTGCCCGAGGTGATCACCCGCTACCTGACAGCACACCGCGCCCACGACACCGCCACCGCAATCACGGCGTTCACCCGCGAAGCCACAGTGATCGACGACGGCAACACCTACGAGGGCACCCAGGCGATCGGGAGGTGGCTCGACCGATCGGCCACCGAATTCACCTACACCATCCACCTCACCGGTGCCCAGCAGACCGACGCAACCCACTACATCGCCACCCACCACCTCGAGGGCGACTTCCCCGGCGGGACCATCGATCTGCGCTACCAGTTCACACTCCGCGACGGCCTCATCGAACGCCTCGTCATCGAACCCTGAGTCCCTGCCGGCGCCACCCGTTGCCGCCTCGGGCGAGAAGCCCCGCTCGCCCCGCAATCTCGGCGACTCACCTTCCTGCCAGGTCAGGCCGCCAATCACAGGGGCCGTCCGCCCCAGCGGATGCCTTTCTCGCTGCGGATGCGGGCGCGTTCCTTGCGTTCGGCGGCCAGGACGTCGCGGTGGCGAGCGTTGGCGTTGCGCCACCGGAGGTAGGCGTGCAGGGCCCGGGTCTGCACGGTGTGGTTGGGGTGATTGGAGTTGGCGATGGTGAACTGCCGCAGCGGTCCGAAGTGGGCCTCGATCGGGTTCGCCCAGGAGGCGTAGGTCGGGGTGAAGCACAGCTCGACCTTGTGCTTCTTCGCCCAGCAGCTGATGCCAGTGCCTTTGTGGGCGGACAGTTTGTCCAGGATCACGTAGATCGGGGCACCGTCGGGTCGGGCGGCACGGATCGACTTCAGCGCGGCCAGCGCATTGGTGGCGCCCTTCCTGCGGCGGTTGACGCCCCATAGGGTGCCGTCGCCGACCGAGTAGCAGCCGTGGAAATAGCGCACGCCGTGCGTGCGGTGGTAGGTGGCGGGCAGCCGGTCAGGGTGTTTCCGCTCGGCCCAGCCCGAGCCGGCAGTGGGCCGGATCCCGAGCGGGCCGAACTCATCGAAGGTGAACACCCGGTCCGGGAAGCGGCCAAGGACGTCCTCGATCCGGTCCAGCTTCGCCTCGCGGTCCGGGTCGGGGGATTCCTTCCACGTCTTGGTGCGCTGGAAGGTGACACCGCGGCGGGCGAGCAGGCCGCGTAATGCCTCACGGCCGAGGCGGATCACTCGGCCGTGGACCTTCCGCAGGTAGGCGACGAGCTTGCGCAGCGACCAGCGGGTGAAAGGCCGGCCGAGCTTGGTGGGGCGGGTGGTGGCCGTCCGGACGACGAAGTCCTCGTCGTCACGACTGAGCAGGCGGGGACGGACTCCCGCCCACCGAGGGTCCAAGCAGGCCAGGCCGATCTCGTTGAACCGGTCTGCTGCAGTTTCTGCCCCTCCTGGTCGGTCAGTCTGCGCACACGGACAGGCTCGGCCACTGCACCTCCAGCGGTCGGATCGAACGTCACCGCACATCCAACCGTCACGATCACCAAACCGGCGAACCTATGTGGTCACAGCACTAGCCGGCTGGGCAGCGACCGACGGGGCGCTGCCCACACCGTTGGGTCAGTGACCGGACGGAACGCCCCCTTCTGCGTGATCTCAGAGCTTGAAGACGAGTTCGGCCTGGTCGCGCTTGGTGGTGTGCAGCTCCCAGTGGAGGGGTGAGATCTGCTCGGGCCGGGCCGTCGGCAGGCCGGGGATGACGGCGGTGCCGATCGACACGTCGATGCCGACGTGGGCGGCCTGGACGCCGGTGTCGGCGTCGGCCAGCTCCTTGTGCAGGTTCATCGCCCAGTTGCGCAGGGCCGCCGCGGCGGCGTTGACGTTGGCGACCCGCGGGTCGGGCCAGATCGAGCCGGCGCCGGTGGTGTAGAGCAGGGTGCCCGCACCGGCCTCACGCATCGCGGGCAGCACCGCCTTCGTGGCGGCGATGGCCCCGTACAGCTGGAAGTTCATCTCGAACTCCACATGGGACGGGTCGGTGGTGGCCGGAGCGGTCAGCGCGGTGACGCCGAACGTCCCCACCGGGGAGTACTCCAGGACGTCGATCCCGCCGAACTGTGCGGCGGCGTCCTTGAGCGCCTGAGTGAGCGCGTCACGGTCGAGCACGTCCGCGGGGAACGCGGCGGCGGTGATGCCCTCGGCGGTGAGGTTGCCGACAAGACCGTCGAGCTTGTCGCGGTTACGGGAGATCAGGGCGACGTCGAAGCCGTGGGAACCGAAGGTGCGGGCGATGGCCAGGCCCAGCTGGGGGCCGGCTCCGACGATGGCGATGCTGGTCACAGCGATCCTTTCGAGGAACGTCGTCGAGGAGACGAGGAGACGAGGAGATGTGGAGACCAGGAGATGTGGATAGGCCTATCCGATTCGCGATCCGGATAGGCCTATCCGGATCGATGCAGCCACCGTAGCACGAGAAATGGATAGGGCATTCCGGTTGTTAGACTGGCCGGTATGAGCCCCGGCGCCCAGCACCCCGACGACACCGCCACCCAGCCTCTGCGCAGTGACGCCGAGCGCAACCGAGGGAGGATCATCGCCGCCGCGCGCACGGTGTTCGGACGGGACGGCCTGAACGCCTCCATGGCCTCCGTGGCCCGTGAGACCGGCGTGGGGATCGCCACCCTCTTCCGTCACTTCCCCACGAAGGAGGACCTGGTCGCCGCCGTCTTCTCCGACCGCATGGACGCCTACGCCGACGCGGTCGCCGTCGCCCTCGACGACCCCGACCCCTGGCACGGTTTCACCGCCTACATCGAGACCGTCTGCGCGATGCAGGCCGCCGACTACGGCTTCGCCGACGTGCTGACCATGACCTTCCCCACCGCCAAGGCCCTGGAAAAGCGCCGCGACGAGGCGTACGAGGCCATGGTGCGGCTCATCAACCGCGCCAAGGCCGCAGGCCGTCTGCGCGAGGACTTCGACCCCTCGGATCTGGTACTGATCCACATGGCGAACGCCGGCGTCGTCAACGCCACCGGCGACGCCGCTCCCGACGCCTGGCGACGCGTCGTCGCCCTGCTGATCCAGTCCTTCGAGGCCCCGGCCCGCGGCCCCCTGCCCCCCTCGCCCGAGCACGACGCCCTCTACAAGGCCATGCTCCGCGCCAGCCCGGCGGGCACCACCGCAGCTCAGCCGGACAAGAGCGGCTGACCTCGGGCCGACACCGATCCCATGGTGTAGCGGCCTACACCATGCATTCGGGAGAGCGCTCCCTCGTGGCACCGAGCGGCTCGCGAAAGGGTGAGATGCGGAAACGGACGCCTCCCCGACCCCCGCCCTGACCAGGGCGGACATCCCCACACAGAGGCGGTTCCGGGTCCTGCCGACCTTTCTGAACCGCTGATGTGGAGGCTTCCCCGCCATGGCAACTGTCCTCTATCACTTGGGCCGTACGGCCTTCCGATGGCGATGGTTCGTCGCCCTGCTGTGGGTGGCGGTGCTGGGCGCCGTAGGGTTCGCGGCATCCAAGGCGCCCGCAGCTGCCGATGAGGGCTTCACGATGCCCGGGATCGAGTCCCAGAAGGCGTTCGACCTGATGGAGAAGCGCTTCCCGGGGACCACGGCCGGCGCGGCGAGCGCACGGATCGTGTTCATCGCCCCCAGCGGCGAGAAGGTCACCGCGGCCGACAACCGGGCCGCGATCGAGAAGCTCGTCGACGAAGCCGCCGACGGCTCACAGGTGGCCAACGCGGTCGACCCGTTCCAGGCCAAGGCGGTCAGCAAGGACGGCTCGACCGCGTACGCGACCGTCTCCTTCAAGGCGAAGGCCGACGACCTCACCGACGTGAGCAAGCACCATCTCGAACGAGCCATCGACCAGGCCCGTGACGCCGGTCTGACCGTCGAGGTCGGCGGCGACGCGCTGGCGACTCGGCCGGCGGCCGGTGGACCGGCCGAGGTCATCGGCGTCGCCGTAGCCGCCGTCGTCCTGCTGATCACCTTCGGCTCGCTGGCCGCCGCCGGTCTGCCGCTGCTGGCCGCGATCATCGGTGTGGCCGCCAGCATGACCGGGATCATGGCGCTGTCCGCGACCTTCGGCCTGTCGGAGAACTCCGGCACACTGGCCACGATGCTGGGCCTGGCCTGCGGCATCGACTACGCCCTGTTCGTCGTCTCCCGCTACCGGGAGGAGCGAGACAAGGGCCACGCGCCGCGGGAGGCCGCGGGTCTCGCCGCCGGCACGGCGGGCTCCGCGGTCGTCTTCGCCGGGCTCACGGTCGTCATCGCTCTCGCCGGTCTCAGCGTGGTGGGCATCCCGGTGCTCACCAAGATGGGCCTGGCCGCCGCCGGCGCGGTCCTCGTCTCCGTCCTGGTCTGTCTGACCCTGGTCCCGGCGATCCTGGGCTTCTGGCCGAACGCGGTGCTGTCGCGTGGCGCCCGCCGGAACTCCGAGCGCCATCGCAGGAAGCAGAGGAAGACCGAGAACGGCGGCTCTCGCTGGGCCAAGGTCGTCGTGCGCCTTCCGCTGCCCGTGCTTGTGCTCGGCGTGGTGGGCCTCGGCGCGGTCGCCACCCCGGTGATGGACCTTCAGCTCGGCATGCCGGGCGACGAGGCCAAGCCCACGTCCACCACCGAGCGACGCGCCTACGACGCCCTCGCCGAAGGCTTCGGCCCCGGCTTCAACGGGCCTTTGACCATCGTCGTCGACGCGAAGGGATCCGATGACCCGAAGGCGGCCGTGGCCGCGATCTCGAAGGACATCGCGGCCACCAAGGGAGTTGTCTCTGTCACGCCGGCCCGCTTCAACCCGGCCGGGAACACCGCCGTGTTCTCCGCCACCCCGTCCACCAGCCCCACCGACGAGAAGACCAAGGACCTGGTCAAGACCATCCGGGACGAACGGCCCAACATCGAGCAGGACGCGGGAGTGTCCTTCGAGGTCACCGGCAAGACCGCGCTCGACATCGACGTCGCGGACAAGGTGCAGGCCTCGCTGATCCCGTACCTCGCCGTGGTGGTCGGCCTGGCGATCGTGCTCCTGCTGCTGGTCTTCCGGTCCCTGCTCGTGCCGCTCAAGGCCGCCTTCGGCTTCCTGCTCTCGGTTCTCGCGGCGCTCGGCGCGGTCGTCGCGGTGTTCCAGCAGGGGCACGGTGCGGACCTGCTGGGCGTGGAGTCCACCGGGCCGATCATGAGCATGATGCCGATCTTCCTGGTGGGCATCGTCTTCGGCCTTGCGATGGACTACGAGGTGTTCCTGGTCTCGCGCATGCGGGAGGCGTACGTCCACGGCGACGCGCCCAAGCAGGCGATCATCTCCGGGTTCCGGCACAGCGCCCGGGTCGTCGTGGCCGCCGCACTGATCATGACGGCGGTGTTCTCCGGCTTCGTCGGGGCCGATGTGTCGATGATCAAGATGATCGGCTTCGGGCTCGCCATCGCGGTGCTCTTCGACGCCTTCGTCGTCCGTATGGCGATCGTGCCGGCCATCCTCTCCCTGCTCGGCCACAAGGCCTGGTACCTGCCCCGTTGGCTGGCCCGGCTGCTGCCGAACATCGATGTCGAGGGCGAGAAGCTGAGCCGCACGGTGCCTGCCCCGACGGCTTCGGCGGCGGCCGGCGAGCCGCACTCCGCGGAGCCCGCCGCAGCCCGTTGAGCCCTCGGGAGGGGCCGTCTCGAGCAGGCGGCCCCTCCCGCTCTCCCCGGCCCCCCGCGCCGCTCGCCCTGGGAGACAGACACCTCGATGAGGACAGGACATCTCGATGACGACTCACCCGCGGACTCTGGCGGCAGGACTCCTGCTCGCCTGCGGCGTCCTGGCCGTCTCGGTCGGCGTCGCACGGTACGACGACAGCGACCCGGCCGACACGACCGCCCCGGCCGCCCCGAGCAAGGGGCCGTACGTGGCACTGGGCGACTCCTACACCGCCGGCCCGATGATCCCTGACCAGACGGGGGACCCGGCCGGCTGCGCCCGCTCCGACCGGAACTACCCGGCGCTGGTGGCACAGGACTTGGGGCTCAAGGGGTCGGACTTCCGCGACGTCAGTTGCACCGGCGCCACCCTCGCCGACCTCACCACCCGCCAGCCCACCCGCGACGGCACCAATCCGCCCCAGCTCGCGGCGCTGGACACCGACATCCGGCTGGTCACCATCGGCATCGGTGGCAACGACATCGGATTCGGCTCGATGATCGAGCGATGCGTCGGCGCGGGGCTGCTGTACAAGGCCCTCGGCGGCGACACGTACGGGAAAGCCCTCGGCGGCGACACCAACAAGCCGGCAGACGCGCCTTGCAAGCGGCACTACGTCACCGGGGGCACCGACGATGTGCGGCAGAGGATCCAGCAGGCGGGCCACCGCCTCGCCCGCACGCTGACCGAAGTCAGGCACCGCGCCCCCGAGGCCCGGGTGTACGTCGTCGGGTACCCGGCGATCCTGCCGGCCGGGAGCGCGGAGTGCGGTGACGAGATGTCCCTCGCGCCGGGCGACATCGACTACCTCCGGGAGAAGGAGCAGCAGCTCAACGCGATGCTGCGGCAGCGCGCCGAAGAGGCAGGCATGAGTTACGTCGACACCTGCACGCCCTCCGAGGGCCGCGGCGCCTGCTCGGCTAAGGACACCCGCTGGATCGAACCCCTGATCCCGAACAGCCCGGCGGCCGCCGTCCACCCGAACGAGCGCGGCGAGCGCGGTATGGCCGACGCCGTCCTGCGCGCGGTGCGGACGTCGTCTGAATCAAACACCAGGCAAGGAAAGCAAGGAAAATGAAGGCTGGTGTCTACACCGCCGACGTGGACATCTACATCGAGGCCACCGGCGTCGACGCCCTCATCAGCACCTACCAGGATCTCGGCAAGATCCACAACCGCATGGTCGTCGTCGGCGTCCACGCCAACCCCGTCCCCGACGACGTCCGCACCGTGATGGACATCATGGAAAGCAAGGCCTTCGACATCGAGTCCGTCATCACCCACGAATTCCCTCAGGACCGGATCGTCGAAGCCATCACCACCGCCGGTGACACCCACAACGCGCTCAACGTCGTGATCAAGTACTGACGTCAGTACGGACATCACGTACTGACATGCTGGACCAACCTGATCACGACTCCCTTGGACGTCGGCGTGTTGCTGATGTCGGCGACGCTGTCCAGCGGCACCAGGACATTGGTCTCCGGGTAGTACGCGGCCGCGGACCCTGGTGGCGTCGGGTAGGCGATCACGCGGAATCCGTCGGCCCTGCGCTCCACGCCATCGCGCCAGATGCTGAACAGATCGACCACATCGCGGTCGGCCAGCCCCAGCTCCGCCAGATCGGCGGGGTTGACGAGGACGACCCGGCGGGCGCCCTTGATGCCCCGGTAGCGGTCGTCCATGGCGTAGGGGATGGTGTTCCACTGGTCGTGCGAGCGCATGGTCTGCAGGATGAGGTGTCCCTTGGGGGCGCGGAGCATCGTGAAGTCGTTGCGGGTGAAGACGGCTTTGCCGCTGGGGGTGTTGAACTTCTGCTGGTTGACCGGGTTGGGCAGGCGGAAGCCGCCGGGGCGCCGTACCCGGGTGTTGAAGTCGTCGAAGCCGGGCACGACACGGGCGATCCGGTCGCGGATGGAGTCGTAGTCGGCCTCGAACTCCTCCCAGGGAAGGGCTGGTTGCTCACCGAGGACGAGGCGGGCCAGTCGGCTGATGATGGACACCTCGGCGAGCAACTGGTCGGAGGCGGGGCCGAGCCGGCCGCGGGTGGCGTGCACCTCGCTCATCGAGTCCTCGACCGTCATGAACTGCTCACCGCTCGCCTGGACGTCACGGTCGCTGCGGCCCAGCGTCGGCAGGATCAGCGCGGTCCGGCCGCAGACGGTGTGCGAGCGATTGAGCTTGGTCGAGATGTGCGCGGTCAACCGGCAGTTGCGCAGGGCGCGTTCGGTGGCGTCGCTGTCGGGGGTGGCCCGTACGAAGTTGCCCGCGACTCCTAGGAAGACCTTCGCGCGGCCGTCCAGCATGGCTCGGATGGAGTCGACGGAGTCCAGGCCGTGCTTCGTGGGCGGAGTGAAGGCGAACTCCCGCTCCAGCGCGTCGAGGAACGACTGGGGCATGCGCTCCCAGATGCCCATGGTGCGGTCGCCCTGGACGTTGCTGTGCCCGCGCACCGGGCACACCCCTGCCCCCGGGCGGCCGATGTTGCCGCGCAGAAGCAGGAAGTTGACGACCTCGCGGATGGTGGGCACGCCGTGCTTGTGCTGGGTCAGTCCCATCGCCCAGCACACGATGATCCTGCGGCTGTCGAGCACGCGCGCGTGGACCTCTTCGATCTCCTCGCGGCTCAGCCCGGTGGCCTCCAGGACGTCGGCCCAGTCGGTCTTGTGTGCGTGCTCGGCGAACTCGTCGAATCCGGTGGTGTGCGCGGCGATGAACCCGTGGTCCAGGACGGTCCCCGGCCGCTCGTTCTCGGCCTGGAGCAGCAGCAGGTTGAGCGCCTGGAACAGGGCGAGGTCGCCGCCGGGGCGGATCTGCAGGAACTGGTCCGCGATGGCCGTGCCCCGCCCGATGACGCCGCGTGCCTTCTGCGGGTGCTTGAAGCGCAGCAGCCCGGCCTCGGGCAGCGGGTTCACGGCGACGACCCGGCCGCCCCGGCGCTTGGTCTCCTCCAGGGCCGAGAGCATCCGGGGGTGGTTGGTGCCGGGATTCTGTCCTACGACGAAGATCAGGTCGGCGTCGTAGATGTCGTCGAGGCTGACGCTGCCCTTGCCGATCCCCAGGGTCTCGTTCAGGGCCGAACCGCTGGACTCGTGGCACATGTTGGAGCAGTCCGGCAGGTTGTTGGTGCCGAAGGCGCGCGCGAAGAGCTGGAGCAGGAACGCCGGCTCGTTGGCCAGTCGGCCCGAGGTGTAGAAAAGGGCCTCGTCGGGGCTGTCCAGGGCGCGCAGCTCGTCCGCGATCAGGCCGAGGGCCTCGTCCCAGCCGATCGGCTCGTAGTGGTCCGCGCCAGGGCGCTTGACCATGGGCTCGGTCAGTCGTCCCTGCTGGTTGAGCCAGTGGTCCGACGCCCGGCCGAGTTCGGCGATCGAGTGCTGCCTGAAGAAGTCGGCGGTGACCCGTCGCGAGGTGGCCTCGTCGCTGATGTGCTTGGCGCCGTTCTCGCAGTACTCGTTGCGGTGGCGCTGCCCCGGCCCGGGCTCCGGCCAGGCGCAGCCCGGGCAGTCGAAGCCCTTCGCCTGGTTGATGTTCAGCAGCGTCAGGGCCGTACGCCGTACCGATGTCTGTCCCAGGGCGTACTGCAGGGCGTGGGCCACGGCCGGCGCTCCGGTCGCCCAGGTCTTGGGAGCCGTGACGGACAGGTTCTCCTCGCCCGGTTCCTCGATGCCGACCATTGAACCGCCCCGCCCTCTCGTTCACCGCGCAGGCCCGTGCCCTGCCCTCCGGCACTCTGCTCCGTCGGGTGATCACGGTCAAAGACGCGTCTGCGATCACGTGATAGGCGGCGCTTATCAGCGGTCCTGTGACGACGTGCCTGGTTGGTGGCCGGGCCGGCAGGATGTAGACCAGTGGCGTGCTACTTCGCCAACTCGAGTACCTGGTCGCTCTCGCGCGCGTGCGTCACTTCGCCCGGGCGGCCCAGGAGTGCTACGTCTCCCAGCCCGCGCTCTCCGAGGCCATCCGGAAGCTGGAGGAGGAACTGGATGTGCCGCTGGTGCGGCGTGGCCGCAGGTTCGAGGGGCTCACGCCGGAGGGCGAGCGGATCGTGGTGTGGGCGCAGCGCATCCTCGCGGACCGCGATGCGATGAAGCAGGAGGTACGGGCGCTGCGGGGCGGGCTGAGCGGCCGTCTGCGGATCGGCTCTGTGCCGACGGCCTCGACCGCGGTGTCCCTGCTCACCGAACCGTTCTGCACGGAGAATCCGCTGGCCACCGTGCAGGTGATGGCCGATCTCCAGGCCGCGGACATCGTCGAGAAGCTGCAGGCGTACGAGCTTGATGCGGCCGTCACCTACTACAGCCCCGCCGTCGCCCGCCGTCTCAGGTTTATCGCCCTCTACCGGGAGCGGTACGTGCTGCTGACCAAGGCGCCGGCCGACGGCAGGCAGTTGGCCGAGGTGTCCTGGGCGGAGGCGGCCACCCGGCCCCTGTGCCTGCTGCACCCGATGATGCAGGGGCGCCGGGTACTGGACGCCGTCTTCGGGGAAGTGGGCGCCCCTGCCCGGCCGCGGGTGGAGACCGACTCCATCGCGTCCTTGTTCGCGCATGTCAGGACGGGTCGGTGGGCGAGCGTCGTACCGCACGCCTGGCTGCACGTGTTCGGCGTGCCGGTCGGCATGCAGGCGGTCCCCTTGGTGAACCCGGTCCGCACGGAACGCATCGGACTGCTGATCCCGCGTCGTGAGCCGATCTCCGTGATGGGCCAGGCGCTCGCCGAAATCGCGGGCCGGGCGGACATAGCCGCCACGTTGGAGCAGGTTCCAGGGCGTTCGTAGTGCGGGCCCGGCTCTGTGGTGCCCGATGCCCCGGGAGCAGAACAGAACGTGTTCCGCCTCGGCGACGCCGAACAGCTTCTTCGGCCCGTTCGTCGAGGGCGACATCCTCCAGGTGATCTTCCGGGCCGTCCTCAGCGCCGCCCTGATGCTGGAGCACTTCGGCCTGCCCGACGAGGCGGCCCGCCTCCACCGGGCGATCGAAGCCACGACCGCGGCCGGCATCCTCACCCGGGACGTCGGCGGCACCGCCTCCACCGAGGACGTCCCCAAGGCCCTCAGCGAGGCGCTGAATTCCTGACCGAACCGGGAGATCAGCCCGACCCGAGGTGGCGGAGCAGCTCGGTCAGTGACTGATGCGGGCTCAGTCCCGCGGTGTCGATGACGATGTGCTCGCGGTGCCACGGCTCGTACTCCCGGTCGACGACCTGCCGCCAGTCCGGCAGCGGCAGATCCGGAATGTCGACCGACCGCGAGGTGACGCGGCGCCGGTGCTCGGCCGGATCCGAGCACACCACCTCCACTTCAAGGCAAGGCACGCCCGCCCCGACGGCCGTGGAACTCCAGGCGTCACGCGTCACGCCCAGCGGGTTGACCGACTCCGCGATCACGGTCAGACCCTGCCGCAGGTGTTCCTCGGCCAGGGCGTATCCGACGACGTAGCCCGCGGCGCCGACCGGGTGGCGGGCCAGCCCGGAGCGGACGATGGCCTGCTCGATGGTGTCCACCCGCAGGTGGACCGCGCCGATCCGGGCCGCCAGGAGGCGGGCGAGCGTGGTCTTGCCGGTGGCGGGCAGTCCGCCCATGACGATGAGCACGGGATCATCCTGCCGTCAGCCGCCGCAGGAGGCGCCCGCCGGCCTCCCCGGCGAACCACTCCGCGTGGCCCACGTAATACTCGTACGCCAGGCGGGTGTTCTCCGCCGAGCGGGTCACGCCGGAGAAGTAGCCCAGTTCGGACAGCGCGAACTCCGCGTGTACCAGAGGCAGCAGGGCGGGGAGCGCCGCCGACTCGGCCGCGGAGAGCGGGCGTACGGACGCGTAGCCGTCGACGAGGGCGACCGCGTCCTCCTCGCACACCGGGAAGCCGGGCTGCAGCCACTGCACCGCGTTGCGTTCGATCGCCGTGGCCAGGTCGTGGACGGCGGTGGTGCGGTCGCTCATGCCGAAGTCCAGGACCGTGGAGACCTCACCGTCGGCGCCCCACAGCAGGTTCGAGGCGTGCCAGTCGTTGTGGGTCCACAGCGGGGGCAGGGCACCGAGGTGGGGAGCCAGTCGTTCGTGGAGGGGGAGCAGGACGCGCTGCGTGTCCTCCCTCCAGGGGAGGTCCGCGAGCCCCTTCGCCAGGGCAGGGCGTTCGGCCACGTACCGCTCCAGCTCCTCGAACGGGTCCTGCGAGGCGAACACCGTGAAGGAGGCCACCAGCGGCTGCGGAGCCCGGCGCGGTGCGTCGAAGCCCTCCGCCGCGAGGTGCAGCCGGGCGAGTGCCCGGCCGGCCGCGTGTGCGTGGGCCGGCGACAGGAACGGGGACCAGGACAGCGCGTCCCGGTACAGGTCCTGGCCCACCCCCGCCGAGTGCACCTCGTACGTCCACTCGTCGCGCGCCACCAGGTCCAGCACCTCCACCACCGGGGCACCGTGGCGCCGCAGATGGCGCACGAACCCGTGCTCCTCCGCGACCCCTTCGGGCGTGCGGACGCCGACGTGGTGGCGTTTCACGAAGAGCCGGCGCCCGTCCCGCTCGACGACGGCCGCCGCCGACAGGGGGCGCGGGCTGCGCCACACCACGCGCGCCGGACCCACGACACCGGTCACCTCGGCGTCCGTGAGCGGCGGCCAGTCCGGCGGGGCGGGATCGGTACCCAGGCCGTGGGCGAGGTGGACGCTCATGACGCCTTCACCGGGGCCGTGCCGCGCAGGGCGTCCAGAATGCGCTGCTCCGTCGCCGCGAACTCCGGGGTGCCGAAGTCAGCGGAGCCGCGCGGGCGGGGGAGGGGTACCTCGACGCGGTCGACCACGGTGGCGGGGCGGGGGGACAGGACGTGCACGGTGTCGGCGAGCAGGACCGCCTCGCGGATGTCGTGGGTGACCAGTACGACCGTCCAGCGATGGCGCTGCCACATGCCGGCCAGCCACAGTTGCATGTCGGTCCTGGTCAGCGAGTCGAGCGCGCCGAACGGCTCGTCGAGCAGCAGGACCGGCCGCTCCAGCACCACCGTGCGCAGCAGTGCCGCCCGCTGCCGCATTCCGCCGCTGAGCTGGGCGGGATAGGCCTTCTGGAAGCCGTCGAGGCCGAAGTCGGCGAAGAGGGCGTCGGCGCGTGCCCGGGCCTCCTTCTTCCTCACGCCCTGCGCCTGAAGGCCCAGCGCGGTGTTGTCCAGCACCGTCCGCCAGGGGAACAGCAGGTCCTTCTGCGGCATGTAGGCGACCTTGCCGGACGCCACCCCGGCCGGTTCGCCCTCCACCAGCACCCGGCCCGACGTCGGGCGGTCGAGCCCGGAGACAAGATTGAACAGGGTGCTCTTGCCGCTGCCACTCGGGCCGATCACGGCGGCGAACTCGCCGGGCTCGACGGAGAGTTCGAGGTCCCGCAGCACCTCCAGCGAACCGAAGGACTTTCCGACACCCTCGATGTGCAGACTGCTCATTTCCCGGCCTTCCGCTCCCACGGCAGCACCAGCCGCTGCAGCAGATACGTGGCGCCGAACAGCGCGATGCTCAGCGCGGCCGTCACCCCGACTGCCGCGAACACCAGGTCCGTTCGGAACGCGCTCTTCTGCGCCTGCATGTAGATCCCGAGGCCCGCCTCGGCGCCCGCGTACTCGGCGAAGACGGCGCCGACGACGGCGTAGGTGATGCTCACCCGCAGTCCGGCGAAGAAGTACGGCATCGCGCTCGGCACGCGGACCAGGCGAAAGGACCGCCAACGGCCGGCACCGAGCGAGCGCAGCAGGCGCATCGCCTCGCGGTCGGTCGCGGCGAAGCCGGCGGCCAGGTTCGCCGCCAGCGGGAAGAACGTCGTCAGCGTCACCACCAGCATCTTCGGCAGCAGACCGAAGCCGAACCAGATGATCAGCAGCGGTGCCACGGCCACGATCGGGATCGTCTGCGAGGCGACCAGCAGCGGGTACAGGCCGCGGCGGGCCGCCGCCGAGAAGTCGAGCAGGACGGCGACCAGCCAGGCGGCCGCGAAGGAGAGCGCGAAGCCGAGCAGGGTCTCCTGGAGGGTGGGCAGCGTCTGGTCCCACAGGTCCCGGCGATTGGCCCAGCCCTGCTCGACGACACGGGCCGGGCTCGGCAGCGTCGCCGGGTCGACGCCGGCCGTCGTCACGTACAGTTGCCAGCCGCCGACCACGACGGCGAGGACGATCAGGGGCGGCCACAACGACCGCAGCAGCGGCATCACTTGGCGTCCGGGAGGTAGGCGTTGGTGAAGAAGGACGAGGTGTCCGGGGCCTTCGTCAGCTTCTTGCCGTTCGCGTCGACCAGCAGCCCCGCCCCGTACTCGAAGTCGGCGAAGGCCTTCCACCGCGCGGCGCTCTGCGTGCCGATCGTGCCGTCCGCACCCTTGTAGTACTCCTTGGCCAGCAGCCGCTCGCTCTCCTTCACCAGCCCGGTGTTGGTCAGCACGCTCTTGTTCGCGTCGATGAGCAGGTCGGCGGCCTGGTCCGGGTTCGCGGCCGCGTAGTGGTAGCCCTTGTCCACCGCCGCCAGGAACTTCCTCGCCACCGCGGGGTTCCTCTTCAGGAACTGGTCGGAGGACGCGATCAGCGTGGAGTAGATCGCGGGGAAGCCGTACTCCGACAGCTGGAAGTCCTTGAGCGGCTTGCCGCTCAGCTTCGCCTCCAGGCCCTCCCAGGTCGGCATCGGCATCGCGAAGTCCGCCTTTCCCGCATAAAGGGCCGCGTACGCCGAGGTGTTGAGGGTGACCTGCCTGAAGTCACCCTTGCCGCCCGCGTTCTGGATCACCTTCCGCAGCAGCGGCTTCTCGTACGGGGCGCCGAAACCGGCGTACGTCTTGCCGTCGAGGTCCTTGGGGGAGGTGACGTCACCACGGTTGGCGCGTACGGCGATCGTCACGTTCGTCTTCTGCGTCACCGCGTAGACGGAGGTGATGTCCTGGCCGGCGGCGCGTGCCGTGGTGATGCCCTCCTGGTAGGAGATGCCGAAGTCGGCCTTGTGGCCCGCGATCAGGGTCTCCGGGGCAGTCGACCCGTACGGCAGGATCTTCAGGTCGATTCCGGCGTCCCTGAACCAGCCCTTGGCCTGGGCGACGTAGATGCCGGTGTGGTTGGTGTTGGGGGTCCAGTCCAGGGCGAGCGTGACGGTGGTGGTGCCGTCCTTCGCGTGGGCCGAGGAGTCGGCGCCGGAGCAGCCGGTGACGGCGAGCAGAGCGGCCGCGGCTATGGCGGACAGGGTGGTGCGGCGGTGCATGACGGATTTCCTTCGTACGGAGGGGAGTTGCACGGTGTCGGAGCGGTCACGGCCGACACAGCGCGCTGTCCACCCGCTTGAAGTCGACGGCGAGGCGCCGGGTCAGCGCCCTCGCCTGGCAGGACAGGAATCTCACGCGGCCACGTCCAGCAGCCCGTTGGTGAACGACCTGTCCCAGTCACGGTCGTGCGCGATGGCCCCGTTCTCCGCCAGCCAGTGCGCGTACGGGCCCATACGGCCGTCGTCGATGACGCCCCAACGGCCGTGCTGGTCGGTCCAGGTGGGGGCGATCAGGGAGAGGGAGCGGGCGATGAGCGGGCGCGGGAAGTAGGGGATGACACGCTCCAGTGACTCCAGGGTGCGCTCCGGCTCCTCGGCCGCGGCCCTGTAGCCACGCGCCGTGACGGCGAGGAAGTCCCGTACGGCCGAGGGCTGTTGGGCGAGAAGGTCCTCGGTCGTGCCGAGCAGGTAGCTGTGGTAGCGGGGCGCGCCGATCTCGTCCACCGGCCAGGTCAGACGCTGCCGTTCGGGCAGGTCGCCGCGCAGGGCGTCCCAGGCCCAGTAGTTGCCGAAGGTGGCGTCGGCCTCGCCGGCCGCGATGTCGTCCACGGTCAGCTCGCGGGTGCCGGCGTCGAGGGTGATCACGGCGTCCGGGTCACCGCCGTCCGCCGCCACCAGATGGCGGACCATGGCGCGGCCGCGCGGGGTCGGGTTGTAGGCGATACGGCGGCCCGCCAGGTCGCGGGGGCGGGTGATGCCGGTCGAGGTCGTCGTCTGGATGGCCTCCAGGCCACGGTGGTTGACGGCCGCCACCGCGATGAGCGGCTCGCCGTGCGCGGCGCGGCGGGCCAGCAGCCGGTTCGGCGGGAAGATCCCGAAGTCCACCTCGCCCCGGGCCAGGTACTCCAGCGTGTCACCGCGCCCCGGGTCCTGCACCACCAGCTCGACGTCCAGGCCGGCCTCCGCGAACCAGCCGCGGCCACGGGCGACGTAGAAACCGGCGGAATTCGGCCAAGGGTGGAAATAGTCGAGCATGACCCGGATGTGCGGCATGGAGGTACTCCGAGGACGGCACGCGCGCGCGTGGTGAACCTGAGGGGAAGGAAAGAGGGGGAGGAGTGCGGTCAGCGGGACCGGCGACACCACGTGCGACAACAACAGGAGGGTGCCGTCGGGGCGTCGGCCACCGGAGGCATCGACTCGACTGCTGCTGCGGACACGTGAACTCCTACGCGGGGCGCCCATGGCGCGAGGTGTGCGGTCGGCGTCCCCATGGGGACCGCGCTCGACGAGCGGATCCCAGACGCCCTCTCAGCCCAGCCGGGGAGGGGCTCCCGCGTAGATGGCCGAAACGATAACGGCATGACCTGCACGCTGTGCAAGCGCAGTCCGAGATATGGGATGGCACTGCCCGAGGAGCAAGACGCCCAGCTCGCGGGCGTACCATCGGCCGCCATGACCTCCCTGCTGCCCGGCCCCCTGGTCGACGACACCTGGCTCGCCGCCCACCTCGACGACCCCCGCCTGGTCGTCCTCGACGCCACCGCACTGCTGCCCTCGCCCCGGTATGACGGCGAGTACCGGTGCACGAGCGGACGTGCGGGCTGGACCGAGCGGCACATCCCCGGCTCCCGGCACGCCGACCTGACCGGGGACCTCTCGGACCACGAGGCGCCGTACCACTTCGCCGTGCCGTCCCCCGACGCGCTGGCCGCCGGGCTCGCCCGCCTGGGCGTGGGGGAGGGGCATGCGGTCGTCGCCTACGACAGCGGCGGCGGCATCTGGGCGGCCCGCCTGTGGTGGATGCTGCGCGCGATCTCCGTGCCGGCGGCCGTGCTCGACGGTGGCCTGGACGCATGGCAGGCCGCCGGGCACGGGCTCGCCTCGGGCACCGACACCGGCGGGGCGCCGGCCGTACCGCCCGTCACCCCACTACCACGGCCCGAACTGTGGGCGGGCATCGAGGAAGTGGCCGCCATCAGCCGAGGCGAACGCCCCGGCACCCTGGTGTGCGCCCTGCCGACCGGCGGCTTCGACGGCAGCGTCCCCACCCGCTACACCCGCCGCGGCCACATCCCCGGCAGCCACAGCCTTCCGGGCCGCGAACTGCTGGACTCCGCCGGGCGTGTGCTGCCCGGCCCCGACCTCGCCGCCCGAGTCGGCCAGGTCCTCGACACCGCCGACTCGCCGGTCGTCCTCTACTGCGGCGGCGGCATCTCGGCCGCGGCCACGGCGCTGGCCCTCACCGTGCTCGGCCGGGACGACATCGCCGTCTACGACGGCTCGTTGGAGGAGTGGTCCAAGGATCCGGCGCTGCCGCTGGAGCTGGGCGGCTGACGTGCCGGGGCTGCGGTCGGCGCGGTCGGCGTACTGGCTGCGGGGGCTCGGTGAACCGTGAACGCGCCGACGGCCGCTGGGTCTTGGCGACCGCGACCGCGCAGACGACGACCACGTACGACGACCACGTACGACGACGGCATACGACGACCACGTACGACGACCACATACGCCGTGCACGATGCCCGGCGCGCTCACTCCGCGCCGGACGTGCGCCGCGCCAGGCGGCTACGCAGTCGGGTCAGGCGGTCGATCTCGGCGTCGAGTACCGCCAGTCTGCGGTGCACGACCACGGCGCCGGGGCTGTCCGGGCTGCCGGAACACGACCGACGCGGTTCGTCGACGAGCAGCTGGATCCGGTCGGCCATGGTGCGCATTCCGCACATGCGGAAAGACGATCTCGCCGGAACGCAACCAGTCGCCGAAGCGTTTGTTCCACTCTTCCGCCACGTCGGGGAAGTCCGTGCCGCTGAAGCCGCGCAGCGTGACGCCCAGCGTGATGATCCGGAAGGTGTCGATCTCCGCCGGCGAGCGGGCGCCGTCGCGATCCGGCTCCGGTGACAGTTGCCCGGAGAGCGCCCCGACCAGCGCGAACTGCGCGCCGCGGCGCGCCGCGCGGACGGCCGCTGTGAGCTGCTCCCCGCCGACCGTGTCCAGCAGGACGTCGATGCCGTCCGGCGCGGCGGCGGCCAACTGCTCAGGAATACAGGAGCCGGTACGGGCACGGCGGCGGCGCGGCCGTACCGGATGCCGCACGCTAATCCCTGAAGTGCACGTCAGGGGCAAGGCGGGCTCCGCCTGCCTTGCCGGCCCCGGAAACGGGACGGCCGCCGGGCACCCCTGAGGAGGGTGCCTGGCGGCCGTCCGTTCCCGAGGCCGGCGCGGCCGGTGCTCAGTGCCCCGCCGACTCCTCGGGGCGCGCGTGGCGCGGCAGGAGGAACGCGAGCAGGAAGGTCAGGGCGAGCATGCCGTCGACGATCCACAGCACCGTCTTCATGACGGAGCCGAAACCGCTCCGGAAGGCCGACGACGCGGTGGACTCGAGCGCGGCGGGTATCCGGGCGGCCGCCTGAGGTGAGGTCACGGCGGACCGGGTGTCCTTCCCCAGACGCGCGCAGGACGCCGGGGTCGCGGCAGGGTCCTTGGCGACGGCGCGGTCCGAGGCGCACGTACGCAGGTCCGTCACGACGCGCTCCCGAGCGGCGGGCGCCACGTGCGCGGCGGCCAACTGCCCCCGCAGGCCGTCCGAGTGGTGGTCGACGGCGGTGGCGATCCCGCCGCCCAGCAGACCGAAGAACACGGTGCCGAGGATGGCCACGCCGAAAGCGCCGCCGAGCTGCTGCATCGCGGTCATCGTGCCGGACGCCGAGCCCGTCTCGTGCTGCTCGACACTGGCGAGCACGATGTCGAAGAACGGCGCCATGAGCAGGCCCATCCCGATGCCGGTGACGAGCAGGGACGGCAGGAGCTGCCAGGGGCCGACGCCGCCGCCGACCATGTCGAGGGTCAGCCACACACCGAACACGCCGAGCGCCATGACCAGCGCGCCCGCCTGCAGGACGGCCCGTCCGAACCGGGCGACACCCTGAGCGACCCCGAAGCCGACGATCATGCCGCCTGACCAGGGCACCATCACCAGCCCCGCCTTGAGCGGCGAGTAGCCGAGGCCGATCTGCGTGTAGAGGTTGAAGACCAGCATGAAGCCCTGCATGGTCGAGAAGAAGACCAGCCCGAGGGCCATGCCGCCGCTGAATCCGCGCTTGCGGAAGAGGCTGGGGACGACCAGCGGGTCCAGGCCGGCCTTGTTGCGCCGTGACTCGTACACGGCGAAGGCGACGAAGACGACCACCGAGGCGCCCATCATCACGAACGTCCACACGGGCCAGTCGTACTCACGGCCCTGGACCAGCGGGAAGATGATGAGCAGCGCGGCCAGCGAGACCAGCAGCATGCCGGGGATGTCCAGGCGCGGCCTGCTGCCGGACCGGCCCCTCGGCAGGTAGCGCAGCGCGCCGAGGAAGGCCGCGGCACCCAGCGGCAGGTTGATCAGGAAGATCATCCGCCAGCCGGTGCCGAAGTAGTCGGCGTCCACGAGCCAGCCCGCCAGGATCGGCCCGCACACCGCGGACAGTCCCATGACCGGGCCGAACATGCCGAAGGCCTTCTGCGACTCCTTCGGCGGGAACATCTCCTTGATCATGCCGAGGCCCTGAGGCAGCATCACCGCGCCGAACAGTCCCTGCACGGCGCGTGCGGCGATCAGCATCTCGGGCGACACGGACACCGCGCACAGCAGTGAACCCAGGGTGAAGCCGGCGGCCCCCACCAGGAACATCCGGCGGCGCCCGTGAATGTCCCCGAGCCTTCCTCCGGTGACGAGCCCGACGGCCATCGAGAGCGTGTACGCGGCGGCGAGCCACTGCAGAGTGGAGGCGCCGCCGCCGAGGTCGGCCCGCATGGAGGGGCCGGCGATGTTCGTGACCACGGCGTCGAGGAGATCCATCACCTCGGCCGCGAGGATCACGAAGAGCGCAGCCCAGCGCCACCGGTAGGGCGCTGGAGAGTCGGTGGGCGTCTCGGTGGACGCGACACCGGTGGTGGACATCGGAACTCCTAGTGAAAGGGCCGCGCCGCAGCGACGATCCGCGGGCGCGGTGGGACGGATGGATGTGGGCTGACGCACCGGAGAACACTGTTCACCTTAGCAGAACAGTGCTCTCTCGAAGAACGGTGTTCATTAAGATATAGCGCAAACCTCGGCGACGGACAAGATATATCGCGTTCGGATGGGTGAGTGCTGCTCGTCGAAGGTGAACACTGTTCTCCCGGCGCCTAGACTGTGCCCATGAGCGACGCGGCCACCGGCACCTCCGCAACCCCTCCGCCCTCCCCCTGGGAGCGCGAGCGCCCCGCTCGCCCCCGCGTCGCCCCCGCGCGCGCACCGCTGTCGCGCGAACGGGTCGTCGAGGCCGCCTTCACCGTGCTGGACCGCCAGGGGCTGGACGGGCTGTCGATGCGTCAGGTGGCGGCCGAACTGGGGGTCACGGTCTCCGCCCTCTACGCCCACGTCAGCTCCAAGGACGACCTCCTGGAGCTGATGTACACACGGCTCTTCGACGGCTTCACCATGCCCGAACCCGACCCGGAACGGTGGCAGGAGCAGGTGCGGGACTACGCCCGCTCCGGGCGGCAGCGACTGCTGTCCCACCGGGACATGGCCAGGATCTCCATGGCCCACGTCCCCTTCACCGCCGAACTGCTGCCGCACGTCGAGGCGTTGCTCGCGATCTTCCGTACCGCCGGGCTGCCCGACCGCATCGCGGCGGAGGCCGGTGACCTCATCTCCACCTACATCGACGGGTTCGCCCTGGAGGAGGGCATGTGGCAGGACCGGGCCGGCCGGTCCGGCGGTGACGGCTCCTCCCTGGCCCGCCCCGACTGGCGCGAGATGGCCGACGAGATGCAGAACTACTTCGCGTCCCTGCCCGCAGCGGACTTTCCCCACCTGCGCGCCCTGGCCGGGCTGATGGTGTCGGACTCCTCCGACGAGAGGTTCGACATCGGACTGGAGATCATCCTGCGCGGCCTGGCCAGCTACCTGCCGGACCCGCCGGCAGGCGCGGATCCGGACGCGGGTCAGGACGCCGGCCGGGCTCCGGACACCGCCTGATCCGCAACCCCCTTCAGCCCACCGCTCGCACCGTCGCCAGTACGAACACCGCGGTCACCCACGTCCACAGCACGGAGAGCGCGATGTGGCCCGCCGTCCGCAGCCGGTGCCCCCGCCACAGCCGCGGTGAGAAGTAGGCGAACTCCATGGCCCAGCGCAGGCCCCAGAACACCGTCTGTCCGCACAGCAGGGCCGTCGGCAGCGGTGCGCCGCTCAGCAGTTCACCGGCGAAGGCCAGCGGCAGCGCGCCGAGCAGGACGCAGGTGAGGCCGATGAAGAACAGGTGCGCGTAGGAGACCTGACGGGTGAGCAGGCTGCTGCCGCCGAGGTCGCCCGGCCAGTCCAGGACGCGCGGCAGGACCACGTGCAGCAGCCCCATGCCGACGAGGGCCAGACCGACCAGGCGCAACTGCGAGGTGAGCGTGAGCAGTTGGGTCACTCGCACCCCTTGGTGAAGGCGAACGCCGTGACCAGGCCCGCGATGCGGCGCTCGGCCGCCGGGCGCAGCCCGGCGTGCGCGGCCAGCCGCAGCCACTCTCCCCGGGGGAGGAAATGCCAGACACCCGGTCCGAAGACGGCCGTGTTCGCGCCGTCCCGCAGGTGTTCGACCAGGACCAGGCGTCCGCCCGGGCGCAGCGCCCGAGCGCACTCGACGAACAGCCGCTCCCTGTCCCGCGCCCGCCGCAGCTCGTGGGCGGCGAATATCAGGAAGACGGCATCCGCCAGGCCCGGGCGCACCGGCAGCGCGTCCGGCCGGCCGGGCACGGCGTGCGGCGGCGGGGGCACCCTGCGCCGGGCGCGGCGCACCGAGCCCTCGGTCATCACGGCCGGGTCGTAGAGGTCGACGGTGATCTGCCGGGAGGCCGGCCAGCGGGCGGCCAGCGGGACACTCGCCTCGTCGAGACCGGTGCCCACCACCACATGCGTGGAGGGCGCCTGCGCTAGCAGCGCGTCCAGCCACTCGTAGTCGTACAGCTCCGAACGGTCGTAGACGAGCCAGCTGGCGAGCGTGGCGGAAGCGAGCAGGCCGAACGCGGCGGCGGAGCCGGCCCGGGCCATGGTGCGCAGTCGTCGTGGCAGCCGGTCGGCGAGTGCGGCCGAGGCCCCCGCGGCGGCCAGACCGGCCGTGTACCGCGGCCAGTTGTAGGCGATCACGTCCCGGACGCCGGAGCGGCGGATCATCGCTCACCCCCGGCTTCGGTCCGGCGCAGGCCTCGTTCCCAGCCGTACTCCAGGTCGGCGACGTGGAAGGCGTTGGCGAGGATCGGCCGCGTACCGGCGAACGGGACGTGGTCGAAGAAGGTCAGACGGCGCACGTCCACCGAGACCGGCTGCGGGTCCCAGTGGGTGCGGAACGCCTTGATCACGATCATCGACCGGGTCTGCGGTTCGTACTCGAAGGTGTACGGCAGCGGGCCCGCGAAGCGCCGGGCGGCGCGCGCGTCCGCGAAGGGGCTGCCGGGGGGCAGCGGCGCCGGGACGCTGCCGAGATCGGCACGCACGTGCAGATCTGCCCGGCCGTCGGCGCTGTCCACCCTGAACTCCAGTGTGTCGGCCTCGACTTGGCTGCTGATCCGGGCCAGCCGGTAGTTGTAGCGGGTCATCAGGTTGCCGCCGAGCACCATCAGCCTGCTGTCGGTGTCGCTGCGCAGGATGCGCAGTCCGCGCATGACGCGGCCGCCCGGGGTGCGGAAACGGGTGAAGACGCGGTATCCGGTGAGCAGGTAGTCCGCCCCGAGACGGGCGGGCAGGAGCGCCGGTCGCAGGGCGCGGGTGTCGACCAGCGCGGCCGCCACGAACCCGTACTCCCCGTATGTGTCCAGCTCCAGACCCGGTGGCACCAGCGGGCGCAGTACCTCGGCCGGCAGTGCGTACGTCAACACCAGCGAGTGCGCGAAGCGCGTGCGGATGGCCACGGGATGACGCTGCAGCAGATACCTCACGGGTCGATCCTCCGATCCCCGGCATCGCCCCCGAGCCGCACCACACGCACCACACCCCACAACGCCGAGCGGTCCTCCGCCGCCCAGCCCGGTCCGCCCGGGCCCGGCTCCCGGGCGCTGCGCAGCACCACCACTCCGCCCGGCCGCACCGCGTGGCGCACGGCGGCCCGCAGCCGACGGGCGAAGTCGGGGCCGGGCCCGTCCAGTACGTTGGAGAGCGTCACCGCCTCATAGGCACCGCACGGCGCCTGCTCCAACGCGTGCACCACGTCGTCGTGGACCAGCCGGACGCCCGGAGCCCGGGGCGGAGGGGTGCCCGGCGGCTCGACCCCGGCCAACAGCCGCCACAGCCACGGATTGTGCGCGTTGGGATGCCTGCCCACGGTCCGTTCGAGGCGTCGGCGCAGCACCTCGTCGAAACGCGGGGGGACGACTCCGGCGAACGACGGGCGCAGGGCCACCGCCAGGGCTCCGCCGGGCCGCAGTGCGACCCGCATCAACCGGCGCAGACCCGGAGTGTCCAACTCCTCCCGCCAGCGGCGGATCTGCTCCACCGGATCGTCGAGCGCCAGGAAGTCGTGCAGCTCCGACTGTCGCCAGGCGGGCAGCAGCCGGGCCGCGGTGCCCCGGCCCAGGCGCATGACCGCCTCGGCCGTTCCCTCCCGGGTCGCGGCACCGGCCAGCCGCTCGCGCGCGTACGTGAGCTGCACCGGATTGACGTCCACGGCCGTCACCTCGTACCCCGCCGCAGCCAGGGCTGCCGCCGTGTCACCCGCCGAGGCGATACACAGCACCCGGGCGCCCGGCGGCGGGAGGACCGACAGCTCGACACCCCAGTCCTCGTACATCCGCCCGAAGAGCAGGCCCGGGCCGCCGAATCCGCCGAGCAGCCGACCGCGCGCCCACGGTGTCCCGGTCACTCGTCCACCGCCCACGTCACCATCCAGATCAGCGCCAGGAAGGCCAGGTCCTGCGTCACCAGCCGCCCCGGCTCGTCGATCTGGTCGGCGCCGAAGAGCAGACCGCCCAGGTTGAACCCCACCACCAGCACGGTCTGCACGATCGCGGCCGCCCGCGCCCGCCGCCCGCTCAGCACCCACACGCCGATCGCGACCTCCGCCAGGCCGATCCCGAGGAGCGCCCCCGTCACCGCCCATCCCGGCAGGAACGGTACGTCGCCCACGATCGCCCGCTGATCAGCCCGCCCCGGCCAGATCTTGCACCAGAACCCCTCGTAGAACCACACCAGGGCGATCGCCCACCGCGCCGCCCAGCCCCGCCATGTCTTGGTCACGTGGTGATCATGCCTGCTGCCCTACCGCGCGCCTTCTCCACCCCCCCTCACCAGGGACTTGCGGTCGGATCGCTGTCGCACGTGCAGCCGAACCCGCCCTCAGGACCGAGCGAAACGGCGCTGGATGTCGGGCCGTTCCTTGAGGCGCTCCGGATAGCCGGGACCCAGTCGGATGGACGTGTCCTCGGAGCGCATCCGCTCGCCGCACGCGGAGCAGACCACCTCGGCGTGGGCGTCGTGGTCGCACACATCGTGATGGAGGGTGACGGGTGCGCCCTCCTCACCCGCGAGCCACCGGTCGCCCCAGCGGGTGATGGCGGCGAGGACCGGGAAGAAGTCGTGTCCCTTCTCGGTCAGGTGGTACTCGTGGCGCGGCGGCTCGCTCTCGTAGAGCCGCTTCTCCATGAGTCCCTCGTCGACGAGGCGGCGCAGCCGGTCGGTCAGCGTGTTGCGGGCGATGCCCAGTTGCTGCTGGAACTCGTCGAACCGGCGACTGCCGTAGAACGCCTCCCGCAGGACCAGGGAGGTCCAGGCGTCACCGATGATGTCCACCGTGCGGGCCACGGAGCACGGCCAGTTCGCGAAGGACGGGCGCGCCGGGCTCACGGGGCGCCTCCGACTTCGCGGACCAGCTCGATCGCCCGGCCCAGCGTGGCAAGCCGAGCGTCCAGGGTGTCACCGGCCGGGTAGAGACGGACGGTGTCCACACCGGCGTCGCGCCACACCCGCAGCCGCTGCCGCACCATGTCCTCGGTGCCGATCAGTGTGGTGGCGAGCACCATCTCGTCGGTGACCAGACGCACCGCGCCGTCCCGGTCACCCGCCTGCCACCGCTCGCGTACGTCCGCGGCCACCTCCGCCCAGCCCTGGCGGCTGTACGCCTGGTTGTAGAAGTTGGTCGAGGCCGAGCCCATCCCGCCCAGGCTGAAGGCCAGTTCCTTCTTGCGGCCGGCGACCATGGCGCTCAGTGCCTCCTCGTCCGGCGCGAACGACACCTCGGCGCCCTGGCAGACATCCACGTCGGCGCGGCTGCGCCCGCTGCGGGCCAGGCCTTCGTCGAGAGGGGCGAAGTAGGCCTCCGCCGCGCCCTCCGGTACGAAGCTCGTGCCGAGCCAGCCGTCCGCGACCTGCCCCGTCAGCCGGAGCATCGCGGGCGACAGGGCGGCCAGGTAGACCGGGATCCGGTGCTCGGCGCGCAGGGAGAGCCGCATGGGCCTGGCGTCCCCGCCCGGCAGGGGGATCCGGAACTCGCTTCCGGAGTAGGAGATTTTGGCGCCCTCCATCGCCTGGCGCACGATCTCCACGGTCTCGCGGACACGGGCCAGCGGCCGGGCGAAGGGCACCCCGTGCAGCCCTTCCATCACCTGCGGGCCGGAGGGGCCCAGGCCCAGTACGAAGCGCCCGCCGGAGAGGTTGGACAACGTGATGGCCGTCTGGGCCAGTGCCACCGGGGTGCGCGTGCCGACCTGCATGACCGCCGAGCCGAGCAGCATGCGGTCCGTGCGGGCCGCGTAGAAGCCCAGGGCGGAGGGGGCGTCGGAGCCCCACGCCTCGGCGACCCAGCAGATGTCGAGCCCCAGCTTCTCGGCCTCGACCACGAAGTCCGCCTGCTCCGACCAGGACCCCCCGCCCGCCGCCTCGATCGTCGTCGCGGTCCGCATCAGGCCTCCGCCAGCTTCTTGATGTGTTCCAAGGTGATGGTGATGTTGCGTTCGAACTCACGCATGCGTACGAACACGATCTTCTGTTCCTTCTCCGGCATGGCGTCGATCGCGAAGGACAGGCCCGAACGCCCGGGGCCCATCTGCATCCACTGGGAGAGTTCGGTCCCGCCGTCCTTGGGCGCGAACCGGTAGCGCCAGACGGCGCTGGGGTGAGCGGGGTCCTGCACCGCCCAGGCGAACACCCGCGGCGGTTCGTACTCGATGACGTGTGAGGTGGTCTCCCACTCTCCGTACGCCTCGTGCCTGCTTCGCCCCACGAACCGGGCTCCGACAGCGGGTTCGGTGGCCCCGTCGAGCCACGTGACCGACTGCAGCTCCTCGCTCATGGCCGGCATCAGGCTCACATCCGAGACCAGGGTCCACACCCGCTCCAGCGGGGCGTTGATCCAGGTCGCCACCTCGACCGTCGGTTTGTCCGCGTACCGCGCGCCCGTCCACTCCATCGTGAGACCGGCCTCCTCGTCGTCCGTCATCGACTCCTGAGAGGAGGGTTGCGTAATAAGACTTAGCTAGTCAAGGTGTTTGCGCGGAACGATCGAGTGCGGCCTGTGCGCTAGTGGGACGTACGGCCGCCGTGCCGTGCCGCGGCTGCGGACAGGGGACCGGCGGCGGTGTGCCGGCCGGGCGTGATCTGCTGGGCGAAGGCCTGCATGGCCACGTCGCTGTTCGCCGGCAGGACGGCCATCAGTCCGCGTTCCTGCGCCTCCGCGATCGTCGCGGCGGCTTCACTTCCCTCGGGGACGAAAGCCAGGCGGACGTGTCCGTCGCCGGAGCCGCGGCGGTCCACCGGGGCGACGGCGCCATGGGTGCCGTCCGGCAGGGTCACCCAGAGCTGGAAGTCGTCGAACCGGACGAAGTCGGCGCCCTTCACGGGCCAGGGATAGTGGTGCTCACCAGGCACCTTGGGAAGGATCCCCTGGTGGTTCGCGTGGCTCAGCGGCACGCAGGAGTTGAACAGGGAGTCGGTCCAGGCCTCGACCCCGTCGGCGTCCTTGATGGGCGTGCGCAGCAGTTGCTCGGCGCGCTCGTAGCCCAGTTCCGCCAGGGCGGGCAGGGTGAGCGGGAAGGCGTCGATCAGCTCGGCGGCCTCCTGCCGGAGCCGGTCGACCTTCTCGGGGTCGGCGCAGAACTGCATGCTCCACTCGATGCCGACCCGGGCGCGGTACATCAGCCACCGGTTGGGTCCTTTGACCCAGAGGCTGCCGCCGTGGTGCATCTCCCAGTGCTCGGGACGGTTCGGCCCCGCCCCCGGATCGACGGGCCTCGGCCCATAGGGCAGGTCCTGGTCGTCCATGGCGTGCAGGATCGCGTGGGCCGTCTTCTTGGCGGCGACGAAGTGTGACGATTCAAACCGCTTCGGATGTTTGACGAGGCGGATCTTCCAGGGATGGTTCTCCGATTCGATGCCGCCAGGCTGAAGCTCGGTGTGGGTCATGGCTGTTCCTCGGCCGGCCCCACGGCCTGGTCACCGGCTCGCGGGGCGGAGTTCCCCTGAGTCCATCGTGCGCCGCGAACGGGTCGGCCGCGACCCGGGCGGAGGCGCCGAGTCGCACGAACCGGCTTACTGGGGCGTACTTTTGACGTCAACGAACACCCGCCGAGAGCTCCCGTGCCCGACCTCGGCTGTCTCCGGGGCCACCGCTCTCGTCGGCCAGGGCACCGGCCGCGGCATCCGTTGACGGACGGGACCCGTCCGGTCACCGAGTGTGATCGACCCGGCACGCCATGACTCGCGCCCGTAATGACCGTATCCTCGTCAATGCCGGGTTTAGGTGAATTCCAACTGATCCGAGTGCGAGCGAGGCGAAGCGTGGTGCGGTCCGGCGGGGAACCGACGCCCGTGGGGCGTGCGACCGGCGGGGCAGGGCCCGCCCGTACCCGTGAACGGTTCCTGCAGGGGGAAGCGGTCGAGGGAGGCGTACGGTCGCCGATTCTGGGTTCCTGGCAGCGCTCCCGCTCCCTGGGTCTCTCGCCGGACCAGGCCGACCTTCCCTTCCGAGGCGACTTCGATCCCGAGAGCAGGCTCGTCCGCGCGGCCGCTCCGGTGCTCGACCGGTTGCAGTACACGTTCGCGGGCAGCCGGATGAACATCTCCGTCGCCGACGCGACCGGGACCGTCCTCCTGCGCCGCTTCGGCGACGCGTCCTTCGCCAGAACCCTCCCCGCGATCCAGCGCGTCCCGGGATTCGTGTTCGCCGAGCGGTACGCCGGAACCAACGGCATCGGTCTCGCGCTGGCGGAACGTCAACTCATCAGGGTCTACGGCGCCGAGCACTTCGCCGAGCGCGCCCAGGGCAACGCCTGCCGTGCGCTTCCCGTCCGCGACCCGCTCAGCGGGCGCATCGAAGGCGTCCTGTGCTTCGGCTATCCACGCGCCGCCGAGGATCCGGCGCTCGACACGCTGATCCGCAAGGCGGCCGAGGCCGTCGAACGGCGGCTGCTGGGGCAGAGCACCGTGCGGGAGCGGGCGCTGCTGCGGTCGTACCTGGACGCCCGCGCCGATGCCGCCGCGGGGCCGCACCACCGCATCGGCGTCGACGAACTGGCCCCCGAGCTGCACCCCGCCGACCGCGCCGTCCTCCTGGACCGGGCCACCGAGCTGATCTCCGGCGCCCAGCGGGCCGCGGTGGACGTGAACCTGTCCGACGGCCGGCGGGTCACGCTCGTGAGCCGGCCGACGACGAGCGCCTCCGGGGTGGAGGGCATCGCCATCGAAGCCGTCCTCACGGGCCCCGCATTCCGGCCGGCCGGCGCCTTCCCGAGCCCGGCAGACGAGACCGCAGGCAGCGCGCAGCTCGCCGCCCTGTCCCTCGTCCGGCCGTACGGAGACCGTCCGGTCCTCCTGGTGCCCGACCGTCTCTCCACCGGCCCGATGCCCGGTCGCCACGCCGGAGCCGCGCCGGTCGAGGGCGGCGCGATCGGTGAGCGGACCGGCCTTGCGGCCCCCACGTCTCCCGGCGCCCCTGCGGCTCCCACGTCCCCCGCCGCCCCCACATCCTCCGTCACCCTCGCGGTCCCCGACGCCCCCGCCGGGACGCCCGACCTTCCCTCCGACTCCCAGCCGCTGGCGAGCGGGCTCGTCATGGTGGGGGAGCCGTCCGTCGGGGAGTACGCCCTGGCCGCGCGCCGCCGTCTGGAGCTGCTGTCCGAGGCCAGCGCCAGCATCGGCACGACCCTGGACGTGCGCCGCACGGCCGAGGAACTCGCCGAGACGGCGATCCCGCGACTGGCCGACTTCGTCACGATCGACCTGCCCGAGGCCGTGCTGCGCGGCGAGGAGTCCGACGACCCCCTCGGTGACCTGCGGCGTGTGGTGGTCCGCGGTATCCGCGAGGACCTTCCCTTCAGTCCGGTCGGCAAGAAGCCCGACTTCGGCCCGACCACACCGCAGCTGCGGTGCCTGGTCAGCGGGCGGGCGGTGCTGGAGCCGGACCTGAAGGTCGCCGCGGGCTGGCTCGCCCACGAGCCCGAACTGAGCGAACAGCTGCTGACCGCCGTCCACTCCCTCATCACCGTCCCGCTGGTCGCCCGCGGCGTCGTCCTGGGCGTCGCCAGCTTCTACCGCTCGCAGGACCCCGCCCCCTTCGGGGACGACGACCGCTCGCTGGCCCAGGAGCTGGCCGGGCGCGCCGCCCTGTCCATGGACAACGCCCGGCGCTACACCCACGAACGCGCCATGGTCCTGGCCCTGCAGCGCAGCCTGCTCCCGCACGGTCTGCCCGACCTGGACGCCGTCGAGGTCGCCCACCGCTACCTGCCCGCCGAATCCGACGTGGGCGGCGACTGGTACGACGTCATCCCCCTCTCCGGTACGCGCGTCGGCCTCTTCGTCGGTGACGTCGTGGGCCACGGCATGCTCTCCGCCGCCACCATGGGGCGCCTGCGCACCGCCGCACGCAGCTTCGCCGAACTCGACTTCCCCCCGGACGAGGTCCTCACCCATCTCGACAATGTCGTGGGGCGCCTCGACCGGGAGGACCCCGAGGCCGAGGACTTCGGCATCATCGGAGCGACCTGTCTGTACGCCGTCTACGACCCGACCACCCAGCAGTGCGCGATGGCCCGCGCCGGCCACCCCCCGCCCGCGCTCGTCCGCCCCGACGGCACCGTCTCCTTCCCCGACCTGCCCGCCGGACCCCCGCTCGGCCTGGGCGGCCTGCCCTTCGAGATGGCCGAGATTCACCTGCCGGAGGACAGCCAGCTGATCCTGTACACCGACGGACTCATCGAGGACCGGAACCGCGATGTCGACGAGGTGCTGGAGCACCTGAGCGGCGCCCTGGCGCACCCCGAGCACACACCCGACGAGACCTGTCAGACCGTGCTGGACCTCGTGGCGCCCGACCACCCCTACGACGACATCGCCCTGCTGGTCGCCCGTACCCACGCCGTGGACCGGAACCGGATCGCCACCTGGGACCTGGCCGCCGACCCGGCCCTGGTCGGCGAGGTCCGCGCGGACGCCGTACGGCAGCTGGCCGACTGGGGACTCGACGAGACCGCGTTCGCCGCCGAACTGATCCTCAGCGAGCTGGTCACCAATGCCGTCCGCCACGGCGCCGGGCCCATCCGGGTACGGCTGCTGCACGCACACAACCTGATCTGCGAGGTCTCCGACACCAGCAACACCGCCCCGCACCTGCGCCGGGCGGCCAGTACCGACGAGGGAGGCCGTGGTCTGTTCCTCGTGGCGCAGCTGTCGCAGAGCTGGGGCGCGCGCTACACCACCCAGGGCAAGGTCATCTGGGCCGAATGCGCGCTGGAGACGGCCTGACGGCCCGCTGACCCGAAATTCTGTAACTTGCCCGTTAATATCCCTTACCTACATGGGCTGAACCAACCAGGTCGAACCTCCGGAGATGTCCGTGCACGACGCTCCACCCCTGGTCCGTGTCCGCGGGCTCGGCAAGCGCTTCGGCGGAACCGTCGCGCTGGCCGGGGTCGACCTCGACGTCCAGGCCGGCAGTGTCCTCGCCCTCCTCGGCCCCAACGGCGCCGGAAAGTCCACCCTCATCAAGGTGCTCGCGGGCGTCCATCACGCCGACGCGGGACAGATCACCGTGGCCGGGCACCCGCTCGGCACCCGGGAGGCGTCCCGCAGCATGTCCTTCATCCACCAGGACCTCGGTCTGGTGGAGTGGATGACGGTCGCCGAGAACATCGCGCTGAGCACCGGATACCCCCGCCGCGCCGGACTGATCTCATGGCGGCGCACCCGGGAGCGCTGCACCGACGCCCTGCGGATCGTCGCGGCACATCTCGACCCGGAGGCGACCGTCGCCCAACTGGCCCCCGCCGACCGCTCGTTGGTCGCCATCGCCCGAGCCCTCGCGGCCCGGGCGAAGCTCATCGTCCTCGACGAGCCGACCGCCCGTCTCCCCGCGGTGGACTGCGCCCGGCTCTTCGGCGTCCTGCACGCCCTGCGCGAGAGGGGACACGGCGTCCTCTACGTCACCCACCGCCTCGACGAGGTGTACGAGGTGGCCGACACCTTCGCCGTCCTGCGCGACGGCCGTCTCGTCAGCCACGGCCCAGTGGCGGGACACAGCCCCGCCCGCCTGGTGCGCGACATCGTCGGTGCGGAACCGGCCGACTTCCACCCCGCCAGAGTCCGTGCCGAGGGCCCGGCGGTCCTGACCCTCGACCGGGTACGCGCCCTGGGCGTGGGACCGGTCAGTCTGGAACTCGCGGCCGGCGAAGTCCTGGGCCTGGTCGGGCTGACGGGCGCCGGACACCTGGACCTGGGCCGAGCCCTGGCCGGCGCCCGGCCCCTGCTCGACGGGCGGGTGCTGCTGGGCGGCCGGCCCTACCACCCCCGCAGCGTCGTGGACGCCGTGGGCCTCGGTGTCGGCCTCGTGTCCGCCGACCGGCAAGGGGAGGGCTGTGCCGCCGAACTGACGGTACGGGAGAACCTCCTGGCCAACCCCCGCGCGGCCGGCCGGCCGGCGCTGAGCTGGATCAGCCCCCGCCTGGAACGCGCCGTCGCCACCGTCCTGATCGACCGTTTCTCGGTGCGTCCCCGCGACAGCGAGGCGCCCATCGCCACCCTGTCGGGCGGCAACCAGCAGAAGGTCATGATCGGCCGGTGGCTGGGCGCGGGCCTGCGGCTGCTGATCCTGGAGGAGCCGACGGCGAGCGTGGACATCGGTGCCCGGACCACGGTCCACCGCCTGCTCGACCAGGCCCTGGCCGCCGGCCTCGGGGCCCTGCTCATCTCCACCGACTTCGAGGAGGTCACCCATGTGTGCAGAAGCGCCCTGGTCTTCGTCCGCGGATCCCTGACGGCCGAGCTGAGCGGTGCGGACCTGACGGTCTCCGGGCTCACCCGGGCCGCCTCCGCCCTGCCCGGCTCCGGAACCACGACCACCTCGTGACCGCCTCGCCCTCCCCGCCCAGACCGCGCCGGCCCCGACCGGGCGGCCACCTCGTCGCCGCCTACGGCCTGCTGGCCCTGACGGCCCTGCTCTTCCTGGTCTTCTCCCTCGCCCTCCCCGGCACCTTCCCCACCCGGGAGACCATCAACGCGATCCTGGCCACCCAGTCGATCCCGGCCATCCTCGCGCTCGCCGCCATGGTCCCCATCGTGACCCGGGCGTTCGACCTCTCCATCGGCTACGGCCTCGGTCTCGCGCACGTCATGGTGCTGCAGCTGATCGTCGAAGGACACTGGCCGTGGCCGCTCGCCTGCCTCGCGGTCCTCGTCGGAGCGGCCGTCGTGGGCGTCCTCAACGGCGTCATCGTCGAGTTCGGGCAGATCGACTCCTTCATCGCCACCCTCGGAACCGGCAGCATGCTGTACGCCGTGACCGGATGGGTCACCGGCGGCGCCCGCATCGTCCCCGGCCCCGCAGGACTCCCCACGGGGTTCACCGACGTCTACGACTCCACGTTCCTCGGCCTGCCCGTTCCCGCCTTCTACGTGCTGGCCCTCGTCGCCGTCCTCTGGCTGGTCCTGGAGCGGCTGCCGCTCGGCCGCAGTCTGTACGTCGTCGGATCCAATCCGCGCGCCGCCGACCTGCTCGGCATCCCGACCCGCAAGTACACCGTCTACGCCTTTACCGCATCGGGGCTGATCACCGGCTTCGCCGGGGTGCTGCTCGCGGCGCAGCTGCAGGTCGGCAACCCGAGCGTCGGCCTGGACTACCTGCTGCCCGCCTTCGCCGGCGCCCTGCTCGGCTCCACCGCCGTCAGACCCGGCCGCGCCAACCCCCTGGGCACGCTCGTCGCCGTCACCGTCCTGGCCGTCGGTCTCACCGGCATCGCCCAGCTGGGCGGCGACTTCTGGACGACCCCGCTGTTCTACGGCGGCACGCTGCTCCTCGCCGTCGGCCTCGCGGGCTACTCCGCTCGCCGCCGCATGCGCGCCGGCACCGCCGCCCGCGACCTGCCCTCCGCGCCGCCCCCACCCCCGTGATCGCGTCGCGTCCTCCCGCTCGCCTCCACCTGAGAGGAGTTCCCGTGTACGGCACCCGCAAGGCCGGCCGCGGCCTCGGCAGGGCCCGCTACACCGCCTCAGCCCTGCTGACAGCGGCGGCAGCCACCCTTGCCGGCTGCGACCACGGCTCCTCGGACGTCCAGGGAGGCTCCACCACCGGCCCGGCCGGCTGCCCCGCGGTCCACGCCAAGGCCCGGGCCACCGTCGAAACGGCGGAGAAGACGGACATGCCCTGGGGCGGACCGACGACCGGCCCCCGGGCGGTGTCCGGCAAGAACGTCGTCTTCGTCGCCCAGACCATGACCAATCCCGGAGTCGCGGGCGCCGCCAAGGGCGTACGGGAGGCCGCGCGCGTCATCGGCTGGAACGTCCGGGTGATCGACGGCGGAGGCACCCCCGCCGGCATTCAGGCGGCCATGAGCCAGGCCGTGACCCTCAAGCCCTCGGGCATCGTCATCGGAGGCTTCGACCCCAACTCGACCTCCCAGCAGGTGGCCCAGGCCGACGCGCAGCACATCCCGCTCGTCGGCTGGCACGCGCTCGCCGCCCCCGGCCCCAGCCGGCGGCCCCCGCTCTTCACCAACGTCACGACCCGAGTCGAGGACGTGGCCGCCATCAGCGGACAGTGGATCATCGTGGACTCCGACGGCCGCGCCGGGGTCGTGCTCATCACCGACGCCTCGATCCCGTTCGCCAAGGACAAGTCCGAGCTGATCCGCAAGGAACTCGCCACCTGTCCGAGCGTGCACTTGCTCGCGTACGAGAACATCCCCATCTCGGACGCGAGCAGCCGTACCCCGCGGGAGGTCTCGTCCCTCCTCTCCCGCTACCGGAACAGGTGGACCCACTCCGTCGCCATCAACGACCTGTACTTCGCCGATGCCGCCCCGGCGTTCCGCGCCGCCGGCCGGAAGGGCTCCTGCCCGCCCTACAACATCGGTGCCGGTGACGGCGACCCGTCCGCCTTCCAGCGCATCGAGACCCGGCAGTACCAGGCGGCCACGGTTCCCGAGCCGCTGACCCTCCAGGGCTGGCAGATCATCGACGAGTTCAACCGCGCCTACTCCGGCCGGCCCGCCAGTGGCTATGTCGCCCCCGTCCACCTGGCCACGGCCGCCAACAGCGACGCCACCACGACCTGGGACCCACCGGGCTACCGGGACGCCTACCGAAGGATCTGGGGCCGGTAGCCGGTGCCCCCGCCCGACGGGGCCGTCACTCCGACTCCGTCACCGTCCGGTACGCCTCGTGGCGTACATCGGGCTGCGCGTGCCTGCGGAGCAGGCGCAGCAGGGACCGCCACTCCTCCGGCCAGCCGAGGCTGCCGCCCGTCGCGGTGACCAGCGCGAGGGCCAGGAGGCCGGTGGCGGCGCCGCGGTCCCGGGCCAGCCGGTCGGCCGCCGCCAGAACGGCCCCGGTGTCCTGCGACGGCGCGGGGCGTATCCAGGAAGCCCGCAACCGGACGGCGGTCTGCGCCGCGACGGTCACTCCGGCGCCCTCCAGGGCGTCCGCCAGGTCCTGCAGGCGTCCGAGGAGCGCGGCCGGCTCCGAGGCGCGGTCGACCATCCGGCCCAGCAGCTCCGCGCGTTCGGCCGTCAGCAGCGGTTCCGGCGCCAGCTGCCCGACAAGCGCCGCGAGCAGCTCGGGCGGCACGGACTCGTGGGACCCCAGTGACACCAGGGTCCGCAGCCGCTGCAGGGCGGGCAGGTCCCGGTGCTCCAACGCGTCGCAGCCGCCCTCGGGTTCGTGCAGGGCGGCCATCAACCCGGCCACCGCACCGTGGAACATGCTGCCCGGTGCCGCACCACCGACGGGATGCGGGAGGTCGGAGACGGCCAGGCCGCACAGCACCCACGCCGCGTACTGCCAGTGCGTACGGCTGCCGAGATCGCAGACCGTACGGGAGAGCCGGTCGGCCAGCCGGGGGGCGAAACGGGTCCACACGCCCACGGCCTGCAGTGCGCCGTAGCCCGCGAAGCCGTCGGCCGACGCCAGGCAGGCGTCGTACGCCGCGTCGACCAGGGCGGCGTACGGGGCGCGGTGTGCCTCGCCCAGCTCCCAGGGGGTGACGTGCAGGAGAGCCTCCAGCACGGCGGGTGCGTCGTCGTGTGCGGCGTCCCGCAGGAGGTCCCAGGCCTCGGGCATGCCGAGCAGCGGCGGCAGCGCGCGGACGACGGCGGACCGCACGTCCGGGTGGCGGTCGGGGGCGTGGAAGGCGCGAGCCAGCAAGGTCACGGCCTGCTCCGGAGGCAGGAAGCGGGCGGCGAGCCGTACGGCCTCCTTGCGGGAGGTCACCTTCGCGGACCGCTCACCGGTCAGCAACGGGCCGAGTTGCAGGGCGAGTTCGGACGGGGCGGTGAAGCGGGCGGCGCGTTCCGCCGCGTACACCGCGACCCTCGCCCGGTCTCCGCCCGCCTGCTCCAGCAGCACCGGCAGGGCCTGGTGCGGCCGGTCGGTCCAGGGCAGCGCGGCGAGCGCGGCCTCGGCGACGACCGTCTCACCGTCGTCCTTGAACCGCATCGCGAGGGCGCGTCCCAGCTCCGGGACCGGTGCGGCGGCCCGGATCGCGGCGGCCCGGTCGTCGAGCGGAAGGGAGGCGTCCGCGGCCGCCTGTCCGGCGAGCCGTGCCGCGGCCTGCTGCTGGCGGGGCAGCCAGCGGTCGCTGTCGCCGAGGTTCGGCAGCGGGCGCCCGGCGCCGGGCACCAGGAAACGGCCGTACGGCGGAGCGTCGGCGAGCAGCACGTCCAGCAGGTCCGTGCGCCGCCGGGCCAGCACGCGCCGTACGGACGGGAGGACGACCGCCGACGCTTCGCGCGCGACGATCTCGGCGACCCGTTCGTCGCGGGTGGCCGGTGCGGCGAGCCACTGGGCCGCGGCCGCCTCGAAGGTGTCGTCGTCGCCGCGTTCCAGGGCTGTGGCCAGCATGTCCTGCAGTTCCGGGATCAGCCGGGCGCGTGGCCCCAGGGCGTCGGCCAGGCCCAGCAGCAGCCGAAAGTCGGCGCGCCCGGCCGCGGCTTCGAGCCAGGGGCGCAGCGCCGCGAACACCTGGTGCTCCTGGCCGCGGCGCAGGATCCGGTGCAGCGGGCCGAAGTCGGGTGCACCGGCCCGGGCGGTGATCCGCTCCAGGGTGCGCAGCGCCCAGGGTCGCAGCGCCGATGCCCCGTCCGTGGCGTACTCGGCCAGGACGCGCGCGGCGAGGGTGCGGACCGCGGTCCGGGTGTCGATCGAACAGTCGCGGGCTTCCAGGGCGTCGACGGCGATCCGGTCCAGCAGCGCGGCGTCGTCGGAGCCGAACAGCCGCGGATGCACCGCGGCGAGTGCGCGCAGTGCCGCGGCGCGCACCGGATCATGGTCGTTGCGCAGGCGCCCCGCCTCGGTCAGCACCTCGGTGACCGTGTCGCGGCCGCCGTCCCGGGCGGCGGCCGCCACCAACAGGGGCCAGGCGACGGCCCGGTCGGCGGCGTCGGGCCGGCGGATCGCGGCGAGCACGGAGCGTGCCTCCTCGAACGGGCCGTGGCCGAGGGTGTCCAGATCGTCCGCCCACCAGTTTTCGCCGGTGGCCTCGGCCGCCGCCCGCCGCACCTCCGCCCAGCGGCGTTCGCGGGGCAGCAGGTCGAGTACGGCCAGAGCCGGCTCCCTGCGCACCCCGTCGGCGGTCACCGCGTCGAGGAACGCCGGCCGCCGGCCGGGGGCCATGGCCTTCAGCAGCGCGGCGAAGTGGTCGTCGCGGTGCAGCCAGTGCCGGCCCAGGGCGGGCAGCGACGCGGGCTCGGCCCGTACCAGCCTGCGGAGCACCCCCGGCCGCGGCATGGGCTCGTAGCGCTGTTCGCGGCGGTCGGGGGAGGTGATCCAGCGCACCACCCGCTCGGCGTCGGTGGTGGCCAGTGGGCCGAGCCCACCGTTCAGCACGGGCGGCAGGCTGTGGGGTCCGTACCGCTCCAGCAGGGTCAGCACCCGCTCGGGGCGCAGCGGCGCGAGCACGGCGACCGTCGCGGCGTGCAGCCGCCACCACTCCTCCCGCTGCTTTCCGCGGGTGCGTTCGGCCAGGGAGGCCTCCGCGTGGTCCAGGACGGGACCGGGATGGCGGCGCGCGAGCTTCGTCCAGCCGCCGACGGCGTGCGCGAGCGCGGGCAGGTGCTCCGCCACGAAGGGGGTCGAACAGGCCGGCAGCAGCCGCGCGGCTTCGGCGTCGCCCCACTCCGCCCGCCGTCGTACGACCAGCCGCTCGGCGAGCGCGGTACGGCCCCCGGAGGCGAGCAGACGGGCCAACCGGTGCCGCAGGGCGGCCGGTGCGTCGTCGTACGCCGCCTCCACCGCCTCGTCCGGCACGGGCAGGACGCGGGCGGCCCGCAGCGCGTATCCGGCGACGACCGGGTCGGGGTCGGCCAGCCGCGCGGCGAGGAAGCCGGCGTCCTGTGCGGCGAAGGCGGCCAGCGCCGCGAGCCGCCGCTCGTACGGCCCGCGTGCGTCCAGGTCGGCGAGCAGCGGGGCGAGTTGCTCGCTGCCCGCCAGCCCGTGCGCGGTTCTCGCGGTCAGGGACAGGCGGGCAGGGAACGGCAGTGGTTCGAGCGCGGAGAGCAGGTGGTCCGCGGTGATGCGCATCCGTGGATTGTGCCCCGGCCGATTCGCTCGTGCGATCGATTATTTCTGCGGGAGCTGCCACCACGCGGCCGACGCGTCGCGCAGGGTGTTGGTGCCGCAGTGCACCTCGCCCATGCCCAGGTGGTACGTGTAGTAGTCGTCGATGTACGACACCTTCAGGCCGGCCTGCCGGTACGTGGCGGTGACCGCCTCCGTGAAGATGTCCTTGCCGCCGATGACGGGTCCCCACTGACGCGGGGCCAGATAGCGGTCGCGGCCGAGGAGCACACCGTTGACCGCTCCGGGGACGTACGCGCTGGTCGTCACCGTCGCGGGAGCCGCCGCACGCGCATCGGGCCCCTTCCCGGCGAGCCACTTCTGCTGGCCGTGATCCCGGAGCGCGCCCGCGAGGGCGGAGCCGGCGCCCAGGCGCGTCAGGCGGGGGACGGGAACGGGCCGTCCGCGGCCGTTCTGCGCCTCCGACTCGCGCGTGTACAGGGCGGGTACCCGGACGACCTCGTCGTCGGTGATGCCCGTCTCCCGCTTCAGGATCTCCAGGTTGGCCGCGATGCGACGCGCAGCCATCTCGTTGTCGGCCACCAGGTGCCGGGAGGCGAGCGCCTGGTCGATGGTCTCCTTGGGCGCCGGTTCGCCGTTCAGGCCCGGGACGGAGAACATCTTCGTCCTGCCGTGGCCGTCGCGCTGCGCGTCGCGCAGCAGCCCCAGCCCGGACTTCGGGTCGGCGATGCCGATTCGCCAGCCTCGCGGGGTGTCGGCCGGCAGGAACTGCACGAACTCGTCGACGTGGCCGACGCCCAGCCAGGAGGTGTCGAGCAGCAGCGGGTCCTGCAGGCCCTGTGACCTGAGCAGCGTGCGCATCGCCTTCGACGGGCGCGCCCCGCTGTCCTTGCGCCGGCCCATGATGATGCGTCCGGCCGGGAACGAGCGCCCGCCGTGCGCGTAGGGCGGGATGGTCTCCAGGTTGCCCATGGAGTTGAGCGACCAGTCGTCCGGGCGGGCCCGGTCGGTGACCTGGACGACGCCGATGTTCCGGCCGCGCACCTTCTCGAACAGCTCCCGGCCCGCCTCCCGGTCCAGCTGGGCGGAGCGCAGCAGCACCCGCATCACCTGCCGGTGGCCGCCCGGACCCGTCATGCTGACGTAGGCCGGCTCCACGAAGTCCTGGGCCCAGGGGTCCCCGTACTTGTCGAACGTGACCAGCGGCTTGGTGATGCCGGCCTTCGTCACCTCCTTCCCCAGGTCCTTGACGAACCTCCGCTGCAGGCGCCCGTACGCGCCCCCGCCCCGGACCTTGGTGACCATCACCTGCTGGGTGTCCTGCAGGTGATGCTGCGTCAGAAGCGGTGCGACCCGCAGGGTGACCGAGTCCGAGGTGGCCCCGCCGGCGGACCTCACGGTCAGCCGGATCACCGCACGGCCGTCCCACTCCGCGCTGTCCCGGATCACGTCGGTGGCCTCGACGCCGAACTCCACGCCGGAGCGCAGCTCGGCCGCGCTCAGCCGGGTCCGGGGCGTGACCAGGACCCAGGTGCCGGAACGCTTCAGGAAGACGTGGGTGTGCTCGGCTCCCGTGGTGATCTTCAGGCTGCCCCTGGCGTCCGCCGCGAGATCCGGCATCGGGACGGAGCGGACCCGGGCGAGGTCGGCGGCGTCCGCGGCGCCGTTGACCTTCTTGTCGGCGCCGTCGTTGCAGGCGGCCAGCTCGGCGTCGGACAGCCGTCTGCCGCCGGGGCCGGTGACCGGGCACCGCTTGGTGTCGTCGTCGAGGTTGGGCAGATAGACCGCTCCGCGTCCGACGGACCAGGAGTCCTCGCCCGTCTCGTCGGTGGTGCCGCTGATGTCCACCTGCCCGTCACGGTTCACGTCCGCGCGCAGGTCGGCGCGGGACGACGGCTCCGGCGGGGAAGCGGTGGCGCTCGGTGCCGCCAGTACGGTTCCGGCGGCGGCGAGGGCGAGGAGGACGGGTCCGGCAGGGTGCAGGCGTATGCGTGCACGTGAACGCACAGCGTGTTCCTCTCCTTTGGGGGGTGTCGCTGTGCAAGAGGAGGAACACGAGCTGTGCGTTCACTGTGAGGTGCGACCGGGATCCGCCGTCACGGTCCCGTTCGGTGGTCCGGGGTCTCGGAGGTGGGCTTGGTCTTGCGGGGCAGGGCGATCATCTGCTCGTCGTCGAGTATGTGGTCGCCGTAGAGGTCCTGCAGCCAGTTGGTCTGGTAGATGGTGTCGAGGTAGCGCTCGCCGAGGTCGGGTGCGATGGCCACCGCGGTGAGGCCGTGTGTGTTGTGCCGGGACAGCCAGTCCGTCGCGCCGCTGACCACCGTCCCCGTGGAGCCGCCGAACAGGAAGCCGCGTCTGGCCATGCGGTGACAGGTACGGATGGTGTCGGCCTCCTCCACCGGGATCACCTCGTCCACGAAGGACTCGTCGAGCAGCGGGGGAACCATGCTCATGCCCAGGCCGGGGATCATCCGGCGGCCAGGTTTGCCGCCGAAGGCCACCGAACCGACGCTGTCGATGGCGACGATCCGCACCGGCCGGTGCCACTGCCGGAAGTAGCGCGCGCAGCCCATCAGGGTCCCGGCGGTGCCCGCCCCGACGAACAGCACGTCCAGGCGCGGGAAGTGACTGGCGATCTCCGGTGCGGTCGTACGGTAGTGCGCCCGCCAGTTGCCCGCGTTGGTGTACTGGCTGAGCCACACGTACCGGTTGTCGGACGCGACCAGCGCGCGGACGTACTCGATCCGGGTGCCCAGGAAGCCGCCGTTCGCGTCCAGGTCGGCCACGACGTGCACCTGGCTGCCGAGCGCCTCCATCAGCAGTCGGGTCGACAGGTTGCAACGGGAGTCCGTCACACACAGGAACCGGTAGCCCTTGCTCGCGGCGATCATGCTGAGCGCCACGCCCAGGTTCCCGGAGGACGACTCGACGAGGATGGAATCCGGCGTCAGGATTCCGTCGCGCTCGGCGCTCTCCACCATCTCGTTCGCGGCCTTCAACTTGATCGAGCCGGCGAAGTTGAAGCCCTCGCACTTCAGGTAGAGGGGGCATCCGAAGATCGACCCGAGGTCGACGAAGAGACTGCCTTCGTTGAAGTCATGAGGAGCGGAAATTACGGGCACGGTGGTCCTCCTGGTGCCAGGGCTGAGGGCAACGGCCTCAGCCGTACCGGCGCAGGTCGTGGAAGAAGTCGTCGATGAGGCGGAGGTTGCCCGCGCCTGCTGCTTCGTCGTAGACGTACTTGCCGACGGCGAGATCGAGCACGCCGAGTCCGAAGGGGGAGAAGATCACTGGGCGGTCTTGCGGCGGGGCGGCCCGTCCGAGCATCACGTCGTTGAGCGTGCCGTTCAGGAAGTCGCGGTTGCCGGTGCGCTGTTCGACCAGGTGGGGGACGTGTCGGCCTTCAGGCAGTGCTCGACGTCGTCCACGAAGTTCGCGGAGGCGAGCAGGACCTCGGGGGAGAGGTCGCGCAGGGAGATGTGCAGGACCAGCGGGTTGTGGTCGAACCAGGCCGGGGAGGTGACGTGCGGCTCGCCGGCGATGGTGGCGAAGACCACCAGGTCGCTGGAGCGGATGAGGTCCTCGGCGCTGTCGTGGACGACGACCTCGGCGGTGGTGCCGGCCTCCCGCAGGTAGCCGCAGAATCCGGTGGTGCTCTCGGCGGACAGGTCGTGCACGCCGATCGTGTCGAACGTCCAGTCGGTGCCGGCCAGGAAGGTGTGGATGTAGCGGGCGATCAGCCCGGTCCCGAAGAAGCCGACCCGGGTGGGGCGCGTCCGGTTGCGGCTGAGCCAGTCGGCGGCCAGCGCGGCGGACGCCGCGGTGCGGGTCGCGCTGATGATGGAGCTTTCGAGACAGGCGAACGGGTAGCCCGTGTCGTGGTCGTTGAGGATGAGGACGGCGGAGGCCCGGGGCAGCCCGGCACTCACGTTCTCTGGAAAGCTGGAGATCCACTTCAGCCCGTCCACATGCACCGACCCGCCGATGGAGGCGGGCAGCGCGATGATCCGCGCGGTGGGGCGGTCGGGGAAGCGCAGGAAGTAGGAGGGCGGGTTGACCGAGTCGCCGGCGCCGTGCAGCCGGTAGGTGGCCTCGACCAGCTCCACGATCTGCTTCTCGTGCCCGCTGAGCGCCTGTTGCACCTGCGTACCGGTGATCACCGCGAACGTCGGCACCGCGACCCCGTGAGTGAGGGTCCGCTGGGTGGCGCTGGACAGCAGTTGGGTCATCGCTCGCTCGCCTCCGAGGTCGGCCAGCAGTCGGCCAGGCGGCGGGGCTCGGCCATGCCGACCAGTACCTGCCGCTCTCCGGTGAAGGGCTCTCTGCTGTGCGCGGTGCGCAGGTTGTCGACGAGCATCAGGTCACCGGCCTGCCAGGGCTCGCGTCGGGTGTGCTCTTCGTAGGTGGTGTTGAGCAGCTGGACGACGTCCTCGCCGATCGGCGTGCCGTCTCCGTAGCGGGTGTTGAACGGCAGCCCGTCCGCCCCGTAGACGTCCACCAGGTACTCGCGCACCTCCGGGGCCAGCGTCCACTCGTTGAGGAAGGCGATCTGGTTGAACCAGCAGCGCCTGCCGGTGAGCGGGTGCCGCACGATCGCGCTGCGGCGCTGCTCGGTGCGCAGGGAGCCGTCGGGCTGCCAGGCGAAGTCGATGGCGTGGGCGCGGCAGTAGTGCTCGATCTCGGTGTGGTCCTCGGTGCCGAACGACTCCGTCAGGGAGGCCCCGATCTCGTCGTTGTAGGAGCGGGTCAGCAGCCAGCCCTCCTGCTCGAACCGTTCCGTCAGCTTGGTGGGCAGTGCCTGGAGCACCTGTTCCGCGTCGGCCACCGCGGTCGCCCCGCCCTCGTCGGGCGCGGTCAGACACGCGAACAGCATCAGGCCGGGAACCTCCAGCCGGTAGCTCAACTCGTGGTGCATGCACATCGGCTGGTTGGCCGGCCAGGTCGTGGAGGAGTACAGCCCCGGGCCGTACGCCTCACGGGGGGCGAAGGCCTCCCGCTCCGGCATGAGTGCGCCGGCGAGCGCGGCGAAGACGGCACCGGTCCGGGACGCGTCCCGCAGTGCCAGGCCGCGGACGAGGAGCGCCCCGTGCTCGGTGACCTGCGCACGCAGCGACTCGCGGTGCTCGGCCGCCCAACTCGCCGCGTCACCGGGGGAATCGACGTGCAGGATCGCGGGTCTGTCCGGCCGCAGCTCCACGTCGAGAGGTGCTGCCAGGGGTGAGGACGACATCTCGGTTTCCCTTCGGTTGCCCGTCTTGAGGCGCTGCGCGGCTCAGTTGGAGGCCAGCGGCGCCACGACACCCAGGACGGCCCGTGCTGCCTCGGCCGGACGGGTGCGCGTGAAGTAGTGGCCGCCGTCGGCCAGCTCGTGCAGGTCCACGTGCTCGGCCAGGAGCAGCCAGTCCCGGTAGTGGTGGGCGTGGCCGGCCGTGTGCGGATCGTCGGCGGCGACGACCACCGAGACCGGCGCGGACAGCTTCACCGGCGGCGGCCCGTCCAGCGCGGCGCAGAAATAGCGGTGCGCGGACACACAGTCGTGCCGGTAGGCGGCACCGATGTGCTCGGCGTGCTGAGCGTTCAGTTCCGCGAGTTCCGTGTAGCCGCTGTCCGAGGTCAGCCGCGCGGCGATCTCCGCGTTGCTCCGGCTCGTCAGTTCGCCGACGGCGGCGTGCCGGTCGGCGGCGGTGCCGAGCAACTGCGCGCCGAGGAACACGCGCGGTACCTCCACACCCTGCTCCTGGAGTCTCCTGGCCGTCTCCAACGCCGGTGCGGTGCCCGACGAGTGGCCCCAGAGCACGACCCGGGCCAGGCCGCGCGCGGTGATCTCGGCGGCGACCCGCTCCGCCACCTGCGCGATCGACGCGAACGGCTCGGGGTGGGACGCCAGGTCGTGACCGGGCAGGTCCACCGCGAGGACCGCCATGCCGTGGCCCGCCAACGCGCTCGCCATCGGCTGGTAGTTGACCGCGTTGCCGCCCGCGTAGGGGAAGCACACCAGCGCGCACCGAGGCGCACCGCCCGCTGCCGACAGCGGCTGGAGCAGCTCCGGGTGGGGCCGGGGCGTGCCGTCGAGGAGGGCGGCCAGGTCGGCGAGTACCGGGTGCCGGGTGATGTCCTTGAGGGACACCGCGCGGTCCAGCGCGATGGTGAGTTTGACCGCCGTCAGGGAGGTGCCCCCGGCGTCGAAGAAGTGGTCCTCGCGGCCGATCCGGTGCTCGGGGACGCCCAGCAGATCCGCCCAGGCGGCCGCCAGCCTCCGCTCGGTCGGGGTGAGCGGGACGCTCTCGTCCGCGCCGGCCACGGAGGGTTCCGGCTGCGTGGCCAGGGCGGTGAGCGCCTTCCGGTCGATCTTGCCGTTTGCGGTCAGCGGCAGGCCGGCCTGCCAGTGGAAGGCCGAGGGGATCATGTAGCCGGGCAGTACCGCACCCAGCGCCTCGCGCAGCCGGTCCGCGTCCAGGCGCCGGCCCGTGTAGAAGGCGATCAGATGCTTGCTCCGGCCGGCCCGCTCGGCGACGACCACCGCACCGTCCCGCACCCCGGCCACCCGCAGCAGGGCGTTCTCGATCTCGCCGATCTCGATACGGAAGCCGCGGATCTTGACCTGGTTGTCCCGGCGGCCGAGGAACTCCAGCTTGCCGCCCGGGTGCCAGCGCCCCCAGTCACCCCCGAGGTAGAGCCGCTCACCGGGACGGAACGGGTCCTCGCGATAGGCCTCACGGGTCCGCTCGGGATCGTTGACGTACCCACGGCCCACGCAGACACCGGAGAAGGCGATCAGCCCCGGGGCGCCCAGCGGCACCAACGACAGATGCTCGTCCACGACATGGACGTGCACGTTGTTGACCGCACGCCCCAGCAGAACGCGCTCCGGGACCGCGTCCATGACCTCGTGATTGGTGTCGTCCGAAGTCTCGGTCAGTCCATAGGCGTTGACCAGCCTGATCCCCGGCTGGATCGCGAACCACCGCTGGACCAGCTCCCGTTTCAGCGCCTCACCGGTCACCGACACACAGCGCAGGTCCGGCAACGCGCGCGGGTGCCGCTCCAGATACGAGACCACGACCTCCAGATAGGAGGGCACGACCTGCGCCACACCGGCCCGGCCGCGGACCAGCGTGTCCACGAACCGCTCCACGTCCACGATCACGTCCTGGCCGACCAGCAGCGTCCGCCCGCCCACCAGCAGCGAGGACACCAGCTGCCACAGCGAGATGTCGAAGCACTGCGGGGCGGTCTGCGCCACCACACTGCCCTCGCCGATCCCCAAGTCGTCGATCTTGGCGTGGAGATGGTTGAGCATGCCCGCGTGCTCGCACATCGCCCCCTTCGGCTCGCCGGTGGAGCCGGACGTGAAGTAGATGTAGGCCAGCTGGCCGGCGTCGACCCGCACTCCGACGTCACCGTCGGCGTGCCCTTCCGCGTACGCCCCCTCGATCAGCAGCTTCTCGACCCCGGGCAGGGTGGCCAGGGCCTGGTCGAGCGTGTGGGCGCTGCCGGACTCGGTCAGGACCAGCCGGCACCCCGCGCGCGACAGCGTCGCCGCGACACGGTCGGCGGGAAAGTGCGGCTCGATCGGCAGGTAGGCGCCGCCCGCCTTGAACACCGCCAAGGTCGCGGCCATCCAGTCGAGATGGCGTTCGGTGACCACGGCCACCACGTCTTCCCGGCCCAGCCCCCGCGCCAGCAGCGCCCGCGCCAACCGGTTCGCGCGCGCGTTGAGTTCTCCGTACGTCCACTGCTGCTCGCCGTACACGGCCGCCACCGCTTCCGGATGCGCCCGTACCCGCTGCTCGAACAGTTCGTGCGCCCGCGCGTCGGGCAGCACCCGGCGGGGCCCGGCCAGCCCTTCCAGCTGTTCCTGCACTTCGTCGGCGGACAGCAGACTCTGCCGTGCGTGCTCGGCGTCCACGTCGGCCGTCATCAGCCGCAGCGCCGTCAGGTGATAGCCGCCGATCCGGGCCGCACTCGTGGCGTCCAGGACGTCGGTACGGTACCGGAGCCGCAGCCTCAGCCGCCCGTCCCGGTCGGACCAGTGCACGTGCAGGACACCGTCGTCGGCCACCGTGTTCTCGGCCCCGCCCCGGGGACCGAACACGACCTCGTACGACGGCTGTGCCACCTCCAGCTCCCGGCGCAGGTCGTCCACCGGGAACTCCCGGTGCGCCAACAGCTCCGCCTCGGCGTGCTGAGCGGCCGCCACCAGTGCGCGCCAGGCCCCGGGGGGAACCGTCAGCCGGCAGGGCAGCGGCTCGCCCCGCACCCCGGCGGCGTACCCCGTCACCACGTCCTGCTCGCCGGACAGCGCGGCCAGCACCTTGGCGTGCGCGGCCAGCAGCAGCGCGCTGACCGGTACGCCCAGCTGCCGCACCAGCCCACGGGCCGCGTCCGCCACGTCGTCCGGCACCGACACCTCGTGCTCGGCCGCTCCGGGAACCGGCTCCCGAACCCAGCGTGGCACCGTGGTGGTACCGCCGGCGGTCAGCACGCGGCTCCAGAACTCCCGGTCCGCTTCCAGGTGGGTTTCCATCGAATGGCCTTCCTCAACTCAGGGTCGCCGCAGAGGCGTCGGCCGAAGAGGGTGATGTCGTCCGGTCGCTGCCGCTGAGCTGTTCGGCGGCATCGGGCATGTCCACGGCGGGATTGCCGCCCCACCGTGCGCGTGCGGGGACCTCCTCGCCCTTCATGAGGAAGGAGTCGGGTGCCAGCACGGCGCCGTCGCCCATCGTCACGCCGTAGTGCACATGGGCGCCGACGCCCAGCGTGCAGCCGGCGCCGAGCGTGGTGCCGTCGGACTTGAAGGTGCCGTCCTCCTGCGAGTGGCACTGGATCTTGCTCCCGGCGTTGAGGGTGCAGTCGTCGCCGATGGTGGTGAGGGACCGCTCCGTCAGGTAGCAGCCGTCGTCCAACACCCTGCTGCCGATGCGTACGCCCAGCAGCCGCCAGACCAGGCTCTTGAACGGGGTTCCGTTGAAGATGTTGAGGTACTGGTCCGGCACCTTCCACAGGCGCTCGTGCCACCAGAAGTAGGGGTCGTAAATGGAGCACAACTGGGGGCGCAGCGCACGGAACCTGGTGATGCAGCGCTCCAGCAGGACGTAGTAGAGGGTGGAGAACCCGAGCGTGAGTGCCAGATAGGTGGCGATCACCACGTGGCCGAGCACGCCGTAGAGGTCGACGGACGCGAGCCCGAATGCCGTGAGCACAAAGGTGTGCAGCCATCTCACGAACAGATGGAGGACCATCGAGCGGAGGTTGTAGCGGTTCTTCGCGGCGAGACGGCCATGGAACGTCTCTCCGGTCCTGAGGTCGTCGAACCGTGAGTCGCGCTCCACCGACCGGGGAATCTCGAAGCAGGGCGAGCCGAGGAGCCCTACGCCTTCGCGGACCTCACCGTCGAGGGGAATCATCACCTTCGTCGCGAGCAGGCAGTTGTCACCTGTCCTGCCGCCCGTGGGATAGGCGATGTTGTTCCCGAGGAAGTTGTGCGGTCCGATCGATGCCCGGGACACCCGGAACGACGTACTGGAGAAGTCCGCGTTCACGATGGAGAGCCCGTCGGCCACCATCGTGCCGCTGCCGACGGAGACCAGATACGGGGTCTCGTGCTGCACCTCGGTACCGAAGTTCGACCCGGTCTGCTCGACGCGGGACAGGTCGTATCCGAGGGCGTGAAGGTAGTACACGATGTAGGAGCTGTCACCGAAGAGCCACTTGAAGAACTTGATGTTCGTCATGCGCGACGTTGCCTGGTGCAGCGCGTACTGGAATCCGTAGAGCGGATAGACCCGGTCGGGCTTGACGGCCAGACTCACCAGACGCGGAACGGTGAACAGGGCGGCGAGGCCCAGGACCAGGAAGCCGAGGAACAGGGCGAGGGACAGGGACAGCGAGTCGGAGATCAGTTCCGCCCACGTGAGTGAGGTCGTGTCCGGGCCGAGTCGCTTGCCGATCGCCGGGATCGCGTTGAACAGCATGTACAGCCCGCCGACGGCCAGCGGTATGTACAGGAAGAACAGCTGGAGCAGGCTGACGAGGCCGAACCAGGTCCGGCGCAAAGTGCCGCACTTCGCCGGCGCGACCCTGATGTAGTCGATCTCCGTGGGCAGGGCCGGGGTCCCGTGCCAGTGCTCGCCGTCCGGGACCGCCTGGCCGCGGTACAGGGCGGACGAGTGCCCCAGTTGGGCTCCGTCGCCCATCGACGTGTCGATGTCGAGGACGGTCTTCTCCCCGATGAACACGTCCCGGCCGAGTGTGACCCGGCCGGTCTGGATACGACCGGCGTGGGCCCGGTAGCCGAGGAAGAACGACTCCTTGCGGATCACCGCACCGTCGCCGATCGTGAGCAGGTCGGTGCAGACCGGGACGGAGTGGGAGAGGATCGTGACTCCCTTGCCGATGCGCGCGCCGAGTGCCCGAAGGTAGAGCACGTACAGCGGATTGCCGGCGAAGAGAATCATCGGATTGCCGTGGAGCAGCACCTTCACGAACCAGAAGCGCAGATAGGCGAGACTCCAGACAGGGATTTCCGTCTGTTTCCAGCGGCCTATGAGGATCCATTTGGCGAAGACCGGGAACATGCACAGGGCCACGAACCCGATGCCCCCGAAGAACAGGGACCGCAGATAGATGTGGACCAGGCCCGAGCCGGCGGCAATCCACTCGTAGCCCCGGGCGGTGACAAAGCCGGCGACCAGGGAGTATCCCAGGAAAATCAGCAGCTGGAACGCCCCGCAGAGCACATGGTTCGGTCTGCGCGTCGCCGTCGTTGTCGGCTGTGCCGGCGGTGGCGTCGGTTGCGATGAAGCGGCGGGAGCGGGAGTGGCTTCCGCGAGAGCCGCGGTCAGGCTCCGGATCGTGGGGTGCCGGTAGATGTCCTTCATGGACGCCGACGGCAGATCCGGTATTTTCCTGACCCGCGCACAGAACTGGGCCATCACCAAGGAATTGGCACCGAGATCGGTGAAGAAGTGGCTGTCGAGCGGAACCTGTTCGACGCACGAGACGTCGGCCAGTATTCCCGCGAGCCTTTTCTCGGTATCTGTCCTCGTCGGGCCGGAACCGCTCTGCCTGGCGGCGACTGCTTCGTCCGGCCCGGATATATGGACCTCTGAGGACTGCTCCACCATGCGATCTCCCGGAACGTCTGGATCGGGCGGGTGCTTGCTGATCACGAACCGCCGGGTTCAGTTTCGGTCGGCCACCGTGAGGTTGCCACTTCGAATCGACCACCGTTCGAGCGCGGAATGCCCGATGGCCCCGTGTTCCCTGGCTCCCCGCAGCACGGGGGCGCATTACGGATCACCCGAATGGAGGCCGTTCCCGAAGGGCCGGACAAGCTGCCGGCGCCGACTTCCGGACGCGGAAAAGACGCGGAAAAAGGGACGGTGCCGGGCGTCCCCTCCCGGCACCGTCCCGGACCGTGTGCCGCTCAGGACACGGTCCGTCTGAGGGTGAAGCGTCAGGCGACGTCCGCGCGCTCCTTCTCGGCCTCCACGGCCTTCTCCTGGCGGTGCTCGGCGCCGGATTTACGGCCGGGCAGGACGGCCAGGACGATCATGGCGCCGGCGGTCATGATGATCCCGCCGACGAGGCTGGTCTGGGCGACACCGTGGGCGAAGGACTCGTGCACCGCGTCCACCAGGGCCTGGGCCTGCTGAGGGCCGCCGGACGGGCTCTTCGCGACCTGGCCGGCGACCGCGAGGCCGGCCCCCACGGACTCCTTGGCGCTGTCCAGCGCGGCGGCCGGGAGATGGCCGCCGACCAGGTCGCCCAGCTTGTCCTTGTAGGCGGTGCCCAGCAGCGAGCCCAGGATGGCGATGCCGAGGGAGCCGCCCAGCTCCAGGGAGGTGTCGTTGGCGCCGCCGCCGACACCCAGTTCGGACTCGGGGAAGGAGCCCATGATCGTGTCGGTGGCGGGGGAGACGCTCAGCCCGATTGCGAAGCCGAGCAGCAGCAGCGAGGGCAGGAAGTCGGTGTACGCCGAGCCCTGGTCGATCCGGGTGAGCAGGAACACGGCCACGGTGCCGATGACCATGCCGGGCACGACCATGGCCTTCACTCCGAGCTTCGGGGTCAGCCGGCCGGTCACCGCGGCGCCGACGAAGACCGCACCGGCCAGCGGCAGCAGGCGCACACCGGTCTCCAGCGCGTCGTAACCGAGGACGAACTGCAGGAACTGCGTGGAGTAGTAGATCGATCCGAAGGCGCCGAAGAAGAAGAACAGAACCGCGATCATCGAGCCGCTGAAGGGACGCAGCCGGAACTTGCGGACGTCCAGCATCGGGCTCGGGTGCTTCAGCTCCCACACGGTGAAGGCCACGAAGCCCAGACCGGCGACCACGGCCGCGGTGACGGGACCGGTGCCCCAGCCGAAGTGCGGGCCCTCGATGATGGCGTACACCAGGGAGCCGACGGAGACCATCGACAGCAGACCGCCCACGTAGTCGATCCCGCCCATGCCCGCCGCCTTCGACGGCGGCACCAGCACGAGCGCGCCGACGACGGCGACGACGGCGATCGGCACGTTGATCAGGAAGGTCGAGCCCCACGCGTGGTCCCGCAGCAGCCATCCGGCGACCAGCGGGCCGACGGCGATGGCGAGGCCCGAGGTGGCCGTCCAGGCGGTGATGGCGCGGGCCCGCTCCCGCTTCGGGAAGATCGCCACCAGCAGGGAGAGCGTGGCCGGCATGACCACGGCCGCGCCGACGCCCATGATCGCTCGGGCGGAGATGACCAGGTCGGTCTGGTCGACCTGGCTGCCCATCACCGAGCCGCCCGCGAAGATCAGCAGGCCCGTGACGAGGGCGCCCCGGCGGCTGTACTTGTCGCCGATCGAGCCGAGTACGAGCATCAGCGCGGCGTAGGGGACGGTGTAGCCGTCGATGACCCACTGCAGGTCGCTGCTGCTGAGCTGCAGGTCCTTGGTCATGTCGGGGGCGGCCACGATCAGGGACGTGTTGGCCATGACCACGATCAGCAGACTCAGGCACAGCACGACCAGCGCGAACCAGCGCCGGGGATAGGGCCCGGTCATCTTCTCGACCGGTGTCTGGGCGAAGAGCGGCATCACAAACTCCTAGGGGTGAAGCGGCAGCCTCGGGGTGGGGTGGCAGAAGCGGTGCGGGGTGCGGGGTGCGACCCCGGGCACTGTGGGCACTGTGGGGCAGTTAATTGCCCAACGATGTGCAGACTAGTTTGTTGCTCGTCCATGTGCAAGTATTACTTGCCCAACGATGTGCAATAGGGCGATGCCCCCCGCCGACCGGAGGTCCCGACGTGATCGACCGACCCGACCTGTCCGGCCACCGACGCCGGACGCTCACCACGAGAACCCGCATCCTGGAAGCGGCCCGACAGCAGCTGGGGCGGGACCCCGAGAGCAGCCTGGGCGACATCGCCGAGGCCGCCGGCGTGGCCCGGCGTACCGTCTACGGGCACTTCGGCGGCCGGTCCGCGCTCGTCGAGGGGCTCGTCGAGGACGCGGCGAAGGCGCTGCGGGACGCGCTCAACGGGATCGCGCTCCCGATACCGGACGCGGTCACCGCCCTGGCGCGCTTCGTGCTGACGCTCTGGCCGATCGGCGACCGCTACCGCATGCTGCTGCGCCTCGCCCCCCAGGACCTGGCCCCCGAACACGTGGACTGCGTCCTCGGCCCCGCCCGCGCCACCGCGACCGCGATCATCGCCGCGGGTCAGCGGCAGGGCGTCTTTCACACCGACGTTCCGGAGACCGCGCTCAGCCGCGCCCTGGAGGCCTACGTCCTGGCGCTGCTCGACTGCGTCAACAACGGCACGTGGTCCGACGACGGCACGCACACCGCGGCCGCCGCCCTCATCGCCGTGGGAGTCGACCGTGACCTCGCCGCAGCGCACGTCGACCGGCTCCGTCAGCCCGAGCCCATCGGCGCCTGAGCGCCCTCATCCCCTGGAGGAAACCCGTGTCCCAGTCCTCGTACGACACCCAACCCGCCTATGGCGACGGCTCCGTGTACATCAGCCCCCCGCCCCCCGGGCGCCGCCGCAGGATCGTGATCGTCGCCACCGCGTCCCTGGCGGCACTGGTCCTGACCGGCGTCACGGCCGACCGGTTCGTCGCGGGCCGCGTGGAGAGTCGTACGGCCAGGGCGTTCCAGGACGGCATGGACACCCCGAACCGCCCCTCGGTGCACGTCAGCGGCTTCCCGGTACTCACCCAGCTGGCCTCCGGCACCCTGCGGCACGTGGACATCACCGCCCACGACATCCCCGCGCACGGCTCGACGCGGCCCCTGCCGATCACCCGACTCACCCTCGGCATCGACGACCTGAAGACCTCCGGCGACGCCGACGAGGCCCATGCGCGCGCCGTGGAGGCGACCGCGTTCCTCTCGTACGAGGACCTGTCCGACGCGCTCGGCCTGCGACTCTCCCCGGACTCCGAGCCGGGCCGGGTCCGGGCGACCGTCGCCCTCCCCCTGGGCGGTCAGGCCACCGTGAGCACGGCCGTCTCGGCGGTCTCAGGCAACCGCATCGCGTTCACGGACTTCCGTGTCGCCGAGGGAGTCCTGCCCGGCCCGGCGAAGGCCCTGCTCGACAGGATCTTCGCGGCCCCGATCCCGCTGCGGAACATCCCCGAGGGCCTCCACCTGCGGTCTCTCACGCCGACGGCGAGCGGTGTCGCCGCGCGCTTCACCGGTCGCACGGTCACCTTCCGACCGGACGCCTCGCAAGCGTGACTAACCCTCGTCGGAGCCCTCGTCGCGTACCTCCGCGGCGACCGCCTCGACCACGTCGACCGCCTGCCGCTCCGGTACGCCCGCCGCGACCAGCGTGGCGACAGCCGACCGGGTGCCGTCGTCCTCCCACGCCCCCGCGTTGACGCTCTCCAGCAGGGACAGGGTCAGGGCCTCCAGGCCGGCGTTCAGCACGGCCGGCGGCAGGTGGTCGTGGAAGACGCCCTGCCGCTGTCCGTGCTCCAGGATGACCGCGGCCTCCTCGCGGGCCGGGGACAGCACCTCGGACACCCGCTCCATGCCCAGGTCCTGACGGGCCAGCGCCAGCAGCAGGCGGTAGCGGTCGCCCACGGGCCAGATCGCGAGGACGAAGCGGGCCAGCGCGCGCTCGGGCGGCTCCGCCGCGCCGGGCTGCCGTGCGACGGCGGCCTGCAGGGCCTCGGCGGCCTCCTCGGCGAGCGCCTCGACCAGGGCCGCGCGCCCGGGGAAGTGCCCGAACACCGTACGGCGCACCACGCCCGCGGCCCGGGCGATCTCCTCCAGGGTGGCATCGGGGTTCCGGCCCAGTTCCTGCCGGGCGGTGGCCAGGATCCGGGCCCGGTTGGACCGGGCGTTGCTCCGGATCGGGGCGCGGACCACGGGCTTCGATGCCACGACACAACCTCACGGACTGACAGCGGTGCACTTACGGCGACTCATCCTGCCATGGCCGAAAGCACCTGCCCGGTCGGGACGGGCAGGTCAGGTACCGAGCCGTGGATCCCTGCCGATGACCGGCTCGGTGTGCTCGACGGCGAAGGCGTGGACGGCCGTCATGACCGTGTGCTGGTCGGCGACCAGGCCGGCGACGGCCGTGGACGCCAGGATGTCGTCCACGGCCGCGCGGTCGGCGGTTCCGAGCACGACGCATCCGTGGTAGCGCCGGAACGGCGGGTTGTCGTGCGAGACGCCGGGTGTGGGGTGCGCGAGCGGGGACCAGCGCAGGAAGGCGTACGTGCGCAGATCGCCTGCACCGGCCTGATGGAGCGCGGGACCGATGCGGTGGTGGACGTACCGGTGGAACGCGCGGCGGCTCACTCCGCGACGCCGGCGCAGCAGCAGCACCGTGCGGTGGCCGACGCCCGGGTCATGGCCGTCGGTCCACCAGCGGCCTCCCCGGGGGCCGGTGAGGTTGCCGAGCACCCGGGCGAAGACGTTCTGTTCGTCGAGATAGACCTCCCGCATGTGGACGGGGGCGGTGAGGACGGCGGCCACGCCGGTCATGCGGGCTTCGGCGATACCGTCGCAGCGCCAGGTCGCGGGAACGGCGGTGCCCACCGTGGGGGACGACGGCCAGTAGCCGTGATCCGTGGGCGAGAAGTGGTGCTGGCGGTATTCGACGAGGCCCGGCAGCTGCGACACGATCCGCGCGTGCGGCTCTTTCCAGTACTGGAGAGCGGCTGCCCTCGTCAGGTCCTCGCGGAGCCAGACCGGGAAGATCCCGGACATGGTCGGCTCGGGGGTCATGCGTGCTCCATCGGTCGCGTGTTCTCTGCCCGTTGCCGGCTGTCAGTCGTCGGGGATGCCGGCACCGCTGAGCGCCGGGACGGCGATCTCCGGGCGGCCCAGGGAGCGGGCGCCGAGCCGGAACTGGTCGAGTTTGTCGATGATCGTCCGGCCGACGGGCGTGTGGCCCCAGATGCTGATGCCCTGGTGGGTGGAGGGCTGCCAGGTGCTCTCGTCGATGACGATCGGGTTCCAGCCGACCTCCCACTCGAAGCCCGAGGGCGTGCGGGCGTAGTACGACAGCTCCTTGTCGTTGGTGTGCTGACCCACGGACAGGGCCATGTCGAAGCCGAGTTCGTGCACGCGCCGGTAGCTCTGCGCCAGGTCGTCGAGGGACGCGGCCTGGATGTTGAGATGCTGTACGCGCGTGCGGACCGGGTCGATGGGCAGGCCGCGGACGGCGGCGATCGCGATCGAGTGGTGGCGTTCGTTGACGCGCAGGAACCGGATCTTGAGCTTGACGCCGCTGATGGTCTCGTCGATGTAGTCGGTGAGGCGGGCCTCGAAGACCGTGTTGAAGTAGCCGCGCATCAGGGCGGGTCTGGCTGAGGTGATGGCGACGTGGCCCATGCCCGCGTCGCCGGTGACGAACCCGGACGCGAGCATCCGCAGGGGCTGCGCCGACTTCAGCGCGGTGGTGTAGATCTCCTGGGTGATGCCCTTGGGGCCGGGGAAGCGCAGCAGGCGTTCCACGCCGCGCAACTCCGCCTCTTCTTCGGTGCCTTCGAGAACGGGGACACCGTGGGCACGGATGCGCGCCTCGATCCGCTCGAAGCTGCTGTGGTCGTCGATGTGCCAGCCGGTCGCCACGACGTCCTCGGCGGGGCCGCGCCGCAGCAGGAAGCGGCACTCCTGGTCGTCCAGGCGGAAGCGCACGCATCCGGTGTCGAGGTCGTCACGGTGCATGCCGATGGCGTCGGTGCCGAAGCGGCGCCAGTCGGCGAAGCGGTTGGTCTCGATGACGATGTAGCCGAGGTGGACGGCGCCGAAGACGGAGGCGGTGTTCATCGGCGGCCCGCCAGGAAGTCGGCGCACAGCCGGTTGAACAGCTCAGCGCGCTCGAACTGCACCCAGTGGCCCGTGTTGGCGGCCACGTACAGATCGCAGTTGGGCAGCCGCTCGGCCAGCATCCGGCCGCCGCTCGGCCGGTTGACCTTGTCCGCCGCGCCCCACAGCACCAGGGTGGGCACGGGCAGCCTGGACAGGCGGTCGTCGCGGGTGAAGTCCATCTTCCACAGGGTGCGCAGGGCGTCCGGGCCGGACGGGCGGCGCAGTGGCGGGGCCGCGACGACCTCAGGGTCGATGCTGTCCCGGTAGCGGGCGTCGATGACGCTGTCCGGCACGTCGGCGGCGTTGAAGACGAGGTAGGTGCGGATGAACTTCTCCAGCTTCGGCCGTGAAGGGCCGTCCCCGGAGTAGTAGTTGAGCAGGCTGTTGAGGCCCGGGGTGGGCAGGGCGCGGGTGGTGCCGATGCCGCCGGGGCCCATCAGCACCATGCGCTCGACCCGGTCGGGGGTGTCCAGCGCGAGGCGCAGGGCGCAGGCGCCGCCGTAGGAGTTCCCGACCAAGTGGGTCTTGTCCAGGCCGAGTTCGTCGATCAGGCCGCGGATGCCGTCGGCGAGGTAGCCGAACGGGTCGGCGCCGTCCATGCCTTTGGTGCTGCGGCCGTAGCCGGGCAGGTCGGGGACGATGACCCGGTACTCCTTCGCCAACGCGGCGATGTTCCGGGCGTAGTTGGAGACACCGGAGGCACCGGGGCCGCCGCCGTGCAGCAGCAGGAGGGGCGGTCCGTCGCCGGTCTCCGCCACGAAGATCTTCTTGCCCGCGACGTCGATCAGCGACTCCTGCATCGAGGGTGGCTGGGTGTGTGTGGTCATGCTGGTCCTCACTGGGCGATCGAGGTGCTCGGGCGCGGAGCGGGGGCGAATCCCGCCGGGGGCGGCGGCAGTTGGGCGCCCGCGGGTGCCGCGGCGTAGACGTAGGCGTCGGGGCGCAGGGCGAGGGTGGTCACCCGACGCTCGGCCATCCAGGGCAGCAGCACGCCGTCGCTGTCGACGACCGTGCCCTCGGCCGGGCGCGACCCGCCCGGCGTGACGGTGAGCGAAGGGACGCCGGGGCGCTTCCACCCGGGCTGGGGCACGGGGAGGCCGCCGTTCAGGAGCAGCCACCGGCCGCCGAGCACGTCGTCGAGGCGGACGCGGCTGCCGTCGGCGGCGGTCACCCAGGGCTGGGGCAGCTGGTGCCCGGACGCCTTGGTGCGCGGCCGGGCCTGCAGGCCCTCGGCGTAGTGGGCGACGGGTATCCAATGGGAGTCCTGCAGCCAGTTGCCGAAGCCCGGTACGCGGTCGACGGTCCGCAGCGCGGTGTCCCGGATCCGGGTGACCGGCAGCCGCCGTTCGGTGATGATCCGCCCGACGAACACCGCCCGCCGGGTGACCTCCTTGACGTGCGGCTTCCGCTCGGCCTCGTAGCTGTCGAGCGCCATCCCGGGCAGCTCGCCCCGCAGGACCGCGTCGAGCTTCCAGCACAGGTTGGCCACGTCGCGCACCCCCGCGGCCATGCCCTGCCCGATCCACGGCGGCATGGCGTGGGCCGCGTCACCGGCCAGGAAGACGCGCCCCACCCGGAAGCGGGCGGCGAAGCGGACGTGATGGCTGTAGACGGTGGCGCGCAGGATCTTGATCTGGTCCCGGCCGATCCCGTACCGGGACACCATCGCGTAGATCGCGTCGTCGGTGGTCAGGTGCTTCTCGTCGTCGCCGGGCAGGATCGGGAACTCCCAGCGGTGGTGCCCGAGCGGGGTGGGGCAGTCCACGGCCGGCCGGGCCGGATCGCAGCGGAAGCGCAGCTTGTCGTGGTCCGGCCAGGGCTTGAGCATCTCGGTGTCGATGACCACCCAGCGGTCCTCGTACGTCCGCCCCTCGTAGCCGACGTTCAGCTGGGCGCGGGTGAGGCTGGAGCCGCCGTCGGCCGCGATGACGTAGGCCGCGCGCAGCCGTCGTACGGAGTCGTCGGCGCCGACCACGGTCAGCTCGACGCCGTCCGCCTCCTGGCGCAGCCGCACGCACTCGTGCCGCAGCAGCACCTCCACGTTCGGGTACCGGTCGACCCCGTCCCGCAGGACCTGCTCCAGAGCGGGCTGGTAGATGAACATCTGCGGCGGGTGGCCGTGGCCGCGCGGGATGGGGCGCGCCCGGATGAACGGCCGGCCGTGCGCGTCGACGAAGTCCAGGGGGCGCTCGGCCAGCATGTCCCGCTTCAGCCGTTCGGCCAGCCCGATGCGCTGCCAGATCCGCAGCACCTCCTCGTCGGTGGAGATGGCCCGCGCGCGGGAGAACACCTCCGCGTCGCGTTCCACCACCACGACCCGGAGGCCCATGGCCCCCAGCAGGTTGGCCGCGGTCACCCCCGTCGGTCCGTATCCGATCACCGCGACGTCGTACGGGCTGCGCGCACTGTCCTCGGCTCTGTCCCTGGCATCGATCCGGCTCACCAGGCCACCTCACTGTCGTTCCTGTCGGCTCTTGCTGTAGCGACCATTCCAATTGGAACAGTCGCTACGGTAAGCTGGGTGTCAGAGACGGTCAAGGCCCGTAACGACAGGAGGGCAACCGATGACCAGACCGCAGACCACGCGCAAGAAACGCGCCAACGGGGTGGAGTCACGGCTGCGGATCCTCGACGCCGCCGTGGAGATCGCCGGCGAGCGTGGCTACGAGGGCACGTCGATCGCGGCGGTCAGCGCCAAGTGCGGGCTGCCCGCCAGCTCCATCTACTGGCACTTCAAGGACAAGGACGACCTGATCGCCGCGGTCATCGAGCGGAGCTTCGAGACCTGGCTCACGGCCGTCGTGCTGCCGGGAGAGGAGACCGGTACGCCACTGGAGCGGGCCACCGCCATGGCCGCGAACGTGGCGAAGGCGCTGGTCGACGCCCCGGACTTCCTGCGCCTCGGCCTGATGCTCGCCCTGGAGCGGCGCCCCGTCGAACCCAGGGGCCGGACCGTGTTCCTCCAGGTACGGGAGATCTCCCGCAGGAAGATCGGCGAGGTGATCCGGATCCTCGCCCCGGACCTGGACGAGGACGCCGCGCACACCCTCGCCGACTACGCCGTCGCCGGCGCCGACGGCCTGTTCATCCACCGGGAGATCGCCGGTGACGCCTTCGACCTCGTGGCGATGTTCGAACTGCACGCACGCCTCGTCCACGAGGCGGCGCTGCGCATGACGGCGAGGAGCGGGGGATGAGCCTGACGGCCCGACAGCGCGCGGAGGCCGCCGCGCTGTTGCGCCACGCCGAGTACCACGCGGCCCCGATCGCACCGCTGTCGGCCCTGCTGCCCGGCCTCGACCCGGCCGACGCCTATGCCGTCCAGCGGGACAACATCGCCCGCCGCCAGGCCGACGGGGCCACCGTCATCGGCCACAAGGTCGGCCTGACCTCGGCCGCCATGCAGCGGCTCCTCGGTGTCACCGAGCCCGACTTCGGCCATCTGCTCGACGACATGGTCCGCCGGGACGGTACGGCGGTCTTCGCCGGCCGCTACTGCCGGCCGCGTGTCGAACCGGAGATCTGCTTCCTGCTCTCCCGCCCCCTGCGCGGCCCCGGCGTCACCGGCGCGGACGTACTGGCCGCCACCGATGCCGTCGCCCCGGCTCTGGAGATCGTCGACAGCCGCATCCTGGACTGGAACATCACCCTGGTGGACACGGTCGCCGACAACGCCAGCTCCGGCGGGCTGGTCTGCGGCCCCTGGACACCCCTCGGCAAGGCACCCGACCTCGCCTCCGTCACCGTCGACCTCCTCCTCGACGGCGAGCGCCTGGCGTCGGGCAGCGGCCGCGAGGTGCTCGGCCATCCGGCCGCCGCGGTCGCCTGGCTGGCCAACACGCTCGCCGGCTTCGGCACGGCCCTGGAGCCCGGGCAGCTGATCCTGCCCGGAGCCATGACCACCGCCCCCTTCGTCGGCGCGGGCCACACGGTCGAGGCACGCTTCAGCGGCCTCGGTCCGGTGTCGGTGACCTTCGTCTGACGCCTCCCTGAAATCCAGACCCTCAAGCTCCCCGAAATCCGCACGCCGAGAAAGCCAAGAGGTCACCGCATGTCCGCCTCACCTCGCCGGATCGACGTCCACCAGCACCTCATTCCGCCCTTCTACCGCGACCTGCTGGCCAAGGCGGGCATCGCCGAGGCGGGCGGCCGTGTCCTTCCGGAGTGGAGCCCCGAAGCCGCGCTGGAACTGATGGACCTGCTGGGCACGGCCACGGGAATCGTCTCCGTCTCCACCCCCGGCACCGGCTTCCTCACCGATCCGGGCGAGGCCGCGGACCTGGCGCGCCGGCTCAACGACTACGGCGCCTCCCTCACCGCCGACCACTCCGGCCGCTTCGGCCACTTCGCCACCCTGCCGATGCCCGACGTCGACGCCAGTGCCGCCGAGGCCCGGCGGGCCCTGGACGAGCTGGGTGCCGACGGGGTCACCCTGCTCGCCAACAACCAGGGCACCTACCTGGGCACGGACGGCCAGGACACCCTGTGGCGCACCCTGGACGAGCGCGGCGCCGTCGTCTTCGTCCACCCCGCCGAGCTGCCGGCACCGGCCGTGGACGCCATCCCGCCGTTCGCCGCGGACTTCCTGCTCGACACCACCCGGGCCGCCTACCTCCTCGTACGCAACGGCATCGTCCGGCGGTACCCCCGCATTCGCTTCATCCTCAGCCACGCGGGCGGCTTCGTGCCCTACGCCTCCCACCGCATGGCCGTCTCCATCGCCGCCGACACCGGCCGCAGCCCCCTGGACATCCTGGACGACCTGCGCCGCTTCTACTTCGACACCGCCCTGTCCGCCAGCCCCGCCGCGCTGCCCACCCTGCTCGCCTTCGCCCGGCCCGGCCACATCCTCTTCGGCAGCGACTGGCCCTTCGCCCCCACCGCCGCCGGCCAGTACTTCGCCAACGGCCTCGACTCCGGCGTCGACCCCGCCACCCTCGTGGCCGTCAACCACACCAACGCCGAAGCCCTGTTCCCGCGCCTGGCCGGCGCCCCCGCCCCGACCCCGGCCCGCCCGGCCCCGGTACGGCTGCGCCAGGCCGCCCAGCGGGCCGGCGCCCGCGCGTTCTTCAAGCTCGTCCAGCCCGGCACCCGCTGACAGCACGGAGGGTCCGGTACGCCCCCGCGCACCGGACCCTCACCGTCATCACCGCTCGGTGATCAGGACGTGCTCTCCGCGCGGGCCAGCAGGTCCAGCGCGACGTCCGTGATCATGTCCTCCTGGCCGCCGACCATGCCCCGCCGGCCGACCTCGACCAGGATGGTGCGGGTGTCGAGGCCGTACCGTGCCGCGGCGGTCTCGGCGTGGCGCAGGAAGCTGGAGTACACGCCCGCGTAGCCGAGGCTCAGCGTCTCCCGGTCGACCCGTACCTCACGGTCCTGCAGTGGTCGTACGAGATCGTCGGCGGTGTCCATCAGCGGGAACAGGTCGCAGCCGTGTTCCCAGCCCATCAGGTCGGCGACGGCGACGAACGCCTCCAGCGGGCAGTTGCCCGCGCCCGCACCCTGCCCGGCGAGGGAGGCGTCGACGCGTACGGCGCCGCTCTCGACGGCGACGACCGTGTTGGCCACGCCGAGGGCGAGGTTGTGGTGGGCGTGGATGCCCAACTCCGTGGCCGGGTCGAGTACTTCGCGGTAGGCGCGGAAGCGGTCGCGGACGCCGTCCATGGTGAGGCGGCCACCGGAGTCGGTGACGTAGACGCAGTGGGCGCCGTACGACTCCATCAGCTTGGCCTGGCGGGCCAGTTCGGCCGGTTCGGCCAGGTGCGACATCATCAGGAACCCGGCGACGTCCATGCCCAACTCCCGCGCTGCCGCGATGTGCTGGGCGGAGATGTCGGCCTCGGTGCAGTGGGTGGCGATACGCACCGAGCGGATGCCCAGGGAGTGCGCCTGCTTCAGGTCGTGGACCGTGCCGATGCCGGGCAGCAGCAGAGTCGTGGGTACGGCGTGCCGGGTGGCGTCGCAGACGGCCTCGATCCACTCCCAGTCGGTGTGGGCGCCGACGCCGTAGTTGATGCTGGAGCCGGCCAGGCCGTCCCCGTGGGCGATCTCGACGGCGGCCACGCCGGCGGCGTCCAGGGCGGCGGCGATGGCGCGGGCCTGGTCGACGGTGTAGCGGTGCCGGACGGCGTGCATGCCGTCCCGCAGGGTCACGTCCTGCACGTAGAGCGTGGTCACTTGGCGGCCTCCATGCCGTGCCGGGCGGCCATGCGTTCCGCGGTGCGCAGGGCGGCCGAGGTCATGATGTCGAGGTTTCCGGCGTAGGCCGGGAGGTAGTGGGCGGCGCCCTCGACCTCGAGGAAGACGGAGACCTTGAGGGCGTCGTCCGTCCCGGGGGCGAGGGTGCGCAGCGGGTCGTCGGCCGCCACGCGCTCGAACTGCACCTTCTGCTTGAGCCGGTAGCCGGGCACGTACGCCTGCACCCGGCCCATCATCTCCTCGACCGACGCGGTGACGTCCTCGGTGGCGCAGTCGGAGACCAGGCAGTGCACGGTGTCCCGCATGATCAGCGGGGGTTCGGCCGGGTTGAGGACGATGATCGCCTTGCCGCGGGCGGCGCCGCCGACCCGCTCGACGGCGGAGGAGGTGGTCTCGGTGAACTCGTCGATGTTCGCCCGGGTGCCGGGGCCGGCGGAGCGGGAGGCGATGGAGGCGACGATCTCGCCGTAGTGGACCCGGGTGACCGCGTTCACCGCGGCGACGACCGGGATGGTGGCCTGGCCGCCGCAGGTGACCATGTTGACGTTCGGGGCGTCGAGATGGGCGTCGCCGTTGACCGGCGGGACGACGTAGGGGCCGAGGGCGGCCGGGGTGAGGTCGACGAGGGTACGGCCCAACGGGCGCAGTATCTCGTCATGGTGGCGGTGGGCCCCGGCCGAGGTCGCGTCGAACACGATCTCCACGTCGGTGAACTCGTCCAGCGCCACGAGCCCTTCGACGCCCTCGTGGGTCGTGGCGACCTTCAGCCGGCGCGCGCGGGCCAGGCCGTCGGAGTCCGGGTCGATCCCGGCCATCGCCACGATGTCCAGGCTCTCCGACAGCCGCAGGACCTTGATCATGAGGTCGGTGCCGATGTTGCCGGAGCCGATGACGGCGACCTTCGTCTTTCCGCTCACTGCTCGTCCCCTTCCTTCGCGAACCCGACGCGCACCGAGCCCAGGCCCGAGACACGTGCCTCGAACACATCGCCGGGCGCGGCCGGAGCCATCGGACCCAGAGCGCCGGTCAGGACGAGATCGCCGGCCCGCAGCGGGTCCCCCCGCTCCGCGAGCGCCGAGGCCAGCCAGACGGCCGCGTTGAGGGGGCTGCCGAGGCAGTCGGCGCCGGTGCCCGCGGAGACGGCAGTGCCGCCCCGGGTCATGGTCATCGTGACCGTGCGCAGGTCGATCCCGGTGAGCGGTACGGGGGTGCCGCCGAGCACGTACAGGCCGCAGGAGGCGTTGTCGGCGACGGTGTCGACCAGGGAGATGTCCCAGCCGCGCACCCGGCTGTCGACGATCTCCAGGGCGGGCAGCGCGAAGTCGACCGCGCGCAGCACGTCGACGACCGTGCACGCGGGGTGCGGCAGGTCGCGGCCGAGCACGAGGGCGACCTCGGCCTCCACCTTGGGCTGGAGCAGCCGCCCCGCGGGCACCTCGTCGCCGTCCGGTACGGCCATGTCCGCGAACAGCGCGCCGAAGTCGGGCTGGTCCACCCCGAGTTGACGCTGCACGGCCGGCGAGGTCAGACCGATCTTCCGGCCGACGAGACGGCGGCCGGCGTCCAGGCCCCGCCGGACGTTCAGCTGCTGCACGGCGTACGCGGCATCGAGGTCGCCGGCGTCCAGCAGCGTCCGCACCGGCGGACAGGCGGCCCGGGTCCGGGCGGCCTCCTCCAGCAGATCGGCCGCCTTGACCACGGCCGGTGGATGCGCGTCCGGGTGGACGGGGTCGGGCACGGTGGACACGGTTTGCCTCCAGGGGAGCGGTGGGGGAGCGGGCGGACGTACGACCTACGTCCCCCGGTATGCACACCGTTTTAGACAGCACCCCTCGACTGGGCCAAACTTTGTTCCATGACACGGAACAGTGCAGCGGGCAACATGCTGGAAAAGGCCGCACTCATCCTCGAATGCTTCACTCCGAGCGGCGGACCGTACCGTCTGTCGGAACTTTCGGAGCAGACCGGTCTGCCCAAGCCGACGGTGCACCGGCTGGCGGCCGACCTCGTCGGTCTCGGCTGGCTGGAGCGGTCGGGGCCGCAGTACCGGCTCGGTGCGAAGCTGTTCGAGCTGGGCTCCCTCGTGCCGCGCCGACGCGATCTGCGCGAGACGGCCCTGCCGTTCCTGCAGGACCTGTTCGAGGCCACCCGCGAGACCGTCCACCTCGGCGTCCGTGAGGGCATGGACGTGGTCTACCTCGAACGCATCCACGGCCACGAGGCCCTGCGGCTGCCCTCCCGTATCGGCGGCAGCCTCCCGCTGACCTGTACCGGCGTGGGCAAGGCCCTGCTGGCCTTCTCCGGCGCCGCACTGACCGAGGAGGTCCTCTCCGGCCCGCTGCCGAGCCTCACCCCGCACTCGATCACCGACCCGGCCCGCCTGCGTACGGCCCTGGAGAAGATCCAGGTCTCGGGCCTGGCGTACGAGGAGCAGGAGGCCGCACTCGGAGTCAGCTGCATCGCGGCCCCCGTCTTCGCCGGCGACGCGGCGGTGGCCGCCCTCTCGGTGGCCGTGCCCTGCGCACGCTTCAGGCCGGCCCAACTGGCGCCGGCGGTGCGCACGGCCGCGCTGGGCTTGTCCCGTGTGCTGCGGGGGGCCGGATGAGAGCAGGGACGAGAGCAGAAAGGGGCGGCCCCGGACATGGGGCCGCCCCGGTGCTCGGTCAGCGGGTGGCGAGCAGTTCCAGGGTGTCGATCACCCGGTTCGAGAAGCCCCACTCGTTGTCGTACCAGGCGACCACCTTGATGTGGCGGCCGTCGACGCGGGTGAGGGCCGAGTCGAAGATCGACGAGGCCGGGTTGCCCACGATGTCGGCCGACACCAGCGGGTCGTCCGAGTACTCGAGGACGCCGGCGAGCGGGCCCTCCGCCGCGGCGCGGTACGCCGCCAGCACCTCGTCGCGGCTCACGTCACGGGAGACGGTCGTGTTCAGCTCGACGATCGAGCCGACCGGAACCGGCACGCGGATCGAGTCGCCCGACAGCTTGCCGTCCAGGTTCGGCAGCACGAGGCCGATCGCCTTCGCGGCACCCGTCGTGGTCGGCACGATGTTGACCGCGGCGGCACGGGCGCGGCGCGCGTCGCGGTGCGGACCGTCCTGCAGGTTCTGCTCCTGCGTGTAGGCGTGCACCGTGGTCATGAACCCGTGCTCGATGCCGGCGAGTTCGTCGAGCACCGCGGCCAGCGGGGCGAGCGCGTTGGTGGTGCAGGAGGCGTTCGAGACGATCGTGTGCAGGGCCGGGTCGTACGCGTCGGTGTTGACACCGAACGCGAGCGTGACGTCGGCGCCGTCCGACGGCGCGCTGACGAGCACCTTCTTCGCGCCCGCGTCGAGGTGGGCGCGGGCGGCCTTGGCCGAGGTGAAGCGGCCGGTCGACTCGAGGGCGACGTCGACACCGAGTTCGGCCCACGGCAGCTGCCCCGGGTCGCGCTCGGCCAGCACCTTGATCCGACGGCCGTCGACGACGAGGGTGTCCCCGTCGACGGTCACCGGGCGGCCGAGCCGGCCGGCCGTCGTGTCGTAGGCGAGCAGGCGCGCGAGGGTGGCGGGCTCCGTGAGGTCGTTGACGGCGACGACCTCGAGATCGCTGTCGCGCTCCAGCAGCGCGCGCAGCACATTGCGTCCGATGCGGCCGAATCCGTTGATGGCGATGCGAGTCATCAGTCATGTCCCTTCGGTTCGCCACCAGGTTCTCGGCACGCGGCCGAACGGGACAGCGGCGCGATCGCCATGGTTCGAAAGGATCGCGCCAGGTGATGATCGACTGCTCGCTCTTCGGCTGCTTGCCCCTTTTGCCAGGCGCCCCTTCGGCTACTCGCCCTTGGTGAAGGTGCGCCGGTACTCGCTCGGCGTGGTGCCGAGGATCCGCTGGAAGTGCAGCCGCAGATTCGCGCCGGTGCCGAGACCGACATCGGCGGCGATCTTCTCCACGCTCCGCTCCGAACGCTCCAGCAGCTCACGGGCCAGGTCGATCCTGGCGCGCATGACCCACTGCATGGGCGTGTACCCGGTGTCCTCGGCGAAGCGCCGGGAGAAGGTGCGCGGCGAGACCGCCGCGTGCCGGGCGAGCGCCTCCAGGGTGAGTGGCTCGGCGAGCCGGTGCAGCGCCCACTCGCGGGTGGCCGCGAACCGCTCGCCGAGCGGCTCGGGCACGCTGCGCGGCACGTACTGCGCCTGACCGCCGCTGCGGTAGGGGGCCGCGACCAGGCGCCGGGCCGCGTGGTTCGAGGCGGCCACACCGAGGTCGCCGCGGAGCATGTGCAGGCACAGGTCGATCCCGGAGGCGGCCCCGGCCGACGTCAGCACGCTGCCCTCGTCGACGAACAGCACGTTCTCGTCGACCCGGACGAGCGGATGCTTCGCCGCGAGCGCCCGCGCGTAGTGCCAGTGCGTCGTGGCGCGCTTGCCGTCGAGCAGACCCGTGGCGGCGAGCGCGAAGGCGCCCGTCGAGATGGCGGCGAGCCGCGCGCCGCGCGCGTGGGCCGTGATCAGCCCCTCGACGACAGTCTGCGGCGGGTCCTCGCGGTCCGGGAACCGGTAGCCGGGGATGAACACGATGTCGGCCCACGCGAGCGCGTCGAGGCCGTGGGCGGCGTGGTACGACAGGCCGTCGCCGCCGGTCACGAGACCGGGCGCCGCACCGCACACCCGCACCTCGTACGGCATGCTCGCGCGGGTCGTGAACACCTGCGCCGGAATGCCGACATCGAGCGGCTTCGCCCCCTCGAGCACGAGAACGGCGACGCGACGCAGGCGGGAGACAGACACGATGACCAGCGTAATCGCACGCTCAGGGGCCTGACGGCGCGACCCGGTGGCGCAGGAGATCGGTCCCGCACCACCAGGTCCCAGCGGGAAGGAGCCGTCAGGCGTTGGGGTCGAAGGGGATGCCGGACGGCATGGAGTGCGCCAGGGCGTACTGGAAGTCGCCGTCCTTGATCTTGATCGTGGCGGCGCCGAAGTCGGCGCTCAGGAGCTTGTCGCGGTAGCCCGCGGGGTACCCGTTCCAGCCCACCAGGCGGGGGTAGAACCAGCCGCCGGTCACGTTCTCCGGGGGCTCGTCGTTGGTGTTGGCGAAGCGGAAGTCGTGGGTGGACACTCCGTCCTTGTGGTAGACGATCTTCGGGTGCGTGCCGTCGAAGCGGACAGAGGAGCGGGCGGCCACCTGGTAGCTGGTGTGCTGGGACACCGACACGTACTGGACCTCGTTGTTGTTGATCCACACCACGACGTGCTCCCAGTCGTGGGTGTGGCCGATGGCCGCCGGGCCGAGCGTCGCCTGGTCCTTCTCGAAGTAGCTGGCGTACATCACCGCGCACCAGCCGTTGTTGCACTTCTCGCGCGAGTAGGTGTTGGCGTTGGCCAGTTGGGCGTAGTCGTGGCAGTGCCCGTTGACGTCGCCGCCGAGTTTCAGGCCGGGGTTGATGGTGCCGTCGGCTCCGATGGCGGCCGTGGCGTAGCAGCCGTCGCCGTCGTAGTCGTAGGCGGGGGAGAAGGTCTGCTCCAGCCCGTCGGCGTTCTGCGGCAGCAGTTGCAGCACGCTCGCGTGGGCGCTCGCCGGGACGGCGACGACGAGCGCCATCGCGCCCAGCGCGCCGAGGAGGACCTTGCTCAGGGACTTCACGTTGCGCATGACGGCTCCTTGTCGGGCAACTCGCTCAGCAGTACAGGTTGTTGCCCGGGGAGCCCCCGAGGATCTGGGTGAAACGCTGGTAGGCGTCGACGCGGCTCTGCACCTGCGCGGGGTTCTTGCCGTCGCACTCGAGGGAGCCGTTGATGCTGCGGATGGTCTGGCCGAAGCCGGCCCCGTTGACCATCGCGTTGTGCGGGGTCATGCTGCCCGGTCCCGACTGGGTGTTCCAGTACCACAGGCCGGTCTTCCAGGCGACGGAGGCGTTGTTCTCCACCTGCCAGGGGTTGTTGAGGAGATCGATGCCGAGCGCGTCACCGGCGGCCTTGTAGTTGAAGTTCCAGCTGAGCTGGATCGGGCCGCGCCCGTAGTAGGCCGCCTGTCCCGCGGGGCAGCCGTACGGCTGGCCCCAGTCGCAGTAGTGGGGGTAGTTGGCGGTGTTCTGCTCGACGACGTACACCAGACCGCCGGTCTCGTGGTTGACGTTGGCGAGGAAGGCGGCCGCCTCCTGCTTCCGCACGGTGTCGCTGCCGGTGGTCGCGAAGCCGGGGTAGGCGCTGAGGGCCGCGGTCAGTCCACTGTACGTGTAGAACGAATTCCGGTTCGGGAACATCTGGTTGAACTGCGCCTCGCTCACCACGAATCCGGACGGGGTGCCACCCCCGCCGCCGCTCGCCGGCGCGTTCCACTTCTGGTTCGCCCCGCCGGAGCAGCTCCAGATCTGCAGCCGGGTGCCGTTGGCGCTGTTGTTGTCCCGTACGTCCAGGCACTTGTTGGCGGCCGGGTTGACGATGTCGTGCGCCGCGGTCACCTGCCACTGCTGGTTGGCGCCGCCGGAACAGTCCCACAGCTGGACGGCGGCGCCGTCCGCGGTGCTGCGGTCGACCACGTCCAGACACTTGCCGAGCGCCCGCAGGGTTCCGTCGCCGGGGTTGGACCAGATCTGGGCGCCGGTTCCGTTGCAGTCGTAGAGCTGTACGGCGGTGCCGTTGGCGCTGCCGGCACCCGCCACGTCGACACACTTTCCGGCGAGTCCGGTGATCGCGCCGTCGGCGGCCTGGGCGGGAGCGGCGGTGAACAGCGCGGCGAGGACGGCGGCGAGAACGAAGCCGATCGTGAAGCGGAACCGTCTGCGACTGGAGGTTGGCATGGAGGATGCGCTCCTTGGTTGTGGGGGCGCCCGGGAACCTAAAGGTCTGGACCTCCTTCCGTCAAGAGGTGAAGTAAGTACTGAGGGAACCGAGTTGGAAAACACTTGCGATGCCTCGAAGAGCGCATGCGATGATCACGAAGCCACACCGGCCCAGGATCCCCGCGTACGGAAGGAGCCCACCATGGCGACCGAGGCGGCTCAGGTCACGGCCGACCCGGACCACGCGCGCATCCCCGACACCGTGGCCGGGGGTACGGTCATCCTGCTCAACGGCACGTCCAGCTCCGGCAAGTCCAGCATCGCCGGGGCGCTCCTCGACCTGCTCGACGGCACCTGGTTCCACATGCCCGTCGACGCGTTCCACTCGATGCGCTGCGACAAGCCCATCGCCGACGAGGACCTCCAGGCCGAGATCGACCGCACCGCCAAGGGATTCCACCGGGCCGTCGCCGGGATGGCCGCGGGCGGCAACAACCTGGTCGTGGACCATCCGCTCAGCCGCCGCTGGCGGCTGCTGGACCTACTCGATCTGCTCGTGCCCGAGGACACCGTCCTGGTCGGGGTCCGCTGCCCGCTGCCCGAGCTGGAACGCCGTGAGCGCGAGCGGGGTGACCGGGAACTCGGCCTGGCCGCCATGCAGTTCGACCAGGTGCACGCGCACGGGGCCCACGACCTCGACGTGGACACCAGCCTGCTCTCCCCGGAGGAATGCGCCCTGCGCATCCGCGACTTCCTGACGGACCGACCGCGGCCCACCGCCTTCGAACAGCTCCGCACGACCCTGCGGAATCCGGCCGTGGCACCGGCCTGACGCGCGCCGGAGCCACGGCGGGCGTCAGGAGATGGCCCGAAGCCGGCCGTGCGGCCGCTCGCGGAGCTGGTCGACGGCCTGGGTCGTCGCCTCGTCCGCGGGGAGGAACACCACCAGTTGCCGGGCGTCCGAGGAGAGCTCGAACGTCTCCCGGAGCAGCCGGAGTTCGCACCCGGAGGGGTGGCGGAGCCGGAGGACTCCCCGTTCCGGAACCACGTGCCGGTTCAGCCGCCGGGTGAAGTCGGGGCCCGCGACGGGCGCGAGTTCCGCGGTGAGCCACTCGGAGGTCTCGACGGTCGGACCGAGCCACAGGTCGAAGGCCTGCTCGTCCGCGACGTCGTCCCAGTCGGCGAAGAACGACCGGGCGCGGGAGTCGGTGAAGACGTACCGGGTGAGGTTCGGCGCCTCGGCGTCGAGCAGCCCGCTCGCGCTCGTCACCGCCTCGAACGCGCCGGTGTGGGCAAGGACGTCGCCGAGCCGGTTGGTCACCATCGCGATGCCCGGCTCCAGCAGGCGCAGCGTCTGCAGGACCGCCGGCCGTACCTCCCGACGCGCCGGAGCGGGCCGGGGGTGGGCCGTGCACTCGCCGCCGGTGATCTTCGCGAGGTAACGCAGGTGGGTGCGCTCGGCGGGGTCGAGGCTGAGGGCGTCGGCGAGCGCGTTCACCACCGCCACCGAGGGGTTGCGGTCGCGGCCCTGCTCGATGCGGGTCAGGTACTCGACGCTGATCCCGGCCCGCGTGGCCAGATCCAGCCGGCGCAGCCCCGGTGACCTGCGCCGGCCGTGGTCCGGCAGCCCCAGTGACTCCGGCTGGATGCTGTCGCGCTTGGCCCGTACGAAGTCCCCCAGTGGCGTTCCCATGCCTCGAGGATAGGGCGCGCCTCGCCGCTCAGCGTGGCCCTGCGGGGGCCAGCCTGAGCACGGTCTGGCTGTGGTGGTGACGCCGGGCCGATCGTGGTGGGCATGGAGAACACACACAAGCTCGTGATCATCGTCGGCAGCGTCCGCGACGGACGCTTCGGTCCGGTCGTGGCGTCCTGGGTCGCCGAACAGGCAGGCCTGCACGGGGGTTTCGACGTGGAAGTCGTCGATCTCGCCGAGATCGACATCCCGCTGTCCCTGCCCGCGGTGTCGCCGAAGTACGCCGGCGACGACTACCCCCGTCCGGCCGGGATGGCGCCGCTCACCTCGGCGCTCGCGGACGCCGACGCGTTCCTCGTGGTCACCCCGGAGTACAACCACAGCTACCCCGCCTCCCTGAAGGCGGCCATCGACTGGCACTTCACCCAGTGGACGGCCAAGCCCGTCGCCTTCGTCAGCTACGGCGGCGCGGCGGGCGGCCGGCACGCGGTCCTGCACCTGGAGAACGTCCTGACCGAGCTGCACGCGGTGACGATCCGCGACGGCCTCGCCTTCCCGAACTACTTCACCGCCTGGCAGGACGGCCGACCGCTCGATCCCGAGGCCCCCGGGTACGCCAAGACCCTGCTCGACCAGCTGGCCTGGTGGGCGGGCGCGCTCCGGACGGCACGCGAAGCGGCTCCCTACCCGGCGTGACGCCTCAGCCCGCAGGCTGACCTTCCGTCATTTTCCTCTGTGCTACGGCACCTTGGTCCAGCACGGTGGTGAGCCGGGACAGGGCGCCGGCGAGGGTCCCGTCGTCGTCGATGGTGGTGAGCAGGCGGGCCTGTTCCGTGGCGACCCGGTGGGCCGCGCGGTCGTGGAGGATACGGCCGCGGGCCGAGAGGTGGAGCAGCACGCGCCGGCGGTCGGTCGGGTCGGGGCGGCGGTAGACGAGGTTGTCGGCGACCATACGGTCCACGAGCTTGGTGAGGCTCGGTGCCGGCATGAGGGCATGGTCGGCGATCTCCGTCATCGGGTGGCCCCGGCCGTCGGCCGTCAGGGACAGCACGCGCCACTGCTCCAGGGAACAGCCCTCCTCGGCGAGCAGGGCGGCCAGCCGGCGGGCCAGCCGCCGCTCGGCATGGCTCAGCAGGTGGGCGAGGTCCGGCGACGGTTCCGAAGGCATTGCCGGTGTCCTTCCGGTCGGTCTACTGTGCGGGCAGATTACGGGCCTTAGCGAGGGAGCCGGGGCCGGGGGGCGATGTGCGTCCTCCACCAGCCCCCGTGGAGGTCGGTTTGCTGGGTCCCAGGCCGTCGTGGCGCACCGGGAGCGCGCAGGACACGCTCACCGTGTGCCTCGTCGTGCCGCTGCGCGGCCCCGCCGGCATCTTCGGGCCGTCGTGCGAGGCGTCGGCGCTGCTGGCGGTGGACGAACTCAACGCGGCGGGCGGCATCCTGGGCCGGGAGGTCCGGCTCCTCGTGGTGGACGGCGGGGCGCCACCGGGGCACGTGGCCGCCGAGGTCGAGGCGCTGGTGTCGCTGGGCGCGGTCGACGCGGTGGTGGGCTGGCACATCTCCGCGGTCCGCCGCGCGCTCGCGCCCCGCATCGCCGACCGCGTCCCGTACGTCTACACCGCGCAGTACGAGGGCGGCGAGCGCACCCCCGGGGTGTTCCTGACGGGGGAGACCGACACCGCTCAACTGCTGCCCGCCATACGGCTGTTGGCCGAGGCGACGGGTGCGCGGCGCTGGTGCACGGTGGGCAACGACTACGTCTGGCCCAGGGTGACGGCGCGCGCGGCACGGCGGTGTGCCCGCGCCGCCGGAGGCCGGGTGCTCGCGGAGGCCTTCGTACCGCTGGGTACCGAGGAGTTCGGGCCGGTGCTGCGCCGGATCGAGCGGAGTGCGGCGGACGCGGTGCTGATGCTGCTGGTCGGAGAGGACGCGGTGCGCTTCAGCCGGGCCTTCACCGCCCACGGACTCCACGGGCGCTGCCAGCGGCTCAGTACCCACCTGGACGAGAACATGCTCCTGGCGGCGGGCGCCGACGCCACCGAGGGGCTGTGGGCGGCGGCCGGCTTCTTCGAGACGCTGGCCACCGCGGAGAGCCTGGACTTCGGGCGGCGCTACGCACGGCGGTTCGGGGTGGAGGCGCCGGTGGTAGGCAGCCTCGGCGAGTCGTGCTTCGAGGGGCTGCGGCTGCTCGCCGCCCTGGCGGGACGGGCCCGGTCGCTGGACGTACGGGCGATGCGTGCGGCGGCCGACGAGGTCGCCTACGAGGGGCCGCGGGGTCCCGTGCGGCTGCGCGGCAACCACCTTGAGCAGCGGCTCTACCTGGCCAGGGCGGACGCCTTCGCCTTCGACGTCGTCGCCCAACTCTGACCTCCCGTCACCTGTCCGTCCCTCACGTGTCCGGTCCCTCGCCCGTACGTCGACACTACCCCGGGCAGAAATATTTTCGTCAGGAAGTATCAAGGCTTTTAAAGGCCTCGAAACTGACGGGAAACACGTCGGCGCCAACCTTCCCTCGAACTGCCCCTGCAGAAGAACTGCCCCCGCGGAAGAGGGAAGAGCCGTGACGGAGATCGTCGACAACCAGGCACCACCAGCCCCACCCGGCAGCCGTACCTACAACGGCTGGACGCAGAACGACACGCTGGAGGACTACTCCCTGCGCTACGCGCCCAAGTCCTTCCGCCGCTGGACGCCGTACGTGGTGGCCACGACGGCACTGGGCGGTATCGCCTATCTCGCGGACTTCGCCATCGGCGGCTCCATCGCCATCTCCCACGGCTTCTCCAGCGCCATGGTGGCGATCCTGGCGGCGGCCGTGGTCATCTTCCTCACCGGCATCCCGATCTCGTACTACTCGGCCAAGTACTCCATCGACATGGACCTGCTGACCCGCGGTGCGGGCTTCGGCTATCTCGGCTCGACCCTCACCTCGGTGATCTACGCCAGCTTCACCTTCATCTTCTTCGCCCTCGAAGGGTCGATCATGGCGCAGGCCCTGGAGCTGGGCCTGCACATCCCGCTCGCCGTCGGGTACATCATCTGCTCGCTCATCATCCTGCCGCTGGTCGTCTACGGCATGACCGCGCTGTCCAAGATGCAGGTGTGGACCCAGCCGATCTGGCTCGTGCTGATGGTCGCGCCATTCGTGTCCATCGCGATCCAGGAGCCGGGCAAGTTCTCGGAGTTCACCCACTTCGCGGGCGACTCGCCCACCGGGTCGAGCATCAGCATGCTCGGGGTCGGGGCGGGCGCGGGTGTCGCGCTGTCGCTGATCGCGCAGATCGGTGAGCAGGTCGACTACCTGCGCTTCATGCCGGACAAGACGCCGGAGAACGCGAAGAAGTGGTGGGGCGCGGTGCTGAGTGCCGGTCCCGGCTGGGTGGTTCTCGGCGCGGCCAAGCAGATCGGCGGCGCCTTCCTCGCCTTCTACATCGCCGGCAGCGTGGGCCTGTCGAAGGCCAACGAGCCCATCCAGCAGTACGTGCACGGCTTCAAGACCTTCGCGGCTCCGGTCGCCCTGGGCCTGGCCACGTTCTTCGTGATCCTGTCCCAGATAAAGATCAACTCGACGAACGCGTACTCCGGTTCGCTGTCCTGGTCGAACTTCTTCTCCCGCCTGACCCACCGTCACCCGGGTCGGTTGGTCTACATCTTCCTCAACGTCGGCATCGCGCTGGCCCTGATGGAGGGTGGCGTCTTCGGCTTCCTCAACACGGTGCTCGGCTTCTACTCCAACGTGGCCATCGCCTGGATCGGCGCGGTCGTCGCCGACCTGGTCATCAACAAGCCGCTGAAGCTCAGCCCGTCGTACATCGAGTTCAAGCGGGCCCACCTGTACAACTTCAACCCGGTCGGCTTCGGCTCGATGCTGATCGCCTCGGCCGTCTCGATCGCCGCGTACTTCGAGGCGTTCGGCGACTACGGCAAGGCGTACTCCCCGTTCATCGCGCTGTTCCTGGCGATGGTGCTCTCGCCGTTGTTCGCGGTGCTCACGAAGGGGCGCTACTACATCGCCCGCGTCGACGACCTGGACGAACCGCTGCTGGGCGCCGACGGACTGCCCTCGCGGGCCACGCTGACCTGCTCGGTGTGCACGACCGAGTTCGAGCGGCCGGACATGGCGGGCTGCCCCTTCCACCAGGGCGCGATCTGCTCGCTGTGCTGCAGCCTGGAGAAGGACTGCCACGACTCCTGCAAGAGCGCCGGAAGTTCGGGGCCGGTCGACCTCGCCATGCCCGCCGTGCGCTCGGGCGGCGGACCGTCTCCTACCTGAGGTCGATGAGACCCCGGCGGACCGCCTCCGACACCGCCGCCGCCCTGTTGTCGACGCCGAGCTTCCGGTAGACGCGCACCAGATGCGTCTTGACGGTCGCCTCGCTGAGATACAGGGAGGCGGCGATGGAGCGGTTGCTGTGACCGTCGGCCATCAGCCGGACGACCTCCCGTTCGCGGTGCGTCAACTCCGGTGCGGGGCTGACCACATGGCCGACGAGATCACTGACCACCTCCGGGGCGAGACCCATCCCGCCGGCCGCGGCACTGCGCACCGCCCGGAAGAGGTCAGCGGGCGGGCCCGCCTTGAGGACGTAACCGCGTGCACCCGCCTCCAGCGCGCGCACGACGTCGGCGCGGCCCGCGTAACTTGTCAGCATCACCACGGGCAGGGCGGGCGCCCGGGCGATCAGCCGGCGGACCGCCTCGACACCGTCCGGACCGCCGTCCGGCCCCGCGAACCGCAGATCCATCAGAACGACATCCGGCGCCAGCACAAGCGCCAGCCCAACAGCCTCGTCACCGCTACCCGCCTCACCGACCACCTCAAGATCCGGCTCCCCGTCCAGCAGGGCCCGCAACCCGGCCCGGACGACCACATGATCGTCGGCGATCAGCAGCCGCAGCGGAGCGGGCGCCGAGGGCGTCATCGGACCGCCGCCGAAGCCACCGGCGCCGCCGGACCCGACCGTGCGTGGACCGGCAGCACGGCCCGGACGCGCGTGCCCCGGCCCGGGGTGCTGTCGACGTCCAGTTCGCCGCCGTACGTCCGCAGCCGTGCCCGTGCCGACGGCAGGCCGTAGCCGCGGTGGGGTGCGGACGTCGTACCCGTGAAGCCGACGCCGTCGTCGTGGACCTCCAGTTCGACGCGGTCCGGGTGGTGGTGGAGGGTCACCAGGAGGCGGGTGGCACGGGCGTGTTCGCGGACGTTGGCCAGCAGGCCCCGGGCCACGCGCAGCAAGGTGGTGGCGGACTGTTCGTCCAGGTCAAGGTGGTGCGCTGTGGTCGAGTGGAATCGCACCTGCGCCGCGGTGCCGTCCAGTTCCGCGCGGGCGCACAGCAGTCGCAAGGAGGCTTCCAGGCCGGCCTCGGCGACCGTGGGCGGGGTGAGGTCCCGGATGATCCGGCGGGTCTCGGCGAGGCCCGCGTCCAGGCCGTCGGCCACCGCGCGTACCCGCGTACGGGCCACCTCCGGCCGGTCCTCCCAGTCCCGTTCGGCCGCCTGGAGCAGCATCAGGCTGCCGGACAGCTCCTGGGCGAGCGTGTCGTGCAGATCCCCGGCGATGCGCGCCCGTTCCTCCAGCACTCCCGCCCGGCGCTGCTCGCGCGCCAGCACGTCCCGCGTGCCGCGCAACTCCTCCACCAGCCGCTGCCGTTCCGCCGCCTCCCGCTGCTGCCCCCGGTACAGCGCCACCGTGCCCCAGACGGCCGCCACGGGAACCAGCACCGTCTCCGCGTCGAACCCGCCCGCACCGCCGCTCAGTTGCCCGACGAGCACGACGGTGACGGCGCCCACCGCCACCTTGGCCGCGCGGTGCCCGAGCGCCCGCAGGGCCGCGCACGCGAGCGGCACGGCACACCAGACGTACGCGCCGGTCAGCGGGCCCGGGGCGAGGAGGACCAGCACGGTCCACAGCAGGAGCAGCGCCGCCACCCAAACGTGCCGGGCGCCCGCGCCCAGCCGGCCCCACAGCGTGAGACCGGCCGCATAGACGCCCGCGAACAGCGCGCTGACGGTCACCATGTCCCAGCACAGCGCGGAGGGCATCCGGAAGAGCCGGACCAGTGCGGCCGCGACGACGATGAAGAAGACGAGGTGCGCGACGGGCTGCAGCGCGACACGGACGCAGAGAGCCGCGGGCCGAACGCGGGCGAGGCCGGGGCCGGACACGGCACACCCCCTGGACGAATGATCCAACAGGGCGTCCGAGTCTATCCCCAGCCTGTATGACCGATGTGAAGACCGCCGCCCGGCCGCCCGTTACGCCCCCGGGTGCAGTCCGAGCCAGCCGGGCGTCGGCTCGCCCTTCACCTCGCCGAAGTACAGCGCGAAGGTCTGTTTCCAGCGCTCGACCGCGGCCCGGTCCGCCATGAACCGCGGGAAGCCGTCGAGATCGGCGTCCGGGTACTCCCAGACGGGCTTCAGGCTCCCCGCGGGAGTGACGTCGGTGCGCACCGACCAGCCGTTGAACGACGCCTGCTGCCGCTCGACCGACAACTGCCAGTTGAGGTACAGCTTCGCGGCCGTCGGATGTGAGGCCCGCCGGAGGATCGCGGCACGCTGGCCCCAGGCCATGAACGGGTGCCCGTCGGCCACCACGAACCGCACCGGCGACGAGGCCGGCGCGGTCAGCGACCCCGAGCCGCCGACGCCGATCGCCTTCTGCCCGGCGCGCACCGCGTCACCGGGCGAGTTGCTGCCCCGGGCGAACCGCACGTCCTGCGCGGCGAGCCGGGCCACCCAGTCCCAGCCGTAGCGCTGGACGTAGCGGGAGTAGAGGAAGAGGACCGCGTCGTCGTCGTGCGGATACGAGGAGGCGATCCGCCCCTTCCACTTCGGGTCGACGAGATCGAGCGGGCTGCGCGGCGCGTCCGAACCGACCGCCGTGGGGCCGTACATGAAGCTGAAGGCGATCACCGCGACGGCGACCCAGGCGCCCTGCGGATCGCGGAAGGCGTCGTACAGCTTCGAGAACCCGGCCGGCCGGTACGGCAGCAGGCGGCCCTGCTCCTTCCAGCGGACGAAGTCCTGGAGGGTCTGCAACTGGACGACGTCGGGGACGAGGGTGCCGGTGGCGAGCTGGTTGTCGACGCGGACGTCGTGGTACTTGCTGTAGTCGACGATCAGCGTCAGGTCGATGCCCGGGAAGCGCTCCTTGAACGCCGCCTTGGTGCCGTCCTGCTGGGTCGGGGTGTCGCCGCCGGCGTAGATGACGAGCCTGCCGCCCTCGGCGAGGGCGTCCCGGTACAGCTCGTCCAGTGTCCTGTCCTCCTCGGCCCCCGCGGTCCGACGGGCGGCCGCGGCCGGGGTCGTGGTGGCGCCGAGGGCACCGATGCCGAGCGCGGCGCCGGCACCGGTGGTGAGGACACGGCGTCTGCTGGGGAAGCGGGGCATGCTGACGAGACCTCTCTCAGGGGGGGAGTGTGCGGAGCCCCGGCGCCGTGGGCGGCGTCCAGTCTCGCGCGGTTCCCGAGGGCCGCGCGTCGTGCGGACGGACGGAAGAGGGCCACAGGCGGTGCAATCCCCGTTCAACCGAACGGTTGACCCGGCCGTCCGGTCCGCCCGCACCCTCCCTCTGCGCCCCGCGACTTCCCTTGCGCCCCCCGACGCACCGACCTAGCCTCGACTGGACACGTCTGGACAGGTGGGGCAGGTAGGTGGGCGATGACGCATCCGCAGGACTCCGTCGACAGCAGATCCACCGGCCGCCAGATCCAGCTGGAGACGCACGGACTCGACGTGATCGGGGACGCGGAGCGCAAGGGCACCCCGCGCACGCTGTTCTGGCCCTGGTTCGGTGCGAACGTCTCCGTCCTCGGCCTCAGTTACGGCGCCTTCGCCCTCGGCTTCGGCATCTCCTTCTGGCAGGCACTCGCCGCCGGCGTGCTCGGCATCGTCGTCTCCTTCCTGCTCTGCGGCTTCGTCGCGGTCGCCGGCAAGCGCGGCTCGGCGCCCACGATGGTGCTCAGCCGGGCCGCCTACGGAGTGCGCGGCAACCGGCTGCCGTCCGTCATCTCCTGGATGCTCACCGTCGGCTGGGAGACGGTCCTCACCGCCCTCGCCACCATGGCCACCGCCACCGTCTTCAGCCGGCTCGGCTGGGGCGGGGGCACGGAGACCAAGGTGGTCGCCCTCATCGTGGTGGCCGCGCTGACCGTGGTCGGCGGGGTCATGGGCTTCGACCTGATCATGCGCCTGCAGACCTGGATCACCGTGATCACGGGCGTGCTCACCGTCGTCTACGTCGGCCTGGTCGCCGACCACGTCCACTGGAGCACGGTCAGCGCGATCCCGGCGGGCTCCGCCCAGGAGTTCATCGGCGCGCTGGTGTTCATGATGACGGGCTTCGGGCTCGGCTGGGTCAACGCCGCCGCCGACTACTCCCGCTATCTGCCCCGCAGTTCGTCCAGCCGGGGCGTGATCGGCTGGACCACCTTCGGCGCCAGGTGCTGGACCTCTACCGGCCGCTGATCCGGGTCACCACCATCGACGACCTGCTCGCCGAGGCCCGGCCATGACCGGCGTCCCGCTCAAGCACCAGCGGATCAGCCGGATCCTCGCCCGGGAGATCCGCAGCGGCCGCCGCCCGGCGGGGGAGCAACTGCCCGGCGAACACGCCCTCGCGCAGCGGTTCGGCGTCAGCCGTACGACCGTCCGCGCGGCCCTCGCCGAGCTGTCCGAGGAGGGGCTGATCACCACCCGCACCGGCAAGGGCTCCTACGTCCTCTTCGACGGCGGCCCGCTGGACGACGGGCTCGGCCGGCCCTGCGCACTGGCCCTGCAGGGCGTCGAGACCCGCGTGCGCACCCTTGCCGTACGCGAGACGCACGACAGCGGCCTCACCGACGAACTCGGCCTGGAGAAGGACGCGTTCGTGTGTGTGGAGCGGACCCGGGAGCTGGTCGCGGACGGCACCGTGGTGTCGTACGAACGCAGCTACCTGCCACCCCTGTCCGTGATCCGGGAGCTGCCCGCCAAGGGGCTCGGCCAGGACTCGCTCACCGAGGTGCTGCTGCGGGCCGGGCTACGGCCCGACCACGGAGAGCAGCGGATCTCCGGGCGGCGGATCGACGCCCACGAGGCGGAGCTGCTGCGGCGGACACCGGGCGACTGGTTCCTCGACACGCGGCGCACCAGCCGGGCGGCCGACGGCTCCTTCGTCGAGCACGTCGTCAGCCTGCTCGACCCCGACCACTTCCAGCTGACCCTCGCCTTCGGCTGACCTGCCACGACAGGCACCCGCCCGCCCCGGAATCCGCACGCATGTCCCGGGCCGCACTGGGTACGCGAGCGGAGCGCGCCCGGGCGGCTGCCCGTGCGTGTGGCCGTACGACCGCCGCTACCTGGGGATCTGCCATGGAAACACCCACACACGACGACCACCCGACGCCGGCCCAGCGGGCACTGGACGCGCTGGCCGTGAACGCCGAGGACCAGGCCGCCCTGGACACCCTCGCCCACAGCGACGTACTCGTCCCCGTACCGGACGACGCGGTGGACGGGGACGGCACCGACACGATGCTCGCCCTCCCCGTCCTCGAACAGGCCGGGGGCGATCCGGTCGTCCCCGTGTTCACCTCGGAAGGCGAGATGGCCGAGCTGCTGCCCTTCGTCTCCCGCTACCACCTGATACCGCTCGGCGCACTGGCGGCCCACTGGCCCGACGAAGACCTCTCCCTCGCGATAGACGGCAGCTCGAAACACGGCCTGACACTCACGTCGCATGGGGTACGGACGCTCCTGGCAAGGTGAGCCGCAGCCAGCCTTCGGGCGCCAAAATACCCCCATGCAATGGATCTCCGGAGTAGCAGGCGCACTCGTACTGGTACTGGTCCTGACCAGCATCCTCCGCACCCTCGTCGTGCCCCGAGGCCTCTACTCCGTGCTGGTGTTCCGCCTGTGGTGGCTGCTGCGCAGGCTCCTCAGGCTCGCCGCCCCGCGAGGCGGCTACCACGCCATCGACCGCGCCCAGACCTGGCTCGCCCCGCTGATGCTGATCGGCATGCTCGTCACCTGGCTCGGCGGGGCCCTGCTCGGCTTCGGCCTGCTGCTGTACGCGGCGTCCCCGCTGTCCTGGACGACCGCCTTCCGCGAGGCGGGATCCAGCCTGTTCACGCTCGGCTTCGCGAGCGGCGCCCGGCTGAAACTCTCCGTGCTCGACTTCATGGCCGCGGCCACCGGGCCCGTTCTGATCGCCCTCCAGATCGCCTACCTGCCCACCCTCTACGCCGCCTACAACCGCCGCGAACTGGAGGTCACCCTGCTCCAGGCGCGGGCCGGCGAGCCCGCCTGGGGACCGGAGATCCTCGCCCGGCAGTGGCTGGTCGACACCGAGACCGCGCTGCCCGAGCTGTACCGGGCCTGGGAGCGCCTGGCCTCGGACATGGGCGAGAGCCACTCCACGTACCCGGTCCTGCTGAGCTTCCGCTCCCCGCGGCCGCACCGCAGCTGGCTGGTCGGGCTCGTCGCCGTCATGGACGCGGCCGCCCTGCAGCTGGCGCTCGACCCGCGCCTCGCCCCGCCGGAGGCCCGCCTGGTGCTGCGCGCCGGGTTCACCGCCCTGCGCGACATCGCCCGGGTGGTGCGCATCCCCTTCGACCCCGATCCCTCGCCGGGCAGTCCGATCCGGCTGACCTTCGAGGAGTTCGACGAGGCGGTGGCCATGCTGGGGGCGGCCGGCTTCCGTGCGGAACGCAGCCCGAAGGAGGCCTGGCCGCACTTCCAGGGCTGGCGGATCAACTACGAGGGGGTCGCGTACGAGCTGTGCCGCCGCTGTGACGCGGTGCCGGGTCTGTGGACCGGCCCCCGCGACTTCCCGGGCGGGCCCATCCCGCCGCAGCGCCCGGTGGACCGCAGGCCCGGCGCAGGACGGCCGGAACTGCCCCCCGTCCCGGAGTAGTCACCCCGCCCTCCGGCGGGAAGATCCCAGCGGAAGGTCCGGTGCATGCGAAGGAGCCGATGATCGTGAGGATCGTCCTGCTGGGCACCGCCGCCGGAGGCGGCTTCCCGCAGTGGAACTGCGCCTGCGCGCTCTGTGCGGCCGCCCGTAAGGGCACGCTTCCCTCCCGCACCCAGGAGTGCGCGGCCGTCACCGGCAACGGCCGCGACTGGTGGCTGCTCAACGCGTCACCCGATCTGCGTGCCCAGCTCACCGCCACCCCGGCCCTCTGGCCAGGCCCCGGGCCCCGGGACACCCCGCTGCGCGGGGTACTGCTCACCGACGCGGAGGCGGACCACGTCACCGGTCTGACCGAGCTGCGCGGAGCGGCGGGCCTGAAGGTCTACGCGGCCCCGCCGGTCCGCGCCGTCCTCACGCCCGCCCGCGCCGCCCTGGACCGCTACGCCTCCTGGGAGTGGGCCGACAGCCTGGCCGACGGCGGCTTCGTGCTGTCCGGCGGACTGGTCGTCACGGCCCATCCGGTGGGCACCAAGATCCCGAAGTACGTACCGGCACAGGCGCCCGAGACCGGCGCCCCCTGGGTGACGGCGTACCGCGTCGAGGACCTGGCCAGCGGGGGAGTGCTGGTGTACGCGCCCTGCGTCGGCGCCTGGAGCCCTGCGCTGGACGAGCTGTGCGCGTCGGCCGACTGCGTGCTCCTGGACGGCACCTTCTACGCGGCCGACGAGATGGGCACCGCGGTCCGGACCGGTGCCGGGCAGGCGGCCATGGGACACCTGCCGGTCGCGGGCCGGCACGGCTCACTGGAGGCCTTGGCCCGCCACCCAGGCCCGCGCCGCATCTATACCCACCTCAACAACACCAACCCGCTGCTCGACCCCTCCTCACGGGCACGCGCGCGCGTGGCCGAGCAGGGGGTGGAGATCCTGCCGGACGGGGCGGAGCTGACGCTCTGAGCGGGGTCGGCGAAGTCGGCTGCGGTTCTGCAGCGTCGCAAAGGGGCGCGGGGAACTGCGCGACCAGCCACGATGGCGCAGCAGACGGCTGACGGCACATCGCGGCACATCCCGCGGAGCGCTCAGCCGGCCCGTTCGGCCAGCATCCGCGCCAGCACGGCCCGCTGCAGGGGCAGTACCTCGGCGTACAGGGCGCGGCCCTTGTCCGTGAGGGCGACCCACACCCCGCGCCGGTCCTCCGCGCACACCGAGCGCTCGACCAGGCCCTCCTTCTCCAGGCGGCCGATCAGCCGGGACAGCGCGCTCTGGCTGAGATGGACCCGTCCGACCAGGTTCTGCACCCGGCACTGGTCGCCCGCCTCGGGCGCCGCGGTGGCGAGGATGTCCAGCACCTCGAAGTCGCTCGCGCCCAGCCCGTGCGGGTGCAGGGCGCGGTCGATCTCGCACATCGTGTGCGCGTGCACGGTGAGGATGTCCCGCCACCGTTCCTCGAGCCGGGCGTCGGCCGTCTTGACTGCCATACCCGCACCGTAGCACCGATCCGGCCAATCGTTGAGTGTGCAACTAGTGCGGGTGCATGCGCTCGTACGAGCCTCAGGCGGACGGGTCCTGGAGGAGTCCGATCAGGTTGCCGTCGGCGTCCTTCACCGAGGCGATCAGCCTGCCGTTGCCGACGTCCCGCACGTCCTGGACGACTTCGGCGCCCGCCGCCAGCAGGGCCGCGAGCCGCTCCCGGAGGTCGGTCACGTGCCAGAACGGCACCGGGCCGGTCAGGCCCTGAGCGTGCCCGTTCGGGTCGAGGCCGACATCCTGTCCCTCGGCCTTGAAACCGACGTAGTAGGGCTGGTCGGCGTACGGCTCGACGCCCAGCAGGACGGTGAACAGGGCCTTGGCCCGGTCCTTGTCCTTGACGGGGTAGATGATCGTCTGCAGGCCTGCGGTCATGGGACTCACTCCTTCGCGGTGCGTGGGCCGACGGGTTTCCGTCGGTGCTCTCACGCTAGGGCGGGGGAGCCCGGCGCCGCTTCTCCGATCCTGACCGGTTGCGGCGGCGGGCTCCCCGGGCCCGCTGGTCACTCGCTGCGCAGCACCTCCGCGACGGTCAGGCGGGCGGCCCGCCGGGCCGGGACGAACGCGCCCAGGACCGCGATCACGAGCCCCGCCAGGGCCAGACCGGCCAATGTCGGGGTGTGCCAGACGTCCGTCATGTACGAGGGCAGGGTGATGTCGACCCCCGCCGCCATCCGCGGGATCACCAGCTCGTAGCTGACGATCCCCAGCGGGATCCCGAGCAGGGAGCCCACCGCGCCGAGCACCGCCATGGAGGTCACCGTCATCACCGTGACCTGGCGCGGGGTCATGCCGATCGACTTGAGCATGCCGAGGTCGCGGCGCCGGTCGTGGGTGTTGAGGACGGCCGTGTTGAACACGCCGAGCGAGGAGACCAGGGCCAGCATCAGGGTGAGCGCGGTCGCGGAGCCGACGATGGTGCGGGTGACGTTGTTCGGACCGCTCAACTGGAGGGACAGACCCGGGTCGGCCGCCCGCACCGCGCGCGCGTACGCCTGCTGATCGGCGCCCTCGCGGAGTCTGACGTGGTAGGCGATGGGCTTCACGTCCGGCATCAGGGACGTGACCGTCGGCCAGGCGCCGACGACCAGCCGGTCGTTGTCCAGCATGGTCTCGCCGACGATGGTCAACCGCTCCTCGCGGCCGCCCTTGCGCAGCCGCAGGTGATCTCCTACGTGCGTGCCGGTCCGGTGCAGGAACGCCGTGCCGGCCACCACCTCCCCGGTGCGGTGCGTCCAGCGGCCCCGGATGAGGACGCTGTCCAGGGGCACGTCCCCGCGCCGGCCCTCGCACATGACCACCTGGGTGGAGCCGACGAGGAGCGCCTCCTCGTCCGACCGCGCCGTGACCCGGGTCGCTCCCGGCAACGACTCCAGCATCGCCTGGAGCTGCCGGTCGCTGTGCACCGGCCGCACCTCCTTGCCGTGCCGGTAGTTGCCGACGTACACGGTGACGTCGAACGCACGCTGTCCCGCATTCCCGAAGTCGGTCAACGTCGCCGCCAGACCGGTCGCGAACGTCACCGTCGTCACGCCGAGGGCCACGGCGGCCAGCGTGAGCGCGCTGCGCGCCGGACGGGCGAACGGCAGCCCCACGCCCAGGCTCACCGACCGGGGCAACCGGGCACTCGCCAGGCGCCGCTGGATGCCCAGCGCCCGTCCGGCACGTGGCGCACTTCCCGCACTGATCGCCCGCGACGCCGGCATCCGGCGCGCCCGCAGCGAGGGTCCCAGGGCCGCGAGCACGCACACGAGCGGCATGCCGAGCAGAGCGAGCGCGTTCACCCAGGGCGCGATCCCGACGCTGTCGTGCAGCACCCCCGAGTTCGGCCCGGTGAACACGAACTGGAAGAAGGGGTGTGCCAGCAGGTTGCCGGCGAGTGTGCCGAGCGCACAGCCCAGGACGGACGGCACGGAGATCATCACGAGGTAGACGCCCAGCACCTGCCCCGGCGTGAACCCCAGCGCCTTGAGGATGCCGATGTGCCGGAACCCGGAGACCACCGCCCCGCCGACCACGTTGGCGACGATCAGCACCGCCACCAGGATGCCCAGGACACCGAACGCCATCAGGTACGGCGCGTACGCGCGCGCGGTGCTGCCGATTCGGTGCTTCAGTGCCAGATACGTCTCGGATCCGGCGAGGCCGCCCTTCGGCAGGTCCTCGGTCACGTCGGCCATTCCCGCGCGCAGCGCGCGCTCCGACGACGCGTCCCGGAACCGGAACAGCATCTGGGTGCCGGTCGGGTGCAGGGCGGTGATCTGGTCCGGGTCGACCCAGGCGTCCGCCGTGTGGCTCAGGTCGAAGGCGAACCCGACGATCGTGAGCGTGGGCCCCGACGGCACGCGGAACTTCTTGCCCATGTCGTCGGCGGTCCAGTCGGACTGCCGGTTCAGGACGATCTCCCCGGGCCGGGTGGGCCACCGGCCCGCCCACAGGTTCACCCGGTCCACCGGGCCACCGGGACCGGAACGCCCCACCACCGTGACCTCGCCGCCGAGACCGAAGTCCCCCGCATCGCGCGGAAGGTCCACCGAGGCCTGCCGGAACGGCCCGGCCACCGCCTCGACCCCGGACTGCCGGGCCGCGTGCGCCAGTTGGGCGTCCGACACCTCGGCCGCGTCGAACGCGGCGATGACATGCGGCCCGCGCTGTTTCCCGAAGACGTGGTCGAAGGGCGCGGACGCCGCGTCGACCAGGCCCAGCGCGACCACCATCGACCCCGTCGACACCAGCGTGACCAGCCAGATCACCAGCGTCTGCAGCCGCCGCCTGCGTACGGCCGCCCGCGCGGCCTTCCACACCGCCCTCATACCGACGGCTCCAGGGTGTGCTCCCCGGTGACCCGGCCGTCGGTCAACTCCACCAGCCGGCTCGCACAACGCTGTGCGAGACGCTCGTCGTGCGTGACGATGACGAGCGTCTGCCCGATCTGGTTCAGATCGATCAGCAGATCCATCACCTGCTCCCCGGCCCGGCTGTCCAGCGCGCCGGTCGGCTCGTCGGCCAGCAGCAGCGCGGGACGGTTCATCAACGCCCGTGCCACGGCGACCCGTTGCCGCTCACCGCCGCTGAGGACCGCCGGATAGGCGTTGCGGCGGTCCGCGATGCCCAGCTCCTCGAACAGCTCCAGTGCCCGCCGCCGGGCCTGCCTGGCCGGTGTCCCGGTCAACTGGGCGGCCAGGGCCACGTTGTCCAGGGCCGACAGGTCGTCGATGAGGTTGAAGAACTGGAAGATCATGCCGATCCGGCGCCGCCGGTACAGCGCGAGCCCCTTCTCGCTCAACTCCCCCACGTTCTCGCCGTGTACGACGACCGTGCCGGCCGACGGCCGGTCGAGACCGGCGATCATGTTGAGCAGCGTGGACTTGCCGCATCCCGAGGGCCCCATCACCGCGACCGCCTCCCCGGCCCGGATCTCCAGCGACACCCCGTCGAGGGCGACCGTCTCGCCGTACTCCTTGCGCACTCCGTCGAGCCGTACGACGGTGTCTCCCGTTCTCACCTCAGTGACCATGGACAGGACGCTAGAGGGCGCACCGGGCCCCGGGCATCCCTCCCCGGATGGCACCCGGCGGCGGGACTCATCCCACGGATGCAGGGCGCTGAATCCACAGGTCGATGCGGATGTCAGTGCCGTCTGAGAGAGTGAGGCCATGGGGGGACACGACGTGGTGGCGGCCACGCTCGCGGTGGCGTGTACGGCCGTCGTGGCGCTGACGGTGGCGCTGGTGCGCACCCGGCGCCGGTGGCAGGCGGCCGTGGGGGAGCGGGGCTGGCTGCTGGAGCGGGAGCGGGAGAGTGCCGCCGAGGCCGCGATCGCGGCCGAACGCGACCGGATCGCCCGCGAGTTGCACGACATCGTCAGCCACAACGTCAGCCTCATGGTCGTCCAGGCGAGCGCCGCCCGTGAGGTGCTCGGCACCATGCCCGACGAGGCCGCGACCGCCCTGCGCGCCGTCGAGGACGCCGGGCGGGGTGCGATGACCGACCTCAGACACCTGCTGGGGCTGCTGGCGCCCGCGCAGAACGGCGAGGACACCGACCCGGGCCCGGCCCGCGCCGACGACCCCGGCACGCCCCTCGCCCCGCAGCCCGGCCTCGACCGGCTCGGTCACCTGGTGGACCGGATATCGTTCGCCGGCCTGCCGGTCGAGGTCCGTGTCTCGGGCGAGCCGCGCCCGCTGCCAGAGGGTGTCGACGTGACCGCCTACCGCATCATCCAGGAGGCCCTGACCAATGCGCTCCGGCACGGCGACGGCGGCAAGGCGGACGTGACCGTGCGCTACGCCGACCACGCCCTGCGCGTCGAGGTGCTCAACACCGGCCCCAGCGTGCTGACCGGCACCGCACCGGCCGCACCGAAACCGCACGGCGCGGGCACCGGGCGCGGTCTGCTCGGCCTGCGCGAGCGGGTCGCCGTCTACGGCGGTGACCTGGACGCCCGGCGCAGACTCGGCGGCGGCTACCGCGTCCGCGCCCGCATACCCCTGGACCGCCCGTGACGGCTCAGGCGCCCGAGCGGGCGCCCCGCGTCCTGATCGCCGACGACCAGACGCTCATCCGGACCGGCTTCCGGCTGATTCTCACCGCCCGGGGCATCGAGGTGGTGGGCGAGGCCGCCGACGGTGCCGAGGCGGTCGCCGCCGCCCGTGAACTCCTGCCGGACGTCGTGCTCATGGACATCCGGATGCCGACCATGGACGGCCTGGAGGCCACCCGGCGCATCCTGGAGCAGACCCCCGGCTGCCGGGTGCTCATGCTGACCACCTTCGACCTGGACCGGTACGTGTACACGGCCCTGTCGCTCGGGGCCAGCGGCTTCCTGCTGAAGGACGTCACCCCGGAGCACCTGGCGGCGGCCGTACGACTCGTCGGCACCGGCGACGCCCTGCTGGCGCCGCAGATCACCCGGCGCCTGGTGGAGCGGTACGCGGCCGAGGCCGAGCGGACGGCCGCGTCCGTCCCCGTCGACCTGGCCGCCCTCACACCCCGCGAGCGTGAGGTGCTGACCCTGATGGGGCGCGGCCTGTCCAACACGGAACTGGCCGCCGAGCTGACCCTCAGCGAGGCCACGGTCAAGTCCCATGTGGCCCGGATCTTCGCCAAGCTGGGGCTGCGCGACCGGGCCCAGGCGGTCGTCCTCGCCTATGAGACGGGGCTGGTCAGAGCAGGGTTGCGCTGACCAGCCCGGGCGTCCTCAGGTCGACTCGCGGCGTACGAACTCCGTCGGGAGGATCACCGCGGCCGGGTCCTCGCCGCCTATCTGGGCGAGCAGCACCCGCACCATCTCGGCGCTGATCCGGTCCCACGGCTGACGGATGGTGGTCAGCGCCGGGGTGACGGCGGTCGCCGCGGGGGAGTCGTCGAAACCGCCGACGGCGATGTCCTCCGGCACCCGCTTGCCCGCCCGCTGCAGCACCGCCAGCACGCCCTGCGCCATCAGGTCGGAGGCGACGAACACGGCGTCCATGTCCGGGGCCTGCGCCAGCAGCCGCTCCGCGCCCGCCTCGCCGCTGGCCCGGCTGTAGTCGCCGGAGACGATCAGCCGCTCGTCCACCTCGACGCCCGCCTCGGCGAGCACCTCCTTGTACCCGGCGAGCCGCTCCACACCACCCGGGGTGTCCAGCGGACCGGTGACCACACCGATCCGGCGCCGGCCCAGCGACAGCAGGTGCCGGACCATGTCCCGGGCGCCGTCGCGATCGTCGGCGGCCACGTAACTCACCTTCGAGCCGAGACCGATCGGCTTGCCGCAGGCGACCAGCGGCACGCCCGCCTCCCGCAGCTCCTCCGCGACCGGATCGCCGGAGTGGCTGGAGACCAGCAGCACCCCGTCGACGTGCCCGGCCGTGATGTACCGCGTGATGCGCCGCCGTTCGTCCTTCGTCCCCGCCAGCATCAGCAGCAGCGGGATGTCGTGCGCGGCCAGCGCCTGGGTGCAGCCGCTCAGCAGCACATTGAAGTTGGGATCCTCGAAGAACCGCTCCTGCGGCTCGGTCAGCAGGAAGCCGACCGAGTCGGAGCGTCCGGTGATCAACGAGCGGGCGTGCCGGTTCACGACGTACCCGGTCCTGCGGATGGCGGCGTTGACCGCCTCCTGCGCGGCGGGGCTGACGTAGTGCCCGCCGTTGAGCACGCGCGAGACGGTGCCTCGTGAGACCCCTGCCTCGCGCGCCACGTCGTGGATCGTCGGCGGTTTGCGCCGGCCCCCCGAATTGCTGCTCATGGTCATGACTTTACGGCCCCGGAGAGGAGATCCAGGCTCCAGAACCGCTGGATGACCAGGAACAGCACGATCAGCGGGAGAACCGCGAGGAACGCGCCCGTGATCACCAGCGTGTACAGCGCCGGGGTGTTGGAGCCCTGCTCCAGCAGCGTGTACAGACCCAGGGTGAGCGGGAACCGCTCGTCGTCGCTGAGCATGATGTACGGCAGCAGGAAGTTGTTCCACACGGCCACGAACTGGAACAGGAACACCGTGACCATGCCGGGGATCATCATCGGCAGCGCGATCCGGGTGAAGATCCGCCACTCGCTCGCCCCGTCCATCCGCCCGGCCTCCACCACGTCGGCGGGGACGGCGGCGGCCGCGTAGATCCGCGACAGGTAGACGCCGTACGGGGAGAGGATCTGCGGCAGCAGCACGGACAGATAGGAGTCCGTGAGGTTCGCCTTCGCCATCAGCAGGTACTGCGGGATGGCGAGGATCACCGGCGGCATCAGGACGCCCGCGAGCAGGACGTTGAACAGCGTCTCGCGGCCCCGGAAGCGGTAGGTCGCGAGCGCGTAGCCGCTGAACGCCGAGACGGCGGTCGACAGCAGGGCGCCGAGACCGGCGTACAGGGCGGAGTTGGCCATCCACTGCCAGTAGATGCCGTCGCGGTAGGCGTTGAGGTCCTTGATGTTGCCGGTGAAACCGGTGCCGGGCAGGAAGGTGAAGGTGGAGAACAGCTCGTGCCCGGACTTGGTGGACGCGATCACCACCCAGGCCACCGGCAGCAGGGTGTAGATCGCGCCGAGCAGCAGCGTGACGGTCGGGATCAGCGCGATCCGGCGGCGCAGCGGCGGTCGCTGGGCGGTACCGGGCGTGGTGCCCGCCGCCGGCTCCGCCGTGCCGAGGGCAAGAGAACTCATCGTGCTTCCTCCTGCTTGTTACGACTGTTCGCGGCCCGCAGGAAGGCGAAGGACAGCACCAGGGTGGCCAGCGCGATCAGGGTCGCCTCGGCGGCTGCCGAGTAGATGTCGCCCCGGTGGAAGGCGTCCTGGTACACCTTCATCAGCGGACTCCAGCCCGTGTTGAGGGAGTTGGTGAGCGGCCGGAGCGTGGTCGGCTCGTTGAACACCTGGAGCGTCGCGATGATCGAGAAGAAGAAGGTCAGCACCAGCGAGGGCGCCACCATCGGGATCTTGATCTTCAGCGCGATCTGCAGCGGGGTGGCGCCGTCCAGCTTCGCCGCCTCGTACACCTCGGCCGGGATGGACCTGAGCGAGGTGTAGATGACGATCATGTTGAAGCCGGTGCCGCCCCAGACCGCGATGTTCGATATGGCGAGGTACAGCGGACCGCCGTCCAGCAGGTTCGGCTGCGGCAGGTTCAGCTTGTCCAGCACGTAGTAGAACGGGCTGACGTCCGGCAGGTACAGGAAGCCCCACATCAGCGCGGCCACCACGCCGGGGATGGCGTACGGCAGGAAGATCGCGAGCCGGGTGAAGGGGGCCAGGCGCACCCTCTCGGTGTCGAGCATCAGCGCGAACAGCAGGGCGAGGCCGAGCATCACCGGGACGACGATGCAGCCGTAGCCGAGCACGCGCAGCGCGCCATGGAGCAGTTCGCTGTCGTGGAAGGCATCGGTGTAGTTGCCGAAGCCGGCCCAGACCTCCTTGCGGGCGCCCGCGCCCAGGCCGAGCCCGGAGACGTGCACCTTGCGGAAGCTGAGCCAGACCGCGTAGCCGATGGGCAGCGCGAAGAACAGGAGGAACAGGGCGGTCGCGGGGAGGAGGAAGGCGTACGGGGCCCCCTTGACCCCGTACGACCTCCGGCTTGTGGTGCTGGTCACTGAGAAACCCCGAAGCCCTGCTTCTTCATGTCGGTGACCGTGGCGTCCTGCATCTTGTCCAGGGCGGCGCCGAAGTCCGACTTGCTCTTGGCGGCGGCGCCGAACGCGTCGTTGAAGGTCGCGTAGGCGACGTTCACGTTCGGGCCCCAGGCGGACGGCGCGGTGGTCTTCGCGATGTCGGCGGCCTTGGTGTAGAAGTCCGGCTGGTTGGAGAAGTACGCCGGCGGGTTGGAGAAGGCGCCGCTGAGCTGGGCGGAGGTGGAGGCCGGGTAGATGCCGCCCTCCTTCGCCAGCGCGTTCAGGGCGTCACCGTCGGTGTTCAGCCAGGCGGCGAACTTCGCGGCGGCTGCCTGGTGCTGGGAGTCGGTGGTGACGGCGGTGGAGGAGCCGCCCCAGCTGCCGGTGACGTCCTGGTCGAGGGACCACTGGGGGAGCGGGGCCATGGCCCACTTGCCCTTGGTGTCCGGCGCGGCCGTGGTCAGCGTGCCCGGTGCCCACACGGCGCTGACCCAGGCGATCTCCTTGCCCGTGTTGAGCGCCTTGTTCCAGGCCGGCTGGTACATCGGCTGGTTGTCGATGACACCTTCCTTGACCAGCCCGCCCCAGAACTTGGCGACCTTCTGGGTGGCGGCGTCGTTGATGGCGACCTTCCACTTGTCGCCGGAGGTGGTCCACCACTTGGCGCCGGCCTGCTGGGCGAGACCGGCGAAGAGGCCGGAGTCGTTGGCGGAGAAGGTGGTCAGGGCCTTGTCCGGTGCCTTCTTCTTCAGCGCGCGGGCGGTCTCGGCGAACTGCTCCCAGGTGGTGGGGACCGTCAGGCCGTACTTCTTGAACAGGTCCTCGCGGTAGTAGAACATCATCGGTCCGATGTCCTGCGGCACCGCGTAGACCGCGTCCGTGCCCAGCGTGGTCTGCTGCCAGACGCCGTCGGCGAACTTGCTCTTCGCGTCGCCGACCTCCTTGGATATGTCGGCCAGCGCGTCGTTGCTGACCAGCGTCGGCAGCGCCTGGTACTCGGCCTGGACCAGGTCGGGCGCCTTCTTCGCCTTGTGCGCGGTGAGGATCTTGGTGACCAGCGTGTCGCCGGACGCCTGCTTCTTCACCGTGACGGTGATCTTGTCAGTCTTGCCCGGCCCCTTGTTCCACAGGTCGACGACCTTGTCCATGCCGGGTGTCCAGGTCCAGTACGTCAGTGAAACCGGGCCGGATTCGGCCTTGCTGTCGTCCCCGGAGCCGCAGGCGGTGAGGGCGGTGGCGCCGAGCGCGACGGCGACGGCGGATGTCACGAGGCGGCGGCGCTTCGTGTGCGGCATGGATCTCTCCCCTGACCTGGGTCCCCGCCCGCTGCGGGGACCTGCCATGCAGATGTGTGCACGTTCACATGACCCGGGTGCTCACCCGTCGGGAGCCCCTGCCATGCTTCTGTGAGCGTTCACAGTAGAGAAACATCCCGGACACTTGTCAATGGTTGTTGCTGTGCGGTTATGTTGGGCTCGCACCGCCGATCCTGTGTGTGCACGTTCCCAAATGATCGATTTCACGGGAGAGATCCATGCCGGAGACCAGCCCCAGGGGCCTCACCAGGCTCGCCTTCGGTGGGGATTACAACCCCGAGCAGTGGCCGGAAAACGTCTGGCAGGAGGACGTGCGGCTGATGCGCGAGGCCGGCGTCACGATGGTCAGCGTCGGGATCTTCTCCTGGGCCCTGCTGGAGCCCTCACCCGGGGTGTACGACTTCGGCTGGCTGGACCGGGTCATCGGTCTGCTGCACGACAACGGCATCCGCGTCGACCTCGGCACGCCCACCGTGGTGCCGCCCGCCTGGTTCTACCGGGAGCACCCCGAGGCGCTGCCGGTGACCGCGGAGGGCGTGCGCTACGAGTTCGGCTCGCGCGGCGCGATCTGCCACAGCAACGCCGACTACCGCGCCGCCGCGGCGAACATCACCACGAAGCTCGCCGAGCGCTACGGCGACCACCCCGGGCTCGCGCTGTGGCACGTGCACAACGAGTACGGCGTCCCCGTCTCGGCCTGCTACTGCGACTCCTGCGCCGCCCACTTCCGGCGTTGGCTGGCGGACACCTACGGGACCGTCGAGGGCGTCAACGAGGCCTGGGGCACCGCCTTCTGGGGCCAGCGCTACTCGGGCTTCGAACAGATCAACCCGCCGCGCGCCACGCCGACCGTCGGCAACCCGGGCCAGGCGCTGGACTACAAGCGGTTCGCCGACGCCACCATCCGCGAGAACTTCCGCGCCGAGCGGGACATCCTGCACCGCCTCTCGCCGGGCGTCCCGGTGACGACCAACTTCATGACCGCGCTCAGCCAGTGCGACTCCATGGACTACTGGGCCTGGGGCCGCGAGGTCGACCTCGTCACCAACGACCACTACTTGATCACCGACGGCCGCCGCACCCACGTCAACCTCGCCATGGCGGCGGACATCACCCGCTCCGTGGCCGGCGGCACCCCCTGGCTGCTGCTCGAACACTCCACCTCGGGCGTCAACTGGCAGCCCCGCAACCCCGCCAAGGCCCCCGGCCAGATGGCCCGCAACTCCCTCGCCCATGTGGCCCGCGGCTCCGACGGCGCGATGTTCTTCCAGTGGCGCCAGTCCCGGCGCGGCGCCGAGAAGTTCCACTCGGCGATGCTCCCGCACGGCGGCACCGACACGCGCGTGTGGCGCGAGGTGGTCGAACTCGGCGCGTCCATCGACTCGTTGGGCACCGTCCGGGGCACCCGCACCGAGGCCGACGTGGCCATGCTGTGGGACTGGCAGTCCTGGTGGGCGCAGAACCTCGCCTGGCGGCCCAGCGAGGACCACGACCCGCGCGAGCGCGCCGACTCCTTCTACGAGGCCCTCTACGACCGCCACCTCACCGTCGACTTCGCGCACCCGGAAGCCGACTTGTCGAGGTATCCCCTTGTCGTCGTACCGGCTCTGTACCTGATGACGGAGGCGGCCGGGAACAACGTCCGGGAGTACGTCGAGAACGGCGGCACGCTCGTGGTGTCGTACTTCTCCGGCATCGTCGACGAGCACGACGCCGTGCACGAGGGCGCCTACCCGGGCGCGCTGCGCGACGTCCTCGGCCTGACAGTGGAGGAGTTCTCGCCCCTGCTGCGGGACGAGCGGGTGCGCCTGACCGGTCCCGACGGCTCCGAGCTGACCGGCGACGTGTGGACGGAGTTCGTGGTGCCGCGCGGCGCCGACACCGTGTGGACGTACGCCGACGGGCTCGCCGCCGGCCGCCCGGCGGTCACCCGGCACCGGCTCGGCGAGGGCACCGCCTGGTACGTCTCCACCCGCCTCGATGCCCACGGCCTGGACGCGCTGATCGGTTGGGCCGCCGACGACGCGCGGATCGCCCCGCGCGCCGACCTGCCCCGCGACGTCGAGGTCGTGCGCCGCGGCGGTGAGTCGGGGACCTATCTCTTCGCGATCAACCACACCACCGGCGACGCCAAGGTGCCGCTGGACAGGCCCGGCACCGAGCTGCTGACGGGCGAGCGCGCCGCGTGCCGCCTGGCGGTCCCGGCGGGGGCCGTGCGGGTCGTACGACTCGACGGCTGAGCAGGCTCCCCTCCGTCCGCGTGTGCCACGAGAGCCGCGGGCGGAGGGGTTCTCCTCCGGCTCCCACCGGAGGACACCCCCAACCCAGTTACGTCGAAGGGACGACGGACGATGATGTTCCATCCCAGACGCACCATCAGGGCCCTGTTGCTGCCGCTCGCGGCCGGGCTCGCTCTCACCGCCCTGCCCGCCCAGAGTGCCCAGGCCGCGAGCACCCTGACCAACGGCGGCTTCGAGTCCGACGGCACCGGCACCGCGACCCCGGCCGGCTGGTCGACGTACTCGGCGGCCGGCCAGAACTCCGCCTCCTTCACCGAGGCCGGGGGCCACAGCGGCAGCTACCGCCTGACCCACTACTCGTCCTCCGCCTACAAGGTGGAGACGTACCAGTACCTCTCGGGGCTGACCAACGGCAACTACACGCTGACCGCGTGGGTCCGCTCCAGCGGTGGACAGAACTCGGCCTACATAGCGCTCAAGAACTGCGGGAGTGCCGAGCAGCGCACGGATCTGCCGATCTCGTCCAGTGGGTGGATCCGTATCGTCACGCCGATCAATGTGACCAACAGCCAGTGCACCATCAGCATCAACAGTGACGCGAACGCGGGCAACTGGATCAATGTTGACGACCTGACCTTCACGTCCGGCACCACCGGTACATCCATCCATGGTGCCGACATCTCCTCCCTCGCCAAGAGCGAGGCCAAGGGCGGGGTGTACAAGACCAGCTCCGGCACCACCGGCGACGCCGTCACCATCCTGAAGAACGCCGGCATGAACTACGCGCGTCTGAAGGTCTGGGTGAACCCGGCCGACGGCTTCAACGACAAGGCCCACGTCCTGGCCGTGGCCAAGCGCGTCAAGGCGGCCGGCATGAAGCTGCTGGTCGACTTCCACTACTCCGACACCTGGGCCGACCCGGGCGCCCAGAGCAAGCCGGCCGCCTGGGCGGGCCACTCGTACAGCCAGCTCAAGACGGACGTGTACAACCACACGTACGACGTGTTGAACGCGTTGAAGGCCCAGGGCACGACCGCCGACATGGTCCAGGTGGGCAACGAGATCAACGGCGGCATGCTGTGGAACGAGGGATCGACGAGCAACTGGACTCAGCTCGCGGGGTTGCTCAACTCGGGCTACGACGCCGTCAAGGCGGTCAACTCGGCCACGGTCGTGGCGCTGCACCTGGCCAAGGGCGGTGACAAGGCCGGAACGGAGTCGTGGTTCGACAACGCGGTCGCCAACGGCGTGAAGTTCGACGCGATCGGCCTGTCGTACTACGGCTACTGGCACGGCCCGCTCTCCGACTTCCAGACCACTCTGGACGACGCGGCCTCCCGCTACGGCAAGCCGGTGTTCGTCGCCGAGACGGCCTACCCCTTCCGGCTGGACAGCGACGACTCGCTGGTCAACCAGATCGACACCACCGGCGAGCTGGTCTCCGGCTACCCGGCGACCGTGGCCGGGCAGACCAAGTGGATGAACGACGTGGCGAGCATCGTGGAGGCCGTCCCGAACGGCCGTGGCCTCGGCGTCTTCTACTGGGAGGCGACCTGGACCGCGGTCACCGGCAACGGCTGGGACCCGACCGACGCCACCTCCGGCAACGGCTGGGAGAACCAGGCCCTGTTCGGCTTCGACGACAAGGCGCTGTCCTCCATGTCGTGGTTCAGCCACCGCTGAACCACCCCTGACGGGGGCCCGGCCGTAAGGGGACGGCCGGGCCCCTTCCCGTTTCCCTGAACGGGTCCGGCGGGAACGGCCGTTCGATACCGGACAACGGCGGCGGAGTCCCGTACGGGACGGCTTCGGCTGCGCAAGAGTGGGAACACAGCGCACGAGGAGGCCGGGACGGAGGCGAGACGGATGATGAGGAACCCCTCGGGCGGCATGCGGCAGGACATTCTGGAGTGGCTCAAGGATCCGGCGGCCCACTTCCCGGCAGAGCGCCACCACGGCGACCTCGCCGAGACCGGTGTCACCGCGCGGGCGGTGGCCGCCAAGCTCGGCGTCCCCCGGCGGACCGCCGCCGCCCACCTCGACCTCCTCAGCCGCCTCGGCCTGCTGCGCACCCGCCGGATCCGCTGCCGCACCCACTACCGGCGCGACGAGATCCGCATCGCCGAGGTGGCCAGGATGTTCGAGAAGGGCTGGTGAGACCGCGCTCCGTCGGCCGTGTGCCACGGCGGTACCCTGGTGCCCGGCCGTGATCACCCATCGGGGCAGGCCCGAACAGGAGACGTACGAGCATGACAGCCCCGGAAACCGAGAGCCTGCGGGCCCGCCCCGCACCCGCGCGGCGGTCCGAGTGGCGCACCCAGGCGCCCATCGTGGCGGTAGTAGCAGTCGGCGGCGCCCTCGGTGCGACGGCCCGCTACGCGTTCACCCTGGCCTGGCCCACGCCCCCGGGCGGCTTCCCCTGGGCGACCTTCTGGACCAACGTCATCGGCTGCGCCGTGATCGGGGTGTTCATGGTGCTGATCACCGACGTGTGGGCCGCCCACCGCCTCGTGCGCCCCTTCTTCGGCACCGGCGTGCTCGGTGGCTTCACCACGTTCTCCACCTACGCCGTCGACATCCGCGGACTGGTCGACGCCGGCCACCCCCGCACCGGGCTGGCCTATCTCGCCGCGACCCTGGTCGCGGCGCTCGCGGCGGTGTGGCTGGCCTCGGTCGCCGCCCGCCTGGTGCTCACCCGGAGGCAGCCATGACCTCACTCACCGGCCGGGCCCTCAGGCTGACCGTCTACATCGGCGAGGACGACACCTGGCACCACAAGCCCCTCTACTCCGAGATCGTGCACCGCGCCCACGCCGCCGGGCTGGCCGGGGCCAGCGTCTTCCGGGGCATCGAGGGGTTCGGCGCCTCCTCCCGTATCCACACCACCCGGCTGCTGTCGCTGAGCGAGGACCTGCCCGTGGCGATCGTCGTGGTGGACACCGAGGAGCGGGTGCGTGCCTTCCTGCCGCAGCTGGACGAACTGGTCGCCGAAGGTCTCGTGACCCTGGAGGAGTGCGAGGTCATCCGGTACGTGGGGCGTGCGTCAGGTCCGGACGGATCGGGACCGAAGGGTAAGAAGTCGTTGTGAACTGGCTGCTGGTCGTCGTGGGGGCCATGGTCGGCGCACCCCTGCGCTATCTCACCGACCGGGCCGTCCAGGCCAGGCACGACTCGCTCTTCCCCTGGGGCACCTTCGTGGTGAACGTCACCGGCAGCCTGATCCTGGGCCTGCTCACCGGCGCCCTGTCCGCCGGAGCCGCAGGTCCGCACCTGCAGCTGCTGATCGGCACCGGTCTGTGCGGGGCCCTGACGACGTACTCGACCTTCTCCTACGAGACCCTGCGGCTGACCGAGGCGGGCGCGGGGCTCTACGCTGCCGCCAACGCCGTCGCGAGCGTGACGGCGGGGCTCGCAGCGGCCTTCGCGGGTGTCTCGCTTGCAGACGCCCTCTGGGCCTAGGCACTTGGCGTACCGCCGGACACAGTCGGTACTGTCTACAGCACTGTCGACCAACTATCCTCAGAACTGGATCCCATGAGCGCCATCTCCGTCGGTCAGGCCGTCGTCCTCGGAGTAGTCGAGGGGGTGACCGAGTTCCTCCCCGTGTCCTCCACCGGCCACCTCAAGATCACCGAGGGGCTCATGAACATCCCCGTCGACGACAAGTCCGTGGTCGGGTTCTCCGCCGTCATCCAGGTCGGCGCCATCGCCGCCGTGCTCGTGTACTTCTTCAAGGACATCAAGCGGATCGTCTCCGCCTGGTTCCGGGGTCTGACCAAGCCCGAGGAGCGTTACCACCACGACTACAAGTTCGCCTGGTGGGTGATCGCCGCGACCATCCCGATCGTCCTGGTGGGCCTGGCCGCCAAGCCGCTGATCGAAGGCCCGCTCGCCTCGCTCTGGGTGGTCGCCGGCTCCCTGATCGGCGGCTCCGTCGTGATGTGGTGCGCGGACCAGATGGGCCGGCACAAGCGCGGTGAGGACGACACCTCCTTCAAGGACGCGATGCTGGTCGGCTGCTCCCAGATCCTCGCCCTGCTCTTCCCCGGCTTCTCCCGCTCCGGCGCCACCATGTCCACCGCGCTCATCCTCGACCTGGACCGCGTGGCCGCCACCCGCCTCTCCTTCTTCCTCGGCATCCCGGCCCTGACCGGCGCCGGTATCTACGAGCTGAAGGACGCCCTCGGCGCGGGCGTCGGCGCCGCCCCGCTGGCCGTCGGCACGATCGTGTCCTTCGTGGTCGCCTACGCCTCCATCGCCTGGCTGCTGAAGTTCGTCGCCAAGCACTCCTTCAACGCCTTCGTGATCTACCGCATCGTCATCGGCGTCGGGCTCATCGGCCTGCTCGCCAGCGGCACGATCAGCAGCTGAACGATCCTCCCACCACCCACGGGGTGCGGATGCCTGCATTCAGGCGCCGCACCCCGTGAATGTTTCCTTACGCGATGCCTTGACAGTTCCCTTCGGCAACCCGCAGGATCGCTCTCGTGAACCTGTCAGACAGCCAGACAGGTGGCCCGGTCCCGCGGCGCGTCAGCGCCATGGAAGCCGTCCTCGGCCACCTTCGCGGCGCCATCGAACGCGGCGAGTACGCCATCGGCGACAAGCTTCCCTCCGAGGCCGAGCTGTGCCGCACCCTCGAGGTGTCCCGGCCCGTGCTCCGCGAGGCGCTGCGCGCCCTGCAGACGATGGGCCTGACGGTCTCCCGGACCGGCAAGGGCACCTTCGTCGTCGCGAACGCCGTCGAGGACCCCACGTTCGGCGACTACGCGGCCAGCGACCTGCTCGAGGTGCGCCGCCACATCGAGATCCCGGTCGCCGGGTACGCGGCCCTGCGCCGCACCCCGGAGAACCTGGACCACATGGCCCATCTCCTGGACCGCATGGAGCGGGAGACGGACACCACCGCGTGGGTCGCGATGGACAGCCTCTTCCACCTCGCCGTGGCCGAGGCCGCCCAGAACCCGGTGTTCCGCCGGGTCATCGAGGAGATCCGTGACGCACTGGCGCGTCAGTCGGCCTTCCTCAACGAGCTGGGCGGGCGCCGCGAGCAGTCCAACCGCGAGCACCGGGCGATCGTCGAGGCGCTGATCGACGGTTCCGAGCACGACGCCGTCGAGGCCATGAGCCATCACCTCGACCGCGTCGAGACGACCCTCACCGACATCGTGCGCCCCGGGCGCACGGACCTCCCCACGGAAGGCGGACCCGAGGCGTGAGCGAGCAGCACCTCAAAGACGAGACGCGCCCCTCGTCCACCCATGTCGACGCCGGAGACGCGGGCTACAGCAAGAGCCTGAAGCACCGGCACGTCAACATGATCGCGATCGGCGGTGCCATCGGCACCGGCCTCTTCCTCGGCGCGGGCGGCCGGCTCGCCGACGCCGGACCCTCCCTGTTCGTCGCGTACGCCGTCTGCGGCGTCTTCGCCTTCCTCGTCGTGCGCGCGCTCGGCGAACTCGTGCTGTACCGCCCGTCCTCCGGCGCCTTCGTGTCGTACGCCCGGGAGTTCCTGGGTGAGAAGGGCGCCTACACCGCGGGCTGGATGTACTTCCTCAACTGGGCGACCACCGGTATCGCCGACATCACGGCGGTGGCCACCTACACCCACTACTGGGGCATGTTCTCCGACATCCCGCAGTGGGTGATCGCGCTCATAGCCCTGGCCGTGGTCCTCACCGTGAACCTGATCTCGGTGAAGATCTTCGGCGAACTGGAGTTCTGGTTCGCGATCGTGAAGGTCAGCGCGCTGGTGATCTTCATGTGCATCGGCATCTTCCTGCTGGTCACCCAGCACCCCGTGGACGGCGGCACCCCGGGCCCGTCCCTGATCACCGACAACGGCGGCGTCTTCCCGAACGGCCTGCTGCCCATGCTGCTGATCATCCAGGGCGTCGTCTTCGCCTACGCCTCCGTCGAACTGGTCGGCGTCGCCGCCGGTGAGACCGAGAACCCCGAGAAGATCATGCCGAAGGCGATCAACTCGATCATGTGGCGCGTGGGCCTGTTCTACGTCGGCTCGGTCGTCCTGCTCTCGATGCTCCTGCCCTGGAACAAGTACACCGCCGGCGAGAGCCCCTTCGTGACCGTCCTGTCCAACATCGGTGTCCCGGCGGCGGGCGACGTGATGAACCTGGTCGTGCTCACCGCGGCCATGTCCTCGCTCAACTCCGGCCTGTACTCGACCGGCCGCATCCTGCGCTCCATGGCGGTGAGCGGCTCGGCCCCGAAGTTCACCGCGAAGATGAGCCGCAGCCAGGTCCCGTACGGCGGGATCCTGCTCACCAGCGGTATCTGTGTCCTCGGTGTCGGCCTGAACTACGTGGTCCCGGCGGACGCCTTCGAGATCGTCCTGAACTTCGCGGCGATCGGCATCCTCGCCACCTGGGGCATGATCATGCTCTGTCACCTGCTCTTCTGGCAGAAGACCCAGAAGGGCGAACTGGCCCGGCCCTCCTACCGGCTGCCGGGTTCCCCCTGGACCGAACTCGTGACGCTGGCGTTCCTCGCCTCCGTCCTGGTCCTCATGTACGCCGACGGCGGCGCCGGACGCACCACCGTGCTGTGCCTGCCGCTGATCGCCGCAGCGCTGGTCGCGGGCTGGTACGCCATCCGCGGTCGTACAGCGCGCAAGTCCACCACCGGAGCCGATGCGTGACCCACGCGGCGCTCCCTGACAAGCAGGCAGTGATGTACAGCAGTTCCCCTGCGGACCCACCCCTCGTCCGCGAACCCCTCCACGCCCCCGTCGCCCACCTCATCCGCGGCGGGGTCGTCGAGGGCATCCACTACGGCTCCGTCGTCGTCCTCGGCGCCGACGGCCAGGTCCAGTTCCAGCTCGGCGACATCGAGGCCGCGTTCTACCCGCGCTCGGCCCTCAAGCCCGTCCAGGCCGTGGCCATGCTGCGGGCCGGGCTGCCGCTCGACGGCGACCTGCTCTCGCTGGCCGCCGCGAGCCACTCCGGCGAGGAGCGCCACCTCGCCGGCACCCGGCGGATCCTCGAACTCGCCGGCCTCGCCGAGGACGACCTGCGCAACGTGCCCGACATGCCGTACGACCCGGCCGTCCGGGACGCCTGGGTCCGCGAGGGCCGGCTGCCCTCCCGCCTCGCCCAGAACTGCTCCGGCAAGCACGCGGCGATGCTGTGGACCGCCAAGCTCAACGGCTGGTCCCTGGACGACTACCTGGACCCGGCGCACCCGCTCCAGCAGGCCATCGCCGAGATCGTCGAGGACCTGACCGGGCAGCGGGTGGCCCAGGTGACGGTGGACGGCTGCGGCGCGCCGCTGTTCTCTGTCTCCCTGCACGGCCTCGCCCGCGCCGTCGCCCGCATCACCACCGCGGCTCCGGGCACGCCCGAGGCCCGGGTGGCCGACGCGATGCGCTCGCACGCCGAGATGGCCTCCGGCGCGGGGCGTGACGTGGCCGCGCTGATGGGGGCCGTTCCCGGTCTGCTCGCCAAGGACGGCTTCGAGGGCGTCCAGGTGGCGGCGCTGCCGGACGGCCGTGCCATTGCCGTCAAGATCGCCGACGGGGCGAACCGGGCGCGGATCCCTGTTGCCGCGGCGGCGCTCGCTCGCGCGGGCGTCGACCCCGAGCTGCTGACCGAGTTCGGCGGTGAGCCGCTGCTCGGGGGTGGGCAGCGGGTGGGGTGCGTGCGGGCTGTGCGTGCGCTGGACCCTGTTTCGCTTCCTGCCTGCGCGTAGTGCCCCGCTTGATCGGCCGTCTTGGATCTGCGGATCCGTTGTGGTTGATCGCGCCCACGCGGCGGTAGCCGCTCATGCACAACGCCCCGCGCCCCTTGCAGGGGCGCTGTCACCTCTGCACCTCAGAAAGAGGACCCGTACCTCATGACCGCCGCCACCCGAAGCGAACACGATCTGCTCGGCGACCGCGACGTCCCCGCCGACGCGTACTGGGGTGTTCACACCCTGCGCGCGACGGAGAACTTCCCCATCACCGGCACTCCGATCTCCGCCTACCCGCACCTGATCGACGCCCTCGCCGCCGTCAAGGAGGCCGCGGCCCTCGCCAACGAGGAGCTGGGTCTGCTGGCGCCCGAGAAGGCGGCCGCGATCGTCGCCGCCTGCCGGGAGATACGCGACGGCAAGCTGCACGACCAGTTCGTCGTGGACGTCATCCAGGGCGGTGCCGGCACGTCCACCAACATGAACGCCAACGAGGTCGTGGCGAACCGCGCGCTGGAGCTGCTCGGGCACGCGAAGGGGCAGTACCAGTACCTGCACCCCAACGAGGACGTCAACCTCGGGCAGTCGACGAACGACGTCTACCCGACGGCCGTGAAGATCGCGACCGTCTTCGCCGTGCGCGGGCTGCTCAAGGCGATGGCCGTGCTCCAGGACGCCTTCGGCCGCAAGGCCGTCGAGTTCCGTGACGTGCTGAAGATGGGGCGCACCCAGCTGCAGGACGCGGTGCCGATGACCCTCGGCCAGGAGTTCTCGACGTTCGCCGTGATGCTGGACGAGGACCGCAGCCGTCTCGCCGAGGCCGTCGAGTTGATCCATGAGATCAACCTGGGCGCCACGGCCATCGGCACCGGTCTCAACGCTCCCGCCGGATACGCCGAGGCCGCCCGCCGGCACCTCGCCGACATCACCGGACTGCCCCTGGTCACCGCGGCCAACCTGGTCGAGGCCACCCAGGACTGCGGCGCCTTCGTCCAGATGTCCGGTGTGCTCAAGCGGATCGCGGTCAAGCTCTCCAAGAGCTGCAACGACCTGCGCCTGCTCTCCTCCGGTCCGCGCGCGGGCCTGGGCGAGATCAACCTGCCGCCCGTGCAGGCCGGTTCGTCGATCATGCCGGGCAAGGTCAACCCGGTGATCCCCGAGGTCGTCAACCAGGTCGCCTTCGAGGTGATCGGCAACGACGTCGCCATCACCATGGCGGCGGAGGCCGGACAGCTCCAGCTCAACGCCTTCGAGCCGATCATCCTGCACTCCCTGTCGGAGAGCATCACGCACCTGCAGAGCGCCTGCCTCACCCTGGCCGAGCGCTGCGTGGACGGCATCACCGCCAACACCGAGGTGTTGCGCGCGACGGTCGAGAACTCCATCGGCCTGGTCACCGCGCTCAACCCGCACATCGGGTACACGGCCGCCACCGACATCGCCAAGGAGGCCCTCGCCACCGGCCGGGGCGTGGCCGAACTCGTGCTGGAGAAGGGCCTGTTGCCGGCCGAGCGGCTGGCCGACCTGCTGCGCCCCGAGATCGTCGCGGGCAGCGGGGCACCTGCCGCCTGACCTGCGGTGACGTCCCCGCGACTACGCACCTGGACCGGCCGGGAGGCACAATAGTGATCATGACAACGACGTCGTCCCTCACCTTCCTGCCGGTCCTGGAGCGCATCGCCGAGGAAATAGCGCGCACGCCCGGCCGCGGGCGTCCCGCCGACTACATCCCGGCCCTCGCGGCCCGCGATCCGCGCAGTTTCGGCATGGCGGTCGCCGAGCTGGACGGCACGGTGTACGGGGTGGGGGACTGGCGGCAGCCCTTCTCCACGCAGTCCATCACCAAGGTCTTCACCCTCGCCCTGGACCTGGCCCGCGAGGGCGACGAACTCTGGGAGCACGTGGGCCGCGAGCCCTCCGGCAACCCGTTCAACTCCCTGGTGCAGCTGGAGTACGAGAACGGCATTCCGCGGAATCCTTTCATCAACGCGGGCGCGCTCGTCGTCACCGACCGCCTCCAGACCCGTACCGGAGACGCGGCCGACACCCTGCTCGCCTTCCTGCGCGCCGAGAGCGGCAACCCGGACCTGGACTTCGACCGGCAGATCGCCGCCTCCGAGACCGCGCACGGCGACCGCAACGCGGCGCTGGCGCACTTCATGAAGTCGTACGGCAACATCGAGAACGCCGTGCCGACCCTGCTCTTCGAGTACTTCCGCCAGTGCTCGATCGCCGCCTCCTGCGCGGATCTGGCCCTCGCCACCACCTTCCTGGCCCGCCACGGCATCTGCGCCGACGGCACCCGGCTCCTCACCCGCAGCCAGGCCAAGCAGATCAACGCGATCATGCTGACCTGCGGGACGTACGACGCGGCCGGCGACTTCGCCTACCGCGTCGGCCTGCCCGGCAAGAGCGGCGTCGGCGGCGGCATCATCGCGGTCGTCCCGGGCCGCTGCACGCTGTGTGTGTGGAGCCCGGGGCTGGACGAGCGCGGCAACTCGGTGGCGGGGGTGGCGGCCCTGGACCGGTTCACGACGCTGACGGGCCTGTCGGTGTTCTGAGGGTGACTTTTCGGCGTACCGCTGAGCAGCCGGCCCAAGGGGCGCGGGGAACTGCGCGACCAGCCACAACGGGCCCGCAGTGTGCGAAACCACCGTCACCGACCACGCGCCAGTCACACTCCGGCCGCCCCCCGGAGGGCTTCGCGTCTCCTTCCGGCCACCCCGCGTTGACACGCTGAACCAGTGTTGGCCATGGCTTTCCCCGTCGATCTCCGCCGCTGCCAGGTGCTGGGCCTGGCCGGTACCGCCATGCTCGCGTTGGGCGGTGAGACGGCCGGTGCCCTGCCCGTTCAGGACCTCCTCGCCCCGGCCTCCGCGCAGGCCGCGCTCGGGCTGGTCGGGGTCTACTTCGGCGTCGTCCTGCTGATAGCGGCCTGGGTGCTCCTCGGCCGCCTGGTGCGCGGTCCGCAGCCGCCCACCCAGCGGGCCCTGCTGGTGGTCCTGGCCGTCTGGGCGGCCCCGCTGCTCCTCGCGCCCCCGCTGTTCAGCCGGGACGTCTACAGCTACCTCGCCCAGGGCGCCATGGTCGACGCCCACATGGACGTGTACGCCCAGGGCCCCGCCCAGCTCGGCGGGCCGCTGGCCGACGAGGTCGCCCCGGTGTGGCAGCACACGGCCGCCCCGTACGGCCCCGCCTTCCTGTGGCTGGCCTCCGCGCTGTCCAGCGTGACCCGGGGCGAACTGCCCGCGGGCCTGCTCGGCATGCGCCTGGTCGCCCTGCTCGGCGTGGCCCTCATGGCGGCGGCGCTCCCGCGCCTGGCCCGGCACAGCGGCTCGGACCCGGCCGCCGCGCTGTGGCTGGGCGCCCTCAACCCGCTGGTCCTGCTGCACCTGGTCGCGGGCGCCCACAACGACGCGCTCATGCTCGGGCTGCTGGGGCTCGGCCTGGTCGCCGCCCGCGGCCGGTGGCCCGTCCTCGGGGCGGTGCTCGTCACGCTGGCCGCCCTGGTCAAGGCGCCCGCCGCGCTGGGCCTGCTCGCGGTGGTGGTCCTGCAGATCCGCACCCGCCGCACCCCCCTGTGGGCCGCAGTGACGACGGCGGTCGCCGCGGCGGCGACCACGGTCGCCGCGACCGCCGTGGCCGGCACGGGATACGGCTGGATCCGCGCCCTGGACACGCCCGTCTCGCCGCACAACTGGGCGCTCACCAGCCTGCTGGGCCGCGCCACCGGAGCCCTGCTCGACCGCCTCGGCAGCGACCTGGCCCCGCTCGCCGTGCCGGTCTGGCATCTGCTCGGCCTCGCGGCCACCGCCGGAGCCATAGTGCTGATATGGCTCCGGCTGCGCCTGCGACCGGTGTACGCCCTCGGCCTGAGCCTGCTCGCGGTGGCCGTCTTCGGCCCGGCGATCCGCCCCTGGTACGTGCTGTGGGGCCTGTTCCTCATCGCGGCCGCCGCGCCCAGCACCTCGGTACGGCACCGGGTGGCCGCCCTCGCCGGTGTCCTGGCCCTCGCCGTGCTGCCCAGCGGCGGCCCGGCGGACCTCGGCCAGCTGGTCCTCGCCGTCTCGGGCGGGCTGCTCGGCGTGGTCGTCCTGTGGCAGGCCCACCAGGCGGCCCAGGCTCCGGTGACGGGACATACGGCATGACCGGGTCGATGCTGCCGCGCACGGACCGGGGCCGTGCGCTGCTCGTGCTGGTCCTGGCCGCCGCGGTGAGCGTGTTCACGGCGACCGTGCCGCTGCTGCGGGACTTCTTCGACCTGCGGGTCTACTACGGCGCGGTGCACACCTGGGTGCACCACGGCGGCCGGATCTACGACTACCGGGTGCCGGGGACGACGTACGGCTTCACGTATCCGCCGTTCGCCGCGCTCGTCATGCTGCCGCTGGCCACGATGGGACGGCACACCGCGATCGTGGCCTCCCTGCTGGTGAACCTGGCCGCGCTGGCGGTGGTCCTGCGGATCCTGGCCGGGCCCGGCTGGCGGCGGCACGGCTGGTACCGCTGGTCGCTGGCCCTGTGTGCGCTCGCGCTGTTCGAGCCGCTGCGGGACACCTTCAGCTTCGGGCAGGTGAACCTGGTCCTGCTGGCCCTGGTCCTGGGCGACTCCTGGCTGCTGTCGACCGGACGGGGCCGCTGGGCGGGCGTCGGGATCGGGCTCGCCGCTGCCGTGAAGCTCACGCCCGCCCTGTTCATCGGCCTGCTGCTGCTCGCCCGGCGGTGGCGGGCGGCCGGGGTGGCCACGGCCGTGGCCCTGGCGGCGACCGGGCTGGCCGCCTGGGCGGACCCCCGTGCGTCCCGTTTCTACTGGACCGAGGCGCTGTGGGACACCGGCCGGGTCGGCCGCCTCGACTACGTCTCCAACCAGTCGCTGCAGGGCGTCCTGGCCCGGCTCGGCGAGCCGGACCGCGCGCTGTGGGCCGCGGTGGTCCTGCTGGTGCTGTGCGGATGGGCGTGGCGGGCCAGCCGGGCGGTGGCGGCCGGCAACTGGATGGCGGCCTTCGCCCTCACCGGTGCCGCGGCCTGCCTGGTCAGCCCGATCACCTGGGTGCACCACCTGGTGTGGCTGCTGCCGTCCTTCGCGGTGCTGGCGCGCGCGGGGCACCCGCGGCCGGCGGGCGCCCTGTACGCGGTCCTGTGCACCAGCGTGGTGTGGCTCTGGTTCGACGACTCCTCCGGCATCGACGGCTTCCTCGGCAGCAACATCTACACCTGGATCACGCTGGGCCTGCTGCTCGCCGTGCCCACCGGTCAGCCGCGGTCGGATCGGCCGCCCTTGGCCCGCAGCCCCAGCCACACCGCCCCCGCGCCGAGCCCGGCGAGACCCGCGACGGCGGCGGGGGACCAGTCCGAGTCGTCGTCCGGCTCCGGCGAGGTGGCCGCCGCGACCGGGGTCGACGCCGGTCTCGACCCGGTGCGCAGCCCGTCCAGCGAGCCCACCGGATCCACCTGACCGGCCGCCGCGAAACCCCAGTCGAGCAGGGCGCGGGCCTCCTCGTACACGGCGAGGCCACCGCCCTCCTGAGGGTTCATCACCGTCACCACGAGGGTGCGCCCGCCCTGCCGGGCCGCGGCGACGAGGGTGTTGCCCGCGTTGCTGGTGTAGCCGTTCTTGATGCCGATCAGCCCCGGGTAGCGCGCCACGCCGTCCTCACCGGTCAGCAGGCGGTTGGTGTTCTCGATCGCGTACGGAACTCCTTCGCCGGGGAACAGGGCCTCGGCGGTGGAGCAGTACCGGGCGAAGTCGGGGTTGCGCAGCCCCTCCCGGCCGAAGACCGCCAGGTCGAACGCCGAGGACACCTGGCCGGGGGTGTCGTAACCGTCGGGGGAGACGACATGGGTGTCCAGGGCGCCGAGGGTGCGGGCCTTGGCCTGCATCCGGGTGGCCGTGGCACGCCAGCCGCCGCCCAGGGAGGCGAGTACGTGCACGGCGTCGTTGCCCGAGCTGAGGAAGACCCCGCGCCACAGGTCGGACACCCGGTAGCTGTGCCCCTCCTCGACGCCGACCAGGCTGCTGCCCTCGCCGACGTCCGCCAGCTCCTCGTACCGGACGGTGTGCCGCATCGTGGCCGGCAGTCTCGGCAGCACGGTGAGGGCGAACAGGGTCTTCAGGGTGCTGGCGGGCGGCAGCCTGCGGTGCGCGTCGCCCGCGGCCAGCACCTCGCCGCTCGCCGCGTCGGCGACCAGCCAGGACAGCGCGGAGACGTCCGGCAGTTCGGGCGCGCCGCGGTGCGGTCTGACCTGTGTGCCGGAGCGGTGGAGCAGGGACGGTTTCGGCACCGCGGCCCGCGGCCCGGGCGGTGCGGGATCCCCCGCACGGTGTGCGGTGGCGGCGGCGGCCGGCGCGAGGGCCAGCACGCCCGCGACGCACAGGGCGCAGGCCGACGACACCGCCCGACAAGAGAATCCGGTGATCATATGATCAACGTAGGAAGTGGAGGGAAGTCGGGCGCGCTGCCAGGGCCGGACGGTCCACGGGAGCACCCGGATGCCGCACTCCGGACCACCCGGCGGCGCTCAGCCCGTCGGCAGCGTGGGCTGGACGCGGCGCAGGAACGTGGCGTTGTCGGGGGTGTCCCGCATCCGCTCCAGCAGGGTCTCCAGGGTGGCCGGTCCGCCCTCCCGGGAGCGCAGGGCCCGGCGCAGGCCGCGAGTGGCCGTCAACTCGGCCGGGGTGAGCAGGAGTTCCTCGCGGCGGGTGCCCGTGGGGTCGATGTCCACGGCCGGGAAGAGACGGCGGGCGGCGGCTTCCCGGTCGAGCCGCAGCTCCATGTTGCCCGTGCTCTTCAGCTCCTCGAAGAAGTAGCCGTCGGCACGGGAGCCGGTGTCCACCAGGACCGTGGCGAGGATGGTGAGCGAGCCGCCCTCCTCGGCCTGGCGGGCGGCGCCGAAGAACCGCTTGGGGCCGAGCAGCGCGCCCGCGTCGACACCGCCGCTCAGGGTGCGTCCGCCGGCGGCGGAGGCGTTGTTGTGGGCCCGGCACAGCCGGGTCAGGGAGTCCAGCAGGATGACGACGTCCTCGCCGTCCTCGACGAGCCGCTTGGCCCGCTCGACGACCAGCTCCGCGAGGGTGATGTGCTCCTTGGGCGTCCGGTCGAAGGTGGAGGCGTACACCTCGCCGCGCACCGAGCGGCGCATCTCGGTGACCTCCTCGGGACGCTCGTCCAGCAGGAGGACCATCAGCCGGCACTCGGGGTGGTTGCCGGCGACGGCGGCGGCCATCTGCTGGAGCAGCACGGTCTTGCCGCTCTTGGGCGGGGCCACGATCAGCCCGCGCTGGCCCTTGCCGACCGGTGCGAACAGGTCGGTGACCCGTCCGGCGAGACCGGCCGCCGGGTGTTCCAGACGGATCCGCTCGTGGGGGTGGAGCGGGGTGAGGTCCCGGAAGTGGCGGCGGCCCCGGAGTTCGCCCGGGTCGCGCCCGTTGACGTGGGTGACCTCGGTGAGCGCGCGCTGCGCCCCGCGGACGCCCTCGACCAGGTCGCCCTTGCGCAGGCCGTGCCTGCGGATCAGTGCGGCGGGGACCTGCGGATCGGCGGGGGAGGGCAGGCAGTGCACGGCCCGCAGCTGCCCCTTCCCGTGCGCGTCGACGTCGAGGACGCCGGTGACGAGCCGGGCGGCCGGGGCCTGCTGCTCTACGTGAGGGGGTTCGAGTGTGGTGGTCATGGGTGGTCCTTTCACGGACGGAAGACATGAGGAAGGAGGGAGAGGGCCGCGAGAGGGGAGGGCGTACGTGCCTCCGGGCGGCGGAAACGACACCTCGGCCGCGGTGGTGCCGGGGCTCCGAGGTGGTGCTGAGAAGCTGACGCGCCCGAGTCGGAGAACGAGGGCCGGATCAGCGTGGAGAGAAGAAACTGGCACCGGCGCCCACAAAGGGGCGTACACAAGTGCTGACTGCACGGTACCACTCGATGGCGCGGTACCACTGCGATTTGCTCAACCCGTCGATGGCGTGAGCTATTCCCGCGGGTGCGGGGCCTGGGGGAGGATCGGGCTGGGATGGCCGCTGCTGCCCTTCGCCACCGTGCAGGGCATGAGCACCGCCGACGGGGACGACCACCGCAGGCTGCGGTCGCCGGCGAGTCGGGCGTTCACACCCCGCAGGGTGGAGTAACTCCGGCCGCACGTCGAGGAGTTGGCGGCCTCGCTGCTGTTCCTGAGAGGAAGGCCGCGCCCTGGACTGGCCCGGCCAGATCACCGTCGCCGTGGGCCTCACCGCCCTGCTGTGGGGCATCATCGAGGTCGGCGACCGCGGCTGGAGCAGCCCCGCGATCGTCGGCGCGCTGACGCTGGCCGCGCTCGCCCTGATCGGGTTCGTGCCCGCCGAGAAGCGCGCCGAGTCGCCCATGTTCAACCTGGACCTGCTGTGGATCCCGTCGTTCGCCGCGGCCGCCGTGGTCGCGCTCACCGGGATGTTCGGGTTCATCGGTACGGCGTACTGCGTCTCCATCCGGCTCGGCGCCGTGATGCACCTGAGCGCGCTGCGGGCCGGAATGCCGTTCGTCATCCTCCAGTTGATCCCGCTGCTGCTCGCACCCGTGCTCAGCCGGATGCTCACCCGGGTCGAACCGCGCCGGCTGCTGATGGGTGGTCTGCCGCCGATGGCCGCCGGCCAGTTCTGGATCGCCGCGCTGCCCGTCACCACCACCTCCCTCATGGCCTTTCTCGGCCCGGTGCTGCTGCTCGGCATCGGCTTCATCTGCGTGGTCTCCTCGCTGACCTCGGCCGCCGTGAACGCCGTACCGATCGAGATGACCGGCATGGCCGGCGGTGCCACCAGCCTGGTCCGCGAGTTCGGGCAGGTTCTCGGGCCCGCCGTGATCAGCACCATCGCGATGAGCGCCGCCTGCTCCGCGCCGGCGGGCAAACTGAGCGGCGCCGACAAGGGCATGTTCTGCGGCTGCGCCTCGCTGCTCGGCGCGCTGGTCACCCTGCTGCTGGTCCGCAGGAACACCGCCCGGACGGCGGTGAACGCCGCGGCGCGGACGGCGCCCGTCTAGCCGGCGGGCGACGGGAGACGGCCGGGGCCCCTGGGTCCCGGCCCTCCTGTGCGACGCGGGAGTCCGGTCCGTACCCGTGTGTCACCGGCTCGCACCAGATGTCCCCAGACCATAACGATCCCGGACGTCAGGGGACTTGACCGCCCACTGTGCACTATCTTCACGACATGTCCACGCCACCGCAGCCCCCACAGCCGGCCGACCAGCCCGGGCCGCAGCCCGGACAACCCGCGCCACAGCAGGGGGTCCCGCCGCAGCCGACGGCCTACTCTTACCCGAACCCGCAGTCTCCCCCGCCGGGGAACTTCTATGCGCAGCCCACGCTGGTCGGACAGCCGGCCCCGCCCCAGGCAGGGGTGCCGGGGAACCCTTACGCGCAGCCGCCCCAGTACGGCCCGGTACCCACACCGGCGTCCGGTGGCGGCGGTGGTGCCGGGCGGGCCGTGCTGTGGCTCGCCGTGGGGGCGGTCATCGCCTCCGCCGCGTGGGCGGCCGGGGTGTTCCTGATCGGCGGCACGGGCGACAGCGCGGACCTGCGCGGCTACTCGGCGCCCTCCAACATGTGCTCGGGCGCGGACTACTCGTCCTTCAAGGACGAGTACCCCGAGAACGACTCCTCCGCGACCCACAACTCCCTCAAGGACAAGGCGCTGGACGAGAGTTACTGCAGCCTGAGCCTGAAGAAGACCGGCTCCAGCTACGCGGACGCCTACCTCTCCATGCAGGTGGACCTGCACCGCAAGACCGACCCCGGGCCGGAGTTCACCGCCACCTGGAAGAACTACGGGGACAGCCACACCGGTTACGACGTCAGCCCCGTCAAGGGCATCGGCGACGAGGCCTACCTGGTCAGCCAGGACACCACCAGCGGTTCCACGAGCGGCTCCCGCTACGCCACCCTCGCCGTACGCGACGGCTGGGTGACGTACACGATGAGCTACAGCGCCTACCTCAGCTCGTACGACCAGGACAAGAACCCGCCCGCGCTCACCGACGTGTCCGACTGGCTGAAGACGGACACCAGGTCCACGCTGGAGCAGCTCAAGGACTGACCCTCACACCGCGTCCAGCGCGTTGGTGATCGCCTTGACGCCGCCGTGCGCCGCGTACCCGCCGTCGACCGTGATCTCCGCAGGGCCCGCATCGGGATGCCCGCGCGGCCGTGCGGTGTCATCGCGAGGTGCGCCCGCACGAACACCGGGTTCGCGGACGCCATCAGCGGGGTCTCGATGTACCCGGGGTGGATGAGGTTCGTACGGATGCCGCGCGGGGCCAGCTCCAGGGCCGCCACCCTGGACAGGCCCCGCAGCGCCCACTTGCTGGTAGGCGACCGCGTGATGGGCGGTCAGGGCCGCGACCGAGCCGACGTTCACGATCGAGGAGCCAGCCGGCATGAGCGGGGCCAGCGCCTGGATGCCGAGCAGCGCGACCGCCGTGTTCACCGCGAACGCCCGCTGGAAGTCGGCGAGTTCGACCTCGCCGAGGCGGGCCCGCATCGGGATGCCCGCGTTGTTCACCAGGCCGTGCACCACGTCCAGGGAGGCCGCCAGCGCCGTCCAGTCCGCGGGTGAGGACACGTCCAGGCGGGCGTAGCGCACGTCGAAGCCGTCGGCGCGCAGGGACACGGCCGGCTTCTCGCCGGCCTCGTCCAGCACGTCGGTCGCGACGACCGTGGCGCCCTCGCGGGCGGCGGCCTCCGCCTCGGCGGCTCCCTGGCCCTGCGCGGCTCCGGTGACGACGACGGTACGGCCCGAAAGGCGCATGCGGCCGACGGCTTCCTCCAGGGGGTACGGGAATGGGACGATGATCGAGCTGGACGACCCGGGCCCGGTCAACGTGAACGGCAAGATGATGAACACCGGCGTCTACACCGAGCCCGCCGACGACCCGGTGAAGGACGCGAGCTTCGTCGTCACCGCCGTCCACGCCACCGACGGCGCCGCCACCTTCGGCTCGATCGCGCTGAAGGGCGACTCCTACAACGGCGTGCGCAAGGGCAGGAACATGGTCCTCACCTTCGAGGACTCCACCGTCGAGGGAGTCATCTCGGCGACGCGGGCCAGGCACCGGGTGTGCAGCATCGACGCGTCCACCTTCTACGAGCTGGGCATCGTGACCAACACCGCGCAGGCCGCCGTGAACAACGGCGCGATCGTACGGCTGGACAGCGGCTCGACGTGGACGGTCACCGGCACCTCCCACCTGACCCGGCTCGCCCTCGCCGCCGACGCGACGGTACGGGCCCCGCGCGGCAGGTCCGTGACGATGAACGTCGACGGCGCGACGACGGCCATCACGCCCGGCACGACCTGCACCGGAGCCATCACGCTGACGGTGGCCTGAACCATCCGGGGCGGAGCCGCACCGCTCAGGCGGACCGCGCCTCCGCCTCCTTCGCGATCTGGTCGAACCGTGCGCCCATGGCCTCGGCGAGGGCCTGGGCGCCCGACAGCGGACGGACCATGACCATGAAGTCGTCGATCAGCCCGTCCTCGTTCACATGCAGGAAGTCGCAGCCGGTCAGCTGCCGGTCGCCCACCCGCGCCGTGAAGACCAGCGCGTGGTCGGAGGCGTCCGGGGCGCCGATCTCACGGACGTACCGGAAGTCCTCGAACACCTGGAAGACCCCGCGCAGGATCGCCGCGGTGATCGCCTTGCCCGGGTACGGCTTGAAGACGACCGGGCTGGTGAAGACGACGTCGTCGGCCAGCAGTGACTCGACGGCGTCCAGGTCTCCCGCCTCTACCGCCGCACGGAACGCGCGCATCGGATCACCTCGCATAGTCAATTAACTGAATAGATGCGGAGGAGAGTAGCCAGCCGCGGTAATCGTGTCCACAGCCGCGCGAGCACCTAGGCTGACGGGATGTTCAGCCCCGAAGGCCCCACGCTCCGCGAACTCGCCGTACAGGCGCTGTCGTCCGTCGAGCACGGCTACGACCTGCTGGCCCCGAAGTTCGACCACACCCCCTTCCGCACACCCGACGCGGTGCTGGACTCGGTGGCGAAGGCGCTGGGCCCGCTCGGCCCGTTCGAGGACGGCCTCGACCTGTGCTGCGGCACCGGCGCCGGGCTGGACGTCCTGGCCGGGCTGTGCCGGCGCAGTGTCACCGGCGTCGACTTCAGCGCCGGCATGCTGGACGTCGCCCGGCGCCGGGCCGCGAGCGCCGGGCTTGCGGCGGGGGCCGAGGCGCCGGGCGTCGCCTGGGTGCGCGCCGACGCCCGAGCCCTGCCGTTCACCGCCGCCTTCGACCTGGTGGTCAGTTTCGGGGCGTTCGGCCACTTCCTGCCCCGAGAGCTGCCCGGGCTGTTCACCCAGGTCCACTCGGTGCTGCGGCCGGGCGGCCGGTTCGCCTTCCCGGTCCTCGCCCCGCCCCGCCCGTCCAGCCCCGCCTTCTGGATGCTGCTCGGCTTCGACGCGGTGATGCGGGTGCGCAACGCCCTGTGGAGGCCGCCGTTCGTCATGTACTACCGGGCCTTCCGGCTGGGTGAGGTACTGGAGGAGCTGACGCGCGCGGGGTTCACGGTCGACCTGCACGCGCTGCCCGAGTTCGGGCGGCGCGGCGACGGCAGCCCCCGCGTCCGGCTGGTGTCGGCGCGCAGGGGTGACGGGGTCACCCCGCCGCCGGCAGTGTGAACTCGTAGACCAGCGCGTCCTGTTCGGCGTTCACCACCAGGTCGGTGATCTCCAGCGGGCGCGCGTACTGGTCGTGCACCCGCCGGGTCACCCGCACCGAGGCGGCGTCGCCGACCTGGGTGATGGCGTCCCGGTGGTGCAGCGCCAGACCGGCCTTGCGCATCCAGTCGTAGGCCCGGCGCAGCTGCGCGGGAGTGGCCCCGTCGGCCCGGTCGCGGTAGCGGCCCAGCTCCGCGACCTCGGCGAGTGCCACGGCCGAGAACGACGTCACCGCCGTACGCAGTGACCGGCCGTCGGGCGTGGCCGACCGGTAGCGGTGCATCAGCGTCGGCCGGTGCGGGGCCAGGCCCAGCGCCTCGGCGTGCTCCGGCGGCGGCGCCTCCCAGGTCACCGTCGCCCGGTCCACCGCGCCCAGGTCGGCGGGGCGGGCGCCGACCGGGAAGGTGAGCGAGACCGGGTCCTCGACCGGGCGGCCGGGCAGCGTGGCATGGCTGCCGCGCCGGTCGGTGGCGACCAGACCGCCGCGGCGCAGCACCTCGAGCGCCTGCCGGACGGTCTCCCGGCTGACCCCGAAGTGCTGGGCCAGATGCCGCTCGCCGGGCAGCCGCTCGCCGGGCGGAATGGTGCCGTCGTGCAGTTCGTCGAGCAGCAGTGACGCGATCCGCCAGTACAGCGGCCCGGCGTCGGTCTGCGGGGGATCGTTCGGGGGATCGTGCGGGGTGGTGCGGGCCATGCCGCGCCTCCTGTTGGTGACAAGACGTAGCCGTGCGGGCTCATTGCGCGACCAGATCTAGCATTGGTCTAAACCACAAGGGAAGAGCGTCCTGCCGGTTAGGCCGAAACCCACCCGCGTGATCCCGGTGCCACGGGGATCACGGCGAGCGGCAACTGGCTGAAAAGGGCGAGGAGCAGGCGACTATCGCGAGTGTCAGAGGAAGAACAGCCGGCCCGCCGGCTCCTGGTGACCCTCGGCCGTGTGCCAGTAGTCGCGGGTCTCCACGGCCCGCCCCTCCTCGTCGAACCGTACGAACACGCAGCCCGCCAGGGCGGCGGGGGCACCGCCCTCCTCGCTCAGCACCCGGAACTCCGCCACCGCGATCCCGCCCGGACCCACCAGGGGCGCGGAGAACCGTACGTCGGTCACCTGCTCCTCGGCGAACGACCAGCGCAGATACGCGGCCAGCTCGTCCCGCCCCCGGTGCGGCTCGCGGAACGGCATCGACCGGTGCACACAGTCCTCCGCGTACAACTCGATCAGCGCGTCCACGTCATGTGCGGCCCAGGCCCGCTCCCAGACCCGGACGAACCGCTCGGCCGCCTCCCGCGTGTCCATGCCCCCGCTCCTTCTGTCCGTGCTCTCAGGCGTACGACCGCAGCCAGCTCAGCTTCCGCTCCTCCTGGAACGGCCCGCCGCCTTCGTGGTCGTTGAAGTCGTACACCTCGATCGCCTTGTCCTCGTGCGCCCAGGCGTTGAACGCGGCGAACACGGTCGACGGCGGGCACGTCTGGTCCTCCAGGGCCGCCGAGAAGAGAGCCGGGGCCCGGCCGCGGGCCGCGAAGTGCACGCCGTCGAAGTAGGAGAGGGTGTGCAGCACGTCGGCCGCGCGGCCGCGGTGCGTCTTGAGGAACAGGCCTATCTCCCGGTACGGGTGACGTTCCGTCAGCCTGGTCGCGCGCGGGAAGTCGCACAGGAACGGCACGTCAGGGGCGACGGCGACCAGATCGGGCAGCAGCCCGCCGACGGCGAGGGCGATGCCGCCGCCCTGGCTCTCCCCGATCACCACGGTCCGCGCCGCGTCGGTCAGCGGATGCGAACGGGCGGCCTCCACCGCGCGCACGGCGTCCGTGAACACGCGCCGGTAGTAGTAGTTCTCGGGAGCGTCGATGCCCCGCGTCATGAACCCGGGGTAGGCGGGCGCGGCGCCGACCGGGTCCGCCGTGCCGCCCCCACCGCCCCACGCGCTGCCCTGCCCGCGCGTGTCCATGACGAAGTGCGCCCGGCCCGTCGACGCCCACAGCAGCTTCTCGTGCGCCAGGCCGCGTCCGCCGCCGTAGCCGATGAACTCCACCACCAGCGGCAGTGGTTCGGTGGCGCCGGCCGGCAGCCGCAGCCAGCCCTTGACCGGGTGACCGCCGAACCCGGCGAACGTCACGTCGTACACCTGCACCGTGGACAGCCCGGTGTCCACCGGCTCGAAACGGGCGTCCAGGGTGTGCTCGCGCGCCTCCTGGAGCGTCTTGCCCCAGAAGGCGTCGAAGTCCTCGGGCGCCTCGGACTCGCTGCGGTACGCACGGAGTTCGTCGATCGAGAGGTCGAACAGGGCCATCGGCGACCGCCTTTGCGGAGGGAGCGTGAACGGAGACTGCGCGCTCTCACCGTACGTGGGTGATCGGATGACTCGCCAGGGCCGTGTCCGGTACGGATGGGGTTTGTCGCCCTGCGCTCGGGGTCGAGGTGCTGGCCAGAGAGGCAAAATCGCTTGCTGCGGGTGCCAAGCGGGGTGACCGTCGAGGGTCCGGTGGTCGGGTCACCTGCCAGTGCCACTTCGTGTGCCGGTGCCGGTCAGGTCCGCGGCTGTGTCCACTTCGGTCCCGTGCGCGCCCATTCCCGCTCCCACTCGGCCAGCCGGTGGCGCAGCGCGATCCGGCGCTCCAGGGCGTGTCCGAGGAGGACCACGGCCGCCGCACCGCCGGTCGCGCACACGCCGACGGTGACCGTGTGCTGCCAGACCGCGAACTCGTCCGGCGGCGGGGCGGCACTGCGGCCCCGGGCGTCGAACCACACGATCACCAGGTCACCGGCCCGGGTCCCCGCCGGGACGCGGGCCGGCGCGGTACGCGTCCCCTTGCCCGGCTCGGTCCAGCGGACCTGGGCACGGTAGGGGTGATCACGGTCGCCCTGCTCCGTGGGCAGCCGCTCTGGGGTGTCGCCGGTCACCACCGCCTGCACCTGATGCCGCTCGGCCCGCTGCGACACCGCGAGCGCACGCGCCTGCTCATGGGCGCGCAGGCCCGCCGCGACCCCGGCCAGCGGCGTGACGACGAACAGCAGGACGGAGACGACCAGCACGGTCCACGCTTCGATGACGTCCGAGCGGCGCCGCAGCGGATTGCGCCGCCAGCGCCAGCCACGCACCTGGGTACGCATGTCCACCTCCCTGCCGGAGCCGGAGGGCCGGACGAGCCGGGTGACCGGTCGTCCGCTCCCGCCGCCGCACACGAGCGTCCACACCGGTCTCGTACCCCGTACGGCGCACCTCGCTCACGCCGCCTACCGCGACTTCAAGCCCTCATGGAGCACGGCACGCGGCACGCGCCCCAGGGACTGCGCGAGCGGCCGCGCACGGGACCCGCGCGCCCTGGAGCGTGTCCGGCGGACAGGCCCAGACCGACGCGTTCGATCCCTAGCCGAAGCGTTCGATGCGGATGCGCTCGACCGGCTGGCCCGCCGCGACCAGCAGGCGGGAGGCGTGCTCGGCGAAGCCGTTGGAGCCGCACACATAGGCCTCCCACCCACCCGGAGGCTGCTCGGCCAGGAGCGGCGCCACATGTGCGGCCGCCATACGACCCACCGGCAGGCCCGTGGGGGCGCTGCGCGTGAACACGGCCGTCGTCTCCCGGCCCAGCTCCCCGGCGTAGATCAGCTCCTCGGGGCTGCGTGCCGACACCAGCATCCGCAGCGGCACGGCGAGGCCCCGCGCCCGGTGGTGCCGCACCATCGACATCAGCGGTACGACCCCGGAACCTGCCCCTAGCAGCAGGGCGGGCCGGTCGCCCGGCCAGGCGAAGAAGCCGCTCAGCGGGCCGCGCACCTCGACCGTGTCACCGGGCCGGGCCACCGTGTGGAACCAGCCGGAGACCTCACCGTCCGGCACATGGTCCAGGGTCAGCTCGATGTGGCCGGAGTCGTCCGGCGCGGACGCGATCGAGTAGTGGCGCTGGGCCACATAGCCGTCCTCCGCGGTCAGCCGCAGCATCAGGTGCTGCCCGGGCAGGTGCCCCGCCCAGTCCGGCACCGCGAGCCGGAACGTGGCCGAGTGCGGCGTCTCGCGCCGGATCTCGGTCAGGGTGGCCGTCTGCCACACCGACGCCGCCCGGTTGCTCACGGCGATGCGGCCGGGCACGGCGAAGCGGGTCGCGGGAGTGAAGTCCGTGGTCACCGTCGTCTCAGTCACCGGAGTACCGCTGCTCCTCCCACGGGTTGCCCCGCGCGTGGTAGCCGTTGCGCTCCCAGAAACCCGGCTCGTCGTGGTCGAGGAGCGTGATGCCGGCGATCCACTTGGCGCTCTTCCAGAAGTACAGGTGCGGCACCAGCAGCCGCGCCGGGCCACCGTGCTCGGGCGCGAGCGGCTCGCCGTCGTACTCCCAGGCGATCCAGGCGCGCCCGCCGGTGAGGTCGGCGAGCGGCAGGTTCGTGGTGTAGCCCGAGTGCGAGTAGGCGAGCGCATGGGTGGCGGACCCATGGGGCCGGACCACATCGAAGAACGTGTCCAGCGAGACGCCCCCGAACCGCACCCCGAACTTCGACCAGCTGGTCACACAGTGGATGTCACCCGCGTACGAGGAGCCGGGCAGGGCGTGCGCCTGCTCCCAGTCCCAGGTGTGCGGCCGCTCCACCAGTCCGTCGATGCGGAAGGACCAGTCGGCGGGCGTGAGGTCGGGGGTGACCTCGGCGGACAGGACGGGCCAGTCGTCCCCCGCGTCGTACTGCCCTGGTGGCAGCCCTGGATTGGCGACGCGCGGGCGACCCGTGAAGCCTCGGGTGACGTTCATGGTTCAACCGTACGTTGTCGGCGCGGGTGCTCCGTCCCAGGTCAGTGCCCCGACCATTGCGGCCGTATGAACTCTGCGCAGGGCCGGGAATAGCCGCCCCGCGCTCCTCCTTGGCGCTGAGTACCGGCCGGTGCGCCGGTGACAGCACGAGGGAAGCGAGGAAAGACGATGCCCAAGGCGTACGTCTTCACGCGGTACGGCGGCCCGGAGACAGAGGCGCTGACCGACGTGGAACGGCCGGCCCCCGGCCCGGGCCAGTTGCTGGTCGCCGTCCGGGCGGCGGGAGTGAACCCCGTCGACTGGAAACTGCGGGGCGGCTTCCGTCGCCCCGGCGAGAGCGCCGAGCGCGTCTTTCCCGCGGTCTTCGGCAGCGAGGCCGCCGGTGTCGTCGAGGAGGTCGGCGAGGGTGTGACCGGGTTCGCCGTCGGCGACGCGGTGTTCGGCAACACCGTGGACGGCGGATACGCCGAGTACGCCCTGCTGCGCGCCGACCAGGCCGCGCACAAGCCCGCCGGGCTGTCCTTCACCGACGCCGCCACCCTGCCGGTCGCCGCCGCCACCGCCTACGACGGTGTCCGCCAGCTCGATCTGCCCGAGGGCGCGACCCTGCTGGTGACGGGCGCGGGCGGCGGGGTCGGCAGCGCGGCCGTCCAGATCGCCCGCGCCTTCGGAGCGCAGGTCGTGGGCGTGGCGAGCGAGAGCAAGAAGGACTTCGTGGAGTCGCTGGGCGCCGTGCACGTGCCCGGCGGCCCGGGTCTCGCCGAGCGCGTGCGCGCCGCCGTACCCGAGGGCGTCGACGCGGTGTACGACCTGGTGGGCGAGGAGACGCTCGCCGAGGCGGCCACCCTGCTCGCCGACCGGACCAGGCTGATCACCGCGGGGGCCCCGCCCGAGACCGTCGCCGAACTGGGCGGCTCCCGGGTCGCCCGCGCCCGCACCGCCGCCGTCCTGGACGCCGTGGCCGACCTTGTCCTGCGCGGGGCCCTGAACCCGCACGTCACCCGTACCTTCCCGCTCGACCGGGCCGAGGAGGCCCTGCGCGCCGTCGAGGACGGGCACGCCCGAGGCAAGATCGTGATCGAGGTGTCCGCATGAGCGACCTGACCAGCGCCGGCGTCGGCTCCGACGAGGCGACGGCGGCCCCGCACGTCCTCGACAACCCCGCCCGCGCCTCCCTGACCGGCCCGCACGCCCACTTCGCCGAGCGGCACGGCCGCGTGCTGCGCTACCCGCTGGACGTCTCCCCGTGGCTGGCCCTGTCCGACGAGCCGGACGCGGACGACTGGGCCGACCTCGCCGCGCTGGCCGGCCCCGGCACCGAGGTGCCGCTGGCCGGCTACAGCGGAGAGGTGCCGGACGGCTGGGAGGTGACCTTCCGGGTCGAGGGCGTGCAGTTCGTGGACGACGGCCTCGCCGCCGCACCGGACGCGGAGGCGGTCCGCCTCGGCCCGGCCGACGTACCCGAGATGCTCGATCTCGTGGCGCGCACCGAGCCCGGCCCCTTCCTGCCGCGCACCATCGAACTCGGCACCTACCTGGGCATCCGTCGCGAGGGCGCCCTGATCGCGATGGCGGGGGAGCGGCTGCACCCGCCGGGCTGGACCGAGATCAGCGCGGTCTGCACCGACCCGGCCTTCCGCGGCGAGGGCCTGGCCACCCGGCTGATCCTCGCGGTCGCGCACGGCATCCGGGAGCGCGGCGAGACCCCGTTCCTGCACACCAGCGCCCGGAACACCAACGCCATCCGGCTGTACGAGTCCCTCGGCTTCCGGCTCCGCCGCCAGACGGCGTTCCTCGCGGCCCGAGTCCCCGAGCATCTGCCGGAGGACCGGGCCGCCGTACCGGTGCCGTGACCGGTCCTCAGTCCGAGTCGGCGTCGGACGGCCTGGCGTTGTACCGCTCCAGGTAGGCCGCGAAGCGGATCAGGTCCTCCTCCGGCCAGCCGGTGAGCCGCTCCCGGAAGGCGGCCCGCCGGCTCCGGGTGACCTGCGCGAGGATCTCGTGGCCTGCCTCGGTCAGATGCAGCACCTGGACCCGGTGGTCCTCCGGGTCCAGGCGCCGCTCGATGAGCCCGGCCCGCTCCAGCGCGGCCACCTGGCGGCTGACCGTGGACTTGTCCAGGGCGTAGTGCGCGGCCAGGTCGGTGGCCCGGCAGCCGCCGCTCTCCTCCAGGTGGCCGAGGAGGGTGTACGACACGAGCGACAGCTCGGGATGCATGCGTCCCGCCGAGGCCCGGGCCCGGCGGGCGAAGATCGTCATCTCGCGCTGGATGGTCTCGATGGCCGTCTCCGCTGTCACCGGAATACCTCCTCCGTCGTTCTAGTTGTATAGTACAACTTGAAGCGAAAGTTGTATAAGCCAACTATTGGAGGTCGTGCCCGATGAGGTCACCAGCGCTCCGCCATGTGCTCACGCACCTGATCACCCCGCTGCTGATGTGCCTGGGCATGGGGCTCGCGTACATGGGGGCCTTCGTGACCCCGGAGCCGAACCACCTGCCCGTCGCCGTGGTCGGTGCCGGACCGCAGGCGAAGGTGTTCGCCCAGACCGTCAAGGACACGGCGGGGGACAAGCTCGAAGTCCGCACCGTCGCCACCCGCGCCGCCGCCGTCGACCTGCTGAAGTCCCGGGACGTCACCGGCGCCTATGTGCCGAGCACCAAGGCGCCCGAGCTGCTGGTGGCCACCGCCGCCTCCGACATGGGTGCCACGGCCGTCGAGAAGGTCTTCACACCGGTCGCCGCGAAGGAGGGCGTCCCGCTGAAGGTCACCGACGTGGCCGCGCCGGTCGCCGACGACCCCACAGGCCAGGGCCTGTTCTTCCTGCTGATCGCGCTGAGCATCGGCTCCTACGCCTCGGTCGCCGCCCTGGGCGCCGCGGGCGCCACGCTCCCGATGCGGATACGGGCGCTGCTCGCGCTCGGTGTCTCCGCGGTGGTCAGCGGCATCGGCGCACTGCTCGCCGGGCCGGTGTTCCACCTCGCCCACCATGGCCTCGCGAGCGTGTGGGGCATGGCGTGGCTCTACTCGGCGGGCATCCTCTTCATCGGCGTCGGCCTGCACACCTTCCTCAAGCGCTGGACCACGCTGACCATGATGGTGCTGTTCGTGATGCTCAACTTCACCAGCTCCGGCGGCCTGTTCCGGCCCGAGCTGCAGAACGGCTTCTTCGGCACCCTGCACGCCTTCTGGAACGGCGCCGGCTTCGTCGAGGGCATCCGCAGCCTCCTGTACTTCGGTGACGACGGCCTCGCCCGCAACGTGTGGACGCTCGTGGTCTGGCTGCTCGCCGGCCTCGCGGTGACCGCGATCGCGGCCGCGTACGAGCGGGCCCGGACGCCCAGGCAGGCGACCGCTCTTCCCGAGCCCGCACCGACCACGGAGCAGGCCCGGCAGCAGGTCGATGAAGAAGAGGCCGAGGAAGAGGTCGAGGAGACGGTCGGCGTCTGAACGGCCGACGCACGGGGAGAAGGGGCGCCGCCCGGTGACGGACGGCGCCCCTCCCGCGCGCGGCTCACCGACCCGCCGGCCCGATCGTCACCACCCGCGCCCACTCGGGCGGCGAGTCCGGCCGGTACTCGGGGTTCTCCTCGTCCCGGGACCCGCCACCGGACCGTTGCCGGGGAAACAGGCCCACCACCGTCCGGCACGGTGGCCGCGCCTCGGGCCAGGGCGTCTGCCCGTCCGTCAGGACCACGACCACGTCAGGGCCCGGCCGGGCCCGCAGCGCCTGGGCGAAGCCCGACCGCAGGTCCGTCCCTCCGCCGCCCACCAGCGGGATTCCCTCGGCCTGGCACAGCGGGTGCACGGTCTGGGCCGCCGCGTCGCACGACACCACGGTGACCAGGTCGCGCCGGCCGCCCACGGCCCGGGAGATCGCGGCGACCTCCAGGAGCGCGCTGCCCAGTTCGGCGTCGCTGACCGACCCGGACGTGTCGACGACCACGCACACCCGAGGCGGCCTGCGCCGCAGACTCGGCAGGACCACGCCGGGCACCCCGGCCGAGCGCCGCGCCGGACGGCCGTAGCTGTAGTCGTCGCCCGAGCCCGCGCCGGTGACCGCCGAGCGCATCGCCGCACCCAGCAACTCCCGCCAGGGCTGCGGCGGATGGAACGCCTCCTCGGCCCACCGCTGCCACCCTTTGGGCGCGTCCCCCGGCGCGCCGGTGATGCCCTGCGCCACCCGGAAGCGCACCGCGTCCCGCTGCTGCTCGCTGAGCCCGTGGGCGCCGTCCGGCCCCAGGTCCCACTCCCGTTCCAGGCCGTCGGCGCCGCTGCCGCAGTCCAGCCAGGCCAGCGCCTGCATCCGTGGCCCGAGCCGGAACAGCCGCAGGTAGTCCTCCATCAACTCGCCCTCGGGCAGCTTCAGTTGCCTGGGGGTGACGGCTCCTCGTGGCCGTACCAGCCCGTCGCCGTACACGTCGTCGTTGATCTCGAGGTCCGCCGCGATGTTCATCCGCAGCCGTTCTCCGGGGCCGTGCAGCCCGCGCTCCCGGGCGACCCGGTCACCGCGTGAGTGGTGGTCGCGCAGCAGGTGCGCCACCTCGTGCACCCACACCCCGGCGAGATCCTCCACGGGGGTCCGGTCCACGAAGGCCGGGGAGACGTAGCACCGCCAGTGCCGGTCGACGGCCATCGTCGGCACCTGCCGCGACTCGACGGGGTGCAGCGCGAACAGGGCCGTCGCCAGGTAGGGCCGCGCCCGGGCCGCGTGCAGCCGGGCGGCGAAGAGCTTGCCGAGGTCCAGTACCCCGGGTGCGTCGGCCGTCATCGACGGGCCCCGGTCGCGACCGCGGACCGGCGGGCGGCCTCGTCGGCGCGCCGGGACAGGGAGACCACGCCGGCGAGCCGTTCGATCGCCTCCGGTACGTCCCAGTCCTCCCGCCGCAGGGAGGCCAGCGTGGTCGCCGGGACGACCACCACGTCCGGGGCCCCGGTCTCCATCGCGCGGACCAGCAGCGCCCACGCCGCGTCCCAGCGGGCCCGTTCCGGCCGCTTGCGGATCGCGTCCACCACGCCGTCCAGCGCGGCCTGCCGCAGATCCCCGCGCTCGGGCAGCACGGCACCGGCGGGGTCGGCCAGCAGCGTCTCGGGGTCCGGCAGGTCCATCCGGTCCAGGCTCGCCAGCACTTCGAGGCCCGGCCCGTCCCCGACGGTGCCCCGGACCAGCAGGGACAGCACCTCGCGGGAGGAGCCGGCGGCGGTCGCGAAGGCGATCAGATGCAGGGTCATCTCCCAACTGCGGGGCGACGGCCAGGCACCGCCCCGGCGGGCCTCACCGCTGGGCAGCCGGTGCACCAGCGCCGGGCGCGCGGTGAGGAAACCGCAGACCGCGCGCCGCGCGAAGTCCACGGCCTCCGGCAGCTTCTCCGCATCGAGCCGGGGCAGGGTGGCCCGCGGCCAGGTCCCGCCCAGGCCGCGTACGACGACGTCGTGATCGTGCGTCCACTGGAGGTGCACGAACCGGTTGGCCAGCGGCGGGCTCAGTTCCCAGCCGTCGGCGGCCGAGGACCGCGGATTGGCGGCGGCCACGATCCGCACGCCGGGCGGCAGCCGCAGCGCGCCGATCCGCCGCTCCAGCACCAGCCGGAGCAGGGCCGCCTGGACAGCGGGCGGCGCGGTGGACAGCTCGTCCAGGAACAGCAGCCCGCGCCCGGCCCGGACCAGCCGTACCGCCCAGTCCGGCGGCGCCATCGGGACCCCCTGTTCCGCGGGGTCGTCTCCTACGACGGGCAGTCCCGAGAAGTCGGACGGCTCGTGGACGCTGGCGATCACGGTGGTCAGCGGCAGGTCCAGGGCGCTCGCGAGCTGGGTCAGGGCTGCCGTCTTGCCGATGCCCGGCTCCCCCCACAGCAGCACGGGGAGGTCGGCGGCCACGGCCAGGGTCAGCGCCTCCAGCTGGGTGTCGGCACGGGGTTCGGTGCTCGCGTCCCGCAACAGGGCCAACAGGTCGGCGGCGACGTCGAGTTGAGAGGGGTGGGTGGGAGAGTCGGGGATGGCAAAGGAAGCGTATGCGCACATATGTGGTCACCTGGGGTGTGAAGTCAGCGGGAAGAGAAGGGGGTTCAGCGGAGGAAGGTCGCGTGGCGGGGGTGACGGCGGTGGTGCCGGGTGGTGCGACGGTCCGGACGGGGAGGGGTGCGGCCGGGGCCGACCAGACCGGCCCGGTAGAGCCCGTACGAGATCCTCCGGGCCGCGGCCGCCTCCAGCTCGTCCCGCAGGGAGCCGTCGCGCAGCAGCGCGTCGGGACCCAGCAGGCCCTCGACCACGGCCAGCGCGCCCGCGGTGTCGCCGTGGTCCAGACGTTCGCGGACACCCGTGAGGCAGTCCGGACGCCGGTGTGCCTCGTCGATGGCCCGCAGGCAGGGGAGCGGCGGTCCGCCGAGCGCGACCAGCAGTTCCTCGCGCCGGATCTCCTCCGGAGCGTGGTCCAGCGGGGCCAGCACGCCGTCGACCAGGCCGATCCGATGCCGGGCTCCCCGGCACTCCACGAACCGTGGTGCCCCCGCCGGGTCGGGACGGCGGGGCGGACCGGACGGCGTGTGATCCGGCACGAGCGCGGACGCGACCAGCGGGTGCAGGCGGTCGGGTGCGAGCAGACCGGCCCGCAGCAGCTCCAGGTCCGGCAGGATCCAGGTCGCCGCGTCGGGCAGGACGGGCAGCGCGGACACGCCGCCCCTGGGCAGCGACGCCGCGACCCGCAAGGTGGCCGGCGCCGCACCGTCGTCGTCCCCGGCCAGGTCCAGCACCAGCCGGCGCCGGCCGCCGAGCCGCACGACGAAGGTGACCGCGGACCGGTCCCCGGAGCCGAGCGAGCCGGGCGAGCCGAGCAGCACGGCGGCCTCGGCCGCCCACCGGCCGATGGCACAGCCGGATCCCGGCGGTACCAGGTCCGGCGGCTCCAGGCCCGGCGGTTCCCGGTCCGTCACCGGCCGGTCGGCCCCGGACCGCACCCGCAGCTCACCGGCCCTGCGCGCATCCCACAGGTGTCGGTGCAGATCGAGCCGGTACCGCCGGCTGGGGCGCGGATGCGGATGCCGGGCGGTGCCCGAGCGGGATCCGTCCCACAGCGCGAGGCCGATCCGCTGACCGGCGTCCGCCCAGGCGGGCGGAGTCCGGGCCACCAGGTGCACCGGACCGTCCCCGGCACGCCCCAGGCCGTCGTACCGGGCCAGCGTGAGGGTCAGCCCCGGGCGCAGCAGCCCGTCGGGCGCGATCCTCGGCATGTGCCAGCGCAGCAGGTCGGGAGCGAGGTGGCGGAGGTCGGCGCGGACCCGGGCCGCGAGGTCCCGGCCGTGGGTTCCGGTGACGGAACGCAGATCGAGATCGACGTCGACACCGGCGGCGGCACACGCCCCCGCCCAGTCCCCGGCGCGGCGCCGGACGGTCGCGGTCTCGATCATGGACGGCGGCACGGCGAACTCGCGCACGCGCAGCCACAAGGAGAGTCGGGAGTCCCCGTACGCGGTGTGAGTGAGCATCAGCACTCACCTTGCGTGGACGGGACCCCCAATCTGACAGCAGAGTGAGTGGTCATCGCGGCGATCGTAACGGGCCGCACCCGGCCGCGCCAGGCAGTTTCGAACTCGGCGCGGAGGACGGCCGATCCGGGCCCTGGGGTATGGTGGCCGTCCGGCCGCAGACAGTACGCGGCCCCAGGCTGCCGAGGAGGTGAGACCCATTACCGCAGTGTCAGTCGGGGTGCTCTCTCCTTGTGACAGCCTTCTGTGACAGCTTTCTGTGACAGTGCGGTCCACCGTCACCGGTGACCGCGAGAGCGCCCTTCGCCTCCCGGTTCCCGAAAGGCTCTCGGCGTCCATGCCCGCTCTGCCCTCCCTGCCCCCTCTCTCCCCTTCTGCCGTCGTCTCCGCGCTGCGCGCCGCCGGGTGCGTCTTCGCCGAGGACGAGGCGGAGTTGCTCCTCGCCACGGCTCGTACCCCCGAGGAACTGTCCGCGATGGTGGACCGGCGCGCTGCCGGACTTCCGCTCGAACACGTCCTCGGCTGGGCCGAGTTCCACGGTCTGCGCATCGCCGTGGACGAGGGAGTCTTCGTCCCCCGCCGCCGTACCGAGTTCCTGGTCGACCAGGCCCTGGCCCAGGCCCCGGACGCACGGGTCGTCGTCGACCTGTGCTGCGGCTCCGGTGCGCTCGGCGCGGCCCTGGCCGCCGCACTGGGCGCCGTCGAGGTGCACGCCGCCGACATCGACCCGGCGGCCGTGCGCTGCGCCCGCCGCAACCTCGCTCCCTACGGCGGCCGGGCCCATGTGGGCGACCTGTTCGACGCCCTGCCCGCCGGCCTGCGGGGCCGCGTCGGCATCCTCACGGCGAATGTGCCCTACGTCCCCAGCGCCGAGGTGGCGCTCCTCCCGGCGGAGGCCCGCGACCACGAGCCGCAGACCGCCCTCGACGGCGGCGCGGACGGCCTCGACATACTGCGCCGGGTGGCCGCCGGGGCACCCGGGTGGCTGGCGCCCGGCGGCTGCCTCCTGACCGAGACCAGCGAACGCCAGGCGCGGGCGGCCGTAGCGGCGTTCACGCGCGCCGGTCTGACGACCCGTCTGGCGGTGTCGGACGAGGCGTACGCCCATGTGGTGATCGGCGTACGGGAGTAGCGCCCTACTACAGCTCCTGTGCCCGGGCGATGAGCAGGGCCACGTCGTCGTGGTTGTCGGGGTGGTGCAGCGTCCGCAGGAGCAGGTCGCAGGTCTCCTCCAGGGGGCGGGCGGGGTCGTCGAGCAGGGACAGCAGGAAGTCCAGGCGTTCGTCCAGGGAGTGGCAGCGGGTCTCGACCAGCCCGTCGGTGTAGAAGACCAGCTCGTCGCCCGGCTCGAAGTCGACCGTCACGGTGGAGAACTCGACCCCGCCCACGCCCAACGGGACCCCGGTGGGCAGGTCGAGCAGCTCCGGCGGGTGGCCGGGACGCACCCGGGCCGGCGGGAGGTGGCCGGCGTTGGCGATCCGGCACTGGCGCAGATGCGGGTCGTGGACGGCGTACACACAGGTGGCGATGGAGTGGTCCCAGGCCGAGGTCGTCTTGTCCAGGTGCTCCAGCAGCACCGCCGGGTCGAGGCCGAGCGCGGCCAGTGTGGTGGTCGCGGTGCGCAGCCGGCCCATCGTGGCGGCGGCGTTGATGCCGCTGCCCATCACGTCGCCGACCACGAGCGCCGTGCGGCCGCCCTCCAGCGGGATGACGTCGAACCAGTCGCCGCCGACCTCGCTGGTGGCACCCGCCGGCTGATAGCGGGAGGCCACCTCAAGGCCCGTCGTCACCGGCGGCTGGCTGGGCAGCAGGCTGCGCTGCAGGGTGAGCGCGGTGTTGCGGGCGTTCTGGTACCAGCGGGCGTTGTCGATCTGCACGGCCGCCCGGGCCGCCAGCTCCCGGGCCAGCAGGACGTCGTCCGCGTCGAAGGGCGCCGGATTGCGGGTGCGCTTGAGGTCGAGGGCGCCCAGCACCTCGCCGCGCGCGATCAGCGGCACGGCGAGATACGAGTGCAGGCCCGCCCGGCCCAGGAGGGCGGCCGCCTCGGGGGAGCGGGCGATGCGCGGCAGGTCCTCGTCCTTCACCTGCTGCACCAGCACCGCCTCACCTGAACGGACGCACTCGGTGACCAGCCGGTCGGGCCCGTACCGGGCGATCCGGCCGGGCGCGTCGGCCGCCCGGACGGCCTCCGACTCCTGGTCGGCCCGCAGCGCCAGGGCCCGGATCACCGCGTCCTCCGACGGGCCGAGCGTGCTGGGCCGGCCCTCCACGACGGCGTCCAGCAGGTCCACGGCGGCCACGTCGGCCAGCGCGGGCACGGCGACCTCGGCCAGTTCGAACGCGGTGCGCTCCAGCTCCAGTGTCGTACCGATGCGCGCGGAGGCGTCGGCGATGACGGCGAGCCGGCGCCGCGCGGTCTCGGTCTCGATGCGCCCCCGGTAGGCCTCGGTGATGTCCACCACCGAGGCCGCGACGCCGAGCACCGTGCCCACTGAGTCCTCCAGCCGGTAGAGCGACACCGACCAGGCGTGGTCCTCGTCAGGATCGGCCGGGGTCCGGCCGATGGTGGACTGGGCCACGAGAGGCACCCCGGTCTCCAGGACCCGACGGGCCGCGCCCTCCAGGGCGTCGACGTCCAGCAGCGGCAGCATCTCGCCGACGGTCCGCCCGACGTGCTCCGCGGCGGGGATGCCGTTGATCTTCGCCAGGGCCGGGTTGATCGAGACATACCGCAGGTCCGTGTCGAACACGGCGAATCCGATCGGCGACTGTTTCACCATCCGCTCGGACAGCGCCACGTCCTGTTCCAGGCGGCGCACCGTGGACCGGTCGGCCGCGAGCCCCAGCGCGTACACGTCGCCCTGGTCGTCCAGCAGGCGCATGTTGCGGAACTCCACCAGACGCGTGCCGCCGTCCTTGACCCGGACGGGGAACGCCCCGGCCCAGCTCTGACCGGTCTGCATCACATCGGCGAACAGCTTGCCGACCAGCTGGATGTGCTCGTCGTTCACCATCAGCCGGGCGGCGAACTGCCCCAGCGCCTCCGGCGCCGAATAGCCGAACAGCTCCTCCGCCTGGGGGCTCCACAGCACGATGCGGCCCTCGGCGTCCAGCACCACCGACGCCACGCTCAGTACGTCGAGCAGCCCGCTCGGCCGTACCGGCCCGCCGCCCTCGGCCACCGGAGCCTCGGCTGGACTCATGCCACGCACCGCCTTCGCCCGTCCGCACGGCACGTCGTCCCCCGTGCCGACTCCCCTTGTTCTACCGCGCTCACACCCGACTCTCCGACGCCGTCGCCGACTATCTCCACCATCTCTCAACACGGCGGCGGACGTCCGCCGAAGTAATCACCCCCGTGACCGGCAGGCAAGTCCCCGGGGCCGGGAGAGTTCACCCTCATGTTGCTCCATTGGTCTGTACATGACCATCGGGTCCCGCCAGACTGTGCGCCGACCGAGTGCCCCACCCCCCCCGTTCGAGGAGTCGGCCATGCCCGCGTCCCCGTCCGTCCGGCAACGTTGTCACACAGTCCTCGCCGGACTCGTCACCCTGGCCACCGCAGCCGTGGTGTCCCTCGCCGCACCCGCCCCGGCCTCCGCCGCTGACAACTGGACCGAGACCGGCTCCGACCGCGCCGACCCGCTGACCGAGAGCCAGGGTCTGACCTCGGTGGAGGTCCCGGCGAACAGCCCCAACCGGTACACCGGCATCGGCACCATCCCCATCGGCGTCTCCAGCAGAGGCTGGAACCACGTCGGCGACCCCGACGCCTCGTACAACGGCTACTACATCGAGCCCTACCAGCAGGACTCCGGCAACTCGAAGATGTTCCGCGTGCAGGCACCGGGCGGCGCCTGGTCGGAGTACGTCCACACGCTGAGTCCCGGCGAGGCGCTGAACAACTCCTGGGACGCGATCTCGCCGGACGGCCAGTGGATGCTGGCGGGCGAATGGGGCACCATGAACCGCCTGCTGGTCTTCCCGACCCCCGGCATCAACCCGAGCACGTCGCCCTCGGCCAACCTCCCGCAGGCCTCCAAGGTCAACCTCGACCACGCCGTCCGCGACGTCCAGGGCTGCGACTTCTCCGGCCCGACGACCCTGCTGTGCTCCTCGGACGACCCGGACGGCTCCCTCTTCGGCATGACCAAGCCGCTGCTCCAGATCGACCTGTCCGCGGCCCCGGGCTCGGCGGACGTCTCCGGCCATGTCACCGCCCTGCGCCAGCTGCCGCTGCGCAGCTCCTGCTCGGGCACCTTCGAGACGGAGGGCATCGACTACGACCGCCGGAGCGGCGTCCTGCGGGTGATCGTCATGTCGCCGGGGTTCTGCATCCTCACGGACAGCAAGACGTACAAGTTCTCGCGCGGCTGAGAGCCCCCGCCGTGTCGCTGCCGCGACAGGTGGTGCGTTTCCGGAAAGTGGTGGTTTTCTGGGGAGGTGGCGCGGTGCGCGGGGAGCCCGCGGTATCGCGCCATCGCCATGAGAGGAGCGATCACGATGGCCCGTGAGCGATCGCACGAGGAAGCCGTGTCCCTCGAGATCAGCGGATGCAGCAAGGAAGACGCCCGGATCGTGTTCGACGTGCTGTGCGAGTGCTTCGAGTCCGACCGGTCCGCCGAGGACGTGCCACAGCAGCTCCACGAGACACGCCCGATGGTGTGGCTCGGCACGTTCGAGGTCACCGACGCCCACGCCTGCCGGCCGCCCGCCCGGCTCTCGGCCGGCGTCGAGGCCGACGCACAGGGCAGCTACTGGGCGATCAACCGGCTCCACAGGACGCTGGACTCGCTCTTCGCGGTGCGCAACCTCTCCTCGGCCTCGGGGGACCAGGAACGGGAACTGCACGTCCTGCTCGAAAGCCGGTGACGTAACGGCAGCCACAGCCACAGAGTGATCGGGTTCACCTCCGTGCGTTTATGCAACTAGTTGCACAATGGGTTCGGGGTCCTCTACAAAAGAGGCGTCCACACCGCGCACGGAGGGCCCGATGAGCCGTTACCCGCACCTGATGTCCCCGCTCGACCTGGGATTCACCACGCTGCCCAACCGCGTCCTCATGGGCTCCATGCACGTCGGTCTGGAGGAGGCCGAGCGCGGCTTCGAGCGGATGGCGGCGTTCTACGCGGCCCGCGCGCGTGGCGGAGTCGGGCTCATCGTCACCGGCGGCATCGCGCCCAACGAGGAGGGGCGGCCGTGGGAGGGCGGCTCCAAGCTCACCACCGAGGCGGAGGCCGAGGAGCACAAGGCCGTCACCGAGGCCGTACACCGCGAGGGCGGCCGGATCGCGATGCAGATCCTGCACTTCGGCCGGTACGCCTACCACCAGGACCTGGTCGCCCCGAGCCCGCTGCAGGCCCCGATCAGCCCCTTCGTACCGCGCGAACTGACCGACGCCGACGTCGAGCGCACCATCGACGACTACGCCCGCGCCGCCCGCCTGGCGAAGCAGGCCGGTTACGACGGCGTCGAGATCATGGGCTCCGAGGGCTACCTCATCAACGAGTTCATCGCCGCCCAGACCAACCACCGCACCGACCGCTGGGGCGGCTCGTACGAGAACCGGATGCGCTTCCCCGTCGAGATCGTCCAGCGCGTGCGCGAGGCGGTCGGCGAGGACTTCATCATCATCTACCGGCTCTCCATGCTGGACCTGGTCCCGGGCGGCTCCTCCCTGGAGGAGGTCGTCACCCTCGCCAAGGCCGTCGAGGCCGCCGGGGCGACGATCATCAACACCGGTATCGGCTGGCACGAGGCGCGCATCCCCACCATCGCCACCTCGGTCCCGCGCGGCGCCTACACCTGGGTCACCAAGAAGCTCATGGGTGAGGTGTCCCTCCCGCTGGTGACCACCAACCGCATCAACACCCCCGAGCTGGCCGAGGAGTTGCTCGCCGACGGCTGTGCGGACATGGTGTCCATGGCCCGCCCGATGCTCGCCGACCCCGACTTCGTCAACAAGGCCGCGGCCGGCACGCCCGAGGCCATCAACACCTGCATCGGCTGCAACCAGGCCTGCCTCGACCACACGTTCAGCGGCAAGATCACCTCCTGCCTGGTCAACCCGCGCGCCTGCCACGAGACGGAACTGGTGCTCTCCCCGACCCGGCTGAAGAAGCGCGTCGCCGTCGTCGGCGCCGGTCCGGCGGGCCTCGCCTGCGCCGTGAGCGCCGCCGAATGCGGCCATGACGTGGTGCTCTTCGACGCCGGGAGCGAGATCGGCGGCCAGCTGAACGTGGCCCGCAAGGTCCCCGGCAAGCAGGAGTTCGACGAGACGCTGCGCTACTTCCGCCACCAGCTCGACGAGCACGGCGTGGACGTACGCCTCGACACCTGGGTGGGCACCGCGGACCTGGCCGGCTACGACGAGGTCGTCGTCGCCACCGGCGTCACCCCGCGCACCCCCGACATCCCCGGCGCCGACCACCCCCGCGTCCTCGGCTACCTCGACGTCCTGCGCGACGGCGCCCCCGTCGGTGACCGCGTCGCCATCCTCGGCGCCGGCGGCATCGGCTTCGACGTCGCCGAGTACCTCACCGACGGCGGCGACAAGGCGAGCGAGGACCCGGAGACGTACTTCCGCAACTGGGGCGTCGACATGGACTACGCGGCACCGGGCGGCCTCGCCGCACCGCGCCGGCCCGCCCCGCCCCGCACGGTCCACCTCCTCCAGCGCAAGACCACCAAGGTCGGCGCCGGACTCGGCAAGACCACCGGCTGGATCCACCGCACCGAGCTGAAGCACCGCGGCGTGACCATGGTCCCGGGCGTGCGCTACGACCGGATCGACGACGCGGGCCTGCACATCACCGTGGGCGAGGAGAGCACGGTCCTGGAGGTCGACACCGTCGTGCTGTGCACCGGCCAGGAGCCGCGCCGCGACCTGTACGAGGAACTGGTCGCCGCCGGACGCAGCGTCCACCTGATCGGCGGCGCCGACGTCGCGGCCGAGCTGGACGCCAAGCGGGCCATCAAGCAGGGCACCGAACTGGCGGCGGCCCTGTAGGGGCCGTACGCCCGTCCCTAGGATGAGCCCATGTCACTCCCGCACGCCATCCTCACCGCCCTGCTGGAGAAGCCGTCGTCGGGTCTCGAACTGACCCGCCGGTTCGACAAGTCGATCGGCTACTTCTGGTCCGCGACGCACCAGCAGATCTATCGCGAGCTGGGCAAGCTGGAGGCCGAGGGCCACATCCGTACCCTGCCGGCCGAGCAGCCGGCCCGCGGGCAGAAGAAGAGTTACGAGGTTCTGCCCGCGGGCCGCGCCGAACTGGCCCGCTGGACCGCCGCCTCCCAGGACCCCAAGCCGCAGCGGGACGTCCTGCTGCTGCGGCTGCGTGCCGCGGCGGTGGTCGGCACCGCGGGTCTCGAATCCGACCTGCGCCGCCATCTGGAGCTGCACCAGCGGCAGTTGGCCGAGTACGAGGAGATCGAGCGGCGCGACTTCCCGCCGGACCGGACCGGCCCACAGGACCGCCTGCGCCACCTGGTCCTGCGCGCCGGCATCGACCTGGAGACCTTCTGGACCCAGTGGCTGACCGAGGCCCTGAAGGAGTTCACCGCCCTGCCCGCCGAGGCACCGGAGCCGACGGGCGATACGTCCGGCTGATCACGCTGACGGTGAGGTCTCAGAGGCGGTACGGCTTCGAGCGGCGGCGCAGGAACCAGGCGGTGGCGGCCAGGCCGGCGGTCACCAGGGTCGCGCCGATGCCGAGGGTGAGCGTCCGGTAGTCGCGCGCCGCGCCGCCGAGGCCGCCCATCACACCGCGCGAGGGGGCCGCGGCGGACGTCGACGAGGTCGTGGGGGCGGAAGCGGCGGACACGATCACGGACTGGCTGCCGGCGGTCACGCCGTTGGAGCAGACCACCACGACCGTGTACGTCCCGGGGCTCACCCCCGACCAGGCCGCCGACTGGCTGATGGTTGTGCCCGACAGGGCAACCTGGCGGCCCTGGGAGAAGCTCCCCTGGCCGCTGCTGAGCAGCGAGGCGGTGCCCCAACTGCCGTTGTTCTGGACGCATGCGCTGGTGACGACCGAGACCGTGGACCCGGTGGTGCTCACCGAGATTCCCGAGACCGCGGCCGAGGGCCCGGCGAGTGCGGTCGGGAGCGCGGCGGCGGCCGCCAGGGTCAGGCCGGAGCGGAAGAGGAGTCGGGAGTTTCGCATTGGCTGGCCTCCGGCGGCACGGTTGGCGGTACATCCCATGCGCCGCCGAGGGTCGGGAAACGTCCGTGCTGCCCTCAAGGGCAGCAAACGCGGCTCCGGACCCGGCCGCACGCGGACCGCACCCGGTCAGGTGACGTGACTCCTGCGACCGGTGCAGGCCGGAGCCGGCCCGTCGACCGTCAGCCGCCCGCGCCCGTGGTCACCGTCCGCTCCGCCGAGAAGCCGCCCCAGGTGCCGTCCGGCAGTCGCGCCCTCAGCCGCACCCGGTGCTCGGCCCCGGCGTCCCGCCCGACGTAGAAGCTGTAGCGGGCCCGGCCACGTGGTGGGTCGCCGCCCCACACCAGGGAGGTCGCCGTGGTGCCGTCGAGCTGGATCTGGTACTCGGTGATCACCCCGTCCACGCGCGGCGGATCCCAGGCGAGGTCGATGTAGTACGCCCCGGCGGACCGGTGGGTCGTGGCGGTGAAGGCGGTCGGCCGGGTGTCCCGTCCGTCGTCGGTGCCCGGCGTGCCGATCCGGACGGGTGCGCTCGCGGGCGAGAGGTTGTCGGCGGCGTCCCGCGCCCGCACGGTGAAGACGTACCGGGTGCCGGGGCGCAGCCCGGTGACCACGGTCGCGGTCTGGCCGCCGCCGACGCTGTGGATCTTCGCACCGCCCTGGTAGACGTCGTACGACACCACGCCCCTGTCGTCGCGGGAGGCGGCCCAGGACAGCTGGACCGCCCGGCTGCCGACCGCCCGGCCGGTCGGCCGCAGCGGGCGGGTCGGGGCCGAGCGGTCCGCCGCCACCACGGCGGGCGTCCTCGCCCGCACCTCGCGGCTCGGCGGCCCGAGGCGGCCGTCCGTGTCCCGGGCCCGCACGGTGAACGCATACAGGGTGGACGGCCTGAGCCTGGTGACGTCCACCATGTGCTGCGAGCCCGGTACTTCCGTGACTTTCGTGGCGCCGCGATACACCTCGTAGGTGCGGATCCCGCGCCCGTCCGGCACCGCGTTCCACATCACGTGCACGCTGGTGGCGCTCCCGGCCGCGGCGGTGACGCCCGCCGGAGCGCCGGGCGCCCGTCCGCCGTCGCCGTCGGCCGCACCGCTCCAGCCGCAGGACGCGACCAGCACCAGGGCTGCGCAGGCCGGCACGGGCCGGAGGGGAACGCGTCGCACGGCTCTGCCTCCCCGGGGACGGCATCACGGCAAAGGTCCGGACCAATATGACCCGGCCTGTGCGGCCGAGGCAAGGGGGCCGTGTTGGTGACCATGCGCGGGAGTTACGTATGCTGAGGACTCCCTACGGCTGAACTCCCCGAGAGGGCAGGGAAGTTCATGCCTGTGGCGCGGAAACGCTGTCGTCGCCGAACCCGCGCCGACGCGGGTGGCCGGGGGGCCTGGGCCGGCATCGGCTCAGGCCCCCGGCCCCTGTTGTCTTCTCACAGGGCGTCAGGAGCGTGCTCCATCCGGCCCCATCAGAGTGGTAGTGCTCGCCGACCGGCACCAGATTGGGCAAGGTGTCCGGAATGTTCTCCAGGAGAGAGTCCCTCAGAGTGCGTGTCCAGTCGCTGACGCTGGCCACGGCCGGCGCCGCCCTGCTCGCCCCGACGACAGTTCCCGCCGCTGCCGTACCGCCCGGGCAGGAGCACGCGGCCCACAGCGAGGGCTCCGTGACCGCCGCCGACCTGCTCGAACGGGTGCGCAGCTGTACCCAGGTGTCCAAGGGCCGGTACAGAACCGACGGCGGTGGCCCCGCGACCGTCCCCGTCTGCGGCACCCGCGAGGCGGTGTTCTGGAAGGCCGACCTGGACGTCGACTGCGACGGACGGCCCACCACCCGCTGCAACCGCCGTACCGATCCGCTGTTCTCCGCCGCCACGGCCTACCAGCAGTCCGACGGCCGCCACCTGAACGCCGAGTCCCTGCCCTACATCGTGATCCCGGCCCCGAGCGGCATCTGGGATCCCGGCGCGCAGGGCATCCGGGGCGGCGCCGTGGCGGCCGTGATCTACCAGGACCGGGTGCGGTACGCGGTCGTCGGCGACACCGGCCCGCGGGACATCATCGGCGAGGCCTCCTACGCCACCGCCCGGGGCCTGGGCATCCACCCCGACCCGCGCAACGGCGGAGTCCCCTCCGGCGTCACGTACATCGTCTTCAAGGACTCGAACGTCGCCCCGATCGAGGACCACCGGGCGGCGGTGGAGACGGGGGAGCGGCTGGCCCGGGAGTTCGTGGAGGCCCAGCAGTGAGACCGCCCGCACGGCCCACCGAGCCCGGGCGGGCGCCTTTTCCACCTACCAAGTCGGGTGGTGAGTGGGCACAGGCCGGGGGTCCAGGGGGCGGAGCCCCCTGGTACCCGCGCGCTCACACCTTCCGGTAGCTGTACGCCTCAGCGGCCGCAGCCTCCACCGCGTCCAGATCCGCTCCCGTGGCCGCCGTGACGACCGCGGCCACCGCACCCTCGACGAACGGCGCGTCCACCAGCCGCGCCCCGTCCGGCAGTTCATCGCCCTCGGCCAGCAGCGCTTTCACGGTGAGCACCGCACTGCCGAGGTCGGTGAGTACGGCGACCCCGACACCCCGGTCCACGGAGGCGGCCGCCGCGGAGATCAGCTCGGCGCTGGTGCCGAGCCCGCCGCCCTCGGTACCGCCCGCCGCGGCGACGGGCACCGCGGTGGCCCCGCCCGCCAGACCCTTCGCCAGCTCGGCCACGGACGCAGCGACTTCCGCGCTGTGCGACACCAGCACGATCCCGACCCGCTTCTCGTCACTCACCCGACGCTCCCGAAGCCGCTTCTTCCAGTCCGGCGATCAGCAGGGCCGACGACGTGGCCCCTGGATCCTGGTGCCCGATACTGCGCTCGCCGAGATAGCTGGCCCGGCCCTTGCGGGCCAGCAGCGGGATGGTGGCCTCCGCGCCCTGCTCGGCGGCCGAGCGCGCCGCGGCGAAGCCCTCGCCGAGCGCGTCCACGGCCGGGACCAGGGAGTCGATCATGGTCTTGTCACCGGGTGCGGCACCGCCCAGCGCCATCACCCCGTCCACGCCCGCTCTGAGCGCCTCGGCCAGCTGCTTCTCGCTGACCTCGGCGGCGTCCCCGAGCGCCTTGCCGGCCTTGCGCAGCAGGGTGCCGTACAACGGCCCGGCCGCCCCGCCGACCGTCGAGATCAGCCGGCGTCCGGCCAGGACCAGCACGGCGCCCGGGGTGGCCGGCGCCTCCTCCTCCAGGCTGGCCAGGACGGCCGTGAACCCGCGCTGCATGTTGCTGCCGTGGTCGGCGTCCCCGATGGCCGAGTCGAGGGCCGTGAGCCGTTCCGCCTCCCGGTCGACGGATGCGGCGGTCGCCGTCATCCAACGGCGGAAGAAATCCGCGTCGAGCACTGGATCTCCTTGCGTGGTAGGGATGTTGACCGCTTCGTCCGCCGTATCACATCCCCCAGCGCAGTGCCGGGGTCTTCACCGGCGCGTCCCACAGCCGCAGCAGTTCCTCGTCGACCTGGCACAGCGTGACCGAGGCACCCGCCATGTCGAGGGAGGTGACGTAGTTGCCGACGAGGGTGCGGGCCACGGTCACGCCCCGCTCGCCGAGCACCCGCTGCACTTCCGCGTTGAAGCCGTACAGCTCCAGCAGCGGGGTGGCGCCCATGCCGTTGACCAGGACCAGCACGGGGTTGCGCGGGGGCATGTCCTCCAGGATGGCGTGCACCGCGAAGTCGGCGATCTCCCCGGAGGTCATCATCGCCCGCCGCTCCCGGCCCGGCTCGCCGTGGATGCCGATGCCCAACTCCAGCTCGCCGGAGGGCAGATCGAAGGTCGGAGAGCCCTTGGCCGGGGTGGTGACGGCGCTCAGCGCGACACCGAAGCTGCGGGCGTTCTCGTTCACCTGGCGCCCGACGGCCTCCACCCGCTCCAGCGGCTGCCCCTCGGCCGCGGCGGCACCCGCGATCTTCTCCACGAACAGGGTCGCGCCGGTGCCGCGCCGGCCGGCCGTGTACAGGCTGTCGGTGACCGCCACGTCATCGTTGACCAGCACCTTGCCGACCTGGATGCCCTCGTCCTCGGCGAGTTCGGCCGCCATGTCGAAGTTGAGCACGTCACCCGTGTAGTTCTTCACGATGAACAGCACGCCGGCCCCGCTGTCAACGGCGGCCGCCGCCCGCGCCATCTGGTCCGGCACCGGCGAGGTGAACACCTCTCCGGGACAGGCCGCCGAGAGCATGCCCGGACCGACGAATCCCCCGTGCAGCGGCTCGTGCCCCGACCCACCGCCCGAGATCAGCGCGACCTGCCCGGCCACGGGAGCGTCCCGGCGGACGATCACCCGGTTCTCCACGTCCACGGTCAGGTCGGGATGCGCGGCCGCCATACCCCGCAGCCCGTCTGCCACCACGGTCTCCGGGACGTTGATCAGCATCTTCATGCCTATCTCCTAAGAAACTTAGCAGGTGAGTCTCTGACCGGTGTTTTCCCTGTTCAGGCCGGGTGCGGCCGGTTATCGATCTTGGCGGTCCCCGGCGGCCGGCAGCCGGGTTGCGGCGGCGCTGATACCGACTGAACACCGACTTGGCTGACAGGTCATCGGATCCCCCTGAGGGCGCCTTGGGGCGGGAGCACGGAGCCTTGCTCATCAGTATCGACCTTGTGGCAGCGAAGGTCATGTGCGCCGCAGCTTCCCGTTTGGCCGCCGCTGACTCAGCCGACTCAGCCGACTCCGGGATCCGACGGCCCCAGCCGTGGTCACGGAGTGTGCGTGGACCTTCTTCATGTCTTCGGCCGTGCCTTATGCCTTCGACCGTGACGTACGGGCCAAGAGGACCAGCAGGAGTCCGCAGGCGGCGACCAGGATCCAGCCCGGGCGGGACGCGTGGGCCAGGCCTGCTGGGGTGGTGTCGGCCACCAGGCCGCCGGAGAGGGCGATGCCGAGCGCGGCGCCGACCTGACGTGCGGTGGACGTGATCGCTCCGGCCACGCCGGCTCGGGCGGGAGGCAGCCCACTGACCGCGGTGTTGGTGATCGGCGCGTTGGCGAAGCCGAACCCGATACCGGTGAGCAGGTAGGCGAGCAGGAGCAGCGGCGTGCCGGTGTGACCGTCGAGTCCGACGAGGCAGAGTCCGCCCGCCATGGTGAAGCCGCCGGCCAGGGTCAGCGGCAGCCGGGGGCCGACGCGACCGACGAGACGGCCGGACCAGGGGGCGCAGACGGTGGCGCCGAGGGCCATGGGCAGCGTCGCCGCTCCGGCGGCCAGTGGCGTGAATCCCCGGGTGTGCTGCAGGTAAAGGGTGTTGAGCAGCAGCGTCACGTTCAGAGCGACGAAGACCGCCACGGCACCCAGGACCGCACCGCTGAACGCGGGGCTGCGGAAGAGCCGTAGATCCATCAGCGGTTGCTGCCGGCGGGCCTCGACCCATACGAATCCGACCGTCGCCATGGCGGCGAACCCGTAGGCGGCAAGCGCTGCGGGCGACGTCCAGCCGATGTGCGGCCCTTCGATGAGGACGCCGACCCAGACGCCGATGACCACGGTCAGCAGGGCCTGACCGGGCACGTCGAGCCGCTGTGCCCGCGGCGCCCGAGACTCGGGCACGAACACGGCGCTGAGCACCAGAGCGGCCACGATGACCGGGGCGTTGATCCAGAACAGAGCCCGCCAGTCGAGCCCCGCGAGCAGAGCGCCGCCGATGACCGGTCCGACGGCCATGCTGAGCCCGAAAACGGACGCCCAGACACCGATCGCCTGCGCTCGCTCTCTCGGGTCGGGCATCGCGTTCACCACGATCGCGAGAGCGACCGGACTGAGCATCGAGGCGCCGACGCCCTGAACGGCGCGGGCCGCGACCAGCGCGCCGACCGAAGGTGCGATCGCGCAGACCAGCGAGGCCGCCCCGAACACGACCAATCCGCACTGGAACATCCGTCGGCGTCCGAACCGGTCCGCCAGCGCGCCGGAGGAGATCAGCAGCCCGGCCAGGACGATGGTGTACGCGTCAACGGTCCACTCGAGACTGCGCGTCCCGACGCCCAGGCCGCGCCCGATGGCGGGCAGGCCCACGTTGACGATGGTGGTGTCCAGGCCCACCAGGAACATGCTCAGGCAGCAGACGGCCAGCACCGTCCAGCGTCTGCGTGCGCTCAGAGCGGGCGCAACAGGGTGAATCGTCGTCGCGGTCACGGATTGCCTCTCACATCCGGGGAGTAACTGCCCGGCAAGGCTCAGTCAGTCCCACAGGCACCGACCAGCACTTTTGCGAGAACCGCAAAGAACCGCACACTGAGCCACGTGGACGCAGAACTGGAGCAGATCCTCGACGACATCGGGCCACGGCTGCGCGCGTTGCGCCGGGACCGGGGACTCACGCTGGAGGCGCTGGCAGCAACGACCGGGATCTCGGTGAGCACACTGTCCCGTCTGGAGTCGGGCAGCCGACGCCCGACCCTGGACCTGCTCATCCCGCTCGCGCGGGCACACCGCGTCGCGCTCGACGAACTGGTGGCCGCACCGGCCACCGGTGACCCCCGGGTGCACCTGAGGCCCTTGCGCAGAGGTGACGGCAGCGTCCTCGTGCCACTGACCCAATACCCGGGCCGGGTGCAGGTGTTCAAGCACGTACTTGCTCCCCGCGAGCCGAAGCTGGTGACTCACGAAGGCTATGAATGGCTCTACGTCCTGGCCGGCGAACTGCGGCTCATCCTCGGCGAGCACGAAAGCACACTCCACCCCGGCGAAGCGGCCGAGTTCGACACCAGACAGCCGCACTGGTTCGGTCCGGCGAACACGAGCAGCGTGGAGATCCTGCATCTGTTCGGCCCCCGAGGCGACCAGGCCGTCGTCCGCGCGAGCCCCTAGCTCCGGGGCGTGGTCAGCTACGGGACCACTTGAAGTAGGCCGCCGTCTCGTCGAACCCGAGGCGACGGTAGAACTCGCCCGCCCTGCGGGTCGGCACGGTCACCTCGACGTCACCCGCCGCTTCGGCCCTCGCCTGCACGGCCCGGATCAGCGCGGAGCCGATTCCCCCGCTGCGCTGCTCCGCGTCCACGGTGAGTTCCAGCAGCTCCAGTACGGTCCCGCCCGCGAAGAGGGTGGGCATCCGCACCGCGAGTACATAGCCGACCGTGGCCGAGTCCCGCTCGGCCACCAGGAACTCCGCTCCGCCCTCCGCCGCGGACTTGAGGACCTGGGGAAACGTGACGTCCTCGAAGACCGCCCGATCGGGCCGGTAGCTGGTCACGAAACCGTTCAGGAGACGCCAGACGGCAGCGGAGTCCGCGGGCGTGGCGGGCCGGACGGTCATGTCGCCCCCGCGGTCGTCGGGATGTCGGCGATCGGCGCCGTCGCGGCCGTCGGAACCGCGGCGATCAGCTCCGCCGCGTCGATCTCGATGCTGCTGTCGGGCCGGCCACTGCCGCAGTGCACGCGGCCCAGTCCGCCCACCGTCTCGTCGAACACCACCACCGCGGCGCCGTCCGTGGACACGGGGCACACCCCGCCGGGCCGCATCCCCGCCCGCGCCAGCCGGCCGGCCCCGGCGGGGGAGAGGTCGGTACGGCGGATCCCGGCGGCCTGGGCCAGCGCGCCGTACCGCAGCCGTGCGTGGCCGGGCAGAGCCGCCAGCACGAGTCGGTCCTCCGGGGTGACGAAGGCCAGGGTCTTGACCGTCCGCTCCAGCGGAACGCCGAGCGCGGCGCACACGTCCAGGGCTTCGGCCACGTCGGGATGCTCGTGCAGCCGGAACGAGGCGCCGCGCGCCGCGAGCACCTCGGGCGGGCCGACCGATTGGGGATCGCTCACCTCGCCGAGACTAGCCTGCCGGAGAGGGAAGTTGACCGCTGTGGGCAGAGCACACAGGCTGTCGGCCGGTGACCCGGGGACGCCGGCCGTGCGTACCGGGGCCGTCGGAAAGGAACTAGGCTCCGGAGTATGCGGATCTCCGTCTCCTCCGACATGGACGAACCCGTCGCCCGCCTCCTCGTGGAGGAGCTGCGCCGACGCGGCCACGAGGTGCGTGAGCACGGCGCGCTGCGGTCCGGTGCCGACCCGCAGTGGGCGGTCTGCTCCGAGGCGGCTGCCCGTGACGTCGCCGAGGGCACCTCCGATCAGGCGGTCGTGTGCTGCTGGACCGGCACCGGCGCCTCCATCGCCGCGAACAAGGTGCCGGGCGTCCGCGCGGCCCTGTGCACGGACGCCGGCACGGCCGAGGGCGCCCGCCGCTGGAACGACGCCAACGTCCTGGCGCTCAGCCTGCGGCTCACCTCCGCACCGGTACTGAAGGAGATCCTCGAGGCCTGGTTCGCGGCCGAGCCGAGCCAGGACCCGGAGGACGTACAGAACGTGGCCCGCGTCGGCCGCCTCGACGCCACCAAGAAGGTCTCCTAGAGGCGTACGGCGGCCTGGCGCGGGCCAGGGCGGTCGTTCGCTCGCTGCCGTGTGTGTCGGTGTTCGGTGTCCGGTGGTCGATGCGGGTGTTCAGGGTCGGTCGGATTCAGTGGGCGCCCAGTCCGCCGCCGCCGAACGAGCCGCTCGACCCCTTGCTCCAGCGCGGGCGATCCTTCGACGCGCTCGGCTTGGTGTCCATGTTGGTCAGCTCGTACGGGGTGAGCGGGCGACCGCCCTTGGGCATCTGGGGAACCTCCTGGGACTCCCTGTTCTCCCGGACCTCGTGCACCGCGCCGTCCGGTGGCAGGTGCGGCTGCTCCTCGGGGCGCGGCCGAGGGGGCTCGCGGTACTTGACCCGCGAGTTCATCCAGAAGCCGCCGGCGAGCAGCGTCAGGAGGCCGAGGGCCACCAGGAAGAGCACGAGGCTCATCAGGCCGCTCGCCGCGGCCAGCTGCATCTGTGCGGTACTCATAGGACAGGAGTACCCCGCCCGGAACGGGACGAACCGGACACCTTGAGTGAGCGCACGTCCACGGACGGCGACACGGCCCCGGATCGCGGCATCACCTTGCCTGGCGAAGGGGTTTGCTTGCTCCGGTGAAGGGGGTTTGCGATGCTCCCGCCCGGCTACCCGCCCGGTGTGACACCGCCGACTTCACCGCAGCAGCTCTACAGGTTCCTGGAGGACCGTTTCGCGTGCGCCCTGGCGTGTACGGAGTGCGCCAGGGTGTGTGCGGTGCGTGCGAGCCTCCTGGACCCGATCGGTGCCGTACGCCAGGACCGCGTACGCCGGCTCGGCATCATGTGCGCCGAGGTGTGCGACGCCACCTGCCGGATGCTGACCGAGCAGGACCGTCAGGACGAGGAGGGGATCAGGATCCAGCTGGAGTGGTGCCGCTCGGTCTGCCTCGACTGTGCGGACGCCTTCGCCGGGCAGACCGGTGCCGAATCGGCCACGGGGGCGTGCCGGGCCTGCGCCCAGGCTTGCATGGACTTCCTGGAGTCCCTGAACTGAGCCCCGGCGCGCCATTCCCTATTTCTGAAACACGTTCTACGGTGTGCGCCGTCAGGACCGCCCTTGGGGACCCTGGAGGCGCCGTGCACCTCGACCACACGCCCGAGCAGCAGCGACTGCGCAGCGAACTGCGCGCCTACTTCGCCGAGCTGGTGCCGGACCACGCCTACGCCCGGTACGCGGATCCGGCCGCGCAGAAGCGGTTCTACCGCGAGACGATCCGGCGCCTCGGCACGGACGGCTGGCTCGGCGTGGGCTGGCCCAAGGAGTACGGCGGGCGCGGGATGTCCGCGATGGAGCAGTTCATCTTCTTCGACGAGGCCGCGCAGGCCGGCGTACCGCTGCCGCTGATGGCCCTGAACACGGTCGGCCCGACCATTATGCAGTTCGGCACCGAGGAGCAGAAGGCGTACTTCCTGCCGCGCATCCTCTCCGGCGAGATCGACTTCGCCATCGGCTACAGCGAGCCCGAGGCCGGCACCGACCTCGCGTCCCTGAGGACACGCGCCGTACGGGACGGCGAGGCATATGTCGTCGACGGGCAGAAGATCTGGACCACCAACGGCGACACCGCGGACTGGGTGTGGCTGGCCGTACGCACCGACCCGGACGCCCCGCCGCACAAGGGCATCACCATGCTCCTCGTGCCGACGTCGGACCCCGGCTACTCCTGCACCGTCATCAACACCCTCGCCTCGCACGACACCACGGCCAGCTACTACGAGAACATCCGCGTCCCCGTATCGCGCCGGGTCGGCGAGGAGAACCAGGGCTGGCGGCTGATCACCAACCAGCTCAACCATGAGCGCGTCACCCTCGCCGCCCACGGCACCATGGCGATCCGCGCCCTGCACGACGTGCAGCGCTGGGCGATGGAGACCAAGCTGGCCGACGGCCGCCGGGTGGTCGACCTGCCCTGGGTACGCCGCCTGCTCGCCCGGACCCACACCCGGCTCGACGCGATGAAGCTCCTCAACTGGCAGATGGTGACCGCCGTCCAGGAGGGCACCCTCACTCCGCAGGACGCCTCCGCCGTCAAGGTCTACGGCTCCGAGGCCCGCCGGGACGCCTACGCCTGGCTCATGGAGGTCGTGGCCGCGGCGGGCCCCCTGAAGGAGGGCTCGGCGGGCGCCGTCCTGCACGGCGAACTGGAACGCGGCTACCGCTCGGCGGTCATCTTCACCTTCGGCGGCGGCAACAACGAGATCCAGCGCGAGATCATCTCCTGGATCGGGCTGGGGATGCCTCGGGTACGGCGGTGACGGCCTGAACCAGGGCCCCTCGGCAGACGATGGACACGATCTGGCAGGCGGCTGCGGCGAGATCGCGCACGGTCCAGCCCCATGCGGCTGCTACTCCCCGCCACTCTTCGGCTCGCTGATCCGACGAGCCGCCTCGACGACCGCCGCGCGATGCTCCGCCAGCCGTTGCCGTGACCACGACGGGACGCTCTCCGCCGCGTCGGCGCCTTCCGCGGCCCAGAACCATGCCTGGGCCGCGGCGAGCACCATGGTCAGGAGGTCGGCGGGCCCCATTTCCCGGGCGAGGTCGCCACGCTGTTGCCCGTCGGCCACTTCGGCGGTCTTGCGCAGGAAGGCGTCCGGTTCGAGTCCGGTGGCGGAAGGGCGTTCCAGGAGCTTCCATAGGCGTAGGCGCATCAGGTCCGGCCGGGCGACGAGGTGGTCGAAGATCGCGCCCGCGTATCCGGGCAGGTCGTCGACGTCGAACGGCACCGCCTCGGCACCCGCCGCCATGGCCCGTCGCAGAACCTCGTCGAACAACTGCTCCTTGTTGCCGAAGTAGGCGTAGATCAGCCGTTTGTTCGCCCCCGCGGCCTCGGCGATCCGGTCCACCCGGGCACCGGCGATGCCGTAGGCGGCGAATTCGTTGAAGGCGGCATCGAGCAGCCGGGCTTTGGTGGCGCTGGAGTCCCGTGGCATGTCCACCACCCTAGCAAGTAACTATCTAGTTATTGACATGGGCGGCCCGCAGGTCTACGGTCATGTATCTATCCAGTTAGTTACGGAATAGGGGAACCATCATGGAACAGCGCGCACTGGGCAGCCAGGGCCTGACCGTCGGAGCACAGGGGCTCGGCTGCATGGGCATGAGCGCCTTCTACGGCACCACCGACGAAGCCGAGTCGCTGGCCACCATCGACCGCGCGCTCGAGCTGGGCGTCACGCTGCTGGACACCGCCGAGAGCTACGGCCCGTTCGTCAACGAGCAGCTCCTCGGCAAGGCGCTGGCCGGGCGCCGGGACGCCGCCGTTCTCGCCACGAAGACCGGCGTCGAGATCACCGACGACGGCCGCGCGCTCGGCCTCAACGGCCGGCCCGAGTACGTACGCCGGGCCCTGGAACGCTCGCTGCGGCACCTGGGCACCGACCATGTCGACCTGTACTACCTGCACCGCATCGACCCCGACGTGCCGATCGAGGAGACCGTCGGCGCACTGGCCGAGCTGGTCGCCGAGGGCAAGATCCGCCACATCGGCGTGAGCGAGGCGTCCGCACGGACGATCCGCCGCGCCCACGCCGTACACCCGCTCACCGCCGTCCAGACCGAGTACTCGCTCTTCGAGCGCGGAATCGAGCACAACGGGGTGCTCGACACCCTGCGGGAACTCGGGATCGGCCTGGTCGCGTACTCCCCGCTGGGGCGCGGCTTCCTGTCCGGCGCCATCACCAGCCCCGACGACTTCGCCGAGGACGACTGGCGCCGTACCGACCCCCGCTTCCAGGGCGAGAACTTCGACCGCAACCTCGACGTCGTCCGCGAGGTCCGCCGTATCGCCGCCGCCCAGGACGTCACGCCTTCCCAGCTGGCGCTCGCCTGGGTCCAGCACCAGGGCGCGATCGCCATCCCGGGCACCAAGCGCCGCCGTTACCTGGAGGAGAACGTCGCCGCGACCGAGGTGACCCTCACCGACGAGGACATCGCCGCGATCGAGGCGGTCGCCCCGCACGGCGTGGTCACCGGCGACCGCTACGCACCCGAGTTCATGGGGACGCTCGACGGCTGAGAGTCGCCGATGCCCCTCTCCCCATCCCCGCGCGGGGCCGGAGAGGCCCCGCACACACCCCCCACCCCCAGCGTCTCGAAAGGACGCCCCCATGCCTCAGCCGGCCAAACGGTCCCGGATCACCATCGGCGCGACGACGATCGCCTATCTCCCCGACGGTTTCGGCGCACACGCTCCCGACGTCCTGTTCCCCGGTGTGGACTGGACGACGCGCCCCGGCCACCTCGAGGACGGGCAGCTCCTCCTGTCGTTCGGATCCTTTCTGATACACGCCGGTGACCAGCGGATTCTCGTCGATCTGGCCGTGGGGAAGATCGACGTCGACGTACCCGGCGTCGCTCACCTCAAGGGGGGTGCGTTGCTCCGGAACCTCGCCGAGGAAGGCCTGTCCGCCGACGACATCGACGCGGTCGTGTACACCCATCTGCACCTCGATCACGTCGGCTGGACCAGCGACGTCGCGCCGCTCCCGAACGCGCCCGCCGCGCACGCTCCCACCGGCCTCACCTTCGCCCGGGCACGCCATCTCATGGCGGAGGACGAGTGGCAGTACTGGTCGGCGAGGACGGCGGCCATGGGCGGACCCGACGCCGAGGCAGTGCTCAAGCCGCTCGCCGGCGTCGTCGAGTTCGTCAGGAGCGGCGACACGATCGCGCCCGGCGTCACCGTCGAGGCCACGCCAGGGCACACCCCCGGACACCTGGCGATCGTCGTGCGGGACCCCTCGGGCGGCAGCACCGAGTCGGCCTACATCGTGGGCGACATCCTGCACTCCCCGGCTCAGATCGGCGACCCCGACCTGGTGTTCGCCTCCGACGTCGCTCCGGACCAGGCCCGAGCGGTGCGCGACCGTGTGCTGAAGCGGCCGGACACCGTGATCGCGGCCGGGCACTTCACGGACGACGTGTTCGGTCGTGTCACCTCGGTGGGAGACGCACACGCGTGGACCCCCGTCGACGGCTCGTCGACCTCCCGCTGACCCGGCCGGAAAGGCCGCTCACGTCACTCAAGTCAGTCAAGAGTCACTCAAGTCAGTCAAGTCAGGAGACCCCTCTCATGTCCGTGCCTCAGACGCCCTCCCCGTTCGGGGCGAGCACCACCGCCGCCGAGGTGATCGACGGCGTGGACCTGCACGGCCGCCGGGCCGTGGTGACCGGAGCCAGTTCCGGAATCGGAGTGGAGACGGCCCGGGCGCTGGCGGCGGCCGGCGCCGACGTCACCCTGGCCGTGCGGAACACCACCGCCGGCGCACGCGTGGCAGCCGACATCGAGGCCGAACTGCCATCAGGCTCAGGTAAGTTGACGGTGGCACAGCTCGACCTTGCCGACCGGTCCATCGTCGCGACGTTCGTGGCCGGCTGGACGGGCCCGTTGCACATCCTGGTCTGCAATGCGGGGGTCATGGCCCTTCCGGAACTCACCCGCACCCCCGACGGCCGGGAAATGCAGTTCGCCGTCAACCACCTCGGGCACTTCGCGCTCGCCGTCGGCCTGCGCCCGGCTCTTGCGGAGGCGAACGGCGCGCGTGTGGTCTCGGTGAGCTCCATCGGCCACCTCTTCTCCCCGGTCGTCTTCGACGACCTGGACTACCGCTTCCGCCCCTACGACCCCTGGACGTCCTACGGGCAGTCGAAGACCGCCAACATCCTGTTCGCCGTCGGCGCCGCCGAGCGATGGGCCGACGACGGCATCACCGCCAACGCCCTCATGCCGGGCAACGTCGGCGACACGTCCCTGGCCCGGCACATGGACCCGGACCAACTGGCCGGCTTCATCGAGACGACCGGACTCGCCCTGCCACCCGCGAAGAACGTCGAGCAGGGCGCCGCGACCTCGGTGCTGCTGGCCGCCTCGCCGATGGTGGAGGGCATCACCGGCCGCTACTTCGAGGACTGCGCGCAGGCCGAGCCGGTCAGCCAACGGGCCGATGCCGTCGCCGGCGTCGCGCCGTACGCCCTGGATCCGGAGAACGCCGCCCGGCTGTGGGCCGTGTCCGAGGAACTCGTCCGCTGGAGCCCTACGCTGCCGGCATGACCTCGCGACACGAGCAGTGGGCCCGGCTGCGTCGTCGGCTGTGGCAGCCCCCGCGGGCCCATGGCGAGCAGCCGCGCGAGCGGGTGGTCGGGCCGCTCGAGCTGTTCTACGACCTGGTGGTGGTCGTTCTGGTCGCCCAGGCCGCCCACCACCTGGCCGCTCACCTGACCTGGCACGGGCTCGGCGAGTTCGCCGCGGTGTTCGCGCTGGTGTGGATCGCCTGGTTCAACGGCAGCCTCCACCACGAGCTGCACGGGTACGAGGACGCCCGCGGCCGGAGCATGTTCCTGCTGCAGATCCTCGTGCTCGTCCCGCTGGGCGCGTTCATTCCGGAGGCGGGCGGTGCCCGCGGAGTCGCGTTCGCGGTGGACGCCGGGGTGCTGTTCGCGGTGCTGGCGGTGCTGTGGCGGCTCGCCGCGCGCGGCGACAGCCCCGAATTCCGCCGTCCCAGCAGGATGTTCGTGACCGGTACGGCCTTCTGCGCGGTCGTCCTGGCCGCGAGCGCCGCCCTGCCCGCGGGTGCGCGCGTCGTGACGTGGGGCCTTCTGGCCGTCGCCTACCTGGCGGGGTTCGCGGTCATGATCGGCACGGCCACCCCGGTGCAGGCGGCCGCGCTCACCGTGACCGACGCGCTCACCGAACGTTTCGGGCTGTTCATCATCATCGTGCTCGGCGAAACCGTGACCGGCGTCGTGGACGGGCTGGCCCACGAACCGACCAACGCGCTCACCCTCGCCGTCGGGCTCGTCGCCGTCGTGGTCGGCTTCGGCGCCTGGTGGACGTACTTCGACTTCGCCGGACACCGGCGGCCGAGGCCCACGCGCGCGAGCACCGTGCAGTGGATGCTCACCCACCTGCCCCTCACGGCCGCGGTGGCCGCCATGGGCGCCGCGATGGTCGGTCTCGTCGAGCACTCCCACGCCGGCCGGACCCCCGCCGCCACCGCCTGGGTGCTCTCCGGAGGCGCGGCCGTCGTGCTCTGCACGACGATGGTGCTCGCGGCCTCCCTGTACGTCTGGTGCCTGGAACGCGCCCTCTACCGGCCACTGGCCCGCACCTGCGTGGCCGTGGCCGCCGTGTGTGTGGGCGTCGGCGCCGTACGCCCGGCGCCCCTCGCCCTCGGCATCGCCCTCGTCCTCCTCCTCGGTGTCCCCTGGGGGCTCGCCGTGGCATACCGCCTCTCCCACGAAGAGGAGTCCGCCGCCGCCGACCGACGCTGAGATCGAAGCACCTCGGCCCCTTATAGGGGGCATCGGATTCGCCTATGGCCGATTCGGAATCCGAGGACGGGCCGGGCGCTTGGGAATTCCGTCACCTCACGGACGAGGAGACGGGACGAAGGACGCGGCACATCCGCATTCCGTCGGCCCACACTTTCCCGATACCAAAGGACAGTCCTCATGGGTTCTGTGGATCTGACCGGGCGTGTGGCCCTGCTGACCGGAGCGACCAGCGGAATCGGAGCCGCGACGGCGGCGCTGTTCGCCGAGCGGGGCGCCCATGTGCTGGTCACGGGCCGCGACGCGGATCGCGGCGGGTCGGTGGTCGCCACCATCCGCTCGCGCGGCGGCAAGGCGGACTTTCTGGCAGCCGACCTGAGGGATGCGCAGTCGGCGCGGCGGCTGGCCCGCGAGGCCGGTGAGCTGGGCGGGGGCCGGGTGGACATCCTCGTCAACAACGCGGGCATCTTTCCGGGCGGCCCGACGGCGCAGACAACGCCCAGCGAGGTGGACGCCGTCTACGACCTGAACGTGAAGGCGCCGTTCTACCTGGTGGCCGAACTCGCCCCGGCGATGGCCGAACGCGGGCACGGTGCGATCGTCAACGTGAGCACCATAGCCGCCGAGTACGGCATCGCCGGGTTGGCGCTGTACGGGTCGAGCAAGGCGGCACTGAACCTGCTGACCAAGGCGTGGGCCGCCGAGTTCGGCCCGCGCGGGGTGCGCGTCAACGCCGTGGAGCCCGGTCCGACCCGTACGGAGGGAACGGCCGGCATGGGCGAGGACCTCGACGCCCTGGCCGCCCAGGCCCCCGCCGGACGGCCCGCCGAGGCGCGGGAGATCGCCGAGGCGATCGCCTATCTGGCCAGTGACGCGGCCGGCTTCGTGCAGGGCGCGATCCTGCCCGTGGACGGCGGCCGTACAGCCGTCTGACGCACACCGCCCGCAGGAGGGGCGCCGGGTCATCTCCCGCCCGGCGCCCACTCGGTGCGAGGTCGGGGTCGACCGGCGGCCGACCGGTCGAGCGCGGCGATGAACCGGCCCAGGTCACGGCGGCGCGAGTCGGCCGGCCACACGGCCCAGGTACGTCGCACCAGCGGATGCCCGACCAGCGGCGACCAGGTCACATGGTCCGGCAGCAGCTGCTGCCAGCCGGGCGGAGCCAGCGCGAACGTCCGCCCGGACACCACCGCCGCCAGCTTCACATCCGCGATCAGCGCCTGCCCCTGGGGAGCCTCCGGACCGAGATCGAGGCCGTGGCCGCGCAGGATCGCGGTGAGTGCGTCGTACCAGGCGGGGCTGTCGGAGCGCGGGAACCCGACCCACTGCAGGGCACCGAGCGCGTCGAGCGCGATGCCGTCGGGACCGGCCAGCTCGGCGGCCTGCTCCGCCGCCAGCAGCACACCCAGCTTCTCCCGTACGACGAGCAGCGCATCGAACTCCGGCCCCGACGGACGCTCCCGCAGAAGACCGACGTCCAGCTCACCGGCTCGCAGCGCTTCCAGCTGTTCCGCCGTGGACAGGTGCCGGACCTGTACCCGCGTGTCCGGATGCGCCACGGCCAGCTCCGCCAACGCGGGATCGAGCAGCCCGGCGGGCAGCTCCAGCGGGATGCCGATCCGCAGCGCCCCGCTGCCGGGGCCCGCGTACCCGGCCATCACCCGCAGGGCCTGATCGTGCCGGGCGAGCACCGCGCGCGCCTCGCCCAGCAGCGCCGTCCCCGCCTCGGTGGCGTGCACCCCGGTGCTGCCGCGCACCAGCAGCCTCACCCCCACCTGCCGCTCAAGGCCGCTGACCGTCTGGGACAGGGCCGGCTGACTCACGTGCAGCCGCCGCGCGGCCGCGGACAGCCCGCCCTCCTCCACCACCGCCACGAACGCCCGCAGCTCCCGCAACTCCATGCCCTCATGCCACCACGCCGTCCGGAACGTGTCACGCCGCGACGCTGGTGCGAATCCGCGGTCGGAGCGGTCGCCGAGGGCGATCTCCGCCGTTGTACGCGGCGTAAAGTTGCCCCATGGCCCGGCCTCGACAGTTCGACGAAGAAGAGGCCGTGCGGGCTGCCCGCGACCAGTTCTGGGACGTGGGTTACCACGGCACCTCCATCGACGACCTGAGCGCCGCGACCGGCCTGGGTCGAGGAAGCCTGTACGCGGCCTTCGGAGGCAAACGCGCCCTGTTCCTGCGGGCTCTCGACAGCTACGACAGCGACGCGCTGGGAGCCTGGCGCACAGCGCTGGGTGGGCCGGGCCCGGCCCTGCCCCTGCTGGAGCGGCATGTACGCGACGTCGCCGAAGGCATCACCCGGGACGTGGAGCGGCGCGGCTGCATGATGGCCAGGAGCGCGGCGGAACTGTCGTCCGTCGACGAGGGCGTCGCCGAGCGAACCGCCGCCGTTGTCCGCGGGCTGCACAGCGCGCTGCGGGGCTGCATCGTACGAGCTCAAGCGGAGGGTTCGCTGGCCGCCGACGCGGATGCGGACAGCCTGGCCGGCCTCCTGCTCGCCGTGTTGCGGGGGCTTGAGGCCCTGGGCAAGGCGGGAGCCGCTCCGGAGGTCGTCAGCGGCGCCGCGGAGCAGGTCTTGGCGCTCCTTCCGCGCGTTGCGACGGACGAGCGTGCCGCGGGAGCCGCGTCCTCGACCGGGGCCTGATCGTCGGTGTTCCCGGCCGCCCGCCGCTACCAGGGGCGGACGAGGACGGTGCCGACCTTGCCGGGCCGCACCGCGTGCTCGACGGCGGCGCGCAGCTCGTCGAGGCCGTACGTGGCGGCCACGTCGAACTGATCCTTGAGCGCCAGCGCGATCAGCTTCGCGGCGGCGATGTCGGACGCCCGCCGCTCGGCGGAGGCCTCGGACAGCCACCGGCCGATGTTCCTGCCGCGCAGCGTCAGCGACTTGTGCAGCAGCGTCGACGCGTGCACCGAGATCGGTTCCTCGGCGATCTGCCCGTAACCGACCAGCTTCCCGCCCGGCGCCAACAGAGCGAGAAGGCTCTCCGTCAGCTTCCCGCCGATCGGGTCGAGGGCGACGCTCACAGGGCGGCCATCGGCTGCCGCGCGGACCTCGTCGGTCCAGCCCGGACGCTCTGTCGCCACGACAGGCACGGCCGGGAATCGCCTGCGCAGCTCGGCGGCGCCGGGTTCGCTGCGGACGACGTTGACCAGGGCCAGGTTGTGCGCGTGGGACACGCCCGTCAGCAGCCGCCCGACCGATGAGCCCGCGGCGGTCTGCACCAGTACACCGTCGTACCCGAGGGCCTGGTGCTCCTCCGCCTCACGGCGCAGCATCACGGTGGTGAGCGGGTTCACCAGCATCTGCGCGGCGACCTCGTCCGACAGCTCCTCCGGTACGGCCACGACCACGTCGGCGTCCGCCACGATCCACTGGGACCACGCCCCCGGCTGGGGGAAGACCGTTACCCGGCCGCCGAGCGCGACACCGGGCGCGACGCGTGTTCCCGGGCCGATCGCCTCCACCACGCCGGTGGCCTCCACGCCGACCGGAAGCGGTTTCGCGGCTGTCCCCGGGTAGGCCTCCACCGCCTGGAGATCACCAGGGTGCACCGGGAAGGCCGTGGTGCGGATGAGGACCTGGCCGCGCTCCGGCGCTGCCGGCTCCGGCTCCTGAACGACGGTCAGGGCGTCGGCGGGGGGCCCGCCACGGGTGTGGACGACACGACGGTTCATGATTCTCCTCCGGCGCGCTGGGGTGTGGGGCTCGGCGGGCGGGGCGTCAGCCGACATCCTGCAGCAACAGGTGCTTGGCGCTGAGTGCACCGTCCAGTTGCATCAGCCGCCCGCCCGCACGAAGACCGCCGAGGTCCAGGGCGGCGAATCCGAACTCGTCCAGCAAGCCGGCCACGGCTGCCTTGGCCTCCGCGTCGTCGCCCGCGTAGAAAGCCACGAGCCGTCCTTCGGCGCGCCGCGGGTCCGCGGCGATGAACGCTGCGAACAGGGTGTTCAGAGCCTTCACGACCCGGGCGCCGGGAAGGTGGCCGGCCACCCACTCGCTGCCTGTGAGGTCACCGACGTCGTACCGGCCCTGGTAGGGGTTGGCCGTCGCGAACTGATTCGTCGTGTCCACGACGATCTTCCCGGACCACGTGGTGAGGCCCGTCAGTCGCGGGACGACGGGAAACGGCACCGAGAGGAAGACGAGTTCCGGCTTCGCCGCCTCCTCGGCCGTCACCGCGCGTGCCTTCGGTCCCAGCCTGCGCACGACGGCTTCGAGCGTCTCGGGGCCCCGGCTGTTGCCGATGAGTACCTCATGGCCATGACGGACGGCCTTGTCGGCGATCGCCTGTCCCACCTCTCCGGCGCCGATCACCCCAAGGGTGCGGTGTGTGCTCATGGTGATCTTCCCTGATCGTGTGCAGCCGATTTGTACCGGACGGCAGATAACGCCTAAGTGCGGTGGGGGTTGAAGTCCAGGAGGACCTTGCCGTTCTTCCGCAGGTACGCGAGGGCCTCGGCGAAGGCGTCGGCCTTGTAGACGGGAGCCGAGGGCAACGTGAGCTTTCCCTCCGCGACCAGCCGCGCCGACTCCGCACCCAGAGCCGCATGGCGGGGCAGGTACGCGTCCTGGTACATCCAGAACTCCGTCGTGGTGATGTTCTTCGCCGTCAGCACGTTCTGGTCGGGGGTGAAGGGCTTGCCGCTCATGTACCCGTAGATCACGAGGAGGGCGCCCTCGGTCAGCACGTCCAGAAGCAGCGAGGTGGCGTGTCCGCTGACGCCGTCCAGCCCCAGCAGCACCGGATCGTCGCCGATGACCGCGCGCACGCGCGTGGCCAGGGTGGGGGACCCGACCAGCACGAGGTCGGCGCCGAGTTCCTCGAGTTCTCCGACGGCCTCCTCGCGGCGGACGATGTTGATCGTGCGAAGCCCGCGCTCTCGGGCGAAGGCGATGACGGACCGGCCGACCCCACTGTTCGCGGCGTTCTGCACCAGCCATGAGCCGGCCGGAAGGTCACGCGACTCCACCAGTAGCCCGCCGGTGGTGGGATTGATGCGGAGCATCGCCGCCTGATCGAGGCCGATCGACTGGTCCACGACGGTCAGTTTCGCGGCGTCCGCCAGCACCTGTTCGGCCCAGGCGAAGGTGCCGAAGGGGAGCAGGACCGTGTCGCCGGGGCGGACCTGGGTGACGTCCGGTCCGACGGCCAGCACCGTGCCGGCTCCCTCGTTGCCGATGACGCTGGGCAGCTCGGGGCGGACCGGATAGATGCCCTGCGCCAGGAGCAGGTCGTGGTGGTCGAGCGGGGCGTACTCGACCTGGATCAGTGCCTGCCCGGCGGCAGGAGGCGGAGGCTCGGGAACGTCGACGACCTTCAGGCTCTGCTCCGGCTCCCCGAACCGGGTGAGGTGAATGGCGAGCATCGGACTCGACTCCTTGCGATGAGCTGGACTGCACTTTCCCGCCCGTTTTGTACCAATTAGTAAATAACTGAACCAGGGGTACCGCAACCCACGGCTACTTGAGGCCGCTGAGCATGACCCCCCGGATGTAGTACTTCTGCAGCAGCAGGAAGAGGATCAGGACCGGCAGGATGCTCAGGACAAGGCCGGCCATGACGATGGGCATCGTGCGGGTCGGGTCGACGTAGTCCTGCAGGAGCTGGATGCCGACGGGCAGGGTCATCACGTCCGGGTCAGCGGTCGAGACGAGCAGCGCCCAGATGTACTCGTTCCAGGCGTCGACGAAGGTCAGCAGCCCGAGCGTCACCAGCACCGGCGTGGTCTGCGGGACGACGATCCGCCACCACACGGCGAACTCGCCCGCCCCGTCGATGCGCGCGGCCTCCAGGACCTCGTCCGGGATCGCGACCATGAACTGGCGCATCAGGAAGATCCCGAAGCCGTTGACGAGGAACGGCATGGCGAGCGCCACGATGCTGACGGTCAGGCCCGCCCCGCCGCGCCCGAACAGGTCGTTGCCGCCCGCCAGCGGCCAGTGCACCAGGATCAGGAAGTGCGGGATGAAGAAGAGGAACGGCGGGAACATCATCGTCGACAGCACGAGGCGGAAGATGAAGTCCCGGCCGGGGAAGCGGAGTTTGGCGAGCGCGTAGCCGGCGAGGGACGACGTGAGCAGCACCGATCCGGTGATCACGGCGGTGGCGATGACGCTGTTGCGGAAGAGGACCGGGAGATCGAGCTGGTCGATCGCCGCCCGGTAGTTGGCCAGGTCGAACGCCTCGGGCAGGAACCGGTACGGCAGCGTGCCCGCCTCGCCGGGCCCCTTGAAGGACGTCATCACCATGTCGAGGAACGGCACCACCGTGAGCACGGCGCCGGTGACGACCAGCAGATACGAGAACCACGGGAAACGGCGGCGGATCACGCGTCCTCCCCCTTGCGCCGGAAGAACCACAACTGCGCCAGGGTGACCACGAGGACCACCACGAACAGCACGAAGGCTGCGGCGCTCGCGGTGCCCCAGTCGCCGTACGAGAAGGCCTGCCGGTACATCTCCAGCGCGGCCACATTGGTCGCGTCACCCGGCCCGCCCTTGGTCATCACGCTGATCAGCGCGAACGACTGCAGGCCGGTGAGGAACTGGGTGACGCACACGAACAACAAAGACGGCCGCAGCAGTGGCAGGGTGATCCTGAAGAAGACGGTGACCGGCCCGGCGCCGTCGAGCGCGGCGGCCTCGTAGTACGACTCGGGAACGGACTTCAGCCCGGCGGTCAGGACGAGGATCGCCGAGCCGACCGAGGCCCAGGCTTGTACGACCACGACCGAGGGCAGCGCGGTGTCCGGGTCCGCCAGGAACGCCACCGAGCCGAGACCGAGGGCGTTGAGGACACCGTTGACGAGTCCGCCCGGCTCGTACATGTACTTCCACACGTTGCCGACGGCGACGACGGTCGTGACGATCGGCAGGAAGTACAGGGTGCGCCACAGCCCCTGGAACCGCAGCTTGTCGATGCAGGTGGCGACGAGCACGGAGCCGGCGAGCGCGAGGGCCACGGTGCCCAGGGCGAACAGCAGCGTGTTGGTGAGGATCGGCGCCAGGAACGTCGATCCGTCCGCGAAGAGGCCGGTGAAGTTGTCCAGGCCGACCGGATCGATGTCGCCGAGGGCGAACCCGGACCAGCGGGACATCGACAGCAGCAGCGCGAAGCCGAGCGGCAGGATCAGGAAGACCGCGAAGAACAGCAGCGTCGGCGCCAGGAAGAGGTAGGCGACGGCCACCTGGCGGCGCCGGTGCCGATCGCGGCTGCGGATGCCGACGGCGGGTTTGTCGTGCGCTGCCCGCTCGGTCGTCTCCGGTGCCAGGGTGGCGTTCACCATGAGCGCGACACCTCCTGATCGACCTGACGGCGGGTGGTGCGCAGGGCCTCGTCGACCGACTGCTGACCGGTCCACAACGCCTCGATGTTCTTGCGCAGCAGCGACTTGGCCTGCTGCGCGCCCGGCACGTTCGGTTCCGGTACCGCGTACGCCAGCGCGTCCAGGAACGGGTGCAGGTTCGGATCGCCGCCCTGGCCCAGGAGCGTCCGCATGTCGTCGGCGCGGCCGGTCAGGGAGCCGACCGACACCTGCAAGGCGCTCATCCGGGTCGCTGTCGCACCCTTCACGCCCACCCTGTCGGTGTTGAGCCAGCGCAGGAACTCCCAGGCCTCGCGCGGGTGCCGACACGCTGCGTTGACGCCCAGCATGAAGCCGGTGGAGAGCGTGGCGCGCTTGTCATGCGCCTCGGGGACGGGCACGGGCGCGACGCCGACATCGCGGTAGTCCTTGCCCATCAGCGTCTTCAGGCTCGTGGTCCACCACCCGGCGCTGACCACCATGGCCACCTGCCCGGACGGGAACGCCTGGTAGACGTTGACGCCGGGGACGCTCGCACCTTTGACGACGAGGCGGTGCTCCAGATCGAACACGGCCCGGCCGGCCGGCGAGTCGATGGCGGTGGCCCTGCCGTCCGCGGAGACGAACGTTCCGCCGGCGGCGTTGAGCAGGGCGAGGGTCTGGCCGACGGTGGTGGAGTCGTCGTAGGTCGAAAGACCGAACCCCTGGACCAGCGTGTTGCCGTACTGGTCCCGCCTGGTGGTGCGGTAGGCCGTCTCCTCCAGCTCCCGCCAGGTGCGCGGAGGGCCGTCGACGCCGGCCTCGCGCAGCAGCCGCTTGTTGTAGTAGAGGGCGTACGTCTGCACCTCGGTGGGGTAGCCGTAGACCTGGCCCCCGACCGACGCGGAGCCGACCGCGGCCTTGCCGTAGCCGCGCGTGATCTCCTCGGCATGCTCGGACGGAGCGGGCCGCAGGACGCCGGCCCGGACGAGCTGGCCGTTCCACAGGCAGTACGGGTGGACGATGTCGGCGCCCTGGCCCGCGGCCTGTCGGACCATGAACGTGGTCAGCAGGTCCGTGAACTCGACCGCTTTCGTCCGCACCTTGACCCGGTCGTGCGCGGCGTTCCACTCGTCGACCGGTCCCTGCAGGGCCTCCTTGAGCTCCCCGCTCGCGTAGTGGGAGAGCAGGGTGAGGACGATCGGATCCCCGGGCCGCCCGATGCCCTGGTGCGGCGCGGCGCATCCGGAGGCGAGCAGCGCCGAGGGGAGCGCGAGCGCGAAGTGACGGCGGCTCAGGCCGGCGGTGCGGCGGGCCGGTGTCATCGGGCGGCCTCGCGGCGCATCACACGGAACACCCGGGTCGTGGCGAAACCGTTCTTGCGGTACAGATGGCCCGCCGGGGACTGCTCGCCGGTCCACAGGAACCACGCGGAGTGCGCACGGCGTGCCCGCATCCGCTCCAGGACCAGGTGGAGCAGGACCTTGCCGAGTCCGGTGCCGCGCATCTCCTCCAGCACGCCGAACGGCCCGAACCGCTCGTCCACCGCATCGAACGTGCCGTGCATCGCCCAGCCGACCAGACGGCCCGACGGGTCCCGGGCGACGACGATCCGGTCGAGCGGCGTCCCCGCGGCCAGACACTGCCGGATCGTGCACGCCCAGTCCGGGCCGAAGTGGCTCCCGGCGAGCGCGAACAGGTCCACCAGGTCGTCGTCGTACGGGGTGGCGAACCGGTAGCCCTGCGCCGTCAGTTCGTCCAGGCGGCGCGCGACCTCCTCCGGCATGCGATAGCCGATCAGGCCCCGGTCCATCGCCGCCGCCTCGTACAGCGTGCGAAAGCCCAGGGACTCGAGGAGCCCGGCCGCTTCGGGGTACGCCTCGGCGTCCAGGCCGGGGAGGACGTAGTTCGGGGTGTACGAGGAGAAGTCCACCCGGGTGCGGCCGTGGCAGTGCAGCCAGTCGAGGGCTTCGGTCAGCAGCCGGCGGCCGAGGCCGCGCCCGCGGGCGGCCGGGTCGACGAAGAAGAACGGGATCCAGCCCTGCTCCGGCTCCAGGTCGGTGCCGGTCATCGGCGTCAGACGGCGCACCGCGTAGGCGGCGCCGACGACACGATCGCCGTCGACGGCGACCCTGAGCCCCTCCGGATCGAAGTTGGCGTCGAGCAGCACCAGGGAGCGGAAGCGGTCCGGGCTGATGGGGTCGGCCGGCGCACTCCGGCGCCACGCCTCCAGCAACCGCGGGCCGTCGCCCGCGCGAAAGCCGCGGATGCCGGCCCTTTCGGCCTGGGATTTCGTCGTGCGATCGGTCATCGACGGGGTTGTCCTTCCATACGCGGGCCGCGGACGGTGTCGTACGTCGCCCATGGCGCGGAGCTGCCCGACGGCCTCGGCCCGGTCGGGCAGGAGGTCTCAGAGGTCTCAGGGGTAGAGCAGCACGTCGTCACCGGCCCATCGCCCGGGCGGTGCCGGTGGGTCGCAGAGCGGCAGCGGGTCGTCGCCCGCGTCGACGGCCCGCCGCAGGCGGTCGGACCCCCACAGCAGGTCGATGAAGTGACGGTGGCCGGTCCCCTCCGCGCCGCCGTCCGTGGTACGCCAGGCGAAGTCGTCCGGGTACAGCCGCCGTAGCGTGGCGAGCATCGCGACGGCGGTCCGTACGGGAGCGAACGCCTCGCGGTCGGTGAGGTGGAGCTGAACCCCGCGCAGCGGTCGTCCGGCGTGTTTGTGGAAGGTCGGTACGTACCGCAGATCACGGAAGTGCACTCCGGGCAGGGCGAGTTCGGCGAGCGCGGGCGCGAACCGCGCGTCGATGTAGGGGGCCCCGACGATCTCGAAGGGCTGCGTGGTCCCACGGCCCTCCGAGAGATTCGTCCCCTCGAACAGACAGGTGCCGGGGTAGACGGTGGCCGTGGTGGGCGTCGGGACGTTCGGCGAGGGCGCGACCCACGGCAGGCCGGTGGCCTCCGCGTCCATGGCGCGCCGCCAGCCGACCGCTTCGATCACCGTCAAGTCGGCTTTTCTGCCCGCCACTTGGGGAACGACCGAGGCGTTGAGACGCCGGGCGAGTTCGCCGCAGGTGAGGCCATGCCGGACGGGCATCGGGGCGCGCCCGACGAAGCTGGCCCACGCCGGGTCGAGCAGCGGGCCCTCGCTGACGAGTCCACCGAGAGGGTTCGGCCGGTCGGCGACCACGAACCGTACGCCCGTACGGGCCGCCGAGGCCATCAGGTCGAACATGGTCCACACATAGGTGTAGAACCTGGCCCCGATGTCCTGCAGGTCGTACACCAGGGCGTCGACGCCGCTGTCGAGCAGCAGCCCGTCGAGGCGCTCGCCGCCGCACCGGTAGGTGTCGTGGACCGGCAGGCCGGTGGCGGGGTCTGCCTGAGCCCCCTCGCTCTCTCCGGCCTGGGCGGTCCCGTGCAGCCCGTGCTCGGGTCCGAACAGGGCGACCAGCCGCGCGCCGGCCTCGAGCAGCGCGGGCGCGGCCGGGCGCAGGTCGGGGAGGACGCCGGTGTGGTTGGTCACCAGCCCGAGCCGGCCGGGCCCGGCAAGTCCGGGCGACGCGTGCAGCCGTGCGATCCCGGTCGTCACCGCGACGCGGCCGTCCGTGCTCATCCTTTGCCCCCGTCTGCCGGTGACATCTCGAAGCGGTGGAGGGAAATTTACTTGTATATCCGGGAAATTTGCTGGATTTACCAGCAGTCACGACGCGCGCGGTGTCTCCGCCGCGTCGAACAGCAGCGACAGCCCGGCGCACCGGTCCACCGCCACCTCGGCAGACGTTCCAGTGATGGTCCGAGAGCCTGTAACCGGCGGTATCGCTCCGCCCCGCGGCCGTGGCATCGTGGTCGCAGGGCGGAGGTGACCCCATGACCGATGCCGACCCGGGGCTGTTCGGCCCCTCCTCGGTGACCTGGCAGATGCACGGCGACCCGATGATGTGGGTCGCCGGCGTCCGCGCGCTGTACCTCCAGGCGCTGCACCCGCGCGCCGTGCGCGGAGTCATGCAGAACTCCGACTTCCGGCGGGACGCCTGGGGCCGGCTGATGCGCACCGCCAACTTCGTCGGCACCACGACCTACGGCATCGGCGAGGCGGCCGAACGAGCCGGCGCCCGGGTACGGAAGATCCACAGCATGCTCCGGGCGAGCGATCCGGACACGGGGGAGCGGTACGGCGTGGACGAACCCGAGCTGCTGCTCTGGGTGCACTGCGCGGAGATCGACTCGTACGTGCACGTTCTGCGCCGCTCCGGTTACCCGCTCACCGACGCCCAGGCCGACCGGTACATCGCCGAACACCGCGTCAGCGCCCGCCTGGTGGGCCTCGACCCGGACGCCGTACCGGCCGACCGGGCCGAGATGGCCGCGTACTTCGAGAAGGTGCGGCCGGAACTGGCCGCGGGACCCGAGGCACGCGAGGTGGACGACTTCCTCCTCCGCCCGCCGACGCATCCCCTCCTGGTCCCGGCGCGCGAGGTGCTGTGGCGGCGCGTGGCGCACCTGGCGTACGCCTCCCTGCCCCCGTACGCCCACGAGTTGTACGGCAGACCGGCCCCCCGACCGGCCGTCGTCACCCGCCGGCTGCGGGTCACGGGCGCCCTGCTGCGGTGCGTTCCCGCACGTCTGCGCTGGCAGCTGCCGCCCAAACACATCCTGCGGGCCATGGCGAGGCTCGGCCCGGAGGCCCGACCGGCACCGTACAAACTGGGGCGATAGGCCGCCATACTGGACGAGCAGGGGGTGTGTCACGGTTCGGGCCGCGTTCCACGCGGTCGCGGAACTGTGGCGATGTCCCCCAGGGGGCGGGCGGACAGCGACGGGGGCGACGGCGCGCAATGGGGGAGAACAGGCTGATCCAGGGCCGTTACCGGCTGCTCGACCTGATCGGGCGGGGCGGGATGGGCGAGGTGTGGCGGGCCCGCGACGAGTCCCTGGGGCGGCAGGTCGCGGTGAAGTGCCTCAAGCCGCTCGGTCCGCAGCACGACCCGCCCTTCACCCGCGTCCTGCGGGAGCGGTTCCGCCGGGAGGCCAGAGTGGCCGCCGCGCTCTCGCACCGCGGCGTGACCGTCGTCCACGACTTCGGCGAGTACGACGGCGTCCTCTACCTCGTCATGGAGTTGCTGGACGGCCGCGACCTGAGCCGGCTCCTGGAGGACAACAAAGGGCATCCGCTGCCCTTGGACGACGTGATCGACATCGCGGAACAGGTCGCCGCCGCCCTCGCCTACACCCACCGGCAGGGCATCGTGCACCGCGACCTGAAGCCCGCCAACATCGTGCGCCTGACCGACGGCACCGTGAAGATCTGCGACTTCGGCATAGCCCGCCTGGGCCACGACATCGGCTTCACCGCCCGGCTCACCGGCACCGGCATCGCCATGGGCACCCCGCACTACATGTCCCCGGAACAGATCGGCGGCACCGAGGTCGACCAGCGCAGCGACCTGTACTCACTGGGCTGCGTCCTGTACGAGATCGCCACCGGGGCACCGCCGTTCGACCTGGACGACGCCTGGGCGATCCTCATCGGCCACCGCGACACCCCGCCGCGCCCGCCCCGCGCCCACCGCCCCGAACTGCCCGCCCCCTTCGAACGGATCGTCCTCGACCTGCTGGCCAAACAGCCCGAGGAACGGCCCCACGACGCCCGCGAGTTGGGCCACCGCCTGGCCGCCGGGCGTACGACACCCCCGTACGTACCGACGGTCGTGACGGCACGGCCGCGCGCCGGCGAGACGGCCCCGCCCGAGACACGTCTGCCGTCGTGGACCCGGGGCATGACCACCGGTCACAAGGCGGTCGGGGCCGGGCTGCGCAGTGTCCCGCCGGACCCCGGCGCGGCCCTGAGCGGCGCCTGGACCGCCGGGGTCCGAGCAGCCCTCCTCGCCCGGCCGGCGCCGGACGCCGTCGCCGACCTCACCGCACGCCACCACGAAGGCCTCGGCCTGGCCCGGCGCGGCCGCTGGGCCGAGGCACGCGACGTGCACCTGGCCGTTGCCGCCGAACGGGCGGCACTCCTCGGCCCCGACCACCCCGACGCCCTCGCCAGCCGCTACGAGGCCGCCTTCACCCTCAGCCGCACCGGCCGGGCCGCCGACGCGCTGCGCGCCTACACCGACGTCGCCGCGGCCCGGGCGCGCGTCCTGGGCCCCGAGCACCCCGACACGCTCGCCGCCCGCCAGGAAACGGCCTACGTACTGGGCCGGTTGGGCCGCCACTTCGAGGCCCACCAGGGCTACACCTCGGTGCTGGCCGCCCGGATGCGCGTCATGGGCCCCGACCATCCCGACACCCTGCGCTGCCGCCACAACCTCGCCTTCAACCTCAGCCGGCTCGGCCGCCTCGAGGACTCGTACCGCATGGCCCTCGACGTGGCCGCCGCCCGCGCCCGGGTGCTCGGGCCCGAGCACCCCGACACCCTGGTCACCCGGTACGAAGTCGCCTACGCACTCGGCCAGTTGGGCCGCTGGGAGGAGGCGCTGCACACCTACCGCGAGGTCGCCGAGGCCCGCTCCCGCACCCTCGGCCCCGACCACCCGGACACCCTCGCCGCCCGCTACGAGGCCGGCATCAGCCTCGGCCGGCTCGGCCGCAGCGCGGACGCCCTGCGCCTCTACCGCGACCTGATCGAGGACCGCACCCGCGTCCAGGGCGCCACCCACCCCGAGACCCTGCGCGCCCGCCACGGCCTGGGCGTCAACCTCGGCCGCCTCGACCGCTGGGAGGAGGCTCTCGCCGAGGCCCGCGACGTGTGCGCGCTGCGCGAACGCGTCCTCGGCGCCGACCACCCGGACACCCTGGTCAGCCGTCGCGAGGTCGCCGTCGCCCTGGGCTGGCTCGGCCGCTGGACCGACGCGCTCACCGAGTACCGGCGGGTCGCCGCGGCCCGCGAGCACGTCCTCGGCCCCGACCACCCCGACACCCTCGCCAGCCGCAACGACGAGGCCCACTGCCTGGAACAGCTCGGCCGCGGCGCCGAGGCCGTGGAGCTGTACCGGCGGGTCGCCGTACTGAGCCGGCAGCGAGCGTCCGGCGGACACTGACGTCCGGCGGACACTGGCCCCGGCACCGAGCCCGGCACCGACCCCCGGCACCGACCCCCGGCACCGACCCGTCCGGCACGCCTCTGGCCGCCGTAGATCATCACGTGTTACGAAGAACCATGCCTGCCAACGAGGGAACCCGGACCTACGACGCCGTCATCGTCGGCGGCGGCCACAACGGCCTGGTCGCCGCCGCCTACCTGGCCCGGGCCGGCCGCTCCGTGCTGCTGCTGGAACGGCTCGGCCACACCGGCGGCGCCGCCGTCTCCACCCGCCCGTTCGCCGGGGTGGACGCCCGTCTGTCGCGCTACTCCTACCTGGTCAGCCTGCTGCCGGAGAAGATCGTGCGCGACCTGGGCCTCGACTTCCACGTCCGCGGGCGCACCATCTCCTCGTACACCCCCGTGGAGCGCGGCGGCCGGCCCACCGGACTCCTCGTCGGCGGCGGGGAACAGCGCACCCGGGAGGCCTTCGCCCGGCTGACCGGCGGCGAGCGCGAGTACGACGCCTGGCAGCGCTTCTACGGCATGACCGCCCAGGTCGCCCAGCGCGTCTTCCCGACCCTCACCGAGCCCCTGCCCACCCGCGACGAACTCCGGCGCCGCATCGACGACGACACCGCCTGGCGCGCCCTGTTCGAGGAACCGATCGGTGTCACCGTCGAGGAGAACTTCACCGACGACCTGGTCCGGGGCGTCGTCCTCACCGACGCGCTGATCGGTACTTTCGCCGACGCCCACGACACCTCACTGGCCCAGAACCGCTGCTTCCTCTACCACGTCATCGGCGGCGGCACCGGCGCCTGGGACGTGCCCGTCGGCGGCATGGGCGCCCTCACCGACGCCCTGGCCACCGCCGCGCGCGAGGCGGGCGCGGTGCTCGTGACCGGACACGAGGCGGTCCGCATCGACACCGACGGCCACACCGCCGAGGTCACCTACCGCACGGCCGACGGCGAGGGCGTCGCCGCCGCCCGGCACGTGCTGGTCAACGCCTCCCCGCAGGAACTGGCCGCCCTGACCGGGGACCCGGCGCCCGAGCCCGCCGAAGGCGCCCAGCTCAAGGTCAACATGCTGCTCACGCGGCTCCCGAGGCTCCGCGACACGTCAGTGGACCCGCGCGAGGCCTTCGCCGGCACCTTCCACATCGCCGAGGGCTACGAGCAACTGGCCACCGCCCACGCCCAGGCCGCCGCCGGTGAACTCCCCGCCGCGCCGCCCTCGGAGATCTACTGCCACTCCCTGACCGACCCCACCATCCTCGGCCCCGACCTCGCCGAGCGCGGCTACCAGACCCTGACCCTCTTCGGCCTGCACACCCCCGCCCGGCTCTTCGCCGGGGACAACGACGCCGTACGCGAGGAACTGCTGAAGTCCACCCTCGCCCAGCTCGACGCCCACCTCGCCGAACCCCTCACCGACTGTCTGGCCACGGACGCCGACGGCCGCCCCTGCATCGAGGCGAAGACCCCGCTGGACCTCGAACGCGACCTGCGCCTGCCTGGCGGCAACATCTTCCACCGCGCCCTGTCCTGGCCGTACGCCCAGGAGGACACCGGCCGCTGGGGCGTGGAGACCCGGCATCCCAACGTCCTGCTGTGCGGCGCGGGCGCGGTACGCGGGGGAGGGGTGAGCGGGGTGCCGGGGCACAACGCGGCGATGGCGGTGCTGGAGCGGGGCTGACACGTCGAGTGTCGGCGGTCAGGGGGTCGTGGCGTCGGCACCGCTGCTCTGCGGAGCGGTGCCGGCGGCCGCCCCGTCCGGCGACCCGGGTCGGTGCCAGGTGAGCGTGACCTTGAAATTGGCTGCGTTCCTCCCTGTGGGCGCCTCTAGTCGGCCGAGGCCGCCCACCCCACCGCCTGGATGCGTGCCGCGTCGGCCGGCCGCGCCTCGTCGAAGACGACCTCGCCGTCGGCCTCGACGCGCGACGCGTCCACGTAGGCGCCGCGGCCGACGTACGGCCGGTCCGTGCCGTACCGCCAGCGCACGGTGAGCTGCCGGGCGGCCGGCAGCTCGGCGGTCAGCCGATGCCAGACCCGGCCGGACCAGCCGGTCACCGAGCCCGCCGGGTGCTCCTGCGGTTCCTCGCCGTGGCGCGCGGTGGTGAACGGCACCGGCTGCCAGACGGTGCCCCCGTCCGTGGTGGCCTCCAGGACGAGGACGTCCGAGGCGGGCTCGGTGTCCCACCACAGGGCGCAGCGCAGCCGTGCGTCACCGGGCGAGGTGTCGATCGCGGGCAGGGTGAGCGTCGCCGTCGTGGCGCTCGCCATGCCGGAGAACCAGGCGGTACGGCCGCGCGCCGGGCGGACCTGTACGGCACGGGCCAGATGGGTGCCCGCGGCGACCCGGGGCGCGGAGCCCGACCGCCAAGTGCGCACCGGATGAACGGAGTTGCCCAGCACGACGAGGAAGGAGTCGGTCGTCGGGTCCAGCACGAGCGAGGTGCCGGTGAAGCCGGTGTGGCCCGCGGTGTGCGGGGTGGCCATGGCGCCCATGTACCAGTGCTGGTACAGCTCGAAGCCGAGACCGTGGTCGTGGCCGGGGAAGGCGGTGTTGAGGTTCGTGAACATCAGGTCCACCGACTCCGGCTCCAGGATGCGCGTACGGCCGTAGGCGCCGCGGTTGAGCAGCGTGCGGCCGAGGACCGCGAGGTCCCAGGCGCAGGAGAACACCCCCGCGTGGCCCGCGACCCCGCCGAGGCTGTACGCGTTCTCGTCGTGCACCTCGCCCCACACCAGCCCGCGGTTCAGCCCCGACCAGGGCGGGCGGGCGACCTCGGTGGCGGCGATCCTCGGCTTCCAGGAGGCGGGCGGGTTGTAGCGGGTGCGGGCGAGGCCCAGCGGGGCGGTGATCTCATCGTGCAGCAGGACGTCGAGGGTGCGGCCGGTGACCTTCTCCAGGACGAGCTGGAGGGAGATCAGGTTGAGGTCCGAGTAGAGGTAGACCGTGCCGGGCGGGTTGAGCGGCGCCTCGTTCCAGATGAGGTGGAGCTTCTCCTCGTACGTCGGCGCGTTGTAGAGGGGGATCCAGGCGCGGAAACCCGAGGTGTGGGTGAGGAGTTGACGGATCGTGATGTCCTGCTTGCCGGCCTGACCGAAGTCCGGGAGGTACGAGGCGACGGTCGCCTCCAGGTCCAGCGCCCCGCGCTCCAGCTGCTGCACGGCGAGCAGTGACGTGAAGAGCTTGGAGACGGAGGCGAGGTCGAAGACGGTGTCCTCGGACATCGGGATCTGCTGGTCGGCCGGGAACTCGATCCCGGTGTCGGTCCTGTCGTCGTATCCCGCATAGCGCACCGCCATGCCGATCGACTGGTGCAGCGCCACGGTTGCCCCGCGTCCGGCGAGCAGGACGGCGCCCGCGTACCAGGGGTGCTTGGGGGAGGGGCCGAGAAACGTCTCCGCTTCGGTGACGAGCCGGCGCAGATGCGGGGCCAGGAGTCCGGCCTGTTCCGGGGAGCCGTACCGCAGGGTGCGGTGGCCGGAGGCGGATGTGGCATGGGCCGGGCCGGCCGGGAAGCCGGCAAGGGTGAGGGCACCGCCCAAGGTCAGGGTGCCCAGTTGACGGCGGGTGAGTCTGGTGGCCACCTCATCGGTCATCGTGAAACTGTCCTGTCGGGTGCGGGGCGTGTCAATGAGGCGTGCGCGTCCCCCGGGGTGAACAAGGGTGCGGCGGGGCAAAATCTGCCGCAGTATCTGACGGAGCATCAGAAAAGCTCTTCCGTCGTCCGGGGTACTGCGGCATCCTGCGCCCATGCAGACGGAGCTGAGCAGGAAACTCGGAGTCGAGCACGCCGTCTTCGGCTTCACGCCGTTCCCCGCCGTCGCCGCGGCCATCAGCCGGGCCGGCGGCTTCGGCGTGCTCGGCGCGGTCCGCTACACCGCCCCCGACGACCTCAAACGGGACCTCGACTGGATCGAGGCGCACGTCGAGGGCAGGCCCTACGGGCTGGACGTGGTGATGCCCGCGAAGAAGGTCGAGGGCGTGACCGAGGCGGACGTCGAGGCCATGATTCCCGAGGACCACCGGCAGTTCGTGCGGGACACCCTCGCCAAGCACGGGGTGCCGGAGCTGGCCGAGGGCGAGGCGTCCGGGTGGCGCATCACCGGGTGGATGGAGCAGGTCGCCCGATCCCAGCTGGACGTCGCCTTCGACTACCCGATCAGGCTGCTCGCCAACGCCCTCGGCTCCCCGCCCGCCGACGTCGTCGCCCGCGCCCACGACCGGAACGTCCTGGTCGCCGCACTCGCGGGCAGCGCCCGGCACGCCCGCAAGCACCAGGAGGCCGGTATCGACATCGTCGTGGCCCAGGGCTACGAGGCCGGCGGCCACACCGGAGAGATCGCCTCCATGGTGCTCACCCCCGAGGTCGTGGAGGCGGTCGATCCGCTGCCCGTGCTGGCCGCAGGGGGCATCGGCAGCGGACAGCAGGTGGCGGCCGCTCTCACTCTCGGCGCCCAGGGTGTGTGGCTGGGCTCCATATGGCTGACCACCACAGAAGCGGACCTCCACTCGCCCGCCCTGACCCGCAAGCTTCTCGCCGCCGGGTCCGGCGACACCGTCCGCTCCCGCGCCCTGACCGGGAAGCCCGCACGTCAGCTGCGCACCGAGTGGACCGACGCCTGGGACGACCCGGCCGGGCCCGGCACCCTGCCCATGCCTCTGCAGGGCCTGCTGGTCGCCGAGGCGGTCTCCCGGATCCAGAAGTACGAGGTCGAGCCGCTGCTCGGCACACCGGTGGGACAGATCGTCGGCCGGATGACCAGCGAGCGCAGCGTCCAGGCCGTCTTCGACGACCTCACCCGCGGCTTCGAGCAGGCTGTCGACCGCATCAACCGCATCGCCGGAAGGAGCGGCCAGTCGTGAGCACACCCCCCGCCGGTTTCTGGGCCCAGGCCGCCCAGGACCCCGACCGCACGGTCCTGATCGCCCCCGACGGCGAGCAGTGGACCGCCGGACGCCTGCACGCCGCCGCCAACCGGCTCGTCCACGGCCTGCGTGCCGCAGGGCTTCGGCGCGGCGACGCCTTCGCCGTCGTCCTGCCCAACGGCGTCGAGTTCTTCACCGCCCACCTGGCCGCCACCCAGGCCGGGTTCTACCTCGTCCCGGTCAACCACCACCTGGTCGGCCCCGAGATCGCCTGGATCGTCGCCGACTCCGGCGCCAAGGTGCTCATCGCCCACCAGCGCTTCGCCGCACCGGCCCGCCACGCCGCCGACGAGGCCGGCCTGCCCGCCACCCACCGCTACGCGGTCGGCGAGGTCGAGGGCTTCCGGCCGTACCCCGAACTCCTCGCCGGACAGCCCGAGTCGGCGCCCGCCGACCGCACGCTCGGCTGGGTCATGAACTACACCTCCGGTACGACGGGACGCCCCCGTGGCATCCGCCGCCCGCTGCCCGGCAAGCCCCCCGAGGAGGCCTACCTCGGCGGCTTCCTCGGCATCTTCGGCATCAGGCCCTTCGACGACAACGTCCACCTCGTCTGCTCGCCGCTCTACCACACGGCCGTCCTGCAGTTCGCGGGCGCGTCCCTGCACATCGGCCACCGCCTGGTGCTGATGGACAAGTGGACCCCGGAGGAGATGCTCCGCCTCATCGACACCCACCAGTGCACCCACACCCATATGGTCCCCACCCAGTTCCACCGCCTCCTGGCGCTCCCGGACGAGGTGAAGGACCGGTACGACGTCTCGTCCATGCGGCACGCCATCCACGGCGCCGCGCCCTGCCCGGACCATGTGAAGCGGGCCATGATCGACTGGTGGGGCACCTGTGTGGAGGAGTACTACGCGGCCAGCGAGGGCGGCGGAGCCTTCGCCACCGCCGAGGACTGGCTGAAGAAGCCCGGCACGGTCGGCAGGGCCTGGCCCATCAGCGAACTCGCCGTCTTCGACGATGACGGCAACCGGCTCCCACCCGGCCAGCTGGGCACCGTCTACATGAAGATGAGCACCGGCGGGTTCTCGTACCACAAGGACGAGGCCAAGACCCGGAAGAACCGCATCGGCGACTACTTCACCGTCGGCGACCTCGGCTACCTGGACGAGGACGGCTACCTCTTCCTCCGCGACCGCAAGATCGACATGATCATCTCAGGCGGCGTCAACATCTACCCGGCCGAGATCGAGTCCGCGCTGCTCGCCCACCCGGCCGTCGCCGACGCCGCCGCCTTCGGCATCCCGCACGACGACTGGGGCGAGGAGGTCAAGGCCGTCGTGGAACCCGCCCCCGGCCATGAGCCGGGCCCGGCCCTCGCCGCGGCCCTCCTCGACCACTGCGCGGAGCGGCTCGCCGGCTACAAGCGGCCCAAGAGCGTCGACTTCATCACCGAGATGCCCCGCGACCCCAACGGCAAGCTGTACAAGCGGCGGCTCAGGGACCCGTACTGGGAAGGCCGCACGCGGTTGGTGTGAGGTTCTTGACCTGCACGTGCGCCGGGCCGAGGATCGGCTGTCATGACGCAGGGACACGGCAGCACGGTCGACGGGGTGCTGCGGCGCAGCGCCCGACGCACTCCGGCTCGGGTGGCGTTGGAGTACGGCGAACGCACCTGGACGTACGAGGAACTCGACGCCGCCGTCTCCCGTGCGGCGGGCCTCCTCCGCGCCGAGGGGCTCGCCCCCGGCGACCGGGTGGGCACCTACGGCCACAACTCCGACGCCTACCTGATCGCCTTCCTCGCCTGCGCCCGCGCGGGCCTGGTCCATGTGCCGGTCAACCAGAACCTGACCGGCGCCGATCTGGAGTACATCGTCGGCCAGTCGGGCAGCACGCTGGTGCTCGCCGACCCGGACCTCGCCGGTCGACTGCCCAGGAACGTACGGGTGTTGCCCCTGCGGAACGCGGACGACTCCTTCCTCGCCCGGCTGGCCGAGGCGCCCCCGTACGACGGGCCCGAACCACGCACCGAAGACCTGGTGCAGTTGCTCTACACCTCCGGCACCACCGCGCTGCCCAAGGGCGCGATGATGACCCACCGGGCCCTGGTCCACGAGTACCTGAGCGCGATCACCGCCCTCGACCTGAGCGCCGGCGACCGGCCTGTGCACGCGCTGCCGCTCTACCACTCGGCGCAGATGCACGTGTTCCTGCTGCCGTACCTGGCGGTCGGCGCGACCAACATCATCCTGGACGCGCCCGACGGTGACCGCCTCTTCGACCTGATCGAGGCGGGCCGCGTGGACAGCCTGTTCGCACCGCCCACGGTGTGGATCGGCCTCGCCAACCGGCCCGACTTCGCCACCCGCGACCTCGGCGGCCTGCGCAAGGCCTACTACGGCGCGTCGATCATGCCCGTACCGGTGCTCCAGCGGCTGCGTGCACACCTGCCAGGACTGGCGTTCTTCAACTGCTTCGGGCAGAGCGAGATCGGTCCCCTGGCCACGGTGCTGGGGCCCGACGAGCACGAGGGCCGGCTGGACTCCTGCGGCCGGACCGTCCTGTTCGTGGACGCGCGTGTCGTGGACGACAAGGGCGAGGACGTGCCCGACGGCACGCCCGGCGAAATCGTCTACCGCTCACCGCAGTTGTGCGAGGGCTACTGGGACAAGCCCGAGGAGACCGCCGAGGCCTTCCGGGACGGCTGGTTCCACTCCGGCGACCTCGCGGTACGCGACGCGGACGGCTATTTCACCATCGTCGACCGGGTGAAGGACGTCATCAACTCCGGTGGCGTACTGGTGGCTTCGCACCAGGTCGAGGACGCCCTCTACGCCCACGAGTCCGTCGCCGAGGCCGCCGTGATCGGCCTGCCCGACGAGCGGTGGATCGAGGCCGTCACGGCGATCGTCGTCCCGCGCGGCGAGGTGACGGAGGAGCAACTCATCACCCACGTAAGGGAGAAGATCGCCCCCTTCAAGGCGCCCAAGCGGGTGCTGTTCGTGGACGAACTGCCGCGCAACGCCAGCGGGAAGATCCTCAAGCGGGAGCTGCGGGACCGGTTCAGCGGCTAGGGGCCGTCGGGCACAAGGTTGTTGGCGCTGAGCAGGTTGCCGCCGACCGGAACGCCGATCGACTTCCGCAGTTCTCCGATGCCCGGATCGCGGACGGACACGGTCAGGGTGTAGGCCGGCTGCCCGGTGATGGTGTTCGAGGAGTCGATCGGCGACTGGAGGGCCTTCCACACCGCGTTGCCGTCGTAGCCGGGGCACAGGGCCAGTGTCGGCAGCGTGATCTCGCCGCTGCCACCACCGGTCAGGTCGATGTGAGTCTTGTCCTCGCGGCCGGTCTTCCCGGGGGAGTCCCAGGTGACAGGGAGGCCGTGTGCGCCGGCGACCAGTCCGTCCGGGCCCTCGATCTCCACCGCGACTCCCTCCCCGCCCAGGGTCCGGGACACCTTGAGGGATCCCTTCGGGCCTTGAGCGAAGAGCAGCCCGATGGAGAAGGTGCCGGCGTCGCGGCCGGACTGCGAATAACCGTAGGAGCCGAGGTCGAGCTGCGGGCCGGGGCGTGGGGTGGCCTGGGGCGCGGGTGAGGAGGCGGCTGCGGGGAGCGGGAAGTGGTGGTAGCCCTTGGTTCCGCACCGGTCGCCGTCGGAGGTCCCGCCTCCCGGCAGTGCGACGGCCTTGGCCGGCCCCGACGCGGGCGGTCTGTCCCACGACAACAGGCCCTGCTGGTAGGCGCCCACGAGCACGACGGCCGTCACGGCCATCCACGGGATCACCGCACCCGCCCTGTCGCGGAACGCACGCCCCTTCGGGCTCCGGCCCTTCCGCTCTGCCTTGAGTACGTTCCGGAACCTTCGGTCCACCATCCTGGCCCGCGCCGACGGCTCCTTCGGCGCGGCGGCGCCATCGCCCTCGGCGGCGTCCCGCAGGAACGCCGTCCACTGCTCGTCGGATATGGAGGACTGCTCCTCCGATCCCCCGTCGGACCCTTCGGGGGGCTGGATGTTGCTCACGGGGCGGACCCTTCACTGGCGTGGGGCCGGGCCCCGGGCGTTTCCGTCATGATGCCGTACGCGTCCGACCGGACCCGGGTGTGGGGCCGGGCAGCAGGGCCTCGGCGAGCAGCCGCCACTGCGGCAGTGCCGAGCCACCCGGCTCGACGCCGATCACCTGCACGGTCACATGGTCGGCGCCCGCCTCGGTGTGGCCCCGCAGCTTCCGTACGACGGTGTCCGGATCGCCCCAGAACACCAGGTCGTCCACGAGGCGGTCGCTGCCGCCGGCGGAGAAGTCGTCGTCCGTGTAGCCGAGCCTGCGGAACTTCGCCAGGTTATAAGGGGTGTTGAGGTAAACGTGCAGGTGCTCACGGGCGAGTGCCCGGGCCCGGCCGGGGTCGCTCTCGAAGAGCACCGCGTGCTCGACGGCCAGGAAGGCGTCCGGGCCGAGGATCTCCCTCGCCTGCGCGGTGTGGGCCGTGTTCACGTGGTAGGTCTGGGCCCCGTCGGCACGCTCGCGGGCCAGCTCCAGCATCCGGGGGCCGTACGCGGCCAGCAGGCGCCGAACAGGGGCCTTGGGAAGGGGGTTGGGCGTCGCCGTCTCCAGGGCGTCCAGCTCGTCCAGGTACGCGGACATGGCGGCGAGCGGCTTGATCCCCGGCCGCGGCTGACCGCCGAAGCCGAGGCCGAGGACGTGCCGGTCCGGGTAGGCGTCCGCGAGCAGCACAGCGGCGCCGTACGTCCACTGCGCCTCGCGTGACCAGATCCGGGCGATGCCGTTGACGACACTCAGCCGCTCGGCGCAGGAGAGCAGATAGCCGGCGTGGCTGAACGCGTCCCGCCCGAGCGCCTCGGGGATCCACAGCGCTCGCCAGCCCAGTTCCTCCAGCTCCTGGACCGAGTCCCGGATCCGTGCGGCCGGTTGGTGCTCGAAGTCGAAGGTGTAGATCCCGAACGTGCCGAGCCCCAGACGTGTGTCGCCGGTCATCGTGCGCTCCCTCATGGATCGGATCACATCGGATCACATCGGATCACTCGCTAAATCGAAATATCGCAGAATCTCGATATGAAGCGCAAGGGGAGATCGCGGGTGGGGGGCAGGGGCGGCCGGCTAGAGCGTCTGGCCCAGTTCCGCCACGAGGTGGGCGATGCGCTGCTCGTCCCGCTTGTAGTGGGTCCACTTGCCCACACGGGTGGCCCGCACCAGCCCGGCGCGCTGGAGTTCGGCCATGTAGGCCGACACGGTGGACTGGGCCAGTCCCGCCTTCGCCTGAATGTGGCTCACGCACACACCCACCTCGGCCGGATCGGCGATCGCCGCCTCCATCGGGAAGTGCCGCTCGGGCTCGCGCAGCCACTGCAGCATCTGCAGCCGCATCGGATTGGACAGCGCTCGCAACGCGCTGACCAGCTCCGGATCCGGGGAGGGGGCGGTGTCGGTCATGCATCCGGAGTATAGGTTCGCCGCCGACATTTCGAGGTACGTCGATGTGCAGGTGGATGTCGATGGGGTCTAGGCCGTGGCCTTGCGGCGGAGCGCCTGCTTCTTCGCGCGGTTTCCGCAGGTGTCCATGGAGCACCAGCGGCGGGTGCCGGGGCGTGAGGTGTCCAGGAAGAGGGCGCCGCAGGTGGGGCCGGCGCAGTCGCGTACCCGGTCGAGGGCCGGGGAGGTGATCAGGTCCAGGGCGTCGCGGGCCACGAGGGCGAGGGTGGCCCGGACGGGATCGTCGGCCTGCCACTCCAGCCGGCCCGAAGGGTCGAGGCTGGGCACGGGAACGGCGTGCCCGGCGGCCCGGTTGACCAGCTCGCGGGCCCGGGCGCCGGGGGACCGGTCCGCTCGGGCGGCGCCGATCAGATGGTGGATCGCCTCGCGCAGTTCCTGCGCCGTGCCCACCAGGGCGGCATCGGCGTCGCCGGTCTCGGCGGGGCAGGGGCCGCACTGCCGTGCCCAGGCGACCAGAGCCCCGGCGTCGGGCAGTTCCTCCACGGCGTCGGCCGTGCCCCGGTGGCGCAGCGTCCGTACGAAGTCCAGGCAGGGGCGGCCGGAGCCCTGACGGAAGCGGAGGGTCGTAGGCACGCCAACCACCCTACGGGAGAACCGGTTTGACTGGTACCTTCGGTGAACCACTTAAACCGGTTCCTCTGTGAGGTGTCTGCGTGTCCGCGTCCCCCGCACCGCCGAACCCGCCCCGCTGGGTGATCCTCGTCCTGGCCCTCGCCTGCGGTGTCGGCGTCTCCACCATCTACTTCCCGCAGGCCATCAGCTCCCTGGTGGCCGCCGACCTCGGGGTCCCGGCCGGCTCGGCGGCCCTTGTGGTCACCGCGGCCCAATTCGGCTACGCGGGCGGCATCTTCCTGCTCGTCCCGCTGGGCGACCGACTGCCCCACCGCCGCCTGCTCGTCACCCTGCTCACCCTGACCGCCCTCGGACTGCTCGCCGCCGGGACCGCCCCCACGCTCCCGGTTCTCGTCGCCGCGAGCGCGGTCACCGGCGTCACCACCGTCGTGCCGCAGATCATCCTGCCCATGGCCGCCGGACTGGTCCCCGCCGAGCGGCGCGGGGCCGTCACCGGCACGGTGGGCAGCGGTCTCATCGGCGGCATCCTGCTGGCCCGCACCTTCAGCGGCACCCTCGGCACCTGGCTGGGCTGGCGGGCCCCCTACCTGGTCGCGGCCATGGTCGTCCTCGCCCTGGCGGCGGTGCTCTCCCGCGTGGTCCCGGCCACCACACCACCCTCCCGCCGGCGCTACCCCGAACTGATAGCCGCCCCGGTGCGCCTGCTGCGCGAGGAGCCCGATCTGCGCCGCTCCTGCCTCTACCAGACCGCCGTCTTCGCCGGCTTCAGCGCCGCCTGGACCGCGCTCACGCTGCTGGTCACGGGACCGGTGTACGGCATGGGCGCCCAGGCGGTGGGCGTGCTGGGGCTGGTCGGCGCCGCGAGCATGTTCAGCACGCCGCTCGCCGGCCGGGCGGTGGACCGCAGGGGGCCGGACGCGGTGAGCCTGTGGTGCCTGCTCGGGGTCGCCGGCTCGGCGGGCGTGCTGGCGCTGGGCGGGTGCGGCGGTGCGGCGGGGCTGGTGGCGCTGGCGGGCGGCATGCTGCTGCTCGACGTGGCGGTGCAGTGCGGCCAGGTCGCCAACCAGTCACGCAACTTCGCGCTACGGCCCGAGGCGCGGGCGCGGATCAACACCGCGTACATGACCTGCACGTTCATCGGCGGCAGCGTGGGGTCATGGCTCGGGGTGCGGGCCTACGGCCGGCTCGGCTGGCCCGGGGTGACGGGGCTGGTGGCGCTGGCGGCGGCGATCGCCCTCGCCCGGCACCTGACCCGGGGCCGTAAGACACCCGAGAACACGACCGCCCCCACGGACGCCGTACCGGTCAGGACCGTGCCGTGAGCGCCGACGCCGTTCCGGTCGGGACTGTGGCGTGAGCGCCGACGCCGTACCGGCCGACCCGTGCCGTGACCGCCAGGGCCTGTCCGGCGGATCATGCCGGAGTCGCGGGGCCGAATCCGCCGGACAGGCCCTAGCGCGGCCGCAGGTCCACGATCCGGCGGATCTTGCCCACGGACCGCTCCAGCGACTCCGGCTCCACGATCTCCACGGCCACGGACACACCGATGCCGTCCTTCACGGCCGCGGCGATGGACAGGGCCGCGGCCTCCCGCGCCTCGGGTGTGGCGCCCGGGCGGGCCTCGGCGCGTACGGTGAGCGCGTCGAGGCGGCCCTCGCGGGTGAGGCGCAGCTGGAAGTGCGGGGCCACGCCGGGGGTGCGCAGCACGATCTCCTCGATCTGGGTCGGGAACAGGTTGACCCCGCGCAGGATCACCATGTCGTCGCTGCGCCCGGTGACCTTCTCCATCCGCCGGAACACCCGGGCGGTGCCGGGCAGCAGCCGGGTCAGGTCCCGGGTCCGGTACCGGACGATCGGCATGGCCTCCTTGGTGAGCGAGGTGAACACCAGCTCGCCCCGCTCGCCCTCCGGCAGCACCTCACCCGTGATCGGGTCGACGATCTCCGGATAGAAGTGGTCCTCCCACACATGGAGACCGTCCTTGGTCTCGACGCACTCCTGGGCCACCCCCGGACCGATCACCTCGGACAGCCCGTAGATGTCGACGGCGTCGATCGCGAACCGCTCCTCGATCTCGCGCCGCATCTGCTCGGTCCAGGGCTCGGCGCCGAAGATGCCCACCCGCAGCGAGGTGCCGCGCGGATCCACCCCCTGCCGCTCGAACTCGTCCAGCAGTGTGAGCATGTACGACGGGGTGACCATGATGATGCCGGGTTCGAGGTCCCGGATCAGCTGGATCTGGCGGGCCGTCATACCGCCGGACGCGGGGACGACCGTACAGCCCAGGCGTTCGGCACCATAGTGAGCGCCCAGACCACCGGTGAACAGCCCATAGCCGTAGGCCACATGCGCGGTGTCACCGGGGCGCCCGCCCGCCGCTCGGATCGAACGCGCCACCATGTCGGCCCACATGGAAAGGTCGTTCTCGGTGTAGCCGACCACCGTGGGCAGTCCGGTGGTGCCGCTGGAGGCATGCAGGCGGCGGATCCGTTCGCGGGGCACGGCGAACATGCCGTACGGGTAGTGCTCCCGGAGGTCGGCCTTGGTGGTGAAGGGAAAGTGCGCCAGGTCGGCGAGCGAACGGCAGTCCTCCGGACGGACACCGGCCTTGTCGAAGGACTCCCGGTAGAAGGGCACGTGCTCGTAGGCGTGCCGCAGCGAGGCCCGCAGCCGCTCCAACTGCAGCGCCCGCAACTCCTCGGGCCCGAGCTTCTCGCCCGCGTCCAGCAGGTCCGTCGCATCCGCCATCGGGACTTCTCCCTCGCCCACCACACATTCCGGACGACCGATCATTCGGTCGATCTTCTCGGGGCCAGTAATTCAGCCCATCCGGCTCAAGGCAAGGGGTCTGCGCGGAATTTCCCGACGGGAGGCGGCACCGCGTCCTCGCCCTGCGCGCAAAGCCGTTGCGGCCCAGCCGCACCGACCTGGATGATCACTTGCATGCCGACCTTCACCGCAGCCGATGGAACCCAGCTCTCCTACCACCTCAGGGGTGAGGGCGAGCCCCTCGTCGTTCTGCCCGGCGGGGCCATGCGGGCCTCCGTCTATCTCGGTGACCTGGGCGGGCTCACCGCGCACCGCCGTCTGGCCCTGCTCGATCTGCGGGGGACCGGGGAGTCCGCGGTGCCGGCCGACCCGGCGACGTACCGCTGTGACCGGTTGGTGGACGACGTGGAGGTGTGGCGGGAGCACATGGGTCTGGAGCACATGGATCTGCTCGCTCACTCGGCGGCAGGCAGCCTCGCGATGCTCTACGCGGCCCGCTACCCCCACCGGATACGGCGGCTCGTGCTGATCACCCCGAATCCCTCGGCCCTCGGGATGCGGGCGACGCCCGAGGACCGGCTGGCCGCGGCCCGGTTGCGGGCCGACGAGCCGTGGTTCGCGGAGGCGTTTCCCGCGTTCGAGGCGTGGCTGGCGGGGGAGGGAGATTTCGACGAGGTCTTCATGCCGTTCTACTACGGCCGTTGGGACGAGGCCGCCCGCGCCCATGACGCGGCCGCGGACGAGCAGACCAACGACGAGGCGGCCGACCGGTACTTCGGCGAGGGAGCCTTCACCCCGGACGTCACCCGGGCCGCGCTCGCCACCCTCACCGCCCCGGTCCTGGTCTACGCGGGCCAACTCGACGGCGGCCCCCGCCCCGACCTCGCCCGCCGCACCGCCGAGGCCTTCCCGAACGCCGAGTTCACCGTCCAGCCCGGCGCCGGACACCACCCGTGGCTGGACGACCCGGAGCACTTCGTCCGCCGCACCGTCGCCTTCCTCGACGGGGACACGGTCAGCCCTTCTGCGGGCCGTACGCCCGCATGAACCGGTCGCGGAACTTGTTCATCGGCCAGATGGGCGCGTCCGCCGCCGGCTTCAGGCCCTGAGTCCAGCCCCAGCCGGAGACACGGTCCAGCACCTTGGGGTCGTGGGCGACGATGGTGACGGGCACGTCCTTGCGGGGGCTGCCCGCGGTGACGGTCGGCACCGGCTGGTGGTCGCCGAGGAAGACCAGGACCGTGTTCCTGTCGCCGTAGCGCCGCACGAACTCGATGAGGCTGTGCAGTGAGTACTCGATGGCGTTCCGGTACTCGGTGCGCACGCTCTCCGGGTTCTTCCAGACCTCCCTCGGGTCCTTGCCCTCCTTCTTGACGCGGTGGAAGACAGAGCCGTCGCCGAGGTCCTTCCAGTCGAGCATGTGGGCGACGGGCGCCCAGGGGTTGTGGCTGGAGGCGAGGATGATCTCCGCCATCAGCGGTCCCCGGTCCTTCCTGCCGAACTCCAGCCGGTCGAAGGCCTCCAGGCTGAACTGGTCCGGCACGGGCGTCCAGCTGAAGTAGGGGCCGTGGTAGCCGAGGTGCGTGGAGTCGTAGACGTGGTCCAGGCCGAAGAACCTGCCCTCCGGCCACGCGTACCGCACACCCGGAACGACCCCGACCGTGCGCCAGGCGCCGGTCTCGCGGAAGTACCGGGTGAGGGTCATCCGGTCGCTGGAGGTGACCGTCCGGTACCGCTGCTGGTTCTTGACCCACAGGCCGGACAGGAAGGTCGTATGACACAGCCAGCTGCCCGCGCCCGTCACCGGTGACCGGAGCCAGCCGCTGCGAGCTTCGAATCCCGCCGCCTTCAGGGAGGCCGTGCCCTCCTTCAGGACCGTGCCGATCCGGGGCGCCATCGCCGGGTCCTCGATCGCCGTACGGCCGTAGCTCTCGATGAAGGTGAACAGCACGTCCTTGCCGCGCAGGCCGGTCAGCAGCTGGTCGCGCGGTGTGTCGGCGAAGGCGTCGACCGCGGTCTCCTCGCGGAAGACCCGGGCATCCTCGAGCCCCGCGCGCACCTGCTCGATCCGGTTGTTCACGATGACGGTGTTGACTCTGGAGGCGATCGGCGCGTCACCGATCTGCAGGTTGAGGGTGACGCAGGTGATCCACGCGGTGCCCAGCACCAGCGTGCTCCGGGTGGCCGCTTGGCGGTGCCGGACCATCAGACCGGTCAGCCGGACCAGGGCGAGCGTGGTGAGGAGGAGGACCGCGGCGGCGAGGAGCACGGCGGCGGTGAGGGCGAGCAGCTCGCCGGTCCGGCCGAACGACTCCCGCAGGAAGTCCGCCGCGCCGCCCAGCAGACCCCAGTCCATCACCAGGTTGAACGGCCTGACCAGCACCGAGTAGAAGCCCATGTCGACGCACTTGAGGACGGTCAGCAGTCCGAGCAGCAGGCCCGCGGCCACCGCCGTGATCCGCCGGCCCCGGGGCGGCACCGCCAGGAGCAGACCGGCCAGCAGGATCCCCTCCGCGGGGATGCGCAGGAACGTGGTGAAGGTGAGCCCGTCGAGCCGGTTCGGCAACAGCAGCGCGCCGGCCACGAGAACGCCCGCGAGGACGGACGTCCCCACGCTCACGCCCCGCGCGCCCCGTGGGTGGCGCAGGCGCCGGCCGAACCAGCCGGGGCGGGGGCCCGCCGAGGAGTCCCGCCCGCTGTCCTCCCCGCTCCCCGCGCCGTCGGTGTCCGACTCCGTTTCGGGGTCCGGCAGCTGACGAGGCATGAGGTGCGACACCCGAAGGTCCTTCCGTGCATGGCCCGGTCCCGGTTGCGGCGGGCCGGACGCGGGAGGCGGACGCCGTCATCACCCGTACGGCCGACCGTCACCGTCCTCACCCTCCGTTCCACCGTGGCGCACACAGTACGCGGCCCGGGCCGCACGGCAGCGGTGGGACACCCCGCCCGCTACCGCTCCGCCGCCACCGCCACCTCCCGCGCCCACCGGTAGTCCGCCTTGCCGCTCGGCGACCGCTGGATGGAGTCCGTGATCACCAGCTGGCGCGGGACCTTGTAGCCGGCCAGCCGGGTGCGGCAGTGGTCCTGGATGTCGGTCAGCGAGGGGCGCCGGGCTCCCTCGCGCAGTTGCACCACGGCCGCCACATGGTTGCCCCAGGTGGCGTCCGGCACCCCGGCGACCAGCGCGTCGTACACGTCCGGATGGGCCTTGAGGGCTTGCTCGACCTCCTCCGGGTACACCTTCTCGCCCCCGGTGTTGATGCACTGCGAGCCCCGGCCGAGGACGGTGACCACGCCCTCCTCGTCCACCGTGGCCATGTCCCCGAGCAGCACCCAGCGCCGCCCGTCCTTCTCGAAGAACGTCTCGGCGGTTTTGCGTGGGTCGTTGTAGTAGCCGAGCGGCACATGGCCGCACTGCGCGACCCGGCCGATCTCGCCCACGGCGACCGGCTCGTGCGTCGCCGGATCGACCACCTGGGTCCGGGAGTTGACCCGGATGCGGAAGCCCCGCTCGGGTCCCGAGTCCTCGGTCGCCGTACCGTTGAAGCCGGACTCGGAGGAGCCGAAGTTGTTCAGCAGCAGGGCGTTCGGCACCAGTTCCCGGAACTGCCGGCGCACGGTCTCCGACATGATCGCGCCCGACGAGGAGACGCTGAACAGCGCCGAGCAGTCCGTACCCTTCATCGGCCCGCCGAGCGCGTCGATCAGCGGCCGGAGCATCGCGTCGCCGACCAGCGACATGCTGGTGACCTTCTCCTTCTCGACGGTCCGCAGTACCTCCTCCGGCACGAACTTGCGGTGCAGGACGACCCGTTGGCCGAAGTTGAAGCCGATGAACGCGGTCAGGGTGGACGTGCCGTGCATCAGCGGGGGAGTGGGGAAGAAGGTGATTCCCGACCCGCCCGCGGCGACCCGCTCGGCCAGCTCCTCCGGGCTCTTCACCGGCTCACCCGTCGGCGCCCCGCCGCCCAGACCCGCGAAGAACAGGTCCTCCTGGCGCCACATCACCCCCTTGGGCATGCCGGTCGTGCCGCCGGTGTAGATGATGAACTGGTCGTCTCCCGACCTGGCGGGAAAGCCCCGTCCGGGCGACCCGGACGCCTCCGCCTCGGCGAACGGCACCGCCCCGGGCACCTCCGCGGGAGCGCCCACCCGCACCAGGTGCCGCAGCTTCGGCGCGCGCGGCAGCGCCGCCGCCACCCGGTCGCCGAACTCCCCGTCGAAGACCAGCGCGACCAGATCCGCGTCCCGGTAGAGGTAGACCAACTCGTCCTCGACATAGCGATAGTTGACATTGACCGGGACGACCCGGGCCTTCAGGCAGGCCAGGACCGTCTGCAGGTACTCGACGCCGTTGTACAGATGGAGGCCCAGGTGCTCCCCGGGCCGTATCCCGCTGTCGATCAGGTGGTGGGCGACGCGGTTGGCGGCCGCGTCCAGCTCCGCGTACGTCAGGCGGCGTTCCGCGCCGGTGCCGGGATGGTCGAGGTACACGAGAGCCTCGCGGTCCGGGACCACGTCGACGACCGACTCGAACAGATCGGCAAGGTTGTACTCCACCGCTCCTCCTGACCTCGCACGGCCTGGCGATCCACCGGTTCGCCGGTCATCAGAGCAAAGGGCGCGGCAACTGTGAAGGGTCCGCGCGAAGAAATCTGACTGTCTGTCAGAAAACCCGCGAAGTTCCCTTGAAGTGCCTCCCCTCCTACTGCAACCTGTTCTCGTTCTTACCGAGGGGAGATGGGCAATGGGTGGGACGGAACACCTCACCGTGCACCGCGAAGGCGCCACACTGGTGCTCACGCTCAACAGGCCCGACGCCAAGAACGCGCTCTCGCTCCCGATGCTCGTCGGCCTGTACGACGGCTGGGTCGAGGCCGACGAGGACGACGCGATCCGCTCGATCGTGCTCACCGGGGCCGGGGGCGCCTTCTGTGCCGGCATGGACCTCAAGGCGCTGGCCGGGGGCAGCATGGCAGGGCAGCACTACCGCGACCGGCTCAAGGTCGATCCCGACCTGCACTGGAAGGCCATGCTGCGCCACCACCGCCCCCGCAAACCGGTGATCGCCGCCGTCGAGGGGTACTGCGTGGCCGGTGGCACCGAGATCCTCCAGGGCACCGACATCCGGGTCGCGGGCGAGTCCGCGACCTTCGGCCTGTTCGAGGTCCGGCGCGGTCTGTTCCCGATCGGCGGCTCGACCGTCCGGCTGCAGCGCCAGATCCCGCGCACCCACGCCCTGGAGATGCTGCTCACCGGGCGGCCGTACAGCGCGACGGAGGCCGCCGCCATCGGGCTGATCGGGCATGTCGTGCCCGACGGCACCGCGCTCGCCAAGGCGCTGGAGATCGCCGAGCAGATCAACGCCTGCGGACCGCTCGCCGTCGAGGCCGTCAAGGCGTCGGTGTACGAGAGCGCCGAGCTGACCGAGACCGACGGACTCGCCGCCGAACTCGCCCGTGGCTGGCCGGTCTTCGACACCGCCGACGCCAAGGAGGGTGCCCGCGCCTTCGCGGAGAAGCGACCCCCCGTCTACAAGCGAGCCTGACCCGAGGAGCCCCCGATGCCCGAAGTCCTCAAAGCCCCTCTCGTGGTCGAGTTCCCCTTCACCCGGTCCCTCGGCCCGGTCCAGAGCGCCTTCCTCACCGGCCTGCGCGAACGTGTCGTCCTCGGTGTGAAGACCGCCGACGGCCGCACCCTCGTCCCGCCCGTGGAGTACGACCCCGTCACCGCCGAGGAGATCCGCGATCTGGTGGAGGTCGCCCCCACGGGCACGGTCACCACCTGGGCGTGGAACCCTGAGCCCCGCCGGGGCCAGCCCCTCGCCACTGCCTTCGCCTGGGCCCTGGTCCGGCTCGACGGCGCCGACACCGCCCTGCTGCACGCCCTGGACGCCCCCGGACCCGACGCCGTGCACACCGGCATGCGGGTACGGATCCGCTGGGCCGGGGAACGCACCGGTGCCATCACCGACATCGCCTGCTTCGAGCCGTACGACGGCGTACCGGACCGACCGGGCGGCCGCACCGGCGAGTTCGAGGACCCGATCACCGGGATCGTCGCCCACGCCCGCCTCGACTACACCTACTCGCCGGGCCGCGCCCAGACCGCCTACATCCACGCCCTTTCCCAACAGCGGTCCGTCGGCGAGCGCTGCCCCTCCTGCCGCAAGGTGTACATCCCGCCGAGGGGTGCGTGCCCCACATGTGGCGTGGCCACATCGGAACAGGTCGAGGTGGGTCCCCGCGGCACGGTCACCACGTTCTGCATCGTCAACATCAAGGCGAAGAACCTCGACATCGAAGTGCCGTACGTCTATGCCCACATCGCCCTCGACGGCGCCGACCTCGCCCTGCACGCCCGGATCGGCGGCATCCCCTACGACGAGGTGCGCATGGGCCTGAGGGTCGAGCCGGTGTGGACGCCGGGAGCGCGCTACCCCGACCACTACCGCCCGACCGGCGAACCCGACGCCGACTACGACACCTACAAGGAGCTGCTGTGACACGGGAGATCGCGGTCGTCGCCTTCGCCCAGACCGACCACCGGCGCTCCACCGAGGAGTCCTCCGAGGTCGAGATGCTCATGCCGGTGCTGCACCAGGTCCTGGCCCGGACCGGGCTGAAGACCGCCGACATCGGCTTCACCTGCTCCGGCTCCAGCGACTACCTCGCCGGCCGCGCCTTCTCCTTCACCCTCGCCCTCGACGGCGTCGGCGCCTGGCCGCCGATCTCCGAGTCGCACGTCGAGATGGACGGCGCCTGGGCGCTGTACGAGGCATGGACCAAGCTGCTGACGGGCGACGCCGACACCGCCCTGGTGTACTCCTACGGCAAGTCCTCTCCCGGCTCCGTGCGAGACGTCCTCACTCGCCAGTTGGACCCGTACTACGTGGCCCCCCTCTGGCCGGACTCGGTCGCGCTCGCCGCCCTCCAGGCCCAGGCGCTCATCGACGCGGGGGACACGGACGAGCCCGCCCTCGCCGCGATCGGGGCCAGGAGCCGAGCATCCGCCACCACCAACTCCCCTGCACAGCTGAGGGGTTCGGTCCCGCCGGGCGACTACGTCGTACGCCCCCTGCGCACCGGGGACTGCCCGCCCGTCGGCGACGGCGCCGCGGCCGTGATCCTCGCGGCGGGGGAGCGGGCCCGCGAGCTGTGCGAACGGCCCGCCTGGATCCGGGGCATCGACCACCGCATCGAGGCGCACTCCCTGGGCGTGCGCGACCTCACCGACTCGCCCTCCACACGCCTGGCCGCCGAGCGGGCCGGCGCCTTCGAACGCCCCGTCGACACCGCCGAGTTGCACGCGCCGTTCACCGCGCAGGAGGTCGTGCTGCGCAAGGCGCTCCGGCTGGACGACGGCGTCCGGGTGAACCCCTCCGGGGGCGCCCTCGCCGCCAACCCGGTCATGGCCGCCGGACTCATCCGCATCGGTGAGGCCGCCGCCCGCATCCACCGCGGCGAGTCCGACCGGGCCCTCGCCCACGCCACCTCCGGCCCCTGCCTGCAGCAGAACCTGGTCGCCGTACTCGAAGGGGATCCACGATGAGCAAGGAGCCCGTGGCCGTCGTAGGAATCGGCCAGACCAAGCATGTGGCCGCCCGCCGGGACGTGTCGATCGCCGGGCTCGTCCGGGAGGCCGCCCAACGGGCCCTCATGGATGCGGAGTTGACCTGGGCCGACATCGACGCCGTCGTCATCGGCAAGGCGCCCGACTTCTTCGAGGGCGTCATGATGCCCGAGCTGTACCTCGCCGACGCACTGGGTGCCGTGGGCAAGCCGATGCTCCGGGTGCACACCGCCGGCTCGGTCGGAGGATCGACCGCCCTCGTCGCCGCCAACCTGGTCGCGGCCCGCGTCCACGGCACCGTGCTCACCCTCGCCTTCGAAAAACAGTCCGAGTCCAACGCCATGTGGGGCCTGTCCCTGCCCATCCCCTTCCAGCAGCCCCTGCTCGCGGGAGCGGGCGGCTTCTTCGCCCCGCACGTGCGCGCCTACATGCGGCGCAGCGGCGCCCCCGACACCGTCGGCTCCCTCGTCGCCTACAAGGACCGGCGCAACGCGCTGAAGAACCCCTACGCCCACCTCCACGAGCACGACATCACCCTGGACAAGGTCCAGGCCTCGCCCATGCTGTGGGACCCGATCCGCTACTCGGAGACCTGCCCGTCCTCCGACGGCGCCTGCGCCATGGTCCTCACCGACCGCGCCGGAGCCGCCCGCGCCCCCCGGCCGCCCGCCTGGATGCTCGGCGGCGCCATGCGCAGCGAGCCGACGCTGTTCGCGGGCAAGGACTTCGTCTCCCCGCAGGCCGGCAAGGACTGCGCCGCCGACGTCTACCGGCAGGCCGGCATCGCCGACCCGCGCCGGGACATCGACGCCGTCGAGATGTACGTGCCGTTCTCCTGGTACGAGCCCATGTGGCTGGAGAACCTGGGCTTCGCCGAGGAGGGCGGAGGCTGGAAGCTCACCGAGTCCGGGGTGACCGAGCTGGACGGGGACCTGCCCGTCAACATGTCGGGCGGTGTGCTCTCCACCAACCCCATCGGCGCCTCCGGCATGATCCGCTTCGCGGAGGCCGCCCTCCAGGTGCGCGGCCAGGCCGGAGAACACCAGGTGGACGGCGCCCGGAAGGTGCTCGGGCACGCCTACGGCGGCGGTTCGCAGTTCTTCTCCATGTGGCTCGTGGGATCCGAGCCCCCCGACTCCTGAAAGGTCCTGCTGACACGGCCTGTCCGCCGTAGGAACCGGTCGCTAGGCTGACCGCGGACGACGAACCGGGAGGAGCACGGACGTGGCCGAGACCACCACCCAGCAGCAGCCGCTCATGGGCTGGGACAAGCCGGAGCTGGACCTCAGCAGGGCCGAGTGGCAGTCCAGCAGCCGAGGGCTGGGCGATGTCCAGATCGCCTTTGTCGAGGGATTCATCGCGATGCGCAACAGCGGCACCCCGGAAAGCCCTTCCCTGATCTTCACCCCCGCCGAGTGGGGCGCCTTCGTCTCCGGGGCACGCGAAGGCGAGTTCGACCTGACCTGAGCGACCCCCGCCGCGAGCCGAACCGGGGAGTGTGCGGCGCGGATTTCCGGACACGCGATCCACAGCGCCCTGCCGGGGGCGCCCCCTGAGCGAGGCTGGCCCCGGCAAGGGGAAGGTCGCGTTCCGGAGGTGAGGGAAGATGAGCGGTGCGCCGGTCATCGCCGCGGTGGACGGTTCCGAGGACAGTCTGCGGGCACTGGACTGGGCGGTGGACGCCGCCCGCCGTCGCACGGTGCCACTGCGGGTGGTGCACGTACGGCAGTACGCCGCCTGGGGCCAGGCCGACGTCCTGGTCGCCGGGCCGCCCGACACACAGGGCGACCCGGTGCTCGACGAGGTCCGCGCACTGCTGCGGGACCGCGCCGACGCGCCGGCCGTCGAGTACGTCGCCCTGGAGGGCGTACCGGGCGCGGTGCTGCCCGAACTCGGCGCGGACGCCGAGCTGTTGGTCCTCGGCTCCCGGGGCCGCGGCGGCTTCGCCAGCCTGCTGCTCGGCTCCAACAGCCTGGCCGCCGCGCGCGACTCCGAGTGCCCGGTGGTCGTCGTACCCCGGCCTGACCGCGAGGTCCACGGGGGCGGCCCGGCCGAGCCCGGGCCCCGGGTGGTCGTCGGCCTGCACGTCGACAGCCCCGACGACGCCACCCTCGGCCTCGCCTTCACCGAGGCCGCCCTGCGCGGGGCCCGCGTCGAGGTGATCGCCGCGTACCCGTGGCCGGTGCAGACCTGGACCGCGCCGGGCCAGATGCTGCCGCCCCCGCTCGACCAGACCGCCGTCGAGACCGAGACCCGGCTCCTCGCCGAGGGCTTCCTCGCCCCGCACCACGAGCGGTACCCCGAGGTCCGCGCCGACGTCGCGGCCCTGCCCGGCGACGCGGCCGGCCAGCTCGTCGCCGCCTCCCGGGACGCCGACCTGGTCATCGTCGGCCGCCACCGACGACGCCTGCTCGCCCCCGCCCGCATGATGGGCTCGGTCACCCAGGCGGTCCTGCTGCACGCGGCGAGCCCGGTGGCCGTCGTACCGCCCGGGCCGGAGGGGTGACGGCACGCCTGGCACGACCGGCACGCTCCGTGACGGACGGACCCGTGCGGGCGCCCGCACGTCGCCGAACACGCGCGTGCACGTACCATGGCCGCATGTCGTTCCTCCGCCGCCGCAGCGCCACTCCCGCCGGACCCGACTTCGACGTGCTGGCCATGGACCCGGGCGACTGGCCGGGCAACCTCGGCGCGGGCCTGCTGCCCGCCCCCGACGGCTCCTGCCAGGGCGTCTTCCTGCGTTACGACCTCTTCGGCGGCCGCGGCCCCGCCATGATCATCGGCAATCTCCCCGAGGGCTCCCCGGCCCGGGACGTCACCGAGGGTGAGATCCCCTTCGAGGTGGGCCAGCTGCTGCTGGCGCTGGAGAACGACGAGGAGGTCACCGTCGTCGGCATCGAGGACACCCCGGTCCTCCAGGGCGACAATCTGCTGATCGTGCGGCGCCTGAAGCTCTCCGAGAGCCGGATCTCCTGCGTCCAGTTCGACCGCAGCGACGGCATCCTCGTGACCATCGCCGCCTGGGACCGCCCCATCACCGACGACCTGTACGCCCTGCTGAAGCCGCTCCCGGCGGAGCTGTTCCAGCAGGGCTGACGGCCGGCCCCGGCTAGCCCACGGAGCCCTCCAGACGGACGTCCGCGGCGCGCACGAACGCCACCCGGTGGCCGTACTGGATCTCGTAGTACAGGTCCTTGCCGACCACGACCCGGTGCGAGTCGGTGGTGAAGGTGACCGCGTAGTAGTACTCGCCCGGCACCGCGTCACCGACCACGTACTTCTGCCCGGCCGGCAGCGTGTACGGCAGCGCCACCACCGACTGCGCGGGCACCCCCGCCGGGTAGGCCTCCTTCTCCGGATACGCGCGCCCGTACACCGGGACGCTCGTCAGACCGTCCTTCGGGGTGACGACGAGACCGGACGCCGGCACCGCCGTGGGCCGCTTGCCCGGGTTCTCGAACCAGGCCTTCTGCCCGAGGTACCAGATGGCCGTCCAGTCGCCCCAGCGGTCGGCGACCGCGTACTGCTGGCCGGTGGAGACCCGCGAGGACAGGTCGTTCACCCCAATGGTCGGATCCGTCTTCAGACCGATGTCCTTGATCAGCGGGGCGTTCTCGTCGTGGTCGGAGTACAGCCGGACCTCGCCCGAGCCGTGGGCCGCGCAGGGCTCGCCCTTGGTGGTGCAGCCCGTGTACACCGGCTGGTTGGCGGCGTAGTCCGGCCGGATCGTCACCAGACCGGAGTGCTTGCCGCCCGTGGCCTTGAAGGGATGGCCCAGCAGCTGGAAGTAGTGCCGCCAGTCCCAGTACGGGCCCGGGTCCGTGTGCATACCGGGGATGGTGGAGGTGGTCGGCCCGGGCACGTTGTCGTGGCCCAGGATGTGCTGCCGGTCCAGCGGGATGCCGTACTCCCGGGCCAGGTACTTCACCAGGCGTGCCGAGGACCGGTACATCGCCTCCGTGTACCAGGCGTCCGGCGCGGCGAGGAAGCCCTCGTGCTCGATGCCGACCGACTTCGCGTTGATGTACCAGTTGCCGGCGTGCCAGGCCACGTCCTTCGCCTTGACGTGCTGGGCGATCAGACCGTCGGTGGACCGGATGGTGTAGTTCCAGGACACATAGGTGGGGTCCTGGACCAGGTTCAGCACCCCGTCCCAGGTGCCCTCCGTGTCATGGATGACGATGTACCTGATGCTCTGCGCGTCCGGACGGTCGCCGAGATCGTGGTTGCCGTAGTCGTCGTTCCCGAACTGGGAGTAGGGCGCCGGAATCCACTCGCAGGACACCGACTTCGGGCACTCGGCGTCGTCCGCCGCGATCGTGCGCAGCCCCGCCCGCTTCAACTGGGTGGTGTCGGCGGCGAGGTGCGGCCGGGCGGCGAGGGCGACCCGCTGGCCGTCGTCCGTGGTGCGCTTCTCGCCCGTCCGCAGCACGTCGTACACGTCGTTCGCGTACGCCGCCGCGGTCGCCGTGTCGTCGGCGCCGGAGAAGCGGGCCACCGCGCCGTACCAGTCGGCCGGGTTCGCGCTCGCCGGCTCGCCCAGCTTCTTCTGCGCGGCGGCGAGCAGGGCGGCGCCCCCCGCGATGTTGGCGGCCGGGTCGGTGCGCAGTTCGGCCGCCGGCAGCCCCGTCAGTTCGGCCGCCTTCGGCAGCGTCTTGAGGCGGGCCGGGAGGGCCGAGTTCTGGGGCACCTTGATGTCGGGGTGCAGGGCGGCGCGGGCGCTGTCGCCGCGTGCGTCCTCGGTGCCCTCGGCGAGGTGCTCGGTGGTGGCGAGTGCGGTGCGGGCGTCGGTGAGGTGCATCGGCCCGTAGCCGCCGGTGACACTGGGCGCCCCGGCGTGCGAGTCCCAGCGGGACTGGAGATAGGAGACGGCCAGCAGGACGCTCTGCGGCACGTGGTACTCGGCGGCCGCGTCGGCGAAGGCGCGCTGGAGCCGGCCGGCCGAGGAGTCCGTCGCGCTCTGAGCGGGGGCCGCGCCGAGCAGGGGCAGCAGTAAGGCGGCCGAGGCGAGCGTACCGACGCTGCGCCTCAGGTGTCTGTGGCCGGGTGTGGGTGTGGGGTCGGTGGCGGATCCTCGCAAGTGCGGCCTCCTGTGACGGGCGGGCGGCGGGGCGTGCGGCTCCGAGCTGGATCAGTGGTACCGGCTTGCCGACGATCCGTCAATGATGCCCTCAGGCACCTGATTTCCCACGTCACGAAGGGGTTCGGCGAGTTTCGCAGCGATGGCGCGCCGGGCCTGCGGGGCGTCAGTGGCATACACCAGTGGTCACCCACCGCGTTGGGGGCCAGGCCCGTACACACGAAGGTCCGCGGTGCGCCGCCGCTCTGGGCGCACCGCGGAACCGTCGTCCCCGTCAGCGAGTGCCGACCGCCGCGCGCACGGCCCGGCGGGCCAGCTGGCAGTCGTCGTGCAGCCGCCTGAGCAGCAGGCGCTGTTCCTCGCCGGACGGCGCAGCACCCGGGTGGGCCGTGCCCGGTGCCGCCGGGGCCGTATCGTGCATCGAACGCTGCACGGCCGTCTCGTACGTACGGATCTCCCTGGTCAGCAGGAGCATCAGGTTCACCAGGAAGGCGTCCCGGGAGGCCGGGCCCGCCGACTGGGCGATCTGGCTGATCTGACGCCTCGCCACCGGCGCGTCCCCGAGCACCAGCCAGAGCGTCGCCAGGTCGTACCCCGGCAGGTACCAGCCCGCGTGCTCCCAGTCCACCAGCACTGGACCGGCCGGTGAGAGCAGGATGTTCGAGAGCAGGGCGTCGCCGTGGCAGAACTGGCCCATCCCCTGGCGGCCCGCCGCGTGCGCGATGCCGTGCAGCAGCTTCTGCAGGTCGCCCAGGTCCCGGTCGGTCAGCAGCCCCAGTTCGTGGTACCGGGAGATGCGGGCCGCGTAGTCCAGGGGGGCGTCGAACGTGCCCGCCGGGGGCCGCCAGGCGTTCAGCCGGCAGATCGCGCCGAGCGCCGCCCGGATGTCCGGCCGGGGTGGGGCCTCCATCGGATGCCGCTGGAGCGCCGCCACCCGGCCTGGCATGCGCTCGATCACCAGCGTGCAGTTGTCCGGATCCGCTGCGATCAGTCTCGGCACGCGCACTGGCGGGCGGTGCCGGACGAACGAGCGGTATGCGGCTATTTCGTGGCGGATCCGCTCCGCCCAGGCGGGCGATTGGTCGAGGAGACACTTGGCCACGGCCGTGCTGCGTCCGGTCGTCCCGACCAGAAGGACCGAGCGTCCGCTGCGGCGCAGTACCTGCACCGGAGCGAACTCCGGACAGATCCGGTGCACCGAGGCGATCGCGGTGCGCAGCTGCGCACCCTGGGGACCGGACAGGTCCAGTCTCCCGCTGAGCGGCTGGGAGCCGGGCTGTCCCGGGACGCGCCGCGGTCGGCCCGCGCCCAGCACGGGTGTCGCCGGCCGCGCCGCCGGGTCGAGGAACGGCCCGCCGCCCGCCGGGCGGGGACGCAGCGGCCGGGGCGGAGCGGACACGGAGGACGATGCTGCGTACATGGGAGATACAGATCCCTTCGTGTGCCTGCGGTGCCTGCCTGTACATCCATGCTCAAAACCCCTGTGCGAAGTGGATACGCAATGCGGGTGCTTTGAGTTCATACGCCCACCCGGCCCGGTCGCCCGGGTGCACCCTGGGGAATGCACCCGTCACTGAGAGGGCGACCGGGTCGGGATGGCGCGTTCCTACCTGACACCCGATGACCAGTGGCACACCATCTGGCGCACCCTGGCGAACCGTGGCGAATAGTCGCCCGGCAACCTCCACGGGGCTACTGTCAACTCAGCCGAGAACCTGGGGGCTTACGTGAGCGGACAACCCAACACCCGCCTTTCGGACCTGTTCGGCCTGGCCGGCTGGTCCAAGGGCGAACTCGCGAGGCTGGTCAACAAGCAGGCGGCGGCCATGGGCCACCCCCAGCTGTCGACGGACACCTCCCGGGTGCGGCGGTGGATCGACATGGGAGAGATCCCGCGCGATCCCGTGCCGCGGGTGCTGGCGGCCCTGTTCACCGAGCGTCTCGGCCGTGTCGTGACCATCGAGGACCTCGGTCTGGTACGGCACGGGCGTACAGGGAGACGGCAGGGCGACGGGAATGCGGAACATCCCGACGGAGTGCCGTGGGCGCCCGAACGGACCGCCGCGGTCCTCACCGAATTCACGGGAATGGACCTCATGCTCAACCGACGCGGCTTGGTGGGCGCGGGTGCCGCGCTCGCCGCGGGATCCACACTCAGCAGCGCCATGTACGACTGGCTCCACTCCGACCCCACCCTGAAGGCCGACGCCCCTGTCCTCGACGATCCCCTGCACGCCGACCCCGCTGGGTTCGACCGCTATGAGGCCGCCCCCATCGGGTCGCAGGAGATCGAGGAACTGGAGCGTTCGGTCGAGGTGTTCCGAGCCTGGGACGCCGCCCGTGGCGGCGGGCTCCAGCGCAAGGCGGTCGTGGGCCAGCTCAACGAGGTGGGCGGCATGCTCGCCTACCACCACCCACCCCATCTCCAGCGGCGCCTGTGGGGCGTCGCCGCCAATCTCGCCGTTCTCGCGGGCTGGATGTCGCACGACGTCGGCCTGGAGCCCACGGCCCAGAAGTACTTCGTCATCGCCGCCCACGCCGCACGCGAAGGCGGTGACCGGCCGCGTGCCGGGGAGGCTCTGTCCCGGGCGGCCCGGCAGATGGTGCACCTCGGCCGGCCCGACGACGCGCTGGACCTGATGAAGCTCGCCCAGTCCGGTTCGGGGGAGCGTCTGCAGCCGCGTACGAAGGCGATGTTCCACACCATCGAGGCCTGGGCACAGGCGTCCATGGGCAAGAGCCAGGCGATGCGCCGCACGCTCGGACGGGCGGAGGACCTCTTCGTCTCCGACCGGCAGGACCTGGAACCGCCGGACTGGATGCAGACCTTCAAGGACGAGGATCTGTACGGCATGCAGGCCCTCGCCTACCGCACCCTCGCGGAGTTCGACCCCGGTGCGGCCGTGCACGCCCAGTACTACGCGGAGAAGGCCCTGGCCCTGCGCGTCGACGGGCGGGAGCGGTCGAAGATCTTCGACCATCTGTCCATGGCCTCGGCCTGCTTCATCGCCGACGACCCGGAGCAGGCCGACCGCTACGCACGGCTGGCCCTGATGTCGATGGGCTCGAACTCCTCCCGCCGCACCTGGGACCGGCTGCGGCAGATGTACCGGCTCACCGCCGAGTACTCCGGCTACCCGAAGATCCACGAACTGCGGGAGGAGATCAGGCTCGCCCTGCCGAAGCTGAAGGGCAGGGCCGACAACAGCGCACAGGCGTAAGGGCTGTGCGCTGTTTCTTCGCTCAGAGGGTCAGCTCGGTCGGCTCATGAGGTGACCTTGGCGACGAGCACACAGGCGTCGTCCTCGCGCTCGGCTCCGCCGAACTCCTCCACGACCGTCCGCACACAGTCCTGCGCGCTACGCGCCGCGCCGAAGCGTGGCGCGAGGTCGAGCAGGCGGTCCACGGCGCTGGTACCGCCGTGCCCGGACACCAGTCCGTCGGTGCGCAGCAGGAGGAGGTCGCCGGGCTCCAGGGCCACTTCGGCCTGCCCGTAGGTGGCGCCCGTGGTGGCACCGAGCAGGACGCCGTCCGGTGCGTTCAGCATGCGCCCCGTCCCGTCGCGGTACAGCAGCGGGGCGGGGTGTCCTGCCTGCGCCCACACCAGGGTGCGGGTCTCGGGCCGGTACTGGCAGCACACCGCGCTGCCCAGGGCGGGCTGCACGGTGGCGTCGAGTAACTGGTTGAGCATGGCCAGGAGGGGGCCGGGCTGAGCGCCGGCCATCGCCATGCCGCGCACGGCGCCCAGCAGCATCGCCATACCGGAGGTGACGGCGACACCGTGCCCGGTGAGATCACCGACGCTGAGCAGGGTCGCGCCGTCGGACAGCTCCAGCGCGTCGTACCAGTCGCCGCCGATCAGGGCGGTCGTGGCGGCCGGCAGATAGTGGGCGGCGAGGTCGAGGGTCTGCGGTCCCTGGTGCGGGAGCCGCAGGGAGCCGCGCCAGGGTGGCAGCACGGCTTCCTGCAGCTCGACCGCGAGCCGCTGCTCGGTCTGCGCCTGCCGTTGGTGGTGCTGCAGCGAGTCACGGGTCTCGCGCACCGTCCGCTGGCTGCGGCGCAGTTCACTGACGTCGCGCAGCACGGCCCACATCGAGGTGGTGCTGCCGTCGCCGCCGAGCACGGGCTCGCCCATCATGTGCACGGTCCGCACGGAGGCGTCGGGCCGTACGACACGGAACTCGCCGTCGATCGGCTTGGCGTCGACCAGGCAGTCCGTCACCATCCGGGTCAGCTTCGGCCGGTCCTCCTCCACGACCAGGGACGGCAGTTCGTCCAGGGTGAGGGCGGGGCCGTCCGGGTCGAGGCCGAGGATCTGGTACAGCTCCCCGGACCAGCTCGCCTCGTCCGTGAGCAGGTTCCACTCCGCGCTGCCGACACGGCTGAGCAGCGAGGCGCGCGGTGCGCCGACGGCCACCGCCGGCCGGACGACCAGGGTCTCGGCGGGCTCGTCGGCGGGGGCGGGCTCCGGACCGTCCCGCAGCTGTGCCAAATGGGCGTCCAGGTCCTCGAGTTGGTGCAGTGCGAGGTCGTACAGCGCCCGCTGCCAGCGTTCCTCCGGGTCCGAACCTTCGTTCTGCGCGTCCCGCCGTACGGCGTCCACGTCGCCCCTGAGCCGCCGCGCCTGCGTTATCAACGCCTCGACCGAGCCGCGCCCGGGCGGCTGGGCGGCTGAGCGGTCCGCGGAAACTGGGGACGGCATGACGCACTCCGAAGGGGGATGGTACGGCCAAGGGGGACGGAGGGACCGTTACGACTGTGGCACAGCCCGCGACGCCCTGTAAGGGATTTGGCAACACACGATACGGTGGTGCTTCTGGCATATGCCAGAGTCTTCCCTGGCTGATCCGAGGGTACGAATGACGTACGCGCGGGTGGGCTCAAGTCGTAGTTCCTCCTACGGGACTTGACCCATACCGTAGGGCTTCGCCGCAGTGCTCAGCCGTCTGTTCGACGCTCAGATGTTCCATGATGCCGCCGACTGCTCGATCCGCACCAACTCTGTCCGGATTTGGCGTCCTGGGAAGGGCTTCCGAAGACTCCTTAATGGCATGGACATCATCGTCGAGCAGCCCGCCCATGCCCGTCTCATCACCGCCGAGGACCGGGAGGTCCCGGTGTCGGCCCTGCTGCGCTACGCGGCGGACGACCCACTGGCCGTCTTCGTGGATTTTCCCCCCGAGGCCACCCTGGCGGGCGACGAGGTCACCTGGACCTTCGCGCGCTCCCTGCTGGACCAGGGCCTGCGCGCCCCGGCCGGACACGGGGACGTACAGATATGGCCGTACGGCCGCACCCGGACGGTCCTCGAACTCCATTCCCCGTGCGGTCTCGCCCTGCTCCAGTTCCCCACCTCGGCACTGCGCCGCTTCCTGCTGCACACCTACGCGGTGGTACCGGCCGGGCAGGAGGACGTGGAGGCGGTGGTGGAACGGGGTCTGAGCAGCCTGTTCGGCGGGGTGTGAGCCGCCGGCGGGGGCGGTTTCCGGACTTTGACTTTTATTCACTCGAGCCTCACCGCACGGCTGTGGACCTCGACGATCACTGCGGGCACCCTGGCGCGCGGTGTGCCGCAGGGGCACGCCGGTGACGAGGACGGGGCGAATGACACCGATCAGCCGAAGAGGCTTCGTGGGGCTCGGCGCATCCGTGGCGGCGGGGGTGGCGCTCGGCGCCGTCACCCGCAGCGCGGCCGCCGCCACGGCGACCGGCACGATCAAGGACGTGAAGCACGTGGTCATCCTCATGCAGGAGAACCGCAGCTTCGACCACTACTTCGGGCGCCTGAAGGGCGTGCGAGGCTTCGACGACCGCAGCGGCATCACCCTGAGCGGCGGTTACCCGGTCTTCAACCAGCCGAACGGAACGGGCCGCCAGTACCCGTGGAAGCTCAGCGCGACCCCGGCCGCGGGCGGCAAGGACGGCGAGACCCTCGCCCAGTGCAGCGGCGACCTGCCGCACTCCTGGTCCTCGCAGCACTCCGCGTGGAACAAGGGCCGCCTCGACAGCTGGGTCTCGGGTGTCGGCAACGTCCGCTCGCTCGGCTACCTGGACCGCTCCGACATCCCGTTCCACTACGCGCTCGCCGACAACTACACGATCTGCGACGCCTACTTCTGCTCCGCCCTCAGCGCGACCGGACCCAACCGTACCTTCCTGTGGAGCGGCAAGGTCGACTCCACCAGCTACGACGGCGGCGACGAGTCGGGGCTGACCTGGCAGAACTACGCCGAGGCGCTGCAGGCCGCCGGGGTGACCTGGAAGGTCTACCAGAACGCGGCCGACAACTACGGCGACAACGGCTGCGCCTACTTCAAGAACTTCGCGAATGCCAAGGCGGGTGACCCGCTCTACGACCGCGGCATGTCCTCCGTCCCGAAGGCCACCGGCTCCACCCCGGACGACATCGCCGCCGCCATCAAGGCCGACGTCCTCGCGGGCACCCTCCCGCAGGTCTCCTGGATCGTCCCCAACCAGGCCTTCTCCGAGCACCCGTACGCCCCGCCCGGCGACGGCGCCCACTTCGTCAGCCTCGTCTACCAGGCCCTCGCGGCCGACCAGGACGTGTTCGACTCCACCGTCCTGTTCCTCAACTACGACGAGAACGACGGCTACTTCGACCACGTCCCGCCCCCGGCCCCGCCCGCCGGAACCCCGGGTGAGTTCCTCAACGGGGTGCCGTACGGCTTCGGTTTCCGCGTCCCGATGATCGTCATCTCGCCCTGGACGCGTGGCGGCTGGGTCTCCTCCGAGGTCTTCGAGCACACGTCGGTGCTGCGGTTCCTGGAGACCTGGACATCGGCCATCGGCAAGCCCGCCAACTGCCCCAACATCAGCGACTGGCGGCGCAAGGTGAGCGGCGACCTGACCGGTGTCTTCGACTTCGCCAACCCGGTCTACGGCTCCGTCTCGCTGCCCGCGACGAGCGTCATCGGCATAGGCACCTGCGGCCCGCTGCCCAACCCCGTGCCGACGAACAACGCCCTGCCCGCCCAGGAGTCCGGCACCCGCGCGGCCCGCGCGCTGCCGTACCAGCCGGGCGGATACCTGGACCACCTGGAGTTCGGGGCCGCCGGCAAGATCCTCGCCTGGTTCACCATGACCAACCAGGGCGGCCCGGCGGCCAGGGCGGCGCACTTCTCCCTCCACCCCAACGCCTACCGCGACACCACGCCGTACCAGTACACGGTCGACGCGGGCGGCACCGCCTCCGACTACTTCAACATCGGCACGGGCTTCGGCGCCGGCAAGTACGACCTCACCATGGTCGGCCCCAACCGCTTCCTGCGCCGCTTCCAGGGCGATGCCACCAAGGCGGGCAAGTCGGCGGAGGTGAGCACCCGTTACGCGGTGGAACCGGGCACCGGCAAGCTCGCGATCTACTTCAAGATGGCCAACTCGGGTGCGTCGTCGGTGAAGTTCACCATCACCTCCAACCACTACCGCACCGACGGTCCCTGGACCTACACCGTCGCCGCGGGAACCTCGACGGAGGACTACTTCAACGCCGTCGCGTACCAGAACGGCTGGTACGACTTCACGGTGACCGTCGACTCCGACGCGACCTGGTCGCGCCGGTTCACCGGGCACCTGGAGACCGGCGCCCCGAGCGTCAGCGGCTGACCCCGGCGTAGAGGTCCGGGCGCGGGGCGAGGCCGACGGTCACCCGGCCGCCGGTCTCCAGCGCCCGGACCCCGGCCTCCGCGACGACGGAGGCCGCGTAGCCGTCCCAGACGCTCGGGCCGGTGACCTCGCCGCGCCGGGTGGCGTCGACCCAGGCCTGCACCTCGCGGTCGTAGGCGTCGGCGAAGCGGACCAGGTAGTCCTGCGCCACCTCCTCGGCGGCACTGCCCCGGCGGGTGACCAGCATGGTGTGCTCGTCGCCGATCCGGGCGCTGCCCGCCTCGCACACGGCCTCGCAGCGCACCTGGTAGCCGAAGCCGCAGTTGACGAAGACCTCCACGTCGACCAGGGCGCCGCGCTCGGTCTCGAAGAGCACGAACTGCGGATCGATCAGGCCCTCGGGCGCACCCGCCGAGGACGCCGGGCGCAGCACGGTGACCGCCGTCAGCTCCTGCCCGAGCAGCCAGCGGGCCGCGTCGATCTCGTGCGCGACGGAGCTGTTGATCAGCATGGTGCTGGTGAAGTCGGGCGGCGAGGAGACGTTGCGGTGGGTGCAGTGCAGCATCAGCGGACGGCCCAGGCTTCCCCCGTCCAGCAGGGCCTTCAGCCGCCGGTACTCGGCGTCGTAGCGCCGCATGAAGCCGATCTGGGCCAGCCGGCGGCCGAGCCGCGCCTCGGCCTCCACCACCCGCAGCGCACCTGTGGAGTCCGGCACCATGGGCTTCTCGCACAGCACGGGCAGGCCGCGCTCGAAGGCCGCGAGCAGCGCCTCCTCGTGCGCGGGGCCGGGGGAGGCGATCAGCACGGCCGCCACGCCGGGCGCCTCCAGCGCGGCCACCGGGTCCGTGTGCACGGCGACGCCGTCCAGGCCGGCCACCGCCTCCTTCGCGCGCTCGACCTGGGGGTCGGCCACGGCGGCCACCCTGGCGCCGCTCACTACCTGATCGAGGCGTCGTATGTGGTCGGCTCCCATGTGTCCGGCACCCAGTACGGCCACACCCAGCAGGTCACCCATGTGCGCGCTCCCTCTCGCCGACGATCGCGCCGTAGCGTACGCCGCAGGGGGAGCGCTGCCTGGGGAGTGCCTGAGCACGGCCGCCCGGGGTGTTCCTCAGTACCGCAGCACCCCCGCGATGCCGTTCTCGTCGCCCAGCGTCCCGTCGGGGACGAAGCGCACAGCGGCGCCGGTCTCCAGACACTGCTCGACGATCTCGTCCACGATGTCGTCGCGGGAGTCCAGGTCACCGGGCTCGGCCGGGATGAGATGGTCACCTTGATCACGGACGGTCACGCGGTAGTTCTCCTCGACCGCGAGGAGCCGGACGCGGCCGTCCCGGGCGTTCTGCCACAGCTCGTCCACCCCGGCCGCGAAGGCCTTGTGCCCGCGTGCGGAGGTCAGTTCCCTCATGACGGACGTGGTGTCCTTACGGGCCTCCTCCTCCAGGACCGGCCGCAGCGCCTGCCACACGGCCTCCGGACCGGCGTGGGCGAGGCCGCCGTGCGGGACCTGCACGGCGGACTTCGCGGCGCTGCCGACGTCGACCAGCAGGGACAGGGCCGCCTGCTCGCCGGTGATGTACAGGGGGCGGGGCTCGTCGCGCAGGACCGTGCTCAGGGCGGTGTCCGCCTCGCGCAGGAACTGGCGCGTGCCCTCGTCGACGTAGATGCTCGGGATGTCACCGATCTGCTCCTGGCGCTCCGCGTCGAAGTTCTCGCGGCCGCGGACGAGCGGGAAGCCGCCGGAGTGGTCCTTGACGACCCGGTCGGGGCCGCCGCTCCACAGGGTGACACGGTCCGCGGCGACCGACAGCACCCAGAAGGGCCGCTCGGCGGCCTGCGCGGAGACCAGATTGCGGGTGAGGAAGGTGTCCGAGAACACCACCCGCTCGGGGACGGTGCGGGCCAGCGACCAGACCTGGTGCTCACCCGGGGCGGCGAAGATCACCAGACCGTCCTCGGCGTGCGCCAGATCCACTTCCGCCAGTGCTCGGTCGAGCTGTGCCACGATGTCGGCGCGCCGCTCCCGGGTGACCGCGGGGTCGGATTCCAGCCGCTTCCTGGCCTCGGCCACCACATTGCGCAGCCGGACCGGGTCCTGGCCGTTCTCGGGCTCCCGGCGGTGCGTCGGCGTCAGGACGGACACCGCGGGGTAGGGACGCGGACGCCGCAGTTCGGCGAGGGTTGCGGGACTCAGTGCGTGCTCCATGACAGAACGATAGGGCGGATTCACGTGTCCGGCATTCGGGGCATAAAGGTCTCCTGAACGCACTGTGTCGTAGATCGCATGCGCTGCGTGAGTGCTGGTCCAACTCCCTTGGATACGGCCTGTTTACATTTGTTCGGCCGCTCGGCCGAACGGACTTGCTAAGGTGCTACTCGTCGGTAGCCAGTCGCTGCGGGGGGAACACGCGCAGCCGTCCGACCCGTGGCTCCCTGGCCGGGGGGCCGACTCCAACGACCCGGCAAGGACGCCGGGTTGACTCGACCGGCGACCGCCCGTGCGGTCCGGCCGTCGAACACCTTTCCCGCGCCCACCTCTTCAGACAGGTGAGACTCGTCCCATGGCACGTTCCCTGGTCGACTTACTGACCACGCACGCCTCGAACCATCCGGAGCGCACCGCATACCGCCACCTCGTCACCGGTGACCGCGACGGAGAGATCCAGGAACTCACCTACGGCCGGCTGGCCACCCGCTCCCGGGCCATCGCCGCCCACCTGCAGGAGCGTGGACTGGCCGGATCGCGCGCCATGCTGCTCTACCCGCCCGGCCTGGAGTTCATCTGCGCCTACCTGGGCTGTCTGTCGGCCGGCGTGGTCGCCGTACCGGGCGTGCCCCCGCAGGGCCGCTCCCAGAACCACCGTGCGCTCACCCGGATGAAGCGCCTGGTGGCCGATGCGGACGCCAAGGTCATCCTGGGCGGCCGGGACGTGATCGCCGCGCTCGACGGCATGGCCGCACATCTGCCCGAACTCGACGGGATCGCCCGCCTCACCACCGAGGACATCCCCGACGACGCGGCGGCCGCCTGGCGCGAACCCGACCTCACCGCGGATTCCGTCGCGTTCCTCCAGTACACCTCCGGCTCCACCTCCGCCCCGCGCGGTGTCGTGGTCACCCACGGGAACCTGCTGGACAACGAGCGGGTCATCACCGAGCGCATGGGCCACACGCCCGAGGCGATCGAGGCACACGACCACGAGATGTTCGTCAGCTGGCTGCCGGTCTACCACGACATGGGGCTCATAGGTCCCGTCCTGAACACGGTGTACCTCGGCACCACCGCCACTCTGTTCTCGCCCCTGCACTTCCTCCAGCAGCCGGCCCGCTGGCTCGCCGCCGTCAGCCGCTACCGCCCGCACACCAGCGGCGCCCCCAACTTCGGCTACGAACTGTGCCTGAAGCACGCCGGCCCGGAGCTGCTCGACGGCCTCGACCTCAGCTCGTGGAAGGTCGCCTTCAACGGGGCCGAGCCGGTGCGCGCGGCCACCCTGCGCCGCTTCGCCGACACCTTCGGCCCCGCCGGATTCCGCCGCGAGGCCCTCTACCCCTGCTACGGCCTGGCCGAGGCCACCCTGATGGTCACCGGCGGCACCGTGGACACCCCGCCGACGCTGCTCGCCGCCGCCGACGGCGCCCCGAACGCCGGCGAGGCCGACGCGGCCGCCGTCGGCTGCGGCCGGCCCGGCCCCGGCGTGACCGTGGCGATCGTCGATCCCGAGCGGCAGGAGGAGCTGCCCGAGGGCGGGACCGGCGAGATCTGGGTGGGCGGAGCGAGTGTCGCCAAGGGCTACTGGCGCAACGCCCTCGCCACCCGCGAGACCTTCCGGGCCGGGCTCCAGGGCCACGAGGGGCGGTTCCTGCGCACCGGCGACCTCGGCTTCCTCAGGGGCGGCGAACTCTTCGTCACCGGCCGCCTGAAGGACCTCATCGTCATCGACGGCCGCAACCACTACCCGCAGGACCTGGAGCTGACCGCCGAACTGTCCCACCCGGCCCTGCGCCCCGGCTGCACCGCCGCGTTCTCCGTGGACACCGCAGCCGAGGGTGAACAGCCCGTCCTCGTCGCCGAGATCGCCCCGGACGACGCCGGCGAGTCCGAGAAGATCACCGACCTGATCCGCAGCGCGGTCGGCGAGGCCCACGGCCTGTCCCTGCGCGATGTCGTCCTGGTCCAGCCGGGCACCATCCCCAAGACCTCCAGCGGGAAGATCCAGCGCCGCGCCACCCGGACGGCGTACCTCGACGGCACCCTCTCCGTGGTGACCGCACCCGCTGTGGGGTGACAGCCCCGCCTCCCGCGCGCCCGTCGGCGCGGGAGGCCCCTGCGGCCGTACGCCGCCTGTTTCGCCGTACCGCACACCCGTCGCCCGGTACGGAATCCAGCCTGAGCCCGAGTTCACGAGGACACCTGCCCAGATGCCTGCGAACGAGTCCCCGAAGCACACCCCCGAGCCGTCCCTGACGACCTCCGAGGGCGTCCGGGCCTGGCTGGCATCGGCCGTCGCCGAGGCCGCCGGTACCGACCCGGCGGACGTCGACCCGAACCGGCCGCTCGCCGAATTCGGCCTCGGATCACGCCAGTTGGTCACCCTGGCCGCCGAACTCGGCACGCTGACCGGCCGCCCCCTGGAACCGTCCCTCGTCTTCAACCACCCCACCATCGACGCCGTCGCGCAGGCCGTCTTCGCACCGTTGCGGACCCGAACGCCGTTGCCCGGCAAGGCCGTTGAGCGGACCGGTCCCGGTGACGACGTGGCGATCATCTCCCTGGCCTGCCGCTTCCCCGGCGGCGCCGACGACCCCGAGGCCCTGTGGCGGCTGCTGACCACAGGTGAGGACGCCATCTCCGAGGTCCCGGCGGGCCGTTGGGACACGAACGGTCTGTACGACCCCGACCCCGAGGCCACCGGCAAGGCCTACACCCTGCGCGGCGGTTTCCTCGACGGCGGCATCGACCGCTTCGACGCGGCCTTCTTCGGCATCTCCCCGCGCGAGGCTGCCGCCATGGACCCCCAGCAGCGGCTGCTCCTGCAGACCGCCTGGGAGGCGATCGAACGCGCCGGCATCCTCCCGGAGTCCCTGAGCGGCAGCTCCACCGGCGTCTATCTCGGCCTGTACGACAGTGGTTACCTCGCCGCCGCCCCGCTCACCCAGCTCGACGGACACGTCGGCACCGGCTCGGCGGCCAGTGTGGCCTCCGGACGCATCGCCTACACCCTCGGCCTGCAGGGGCCGGCGGTGACCGTCGACACCGCCTGCTCGTCCTCGCTGGTCGCCCTGCACCTGGCGGCGCGGGCCCTGGCGAGCGGGGAGTGCGATCTCGCCCTGGCCGGCGGGGCCACGCTGCTGGTCACTCCGCGCGGGCACGTCGAGTTCAGCAGGCTGCGCGGGCTGTCCCCGTCCGGGCGGTGCAGCCCGTTCTCCGCCGACGCGGACGGCGTCGTATGGGCCGAGGGCTGCGGTCTCGTCGTACTCAAGCGGCTCGCGGACGCGCGCCGCGACGGCGACCGGATCCTGGCCGTCGTCAAGGGTTCGGCGATCAACCAGGACGGCCGCAGCCAGGGCCTCAGCGCCCCCAACGGCCCGGCCCAGGAACGGGTGCTGCGCGCCGCCCTGGACGCGGCCGGGCTCAGCCCGCACGACCTCGACCACGTCGAGGCCCATGGCACCGGCACCCGGCTCGGCGACCCCATCGAACTCCGGGCCCTGGCCGACGTGTTCGGCCCCGACCGCCCGGCCGACCGCCCCCTCGGCATCGGCTCCCTGAAGTCCAACATCGGCCACACCCAGGCGGCCGCGGGCATCGGCGGGATCATCAAGACCGTCCTCGCGCTCGGCCACGAGCACCTGCCGGCCTCCCTGCACGCCGAGCGCCTCACCGACCAGATCGACTGGACCGGCAGCGGGCTGCACGTGCAGAGCGCCGGACAGGCCTGGCCGCGCACCGCGGACCGGGTGCGCCGGGCCGGGGTCAGCGCCTTCGGGATCAGCGGCACGAACGCCCATGTGGTCCTGGAGGAAGCTCCGGAACCCGCTGGGGTAGCGCCTGAAGTCGCCGGGGAAGCGCCGGAATCCGCCGCCGACACCCCCGCACAGCAGGCCGTCACCCCCACTCTCTTCCCCCTCTCCGCCCGCAGCCTCCCCGCCCTGCACGGCCAGGCCGCCCGGCTGCTCGGCGCCCTCGAATCCCACCCGGAGCTGCCGCTCACCGCGGTCGCCGCGACCCTCGCCCAGCACCGGACCCACTTCGACCACAGGGCGGTCGTTCGGGCCCCCGACCGCACCCAGCTGCTCGACGCCCTGCGCGCCCTCGCCGACGGAGACCCCACCCCCGAGCACACCACCGGCCCCCAGCGGACCGCCCCCGCCGGAAAGCTGGCCTTCGTCTTCCCCGGACAGGGCAGCCAGTGGGCCGGGATGGCCCGCGACCTGCTGGACCGGGACCCCGTGTTCGCCGACGAGCTGGACCGCTGCGACGCTGCGCTGCGCCCGTTCACCGAATGGTCCGTGACGGCCGTGCTGCGCGGCGACGCCGGCGCCCCGTCCCTGGACCGCGTGGACGTCGTCCAGCCCGCCCTGTTCGCCGTGATGGTGTCGCTGGCCGCCGTCTGGCGCGCCCGGGGCATCCGCCCGGACGCCGTCATCGGGCACAGCCAGGGCGAGGTCGCCGCGGCCTGCGTCGCGGGCGCGCTCAGCCTCAACGACGCGGCCGCCGTCGTCGCCCTGCGCAGCCAGGCCCTGACCGGCGTGTCCGGCACCGGCACCATGGCCGTGATCGCACTGCCCCACGGCGAGGTCCGGGCCGAACTCGACGGTTCCGTCTCGGTCGCCGCCGTCAACAGCGGCCGGGCGACCGTGGTCGCGGGCGCCGTCGAAGCAGTCGAAGCGCTGCTCGCCCGCCTCGAAGCACGCCAGGTGTTCGTCCGCCGTCTCGACGTCGACTACGCCTCCCACAGCGACCGGGTCGAACCGGTCCGCGAGCGGATCCTCGACGAACTCGACGGCGTGACCACGTACCCGACGGACATCGCCTGGTACTCCACGGTCACCGCCGAACCGGTCACCGAGGAGCTGGAGGCCGGCTACTGGTACACCAACCTCCGCGAAACCGTCCGGTTCGCGCCCACCGTCGAGCGCATGCTCGCCGACGGCTACCGCCACTTCGTGGAGCTGAGCCCCCACCCGGCCCTGCTCACCGCGCTGCGCACCATCGGCGAGGACACCGGCCACGACCTGACCACCGTCGGCTCGCTGGGCCGCGACGAGGACGGCCCCGCCTGTCTGGACCGGGCCGCCGCCGAACTCCACGTCCACGGACGGCGGCTCGACTGGCGCCGTCTGGTCCCCGACGGCGAGATGGCCGACCTGCCGACCTACGCCTGGGACGCGCAGCGCCACTGGATCGACCCGGAGACCGCCACCGGCGGCCCGGCCCTCTTCGACCAGGCCACGCATCCGCTCCTCGGCATCCAGCTCCAGTCCGCCGACGAGACCCGCTGGACCTTCCGCAACGAGTGGTCCCCGGCCACCGCCGACTGGCTGCCCGACCACACCGTGTTCGGCCGCACCGTGGTCTCCGGCACCACCCTGATGGAGCTGTGCCGTGCCGCGCTCGCCGTGGCCCGCCCGGACGACGCGGCCGACGTCACCGACCTGCTCCTGCTCAGCCCCCTCGTCCTGCCCGGCTCCGGCACGGTCGAGGTCTCCGTCGAGGTCGTCACCGCCGGTCCCGTACCCGAGATCACCGTGCACAGCCGCCCGCGCGGCCAGGACGCCCCCGGCTGGACCCTGCACGCCACCGCCTCCGCCGCCGAGTCCACCCCGCTCAGCGCGGGCCGCCCCCCGCAGTGGCCCGACACCGCCGAAGAGGCCTGGACCGCGCAGACGTACGACCGCCTGGCCGACCTCGGCCTCGGCTACGGGCCCGCCTTCCAGGGCGTACGGTCGGCGGTCACGACCGGCGACGGAGAACTCCTGGCCCGTCTCTCCCTGCCCTCCGCCGCCCGCGACACGGCCGACCCCTACCCGGTGCACCCGGCCCTGCTGGACGCCGCTCTGCACGTCACGGCCGCCTTCGGAGCGGCCGACGGACGCGCCCTGCTCCCCGTCGCCGTGGGGCGCTGCGTCCTGCCGTACGGCGGCGCGGGCGACCTGACCGCGCAGGTGCGGCGCACGAGCCAGGCCGGCTCGGACCTCACCCTGGACGTCACGCTGTGGGACGCCGACGGCCTGCCCGCCGGGAGCCTGGAGGCCGTGCGTCTGCGCGCCGCCGATCCGGCCGACCTCGACGCCGGCTCGGAGAACGCCCGGCACCTCTACGAGGTGGCCTGGACGGCCGTCACCGAGGAGCCGCCCGCCGCCGCGCCGGACCTCACCTGGACCGTGGCCGGCGATGCGGCCGAACCGCAGGCCGAGGCCGCGCTGCACGGCCTGGAGCGTCGCGAGACCGGCGCCGATGTCGCCGTACGATTCTGGCCGCGCACCGACGAACCACTGTCCGGTGCCCATGAGTTGGCGGCCGCCGCCCTCGCCGAGCTGCGGCGGCTCATCGCGCTCCCCGCAGACCAGGCGCCCGCCCGGACGGTGTGGGTGACCCGTGGTGCGATCGCCGCCGCCGACGGCGACCCGGTGGCCGGGCTCGCCCAGTCGGTGCTGTGGGGGCTGGTCCGCAGTGCCCGTGCCGAGCATCCGGACCTCGGGCTGACGTTGCTGGACCTCGACGACGGCGATCCCGCGTCCGCGCTCAGGGCAGCCGCGGGCCTTGCCGACGAGCCCGAACTGGCCCTCCGCGAAGGGACGTTGTTCGCCCCCCGGCTGGTGCGCGCACGACCCGACCGGGACGAGCGGCGCGGGGCCGGCCAGCTCCCCACGGACGGGACCGTCCTGATCACGGGTGGTCTGGGTGCCGTCGGTCGGCACATCGCCCGGCTGTTCGCCGAACGAGGCGTTCCCCGGCTCGTGTTGACGGCTCGCAGGGGTGCCGAGGATCCCCGCGCGGCCGAGACGGTCGCCGAGCTGGCCGCGCTCGGCGCCGCGGCCGAGGTCGTCGCGTGCGAGGTCACCGACCCGGCCGCCGTCGCCGACGTACTCTCCCATGCCGGCGACGAGTTGCCCCTGCGCGGTGTCGTGCACTGCGCAGGGATCCTCGACGACGGGGTGGTCGCCGAGCTGACGCCCGAGCGGCTGGCGCGGGTGCTGCGGCCCAAGGTCGACGGGGCCCTCCTGCTGCACCGGCTCACCGCCGACACCCCGCTGGACCTGTTCCTGCTGGTGTCCTCGGCCGCCGGTGTCGTGGGCAACGCGGGCCAGGGCAACTACGCGGCCGCCAACGTCCTCCTCGACCAACTCGCCCACCACCGGCGGGCCCTGGGCCTGCCCGGCAGCTCGATCTCCTTCGGCGCCTGGGCCGGTGAGGGCCTCGCCGCGGCCCACGCCGACCTGGACCGCATGGCCCGGCTCGGCCACCGGGCGCTCACCCCGGACCAGGGCCGCGACCTCGTGGCGCTGGCCCTTCGACGCACCGCCCCGCACCTGGTGGCCTGGGCCCTCGACCTGCCCCGCCTGCGCTCGTCGGACGCGGCCGGCACCGCCCTGTGGCGCTCGCTGCTGCCCGCCCCGCGCGGCACCGGGGGAGACGCCCTCGCCGACCGGCTGGCCCGGCTGCCCGAGCCCGAGCGGGCCGAGCGCGTCCTGGCCCTGGTCCGGGACGAGGCCTCCCGCGCCCTCGGCCTGCGCTCGGCCGAGTCCGTACGCCCCGACCAGCCGCTGCGCGAGCTCGGCATGGACTCCGTCACCGCCGTCGAACTGCGCAACCGCATCGGCGCCCGGCTCGGTACCCGCCTGCCCGCCACCCTCCTCTTCGACCACCCCACCGCCGACCGGCTGGCCGAGTACCTGCTGGCCACCGTGCTGGGGCGCCCGTCACGCAAGGATCAGCGGGCTCGTACGACCGTGCCCGTCGGCGACGAACCGATCGCCATCGTCGCCATGGCCTGCCGGCTGCCCGGCGGAGTCAGCGACCCGGACGGACTGTGGCGACTGGTCACCGAAGGCCGGGACGCGGTCGGCCCGTTCCCGGCCGGACGCTGGGACGTGGAGGCGCTGTACGACCCCGACCCGGACGCCCTCGGCAAGTCCTACGCCCGCGAGGGCGGCTTCCTGGACGACATCGAGTCCTTCGACGCGGGCTTCTTCGGCATCACCCCGAAGGAGGCCGCCGCCATGGACCCCCAGCAGCGGCTGCTGCTGGAGACGGCCTGGGAGGCGCTGGAACGCGCCGGAATCGTGCCCGCCCGGCTCGCGGGCAGCACCACCGGTGTGTACGTCGGCATGTTCGGCAGCGACTACCTGGCGGGCTCCCGCCTCGACCAGCTCGACGGCTACGTCGGCACCGGCTCGGCGCTCAGCGTCGCCTCCGGCCGGCTGGCGTATGCGCTCGGCCTGCACGGCCCGGCCCTGACCGTGGACACGGCCTGCTCGTCCTCCCTGGTGGCGACGCATCTGGCCGCCCAGGCCCTGCGCGCCGGGGAGTGCGACCTGGCCCTGGCCGGCGGGGTGACGCTGATGGTGACCCCGCAGACCTTCGTGGAGTTCAGCCGCCTGCGCGGCCTGTCCCCGACCGGCCGCTGCCGCTCCTTCTCCGACGACGCCGACGGTGCGATCTGGGCCGAGGGCGCCGGCATGCTCGTCCTCAAGCGGCTGAGCGACGCCGAGCGGGACGGCGACGAGGTGCTGGCGGTGCTGCGCGGTACGGCAGTCAACCAGGACGGCCGCAGCCAGGGCCTGTCGGCGCCCAACGGCCCGGCCCAGGAACAGGTGATCCGCCGTGCGCTGGAGCTGTCCGGGCTGGCACCCGCCGACATCGACCACATCGAGGCGCACGGCACCGGCACCACCCTCGGCGACCCGATCGAGGCCAACGCCCTGGCCGAGGTCTTCGCCGGCTCCCGCCCGCAGGACCGCCCCCTGCATCTGGGTTCGCTCAAGTCCAACATCGGCCATGCGCAGGCCGCTTCGGGCGTCGCCGGGCTGATCAAGGTCGTGCAGTCGCTGCGCCACCAGACCCTGCCCCGCACCCTGCACGCCGGCACGCCGAGCCGGCACGTCGAGTGGGAGGGCAGCGGACTCCGGCTGCTCCAGGAACCGGTCGCCTGGCCGGCGACGGGGGAGCGGGTGCGGCGGGCCGGGGTCAGCGCCTTCGGCATCAGCGGGACCAACGCCCACGTCATCGTGGAGGAAGCCCCCGCCCGGCCGCGGCACGAACAGGAAGCCCCCGCCCGGCCGCGGCAGGACACGGAACTCCCGGACGGGAAGCTGCTGTTCCCGATCTCCGGGCGCAGCGAGGCCGGGCTGCGCGGGCAGGCGGCCCGGCTGGCCCGGTACGTCACCGCCGGCACCGCTCTCCCGGACGTCGCCCACACGCTGGCCCGGCACCGCAGCCACTTCGAGTGGCGCACCGCGGTCGTCGCGGGCGACCGGGACGAACTGCTCTCCTCCCTCAAGGCGTTGGGCAGCGGACGCAAGCCCGTGTCCGCGCCCCGCGAGGACCAGACCGGCAAGGTCGCCTTCGTGTTCGCCGGACACGGGGGCCAATGGTCCGGCATGGGACTGGAGTTGCTGTCCCAGTCCGAGGCCTTCCGGGCGGAGCTGACCCGGATCGACGCCGCCGTCGAGCGACAGGCCGGCTGGTCGGTGCTCAACGTGCTGCGGGCGCCGGAGGAGTTCTCCCCGCTCGACCGCACCGAATACCTCCAGCCGGTGCTGTTCGCCGTCAACGCGGCCCTGGCCGCCGCCTGGCGGGAACTCGGCGTCACCCCGGACGCCGTCGTCGGCCACAGCCTGGGCGAGATCGCCGCCGCGTACAGCGCGGGAGCCCTCACCCTGGACGAGGCCGTCACCGCCGTCACCGGGCGGGCCGCCGCGGTCGTACCGCTCGTCGGGCAGGGCGGCATGCTCGCCGTGGAGCTGCCACTTGCCGAGGTCGAGGAGCTGCTGGAGCCCTACGCCGGCCGGCTCTTCGTCGGAGCCGTCAACAGCCCCGGCGCCACCGCCGTGTCCGGCGCGGCGGCCGCGCTCACCGCACTGCGCCGTCAACTGGAGGAGCGGGGCGTCCCCACGCGCGTCCTGTCGACGCCGTTCGCCTCGCACACCCCACTCATGGAGCCGCTGCGCGCCGAACTCCTCGACCGCTTCGCCGACATCCGGGGCACCCGCACACCGACCCCGCTCTACTCGTCGGTGCTCGCCGAACCCGTCCCCGGGGACGGCCTGGACGCCGCCTACTGGTTCGACAACCTGCGCCGGCCGGTCCGCTTCGCTGACACCATCCGCCGGATGCTGGACGACGGATACCGCTACTTCGTGGAACTCAGCCCGCACCCCTCGCTCACCTCGGCGATCGAGGCCGTGGCCGCCGAGGCCGGGATCGACGCGACCGGCATCGGCTCGCTGCGGCGGGGCCGGGACGGGCACGACGTACTGCTCGGCAGGCTGGGGGAGTTGTACGAGGCCGGACACTCGCCCGACTGGACGGCCCTCTTCCCGCGCGGCCGCCGCGCCGACCTGCCCACCTACGCCTTCGCCCGCGAACGCCACTGGCTCGCGCCCGTCCAGGCCACCTCCACCGGCGGCTCACCGCTGCTCGGCACCCACGTCCAGGCCAGCGACGAACCCGGCCGGGACCTCTTCCAGAGCGAGATCGACCTGCGCGACAGCCGCTTCGCCTATCTGACCGACCACCGGGTCACGGGCGAGGTGTGGCTGCCGGGCGCGGCCTTCCTGGACCTGGCGCTGGAGGCGGCGACCACGCTCTCGGACGGCGAGGAGGTGCAGCTGGCCGACGTCCGGTTCGTGCAGCCGCTGCGCCTGGACGCCGACCGGCCCGTACGGCTGCAGATGGTGCTGCGGCCCGCCGAGGACGGCTTCCGGGACTTCTCCATCGCGTCGGCGCCGGCTGGTGAGCGTCGGTGGGAACGGCTCGTGACCGGGCGGATCGCCCTCGCCGAGGAGCCGTCGGTGGACGCGGGGGAACTCGCCGCCCTGCGGGAGCGCTGCGCCGAGCGGGTCGACCTGCCCGCCGTCTACGCGGGCCTCGCCGCGCTCGGCATCGACTACGGCCCCGCCTTCCGGGGCCTGACGGAGGGCCACCGGGACGGCGGCACGACGGCGGTGGCCCGCCTGGCCGCCCGGCCTGCCGCCGGTCACCTCCTGCACCCCGCCACGCTCGACGCCGCCTTCCACGCGGCCGCGCTGCCCGCCGCCGCCCCGCAGGGCAGGGCGTTCGTGCCCGCCGGCGCCGGGCACGTACGCTTCACCGGCCTGCGCACGGCACCCGCCTGGGTGAGCTGCGACCTGCGCGCGGTGGACGGCGACACCGCCGTCCTCGACCTGCGCCTGTGGGACGAGAACGACCAACTCGTCCTGGCGGCCGACGAGTTCCGGCTCGCCGCGCTCTCCCCACTGGACGGCGCCCTCTTCGAGACCCGCTGGCAGCCCTGCCCCGCGGCACAGGAGCCGCCCGCCGGGGGCGGCTGGCTCATCCTCGCCGACGAGACCGGCGTCGCCGACGAACTCATCGACCGACTCGGCGACTTGACGCCGCACGTCGTCGCACGCCCGGGCACCGCGTACGGCGCCGAGGGCCCCGGCCGCTACGTCCTCGACCCGGCCGACCCGGACCAGTGGGGCCGGCTCCTGGACGAGGCCTTCGCGGACGCGCCACCCGAGCGGGTGGTCCAGCTGTCCGCGCTCGACGCCCCGCCGGTCCGCGACGACCGCAGCGCCGAGGAGGCCGCCCGGCTCTGCTGCCTGAGCACCCTGCACCTGGTGCGGGCCCTCACCGAGCGCGAGCGGCCTGCGGGCCGGACACCGCGCCTGTTCGTCGTCGTGCGCGGCAGCCAGGCCGCCGGTGACAGCACCATGGTGACGCACCCGCAGCAGGCCCTCGCCTGGGGCTTCGGACTCGCCGTGGCCCAGGAACACCCGGAACTCGCCACCACGCTGGTCGACCTGCCCGCCGACGGCGGCGCCGAGCAGCTGTGGACCCAGCTGTGGCACGCCGACGACGAGCGCATGGTCGCGCTGCGCGGCACCGGCCGCCTCGTCCCGCGCCTGGCCCGCACCCGCCCCGACGACGACGGCCACCCCGAACTGCCGGACGGCGTGCACCTGATCACCGGTGGCCTGGGCGGCCTCGGTCGGATCGTCGCCGAACGGCTGGTGCGCCGGGGCGCCCGGCGGCTCGCCCTGCTGAGCCGCGGCACGCCCGACCCGGCCGCCACCGCCTGGATCCAGGGCCTCGAACAGCGGGGCGTCACCGTGCACCTCGCCCGCGCCGACGTCGCCGACCGGGCCGGACTCACCGCGGCCCTGGACGCCGTACGACGCGAGGCCGGCCCGGTCTCCACCGTGGTCCACGCCGCCGGTGTCCTGGACGACGCCACCCTCGCGAACCTCACCGAGGAGCGCGTCCGGCGCGTCCTCGCGCCCAAGGTGCTCGGCACCGCCCTGCTCACCGAACTGGTCCCGGAGGCAGAGAACCTGGTCCTGTTCGCCTCGGCGGCCGGCCTGCTGGGCTCGGCCGGGCAGAGCCCGTACTCGGCGGCGAACGCCTTCCTCGACGCCTGGGCGCACCACCTCTCCCGGACCGGCCGACGGGCGCTGAGCCTGGACTGGGGTGCCTGGGCGGGCGTCGGCATGGTCGCCGAGTCCGGTACCCGGGCCGCCGAGACCAGCCGCTCCGGCCTGGTCGCCTTCTCCCCGCAGGACGGCGGCGAGCTGTTCGAACGGGTGCTGACGACCGCCCGCCGCCAGCTCGCCCCGATCGCCCTCGACTGGGACCTGCTCGCTCTCGACCCGGACGCGGCACGCAGCCGCCCCCTGCTCGCCGACCTGGTGACCGTCCCGGCCGGCGGCGGCGACACCGACGACCTGGTGAAGAAGGTGTTCGGGGCCGCCACCGGGCCGGAGCGCACCGAGTGGCTCGAGACCTATGTGCGGGCCCGGGTCGGCGAGGTCTCCGGCGGCGCGGTGGACGTGTTCGCCACCACGGCCCTGAAGGAGCTGGGCCTGGACTCGCTGATGCTGGTCCGGCTGCGCAACGCGTTCGCCCGCGACCTGGGCGTCGACCTCCCGGCCGCCGACGTGTTCTCCGCCGCCGACATCCGCGGTCTCGCCCGCGCCCTCGGCGAGGCCCTGCCCGAGCGCGCCGCCCCGGCCCAGCGGGCCGAGGAGTCACCCGCGCAGGAGGTGCCCGAGACCGAACTGCGGCCCGCGACCCGGGATGTCGTACGACTCCTGCGCAGCGCCCAGCCGGACATGCCCGACGCGGCCCACGGCGTCGGTCTGGCCGTACGGCTCACCACACCGACCACTCGCGAAGCCCTCACCGGCATCCTGGACCGGCTCGCCGCCCGGCACGCGGCCCTGCGCACGGCCGTCGTGACCGGCGCCGAGGGCGGCCGCCAGCTACGGGTGGACCGTGAGCCGCCCACGCCGCTGCTGCGATGGACCGAGGCCACGGAGGTCGACGCCGCCGAGCGGCTGCGGTTGCTCCTGGAGCCGCCGTTCGACCTGGCCGTCCCGCCGCTGTGGCGGTTCGAACTCGCCGACGGCGGCCCGCGGGGCCAGATCCTGGTGTTCGGCGCCCATCACGCGGTCAGCGACCTGCAGTCCCTGCTCCTCGTGGCCGCGGAGATCGACGCCGAACTCTCCGGAACCCCGCTGGACGGCACCGTCACCAACCGGGACATCGACCTCCTGATCGAGGCCCAGCAAGGCGGCGGCGACGGCCCCGGCGACGACTGGCGCGCGGCCTTCCAGGGCAGCGAACGGCTCGACCTGACCCTCGCCCGGCCGCGCCCGGAAACCCGCTCCTACCGGTCCGGCAGCGTCACCGTGACCGTCCCCGACGGACTCATGGAACGGATCTCGGCCGCCGCGAGCGCCCTGGCCGTCACCCCCGCCGCGTTCTGCCTCGGCACCCTCACCGTGCTCTTGGCCAGGAAGCGGGAACGGGAGCGGTTCGCGCTCGCCGTGCCCGTGGACACCCGCGTCCACGCCGACGCGTACGGCGCGGTGGGCTTCTTCGGCGTCCCCGTGCCCTTCCCCGCCCAGGCGGCGGCGGGGGAACGGGTCGCGGACGTACTGGTCCGCACCGACCGGCGGCTGCAGCGGATCCTGGCGAAGGGCGCCATGTTCTCCGACGTCCTCGCCACGCTCGCCCGGCAGGGCCTGCACCGCGCCAACGCGCCGCTCGTCGAGGTGTACTTCAACTACGTCCGCTTCTCGGGCCGGTTGACCCACCTCGAGGTACTGCCCGCCGGCGTCGGCCACACCGACCTCGACCTGATGATCACCATGACCCCGGACACGGGCACCGTCCGCCTCGACCACAACCTCGACATCCTGGACGCGGACACCGCGACCCAACTCGGCGAGGAGTTCCTGCGGTTGCTCGCGGAGACCGCACAGGACGCGACCACGGTCGTACGGGTCGCGGCCGAGCATGCCGGGGAGAGCGCAACGGCCGGTCGCCAGGGGCCGGTTCAGCAGGCACCGGTCGAGGGACCGCGTCTCGCCCTCGCCGCCACGTTCGCGCTCGGAAACCTGCCCCTGATGTGCGAGGCCGCGCTGGAGGACGAGCGGGCGACCGTCGCCGAAGCTCCGTACCACCAGGTGCTCGCCGCCCTCCAGGACCCCTCCGGCGTCCTCGCCGACCCGGCCACCGCGGTGGGCGTCGTCCTGCTGCGGGCCGCCGACCTGGAGCGGTTCGGACCGGTGGACGACACGGTCCTCGCCGAACTGCGCAGCGCCTACCCGGCCGCGCTGAAGTCCCTCGCCGAACGCACCCGCAGGCCGCTGGTCGTCGGCATCCTGCCGACCGCCCGGCCCACGGACCGCCACCTCGAATGGGAGCGGGGGATCGCCGCCGACCTGGCCGGACTGCCCGGCATCGCGGTGCTCGGGCCCGACGAGTGGACCCGGCAGCACACCGTCGAGGACCCCTTCGACGAGCGCACCGAGCGCCTCGCCCACCTGCCCTTCAGCCCGGCCTTCCAGGCAGCCGTGGCGCTGTGCCTGGCCGAGGTGGTACGGGCCGTACGGCGTCCCGCGCCCAAGGTGATCGCCGTCGACGGCGACGAGACCCTGTGGGGCGGAGTGGCGGGCGAGGCCGGCCCCGAGGCGGTCGACCTCACCGGCCCGCGCGCCCAACTGGCCCGCAGGCTGCTCCAGTGGCGGGAAGCGGGCGCGCTGCTGGCGCTGGTCAGCAACAACGACGAGGCCACGGTCCGGGCCGTCCTCGACCGGCCCGACAGCCTGCTGAAGGCCGAGCACTTCAGCGTGGTCTCCGCCGCCTGGAACCCCAAGCCGGACCGCCTCGCCGAAGCCGCCCGCACCCTCAACCTCGGCCTGGACAGCTTCCTGTTCCTGGACGACAACCCGGCCGAGATCGCCAGGATGCGCTCGGCGCACCCGCAGGTGCTGTCCGTGACCTGCCCGCCGACCGCCGAACTCGACCCGTTCCTGGGCCGGTTGTGGCCCCTCGTCCCGGCCGCGGCGACCGCCGAGGACGCCCTGCGGGCCCGGTTCTACGCACAGGAACGCGAGCGGGACGCCGTCCGCGACGGCGCCGGGTTCGAGGAGTTCCTCGCCCAGCTGAACCTTGAGGTCGACATCCGCGAGCTGGCGGACGCGGACGTCGAGCGCGGCGAGCAACTCGTGCGCCGCACCAACCAGTTCACCCTGCGCGCCCGGTCCGCCGACGGCGGCGACCTCGGCCGCTGGCGCGAACGGGGTGAGGTGTGGACGGCGGCGGCACGGGACCGGTTCGGCGACTACGGCCAGATCGCCCTGCTCGCGGTCGGTGCCGACGGCGACCAGCTCGACGTCCTCGCCTGGCTGATGAGCTGCCGTGCCCTTGGCCGGGGCGTCGAGGAACGGCTGCTCTCCTGGCTCGCCGACCGGGCCGAGCAGCTGGGCTGCGCCAAGGTCCGGCTCACCGCGGAGCGCACCCCGCGCAACGCCCCCGCCCGCCGGCTGCTCGCCGCGCTCGGCGGCGGCGACCCGGACGACGAACGGCTGGACGTCGTGACCACACCCGAACACCTGCGGGCCTTCCGCTCCTGGGAGCAGCAGTGAGGAACAAGACCGTGCACAACGCGAAGGGCTCTCATGCGTGACGTGAACGAGGAGCCGGCCCACGCCGGCCGGCGGGCGATCGCCGAGTCGATCGAACGGGGCGGCGGCGGACTCGGCGTGGCCGACCTGCTGGCCAAGGTACGGGCGACGGCCACCGAGCCCGCCCCGGCCCCGACGCCCGACCTGGCGGGCCTGACGGCCACCATCGCCGCCGCGGCCGGCCGCCACCTGCCCTCGGGCCAACTGGCCCCCGACGCCGACTTCTTCGACGCGGGCGGCACCTCCGTCGACGCGGTGGAGCTGGCCGCCGAACTGGAGGGCGAGCTGGGCATCGAGGTGGACCTCGACGAGGTGTTCGCGGACGCCCGACCGGTCAGTCTGGCCCGGAGGTGGCTACTGCTGCTGGGGGATGGGCAGGCGCCGGGGGTGTCCCGGGACACGGGATCATCGGCCGGGCCGACGCCCCTCGCCGCATCGACAGCCTCGTCGGCCAGGGCAGCTTCGCCGGTTGGGGCGGCCTCGGCCGGGGCTGCGTCTTCCGTTGTCTCGGGGGTTTCCTCGGTTGCGGCGTCCTCGGTTGGACCGGTGCCCTTCGCCGCACCGGCGGTCTCCCGGGGCACGGGATCACCGGCCGGGTCGGCACCCTTCGCCGCCACGGCAGCTCCGTCGGCCGCGGAGTCTTCGGCCGCGCCGACGCCCTTCGCCGCCTCGGCCTTCTCCCCGACCACAGCGCCCCCGGCCTCGCCGACGGACCTCGCCCCCTCTGCGGCCACGTCCCCACCCCTGACCGCCCCCGCCCCTGCCCCCAACACCCTCCCCGTCACCCCAGCCCCCGCACCCACCACCCCTACCGCCCCACCACCCCCCACTCCCGCGCCCGCCAGGAAGACCTCGACCAGATCCTGGCCGACCTCGCCCTCGCCGACCGGCTGCCCTTCGCCGACGTACCCGAGCCCCTGCCGCCGCGCCGGATCCTGCTGACCGGTGCGACCGGGTTCCTCGGCAGTCATATGCTGCTCGACCTGCTGCGGCACAGCGACGCGCATGTGTACTGCCTGGTCCGCGCGGCCGGCGAGGCGGCCGCGACGGAACGGCTCGGCGCGCAGCTGCGCAGTTACAAGCTGCCGTGGTCCTCGGAGATACGCCGGCGCATCACCGTGCTGCCCGGCGACATCCGCCGCCCCCGCCTCGGCCTCACCGACGAGCAGTGGCACACCCTCGCGCACGAACTCGACAGCGTCGTCGGAGTGGCGGCCGCCGTGGACTTCCTGCGCGGCTACCAGTCGCTGCGCGGCAGCAACGTCCTCGGTGCGCTCACCCTCGCCGAGCTGGCCGCGACCGGCCGGCCCAAGCCGCTGCACCACATCTCGTCCATCGCCGTGTTCAACGAGGTCGGCATCACGTCCATGGGCGAGGACGATCCCCTCGCCCACGTCGACCGGCTCATCTCCGGCTACGACCAGTCCAAGTGGGCCGCCGAGGTCGCCCTGCGCCGCGCCCGCGACCACGGGCTCGTCGTCACCGCACTGCGCCCCGGCGGTATCGGCGGCCACACCAGGACCGGCGCGTACAACCCGCAGGACCTCAGCAGCGGCCTGATCTCCGCCTTCGGCCGCTTCCGCACCGTACCGGCGTTCCGCTACCTCAACGCGGCCCCGGTGGACTGGGTCAGCCGGGTCGCCGTCGCCGCGATCTGCGAGCCCGACGCCTGGGGCTTCGACTACAACCTCACCGGCGTGCCCAACACCCTGGACGACGTCGTACGGGACATGGCCCTGGGCGGCATGCACGTCCGCGTGCAGGACTGGGACGAGTGGCGCACCGACGCCCTCGCCCGTCTGGAGGCCGAGCCGGTGCCCGAACTCGGCTTCCTCTCCCGGGTGTTGCAGAGCCCCACCGCGCTGAAGCTGTGCGAGGCCACCCTGCAGGGCCCCGCCGCCGACGCCGAACGCACCGACGCCCTGGTCGCCGCCCTCGGCCTCCCGCCCGCCGCCCGGTACGACGCCCAGGCCCAGCTGAAGACCTTCGAGAAGCTCGCCGACGACGGCCTCGCCCGGCTTCCGCACAAGGACGACCAGCCCTACCTCTGGTTCGCCGAGACGACCGAGGGCACCGTCGGCCCGGTCGGAGCCGCCGCCGAGACCCCCTGCTCGATGGCGCTCACCCTGTCCATCGCCAGCATGTACCAGCTGGTCAAGGAGCGCCGGGTCGACGTCACGGGCGAGGTCACCTGCCCGGCGGTCCATCCCGAACCGCTCACCGTGGAGCGCGGCGACGTCTGGGTCCGCCCCGAGGAGGGCATCCCGCTCCAGCACGGCCTGCGCCACCAACTCCTGCGCTACCGGCTGAGGTTGCGCGACGCGGACGGCGGTCTGTGGTGGCTGGAGGGCCGCAAGTACGCGCGGGCCCGCCGGGACCTGTGGCGGCAGACCCGCGCGCTCACCGTGGAGATCGGCCGCGAGGGCGAGGCCGCGAGTCTGCTCGGCGAGGTCGTCGTACCCGCCGACTCCTACGTCCGCGACCAGATCGACGGCATCAAGGTGGACCCGCGCCTGTCCGGTCAGGAGAAGCGGGCCGCCAAGCTGACCTGGCTCGCCTGGTTCGGCCTGGAGATGGGCCGCGGCCTGCTCGCCCCCTTCGCCCGGGCCGCCGCGGACCTTCTCGACCTGCGCCGCACCCCCACCCTCACGGAGCACCACCGATGATCTTCAGGTCCACCCCCTCCCGGACGGCCCGGCCGGCGCTCCGCAGGGTCCGCACCACCGCGGCCCTCCGCCCCCTGCGCCACCGCCTCGACCCGGCCCGCGTCGAGGAGGTCCCGTTCCGCACGAGCGACGGCGTCCGCCTCGGCCTGACCCGCGTCGACACCGGGGACACCGGCCGGCCCGCCGTGCTGCTCCTGCACGGGCACACCGCCTCCGCCGACATGTTCCTGCTGCCCGAGACCCGCAACCTCGTCGACGCCCTCCTCGACGACGGCTACGAGCCCTGGCTGCTGGACTGGCGGGGCAGCTGCCGGCTGCCGTACAACGAGACCGGCCGGCGGTACACCTACGACGACGTGGCGCTCTACGACATCCCCGAGGCCGTCGCTCATATACGTCAACGTATCGGCGAGCGGCCGCTGTTCGTGGTCGCGCACTGCATCGGCTCGCTCACCCTGTCGCTGAGCATGACGGCCGGCCTGGTGCCGGGTCTGGCTGGCGTGGTCTCCCAAGGGGTCTTCCTGACGCCGAAGTTGGCCGGTCGTACCTCGCTGCGGATGTCCGTGGCGGGGGAGTTGCTGAAGAGCAGGATCGACCACATCCCGGTCGACTTCCGCAAGGTCGGGCTGTGGTCGAAGTACACCCCGCTGTTCGCACTCGCCGCCCGCAAGGCGAGCTGCCCGGATCCGACCTGTCAGATCCTGCACCACTCGGCCTGGGGCAGCGGCGCCTCGCTCTTCGTCCACGAGAACCTGGCCGAGACCACCCACGACCGGCTCGCCGAGCTGCTCGGACCCGCCCCGCTGTGGATCCTGCCCCACCTGCGCCGGATCGAGCTGGCCCGCAGCGTGGTCCGCTGGCACGACACCGACCACCGCTACCGGGCGCTGCCGCCGAACGCCCTGGACGCGGCCGCCCGTATCGACACCCCCGTGCTGCTGCTCGCGGGCAGCGAGAACGGGCTGTGGCTGGACTCGCAGCGGCTGTGCCACGAGGTGCTGGCCCGCCGGCAGCCGCAGCTGGACGTCTCGTACACCGAGATCCCGGGCTACGGTCACCTGGACACCTTCCTGGGCCGGGGCGCCGCCCTCGACGTCTTCGGTCACATCCTCGAATTCCTCGGGGAACGGCGGTGACGGAGGGCGGCGCGGCCGGTTACCGTACCGGGCAGTAACCGCAGCGCACCCAGGAGGCCCCCATGCCGCAGCTCGACGTCGACGGCGCCGTACTGACGTACGACGACGAGGGCCCCCGTGACGGCGCCGACGTGCCCGTGGTGTTCGTCCACGGCTGGACCGCGAACCGGCACCGCTGGGACCACCAGCTGGCGCACTTCTCCGCCGGCCGGCGGGTGATCCGGCTGGACCTGCGCGGGCACGGGGAGAGCACGGGGGCCGGGGTGCGCACGATCGCGGAGCTGGCGAGGGACGTCCTCGCCCTCCTCGACCACCTGGAGGTGGAGCGGTTCGTGCTGGTCGGCCACTCCATGGGCGGGATGATCTCCCAGACCATCGCCCTCTCCCACGCCGAGCGGGTGGAGCGGATGGTGCTGGTCAACTCGATCGGGCGGATGACCTACAGCCGCGGCCGGGGCCTGCTCATGGGCGCCTCCACCCTGGTGCCGTACAAGCTGTTCATCGCGACCAACATCCAGCGGGCCTTCGCCCCGGGCCACCCGCGCGAGGAGGTCCGGGAGTACATCCGCTCCTCCGCCGACACCCCGCGTGAGGTCGTCATGACCCTGTACGGCGCCATGCGGGCCTTCGACGTCCTCGACCGCGCCGGTGAGATCGCCACGCCCACCCTGATGGTGCACGGCTACCACGACATCCAGCTGCCCGTGCGGCAGATGCTCCGGATGGCGAAGGCCTACCCGAACGCGGTCGTGCGCATCATCGACGCGGGCCATGAACTGCCCGTGGAGAAGCCGGCCGAACTCACCGCGGCGCTTGACTGGTTTCTGACTGCGAAGGCCTAGCGCACCAGCCGCTTGGTGAAGTTTTTGCCCGTGGCCGGTTTCCTGCCACGTCGGCCCGGTGCCACGGCGGTCCTTCGATTTCGCGTAGGCAAAACGCGGCCGAAACCGTGGGGGAGTGTGGGCCGTCCGTGTTACGGCCGCGTTGACCGTCGCGAGCGCCTGACGGAGGCTCGTCGTATAGGTGCTCGATACAACCGGTTCGGCGGCCGCCTTCTGCCCACCCCGGAAAGCGCAGGTGAGCGACGGGGACGGCCGCGGGCCGGAGGCAGGAGGTAGCGCATGTGCGGCATCACCGGATGGGTCTCCTTCGACCGTGACCTGACCGCCGAGTCCACCGCATTGCATGCGATGACCGAGACGATGGCCTGCCGCGGCCCGGACGACCGGGGCACCTGGGCCGAGGGCCCCGCCGCCCTGGGCCATCGCCGGCTCGCGATCATCGACCTCCCCGGCGGCCGCCAGCCGATGTCCGTGCGCACCCCCGAGGGAGCCGTCGCCCTCGTCTACTCCGGGGAGACGTACAACTTCACCGAACTCCGCCGCGAACTCACGGACCGCGGTCACGAGTTCACGACCGACTCCGACACCGAGGTCGTCCTCCACGGCTACCTGGAATGGGGCGACGCCGTCGCCGAGCGGCTGAACGGCATGTACGCCTTCGCCGTGTGGGACGGCCGTCACGGCCGGCTGGTGATGATCCGCGACCGCATGGGCATCAAGCCGTTCTACTACCACCCGACCCCGGACGGCGTCCTGTTCGGCTCCGAGCCCAAGGCGATCCTCGCCAACCCGCTCGCCCGGCCCCGGGTCGCCCTGGACGGCCTGCGCGAGCTGTTCACCCTGGTCAAGACGCCGGGACACGCCGTCTGGGACGGCATGCACGAGGTCGAACCCGGCACCGTCGTCACCGTCGACCGCACGGGTCTGCACACTCGGGTCTACTGGCGCCTTGAGACCCGCCCGCACACCGACGACCGTGACACCACCATCGCCACCGTGCGCGCGCTCCTCGACGACATCGTGCGCCGCCAGCTGGTCGCCGACGTCCCGCGCTGCACCCTGCTCTCCGGCGGCCTCGACTCCTCCGCCATGACCGCGCTCGCCGCCCGGCAGCTCGCCGAGCACGGCGAGAAGGTCCGCAGCTTCGCCGTCGACTTCGTCGGGCAGGCCGACAACTTCGTCGCCGACGAACTGCGCGGCACCCCGGACACCCCCTTCGTGCACGACGTGGCCCGGCTCGCCCGCACCGACCACCAGGACATCGTCCTCGACGCCCAGGCTCTCGCCGACCCGGCCGTCCGGGAGAAGGTGATCCGCGCCCGCGACCTGCCGGCCGGCTTCGGCGACATGGACACCTCGCTGCTGCTGCTCTTCCGCGCCATCCGCGACCAGTCCACGGTCGCCCTGTCCGGCGAGTCCGCCGACGAGGTCTTCGGCGGGTACCTGCAGTTCTTCGACGAGGACGTCCGCCGCGCCGACACCTTCCCCTGGCTGGTGCACTTCGGCCGCCACTTCGGCGACGACACCGACGTCCTGCGCCCCGACCTGGCCAAGACCCTGGACCTGGAGGGGTACATCGCCGACGGCTACCGCACCGCCGTCTCCGCCATCCACCGACTGGACGGCGAGAGCGACTTCGAGTACCGGATGCGGCAGATCTGCCACCTGCACCTGACCCGCTTCGTCCGCGCCCTGCTCGACCGCAAGGACCGGATGAGCATGGCCGTAGGCCTGGAGGTCCGGGTGCCGTTCTGCGACCACCGGCTCGTCGAGTACGTCTACAACACGCCCTGGTCGCTGAAGTCCTTCGACGGCCGGGAGAAGAGCCTGCTCAGGGAGGCCACGGCGGACCTCCTGCCGCGGTCGGTGTACGAGCGGGTCAAGAGCCCGTACCCGTCCACCCAGGACCCGCGCTACGCCCGCGCCCTGCAGGACCAGGTCAAGGACCTCCTCACCCGGCCCTCCCACCCCGTCTTCGACCTGGTCGACCGAGAGCGGGTCCGCCAGGCCGCCGATCGCGACACCCCCGTCAGCACCCAGGTGGGCCGCCGCGGCCTGGAGCGCGCCCTCGACCTCGCCCAGTGGCTGGACGTCTACAACCCGGAACTGACCTTGAGCTGAGCCCCCAGGACCGGGCGTGCGGCTCCTCGGCCGAGGCTGAGAGGCCGGACCCTCAGCCGAGGCCCAGCGCGCGGTCCGCGGCCGTCGCCGTCGGCTGCCACCACGTCGTCACCGGCTCCCACACCCGGACGTGGCTCCCGCTGCCGAGCTGCGCAGACGTGAAGGCGCGGCCCCACTGGGAGGCCGACGCGGCCACGGTGATCGCGTCCACCCGGCGGGCCTCGGGGTCCGCCGGGTCGGCGATGGTGCGTACGGCTCCGTAGGCGCTCTTTCCGGCCCCGAGCCGGTACGTGCCGCTGCCGCCCTCCGGCACCGGCAGCGCGGCCCCGTCCAGGTCACCGAAGGTGACCGTGGGCACGCGGTCGACGACGCAGGCCCGGGCGCCGCGGTTGGTCACGCTGACCCGCACCACGGAAGGGTCGCCGGGCGTGGCCTTCGCCCGGAGGACCAGCGCCTTCTCCGCGCAGCGGGCGGTCTTGGCGTGCCCCACGGCCGCCTGGCTCGGCGGTGCGGTGAGCAGCAGGGCCGCCGCGGCGGCGGAGACGGCGGGTACGGCGATGGCGGCGCGGATGCGCATGGCGGGTTCCCCTGTCGGTCACGTACGGTCCGGCGCCGAGGCGCGCCTGCCCAGTGTGACGTCCGGGCCGGCCGGGAGGTTGTTCCGGAATCGCGCCTGTTACCCGTTTGCGCGGCTTCCGTCATCAATGGGTGGTCTTCGCGGTGGAGCTCCAGTCGTTCTCGTCCGCCGGGCAGGAGCTGCCGCTCGGCGGCAGGGTGCCGTACAGCAGGAAGTCGATGACCTTGCGGTGCACGCAGGTGGACGACGAGTAGCCGGTGTGTCCCTCGCCCTTGTTGTCGAGCACCACGGCCGACGGGCCGAGCCGCCGGGCCGTCTCCTCGGTCCAGCGGTACGGCGTCGCCGGGTCGCCGCGCGTGCCCACCAGCAGCATCTTGGCCGAGTGGACGTTCTTGACCTGGTCGCGGATGAACTTCGTGCCCTTGGGGCGGCCGAAGCACATCAGCAGCTGGGTGAGCCGGAAGCGGCCGAAGACCGGCGAGGCCTCGTCGTAGGCGGCCTGCAGACCCTTCAGGTCCCGGGTGATCTGCGCTTCGGTGGGCCGGTCGGGATCATCCGCGCAGTTGATCGCCATCAGCGCGGCCGGCAGGTTGTCCGCGGGGACGTCCTGGGCGTCCACGAGCCCGCTGCCCCGCCGCTCGCCGTCCTGGGACTTCCCCCCGCCGCCCTGCCGGACTGGCACGGCGAAACCGCCGCCGGAGGTGAGGCTGAGGAGCCGCCGGGTGTCGCCGTCCTCGACCAGCGAGACGAGCGCACGCTCCAGGGTGGGCCACAACTCCTTGCTGTACAGGGCCTGCCCGATGGCGCCCACCAGGTCCTGGCCGGAGAACGTGCCGCCGAAGTCCGTGGGCACCGGGTTCTCGTCGAGCGAGCGCACCAGCTGGACGACCTGGTCCCCGGCCGCACGCCGGTCCTGCCCGAACGGACACCCGAGGTCCGTCGTACACCAGTCCAGGAAGTCGTCCAGCGCGGTCTGCTGTCCCTCGGCACCCGCCAGCCCCTGCTCGGACAGCGGCTCGGTCAGGGTGTCCACGCCGTCCAGGGTCATCCGGCCGACCTTGTGCGGGAACTCTGCCGCGTACACGGCGCCGAGCCGCGTGCCGTAGGAGAAGCCCAGGTAGTTGAGCTTCTTGTCGCCGAGGGCCTGACGGATGACGTCCAGGTCCCGGGCGGCGTTCACGGTGCCTATGTGCCGCAGGACCGGGCCGGAGTGCCTGGCGCACTGGTCGGCGGCCCGCCGCAGCTTCTTGAGCAGGGCCTGGGGATGGCTGATGTCGGCGTTCAGGCCCATCGCCGCCGAGGCGTCCTCCGTGCCCTGCCCGCAGCTGACGGGGGAGGACCGGCCGACGCCCCGCGGATCGAAGGTGACCACGTCGTAGCCGTTGGTCAGCTCCAGGAACTCCTTGCCGCCACTGGCGAGTTCGGGGATACCCGCGCCGCCGGGTCCGCCGAAGTTGAGCAGCACCGAGCCCCGTGACGTGCCGGTCGCCCGGTAGCGGGCCAGCGCCAGGTCGAGCGTGCCCGTGCCCGGGTGCGCGTAGTCGATCGGGACGGTCACCTTCGCGCACTGGAGATCCTTGGGCATGTCCGGGCCCGCGCAGCCCGCCCAGGACACCTTCTGCCGGTAGAAGCGGGACAGCTCCGGCTGCGGCTGGTCGGCGGCGGCCGCCGTGGGCAGCCCGGAGCCGAGCAGCGCCAGGGTGAGGGCTCCGGCGCCCGCGCAGCGCCGCACGGCGGGCCGTGGGGACAGCTTGACCAGCATGGATCGCCTCCCAGGGCGCACCCGCTGCGGACCGGGGCGGGCGCCCCCGATCACCATATGCGGGCCCTGTGCGGGCCGCCTCCGGGCGAGCGGGACGGTGTCCGATGATCTACCCTTCGCGCCTTCCGTCATGATCAATGATCATTCGATTACTTTGCGTGCGGTTCGAAGGATCATGTCACTCGACGGGGTGAAAGACCGATAAGCCATAACTCGGATGGTTCGCCTGCGTTTTCTGGGGTGCGGGTGAGTGCCCGCGACGATGTCTGGAAGGCAGGGAAACCTATGAGACGGGCTACCCGAAACGGGGTGATCGCCGTCGTCGCCGCCTCCGGCGCGATGGCCGTGGCGATGCCGGTGTCCGCCGCCTTCGCGGCCGACGGCGCCGCCGCCGACGGCTCGGCGGCCGGCTCGCCCGGAGTGATCTCCGGCAACACCGTCCAGCTCCCGGTGCATGTCCCGGTGAACGTGTGCGGCAACACCGTGAACGTGGTGGGGCTGCTCAACCCCGCGGCGGGCAACGCCTGCGCGAACGGCGGCGGTGCCGGCAAGGGCGCCTCGTCGACGTCCGGCGCCTCGTCGACGTCCGGCGGCGCATCGGCGCAGGGCGGTACGAAGGACTCGCCCGGCGTGCTCTCCGGCAACGGCGTCCAGCTCCCCGTGCACCTGCCGGTGAACGTCAGCGGCAACTCCGTCGACGTGGTCGGCGTGGGCAACCCGGCCCAGGGCAACCACTCCACCAACAACCCCGGCGACCACCCGACCCCGCCCCCGAAGCCGCCGGCCCCCACCAGGACCCACCCGCCCACCCCGCACTCCGCCGCGCGGCCGCCCGTGGCCACCCTGGCCCACACCGGAACCGACCTGACGGCCCCCGTGGTCGCCGGCAGCGCCGTCTTCCTCCTCACCGGCACGGTCCTGTACCGCCGGTTCCGCCCAGGCCGCGACCGCTGACCCCCACGCCATAAGCCCCGCCGGACGCCGGCCCGGTGGGGCCTACGGCGTGGGGCCCGGGTCGTGTTCGGCGCGCGTTTCCAACTCCGCCCGCAGCAGCGCGGTTCGACCCCGCAACGGCCGAACCCCGCGTGGCGCGGCCCGCGTTGATCGGCAAGGATGCTGCGGGCGCGGTCGCCGACCGCGCCGTCCAGCACGTCCGACCCCCACGGAATGGAGCGCACCGATGACCTCTCCGGCCCCCCAGGACCTCGTCGTCACGCAGGCCACCCTCGCCGACTGGCCGGTGATCAGCGGGTGGGCGGCGGCGGAGGGGTGGAATCCCGGGCTGTCCGACGGTCCGGCCTTCTTCGCCCAGGACCCGGACGGGTTCTTCCTCGGCCGGATCGAGGGTGAGCCGGTGTCGGCCATCTCCGTCGTGAACTACGGCTCCGACTACGCCTTCCTCGGCTGCTACCTGGTCCGCCCGGACCTGCGCGGCCACGGCCACGGCCTCACCACCTGGAAGACCGCCCTGGCCCACGCCGGAAACCGCACCGTCGGCCTGGACGGAGTCGTCGCCCAGCAGGACAACTACCGCCAGTCCGGCTTCGAACTCGCCTACCGCACCATCCGCTTCACCGGCACCGCGCCGCAGAGCCGGACACCCGAAGGCGTCCGTCCCGCCGGGCCCGCCGACCTGCCCGCCGTCACCGCCTACGACAGCGCCTGCTCCCCGGCCGACCGCCCGCGCTTCCTCGCCGAGTGGCTCACCGGCCCCGGCCACCGCGCGTACGTCCGCCACGACGGCGACCGCCTCACCGGCTACGGCGTGATCCGGCCCGGCCAGGACACCCTGCGCATCGGCCCCCTCTTCGCCGACACCGCCGACGACGCCCGGGCCCTGTTCGCCGCGCTCACCGCCGGCGTCACCGGCCGCGAGGTCGCGATCGACGTCCCCGAACCGAACGCGGCCGGCGTCGCGCTCGCCGAAGAGGCCGGTTTCAGCGCCTCGTTCGAGACGGCGCGGATGTACACCGGGCCGGTCCGGGAGCACGCCCGGGAGCGGATCTTCGGGGTCGCCACGCTCGAACTCGGCTGAGGAGGCCGGCGCCGGTCAACGGCTGTCTGCGCGGAAGCGCCGGTCAACGGCCGCGTGCGTGGCAGCGGCGGTGGAGGTCCCGCACCTCCTCGACCAGCTCGGGCACCGGTCCCTCGACAGCCGCATCGGGGGCCACCTCGTGCACGGGCAGCGCCCGCACCGGCGCCGCGGGCACGCCCAACTCGGCCAGCCAGGAACCGAGTTGTTCGGACGAGACGACGTACACGATGCGGCCGAGTCCGACCCAGGCGTGCGCGGCCGCGCACATCGGGCAGTGCTCGCCCGAGGTGTAGACGGTGGCGGCGGCCCGTTCCGCGGGCGTGAGGTGGGCGGCCGACCAGCGGGCCAGTTCGAACTCCGGATGCCGGGTGCGGTCCCCGGAGGCCACCCGGTTGCGGTCCTCGGCGAGGACCGTCCCGTCCGCCGCCACGAGCACCGAGCCGAAGGGCTCGTCGCCCGCATCCAGCGCCTCCCGCGCCAGCTCGACGCACCGTCGCAGATAGCCCAGCTCACTGTCCTTCACCATGGGACACCGACCTCCTCGCAGCATGATCCCCGGCACCGCACGCCACGGGCACCGAGGGTGACACAGCCACCCGGTTCCCGTCCGGCGCCGCACCGTGGCGTACGGCCGGAAAGGCGTGCCGGCGCCCCGCCGTGACCGTGGCCAGTGCCAGCACGGCCGCGGGCAGCGCCGTCCAGGGCAGCGCCCCGGCGCCCAGGGCGTCCAGCGCCACCCCGCCCGTGAGCGAACCCGCGGCGATCCCCGCGTTGTACACCGTGGTCTGCAGCGAGGTCGCCACATCGGCGCCGGCCGGGCCCGAGACGTCGACCAGCGCGGTCTGGATCAGCGTCGGCGCCCCGCCGAAGGCCACGCCCCACAGGGCGACGGCGCAGACCAGCACCGCGTGCGCACCGGAGCCGAGTCCCAGCACCAGCAGGACCGTGGCGAACAGGGCCAGGGATGCGAGCAGCGTGGGCCGCAGATGCCGGTCGACCAGGACGCCGGTGAGCCAGATCCCGGCCACCGTGGCCAACCCGAACACCGTGAACAGCACGCCCGTACGGCCGTACCCGGCGTGGGCGGCGAACGGGGCGACGTACGTGTACATCACCTGGTGCCCCAGCAGCAGACACAGCGTCACGCACAGCACCGGGCGGATCCCCGGTCGTACGGCCACCCGGACGAGCGGCACGCGCGCGTGCGGGGGTTCGCCGGGGAAGCCGGGCACCCGCAGCCGTACCCACACCACGAGCAGTACGGCGAGGACGGCCAGCGAGCCGAAGGCCGCCCGCCAGCCCACCGCACCCGCCAGCGCCGTACCGGCGGGCACGCCCAGCGCCAGGGCCAGGGTGATCCCGGCGAGCACCACCGCGATGGCCCGGCCGCGCCGGGCGGCCGGCACCATACGGGCCGCGTAGCCGACGAGCATCGCCCACAGTGTGCCGCCCATGGCCCCGGCGAGCAGCCGGGCCGCGAAGGTGAGCGGGTACGACGACGACAGCGCGACGAGCGCGTTGCTGACCGCGAACCCCAGCAACGCGCCGCACAGCACCGGCCGCCGGGGCAGCCCGCGCAGGGCCGTCGTGAGCGGTACGGCCGCCAGGAAGGAGGCCGCCGCGTACGCGGTGACGAGGAAGCCGATCCGGGACTCGGCCACCCCCAGCCGGGGTGCCATCGCGGGCAGCAGACCCGCCGGCAGGAGTTCGGTCAGGACGGCCGTGAAGGCGGCACAGGACAGGGCCAGCAGCCCCGACCACGGCAGCGGACCGCCCTTGACCTGGGAAGACAGGGACATGCGACCATGGTCGAACCTTGACATCAGTGTGAGGGCAAGCGTGGCTTCGGAGGCGGGGATGAGAATCGGCGAACTGTCCCGGCGCACCGGCGTACCCACCCGCCTGCTCCGCTACTACGAGGAACAGGGCTTGCTCCATCCCGGCCGCGCCGACAACGGCTACCGCAGCTACCCCGAGTCCGCCGTCCCGGACGTCCAGCAGATCCGGGGCCTGCTCGACTCGGGCCTCACCACCGAGATGATCCGCGCGATCCTGCCGTACCTCTCCGGGCCCGAGGAGCTGCACCCGCCCGCCGAGTGCGTGACCCCGCAGACGGCGGCCCTGCTGCAGGCGCACATCGACCGCATCCAGGCCCGCATCGACTGCCTGGCCCGCAACCGCGACCGGCTCACCGCGTACCTGTCCGTGGTACGGCCGGAGGGTGTCGCCCCGGACGTCCGGTAATTCCGTTGTCCGTCGGGGGCGCGGATGCTGGAGTGAGGGCATGGATCATGCCGCGGTGCTCGCCCTGTACGACCGGGACATACGTGAGGGCGCACGCCCCGACGGGCCCGGAGCCCGGATCGAGCGGACCGGCCCGGTCGTCCGCCAGGTCACCGACGCGCAGGGCTGGAACGGCGTCGTGTGGTCCACGCTGGACGCGGGGACCGCGGACCGGGCGATCGGCGAACAGATCGCGTACTTCACCGGACTGGGCCGCGACTTCGAGTGGAAGCTCTACGGCCACGACCAGCCGGTGGACCTCGGCTCCCGGCTGACCGCCGCCGGATTCCGCGCCGAGCCCGAGGAGACACTCCTGATCGGCGAGGTCGCCCGGCTCGCTCTGGACGCCGAGCCGCCCGCGGGGATCCGCTTCGTCCAGGCCACCGATCCGGCCGGCGTCGACCTCGTCGTGGACGTGCATGAGCAGGCCTTCGGCACCGACGGCGGCCGGTTGCGTCACCGGCTGCTCGCCCGGCTGGCCGCCGACCCCGGCACGGTCGTCGCCGTGGTCGCGCTCGCCGGTGACGAGCCGGTCAGCGCCGCCCGCATGGAGCTGGTGCCCGGCACCCGCTTCGCCGGGCTGTGGGGCGGCGGCACCGTCGAGACCTGGCGGGGCCGGGGCATCTACCGCGCCCTGGTCGCCCACCGTGCCCGCGTCGCCGCCGCCCACGGATACCGCTACCTCCAGGTCGACGCCTCACCCATGAGCCGCCCGATCCTGGAACGCCTCGGCTTCCACGCGCTGAGCACCACCACGCCGTATCTGTACGGGAGCTGACGCCCCCTCAACTGTGCTCCCTCAGCGGCGGGTCCGGGCCCGGTCCAGAGCGGCGATCCCCGCCGCCGCGAGGGCGATCTGGATGAACCACTCGATCCAGTCCGGCCCCTTGGTGTCCGCGACCCCGAACCCGGCGGCGATCGCCGAGCCCAGCAGCGCCGCCACGATGCCGACGACGATGGTCCACAGGACGCCGATGTGCTGCCGCCCGGGCACGACCAGCCGGCCCAGCACGCCGATGACGAGCCCGATGACGATGGCGCTGATGAGGCCTGAAATCTCCATGTCCACCCCTCTTCGTCGCGTTCCCCGCTGATGTGTCATGTGCCCGCTCCAACCGGAGGCACTCCGCTCCGCTTATTGCCGGGACTTTCTGTTCACCGGGTCGTCATGCCATGTACCTTTCAATCAATCGACGCGTGTAGAACCCTCAAGCCGGTTCTACGCGCGCAGACTTGGCGCCCGCACCGCCTCTCCCCACCCCTCATGGAGGTTCGCCGGATGCTCGGATCGAGGAGATCCCGCCGCAGATTCACCACCGCCCTGGCCGGGCTCGGGCTGCTCGTCACGTCCGCAGCCCTGCAGGTCGGTACCAGCGCCACCCCCGCCCACGCGGCCACCACGCACCGGATCCTGTTCGACAACGCCCACGCCGAGACGGCCGGCAACGCGGACTGGATCATCTCCACCAGCCAGCCCGACCCGCTCGGCCAGGACTCCTCCCCGTCCGCCGAGACGGACTGGACCGGCGCCCTGTCCTCCTGGGGCGTCGACCTGCAGAAGACCGGCAGCTACAGCCTGAAGACGCTGCCGTCGGGCTCCAGCCTCAGCTACGGCGGCTCGTCGACCACCGACCTGTCGAACTTCGACACGCTGGTCCTGCCCGAGCCCAACACGCTGTTCACGACCGCCGAGAAGACGGCGATCATGAACTTCGTGAAGAACGGCGGCGGCCTGTTCATGATCTCCGACCACACCGGCGCCGACCGCAACAACGACGGCGAGGACGCGGTCGAGATCCTCAACGACCTGATGACGAACAACAGCGTCGACTCCACCGACCCGTTCGGCTTCTCCATCGACTCGCTGAGCATCAGCTCCGACTACCCGTCGGCGATCAGCGACAGCAGCGACCCGGTCCTGCACGGCTCCTTCGGCACCGTCACCAAGAGCCTGATCGCCAGCGGCACGACCGCCACGCTCAAGCCCGCCGACAACTCCGGCGTCAAGGGCCTGCTCTACCGCACCGGTTACTCCGGCAACACCGGCGCCTTCTTCCTGACGTCCACCTTCGGCAGCGGCCGCGTCGCCTTCTGGGGCGACAGCTCGCCGATCGACGACGGCACCGGCCAGTCCGGCAACACCCTGTACGACGGCTGGAACGACTCCGGCGCCACCAACGCGGCGCTCGCCCTCAACGCCACCGCCTGGCTGGCCGGTTCCGGCACCAGCGGCGGGGGAGGCGGCGGCACCGGCACCTGCACCGCCGCCCAGCTCCTCGGCAACAACGGCTTCGAGTCCGGCAACTCCACCTGGAGCGCCACCAGCGGCGTCATCTCCAACTCCAGCAGCGAGTCCGCCCGTTCCGGCTCGTACTACGCCTGGCTCGACGGCACCGGGACCGCCACGACCGACACCCTCTCCCAGGCGGTGACCATCCCGTCCGCCTGCACGACGGCCACGCTGAGCTTCTATCTCCACGTCGACACCGCGGAGACCACGACCAGCACGGCCTACGACACCCTGAAGGTCCAGGTCCTCAACAGCTCCGGCACCGTGCTCGGCACCCTGGCGACGTACTCGAACCTCAACGCCGCCTCCGGCTACACCCAGCGCAGCTTCAACCTGACCAGCTACGCCGGGCAGACCGTCACCCTCAAGTTCACCGGCACCGAGGGCTCCAAGTACCAGACGTCGTTCGTCGTGGACGACACCGCGCTCAACGTCAGTTGAGCCGTGCGGGGGTGGGCCGCCGGGCCCACCTCCGTCACATCAGGCGGCCGGTACCGTCCGCTCCGGCGTGTTCCAGCCGGAGACCCGCACCCCCGGCGCCGAACCGTGCAGATCGGCGGTCCGGTAGGTGGCGGTCAGCGTCACCGACTCGCCCGGCCACAGGCCGACCTCGTTGTCCGACCACCGCACCGGCAGCACCGGCTTCCCCTGGGCGTCGACCAGGTGGACGTCCGTGAACAGCGACGGCGTCCTGCCGCTGCCCGTGTGGCGCAGGGTCACCGTCGTGGTCGACGTACCGCCGGACGACACCGTCGACGCCGTGGCCGACACCGGCACCTGCGCCATCGAGGCGAGCCCCTTCAGGTCGGCATAGCCGGTCGTCGGCGTGTAGTACCAGTCGGTCTTCGCCCAGTCGAGCGTGTCGGCCTTGGTGGAGAGCCAGTACACGTTCCGGCTCACCTCCTTGCCGTCCGCGTCGGTCAGGGTCAGCCGGAGCAGGTACGTGGACGACAGCCCGCTCACCGACGAGGGCAGGGTGAGCGCGGTGCCGTGCGCGCCACCGCCGTTCACCGTCAGCCCGGTCACGGCCTTGTCGTACTTCTGCGTGCCGTCGGGGTTGAACAGCGTGGCCCGCGCGGTGAGTCCGCCGGCCGAGGCGTTCCGGTTGTTCACGACGACGACCGAGCGGTCGTCGTAGGAGTACTGGACGTGCAGCGGCTCGTTCGCCTTCTTGGCGCCGAAGTAGGCGCCGCCCTGGTCCAGGTAACGATCCGTCAGCTGCCAGTGCAGCGAGGTCCAGCCGCTGTTGAACATCCAGTAGATCACCCCGGTGGCGGGCTTGCTCGCGTCCGTCGCGTTGCGCGCGTAGGCCTCGTACTGGGCGCGCACGTTCTCGTACTGGGCCAGCTGCGCCTTGCGCACGTAGTCGGTGAGGCCCGTCGGGGGCCCGTAGCGGCCGGTGAGGGCGGCGTCGTAGATCTTGAGCGTGCCGAACGTGGGCGAGGGTGAGCGGTGGTACTGCCTGGCGTCCGGGTTCTTCCAGAGCGTGTCGAGTTCGGCGGGCGTCATCATCCGGCGCAGGGTGTCGAGCGTGGGGATGTCGGGGCCCGCGCTGGTCTCGGAGTTGAAGCCCGTGGCCCCGCCCTCGCGCTTGGCGTACCAGTAGCCGGGCGGGATCCAGTCGTAGGGTCCCGTCATCTTCAGGCCCGAACTGCCCAGCTGGGGCGAGGAGTTGTCGGAGGCGGCGGGGACGACCGGGGTGGGCCAGTCGGCGGCCTCGAGAGCGTCCAGGTAGTTCTTCTCGATCGTCGCGTCGGGTGCGAAGTCGCTGCCGATCAGGAAGGAGATCACGCTCGGGTGGTCGCGCAGCCGGGCGGCCTCGGCGGCCATGGACGCCTTGGCGACGGGATAGTCGGCGTCGGTCCACTTGTCGCCGGTCTCCTTGCCGTTGACCTGGCCCTCCCACTTGGAGCAGCACTCCCAGCCCGGCAGTGTGAGCACGCCGTAGCGGTCGGCGAGGTCGAAGAACTCGTCCGGCTCGATGTGGCCTTCCAGCCGGAGGGTGTTCAGCCCGAGGTCCAGGGCGTACCGCAGCCGGTCCTCGACGTAGGCGGGGTCCCAGCGCAGGAACTCGTCCGGGGACCAGCCGCCGCCCTTGATGAGCAGCCTGCGGCCGTTGATCCGGTACTGGCGGGCGCCGTCGGAGTTCAGGGGCGCCTGCACATCGCGGATGCCGAAGCGCTCGTGGGCGGTGTCCGAGGCCGTGCCGGACACGGTGGCGGTGAGGTCCAGGTCGTACAGCGGCTGACCGCCCATGCCGGCCGGCCACCACACCTTCGGGGAGGTGAGGTGCAGCCCGGGGGCGTCGGCGGGGGTGAAGGTGACGGTCTTCGTCTCGTGCGCGGCGAGCGGCACGGACCTGGTGAAGCTCGTCCCGCCGACGCTGCCGCTGATCTCGGCCGTGACCGCCGTCCCGGAGTCGTTGCGGGCCTGCGCCTTGACGGTCAGGTCGGCGGTGGCCAGCGACGGCACGGTCAGCTTGGTCACCACGTGTGCGTCGCGCAGCGCGACCGGGCCGCCCCGGCGGACCAGGACGTCACGGACGATGCCCATGTTCCGGTCGGGTGGCGGCTGGAGCCAGTCGAGCCAGCTCATGGTGAGGTTCTTGGTCGGGTCGTTGGGCCGGATGCGGAAGGCGACCGTGTTCGTGCCGGACTTCACCAGCGAGGTGATGTCCAGCTCGTGGTGGGTGTAGGCACCGACGACGTCGGCGGCCCCGGCCACCTGATGCCCGTTCACATAGACGTCGGCCGCCGAGATCACGCCGCTGAAGTCGAGGTGGGTGCGCTCGGTGGTGTCGGCGACCGTGAAGTCGGCCCGGTACCACCAGGGGACCTGGAAGTCGGCCCTGGGGATCTTCTCCAGGTTGGTGGAGTGGAACGGGTCCGCGTAGCGGCCGTCGGCGAGCAGCGCCGCGAGGACGGTGGAGCGGGGGCCCGCCGGGTACCAGCCGGTCGCCGGATAGGCCGGGGAGGAGACGGCCGGCGCGGAGTCGCTGACCTCGGCTGTCGACTGGATCGCGTAGCCGGACAGCGGGGTGCTGCTTCCGGCGGCGGAGGGGACCTGGGTGACCCGGGCGTGCTGCCGGTGCGCCGGGGCCGGATCCCGGGACCCGGCCCAGGCACTGGTGGACAGTGAGCTGAGCAGACCCAGGGCCACGGCAGCCGTGACGAGGCGGCGTCTGCGGGCGGGGCGAGGGAACACGGCGGTCTCCAGGTCGTAAAGTTAGGAAACTTTACTAACCTGCCACAAGCTAGGGCGCGGGGTGAGCGGTGTCAATCACCGTGGCCTCGGCGGCGGATGCGTCAGAGTGCGGCCGTCCTGTGCTCGAACACCATCTCCCGTGCCGTGCCCAGCGCCGTCGCCACCGCGCCCAACAGGACCGCGTCCTCACCCAGTCGGCTGGGTGCGAGCTTCGGCCGCAGCGGAGTGAGCGTGCGCAGATGCTCCCGGACCGGGCGCAGCAACAGGTCCACGCTGTGGCCCACCCCGCCGCCGAGCACCACGAGGTCCGGGTCGAGCACCGCGGCCGCGGCCGCCACGGTGTGCGCGATCCGCTCGCCCTCCAGCTCCACCGCCCGCACCGCGGCCGAGTTGCCCTGCCGGGCCGCGTCGAACACGGCCTTCGCCGTGAGCTGCCCGCGCATCCCGAAGTGCCGCGCGGCCTCCACGACGGCCACCCCGACACCGCGTCCTCCAGCCGCTCCGGCTTCTGCCGGCCGGTCCAGGGCAGGAACCCGATCTCCCCGGCCAGCCCGTGCGCCCCCGTGAACAGCCGTCCCTCGCTGACGACGCCCATGCCGAGACCGGTGCCGATCAGGATGTACGCGAACAGCCGGCTGCCCGCGCCGACCCCGTACGTGTACTCGCCGAGGGCGGCCAGGTTGGCGTCGTTGTGCACCTCCAGCGGTACGCCCAGCTCCCCGCGCAGCCGGTCCAGCAGCCCCGCACGGCCCCACCCCGGCAGATGCATCGCGTACCGCACCCGCCGCTGCTTCTCGTCGTAGACCCCGGGCGTGCCCACCACCCCGTGCACCACCTCCGCCGGGTCCACCCCGGAGTTGGCGACGACCTGGCGGGCGGTGCCCACGACCAGGTCGGCGAGGGCGTCCGCACCGCGGGCGGGGTTGCGCACATCCGACCGGGCGACCACCGTCCCGTCCAGGTCGGCCAGCGCGACGCGCAGCCAACTGCGGCCTATGTCGACGCCGAGCGCGTGACCGGCGGCCGGGTCGGGGGCGTACAGGACGGCGACACGCCCGCGCTCGGGGGCGTGGGTGCCGACCTCGTGCACGAGTCCGGCCGCCTCCAGCGAGGCGAGCGCGCTGGAGACCGTCGGCTTGGACAGGCCGGTCTCCCGGGCCAGCTGGGCGCGCGAGGCGGCGCCGAGAAGGCGCAGCCGGTCGAGCAGCAGCCGCTCGTTGGCGCTGCGCAGCCGCCGACGGCTCCAGGGCTGTTCGTGCTGCTCTACGGCGTCGCTGGCGGGCATCGCACCATTCTCACGCATTCCTGACGCATGCTTGACGTACCTAGTAAGGCTCCTTAACTTTATCGGCCATCCAGCCTCCACCGGCAGACCCCCTCCCTGCCTCGCGTCAGGAGCCCCCATGTCCGGTAGCCCGCCACCCTCGGGTGGCTTCGTCCGCCGTGTCGGCCTGTTCCAGGCCACGGCCATCAACATGAGCCAGATGTGCGGCATCGGCCCGTTCGTGACGATCCCGCTGATGGTCGCCGCGTTCGGCGGCCCCCAGGCGGTCACCGGATTCGTCGCGGGCGCCGTGCTGGCGCTCTGCGACGGGCTGGTGTGGGCCGAACTGGGCGCCGCCATGCCCGGCTCCGGCGGCAGTTACGTCTACCTCCGTCAGGCCTTCCAGTACCGCACCGGCCGGCTGATGCCGTTCCTGTTCGTGTGGACGGCGATGCTCTTCATCCCGCTGATCATGTCCACGGGCGTGGTCGGCTTCGTCCAGTATCTGGGCTATCTCGCCCCCGACCTGGGCCGGACCTCCGGCGACCTGATCGGCCTCGGCATCATCGCGCTGGTCGTCCTCCTGCTCTGGCGCGGCATCGAACACATCGCCCGCATCACCGCCGTGATGTGGACCGTGATGATCGCCTCGGTCCTCCTGGTGATCGTCGCCGCGGCCACGGGCTTCAGCCCGCACCGGGCCTTCACCTACCCGGCACACGCCTTCGACCTCACCTCGAACCACTTCTGGCTCGGCTTCGCCGCGGGCCTGACCATCGGCATCTACGACTACCTCGGCTACAACACCACCGCCTACATGGGCGCCGAGATCAAGGACCCCGGCCGTACCCTGCCGCGCTCCATCCTCTTCTCGATCCTCGGCATCATGGCGATCTACCTGCTCCTGCAGATCGGCACGCTCGGCGTCATCGACTGGCAGCGCATGACCGACCCGAAGGACATCGCCTCGACCTCCGTCGCCTCGGCGGTCCTGGAGAAGACCTGGGGCAGGGGCGCCGCCGACACGGTGACCGTCCTCATCCTGATCACGGCCTTCGCCTCGGTCTTCACCGGCCTGCTCGGCGGCTCCCGCGTCCCCTACGACGCCGCCCGCGACCGGGTCTTCTTCCGGCCGTACGAGAAGCTGCACCCGAAGCACCGCTTCCCGATGCTGGGCCTGGCGACCATGGGCGTGATCACCGCGGTCGGCTTCCTGATCGGCCGGCACACCGACCTCGCGACGCTGATCCAGCTGCTCACCACGGTGATGGTGATCGTCCAGGCGCTGGCCCAGATCGTCGCGCTCTCCGTCCTGCGCAAGCGGCAGCCGACCCTGCGCCGCCCGTACCGGATGTGGCTCTACCCGCTGCCCAGCATCGTCGCCTTCGCCGGCTGGTGCGTGATCTACGGGTACGCCGACAAGAACTCCCCCGGCCGCCACCCCATCGAGTGGTCCCTGGCCTGGCTCGCCCTCGGCTGCGTGGCCTTCTTCGTCTGGGCGCGGCTGGAGAAGGTGTGGCCGTTCGGGGAGCGGGAGATCAGCGAGGAGTACGCCCCCGCGCCCGTGCCGGACGGTCAGCCGGCGGAAGCCTGACCGCACCAGCGACATTCTCCGTTTCCCGCCCCGCGCCGAGTGATGTGACTAAGGTTCACCGTGAGCATCGCAACGCAGGTGGCGGTGCTCGACGCGACATGCGGTCGGTGCAGCGGCGCGGGGCCGCACGGGCAGTACTTCGGGGGCGTGAGTGAGCGGTTCGGACACTCCTCAGCTGGTGTTCGTCCACGGAATCGGGAAACTCCGGGGCAGCGAGGACGAGCGCCGTGACTGGCTCGAAGCCCTGGCCCAAGGAGCACGCAGGGCAGGGCATTCCGATGCCGTGTCCGGACTGACGCAGGGCTGGCTGGCGGAGGCACGCTTCGCGAACTACAGCGACCTGTTCACCGACGCCGAGGCCCAGGGCCCGCAAGCCGCGGAAGCCTGGGAACTCGACGAGGAACAGGCCGAGTTCCTGGAGGAGTTCGTCGAGACGCTGCTCGACGAACTGGGCCGGCAGGCGGCGGAACAGGGGGACAGGCGGGCGTCCGCCGTGATCGAGGACGCCAGGGCGCAACTCCCGCGCTTCGACGACCAGGCACAGGGCGTCGGAGCGTTGTTCCGCGTCCTGGGCCGGGTGCTGACGACCGTGCTGCAACTGCCGGGACTGCGCCAGGGCGCGCAGTGGGCGAGCGGCCTGCCGCTGCTGTCGCACCTGTCCCAGGTCGGGCGCTACCTGGACCGGCGCGAGGCCGACGGCGCCGGACGGACCCTGGACGCCCGGATCCGAGAGCGGGTCCTGCGGGGCACGGACCCGGAGCGGCCGCTGGTCGTGGTGAGCCATTCCCTCGGCACCGTGGTCGCGTTCGAGGCGCTGCGCGACTACCCGGGCCAGGTCAAGCTGCTGCTGACCCTGGGTTCCCCGCTGGCCACCGCGGCGGCGGTGCTCCAGCGCCTGGTCCCGCAGCCGCCCCGCACCCCGCACCGCGTCGAGCGGTGGCTGAACTTCTGGGACCGCGACGACGTCGTGGTCGGACGGCCCCGCATCCAGAACTGGATGCTGCCCAACGCCTCGGGCGTCCTCCCGGTCACCGACCGCGTGGACTCCGACGGCCTGTGGGTCCACACGGCCACGAAGTACCTGCGGCAGCCGGCCGTCGCCGGTCCGCTTGTCGAGGCGCTGCGGAAGTGACCGGCGAGCCCCGGCGCCACGTACTGGTGGTGGGCGCGCAGTGCACGGACATGGGAAACCTGGCGCGCCTGGAGGAGGCGGCCGAGGGCCTGCACACGGTGCTCACGGACCCCGCCCTCGGCGGGTGCACCGCCCGCCCGGGCGACCACGGGTCGCTCCTGGTGAGCGACACACTGGAACCCGACGACGTGCGCAAGGCCGTGTACGAGGCGGTCCGGCGGGCCAAGGCGGACAGCGCCGTGCTGGTCGTGGCGCTGCTCGGCCACGGTTTCACCCCGCCCCAGCAGACCGACCTCCACTACATGGTCGCCCAGTCCACGACCCAGAGCACCATGTCGGCCGTGAACGTACGGCAGTTGCTCGCCGTCGCCGCGGACGAGCCGGGCGTCGAAGGCGTGATCGCCCTCATCGACACCTGCCATGCGGCGGGCGCGGCACCGGACGCCGGCGGCATCGCCGGCGGGGTGCGGGCCGGCCGGACCAGGCTGTCCGTGCTCACCGCGTCCGCGTCCGACCAGGCGGCCCGCGGCATGCGCCTCACCTTCGCCCTGATCGACGTGTTGCGCGAGGGGCTGAACGGGGCCGGAGCCATGGTGTTCGCCGACACGAGACTCACCGAGGAACTGCGCGGCCGTATCGTCGGACAGGTCGTCGGGAGATTCGAGTACGACAACGACCCCTTCGCCCTGGACGGCCTGTGGCTGGCCCGCAATGTGCGCTCCGCAAACCCCGGCGGAGGCGGCGTGGTGGGGCTGGTGGGACGACAGGACCTCGAAGAGGCCGTGACCCTGTGGCGTGCGAACGTGCGCCTGCCCGAACGGTTGACGCTCGGCGAACTCGACGACCTGCACCGGTTCGCACAGCGGGGCAGGATCGAGGGCCCGACCGATTCCCGGTGGCAGGCGCGGGTGATCGAGATGGTGGGCACGCTCCTCGAGTGCGCGCGGACGGTCACCCTCCTCAACAAGGTGCTGGCCGAGGTCCTCACCAGCGACCTGCTGCGGGAAGCGCGTCAGCTGTCCGGCCTGCCGCACGAGGCCGAAGGGACGGAACTGCTGCGCGACCTGGTCGAGTACGCGGCCCTGCGGGCAAGAAAGCTCCACACACCCCCGTGGCAGGCACCGGCACGGCTCCTGGCGGCCCTGGCCCACCTGTCCGAAGCGGACGACGTGATCCCGCGGTTACGGCCGTGGGCACAGGAACACGGTGTGGTCACCGCGTTCAACGACGCTCTCACCGAGTTCGCCCAGCTCCGCAGGCAGGGAGAACTGCGCCTCGTCCTCAGCCTCGCCGGCGCCCTGACCGACTGGCCGGAAGAAGTCGATGCCTGGCTCGTCGGCAGCGGCGAAAGACTCCCGGTGCACGAGCGCTTCCGCTGCGAGCCGGCCGACCGCCCGGGGGTGGGCCGGGCGATGGGCAGAGCCCTGGCCTGGGCACGCGGCCGGCTCCCGGATCCGGAGCAACTGGTCCACGTGGACGTGGCCGCACCCGTCCACCTCCTGGCCCGATGGCATCCCGAGGAGGCGAAGGTCGGCCGCCACCTCCTGGGCGTCAACAGCACCGTCGTCGTCCGCTGGAGCGGCCGGATGGATCCGGCCGAGGAGAACGCGGAGATGAACGACGCCGCCCGCAGGGCCCTGCGCCGGATGACGGCCTGCGGCGCCGTCCCCGTGGAGTGGATCGACGCGACCGTCCTCGGCGACCGGCAGGGACTCGAACAGAGCCTCATGACCGGGCGGTACGACACCGCGGTCGGGATCGACCACCATCCCGAGACACTGCAGGACGTCCTCGAAGAACTGCTGCCCTACGCGCCGATCATCCTGTGGCCGCGCCCGGAGGCACGAGCGGGCGACGGCACCCTGCGCGCGCTGGTGGACCAGCACTGGCACAGCCTCCCGAACGGCTTCGCCCCTGCCTACCGGCATCGGTGGGCCCGGGAGCACGCCGGATGCGTGACCTGCCTCGGCGAGGTGCGTGCGGTATGGCACGACGAGGCGTGGCTGGAGTTCTGCCGACCCTTCGAGAATCGCGTCGTGGCCGGCCTTGAGGAGGAAGTGTGACCTGGAAGCCCTACTACCGTGGCGACGGCGAGCAGCGGAAGACCCCGCTGGCCGACCCGCCTCCATGGCGCGAGTTTCCCCGTAAGGCGCAGCACCGGCAGTACCAGCCACCGCCCGGCCTCGTCGACGCCGTCAACGCGGCCCTGCACCTGCGCCGCCCGCTCCTCGTCACCGGTCCCGCGGGTTCGGGCAAGTCCACGGTGATCGAGCAGGTGGCGTACGAACTGGGCCTCGGGCAGGTGCTCCGCTGGCACATCACCTCCCGCAGCTCCCTGGCCGAGGCCCTGTACCGCTACGACGCCCTGGGCCGGATCCACGCGCAGAGCCTGCGCGCGGCGATGACACAGCACGGGGGCGGCCGCGCGGGCCGTGCCCGCAGCCGCGACGACATCGCCCCCTTCCTGCAACTCGGGCCCCTGGGCACCGCGTTGCTGCCCGCTGAACGACCCCGTGCACTGCTCATCGACGAGATCGACAAGAGCGACCTGGATCTCCCCGGCGACCTGCTGGAGGTTCTGGAACGCGGGGAGTTCGAGATCCCCGAACTCGTGCGCTACCGGCGGCCCCGCGTCATGGTCCGCCAGTGGGACAGCCACGAGGAACATCTCGTCAAACACGGGCGGGTGTACTGCACCCAGTTCCCCTTCATCCTCCTGACCAGCAACGGAGAACGGGACTTCCCGCCGGCGTTCCTGCGGCGCTGCATCCGCTACACCATGCCCCCGCTGACCGCGGACCTGCTGCACGACATCGTCCGGGCCCACCTCGGCGACGTGCCGCAGACCGGTGAGGACCTCGTCGTGAACTTCGCCGAACGCATCGCGGCGGGCGAGCACCTCGCCATCGACCAGTTGCTGAACGCGGTGGCCCTGCTCACCGGCGATCAGGCACCGCAGAACGAGCAGTACGAGGAACTCCACGCGCTGCTGGTGCGTGAACTCTCCCGTGCCTGACGCTCTGACCCGCCTCCTGCGGGCGCTCGGCGATGCCCTGCCCCCCGAGGTGGACGCACGCACCCTCGCCGACGCGCTGTGGCTGGCCGCATCGGGCTCCGTCGGCGCGGACGCACCGCCGACGCACCCCGCGCCCGCCGAGGAATCGCACCCCGCATCGGAGGCGGATCCGGCGGCTCGCCCCACGGGGCACGGGCCGTCGGCCGCACGGCCCGGCCCGCGCGGCGCGGAGAGCCGGCAGGTCTCCGTCCGCAGTCCGGGGGCGACCACCACGGTCCGCGGCGTCCCCCTGACGATCGGCCGCGGCAGCCCGCTGCCGGAGGCCCTGGCCGTCGGCCGGGCCGTCCAGCCGTTCCGGCAGCCGTGGCGCAGGGGCGGTCGCCGCCGGCTCGACATCGACGCCACCGTGGAGCACTACGCGCGCGGTGGCCCGCTCGTGCCGCTGTTCCGGCCCGCGCCGGAACCCTGGTTCGAGGCGGTCGTCCTCGTGGACACCTCGCTGTCCATGAGCGTCTGGGAGGAGACCACACGAGCGGTCACCGGGCTGCTGCGCCGCCTCGGAGGGTTCCGCGCTGTCCACACCTGGAGCCTGGAGTGGCGGGAGGGCCGGCCACAGGTCCGTGACCACCACGACCGTCCGGTACCCGCTGACCGGGTGCCCCACCACGGCAGCGGACCCCAGGGGAGGCGGCTCGTCCTGCTGGTCTCCGACTGCGCCGCCCGCGGCTGGCACACCGCCGGCCCATGGCTGCTGCTGCGGGACTGGGGCGGGCAGATCCCCGTGGCGCTGCTCGATCCGCTGCCCCCGCGCCTGTGGCGCCGCTCCGCTCTGAACCTCCCCGCCGTGCGGGTCACCGGAGGCAAGGCCGGCGACCACAACCGCGGGCTCCGCTACCACCTGCCGCCGCGACTGAAGCCGGACGCGGACGGAGCAGACCCGCTCGGCCCCTGGGCCGCGCTCCCCGTGGTGTCGGCCACTCCCCACTCTCTGGGAGCCTGGGCGAGCACCCTCATGCGAGCCGACCCGCGGGGCTGCGACGCCGTACTCATCCCCGCCACCGGCCGCGTACCCCGCACGCGCACAGCCACGGCCCCCGCACGCCAGACCGACCCCGAGCACCTCGCAGCGGCCTTCGTCCACACCGCACCGACGCCCGCGGTCCGCCTCGCCGTCCTCGGTTCGAGCCTGGCCGAGCTGCCCCTTCCCCTGCTTCACGTGCTGCGTGACCAGGCGGTGCCCGACGCCCGGTACGCCGATCTCGCCGAGCTGCTCACCAGCGGGCTGTTCACGGTGCGGCGCGCACCCGACGGCGATCCGGTGCTCGTGTTCCACACCGCTGCCCGGGAGTACCTGCGCGGCTACCTGACGACCCATGACGTATGGCAGATCGAGCGTGCCTTCAGCCGCCATGTCGCCGCCCACCCGTACGCGCCACAGGGCATCGGCGCCGTGCTCCATGATCCGGCGGTGGTCAGAGAACTGCCTGCGGCGGTACGTCCGTTCGCGAAGGCGGTGCGGGCTATGCGGCGCATGCTCGAGCCATCGGGCGATCCCGTCGTCGACGCGGAAGCGGGGGACACCGGTGCGGGGGAGGCGACGCCCACCGTCCATTCGCTGGTACGGCTGCGGATGCTGGCGCACCTCGATCCGGGCACCGAGGATCTCGTCCGCCGGGACGCCGAGGCCCTGTTGGCGAACTTGATCGGCTACGTGAAGGCCAGACTTCCCGCGCCGCAGGGCTACTGGCCGAGGGAGGACACGTATTTCGACAAGGTGTGCGCGGAGGCGGGGAGGGTCAGCGTCGGTGACGTGAGCGATGATCTCGCCCGGTATTTCATCAGCCGTGGCATCGTCCTCAAACGATGCTCGCCGCTGGAGCAGCCTATCGGGGAGGGCCTGTTCTGGGAGGCAAGCGGTGGCCCCGTGATCGTCAAGATCAGGAAGTCCGGCGCGTTCTCGTGGGACAGCGTGACGGCTGATGTGCGTGCGGACCCCGACGCCGGCATTCCGGCCAGGTCCCCGGTCGAATTCGTCGTGGTCCTCGATCAGTCCGAGAAGCCCGAGGGGCTGCACCCGCTGAGCGACTGCGTGGTGGTGACGGAGTCGACGACCGAGCGCAGACGGGTGTCGGTCGTGCTCCGCGTCCAGACGCGACGCGGAAGGGGTCCGCGGGAGAGCCGGGCGGACCTCGCGAACGCCCTGCGGGTCCTGCGTTCCCGCGCAGGATCTCCGTCGTACGAGGAAGTCGCTCGGCACGCGGCGCAGGCCTCCCCCCGGGTACTGCTCGACCCGACCACGCTGGCTCGCTGGTTCGCCGGCCGGGAAGTGCCCGCCGACGAACGGAGTTTCGCCTGGCTGACAAGCTTCCTGAGACAACGGGCAGGCATCGAGGACGGCGGTGAGCTGTCGTACAGCCTGTTCACGCTGCTGCTGTACAACGCGTTGCAGGAGGAGCGCCGTGAACCCTCCAGCCCGCTCGCGGCACCGTCCGGACCGGCACCCCTCGGCGTACCGGTCACTCACGTGCAGGACCCCACCAGACTGGGCGTATTCCCATTCCTGGTCGACTCCGAGGACGAGACAGCGCTGCTGTCGCTGAGGCCGCCGTACGTCGAGCGCGACTATGACGCGGAGTTGCGTGCCGCCATGCGGGAGGCCGCCGACGGAACCGGCGGGCTGGTCATGCTCGTCGGCTCCCGTGGGTCGGGCAAGAGCCGTTCGTGTTTCGAGGCGTTGTCTTTCCTGCCGTCTGACTGGCGGGTGTGGCAGCCCTCGTCGAGCGAGGACCTGGAGGCGGGGCTGAGCACCCCGGGGGCGATCAGACCGCGCACCGTGATCTGGTTGGACGACTCCCAGCGCCATCTCCTTGACCTGACCAACGCCCACGGTGATCGTGTCGCAGAGGAGCTTCTGGCGCGCCTGCGCGATCCCTCAGGCGGGCCGGTGCTCATCCTGGGCACACTGCGCCACGAGTCCTGGCACGCTCTCAGGTCTGTCCCTCCGGCCGATGCGCCCGATCCACATCAACAGGCGCGAGAGCTGATCGACCACGGCACGCGCATCCTCGTTTCTGCTCAGCTCAGCCCGGCGGAGCTGGCCCGCCTCCGCGCCGCTGCCGCGACCGACCCCAACCTGGCCGAAGCCGTGCGGCGGGCTGGCGACGCGCTGATTCCGTTTCTGGCGAGCGGCAACGCCCAGATCAAGCGGTACGTCGCCGCGCCGCCCGCGCCCTTCGCCCTCGTACAGGCCGCGGTCGACGCACTCCGCTGCGGGCACGGACCGGAGCTTCCGCGGGCCCTTCTGCTGGCGGCCGCTCCCGGCTATCTCTCGAACGGCCAACGGGATCTCCTTGACGACGACTGGATGTCGTCCGCCCTGGATTACCTCAACCAGGGCCCGCCCGGCGCCGAGAGCCTGCTGAAGCATGTGCAACCCGTGCAGGGCAAGGCCGCCTGGTCGTGTTACCGGCTCTCGGAATACATCGAGCGGTTCGCACGCGCGGCCCGCCGCAACGACGTCCCCCCGGACGCTCTCTGGGAGGCCCTGGCAGCGCACGCGTCGATCCCTGACCTGGGGGCCATCGCCCGCACCGCCGAAGCGCAGGGCGACGACCGGCGTGCCGAACGCTTCCGTGGGCTCGCCCAACGGGCCCGGGCCCGGGACAGTGCGCGCGCGGATGCGGAGTTCGCCGGCTTCCAGGAGGAGGAGGCCCGCACCGAGCAGATCGAGAACACCGCACGCGCCCTGCGGAGCCTGCTGCAACGCACCAACCTCACCCAGACCGAGGCGAGTGCGGCCGTCGACCGTGCCCTGGACTGGCTGCGGACGGACGACCGCACCGAGAGCGCGCAGTTCGTGCTCAACGGGCTTCTCGCGCGGGGCGATCTGTCCGCCGACGACGCGGCGGACGCCGTACGGGTCGCGCTGGACTGGCTGGCGGAGCACGGGGACACCCCGGGCGCGCAGTTCGTGCTCGGGCGTCTGCTGGAGCGGAACGACCTCGGCGTCGCCGCTGCCCACCGGGCCGTGGTGTACGCCCTGAACTGGCTCGCCGCCCTGGGGGACACACAGTGGGCGCGGTACGTCCTGCGTCCCGTACTCCTGCGCGAGGATCTGTCACAGCGGCAGGTCGCTCTGGCCGTCGACGCGGCGCTGAGGTGGTGGGAGCGCCACGGCCCCACCTCCGCGGGCGAGTTCGTGCTCAGTGCTGCGCTGCGCAGGGAGGACCTGCCTCCCGGGCCCCGCACCCGGTTCGTCGACGCCGCCATCGGCTGGATCCGCGACTCCGGCAACTCCGACCCGGCGAAGTACGTACTGCGCCCCCTGCTCCAGCGCGTCGACCTCACACCCGAGGAAGCACGTGCGGCCCGCGACCTCGGCCTGCGCTGGCTGCGGTCCCACGGCCGCGACCACAGCGCCCAGTTCGTGCTCAACGCCTTGCTGTATCGCCGCGATCTGACCCCCTCGGAGGCGCGCGAGGCTGCGGAGCACGCACTGGAGTGGCTACACACACACAGCGCCGCCGACCGGTCGGCCCGTTTCGTACTGCGCCCGTTGACGTGGCGCACCGACCTGGGCGCCGATGTGGTGGCCCAGGTGGAGGAACTGCAGGCAAGGGGCGACCAGGACGGCGGACTCGTCCTGCTCGCGGACATCGAGGGCTTCGCCAAGGACTACAGCCGGGCCGACGCGCGAATCCGCATGCACGACGTCTTCCGACGTGTGCTCAGCGACGTGGATCCTCCGGCGCAGACCTGGGACAGAGGTGACGGCATGGCCGTCTTCCTGCCGGGGCAGGCAGACGACACCACCCTGTGCGTGGACCTGGTGTCGCGACTGCGCGCCGAACTCGACGATCTCGACTGGAACACGCCCTTGCGTCTGCGGATCGCCCTGCACCACGGCGACGCCGTGCGGTCACCCCAGGGATGGGAAGGGCACGCCGTGGTGACGGCGAACCGGCTGGTGGACTCCCCGGCGCTGCGCTCCGCTCTGCGGTCCGCCGTCGGCTCGCCTCTCGCCGTGATCGTGTCCGATGGGGTGTACGGCGGCCTCCGCCACGCGCCCCGGGACGTGACCAGCGCGTTCCGCGCCGTGCACGTCAGGACGAAGGAGCAGGTGCTACGGGCCTGGATCCGGGTGCCCGGATATGCGCAGCCACCCGGCGTCGAGGAATGGGCGTGGCGCCCTGGTGACAATGCGGCCGAGTGACGGCGGCTCCTTTCCCTGCTGACCGGGAGATTCGCAGGTAAATCAGCCGTCAGGCCTGGCAATCCTTAGGGTGCGGTGATGCTGAGGCCGGTCCACCCGGGTGGACCGGCCTCGTCTTCCTTTCGTGGCCTTCACTTCCTTCGACTCCTTCGACTCCTTCGACGTGGTCCTCCCTTCCTCGTGTCTTGTCCTTATGGCTTGGGGACGCTCTTCGCCGCCGTACCGGCGCACATCAGGCCGAGAACGAAGGCCAGCGCGCCGATAATGACGTTGTTGAGGATCACGCCGGTGTCCGGGCTGCTGCCCACGACCCACGGCGCGATGATCATCCAGACACCCATCGCGCACATGGCCCAGCTGAGGCCGTACATCCGCTCCGGGGCCGTGGTGAACCCCAGTGCCAGCAGGCCTATCGCGATGCCCACGATCAGGTTGTGGGTCGCGAGCGCCGGCTGGCTTGTCGTGTAGTGCAGGATCCACGGAGATGCCGCGCAGTACAGGCCGAGCAGGAATACCGGCCCGTCCACCAGCGCCACATCACGGCCACCGAGCATGCGGGCGTAGCGTGCCCGCATTTCGGAGATATCGGGGTGGGTTGCCATGTCACCCCTGTGCGAGACGTTGGCCATGACTCGTCTCCTTCGTCACGTACCTGACCGCGTCAGGTGCGGTGTGCGGTAAGCGCCGCGTACCCAGTTTCCTCTTATTCGCCCTTTATGTGTAGAGGTCGGTGCGTCCCTTTGGCCGTGTGGTCCGGCAGGGAGGAGAGCCCCCGAAGAGCGCCGACTCTCTCCGGGGGCCGACGGAGGGGAGCGGCGCCTCAGCGGCGATCTCCGGGAAACCGCAGCGTTTCCGCATCGACGGCTTCGGCCCGGACCGGCCCGAGCAAGTGCCGGAGCCGGTCCAGGCCGCGCCGGGCGTGGCTCTTCACGGTGCCGAGGGGCCACCCCGTGCGCGCGGCGATCTGGGTCTGGGTGAGGTCCTCGTAGAAGGCCAGACGCAGGACCTCCCGCTGCGGCGCGGGCAGTTGGGCCAGTGCGTGCCGGACGAGGAGGCGGTCCAGCGCTGCCTCGGGGCCCGGCTCGGTGGTGCCGGTGAGCGCGAGGGTCGAGCCCGCGGCCGTGATCAGGAACGCCCGCCGGGTCCGCGCGGACAGGGCGTCGGCGATCCTGCGCCGGGTGATGCAGACGATCCAGCCGGCCAGCGGACCGCGCTCGGGCCGGTATCCGTGCCGCCCCCGCCACACCCCGAGGAACACCTGCTGGGCGACGTCCTCCGCTTCCCCGGCATCGCCCAGCGAACGCCGCGCCAGGCCGTACACGAGCGCGGACCAGCGTCGGTGGATCGCGGCCAGGCAGGCGTCGTCGCCCGTCGGCAGGCTCCGTTCCAGCTCCTCGTCGCTGCAGCGCTCCTCGGCGTGGTGCTGCATGATCACGGCTCCTCGGATGAGACGGTGCCGTCATCCTCGGAGCGCGGATCCGCGGCCTCAACCCGCATTGATTCTGCATCGTATAGTCGCGGTGTGGACGGAAAGCGTGTCGGTGCCGGTCCCTCCGCTCCGGACCGGGGGGCGGCCGAGGCGGGTCTGACCACGGGCGCCCTCGCCCGCCGGCTCGGGGTCTCACCCACCACCCTGCGCTCCTGGGAACGCCGCTACGGCATCGGCCCCGCCGAGCGCGTGGCGGGCCGGCACCGGCGCTGGTCGCCACGGGACGTGGCCGTGCTGGAGACGATGTGCCGGCTGACCTCGGCCGGACTGGCCCCCGCCGAGGCGGCCCGGGCCGCACGGAACGAGGCCTCCGCGGGTGGGCCCCAGCCCCGCGCCGCCCAGGACGAGGCGATCACCGGCGGACCCGCGCCCGCGCACTCCACCACGGCCGCCGCGTCGCCCTCGGGCGACGTGCGCCAGGAGTGCCGTGGCCTGGCCCGCGCGGCGGTACGGCTGGACGCGCCGACCGTGGAGGAGCGGTTGGCCGCCGCCGTGGCCGGGTTCGGCCTCACCCGCGCCTGGCAGGAGGTCATGGTGCCCACCCTGCATGCCGTGGGCCGCAAGTGGGCCACGTCCGGAGACCGCTATGTGGAGGTGGAGCACCTGCTGTCCTGGCACGTCTCCACCACCCTGCGCCGGCACACCCGGCCGCCCGTCACGTCCGCCGGTCCCACGGCCGCGGGCCCCGTCCTGCTGGCCTGCGTGCCCGGCGAACAGCACACCCTGCCCCTGGAGGCGCTCAACGCCGGACTGAGTCAACTCGGCATCGCCACACGGATGTTCGGCGCCGCCGTCCCCGCGGAGGCGCTCGCGGCGGCGGTACGGCGCCTGGGCCCGGCCGCCGTGGTGCTGTGGGCGCAGGCCCGCTCCACCGCCTGCCTGCCGCTGGCGCAGCACATCGCGGCCACCGAGTGGGGGGTGAAGGGAGCCAGGTCGCGGCCGCTGGTCCTGCTCGGCGGCCCCGGCTGGGCGGGCCGGCCCAGTCGCGGCATGCTCCGCCCTACGAGCCTGCCCCAAGCCCTCGACGCGCTGGCGGTGGCCTGCCGGCAACCGGGCCGGGAACGGTAGAACGCCCCGCAGAGCGGGCGGACCGTCCTCAGTCGCGTCCGCGGGCCCGCTTGAAGCGGGCCAGCCCGTCGGCCAGTTCGATGATCGGGTCCGGATACGCACCGGCGACCGCCCGCTCCGGATCCCGGAGTTTCCACGGCTCGTGCACCGCGCGTCCCTCGACGCCCCTCAGTTCCTGCACCCATCGCCGGACGTACGTACCGTCGGGGTCGTACCGCTTGCCCTGGGTGACCGGATCGAGAACGCGGTGGGGGCGGGTGTCCGTGCCCGTCCCGGCCACCCACTGCCAGTTCAGCTGGTTGTCGGCCACGTCGCCGTCGACCAGCAGCTCCAGGAAGTACCGGGCGCCCACGCGCCAGTCGACGTACAGCGTCTTGGTGAGGAAGCTCGCCGTCAGCAGCCGGCCGCGGTTGTGCATCCAGCCCTCGTGCCGCAGCTGGCGCATCGCCGCGTCGACCACCGGATAGCCGGTACGGCCCGCACGCCAGGCCTCGACGTCCTCCCGTGCCGTTTCCAGTGACCGCCAACGGTCGTGCCGCGTACGGTAGTCGGCGTCGGCCGCGGCGGGCCGTGCCGCCAGCACCTGACGGTGGAAGTCGCGCCACGCGAGCTGCCGTACGAACGCCTCCGCACCCGGACCGCCCCTTCCGCGCGCCCGGTGGACCAGCTCGACGGGGGACAGCGTGCCGAAGTGCAGGTGCGGGGAGAGGTGAGAGGTCGCGTCGCCGGCCAGGTCGTCGTGCCGGTCCGCGTAGGCGGCGACGCCGGTCCGCAGCCACGCGGCGAGGCGCACGCGGCCCTCCGTCTCCCCGCCCGCGGCCAGCCCCCGTGACACCCCCGGCAGCGCGGCACGGGACGGCAGCCCCTCGGACGCGATGCCCTCCGGTACCCGGACCGAGCGGGGCGCGCGGAGGACGCCCCGCAGCCCCTGCGCCGACCACTTGCGGAAGTACGGTGTGAACACGGCGAAGTGGTCCGAGGCGGCCGGGGTCACCGTGCCGGGGGCCACCGCGCAGGTCACCGTGTCGTGGACGTGCAGCCGCCGTCCGTCCGCCTCCAGGGCCCGCCGCAGCCGCTGCTCCCGGGCCTGCGCGTAGGCGCTGACGTCGGCCGCCAGGTGCACCTCGTCGGCCTCGGCCTCCGCCGCCACCCTGCACACCTCCGTGACGACGTCACCGGAGCGCAGCACGAGCCGGCCGCCGCGCTCGCGCAGCCCGGCGTCCAGATCCCGCAGGCAGTCCGCGAGGAACGCCAGCCGGTTGGGCGCCGCGAACCCCGCGTCCGTCACGCCCCGGTCGTGGACGAACAGGGGGACGACCTCACGGGCGCCGTCCAGCGCGGCCCGCAGGGGCGGGTGGTCGTGCAGGCGCAGATCGGCGGTGAACAGGACGATCGAGACGTACATGGCGCTGCTCCGGGACGCGGGGTGCGGACACTGAGAGATTCCGGAGCGGGGCGGCCGGCGGATGCAGGCGTCGCGAGTGAGCCGGCCCGGCACGGCCGCGCCGATCCCGGGCGGCCTGGCCCACGAAGGAGTACGCGGCCCTCAGCGCGCCGACAGCTCCCGCGCCCGGCGTACGAACGCCGTGTGCAGCTCCCGCGCCGCCTGCGGCACCGACTCGGCGCGGCGGCGCTGGAGCATCAGCAGTACCCGGGTCGTCTCGTCGGCGAGCGGCCGGTGGACGATCGTGCCGCTCCGCTCCAGCGGGTCCCCGACCACGCTGAAGTCCGGCAGAACCGTCACCCCCAGCCCCTCGGCGACCAGCAGCTTGCCCATCTCCGCACCGTCCGTCGAGTACGAGAACGCCGGGGTGCGGCCGGCCAGCAGCCGGTGCACGTACCGGTGCATCACATACCCGGCGCGCATCGCGATCAGCGGCACGCCGAGCAGGTCCTCGACGGTCACCACGGACCGCGCGGCGAGCGGGCTGTCCGCGCGCAGACACACCACGGGCCGGCCGTTCAGCAGCTGCGTGGACTCCACGCCGGCGGGTACGTCGTCGCCGTCCAGGTGATTGACCAGACCCAGGTCGAAGCCGCCCTCCACCAGCCCGCGCCGGATCTCCGGCTGCTGCGCCCCCACCACCTCGACCTGGGTGAGGGGGTGCGCCGCCCGGAACTCCCGCAGCACGGGGATCAGCAGCGGCACCGTCGCCGCGTTGACCGTGCCGACGCGCACCATCCGGCTGACGCGGTGCTGCTCGCCCGCCGCGGCGCGCAGCCGGTCGACCGCCTCCAGCACGCTGACGATGTGCGGCAGCAGCTCCCGGCCGGCCGCGCTCATCGTCGCGCCCGACCGCTTGCGCTCCAGCAGGTCGACGCCCAGCTCCCGCTCCAGATTGCGCACCGTCTCGCTCAACGCCGGCTGGGACAGGCGCAGTTCGTCGGCCGCCCGGCGCAGTGAGCCGAGCCGGGTCACGGCCGCCAGGTATTCCAGTTGTTCGGTCCGCACCACCGCAGAATGCGCGGCCGGGCGGAGCGGGTTCAAGGGTTTTCCTGTCACACCCTCGTGAAATTCAATGGTCCGCGATACGAGACCGGTCGGGTTTTCCTTGACGGCCCTCGCGGGCGGCTGCCACGATCGACGACATGACGATGCGACTGGACCTCACGCGGCGACGCCATGTCGACCTCGCGCGCGTCTCCAGCGCCTCCTGTTGCGCCGCGGCCTGATCGCCCGACTCTCTCCGATCCGCCGCGATTCTTCGCTCTTCCACCTTTCCGCTCTCGCCTGAATTCCGCCGCGTTCGGCGCGCATTGAATTCGGCGTGCCCGGAAAGGCACCGAGCAATTCCGCAACAGGAGTTCCGCATGCCCGCAGCGCCCTGACGTCTACCGGTTGCGCGACTTCTCACTCAAGCCCAAGCCCCTCGACGCCCCCGCTGGAGGCCGGGCTCCCGGAGCCCGGGTCCGTCCCCGCCCACGCCTGACTCCCTCCCTCTCGCGCGCCCGTCCCCGTGCGGGCGTCCGGCACCCAGAATGAGGCACCCCATGGCCACCGTCCTGTCCGTCTCCGGCAGTCCCTCCGCCTCCTCGCGCACCGGCCGCCTGCTGCGCCACCTGGACCAGCGGCTGATCGCCCAGGGACACCAGGTGATACCGCTGGACGTCCGCACGATCCCGGCCGAGGCCCTGCTCGGCGCCGACTTCCAGCATCCGGCCATCGTCGAGGCGACCGAGCTGTTCGCCCGGGCCGACGGCGTCGTGGTCGGCACCCCCGTCTACAAGGCGTCGTACTCCGGAGTCCTCAAGGCGCTCCTCGACCTGCTGCCGCAGTACGCGCTCACCGGCAAGACCGTGCTGCCGCTCGCCACCGGCGGCTCCACCGCACACGTCCTCGCCATCGACTACGCGCTGCGCCCGGTGCTGAACTCCATGGGTGCCGCCCACATCGTCCAGGGCTGGTTCACCCTCGACAAGGACATCACCGTACGGGAGGACGGCTCGCTCACCGTGGCCCCGGCCACCGCCGAGGCGCTGGGACAGATCGTGGACCAGTTCTCGGCGGCCCTGGACCGCACCCCGGTACTGGCGGCGGCGAGCTGAGCACCATGACCGCCCATGTCATCGCCGACGACGCGGAGGCGCTCGTGGTCGCCGCGGCCCTGGCCGAGGAGTTCCGGGCCGGGGCCGCCGAACGGGACGCCGAACGCCGGCTGCCGCGCGCCGAGCTGGACCGGCTGTCCGCGTCCGGGCTGCTCGCCGTGACCGTGCCCGCCGAGCACGGCGGCGCGGACGTGAGCACGCGGACCCTCGCGGAGATCTTCCGGCTGCTGGGGTCCGCCGACGGCAGCCTCGCCCAGATCCCGCAGAGCCACTTCGCCTACGTCAACGTGATCCGCCGTCAGGGCACCGACGAGCAGCGGAAGTTCTTCTTCGCCGAGCTGCTGTCCGGCCGCCGGTTCGGCAACGCGCAGTCGGAGGCGGGCACCCGGCACGTCCAGGACATCCGCACCCGCCTGGAGCCCCGGCCGGACGGGTCGTACGTCCTCGAGGGCGTCAAGCACTACTCCACCGGCGCCCTGTTCGCCGACTGGATCCCCGTGCTCGCGCGCGCCGAGGACGACGACCTGCACGTCGCCTACGTCCCCCGGGACGCCCCCGGCCTCACGGTGATCGACGACTGGGACGGCATGGGCCAGCGGACCACGGCCAGCGGAACCGTCCGCCTGGACGCCGTACCCGTGCCCGCCGACCGCGTCCTGCCCCACCACCTCACCTTCCAGGAACCACAACTCCACGGAACCGTCGCCCAGTTGCTGCACGCCGCCATCGACACCGGCATCGCCGGGGCCGCACTCGCCGAGGCCGCGGAGTTCGTGCGCACCAAGAGCCGCCCGTGGTTCGAGAGCGAGGCCGAGACCGCCGCCGAGGACCCGCTCCTCGTCCAGCGCTTCGGCGAACTCGCCCTCCAGGTGCGGACGGCCGAGGCGCTGCTGCGCGAGGCCGCCCGCACGGTGGACGCGGCCCGCCCTCACCTCACCGACGACACGGCGGCCGAGGCGTCCATCGCGGTCGCCGCCGCCAAGGTACGCGCGGCCGAGGCCGCGGTGGACGTCGCGGGCGCCCTGTTCGAGGTGTCCGGCACCCGCTCCGCGCTCAACTCACCGAACCTGCACCGCTACTGGCGCGACGCCCGTACCCACACCCTGCACGACCCGACCCGCTGGAAGATCCAGCACATCGGCCGGTACGTGCTGACCGGAACCCGGCCGCCCCGACACGGCCTGCTCTGATCGGAGACCCCCACGTGTCCCTCACCTTCCACTGGTTCCTGCCCACCAACGGCGACAGCCGGCACGTCGTCGGCGGCGGCCACGGCACCCCGGCCACCGCCTCCGGCCGGGACCGGCCGCCGACGGTCGCCTACCTGAGCCAGATCGCGCGGGCCGCCGAGGACCTGGGTTTCGTCGGCGCGCTCACCCCGACCGGCGCCTGGTGCGAGGACGCGTGGCTGACCACCGCCATGGTCAGCCAGCACACCGAGCGGCTGAAGTTCCTGGTCGCCTTCCGGCCCGGCTTCGTCTCGCCGACGCTCGCCGCGCAGATGGCGTCCACCTTCCAGCGGCAGACCGGCGGACGGCTCCTGCTCAACGTGGTCACCGGCGGCGAGAGCCATGAGCAGCGGGCCTACGGCGACTTCCTCGACAAGGACGACCGCTACCGTCGTACCGGCGAATTCCTGCAGATCGTACGGGAGTTGTGGGAGGGCAAGAGCGTCGACCTGAGCGGGGAGCACCTCCAGGTCGAGGACGCGCGGCTGAGCCGGGTGCCCGATCCGGTGCCCGAGGTCTACTTCGGCGGCTCCTCGCCCATCGCCGGGGAGATCGCCGCCCGGCACGTCGACGTCTACCTGACCTGGGGCGAGCCGCCCGCACAGGTCGCGGAGAAGATCGCCTGGATCAGGAAACTGGCCGCACGGCACGGCCGTACCCTGCGCTTCGGCATCCGGCTGCACGTCATCACCCGGGACACCTCCGAGCAGGCCTGGGCCGAGGCGGACCGGCTGCTCGACGGCTTCGACACGGAGACCGTACGGTCCGTGCAGGCGGGCCTCGGCCGCAGCGAGTCCGAGGGCCAGCAGCGCATGCTCGCCCTGCACGGCGGCAGCCGCGACGGCCTGGAGATCCACCCCAACCTGTGGGCCGGCATCGGCCTGGTGCGCGGGGGCGCGGGCACGGCCCTGGTCGGCAGCCACGACGAGGTCGCCGAGCGGATCAAGGAGTACCACGCCCTCGGCATCGACGAGTTCGTCCTCTCCGGCTACCCGCACCTGGAGGAGGCGTACTGGTTCGGCGAGGGCGTACTGCCCCGGCTCGCCGCACAGGGTCTGTGGCGGCATCCCGACGGGAGCACGGCGGCACCCTCGGCCCAGGTGCCGTTCACGAGCTGAGCGGCAACTCGACCTGGCGGACTGCGGGTTCACGTCTGTGGGTTCATGACAACGGCTTCGGCCTGCACGGCGTGGTGCACCTGGCCCAGGCGGCCGCGTTCCGCGGCTACACCCCGGGCTCGGTGACCACCTCGCTGGACGATCTACCGCCCCCGGTGCCGGTCAGTGCCCGCAGGTGCGCCATCCTCGTCTCCGCCGTCTGCCCCTGCACCAGCAGGAACAGCCCCTCGCGGGCGAGTCGTTGGGCTCGGCTGGTCAGGGACATCGCGCGGCCGCCGCCAGCCACCACCGCCGCCGTGGTGGCCGTACCCAGGACCTCGTACGCCTCGGCCCGCACGGCCAGACGCTCCGCGGCCCGCTCGAACGGCGCCGGGTGGTCGGCCAGGGCGTAGGCGCGGCGGCGGATGTCGGCGAGGCGGGCATGCAGCGGGCCGGCGGACTCCTCGTCCAGCAGGGACAGCGCCGCCTCCGCGATACCGAAGACCGCCGGGTTGGCGTTGAGCGTCCTGGCCCGGTCGGCGGGCGCCCACGACGCGTACGGCGTCCGCAGGGCCACCGCCTCCTCGGGCACCCACAGGCCGTCCAGCTCCAGCGACACCGTACGGGCGGCGGTGAGCGCCGCGAGGCGCAGCGGCGCCGAGGCCCGCAGGCCCGGCTGGTCGCGTGCGTCGACGAAGGCGAACAGGGCCTCGTCGGCCTCGGTCACCCCGGCGAGCAGCATGACGTCGTTCAGGCCCCATCCGGTGTACCAGGGGACGGACCCGTCGAACCGCCAGCCGCCGCCCTCCCGCCGGACCCGCACCGGCACGCGCGGATGGGCCCGCAGATGCGCGTACGCCACCCCGGACAGCAGCTCGCCGCGCGAGAGCGGACCCAACAGGCGTTCGCGCACCGGCAGTTCACTCTTCGCCAGGGTCTGCACCGGCGTGTGGTGCTGCGTCTGCACGAACCAGGTCGAGCAGCACGCCCCGGCCAGGATCTCCGCGGTCTCCCGCAGCACGGCCGGCGATGCCCCGGAGCCGCCGTATGCGACGGGTGCGACCACACCGAGCAGCCCGGACTCCTTCACCGCCTCGATGTGGCTCGCGGGGACGCCTTCCTGGTCCACCCGCTCGGCCTCGGGGACGAGCAGATCGGCGGCGAGCCGCCGGGCGCGGACGACGAGCGGATGTGCGGTGATGGTCATGCGGGAGATTCTTCCGAAGATCGCCGGCGAATTTTTCTTCCGGATCCGTGGCGCGCGGTGTCGATCCGGGCTCCGGCCGTTCGTGTAGGAGGTGACAGACACCCCCGAACCCGGGAAGACGCCCGGGCGGAAGCCCAGGAGGACATCATGAAGCACTACCTGCTCAGCGTGGTCCAGCCCGCCGGCGGACAGCCCCCCGCCCCCGACGCGCTCGCCGAGATCATGCGCAACGTCGAGGCCTTCAACGACGAACTGCGCGCGGCCGGAGCCTGGGTCTTCGCCGGTGGCCTGCACGGCCCGGAGACCGCCACCATGCTCCGTCCCAAGGACGGCGACGTCCTCATCACCGACGGCCCCTTCGCCGAGGGCAAGGAGTACCTGGGCGGTCTCTGTCTGATCCGGGCCGCCGACCTGGACGAGGCCCTGGAGTGGGGGCGCAAGGCAGCCCTGGCGACCACCCTGCCCATCGAGGTACGGCCGTTCGTGGACCAGCACTGATGGTCGAGGCTCCTGACATCGAGGCCGTCTTCCGCGCGGAGTACGGGCGCGCGGTCTCCGTCCTCGTCCGCTTCCTCGGCGACATCGACCTCGCCGAGGAGGCGGTGCAGGACGCCTTCACCACCGCCGTGCGCAAGTGGCCGGAGACCGGCGTGCCGCCGAGCCCGGCCGGCTGGATCATCACCACCGCCCGCAACCGGGCCGTCGACCGGCTGCGCCGCGAGTCCTCCCGGGACGCCCGGCACGCCGAGGCCGCCCTGCTGTACGCGCCCGACGCACCGCCCGAGGAGGGCCCCGTGCGCGACGACCGGCTCCGTCTGATCTTCACCTGCTGCCACCCCGCACTCGCCCCGCAGTCCCGGGTCGCCCTCACCCTGCGCCTGCTCGGCGGCCTGAGCACCGCCCAGATCGCCCGCGCCTTCCTGGTCCCCGAGCCGACCCTCGCCCAGCGGCTGGTGCGGGCGAAGGCCAAGATCCGCGACGCGGGCATCCCGTACCGCGTGCCCCGCGACGCCGACCTGCCCGACCGGCTCGGCGGAGTCCTCGCCGTCGTCTACCTGATCTTCAACGAGGGCTACACCGGCGACCCCGCCCTGTGCGCGGAAGCCGTACGGCTCGGCCGGCTGCTCGCCGAGCTGATGCCGGACGAACCCGAGGCCACCGGACTGCTCGCACTGATGCTGCTGATCGAGGCGCGCCAACCGGCCCGGCGGGACACGGACGGCGCCCTGGTGCCGCTGCCCGAGCAGGACCGCGGCCGGTGGGACCGGGGTCTGATCGCCGAGGGCCAGGACCTGGTCCGGCGCTGTCTGCGCCGCGACCGGCCGGGGCCGTACCAGATCCAGGCCGCGATCAACGCCGTACACAGCGACGCACCGATCGCCGCCGCCACCGACTGGGGCCAGATCCTGCGCCTGTACGACCAGTTGACGGCCGTCGCCCCGTCGCCGGTCGTCGCGCTGAACCGGGCGGTCGCGGTGGCGGAGGTCGAGGGCCCGGCCGAGGCCCTGGACCTGGTCGACTCCCTCGACCTCGCCGGCTACCACGTCCTGCACGCCGTCCGCGCCGACCTGCTGCGCCGCCTCGACCGGCCCGCCGAGGCCGCGGGGGAGTACGCGAAGGCCGTCGAGCTGGCCGCGAGCGAGGCCGAGCGGGCGTACCTGGAGCGGCGCCGACGGGAGCTGGACCAGGGGGCGACGTGACCCTCGTCACCGACGACAGCAGGTGGAATTTACTTGGGCACCTGAAAGGTTGGCATTTACATCTGACCGTTCGAGACCCTACGCTCGGGCCGACCCAGCCCGTGCACCACCAGCGAGGCATCCGTGAACCACTCCACCCCCGAGCAGCCCGCCGACGTCGTGGCCCGGCTGCGCGCCACCTTCCGCACCGGCCGCACCAAGCCCGTCGAATGGCGCACCGGCCAGCTCCGGCGCCTGCGCGCGATGCTCACGGAGAACGGCGCCGCCCTCGCCGCCGCCCTCCACACCGACCTGGGCAAGAGCAGCACCGAGGCCTATCGCACCGAGATCGACTTCACCGTCCGGGAGATCGACCACACCCTCGAGCACCTGGACGAGTGGCTGCGCCCGGAGTCCGCGCCCGTCCCGGCGCACCTCGGGGGCGACGCGACGGCCTGGACGCAGTACGACCCGCTCGGCGTCGTCCTCGTCATCGCCCCCTGGAACTACCCGGCCCAGCTCCTGCTCGCCCCGATGGTCGGCGCACTGGCCTCCGGCAACGCGGTCGTGGCCAAGCCCAGCGAACTGGCCCCGGCCACCTCGGCCGCGCTGGCCGAGCTGATCCCCGCCTACCTCGACACGGACGCCGTCGCCGTGGTCGAGGGCGGCATCCCGGAGACCACGGCCCTGCTCGCCGAGCGCTTCGACCACATCTTCTACACCGGCAACGGCGCCGTCGGCCGCATCGTGATGCGCGCCGCCGCCGAGCACCTCACCCCGGTCGCCCTCGAACTGGGCGGCAAGTCACCGGTGTTCGTCGACCGCGGCACCGACCTCGACGTGGTCGCCGACCGGTTGGCGCGCGGCAAGTTCCTGAACGCCGGCCAGACCTGCGTCGCCCCCGACTACGTCCTCACCGACCCGGAGACCGCCGCCGCCCTGGAGAGCGCGCTGGTCCGTGCCGTCGAGGCCCTCTTCGGCGCCGACCCGCAGGCCTCGCCCGAGTACGGCCGGATCGTCAACGAGCGCCACTTCGACCGGCTTTCCGCCCTGCTCGACTCCGGCCGGGTGGCGGTCGGCGGCGGCAGCGACCGTACGGACAAGTACATTGCGCCGACCGTGCTCGTGGACGTCGACCCGAAGTCCCCCGTGATGCAGGAGGAGATCTTCGGCCCGATCCTGCCGGTCGTGACCGTGCCCGGCCTGGACGCGGCGATCGACTTCATCAACGACCGCGACAAGCCGCTCGCGCTGTACGTCTTCAGCGAGTCGGACCGGACACGCGGGCGCATCGCCGCCGAGACCTCCTCCGGCGGCCTCGGTTACGGCCTGCCGCTCGCCCACCTCACCGTCTCCGACCTGCCGTTCGGCGGTGTGGGGGAGAGCGGCATGGGCAGCTACCACGGGCGCTACTCGATCGAGACGTTCAGCCACCGCAAGGCCGTGCTGTCCAAGCCGCTCGGCTGAACGGACGGCTCCGGGGCCGGTGTGCGAAACTCCGCCGATGACTGCTGAAACGATCACCGCGGACGCCTCCGGTACCTTCGGGCTCGGCGACCTGCCCGTCCACCGCATCGGCTTCGGTGCCATGCGGCTGACGGGCAGCGCTGCCTTCCATCTCGGCACCGTCAGCGACCGCGCACGCTCGATCGCCGTCCTGCGCAGGGCCGTGGAACTCGGTGTGAACCACATCGACACGGCCGCGTTCTACTTCTCCTCCCTGCGCTCCGCCAACGAACTCATCAACACCGCCCTCGCGCCGTACGCCGACGACCTGGTCATCGCGACCAAGGTCGGCCCCTTCCGCGACTACTCCGGTGAGTGGGGCACCTCCTCGGCCCGGCCCGACCAGCTGCGCGGGCACGTCGAGGAGAACCTGCGCCAGCTCGGCCGGGACCACCTCGACCTCGTCTATCTGCGCCGGATGCGCCAGGACTCCATCGCCGAACACTTCGGTGCCCTCGCCGAACTGCGGGAGGCAGGCCTGGTACGGCACCTCGGCGTCTCGGCGATCCAACCCCGGCACCTGACCGAGGCGTTGGAGATCGCCCCCGTCGTCTCCGTGCAGAACCGGTACGCGCTGGACGTCCCGGACCCGCAGGCCCACGAACTCCTGCGGATGTGCGGCGAACGGGGCATCGCCTTCGTGCCCTACTTCGCCGTCGCGGGCGAGGGCGCCGAGCGCGGCGCGGCCGGGTCGCGCGACGACGACGAGGTGATCGCCGTCGCCCGCGCGCACGGCGTGAGCCCCGCGCAGATCCGCACCGCCTGGACCCTGCACCAGGGCCCGCACGTCCTCGCCATCCCCGGCACCGGCAACCCGGACCACCTGACGGAGAACGTCGCCGCGGCCGCCCTGCGGCTCAGCCAGGAGGAGCTGGAGCGGCTGAACGCCCTTCACGCGCGGGCCGTCTGACGCCCGGTCGGCCGCCCTCGGGCCATCGGTCCCGGGGCGGCCGGCGTTCCGCACCGCGCACCACCCGCCCCGCCGCCACCTTCTGCAGCAGCCCGTACGCGAGCACCGGCAGCAGGATCTGGGGGCGGTCGGGGAGCGCGGTCGTGATCAGCACGGCGCTCGCGCTGCTGTTGTTCATGCCGCAGGCCAGGGTCACCGAGGCGCCGGCCCGGGCGTCCAGGCGCAGCAGGCGCGCGGTGACGCCGCCCAGGGTGAAGGACAGGCCGCACACGGTGGCGGCGACGGCCAGCGCGGCCGCGAGCAGGATCGGGCGCGGATGGCGCAGGAAGGGGCCGAGGACCCCGCTGGCGTTCACATACGTCAGCAGGAGCGAGCCCAGCAGCGCCGCCGGGACCACCGCGCCGAGCAGCCGGTCGCGGGCGCCTTCGGGCAGCGCGAGCCGGCCCAGCAGGCCGAGAGCGCAGGGCAGGACCACCGAGGTCAGTGCGAAGGAGTCCCCGGCCGCCGAGGCGGTGGTGGCCAGCCGGCCCGCGTAGGAGCCGTGCAGCAGCGGGCCCAGCGCGGCCAGAGTCAGCGGCACGGTCAGCGGGCTGACCAGCGTCGACGCGAGGACCAGCCCGACGGCCGTGGGCTGATCCCCGTCGCCCTTCGCGGTCCACACCGTCGCCCCGGCCGCCACCGGCATGGCGACGACCAGGATCATCGCCGTCACCATGCCGCTGCCGCCGTCCTGGTCCGGCGACTGCCGCAGCGCGAACGCCACCCCGGGCACGATCAGCAGCGGCGCCAGCACATGCAGGGCCAGCCCGGCGAGCAATGCGGCGGGCCGGCGCAGCAGGAGGCCCAGCTCCCGCAGCGGGACCTGCAGCCCCGCGCCGAACAGGACCAGGGCCAGCAGGAACTGCGGTATGCCGAGGCGCAGTTCAGCGAGTCCGGCGAACCCGAGGGAGTGGGGGTGCCGTAGCCACAGTCCCGGGTCGGGCAGCAGCGCGGCGGCCGCGTACATCACGGCCACGGCCCGGCCCAGACGGCGCCGCAGCAGGCCGAGGGCGCGGCGCGCGGACAGGAGCGGGGAGGGAGGAAACAGGGCGCGCATGTCGGAGAGGCTCTTCCGTCGTCGGGTCCGGTCGGAGACGGAAGGTGCGTATCGCGAAGGCGCGCGCCGCGCCGGGCGGACAGGAGCCGTCGAGGAAGGGCAGCGGACGGTTCGCACACAGCCGTTCGGACATGGTCGGTGGCCCCTCTCATAATGGGCGTGCGGGCGCACGGCCCAGGACAGCACCTGGCTGACTACAATGGTGTAGACGGTCTTCCGAACTGTAGACGAAGACGGGGTGAGGAACGTTCCCATGACCGACGCCAAGGACGAACGCCGGCCGGCAGGCGAGCTCGAAGCGAGCGTCATGGCCGCCCTGTGGGCCGCCGGCGCGCCCCAGACGCCCGGCCAGGTCCAGCTGAACCTCGGCGCGGACCTCGCACGTACGACGGTGACCACGATCCTCACCCGTCTGCACGACAAGGGCATGGTCGAGCGGCGCCGCCAGGGCCGCGGCTACGCCTACTTCCCGCTCCAGGACGCCCAGGGCCTCACCGCCCGCCGGATGCACACCGAACTCGACCGGGACACCGACCGCGAGACCGTCCTCGCCCGCTTCGTCGCCCAGCTCAGCCCCGACGACGAACGCATCCTGCGGGACCTGCTCGAATCCGACGCCTGATGACCGTACTGCTCCTGCTGCCGCTCCTGCTGCCGTTCGCCCTCCCGGCACTGGCCAGGCGGGCCCTGGACCGGCTCGCCCCGGTCGTCGCGCTGTGGGCGGTCACCGTCTGTGCGCTCGTCCTCGCGGGCAGCTCGCTGGCCGCGCTCGGCGCGTTCGTGCTGACCGGCCTGCTCAAGGTGCCGCTGTTCGCCGCGCTCGGCGAACTGGTCCGCCCGCTGCGCACCGCCTCGGACCTCGTCGTGCTGCCCGCCGCCGCGACCTCCGTCGGCGCCCTCGCCGTGTGCGGCTGGACCCTCGTCCGCTCGGTCCTGCACCAGACCCGCGCCTTCCGGGCCGCCCGCTCGGCGGCCGGGCGCGGACCCGCCGCCGGCGACCTGTGCGTGGTGGACTCGCCCCGCCCGGACGCGTACGCCCTGCCCGGGCGCCCGCACCGCATCGTCGTCACCACCGCCATGCTGCGCAGCCTCGACGCCCCCGAGCGTGAGGCGCTGTTCGCGCACGAGCGGGCGCACAACGAGGGCGGCCACCACTACTTCCTGGCCGCCGCCGAACTCGCGGCGCACTGCCATCCCGCCCTGCGCCCGGTCCGCGAGACGATCCGGCTCGCCGCCGAGCGCGCCGCGGACGAGGCCGCCGCGGCCTCCGTCGGCGACCGGCGTCTGACCGCCCGCGCCATCGCCCGCGCCGCCCTCGCCGGCCAGGCCGCCCGCTCGGAGCGCCCCGACTTCGCCGCAGCGGCGACGACGGGCCCCGTCCCGCAGCGTGTCCAGGCCCTGCTGGCCGCCCCCCGGGCCGCGCACCGGACCGGTCGGCGCATCGCCGCGCTCCTGCTCGCCTGTGCCGCCGTCTCCTGCGTGGCCTCGGTGACCGGAATGGCCGACTTCCACCACCGGGTCGAGGTCGCCCAGGGCGACGAGAACCCCTGACCCACCGATCCTCGGACCCGGACGAGACCACCCGTGCGAGGGGTGACTGGCGTCCACGACGTTTTACGTATAACCTCACCCGCTAACCACCCTCACCGGAAGGCTCCGATGCGCCGCGTTGCCCTGGTCACCCTCGTCGTGGACGACTACGACGAGGCCATCCGCTTCTACACCGAGGCCCTCGGATTCCGGCTGGCCGCGGACGAGCCCCGGCCGGACGGCTCCCGCTGGGTCGTCGTGGAGCCCGGTGACAGCCACGGCACCGGCCTGCTGCTCGCCCGCGCCAAGGGCGAGGACCAGCGCGCCCGGATCGGGGACCAGACCGGCGGACGGGTCGGGTTCTTCCTGCACACCGACGACTTCGCCCGCGACCACGCCCGCATGGCGGCCGCCGGCGTGACCTTCCTGGAGGAGCCGCGCCACGAGCCGTACGGCTCGGTCGCCGTCTTCCGGGACCTCTACGGCAACCGCTGGGACCTGCTCCAGCCCGCCGACTGAACATCCTCCCGCGGCACGCTGCTCCCGCCGCACGCCTCTCCCGCCGCTTCGAACCACCTGCTCAAGGAAAGACCCGCCATGACTGCTACGCGCGTAGACGCCGAAGTGATCCGCCGCCTGCCCAAGGCCGTCCTGCACGACCACCTCGACGGCGGCCTGCGCCCCGCCACCGTCGTCGAACTGGCGGCCGCGGTCGGCCACACCCTGCCCACCAACGACCCCGACGAGCTGGCCGCCTGGTACTTCGAGGCCGCCAACTCCGGCGACCTGGTCCGCTACATAGCCACCTTCGAGCACACCCTCGCCGTCATGCAGACCCGCGAGGGCCTGCTGCGCGTCGCCGAGGAGTACGTCCTCGACCTGGCCGCCGACGGCGTCGTCTACGCCGAGGTGCGCTACGCGCCCGAGCTGAACACCCGGGGCGGGCTGACGATGAACGAGGTCGTGGAGACCGTCCAGGAGGGCCTCGCCGCCGGCATGGCCAAGGCGGCCGCCGCCGGCACGCCCGTCCGCGTCGGCACCCTGCTCTGCGGCATGCGCATGTTCGACCGCGTCGGCGAGGCCGCCGAGCTGGCCGTCGCCTACCGCGACGCCGGTGTCGTCGGCTTCGACATCGCCGGTGCCGAGGACGGCTTCCCGCCCGCCGACCACCTGGCCGCCTTCGAGCACCTGCGCCGCGAGAGCGTGCCGTTCACCATCCACGCCGGTGAGGCGCACGGCCTGCCCAGCATCCACCAGGCGCTGCAGGTGTGCGGCGCCCAGCGCATCGGGCACGGCGTGCGCATCACCGAGGACATCGTCGACGGCAAGCTCGGCCGCCTGGCCGGCTGGGTGCGCGACCGCCGGATCGCCCTGGAGATGTGCCCGACCTCCAACCTCCAGACGGGCTGCGCCACCTCGATCGCCGAGCACCCCATCACCGCGCTGAAGGACCTGGGTTTCCGGGTCACCCTCAACACCGACAACCGGCTGGTCTCCGGCACGACGATGACCCGGGAGATGTCCCTGCTGGTCGAGGAGGCCGGCTGGACCGTCGAGGACCTGCGCACGGTCACCGTGAACGCCCTCAAGAGCGCGTTCATCCCGTTCGACGAGCGCAACGCCCTCATCGAGGACGTGGTCCTGCCGGGTTACAAGTCCGCGCTCTGAACGAGCCCCCGCAGGTAGGCGGCCTGTCCGATGTGCTGTAGATCGTCGGACAGGACGCTCACCAGGCGCACGCCCAGGGTGACCGGGGGATCCCAGCGCACGTCCACAACCCGTTCGAGATCCTTGGCGGCCAGCCCGCGCAGGGCGCCGAGGGTCTGCTCGTGCACGGCGTCGTAGTACCCGGTGAGCAGGTCGGACGACTCGACCCGCACCTTCGCGACCTTCGCGGGTGTGTGCCCGTAGCCGGTGTCGTGGTGGGGCAGGTCGAGGCCGAAGCGTTTCTGCCAGTCCTGGGACAGCCACACCTGGTCCAGGTCGAAGGCGTCGGCGATGTGATCGTCCTGCACCCGGGTCAGGTGCCAGACGAGCCAGGCGATGGAGTTGGCGTCGGGGGCCGGCCGGGAGTGCAGCTCGTCCGGTCCGAGGCCGTCGAGGGCGGCATGGACTTCTTCCTGGATGCGGCCGTAGCCGTCGATGAGGATGTCCTTCGCATGCATGCGTCCACCATGGCGCATCGCGCGCGGTCATGCGTGCGGAATCCGGCTTCCGTGGAAGCCGAGCGGCACCCGTCCCGAATCAGCAGGCCTGGGGAGGTGTCAGAGCCTCTGTTTCCAGCAGCTGGACCAGGGCGCGGGCCGCGGGGCTCGTCGCGCGCTCCGGCGGCAGCAGGGCCACGGTCTCGTACTCCGCCTCGCCCGTGCCCTTCAGTGGGAGCGCCGTCAGCGAGGGCCGCTTGTGCCGGAAGTGCCGCGGTACGACGGCGATGCCGAGGTTCTCGTCCACCAGGTCCAGCAGGCTGTGCACGTCATTGACCTCCAGCGCGACCGTGCGCCGGACGCCGGCCGTCGTGAAGGCGGCGTCGGTGGTGCGGCGCGGCCCCCAGTCCGGGTGGAAGTCCACGAAGACCTCTCCGGCCAGGTCGTCCGGTGTCAGCACCGCGCCGGCCGAGGCGAGCCGGTGGCTGGGATGGCACAGGACGGTCATCGGCTCGCTGGTCAGCGACACCGAGCGCAGCTGGTCGTCGTCCGCCTGGGTCCGGTAGGCGAAGGCCAGGTCCAGCCGCCCGGCCGTGACCTCCTCGGCCAGCGCGCCCGAGCCCGCCTGCCGCAGCCGGATCTCCACGTCCGGATGGCGCCGCCGGAAGGCCGCCAGCAGCCGCGCCACATGCACCCCGGCGATGCACTGCTCGGTGCCCAGCGCCAGGGTGCCGCGCAGCACGCCCTGCACCGCCGCCACCGCCTCGTGCGCCGAGCGCACCTGCGCCAGGATCCGCTCGGCCTCCACCAGCAGCGCGCGCCCCGCCTCGGTGAGCGTCACCCGCCGGGTGGTGCGCACGAACAGCGGCGCCCGCAGCTCCCGCTCCAGCGCCCGGATGGACGCCGACAGGCCGGACTGGGACACCATGAGGCGTTCGGCGGCGCGGGTGAAATGCTGGTCCTCGGCGACCGCGACGAAGTGCTGGAGATGGCGCAGTTCCATGACTCAGAAGCGTATCCGCTGAATTCCATCGGATTCTCCTGTTGGACCACTGCCCGCGGGCCGCGACAGAGTAGGCACCGGTTCCCCGGAACCGGACTCACCTGTGCCAACCCCTCTGGAGTCGCGTTGTACACCGGACACCCCGACCGTTACGCCGACATGCCCTACCGGCGCACCGGGCGAAGCGGCCTGAAGCTCCCCGCGCTGTCCCTCGGCCTGTGGCACAACTTCGGGCCCGACCGGCCCGTCGAGACCCAGCGCGCCATCCTGCGCCGCGCCTTCGACCTCGGTGTCACCCACTTCGACCTCGCCAACAACTACGGCCCGCCGCCCGGCGCCGCCGAGTCCGCGCTCGGCGAGGCCCTGACGGCCGACTTCACGCCGTACCGCGACGAGCTGGTGATCTCCACCAAGGCCGGCTACCTGATGTGGCCCGGCCCGTACGGCGAATGGGGCTCGCGCAAGTACCTGCTCTCCTCGCTCGACCAGAGCCTGAAGCGGATGGGCCTCGACTACGTCGACATCTTCTACTCGCACCGCCCCGACCCGGAGACTCCCCTGGAGGAGACGATGGGCGCCCTGCACTCCGCGGTCCAGCAGGGCAAGGCGCTCTACGTCGGCGTCTCCAACTACTCGGCGGAGCAGACCCGCGAGGCCGCCCGCATCCTCGGCGAACTCGGCACCCCACTCCTCATCCACCAGCCGCGCTACTCGATGCTCGACCGGCGCCCCGAGGACGAGGGCCTGCTGGACGCTCTGGACGAGCTGCAGGTCGGTTCCATCGTGTACTCCCCGCTGGAGCAGGGCCTGCTCACCGGCCGCTACCTCGACGGCATCCCCGAGGGCTCCCGGGCGGCGAGCGACAGCCCCTTCCTGAACTCGGACGCGGTCACCGAGGACCTGGTCGGTCGCCTGCGCGCCCTGGACGAGATCGCCAAGTCCCGCGGCCAGACCCTGGCCCAGCTGGCCCTGGCCTGGGTGCTCCGGGGCGGCAGGGTGACCTCCGCCCTGGTCGGCGCGAGCAGCCCGCAGCAGATCGAGGACAGCGTCGGCACGATCCGCAACCTGGACTTCGAGGACGAGGAACTGGCCCGGATCGACGCGATCGTCAGGCCGTAAGCCGCTCGCCGCCCACCCAGAGGCGGGCCGCCGCCTCTGGGTCGACGGCGTACGGCAGCACGCTCGAGCCTGACCGGTTCGCGGGTGCCGAAGAATGCGGCGGACCGTGGCCGGACCGCCTGGGTCCAGCCGCATTTCTCCAGGCTTTTCCGCAGGACGGCGGTGCATTCCGCGTCCGCATTTCCCGCCGTGCCGCATTTCCCGCCGTGCCGGATTTCCCGCCGTGCCGGACTTCTTGTCGTCCGCCGCGAGCGGGAAAACCCGTCTGCGCCCCGGCCTCAGGCGCCCGGCAGCCGGTCCAGGAAGCCCAGGACCTGCCGGATCCGGCCCTCGCCGTCCAGCGTGATCACGTCGAACCCCGCCACCGGCGCCGAGCCGTCCGCCTCGTTCACCAGCTCCCAGCCGAACCGCGCGGTGTCGTGGTGCCCGTCCACCGCGCCGAGGGGGCGGAAAGCGAAGCCCGGGAACTGCTCGTGGGCCGCGGCGATCACAGCGGCGATCTGGTCGTGCCCGCGGACGTCGGCGAGCGGGTCGGTGTAGCTGCCGTCCGCGGTCCAGGCCGCGGCGACCGCCTTCTGCAGGGCCTCCGGCTCGGTGGCGTTCCAGGCCTCGAAGTAACGGGCGACGGCGCTGTCGTAACTGTTGGTGTTCACGGTCATGGCGAATCAGCCTCCATCGAGGTCATATCTGCTGGTCAGGAACCGGATCCGGGGTTTCGCCGATCCGGTGTGACCACCATGCCCGAGCCGCGGTGGGTGGGTCGATTACCTCCCGGGTAATGACGGAGGCGCCCTTTGGCCGGTGCATTTTCGGCCAGAGCAGGCGGTGAATATGCCAAGAGACTGGCCGGAAAGTCATGGTGACAGTGTTTCGGGAGTGGCGATACTCGAACATCAGGGGCACTTTCACCGCACAGGAGCCGCGCGGAAAGCGAGGGTTCGGCCGGCACCACAGCGATGCGTTCGGGGGAGTGATCGTGCACGACGAATTCCTGTGCCATGTCACCGCGTACGGCATGTGCGGCGGACAGCGTGTCGGCGTACCGCTCGGCACCTATCGCGCGCCGACCCTGGCGCTGGCCCTGTGGTGGTTACGGGACCGGGCGTCCTGGATCGCCGAGCGGCTCGACCCGAGCCCGGAGGCCCCCGCCTTCCCTGCGGGTGCGCTCGTCCCGGTCGCGGACACGGTGGCCGACGTCCCCGCGCTGCTGCGCGCCTGGTGTGCCGACGACGTCCAGCAGGAGCTGGTCGCGGACGAGTTGGCCGGCGGACGGCTGGTGCGGATCGCCGCCCACGACGACACCACCGAGTACGAGCTGCTCGCCGAGTCCGTCGACGCGCTGCGCATGCAGCGCACCCTCCCGGCACTCGTCGTACCTGTCGCCTGACACGTGCCACGTCGGGTACCGAACACCCTCGGGATCCTCCCGGCCGCAGGGGCGCACATGTGAGCGAATCGGTAGAATTCTGGCCATGGCGGAGCAGCCGGTCGCCCCGACGTCGCTCGAACTCGTACTGGAGACCGACACGGGCTCCACGGTGATGACGCCTGGCCACGACTACCACGTCGGACGTGATCCGTTGAGCGACATCGTCTTCGACGACGCCCGGGTCTCATGGCACCATGCCGTGCTGAGCTGCGGCCACGACGGCTGGACGCTCAAGGACGCACAGAGCACCAACGGCACCTACGCCGACGGCCGCCGCATCCGCGAGTGGGACGTCCGCCCCGGCAGCGTCATCCGCTTCGGCAACCCCGACGACGGCCCCCGAGCCGTCCCGCTCGGCCCGCGCGCACCCGCCGCCGACCGCCCCTCGGGGATCTCGCATCCCGAGCTGACCGGCACCTTCCGCACCCCGAGCAGCGTACGGCCGCTGCCCACGCACCCGATCCGCATCGGCCGCGCCGAAGGCAACGACCTCGTCGTCGACGACCTGACCGTCTCCCGCCGCCACGCCGAACTGCACGCCCTGGCGGCCGGCGGCTACGAGATCGTCGACCTCGGCAGCCACAACGGCACCTACCTCAACGGCCGGCCCGTCACCCGCGCCCCGGTCGGCCCCGACGACATCATCGGCATCGGCCATGTCGCGTACTTCCTGGTCGGCGACGAACTCCAGGAGTACGTCGACAGCGGCGACATCTCCCTCGACGTACAGGACCTCACGGTCGCCGTCGAGCAGGGCCGCAAGGTCCTGCTCGACCACGTCTCCTTCCCGGTGGGGGAGAAGTGCCTGCTCGCGGTGGTCGGACCGAGCGGCGCCGGGAAGTCCACGCTGCTGCACGCCCTGACCGGCCAGCGGCCCGCGGACCACGGCACCGTCCTGTACGACGGCCGGGACCTGTACCACGACTACGCCGAGCTGCGCGGGCGCATCGGCCTGGTCCCGCAGGACGACATCCTGCATCCCCAGCTCACCGTGCGCGCAGCCCTGTCCTACGCCGCCGAGCTGCGCTTCCCCGAGGACACGGCGAGGGCGGAACGGCGCGCCCGGGTGGACGAGGTGATCCGGGAACTCGGCCTCGAACAGCGCGCCGAGCAGCCCGTGCACAGCCTCTCCGGCGGGCAGCGCAAGCGGGTCAGCGTGGCCCTGGAACTGCTGACCAAGCCGTCGCTGCTGTTCCTGGACGAGCCGACCTCCGGCCTCGACCCCGGCATGGACCGGTCGGTGATGCACATGCTGCGGGGTCTCGCCGACGACGGCCGCACCGTCATCGTGGTCACACACAGCGTCCTCAGCCTCGACGTCTGCGACCGCCTCCTGGTGCTCGCCCCCGGCGGCCGGATCGCGTACTACGGCATGCCCGACGACGCCCTCGCCTTCTTCGGCTTCGAGCAGTGGCCGGAGGCCTTCGAGGCCTTCGACCGCGACCAGGACCGGGACTGGGCCGGGGAGTACCGCGACTCGCCGTTCCACCGGCACTACGTCACCGAGGCCACCACCCAGCCCCGCCGCCCGGACTCGACGCCGGTCGCCCCCGTACCCCGGCCCCGCCCCCGCAGCCGGGGTGCCCAGCTCGGCACCCTCGTCCGCCGCTACACCGCCGTCCTCGCCGCCGACCGCACCTTCCTCGCCGTCATGATCGCCCTGCCGTTCGTGATGGGCGCCATGGACCGCGCCCTCGCGGGCGGGAAACTCACCCAGGACACCGCCATGAACGCGCTGCTCATCCTGTGCGTCGGCGGCGTGCTCATCGGCGCCGCCAACGCGGTGCGCGAACTCGTCAAGGAACGCGTGGTCTACCGGCGCGAACGCGCCGTCGGCCTGCCCAGATCGGCGTACCTGATGTCCAAGGTCGTGGTGCTCGGCACCATCACGGTCGTCCAGGCCGTCGTCCTCACCCTGGTCGCCCTGCTCGGTGTCGACCTGGGCGCCCCCGGCGGCCACGGCGTCCTGCTGCCTCCCCTGCTCGAGATCACCCTCGCCGTCGCCCTGCTGGCCTTCACCGCGATGATGCTCGGCCTGCTGGTCTCCGCGCTGGTGCGCAAGGAGGAGGTGACGATGCCGCTGCTGGTGCTGCTCGCCATCGTCCAGGTCGTCTTCTGCGGGGCCCTGCTCCCGCTGCACGGCGTACCCGTCCTCGAACAGCTGTCCTGGCTGGTGCCCTCCCGCTGGGCGCTGGGCGCCATGGCCGGCACGGTCGACCTCGCCCGGATCGTGCCCGGCGACCTCACCGCCGACCCCCTGTTCCGGCACTCGGCCGGCGTCTGGCTGCTGGACCTCGCCATGCTGCTCGTGCTGTCCGCCGGCTACGGCCTCCTGGTCGCCCGGCTGCTGCGCCGGCACGAACCCGCCGTGATGCGGAAGTAGGCGGTGCCATGACCAAACAGCAGCCCCCCGGATTCCGGCCCACGCACGTCGTCCCGCCGAACGGCATGCCCGCCTGGGAGACCCCGGACCCCGCCCGGCCCACGGTGCCCCTCGACCCGCTGCTGCCCGTGGAGCTGGTGGAGCGGCTCGGCGACTGGGGACACATCCGCTGCGCCAACGGCTGGGCCGCCTGGGTCGACGGCCGTCACCTGATCGCCGTACCCAAGGATCCGCCCGCCGGCGACGGCCCGCCCGCCGGCACCGCGGACCCACGCCCGCTGCTGGCCCGCGCCGAAGAGGCCCTGGCCGACTACCGGTCCGCGGTGGAGGAACTCGCGGCCGGTGGCCTGGACGGGCAGTCCTTCGGGGACCGTACCCGCGGACTACGGATCGGGGTCGTGCTGGACGGGGAGTCCATGTGGGTGTACGACGCCGACGAGGGACGGTGGCTGTACGGCGACGGACGACGGCTGCACACCTACGCCACCGACCGGACGCCGCCGGACGAGGACACCGGGCACGCCCCGACCCGGCACGTGGCCCCCAAGGGTGAGCCCTGATGGCGCGCCAGACGAGCCTGTCCTCCCGCCGGCCCTCGCAACTGATCGGGTGCCAGGTGGCCAACTACCTGGTGCAGAGCGAGATCGGCCGCGGCGGCATGGCCGTCGTCTACCGGGCCCGTGACCTGCGCCTGGACCGCACGGTGGCCCTCAAGCTCCTCGCCCCGGAACTGGCCCGCAACGACACCTTCCGGAAGCGTTTCACCCACGAGTCCCAGGTGGCCGCCTCGATCGACCACCCGCACATCGTGCCCGTCTTCGAGGCCGGCGAGACGGACGGCGTGCTCTTCATCGCCATGCGCTACGTCGCCGGCAGCGATCTGCGCCATCTCCTCGACGAGCGCGGCCCGTTGCCGTTCGAGGTCGCCGTACGCATCGCCGCGCAGGTGGCCTCGGCGCTGGACGCCGCCCACGATCACGGCCTGGTCCACCGGGACGTGAAGCCCGGCAACGTCCTGGTCGCCCGGGGCACCGACAGCGACCACCCCGAGCACGTCTACCTCACCGACTTCGGGCTGACCAAGAAGTCGCTGTCCCTGACCGGATTCACCAGCGTCGGCCAGTTCGTCGGCACCCTCGACTACGTGGCGCCCGAGCAGATCTCCGGCCGGCCCGTCGACGGCCGCTGTGACGTCTACGGCCTCGCCTGCGTCGTCTACGAAACCCTGGCCGGACACCCGCCCTTCGTGCGCGAGGACGACATGGCCCTGCTGTGGGCCCACCAGTACGACGAGCCGCCCCCGCCGAGCGAGTCCCGCCCCGACCTCCTCCCGGCCGTCGACGCCGTCTTCGCCAGGGCCCTCGCCAAGAGCCCGGACGCCCGCTACGACACCTGCCGCGACTTCGTCGCCGCCCTGCGCGCGGCCCCGAGCGGCGCCCTCGACGCCGCCGACAGCGATGGTGAGGGCGACAGCGACCCGGACACGGAGACCGACCTGCGGACACAGGCCGAACCGCCACAGCCACCGGAGTGGGCTCAGCCGTTCTTCCGCTAGGGCGTGTCGACTCCTAGGGCGTCTCGACCCTGCCCCGCCGGTGCACCGGCCGGGCCAGCAGCGCCCCCAGGAAACCGGCGGCCAGGCCCCACAGTGCCCCGAGGCCCACCGCCTGCCACAGCCGGGGCCTGAGGAACAGTTCCCCGGACAGGCCGCCGCCCAGCTCGCCGATGCCGAGCAGGGACAGGCCGTAGTGCGCCGAGACCCGGCACAGCAGACAGATCATGAGCACCGTCAGGGCCAGGGCGACGGCCAGCCGCAGGGCGTGCTGCCAGGCCCGGACCCGGGCCGGGGAACGCGCCGCCATCAGGAAGGCGACCGCCGACAGCACCACCACGTCGGTGACCACCAGCCACCACATCCCGGTGTCGTAGGCGGTGAGCGTGCGCAGGTTCAGCGTGGAGACATCGGGAGTGCGCAGGATCTGATCCAGCACATGTGGCATGGGCAGACCGAACGGACCCTCGACCCGGCCGTTCCAGGTGGCGCCCAGACCGAGGGTGAGGGCGAGCCAGACCAGGTTGGGCAGGCCCAGCATGATCACCGCGAACGTCTCGGCGACGTGCCCGCGCGTCACCGCCGACACCAGCGCGACGACGAGGCCCAGGACGACGTAGACCAGCAGCAGCACGACCATGGCGTACGCGGCCGGGCGCACCGACTCCTGCCGGCGCAGCAGCCGCCCCGGCAGCGGCGCGCCGGGCGCGACCAGCACGGTCAGCACCAGCACCCCGGCCAGCCACACCAGCCCGAACAGCACGGTCAGCGGCACGTCCGTGGTGAACCCGACCTTCGGCGCCGCGTCGAACAGGCCGGTGAGATCGCTGAGGGTGCCGTTGCCCACGTCCACGGCGAAGGTCTGCCGGGCGGCGAAGGCGAGACCGAGCAGCGCCAGCAGCCACAGCACCGCGATCCGCGCGGCCCAGCCCGCCAGCTCCCGGGCCGAGGCGACCGCCCGGTGCCGGAGCGGCCGCAGAAAGCCCGCGCCGATCACCAGGGCACCGGCGAGGGTCACCGACAGCGGGATCACCGTGAGGCCGGCCCGGGTCTGCGCCAGCGCACCCGCGTTGCCGGAGAGTTCGAGCGTGCCGCCGACCGCCGCCACCACCGTCGCCATCACCACCCGGGCGAACGCGCCGTCCGGCAGATCCGCCGCTCCGACCGCCCACAGACCCAGCGCGGCGAGTACGACCATGACGGCCAGCCCGGTCAGCACCGCGGCCGCGGCCTGCACCCAGCCGTGGCGGGCGACGGGCCGCACGGGGACGCTCTCAGGACTCACCCTTGCCACGCTAGGCAGCGCCCGGGCACCCCGCCCGCCGGGTGGCCCGTCCGCGTCGGCTTGCGAGGCACCTGGGGCAGGAGCACACAATGGGATCATTGTGCAACAGATGCATGGCAAACGGGTCTTTCTTGGACATGAGCCGCGCATCGTGATCTGAGCCGCGCATCGCGACGGGAAGAAGTGCTCGTGAGCGTCGAACCTCCGTCATCCGGCCGCCCGACCGGACCGCCCTCCGGCCCGCTCTCGGGACCCTCCCAGCCCCCCGCCGGACCGCCCGAACCACCACCCGGCGGCGGCTCCGGCGCAGGGGACGGTGGACCGCACCGGCCGTGGTGGAGGTCCGCGCCGCGCGTGGCCGCCCTCACCGGTGTCGTGGTCGCAGCGGTCGTGGTGGCGCTGGTCCTCACCCGCCCCGGTGGCGGTGGCACCGCGCAGGGCGGCGAGGTCTTCCTGCAGGCCGCGAGCAAGACCGGCCCGGACCCCTTCATGGAGTCGACGGCTACGGAGACTTCCGCATCGCCGAAGACCACCGCCCCGGGAAAGACCTCCGGCCCGGGGAAGACTTCCGCGCCGGCGACCACATCCTCCCCGGGCACCAGCCCCCAGGCGACCACGTCCGCACCCGTCAATCAGATACGCGCGGTCGACGGCGGCGCGCCGGGCCTCTACAGCGGTGTCCAGAACCGCCCCAGCTGTGACGTCGAGAAGCAGATCAAGGTCCTCCAGGCCGACCCGGCCAAGAACCGCGCGTACGCGGCAGAGGCCGGCATCCAGCCCTCCGCCGTCCCCACCTACCTGCGGTCGCTCACCCCCATGACGCTGCGTGCCGACACCCGTGTCACCAACCACGGCTACCGCAGCGGCTCCGGCACCTCCTACCAGGCCGTCCTCCAGTCGGGCACCGCCGTCCTGGTCGACGGGCACGGCGTGCCCCGGGGGCGCTGCGCCTGCGGCAACCCGCTGACCCCGCCGGTCGCCCAGCGCACCACGCCCCGGCAGACCGGCGACCGCTGGGCGTCGTACCAGCCCACGAACGTCATCGTCGTGCGGCCCACCACGGTGATCGTCAACGTCTTCGTGATCTATGACTCCCACCGCGACGACTGGTTCCACCGCTACCGTGGCGACGACAGCGGCCGCCGAGACCGGCAGACCAAGCCGCCGCGGGACGTCTACCCCTGGATCGGGCCGACACCTACGTCGACCGGCCCCTCCAACTCGTCCTCCTCGTTCTTCTTCTCGGAGTCCCCGTCGTCCCCGTCGTCGTCCTCGTCGTCGTCCTCGTCGTCCTCGTCGTCCTCGTCGTCGTCCTCGACCTCGCCCAGCTCGGAGTCGCCGTCGTCGAAGTCGCCGTCGTCCGAGTCGCCGTCGTCCGAGTCGCCGTCGTCGGAGTCCCCGTCGTCCGAGTCGCCGTCCTCGGAATCCCCGTCCTCGGAATCCCCGTCGTCGGAGTCCCCGTCGTCCGAGTCGCCGTCCTCGGAGTCGCCGTCCTCGGAATCCCCGTCCTCGGAATCCCCGTCCTCGCAGTCCCCGTCGACCGAGGGCTCCACCTCAGGGCCGCCGTCCTCGGAGTCCTCCGTGTCGGAGCCTCCGTCCAGTAAGAGCGAGTCCGCGCAGACCGGACAGTCGGCGGAGAAGTCCAGTGCCGCGGAGACCAGCGCTCCGGAGCAGCCGCCGGCCGAGAACTCTCCCGCCGAGAACTCTCCGGCAGAGAAGCCTCCCGCCGAGAACTCCCCGGCCGAGAACGCTCCGGCGACGTGAGCGGCCCCACAGCCCCGGTCCGGCGGATGTGACGAAGCTCGCTGTGCGCGTTCGGCGAACGCACCGGGGGACTGCCGGGCGCGGCTCGGGGTACGAGGAGTGGTGCAACACTGAACGGCCGGATGGGGCTTCCGAGAGAGACACGCATGACCGAATACCTGGGCGGGGCAGTGGTACCGACTGGTTTCGACGTACCCGTGGAGCCGCTGCGACGGGCGGCGCACTACACCGGCGAACCCGGATGCATCGCCGACGCACGTGCTTTCGCGGCCCAGTTCCTGCAGCAGCTGAGGACCGAGTGGTGCGCCGCCATCGACAGCCGGACCGACGGTGACCTGCTCCTCGTCGTGAGCGAGCTGGTCACCAACGCGGACCGGCACAGCAGCGGCCCGTACATCCTGGAGCTGGAAGGCACGGACACCGCCGTCACGGTGGTGGTGTACGACAGCAGCTCGGCCCTGCCCCGCCGGTTCCCGAGGAACCCCGAGCGCGTCGGCCGGCACGGTCTGGAGATCGTGCACGCCCTGGCCACGCGGGTGACCGTGGAGCGCGTACCGGTCGGGAAGCGCGTGTGCGCGCGAGTGGAACTCGGGTCCTAGGGTGAGGGGGTGAGCAACCAGGTGAGCAACGAAGCCCATGTGATCCCGCTCCGCCCGGAGCCGGTCCGTCCGCAGCCGGTCCGGACGGACGCACCGGAGCCCGCGCCCAGGGAGCCCCTGTGGCGCGACCTTGTCGGTGAGGTACTTCGCCGTGAGCGGCTGGCGCAGGAGCGCACGCTCCGGGACGTGGCCGACGAGGCCCGGATCTCCCTGCCCTATCTCTCCGAGATCGAGCGCGGCCGCAAGGAGGCTTCCTCCGAAGTCCTCGCGGCCGCCGCGCACGCGCTCGGCCTGGGCCTCGGCGACCTGCTGTCGCTCGCGCAGGGCGAGCTGACCCGGCACACCGGCGCGGCCCACCGTACGGCCGCGGTGCCGCAGCACCCGTACAAGCGGTACAACGGGTTGTGCCTGGCGGCCTGAGACACGGGCCCCGGTCCGCTCGGCTCAGCCGATGCCCTGCTCGCGCAGCTGCCGGAAGAAGGCCCGGACGTCGGCGACGAGCAGGTCCGGTTCCTCCAGGGCCGCGAAGTGCCCGCCCCGGTCGAACTCCGTCCAGCGCACGATGTTCTCGGTCCGGTCCGCCTTGTGGCGCAGCGGGATCTGGAGCTCGGCCGGGAACAGGGCGAGGGCCGTCGGCACGGTGGACGGCTCGGCGGGCCGGGCGGTGCGGCCGCGTGCGTGTGCCCGCTCGTAGTAGAGGCGTGCGGACGAACCGGCCGTGCCGGTCAGCCAGTACAGCATGACGTTCGTCAGCAGCCGGTCCCGGTCGACGGCCTCCTCCGGCACCTCCTCGGAGTCGGTCCACTCGCGGAACTTCTCGACGATCCAGGCGAGTTGACCGACCGGCGAGTCCGTCAGCGCGTATGCGAGGGTGTGCGGCCGGGTGGACTGCAGGACGGCGTAGCCGGTGCCCTCCCGCGACCAGTCCGCCCACCGCCGCCACGAGGCGAGGGTGTTCTCCCGCTCCTCGGGGCCGAGTCGGCTCAGCTCCTCCTCGCCGGGCTCCTCGGCGGCCTGGGCGCCCGGCAGCAGGGTGAGGTGGACGCCGGTCACCCGGTCGGGATGGGCGCGGCCCAGCTCGCGGGAGACGGCCGCGCCCCAGTCGCCGCCGTGCGCGCCGAAGCGCTCGTAGCCGAGCCGCCGCATCAGCTCCGCCCAGGCGTCGGCGACCCGGGCGGCCTCCCAGCCGGGCTGTGTGGTCGGCCCGGAGAGACCGAAGCCCGGGATGCCCGGCACCACGACATGGAACGCGTCGGCGGCCTCGCCGCCGTGCGCCACCGGGTCGGTGAGCGGCCCGACGACGTCCAGGAACTCGACGATCGACCCTGGCCAGCCGTGGGTCAGGACCAGCGGGGTCGCCGCCGGCTCCGGGGAGCGCACATGGGCGAAGTGGATGTGCGCCCCGTCCACGGTGGTGGTGAACTGCGGCCACTCGTTCAGCCGCGCCTCGGCGGCCCGCCAGTCGTACTCGTGCCGCCAGTACCGGGCCAGATCCCGCAGGTAGCCGCCGGGAACGCCGTACTCCCAGCCCGCCCCGGGCAGTTCGGCCGGCCAGCGGGTGCGGTCGAGGCGGTCGTACAGGTCGTCCAGATCGCTCTGCGGGATCGACAGTCGAAACGGCCGGACGGTCCCGGCGGACGCAGACGTCATGCCCCGGATGCTAGTGCGCGCTGGGCCCCGTGCCCGGGAAGCCGACCGGTGCCCGACCGATGAGTTTCGTGGCGCGCACCGGTCGATACACATGACCGTGTTCCACGCTCCAGGAGGTGCTCATGACCACCGACGGATTCACCACGTGTCTCTGGTTCGACGGCCAGGCCGAAGAGGCCGCCGACTACTACGTGTCGATCTTCAAGAACTCCAGCGTCGGCCGCGTCGGCCGCTACACCGAGGCCGGTCCCGGACCGGCCGGTTCCGTGGTGGCCGTGGAGTTCACGGCCAACGGGCAGAAGTTCATCGCGCTCAACGGCGGCCCCCAGTTCAGGTTCAGCGAGGCGATCTCGTTCCAGATCTTCTGCTCCGACCAGCAGGAGATCGACTACTACTGGAACCGGCTCACCGAGAACGGCGGCGAGGGCGGCCCCTGCGGCTGGCTCAAGGACAGGTACGGCGTCTCCTGGCAGGTCGTCCCCGACCGGCTGATCGACATGATCGGCGACCCGGACCCGGAGAAGGCGACCCGCACCAGCCGCGCCATGCTGAGCATGGGCAAGCTCGACATCGCCGAGCTGGACAAGGCGTACGCGGGCGAGTGATCCGCCTCGGGGCGGGCTGGGCCGCTACCCGGCCTCGGCGAGGATCTCGGCGATCACATGCCGGGAGTTCTCCGCGAGCGCCGGGTTGGTGTGCCAGTAGTACGGCAGCTGGATCAGCGAGATCGACAGCGCCCAGCCCCGCCCGCGCGCCCACTCGGCGTCGTCGGCGCCCACGGTCTTGCGGAAGGTGTCGCGGGCGCTCGCGGGCAGCAGGTTCCAGGCCACGATCAGGTCCACGGCGGGATCGCCGACCCCGGCACAGCCGAAGTCGATCACCGCGCTCAGCCGCCCGTCGGAGACCAGCACGTTCCCGGGGGACAGATCGCCGTGCATCCAGGCCGGCGCCCCGCCGTGCTCCGGGGCGCGCAGCGCACGCTCCCACAGGGAGGTCACCCTGTCCGTGTCGATCCTGCCGGTCAGCTGCTCCAGGGCTGCTCGGGTCGGCTCGTCCCGCGTCGTGAGCGGGGCGCCCCGCTGGGCGGACGGCCCGTCCTGGACGTCGGTCCGGCGCAGGGCCGCCACGAACACCCCCAGCTCCTCGGCCAGCCGCTCCGGCGACTCGACGGCACCCGCGACCGGATTGCGCCCGTCCAGCCAGCGGTACACCGACCAGGGCCACGGGAAGTCCTCGTCCGGCTCGCCGAGCCCCACCGGCTCGGGCGTGGCCACCGGCAGCTGCGGCCCCAGGCGGGGAAGCCAGCGCTGCTCGTGCGCCACGTCGGCGACGGCGCTGGGACGCCGGGGCAGTCGTACCACCAGCTCCGTCCCCAGCCGGAACATCGCGTTCTCCGTACCGGAGGACGCGAGGCGCCGTGCCGGGAGCGACGCCCAGGCGGGGAACTGCCGGGCGATCATCCTCCGGACCAGCGCAGCGTCGATCTCGACCTCGTCCTCGTGCATCTTCACCGCACACATGAGCACCCATCCAACGGCCCGGCGCGCTCCCTGTCGAACGAAATACCAGGCGGGGCGGTGTCGTTGGACACCGCCCCGCCCGTCGGCCGCAGGGATCAGACCCGGTCGGCCACGATCAGCAGGTACTGGAAGCTGCCGTTCTTGTACGCGGTGAGGAACGCGTCCTCGATCCCCGTCACCAGGTGGTCGGCCTGCTTGCGCAGTTCCCAGTACGGGATCGTCGCCTCGGTGAGGTCCTCCACATGGACCGGGACGAGGCGGTTCTTGGCCATCGCGCGGAAGTACTCCGACCTCGGGTGGATGTCGCAGATGTAGTGCGCGTTGATCAGGGACACCTCACGCGAGGCCTGCCCGTAGGTGTCGTTGTAGCAGCCGGTGATCACCACGTACCGTCCGCCGCGGCGCAGCAGCCGGGCGTGTTCGGCGAACAGCAGGTCCAGCTCGACGTACATGGTGGACTCGTTGTTCCACGACGCGGCGTACGCGCCCGACTCGAAGCCGGTGTCGAGCATGTTGCGGTGGTGGTAGCGCACCTTGCCGTCGATGCCCCGCTTGCGGGCCATCTCGTTGGCGAAGTCGGCCTGCTTGGCGGAGATCGTGACACCGTCGGAGTGGCAGCCGTAGCGCAGGTTCGCCACGACGCTGCCGCCGCCCCGGCCGCAGCCGGCGTCGAAGACGCGGTCGGCGGGGGTGAGCGGGCCGAGGTGGGTGGCCAGCAGTTCGGCCTGGGCGTGCTCCAGACGGTGCAGCTCGCTGGTGACCCGCTCCTTGCGCAGGCCCGGGTCGGGCTCGTCGAGTACCGACCAGTCGGCGTCCCCGATGCCGTAATGGTGGTGGTACAGGTCGTCGATCTTTCCGAGTTCGAGGTTGACCGGGTTCTCCTCGGCGTTCCAGTAGTCCGCGACGCGGGTCTGGTACGTGGACTGGGTCGGCACCGGAGCTGACGTGGTGGTCTTCCGAGCGACAGGGGCGGTGGTCAACAGTGACTCCTCGAAGTGCGTCTGACGGTGTTTCAGAAAACTGGTGGGATCACCAGTAGTCGGGAAGGTGGTAACGGCGGGTGTTGGTCGAGTGCCACTCGTGGTTGCCGGCGACCCAGGCGGACAGCCCCTGGGCGTAGCGCTCGACGAGGGGCGAGGTGGCGGACAGGAGGGCGGACTCCTCCTCGAAGGCCTCCATGATCCGGTTGTGGATCTCGACGGACTTCAGATAGGCCGCCTTCAGCCCGCGCCGCTCGTTGGCGGCCACCACCTGAGGCAGATTGAGATGGTCCGGATCGCTCGCCAGCTCCTTGGTGAAGGAGTACAGGTCGTTGACGATCGTGGTGGCGTTGCACGCGAGGGCGGTGATCCGCTGGATCTCCGGCCGGGCGTAGACCTGTTCGGGCAGTTCGTAGCCGTCCACCGCGTCGACGAGCGACAGACAGGGGCGGAAGTTGTTGAACTGCCGCATGACCAGGTACTCCCAGACCCGCGGCACGTACTTGGTCTCCATCCAGGCGGCCTCGCCCAGATAGCCCATGTGCAGCCGGGCCATGTCGTGCACGAACCGGTCGGTCTGACTGGGCGTGGCGAAGGACGCGTAGTCCGCGAGGGCGAAGTGGTACGAGCGCAGCGGACCGTCGGCCCCGATGCCCTCGCGCCACTCCTCCTCCAGCTCCGGGGTCCCGTGGAAGGGATCGAGCGCCGACTGGGCGATGATCAGCGGGCCGCCCAGACCGCGCCGCGATCCGCCCCGGCCCTCGTCCTCCTCGCAGTAGCAGGAGTCGACGATGTTCTCGGCGAGCAGCAGCTTGCCGGCGGCGGTGAGGCGGTCCAGGTCGAGGCCGCCCGGATGCTGGAGTACGACGGCCCGGCCGAACTGGAAGTCCGAGAAGTCCCCGGTCCAGGCCTCGGGAAACAGATCCAGCTCACGGGCCCAGGTCTCCAGCCGGCGGTCGATCTCCGCGGCCTTCTCCGGGTCAGCGGGAGCGGCGGGTTGGTGGTGCAGTCCGGGGATCACCCCGGTGCGCCGCGGCCTGCGCATGCTCTGGGCGATGTTCGGCGGCCCGGGCAGCGCGTAGGAGTGGGTGGGTGTGCTCATGGCGTGCTCCAGGCCGTCAGTCGGCGGTCCGGCCGAGCTGGACGTTCTCCAGGATCCCCGCGGCGTCGGGGACCAGGATGGCCAGCGAGTAGTAGGCGGTGACCAGGTAGTTGATGATCGCGGCGGTGTCGATGCCCATGAAGCGGACGTTCAGGCCCGGCTGGAACTCCTCCGGGATACCGGTCTGGTAGAGGCCGATGACGCCCTGGTCGGCCTCACCGGTGCGCAGCGCGATGATGCTGCTGGTGTGGTCGTCGCTGATCGGGATCTTGCTGCACGGATAGATCGGGACGCCGCGCCAGGCCGGGATCTCGTGGCCGTCGATGTTCGCGCTGCCGGGCACCAGCCCGCGCCGGTTGCACTGCCGGAAGAAGGCCGCGATCGCCTTCGGATGTGCCAGGAACACCTTGGTCTTGCGGCGCATGGAGAGCAGCTCGTCCATGTCGTCGGGCGTCGGCGGCCCGGTGAAGGAGCTGATCCGCTGGCCGTAGTCGATGTTGTGCAGCAGCCCGAACTCCCGGTTGTTGACCAGCTCCCACTCCTGGCGCTCACGGATCTCCTCCACCGTGAGCCGCAGTTGCTGCTGGGTCTGGTCCATCGGGTTGTTGTAGAGATCGGCGACCCTGGTGTGCACCCGCAGCACGGTCTGGGTGAGGGACAACTCGTATTCGCGGGGCGCGAGTTCGTAGTCCACGAAGCCGCCGGGAAGCGTCTGCTCGCCGACGTGGCCGGCCTGCACCGGGACCTCCGCCTCGCCCTTGCGGTTCATCGGCTTGCGCTGCTGCTCGACATACGCCTGGAGATGGGCTGCGAGGGACGGCACCCGCTCGGTGAACTCCTGGACGACGTCCCAGGGCAGCGCCAGCACCACGCCCGCCGTCTCCGCCCGCACCGAGGTGAGCCAGAGCGGGTCGGACTGGCCGACCGCCTCGTCGCCCATCTGGTCGCCGTCGGTGACGACCCCGACGATCTCCTCCTCGCCGTACTTGCCGGCCGCGAACCGGGTGAACCGGCCGTGCACGACCAGGTACGCCTCCGTGACCGGCTGCCCCGCCTCGAACAGCACCTGGCCCGGGCGCACCTCCCGGGGCTGGAAGCGGGTGGCCATCTCCCGCAGCACGTCCAGGTGGGGGTAGCCGCGCAGGATCGGCAGCTCGGTCAGCGTCTCGGGGATGACCCGGATGTCGTCGGCGCCGTTCTGCTCGAAGTGCACGCGCCCGCGACCGGTACGCAGCTGCAGACGGCGGTTGACCCGGTACGTGCCTCCCTTGACGTCCACCCACGGCAGGGTCTTCAGCAGCCATCGCGAGGTGATGGCCTGCATCTGCGGTTCGGACTTGGTCGTGGTGGCGAGGTTTCGGGCCGCCCGCGTGCTCAGGCTGGTGAGCTGCCCGTCGGTCAGGGGTCCGGGATCGGGCTCCTCGACTGCGGAACCGGTGGCGATGTCCGGAGTGGACACATTCCCTCCTGCGGAGAGGCGAACAGGGGTGATTCGGATCGGTCGATGGTGCGCGGGGTGCTGGTGCGCTCCGACCAGCCAAACAGGACGCGTGATCTTCGGGTATAGCGCGAAGGGGGCGCTTTTGATCATGGTGTGGTGTAAACCCGCCGTTGAGAGCGTTGGGGGGTGGTGTGCGTGACCGCGCGCCGGGTCCCTGCCCCCGCACGCGGTGACAGCCGTACGTTTGGACTCGGGAGAGGCTCAGGAGAGGTCGTTCACCAGCACCGCCGCGCCGTCGAAGCGGCCGGCCTTGAGGTCCTTCAGGGCCTGTGGGGCGCGCGACAGCGGATAGGTGTGCGTCTTCGCGCGGACCCCGTGCAGCGCGGCCTTCTCCAGGAACTCGCGGCCGTCCGCGCGCGTGTTGGAGGTGACGCTGCGCAGTTCCTTCTCGTAGAACAGGTCGGTCTCGTAGCGCAGCGGCGGTACGTCGCTCAGGTGAATGCCCGCCACGGACAGGACCCCGCCGCGGTCGAGCGCCCGCAGCGCGACCGGGACCAGGTCGCCGACCGGGGCGAAGAGGATCGCGCTGTCCAGGGGCTCCGGCGGCAGGTCGTACGCGTCCCGTGCCGAGGCGGCGCCCAGCTCGAGGGCCAGCCGCCGGGCGTCCGTGCCGCGGGTCAGGACGTGCACCGTGGCGCCCTCGGCGAGGGCCACCTGCGCGCACAGGTGGGCGCTGCCCCCGAACCCGTACAGCCCGAGCCGGCCGCCCGGCGGCAGCGAGGCGCGGCGCAGCGCGCGGTAGCCGATGATCCCGGCGCACAGCAGCGGCGCCAGCGCCACGTCGTCCACCGCGCCCGGCAACCGGTAGGCGAAGCCGGCCGGCACGGTCGTGTACTCCGCGTAGCCGCCGTCGGCGTCCCAGCCGGTGTACTCGGACCGGGGGCACAGGTTCTCGGCGCCCCGCAGGCAGTACGCGCACCCGCCGTCGGTGTGCCGCAGCCAGGCCACGCCCACCCGGTCGCCCACCGTGAAACCCTCGACGCCCGCCCCGAACCCGGCGACCACGCCCACCACCTCGTGCCCGGGGGTCACGCCGGGCCGGTGCACCGGCAGGTCCCCCTCGGTGACGTGCAGGTCGGTGCGGCACACTCCGCAGACGCGTACATGGACCAGCAGCTCGTCGTCCCCGGGCACGGGCACCGGCCGCTCGACGAACCGGAGGGGATCCTCCTCCACCGGCCCGGGCCGGGTCACCGACCAGGCCCGTGTCGTCCCTGCCGTCACCGTCGACTCCGACATCCCGCGCCCCGTCCCGCCGAAGGCTGCCGTCCCTCTCGTCCAGTGTCGGACGGTTGCCTCCGTTCGGCGCGCGGGCCGAAGGAGGGATGGCTAGCGTGAGGATTCGGACAATCCGCTCACCGGAGAGGGCCCGCGACCATGGCCGTGCAACCTGAAGGAACGCCCTGTTGGGCCGATGCGATGTTCAGCGACCTCGAGGGCGCCAAGAGCTTCTACGGCGAGGTCCTCGGCTGGACCTTCGGCGAGGCCTCGTCGGAGTACGGCCACTACACACAGGCCTACGCGAACGCCAAGGCGGTGGCCGCCGTCGTACCGCCCATGCCCGGCCAGGAGGGGCAGTCGCAGTGGTGCCTGTACTTCGCCTCGCCGGACGCCGCCGCCACCGCGGCCAGGATCCGGGAGAACGGCGGGGAAGTGCTGATGGAGCCGATGCAGGTCGGCGACTTCGGCACCATGTGCCTGGCCCGTGAGCCCAGCGGCGCCGTGTTCGGTGTGTGGCAGGCGGGCGTCCACGAGGGCTTCGAGGCGACGGCGGTGCCCGGTGCCTACAACTGGGCCGAGGTCTTCACCCGCGATCCGGAGACGACGGACGCGTTCCTCACCGCCGTCTTCCCCTACGCGGCGAAGCAGCTCGAGGACGACGGGGTCGACTTCCGGGTCTTCAACATCGGCGACGACACGGTCCTGGGCCGGATGCGGATGACCGACGAGTTCCCGCCCGAGATCCCGTCGTACGTCAACGTGTACTTCGGCGTCGACGACTGCGACGCGGCCGTGGCCCGGGCCACCAAGCTCGGCGGCGTTCTGCGCTTCGGGCCCATGGGCAGCCCCTTCGGCCGGTTCGCTGCGCTCAGCGATCCGCAGGGCGCGAACTTCTCCGTGATCGACACCACGACCACCGAGGGCGACAGGCCCAGCTTCCAGGACGTCTGACCGGGCCCGGCACGGTGGCCGGCGCGGCCATGGCATGATCGACCGCATGCGTGAACGTGTGGTGGCCGCGTGCGACGGGGCTTCGAAGGGAAACCCCGGACCGGCCGGATGGGCATGGGTGGTCTCGGACGACGAGCGGACCCCCGCCCGCTGGGAGGCGGGCCCGCTCGGCCGGGCCACCAACAACGTCGCCGAACTGACCGCCCTGGAGCGCCTGCTGGCGGCCGTCGACCCGGACGTGCCGCTGGAGATCCGCATGGACTCCCAGTACGCGATGAAGGCGGTCACCACCTGGCTGCCCGGCTGGAAGCGCAACGGCTGGAAGACGGCCGCCGGCAAGCCGGTCGCCAACCAGGACCTGGTGGTCCGCATCGACGAGCTGCTCGACGGCCGCTCCGTCGAGTTCCGCTACGTCCCCGCCCACCAGGTCGACGGCGACCCGCTGAACGACTTCGCCGACCGCGCCGCCAGCCAGGCCGCCTCGGTCCAGGAAGAGGCCGGCAGCGCCCTCGGCTCCCCGGAGCCGCCGCAGTCGCCCGACACGCCCAAGGCGGCCGCCCCGCGCCGCAAGGCGCCCCGCCGGACCGGCGGCGGAGCGTCCTTGCGCACCATCAAGGCGAAGTTCCCCGGCCGCTGCCTGTGCGGCCGCAGCTACGCGGCCGGCGAGTCCATCGCCAAGAACGCGCAGGGCTGGGGCCACCCGGAGTGCCGTACCGCCGAGGCCTGATCAGCTGTCGAAGGTGTAGAACTTCGTGTGGTCCAACAGGTCCGACGGGCGCACGTCGTTCCACGGCTTCATCGTGTCGTCCAGGTCGATGACGTCGGGCGTCCCGCCGGTCGGCACATAACCGGCGTCCGGGTGCCGGCGCTGCCACTCGGCCCACAGCTTGTCGACGTAGGCGTGGTGCAGCCAGAACACCGGGTCGTTGGGGGAGACCCCGGTGGCCATCTGCCCGCCGACCCACACGTGGACCCGGTTGTGCAGATTGACCCCGCGCCAGCCCTCAAGGTTGTTGCGGAAGCCGTCGGATGAGCTGTTGTAGGGCGCCATGTCGTAGGTCGACAGGGCCAGCACGGAGTCCACCTCCGCGCGCGTCGGCAGCTCGCGCACGGCCGTGCCGAGCGAGCGGCGCAGGAACGTACGGCCGTCCACGCGCACGCTGATCGGCCAGTTGCCGCCGGTCGCGGCGAACGGGCCGTCCATCACCCGGCCGTCGCTGCTGCGCCCGGTGCCGCCGAGGAAGTCCGGCGCCCACAGCGAGGCGCGCACCGTGCGGTCGGTGCTCCAGTCCCAGTACGGCAGGGCGACCGAGGAGTCGACCGCCTGCAGCGCCTGCTCGAAGTCGAGCAGGAATCTGCGGTGCCAGGGCAGGAAGGACGGGGAGCGGTGGCCGGTCCGCTCGCCGCTGTCGGTGTCGGACATGATGAAGCCGTTGTGCGTGCGGACGAACTCGTCGTAGCGCCCGTTGCGCTTGAGTTCGAGGACGGCATTGACGAACCGGCGCTTCTCGTCGGCGGTCAGAGCGGCCTGGTTCTTGCGTACGGTCATGTGCGTGGTGCTCCGGATGTCCTTGCGGGGGCGGTCAGTTGGCGGGGAACGGCAGCAGCGGGGCGCCCTGCAGCTCGTCCACCGCGGCACGGGCGGCGGCGCGCGGCGTGGGCACCGGGTCGTAGTGGCTGACGACGCTGATCCAGCTGCCGTCGGCGTTCCGCATCACGTGCAGCTCCACCCCGTCGACGAATGCCGAGTAGCCGCCGCCGTGTTCGTGGTGGTGACCGCCCATGCTCGACGGACGGCCCTGTATCCGGCGGCCCTTGTAGACCTCGTCGAAGGATGCCGGTGCGCCGTGCTGGTGATCGGCGGCCGAGGCGCCGGGTGCGACGAGCGTGGCGGCCGAGGCCGTGGCGGCCAGCGCGGCCGCTGCGGTGAGCGCGCGGCGCCGGGTTATTTCGGGCATGCGTGTCCTCCTGTGGGGGAGTTCGAGTGGTGACTCCGCATGCCTACCGGGCCGTCCCGGAGGGGAAGAAATCGCCCGGAACCGGTTGGCTGTGATCCGGACAATTAGCCACATGTCGTAGAAGGTTGAAGCAAGATGATCTTGCTGTGGTGAGGGGTCCCTCTGCTGCGGAACGGGGAATTCCTTGCCGGGACGTCCGGGATTCCGGTGATCTTTCTCGTCCGCGGCCCGCCCGAGTGGCGCGGGTCACCGCGCCAGACTGACGCGATTCGGAAGTCCGGCCGCACCCCTGCGGCCCTGCTACCCTGCGGTTCCATTCGAACACGATGGGTAGTCGTCAGGGGCGTGTGCGTGAAGGTCGTCTGTGTCGGAGGCGGGCCCGCGGGCCTGTACCTCGCCATCCTGCTCAAGCGGCAGAACCCCGCCCATGACATCACCGTCCACGAACGCGACCCCGAGGGCTCGACCTACGGCTGGGGCGTGACGTACTGGCGTGGACTGCTCGACCGGCTCCACACCCACGACCCCGAGTCCGCGCGCGCGATCGAGGAGAGTTCGGTCCGCTGGAACCAGGGCGTGGCCCACGTCCGCGACCAGGTGACCCGGCAGCCCGGCGACGAGGGACACGGCATCGGGCGCCACCGCCTCCTGGAGATCCTCGCCGAGCGGGCCCGCTCCCTCGGCGTACGGCTGGAGTTCGAGAGCGAGGTCACGGCCGCCGACCTGCCCGGGGCCGACCTGGTCGTGGCGGCCGACGGCGTCCACAGCGCCCTGCGCACCCACCACGCCGGCCACTTCGGCACGCAGCTCGAAGAGGGCCGCAACCATTACCTCTGGCTCGGCACCACCAAGGTCTTCGACGCCTTCACCTTCGCCTTCGTGGAGACCGAGCACGGCTGGATCTGGTGCTACGGCTACGCCTACAGCGGCGAGGGCAGCACCTGCGTCATGGAGTGCTCCCCGGAGACCCTCACCGGCCTCGGCCTGGACCGGGTGGACGAGGGCGAGGGGCTCGCGCTGCTGGAGAAGCTCTTCGCCTCGATCCTCGACGGCCACCCGCTCATCGGCGGCCGCGGTGCTCCCTGGCCGGCCTTCCGCACCCTCACCAACCGCACCTGGCACCGCGACAACCTCGTCCTGCTCGGCGACGCCGCCCACACCACCCACTACTCCATCGGCGCCGGCACCACCCTCGCCCTCGAGGACGCCATGTGCCTCGCCACCGCCCTCCGCGAGCACGCCACCCTGCCCGCGGCACTCGCCGCCTACGAACGGCAGCGCAGCTCCGAACTGCTCTCCGCGCAGAGCGCCGCCCGCTACAGCGCCCAGTGGTACGAGAACCTGCCCCGCTACATCCACCTGCCCCCGCACCGCATGTTCGCCCTGCTCGGCCAGCGCCACTCGCCGCTGCTGCCGTACGTGCCGCCGCAGCTCTACTACGGCATCGACAGGGCGGCAGGCCAACTGGAGGTGCTGCGCAGGCTCAAGCGCTGGCTCGGGCCCAGGGCGGCCCGCGCCCTGCACGCCCGGTCGACGGCGCACCGGAGCTAGCGCGCTCCGCTCTCTCCACCCTCCACCGCGGCTTCCCCCACCTTCCACCGCGGCTTTCCCCCATCTTTCACCGCGGCTTTCCCCCCACCGAAGGAGTCTTCGTCATGGCCGTACCCGTCTCGTTCGACCATGCCTCGACCGGCTACAGCCTCGAGCGCGCGTACTGGCTGGCGCGCGCGGCCGATCTCGCCTACAAGGACGAGTCCGCCGTCGAGCGCCAGGCCGCCCAGTGGGGCTTCGGCCAGGTCAGGCATCACCACACACGGTTCACCCCGCCCTTCCCGCTGCAGGACACCCAGGCGTACACGATGGCCGGCGACCGGATGATCGTCACGGCGTTCCGCGGCACGGAGCCCGCCCAGATCAAGGACTGGCTCTCCGACGCCACCACCCCGCCGTGCCCCGGACCCGGCGGCAACGGCTTCGTCCACTACGGGTTCGCCGAGGCCCTGGCGTCGGTCTACCCGGACGTCCACCACGCCCTCACGGAGCTGCGCACCGACGGCCAGACCGTCTACTTCACCGGGCACAGCCTGGGCGGCGCGCTCGCCATGCTGGCCGGCGCGCGCCTCTTTCTGGAGGAGCCCCACCTCGCCGCGGACGGCGTCTACACCTACGGCCAGCCCCGCACCTGCGACCGGCTGCTGGCCGAGGCGTTCAACAAGGGCTTCGGCGGTCGCATGTACCGGTTCGTCAACAACAACGACGTCGTGCCCCAGCTCCCGCCGGAGCCCGCCTTCGCCCACGTCAGGGCGCTGCGCTACATCGACTCGCACGGCAAGGTGCACGAGGCGATGCCGACGCTGTCCGCCTTCGGCGACCGGGTCAAGGGGCTGACCGGCGACCCCTTCGCGCCCGCCTCCGACGGTGTCCGCGACCACTTCATGCGCAACTACCTGGGCGCCCTGGAGAAGAACCTCGCCTGACGGGCGGACGGAGTGCGGGGTGAAATTCTTTGGTGAATGGCCATTCACTCGATAAGGTGAATTCTTATTCACCGATCAGTCCGAGACGTTCACAGGAGCGCCCATGGACCACCCCGCCCCGATACCCCAGCCGCCCGGCACATCCACCGCGGCGCCCCGGTTGCGGGACCGCCTCACCATCCCGGTGCTCGCGTCGGGCGGCATCCTCATGGCCGTCATGCAGACCGTGGTCGTACCGCTCCTGCCCGACCTGCCACGGCTGACCCATGCCTCGGCGGCCACCGTCTCCTGGATGGTCACCGCGACCCTGCTGTCCGGGGCGGTCCTCACCCCCGTGCTCGGCCGGGCCGGCGACATGTACGGCAAGCGCCGGGTGCTCACCGGCGCGCTCGCCCTGATGACCGTCGGCTCGGTGATGTGCGCCCTGTCCTCCGACATCGGCGTCCTCATCGCGGCCCGCGCGCTCCAGGGCGCCGCCGCCTCCGTCGTCCCGCTGTCGATCAGCATCCTGCGCGACGAACTCCCGCCGGAGCGCAGGGGCTCGGCGGTGGCGCTGATGAGTTCCACGGTCGGCATCGGGGCCGCCCTCGGCCTGCCGCTCGCCGCGCTGGTCGTCCAGTACGCCGACTGGCACACCATGTTCTGGCTGACTAGCGCACTGGGCGCGCTCGGTGTGGCGGCCACCTGGTGGGCGGTCAGGGAGTCGCCGGTACGTGAGCCCGGCCGCTTCGACGTCCTCGGCGCGCTGGGCCTGGCCGCTGGCCTGGTGTGCCTCCTGCTGGGCGTCTCCCAGGGCGGCCAGTGGGGCTGGGGCAGCCCCCGGGTCCTCGGACTGTTCCTCGCGGCCGCGGCCGTCCTCGCCCTGTGGTGGTGGCAGCAACTGCGCGCCGAGCGCCCGCTGGTCGACCTGCGCCTGGTCACCCGGCCCCGGGTCGGCCTGTCCCATGTGGCGGCCCTGCTCACCGGGTTCGCCTTCTACGCCAACTCGCTCGTGACCGCTCAGCTGGTGCAGGCGCCGAAGGCCACCGGTTACGGCCTCGGCCTCTCGATCGTCGCCACCGGCCTGTGCCTGCTCCCCGGCGGCGTCACCATGCTGCTCTTCTCGCCGCTCTCCGCCCGCATCTCCGCCGCGCGCGGCCCGCGCGTCACCCTCGCCCTCGGCGCCGCCGTCATCGCGTGCGGCTACGCGGTCCGCATCGCCGACAGCCGCGACCTGTGGATGATCATCCTGGGCGCGACGGTCGTGGCCACCGGCACCACCCTCGCCTACTCCGCACTCCCGACCCTCATCCTGCGAGCCGTCCCCGCCGCCCAGACCGCCTCCGCCAACGGCGTCAACGTCCTCATGCGCACGATCGGCCAGGCCACCTCCAGCGCCGCCGTCACCGCAGTCCTCGTCCACCACACCAGCCCCGTCGCCGGCGTCCCCCTGCCCACCCTGCACGGCTACCTGCTGGCGTTCACCATGGCCGGCACCATCGCCCTGGCCGCCTGCGCCGCGGCCCTCTCCATCCCGGCCGACGACACCCGGCGCGCCGAAGCTGCCACCCGGGGCGCTCGCGATGAGGCGTTGGAGGGAGCATGAGTGGCGTGAGCACTCCATCCGGTCCCCGGGCGGCCGCCCCCGAAGGCCCCGCGCGGCGCGACGCCGAGGCCACCAAGGCGGTCATTCTCAAGGCCGCCCGCTATCTGCTGGCACGGCACGCGCACGCCGACATCACGTTGAAGGCCGTCGCCGAACGGGCCGGTGTCAGCGCGCCGTTGATCCTGAAGTACTTCGGGAACAAGGACGCGCTCTTCGCCCGGGTGATGTCGTTCGACACCGACGCGGACGACCTGCTCGACGCGCCGCTGGCGGACCTGGGCCGGCACATGGTCCGCCATGTGCTGGCGAGCCAGCGCGAGCGCGGCACCGACCCGCTGCTGCGCATCGCCTTCGCGCCCCTGCACGGCGACCACGGCGAGATCCTGCGCGCCAACTTCCGCGCCCAGGTGACCGAACGCCTCGCCGCCCGGCTCACCGGCCCCGACGCCGGCCTGCGCGCCGAACTCGCCGTCGCCGGCCTCCTCGGGCTCGGCGTGATGTACGGCATCGCGCGCGGCCCGCACCTGCGCGAGACCGACCTCGACGCCATCGCCGACCGCTACGGGACCCTCGTACAGGAACAGCTGACACCCGGCACCTGAGTCACTCGACCGCCTGGGGGCCGTTCAGCAGCGCCTCCGCGCACCTGCGGAACGCCGCGAGCAGGCGGCCGTTGTCGCCCGCGCGGGTCGCCAGCGCGACATGGCTCGGTTCGACGCCGTGCAGCGGGATCGAGGCGAGGCCGGGGCGGATGTGGATGCCGGGGACGCCCGCAGCGATCGCCACCGCCTGCCCGGAGGCGACGAGTTCGAACTTGTCCTCGATGTCGTCGATGTACGGGCCGTCGGGCGCCGGGCTGCCGTCGGGCCGGGGGTCGATGCGCCAGAACGCGTCCCAGAGCCGGTCCGGGACCCGGGGGAGCGGCTCGTCGGCGATGTCGTCCACGGTGACCGACTCCTTGCCCGCCAGCCGGTGGTCGAGCGGGACGACCAGGACGCGTGGTTCGTCGTAGAGGACCGTCACCCGCAGGCCCTCGGTGACGAACGGCAGCCGGGCCACGAGCGCGTCCACGCGGTGGTCGAGCAGCGCGTCCCGCGCCTCGTTCCAGCGCAGATGCGCGGTCCGCACGTCGGCGTCCGGGAACCCGCGCCGCAGCTCGCGCACGGCCGGGGTGACGAAGACGCCGGTGGTGTAGCCGACGGTGATCCGGCTGGGCTCGGCGGCGGCCCGGGCGACGGCGGCGGCCTGGGCCGCGGCGCGCAACAGCGCCTTGGCGCGCGGGAGGAAGGCCTCTCCGGCCTCGGTGAGCCGGGTGCCCCGCGGGGTGCGGTCGAACAGCCGGGCACCCAACTGCTGCTCCAGACGCCGGACTTGACGGCTCAGGGACGGCTGGGCGATGTGCAGGGCGGTCGCGGCGCGGCCGAAGTGCCGGTGCTCGGCCACGACCGTGAAGTACCGCACCAGCCGAAGGTCGAGGTCCACGGGGGCGGCCGAGTCGGTCATGCCTCAAGCGTACTGCCGTATGAGCGCCGGCTGGACGCTCGTAGCCGTGCTGAGCTGTGGTGATGCCTGATCTGCATTGCGTCATGCGAAACAGGCTTTGGACCTGGACCCGGCCCCGGACCAACGATGAAGTCATTCCCGCCCAGCATCCGAGGAGCTAGATCAACCATGCGTGTTTTCGTCACCGGTGCCACGGGGTTCGTCGGATCCGCCGTCGTTCCCGAACTCGCCGCCGCCGGACACGAGGTCGTCGGCCTCGCCCGCTCGGACGAGGCGGAGGCCTCGCTGAAGTCGGCCGGGGCCGAGGCGTACCGCGGCAGTCTGGACGACCCCGAGGGCCTGGCCCGCGCCGCGGCCGCGGCCGACGGCGTGATCCACCTGGCCTTCATCCACGACTTCACCGACATCTACGCCGCAGGCGCCACCGACCTGCGCGCCATCGAGGCGATCGGCGCCGCCCTGGCCGGCTCCGGCAAGCCCTTCCTGGTCACCTCCGGCACCGGGATCGCCCGGGCGGACGGTGTGGTCACCGAGGAGGACGGGCCCGCCCCGGGCAGCCACCGGGCCGCGTCCGAGGAGGCCACGCTCGCGCTGGCCGAGTACAGGGTGCGGGCCTGCCTGGTCCGGCTCGCCCCCTCCGTGCACGGCCGGGGCGACCACGCCTTCGTGCCGCGCCTGATCGAGTTCGCCCGGGCGAAGGGTGTGTCGGCCTATGTCGGCGATGGCGCCAACCGCTGGACGGGCGTGCACCGTTCGGACGCGGCCCGCCTGTACCGGCTGGCCCTGGAGTCCGCGCCGGCCGGCACCCGGCTGCACGCGACCGACGAGGAAGGGGTGCCCTTCCGGGACATCGCCGCGGTCATCGGCCGGCATCTGGACGTGCCCGTCGTCGGCGTGCCCGCCGAACAGGCCGAGGACCACTTCGGCTGGCTCGGCCGGTTCGCCGCCGTCGACTGTCCGTCGTCGAGCGCGCTGACCCGCAGGCTCCTCGGCTGGGAGCCGCAGGGGCCCGGCCTCCTCGCCGACCTCGACGAGGGCCACTACTTCCAGGCGTAGTCAGCGCAGGAGACGGTCGAGGAAGCCGTTCGAGAACACCCGGTGCGGGTCCAGTCGGTCGAGGATCCCGACCGCCTGCTCCCACACCCCCGCGTCGAACGAACCGGGCACGGCCGTGCCCAGCACCTCCGCGTCGCTCCAGACGGCGTCCTCGGTGTAGGCCCAGCCCTTGGACCACTCCACGCGCGCGCGGGCGTACCCGCCGTCGAAGGTGTCCAGCAGGAACCGCTCCAGCTCGCGCAGAAACGCCTCCGCGTACGGCGTCCCCGGCAGGGTCAGCACGTCCAGCCACACCGCGGTGTCCCACTCGGGGCGGGCCGCGCTCGGCCGCAGCGCGGACAGCAGCGGGGCCCGGGCGCCCGCGACGCCGGTGTCGGCGGGGTCGTCCAGACCGGTCACCCGGATCTCCACCGAGCCGTTCACCGGGAAGCGGCCCAGCGCCGCGTACGCCTCGAGCCGTTCCCGGTAGCGGCTGGTGAACTCGTGCACCACCCGCTGCACCCCGGCCCGCGTGGTGAGGACCGCGTACCCGTTCGCGGTCACCCGCAGTGTGGTGGGCCGGAGGTACAGCAGGGTGTTCTTCGACGGCCCCCACAGATCGGCGGACAGCGTGGCCGCCAGCCCCAGGTTGGCCACGTCGAGCTGTGCGTTGCCGAGCACCGGCGCCAGATACCAGGCCGCTTCCGCGAAGATCCGCCCCACCAGGTCGGCCACGAGGGTCGGCGCGCTGTCGGAGAACGGGTAGTTGTACGGCGAGGTGACGTGCCGTGAGGTGAGCGGCTTGACCGGCGTGACGCTCCACTCCTTCAGCCACGGGAACTCGGTGAAGGCGAACCAGATCGTCTCCACCCGGCCCGAGCGCCGCAGGAAGGTCTCCAGGGTGCGCCCGCGGGAGCCGGGGGCCGCGAACAGTTCGGAGGCCGGGATGTCGGTACGGCTGACACAGCGCAGGTCGCTGTTCGGGCCGACCCGCAGCACCACCTCCGTGACGAAGGACCGGCCGAGATGGGTCAACAGGGCGGCACAGTCCGCCTCCGCCCGGTGGAACGTCCGCAGCACATAGGCCCCCGCGCCCTCGTCCCACACCACCGCGGTCAGCTCCAGCACCCTGTTGCTCAGCGAGCCGTACGTCGTGCCGGCCGGCGGGCGTTCGCCCTCGGCCGGCGCGGCCGTGCCGTGCGCGTCGATCGCCAGGGCGCCGCCGAGCGTCAGATCGCCGGGTGCGGGCGTGGCGGTGAGGCCGAGCCCGTGCTCCTCCAGGAAGGTGAGCAGGGCTTCGAGGGGCACACCCGCGCCGGCGCGCACCGCCGACCCGGACTCCAGCGCCAGACCGGTCAGATGAGACGCCGTGTCGACCAGCAGGACGGGGGTGTCCGCGGTCGTGCCCTCGGTGATCGTCAGCGGTGACCAGCCGTGCGAGCAGCCCCGCGCCCGCACCCGCCATCCGCTGCGCCAGGCCCAGTTGACGACGGCGAGCACCTGCTCCGGGCCGGTCGGCGCGCAGGCCCACAGCCCGTCCGCGGTGATCTCACCCACCCAGTTGCGGTACGCCGAGTGGTAGAGCGCCACCTCGGCCGGAAACCCCGGGAGTTCGGCTGCGGCGCGGGCCGGATCGGCCGCCACCAGCACGGGTACGGCGGCCAGCGCGGCGGCGGTGCGCAGGAAGCCGCGGCGGCTGACGGGCGCCGAACCACCGCTCTCGGAGGGAAAGTTGCTCACTGAACGATCGATCACGGACACACGCTAAGCGCCGCTTTACAGCAACCGGCTTTCTGTCGAGTCCCCATCACCCATGTGGGTGAAACTTCCACAGGTTCCCGCCGGAGCGAGCTGTTCCGCAGGAGGCGCGACCGGATGACAGACTGACGCCATGGACGAACGCGTAATCGGCAGGTCGGGGCAGCGGGCATCCGTCGTCGGACTCGGCACATGGCAGCTGGGCGCCGACTGGGGCGACGTGGACGACAAGGAGGCCCGGTCCGTCCTGGAGGCGGCGGCCGAGGCGGGGGTCACCTTCTTCGACACGGCCGACGTGTACGGCGACGGACGCAGCGAGTCGACCATCGCCGCCTTCCTGGGCGGCCGGCCCGATCTGCACGTGCTGGTGGCCACCAAGATGGGCCGCCGGGTCGAGCAGATCCCCGAGAACTACGTCCTGGACAACTTCCGCGCCTGGAACGACCGGTCCCGCCGCAACCTCGGCGTCGACCGCCTCGACCTGGTGCAGCTGCACTGCCCGCCCACCCCCGTCTACTCCTCGGACGAGGTGTTCGACGCCCTCGACACCCTGGTGGACGAGGAGCGGATCGCCGCGTACGGGGTGAGCGTGGAGACCTGCGCCGAGGCGCTGACCGCGATCGCCCGGCCGAACGTGGCGAGCGTGCAGATCATCCTCAACCCGTTCCGCATGAAGCCCCTGCACGAGGTGCTCCCGGCGGCACGGGAGGCGGGCGTCGGCATCATCGCGCGCGTGCCGCTCGCCTCCGGCCTGCTGTCCGGCAAGTACACCAAGGACACGGTCTTCGCGGCCAACGACCACCGCACCTACAACCGGCACGGCGAGGCCTTCGACCAGGGCGAGACCTTCTCCGGCGTCGACTACGCGACCGGCGTCGAGGCCGCCGCCGAGTTCGCCGCGCTCGCCCCCGAGGGGTACACCCCGGCCCAGCTGGCCCTGCGCTGGATCGCCGAGCAGCCCGGCGTGACCACGGTCATCCCCGGCGCCCGCAACCCCGGGCAGGCCCGGGCCAACGCGGCCGCCGCCAAGCTGCCGCCGCTGCCCGCGGAGACGTTCACCGCGATCCGCGACCTGTACGAGCGCCGGATCAAGGACCAGGTGGAGCAGCGCTGGTAGTACCGGGCGGGCCCGGCCGTTTGCACTGACGTCCGGACGGTTACCCGCACGGCATGAGGCAGGAGCCACCGCACACGGGGCGTGACGAGAGCGAGGAGGAGCGGGCCGACCGGATGTGGGGCGAGCTGATCCAGGAGGTCCGGGTGGCCCAGACGGGCGTGCAGATCCTCTTCGGCTTCCTGCTGACCGTCGTCTTCCAGCCGAAGTACGCCCGTCTGCCCGACGCCGACCAGGTCATCTACATCGTCACCGTCGTCCTGGGTGCCTGCGCGACCGGAGCCCTCATCGGGCCGGTCTCCCTGCACCGCCTGGTCGCCGGCCGCCGGGTCAAGCCGCAGGCGGTGCGGCTGGCCGCCCGGATGACGTTCGTCGGTCTGGTCCTGCTGCTCGCCACCATGACCTCGTCCCTGCTGCTGATCCTCCGGGTGGCCACACACGACGCCTATGTGCCCTGGCTGGTCGCGGCTGTCGTCGCCTGGTACCTGGTGTGCTGGTACGCGCTGCCGCTGTGGGCGCGCCACCGGCACACCGGCTCTGACGACTAGCCGGCCGTACGGGCCTCCAGGGCGGCCAGCTGACGGTCGTGCACCCTGCTGAGCAGCAGCAGCGAGAGCACGGCGCCGATCAGGGCGCAGAACATGTCCCACTGCGTGTCCCACACATCGCCCTGGGTGGCGAGGAAGGCGTCCGCGCCGTGCCCGCCGATCTCGGCGGCCGCCCACTCCAGCAGTTCGAAGCAGGCGCTGAAGGCGAGGCAGGCGCACACGGTGAGCGGGGCGAGCCAGCGGCTGCCGCGCAGCGGCGAGGTACGGCTGAGCAGCTCGCGTACCAGGACGGCCGGGACGAAGCCCTGCATCAGGTGCCCGAGCCGGTCGTACGGGTTGCGGGACAGGCCGAAGGTGTCCCGCACCCAGTCGCCCGCCGGCACCTGCGCGTACGTGTAGTGGCCGCCGACCGCGAGGACCAGCGCGTGCACGGTCAGCAGCCCGCACAGCAGCCCGGTCAGCGGGAAGCGCCGCCAGACCAGCACCACCAGGGGCAGCCCGACCAGCGCCCAGACCGTCTCCAGGAACCAGGTCGTGCGGTCGTGCACGTCCCACGCCGACACGGCGAGGCCCACGGCCACCACACCCGCGAACAGGGCGGGCGGCACGCGGCGCGGCACGGTACGCGGGGCGGGGTGCACTGCGGTCATGGCGGGGCTCCTTGCCGTAGGAGAGGAAGGAGCCCATCGTGGCGGCGGCCGCCGGGGCCGGGCATGAGTACCGCTACTCAGCCCGGGCTGAGGACCCCTGGGGCCGGCTCCCGCGGGCTCCGCGCAGCGCGGACAGACAGGTGCCGATGGCCTGCTGGAGTTCCTCCAGGCGCTGGACCATGTCGTCCTGGTAGAAGTCCTGGGCGTCGTCGAAGGTCAGCTCCTCGAACGCCCGGGTCGCCTTCTGCAGACTGCTGTAGAACTTCGTCCGCTGCTCCTGGACGCGCAGCTCGGGGTCGGCCTCGACCGTCTCGGCGACGAGGGACCTCATGGTGTCGTAGGCCTCGGTGGCCCACTCGCCGGTGTCCTCGCCGTCCTCCAGCTCGTCGATCAGCGACAGATGCCGCTCGGCCTCTTCGCGCAGGACGGCGGGCGCGTCCACGGTCTGCCCGGCCGGGGTCCTGATCTGCCCGGACTCGGCGATCTGCCGCACGTAGCCGATCCGGTCGGCCGCCCGGCTCTCGGTGGCGACGGCCTTCTTCAGGTCGTCGGTGCGTACGACGTCCCGGGCCAGCTCGGCCTGCAGGTCCGGGTCCTCCTTGAGCCGGTCCAGCAGGGCGGAGCGGGCGGCCCGCGCGGTGGAGGGGTCGGCGAGGATGGCGGCGCGCAGCGCGGTGGGGTTCTCGGCGACCTCAAGGGCCTTGGTGGGGCGGATGCCCTCGGCCTCGGCCGCCTGGGCGATGGCGGTGCCACGCTCGGAGGTGGCGCTGTTGCGGGAGACGTAGTAGCTCAGCCACACGTCGGAGTCCGGCAGCTCGACGTCCTGGCCCGGCTGGAGCGCCTCGAAGTGCGGGACGAGCCCGTCGTCGGCCGCGCGGTCCCAGGCCTTGTAGTAGCGCATGACCCGCTCGGGCGAGCAGCCGGCCAGCTCCGCGAACTCCTTCGCCGACACCTTCGGCGTCTCACCGGCGGCCTGCCCGCCCGGCCGCACGCTGCGCGCCACCATCAGCGCGAACGCCCAGCCGCCGGTGCGCGCGTAGACGCCGAACTCGCGCGCGTCCCGCGCCACGAGGTCGGACAGGGGCACCGCGGCCGGCGCGGACGTCTCGGACGGGTCGATCGCAAGGGTCACGGATGACTCTCCTGGAGGCATGACTCAACGGGGCCGCACTCGGTGCGCGAGTGCGACTGGACAGCCTATATCCACCCATTGGCGATGCTTTGACGACCCTGCCTGTCCGGCACGGGGCACCGGTCAGCCCTTGGTCTCGCGGAAGGTCTGCAGGAAGGTCTTGAGCGCGAGTCGGCTGGTGGCATCGTCCCAGGAGTCGGCCGGTGTGGTGAAACGCAGGGAGAAGCTGCGTCCGCCGCCGAGCAGGAAGCCGCGACCGAAGGTGTGCACCCGCGCGGTGCCGGACCCGGACAGCCACTCCAGGTCGGCCGCCCTGTGTCCCTGGTAGGTGGTGGCCCGGATGGTGCCGACCCGGTGGTAGCCGGGGAGCCGCTCCAGAACCGGTTCGACATCGTCCCGCCATACGGCGACCGGGTCCGGGCCGGCCTGCTCGCTGTAAGTGACGGCGAGGGTCGGGGAGTCGGCGTCCGTGCCGAAGATGATGCGGTAGGCGTGGTCGGCCCCGCGATCGGTGGACAGCCGCTTCCAGCCGTCCGGCAGGGCCACGGAGAAGCCCTCCGCAGCGGTGTAGCGGTGGAAACCGGCAGGCAGGGAAGGGGACGGGGAGCTGCTGGGCCTTGGGCTGGTGCCGGCGCCGGCGCTGGTGCTGGGGGTGGCACTCGGGCTGGGGGTGTTGTTCTCGGGGCGGTTGGCCGGTGGGGCGGCGGCCGTGGCGGTGGGCTGTGGCGGCTCGGCGGCGGTGGAGGTGCCGGGCAGCTGGTGGGTCGCGGCCAGGACGGCGGCCGCGATCGTGACGACGGCCAGCGCGGTCCCGGCCACCATCATCCGTCTGCCGCGTTCCGGGCCCACGTTCCGTACGGCCGCGTAGGCGCTGCGCAGCCGGGGCACGGGCGCGGGGTCGCGGTCCGCGTCGGCGTCCTCGTCGAGGGCCCGGGTCAGCGCCTCGCGGACCACCGGCCGGATCAGCCGCTCCCGGGAGTTCTTGCGCAGCAGCCCCTGGACGGCCTGGGTGAGCGGGCCGGTGCGCAGCGGGGTGCGCAGGGGCAGCCGGTCCACGGCCTTCAGGGTGGCGTCGGGGCGGCCCCGGTCGCGGAACGGCGGCCGTCCCTCGACCGTCGTGTAGAGGATCGCGCCCAGCGCCCACAGGTCGGCCGCCGGTCCGATGCGCTCGTCGCGGGCCTGTTCCGGCGAGGCGTACGACGGTGCCGTGAGCCTCGGCGCCAGCGTCGTGCCCGCCAGCCCGAACCCGGCGACCACGACCGGGCCCCCGTCCCGGACGAAGACCTGGCCGGGGCTCAGCTCGCCGTGGGTGATGCCCTCGTCGTGCGCGGCCTGGAGCACGTCGAGGAGTTCGAGGCCGATCCGCGCCGCGCGCACGGGGTTGTACGGGCCTTCGCGGTCGAGGAGTTCGCTGAGGGGGGTGCCGTCGATCCACTCCGTGACCGTCCACAGGGTGCCTGCCTCCACCACGGCGTCGACGACGGTGGCGACCTGGCCGGGGCGCAGGAGCCGCATGATCTCGGAGGTCCTGACGACCCGGGCCGTGGCGCGGCGCAGGGTGTCCGCGTCGCAGGTCTCCGGGAGGCCGATCTGTGCCACCAGGCGGGGCTGGTTCGCCGTCACGTCCTCCGCGTACCACCACAGCCGGTTCGTCTCGCGGGCGAAGACCTCGAGGAGCCGGTACCGGCCGGCGACCAACTCGTGTGCGGAGACTTGCGCCTTGGTCATGGTCATCCCTCGCTGATACCCCTGTCCCGTCCTTGCTCACAGGTACGCGGGGTGCGCGGGGGTGTGTTCAAAGAATCCGAAACTCCGGCCCCGTTCCTGCCTTTTATTCAACTCTTCGAAAGCGCTTGCGAGTTTGGGAAAACGGCGCACAACGGGGCATTGACCTGCGGGTAACCGACGGTAAATGCCCAGGTGCGCCGCTGCGCCGCGTCGCTGTGCCGGTTTCAGAGGTCGCGGGCCATCAGGAAGTCCAGCAGCCGGAGCAGTTCGTCGGCGGTGGCCGGTGGGACTTCGGTGAGCAGGGAGTGGGCGGCGGCGGTGTGGGCGCGGGCCTCGGTCAGCGCCGCCGTACGGCCACCCGCCTCCTCGATCAGCGTGGCCGCCTCCTCGGGGCGGTCCAGCAGTGAGGGGAGGTGGCGGGCGGCGGGGGAGCCGAGCGCGGCCAGGACCGGGAAGGTCTTCTTGCGCTCGCGCAGATCTCCGCCGACCGGCTTGCCAGTGACGGCCGGGTCGCCCCAGATGCCCAGCACGTCGTCCACCAGCTGGAAGGCGACGCCCAGATGCCGCCCGGCGCGGTCCAGCGCGGCGACGACCGGCTCGGGCGCCCCGCCGAGCGTGGCCCCGAGCGCCGCGGCGCAGCCCAGCAGCGCGCCCGTCTTGTGCTCCGCCATCGCCCGGTACTCCTCGGGCGTGACCCGCTCCGGCCCGCCGAAGGGCCGCGCCGCGAAGAGCAGGTCGTCGGCCTGCCCACGCACCAGATCGGCCAGGGCCGTGCAGAGCAGGCGTACCGCAGCGGGACCGCCCGGCGCGGCGGCCAGGGTCTCCACGGCCAGCGCGAACAGGGCGTCCCCGGCGAGGACCGCGGGACCTGTGCCGTACGCCTTCCACACGGCGGGGCGGCGGCGCCGGGTGGTGTCGCCGTCCATGATGTCGTCGTGGAGCAGCGAGAAGGCGTGCACCAGCTCCACCGCGACCGCCGCCGGCACCCCGGCCCGCTCGTCGGCGCCGGCCGCCCGGGCGCCGAGCACCGCCAGCGCCTGCCGTACGCCCTTGCCGCCCGGCGCGGCGGCGGGAGCGCCGCCGACCTCGCACCAGCCGAAGGAGTACGCGGCCATCTCGGCCACCCACGGATGCAGCCGCCCCACCGCCTCCGTCAGCGCGGGGCGCACCAGCTCCCGGCAGCGGTCGAGGATCTCGGGAGCCGAGGGCGGCGCCTGCGCCGCCGAGGGGAACAGGGTCACCGTACGACCTCCGCGTCCAGGCCGAACTCCGCCTGCGCCCGGGCCACCATGTCCCGTGCGTGCCTGAGTCCGCTGCGCTCCAGCACCCGGGCCAGATCCGCGAGTTCGGCCGCCGTCTCGGCGCGGTCGTGGCCCAGGTGGGCCAGCGACTTGGCCAGGCCCAGCCGGGCCAGCGCCTCGCCGCGCGGCTCGCTCATCGCCCGGAACTCCTCCAGGGCCAGCTCGTACAGGTCCCGGGCTTCGCCGTACCGTCCCGCGCGATAGAAGACGTTGCCGCGCATCTTGTGGTTGTAGGCGAGCGCGCTGGACAGGTTCATCGCCCGGCAGCTGACCTCCGCCCGCGACAGCAGCTCCAGCGCCCGTTCGGTGTCCTGGTCGCGGACCGAGAGGATGTCGGCGAGCCCGCGCAGCGCCCAGGCGTGGCCGCGCCGGTCCTCGGCCCGCTCGGCTATCTCCGCCGCCTCCTCGAAGAGCGCGTACGCCTGGTCGTACTCCCCGGTGTTGCGGTGCATCTGCGCGATGCCCTCCAGGGCCCACACCGTGTGCCGGGCCTCCCCGCGCCTGCGGGCCTCGGCCAGCAGCTGCTCGTGCAGCCGGCCGACCGCCTCGTAGTCGCCCTGGATGCGGCCGGTCTCCGCGAGGCCCGCCAGCGAGTAGCCGCGGACAACGATGTCGCCGCCCTGCTCGCCGAGTTCGGCCGCGAGCCCGAGCAGCCGCCGGGCCAGCGGGAACGCGCCGCGCTGCCGGGCGAGGGTGCCGCCGCTCCACAGCGCCCACGCCATCGCGGCCGTGTCCCCGGCCACACGGGCAGACCGGTAACTCGCCTTCCAAGCCCGGTCGGCGTCCCGCACCTGGCCGAGCCGCCGGTGCGCCTCGGCGACGGCGAGCCCGCAGCGGGCCGCCTCGTCGGGGCGGCCCGACCGCTCGGCCTCGCGCAGCCGCTCGGTGCCCTCGCTCAACACGTCGACCAGCGAAGAGTTCACGGACAGGGTGGTGAGGGCGCCCTGGTACTCCGGGGCGAAAGCCTTGCCGTACATGCCTGCCTCTCTATACACGATGTGTATACATGGTGTGTATAGTGCGCCGAAAAGATGCCCTGACCCCGGGGGTCAGGGCTTGGTCTGTTGTCGGTCAAGACGCCGGTACGGCCAAGGGGGTTGCCTGTGAGGCGTAGATCACTTCACGAGGCGTCAGTGCTGCTGCGCCTTCTGCGGGGTCGCCTCGCTCGGCCGCACCACGACGAAACCCTCGCCCTGAAGCATCAGCTGGACGGCCTCCCCGGAGCCGCCGCGCAGCATCGAGCCGATCGACTGGGAGCGGTGCAGGGAGGTCTGCAGATGCGCGGTCCAGCCGACCACCGCGTCCGTGTCGACGTACACCGGGTACTGGGCCGAGACCGGTATGACCAGCGGATTGCCCTCACAGACCAGGCCGAGCCGGCCCTGTCCGGTGAACACGCTGTTGAACAGGCCGCCGCCGGCGATGCCCGAGCCCTTCACGGTCTTGATCTCGTACGACAACGAGGCGTCGAAACACAGGACGTTGCGGCCGTTGACGGTGAACTGGTCGCCCGGCTCCACGTCGACGATGAAACAGTTCTGCGCCTCGTGCGCGAACCAGACCTCGCCCTGCCCGCGCACCGCCATCAGGGGCAGGCCCTCACCCGTGACGGCACGCTTGAGCATGCCGCCCACGCCCTGGCCCTTGCGCTCGAACTGGAGGCCGCCGCGGTAGGCGATCATCGCGCCCTGGCGGGCGTACATCTCGCCGTTCACCGTGTACTTGATGCACTTGGCGTTCTCGACGGTCATGCCCGGCTCGACGGCCGGCTGCACCATGTGCTGACTGGAAAAGAGGTCACCCTTCATGCGGGGCATGGTGTCCCGGAAGGTCCCGTTCCGCCAAGATCACGGAACGTACCCGGTCAGCCACCGAACACCTGGGCCCAGTAGGTGCCCGCCCGGCCGCCGCCGGTGAAGCCGACCCCGATGTGCGTGAACTCCGGCTTGAGGATGTTGGCGCGGTGACCCGGACTGTTCATCCAGCCGTCCACCACCTCGGCCGGGGAGCGCTGTCCGCAGGCGATGTTCTCGCCGATGGTGCGCCGACGGGAGCCCGCGGCGGCGGCCCGGTCCCAGGGCTGGGCACCGCCGGGGGAGGTGTGATCGTAGAAGTCGCGGGCCACCATGTCCGCACAGTGCGCCTGAGCGGCCCGCGCGAGCGGCGGATCCCCCGCCAGGGGAGCCAGCCCGGCCCGCGCCCGCTCGCCGTTGGTGAGCGCGACGACCTCGTCGACCGTCCGCGACAACTCGCCCGGCGTCAGGGGCCTGGCCCACAGCGCGGTCCAGTACCGGTCACCCGCGTCGACGTGCGCCAGGCCGAGGTGGGCGAAGCCCGGGTCGAGCAGGGTGCGGCGGGCCTGACCGGCCTCCAGGCAGTAGGCGACGAACTCGGCCGGGGTACGCGGCCCGGACACGAGATGCTCGCCGACGGTGACGTACGCGTACCCGGCGGCGGTGATCCGCTGGTGCACCGACACGCCGTCCCGCCCCTCCGCCGAGAGCCGCCCCATGGCCGCCATCGCCGAGGCGTGCGCCCGCGCGGCGGAGGCGAGCCGAGCGTCGGACGACACGGGAGACACACCGGCCTGCGCCCGGGCGGAGTTGACCAGCCCGAGAAAGCCGTCGGAATCCGGACCGGGCGCCGCCTGCGGCCCGTCGTCCACGACGTCCACCCCGAAGTCCCGAGCCAGCCCCGCCAGCCCGTCGGCATACCCTTGCCCGATCGCCCGCAGCTTCCATCCAGCACCCCGCTGATACAGCTCGGCGAGCAGCAGGACGGTCTCCGGCCCCGGGCGCGGAGGGGTGAACCGGGCCACCGCGCGGCCGGAGACATCGCAGACGTCCAGCCGGGGCGCGGGCAGCCGGCCGAGGGGCGTACCCGGCTCGGCCGCGCTGACCACCACCGTGACCCGGGTGGCCCCGGGCCGCAGCCGCACCGGATCGACGGCGAGACTGTCCCCGCTCAGCCGCACACCGGGCGCGTCCGGCTGGTTGTAGAACACGAAGTCCCCGTCCCCACCGACCTTCCCGCCCCGGTCCGTGACAAGAGCGGACACATCGAAGGGCCCGGCGACCCGCAGCCGCAATACACCATCCGGCAGGGGCAGATTCCCCCCGGGAACCAGCTCGCTCATCACAACAGAAGGAACGCAAGACAGGCCCGGCCGAGTTCCAGCAACTCATGAGCGAACGTCCACATGTCCGACCTAAGGGGCGCGGGGAACTGCGCGACCAGCCCCCACGACCCGCACCGACGACGAAGCCCCTACTCCTTGTCCTTCACATCCGACTTCGCCTGCTTCCCACAGAACGCCGACTCCAACGCCCCCGCCAGAGCGCTGAGCACCTTCGCGTTGTTGGACGTGTTGGCCACAGCCGTAAGACTCCGCTTCCCGTCCTTGGACGCGAACGCATACGTGTAATACCCCTGCACCGCCCCCGTGTGCCCGTAAACAGACACCCCGCACGACAGATCCCGCCGCCGCAGCCCCAGCCCGTACCACGTCGTGCTGTTGACCCGACTGAACCGCTCCATCTCCCCGAGCCGCGCAGCGGACAGCAGCTTCCCCCGCAGCAGCGCCGAGTAGAAGACGTTCAGATCCCGCGCGCTGGAGATGATCGCGCCGGCGCTCTGCGCCCACGACACCGTCTGCGCGGTCGCGTCGACCAGCTGGGCGCCGGCCGTGTCCGGGGTGAGGTACCCGCGCGCGTACCGGCCCGGGATCCTGGTGTCGGGGTGGACGTAGAAAGTGTCGGTCAGCTGCAGCGGGTTGACGATACGGTTCTCGTACTCGGTCTTCACGGAGTGACCGGTGAGCTTCTCGATGAGCATGCCCGCGACGACGAAGTTCGTGTTGGAGTAGGAATACGCGGCGCCGGGCGCGTTGGTGCGGGGCTTCTTCAGGGAGAGTGTGACCAGTTGCTGGTACGTGTAGACCTTGTTCCGTACCGCCTCGAAGCCGGACACGCTCTTGGCGAACATGTCGTCGGTGTAGTCGTACAGGCCGCTGCGGTGGCTCAGGATGTGCCGGACCGTGATGCGGTCGTCCGGCAGCAGCTTGGGCAGGTAGCGGTTGACCGGGGCGTCCAGGTCCAGTTTGTGCTCGTCGGCCAGCTGCAGCAGGACCACGGCCGAGAAGGACTTGGTGACGCTGCCGATGCGGAAGCGGTCGTCGGTGCTGATGCCCTGCCCCGTGCCGCGGTCGGCGACGCCCCGGCTCACTCGGTACGTGCTGCCGTCGTCGTCGATCCGGGCCAGCGCACCGGGAGCGCCCTGCGCCACCGCCGAGCGCAGCACCGCGTCGAGGCCGGTGGTGTCGGGCGCCGGGAGCGCCGCCGGCGTGGGTGCGTGCGGCTCCGCGGTCGCGGCCCGCGCCGGGACCGCGAGCAGCGACAGCGCGACCGCTCCGAGTACCGCACCCCTGCCCACCCTTGCTGAGACCATCCGGCTCTCACTCCCATCCATGCGGTTTCTGATGCGACATCGGTCACATTCCGGCCTGGGAACCTAGGGGATCAGGGCAACGTCTCCACAGCCGACACACAGTTGGTCCTATCGTGATCACTCTGCGGAAGGCATTCGTAAAGAATTGTCATAGAAATCCGCGAAATGGATCATTCCGGCTTTACGTGCGCATGACCGATACGTAAGGGTTCTCCCCGGGGCCCGACCAGCCTCCGTGGCGCCCAACAGCGCCATGTCTCAAGGCGGTTGGTGATCCCGGCCGACTTCGAACGAAGGAACCTTGATCAGATTGCGTAGACCGCACATACGCACTGTGGCGGTCGCCGTCGCGGTGACGACGGCTGCCACGGGCCTGGCCGGTACGGCTTTCGCGGGTCCCTCCACGGGGGTGGAGCGGACCTCCGCGTCCGCCGCCTCGACGTCCACGGTGGTGGTGGAGGCGGCGCGCACCGCGGCCTTCGCCCACACCGCGGCGACGGGTGTCTCGCAGGGCGACGAACTCCAGGCCCAGGACGTGATGATCGACCCCGAGGGGGCGCGCCACGTCCGCTTCGTCCGCACCCACAACGGACTGCCGGTGCTCGGCGGCGACCTCGTCGTCCACCTGAACCGGCAGCTGGCCTACACGGGCGTCACCCGTGCGGCCGGCCACGCCGTCAAGACCTCCGCCGCTGAGGCGAAGCTGACCGCGGGTCAGGCCGCGGCCAAGGCCGCCCGGGTCGCCAAGGGCGACGCGGGCGAGGCCGAGCTGGTGGTGGACGCCCGAGACGGCTCCTCCGCCCTCGCCTACCAGGTGACGGTCACCGACAAGGGCACCTCCAGCACGGTCGTCATCGACGCCGTCACCGGCAAGGTGCGCAGCAACACGCCCGACGCGGACCAGTTCCTGTCGCCGAAGCTGGTCGACACGCTGCGCAAGCGCGGCGAGACCATCGACCCGGCCACCGGCATCGGTTCCGACGCCTCCGCCGGTCTGCTCGGCTCGAGCGCCTCCGGCGCGACGAGCTACCCCTCGACCGCGCACGGCACCGGCAAGACCCTCTTCGTGGGCAACGTCGGTCTGACCACCACGGCGACCTCGCGCGGCCACTACCAGCTCAAGGACCCGACCCGGTACGGCACCGAGACCCGGGACGCCAAGGGCAAGTACACGGAGAGCTTCGGCGCGGGCACGAAGTTCACCAACACCACCAACGTGTGGGGCAACAACAAGACCACCAGCCGTGCCAGCGCGGCCGCCGACGCCCAGTACGGCGTGACCAAGACCCTGGACTTCTACAAGAAGACCTTCAACCGCAAGGGCATCGCCAACAACAGCAAGGCCGCCCGCGCGATGGTCCACTGGGGCAACAAGGTCGCCAACGCCTTCTGGGACCCGACCTGCAACTGCATGCTGTACGGCGACGGCGACGGCACCATGTTCAAGAAGCCGCTCGTCGTCCTCGACGTCACCGGTCACGAGCTGACCCACGGCGTGGTCGAGGCCACCGCCAAGCTGGAGCCGACCTACGTCGACTCCGACGGCAACCAGTACGGTGAGCCCGGCTCGCTGAACGAGTCGCTCGCGGACATCTTCGGCTCCAACGTGGAGTTCTACGCGAACAACGCGAAGGACACGCCGGACTACCTGGTCGGCGAGAAGCTGGGCCTGGACCAGAAGTTCCTGCGCCGCCTCGACCACCCGTCGCTCGACAAGCTCGAGGGCACGATCGACTACTGGTCGCCGGACACGTACTACACCGAGGTGCACGCCGGTTCCGGTGTCTCCTCGCACGCCTACTACCTCCTCGCGGAGGGCAGCGGCAAGAAGACGATCAACGGCGTGAACTACAACTCGCCGACCTACGACGGCTCCACGGTGAAGGGCATCGGCCGCACCAAGGCCACCGCCATCTTCTACCGTGCGCTGACCCGCTACATGGTCTCCACCACCGACTTCCACGACGCGCGCGTCGCGACGCTGAAGGCGGCCAAGGACCTGTACGGCGCGACCAGCACCGAGTACAAGACGGTGGACAAGGCGTGGGCCGCGGTCAACGTCACCGCCGCCAACACGCCGTCGGGCGTCCGTCACTGACGCACGGCAGCACACACCAGCACCACCGGATGCCCCGCCTCGCGCGGGGCATCCGCATGTCCGGAGCCGTGAGCAGGCGCGTCAACTGCCTCCGCAACAACCGCTGTTTCTTTTATTGACAGCGGAAAATAATGGCCATAGGTTCCCGGCCATGCGCTCGACCCCCGACGCCGAGACGTTCCCGGCCCACACGCCGGCCGCCTCGCAGGTCTTCACGACGGTCCTCTCCCACGGCCCGCTGACCCGCCTGGAGGCGGGCCGCCGCGCGGGGCTGTCCCCGGCCGCCGTCACCAAGGCCGTCCGCCCCCTGCTGGAGGCCGGCTATCTGGTGGAGGGCGCCGACGAGGAGGCCCGCCCCGCCCTCGGCCGGCCCGCCAACCTGGTCCGGGTCAACGGCGAACGGGCCCTGTTCATCGGCGTCAAGGCGACCGGCGACGAGCTGATCGCCGTACTGACCGATCTGTGCTGCCGCATCCGCCTCGCCCGGCGTGCCCCCCTCCAGGACCGGGCGACCTCCAAGGTGCTGGCCTCGATCGCGGACCTCGTCCAGGAACTCCTCGGCCACGCCGCCGAGTCGGGCGCCCCCGTCCTCGGGCTCGGCATCGCCGTCTCCGGCGACGTCGATCGCGCCGAGGGCGTGGTGCGCTACTCGCCCTTCCTGGAGTGGCGGGACGTACCCTTGGGCGAACTCGCCGGAATGATCAGCGGGTTGCCGGTCACCGTCGACAACGACGTGCGCGCGCTGACCGTCGCCGAGCAGTGGTTCGGCGCCGGAGCGGGCCTCAGCGACTTCGCCGTGGTCACCGTCGGCGCGGGCATCGGCTGCGGACTCGTGGTCCACGGACAGGTGGTCGCGGGCGCGCACGGCGTGGCGGGCGAGATCGGCCACATCGTCATCGACCCGGCAGGAGCGCCCTGCCACTGCGGCAACCGCGGCTGTGTGGAGGCGATCGCCGGGGACGCCGCCATCGTCGCCCGCGTCCGCGAGGTGACGGGCCGTCAAGTCGCCGACACCGCCGAGGCGGTGGCCCTCGCCCACGAGGGCGTGCCCGGGGCCCGCGAGGTCTACGCGCGGGCCGGGGAGGCCATCGGCCGGGGCATCGCCACCGTGGCCAACCTGCTCGGACCCGAACGCGTGATCATCTCCGGCGAGGGCCTGGCCGCCTACGACCTCTTCGCCGAGCAGATCCGCGAGGCGTTCACCGCGGCCGCCTTCGGCTCGGCCGCCCAGTGCGACGTACAGACCCGCCCGCTCCCCTTCGAGGAGTGGGCCCGCGGGGCCGCGGCCACCGCGATCCAGTCCTTCATCACCTCGACCCCCAGCAGCGGAAAGGGCTGAGCCGCCCCGACCCGAACCCACCCAGGAGGTACGGCCCATGTGGTCACCCTCGTATTCCGTCCTGCCCGCACGCGGGCTCAGAGCCGCCGTCGTCCTCGCCCTCACCGCGGGCCTCGCCACCACCGCACCGGCCGCCGCACACGCCGACGCCCGTCCGGCCCTGGCCGCCAAGCCCTATATGGGCTGGTCGAGTTGGAGCATGCAGTCGTCCAAGTACCCGGGTCTCAACCCGGACGGCGACTACAGCTACCTCACCGAGGCCAACGTCCTGAAGCAGACCGACGCACTCGCCACCAAGCTGAAGAAGTACGGCTACACCTACGTCAACATCGACGCGGGCTGGTGGCGGGACAGGACCTGGGCGCCCGAGTTCGACGCCTACGCCCGCCAGAAGCCCGACCCGGTCCGCTTCCCGCACGGCATGAAGCCGGTCGCCGACCACATCCACGCCAAGGGCCTCAAGGCCGGCATCTACCTCCCGGTCGGCCTGGAGAAGGAGGCCTACGGCGACGGCAAGGTGCCGATCTGGCACGCCGACGGCTGCACCACCGCCGACATCGTCTACGGTGACCTGCGCACCACCAACGGCTGGGACAGCGCCTACAAGCTCGACTTCGCCAAGCCCTGCACCCAGAAGTACGTCGACTCCCAGGCCCGGACGCTCGCCGACTGGGGCTACGACTTCCTCAAGCTCGACGGCGTGGGCCCCGGCTCCTTCAAGAGCGGCGACAACTACGACAACGTTGCCGACGTGGCCGCCTGGCAGAAGGCGATAGCCGCCACCGGCCGGCCCATCCACCTGGAGATCTCCTGGTCCCTGGACATCGGGCACGCCGCCGACTGGAAGAAGTACTCCGACGGCTGGCGCGTCGACACCGACGTCGAGTGCTACTGCAACACCCTCGTCAGCTGGGAGAACTCCGTCGACGACCGCTTCGACGACACCCCCGGCTGGACCAGGCACGCCGGCCCCGGCGGCTGGAACGACCTCGACTCCCTCGACGTCGGCAACGGCGCCATGGACGGACTGACCAAGGCCGAACGGCAGACCTACGCCACCCTGTGGGCCGTCGCCAAGTCCCCGCTCTACACCGGCGACGACCTGACGAAGCTCGACGGCTACGGCCTCTCCCTGCTGACCAACAAGGAGGTCATCGCCGTCGACCAGGCCGACGCCCCGGCCGCCCGGCCGGTCACCCCGTCCGACCCGCAGCAGGTGTGGGCCGCGAAGAACCCCGACGGCGGCTACACCGTGGCCCTGTTCAACCTCGCCGGCTCGCCCTCCGCGGTCACCGCCGACTGGTCGTCCCTCGGCTTCACCGGCAAGGCGGGCGTCCGGGACCTCTGGAACCACGAGAACCTCGGCACGTACCAGAACAAGATCACCGAAGCCCTGCCCGCCCACGGCTCCCGCCTGTTCACGGTCACCCCGCACGGCAGCGCCCTGCACACCACCGGCTACGAGGCCGAGTCGGCCGCCAACACCCTCAGCGGCAACGCCTCCGTCGCCGACTGCTCGGCCTGCTCCGGCGGCAAGAAGGTCGGCAACCTCTACCTCGGCGGCAAGCTCCGCTTCAACGACGTCGTCGTCGACAAGCCCGGCACCTACCTGATCAAGGTCGCGTACGTCAGCGGCGACGCCCGCTCGGTCAACGTCTCCGCCGACTCGGGCGGCGCCACCCGGCACAAGTTCCCCTCCACCGGCGACTGGCGGAGCGTCGAGACGGTGAGCGTGCCGGTGACCCTGAAGGCGGGAGCCAACACCCTCACCTTCGACAGCGGTTCGGACTACGCACCGGACATCGACCGCATCGACGTCCCCAAGTCACCGCGCCAGTAAATCGGAGCCCCTCATGGAGAATCCGCCCAGCAGACGCGGCTTCCTCGCCCTGGCCGCGGCGACCGGAGCCCTCGCCTCGCTGCCCTCCTTCACCGCGAGCGCGGTCCCGCAGCGGCCGACCGCGACTCCCGCGCCCGACACCCGGCACCAGCTGTGGTGGCAGGCCCCCGCCGACGAGCACTCGCTGATCGAACAGGGGCTGCCCGTCGGCAACGGCCGGCTCGGCGCGCTCGCCACCAACGATCCCGGACGGGAGGTCCTGTTCGTCACCGACGCCACCCTGTGGACCGGCGGGCTCAACGACACCCTCGACTCCGACGGCCAGTTCCCCTACGGCCGCGACGACTTCGGCTCGCTCACCCTGCTCGCCCGGCTCACCGTCGACATCCCCGACCACGACCTGGGCGCCGTCACCGGCTACCGCCGCACCCTCGACCTCGCCCAGGGCGTGGTGACGACGTCGTACGTCCGCTCCGGAGTGACGTACCGGAGGCAGCTGTTCGCGAGCCGCCCCGACGACGTGGTGGTCCTGCACCTCACCCAGAAAGGCGGCGGCCGATACACCGGCACCGTGACCCTCGAAGGCACCCACGGCGAGAAGACGTCGAGCGCCACGTCCTTCGCCGGCTCCTTCCGCAACGGACTGCGGTACGCGGCCGCGGTCACCGCGTACGGCAACGGCGGCACCGTCCGTGTCGACGGCACCCGCGTCACCTTCTCCGGATGCAAGGACCTGACCGTGGTGCTCAGTGGCGGCACCAACTACGCGCCCGACGCCGCCGCCCACTACCGCAACGCCGCCCTCGACCCCGAGGCCCTCGCCCGCGCCAAGGTCCGCGCCGCCGCCGGCCATCCGGCGGACGCGCTGCTGCGCACCCACGTCGCGGACCACCAGGCGCTGTACGGACGGTTCGACATCCGGCTCGGCACCTCCTCCGCCGAGCAGCGCGCCCTGGACACCTGGGAGCGGATCAGGGCCCGCGCCCTGGACGACACACCGGACCCCGAACTCGAGGCCGCCTACCTGCAGTTCGGCCGCTACCTGATGATCTCCGGCTCCCGGGGCAGCCTCCCCATGGGCCTGCAGGGACTGTGGCTCGACGGCAACGACCCGGACTGGATGGGCGACTACCACACCGACATCAACATCCAGATGAACTACTGGATGGCCGACCGGGCGGGTCTGTCCCCCTGCTTCGACGCGTTCACCGACTACTGCGTGGCCCAGCTCCCCTCCTGGACCGACCTCACCAGGAGACTCTTCGACGACTCCCGCAACCGCTACCGCAACTCCAGCGGCAAGAACGCAGGCTGGACCGTGGCCATCTCCACCAACCCCTATGGTGGAGGAGGCTGGTGGTGGCACCCGGCGGGCAACGCCTGGCTGTGCAACTCCCTGTGGGAGCACTACGAGTTCACGGCATCGCGCGCCCACCTGAAGAAGATCTACCCGCTCCTCAAGGGCGCCTGCGAGTTCTGGGAGGCACGGTTGCTCACCCACACCCTGCCGGGCACCTCGAAGGAGGTGCTGATCGCCGACAGCGACTGGTCCCCGGAGCAGGGCCCGCTCGACGCCAAGGGCATCACCTACGCCCAGGAACTGGTGTGGGCGCTCTTCGGCAACTTCCGTACCGCGGCGGCCGAGTTGGGCCGGGACACCGAGTACGCCCGCACCATCGGCGCGCTCCGCGACCGCCTCCACCTCCCGGCCGTGAGCCCGAAGACGGGCTGGCTGGAGGAGTGGATGTCCCCGGACAACCTCGGCGAGACCACCCACCGGCACCTGTCCCCGCTCGTCGGCCTCTTCCCCGGCGACCGCATCCGCCCCGACGGCTCCACCCCGGCCGACATCGTCGCCGGCGCCACCGCCCTGCTCACCGCCCGCGGCATGGACAGCTTCGGCTGGGCCAACGCCTGGCGCGCGCTGTGCTGGGCCCGGCTGAAGAACCCCGACAAGGCCTACCGGCTGATCGTCAACAACCTCCGCCCGTCCAGCGGCGGCAGCAACGGCACCGCTCCCAACCTCTTCGACATCTACCAGGTCGAGCAGGGCCGGGGCATCTTCCAGATCGACGCCAACTTCGGCACCCCGGCCGCCGCGGTGGAGATGCTGCTGTACTCCCGCCCCGGCCGTCTGGAACTCCTGCCCGCCCTGCCCGAGGCCTGGGCCGCCGCCGGGTCGCTCACCGGTGCCGGGGCCCGCGGCGGCTTCGTCGTCGACCTGCGCTGGCGGGACGGGAAACCCACCGAGGTGCGGATCCGCAGCATCGGCGGCACCATGACCTCCGTGGGATACGCAGGCACGTCCCGGACGGTCCGCCTCGAGCCCGGTGAGTCCGTCACGCTGAAGGACCTCGCGCGGTGACCGGCCGGTTGGGGCGCGTCTGCCGGATCGCCGCCGTCCTGCTGGTGGCCGTCGCCTGCCAGTCCGTACCCGCCCGGGCCGCCGCCCGGCTGCCCGAGGCCACCACCCAGGCCACCGGAGTCGTCACCTGGGCGGCCAGTGCCGACCGGCTGGAGGAGGGCACCGCCGACCGCGGATACCGGCTCGTCGTGCACACCAGCGTCGGCGGCGGCGACCTGCGCATCCGCCTGTCCAACGCCTTCGGCGACCGCCCGCTGACCCTGGACAGCGTCTACGCCGGCCTGCAGCGCCAGGGCGCCGCACTCCGGCCGGGCAGCAACCGGCGGCTGACCTTCGGCGGCGCCCGCACGGTCACCGTCCCGGCCGGCGCCGTCGCGTGGAGTGACCCGCTGCCCGGAAAGCTCCCCACCGCCGTCAACCTGGTCGTCAGCCTGCACACCCCGGACGCGACGGGCCCGGCCACCGGCCACGGGATGGCGATGCAGACGTCGTACCTGACCCACGGCGACCACACCGCCGAGGCCGGCGCGGCCAACTGGGCCGAGACGACCGGATCCTGGTGGTACCTCGACGCCGTCTCCGTACGCCCGTCGAACGCCGCCACCGGTGCCGTCGCGGTGCTCGGCGACTCCATCACCGACGGCTGGCAGTCCACCACCGACCTCAACCGGCGCTGGCCCGACTACCTGGCCCGGCGCCTCGGCACGGCCGGGACGACCGTCAAGGGCGTGGCCGACGAGGGCATCTCCGGCAACAAGGTCCTCGCGGACGGCGCCGGGCAGAGCGCCCTCCGCCGGCTGGACCGGGACGTCCTCGCCCTGCCCGGTGTGCGCACCGTCTTCCTCTTCGAGGGGGTGAACGACCTCAAGGCCCACACCGGTGTCACCGCGGCCGACCTGATCGCCGGATACCGGGAGATCGTCCAGCGGGCGCACGCGGCCGGGAAGTGCGTGGTGGCCGCGACCGTCGGCCCGTTCGAGGGCTGGTCCGAATGGGACCCGGCCGCCGAAGCCGTACGCCAGGACGTCAACCGGTTCATCCTCACCAGCGGGGAGTTCGACGCGGTCACCGACTTCGACCACACCCTGCGCAGCCCCTACGTCCGCGAACGGATCCTGCCCTTCTTCGACAACGGCGACCATCTGCACCCCAACGATGAGGGCATGCAGGCCCTGGCCGACGCCGTCGACCTGGGCCGCCTCGACTGCACCCGCTGACACCCGGGGCCGACCGGGTCACCCCGACCCGGTCGGCTCCGGTGCGATCAGCCCCTGGCGGTAGGCGACCGCCACCGCCTCCGTACGGCTCGCGGCGCCCAGCTTGGCCAGGATGTTGGAGACGTGCACGCTGGCCGTCTTCCCGGTGATGAACAGCTCCTCACCGATCTGCCGGTTGCTGCGCCCGCGCGCGAGCAGCCGCAGCACGTCCCGCTCCCGCGCGGTCAGCGCCGCGACGCGGTCCTCGCCGGGCGAAGGGACCGCGCGTATCAGCTCGTCGACGCGCTCCAGGAGGGGTACGGCCCCGAGCGCGGCCGCCGTCCGCCGGGCCTCCCGCGCGCACTCGACCGCCTCCGCGCCGCGGCCGGCCGCCATCAGGGCCTGCGCATGGCGCAGCCGGCACCGGGCCTGCTCGTAGCTGTCGCCGTACCCGAACGCGGCGACCGCCTTCTCCCAGGCCGCCGGATCCGGACCCGCCACGGCAGAGGCCCACTCCGCCTCGGCGCGGGCCAGCCACGCCTGCCCCTCAGGCCCCTGCGGACGGCCCTCCTCGTCCCGCCCGGCCGAGCCGCGCGCCTGCTCCAGCAGCTCGGCCGCGGTGTCCGTCCAGCGGCGCAGCTCCCGCTCGTCCCCGCCCCGGCGCAGTTCGGCGGCGCGATCGGCGACGGCCGCGAGGCAGAGGGCGGCGAGCCGGACGGCCACGTCGGGCCGCCGTCCCGAGTCGTCGCCGAGCGCCGTCAGCGTCGCCCGCATCCGCTCCACGGCCGCCTCCGGGTCGCCACGCAGCGATGCGGCGTCGGTGAGGACAATGCCGGCGATCAGCGTGCCCATCCAGTTGAACGGGCCGTCCAGCAGGGCGTGCGCCCGCTCGACCGCTCCGAGATCCCCGCGTGCCACCGCCACGTACAGCGCGGGGCCCGCCGCGAAGGCGCCCGTGGCGGGCAGCCCCGCCTCGGCGTCGGCCGCCACCCGCAGGCACTCGTCCCAGCGGCCGAGCGTGTACATCGCCAGCAGCTGCAGATGCCGCATCCCCAGCGGATAGGGCGAGGACAGCAGGCCGGCCCGGCGGGCCCGCTCCAGCGCCTCGGCCAGCAGCCGCAGGCAGGCGTCGAGGTCGCCGGCCTCGAAGCGGCTGATGGCCTGGTTGAACAGCGCCCGCATCTCCACGGGACCGTGCCCGGCCGAGCGTGCCAGCTCCCGGGCCTGCCGCAGCGTCTCCTGGCCCTGCGCCGAGCGCCGGCCGCCTCCTTCGAGGTTGGCCAGGGAGACCAGCAGATCGGCCTGGGCGTCGGCCATGCCCAGCTCCTCCGCGACCCCCAGGGCGCGCTGGGCGATGCTCAGGGCCGTCTCGTCCGCGCCGAGGTGACGGGCCGCCATGACATGCGTGGCCGCCGCCCACACCCAGGTCCGCGACGGCGGCTCGGCCGGGATCAGCGCCAGCGCCTCGCTGCTGTACCGGAAGGCGGCCTGCAGTCGGTCCACGGTGAGCAGGTTCCCGGCGAGGGTGTAGCGGATCCGGGCGGCGAGCGCGGAGTCGGCGTCCTGGCCGACCTCGGCGAGCGCGGCCCGGGTGAGGGAGACCGCACGGTGGGAGTCCCCGGCGTGCGCGGCCGCGGCGGAGGCGCGCAGCGTCAGCGTGACCGGGTCGATCCCGTCGGCGCCGGGCCGTGCCTCGGACGGCACCGAGGACCACAGGTCCAGGGCGGTCTCCAGGTGCCGCAGCTCCTCGGCCGGGGCGCCCAGCCGCTGGGCGTGGTCGGCCGCCTCCAGGGACGCGGTCAGCGCCTCGGGCAGGTCGTGGCTCTCGCGGTAGTGGTGGGCGCGCTCGGCCGCGGTCTCCGCGGTGTGTCCGCGCGCGGCGAGCAGGCGGGCGTAGGCGCCGTGCAGCCGGGACCGCTCGCCGGGCAGCAGATCGGCGTAGACCGCCTCGCGCGTCAGGGCGTGCCGGAAGGCGTACGTGTCGCCGTCCCGGGGGACGAGCAGCTGCCGTCCCACGGCCTCGCGCAGCGCCGACTCCAGCTCGTCCTCGGGCAGCCCGGCGGCCTCCCGCAGCAGATCGTGCCCGACCCGGCGACCGGCCACCGCGGCCGTCCGCAGCACCTGCTGGGCCGTCTCCGACAGCTGCTCGACCCGGATCAGCAGCAGGTCGGCCAGCGCGCTGGGCACCCCGTCGGCGTCCGCACCGGCCGCCGCGACCAGCTCCTCCGCGTAGAAGGCGTTGCCCTCGGCACGCGCGACGATGCCGCGCACGGTGGCCTCGGGCAGCGGGCGCTCCGGCAGCGCCCGCACCAGCCGGGCGACCTCCGCGTCGGGCAGCGGCCGCAGCTCCAGGCGCTCCACGGCCGGCAGCCGCACCAGCTCGGCGAGCAGGGGGCGCAGGGGATGACGGCGGTGCAGATCGTCGGCGCGGTAGGAGGCGAGCACCGCGAGCCGGCGGCCGGGGCCGGGCCGGTGCAACACGCCCCGGCTGAGCAGGAAGCGCAGCAGGTCGCGGGAGGACTGGTCGGCCCAGTGCAGGTCCTCCAGGACAAGCAGCAGCGGTGCGGCGGCGGCCAGGTCGGCGAGCAGCCCGGCGACGTCCTCGAAGAGCCTGAGCCGCCCGCCTGGGTCCCGCGCCGGGTCCGCTCCCGCGCCCAGCAGCCGGTCCGCCGCGGGGTGCGCGGCGAGCACGGCCGCGTACCGCTCGTCGGCGGCGAGCACGCCGAGGATCTCGGTGAACGGCAGATACGGCAGACCGACGTCACCGAGGTCCACACAGTGCCCGGTGACCACGGTCGTCCCGGCCCGCGCCGCCCGCCCGGCGACCTCGTCGAGCAGCCGGGTCTTGCCGACGCCCGCGTCCCCGGCGATCAGCACCGCCCGCGCCGCGCCGCGCCGGGCATGCTCCAGTACGCCCGTGAGCCGGGCCAGTTCCCCGTCCCGGCCGATCAACGGCGGTGTGATGAAGGCGGTCTGTGACACGGCCCCATCCTGACACGCGGCACCGACAACGACCGCGTGCCTGACCTGCGGGCGTTCAGCGCAGCGTCTCGGCCCAGTCGGCGGGCACCCGCCCGGCCGGACCCGGCGCCGGCTGGTCGGCCGGATGACTGACCGGAGGCTCGAGTTCGGGCCCGGACTCGTACAGTTCGTTCGTGTCGTAGTTCCAGAACCAGCCCTCGCCCGGCTCGAAGCTGCGGATCACCGGATGCCCGGTCTCCCGGTAGTGGCCGGTGGCGTGCTTGGCGGGGGAGTCGTCGCAGCAGCCGATGTGCCCGCACGTCGCGCACCGGCGCAGGTGGAACCACCAGCCGCCGGCCTCGTCGCACTCCACACACCCGGTGCCGCTCGGCGGAACGCTCGGGTCGATCGCGGCCTGGCCGCTCATGCTGCCTCCTCGGGGGTCGTCAGGGCGGACGCCTCGTCGTCGGGCGTCTCGGCGGTCAGCGGCAGCAGCACCTGGAACCGGGTGTCGCCGGGCACCGACTCGACCTGCAGGGTGCCGTGGTGCTTGTTCACGACGATCCGCCAGGAGATGTCCAGGCCGAGCCCGGTGCCCTGACCGACCGGCTTGGTGGTGAAGAACGGATCGAAGATACGGCTTCTGATCTCCGGCGGGACGCCCGGTCCGGTGTCCCGGAACTCCACCAGCATCCGCTCGTGGTCCAGCGCCGTCCGCACGGTCAGAATGCCGTCACCGCCCGCGCTGTTGATGGCGCACACCGCGTTGTCGATGAGGTTCGTCCACACCTGGTTCAGCTCCGCCGGATAGCCGGGGACCTGCGGGAGCGTACGGTCGTAGTCCTTGACCACCTGGATGTGCGGGCCGATCTTGCCCGACAGCATCAGCAGTGTGCTGTCGAGGAGTTCGTGCACGTCCACCACCCGGTAGGGCGCCCGGTCCAGCTGCGAGTACTGCTTGGCCGCGTCGACCAGGTGCGAGATACGGGTGGTCGAGTCCTCGATCTCGTTCATCAACAGCTCGGTCTCGATGGTGTAGTTGAGCCAGCCGATCGCCCCGGGCAGGATCTCCTCGTCCACGGCAGCCGCGACCTGCTCCAGCCAGTCGATGTCGAGCCCGGCCTGCACGAAGGTCGGCGCCAGCTGCCAGCCGTAGTCGAGGCCGTGGTCTTCCAGCCACTCCGTGAGCACGTCCTCCCGGTCGGAGGCCTCCAGCGGGCTGAGCGCCGGAGCCTTGGCGACCCGTTCGGCGGTGCGCTCCTGGATCTCGATCAGGCCTGCCAACGCGTCCCGGGAGAACGGGCCTTCGGCGATGACCGCGAGCTTTTGCCGCATCTTCGCGACCCGCTCCCGCAGGGTCGACGTGGCCCGGACGGCCGCCGCGGCCGGGTTGTTCAGCTCGTGCGTGAGCCCGGCGGACAGCGAGCCGAGCGCCAGCAGCCGCTCCCGCTGCCCGATCATGGCCTGGGTGTTCTTCGAACCGAAGAACAGCCCCTCCAGCAGGTGCACGGCCATCGGGAACCACTCGCTGATGACGGCCGCGAAGGTGTCCGCCGGCAGCACGAAGAACCGCGTCGGCTCCGTCACCCGCATCGAGTTGTTGTACACCTGCCGCACCCGGTCGCCCAGGTACGCCTGCATGGCGCCCGCGTACGCCCCGCGCTGCGAGCTGCGGGTGACCTCCACATCGGTGCCGCCGACCTGGCGGGACAGCACGACCGTGCCCTCGATCATCACGAAGAAGCAGGTGGCCGGGTCACCCTCGGCGTACACCGGGCCGGGCTGGAACAGCTCCACCCGGCCCTCGCTGCACAGTCGGCCCAACTGCTCCGGCGTCAGCTTCTCGAACAGGAACAGGGAGCCGATCTCCTTGGGACTGCACGGCATCAACTGCCCGCTCATGACTGCTCCAGATACCGGTGGACGAGCATGACGGCCATGGCTCCCTCTCCGACGGCGGACGCGACACGCTTGGCGGACTCGGCACGGGCGTCGCCCGCCACGAACACGCCGGGAATGCTGGTCTCCAGGTGGTACGGCGGCCGGTCCAGCTCCCAGCTCACCGGCGGCCGCCCGTCGGGGGTCAGATCGGGCCCGGCGAGGATGAACCCGCGCTCGTCGCGCAGCACGGTGTCGCCCAGCCAGTCGGTCAGCGGAGCCGCGCCGATGAACACGAACATCCACTGTGCGTCGACCTGTTCGCTCTCACCGCTCGCCACATGACGCAGCGTCAGCCGCTCCAGCCGGTCCGAACCGTGCGCGGCGTCGACCACCGTGTGACTGCGCACCTCGATGTTCGGGGCCTCGTTGATCTGCTGGATCAGGTAGTACGACATCGACGCCGACAGGTCGGGGCCGCGCACCAGCAGCGTCACCGACTTGGCGAACCTGGACAGGTACATCGCCGCCTGGCCCGCCGAGTTGGCGCCGCCGACGATGTACACGTCGTGCCCCTGGCAGGCGGCCGCCTCGGTCAGCGCGGAGCCGTAGAACACCCCGCAGCCGGTCAGATCGGTGCAGCCCTGGGCCTCCAGCTGCCGGTACTGCACGCCCGTCGCCAGGATGACGCTGTGCGCCGCGATCGCCGAGCCGTCCGCGAACCGTACGATCCGGGCCGCGCCGTTGACCTCGAGACCCGTCACCTCGCGCGCGGCCAGGATCTCGGCGCCGAACTTGGCCGCCTGCCGCCGTGCCCGGTCGGTGAGCTGGGCACCCGAGACGCCGTCCGGGAAGCCGAGGTAGTTCTCGATCCGGGAGCTCTGCCCGGCCTGCCCGCCGGTCGCCGACCGCTCCACGAGCACGGTCCTGAGCCCCTCCGAGGCGCCGTACACCGCCGCGCCGAGCCCGGCCGGACCGCCGCCGATCACGACGAGGTCGTAGAAGTCCGCCGTCGGCGTCGTCGCCAGACCCACCCGTGCGGCCAGCTCGGGCGCCTCGGGCTCGACCAGCACCGTGCCGTCCGGGGTGATCACCAGCGGCAGCCGCTGCCCGTCCTGCCCGGCCGCGGCCAGCAGCCGCTGCCCCTCCGGCTCCTCCACCGAGTACCAGCGGTAGGGCACCTGGTTGCGGGCCAGGAACTCGCGCACGTCCGACGACCGCGCCGACCAGCGGTGCCCCACGACCTTGGTGCTGGGCACGGGCCGGTAGTCGCTGTGCCGCCACGCCTCCAGCAGGTCGTCCAGCACCGGATAGAGCTTCTCCTCCGGCGGATCCCACGGCTTGAGCAGATAGTGATCGAGATCGACGACGTTGATCGCGTCGATCGCCGCGCTGGTGTCCGCGTACGCCGTGAGCAGCACGCGCCGGGCCCCCGGATACACGTCCAGGGCCTGCTCCAGGAAGTCGATGCCGTTCATCTGTGGCATCCGGTAGTCGGCGAGGATCACGGCCACCAGGTCGCCGCGCAGCTTCAGCTCGCGCAGCGCCTCCAGCGCGGACTCTCCCGACTCGGCGCGCACGATCCGGTACGACGCGCCGTAGCGCCGCCTGAGGTCACGGGCGACGGCACGGGACACTCCCGGGTCGTCGTCCACGGTCAGAATGACGGTCCGTGCTGCGTCGGCACCCTGTGCCATGCGTCTCCCACCCCGAGCGATCGGATCCACGGGGCGGTGTCGCTGGGGCCACCGCACCGGCTCCCGCCCATCGTATGTTCGATCGCCGGGGTTCGCTCCGGGATGGCGGAGGACCGGGATCTCAGCCTTGGCGCCGGCCCAGCACGCAGAACTCGTTGCCCTCGGGATCCGCGAGCGTCACCCACGGCTGCTCGCCCTGCCCGACGTCCGCGTGCCGGGCCCCGAGGGACAGCAGCCGGGCCACCTCGGCCGCCTGGTCGTCGGGCCGGAAGTCGAGATGCAGCCGGTTCTTGATCGTCTTCATCTCGGGCACGGGTACGAAGAGCAGCCCCGGCAGCCGGTCCGGCGCCGGCCGGATCTCGTACTCGTCGGAGGCCTCGTTGACCACCACCCACCCGAGCGCTTCGGCCCACCAGCGGCCCAGGGCCACCGGGTCGGCCGCGTCGACGATCACCTGTTCCCATTCCAAGGACATGCCCGCAGCGTAGTGAAGACTGGCCGTAGACGCCCGAGGACTTGGAGGCCCGCGCATGACACGCCCGATCACGGCAGGGGTGGACGGTACGGAGGAGAGCCTGGCCGCGCTGGACTGGGCGGGCCGGGAGGCCGTACGCCGGGGGCTGCCGCTGCGCGTGGTGCACGCCTGGCGGTTCCACGAGGGCCTGGGCGCGGTCGACCGGGACACCCAGCACGGCTGGGTGTCGGACGGGGTGGCGGACGCCGTGCGCGCCGTTTCCACGCGCCATCCGGAGCTTCGGGTGAACGTCGACGTGGTCGAGGGCGGGGCCGTCGAGGCGCTGGTCGCCGCCGCGGCGGAGGCCGAGATGCTGGTGCTCGGCTCGCGCGGGCACGGCACGGTGGTCGGGTTCCTGCTGGGCTCCGTCGGCCAGCAGGTGATAGCCGGGACGCACCGGCCCGTGGTCCTGGTGCGCGCCGGGAACGAGCCGGCGGCGGAGGCGGCCGGCCGGGACGTCGTCGTCGGCCAGCACGGCGCTCCGGAGGACAGCGCGGCCGCGCTGAGGTTCGCGTTCGAGACGGCGGCCGCGCGCCGCGCCACCGTCCGGGCCGTACGGGCCTGGACGCTGCCGCCGGTCTTCGCCTACAGCCCCGGTTCGCTGAAGCTCCTGGACGACGCCGGCGGTCTCGAACCGTACGAGCGGAAGGCCCTGGCCGAGGCGCTCCGGCCGTGGCGCGAGCGCTTCCCGCAGGTGCCCGTGGCCGAGCACATCGAGATGGGCAGCGCGGGGCAGGTACTGCTCTCGATGGCCGGCCGGGCCCAGCTGATGGTCGTCGGCCGCCGGGCGCACCGCACGGCGGTGGGCGCCCGCATCGGCTCGGTCACCCACGGCGTGCTGCACCACGCCGAGTGCCCGGTGGCCGTGGTCCCGCACTAGTCGGGGGTCGTCGGCTCCAGGGTCGCGCGGGCCTTCGGCAGGACGTGCGCGATGTAGTCCTCGACCGCGGTGTCGAGGCCTATGTCGTGCTGCGCCTGCTCGGACAGGTACCAGCGGTGTTCGAGCAGTTCGTGGTAGATCTCGGCCGGGTCCATGGTGCCGCGCAGCTCCAGCGGGACCGCGCGGACGGTGGGCCGGAACACGTCCCGCACCCAGCGGTGGGCGAGCACCTCGGGGCGGGCGGCGAGGGGGTCGCCGGGCGCGTAGTCGTCCTGGGTGGCCATCCAGCTCTCCAGGTCGTTCAGCAGCCGCCGGGCCTGGTTCTCCTCGGCGTCGAGGCCGGTCAGCCGCAGCAGCTGGCGCTGGTGGTGGCCGGCGTCGACGACCTTGGGCACGAAGGTGACCGTGTCGCCGTTCGAGGAGTGCTCGATCTGCATCTCGGCCACGTCGAAGCCGAGGTCGTTCAGCCGGCGTATCCGGCGCTCTATGTAGTGGTACTTCCCCGCCGGGTACACCGAGGTGCGGGTCAGCTCCTGCCACAGGCCGCCGTAGCGGGTGCAGATCTCGTGGCCGAACTCGACGGGGTCGACGGACGGGTGCAGCGCGCCGGACGCCTCCAGGTCCAGCAGCTCGCCGCTGATGTTCACCCGGGCCAGGTCGAGGTCGTACTCCCGCTGCCCGGGGCTGAGCCGGGGGTGCAGGTCGCCCGTCTCGGCGTCCACCAGGTACGCGGCGTAGGCGCCCGCGTCCCGGCGGAACAGCGTGTTGGACAGCGAGCAGTCGCCCCAGGCGAACCCGGCCAGGTGCAGCCGCACCAGCAGCACCGCGAGGGCGTCCATCAGCCGGTGCATGGTCGCCGGCCGCATGGTCGTCTCGAACATCGAGCGGTACGGCTGCGAGCCGCGCAGATGCCGGGTCACCAGCACCGGTTCCAGCGGGGCGCCGGCGCGGTCGGTGCGGCCGGTGACCACCGCGAGCGGGTCGACGGCGGGGATGCCCAGCCGGTCCAGGTCGCGCAGCAGCTCGTACTCGCGCAGTGCGGGCCGCTCGGCCAGCTCCTTGACGGCGATCACCTCGTCGCCGGCTTGCGCGTAGCGCACGACGTGCCGGGAGATGCCCCGGGGGAGCGGCACGAGGTACTCCTCGGGCCACTCCTCCAGGGGCATGTCCCAGGGGAGTTCGAGCAGGAGCGCGGGGTGCTCCGGGTTCGTGGCGCTGATCTGCAAGGCCATGGGACGAACCTTAAGGCCCCGCCGGACGTTCTCAGGAGGCGCGTTCCCTGGCCTGGTCGGCGGCGGCCCGCACCGAGCCCCGGTGGATGGGCCCGTGCCCGGGCAGCAGGGTGTCGCCGTCGAGCGCCCCGATCAACTCCAGCGAGGCCAGGGCCCGGGGGCGCTCGTGGTGGAAGAAGTCGTGCAGCAGCTGGGGACCCTTGAGCCGCGAGGTCGCGTGGCCGCTGACCAGCGCGTCGCCGGAGATCACGATCCCGGCGTCGGGCAGGTGGTAGACGCAGTGGCCGTCCGTGTGGCCGGGGGTGTGCACGGGGACGGGCCGGCCCGGCAGGTCGAGCGCGCCCTCGGCCGGGAACGGCTCGGGGGCCGTGACCGGGTTGTGCGCGGTCCCGCCCACGCGGATCACATGCACCGCCCAGGGCACCACGCCGGGCCGCCAGGCATTGCGCACGACGTCGCCGATGGTGGCCTGCTGGAGGAACTCCCGGCGCGCGTGCGGGACTTCCGCCGGGTGCAGATAGACCGGGGTGCCGTAGGTGCCGCGCAGGTACTCGGCGGAGCCGACGTGGTCGTTGTGCGCGTGGGTGATCAGTACGGCGGCGACCGCCTCGGGTGAGCTGCCCACCGCGGCGAGGGATTCGAGGACGCCCTGCCGGTCCCCGGGGTACCCGGTGTCCACCAGCGTGACGGCGTCCCCGTCCTTGAGGATCACCCAGTTGGTGTTGTGGCCGTGCACCAGGTAGGTGTCGTCGGCGACTTGGCGTACGTCTGCCTGCATGGTCTCTCCGAGGCCCTGAGCGACTGATCGAGGGGGACAGCCAACCAGATGCCGTACCGCCCGTCGCAAGAGGGTGGCCGCGTCACTGCACGCCGTGCGGCCGGAACTGGATGCTGATGCGCGGTCCCGCCGCCCGGGCGGTCTTGGGGACGCAGTGTTCCCAGGTGCGCTGGCACGAGCCGCCCATCACGATGAGGTCGCCGTGCCCGAGCGGCCGCCGGACCGTTGTGCCGCCGCCTCCGGCCGGCCGCAGCAGCAGGTCCCGGGGCGCGCCGACGGAGAGGATCGCGACCATCGTGTCCTCCCGGGCGCCCCGCCCGATCCGGTCGCCGTGCCAGGCCACACTGTCCCGTCCGTCGCGGTAGAAGCACAGCCCGGCGGTGGTGAACGGCTCGCCCAGCTCCGCCGCGTAGTGCGCGGACAGGGCCGCGCGGGCCTCGTCCAGGACGGGGTGCGGCAGCGGGTCCTGGGCCGCGTCGAAGGCGAGCAGCCGCGGTACGGCCACCACGTTGTCGTACAACCTCAAGCGGATCTTCCGCTGAGGCTAGCAGATGGCCTCGTGACCTGCGTTTCAGCAGGTCAGGGGAGGCAGGGCCAATTTATTGATCTTGGCGTTCCGTGGCGCTCTGTGTCGGGTGCCGGCGGTGCTGTTGCTGACCCCGTGCTGACTTGGGTGAGGGGCCGTCAGGTGGCTTGGACCGGCCGGATGGAGACCGCGAGACCGCTACTGTCAGCAGCATCAACCTTGCTGCAGCGAACGTACCGCGCGGAGGTGTAGGGCGGCCCCGCAGCATCTCCGGGCGGTTGCCTGCGTGGGTCCGAGGCGAGCGGTGCAGCAGATTTAGGTCTTACGGGCACGGGTTGGGCACGGCCTCGGCCTGCGCCGCTCGGCGATGCCGTCTGGCCGGTGGCGAGGTGTATCAGACCAGGTCCAGTGAGGCGTATCCCGGGCGGTGTTGCTCGCGCAATCGATTGGTGCGGTTGCTGCCTGGTGGGACGAAGGCAGGTTGACTTGGTTGCACGGGGCGCAGGCAGCGATGATGCGGCGCCGCAGGCTCGCCTGCCGCTTGCCGGTCAGGTCGGAGGACTGATGCGGGCGGCAAGGATGGCGATGTCGTCCTCGGCCGGAGTGGGGGCAAGGCGGCTGATCAGGGTGTCGCACAGCTGGTCCAGCTTGTGGGTGGTGCCGGTGAGCAGGTCGGTGAGTTTGGTCAGGCGCTGGTCGAGGTCGCCGCCTCTCGTTTCGATCAGGCCGTCGGTGAAGAGTACGAGGGTGCTGCCTGGTTCCAAGGTGATGTCGGTGGCGGTGTAGGGGATGTCGCCGATGCCGAGGGGGGCGCCGGGAGGCAGGTTGAGCAGGCGCGCGGTGCCGTCGGGGGTGATGAGGACAGGCGGGGGGTGGCCGGCGCGGGCGAGTCGGCAGCGGCCGGTTCTGGCGTCGCAGACGGCGTACAGGCAGGTGGCCAGCAGGGGGTCGTCGAGTTCCTGCATGGTGCGTTCGAGGTGCTGCATCACCTGGTCGGGTGGAAAGTCGAGATGGGCCAGGGTCCGTACGGCGGTGCGTATCTGGCCCATGACGGCGGCGGCGGTGATGCCGTGGCCCATGACGTCGCCGATGACCAGGGCCGCTTTGCCGGGGGCGAGGGTGGTGACGTCGTACCAGTCGCCGCCGATTTCGTTGACGTCGGAGGCCGGCCTGTAGCGGTGGGCGACCTCTATGCCGTCCGGCGGGTGCAGGTGGCGGGGGAGCATGCTGCGCTGCAGGATCAGTGCCGTGTCGTGTTCGCGATGGTAGAGCCGGGCGTTGTCGATGCTCAGTGCGGCGCGTGCGGCGAGGTCGCAAGCGAGGCCGAGGTCGGAGGTGTCGAAGGCGGGGCTGCCTGGGCCGCGCAGCAGGGTGGACATGCCAAGAACCATGCCGCGGGCGACGAGGGGGACCATCAGCATCGAGTGCACGCCCAGGCGGTGCAGTCGGCCCGGGGTGGGGGTGTGGCGGGCGGCGCGGGCCAGCGTCTGGGTGTCGAAGCGTTCCAGGAGGTAGGGGTGGCGGTCGATGAGTGCCTGGGCGTAGGGGGCGCCGGCTGGGAAGCGCAGGGGACCGCCTACGGGGGCGAGGACATCGGCGGCTGGCATGCCGTAGGCCGGGGCCTTGCCGAGTCGGCGCATGACCGCGCCGGCGAACAGGCCTGTCAGAGGGTCGGCGGCCTCGGTGACCTCTGCGAGTACGTCGACGGTGGCGATGTCGGCCAGCCGGGGTACGGCGAGGTCGGCGAGCTCTTGCCCCGTGCGGGTGACGTCCAAGGTGGTGCCGACCCGCAGCGCGGCTTCGTTGAGCAGATCCAGTCGCGCCCGCCCGCGTGCGGTGTCCACGTCGTCCTGGTCGGTGGTGATGTCGATGATCGAGGCGCTGACGCCCAGTGGGCGGCCGCCCGGGTCGTCCAGGCGGAAGTAGGAGCAGGACCAGACCCGGTCCTGGTCTGGGTTGGCCGGAGTGCGGCCGATGCGCCGGAAATTCACCACCGCCTCGCCGGTGTCCAGCACCCGGCGCATCGCCGCTTCCATCTGCTCGGTGTTGACCCCGGGCAGGACCTCCCCCAGCCGCCGACCGACATGCGCGGCGGCCGGTACGCCGTTCATCGCCTCCAGCGCAGGGTTGACCTGCTCGAAACGGAGCTCGGTGTCGAAGACGGCCAGGCCAACGGGCGAGCGGGCGAACAGTCCGTCCAGCAAGGCGTCGGCTCCTCGGGCACGCTGGGCGGCGCGGGCGTCGGCAGCGAGCCAGATCATGCCCCAGCCTCTGTCGTCCGCTCCGGCTGCCGGGCACCCCCACACCTCGAGTGGCACCAGGGAGCCGTTCTTGTGCCGTACCAGAAAGGATCCGATCACGCTGCGCCCAGAGGCGACCGTCTCCCCCAGAGCAGGGACAGCGCGTCGGTCCTCGGAGAGCAGAAAGTCGGTGACGGACCGGCTGAGGACCTCATCGGCCCGGTAGCCGAGCAGCGCCTCGGCGGCCATCGCCCACTGCAGGATCCGACCATCGCCGTCGCAGATGACCAGAGCGACCGGCAGTACGTCCCACCAGGCCGCTGCATGCCTGACCGTGGCCCGTTGCTCCCCCACCTGGGGTTCCGACATCGCCGTCTTCTTTACCGCCGGGCATTTCGCCGCCTTCTCTAGTAAGTATGAACCGGCGCATTTATCCGGACCCTCTGGGCAGGTCGTGGCGGCGATGCGTCACTGGGCTCCGGTGGTGAACCCTCGGGCCGGTCTCGGCATCAACGCCGAGCCGGTGCTGGAACGGGATGCGATGTAACTCGACCATGTGGTCGCCGTCCCGCCCCATCCGGAGCGTGCGGCGGAGGCGCGGGGACCGGCGTAGGTACTCGTCACCATGGAGGCCGGCGACCTCCTCATCGCCGCCGGCCTGTACGTCCGGTTTCATCTCGCGGTAGTCGTGCTCGATACGCCAGCGCAGTTTCGCGGTGCGCACCAAGGTGGCCAGCGCCGTGTCGGCGGGCAGGCTGGACAGCCAGAACTGCACCGGTTCGGTCTGGTCGGCGGGCCATTCGGCCAGCAGCCAGCGCACGGGCAGTTCGGGGGCGTCGGCGTTCTTGCGGATCTCGCGTCCGGCAGGAGGGATGCGCAGGGCCACGAAGCGTGAGTACATGCGTTTCACCCCGCTGCGGCCGCTGCCGGGCCGGGAGCCTTCCCGCCATTGCACCGGCCTGGCGGCCTTCCGGCCGGCCGCGATGACCAGGTTCTTCACGGTCCGGGCCGGCTCGGGGTAGTCGGGCTGGGGCCGGGGACCACGGCCGCCGTAGGGCGGGGTGTGCGGCTGTGCTTCTTCCGGGTGGGCGGTGGTCGTGGTGGAGATGCCCACCACGTAGTCGAGTCCGCGTTCTTCCAGGCCCAGCCGGAAAGCTGCCGTGTCTCCGTGACCGCCGTCGGCGACGGTGAGGGGGATGTCGATGCCCCACGACCGCGTCTCGTCGATCATGTCCAGGGCCAGCTGCCACTCCTCGACATGGCCGACCTCGACAGGGATGCCGCACGGCTTGCGGCGGGCCACCTTGGCCGGATCGGCCTTCGGCGAAGCGGGATCCCAGCTTTCGGGCAGGAACAGACGCCAGTCGACGGCCGCCGAGGCGCCGTCGGACGCCGGATGCAGGCACACTCCGGCCTGGCAGTTGGTGACCTTGCCGGCGGTGCCGATGTACTGCCGCGACACGCACGCGGACGAATCGCCGTCCTTGAGGAAGCCGGTGTCATCGATGACCAGCACGCTCGGCTTGATCACCTGCTGCATCCTCCAGGCGAGGCGGGCGCGGACATGTGCCGGATCCCACGGGCTGGTGGTGATGAAGTGGGCCAGGGCCTGCCGGTTGCCGTCCTCGCCCAGCCGGACGGACATCGGCTCCACCGATTTGCGCCGCCCGTCCAGGAGCAGGCCCCGCAGATACACCCCGCCCCACCGGCGCTGCTCCGCCCGCGCGAACGGCTCGAACACCTCCGCAGCGAAGTCCTCCAGATCACACCGGACCGCTGCCAGCTCCTCAGCCATCACACCCGCTCAACAGCACAGGCAATCAAGGAGACTCTCCACCGGAGAGTGAACCTGACCAAGCACTACTATTGCCGCGTCAGAGAACGTCTACCCTGCCACTTCGTCAGGTGGGGCTAGCTCCAGGGTGCATGGCGGCGCGGCGGGGAAGAGGTTTCCTGACACGGCGCTACCGTCCTGAGGGTGACAGGAATCAATACCGACCGGCGGTGGTCCGAGTCCATGCCGGCGGCCTATGAGCAGTACCTCGTGCCGGTGGTCTTCCGGCCGTTCGCCGAGGACCTGACCACCCGGGCGGCGGCACTCCACCCTCGGCGAATCCTCGAACTGGCTGCGGGAACCGGCGTGTTGACGGCGGGCCTGCTCGCAGCTGCACCCTCAGCCGAGGTGACGGCCACCGACCTGAACGAGGCCATGGTCGCTTTCGGGTCGACCCGGGCCCCGGGCGCGGTGTGGCGGCAGGCCGACGCGCAGCGGCTGCCGTTCCCGGACGGAGGCTTCGACCTGGTGATCTGCCAGTTCGGCGTGATGTTCTTTCCCGACCGCATCGAGGCATTCACCGAGGTCCGCCGGGTGCTGGCCCCGGGCGGCCGGTTCCTGTTCAACACCTGGGGCCCGCTCGGGACGCACGCCTTCGAAGTCGCGTTGCAGGCCGGGCTGGAGCGGGCCTTTCCGGTCGACCCGCCGCGGTTCTTCCCGACGGTTCCGCACGGCTACGCCGACCCCGCTGTCGTGGCCGCTGATCTAGCGGCCGCCGGGTTCGCCGTCGAGGACGAGCAGGAGCTGACGCTTCAGGGCCGGGCCGCGTCGACCGCCGACCTTGCCACCGGGTACCTCACCGGGACACCGGTGCGCGCGGCCGTTGAGGAGCGCGGCGACGAACCGGCCGTCCGGGCCACCGTCATCGAGGAGATGACGGCCCGTCTGGGCCCAGGGCCGGTCACCGCCCCGATGACGGCGTACGTCTTCCGCGCCGCAGCCTGAACGCAGGACGCGCCCGCGCCGAGGATGGGCGTGAGTCGACCTCGACGGCGCGCGTCGCACGGGCGCCTAGTGCTTGGTGCAGGCGCTCGTTGACCTCCTGCAGTTCCTGGGTACGGGTGCAGAACTGGGCTTCGAGCATCAAGGTGCTGTCGGTTGCGTGCGCTACTTCCGCCTGTACCGGGTGATCCGCGCTCGCGAACGGATCATCGTCTGGGATCCCGGCAGACGTTTCGCGTACTGCGCCCAGGAAGCAAATGCCCCCGGCGTCCTGGCGCTGCTCGAAGAGTGGACCCTGACACCCTCGACAGACCTGGACCGTCGCCATCGACTCCAGAGCACCCGTCCACCTGCTCCTGAGGGCGAGCCGACACCACATCGACCGGCTCTTCCGTGAGGCAACCCAGCGCCTGGAAGTCCTGTGCCGCCACCGGTGACCAGCGGTCCGATGGGAAGGGGACCTGGCACGTCCATCTGTGCGGATCAACTCTCGGGCAGTACGAGCGTGCACGTCTCCCCGGGCGCGATGGTCACGGCACGGTCGGCGAGCACCACCCGGATCGGTGTCTCCTCCGAGTCGGGCACACCGATCTCCAATAGCCCGCTCCGGCGCCGTACGCCGACACCCCAGTGGCCGCGGTAGCGGAGGGAGAACCCGTACTCGGAGAGCGCTGGGAGAGGCACGGGGTCCAGCCACAGGGCGTCCTCGCGGGTCTCCAGTCCTGTCAGGCCGCGTTGGACCAGGTCGAGGGTCCCGGCCATAGCCCCGAGATGGATGCCCTCGCCCGTCGTTCCGCCCTGGATGTCGGCGATGTCTGCCTTCAGGGCCTCGTGGACGTACTGCCATGCCTCGGCTCGTCTGGCTCGGGCGAGGACGAGGCCGTGGACGAGTTGGCTGAGTGTGGAGCCGTGGCTGGTGCGCTGGAGGTAGTAGTCGACGGTTCTGCGCCAGAGTTCGTCGTCCAGGTCGTAGCCGAGACGTCGGAACAGGTCCCGCAGCTCGAAGGGCGAGAAAAGGTAGCCGAGCATGAGGACGTCGGCCTGCTTGGACGCCTTGTAGCGGTTGACCGTGTCGCCCTCGGCCTCAAGGATCCGATCCAGTCGCCGGATGGTGTCGTAGCGCGCACGGTAGGCGTCCCAGTCGAGCTCGACGAGGCTGTCGTAGCCCTCGAACTGGCTGATGATGCCCTGGTGGAATGGCACCTGCAACTGCCGGGAGATCTCCTCCCACTTCGGGGGTTCGTCGCTGTCCAGCCGGACACGTTCGATGAGTTCCTGTCGGCGCCAGACCGGAAGGCGCCGCAGGAGGCCCAGGGTGCGGGTGAGGACCCAGGCGGCCATGACGTTGGTGTATGCGTTGTCGTCCAGCCCGGGCTCGGCGGCACCCGGGTAGGCGTCATGGTATTCGTCGGGGCCGACGACGCCGCGGATGCGGTATCGGCCCGTGTCGGCGTCGAAGTCCGCGAGGTTCGCCCAGAAGCGGGCGATCTGCAGCAGCATCTCTGCGCCCTTGGTGTGCAGGAACTCGGTGTCCCCGCTGGCTTCGCAGTACTGCCATACGTTGTAGGCGATGGCGGAGCCGACATGGTGCTGGAGGCGGGAGTGGTCCGGCAGCCAGCGCCCCGAGTGCGGGTTGAGATGCCACTCCTGGGCCTCCTCACGACCGTCGCTGCCGCTCTGCCACGGATACATCGCCCCAGTTCGGCCGGTCGCTGCGGCCGCCCGGCAGGCCCGCGGGAGGCGCCGGTAGCGGTAGTTCAGCAGCGCCCGGGAGACCTCGGGCAAGTGCAGGTTGAGATAGGGCAGGACGAACAGCTCGTCCCAGAAGACATGACCGCGATATGCCTCGCCGTGCAGGCCCCGGGCGGGCACCCCCACATCCAGATCCGCGGTGTGCGGTGAGAGTGTCTGCAGGACGTGGAAGAGATGGAGGCGCAGGATGCGGCCGGCCTCGCCGGGCACCTGGATGTCCGTGCGCCGCCACAGCCGTTCCCACGCGGCGACATGGGAGTCCAACAGGGCGGGGAAGTCCGCCGCTGTGGACACCCGGTCGACTGCTTCGGCGAGCGGGTCGCTGATCGCCGTGTCCCTTGAGGTGTGCAGCGCCACCGTCTTCTCCACGGTGACGGGGCGGCCGGGCGAGATCGGGACTACCAGGTGGTGGACCGCGCGGTGACGGGCCGGACGAAGCACCGATGAGGCCAGCGCCCCTTCGGCGACGACCGTCGTCCGGGCAGCCAGGGCGACGGCGATGTCCGATGTGCTGGTCCGGCAGTTCAGCCATACCGTGCCGGGTTCCTCTGCCCCAGTGCGCACATGGGCCACATGCCTGCGGTTCAGGGCGCGGTAACGATGCACATTGCCGTTGATCACCTCCCCGTCAAGGCAGGATTCGATCTCGATCTCTCCCGACCAGTCCTCGGCCGTGAAGACCGTCCGCAGCGCGGCCAGGTGAGGATCGCCCATATGCACCAGGCGGGTCTGCTCGACGCCGAGCACAGTTGCTTCGTCGTCCTGGTGGCGGAACATCCGGGTGAGCGTGCCGCGGCGCAGATCCAGGGCGTGCCGGTGGTCCAGGAGAGCATGCGTGTCGGGGGAGAACCACGGGCCCCACTCTCCCTCGGCGCGGCGCCGACGGAATCGGAGAACCAGCCAGTTCGGGAGGTTGACCAGGTCCTCGTTCACCACCTGCCGCCCTGCCGCGGTCGACTCCAGTCGGTTGTAGCACCCGGCCGCGTAGGTTCCCGGGCAGTGCACCAGGCTCGCCCGGCACTCGGGCACCGCGCCCCGCGTGGCGAAGTAGCCGTTGCCGAGTGTGCAGAGTGCTTCACGCAGTTGTTCGGCTGCGGGGTCGTAGCCCGTCCACACCCATGTCCACTCCGACATCCGCCGCTCGTCCCTCTCCTTCGAAGGCCGCTGGGCCTGGGCCCGCGCGGTGACCTTCAGACCGGTTGGGGGACGACGGCGACTGGGCATTTCGAGTGGTGCAGCAGGGCATGGGCGACTCTGCCGAGCTGCAGGCCGAAGTGACCGTGCTGGCGCTGAGCACCGACGACGATCAGGTCGGCTTCGGTCGATGCCTTCAGGAGGACCCGGTGGGCGGGGCCTTCGACCGGTCGGCGCTGGATGTCGACCTGAGGGTGTTCGCGTGCGGCCTCGCGTAGCGCGTCGTCGAGGCCGGCCGAGGCCCGCTCCTCGCGCAGCCGGGCGGCGTCGTCGGCGATCAGCATGTGGTCCACGGGCTCTTGGGCCGGGTTGCGCCAGGCCCGTACGGCCGTCAGGGCGCAGCCACGCACCTCGGCTTCGCGGACGGCGAACCGTACGGCGCCCGCGCCACCGGTCGGGTCCCCGACTCCCACCACGACCCGGCCGAAGGATCCCTGACGGATCGAGTCCCCGCTTCGGACCACGACGACCGGGCACACGGCACGAGCCGCCACCGCAAGGCTGACCGACCCCAGCAGTAGCCCCGCGACCTCGCCGCGCCCACGAGAGCCCGTGACCAGGGCGAACGCCTCGGGGCCCGCCCGCAGCAACACGGATACGGCATCGTCTGGCAGTACCTCGCCCGAAGCCTTCACCTCGGGATTGCGAAGTCGGGCACGTTCCACGCTGGAAGCGATGATGTGCTGTGCCATGACCTGCTCCGCAGGACGGTCGGTGCTGAAGGACGGTTGGGCTCCCTCGTATCGCTCCCACAGGGAGGCGTGGACCAGGCGCAGCGGCAGCCCGTGCCGTGCCGCCTCGTCCACCGCCCAGTCGACCGCGAGCAGGCTGGAGTCCGATCCGTCGACGCCCACGACCAGCGGGAGTTCCATCGCCGCCACCGCCTTCTTCGTCCGGCTGCCGAGAGCCCCCTGTGAATACCGTCGCACCGTCCGAGTACCGCCGCGACACACCGACCGGGTCTCGGATCGGGCGGCCTCCGGCCGGATTGCGGTCTGCCAGGGCGCGGTGATGCTGGAGTCATACGGCCTGACCGACTCCTCCGGCTCGCCCCTGAAGGACTTAGGACATGCCTGACGCTCCGCACATCGTGAGCGATGTGATGACCCTGCCCGTGGTGGCCGTCGGGCGCGATGCCCGGTTCAAGGAGATCGTGCGGGCCATGGAGCAGCGGCAGGTCAGCGCCGTTCCGGTCGTGGAGGGTGCGGGGCGGGTCGTCGGTGTGGTTTCCGAGGCGGACCTGCTGCCCAAAGAGGAGTTCCGGGACCGCGACCTCACCCGCCCCGAACGGATCCGTCGCCGGTCCGACCTGGCCAAGGCGGAGGCGCTGACTGCCGAGGAACTCATGAGCAGGCCCGCTGTGACAGTCCGCTCCGACGTCACCCTGGCGCAGGCGGCCCGGATCATGGCTGTGAAACACGTCAAACGGCTGCCCGTGGTCGATGACGAGGGCAGGCTGCGGGGCATCGTCAGCCGTGGCGACCTGCTGAAAGTCTTCCTGCGGTCGGACGATGACATTGAGGAGGAAGTCCGTCGCACTGTGGTGGCCTACCTGTTCCCCACGCTCGGTCACGCCATCCACGTGTCCGTGCAGGACGGGGTCGTCACGCTTCGTGGGCCGGTTCAAGACACTTCGCTCATCTGGGTCGCCGAGCGCCTTATTCGTGCCTTGGAGGGGGTGGTGGGCGTCGAGTCCCGGCTTGGCGGCGAGGATGCCGGCACCGGCGGAGCCGAGACCACGCGGTGACTCGCGCACGCGCGGCGCTTGCTTGAAGGTCGCCGAATCCACGAAGGCCAGAACTGAGTAGACGGCCTCCCCCCACCTATAGGAAGAGGCCGCGCGCTGTGCATCGACGGGGCGGCCGCAGCGTCATGGGTCAGGGCCGCGCCTGCTCGTCGGACGGTATGTGCCCACCAGACTCCACTCGCGAGTCGGCGCACCCTGGGGAGGGGTGTCTCTTCGGTGGCCCCTGGTCGTCTACTGATCGGCCGGGGTTATGCGACGGCCCGTGAGGCTCGTGGGCCGGATCGACACCCACATCTCGCGTTCACCGCCCGCCCACGGCGTGGTGTGGGCGTGTTGGGCGAGCCTGCGCACGGCCTCGGGGTCAGTCACGACGCTCGCGCGGCCGGAAGCGGCTGCACGTGAGGTCGATGGTGTCCAGCTCGGCGTGCAGGACCGCTTCCGCCGTGGGCAGGGCCCGCGGTTCGGTCACGAGGAGTACGGCAGTGGTGCCAAGGGCGGGAAAGACGACCTGGGCGGGGGACGGTGCCGGGGTATGTGAGCTCATGACGCCCCCGTCGTGGTGTGGGGCTTCTGCTGCGTCGCGGTGGGCGGCTGCGCCGGGGGCTGCGGTGCCGGTTGCGTAGCAGGAGCCGCACCCTCGTCGTCGTCTCCCGCGGTGGTGGGAGCGGACGCCGCCTGGTTCTGCACGGGTGGGCTCGTCGGCGCTGGCGCGGCTGAACTGCCCGGTACCAGGTGGGTGTAGAGGCTGCCGAGGGCCGCCGCACCGGCCACGGCGGCGACTGCGATCCACCGGGTGAGTCGGCGGGCACGGCGCAGGCCGCGATCGCGTCGTTGCGGGGAATGTGCGGGGGAGAAGGTCTGGTCGAAGTCGTCGGGCGAGGGTGTCATGGCAGCGGCTCCTGGATAGTCGGCGGCCCGGATCGGCTGCGTGCACCTTCAGGCTGTGCCCCGGGCACTCAGGAACTCGCTCACGTCTTCTTCAGAACCGGTAAAGATCTCGGGGCGCCGCGCAACCCGCGTCGCCCATCCGGCCTGTCCGTTCCCGCGCGCCTTCAACAGCTCGATGACTCACGGGAGTTAGCGATCCTGCCACAGCGGCAGGTCGAGTACGACGGTCAGCCCGCCGCCCGGGGTGTCCTCCAGCCCCGCCGTACCGCCGTTGGCGGTGACCAGCCGGTGGACGATGGCCAGCCCCAGACCGGTGCCCCTGGCCTCCGGGTTGCCGAACCGGCGGAACGCGACCGCCTTCGCCTCGGCACTCATCCCGGGACCGTCGTCTCGCACGCGCACCCGAGCCGATCCTCCCAGCGCCAACAGGTCGAGTGTCACCCGACCGCCCTCGGGCACGGCTTCGACGGCATTGGCGATCAAGTTGTCGAGGATCTGCTCCAGGTGGCCCGCTCCCAGCGCGGCGGTCAGGACGGCCCCGTCGGATGCAGTCAGCCGTACACCGCGTTCCTCGCCCACCGGCGACCAGGCGGCCACCCGCTCGGCCACCACCTCGTCGACTCGGACGGCAGTCGGCCGGGGTGTCGCCTGTTCGGCCCGCGCGACTGCCAACAGCCCGTCGACCAGCCTCGACAGCCGGGCGATCTCCTCCTGTGCGGCTGCCAGCTCCTCAGCGGTGTCGCCTTCGGCCCCGGCGGCGAGGACGTCGAGCCGAAGCCGCAGCGCCGCCAGCGGAGTGCGCAGCTGGTGGGACACATCGGCGATTACGGCCCGGTGACCGTGCACCAGGGCCTCCGTACGGGCCGCCATGGTGTTGAAGGTGGCGGCCAGCCGGCGTACCTCCGGCGGTCCGCCGCCGACCTCGGCCCGCTCGTCGAGGGCGCCCTCACCCAGCCGCCGGGCAGCGGCGTCGAGGGTCGACAGGGGGCGGCTCACCCAGCGGGCGAGGCGGCTGGACAGCAGCACGGAGGCGGCGAGCCCGGCCGCACCGATGCCTGCGGACCAGCCCCAGATCGTGGCGACACGGGCGTCGAGCGAGGCTGCGGAACGGGCCAGCACGACCGCGCCAGAGGGTTGGCGGACCTCACCGGCTGGCTCCGCGGTCAGCAGCCGACCCTCGTTCTCCGGCGGCTCCGGTTCGTGTCCGGCCAGCACCAGCTTCACCAGTTCGCTTGCCTCCTCGCCCTGAGCCGCGGTACAGGGGGTACTGGCCACCAGGCGTGCGAAGGCGTCGTACACCGCGGCGCAGTCCCCTGCCCGGGCGGCGGCATCCAGTTCTTGGCGCATGGTGGTGGCCGGCTTGCGGTCGGAGAGGTGCTCCTCCGCCGCTGCGGCGATCACGCGGGTGGCGGCCCGCTGGCTGTCGCGGAAGGCGACGCGCTCGCGGGCCGTGAGCGACACCGCAAGCGGTACCACCGCCAGCAGCAGGAGCACGGAAGTCAGGACCAGGAGCGTCCAGGTGATCCGCCGGGTCACGACGGCTCCCGGACCGCCCCGAGTCGGAACCCGTGCCCGTAGACCGTCTCGATCAGCCCCGGCTGGCCGAGTTTCCGGCGCAGCGACGCGACGTGCACGTCCAGGACTTTCGTGGGGCCGTACCAGTGGGCGTCCCAGGCCCGTTCCAGGATTTGCTGCCGGCTCACCACCCGGCCGGGGTCGGCGGCCAGGCACTCCAGGATGCCGAACTCTTTCGGCGTCAGCGCGACCACGCGGCCGTCGACCGAGACCTGCCGGGTGCGCAGGTCGAGCGCCAGCGGCCCGTGCCGCACGATCTCCGGCTCCGCCGGGCGCCTGCGGCGCAGCACCGCCCGCATCCGCGCCAGCAGCTCGGCCAGCCCGAACGGCTTGACCAGGTAGTCGTCGGCACCCTCGTCCAGGGCCACCACCCGGTCCGCCTCTTCCCCCCGCGCGGTCACCGCGATGATTGCGGCGTCCGACCGGGCCCGTAGCCTCCGGCACACCTCGACACCGTCGATGTCGGGCAGCCCCAGATCGAGCAGCACGACATCGGGACTGGGCGCCGACAGCGCCGCCCGCCCGGTCCGGACACCCTCGACCGCGTAGCCGGCCTGCCGCAGACCGCGCACCAGGGACTCCGCGATGCCGCGGTCGTCCTCCACGACCAGAACCCGAGTCTCTTCTGCCGTGCCCATGGCCTGGGTGTTCATGCCGGCCACCCGCCTCCCGGACGATGCGATCAACTGCTCGTCCCTTCCAGCCTGCGGCTCTGCCCGTCCCGACAGCAGGGGCCGTTCGTCCTCGATCCGCACTGACGGCATTCGCAGGCGTTTCCGGTTTGGCGAGGGTGCTGCCTTGCCTCATGTTTTGTCAGGCTGCTCTCGCATCTGGAGGAAGCGGCCATGCCAGGTGTGGTACCAGACCGCGCCGGTCTGTGAGTTGACCGAGAGCATCCCCGTGATGTGGCCGTCGCGCAGGGTGTGCAGGGTGTAGTACCCAGGGAAGGCTTCAGGCTCAGCGGCGTGCAGTCCGGGACGGTGCTCGCGCAGCCACTGGTCGGCGATCCGCACCGCTCGGTCCGGCCCAAGAACGGGGGCACCGTCGTTCTGGGGGCGGGCCGGCATCATGCCGTAGGACGTGTTCCACATCATCGCCGGGCCGAACTCCAGGTGGACGGTGCCGGAGCCCGGGTCGATGAGGACCTCCGTGGCCCCCTTGCCGCCACGGTCGAGAAGTTCGGCGTAATAGCCGTTGCTGAACTGCATGACTTCGCCGACGTGCAGGTCCCACCGGTCGGCGAAGCGCCCGGCCGCGCCCTCGGCTTCCGCCAGATTGCGGACCGGTCCATCGCGGGAGAGGGCACCCGTCATGGCCCGGGAACCGGGCCGTCCGAAGTCGCTGCCCGCCACCCACACGACTGATGCAATGAGTGCGGCCACGGCGCCGATCAGAACGGTGAGCGGCAGCCAGCGGCCGCGCAGCCGGTTCACCGGGGCCTCGGCCGGTGGGCGGCCAGGTGCTTGCGTGCCTCGTTATAGGCGTCGGCATCGATCTCGCCGGAGGCGAATCGGCGGTCGAGGATCTCTTCCGGCGTCTCTCTGGGGGCCCACCCGTGCTCAGTGCCTCCGCCGCGATCGGCGGGGCGCCGGGTGAGGTGGACCACCGCCCACACCACGAACCCGATCAGCACGATCCACAGCAGCGGCATGAAGGCCATCCAGACCCAGCCGCCGTCCCAGTACATCACCGCAGCTCACCTCCCCAGGAGGCTTCCTGCTTCTCATTGTCCGTGCGCCACGCGACCGGTGCCAGGGCCGTTCGGCCCCGCCGCAGGACCGTCAGGTGACGGGACGGCGAGCGCGTCGGTGCGGCACCACGGCTCCTCGTCCTGCGTGCACCCGGTCGAGCCCCTCGACGCCCATACGCAGTCCCCCTCCCTCAACATGGTCGAGCGCTGCCATCGTCCGTTCAGTGTTGGTGTGGACGTGCCGATGAACGAGGTCACCGGAGCGCACGCGACGAGGTGGCTGCAGGCACCGGGGCAGGGCTGGAGATTGCGCACGACAAGGGGCTCGCGTACGCGCCGCCTTGCTTGCTGAATGTCGCACTCTGTATCGCAGTTAGTACGTAAAGATACCCTTGCGCCGTGCCGGGTGAAGAAGAGCACGTGAAGGGCGCCGAGGCGGTGCAGCGGGTCAAGCGGTGGCTCGAGGGCACCATGCGCGTGTCGCAGTCGTACACCAACATCGATGGCGCGTGGGCGCGGAAGCTCACTCTCCGCTGGCCGTATGGGAACGAGATGCCTTTCTCCTACGACCTCGGCGGGATGATGCGTGGCGGTGAGTGGGATGGCCAGATGTTCTGCGCTGAAGTGAAGTGGCGGAGAAACGCGAGCGACCAGGGCACCGCGTACAAGAGCTTCCTGGCCAAGTGCTACGTGGCGTTGTCTCAGGAGTACATGCTGGGAGACCACTACATGTGGATCAGTTGGGCGCCCTTCCGGGCCAATGACTGGGATCAGCTCACCGCTCCGGAACTGATCCGCGAGGCCGTACTTGCGGAGTCGCTACGGGTTTTCGGCATTGAAGATCCGCAAGCGGCAGCCGAGTCGATCAAGGACGAGCTCGTCGAAGACTTGTCCAAGAGGCTCTGGCTGATCGTGATGTCGGAGAAGCAGGAGAAGTTGGTGCCGCTGGACGACTGGCGGGGAGTTGTCGCCAACTTCTACAACAGCCAGGGGAGGTCGTCATGGTGACGCCGGTGGCGCCGGAGATCAGCAGTGCCCTCGACCATCCCGATCCGCGCCAGGCCGTCGAACGAGTAAAGGATGTAGTCCAGAGGCGCCTTCTGGACGTCTATCCCACCGCCCGGATCGTGCGAACGGACTTCTTCAACCACACTTACGTTCCCGACCTCCTGATGACGTGGACCTCTGGCACCCGCAGGGCCGAGCGCCGCGTCTACCTCCGGGCATCCTCTGATCCAGCCCTCTTGGCATCGGACGTCCAGCTCTTCGAGCGTGAACAGCAACCTCTGGTCGTACCTCTTGCCCATGTCGCCCCGGGACCTTCACGGGCTCGCTTGGAGACCGTCGCGGAAGAGCGTCACACCCTGGTGCTCGATCCTTCAGGTCTTGGAGCGCTGCCTGCCCGCACCCCCACTCGCACGGCGACCGCTCTGGCATCCGACGCGATCGTCGAGGGCGGCCGCGGGATCATGGGAGAGCACCAGGTGGAGCGCTTCCTGCACGCGGTCGGTTCGGGGGTGGAAGCGGCTCGGGAGGGGAGGGCTGACCCCACACGCTTGGCCCTTTCTGAGGTATCCCGGCGCACGGTGCCCGACGTGTCCCGCCGCATGTCTACGTTGATGGCCGCCATGTGGCAGGGCAGCGGCCGCTCGCTGTCCGATTTCCCGGCCGATGTGCCGCACCAGTCGTCCCTCGATGAGACCTCCCTGAGTCTGCTGCTCTCCTCTCCCGAGATCACCGATGAGGCTTTCTGGCGCCGTATCCAACCACTCGTCGATGCCAAGACGTTGTTGCGGACTGACATCACGGACACGCCCAACCTTCAGCGATTGATGCGCAGTGCAGTGCAGGTGTGGAAGGGGCATGTGTGCATGGTGGTCGAGCGGGAGGCTGCGGGCGCTGGGACGCGGTGGCGCTGGCTGGTTGACCACGGGCACCTCGGTCTGCGCGGCCCCGGCTTCGTGGCGTTCCTGGCCGCCAGTAGGAAGGATCTGGACACGCCCGACGATTACGAGGCGCCCCTGCTGGCCGAGGTACGGGACCGAGCCGGACGGTTCGCCATTCCCTTGACCTCGATCCGGATGCTGATGACCAACCGCAGCATCGGCTACGACGCTCCGGGCGAGGACGTCACGCATGACCCGCAACTCGACGGCATCAGTGCTGCGTTGGGGCAAGAGGAGGGGGTAGTCGAGGCGCAGGCGCTCACACCCACCAGGATCCCTCTGCGGTGCAATTTCGTCAGCCGCACCGCCAGCCCACCGGGGGCAAGGGCCCTTGTCCCGTACGCCGAGCTGTTGGGAACGACTCTCCATCTGTTCCTCGACCTGGACGACGACGATGCTCGGCTGCTCGACAACCTGCTCGACTCGGGTGAGCCGGCCCCAGCTCGCTGGGAGCAGGCGGATCTCTTCGAGAGCTGAGGCAGATCGTGTTCGGAACGTGCACTGCGGTCCAGGCCCACGTCTTGTGGCCGGCGCAAAAGGTGACGCTGGCGTCCAAGTGCTTTTCTCACACCCTCTTCACTCGCTCGCAGACCCTCGCGGAAACAATCTCGTCTCCTCCTGACGTTCTCGATCTTCGAACCGGGGGAGGGAAGGTGTCGGGCCTGAAGCTGTTCCATGTGGCTTTGTACACGAGAACGGGAGTCGTTTGTCGACGGCTTCGGGAGTCACCGCGCGGGCCGGTCCCTTGATCAATGTCGATGAGTTTGGGAGTCACCTACGGCCCGGCGGGTGGTTTGCGGGTGTGAGTAGTTGAGGTACAGGAAGTCCTGGCGAGATTGATCTTGGTCGGAACGGCTACGACTCCGCGGTCAGAGCTCGCCGCGGCGTGCGAGCTGCTTCACCGCGTTCTCACGGATGATCTCGTTCTCGGCGTCGCGCAAGCTCTTGAGAGCTTCCCGGGCCTCCGCGCCGGGAATGCCGCCGAGCGCCCAGATCGCCTTCACCGCAAGCGCTTGGCACTCGTCGAACTCCAGGTACTCGGGAACCCAGCGAGTCGCTTCGACCAGCGTCGGCACCGTCTTGGGCGAGCGGAGCTCGCCCAGCGTGGACACGATGTCCTCGTGCTTCCTGTGCCAGTCGGCAGGGAACAGTTCGATCAACGGCTCCAGGAACTTCTCGACCGAGGCGTCGGCGGCGTCCTGGACGATCAACGCCATCTCGACGTCGCCGGCGTCCCGGCGCTCCATGGCGTCCCGGAGCAGCCGGAGCGCCAGGGCCTCACCGTCGGACTCGCCGAAGTGGGCGAGCACCTCGTCGAGCGTGCGCGTCGGCCCCTCACCCGATCCGACCGCCAGGTCCATGACCAGATCCTGCTCCTCAGGCGTCATCGCCTGACCACCTCCCATGCGGTGATGTTCTCGTTGAAGAGCCTGAGCGCGTCACGGCAGCCAGGCCGATGTTCACATGAAACGCCCCAGGTCTTGGGTGAACCCTAGCAAGATCATTCTCGCCGGGATTTCCTGTACTCAATAAGAACCTGCGCGGATTGGTGAGGCGAGGGCGGGGCGTGGGTCCGGGGCGGGTCTTGTTCGCTGGGGCTGCTGGGGGCTTCGTCAGTGACGTTGCGTAATTGTCTACGCAATCGTGCGGTGCGGGTATCAAATTGGAGGGTGGTGTGTCGGCTGGTGCTGGTTGTATGCAGGCATGTCTGATGATCTGAACGTTGACGGAGTCGGAGCTGCGCTTGCAGGTGTGGATGGGCGGTTGGCGTGTCCGGGGTTCCTGGTGAATGCCAGCCCAGAGGAAGTGCTGGGGCTGCTGGATGCTGCCTCGGGCCCGGCTGCGCAGTTGGCGGGGACGATGTACCAGGCGTCGGCTCATCTGCACCGGGACGCCACGGCGGGGGTGCGACGGCAGGTGCTGGCGCTGGACGCGGCCCGGTACGGTGACCGGGAGTTGTCGGCGCGGATCACCGCCGTACCAGTGGAAGGTGAACCCGCCGCACGGTGGGGAGTGGGGTGGGCCACCGGCAGCACGGTGGACGACGGCTTTCGGCAGGAGGCCCTGACCGAAGACACCGACTGGGTGCGGGCGGTGGCGACGGCTGTGGTGGACGGCCGCCCGGTCGCCGTCGCAGCCAGCGGCACCAAGACGGTGCGGGTGTGGGACCTGGACACCGGCGGGAGGGTTGGCGAGCCCGCCACCGGCCAGCATGACAGCGAATCCTCCACCGGCCGCACCGACTGGGTGTGCACGATGGCGACGACGGAGGCGAACGGCCGTTCGTTGGCTGTCACCGGCGGCTGGAAGACGATGCGGGTGTGGGACCTGACCACCGGCGAACAGGTCGGTGAACCCCTTGCCGGCCACAACGGCGGGGTGTGGGCGGTGGCGACGGCCTTGGTCAACGGCCGTCCGATCGCCGTCACCGGCGGCTACGACAGGACGGTGCGGGTGTGGGACCTGACCACGCGCAAGCCGGTCGGTGAGCCCCTCACCGGACACACTGGCCCAGTGCAGGCGGTCGCGACGGCGATAATGAAGAACCGGCCGATCGCTGTCACCGGCGGCGTGGACAGGACGGTGCGGGTGTGGGACCTGACCACACGCCAGCCGGTCGGCGAACCCCTCAAAGGACACGCCGGCGTAATACGGGCGATGGCAACGGCCGTCGTGGAGGGGCGTCCGGTCGCAGTCACCGGCGGTCAACAGTCTCTGCGAGTGACGGACCTGACCACCCGCCAGCAGATCGGCGAACCCCTCACCCGCCACGCTGGCTGGGTGGCGACGGTGGCGGTAGTGGACGGCCGCCCGGTCGCGGTCACTGGTAGCGGTGATGCCACGGTGCGGGTGTGGGACCTGACCTCCGGTCAGCAGATGGGCGAGGAATTGGTGTTCCCCGAACGGGTGAACGCAGTGGCGGTGGCGTCTGACGGTCGGCTGGTGGTGGGGTTCGGCCGGGAGCTGGCGGTGCTGACCCGCTAAGCCCCGGACGACGAGCGCGGGAACGCCCGTGTCCACCAGCCAGCCGGTCAACTGCGCCCGCAAGGGTTCCTTCTCACAGGCCACGTACAGGGTCGTGGTCTAGCCGGCGGTCCGGTCCAGGGCGAACCAGTCCGGCGCGGACCGCAGGAAGGCGCCGGCGTCCGGCCAGGCCGGAGGGACGTGGACCTCGTCGCAAGGGGTCAACGAGGTCGGGGACCGCTCCTCCCAGCGGGCCTGGGCGAGACGGGAGGACCGACACCGAAAGGTCGGCGCGGTGTGCGGGATCAGGCCCTCCCCAACGACGCGCCGCCCGCGCGGCGTGCCGGAGGAAACACCCGCCGGTCTGGTCGTAGCTGGTGACGAGCCGGCGGCGCGTTCAACTATGCGCGGCCACTGGAGTCTGGGCACACACCGGTACATGTACCCATCGGCTCAGCGGCGGGTGCCTCCCAAACTCGTGAACATCGACCTGGCCGCCAACAGGGCGCCTCCCGAGCTCATCGACAAACGACTCCCGTTCTCGCGTACAAAGCCACTTGCCCATAGGCATGCCGCGCTGGTCCCTTTTCGCTTGCGAGGAGCGGGCCCACAGCACACCGCGGACGTCGCGGTCCCTGGGTACCTCGTCCCGGTAGTACAGCCGAGGCCCGCCGGGAGCGGCGAGGTTCATGGCCAACGTGTCGGGCGCGTTCTCCTCACCGTCTCGGAGAGTGATGTAGGGGATCAGGCGCGGCTCGGTAGCGGTGCGCACGGGAGGGTTCTTCTCTCTCAATCGTGATGGGCGGTAAACGGAGGGTGGTACTGCGGCTCCGTCTGCCACGGCTGTTCACATAGGCTGGAGCACGGCGCGTACGGTCTTGCCGCCGCCTGCGCTTTGCAGGAACCAGGTGACTTGGGCGCCTCGGTGGGCGACCTGCCAAAGGCCGCGTCCCCTTTCTCCTCGCACGGCCACGTCGAAGTCGGGGAACGCCGGGTTGAGGTCGGAGACTTCGACGATGAGAGCGCCAGCGTCCGTGATTGCGGCGGAGAGGGAGAGCCGGCGCTTGCCCAGGGGAGTGTCAGCAGGCACGCCGTGCCGTACCCCGTTGTCGACGAGTCGGCTGACGACCTCCACGGCTCGAAGAACGTCGCCGTTCCAGCAGAGGGCGGTGGTTGTGGTCCGAGTCCAGACGCGTGCCGCGAACACGGCGCTCTGGTCGCCAGGAAGTTCAGTGGACCTGCAGGCGATCACCTCGCCGTCGCCTGTTTCCTCCGGCCGGAGGACGGCGGCCCTGGCGGGCCCCGTCTCAGTCTTCATCGCGTGCCCTCCTGGATCGTCACGGCGCTCTACCTCAACTGGCTGGCGGTAGGCGTTCAACGGGTGTCCCTCCTCACGCCGCGTCCTGTGTGAGGAGGCCGCTCGCCTTCGGAGAGTCGATGGCGGACGAGGTCAGCAGGTAGGCGCCGGTGCGCTGCTGCCAGGCGGCCAGGTGTTCGGTCTTTCCCCTGCCGAGCATGACCATCAGCGGTGTGACGATGCCTTTTGCAGTTCCCGCTTCAACGGCGTCGAGGGCGTTGTGCCATCCCGGGCACCCGTCACGCTCCCCCAAGGGATCCGCGCGGTCGACGAACTCGGCGACGATTTCGCAGTTCGCTTCCTTCGCGTAGCGGCGTGCCGCGTCGACCGTGTTGTCTGCCTGGGCACCGAGCGATGCGGGCAGGCAGGCGTACAGCACGAGGGTCGTGCCCGCGGGAACCCTCGGCTGTTCGATCTGTATCGCTCTGCTGGTCATTGCGTGCTACCTCCGCCCGGCGTCGGCTGTCGTGTGGTTGGGACGTGTGGTGGTGCCGGGGACACGGCTGGCTTGGGGGACACGGAAGGTGCACCACGTCGTCGTGCCGCCGTCGCTGACGCCCCACTTCCGCGAGAGGGCAGCCACAAGAAGCAGACCGCGACCCGATTCCTCGTCGGCGTCGGGGATGCGTACTTCGGCGGGGGTCGGGTTGCCGTCCGTGACCTCGATCCGCACTTCAGAGCCGACGTATCGCACGCGGAGCTCAACGTCTCCCTTGCCGTGCTGAATGGCGTTGGTGACCAGTTCGGACACCACGAGCACGATGTCTGTGGCGAGTTGGCCCGGCACACCCCACAGCGGCATGTGCGTTGCGGTGATTTCGCGCATCTGGCTGACGCGGGTCTCCGTCGGGGTGAAAGCCGCCGCGAAGCATCGAGCCGTGCACCGCCCCTTACGCATCGTGGTCATGGACTCACCGTTTCGCGAGTCCGAGCCCTCTGCCAGGGGAAATCAGAGGGGGAAAATCCTGTCAAGGGGGAAACCAACGGGGGAAGTTGGGTCCATGATTGGTTTCCTCCCGAGGACGAGGTCACACTCATGGCAACCGACGAGTTCGCTCAGCTGCTTCTTCGGCTCCGCAAGGACGCCGGGCGGACCCAGGAAGAGCAGGCAGCAGCGATCAACGCGGTCTCAGGCCGGGAGACCATCACCCGGCGGGAGATCAACCGCTATGAGCACGGCGAGAACATTCCGACGAATCACACGCTTGCGTACATCGCGGTGGCCTGTGGCTTATCCCCTCAACACTTGCAGCGGGAGGCCGCAGCCGCCCGCGCCAGGCGTAGGAAGGACGCCCGGCGCGAAGGGGAGGACCAGGACGATATGAAACGCCGCACGCTGCTCGGGGGTGCCGTCGTTGGTGCAGCCGCCGCTGCCGAGCCGTGGGAACGCCTTGCGCATGCCCTCAGCAGGGACAGGAAGATTGACGAGAATGAAGCCGGTGCCCTAGTCGATCGTGCGTGTGACCTTCACGTGCGTGAGGGCCACCTGACCGCAAAGGAGCTGCAGCAGGAGGTCGAGTCACACCTCGATGCGATCACGGCTGCGCTCCCACGAGCCGGTGAGAACGAACGGGCCCTGACCATCGCCGGGGGAGAAACCGCTGCCTTGGCCGGATGGGTCGCGTGGGACTTGGGGGATCACCCGCGGGCGCACGCCTACTACGAGGTCACCATGGAGTGCGCGAAGGCGGCTGGTCACCCGCCCCTGCGGGCCTTGGCTCTGACCTATGCAAGCTACGGGTCAGCTACCCCGGACAAAGCTGCGGAGCTCTTGACCCAGGCTGCCAAGGATGTGCGAGGTCCGGGCAACGCGGCGGCCGCCGCCTGGATATACGGCAGGCTCGCGGAAGAGGCTGCGAGTGCCGGCGACGGCACAAACGCTCTGCGTGCCCTGGATCGCGCCCGCTTCGCGTACGAATTCGCGGATCACACCGCCGAGCAGGCCTGGGTACGCTTCGTGACCCCCTACCGAATGGACTCCCTGGCACTGTCGGTGTACGGGCAACTCGGGCGACAGGAACTGGCCGAAACCGCGGAGCATGCGGTGGACAGGCTGGGCAGGGAACTACCGGAGTCGGGCGTGGTGGTGCTGGGCGACTTGGCGACTGCGCTGTTGCGGGGTGGAGACATCGACCAGGGCCTCTACGTGTCGCGCCAGTTCGCTGCCGCCGCCGAGGCCCGTCCCAACACCATGGGGCGAGCCCGCGCACAGGCCGTCGCCACGCAGCTCCCGGCCAGTGAACGCGAACTCGCCCAGTACCTTCAGCAGTTCGCAGCGTGAGGGGTCACTCGGCGGTCTGCGGCGAGGACTCCTCGACCACCCACTTCAGGTAAGCCTCGGAGCCCCCGGTCACGGGAAGGGTGATCCATTCCGGAACCTCGTAGCTGTGCTGCTTGGCTACCCAGGCCTCCAGCTCTGGCAGCCGGTCGGTGGTTGTCTTGTACGAAATCCGCCACTCCTGAGCGGTCTCAATGGCGTTCTTCCACCGGTAGACCGCGGTGAACGGCTGGTCGATGTGGGCGCAGGCGGCCAGCCGATTCTCGACCGCGCCACGAGCGAGTGCCTTCGCCTGCTCCTCATCGTCGATGGTTGTCTGTGCAATCACGATCTCGCTGGCCATAGAACTGCCCTCTCAGGTCGGTGTATCACGACAGTACCCACTGGCCCAGGGCTTCTTGAAACGCGATGCGGCCTGCGGCTCTCAGGCCGGCTGGCAGATTCTGGATCCACAGGACTGCCCTACTTGATCGGGTGAGTGTCAAACCAGTAGTACAGGTCGTGCGCCGAGCCGAAGACATCGGGCCGGTTGGTGACCATCTGGTCCATCTCCCAGTAGCTGTCGGGCCACTTTGTGACGAGCATGGCCAGCCCGCCGGAGCGAGCGCCCGGTCGATCTCCGTGACCACCGTCTACGGGAGCCGCGAGTGGTACAGGCAGAACGCGGCGACCACGACGTCGCACGACCTGGCAGGCTCGGGAGCTGGGGGAAGTCGCCCTCAAGGAAGCTCACCGGGAGGCCGGGCAGCCGCTTACTGCTCATGCCGCACGCTCCGCTCGAGGGCGCGCAGTGCTCAGCGGTGCTCGGCGGCTACATTTCGCAGCCAGCGGCGCGTCTGTCGCCGGTTGGGCAGCAGCACCACGTCGGCATGGTCCGAGGCGAACTGCTGGATCTTGGCCATGACGCGCGGGCGCATCTTGTGGCGGTACGTCGCGACGTACTTGATCACGGCCCAGTGGATGCGGTTGTGCAGTCCGTTGCCCTTGTGCCCTGCTCCGTGCCGGATCTGTCGGGAGAAGATCCCGTACAACGCGGCCACGGTCGAGACGTCCATCAGGACCACTGTGTCGCAGGCTTCGAGCCGGATCTGCAGGGTCGAGTTGTAGTTCCCGTCGATTACCCACTTCGGCTGTGCGACCAGGTCCCGCTGCAGGGCGGCGAACTTCTCCATGGGCAGCGCGTTCCACGCGTCGTCGTAGAACGTGGCGTCCAGGTGCGTGACCGGGGCGTCGAGGATCCTGCCCAGCTGGCGTGCCAGGTAGGACTTGCCGCTGCCTCCGCAGCCGACGATGGCGACCTTCTTCATGGTGCTCCAGCGTAGAGGCGCTCGGGTGCCCTGTCGGACCGGTAGCCGGACACGTTCGGATGATCCAGACGCCGTGGCCTGGATGGTCAGCTGCGTCACGCCGCTCCCCGCTCCTCTGCGGCGGGGACGGTGGCTGTGTCCAGAACCGCTTCCAGCGCGTCGACCTGCCGGCTCAGACGGAACGGGTCCAGGTGGTCCAGGCAGGCTGCGATCAGGTCCGCGTGGTGCGGGGTGCCGGCGATCCGCTGGAGGTGGGGTCAGTCGCTCGATCGCCTCGCTGCCGGAGCTGACGATCAGTTCCTTGGGCACGAAGCGGTCGGCGCGCAGGATGTCGGCAGGGGTGAGCGGCAGGCAGCCGGCGAGCAGGGCCTCGAAGATCCGCTGCGTCATTTCCCCGACGGCGGCGTACCGCTCCGGCAGCATGAGCACGGTCGCCAGGGACCTGCCGTACACGGCGTGGACTGCTTCGAAGGGGAGCCTGCCGAGGAACCGAACATGCAGCCACTGGCCGCGGGAAATCCCCCGGCGGGTCGCTCAGCTGTACCTCTCCCTTGCCGTGGATACCGAGATGGTTGGCGAACTTGAGACAGCAGCACGCCAGTACGAAGATTTTGCTGCAAACGACCGACTGTCCCCTCGTGACCGTGCCCGTGGCCGTCTGTGGGTGGGCACCGCCCTGAGCAAGGACGGCAATCAGGACTACGCAGTCAGCGCGATGGAAACGGCGGTTCTTGCCTTCGAGGACCTCTCCGAACTGGAGGCCTGGTCGGTCGGTCAGCAGAAGCTGGCACTCGCGCACCGGGGTAACAGGAATCTCGACGCCGCCCTGCGCCTCATCGACCTTGCCCGCAGTGCGGGCATCACGCACTTCGGGGGCAGGCGCAAAGTCATGTGAGCCCCCAGGACTTAGACAAAGTCACCGACACACCCACGTGATGCTCTCGGGGTGTGGGACTTGCCTTGTGACGGGCTGGGGTCACCCGCGGCCATGAGTCTGGCAACAGGCGCCAGCCGACGTCGGCGGAGGCGGGAATATAGCCGACGATCGCCGGTTTGGAAAATCGGCACTTGCCCGGATGCTTTGTATGCCTGTTGAACGCTCGCGGTTCGCAGGGTCGGTGCACGCATCTGAAACAGGAAGAGCAGTGATGTACGAAGGGCAGACAGGGCCCCGGATCCGAGGAGATCAAACTTGGCAGGAGAGGGCCGCGTGCGCCCGGGCCCTTGAGGTAGTGAGGGATCCTGATCTCTTCTTCCCCGCAGCGCTTGCGGATGATCGGCGCGTGGCTCTGGCGAAAAGGATTTGCTTCTCTTGTCAGGTGAGGGCGACGTGCCTCGAAACCGCTCTGGAGTGTGGTGATGCACACGGTGTACGAGGCGGTATGACGGCGGAGGAGCGCAAGACCGCCAGGACCCGTTTTGAACTCCGATGTGATCCTGACCGCATCATGGTTGCGCTGTCCGGAAGGGACGTGCATCTCACCAGGCTAGAGAGGCAGGAGCTTGTCCGGCTCGCGGCAAGGTCGGGAACGCCAACTCCCCGGGTCGCTGAGGTCCTCAAGGTTTCCGAGGCGCATGTGAAGAAGCTGTACCGGCGAGAACACCACAGGGATGCGGGGGATTTCCCTGGAGTACAGGGCGAGACGCGGGCCGCTGGTGCCCAGACCTCGGCATGAGCGGTAATCAGCCGGTTCGCGGCGACGGACTCGGCCAACGGTATCTGAAGGTCGATGAAGCAGCGGCGTATCTCGGTTTGAGCCGGCGCTGGATGTATCGGGAGTCTCAGCGTTACGGGCTGCCGCGGTACTACTTCGGTGGAAAGCTCCGCTTCAAAGTCGCCGATCTGGACAACTGGGCACGGCAGCAGAAGGTTTCCTGATGGGGGCCGGGAATCTTCCCGGCCCCCATCGGCTTACAAGCCCTCGTTCAGGAGCTTTGCGGCGCGCCCGATCGATGCAGGCATGAGGTGCCGATAGATCCGGAATGTCACGTTGATGTCCCTGTGTCCCATCCACTCCGCAACGTCGGTGATGGGTATCCCGTTGGCCAGGCAGTTGGATGCGAAGAAGTGACGCATGGAGTAAGGCGTCAGCTTTCTTGTGATTCCCGCCTTCTTCTTGGCCGAACCCCACTGGGAGGCCAGCGTCGTGTGCCCCCAGTGTGTCGAGCGTGGAGTTCGCAGGAGGTATCCACTGGTGTCGGCGCCGTGTTCTTTCACGAACCGGAGGAGGGATTCACGGACGGTCCAGGGCATGGGCGTCTCGCGGAACTCCCCGGGCTTGCGGTGCTTCAGACGGGCGCGCTGTCGTGCGTGCCCTTCGATTTGTTCCGTGATGCGGTAGACGTCGTCGGCCACCATCCGCTCCAAGTTGGCGGCATACGCTTCTCCGTTCCGGAGGCCACAGCCAGACATGAGGTCGATGACGATGCGCAGCTCATCGCTCCCGGCTGCCTTGAGGGCGTGGATCTCGGCCGGCGTTGGAATCGTGATCTTCTGGGGGATGTACGCCGGCGGGACGACGCCGTCGAAGGGGTCCGCGGCCAGGCCGCCCCTCCGGCGTGCGTCGAGGAGGATCTTCTTGAGGGTGTCGAACGCGTTCTGCTGTGCGGCCAGTCCGACGGAACGTTCCTCCATCGACATGATGAAGTCTTCGATCACGGTCGACGTGAACGTGTTCATCCGACGTGATTCCAGGACCGGAAGAACCTGGCGGTTGAGGACCTGGTTGGCTGAGCGGACACTACTGGGCGCGTAATGGCGTTGCCGGGTGAGCCAGGTCGCGGCGTAGTCCCCGAAGCGCTGCTTACCGATCTCGCGCTTGAGGTCGGCTTGGGCGCGCGGAGTGTTCCGCTTCTCCTCGTACACCTTGGTCAGCCGGTCGAGTGCCAACTGCTGTGTCGCGTAGCCCGTCTCCTCCCGCTGGCGCCCGGTGGCGTCGCGGTAGCGAATGGCGTACGGGTGGGAGCATCGGTTCTGCCGAACGCAGGCGCAGCTCTTGAAGAAGCTGCCCATCCCGCGTATGAGCTGGGTCGCCAACGTGCACGTCTCCTGACTCATGCTGGGAGGTTGCTGACCAAGGGGCCCTCAGCATGGCCGTGACCTGCGGCCGCGCCAAACTACGCCACGTTGTCGTACATCTTGCGGCGCTCCGCCCGCCACGGGACCTCGGCCGCCAGCTGTTCGAACAAGGCGTCGGCGCCGCTCAGCCAGCCCGGCAGCACGTCGATCCAGGCGCCCCGGCCCAGCTCGGTCCGGCGCAGCCCGTCGAGGGAGCCGAGCCGCAGCTCGTCGGTCTGGTCGAACAGGGAGCCCTGCAGATGCGTGGACATGGCTCCAGCGTACCCCTGAATCGAAAATACGTTCCCATGGTGGAGAGTCTTTCGATACATCGGTGTATCGGATACATTCCTGTATCGAACGGAGGTCGACGGAGGTCTCGGAGATGGCGGCGCAGGACACGGCCCGGCGGGTCACCAAGCGGCGGGCGCAGACGCGGGCCAACCTGCTCGACGCCGCCTTCGCGGTGTTCGCCGCCAAGGGCTTCGGCCGCGTCTCCATCGAGGAGGTCTGCGAGGCCGCCGGCTACAGCCGGGGCGCCTTCTACTCCAACTTCGCCACCCTGGACGAGCTGTTCTTCGCCCTCTACCGGGAACGCGCCGACCTCATCGCCGCCCAGGTGGCCGACGCCCTCGCCCAGGACGGGCCGGACCTCGACGTGCACGCCTCCGTGGACCGGGTCACCGAGGTGCTGCTCCTCGACGTGGACTGGCTGCTGGTGAAGACCGACTTCCTGGTGCACGCGGCCCGCGACCCGGCTGTTGCCGAGGCCCTCCTCGACCACCGCACCCGGCTTCGCGAGGCCGTCGCCGACCGGCTCGCCCGGGCCCGCGGCCACACCGAACTGCCCGCCGTGCTCGGCGATGTCGAGGGCGCCGCCCGCGCGGTGGTCGCGGCCTACGACGGCGTCACCACCCAGCTGCTGCTGGACAAGGACATCGACGCGGCCCGCACCTGGCTCAAGCAACTGCTCACCGCCCTGCTGACCGACGGCAGCGGCACCCCCGTATGAGCCGTAGACGGAAGTACCGGAACTAACCGAAGCAACCGAAGCAGACGCAAGCGGAAGGAAGGAACGGACGCCATGGACGCGGACGTCATCGTCGTCGGAGCGGGCCTCGCCGGCCTGGTCGCGGCGCACGAACTCACCAGCCGGGGCCGGCGCGTCGCCCTGGTCGACCAGGAGAACGCCGCCAACCTCGGCGGCCAGGCGTTCTGGTCCTTCGGCGGGCTCTTCCTCGTCGACTCGCCCGAGCAGCGGCGCCTCGGCATCAAGGACTCCTTCGACCTCGCCTGGAACGACTGGCGGGGCAGCGCGCAGTTCGACCGCCTTGAGGACGAGGACTCCTGGGCGGTGCGCTGGGCCCGCGCCTACGTCGAGTTCGCGGCCGGCGAGAAGCGGTCCTGGCTGGAGGGGCACGGCATCACGCTGCTGCCGACCGTCGGCTGGGCCGAGCGCGGCGACCTGCGCGCCGACGGGCACGGCAACTCCGTACCCCGCTTCCACATCGCCTGGGGCACCGGCACCGGCGTGGTCGAACCCTTCGTCCGGTACGCCCGGCAGGCCGCCCGCGACGGGCTGCTCACCTTCTACCACCGCCACCAGGTCGACGAACTCGTCCTCCAGGACGGCACGGCCCGCGGGGTGCGCGGCACGGTCCTGGCCGACGACGACTCGCCGCGCGGTGTGGCCTCCAGCCGCGAGCGCGTCGGCGACTTCGAACTCACCGCCCAGGCCGTGATCGTCACCACCGGCGGCATCGGCGCCAACCACGACATCGTCCGCCGCTACTGGCCCGAACGGCTCGGCACGCCCCCCGCCGAGATGGTCACCGGCGTCCCCGCCTACGTCGACGGCCGCATGCTCGACATCAGCGCCGAGGCAGGCGTGCGCCTGGTCAACCGGGACCGCATGTGGCACTACACCGAGGGCCTGCAGAACTGGAACCCCATCTGGCCCGGCCACGGCATCCGCATCCTGCCCGGGCCCTCCTCCATCTGGCTCGACGCCCTGGGCCGCCGCCTGCCCGACCCCTGCCTGCCCGGCTACGACACCCTCAACACCCTCAAGCACCTGCGCACCACCGAGGACATCGCCGGGTACGACCACTCCTGGTTCGTCCTCACCCGGAAGATCATCGAGAAGGAGTTCGCGCTCTCCGGCTCCGAGCAGAACCCCGACATCACCGCCAAGGACCGCAAGGCCGTGCTGCGGGACCGACTGCTCGGCAAGGGAGCCCCGGCACCCGTCCAGGCCTTCCTCGACAAGGGCGCGGACTTCGTCACCGCGAACACCCTGGAGCAGCTGGTCGAGAAGATGAACGGCCTCACCGACAAGCCCCTGCTGGACGCGGCCGAGGTGCGCCGCCAGATCGAGGCCCGCGACCTGCAGATCGCCAACCCCTACAGCAAGGACTCCCAGGTCCAGGGCATCCGCAACGCCCGCCGCTACATCGGCGACCGCCTCGGCCGGGTGGCCACCCCGCACCGCGTCCTCGACCCGGCCGCGGGCCCCCTCATCGGCGTCCGGCTGCACGTCCTCACCCGCAAGACCCTCGGCGGCATCCAGACCGACCTCGACTCCCGCGCCCTCGGCCCCGACGGCACGCCCGTCGGCGGCCTGTACGCGGCCGGCGAGGTGGCCGGCTTCGGCGGCGGAGGCGTCCACGGCTACAACGCCCTGGAGGGCACCTTCCTCGGCGGCTGCCTCTTCTCGGGCCGCGCGGCTGGGCGGGCGGCGGCGAAGCAGACGGGGTGAACGCGACGGGGATCAGCCACGACCTGAGTGTGGATCAGCCATCCCCGGGTGACGGTTCGGCGAGTCCGCCCCGGGAGGCGGGCCCATGGAGCCGATGCCCGGAACTCACCCCGTCAGCAGCGCCGCCAGCACCGCGGCATGGCTCTGCTCCGGAGTCTTGGACGCCGTGAGCAGGGTCACCGGCCCCTTGCCGGCCGACTTCCTGAGGCCGTCCAGGAGTTCGGCGGCCTCAGGATCGGCCAGTTCCGCCTCGTAGCGGTGGCGGAACTCCTCGTACGAGGCCTCGCCCGCGTGGTACCAGCGGCGCAGCTCCGTCGACGGTGTGAGCGCTTTGGGCCACTCGTCGATCTGCGCCGCCTCCTTGGCGAGGCCGCGCGGCCACAGCCGGTCCACCAGGACCCGCAGGCCGTCGCCGGGCTCCGGCGGCTCGTAGATCCGGCGCACGCGCACGCTCACGGTCAAGCTCCCCTCGGTCGCGGATGGTTCCGCGAGCGTACTTCGGCGGCCCCGCGACACCGGGCGGCAACGCGGCGTGACTTGACCTGAATGAGGGGGAAACGGGGACACCAGCGGCCCTAGTCTGTGGGCGAATGATCATCGCCACCCCCTAAGGAGCGCCCATGACGGCACCCCACAGACAGGCCTCACCACGACGCGGCGCAGGCCTCCGCCGCGAGGCGGTCCTCGCCACCGTCCCCGTCGCCGTGGCGGCACTGCTCGCCGCCGCGGGTCCCGCGTCTGCCGGCACCATCGGCGCGTCCGGCGCCGGTGACCCCTACTTCCCGCTCAGCGGCAACGGCGGCTACCACGTCAAGCACTACGACCTGACGCTCCGTTACGACACCACCTCCCGGCACCTGGACGGCAAGGCGGTCCTCACCGTCCGCGCCACCCAGAAGCTGACCCGCTTCGACCTGGACCTCAAGGGCCTGAAGGTCACCGGCGTCAAGGTCGACAACACTGCCGCCGGCTTCCGCCGCGACGGCCAGGAACTCGTCGTCACTCCACGCCACGCGCTGCGCAAGGACCAGGAGTTCCGCGTCACGGTCACCTACAACGGCACCCCCAAGGCGGTCACCGACCCGGACGGCTCCGCGGACGGCTGGATCCGCACCGACGACGGGGCGTTCGTCGCGGGCGAGCCGCAGGGCGCGATGACCTGGTTCCCGGGGAACAACCACCCCAAGGACAAGTCGTCGTACGACTTCACGATCACGGTCCCGAAGGGGCGCACCGCCGTCGCCAACGGCGTCCTGCGCGGGCAGCACACCGCGAACGGCCGCACCACGTTCCGCTGGCACCAGGCCGAGCCCATGGCCGCCTACCTGGCCACCGCCACCGTCGGCAAGTTCAAGGTCGAGCAGTACACCACTTCGGACGGCATCCAGGTCTACAACGCCGTGGACGCCCGGGAGGCGCGCGCGGCCGCGCCCGTGCTGAAGAAGCTGCCCTCCGTACTCAAGTGGGAGAGCAAGCTGTTCGGGCCGTACCCGTTCCGCGCGGCCGGCTCCATCGTCGACCACGCGCCGGACGTCGGCTACGCCCTGGAGACCCAGAGCCGGCCCTTGTACGACTCGGCGCCCGACGTGAGCACCCTCGTCCACGAGAGCGCACACCAGTGGTTCGGCGACTCCGTCTCGCTGACGGCCTGGAAGGACATCTGGCTCAACGAGGGCTTCGCCACCTACGCCGAGTGGCTCTACAGCGAGCAGCACGGCGGCGACAGCGCCCAGAAGAGCTTCGACGCCCTCTACGCCCGCCCGGCGAGCGACCACCTGTGGGCCTTCCCGCCCGGCGACCCGGGCAGCGGCAAGAACATCTTCGACACGCCCGTCTACGCCCGTGGCGCCATGGCCCTGCACGAGCTGCGCCAGGCCGTCGGCGACCAGGACTTCTTCACGATCCTGCGCGCCTGGGCGACCGAGCACCGGGCCGGGCACGGTACGACGGCCCAGTTCGTGAAGCTCGCCGAGCGGGTGTCCGGGAAGGACCTGGACGGTCTCTTCCACACCTGGCTCTACCAGCAGGGCAAGCCGAACAAGGCCTGACGGGTCCCTTCTTGGAACCTGACGGGTTCCAAACATGTGTCGGCCATGGTCGGCACATGATCGATCGCAGAGCCGCCGTAGCTCTCCTCGTCTCCCCGCTGCTGCTCACCGGCTGCGGCGGCGGAGCCGAGGCGACCGAGCGCCGCATCCCCGCCACCCGCCCGGCGCCGACGGCACCCCCCACCCCCACCCCCTCGTCTGAGCCCGTGGTGGAGTCGGCTCCCGAGCGGATAGCCGGCCTCGGCCCCAAGACCCACGCCGCGATACCGGACCGCTCCCGGCAGGTCGTCGTCGTCACCGGACGCGGCCGGAACTCCCCGCTCTCCACGGTCGTGCTGCACGAGCGCACCGCCACCGGCTGGCAGGCGGGCGCTGTGTGGCCCGCCCACAACGCGCTGCACGGCTGGAGCGCCCACCACAGCGCCGGAGACCTGCGCTCCCCGCTCGGCGTCTACACCCTCAGCGACGCGGGCGGCCTGCTGGCCGACCCGGGCAGCAGGCTTCCGTACCACCACTCCAGGGGATTCGTCTCGCCCGGCACCGGCTTCGAGGGCGAACCCCTCGCCGGGTCCTTCGACTACGTCGTCGCCATCGACTACAACCGCAGGCCCGGAACCTCGCCCCTGGACTGGACCCGCCCCCTGGGCCTGGGCCGGGGCGGCGGAGTCTGGTTCCACGTCGACCACGGCGGCCCCACCCACGGCTGTGTCAGCGTCGCCAAGGCCCACATGAAGGACCTCCTGCGCACCCTCGACCCGAAGCGGCATCCGGTGGTCGTCATGGGGTACGCCGACTGGCTCGCGCTCTGAGCCGCCTAGGATCCGAACTCGTGTGCGCACATGTGCTGGTCGCCGAGGACGACGAGAAGCAGGCCGAACTGATCCGCCGCTCCCTGCTGGCCGAGGGGCACACCGCCACCGTGGTGCACGACGGCGCCGCCGCGCTCGACGCGGCCCGCCGCCTGAGACCCGACCTGGTCGTGCTCGACCTGATGCTCCCGGTGATCGACGGCTTCGGCGTGTGCCGGGTACTGCGCGGCGGCGAGGACCCGGACATCCCCGTGGTGATGCTCACCGCCCGCGCCGCCGAGGACGACGTGCTGCTCGGGCTGGAACTCGGCGCCGACGACTACATGACCAAGCCGTACAGCCCGCGCGAGCTGATGGCCCGGATCCGCACCGTCCTGCGGCGCAGCGGGCGCGGCGTGAACGTCCGGGACGACGATCCGGTCGTACGGGCCGCAGGGATCGGCGTCGACCCGGTACGGCACGAGGTGCGCTGCGACGGGAAACCCGTGGAGTGCACACCGGCCGAGTTCCAGATCCTGCTGGCCATGGCGGGGGAGCCGGACCGGGTGTTCTCCCGGCGGCAGCTGCTGCAGTGCACGCGCGGCTTCGACCGGGCCTCCACCGAGCGAGCCGTCGACGTGCACATCATGAACCTGCGCCGCAAGATCGAGACCGACCCCCGGCGGCCGGTCCGCCTGGTGACCGTGTTCGGCGTCGGCTACAAGCTGACCGGAGGCCGGCCGTGAAGCGCCGGATACCGCTGCGCAAACGGCTGCTCGTCCGCCTGCTGTTCGTCTCGGCCCTCATCGCCGTCTGCTCGGTGGCCGCCACCGCCTGGCTCGCGGTGACCACCACCACCAGGGCGCTGAAGGAGGAGCAGGGCCAGGACCTCGCCGCCGACAACAGCATCCTCGCCCAGCTCAGCGGCTACGCGGCCGCCCACCCGGACTGGTCGGGCGTGCAGCGCACGGTCCGCGACCTGGCCCGCACGACCGGCCGGCGCATCGCCCTGACGAACGCCGACCGCACCCTGGTCGCCGACTCCGCGCCGCACGGCACTCCGCTGCCGCCCCGGCCCGCCGCCACCGTCGACCCCCTGCGCACCGACACCTACACCGACACCGGGACCCAGCTCAGCGGCATCGACCCCCGAGTGGTGGGGCCGTACCGGGTCACGGCCAAGGAGCGGGTGCGGCTGGACGCGCTGGCCGCCAAGCGCAGGCAGTGCTACGAGCGTTTCGGCATCGAGACCACGGTCGTCCGGATCCCGAGCGGCCGCCCCGTGCTCAGCAGCCCGGACGGCACCGACACCTCCTACGCCGCCGAGCAGTGCGCGGACGGCCTGCTGAACACCCCCACGCCGACGGAGGAGAAGGCCTTGGCCGACCTCACGGACCTGGCCCGCCCCTGCCTGAAACGGGCGGGCCTGGACTTCGGCGGACCGCTGTTCCTCACCTTCGACCCCAGCGCGAAGGATCCGCTCGGCGGCCGCTACCTGGTGGCCAAGTTCCCCAAGGTGAGCAACAGCAAGGCCGCCACCCAGGCGGCGCAGAGCTGTGTGCTGAGCGCCCGTCGCACCCAGCTGGAGCCCTATGTCGCCCCGGTCGCCGAGCTGTTCCTCGGCATCGGGGACCAGACCCCCTCCCGCTTCGACATGTCCACGGGCAACAAGGCCAAGGTGGTCGGCGCGGCCGGGCTGGTCCTCGCCGTCACCTTCGCCGTGACCGCCGTCGTCGCCGTCCGGCTCGTACGACCCCTGCGCGCGCTCACCGAGGCCGCGCAGCAGCCGCCCGAACTGCATGTGCGGGTGCCGGTGACCACCCGGGACGAGACCGGCATCCTCGCGGAGGCGTTCAACGACCTGACCGAGCGCCGTGAGCGCCTGGAGGCCCAGCGCAAGGCGATGGTCAGCGACATCGCCCACGAACTGCGCAGCCCGCTCACCAACATCCGCGGCTGGCTCGAGGTCGTCCGCGACGGCGTCGTCGACCCCGACCCGGCCCTGCTGGCCTCCCTGCACGAGGAGTCGCTGGTCCTCCAGCGGATCATCGACGACCTGCAGGACCTCGCGGCCGCCGACGCCGGCACCCTGCGCCTGCACCGCGAGCCGCTGCACGCCGGCGACCTGCTCGACCAGGTCGCCGCCGCCCACCGGGTGGCCGCCGACGCGGCCGGGGTCGCCCTGCGCACCGAGGCCGACGACACCGCCTGGCTGGACGCGGATCCCGTGCGCATGCGGCAGGCGCTCGGCAACCTGGTCTCCAACGCGCTACGGCACACCCCGGCCGACGGCACGGTCACCCTGGCCGCCCGCCGGGCCGACGAGGAGATCGCCCTCACCGTCACCGACACCGGATCGGGTATCGCCCCCGAGGACCTGCCGCATGTCTTCGACCGGTTCTGGCGCGCCGAGAAGTCCCGCAGCCGCCGCACCGGCGGCAGCGGCCTCGGCCTGCCGATCGTCCGCCACCTGGTCGCCGCCCACGGCGGCACGGCGGAGGCGGCGAGCGAGCCCGGCGCCGGCGCTGTCTTCACTCTTCGCCTCCCGGCCGCACCGGACCCGGTGGACGCCTAGAGCCTGTCCGACGATTCCCGCCCGCCTTGCGACGCCTGGCACGCACGCTCGAACACGCCCGCGCGGGGGACCCTCATCGCTGCCGCGTGGCCCCTCCGGGCGGACGACGGGAATCAGACATGCCCTAGCGCGGGCGCCGTGCCCCCATGCGCCGAGCCCGGGCGCGGCGTTCCGTCTCCGTCATGCCGCCCCAGACACCCGCGGCCTGTCCGGTGTCCAGTGCCCACCGCAGGCACTCCTCCCGGACACCGCAGCGTCCGCACACCGCCTTCGCCCGCTGTGTCTGCACCAGCGCCGGTCCCGTGGTGCCGATCGGGAAGAAGAGGTCGGGTTCCTCGCGGCGGCATGCGGCGCGGTCTCGCCAGTCGTCCATCAACGTCACCTGCGATCGAGGTCGTACCTGCCCCTGGAAGATGCGTACTCGCCTTCGGGTCACCTGTCGATGCGCGGTGAAACGGCGGAGACCGGCCAGTCTCACTGTTCCCGGACGCCCCAGGGGGAGCCGTACGCGGTCAGCAGGTCGAGGAACGGACGCGCGGGAAAGGCCTCCGGGCCGAGGACGCCCGTGCCCGACCAGGCACCGGTGGCGAGGAGTTCGAGGGCGACGACCGGATTGACCGCCGTCTGCCACACCACGGCCTGACAGCCGTACTCCGCCATCGACCACTGGTTGTCGACCACGTGATACAGGTACACCTCGCGCGGCGCCCCGTCCTTCGTGCCGCGCACCCACGTGCCCGCGCACGTCTTGCCGTGCATCCGCTCGCCCAGCGTCGCCGGATCGGGCAGGCACGCGGCGACCACGTCCCGCGGCGAGACGGCGACCGGTCCGTCCGGGCCGGAGACGGTCACCGGCTCGGTGCGGTCGAGTCCCAGCCGGTGCAGGGTCTTCAGCGTCTCGATGAACTCCCCGCCCAGGCCGTACTTGAAGGTGACCCGCCGCGCGCCCACCCAGCGCGGCACCAGCAGCACCTCCTCGTGCTCGACGTTCACGCACTCCACGGGCCCGATGCCCTCGGGGAAGTCGAACACCTCCGGCTCGCTGAACGGGGGCGTGGTGAACCAGCCGCGCCCGGCCTCGTACACGACCGGCGGGTTCAGACACTCCTCGATGGTGGTCCAGATGCTGAAGGAGGGCGCGAAGTCGTAGCCGTCGACGGTGAGGTTGGCGCCGTCGCGGATGCCGATCTCCTCGATGGTGTCGAAGAGTTCGTCGGCCGCGTACCGGGCGAACACGTCCGACAGACCGGGCTCCACGCCCATGCCGACGAGAGCGAGCGCGCCCGCCTTCTCCCACTCCTCGGCCAGCGCGAACTGCTCGTCGCCCAGCTTGACCCCGCACTCCTCGTACGGCCGCTCGGGGTGTGGCCGGGACAGGGACATCGCCATGTCGACGTAACCGGCGCCGGCCGCGCGCGCCGCGCGGAACAGGGGCATGACGAAGCGCGGGTCGGTCGCGTTGAGCAGGACGTCGCAGCCGTGGCGGGCGAGCAGCCGGGCCACCGCGGTCTCGTCGCCGGCGTCCACGCGCTCGGCGCGGAACCGGCTCCCGGCGTCGGCGAGGGCCGCGACCGCAGCCTCGGCCCGGGCGCCGTCGTAATCGGCGACCACCAGCAGGTCGAGGAACGGGCGGCGGGCCGCGATCCGGGTGATGGCGGTGCCCACACCGCCGGCTCCCACGAGCAGTACACGCATGACGAAACTCCCTGCCTGACACGAACGGTAAGAGGAACGGGGCAGGCGCGCCTTGGCCGGAATACAACGCCGGGGCATGGCGTAAGGTCAATGGCGTTGGCATAAGGCTCGTCGACGAAGGAGACCGGGAGGATCCGCCGTGCCCAAGCCCGTGGTGCCCGAGGAGAAGCGCCGCCGGCGCCGTCCGACCCGCAGCGGCATCGTGCTGTCCGAGCCGCTGATCGTCGAGACCGCGCTGCGGCTGCTCCGCGAGCACGGCAGCACCGGGCTCACCGCGCGCCGCCTGGGCCTCGCCCTGGACTGCGATCCCAGCACGCTGTACCGGTACTTCCGCGGCATGGACGACCTGACCCTGGCCATCGGGGACGCGCTCATCGGCCAGGCCCTGGCGGGCTGGCAGCCGGTGGGGGAGTGGCGGGCGGACCTGCGGACGATCGGTCTGCGCATCCACGCCGCGTACGTCGCGCACCCGCAGGCGGCGCTGCTGACCGCGAACCGGGTCACCGGGCGCGCCCAGGAACTGGCCGCCGACGAGGCGGTCCTGGACGTCCTGCGCAGAGCCGGGTTCTCCCTGCCGGAGACGGTCCGCGTCTACCACGCCTTCATCGACCAGACGCTGGCCTTCGCCGCCCTCGACGCCGCGTCCCTGGCCCTGCCGAGCGCCTCCCAGCGGGCCGACGAGGACAAGTGGCACTCGACCTACGCCCGGCTGCCCCGCGCCACCCACCCCCGTATCGCCGAGGCGGCTCCGCTGCTGGCCCGACGCATGGTCACCAGCGCCTACCCGACCGCCCTGGAGATGCTGCTGGACAGCGCGGCCGGGCGGCTCGGCACGCAGGTGCCCTGACCGTCACCGTCACCGCCGCAGTGCCCGGGCCGCCGTCGCCGTCACCGCCTCGGACAGTGCCGCCAGCGCGGGGGAGTCGAGTTTCCACCGCTGCCAGTACAGCGTGACCTCCATCCACTCCCGCGGTGCGAGCGGGACGAGGCGCCCCGCGTCCAGCAGCGGCCGGGCCTCGGGCTCCGGGATCATGCCCCAGCCGAGCCCGGCGACGACGGCGTCGACGAAGCCCGCCGAGGACGGCACGTAGTGCCGCAGCGGACTGGCGGCCGTGCCGCCCAGCCGGCGTACGAAGCCGTCCTGGAAGTCGTCCTTGCGGTCGAAGACCACGACGGGGGCCTCGGGCAGGAGTTCCTGGACGGGCCCGTCCAGGTACCGCTCGGCGAACTCCGGTGCGGCCGCGGCCAGATAGCGCATCCGGCCGAGCGTGCGGACCGAGCAGCCCGGCACCGGGTCGGGCGAGGAGGTCACGGCCGCCATCACCAGGCCCTCCCGCAGCAGCGCCGCCGTGTGGGCCTCGTCCTCCCGGTGCAGCTCGAAGCAGAGCCCCTCCACCCGGGTGAGCGCCCCCAGGAACCAGGTCGCCAGCGAGTCCGCGTTCACCGCGACCGACACCCGCGTCGGCTCGCCGGCACCGCTCAGGCCCAGCTCGCCGCGCGCGTCCCGCTCCAGCCGGGCCAGCTGCCGGGCGAACCTGACCAGCACCGCGCCGGACTCCGTCGGGCGCACCGGCTTGGTGCGCTGGAGCAGCACCCGGCCGGTGCGCTGTTCCAGCGCCTTGACCCGCTGGCTGACCGCCGACGGCGTCACATGCAGGGCCGCGGCCGCCGCGTCGAACGTGCCCTCGTCCACCACGGCGAGCAGCGTCCGCACATGCTCCAGGGGAAGCTCCTCCATCACAATCGCTAAGGATACGTAAGAATCTTTAGCTGTACCTACTGTGATCGTTTGCTTAACGTCGACGGTATGAACCACGCACTGACCGCCGCGGCCGCCGGATTCGGCACCGGCCTCTCCCTGATCGTCGCCATCGGCGCCCAGAACGCCTTCGTCCTGCGCCAGGGGGTGCGCCGCGACGCCGTCCTCGCCGTGGTCGGCATCTGCGCCCTGTCCGACGCGCTGCTGATAGCCCTCGGCGTCGGCGGGGTCGGGGCGGTCGTGGTGGCCTGGCCGGGTGCGGTACGGGCCGTCGGGCTCGTCGGCGGTGCGTTCCTGCTCTGCTACGGCGCCCTCGCCGCCCGCCGGGTCCTCAGGCCCGGTACCGGCCTGCACGCGGACGGCGATGCGGCGGGCTCGCGGCGCAGGGCGATCCTGACCTGCCTGGCCATGACCTGGCTCAACCCGCACGTCTACCTGGACACCGTGTTCCTGCTCGGCTCCCTCGCCGCCGACCGCGGTCCGATGCGCTGGACCTTCGGGCTCGGCGCCGCTTTCGCGAGCCTGTGCTGGTTCGCCGCGCTCGGCTTCGGCGCCCGGCTGCTCGGTCGCTTCCTCGCCCGGCCCACCGCCTGGCGGGTCCTGGACGGACTGGTCGCGGTGACCATGCTGGCGTTGGGGGCCACGCTGGTGGCCGGATCCTGAGTAAATCCTTTCGGCATGTACATGGGTTACTGAAATAGTTAGGCTCGCGAACCGAAAAGATGTAACGAGCAACCAGGACACCCGTGGACACGAGCGAGAGCAGCACCACCGAGCCCGACAGCGCCACCACGGCCACGGCCGCGCCGCCCCGGCGCGGCTGGCGCCGCTGGGCGATGGACACCCGGCCCCTGCGCATCCCGGCCTACCGGCGGCTGTGGTCGTCGACCATCGTCACCGCCGTCGGCAGCCAGCTGACCGCCGTCGCCGTACCCAAGCAGATCTACGACATCACCCACTCCTCGGCCTGGGTCGGCTACGCCAGCCTCGCCGGTCTGGTGCCCATGGTGGTGTTCGCGCTGTGGGGCGGTGCGGTCGCCGACACGGTGGACCGGCGCAAGCTGCTGCTGGTCACCAACAGCGGGATCGCCGTGACCTCGGTGCTGTTCTGGGCGCAGGCCGTCACCGGGCTGGACTCCGTGGTCGTACTGATGGTGCTGCTCGCCGCGCAGCAGGCGTTCTTCGGGCTCAACTCCCCGGCCCGCAGTGCCTCCGTCGCCCGTCTGGTCCCGGCCGAGGAGCTGCCCGCGGCCCAGGCGCTCGGCTCGACCGTGATGCAGACCGGCCTTGTCGCGGGTCCGCTGCTGGCCGGTGTGCTGATCCCGGTCATCGGGCTGCCCGAGCTGTACCTGATCGACGCGCTGGCCCTGTGCGTCACCGTGTGGGCGGTGTTCCGGCTGCCCGCGCTGCCGCCGCTGGGCGAGGGGCCGGGCCGCCGGGCCGGGGTGCGCGAGATAGCGGCCGGGTTCCGCTACATCGCCGGGCACAAGGTGCTGCTGCTGTCGTTCCTGGCCGACATCGTCGCCATGGTCTTCGGCATGCCCCGGGCCCTGTTCCCGCAGCTGGCCGCGCAGACGTACGCCTCCTACGGCGAAGGGCTTGCCCTCGGTGTGCTGTTCGCCGGGATCCCGGTCGGCGCGGTGCTCGGCGGCCTGTTCTCCGGCGCCTTCTCGCGGGCGCGGCGGCACGGCTGGATGGTCATCGGCGCGGTCGTCGGCTGGGGCGTGGCCATCGCCGGGTTCGGGCTGAGCGGCAACCTCTGGCTGGCCGTGGCCTTCCTCGCCGCGGCGGGGGTCGCCGACATGGTCTCCATGGTGTTCCGCGGGGCCATCCTGCTCTCCGCCGCGACCGACGAGATGCGCGGGCGGATGCAGGGGGTGTTCACCGTGGTCGTCGCGGGCGGTCCACGCCTGGCCGACGTCCTGCACGGCACCGCCGGCTCGGCCTTCGGCCCCCGGGCGGCCGTGGCGGGCGGGGGCGCGCTGGTGGTGGCGGTCATGCTGGGGCTCGCCGCAGCGGTCCCGGCGCTGCGCCGGTACCGGATCTGAGACGCCCGCAAGCGGCGCGGGACTGTGCGCCGACAGGCGACTCCGCCGCTGCGGCGCATGATCTGCCGGACGGCAGACCTAGAGCGGGCCGCTCCGGCGCCGCATCGTGTACTGCTCCATCAGCTTGCCGCGGGTCGCCTCCAGGCGGTGGGCGAGGACCTCGGCGACCGTGCGCACCAGTGACAGCCCGAGCAGGGGGTCCTCCACGCACAGCGCGAGCACCGACGGCCCGTCGAACTCGTAGGCCCGTACGTTGCTGAAGGCCACCGCGCCGAAGTCCCACTCGTACGGCGGGAACAGCCAGGACCAGCCGAGCATGTCGCCCGCGCCGAGCGTGGCCACGGTGACCCGCTGCCGGGAGGTGACCTGCTGGTCCAGATGGACCGCGCCGGAGCGGATCACCCAGAAGCGGTCGGCGGTGCCGCCCGCCTCGAAGATGTGGGTGTCCTCCGGGAAGGAGACCTCCTTGGCCAGCTCCATCAGCGTCTCGCGCTGGGCCTGCGGCAGGGCGGTCAGCAGTTTTATCGCTTTGGTCATGGCGCGGGACTCCTCGCCGGCAGCGGTTCGGGTGGTTTCCCCAAGCCCATTTCAGCCGCTGCCGCCGTCCGGGGCACCTCGAAGGAAGCGGGTTTCTGCCGGCGCCGTGCCGTGGAGGCATGAAAAAGCCCTGGCTGGACGGGGGAAGCCAGCCAGGGCCGTATGCGGTGGTAAGGGAGGACGGTTCCGGTCGACTCCGTCACCACTTATGGATGAACGGTAAACCATCTGCTGGGAATTCACCCAATCGGGAGCGGGTCACGTGACCTGTTTCACTCCGCCCACAACAACTCGTCCGCGTCCACGACATCGGTCATGCGGTCCGGGTACCCGACCGCAGTTCCGGCAAGCGGCGTTTGCCGCCCGGGCGGTCGGGCAGGCGCACTCCGTCTTCTGTCCGCGCCCTGACACCACCGCTCAGGAGCGATGCGCATGCTGACCGACATGTCCACAAGCCGTCCTGGTACGACCGACACCGCCTCCGTCGCGTCCGTGCGGCGGACCCATGACGACGCCCCCGACACCACGGCCCACTTCGTCCGGCTCACGGAACTGGACGACGGCCCCGAGCGGGACTCCGTACGCGACGAACTGGCGGCCGCGTGGCTGCCGATGGCCCATCGGATCGCCGGCCGGTTCCGCGACCGCGGGGAGTCCCCCGAGGATCTGCGCCAGGTGGCCGCGCTCGGCCTGGTCAAGGCCATCGACCGGTTCGACCCCTCCCGGGGAGCCTTCGAGAGCTACGCCGTGCCGACCATCACCGGCGAGGTCAAACGGCACTTCCGGGACCGGATGTGGGCCGTGCGGGTGCCCCGCCGGGTGCAGGAGGTGCGCAACCGGGTGCGCGTGGCCCGCCGCGAACTCACCCAGCACCCCGGCACCCCCGAACCCACCACCGCCGACCTCGCCACGCACACCGGCCTCACCGAGGAGGAGGTCGCCGAGGGCCTGGAGGCGCTGGAGAGCTTCAGCACCCTCTCGCTGGACGCCGAACTGTCCACCGATGACACCAGTTACAGCCTGGCCGACACGCTGGGTGCGACGGACTCCTCGTACGACGTCGTCGTGGACCGCGAGGCCGCCAAGGAAGGGCTGCGCCGCCTGCCCGAGCGGGAGCGGGCCATCCTCTACATGCGGTTCTTCGAGGACATGACGCAGAGCCGCATCGCCGACCGGCTCGGCATCTCCCAGATGCACGTCTCCCGGCTCATCAGCCGCAGCTGCGCCCGCGTACGCGCCGCGGCGCTGGGACAGCGCCAGAGCGGCCGGACCGCCGGGTGACACCGGCCGTCACTTCCTCGACCGCTCCCGCGTGATGCCCAGCGGCCGGGCCAGACCCGACACCGCCTCGTCCAGGCGCTGCAGATGCCGGAGCACCCGGTCGGTGACCCGGCCGTAGCGCGGGGTGCGCAGGGTGCCCGGTTCCAGCATCGACGCGATGCTGGGGCCGGTCTCGATCCCGGCCGTCGAACGGGGGTCGGCGACGTGCGCGGCGATCGCCTCGATGTTGTGCACGATCCGCCGGCCGGCCCCGCGCAGCCGCGGATCCGCCGCGATCGACGGGTGCGTCGGCAACAGCTCGGCCGTGGCGGCGAGCGAACGCGCGTGGTAGGCGCAGGTCTCCAGCAGGGCCACCACGTACCGGGCGGTGTCCCGGCGGGAGCGCTGCGGCGCGATCGGGTGGGTGAGCGGCTGGGTGGCGGCGCGCAGGTCGGCCAGCGCCTGGTCCAGATCGCGCGCCCGGTCCACCAGGTCGGCCGGCGGCGCGCCGCTCAGCTGGTCCATGGCGGCCCTCGTGACGTCCGCCAGCTTGTCGAGGGTGTCGACGAGCAGCTCGTTGGTGCGCCGGTCGGTGTGGATCGGCAGCACCACCGCCGCCGCGATCACCCCGCAGGCCGCGCCCAGCGCCGTCTCCTCCACCCGCAGCACCAGCACCGACACGCTGTACGTGCTCAGCAGCGTGTACAGCAGCCCGAGCATCGCCGTCACGAAGAACGACATCAGCGTGTAGGACAGGGGCGCGGTGTAGAACGCCGCGAAGACGCACAGGAGCACGAGGGCGAACGCCGTCCAGGTGTGGTGTCCGACCAGTCCCGCGAGCCCGATGCCGGCCACCACACCGAGGACCGTGCCGATCAGCCGCCGGTAGCCCTTCACCAGGATCTCGCCGGTGGACGCGGTGTTCAGGAAAACGATCCAGCAGGTCAGCACCGCCCAGTACCAGCGCTGGCTGGACAGCAGCTCACCGCCCGCGATGGCGAGCGCCGAACCGACCGCCACCTGCACGGCGGCCCGGGTGGTGGGCCGCCCGAGCCCGGTCGGCTCCGGCTCCTCGGGCTCGTCCTCCTCGCTGCTCTCGATCGCGGCGTCCTCGGCGTCCAGCTCCTCGCGGGAGCGGGCCGTCGCCGGGGTGTCGTCGGACTCGTCCTGCGGCCCGTCCAGGGCGATCCGCAGCCCGAGGACGGCCCGCGCGGCCTCGCCCAGACCCCGGAAGACGTCCTGCAGGGCCGGCGACGCCTTGGGCAGGTTCTCCTCCTCGCGGTAGCCGAGCAGCCGGTTGCGGACCTGCGCCAGCGCCGTCCCCGAGGCCTCGCCGACCGGTCGCAGCACCAGCAGACGCAACGCCTCCAGGTCCCGGCGCAGCACCGCCGTCGCCTCGTCCCGCACCGGCAGCTCGCCACCGGACGGCAGGGGTGCGCCGGGCAGATGCAGGGTGAGGGTGTCCGTCCGCTCGGCGCTGCGCGAGGTGAGCAGCAGCAGACCGAGCCGTTCGGCGGCGATCTCGGCGTCGGCGATGCGGCGTTGCAGCAGCCGTGCCGTCGCCTCGTCGGCGGTGCCGTCCGCCAGCCGGCCCTGGATCATCAGCGCCGTCTCGTGCAGCCGGGCGGTGCCGGTGCGCAGGTGCTCCAGGACCTTCTCGACGTCCTCGGGACCGGCGTCCAGCAGCTCGATCTGGGCGGCGACCAGCTGCCCGAGCCGGGCCCGGAACGCCCGGCGCAGCCGGTCGAGGGTCCCCGCCGGGGTCTGCGGCAGCAGCACGAAGCGGGCGACACCGCTGCACACGAACGCCACGGCGATCACGCCGTACAGGCCGGGCAGCGCGGACGTGGTCGCGTGCACGAACAGCGAGAGGAAGTAGATCTGGAAGCCTATGAGGCCCAGCGCCGTGCCGCGGTCGCCGAACCGGCGGCCGTAGACGGCACAGAAGATGAGGACGACGAAGAACACGTCGCCCACGACGACCCACTGGTTCAGGAGCGCGCCCAGCGACACCGAGGCGAGCGCCACCGGCAGGCCCAGCGCGAGGGTGACGGCCTGCTGGGAGCGCTGCTTCTCCCGGATGGCGAAGGTCGCGGCCATCGCCGCGATGGCGCCCGCGACGAGGTGCGGGACCGGGACCCGCACCAGGGTCAGCACGGCGAGGGTGAGCGCGATGGCGGCCACCGTGCGCAGGCCCGCGGTGAGCCGCAGCAGCCCGGGATCGGACGCCGCGAGCCGGTCCCACATCCGTGCCCACCCCGACCGAACCGCTGCCCTCACGCCGCCGCGCTCTCTCCCGTGCCGGAACTTGATCTCCGACCCAGCATGGCACGTCGGCCCGGCCCACCTTCCCCCGGCCGACCTGCTACTTGCCCTCCACCTGGGCGCGGACCTGTTCCGGTGTCAGGTACTCGTTCGTGAACTCGAAATCCTTCAGCCGGGCGGCCTTGCGGGACTGGAAGCCGGTGCGGACGAAATCGTCGCCCGCGACCGCGTTCAGCAGCCAGTTGGTCATGACGCGGGTCTTGGCGACGTTGGTGCGCAGCGCCGACCAGTGGTAGCCGCGCGCCACCGCCTGCGCGGGCACGCCCCGCAGCTCGATACCGAGCGGCTTGGACACGGCGTCCTTGCCGCCGAGGTCGACGACGAGACCCAGGTCCTTGTGCACGTACGGCAGCAGCGGCTCGTTGCGCAGGGTCGCGATGACGTTGTCGGCGACCACCCTGCCCTGGCGCATGGCGTGCTGCGCGGTGGGCGGGCACACCGCGTTCTCCTCGCTCTTGGCCTTGTCGGGCACGGCGGCCGCGTCGCCGAGCGCGAACACCCCGTCATGACCGGGCAGGGCCATCTCGGCGGTGACCGCGAGCCGGCCGCGGACCGTCTCCGCGCCGAGCGTGGCGATCAGCGGGCTCGCCACCACACCGGCCGTCCAGATCAGGGTGTGGGTCGGCACCACCCGGCCGTCGGTGAAGGTGACCTCCTCGGCCCCCGCCTTGTCGATCGACACACCCAGCGAGACGTCGATACCGCGCCGCCGCAGGATCTCCTGCGCACTGCGGCCCAGCTTGTCGCCCAGCTCCGGCATGAGCTTGGGCGCGATGTCGATGAGGTGCCACTTGATCAGGTTCGGGTCGAGGCGCGGATAGCGCTGCACGGCCGCGTGGGTGAGCCGTTGCAGACAGGCCGCGGTCTCGGTGCCCGCGTATCCGCCGCCGACCACCACGAACTGCAGCCGCGCGGCCCGCTCGGCGGGATCGTCGCTGGCGTCCGCGAGGTCCAGCTGCGCGATGACGTGGTCGCGGATGTACGCGGCCTCGGCGAGGGTCTTCATCCCGAAGGCGTGCTCGGTGAGCCCCGGGATGTCGAAGGTGCGGGTCACGCTGCCCGGTGCCAGCACGATGTAGTCGTACCGCTCGTCGACGACGTCGTCGGTGATGGTGCGGATGACGCAGACCTTGGACTTCAGGTCCACGCCGATCGCGCCGCCCGGGATGATCCGGGTGCGGTACTTCTTGCTGCGGCGCAGCGAGACGGCGATCGACTGCGGAGTCAGCACTCCGGAGGCGACCTGGGGCAGCAGGGGGAGGTAGAGCTGGTAGGCGTACGGCGTCACCAGCGTGACGTCGGCCTCGTCGGGGGTGAGTTTCCGCTCCAGGCGGCGGACGCACTCGACTCCGGCGAAGCCTGCGCCAACCACCAGGATCCTGGGTCGTGTCACGGTGTTCATCCCTTCCTGCGGCTCCAGGCGGTCCGACTCGACGCCGTTCGCATGCCCTGGACCGCTGCGGCCACGTCGATCCCACCGTGCCCCGAGCCGTTCCGCCAGCTGGGTGCGGCAGGCAGACGAACGCGTGGGCACCAGCATGCCCCTGCTGAGGCCGGAGTAACCCGATCTCGCACAGATACACGTCGTACTCCTGAGCATCACCCGGCTCACCAGGGCAGGAACACGTGGATGTCCTTGCCGTGGTCCTCGACGACGACGCTCACCTGGCTGGACAGCGTGTGCACCAGGTGCCAGCCGATCCCGCCGCCGCCCGCACTCGGCTGGAAGGGCCGCGGCTCCGGCCGGGTGGTGCTGGTGTCGTGCATCGTCACGTGCACCCCGTCGAAGGTGCGGCGCATCCGCAGACCGAAGGGGCCAGGGGCGTACTGGACGGCGTTGGCGGCCAGTTCCGTGACGACCAGCAGGATGTCGTCCCAGCACTCGGGCGTGCCGGGCGGCGCGTCCCGGGCGAGGGCGCACAGGAACTCCTCCGCCGCGAGCCGTGCCCCCGTCACGTTCCGCAGCTCACCCGGGAAGGAGAACGCCCGCTCGTCCCAGTCCTCCGAGGGCGGTGTGTCGTCCCCACGCGGCTCTGTCGCCATCTCGCATTCTCCGGCCCCGTCCGGTCGGGGCCGGTGGCCCCTTGCGACCAGGGCGGTCGTCTTTGCCGATCACTCCACTGCTGCGGGTTCCCCCAGCCGGGCCGGGTTACCCGTCCGCCCGGCACCGGGCTCCGTACCGGCACCCTCCTAGCGGAAGACGTTGTCCGACTCGTCCCAGTCGGCCGTCTCCTCGGGGCCCGGCCGCCGTACCGCGCGGGAGCGGGCCTCGTACATCGCGTCGATCTCGGCGGCATAGTGCCGCGCTATGGCGTCCCGGCGCAGCTTCAAGGACGGCGTCAGCAGCCCGTTGTCCGGGGCGAACGGCTCGGGCAGGATCCGGTAGACCCTGATGGACTCCGCTCGGGACACCGCGCTGTTGGCCGACGCGACGGCCCGCGCGATCTCCTCCCTGAGCGCGTTCTCCTCCCGGGCCTCCCGGCCAGGTGACTCGCCCTGCAGGGCCAGGCCCGCCCGCCAGTGCGCGAGGAACTCCGGGTCCAGCGTGATCAGGGCCCCCACGCAGGGCCGGTCGTCGCCGACGACCACCGCCTGGTGCACCAGCGGATGCATACGCAGCCGCTGCTCCAGCGGGGCCGGCGCCACGCTCTTGCCGCTGCTCGTGATGATCACGTCCTTCTTGCGGCCGGTGATCGTCAGATAGCCCTCGGAGTCCAGCCGTCCGATGTCCCCGGTGGCCAGCCAGCCGCCGTACAGCGCGGCACGGGTCCGCGCCTCGTCGCCGACGTAGCCCTGGAACACCGACGGGCCGCGCACCAGGATCTCCCCGTCGTCGGCCACCTGGACCTCGGTGCCCGGCAGCGGCCGGCCCACGGTCCCGGACTTCTCCCTGCCCAGCGGTTGCATGGTGATGCCGCCGCTGGTCTCCGTCAGCCCGTAACCGTCGTGGATGTACAGCCCGATGCCCTCGTAGAACAGGGACAGTTCGCGGCTGAGCGACGAGCCGCCCGAGGTGCCCCGTACCGCGCGCCCGCCGAGCGCACCCCGCAGCCGGCGGTACACCGTCCGCTCGTACAGGGCGTGTTGCAGCCGCAGATCGAACCCCGGACCCGGCCCGGCGCCCAGCCGCCGGCGCTCCTCCGCCTCGGCGAAGTCCCGCGCGGTCTGCGCCGCCCGCTCGAACAGCGCACCCCGGCCCGACTGCTGAGCGGTCCTCAGGAACGTCTTGTACAGCTTCTCGAACACCGACGGCACGCCGTACAGGTACGTCGGCCGGAACGTGCGCAGCGCCGAGGCGAGGGCCTCCGCCGTCATCTCCGGCTCGTGCGCCATCAGGACCCCGCCGCGCAGGCACAGCACCTGGATCATGAGCCCGTACACATGGGAGAAGGGCAGGAAGGCGAGCACGGACGGCTGTTCACCCGGGGGCGCCGCGGTGTGTCCCCACCCGGCGAGCAGGACGTCGCACGGGTGGGCCAGGCTGCGGTGGCTCAGTGCGCAGCCGAGCGGACGGCCGGAGGTGCCCGAGGTGTAGGCGATGGTCGCCGTCGAGTCCGGCAGCACGATCCGGCGCAGCGACTCCACCGTGGTCAGCGGGATGACCGCACCCTGCTCGGCCAGCCGCGCCGACGCGTCCGCGTCCAGCTGCCAGACGTGCTTCAGCCGCGGCAGCCCCGCGCACACGGTGCCGACCGTCATGATGCCCTGCTCGTCGTCCACCACGACGGCCACGCAGCCGGCGTCCCGCAGGATCCACTCCACCTGGTCCCGTGAGGACGCCGGGTGGATCGGGACGACCTCCGCGCCGACGGTCCACAGCGCGTGGGCGAACACCGTCCACTCGTAACGGGTCCTCGCCATCAGGGCCACCCGGTGGCCCGGGGAGATCCCCGACGCGATCAGGCCCTTGGCCAGGTCGACCACGTCGTCCCGCAGTTCGACCGCCGTCACCTCCTCCCACACCCCGGGCGCCGCATCCGTACGCCGCGCCAGGACGGGCAGGGTCGGACTGCGGTCCGCGGTCTCGAAGATGCTGTCGGCGAGCCCGCCGGTCAGCGGCGGTACGGCTGCTGGAGCGAGGGCGTCGTCGCGCATGCGCTGCTCCCGAGGTGTACGGAGGGTGACTCCGCCGGTCGGCTCTGTTGCCGGCGGTGCTCGAATGTAGCCCAGGCAAGCGGTTTCGGGGCCGGGAACAGGTAAGTCGTGATCGGCTGATGATCTGGGTGTGTCCGGGGGGACGTTGCGCACACGAGTCACCCGAACCCGGATCCCGATCGACCGCCCCTCAGTCCTGGGTGTGCCGCACACATGCGGTGACGACGTCCCGCAGACTGCCCGTCCGCTCCATGAGCAGCCGCTGCTCGCGGGCTCCGTTGCCCCGGCGCAGCAGCGTGGCGACGCCCTCCTCGACGCCGGCCGTGTCACCGCTGTCGGTGAGCGCGTCCCCGGTGTGCTCCAGCAGCGCGTACAGCACCTCCGCCGCGGGCCGGGGCCGTAACGACACGGGGTCGAGCAGGTCCTCGTCCAGGCCGGAGCGGGCGGCCTGCCAGGCGGCCAGCCGGAGCAGGCTCACACTGTGGTCGAGCGGCGGCCGGCCGGACCGCCACTCGCGTGCCGCCGTCTCCACCAGGGCACGGGCCAGCGTGGCGATGAGTACGGTGGTGTCCGCGCGCAGACACACGTCCGCCACCCTGATCTCCACCGTCGGGTAGCTCGCGGACAGGCGCGCGTCGAAGTACAGCATCCCCCGGTCGAGGACGACCCCGCTGGCCACCATGTCCCGCACCAGCCGGTGGTACCGCTCGGCCGAGCCGAACAGCTCGTTCGGCCCCGCCTGCGGCCAGCGCCGCACCACCCGGCTGCGGTAGCTGACGTAGTCGGTGTCCCGGCCCTGCCAGAACGGCGAGTTGGCGCTGAGCGCCAGGAGCACCGGAAGCCACGGCCGGATCCGGTCGAGGACGGCGACGCCCTCCTCGTCGGACTCCACCGAAACATGTGCATGACAGCCGCACACGAGCTGGTCCTGGGTGGTCATCCCGTATTGCCCGGCCATCCACTGGTAGCGCTCGTGCACGGTGAGCGAGGGGGTGACCGGCATCGGGTGCGTGGCGAGCGCGGCGACCGCGCAGCCGGTCTCGCCGGCCAGCCGGGACGCCTCCTTGCGGCAGCGCACGATCTCGGCGCCGAGGTCCGCCATGTCCGCCTGCGGATGCGTGGCGAACTCCAGCATCTGCCCGAACAGCTCCTTCTGGAACACGTCCTGTCCGGGATCGTCCTGGGTGGCGCGGGCGAGGACGGCGGCCGACAGCGACTTCGGCTCCCCGCTGTCCGGATCGACCAGAAGGAGTTCCTCCTCCACTCCGACAGTGCGCACGTGGGCCGCCCTTCTGTTCGTATGACGAGGAGCAGTCGTAGGTCTGTACGACCCTGACTGCCCCTCTCGGCGGGCAGCCGACACCTGCGGGTTCAGCGCACGGGCGTCAACCAGACAGTGGCGAGCGGCGGCAGCGTGAGCCGGAGGAACCCGTCCTCGGACTTGAGCGCTCCCGCAGCCCCGACGCCCACACCGCTGCCGCCGTAGCGCGCATCGTCCGTGTTCAGAGCCTCCTGCCAGGCGGTGACCTCGTCGGGAACCCAGAGACGGTAGTCGCCACGGACGACGGGGGAGAGGTTCGACACCGCCAGCAGAGGTGTTCCCTCGGTGTCGAATCGCAGGAACGCGAAGACATTGTCGTCCGCCGCGTCACACAGCACCCACCGGAAACCGCCCGGATCCGTGTCCCGCTGCCACAGCGCCGGGGTGGCCCGGTACAGCGTGTTCAGGTCCCGGACGAGATCCTGTACGCCCCGGTGGTCGCCCGCGGAGTGGTAGTCGGCGTCCAGCAGCCACCACTCGGGGCCGTGCGCCTCGGACCACTCGGCGCCCTGCGCGAACTCCTGGCCCATGAACAGCAGTTGCTTGCCGGGGTGGGCCCACATGAAGCCCAGGTAGGCACGGTGGTCGGCCCGCCGCTGCCACCAGTCGCCCGGCATCTTCGACACCAGGGCCTGCTTGCCGTGCACGACCTCGTCGTGGGAGATCGGCAGCACATAGTTCTCGGTGTAGGCGTACACCATCGAGAAGGTCATCTCGTTGTGGTGGTACTTCCGGTGCACCGGCTCGTGCTGGATGTACTGGAGCGAGTCGTGCATCCAGCCCATGTTCCACTTCAGCCCGAAGCCCAGCCCGCCGCTGTCCGTCGGCCGGGTCACCCCGTCCCAGGCGGTGGACTCCTCGGCGATGGTCACCACGCCCGGGCAGCGCCGGTAGACGGTGGCGTTCATCTCCTGCAGGAAGGCGACCGCGTCCAGGTCCTCCCGGCCGCCGAAGACATTCGGCGTCCACTGCCCGGAGTCCCGCGAGTAGTCGAGGTACAGCATGGAGGCCACGGCGTCCACCCGTAGCCCGTCGATGTGGAACTCCTCGCACCAGTACACGGCGTTGGCGACGAGGAAGTTGCGCACCTCGGTGCGCCCGAAGTCGAACTCGTACGTCCCCCAGTCCGGATGCTCGGCCCGCCGGGAGTCCCCGGGTTCGTACAGCGGGTCACCGTCGAACCGGGCCAGCGCCCAGTCGTCCTTGGGGAAGTGGGCCGGCACCCAGTCCATGATCACGCCGAGACCGGCCCGGTGCAGCGCGTCGACCAGGTACTTGAAGTCGTCCGGGGAGCCGAGACGGGGCGTGGGCGCGTAGTAGGAGGTGACCTGGTAGCCCCAGGAGCCACTGAAGGGATGCCCGGCGACCGGCATCAGCTCGACATGGGTGAAGCCCATCTCCTTGACGTACGCGGGCAGTTCGTCCGCCAGCTGGCGGTACGTCAGACCCGGTCGCCAGGAGGGCAGATGGACCTCGTACACCGAGAACGGAGCCTCGTGCACGGGCGTGTCGCCCCGGTGGGCCATCCACTCCGCGTCGCCCCACTCGTAGCGCGAGACCGCCACGACGGAGGCCGTCGCGGGCGGTACCTCCGTGCGGCGGGCCATCGGGTCCGCCTTCAGGAACCGGCCGCCGTGGCGGGAGGTGATCTCGAACTTGTACCGGGCGCCCTCGCCGACGCCCGGCAGGAACAGCTCCCACACACCCGACGCGCCGAGCGACCGCATCGGGTACTGCGTGCCGTCCCAGTACGTGAAGTCGCCCGCGACCCGCACCCCTTGGGCGTTCGGCGCCCACACGGTGAAGCGGGTGCCCGCCACTCCCTGATGGGTCATGGGCTCGGCGCCGAGCGCCCGCCACAGCTCCTCGTGCCGGCCCTCGCGGATCAGATGCAGGTCCAGTTCGCCGAGGGCGGGCAGGAAGCGGTAGGGATCCGCCACCTCCTGCTCGCCGTCGTCGTACGCGACATGCAGCGTGTACGACGGGATCTCGTCGCAGGGCAGCACGGCGGCGAACAGACCGCCGCCCTCCGACACCAGCCCGTGGTGCGTCCCGTCGACGACGACGCTGACCGCGCGGGCGTTCGGGCGCAGCGCCCGGAACAGTGTGCCGCCCGGGACCGGGTGGGCGCCCAGCAGGGCGTGCGGGTCGTGGTGCGCGCCGCCGAGCAGGCGGTCGCGCTCGCCCTGGTCGAGCGGGGCGACCGTGGTCGCGGCGGGTCCCGACGACTCGGGCAGTGAGCTGTCTCGCAGTGCCATGATCTCAGCCTCCCCACACAGCGAGCCGCTGGATCGCGGCCATCGGAACCGGCAACCAGTCCGGACGGTGTCTCGCCTCGTACAGCACCTCGTACACCGCCCTGTCCGTCTCGTGCGCGCGCAGCAGCGCGTGCTTCTTGCGTGGATCCCACCCGGCGCGGGCCGCGTAGCCCGCGCAGAAGGCCTCCCGGCAGCGGCGCGCCCACTCCGGCCGCCAGGGGCGGCGCTGCCGGGCCGCGTAGTCGAAGGAGCGCAGCATCCCGGCCACGTCCCGCACCGGGGACTGCGCGGCCCGCCGCTCGGCCAGCGGCCGGGACGGCTCGCCCTCGAAGTCGATGACGAACCAGTCGCGTCCGGCCCGCAGAACCTGCCCGAGGTGCAGATCACCGTGGATGCGCTGGGCGGGCGGCCCGGTGTCGCACGTGGCCAGCGCACCGAACGCGGCCCGCAGACCGGGGACGAAGGGTCGCAGCGCGGGCACGGCGTGCGTGGCCGCGTCCAGCCGCGCGCACATCGCCTGCGCTGTACGGCCGTTCTCGCCCGGTCCGGCCGGCGGGAAGGCCTCGGCCAGCGCGAGGTGCACCTCTGCCATGGCCCGGCCCAGCTCCCCGGCCTCGGCGGTGAAGTCGTCGCCCGTGCCGAGCGCGCGCAGCGCCAGCGTCCACCCGTCGGTGGCATCCGGCAGGAACGGCTGCAGGACGCCCAGCGTGGCCGGGTTCGGAGCGGTCGTGCTGAACCAGGCGACCGGCGCCGGCACCCGTGCGCAGCCCTGCGCTGCCAGCGCGCCCGGCACCTCGAGGTCGGGGTTGACGCCCGGCTGGATGCGGCGGAACAGCTTCAGGATGTACGCGTCGCCGTAGACGATCGACGAGTTGGACTGCTCGGCGTCCAGCAGCCGCGGCGGCAGGCCGCCGGGCAACCGGACACCCGGAGTCGTCTCGAAGTGCAGCGGGCCCGTCGTGCCGGGCTGCCGCAGCCGCTCCAGGAGCAGATGGGCCGAGCGCGGGTCCTGCAGGGCGTCGTACACGGCGAGGCCGGCGAACGCACCCTCCTCGACCCGGCCGACATAGGCCCGCTCCAGCCGCGGTGCGAGGTGCTCGCGCACGCCCAGGAACAGCTGGTAGCAGTCCCCGGGCGGAGGCGTGCCGCCGGGGGTGGGCACCGGCGCGTGCGAGGCGTGCACCAGCAGGTGCAGACATCCCGGGAACAGCTCGCTCATGGACAGCAGCGACAGATCGGTGACGGGCCGGTCCTTGCCCGCGAACCAGCGCTGCAGGGGCAGCCATTCGCGCAGCAGCCCGCTCAGCGAGGCCAGGGGCCGGTCGGTGCCGGCCGCGGCTCTTGGCCGGGGGGTGATGGTCTTCGGCATGGTGACGCGTCCTTTCCTCGGCGCCGGGCGCTCAGCGGCGGCGGCCGATGCGGGATGCGACTCGGGTGAGCCGGAACCAGTAGAAACCGTGGCCCGCGAGGGTCAGCAGGTAGGGCAGTTCACCGATGGCGGGGAAGCGCACGCCGCCGATCAGCTCGACGGGGTGCCGTCCGTCGTAGACCCGCAGATCGAGTTCGGTGGGCTGTGCGAACCGGGAGAAGTTGTGGACGCAGAGCACCAGGTCGTCCTCGTACTCGCGGAGGAAGGCGAGGACGGCGGGGTTGGAGGACTGGAGTTCGTTGTAGGACCCCAGTCCGAAGGCAGGATTCTGCTTGCGGATCTCGATCATGCGGCGGGTCCAGTGGAGCAGCGACGACGGCGAGGACATGGAGGCCTCGACGTTGGTGACCTGGTAGCCGTAGACCGGGTCCATGATCGTGGGCAGGAAGAGCCGTCCGGGGTCGGAGGAGGAGAATCCGGCGTTGCGGTCGGGGGTCCACTGCATGGGGGTGCGCACGGCGTCGCGGTCGCCGAGCCAGATGTTGTCGCCCATGCCGATCTCGTCGCCGTAGTAGAGGATCGGTGAGCCGGGCAGGGAGAGCAGCAGGGCGGTGAACAGCTCGATCTGGTTGCGGTCGTTGTCGAGCAGGGGCGCGAGGCGGCGGCGGATGCCGATGTTGGCGCGCATACGCGGGTCTTTCGCGTATTCGGCCCACATGTAGTCGCGTTCCTCGTCGGTGACCATTTCGAGGGTCAGCTCGTCGTGGTTGCGCAGGAAGATGCCCCATTGGCAGTTCGAGGGGATCGCCGGGGTCTTGGCGAGGATCTCGGAGACCGGGTAGCGCGACTCGCGGCGGACGGCCATGAAGATGCGGGGCATGACGGGGAAGTGGAAGGCCATGTGGCATTCGTCGCCGCCGGCCTGGTAGTCGCCGAAGTAGTCGACGACGTCCTCGGGCCACTGGTTGGCCTCGGCCAGCAGGACGGTGTCGGGGTACTGGGCGTCGATCTCCTTGCGCACCCGCTTCAGGAACTCGTGGGTCGCCGGCAGGTTCTCGCAGTTCGTGCCCTCGGCCGCGTAGAGATAGGGGACCGCGTCGAGGCGGTAGCCGTCGATGCCGAGGTCCAGCCAGAACTTCAGTGCGGCCAGGATCTCCTCCTGCACCGCCGGGTTCTCGTAGTTGAGGTCCGGCTGGTGCGAAAAGAAGCGGTGGAAGTAGTACTGACCCCGGACCGGGTCGAAGGTCCAGTTGGAGACCTCGGTGTCGACGAAGATGATCCGCGCGTCCTCGTACCGCTTGTCGTCGTCGGCCCACATGTAGAAGTCGCCGTAGGGGCCGTCGGGGTTCTTGCGGGACTCCTGGAACCACGGGTGCTGGTCGCTGGTGTGGTTCATGACGAAGTCGATGATGACGCGCATGCCGCGCTGGTGGGCGGCGTCCACGAACTCCACGAAGTCGGCCAGGTCACCGAATTCGGGGAGTACGGCGGTGTAGTCGGAGACGTCGTAGCCGCCGTCACGCAGGGGTGACTTGAAGAACGGCGGCAGCCAGAGGCAGTCCACACCCAGCCACTGCAGGTAGTCGAGCTTTGCGGTCAGGCCCTGGAGGTCGCCGATGCCGTCGCCGTCGCTGTCCTGGAAGGAGCGGACGAGTACCTCGTAGAAGACGGCGCGTTTGAACCACTCCGGGTCCCGGTCCTTGGCGGGAGTGTCCTCGAAGGTGTCCGGCACGGGGTCGTTGACAGTCATGACGCTGAGGGCCCTCCGTTCTGTGGCGTGGATCGCCCGACGTGGAGCACATGCGCCGGTGCCCGGCCGGGCGTGAGGCGCACGTAGTTGGTCCTGCCCCAGTGATAGGTCTCGCCTGTCAGCTCGTCGTGCACGGACAGGGCAGCGTTCCAGTCCAGGCCGAGTCGCGGCATGTCCAACGAGACCGTGGCCTCCTGGGTGTGGTGCGGGTCGAGATTGACGACCACGATGACCGTGTCCGGGCCCGTGCTCTTGCTGTAGGCGAGCACGTTCTCGTTGTTGGTCTGATGGAAGCGGAGGTTCCGCAGGCGCTGCAGGGCGGGATGGCGTCGGCGAATCGCGTTGAGCTGGGTGATGAGGGGGGCGAGGGTGCGGCCCTCGCGTGCGGCGGCTGCCCAGTCGCGGGGTTTGAGCTGGTACTTCTCCGAGTCGAGGTACTCCTCGCCGCCCTGGCGCAGCGGGGTGTTCTCGCACAGTTCGTAGCCGCTGTAGATGCCCCAGGTGGGGGAGAGGGTGGCGGCGAGCACGGCCCGGGTCTCGAAGGCGGGCCGGCCGCCGTGCTGGAGGTAGGCGTGCAGGATGTCGGGGGTGTTGGCGAAGAGGTTCGGCCGCATGTAGGAGGCGGCCTCACCCGAGAGTTCGGTCAGGTACTCCGTCAGTTCCTGCTTGCTGTTGCGCCAGGTGAAGTACGTGTACGACTGCTGGAAGCCGACCTGCGCCAGGGCGTGCATCATCGCCGGGCGGGTGAACGCCTCCGCCAGGAAGATGACGTCCGGGTCGGCGCGGTTGACCTCTCCGATCACGCGCTCCCAGAACACGACCGGTTTGGTGTGCGGGTTGTCGACGCGGAAGATCCGCACGCCGTGTCCCGTCCAGTGCCGCAGGATCCGGACCGTTTCGGTGATCAGGCCGTCCAGGTCGGCGTCGAAGGCGATGGGGTAGATGTCCTGGTACTTCTTCGGCGGGTTCTCCGCGTAGGCGATCGTGCCGTCGGGGCGGTGGTGGAACCACTCCGGGTGCTTGTGCACCCAGGGGTGGTCCGGGGAGCACTGCAGGGCGAAGTCCAGGGCCACCTCCAGGCCCAGCTCCCGCGCGCGGGCGACGAAATGGTCGAAGTCCTCCAGGGTGCCCAGGTCGGGGTGGACGGCGTCGTGCCCGCCCTCGGGCGAACCGATCGCCCACGGCACCCCGACGTCGTCCGGGCCGGCGGTGAGGGTGTTGTTGCGGCCCTTGCGGAACGTCGTACCGATCGGGTGGATCGGCGGGAGGTAGACGACGTCGAAGCCCATCTCCGCGATCGCCTTCAACCGCTGGGCGGCGGTACGGAAGGTGCCGTGCGGCTGCTCGGGCGTGCCCTCGGAACGCGGGAAGAACTCGTACCAGGAGCCGTACAGCGCCCGCTCCCGCTCGACCAGCAGCGGCATCGCGTCGGACGCGGTGACCAACTCCCGCAGCGGATAACGGGACAGCACCGCCTCCACCTCCGGTGACAACGCGGCCTTCAGGCGGTGGTGCACCGACAGGGTGTCGTCGCCGAGGGCGCGCGCGGCGGCCAGGACCAGGTCCCGCTCGGGTCCCCTGGGCACTCCGGCCGCCGCACGCTCGTAGAGGTCGGCGCCCTCCTCCAGGACCAGGCCGGTGTCGATGCCCGCCGGCAGTTTGACGGAGGCGGTGTGCCGCCAGGTCGCCAGCGGATGGCTCCAGGCCTCCACGCGGAAGGTCCAGCGGCCGACGGCATCCGGGGTGACCTCCGCACCCCACAGGTCGCTGCCGGGGGACAGCTCGCGCATCGGTGTCCAGGGGCCACGGCGGCCCGACGGATCGCGCAGGACGACGTTGGCGCCGACGGCGTCGTGCCCCTCGCGGAACACGGTGGCCGTGACCTGGAACGTCTCCCCGGTCACCGCCTTCGCCGGGCGCCTGCCGCACTCCACGGCCGGCCGGACGTCACGTACCGGTACACGGCCGATGGCCGGGGTCCTGCGCATGGATCTCACCTCCGCCGTGCGCGAAAGCCGGGCACCGGGCCCGGCTTCGCGATCCAGGAAACGGTTCGGCTGCTGCCGCCCCGTGGGGAACGCCGAGTACGCTGCCACGTCAGGGGCTTGGCGCCGTGGAACGCCGCTCCGGTGGCGGTGCCCGCCGGGCCGCCCGTCCCGACTGCGGCCGCCCGTCCTGCTCGCGCAGATAGCCGGCCAGACTGGAGCGCAGATAGCGCTCGGCCGCGTCCGCCGCCTCCCGGGCGCAGCGCTTTCCCATCAGCACGCACAAGGTGTAGCCCGAGTCCTCGAAAGTGGCCCGGACCGTGCGGTCGTGGGGCTTGGCGAGCATCACGCGCTCCCACGCCCGGTAACGCCGCAACTGCCGGGCCACTTCGGCCTTGGCGGGGAGCAGCATGACCCTCTTCACCTTCCACGCTCTCGACTGGGCGCGTTCCCGACGGTCGGGTGGTGTCCGCGCAGGGGAGGGCACGGAACCGTTACGGCGATCGAGGCTTTCACTCATGGTGCACGTACGACCACGCAACGTCCTGTTGGATCTTCAACCATCCGCCGTTCGGGAGACTCGTGTTGCACGAATGGCGTAGTGCCCCCACTGTGGAGATGACTCAGAAGCGATCGACGCTCACGCTCGGTGTCCGGGAACCCTCCCGGACGGGGCACGGGGAGCGGGAGCTTCGCGGGTGAGGAGCAAGCGACGATGAAGACCGCAGTGCCCTGCTACTACCACCTGGACGTGGAAGTCAGCCCGGAACGGGTGGGACAGGTCAGCCGCATCCTGGCCGCCCATCTCCGCTACTGGGACCTCGAGAACCTCGTGGCCCCCGTCTGCCACAGTGCCGAACTGCTGCTGCACGCGATCGACGAGCATGCCACGGACAAGGACATGTCGATCGAGATGTGGTGGAACGGTCAGCACCTCATCACGGCCGTCGGCGGCGACGACCGTGACCTGCGCCCGGACCAGGACCTGCGGGCGTGCCTGGCGGACATCGCCGCCATGAGCGACGGCTGGGGGTGCTGTGCCTCGGACACCGGCGCCAAGATCATCTGGTTCTCGCAGCGCGCCCGCTCCGGCGAGCGGGTCCCGCTGGTCCCGACCGCCCCGGCGCCGAGCCTGAGCCAGGGCCTCCAGGTGCCCCGCGAACTCCCGGTGCTCGCCCTGGCCGCCCCGGCGACCGCCATGGACGGCGCCCTGGAAGGAGCCCGGTGACGGCGCGGAAGTCGCGGAAAGGGGTGCCCGTCTGGAGCGGGCACCCCTACCCGTTGGGTGCCGCCTTCGACGGGCAGGGCACCAACTTCGCCCTGTTCAGCGAGGTCGCCGAGCGCGTCGAGCTGATCCTGGTCGACGACGCCGGTACCGAGCGCCCGGTCCCGCTGAACGAGGTCGACGGGTTCGTGTGGCACGCCTATCTGCCCGGTGTGGGTCCGGGCCGGCGGTACGGCTACCGCGTGCACGGACCCTGGCAGCCGTCCCTCGGCCACCGGTGCAACCCGGCGAAGCTGCTGCTCGACCCGTACGCGCGGGCGGTGGACGGGCAGATCGACAACCACGCCTCGCTCTACGAGCGCGCGGCGGACGGCCCCTCCCCGGGTGACAGCTCCGGGCACTCGATGCTGGGTGTGGTCACCGACCCGTACTTCGACTGGGGCGACGACCGCCCGCCGCGCCGCGCGTACGCCGACTCCGTCATCTACGAGGCCCATGTGCGGGGCCTGACCCGCAGCCACCCGGAGGTTCCCGAGCGGCTGCGCGGCACCTACGCCGGACTCGCGCACCCCGCGGTCCTGGACCACCTGACCTCGCTCGGCGTCACCGCGGTGGAGCTGATGCCGGTCCACCAGTTCGTGCAGGACGGCGTCCTGCAGGACCGGGGCCTCGCCAACTACTGGGGCTACAACACCATCGGCTTCTTCGCCCCGCACCACGCCTACGCCGCGTTCGGCAGCCGGGGCCAGCAGGTCAACGAGTTCAAGGCGATGGTGAAGGCCCTGCACGCGGCCGGCCTCGAAGTGATCCTCGACGTGGTCTACAACCACACCGCCGAGGGCAACGAGATGGGCCCCACCCTGTCCTTCCGGGGCATCGACAACGCCTCCTACTACCGCCTGGTCGACGGCGACTGGGGGCACTACTACGACACCACGGGCACCGGCAACAGCCTGCTGATGCGGCACCCCTACGTACTGCAGCTGATCATGGACTCGCTGCGGTACTGGGTCACCGAGATGCATGTCGACGGCTTCCGCTTCGACCTCGCGGCCACGCTGGCCCGGCAGTTCCACGAGGTGGACCGGCTGTCGGCGTTCTTCGACCTGATCCAGCAGGACCCGGTGATCAGCCGCGTCAAGCTCATCGCCGAGCCGTGGGACGTGGGGGAGGGCGGCTACCAGGTGGGCAACTTCCCGCCGCTGTGGTCGGAGTGGAACGGCCGCTACCGGGACGCCGTACGGGACTTCTGGCGGGCGGAACCCGGCTCGCTCGGTGAGTTCGCCTCCCGGCTGACCGGCTCCTCCGACCTGTACCAGCACAGCCGGCGCCGCCCGCGCGCGAGCGTCAACTTCGTGACGGCGCACGACGGTTTCACCCTGCGCGACCTGGTCTCGTACAACGACAAGCACAACGAGGCCAACGGAGAGGGCAACCGGGACGGCGAGAGCACCAACCGGTCCTGGAACTGCGGCGCCGAGGGCGACACCGACGACCTGGCCGTCCTCGAACTCCGCGCCCGCCAGCAGCGCAACCTGCTCGCCACGCTGCTGCTCTCCCAGGGCATCCCGATGCTCTGCCACGGCGACGAACTGGGCCGCACCCAGCGCGGCAACAACAACGCCTACTGCCAGGACAACGAAGTCTCCTGGATCAACTGGGAGTTGACGGACGAGCAGCGCATCCTCACGGACTTCACCCGGTACGTCATCAACCTGCGCGCCGAGCATCCGGTGCTGCGCAGGCGCCGCTTCTTCCGCGGCGAGACCGCGACCAACGCCGAGCAGCCGCTGCCCGACCTGATGTGGCTGCGGCCGGATGCCCGCGAGATGACCGCCCGGGACTGGCAGCGCGACGACGCCCACTCGGTCGGCGTGTTCCTCAACGGCGACGCGATCGCCGAACGCGACCCCTACGGCCGGCGCGTGCTCGACGACTCCTTCCTGCTGCTCCTGAACGGCTACTGGGAGCCCGTCGACTTCCGCCTCCCCGACGAGTCCTACGGCGAACGCTGGACGACCCTGATCGACACCGCCGACCCGGACGGCATCCCCGACGAACGCGAACGCAAGCCCGGCAGCCGCCTCCGCGTGGAGGCCCGCAGCCTGATCGTGCTGTCGCGGCCGTCGCGCAGCGGGGGACGGGCCGACGCCGGTCGTCGCCGCTGACGTGATGTTGGATGGCCGTATGGCGAAACGGCACAGGAAGCAGAGCCCTCTCCCCGGCGTGCCCGAAAGCATCGTCCTGCTCGCGACACCGGACGGCTGGCGCCACAGCATCCACACCGCGGACGGCGGGCTGCTCTGCGGACGCCTCGACGGAGTGCCTTCCGACGGGGAGCCTGAAGCGGCGCAGGCCGTTGTCGCCGCGCTGCTCGGGGATCTCACCGGCGACACCGGTGTTGAGGTGACCTGGGACTCGTCTCCGGATTCGGCGTCCTGGATCGGCCGCGTGGGACCGGCGCGCTGAGTCTGCTCGGCGTGAGCGGCGGGATGTGACCAGGACGGCTTGACCGCGTGCCGGCCGAGGTGGGACTCGAAACGGCGCAGGCCGTTGTCGCCGCGCTGCTCGGCACCTCGCCGCGGTGTCGAGGTGATCTGGGGCGAGCCGGGACCCTGGACCGGCGTGTCGGACAGGCCCGCTGAGTCTGCTCAGCGGGAGCGGCGGGACGTGACCGTGAACTGGGCTCCGTCCGGGTCGCGCAGGATCGCCTCGTCCTCCTCCTCGCTCAGGACGCTGCCGCCGTGCTTCTCCGCGGTGCGGGCGCAGCCCGGCACGTCGGCCACCGCGAAGTGGATCTGCCAGTGCGGCCGTACGGTGGGGTCGGGGGCCGACTCCACCGCGCCCGAGTCGATGCGCGCCACCACATCGCCCCGGCTGCGCAGCACGACCTCGCCGCCCTCGTACTCGACCTCGCAGCAGCCCGGTTTGCCGGAGGCCCAGTCGAGGATCTCGCCGTAGAAGAGCGCGGAGTCGAAGGCGTTGCGGGTCTTCAGCCGGATGAAGGTCGGGGCCGCCCGCCGCCAGGCCTCCCAGTTGCCGACCAGCTCGCCCTCCCAGATCCCGAAGGTGGCCCCGTCCCGGTCGGCGAGCAGCGCCGCCCGCCCCGGCGGGAAGGACAGGGGCCCCACGGCCGCCGTACCGCCGCGCTCCCGGGCCCGGGACACGGCCTCGTCCGCGTCCGGCACCGCGAAATAAGGGGTCCAGGCCACCGCCATCTGCCACATCGCCGCGACCGCGGCGATCCCGGCGACGGGCACACCGTCCGCCAGCGCGATCCGGAAGTGCTCCCCGAGCTTGGCGCCGCGCCATCGCCAGCCGAGCAGAGCCGAATAGAACTCCTGGGTGGCCTCCAGGTCGCGGCTGGTCAGGCTCACCCAGCACGGAGCACCGAAGACGGAGTGCGTGGAGATGATGTCCCTCGTCCTCGGTCCACCGCTGGCAGGCGTGTCGTCGTTCATGGCAGTCGCGTCCTGGTCTCGGGGTCCGGCGCCCACCGGTCTGGCACCAGTGTCCAACCGGAACCGGGCGCGGTGCCTGTCGAGTACCCCGGTGGCGGCGGGCCAGGCGGGTGAGCACGATGGAGGCATGGGAGAGAGGGAGCCCGACCGGATCGCCGAGCTGCAGGCCGAAGTCGACCAGTTGAAGGAGGCCGTGGCCTCCCACGCCGTCATCGACCAGGCCATCGGGATGATGGTCGCCCTCGGCCGGGTGACACCCGACCAGGGGTGGGAGGTGCTGAAGGACGTCTCCCAGCACGCCAACATCAAGCTGCGCAACATCGCGGAGCTGATCCTCATCTGGGGGCGCCGGGGCGACATCCCGCCCGAGATCCGCGCCGAGCTGGAGGACGCCCTGGACCGCCACGGACCCGTCCAGATACCCGGGGCCGCCGAGGCCATCCCCGCCGGAACGGAGGAGAGCCCCGGCGGCGTGGAGGACTGAGGGCTCAGCCGGCCTCCGCGAGGTGCTCGGCCTCCGCGAGCAGCTCCTCGCGCAACCGCTCGAAGCAGGCGCTGAGCAGCCGGGAGACGTGCATCTGCGAGATGCCCAGCTGCTGGGCGATCCGGCTCTGCGTCATCCCGTCGAAGAACCGCAGGTAGAGGATGACGCGCTCGCGCTCGGGCAGCGCCTGCAGGCACGGTTTGACCGCGGCCCGGTCGACCACGAGGTCGAAACCGGGGTCCGCCTCGCCGAGCGAGTCACCGAGCGCGTACCCCTCCGTCCCGGACACCTCGGCGTCCAGGGACAGGGCGGAGAAGCACTCCAGGGCCTCCATCCCGGTGCGCACCTCGGCCTCGCTGAGCTTCGTGTGCGCGGCGATCTCGGCGACGCTGGGTGCCCGGCCGGCCGTGGTCTGTGCCAGTTCCTTGAGGGCAGAGCGGACCCGGTTGCGCAGGTCCTGCACCCGGCGCGGCACATGCAGCGTCCACATGTGGTCGCGGAAGTGGCGCTTGATCTCACCGGTGATGGTGGGCACCGCGTACGCCTCGAAGGCGCGGCCACGGGCCGGGTCGTAGTGGTCGACGGCCTTCACCAGGCCGAGGGCGGCCACCTGGTACAGGTCCTCCAGGGACTCCCCGCGGCCCCGGAACCGTACGGCGATCCGCTCGGCCATGGGCAGCCAGAGCCGGACCAGCTCGTCCCGGAGATCCCGCCGCTCGGGACCGTCCGGCAGCTGGGCGAGCCGCTCGAAGGACTCGGCCGTGTCGGGGGCGTCGTCATGGGGATGAGGCTTCGTGCTGCCGGTGACAGGCATCGCGCGCACTTCTCTCGGCAGGTGTGATCCACGGACACCGTGGGAAGTGCGCTCGGCTCAGGGGACACCGGGGCGCCCGGCCGCAGCCGGTTCCCACGGACGTGCCTCCTGTCCGAAGCACTGTTGTGCGGATTCCCGCTGATGGGTGTGCCAAACAAATCGGTCGATACCGGACAGTCCCGGGCCGGCTCTTGACCGCCTCTTGGGCGCGATACCTCTGTAACAGAGGTAATCTTCAGGAGTGGTGTCCCGAGTGGAATCCGATTTCCCGGAGGAGCTGGCCGACGCGCTCGTACGGATCCAGCGGCTGATCCGGCGCAGGCTGCGCGGCGGGCTGACCCTGCCACGGCTGCGCGGCGCCGAGGTGGAACTGCTGCGGCTGGTCGAGGGCCGGCCCGGCATCGGTATCTCGGAGGCCGCCCGGGCCCTGCACCTGGCCGGCAACTCCGTGTCGACCCTGGTCAACCACCTCGTCCGGGACGGCTACCTGATCCGGGAGACCGACCCCGCCGACCGGCGGGCCGCCCGCCTGCTGCTCACAGAGGCCGCCGAGAAGCGGCTCGGGGACTGGCAGCGCCGCCGAGCGGAACTGGTCGGCCGGCATGTGGCCCGGCTGGACGAGGCCGACCGGGAGGCCCTGCGCGCGGCGCTCCCGGCGCTGCGCAAGCTGGCCGTCACCCTGCACGAGGAGGCCGAGGAGACATGACGAGCGACACCCCCGCCCCGCCCGCCGAAGCCGTCGCCTGCACCCGCCTCGCCTATGCCTTCGGGGACACCAGGGCGGTCGACGAACTCGACCTGGCCGTCCGCGAGGGCGAGGTGTTCGGCCTGCTCGGCCCCAATGGCGCAGGCAAGACAACCGCCATCCGCTGCATCACCACGCTCCTCCCGGTGCCGGCCGGCATGGTCCGGGTCTTCGGGCACGACACCGCCAAGGAGCGCATGGCGGTGCGCCGCCTCCTCGGCTACGTCCCGCAGCAGCTGTCCGCCGACAGCGGGCTCACCGGACGGGAGAACGTCGCCCTGTTCGCCCGGGTCTTCGACGTGCCGCGCCGTGAGCGTGCCGAGCGCGTCGCCCAGGCCCTGGCCGCCGTCGGCCTCGCCGACGCCGCCGACCGGCTCGCCGGCACCTACTCCGGCGGCATGGTCCGCCGCCTCGAACTCGCCCAGGCCCTGGTCAGCGCGCCCCGGCTGCTGATCCTGGACGAGCCCACCATCGGCCTCGACCCGATCGCCCGCACCGGCGTCTGGGAGCACATCAACGCCGTACGCGCCGCCACCGGCATGACCGTCCTGGTCACCACCCACTACATGGACGAGGCCGACCAGTACTGCGACCGGGTCGGCCTGATGCACCGCGGCCGCGTCCGTGCCCTGGGCACCCCGGCCGAGCTGCGTCACGGACTCGCCGAACGCCGGGGCACGGACGCCCTGCCCACGCTGGAGGACGTCTTCCGGGACGTCGCCGGCAGCGGCCTCGACTCCGGAGGAGGTTTCCGCGATGTCCGAAGCACCCGCCGTACCGCGCACCGAGTCGGCTGACCGCACGGACCTGCTGCTGACCCCGCCCGTGCCCCGCGCGGGCTGGCGGGTGCTGCCCGCCCGGGTCGCCGCGATGTGCGCCGTCGAACTGCAGAAACTGCGCCACGACCGCACCGAGCTGTACACCCGCGCCGTCCAGCCGGCCCTGTGGCTGCTGATCTTCGGCCAGACCTTCACCCGGATCCGGGCGATACCCACCGGCGGCATCCCCTACGTCGACTACCTGGCGCCCGGCATCATCGCCCAGTCCGCGATGTTCATCGCCATCTTCTACGGCATCCAGATCATCTGGGAGCGGGACGCGGGCATCCTCAACAAGCTCCTGGTCACGCCGACCCCGCGCTCGGCGCTGATCACCGGCAAGGCGTTCGCGGCCGGAGTGAAGTCGCTGATCCAGGCCGTCGTCGTCATCGTCATCGCCGCCCTGCTCGGCGTGGCCCTCACCTGGAACCCGCTCAAGCTGTTCGGCGTCGCCGCGGCCGTGGTCCTCGCCTCCGCGTTCTTCTCCTGCCTGTCGATGACCATCGCGGGCATCGTCCTCAGCCGGGACCGCCTGATGGGCTTCGGACAGGCGATCACCATGCCGCTGTTCTTCGGCTCCAACGCCCTGTACCCCGTCTCGATCATGCCGGGCTGGCTCCAGGCCGTCAGCAAGGCCAACCCGCTCAGCTACCAGGTCGACGCCCTGCGCGGTCTGCTGCTCGGCACGCCCGCCCACCTCGGCGCCGACTTCGGCGTCCTGGCGGTGGCCGCCGCACTGGGCATCGCCGCGGCCTCCTCGCTGCTCGGCCGGCTGGCCCGCTGATCTTGCCGGGGAGTGACATGCGGCACGCACCCGCACCCCGCCCGAGACCCCCGTGACGGGATTCTTCCTGGGCAGCGCTTGATCACCGATCAAAGCGGGCGAACCCCCTGGCCACAGCGCATTCTGCTCATTTGACAGTGCGCTGAGCACACAGATAGACAGCAACTCTCTGAAGTCGAGAGGGGCACTGTGTACGAGCCGAACGTGGTCGGGGACTGGCATGAGTACGACGAGCATGCCGGTCTGCGGGTCCGCGTCCACCGCCTGGAGGCGGCCGAGCCGCCGCGCGGACGTGACGACGCCGCCGCCGGGCTGACGTACTTCAGTGTCCGGGTGACGGTCGAGAACCGCGGTGCGCGGCACTACGGCATCCACCTCGAGGACGGTCAGATGGACGTCCGGGTCGGCGCGGACGGGGAGGGCGCGTTCATCGACTGGCGCAACTCCCAGTTCATCGAGGGCTTCGACGTCTATCCGCTGCGCCGCGCCACCGCCGTGCTCTACGCGGCCGCCCCGGAGGCGGCCCTGACGCACGTGGACGTACAGGTCCAGCTGCGGGTGGACGAGGAGTGGGCCGACCGCCGGCTGTGGGCGGGCGGCATCGGCGTCCTGGAGGCGACCACGGCGGCCGCCCCCACGGGCACCGGGCAGGGCAGCCTGGCCCACCAGGTCAGCGCCTTCCTGAAGGACCAGACGGTGAAGGACCAGACGGAGCCCGGCACCGCCTGATCCCGGTCGGTGCCCTCAGTGCGGGATGCCGTCGATGATCTCCCGTGCCCCCTGCCGCAGCAGCGCCACCGCGACCGAGGTGCCGAGCGTGGCCGCGTCCAGCCGGCCCGCCCACTCGTGGGCGTTCAGCCGTGTCTTGCCGTCCGGGGTGAACACGCAGGCCCGCAGGGAGAGTTCACCGCCGCGGTCCACGTGAGCGTAGCCGGCGATCGGGCTGTTGCAGTGTCCCTGCAGCACATGCAGGAACATCCGCTCGGCCGTGGCCTCCCGGTGCGTGGCCGGGTCGCCGAGCCCGCTGACCGCGTCGATCAGCTCGGTGTCGCCCTCCCGGCACTGCAGGGCGAGGATGCCCGCGCCGATCGGCGGCATCATCGCCTCCGGAGACAGCACCTCGCTGATCACGTCCTGGCGGCCGATCCGCTCCAGACCGGACACCGCGAGCAGCAGTGCGTCCGCCTCGCCGGCGGCCAGCTTCTCCAGCCGGCGGTTGGCGTTCCCGCGGAACGGCACGCACTCCAGGTGCGGGTGCGTGGCGGCCAGCTGGGCGACGCGGCGCACCGAGGAGGTGCCGATCCGGGTGCCGGCCGGGAGTTCGTCGAGGGTGAGCCCGCCCGGGTGCACCAGCGCGTCACGGATGTCGTCCCGCTTCAGGAACGCGGCGAACACCGTGCCGGCGGGCAGCGGCCGGTCGGCGGGCACGTCCTTGACGCAGTGCACCGCCAGGTCCGCCTCCCCGGCCAGCAGGGCCGCGTCCACCTCCTTGGTGAACGCCCCCTTGCCCTCGACCTTGGACAGGTCGCCGAGCCACTTGTCGCCCGTGGTCTTCACGGGTACGACCTCGGTGCGCACCCCTGGATGCAGCGCACCCAACTCGGCGCGCACGCGCTCGACTTGGGCGAGGGCCATCGGGGAGTCGCGGGACACGATGCGAATCAGTTCCGGGACGGACATGGGGGACACGATAGACCCTCGGGCGTGATACCCCGTCATGTCCCCCACGCCGAAGCGGACGTTCGGGAGTGGGTCAGGCGTTCGGGTCGAAGGGAATTCCGGACGGCTTGGCCGAGGCCAGGTGGGAGGGGAAACTCGCGTCCTTGAGGCCGAAGTGGGCGCTGCCGAAGTCGTAGGCGCTCAGCTTGTCGCGCAGGCCCGGAGGGTAGCCGTTCCAGCCGACCAGCGGCGGGTACTGCCAGGTGTGCTTGTGGTTCTCCGGCGGCTCGTCGTTCGAGTTGGCGAGCCGGAAGCAGTGCGTGCTGATGCCGTCCTTGTGGTACACGACCTTCGGGTGGCCGCCCTCGAAGCGGACCTCGGAGACCGGGTGCACGGTGAACGAGCCGTGGTTGGACGTCGACACATACCGCACCTGCCCGTCCTGCACCCACACCACCACGTGCTCCCAGTCGTGCCGGTGCCCGCCGATGCTGCTGCCGGGGAGCGCCTGGTCCTTCTCGAAGTACAGGCCGTACAGATAGGCGCACCAGCCGTTGTTGCACTTGTAGCGCGAGTAGCTGTTGGTGTTGTCCAGGTCGGAGGCGTCGTGGCAGCTGCCGTTGAGGGCACCCGTCGGCTTGAGACCGCCGTTGATGGTGCCGTCCGGGCCGATCGCGGGCGTCGAATAGCAGCCGTCGGTGTCGTAGTCGAAGGCCGGCTGGTACGTCAGCTCGGCGGGCTCGGCGTTCGCGGGCAGCGCGAGCGGCGGTGCGGCGAAGGCGGCGGCCGGGAAGGCGACGACGAGTGCGGCGGCGCCGGCGAGCACGCCGAGCCATCTGCCGCGCCGGACACGGGAAGTGGACGACGACACGAGGGACCTCCAACAGCGGTGGGGGGCAAGGGAGTTCAGCATCCCGGCCGGGCGCGGCGCTGCCAAGAGGTCACACGCGTCCCACGAGTGAAGCCCCGCAGAACACCTACGGACGGTCCTCCGGGATGTCCGCCGACGACTGCTCCGGCGTGAGGTCGGGGCGCAGCCGCAGCCAGGACGGCTGGCGGAGCATCCCGGCCCGGGTCCGGGTGCTGTAGCTGACCTCGCCGACCAGCCGGGGCAGCACCCAGTGGGCGTCCGGGATCCGCGGCACCGGGTCGAAGGGGCACTCGGTGCCGGCGGCGGCCCGCAGCAGCGCCGCCAGTTCCGTCCGCTCCGCCTCGCTCCAGCCGGTGCCCACCCCGCCCACGTAGCGCAGCCGGCCGCCGGCCCGCTGGCCGACCAGCACCGCGCCGGGCAGCCCGGTCAGCCGCCCCTTGCCCGGCAGCCAGCCGCCGACGATCACGTCCTCGCTGCGCATGTTGCGGATCTTGATCCAGGCGCGGGAGCGCACCCCGGGCTCGTACACCGAGTCCAGCCGCTTGCACACCAGCCCTTCGAGACCGTGCTCCCGGGTCGCTCGCAGGGCCTCGGCGCCGTGCCCGGTCACCGCGGCCGGCGTCGACCAGTACGGCCCCGCCAGGCCCAGCTCCTCCAGCCGCGCCCGCCGCTCGGCGTAGGGGCGCCTGAGCAGCGGGCGCTCCAGGTAGGGCACGTCGAACAGCACCAGGTGGACCGGCACCCGGGCGGCCCGGCGGGCCGCCCGCGCGGGGGAGTGGGCGAGGCCCATCCGGCCCTGCAGCAGCTGGAAGTCCGCCCGCCCCTGCTCGTCCAGGGCCAGCACCTCGCCGTCCAGGACGGCGGCCGCGCTGCCCAGGGCACCGCCGAGCGGCCGGAGTTCGGGGTAGGCGCCGGTGATCTCCTCGCCGGAGCGGGCGCGCAGCAGCACGCCGCCGTCGCCGGGCAGGTAGACCATCACCCGCTGGCCGTCCTGCTTGGTCTCGTACGCCCACCGCTCGTCCTGGGCGGCGGGCGGCAGCCTGCCGGGGGTGGCGAGCATCGGTGCGATGAGCGGCAGGGTCACGGCGGTCACGGCTGAAGGTGTCGACCGGTCACGGCGCCCTCACGCGCCTTTCGGCGCCGGTTCCCCTGAACGGGCCCGTCTCAGCGGCCGGTCGCCTCGGGCCGGGCCGCCACCAGACCCGACTGATAGGCCAGCGCCACGAGTTGGGCGCGGTCACGGGCCGCCAGCTTCGTCCTGGCCCGGTGGACATGGGTGCGCACCGTCAGCGGGGACACGAACAGCCGCGCCGCGATCTCCTCGTTGGACCGGCCCTGTGCCACCAGCGCCGTGACCTCCCGTTCCCGGGCGGTGAGCGCGGCCAGCCGCTCGGGCGCGGGAGGACGGCCGTCGGTGCCCGGCGCGGCCCGCAGGCGGGTGATCAGCGTCCGGATGGCCGCGGGGGAGAGCAGGGCCTCGCCGGCGGCCACCGTGCGGATGCCGGCGAGCAGCGCCTCGGCGGTGGCGTCCTTGCCGAGGAAGCCGCTGGCCCCCGCCCTGAGCGCCTGTACGACGTACTCGTCGTCCTGGCCGCCCTCGTCGCCCTCTTCGGCCTCGAAGGAGGTCAGGATCAGCACCCGGGTGCCGGACAGGTCATGGTCGCCGCAGATGGCGGCGGTGGCGGCCAGGCCGTCCGGGCCGGGCATCCGGATGTCCATCAGCACCACGTCCGGCCGGTGCGCGCGGGTGAGCGCGAGCGCCTCGGTGCCGTCCGTGGCCTCGGCCACCACCTCCATGCCCGCGCAGGTGTCGATCAGGATCCGGAAGGTGGCCCGCAGCAGGGCCTGGTCGTCGGCGAGCAGCACACGGATGGTCATATGGGGTCCGTCCTCCGGTTCCGGGGGTCCGCCGCTCACGCGTGCTGCAGGTAGGCGAGCACGGCCAGTACCCGGCGGTGTCCGCTGTCGCTGGGCGGCAGCCCCAGCTTCAGAAAGACGTTGCCGATGTGCTTGCTGACCGAGCGTTCGGTGATGACGAGGGTCCTGGCGATGGTGGTGTTGTCGTGCCCCTCGGCCATCAACTGCAGCACCTCCCGCTCGCGCGGGGTCAGAGCGTCCAGGGGCGAGCCCGCGCGACGGGTCATCAGCTCCGTCACCACCTCCGGGTCGAGGGACGTGCCGCCGCCCGCGACCCGCTCCAGCGCGTCGAGGAACTCGTCGACCCGGCCCACACGGTCCTTGAGCAGGTAGCCCACCCCGCGGGCGCCCCCGCTGAGCAACTCGGCCGCGTACGACTCCTCGACGTACTGCGACAGCACCAGCACCGGCAGCCCGGGCAGCTGCCGCCGCGCGTCGAGCGCCGCGCGCAGCCCCTCGTCCCGGAAGAGCGGTGGCATCCGTACATCCAGTACGGCGATGTCCGGGCGGTGGGCCAGCAGCGCCGGAACAATCTCCGGGCCACTCCCGGCAACCGCGACCACCTCGTGCCCGACCGAGCCGAGCAGCAACACCAGCCCCTCACGCAACAACGCGTTGTCCTCGGCGATCACCACACGCACGGCAACTCCACGTTGGTCGTTCCCCTGACGGGGTTGGCTGGTCAGGGTGGTCGTAGGGACCGGGCGGGGGCCCGGTGACGGACACGGGCTCCGGCAGAGCGGCGCTTCGTGACAGCGGCCGGACGGACCGGTCGCGGCAGTCGCGGTCGCCGCTCCACGGGGAGCACGCTCGCGACCGCCGGACGGCCCGGCCGCAGCCGTCGCGGTCGCCGCTCCGCAGGCAGCACGCTCGCGCTTCCTAGCCCACCGTCTCGGCCGCGGGCTCCGCGGCCGTAGGCGCCTCGGGCGCGCCCGCGGGGCGGTGGCGGGGGAGGAAGGAGGCGAGGACGAAGGCCAGGACAGCGGCGCCCGCGCCGATCGCCATGACGGCCTTGAAGCCGTTCTCGGACGGCAGGGCGTGGCCGCCCAGGCTGATCGTCATCTGCGCGAGGATCACACCGGCAACCGCGCTGGCCACCGAGGTACCGATGGAGCGCATCAGCGTGTTGAGGCTGTTGGCGGCGGCCGTCTCCGACGCCGGCACGGCGCCCATGATGAGGGCCGGCATGGCGCCGTAGGCGAAGCCCACGCCCGCGCCGATGACGCAGGACACCAGGATCAGGTGCCAGACCTCGCTCATCAGCACGATGTTGAGGCCGTACCCGGCCGCCACGATGACCGCGCCGATCATCAGCGTGATCTTCGGGCCCCGCGCCTTGGTGATCAGGGCGGAGACCGGAGCCATCGCCATCATCACCAGGCCCTGCGGAGCCATCACCAGCCCCACGGTCATCATGGACTTGCCCAGGCCGTAGCCGGTCTGCGTGGGCAGCTGGAGAAGCTGCGGCAGGACCAGGGACATCGCGAACATCGAGAAGCCGAACGCGATGGAGGCCAGGTTGGTGAACAGCACCTGGCGGCGGACGGTGGTGCGCAGGTCCACCAGCGGCTGTGCCGTACGCAGTTCGAAGAAGCCCCAGGCCAGCAGGACCACGACCGCCAGGGCGAACAGACCCAGCGTGGTGCCGCTGCCCCAGCCCCAGTCGGCGCCCTTGGAGATGGCGAGCAGCAGCGAGACCAGCCCGACCGCCATGCCGAGCGACCCGACGAGGTCGAAGCGCCCGCCGGTGCGCACACGGGACTCCGGCACCAGGGTCAGCACCAGCGCGAAGGCGACGACGCCCAGCGTGGCCGAGGTCCAGAACAGCACGTGCCAGTCGAAGTGGTCCGCGATGAAGGCCGCGGCGGGCAGACCGAGCGCGCCGCCGACGCCGAGCGAGGCGCTCATCAGCGCGGTCGAGCCGGCCAGCCGCTCCGGCGGCAGCTCGTCGCGCATGATGCTGATGCCCAGCGGCACCACGGCGGCCGCCAGACCCTGCAGGCTACGGCCGACGATCATGGGGACCAGCGAGTCGCTGAGCGCGCAGACCACCGAACCGGCCACCAGCAGCACCAGGCTCACCAGCAGCAGGCGCCGCTTGCCGAACATGTCGCCGAGCCGGCCGGCCACCGGAGTGGCGACGGCGGCGGCGAGCAGCGTCGCCGTGACCGCCCAGGCCGCGTTGGACGCCGAGGCGTGCAGATAGACGGGCAGCTCGGGGACGATCGGAATCACCAGGGTCTGCATCAGCGACACGGTGATACCGGCCAGCGCGAGCACCGCGACCACGGCGTTCGAGCGCGACGGGGCGGATCTGCCGGCCTCGGCGGGCCGGACGGGGGCGTCGGACATGAGAGACGGGACCTTTCGTAGTACTGGTGAACGGGTACTGGTGAACGGACGGCTTTTAAGTCAAGTGCTTGACTTACATTAGCGGCGTGAAAGAGCGACGTGACAAGGCGGCCCACGCGGGACCTGTCCGTCAAGGCCGCGGCGCGCCCCGTAGGCTTCCCTGGCTGGACCTCGCCGCCCCGGTCGAGGACCTGAGGCGGTGCGCGGGACTGGCCGCCCCAGGGCGGTGCGCAGTCCCGGAGCGGTGGTGAGCATGGCGCGCAGGACGGCGCGGGCGGAGCAGGTCAGCGCGACGCGGGAGGCGATCCTGACCGCGGCGGAGCGGCTGTTCGCCGAGCACGGCGTGTACGCCGTATCCAACCGCCAGGTCAGCGAAGCCGCGGGCCAGGGCAACAACGCTGCGGTCGGCTACCACTTCGGCACCAAGGCCGACCTGGTCCGCGCGGTGGCACGCCGGCACTCCGCACCCATCGAGGCGTTGCGGGAACGGGCCCTGGCCACCGCCGAGGGCTCCGCCGACGTACGCGACTGGATCGACTGCCTGGTGCGCCCCGTGACCGAGCACCTGGCCGGCCTCGGCAGCCCCACCTGGTACGCCCGGTTCTGCGCCCAGGTGATGACCGACCCGGCGCTGCACGAGATCGTGGTCGAGGAGTCCCTGACCTCGCCGGCGCTGCGGGAGGCGATCGACAACCTGAACCGCACCCTGCCCGAGCTGCCCGCCGAGGTCCGTGCCGAACGCGGCCAGATGGTCCGGGCGCTGATCCTGCACACCTGCGCCGAGCGGGAGCGGGCCCTCGCCGAGGGCACCCCGACCCCGCGTGCCACCTGGAGCGAGGCCGCCACGGGGCTCGCCGACGCGATCGTGGGGCTGTGGCTGGCGCCGGTCACCCGCGCCCGCTGACCGCTCACGCATCGAAGGTCACCACGACCTTCTCCGCGGCCCCCGGGGTGAGCGCCAGCTCGAAGGCCCGGTCGGCCGCGGAGAACGGGACCCGGTGGCTGATGAGCTGCGCGAAGCGCTCGTGGTGCTCGATCAGCTGGGGCGTGACCTCGAAGATCTCGGTCGGATAGCCCTGGGAGGCGATGAGCGTCAGCTCGCTGCGCAGCATGCCCCCGAGGTCGATCTCGGACCCCTTCTTCTGTACGGCCACCATGACCAGCCTGGCGCCCCACTTCGCGGAGGCCACCACGGTGTTGAAGACGGCGGCGGCACCGGCGGCGTCGATGTAGAGGTCGGTGCCCGGCCGGGGCTGGCCGAGCGCGTTGGCACCCGCCCCGTGCAGTTCGGTCAGCCGGGCGGCGACATCCTCCTCGGCGGAGTTGATCACGGCGTCCGCGCCGACGGCGAGGGCCTTCTCCAGGCGTCCGGGCAGGACGTCGACCACCACCACGTGCTCGACCCCGCGCAGCTTCAGCCAGATGGTGGCCCCGAGCCCGATGGGCCCGGCGCCGAACACCACCACCTTCTCCTGCGGCCGGGCCCCGGACCGGTTGACGCAGTGCAGGGCGACCGCCATCGGCTCGTTGAGGGAGGCGACGCCGAAGGGGACGGTGTCGGGGAACACCGCGACACTCCGGCCGACCGTGGCGTTCTCCACGAGCAGGTACTCGCTCATGCCGCCGTACCGGCCGCCGCAGCCGATGATGCCGGTGGGCGCGTCCTGCGGATTGACGACCACACGGTCGCCGACCTTCAGCTCCGTGACCTCGGCGCCGACCTCGACGATCTCGCCGGCCGGCTCATGGCCCAGGGCGACCGGCACCAGCTCGCCGCCCAGGTGTGCCCGCGCCGGCATGCCTCCCATGTGCAGGAACGTGACGTCGGTGCCACAGATGCCGCACGCGCGGATCTTCACGAGCACGTCCTTCGGACCGGGCACGGGACGCTCGACGTCCACCACCTCGACCCTCCCGACGGCGCCGGTCTGTACGGACTTCATGGTGGCCATGGGGTGACTCGCTTTCCGGAGGTCAAGGGGCAAGGGGCAAGGGGTGAGCGGGGGAGGGGGACGTCCCCGGGCCGGGCGCCGGCCCCGGGGGAAGGGTCCGCCGGTCCGGCCCGGGGACTGCGCCGTGTTTCCGTCCCCACGGGTACGGCGCGCTGGGCCCGTCTCCGCTCGGAACGGGCCCTGTCCGGATGGGCTTGCTTGAGTTAGGCAAGCACATATGAGTTACTTGAGTCAAGCAAGCTCATTGGTATTGCTTGAGTCAGGCAAGCATGGGAGTAGGGTCATGATCATGCCCGCAGACCTCCGGACATCCGCCCGTGGTGGCGGAACATCTGCCCGCGACAGCGGAACGGCTGCCGGTGGCGGCGGACCGCACCTCCTGATCGCCGCCGGTGAACCGGACACCGCAGAACTGCTCGCCACCACCCTGGAGCTGGCGGGTTACTGGATCGGCGCGGCGGACACCGGGCCCGGCATCGCCCGGCGGCTCGGCGAGCGGCCGTACCAACTGGTGGTGGTCGACGCGGAGTTGCCGGGGCTGGCGGATCTGGCGCACACGGGGGCGGTCGCCTACCGCCCCCCGGTGCTCCTGCTCGCCGGCTGCGACGCGCTGCCCCGGCTCGTCCCCGCACTCGGCGCGGGTGAGCGGGACTGCGTCACCAAGCCGGTCCGGATCGCCGAAGTCCTCGCCAGGATCCAGGTGTTACTGCGCACCGGCGCCTCCGGTGACGAAGGGCGCCGGGGCGGTGCGCTGCACTATGCGGACCTGGTCCTGGACGACATGACCTGTCAGGCGCGCCGGGGGAGTCGCGCGCTCGACCTCAGTCCCGCCGAGTACCGGTTGCTGCGCCATCTCCTGGTCAACGCCCGCAAGGTGCTCTCCAAGGAGCAGATCAGCCGGTGTGTGTGGGGCGAGTTCCGGGGTGAGAACGCCATCGAGCAACTTGTCTCCCGGGTCAGGCGCAAAGTGCACCGGGATGGGTCCTCACTGATCCACACGCGCCGGGGCTTCGGCTACTGGCTCGGCAGTGCGACCTGAATTCCCCTCTATCTGAAGGCAGTTGAAGCTCCGGCCCGCCCTGTGATCCGCGTCACGTCAGGCTTCCGTCAGGAAACGAACCGGAAGTGGTCAGCCTCCTCTGTTTGCATGTGCTCATCCCGGAGTCCCCCACCACCGAGGAGACGTCATGGCCGACACCCTGGTCCCCGATTTCCCGATGCCGAGGGCGGCCCGCTGCCCCTTCGACCCGCCGCCCGCCCTTAGGGAGCTGCAGCAGCAGGCTCCCCTGGTCAAGGTGCGGCAGTGGGACGGCAGCGAGTCCTGGCTCGTCACCCGCCACGCCGACCAGCGCGCGCTCCTGGGCGACCCCAGGGTCAGCGCGGACCCCGACCGCCCCGGCTACCCGACCAAGGCGAGCCCGGGCGCCGGTGAGGGCAAGCTCAGCTTCATCATGATGGACGACCCCGAACACGCCCGGCTGCGCCGGATGGTGACGGCCCCCTTCGCCGTCAAACGCGTGGAGGCGCTGCGGCCCGCGGTCCAGCGCATCGTGGACGGCCTGATCGACGACCTGCTGGCCGGGCCCAACCCCGCCGATCTCGTCGAGGCGTTCGCTCTGCCGATCCCCTCCCTGGTCATCTGCGAACTGCTCGGTGTGCCCTACGCCGACCACGCCTTCTTCCAGGACCACACCAAGACCATGGTCCACCGGGACGCCACCCCCGAGCAGCGCGGACAGGCGAGCCGCGAGGTGGCCGCCTACCTCGCCGGACTCATCGGCGAACGCGTCACCCGGCCCCAGGAGGATCTGCTCTCCGGCATCGCCGGGCGGGTCACCGCCGGGGAACTGACCCACCAGCAGGCGACGGAGATGGCACTCCTGCTGCTCATCGCGGGTCACGAGACCACGGCCAACATGATCGCCCTCGGCACCCTCGCGCTGCTCCAGCACCCCGACCAGCTCGCCCTCCTGCGCGAGACCGACGACCCCCGCTTCATCGCCGGAGCCGTCGAGGAACTGCTGCGGTACCTGCACATCACCCACCTCGGCCGGCGTCGCGCCGTCACCGAGGACATCGAGATCGGCGGCCAGGTCGTCAAGGCCGGCGAGGGCCTGATCATGGTGAACGAGATCGGCAACCGGGACCCCGAGGTCTTCGCCGATCCCGACCGCCTCGACCTCACCCGCGACGCCCGCCGGCACGTCGCCTTCGGTTTCGGCGTCCACCAGTGCCTCGGCCAGCCGCTGGCCCGCATGGAGCTGCAGGTCGTCTACGGCACCCTCTACCGCCGCATCCCCACCCTGCGGCCGGCCGGCGCCCTGGAGGACGTGCCGTTCAAGCACGACGCGTTCATCTACGGCGTCCACGAGCTGCCGGTCGCCTGGTGACGGGACCCCACTGGAAGACGGAGGAGAAGACCATGCGTGTGGAACTGGACGAGCCCAAGTGTGTCGCGTCGGGGCAGTGCGTGCTGGCCGCCCCCGAGGTGTTCGACCAGCGGGACGAGGACGGCATCGCCTTCCTGCTGGACGAGACGCCCGGCGCTGACTCCCTCGACGGGGTCCGCGAGGCCGTCGCGGTCTGCCCGGCCGCCGCGATCCGCCTGGTGGAAAGGTGAACCGGATCGTCGTCGTCGGTGCCTCGGCCGCCGGGCTCGCCGCGGCCGAGACGCTGCGCCGCGAGGGGTACGACGGCACGCTCACCCTGGTCGGCGACGAGCCGCATCCGCCGTACGACCGGCCCCCGCTGTCCAAGCAGGTGCTGGCCGCCGAGTGGCCGCCGGAGCGGGTGCGGCTGCGCCCGCCCGCCGACCTGGACGCACTCGGCCTCGACCAGCGGCTGGGTGTGGCCGCGACCGGCCTGTCCGTGGCGGACCGCACGCTGCGGCTGGCCGACGGCTCGGCACTGCCGTACGACGGACTCGTCATCGCCACGGGTGTGCGTCCGCGCCGGCTGCCCGGCGAGGGCGCACACGTCCTGCGCACGCTCTCCGACGCCCTGACCCTCCGGTACCGGCTCCGGCCGGGGCTGCGGCTGGTGGTGGTCGGGGCCGGGTTCCTCGGTGCGGAGGCCGCCGCCGTGGCCTGGAAGCTGGGCGCGCGGGTGACGCTCCTGGAACCGGCACCGGTGCCGCTCGCGCACGCGGTCGGCGAGGAGGTGGGCCGGGTGCTGTCCCGGGCGCACCTGGAGCGGGGTGTCGACCTGCGCACCGGGGTCACCGTCACCGAGGTGACCGAGGACGGCGTGCGGCTCGGCGACGGCCGGGAAGTCGAGGCCGACGAGGTGCTGGTCGCAGTCGGCTCGCTGCCGAACACCGAGTGGCTGGCGGGCAGCGGACTCACCGTCGCCGACGGGGTCGTGTGCGACCAGTACTGCGCGGCGGCGCCGGGCGTGTACGCGGCGGGAGACGTGGCCGCTGGCACCACCCGCACTTCGGGGTACGGATGCGGATCGAGCACCGTACCAACGCGGCGGAGCAGGCCATGGCCGCCGCCCGGAACCTGCTCAACCCCGAGGCGGCCAAGCCGTTCGCGCCGGTGCCGTACTTCTGGTCGGACCAGTACGACCTGAAGATCCAGGCATACGGCTATCTGCGCGGACACGACGAACTCACCGTCGTAGGCGGCGACTTGACCGAAGGTCACTTCGTCGCCGCGTACCGCACCGGCAACCACCTCGCCGGAGCCCTCGCCGTCGGAATGCCACCCAAGACGATCCGACACTGGCGCCAGCCCGTCGCGGCGGGGGCGAGCTGGGGGGAGGTTGCGGGCTGACGGGCACTTGGTGCGAGGCGGTGGGCCGAGCCCGTGCCCGTGTCGGCCCGCGAGTGGTTGTGGGGCGGCCCGGTGCTCCGGCCCGTACCACGGTGGGCGTCAGGTGCGTGTCGTCAGCATGCTGGTCGCGTTCGCGGCGACGACCGCGCCGATGGCCGCCCACTCCGGTGCGCCGAGGGTCTGGCCGAGGACGATCCAGCCGACCACGGCCGCGAGGACCGGGTTGACGCTCATGAACAGGCCGAAGGTCTGCGCGGGCACGGTTCGCAGGGTGAGCAGGTCGGCGAGGTACGGCAGGGCCGAGGAGAGCACCCCGGCGGCGACGGCGCACAGCAGGGCCCCGGCCGTGGGCGGGTGGCGTACGGCGACGGCGATCCCGGCCGGGAGGAAGGCCAGCGCCGACACCGTCGCGGCGGCGGACGCGCCCTGGGCCCCGGGGATGCGGCGGCCGACGATCCGGTTGAGCAGGATGTACGAGGCCCAGCAGCAGGCGGCCACCAGGCCGAGGCCCATCCCCACGTAGTCGGTCGAGGGCTGCGGGCGCATCAGGACCACGACCCCGGCCCCCGCCAGCACCGCGCACCCCGCGTCCAGCCGGCGCCGGGACGCGGCCAGTGCGATGGTGAGCGGGCCGAGGAACTCCAGGGTCACCGCGAGGCCCAGGCCGATCCGGTCGACCGCGGTGTACAGGGTGAGGTTCATCGTGCCGAAGACCGCAGCGAGCAGCAGCACCGGCCACCACTGGCGCCAGGTGAAGGAGCGAAGGCGTGGCCGGCCGACGGCCAGCAGGACCAGCGCGGCGACGTACTGACGCATCGCCACCACGCCGAGGGGCCCGAGCACGGGAAAGGCCAGCGCCCCGATGGCCGCACCCGTCTGGTTGGACAGGCCGCTGCCGAACATGGTGGCGACCCCGGCCAGTCGCCGGGCCTGCGGCGCGGAGCCGGACGGGGTGGCGGTCGCGGTCCCGGTGGCAGGGCGTTCGAGAGCTTGAGGCATGTCCGGATGGTCCGCCACCAGGGTGCTTGCACATAATGCATGCACGGCCCGATCTATACGCTGAGCGTATGCATGACGCCGACACCATCGACCTGCGCCAGCTCCGCTGCCTCGTGGCCATCGTCGACGAGGGCACCTTCACCGACGCGGCCATCGCCCTCGGCGTCTCCCAGGCCGCCGTGTCCCGCACCCTCGCCTCCCTCGAACGGGCCCTGGGCGTACGGCTGCTCAGGCGCACCTCGCGCGCGGTGACCCCGACCGCGACCGGGCTGCGCGTGGTGGCGCAGGCCCGGCGGGTGCTCGCGGACGTGACCGAGCTGGTCCGGGAGGCCACCTCGGGGCACGAGCGGGTGCGGATCGGTTACGCCTGGTCGGCGCTCGGCCGCCACACCGTGGCCTTCCAGCGGCGCTGGACCGCCGCGCACCCCGGCACCGACCTGCTCCTGGTGCGCGTCAACTCCCCGTCCGCGGGGCTGGCCGAGGGCGCCTGCGATCTCGCGGTGATTCGCAGGCCGCTGGACGACCGGCGCTTCGACACCGCCATCGTCGGTCTGGAGCGGCGCCTGTGCGCGCTCGCCGCCGACGATCCGCTGGCCAGGCGCCGGTCGGTCCGGCTCGCCGACCTCACCGCCCGTACTCTCCTCATCGACCGCCGCACCGGCACGGCCACCCCCGAGCTGTGGCCGCCCGACGCCCGGCCGGCCGTCGAGGAGACGCACGACGTGGACGACTGGCTCACGGCCATCGCCGCCGGACGCTTCATCGGCGTGACCGCCGAGTCGACCGCGAACCAGTACCCGAGGCCCGGCATCGTCTACCGGCCGGTGCGCGACGCCGAACCCGTCGCCGTGCGCCTCGCCTGGTGGCGTGACGACCCGCACCCCGCCCACCAGGCCGTGCGCGAACTGCTCACCGAGCTGTACCGGGCGGGTTGACGCGGGCCACAGCGACAGCAGAAAGCGCGAACAAAATTGTTGACAATCTTGTTTGGCTAGATTTACGTTCGACAGGCACTCACTCAGGGAGGGCACACATGCCGAAGGAAGCCCGTCCGACCACCGGAGAGCAGGCCAAACAGCATGCGCTCGCGCAGCTGCGGCAGGCGATCCTGCACGGCGAGATGGCACCGGCCCAGCGGCTGGTGGAGAACGAACTCGCCGAGCAGTTCGGTGTGACGCGGGCCAGCATCCGGGCGGCACTGATCGATCTGGAGGCCCAGGGACTGGTCGAACGGATCCGCAACCGCGGCTCGCGGGTGCGGGTGGTGACCGTGGAGGAAGCGGTCGCGATCACGGAGTGCCGCATGGTCCTGGAAGGACTGTGCGCGGCGAAGGCGGCCGTCGCGGCGAGCGACGAGCAGCTGGCCGGGCTGGCCGACCTCGGCGCGGCGATGCAGAAGGCCGTCGCCGACGGCGAGCCGGTCACGTACTCCGAACTCAACCACCGACTCCACGACCGGATCCGGGAGATCTCCGGACAGCAGACCGCCGTCGAGCTGCTGGAGCGGCTGAACGCCCAACTGGTCCGCCACCGCTTCCAGTTGGCGCTCAGGCCCGGGCGTCCCCAGCAATCCCTGAACGAGCACCTGGCGATGATCGAAGCGATCAGGGCCAGGGACCCGCAGGCGGCCGAAGCGGCCGTCCGCGCCCACCTCGCCAGCGTGATCGAGGCGCTCAGCGACTGACGCGCCGCGCGCGGGACGCGGGGCGGGCGCGCACCTGTCCATCGAGGCAAGGGAGCCGCAGGGGCACACCCCTGCGGTGAACCGAGCCTGAAAAGGGAGATTTCCGCAATGACGCACGCCCACGCGCCCGTGCCCCCCACCCCACCACGTTCGACCCTGGTCGTCACCGCGCACGCCGGGGACTTCGTGTGGCGTGCCGGCGGAGCCATCGCCCTGGCCGCCGCCCGCGGGGAGAAGGTCACCATCGCGTGCCTCACCTTCGGCGAGCGCGGCGAGTCCGCCAAGGCGTGGCGTGAGGGGAAGAGCCTGGAGGAGATCAAGGCGATACGCCGAGCGGAGGCCGAGCAGGCCGCCGCCACCCTCGGCGCCGAGGTCCGCTTCTTCGACGCCGGCGACTACCCGCTCGTCGCCGGCCCCGAACTGACCGACCAGCTCGTCGCCGTCTTCCGCGAGACCCAGCCCGACGTCGTGCTCACCCACCCGGTCGAGGACCCCTACAACGGCGACCACCCGGCGGCCAACCGCATGGCTCTGGAGGCCAGGGTCCTCGCCCAGGCCATCGGCTACCCCGGCCCCGGCGAGATCATCGGCGCCCCGCCCGTCTTCTACTTCGAGCCCCACCAGCCCGAGATGAGCGGCTTCCGGCCCGAAGTCCTGCTCGACATCACCGAGGTGTGGGAGACCAAGCGCAAGGCGATGGAGTGCCTCGGCGCCCAGCAGCACCTGTGGGACTACTACACCGACCTCGCCGTCCGCCGCGGCGTCCAGCTCAAGCGCAACGCGGGCCCCAACCTCGGCCTGCCCCACAAGACCATGGCCGAGGCCTACATGCGCCCCTACCCGCAGGTCACCAAGGAGCTGGTATGAGCGGCCTGATCGTCACCGACCCGCCCAAGGCCGACGCCGAGGACGTCGAGTCCCTCGCCGGGTACGGCGTGGCCACCGTGCACGAGGCCATGGGCCGCACCGGACTCCTGCCGACGCGGCTGCGCCCGATCCAGCAGGGTACCCGGGTCGCGGGCACCGCGGTCACCGTGCTGTCCTGGCCCGGCGACAACCTCATGATCCACGCGGCCGTCGAGCAGTGCGGCGTGGGCGACCTGCTGGTCGTCACCACCACCTCGCCCTCCACCGACGGCATGTTCGGCGAACTGTTCGCCACCGCGCTGAAGCGGCGGGGTGTGCGCGGCCTGGTCATCGACGCCGGCATCCGCGACACCCAGGAACTGCGCGAACTCGGCTTCCCCGCCTGGTCGGCGGCCGTCTCGGCGCAGGGCACCGTGAAGGCGACCGGCGGCTCGGTCAACGTACCCGTGGCCGTCGGCGGTCAGCTGATCAGGCCCGGTGACGTGATCCTCGCCGACGACGACGGAGTCGTGGTCGTGCCGCGCGAGAAGGCCCGCGAGGCCGCCGCGGCGTCCGAGGCCCGCGAGGCCAAGGAGGCCGCCTCCCGCGCCGCCTTCGTCGAGGGGCAACTCGGCCTGGACCGCTACGGGTTGCGAGACAAGCTCGCCCGACTGGGCGTCACGTACACGACGTACGAGGACCATGTCCGGGACGGAGCCGGGACGTGAGCGGGCCCATGGAGGTGCGCTGCATGCTGATGCGCGGCGGCACCTCCAAGGGCGCCTACTTCCTGGCCGGGGACCTGCCCACCGACCCGGCCGCCCGCGACGACCTGCTGCTGCGGATCATGGGCAGCCCCGACCCACGCCAGATCGACGGACTCGGCGGCGCCCACCCGCTCACCAGCAAAGTGGCTGTCGTCTCCGCGTCCGACGCCCCCGACGCCGACGTGGACTACCTCTTCCTCCAAGTGGTCGTGGACCGGGCCGAGGTGAGTGACCGTCAGAACTGCGGGAACATCCTCGCCGGAGTCGGCCCGTTCGCGGTCGAGCGGGGGCTCGTGGCCCCCGGCGACGGCGAGACCTCCGTACGCATCCGCATGCTCAACACGGGGGAGCGGGCCGTCGCCACCTTCCCCACCCCGGGCGGGCGCGTCGACTACACCGGGGACGCCGAGATCTCGGGCGTGCCCGGCACCGCGGCCCCCGTGGTGATCGAGTTCCCGCCCTCGGGCACTCCGCTGCTGCCCACGGGCCGCGTCCGCGACACCGTCGCCGGTACCGAAGTGACCTGCGTGGACAACGGGATGCCGACCGTGCTCATCCCGGCGACCGCGCTGAAGGTCACCGGATACGAGGAACCCGAGGACCTGGAGGAGGACCTGGCGCTCGCCGACCGCCTCCACGAGATCCGGCTGGAGGCGGGTCGGCTGATGGGGCTCGGTGACGTCGAGACCGCCACCGTCCCCAAGCTCACGCTGCTGGCCCCGCCCCGCGCCGGCGGCGCGGTCACCACCCGCACCTTCATCCCCGTCCGCTGCCACACCTCCATCGGCGTGCTCGGCGCCGCGAGCGTGGCGGCCGGGCTCAGGCTGCCCGGCGCGGTGGGGGAGGAGATCGCCCGGCCGCCCGAGCGCGGCGACCGTGTCCGCATCGAGCACCCCACCGGCTTCCTGGACATCGAGGCGGCCGTCGATGCGGCTGCCTCCCCGCCCACGGCGCGTCGTACCGCCGTCGTCCGCACGGCCCGAAAGATCATCGACGGCATCGTCTTTCCACGTGCCGCCGCACCCGCACCCGTACAACCCCTTGGAGGCAACGATGGCTCCGCCGCTCGGTGACATCGCCCATATCGGCCACGTCGAGCTGTTCACCCCGGACCTGGACGCCAGTGTCGCCTTCTTCACCGACTACCTGGGGCTCACGGTCAACGGGGAGGACGGGGACACCGTCTATCTGCGCACCTTCGACGACTACGAGCACCACAGCCTCGTCCTCACCGCCCGGGACCAGCCCGGCCTCGGCCGGCTCGCGCTGCGCACCTCCGGAGAGGAGGCCCTCCACCGCCGTATCAGGGCGATCGAGGCGGCAGGAGGCAAGGGACGGTGGGCCGAGGACGAACCCGGCCTCGGCGCGCTGTACGTCACGACCGACCCGGACGGACACGAACACGCCCTGTACTGGGAGAGCGAGCACTACCAGGCCCCCGACGAGCTGAAACCGGCGCTGAAGAACCAGCCGCAGGCGAAGCCCAACCGGGGCGTGGGGGTGCGCAGGCTCGACCACGTCAACTTCCTCGCCGCCGACGTGCTCGCCAGCGCCGAGTTCCAGGAACACGTGCTCGGCGCCCGGCCCACCGAGCAGATCAGGCTCGACACCGGGCGGATCGCGGCCCGCTGGCTGACCTTCACGAACAAGTCGTACGACGTCGTGTACACGGAGGACTGGACGGGCTCGACCGGCCGGCTGCACCACATCGCCTTCGCGACGGACACCCGCGAGGACATCCTGCGCGCCGCCGACCTCGCGATCGACACCGGCGTCTTCATCGAGACCGGCCCGCACAAGCACGCCATCCAGCAGACGTTCTTCCTCTACGTCTACGAGCCCGGCGGCAACCGCGTCGAGCTGTGCAACCCGCTCACCCGGCTCGTGCTGGCCCCGGACTGGCCGCTCATCACCTGGACCGAGGCCGAGCGGGCCAAGGGGCAGGCCTGGGGGTTGCAGACCATCGCGTCCTTCCACACCCACGGCACACCACCGGTGGGCTGACCGCCGACGCCCGCGTCCCCACGACGGCGGCTCATTGTCGATGAGATTGTTGACAAAAATGTTGACGTTGACGTGGTGGGTCCTTAGCGTCTGCCCCACTCACTGATCCCCTCCAGGGAACGCCTCCTGGACGAGAGGAAAACAAAGATGTCCTCCTCCCTCGCCCCCTCCGCTCGCGGCAGCAGACTCGCGCTGCTGGTCGTCGGTCTGTGCTGGCTCGCCGTCCTGTTCGACGGCCTCGACATGTTCATCTACGGCTCGGTGCTGCCCCACCTGCTGGCGACCAAGACCTTCGGCCTCACCCCCGACCGGGCCGGCGACCTCGGCAGCTACGCCACCTTCGGCATGCTGGTGGGTGCCCTGACGGCGGGCACCGTCGCCGACCGGATCGGCCGCAAGAAGCTGATGGTCGGCTGCGTCACGCTGTTCTCGCTGGCCTCCGGCGTGTGCGCGATAGCCGACAGTGTCACGGTCTTCGGCCTCGGCCGGACCCTGGCCGGTGTCGGCCTCGGCGGTCTGCTGCCCACCGCGATCAGCATGGTCTCCGACTACGCCAGGGGCGGCCGCGGCGCCTTGACCATCGGCGCGCTGATGACCGCCCACCACGCCGGCGGCATCCTCTCCGCCTACGTGGCCAAGTGGCTCGTGGAGCCCGTCGGCTGGCGCTCCGCGTTCTGGGTCTGCGTGCTCCCGTTGCTCTTCGTCCCGGTGCTCGCCAAGGTGATGCCCGAGTCGCTGAGCTTCCTGGTCGCCAAGGGCCGCACCGAGGAGGCCCGCGCGCTGGCCGACCGCTACGTGGTCGAGCTGCCCGCCGCGGCCGGCAAGAAGACCTCCGCCGACCGCTGGGACGCCCTGATCGACCTGTTCCGCGGCGGCGAGTGGCTGCAGACCCTGCTCTACTGGCTGGCCTCCTTCGGCGGACTCCTCCTCGTCTACGGCGTCGCCACCTGGCTGCCCACCCTGATGCGCGGCGAGGGCTACAACCTCGGCTCCGCGCTGACCTTCGTGGTCCTGTTCAACCTCGGCGGCATCGTCGGCATGCTGGTCGCGGGCCGCGCCGCCGACCGCTTCGGCGCCCCGCGCATCTCCGCGCTCTGGTTCGCGCTCACCGCCGCCGGTGTCTTCCTGCTCAGCGTCCACATGCCACTCGGCGTGACCTTCCTGGTCGTCTTCCTCACCGGCGTGTTCCTCAACAGCGCCCAGACGATGATCTACGCGACCGTCTCCATCCGCTCCACCCCGGCGGGCCGCGCCACCGCCGTCGGCTGGACCTCCGGCATGGGCCGCTTCGGCGCCGTCTTCGGCCCCTGGCTCGGCGGTCAGCTGCTCGCCGCGGGCAACGGCGACTGGGGCTTCACCGCCTTCGCCCTGGCCGGTGTGTCGTCGATGGTCTTCATCGGCCTCGCGGCCCTGCGCTCGGCCCGGCGCCCGGAGCGCAGCGGTGCGGAGCAGCAGCTCATCGCCGCCCATTGACCGGCACGGTGCCGCGCCCGGATCCCGGGTGCGGCACCGCCGTCTCCTCACTCGCCGGGCGGCTCCACGTCCAGACCCGTGCACGCCAGCTTCCCGCCCACCTCGGCGCAGGCCTCCACGCCCTTGGGTGAGCGGACGGCGAGCATCGGGCTGGTGTCCTCGGCGGACTCGTTCGCGGGATAGCTCGCCGACAGCACGTCCTGCCCGGCCCGCACCGACACCTCCCGCGCCATCGGGGTGCGCACCCGTACCTCCGACCACGCGGTGCCGCAGCCGGGGGAGTAGCGCAGCCGGACGTCGTAGTCGGTGTCGGTGACCGTGCTCTTGGTCTGCGCGTCCCGGGCGCACACCGACGCGTCGGGCAACTGGCCCTGGCAGGAGCGCGCGTGGCAGCGCGGCACGGTCAGGAAGGTCTGCGCGGTGGGAGCGGGGGAGCCCTGCCGGCCGGAGACGGTGACCGTGGCGGCCACCGCGGCGGCCGTGCCGAGCAGCGCGAGCGCCGACAGCGGAAGCCATCGCGAGCGGGACCGGCCCGCCTTCTCCGGCGGACTCGGCGCGGGCGGCTCCTCGGCCGCCTCCCACACGGCCCTCACGGCTGCGGGATCGGCGCCGGCCAGTCGGCTCAGTGCCTCCACCGCGGCCCACGGGGGCCGTTTGGTGCCGGTCAGATAGCGGTGCCAGGCCGACTTGCTGTACGGGGTGCGGGCGGCCAGTGCCGCCAGGCTCAGTCCCGTACCGTCCTTCAGTTCGCGCAGTCTCACCACCAGTGGCTTGTCCGGCGTGGTCGGTTCTTGGGGATGCCGCATCGTGCGTCCCTCGACTCCCATTCCGCTATGGGCGCTTTCGCCCCTGTTGTCGGAATGGCTGCCCAGGAGATCGGGATCCGCAACACCTGATGAGGTATGAGGACGGTGAGGCGTGTGCACGCCGAAGGCCTGTTCGGGAGAAGGGGGTTCCCGAGCAGGCCTTCGACGGTCAGGAGGTGCGGGTGTGCGTGGTCGTCAGCACCACGGGACGGCGGTGCGTCCGGTGCGGACGTAGCGGGCGGAGACGTAGCCCCGGTGGTGCGGGAGCCGGTACCAGACGTGGTTGCCGTACACCCCGGAGCCGTACGTCTTGCAGCGGAGCGTGAGCAGCCGGTGCGTGTGCCGGTGCCCGATCACCCGGTAGTTGGTGCCCGGGCCGGAGCGGACGTTCAGCCGGAGGCGGTGCGTGGAGACGCGGCCGAGGACGGGCAGGGTGCGGCGGTACGACATGCCCTGCGCGACCGCCCGCGCCACTCCCGGAGCGACGAGGTGGTGGATGTGACGCGTGCGGTACCGACGGTGGTGGACGCGGTGGACGGAGCGCTTGGCGTGGTGGCGGTGGTGCTTGGCGTGGTGCGTGGAGTGCTGGGCCGTGGCGCTGGGCACCGGGCGTGGAGCGGTGGTCGCGCTCGCCGAGGCGGCCCCGGCCGCCGTGGGCAGGACCGCGAGCACCGCGACGATGGCCAGCACCCCGCTCTTGAGAGTCCGTCGGATCATGGAAACCTCCGGCTGTCGTTCGTGACCACGAACCGTGATCACAACAGCCAGCGTTGCCGTGACGGACCGTCACGATGCCGTTCCCGCGTCCCGTGGGACGCCGGGGACGTTCCCGGGGACGGGCGCCACCCCGCAGCTCAGCCCATCTGGTCCTGAGCCGACAGGTGTTCCACCGTCCTGCCCGTCTCCGTGAACGTCCGCGTGACGTGCCCCGAGGAGTACACCCACAGGATCCGCAGCGGGGTGTCACCCACATTGCGGAACAGATGGGGGAGGGGTGACGGGATGTAGGTGGTGTCGAACCGCTCCAGCCTCGTCACCTCGCCGTCCACCCACACCTCGGCCTCACCCTCCAGGACGGTCACGTGCTCGTCGCAGTTGTGCGAGTGAAGGGGCGCACCGGAGCCCACCGGATACACGCTCATCCCGCTGGTGATCCGGTTCTCCCCGCCGGCCGACGGCGTGGTGATCAACGGGGTCGTCACGACGGCCCCGCCACGGTCGAGCAGGGGCACGGACGCGGCCTTGATGATGGTGGTCATGCCGGACGACGTTAGGTCGCCGTCCGGTGAACGGGAGGCCTCCGGCGTGCAGTTTTACCTTGCATTCCGAGACGGGTGAGCTTTTCGGACACGGCTGTACCTTCACCTGGCACCGCACGGCTGACGACCCGTGCCCGTAACGCGCCGGAAAGAAAAGGCAGGTACCGGGAAGATGAGGCTCCCCGTTCTCAGCGAAGAGAAAATGACTGCGCGCCAGCAGGAGCTGGCCGCCCGGATCGCCGGTCGCCGGGGTGCCGTCCGCGGTCCCTTCCGGGTCTGGCTGCACAGCCCCGAGATGTGCGAGCGGGCCGAGTCCCTCGGCGCCTTCGCCCGCTTCGACTGCAGCCTCCCCGGGCAACAACCGCGTCTACAAGTCCATGAACCTCAACCATCGCAGGTTCTATCCCGACGGGGCGGCCGCCGAGACGGGGGAGTGGCTCGGCACCGACCTGCACCGGCTTCCCCGACTGGCTTCCTTCGCCGAGCCGTTCGGCATGCACACCGAGACGGTCGACACCACGGACGCGCTCATACCCGCGCTGGAGCGCGCCCTGAAGGCCGTGGCCGAGGGCACCGCCGCCGTCGTCGACGTCCTCGTCACCCGTTGACCCAGGAGGCACCCGCCATCATGTCCACCACACCATCGAAGGTCCTGGTCCCCGACGACGACCTGCGCGCCTTCGCAGCGGCCCTCCTGGAGAAGGGCGGCCTGAGCGCCGAGCACGCCCGTACCACCGCCGATGTCCTCGTCTGGGCCGCGCGGCGGGGCGTCGACTCGCACGGCACCGCACGTGTCCCCGTCTATCTGGATCTGCTCGCCAAGGGCGTGGCCAACGCCGCTCCGCGGATCACCGTAGAGTCACCCACCCCGGCCGCCGCCGTCCTCGATGCCGACCGCGCCCCTGGCCCGGTGGCCCTCGGTGCCGCCGCGGACGAGGCCGTACGGCGCGCCCGGGAGACCGGCATCGCCTCCGTCGGCGTACGGCGCACCGTGCACACCGGCGCCATCGGCTACTACGTCTCGAAGGTCGCCGAACAGGGCCTGGTCGGTATCGGCTTCGTCGCCGGCATGCCCAACATGGGCTACACCGGGGTCAAGGGCGCCGCCGTCGCCACCAGCCCGCTCGGCATCGCCGTACCGGCTCGTGAGCACGCCCCGCTGCTGCTCGACATGGCCACCGCCACCATCGCCCTCGGCAAGATCCGCCAGGCGAGGGCGAACGGCACCCCGCTGCCCGACGGTGCCGCGGCGACGCAGGACGGCACCCCGACCACCGACCCGGAGCAGGCGGCCATGCCGCTGCCGCTGGGCGGTGCCAAGGGATCCGGTATGTCCCTCGCCTTCGAACTGCTCACCAGCGTGCTCGTCGGCGCCCCGATCTTCTCCGCCTTCCATTCGGACGACCCGCAGGGCCGTGAGCATCGTCAGAACGCCCTGCTGATCGCCCTCGATCCGGCGGCCTTCGGCGACCCGGACGCCTTCGTCGCGGCCGTGGACGACACCCTGGCCACCCTCAAGGCCCTGCCGGTCGCGGACGGCGCGGACGGGGTGTTCTACCCCGGTGAACGCAGCGCGTCGGTGGCCGAGGAGCGGGGTGCGAAGGGCGTGCCGGTGGCGCCGAAGGTGTGGCGGGAACTGACCGAGCGCGCCGAGCGGTTGGGGGTCACGCCGCCGTCCCTGTGACCTGCGCCGCCCCGAGACGGCCGGCCGTTCGGAGGGGGAGCGGCCGGCTCCGGCCGCCCCGGTAACTTACTTAAGTTACGCAACCATATGGTAAACTCGTGGGTATGTCCACGGAACCGCTGCCCGACGTCCCGCCCGCCTCTCCCGAGGTCATCGATATCGAGCGCGCCCTGACGCGCATCACCTACCTCGCCACCCGTGCCCGCCAGCACGAGCGGCTGATGGCGCTGGCCGAGGTGCCGCTGGACCGGGCCGCGGTGGCGCTGCTGCGGCAGATCGCCGACTCCGAGCCGCTCAGACCGGGGGAGCTGGCGCAGCGGCTGGGCGTGGAGGCCTCCCATGTGACACGGACCGTGCAGCAGCTGCAGCGGTCGGGGTACGTCACCCGGGTCCCCGACCCCGACGACCGCAGGGCCCAGCGGATCCAGCTCACCGACGCCGGCCGTGAGGCCGTCGCGCGGATCCGGGAGGCCGGGGCCCGCGGGATGCAGCTGGCCCTCGCCGACTGGCAGCCCGAGGAGCTGCGGCAACTGGCCACGCTCTTCCACCGTATGGTCGACGACTTCCTCACCTACGCGGTCGAAGACGAGTCCGGCCAGGAGTCCGACGCCCCGGTGGCGACGGGATGACGGCGGCGGCCCGGCCGTTCCTCCCGAAGCGGCGGTCCCGGTGCCTACCGTCAAGTAATATCCGGCGGCAGGACACCAGAGGAGGAACCGTGCCCCGGTCCGAACGCTCACCCCTGATGCTGGCCGGCCTGCTGGCCGTGGCCGGGGTCGCCCACTTCGCCGCCCCGCGGCAGTTCGACGCCACGATTCCGAAGGCGCTCCCGGGCTCGCCCCGGGCATGGACCTACGGCAGCGGGGTCGTGGAACTGGCCCTGGCGGCCGGAGTGGCCTCGCCCCGGACGCGCGCCGTGGCCGCCAAGGCGGCCGCCGCCTTCTTCGTCGGGGTGTTCCCCGCCAACGTGAAGATGGCCGTCGACTGGCGGCACCGGCCCGCGCCGCAGCGGAACGCGGCCCTGGCCCGGCTGCCCCTTCAGGTGCCGCTCGTGCTGTGGGCCCGTGGAGTCGCGAAGAACGGAGAGGGACAGTCGTGAGCGAACGTATCGAGGTCGGGGACAAGGTCGATGACTTCGCCCTGCCGGACGAGACCGGCACCACCCGGAAGCTCACCGAGCTGCTGACCGAGGGCCCGGTGGTGCTCTTCTTCTATCCTGCCGCCCTGACGCCCGGCTGCACCGCCGAGGCCTGCCACTTCCGCGACCTCGCCGCGGAATTCGCCGCCGTCGGCGCCCACCCGGTCGGCATCAGTGGCGACAGCGTCGAACGGCAGCAGGAGTTCGCCGGCAAGCACACCCTCGGCATGCCGCTGCTCTCCGACGCAGACGGAACGATTCGCGAGCGGTTCGGGGTCAAGCGGGGCTTCACGCTCGCACCCACCAAGCGGGTCACCTACGTCATCGCCCAGGACCGCACGGTGCTGGAGATCGTCCGCAGTGAGCTGCGGATGAACACCCACGCCGACCGGGCCCTGTCCGCACTCCGCGCCCACCAGGGCTGAAGCGGGCCGCCGTCGCGCTTGATGCCCCGGAACAATCGCATCACCCTTGGGCATATGGAGCGTGTCGCGGCTGCGGCGATCATCGATGCCCAGGGCAGGGTGGCAGGGTGGAGCGAAGGCGCACGGCTGCTCACCGGCCGTACGGCGCAGGAGGTCGTCGGCCGGCCGGCGACCGACCTGCTCGCCGAGGACTTACCCTCCTGCACGCTCGCCGCGCAGGCCGGGACCCTGGTCCTGCGGCACCGCGACGGACGCCGGGTCGAGCTGGCCCTGACCGCCTGCCCGGTCCTCGGCCCGGACGGCGCGCCGACCGGATACGTGGTCACCGCCGACCCGCTGGTCCCGGCCGCTGCCGAGCTGGCGGCCCAGGCCTTGCAGCAGGCCTCCACGTCCATGTCGGTCTTCGACCTCCAGCAGCGCTATCTGCGCGTCAACGCCGCCGCCTGCCATGTGATGGGCGTACCGGAGGCGACGCTGGTCGGCCGTTTCTACCCCGAGACCGTGGAGGACGCCGAGCACAGCCGGGGGTTTCTGCGTCATCTGCGCCAGGTCGCCGAGACCGGCCGGCCGCTGCGCTACGAGAGCTTCACCAGCGCCCCCGCCCTGAACCGGGATCACGCCTGGAGCATCGAGATGTGGCCGCTGCGGGACGCCTCCGGCGAGCCGACCGCGGTCGCCCTGGCGGCCTTCGACAGCAGCGAGCAGTACTGGGCCCGTCGCCGGCTCGCCCTCCCCCGGACGAACTCCTCACCCACCTCGACGACCTGGTCTCCCACCTGGCCTCCGACGACAGTGGCGAGGAGGTCGCCGAACTCGGCGCCACCTGCCTGTACGCCGTCTACGACGAGGGCGGCCGCGGACTGCTGCGGGTCGCCCAGCTCACCCAGCGCTGGGGCAGCCGGCAGACGGGCAGCGGCAAGACGATCTGGGCGGAACAGCCGCTGCCCGATGCCTGATCACTGGAACGGGCAGCCCGGGTTCGGGGCGTCCTCCGAGAACGGAGAGCCGTGCGGCAGCACATAGAGCACATCGAGGACGAGCGGGGTGTCGCCCAGGTTGCGGCCGAGGTGGACGTTGCCCGGGCCGGGCGGCTCCTGGATCGTCGAGCCCTTCCGGTACACGCCGTCCGAGGCGCAGGTGGAGTCGAAGTGGCTGAGGGTGCCCTGCTTCACGAAGCCGTACAGCGGACCGTCGTGGTAGTGCCATCCGGTGCTCTGGCCGGGCGGGATCGTGATCTCCCGCAGGGTGTAGTCGGTGCCGCCGACGGTGGTCTGGGCGATGATCCGGGCCGTCACCCCGGGCCCCGGCGGGGTCGCCCCGGCGGTGCCGCAGGTCAGGACGGTGGCCGCGGTCAGCACGCCGGTGACGGCCAGGCGGAGTGCGGTGCGCATGCGGGAGCCTCCTTGGACGCGAGGGGTACCGACGCGAACATAGGCCCACAGAGGGTGTGTTGGGGACGGAATCCGGTGATCCGGTTTTCCGGAAACCGCTCCTCCCGACGGCGTGGGTGTCGCTCCGTCTCCTGTGAAAGCGGGAACAGAGCTTGAGCAACCTCCCTCGTCCTGAAGACGTGAGTTCACTCGTCGTCGCGGAACGAACCCAAGTGGCCGACGACGTCGTGGCACTGACGCTCGGTCATCCCGAGAACCGGCCGCTGCCCGAGTGGCGGCCGGGCGCCCACATCGATCTGCTGCTCGACGACGGACTCGTCCGCATCTACTCCCTGTGCGGGGACCCCGCCGACCGTGCCTCGTGGCGCATCGGTGTCCTGCGGACCGTGGACGGCCGCGGCGGCTCCGTCCTCGTCCACGACAAACTGCACGTCGACACGCGCGTGCGGGTGCGGGGACCCCGCAACACCTTCGCCCTCCGGCCCGCCCGGCGCTACCTCTTCGTCGCCGGTGGCATCGGAATCACGCCGATCCTGCCGGTGGTCGCCGCGGCAGCGGCCGCCGGCGCGGACTGGCGGCTGCTGCACGGCGGGCGGTCCCACTCCTCGATGGCCTTCCTCGGTGAACTCGCCCCGTACGGCGACCCGGTGGCGGTGCGCCCGCAGGACCGCCACGGCCTGCTGGACCTCGACGCCTTCGTCGGCGAGCCCGACGACCACACCCTGGTCCACTGCTGCGGCCCCGAACCGCTCCTGGCCGCGGTGGAGCGGCGGTGCCGGGTCTGGCCCGCCGGGACGCTTCAGGTCGAGCGGTTCCGGGCGCGGGAGCAGCAGGCGCCGGCCGGGGACCGTCCCTTCGAGGTGGTCTGCTCGGAGCCCGGTGTCACCGTTCAAGTGGCGCCGGGAGACAGCGTGTTGCGGGCAGTCCGGGCGGCCGGGGTCTCCGCCCTGTCGTCGTGCGCCGAGGGAATCTGCGGCACGTGCGAGACCGAGGTGCTGGAGGGGGTGCCCGACCACCGCGACTCCGTGCTCGGCGACGAGGAGCGGGCGTCGGGCGAGACGATGATGATCTGCGTCTCCCGCGCCCGCACTCCCCGACTCGTCCTCGATCTGTGACCCGCCCCATCGGAAGTCCAAGCGCCGGAGGTAATCGATGCCCCTTCCCGCAGAGGTAGTGGATCTCAGCCCGTCGAGCAGCAGGCTGGGCGGCTCCCGGCAGCTCACCGGGCATCTCGCCCGCCCCGCCGGTGACGGCCCCTGGCCCGGTGTCGTGGTCGTCCACGAGGCCCTCGGCGTGGACGAGGTGATGCTCCGTCAGGCCCGGCGGCTGGCGGACGCGGGCTATCTGGCGCTCATGCCGGACCTGTTCACCCAGGGCGGCGCGCGCCGCTGCCTGGTGGCCACCATGCGAGCCGCACTATCGGGCAAGGGACGCGCCTACCAGGACATCGAGGCGGCCCGCGACCACCTCGCCGGACACCCCGACTGCACCGGAGCCGTGGGCATCATCGGCTTCTGCATGGGCGGCTCCTTCGCCCTGATGACCGCAGGCCGCGGCCGGTTCGACGTGGCCGCCGCCAACTACGGCCTGCTCCCCAAGGACCTGAACGCCGTCCTGGCCGACGCCTGCCCCGTCGTGGGCAGTTACGGCGGCCGCGACCGCATGCTCCGGGGAGCCGCCGCCCGGCTGGAGACGGCCCTGGACCGGCTCGGCGTCGTCCACGACGTCAAGGAGTACCCGGACGCCGGCCACTCCTTCCTCAACGACGCCGAAGTCGGCCCGAGGCTGCTGCGCCCGCTCCTGCGGGTCACCGGAATGGGACCGCACCCCGCATCCGCCGCCGACGCGTGGCAGCGCATCGAGACCTTCTTCGACACCCACCTCGCCGCCAGGAACACGGAGTCATGAGCACCGCAGAGACCGAGCAGACCACCGCGACGCCCACCACCGAGCAGGGCTGGTACGTCGACGACCGCTGCCTGAACTGCAACATCGCCCGCCAGTACGCCCCCGGCATGATCACCTACGCCGCCGGCGGCGAGTACGGCGGCATCTCCCGGGTCGTACGCCAGCCGGAGACCGAGGAGGAGGTGCGGCTGATGTACCGCGCCGCGCACGCCTGCCCCACCCGGTCCGTCCACCCGCCCGCACTGCAGTCCGCACACGGCCTGACACCCACTCAGGCGGGCCTGCTGACCGCACCCATGGCGCTCGTCCCGGCCGTCATGGCACCCTTCACCGGCCGCCTGTCGGACCGGGTGAGCGCCAAGTACCTGTTGATCGCCGGCCTGTCGGGGATGGCCTCGGGGCTCGTCCTCGTGGCGCTGCGGACGGGCTCCGGGACACCGCCCTGGCAGCTGCTACCCGGGCTGCTGCTGACCGGACTCGGGATGGGCCTCGTCCTCGTCCCCGTGAACAACGTGGCGATGCGGACCGTCCGTGCCGAACTGCGCGGCGCCGCCTCCGGTGTCTTCTTCACCGGGCGCCAACCGGGCTCGGTGCTCGGCAGCGCGGCCGTCGGCGTCCTGCTCCAGGCCCGCATCGCCGCGCGCGTGGCCGACGCGGCGAACACCGCGGCCCAGCGCCTGTCCGCCCGCTACCGAGCCGACTTCGCCACGAGTCTGCGCGGCACGGCGGAGACGAGCCAGGCGGGCGGCGCGCGCATCCGGCTGCCCGACAGCCACCCGGCCCACCTGCTGCCCCAGGCACAGGACCCCGCCGCACAGGCCGTGCGGGCCGGCCTCGCCCGTGCCGCGGCGGACACCCTGGTGCTGGTGATCGCGGTGCTGCTCCTCGGCGTACCGGCGGCTGTCGGGGTGCCGGGGAGGAGACCCGTCCCGGTCGACCCCGACACCGCGTGACGCGCACCGGCGTGCGCGGTCACTCCCGGCCGTCGTCGGCGGCGACCTGGGCCAGGGTGCGTCCCGTGCGCACCGAGCGGGCCCGGCGGGGATCCGGGGTGCCGTGCGCCTGGGCGCGGGCGGGGCCCTTGCGGACCAGGAGCCAGGCGTCCTCCTCGCCCTGGCCGGTGCGGAAGCGGGTGAGGGCGTACTCGCCGTGCAGCTTGGCTCCGTGCAGCCGGAAGGTGGCGTGTCCGTCCTCCAGCGACTCGGCGAAGTCCACCGGACGGCCCCGGCGGTCGTGGCTGAGCGGCTCGTACGTCCCGTGGTCCCAGACGATGACGGTGCCGCCGCCGTACTCGCCCTTCGGGATCACGCCCTCGAAGTCCTCGTACTCCAGCGGATGGTCCTCGGTGGGCACGGCCAGCCGCTTGTCCCCCGGATCCGTGGAGGGGCCCTTGGGGACGGACCAGGACTTCAGGACGTCGTCCACCTGGAGCCGGAAGTCGAAGTGCATCCGGCGCGCGTCGTGGATCTGCACCACGAACCTGGGCTCCTCGCCCCCGGACGCCGCCGCCTTCCCCGACGGCTCGCGGGTCCGCTCGAAGTCACGCTTGCCGCGGTAGGTACGCAGCCGGTCCTCCGTCGCCATGTGCGGCTCCTTCCGTGCGTCCGCCTCAAGGCTCCGGGTACCCCGTCACGGGCGCTCAGCTCGCCATGGCGTCCAGCTCGGCGGCCGCGTCCTCGGGGAGGACCAGCGAGGCCGCGGCGATGTTCTCGCGCAGGTGCTCCGGGGACGAGGTGCCGGGGATGAGCGCGATGTTCGGCGAGCGGCGCAGCAGCCAGGCCAGGGCGACCTGCTGCGGCGCGGCGCCGAGCCCCGCGGCGACCTTCGACAGCGTCTCGGACTGCAACGGCGTGAACCCGCCCAGCGGGAAGTACGGCACGAAGGCGATGTTCTGCGCAGCCGTGAGCTCGATCAGCCGGTCGTCCTGCCGGTTGGCCAGGTTGTACAGGTTCTGCACGGTGACCACGGGCGCGATCGTCTGCGCCTCCGCCAGCTGCGCGACGGACGCGGCGCTGAGCCCCAGGTGCCGGATCAGACCCCGCTGCCGCAGCTCCGCCAGCGCACCGAACTGGTCGGCGAGCGAGTCCTCGTTCGGGGTGTCCATGTCGCCGAGCCGCAGATTGACCACGTCCAGCGTCTCCACCCCCAGGTGCCGCAGGTTCTCGTGCACCTGCGCCTTCAGATCCTCCGGGTGCCGGGACACGGCCCAGCTGCCGTCGGCTCCACGCCGCGCACCGACCTTGGTCACGATGTGCAGCTCGTCCGGGTAGGGGCGCAGGGCCTCCCTGATGATCTCGTTGACGATCACGGGACCGTAGAAGTCGGCGGTGTCGATGTGGGTGATGCCCGCCTCGACCGCCGCACGGAGCACCGCCACGGCCCGCGCCCGGTCCTTCGGCGGGCCGAACACATGCGGACCGGCCAGCTGCATGGCGCCGTAGCCCATGCGGGTCAGGGTCAGGCCGTCGGCCGGGGCGAGGGTCCCACCGAGCTGTGCAGTCATGTCGTACCTCTCGTGCTGTGCGAGGGCCACCGGTACGTCCGGTGCCCTGTCTCCACCGTGCGCCGAACATCCCCCGGGCGGCAGTGCCCCCACGTTCCTGGGAGTGACAGGGACAGCCACCGTCACCGGTACGGCCGTACGGTGGTGTCATGGACGGTACGAACGCGCTCGGCGAGTTCCTGCGCGCCCGCCGGGCGCAGGTACGGCCCGAGGACGTGGGGCTGCCCGGCTCGGGCCTGCGCCGGGTGCCGGGGCTGCGCCGCGAGGAGGTCGCGACGCTCTCCGGCATCAGCTCCGACTACTACCTGCGCCTGGAGCAGGGCCGCGACCGCAACCCGTCCGCACAGGTCCTGGAAGCCATCGCCCGGGTACTGCGGCTGGACGCCGACGCCACCTCCTACCTCCTCGGCCTGCCCCAGGACCGGCCCGCGTCCCGCCCCCGGGCGGCGCAGCGCCAGGAGCGGGTGCCGTCCAGCCTCCTGCAGCTCATCGACGGCTGGCCCCGCAACCCCGCCTACATCCAGAACCGGTACACCGACTGCCTCGCCGCCAACGCCCTCGCCACGGCCCTCACCCCGAACTACACACCGGGCGTCAACCTGCTGCGGGCCGTCTTCCTCGACCCGGCCGAACGCGCCCTGCGCCGGGACTGGGAGGACCTGACCGAGGAGGGCGTGGCCACCCTGCGCACCCACGCCGGGCCCGACACGGACGACCCCCGGCTGCGCGACCTGGTCGGCGACCTGTCCCTGCGCAGCGAACGGTTCCGCACGCTCTGGGCCCGGCACGACGTACGGCCCCGGCGCGGCCGCGTCAGTCACCTGAGCCACCCGCAGGTCGGCGACCTGGAACTGCACTCGAACAAACTCTCCGTGGACGGCACCGACGGACTCACCCTGGTCGTCTTCCACGCCGAGCCCGGCAGCCGCAGCGCCGAACTCCTCGACATCCTGGGCAGCCTCACGGCACCCCCGCGCGGCATCGCACAGGAGCATGTCGAGGAGCAGTAGCTCACCGGTCGCTTCCCGCCTCCGTCGCGACCGGGGGCCGCAGGCGGGGAGCCCTGGAGTAGAAGGCCGTGACCAAGGCCGACAGACCCGCGACGCACAGCAGGGCGGGGCCGGGACCGAGGCGCAGGAGCAGGGCTCCGGCGACCGCGCCGACGAAGACACCGCACAGGGTGGCAAGACGGCGCACCCGTGGCAGCACCGGGCCGGGCGGAGCGGCCGAGCGCCATGACAGAGCGTCCATGAGCGCCTTGACCAGGGTGATCTGCAGGACGGTCGTCGGCATGTCAGGGATGCCCGCCTGGAGCATCACACGGTTGCGCCACCCCATGGCGGCCGCGAGCAGGACGACGACGAGGGCCATGACGTGCTCGGGGGGCGTCTGCCGCCCGCTCGTGCCGACGGCGACCAGTCCGGCGGCCAGGAGCGTCGCCGTCTCGACGGCGAGGGCCCGAGTGAACCAGCGTCGTCCTCGACGGTGCAGCCGTACGACCAGGGTGTGGGCGGCGGCGACCCCGACCGCGAACGCGGCCAGGGCCTCGGCGGGCCGCGCGACCGGCGTTCCCGCGTTCGCCACCCCGAACCCGAGGAGCAGGACGTTGCCGGTGGCCAGCGCGGCGAACGCGTGCCCCAGGCCGAGGAAGGTGACCGCGTCGACGGCGGCGGCCGTCACGGTCAACGCGAACAGGACGACGACGATCCGGACCTCTCTGCGCGGCTGGTCACCCGGCACAGCACCCGGCGCCTGCGCGCCGGTCACCGGTCGCCCGCGCTCTGGCGGTCCTTGGCCGGGGGCACCGTTCGCATGGCCGCTCCTCTCGAGTCCGCGCGGTTCATCCTCCGGTGGCCCGCCGAGGTCCGCATCCGCAGGTGAGCCGACCGGCCTCGCCCCTTGACCGTGTCGTTCAGTCGGCGGCACGGATAGGGTGAGCAGTGATCAACCGGACGGGTGGGGATGAGGACAGCGGACGGCATGGGCGGCGGCACGGACAGGAACACCGGGGGCGGCGGACGACCCACGTCACGGGACGTCGCCCGGCTCGCCGGCGTGTCGCACACCGCCGTCTCCTTCGTGTTCAACGGCCGCGCCGAGGGAAACCTGTCGCCCGCCACCCAGGAACGCATCCGGCAGGCCGCCGCCCAGCTCGGCTACCGGCCCGACCCCGTCGCCCGCGGCCTGCGCCGCCGCCGTACGGCCGTGATCGGACTGGTCACCGACGAGATCGCCTCGTCCCCCTTCGCCGGCCGGCTGCTGCGCGGCGCCATGGAGACCGCCTGGGACAGCGACCACCTCGTGCTCACCATCGACTCCGGCGGCGACCCCGCCAAGGAGGACGCCGCGGTCGCCGAACTCCTCGACCGGCGCGTCGACGGCATCATCTACGCCGCGATGTCCCTGCGCCGGGTCCGCGTCCCCGAAGGACTCCACCGCACCCACTCCGTGCTGGCCAACTGCCTTCCGGAGGACGACTCACTGCCGTCCGTCGTCCCCGCCGAGCGGGCCGGCGGCCGTACCGCGGCCCGGCTGCTGCTGGAGGCGGGCCACCAGCGGATCGCGCTGGTCGGCGGGCAGGACGACATCGCCTCGGTCGAGCGGCTGCGCGGCTTCCGCGACGCCCTGCGCGCCGAGGGCATCACCGTGCCCAAGGAGTGGGTCGTCCGCACCGGCGGCGAGATCACCAGCGGCTACGAGGGCGCCACCCGGCTGCTGGAGGGCACCGAACCGCACCGCCGGCCGACCGGGATCTTCTGCTACAACGACCGGGTCGCGGCGGGCGTCCTGCACGCCGCGACCCGGCTCGGCATCGCCGTACCCGGCGATCTCTCTGTGGTCGGCTACGACGACCAGGAGCACATGGCCGCCTACCTCACCCCCGCTCTCACCACGGTCGCACTGCCGCACCGCGCGATGGGCGAGACGGCGGCCCGGCTGATGCTGGACGCCATCGACACCGGCCGCACCCCGCCCGCCACCGTCCGGCGCCTCGCCTGCCCGGTGGTCAGCCGCGCCTCGGTGGGACCTGCTCCCACGCGCTGACCTCGGCATTCCCCTCGACCACCAGCTCGGCGACGTCCTCCGGGCCGCGGTACACCCGCTCGGTCACCGTCGCCCGGTCCTCGACGAACAGTTCGAGGAGCGAACCGTCCACGAGCACACGGACCGTGAGGCACGGGCCGGGCGGGACGTCCACCGTGGCCGGGGCGGCGCCCTCGGCGCCCTCCCGGGGCCAGCCGCTCCGGTCCACTACCACCGTGCCCGCCTCCGGATCCAGCAGGATCGTGAGCGCACGGTCCGCCGCCCGCAGCAGCGTGACGGTCGTGCGGTCGCGGGCGGTCACCGTCAGGTCGTACGACACCGGAAGCGGCGCCAGGCCCGGCCCGCTCGCGAACGGCCGCTTGGCGCGCAGGAGTTCCAGCTCCGGAGCCGGGGCGACACGCAGCGATCCGTCCGGGTGGACGTCGACCACTCTGGGCGCGGTGAGCACACCGGCCCAACCCGCCTCCTGCACGGCCGAATCGTCCCGTGCCTCCCACGACCAGCCCCACATCAGGGCGCGACCGGGCTCCTGGAGGACCGCGGGGGCGTAGAAGTCCCGGCCGTGGTCGAGCCTGCCGCCGGAGCGCGCCGCGAGCCGCAACCCCCCGTCTCCCGCAGCCTCCAGACGGCCCGTCAGATACCCGGTACCGCAGGGCTTCCCGTCCCACAGGGACACCACCAGGACGTGCTCGCCGCCTTGTGCCTCGTACAGCTGCGGGCACTCCCAGCCGACCGCCTTGTCGCCGAACGCGGCGGCGGCCACCGGGTCATCGCCGTCCAGCAGCACTCCGGCGAAGCGCCACTCGGTCAGCTCGTCGCAGTCGTAGAGCAGGACGGACGGGGTGCCGTCGGCGTGTCCCGCGCCGACGAGGGCCCAGCGCCGGCCGGCGTGCCGGAAGACGAAGGGGTCGCGGAACATCACCACGTCGTGTCCGGCGGGCGGTCCCGCCACCACGGGCGTGGGCAGCGGCCGCCAGCACAGGAGCCGGTCGTCGTCCGGGTCCGCCGCCCGGGCCAGGCAGATCGTGCCGAGACCGGTGTGGGTGTGATCCACGCCGGTGTAGACGGCGGTGGGGGTGCCCGCGTCGTCGACCACGCACCCCGACCAGCAGCCGGCCTCGTCCGGGCCGCCGGGTGTCGGGGTGAGGGCGATGGGGTGGTGCTCCCAGTGGACCAGGTCGGCGCTGGAGACATGGCCCCAGTGGACGTTCGCGTGGACCGGTGCTGCCGGGTTGTGCTGGTAGAAGAGGTGGTAGTGGCCGCGCCAACGGAAGGGGCCGTTTGGGTCGTTGATCCAGTTGGCGGGCGGGCGGACCCGGAAGCGCGGGGCGTGCGGGTCCGGGGCGGGAGCGGCGACGCTCAACGGTTGACTCCTGCGGAGGTGATGCCCTCGCGAAGAGGGCGCTGGCCGACGAGGAACACGGCGACGGCGGGGAGCATCGAGAGGACGACACCGGCGAGGACCACCGAGATGGAGCCGGTGCCGAGGTTGCCCTGAAGGGAGACCAGACCCAGCGGCAACGTGTAGTTCTGCCCGGAGGTCTCCAGGATCAGCGGGCGGAAGAACTCGTTCCAGTGGTAGTTGAAGGCGAGTACGCCGACGATCGCCAGGCCCGGAGTGGCCAGCGGGGCGTACACCGACCGGAAGATCCGCCAGGGCCCGGCGCCGTCCAGCATTGCCGCCTCGCCGAGGTCCTTCGGCATACCCAGGAAGTACTGGCGCATCAGGAAGGTGCCGAACGCGGTCGGGAACGCCGGGATGATCAGACCGAGCAGCGTGTCGGTCAGACCCATCGACTTGAGCACCAGGAACACCGGGACGATCGTGACCTGCAGGGGGACCATCATGGTCGCCAGGACCAGACCGAACAGCGGCCGCTTGAAACGGAAGTCGAGCCGGGCGAACGCGTAACCCGCAAGACCCGCGGTGACCATCTGACCGACAGCGATCAAAGCGGTCACCAGGGTCGAGTTGAGCGCGAGCAGCCAGACGTCGATCTGGTCGAACACCCCGTGATAGGCGGCGGTGCTCGGATGGGTCGGAACGATCTGCGGCGGCAGATTGAACGAGTCCGCCGGAGTGCGCAGCGAGGTCGAGACGGTCCAGATGACCGGGCCGAGGGTCAGCAGCGCGCACACGGTCAGTCCGGCGATCCGCGCCCACGGCCCGAGCGAGTACCGGGCGCGGCTGAGGGACAGGGTTGCTTGGCTCAAGGGACTCACCCGGCTCACTGGTAGTGGACGAAACGCCGGCTGAGCCGGAACTGGACGGCGGTCACCGCCATGATCAGCACGAACAGCAGCACGCCCACCGCGGACGCCTCGCCGAAGCGCAGCTGCTCGAAGGCCTTCTCGTAGATGACCATCACCACGGTGCGGGTGGAGTCGCCGGGACCGCCGTCGGTGAGCACGTACGGCTGCTCGAAGACCTGGAGCGCGTTGATGATGCCGACCACCGAGGCCACCAGCAGCGTCGGCGAGAGCAGCGGCAGTGTGATGGACAGGTGCTTGCGCAGACCGGTCGCGCCGTCGAGGGCGGCGGCCTCGTGGATTTCCTTCGGGATGTTGTTCAGCCCGCCCACGAACAACAGGAACGAGAAACCGAACTGTTGCCACACGTACACGATGATCACCGTCGCCATCGCGCCGTGCTCGGACGTCAGCCACGGCACGGGAGCGATCCCGAACAACCCGATCAGCCAGTTGATCACGCCGAAGTCCTGGTTGAACAGGTACTTCATCACGACCGATATGGACGCGGCCGACAGCACCAGCGGGAAGAAGAACGCCGAACGGAACACCGAGCGCAGCCAGGTCGGCATCCGCCCGTTCAGGGTGAGCGCGAGCACCAGAGCGATCAGGAGTTGCGCGGCGACCGCGAAGACCATGAAGACGAGCGTGTTGCGGAACGAGACCAACACGGTCGAATCGGTGAACACCTCACGGTAGTTGGCCGTTCCGGCGAAATCGGGCGAGTCGATCACGTTCCAGTGGAAGAGGCTCAGCACGACCGAGCCGATGATCGGTACGACCGTGAAGACCACGATGCCGACCACCGTCGGCGCCAGGAACAGCGCGGCGAGCAGCCGCGTCCCCCGCTCCCGCACCGAGGGCCGGGCCGCCGTCGCGGGCGGGGTCACGGCCCGTGGCCGTACGGTGGGAATCTGGGTGTTCGTCATACGTCACGCTCCATGGCCTTCTCCAGATCGCCCTGCATGCGGCGCAGCGCGGGCCCCACCGAGCGCGGGCTCGCCAAGGCAGTCCCGGTGTGCTTGAGCAGCACCTGCGTGACCTCGGCGACCTGCGGCGGGGCCGGTATGGGCCCGGTGTCGGGGAACTTGTCGAGGGTGTCGTAGAAGACCCGCCAGTGCGCCGGGCCGGTCTCCCGGTAGCGGGCGTCGGTCAGCATCGAACGGCGCGCCGGGGTCGTCTGGTTCGTCGTGAACAGCCGGGTCAGGGTGTCCCGGCGGGCGGAGTACTTGATGAACTCCCAGGCCGCGTCCTGCTTCTTCGAGGTGCGCAGCAGCGCGTAGCCCGCCGCGCCGAACTGGTGGCGCTGGGTGCGCCAGCGGGGGAAGTACTGCACGTCGAAGCCGTCGTCCCGCATGCCCGCGAGGTGCAGACCGCCGGCCCAGAAGCCGCCGGCGGGCGTGACCCCGACCCGGCCGGTGGAGAACACCCCGATCAGGTTCTGGCCGTTGCCGCCCTCGGGGCGGGTGCACAGGTCCTCCTGGATGAGCTGGGCCAGGTAGTCGTACGCCTCCGTCACCCGGTCGGCGGTGGCCTGCGGGGTCGTCCAGCGGAAACCGCCCCCGCGCCCCTGCCGCTGCGCCGCCGGATAGAAGGAGTCCCACAGCCAGCTGCCGCCGGGCGCCTTGGACTCGGCCAGCAGGTTGGTGCCGTTGGCGAACAGCCAGGGCACCACACCGCCCCACAGCCGGTTGGTCCAGAAGTAGGGCGTGAAGTGGGAGTCGCTGGCCTTCTTCATCCGGCGCAGCAGGTCGGTGAAGTCGTCGCGGGTCCAGTCGTCCGCCGGGAAGTCGGCGCCCGCCCGCTTCAGCACCTGCGTGTTGAGGTACATGTCGGCCGCGTTGAACTCGATCGGCAGCTGGTACAGGCTGCCCTCGTACATCATCGACTCGACCAGCGAGGGGTGGACGTCGGCGAAGTACTCCTTCAGCTCCGCCGCGTCCCGTTTCACCCAGCGGTCCAGCGGGACACCGAGGCGCCGGGCGAACAACTGCACGCCCTCGGTGGCCACATAGACCAGGTCGGGCGCGGTGCCCGCCGCGATCTGGGTGAGGATCTTCGCGAAGAAGTCCGACCAGTCGACGGCCTGGACCGCGTTGACCCGGACCTTGATGTCGGGGTGCAGCTTCTGGAAGCCCTCGACGAGGGCGCGGACCCCGTCCGGGGAGAACGCGGAACCCAGGGTGGCGACGACGAGCGAGCCGTCGTCACGGCCCGGGATGTCGGCCCCGGTGAGCCGGTCCCAGCTCGCGGCGGTACCGGCCAGCGCGGCGGCCCCCGCGCCGTAGGCCCCGTACCGCAGCATCGTGCGGCGGGAGAGGAGCGAGTCGGTCATCCATGTGCCTAACTCGTGTTAGTAAAGGTCTGATGCCCCAGATGATGAGAAGCCGGTTACGTCCCTGTCAAGGCGCGGGAACGCTTGACCTTTAACGAGTTAGGTCTACAGTCCTGGTCTCATGATTCGTCACGAGAGGGGCAATGCGTGATGCGTGGTCTGACCAGAAGAGCCCTGTTCGCCGGATCCGCCGCCGGAGCCGGCGCGGCGCTGCTGCCCACGGGTCCCGCCCAGGCGAGACCGAACTCCAAACCGGCCCGCACCTGCGTCAGTTACCGCGCCGGCTACCACTTCACAGTCCCCGACCAGTGGAAGAACGACCCGCAGCGCCCGGTCTGGATCGACGGCGAGTACCACTACTACTACCTCTACAACGCCGACTACCTCGCCGGTGGCGAGGTGGGCACCGCCTGGCGCCTGGCCACCAGCACCGACCTGGTCTCCTTCACCGACCGGGGCATCGCCGTGCCGAAGGACACCACGGTCAATGGCGATGTGTGGTCGGGCTCGGCCGTGGTCGACAGCGGCGGCACGGCGGGCTTCGGCGCGGGCGCGGTGCTCGCCGTCGTCACGATGTCACCCGGCGGCGGCACCGACCACCAGGCGCAGTTCCTGTACTACTCGACGGACGGCGGCCGCACCTTCACGAACCACGGCACCGACCCCGTGCTGCCGAGTCCGGGCGTGGGTGCCGACTTCCGCGACCCCAAGGTCATCCGGGACGAGGACCACGACCGCTGGGTGATGGCCCTGGCCGAGCACAACAAGATCGGCTTCTATCACTCGGCGGACCTCAAGTCCTGGACGTACACGGGCGGTTTCGTCAAGGACGGCATCGGCGTCCTTGAATGCCCCGACCTCTTCCGGATCACCGCCGACGACGGCACCGGCAAGTGGGTGCTGGGCGTGAGCGCGGACGGCACCGGCTCCGGGCAGCCCAACACGTACGCGTACTGGACCGGTTCCTTCGACGGCGGCGCGTTCACGGCCGACGCGGCCGATCCGCAGTGGCTCGACCACGGCTGGGACTGGTACGGGGCGGTCACCTTCGAGAAACGGGACACGGCGGGATCGGTGGACCCCACCGCGCGCTACGCCCTCGGCTGGCTCAACAACTGGGCCTACGCCCACACCACCCCCACCATCGACGCCGACGGTTTCAACGGCACCGACTCCGTCGTCCGCGAGATCACCCTCAAGAAGTCCGCCTCCGGCGGCTACCACCTCGCCTCCCGGCCGGTCGCCGCCCTCGACTCGTACGTCTCCCGCACGGTGCACCTCGGCGACCTCACCGTCGAGGGCACCCGCCTCCTCGACTACACCGGCATCTCCTACGAGCTGACCACGGAGATCACCTGGTCCCAACTCACCGGCGCAGGGGTCCAGTTGCGCCGCTCCCCGGACGGCGGACGGCACATCGACGCCGGGGTCTGGGGCGACTACGCCTTCCTCAACCGGCGCGGCACCGTCAACCCGGACACCAGCGGCAACCGGCAGGAGAGCCACACGCCCTTCGACCCGTCGGCCGGCCGGGTGCGGTTGCGCATCCTGGTGGACCGCACGTCCGTCGAGATGTTCGTGGACGACGGCCGGTACGTGCACTCCAGCGAGGTGTTCCCGTACCTGGTGGACGACCGGTTGGCGCTGTTCACGGCCGGCGGTACGGCTGTCTTCCGGAACACGGTCGTCCGGGAGTTCACCGTGTGAGGGCCGGGATGTCACGATCTGCGGGGAACCGGTACCGACGAGCATCGGAGCGCGCATGACGACGCACAGGGCCACTGCGGAGCAGACCGAGCGGGTCGACGGCGTGGAGGTGAAGCCGGTCGCCGGGTACATCGGAGCCGAGATCACCGGCGTCGATCTCGCCGGGCCGCTGGACGACGCCGTGGTGGCCCTGATCCGGCAGGCCGTGCTGCGCTGGAAGGTGGTGTTCTTCCGCGGGCAGGAGCTGGACCACGCCGCTCACATCGCCTTCGCCCGCCGCTTCGGTGAGCCGGTCGTGCTGCCGCGCCGCGGTCCGCACTCCCCGCCGGACTTCCCCGCGATCGAGACGACCGCCGACCGGCTGGAACTGGCCGGAGGGTACGGCATGGAGCGCGACGAGTGGCTGCACCGGCGCCGGCACACCCTGCTGCGCGGCTGGCACTGCGACCACGGAGCCCGGATCGACCCGCCGGCCGCGACCATCCTGCGCGCCGAGACCGTCCCGCCCTACGGCGGCGACACCACCTGGGCCAACCTGGCCGCCGCCTACGCCGGGCTCTCGGCGCCGGTCCGTGCCTTCGTGGACGGGCTGCGCGCCGAGCACCGGCTCGGCGTGGGCTACCAGCCCCGGCCAGGCGACGACGCGTACGTCCGCCACCTCCTGGACCACCAGGTCGTCTCCGAGCACCCCCTGGTGCGGGTGCACCCGGAGACGGGGGAACGGGTGCTGTTCGTCAACGGCTACTACCTGGAGGAGATCGTCGGCCTCTCACGTCCGGAGAGCACGGCGATCCTGGAGATGCTCGTGGAACAGGCGGTCCGCCCCGAGTACACGGTCCGCTTCCGCTGGGAGCCGGGCAGTGTGGCCTTCTGGGACAACCGGGCCACCATCCACCTGGCCCCGAGCGACCACGCCCACGTCGGATCGCCCCGGATCATGCACCGGGTGATGCTCGCCGGTGACGTACCGGTGGGCGTGGACGGCAAGCCGTCCGAGCCGGTCACCGGTACGGAGCCGGGCCGTTGGTGAGTGAGCCTCAGCCCGCAGGGTGCCACCCCAGGGCCGGTCCCAGCTTCGTCGCCAGGTCGGTCAGGATCTGCACGTAGTCCTCGTGCCCGAAGGTGAACGGCAGTGCGAACGCCACCTCGTCGATCTCGCGGAACGCGGCGTGCGCGTGCAGCCGCTCGGCGAGTTCGTCCGAGGTGCCGACCAGGTCCGGGGCGAAGAGCAGCCGCGCCGGGCCCTGCGGGGAGGCCGTCCGGGGGAGGCGCTTGGCCGCGTACTCCTCGTACTTGGCCCGCTGCTCGGGGCTCGCGGAGTCGGTGGGGATCACCACCAGGCCCTGGGAGACGCGGGCCGCCTCCCCGTCGGGGTGCTGGGCGCGGAAGGCGCGGATGTGGGACAGCTGGATCTCGGCGAAGTCCAGCGGCCCGTCCGGGTCCTCGGCCTTGACGACGCTGCTGGTCAGGAAGTTCATGCCGTGTTCGCCCGCCCAGCGCGCCGAGCCGAGGCTGCCGCCGCCGTACCAGAGGCGCCGGCCGAGCCCGGGGGAGTGCGGCTGGACGACATCGGAGAACACCTCGAAGCCCTCCACCCCGCTGAAGTCGGTGGCCGGCTTGCCGCGGACGAAGTCCAGCAGCCGCCGTACCCGCTCGTAGCCAAAGTCCTCCGCGTCTGCGGTGTCCGGGTACAGGGCCTCCTTGACCTGCTCGAAGTGCATCGGCGGGCCCGCGCTGACGCCCGGGTTCAGCCGGCCGCCGGACAGGATGTCCACGGTCGCCAGGTCCTCGGCGAGGCGCAGCGGGTTCTCCCAGCCCAGCGGGATCACCGCCGTGCCCAGCTCGATGCGCCGGGTGCGCTGCGAGGCCGCCGCCAGCACCGCGACCGGGGACGAGATGCCGTACTGGAGGTGCCGGTGGCGGACCCAGGCGCTGTCGAAGCCCAGCCGCTCGCCCAGCTCGATGATCTCCAGCGTGGACTCGTGGCCCGGGCCCGGGTCGGCCGCGTCGAACAGCCCGATGGTGAGGAAGCCCAGTTTGCGCAGCGGGCGGGGGGTGGACGGCACGGGCTCCTCCATCGGTCGTACGTCGGTTCTGCCCCGATTCTGGCAGGCCAGTGTGACAACCGTGTGATCAGTTCAGCGGGATGGTGACCTCGTCCTCGACCGGCGGATCGAGTTCCTGGGCGAGCTTGCCCGTCGCCGCGAAGCACCGCAGCCGTACCGCCTCCGGGGTGACGTCCAGGCGCAGGAAGCACTTGAAGAACGGCGGGCTGTAGGTGTCGGAGGCGGGCGAGAACAGCTGGGTGTAGATCTTGCGCACGGGCAGCCGGAAGCGGGAGGCGTGGTCGGGGCGGCCGCCGGTGCCCAGCAGGCTCGCGACCAGGCGGGTGCGTCGGGTGACCCGGGTGTCCGGGCTGGGCGCCCGGCCCGGCTCGATGCCGAGCCGTTCGGCGACGACGGCCGTCGCCTCGGAATCGGTGAGGGTGAAGAAGCGGCGCAGGCGCAGGCGGCGGCCGTACAGGCGGCTGTAGAAGGCCAGCGAGTCGCCGCGCAGCGGATAGCAGCGGAAGGCCCGCTCGGTGACGCCCGCGACCGACACCCGCGGGATGGTGTGCGTGGCGTGCATGAACGCGCCGCCGCCACCCGCGACCACGTACTGGACCGTCCGGCCGTCCACGTCGACCGGGTAGCGCTGGTAGTTGTGGATGTCGCCGCCGATCGCGGCCACGTAGTGGTGCGCCGGGTCGCGGACGATGTCGTCGACCGTGCCGCCGCCCTCGATGGCGCAGGGGTGGTGCTCGCCGTCCACGTACAGCGGCGAGCCGGTGATCAGGATCTTCGGCTTCGGCCCGCGGGAGACCTCCCGCAGCCAGGCGCCCTGTTCGGCGTCGATCGTGCCCAGCAGCCCGGTGTCGATGCCGACGATCCGCACCGGACCGGCGTCGATCGCCCAGTACGGCCCCGGCTGTACGGCCTGTTGTCCCGGAGCCGACCTCAACTTCCGTGCGTCGGCGAGGTGTTGCCCGTCCGCCGGGCGTGCCCGGTGCCAGAGCAGGGCACGCCACCAGGCCCGGCCGAGCGGGCGGGTCGCGGGCTCGGGGGCGGGCGGCGGGGCGTCGGCGCAGAAGACGCGCATGAACGCGCCGAGGTCCTCGTACCAGTCATGGTTGCCCGGGATCGCGTAGATGGGCGCCGGGTAGTCCTGGTACGGCCGGAAGAACTTGACGCCGTAGTCGTCCGCGCTGCCGACGGGATAGATGACGTCGCTCGCGATCACCGCGAACTCCGTGTCCTGACTCACCTTCAGAAAGCCTGGCACGACGGCGTACTGGGAGTCGTCGCCCTCGCCGGTGTCGCCGAAGACCATGAAGGAGAACCGGTCCGGCACCTCCCGCCGGACCACCTTGTCGGCGGGTGTTCCCGCCTCGGCCTGCCGGGCCACCAGGCGGCTGCGGGTACGGCCCGTCGGGTCACCGAACCAGGACGAAAGGACCCCGTTGCGGGCGGCCAACAGGGTCTTCGGGTTCAGCCACGACAGCTTCTCGACGTGGCCGGGCATGAGCTGCTGGTAGGTGCCGCGTTCGGACGGGCCCCAGCCGGCGCCCTGTGCGGTATCGCGTGAGGAGTCAGACACGCGGTGCACGGTAACAACGATCCGATCACGGTGCGCAGGGTGGGGCCTGGCACGATGCGTCCCGGACCCGCACCGGCCGAGAGGCCCGCATGACCGGCGAGAACACCTCCGCCCCCGACTTCCTCGACCTCGTAACCCCGCCCGGCTCGGCCGCGTGGCCTGGCAGCACTCCGTCGACCCGGCCATGCCGGGCGTGCGGGACGTCGTGGCCGCTCTGCCGGCCACGCCCTGGCTGAGCGCCGAGGAGCGCGAGGACGCGCGGGTGCCGGGCCGGGACGGGGTGCGGCACACGGCCGACCAGACCGTCCTGACCCACCTGCTCACCGTCCTCGACACGTCCGGTCTGCATGCCCCGGTCAGGGCGACCCTCAGGGCCGCCTGCGGCGACTCGCCGACACCCTCAGACCGGTGGAGGCCCGGGAACAGCAGGTCATGGCAGCCGAGTTGATCGACGCCTACCTGGCCGACCCGCGTTCGGTGCGGCTCGACCCGCTGCCCCGGGTTCAGCCCGGCGCGCCGAACTGAGGGTGGATCCGATCAGTCCACGGTCAGTGAGAACGGTCCGGCCAGCACCGAGTAGCCGTCATTGGCGAGGTAGTACACGTCGTACTTGCCCGCGCCGCTCAGCTTGCCGGTGGAGAAGGTGGCCGCGCCGCTGGCGTTGGGCGTGTAGGCCCAGGTCAGTGCGGACTTCTGGCCCGGGGTGACCCCGGCCGGGTAGATGCCGATCCAGTTCTTCGCGCTGACCTGCGCGGCGGACGGGACCGCGTACCGGAACGTGACGTTGCCGCCGTTCGCGACCGCGTTCAGGTCGCCGGTGAGCGTCGGTGCCGTCACGGTGGACGGTGCGAAGGCGGCGTTCAGCGGCGTCGCGTAGGTGTCGTTGGCCGTCAGGCCGGGCAGGCCGAGGGCCGCCTCGATGGTGCGGGCGATGCCGTAGTGGTCGTAGTGGACGGGGCTGTTGGTCCCGGCCGGGACGGTGCCCTGGGAGCCGACGACCGTGGTGACGATGTGGTTGTACGCCTCGCTGTTGCTCTCGTCCCAGGTCAGGACGAGCAGCGAGCGCTGCTGGGTCCAGGCGGGGGAGGACAGCACCGGGGCGAGGGTCTGCTTCAGCCAGCCGTCCTGCGTCTTGAGGCTGGTGGCGTTGCCGTTGCCGGAGGCCCCGCCGTCGTAGTAGTCGTCGGCGGCGATCCAGGAGAAGTTCGGTGTGGTCGCGGCCGACCGCAGGTCGGTGGTCAGCTGCGAGGTGTCGAACAGGTGGGCGGCGCAGCGCGACGCGTTGCCGCTGATGTCGGTGTAGTTGATGAACGGGGCGTCGTCGGGCTCGTAGTAACTGTCGTTGTTGTTCTTGGTGTTGCAGGGCGTGCCCATGCCCTGTTCGTAGGCCTTCCAGCTCTTCCCGGCGTCCTCCAGGGTGTCGCCCAGGTTGCGCTGCGGGGAGTTGATGTTGGGCCAGTACGTGGCGCCCTTGGCGTAGGTGTCGCCGCCGGCGACGGCGAGGTAGTTCTCGTCGCTCGGGTGGTAGACGCCGTGGAAGTCGGTCAGCGTCGCGCCCTGGGTCATCAGGCTGTGCATGTAGGGCGTGTCGGCCGGGTCGTTCATGACCGCCGAGTAGTCGGTGTTCTCCATCATGACCATGAACACGTGGTCGTAGCCGGGCACCTGCGACGCGGGCGGGGCGAGCGGGGCCGGCGAGGTGACCGGGGTGTTCAGGGTGAGGGAGAGGTTGTCGAGGTAGCCGGTCTCGTGCGACGTCGACAGGAACTGCACCTCGACCTGGATCGACCGGGTCCCCGCGGGCACCGGGCCGGTGGCGCTGCGGGACAGGAACTTGGTGGCCAGGCCCCGGTCGGACGCCGAGACCGTCGGCAGCTTGGCCGTCGCGCCGAGCGGGTGGCCGCTCGCGTCGTGGAAGTGCAGGCCGACCGCGACATAACCGCCGTAGGTCGTCCAGCCGCCGAGCCAGCCGGAGAGGTTGTAGCTCACGCCGCCGCCGTCGACGGCGGCGGCCGCCGAGGAGACGTCCACGGTCTGTGACATCGAGCCGTCACCGAAGTTGCCGGGCCCGAAGAAGGCCTTGCCGGGGGCCTTGCCGTCGCCGGGCAGCCCGAAGGACCCGGCGGTGTGGCACATGACGTCCGGGCCGCCGGCCTCGGTGGTCCAGCCGGGCACCGTGGTGGCCGCGGCCCAGTCGTCGGTGCAGTAGCCGCCGGCCTCCGCATCGCCGTTGACGATCAGATTGCCGCTGCTCCCGGCCGCGTGGGCCGGGGGAGTACAGACGATCAGTGCGCCGAGGAGGGCCAGCAGCCCGCCGAGGGATCTCCAGCGCAGTCGCATGCGTGTACCTCGTCCCGTTCAAGAGGGTGTCGTGAGGGGGTGGGCCGTACGGCCCGGCTGTGCACGATGAACGGGACATGGGTATCGGTCCACGCTGTCGAACGGAAGAACCGATGCCAAACTTGACCAGACAAGTTGGCATGGTGTCGGTCAGGCGGCGCCCTGCTGTGCGGCCTCGCCGGGCGCCGCCAGCCAGGGCATTCGATGGACGAGGGCGTCGCGCATCCTCGTGAGCGCCGCGATCCTCTCCTCCAGCTCGGCCACCCGGCGTGCGCCCACGCCATAGTTGTCGGCGCACGCCGGCGAGTAGGCGAAGACCTCCGGCAGATCGGTGTCGAGGTACCGCACGAACGACTTCACGTCCTCGACGGTGAACCCGGAGGCCAGCAGGTCGCGGACGTTGTGGACCCGGGTCTCCGCGGCCGGGTCGTAGACGCGGTAGCCGGCCGACGTCCGGGCGGACTCCAGCAGGCCCTGCTCCTCGTAGTAGCGCAGGGCGCGGGTCGTCGTGCCCGTCCGTGCCGCCAGCTCGCCGATCAGCATCTGTCTCCCCCTCCGAACTCCCGCTCAGGCTACCGGCGTTCACCCAGCCGCATCGGTGAGGCGGACCACGGTCTTCCCGGTGTACCGGCCGCCGACCAGGTCCAGGAGCGCCTGCGGCGCGCCGGCCAGCCCTTCGACCACCGTCTCGTCGTAGACGATGGATCCCTCGCGCAGCCAGCCGCGGAACTGCTCACCGAACTCCGCGGCCCGGTCCAGGTGGTCGAAGAGGGTGAAGCCCCGGATCGTCAGGCGCTTGCCCGCGACGCTCAGCAGGTCACCGGGCCCGTCGTCGGGACGGCCCGTGCGCTGCCGGTTGAGCGCCCCGCACACCGCGATGCGGCCGTGCACGTTCATGACCTCGACGGCGGCCCGCAACTGCTCGCCGCCCACATTGTCGAAGTACACGTCGATGCCGTCCGGCGCGGCCGCGCGCAGCCGGTCCAGTACGGGACCGTCGTGGTAGTCGAAGGCCGCGTCGAACCCGAGCGTGCCGGTCAGGTGGGCCACCTTCTCCGGCGATCCCGCGCTGCCGATCACCCGGGCCGCGCCCTTGAGCCGTGCGATCTGCCCGGCGAGGCCCCCGGTGGCCCCCGCCGCACTGGAGACGAAGACCGTGTCCCCGGGCCGCAGTCGAGCCGCCTCCATGAGCCCGACGTAGGCGACCAGCCCGAAGCCCAGGTGCATGGACGGGCTCGGGTAGGCCCTCTCGTCCACCCGGCGGAACCCCTGCGCACCGGCCACCGCGTACTCCCGCCAGCCCAGCCGGTGCACCACCACGTCGCCCTCGCTCAACGACGGATCCGCCGAGGCGACCACCTCGCCGACGGCGTTCCCGTACATCACCTCTCCCACCTCGTAGCCGGGCATGGGCAGTTGGGAGCCGCCGGACATCAGCAGAAGCATGCCGGGATCGAGGGACATGAACAGGTTGCGCACCAGGACCTGGCCCGGTGCGGGGTCGGGGACGGTCGTCGTGACGATCCGGAAGTGGTCGGGGGTGGGGAACCCGTCGGGCCGTGCGGCGAGTCGGACCTCCACACCGGTACGGGGGAGGCGGGAAGAGGCAGGCGGCAACGCGCTCGTGGTGAAGGACGTCATGCGGGCGACGCTAGACATTGACCCCTACGTGAAGGTCAACCCGACCCTGCCGACCAACGGCCCCTGGCACGGCTTCCAGGTGGACCGGCAGCGCCTCGACGCACTCCTGCTGGACCGGGCGCGCCAGGCGGGCGCGGAGGTCCGCCTCGGCTGCCGGGCCCTGGAGCCCGTGGTGGCGGGCGGGGCAGTGACCGGCGTCCGCTTCTCGGGCGGGGCATGGCCGCCCCTGCGGACGCGGACAGTCATCGACGCGACCGGGCGGGCCCGCTGGCTGAGCCGCGCCCTCGACCTGACCGCGCCGCCGTGCTCACCGCGGCTGCTGATCTGGTACGGCTACGCGAGCGGGGCCTGTGCGCAGCGTGACGCGGCGCCCGCGATCGTCGCCGACGACACCGGCTGGACATGGACCGCACGGGTGGGGCCCGCGCGGTACCAGTGGATGCGGCTGGACTTCGTTCCACGACGGGGGCGGAAGTACGGGCCGCCGCGGGAGTTCGCCGGGCTGGAGTCCGAGGCCCCGGCCCGTGCGGCGGACGTCAGCTGGCGGCTGTGCCCTGAGCCCGCCGGGCCGGGTTGGTTCGTGACGGGCGACGCGGGCGTCCTGCTGGACCCGGCCTCCTCGCACGGCGTACTGCGGGCCCTGCTGTCCGGCTGGACGGCGGGTTCACTGACCGCGGCGGCCGCCGCCCGGGCCCTCGACCCCGGCCGGGCAGCGGGCATCTACCGGCAGTGGCTGCACGAGGGCGCGGAACGCGACATGATCCACCTGTCCGCCCGCTACGCCACACTCGGCGCCCGCGGCTTCGGTCGAGCGGAAGGCGCTTGACGGGCATGACCCCGGGCTGGGCGATTTCGACGAGGCGCACCGGCTCACCCGCCCCCTGCTGCTGATCCACGGCCTCGCCGACACCAACGTCCGGCCCGCCCACACCCCGCTCCTGTCCGAGGCGCTGCTCGCGGCGGGCCGCCCGCATGAGGTGCTGCTCCTGCCCGGCACCGGACACCAGCCGATCGGCACCGACCTCACCGGCGACCTGCTGCACCATCAGGCCCGCTTCCTGCGGGAGCACTTGGGGGCCAGACCGGCGGGAGTGTCCCGGGCTGCCCCGTCCGTATAGGGAAAACCCTCGATTGACCCCGACGTGGCTGACATGTGCGAGTCAAAGCTGAAATCCTCCCCCCGCACACGGATCCTCCAAGGTGTGTGCACGGATCACGGTCCCCGCACAGCTCAGCTCGTCCCGGGCAGCACACCCGTCTGCCCGGTCTGTCACCGGCCGCGACCCGGCGGCCGCAGCAGGAGGAGTACGAGTGAGACGTCTTCCCCACAGACGGGCCACGGTCGGAGCCGCACTGGTCTCCACCGCCGCCTTCCTCGCCGTCGGCATCCAGTCGGTTCCGGCGACCGCCAAGCCCGCAGGCCCCCACCCCAGCCCCGTTCGCACCGGAGGCCTGGAGGCCAAGCTCAGCCCCGCCCAGCACTCCGCGCTGATCAAGAGCGCCAAGGAGAAGACCGCCGCGACCGCCCGCACCCTCGGGCTCGGCGCGCAGGAGAAGCTGGTCGTCAAGGACGTCGTCAAGGACAACGACGGCACGCTGCACACGCGTTACGAGCGCACCTACGCCGGCCTCCCCGTCCTGGGCGGCGACCTCGTCGTGCACACCCCGCCCGCCTCCCTGGCCGCGGGCACCGTGAGCACGACCTTCAACAACAAGCAGAAGATCAAGGTCACTTCCACCACCGCGACCTTCACCAAGTCCGCCGCCGAGACCAAGGCCCTCAAGGCAGCCAAGGCCCTCGACGCGAAGAAGCCCACCACCGACAGCGCCCGCAAGGTGATCTGGGCCGGCCACGGCACCCCGAAGCTCGCCTGGGAGACGGTGGTCGGCGGCTTCCAGGACGACGGCACGCCCAGCCAGCTCCACGTCATCACCGACGCCACCACCGGCAAGGAGCTGTACCGCTACCAGGCGATCAAGACGGGCACCGGCAACACCCAGTACAGCGGCTCGGTCAGCCTCACCACCACGCTGTCGGGTTCGACGTACCAGCTGTACGACACCACGCGCGGCGGCCACAAGACCTACAGCCTGAACAACGGCACCTCCGGCACCGGCACCCTGATGACCGACTCCGACGACGTCTGGGGAAACGGGTCCGGCTCCAACACCCAGACCGCCGGGGCTGACGCGGCCTACGGGGCCCAGACGACCTGGGACTTCTACAAGAACACCTTCGGTCGCAGCGGCATCAAGAACGACGGCGTCGCCGCCTACTCGCGCGTCCACTACAGCAGCGGCTACGTCAACGCCTTCTGGGACGACAGCTGCTTCTGCATGACCTACGGCGACGGCTCGGGCAACACCCACGCCCTGACCTCGCTGGACGTCGCCGGCCACGAGATGACCCACGGCGTCACCTCCAACACCGCGGGCCTCGAGTACAGCGACGAGTCCGGTGGCCTGAACGAGGCGACCTCCGACATTTTCGGCACGGGCGTGGAGTTCTACGCCAACAACAGCTCGGACGTCGGCGACTACCTCATCGGCGAGAAGATCGACATCAACGGCGACGGCTCGCCGCTGCGCTACATGGACAAGCCGAGCAAGGACGGCGGATCCGCCGACAGCTGGTACTCCGGCGTCGGCAACCTGGACGTGCACTACTCCTCGGGCCCCGCGAACCACATGTTCTACCTGCTCTCCGAGGGCAGCGGCACCAAGGTCATCAACGGCGTCACCTACAACAGCCCGACCTCCGACGGCGTCGCCGTCACCGGCATCGGCCGGGCCGCGGCCCTGCAGATCTGGTACAAGGCGCTGACGACGTACATGACGTCCAGCACCGACTACGCCGCCGCCCGCACCGCCGCCCTCAACGCGGCAGCGGCCCTCTACGGCACCAACTCCACCCAGTACGCCGGGGTGGGCAACGCCTTCGCCGGCATCAACGTCGGCAGCCACATCAACCCGCCGAGCAGCGGGGTGACGGTCACCAACCCGGGCAGCCAGACCGCCACCGTCGGCACCGCGGTCAGCCTGCAGATCCAGGCGAGCAGCACCAACAGCGGTGCCCTCACCTACAGCGCCTCCGGGCTGCCGGCCGGCCTGTCGATCAACAGCTCGACCGGCCTGATCTCCGGCACCCCCACCACCGCGGGCTCCTCCAGCACCACGGTCACGGTGACCGACTCCACCGGCGCCACCGGCACCGCGACCTTCGGCTGGACGGTCAACCCCACCGGCGGCGGCTGCTCCTCGACCCAGCTGCTGAGCAACCCGGGCTTCGAGTCGGGCAGCACCGGCTGGACGGCGACCAGCGGAGTCATCGGCACCGACAGCGGTGAGGCGGCCCACAGCGGCTCCTACAAGGCCTGGCTCGACGGCTACGGCTCCTCGCACACCGACACCCTGTCCCAGTCGGTGACGATCCCCGCGGGCTGCAAGGCGACCCTGACCTTCTACCTGCACATCGACACCGCGGAGACCACCACCAGCACCCAGTACGACAAGCTGACGGTGACCGCGGGTTCGAAGACCCTGGCCACCTACTCGAACCTCAACAAGGCCTCCGGCTACAGCCAGAAGTCCTTCGACCTGTCCTCGCTGGCGGGCTCGACGGTCACGCTGAAGTTCAACGGAGTCGAGGACTCCTCGCTCCAGACCAGCTTCGTCGTGGACGACACCGCTCTGACGACCGGCTGAGTCCCCCGTCACGGTCCCGCACCCCCGTGGGTGCGGGACCGCGGCATGTCAGGAGAGCGGATCCAGCGTCAGATACGCCTGCTGCGGGCCGCCGTCATGGACCAGCGACTCCTGGTTCCCGACGTCGTCGAAGGCGAAGGCGTACGCCTTGCCGTCGGCCGTCTGCGCGTGGATCTTGCGCGCGTAGTGGTTGGTCACCGGATCCTGGTAGAAGTTCGCCGCCGAGGTGTCCGGCTGGTTGGGGTTCACCAGCAGGGTGGAGCGGTTGAAACCGGCGCACAGCGTGCGCGAGATGGGGCCGCGCACCTGGTCGTTGGGCGCGTCGAGCAGCTTGTGACAGCCGAAGATGCTCGATGCGTCCGGCTTCTGGAAGCTCGTGACGACCGCGCCGGAGGAGTTGGTGAAGTTCATGACGTTCCCCGAGACCCGGCCGTAGTACTTGGTGTTCGGCTGGTCGGTGAACGGGGTGACGGTCAAGGTCGACGTCGCGTACTTCTGCCACACCCGGTTGACGTAGTCGTCCATCACGTTCGCCGGCAGGGCCCCGGTCTCCACGCCGTACAGCGGGGACAGGGCGCGCAGCACGGTGCCGTCGGAGCGCGTCTGGATCAGGTTGGCCCAGCCGCCCGGCTGTCCGCGCAGCGCGTTGAAGAACCCGGTCCAGCCACCGGACTTCAGGTGCCCGGTGCTGCTCACACTGCCGTCGGCCCGCTGCACGCCGACCGCGTACGGCGCCGAGAACATGTCCACCTGGGTGCTGTTGAGCCACAGCCCGGAGTCGTTCAGCGTGTACTCCGACCAGTTGAACAGGATGTTCCGGTTGGGGTCGGACGGGTTCTGCACGGCCGGCTGCACCAGCCCGCCGGTGGTCAGCCGGAAGTCGAGCTTCTGGCCGTAGGAGAAGTAGATCCGGCCGGAGAACTTCGGTATCCGGATCGTCTTCGACTGCCCGGCTGCGGGCCCCGCGATAGCCGCGTCCGGCGCGGGAGTCGGCGGGTTGCCGCCTGCGGGCCAGGCGTGGAAGGTGCCGTTGGCGTCGGCCCAGCCCTGCTGTCCCGAGGACAGCTGGGTGCCGAGGTCATAGACGTACACCGGGTCGGAGCGGCCCGAGTTGTTGGTGATCTTCAGGGGGATGGTGTCCGGCACGGCGGCGCCGGCGTGGTCCGGCGCGACCAGTGTGAGCAGGCCGCCGACGAGGGCCGCTGCGGCCGCCAGGGGCAGCGCGGGGCGCGTGATGCTGGGGGGCACTCTCCACCTCCGTGTGGGGTCGGGGTCGTACGGACATTGGTCCGTACCTGCTTGAGAGCGCTCTCAGGGTTGCGGTCGGGTGCGTGCATGTCAATGAGTTGGACGGGAATCGAGTGGGACGGGATCCGGGGGCGCCCGTCGCACGGCGGGCGCCCTCCGGCCTCAGAAGGCGCGCTTCAGCAGATCGAGCAGGGCCGCCCAGTGCCGCTCGTCGGCCTCGCGGTTGTAGGCGGGGGTGTCGGCCTGCGTGTAGCCGTGCTGCGCCCCCGGGTAGACCTCCCAGGTGTTCCGTACGCCGGCGGCGGTGAGCGTGTCCGCCAGGAGCCGGATCTGCTCCTCGGGCATGGAATGGTCCTGGTCGGCGTGGCCGAAGTACAGCTCCGCGGTGATGTGCTCGGCGCCGCGGTGCGGGCTGTCCGGCGCGTCGGTGGCCAGCCGGCCGCCGTGGAAGCCGGCCGCCGCGGCCACCCGCTCGGGGTGGGTGGCCGCCGTGCGCAGGGCCAGGCGGGCGCCCATGCAGTAACCGGTGAGCGCGACCGGGCCGTCGGCGACCAGGGGGCTGTCGGCCAGCCAGCCCAGATAGGCGTCCGCGTCGCGCTTGGTCTGCTCGGCGGTGAGGGAGGCCATGACCGGGCCGATCCGCTCCCAGATGGTCGGGTCGGCCGCGGGGTCGATGAACTCCGGGATCTCTCCGATCGGGGTGCGGCCGTGCCGGTAGAAGACGTTCGGCACCAGGACCGTGTAACCGGCGCTCGCGAGCCGGTCGGCCATCGCCCTCAGCTGCGGCCGCAGGCCGTAGGCGTCCTGGTAGAGCAGGACGCCCGGACGGGGGTTCCCGTCCGCGGGGTGGGCGAGGTAGGCGTCGGCGGTGCCGTCCTCGGTCGGGATGTCGACGGCTGTTCCCTGTACGGCGGTCATGCTGAGAAGCCTCCTGAGGAGTCAGCGGCGGGAGGCGGAAGCCCCTCCGTGCTGCGTGTACGTCCCATGCTGCCACGCAAGATCCACACCCGCGGGACCGGACTCCCGCCCTCACTCGAACCGAGCGGTGTCCCCGGCGCCCCGCCGCACGATCTCCGCCTCGCCGCTGGAGAAGTCCACGACCGTGGTCGGCTCGGTGCCGCAGTCCCCGGAGTCGACCACCGCGTCCACCGCGTGGTCGAGCCGGTCCTTGATCTCCCAGCCCTGGGTCATCGGCTCCTCCTCGTCGGGCAGCAGGAGCGTGCTGGACAGCAGCGGCTCGCCCAGCTCGGCCAGCAGGGCCTGGGTCACCACATGGTCGGGGATGCGCACGCCCACGGTCTTCTTCTTGGGGTGCTGCAGTATGCGCGGCACCTCGCGGGTGGCCGGCAGGATGAAGGTGTAGCTGCCGGGAGTCGACGCCTTCACGGCCCGGAACACGTCGTTGTCGACGCGGACGAACTGGCCGAGCTGCGCGAAGTCCCGGCACATCAGCGTGAAGTGGTGCCGGTCGTCCAGGTGGCGGATCGAACGGATCCGGTCGATGCCGTCCCGACTGCCCAACTGGCAGCCGAGCGCGTAGCAGGAGTCGGTGGGGTATGCGATGAGCGCACCCGAGCGCACCGCGTCGGCGACCTGGGTGATGCTGCGCGGCTGCGGGTTCTCGGGGTGCACGTCGAAGTACTTCGCCATCCGCCGAGCTTATGCCGTCCCCGGGCGCCGTGCGCGCAGCGGCGGCGTGCCGTGCGTGATGCCGGTGCGGTCCGGTGCCGACCTGAGCGCCGTCGTCTCTTGGGGTAACGTCCAGATTCGAAAGCCGAGGTCAAACCGACGACGAGGAGAAGGGTGACGTGGCCGGCCGAGCCGACGAGGGCCCCCACGCCCAGCAGCCGCAGGACCCCGACACCACGTGGGCGGAGCAGCTGCTCGACCATCTGCGTCCCGCCGGCCGCGACCCCCGCCGGGTCGTCACCTGGCTCGGGCGGACCGTCGGGGCGACGGTCTGCCTCCAGGACGCCCACGGCGGCCTCCTCGCGGGTGAGCGCCTGCCGCTCGACGGCGGTGTGCTCGCCGACGTGGTCACGGGCCGGATCTCCGCGGCCGCCCTGGAGGACGGCGAACGCCATGTCCGCATGGTCGGGATACGCCACCCCGAACAGGGCCCGGCGGTGGGAGAGGTGCTCGCCGTGGCCCGCCCCGAACCCTTCGACCGGCGCGCCGCCGACATCGTGAACCGCACCGCGTCCGTGCTCGAACTGCTCCTGAGGGAGAGGAAGCTGACGGACGACGGGCGCCGGCTGCGCCGGGCCACGGCCGACCTGCGGCTGGCCATCCTGCAGTTGCTGATGGTGGAGGACACCGTCTCCGCCCGCCGGGTCGCGGCCGGGCTGTGGCCGGGCCTGCTCGAGGAGGACACCGCGCGCGTCTACGTCGTCGAGGTCTCCCCCGCCGAGCGGGACGCACTCGCCGACGCCTGCGCGCACATCACCGACGGCTTGGCACTCGTCGTGCGCTGCCCCGCGATGGACGGGCACGTCATCGTCGTCAGCCCCCAGCCGTCGGCGGGGGACCGGCTGCGCTCCCTCGTCGACGGCCGGCCGGGCACCTTCCTCGGCGGCAGCCTGCGCCAGCGCCTCGCCCGGACCGCCACCGCCTACGGGCAGGCCATCAGCGCCCTCGCCGTCGCCCGCTTCCGCCCGGACCAGACGGCCGTCTACGCCGAACGGACCCACCCCGAACGGCTCATGGACCCCGTCGCCCTGCGCGCCTGGTCCGCGGGCGTGCTGCGCCCCCTCGACACACTGCCCCACCACATCCGCGCCGAACTGCTCGCCACGACCCGGCTGGGCCTGGAGTTCACCGCCGTCAACGCGGCCAAGGTCCTCGGCGTCAGCCGCAACACCGTCCGCGCCCGCATGGACCGCGTCGAGGCGCTGCTCGGCACCGACTTCTCCCGCCTCACCACCCGCGCCGCCGCCCACCTCGCGCTCAACACCGAGGCGGTGCAGGGCCCGTACGACCCCGACGGCACGGCCCCGCAGCCGGCTCCCGACGGGCTTGGTGACCTGCTCGCCTCGGCCGCGCTGCGGGCCTGGGCGCAGGACCTCCTCGGCCGCCTGGACGGCGACGGCCGGGACCTGCGCGGCACCCTGCGCGCCTGGATCGCCGCGGACTCGAACGCCGAACGCACGGCCCGGGACCTGGGCGTGCACGCCCAGACCGTACGCGACCACGTCCGGGCCGCCGAACCGGTCCTGGAACGCCAGCTGCTGGCGATGGGCAGCGACCTGTACGAGGTCGTCCTCGCCCACCTGGCCACCGGCGCCCTCGCCACACCCGCCGTCGGCGGGGCGAACCAGGGCCAACCGGACTCCCCTGTGCACAAGTGAGTCCTCGCCGGTCCGGAAAGGGCACCGGTGCGATACCCACCGCCGTGCCCCGCGCGTAGGTTCAGCAGGCGCGGGGCTCGACCGGAACGGGGGACCGGTCGGAGCCCCGCACGTGTCTCAGCCGTCCAGCCGGACCGGCACCTCCTGCCAGCCGTGGGCGATGAACGACGGCACCTGCCGCAGCTCGTCGGGGCCGACGGCCAGGCGCAGCCCGGGGAAGCGGGCGAACAGCGCGGGCAGCGCCGTCAGCGCCTCCATGCGGGCCAGCGGAGCGCCGATGCAGCGGTGCACGCCGATCCCGAACGCCAGATGGTCGTCGGCGCCGCGCGCCGCGTCGAAACCGGCCGCGTCCGGCCCGTAGCGCGCCGGGTCCAGGCCGGCGGCCGCGTACGTCGTGATGATCGCGTCCCCGGCCGGGATCGTCACGCCCCCGACCTTCAGGTCCGCGACCGCGAACCTCAGCGGCAGCGCGGCGACCGACGGGTGCACCCGCAGCGTCTCCTCGACCACCCCCTCCCAGTCGACCTCCCCGGAGCGCACCGCCGCCAGCTGCGCCGGATGCGTCAGCAGGGCGACGACCGCGTTGCCGATGAGATTGACGGTGGTCTCGAACCCGGCGCCGACCACCAGCAGCAGCGTGTGCAGCAGCTCCTCGTCGGAGAGCCGGTCGCCGTCCTCGTCCCGGACCCGGATCAGCTCCGTGGTGAGATCGTCGCCCGGATCCTTGCGCCGGTACGCGAGCAGCGCCCCCAGCACCGTGCCGATCCGCTCCTGCACGGACGCCGCGTGCTCCGGGCTCGGGTCGGAGGTGTCGAAGATGTCGGCGATGAGCCGTGCCGCGTCCTCGCGCAACTCCTCGGGCGCACCAAGCAGTTCGCAGATCAGGCGCATGGGCAGCGGATGGGCGAACCCGGCCCGCAGATCGACGGCACGGCCGTCGGCGCCCTCGGCCGCCAGCGCGTCCAGCAGCTCGGCGGTGATGGCCGCCACCCGCGGGCGCAGCGCCTCGGTGCGCCGGTGCGTGAAGCTCGGCGCCACCAGCTTGCGCAGTCTGGTGTGGTCGGGACCGTAGGTGGACAGCATGTTGACCACACCCACCCAGGTCACGATCCAGCTCCAGGCGGGACGCTCGGCGGTCTCCGGCCACAGCCGCCAGTGCCGGCGCGCGTCCTTGCTCACCAGGGGGTCGAGGATCAGTTCCTTGAGGACGTCGTACCCGGTGGGCGCCCAGGCGGGGATGCCGCCGGGCAGTTCCACGGGCACGACCGGGCCGAGGGCGCGCAGCCGGGCGCTCTCCGCGGCGATGTCGGTGCCGAACGGGTCGAGCGGGATGCGGTCGGTGACGGTCACGACGGCTCTCCTGGCTGGTCGGCTCTCGCGAGGCACCTCCAGTACACAGCGGCACCGGCCGACAGGCGAACAGCGCATTCTCGACTTGGCCGGAAACCGTCCCAGGTGAGAGCGCTTACCTGGCCGCGGGTTCGGCCGGCAGGTTGAAGACGTGGTCGGGGGAGACGATCTTGGTGATCGCCTCGCCGAACAGGGTGCTCGGTTCCTGGCCGTTGTGGTCGATGTCGGTGTTGAGCAGGACCACGAGGGTCGCCTGTGCCGCAGGGAGATAGACGGTCAGGGACTCGTAGCCCGGAAGCGATCCGTTGTGGCCGATCCAGCCCTGCACATTGAAGATGCCCAGCCCGTACCCGGCTCCCGGGATCGGCGTCGCCGGGGTGATGAGCCGCTGCTTCTGCGTGGCCGCGCTGATCATCCGGCTGCCGTCCGGGAATTGGCCGGTCGCCACCGTGCGCGCCCACACCCGCAGGTCCTCCTGTTTCGAGATCATCGCGCCGGCCGCCCACCCCCAGGACGGGTTCCAGCCGGCCGTGTCCGCGATCTTTCCGTCGGCCGTCTGGTTCGTGTAGCCCTGCGCGTGCGGGGAGGGGAACTCGGCGCCGGTCGGGAAGAGGGTGTTCGTCATCCCGGCCGGCTCGGTGACGTGCTGACGGATGTAGTCGCCGAGGCGCTGCCCGCTCTCCTTCTCGACGACCAGGCCGAGCAGGATGAGATTGGTGTTGGAGTAGTAGAACTTCTGTCCCGGCTGGAACAGCACCGGGTGCTTGAACGAGTAGGCGAGCAACTCCTGGGGCGTGAAGCTGCGTTGCAGATCGGACGTGAGCGCCTTGTAGAAGTCGTCGTCCTGGGAGTAGTTGAACAGCCCGCTGCGCATCCCGGCGAGCTGCCGCAGCGTGATCTCGTCCCCGTTCGGCACCCCGTCGACGTACTTGCCGATCGGATCGTCCAGGCCGACCTTGCCCTGGTCCACCAGTTGCAGCAGCGCCGTCACGGTGAAGGTCTTGGTCTCGCTGCCGATCCGCATGTACAGGTCCGGAGTCATCGGCCGGCCGCTGCTCTTGTCGGCGACACCGAACGAGCTGACGTAACTGCCCTGGTGCGGCGTCCAGATGCCGACCGTCACCCCGGGCACGTGCGCCTCGGTCATCACCTTCTGCACGGCGGCGTCGAGTTGGCGGGCCACATCCGGGGTGAGCGTGCGGACCTCCGTCCCCGAAGGGGAGGGGGTGGGCGGGTCGGCGGCGAACGCGGCGGCTACGGACGCCGGCGCCGCCCCCGCGGGAGCGCCGCCGAGCGGCACCAGCAGCGTCCCCACCACGACGGCGACCGCGGCTCCCCTGCGCAGGCATGCGGAAGAATGCGACATGGGCTGACTCCAAGCACGGGAGAACGTGCGGTGGGCGAGACGTCGGAGCCCTGCCTCCCCAGCATAGGAGCGCCCACTTGGCGCCGCCTGTCGGCCGGGTGCGTCCCTCGACGGCATGAGCCGCCTGCTCCGGGATGCTTGTCGGACGGGCGGAAGGCCTCGTTCGAGGGGTGTGCTCACCCGACCCGGTGAGCGGGCGGAGCGGGAGCGTGCCACAGACGCGGCCCGGGCGTTGCCCCGGCATGGACGTCATCGACCGCGCGGACCGGACGGACCGCAGGGATCGAAGCAGCCGCAGGGCCCCGGCGGACCGGACCCGAGAGCCGATCTACGCCCAACTCGTGGCGGAGTGGCGGGCCCAGGGACGCACCGTCCCCGCGGAACGCGAGGTGCACTGGGTCACCCTTGCCGGGCTGGCGTTGCGCATCCGGTCCGAGCCCGAACGCTCCTGATCCGCTACGGCCCGCACATCGGCGCGAGAACCGCCAGCGTGCCGTTGGCCTCCCGCAGCGCCCCCTCCAGCGCGCCGGGCGTGTGCAGCGCGCCGGTGCCGTCCGGCGGGACCAGCCACTCCAGGGAGCGGGCGGGCCGGTACGGCGGCGGTACGGCGACCCAGGACCCCTTGGTCGCGTACCGCAGGCCGGCGCCGACCCAGCCCCCGGACGGGTCCGGCGGCAGGAAGAACCCGACCCGCCCCGCGGCGGTGTCCACCAGGGTCGGCCCCGGCACGGGCAGCGCGGGCCGCCACAGCAGGTCCAGGGTGAGCAGCCCGAGCCGCTCGGGAACGCTCAGCACGTCCCAGAAGCGGCCCGCCTCCAGCAGCGCGATGCCCTCGCCGTGGTCCCACCGCCACTTGCACGCGCGGGGATCGGCCGCCGCCGCGGCGAGCCACTCCACGCCCCGCATCCACATCGTGTTCGTCATCCACCGCTCCGCGTGATCATGCACCCCAACCCGGCATATGCATGCTGATAGATATTTCTACGTGGCGGAAGGGGTGGCGAACCCTGGCGTTTAAGACATTGCGTTCGAACATCGGACAATGGTCAGGCAGTTGGGGCATCACCACCAGGCCGGCCGAGCGTCAGGGCGACGCTTGATTCGAGTGTGGCGACAATCGATTCGAGCGTCAGCTCTTGATGTCATCACGTTTTCGCTCGTACGCTCAGACCCTTCCGTCCCCGGCATGCATCGAGGTACCCCATGGACCGCACGCGTCTGCACGCCCTCCTGGCCCGCGAGAGCGCCGAGGCCGAGCGCCGTAACCCGCGTTCCCAGGAGGCCTACGCGCGGGCCGACCACCTCTTCGGCCGGGTGCCGATGACCTGGATGAACAAGACGGCCGGTGCCTTCCCGCGCTATCTGGCCGGGGCGCGTGGCGCCCGGATCACCGACGTGGACGGGCACGAGTACATCGACTTCTGCCTCGGCGACACGGGCGCGATGGCCGGTCACTCGCCCGCCGCGGTCACCGAGGCGGTCGACCGCCGGTACGCCGGTCTGGGCGGGGCCACCGCCATGCTGCCCACGGAGGACGCCGAGTGGGTCGGCGCCGAGCTGACCCGCCGCTTCGGCCTGGCCCGCTGGAGCTTCTCGCTGACCGCGACCGACGCCAACCGGTGGGCGATCCGGCTCGCCCGGGCCGTCACCGGGCGCCCGAAGATCCTGGTCAACAGCTACTGCTACCACGGCAGCGTCGACGAGTCGCTGATCGTCGTCGGCCCGGACGGCCGGGGCACCGCCCGCCCCGGAAACGTCGGAGCCCCCTGTGACGTCACCCTGACCAGCAGGGTCGCCGAGTTCAACGATCTCGCCGGTCTGGAGCGCGAGCTGGCCCACGGGGACGTCGCCGCCGTCCTGATGGAGCCCGCGCTCACCAACATCGGCATCGTCCTGCCCGAGCCCGGCTACCTCGCGGGCGTCCGGGACCTGACCAGGCGGTACGGCACCCTGCTCATCAACGACGAGACCCACACCTTCTCCGCGGGCCCCGGCGGCTGCACGGCCGCCTGGGACCTGGAGCCGGACCTGCTCACCATCGGCAAGGCGATCGGCGGCGGCATCCCGGCCGGCGCCTACGGCCTCTCCGCGGACCTCGCCGAGCGGCTGCTGGACCGCGCCGACCTGGACCTCGTCGACATGGGCGGCGTCGGCGGCACCCTCGCTGGCAACGCGCTGTCCATCGCCGCGACCCGGGCCACCCTGGAGCATGTGCTCACCGACGAGGCCTTCGCCCGGATGGCGAAGCTCTCCGAGCGCTTCGAGGCGGGCGTCCGGGCCGGCATCGAGGCCCACCACCTGCCCTGGTCCGTCAGCCGCCTCGGCGCCCGCACCGAGTACCGCTTCACCTCGCCGGTGCCCCGCACGGGCACCGAGTCCGCGGCGGCCGCCGACCCGGAGCTGGAGGACTTCCTCCACCTCTACCTCGCCAACCGGGGCATCCTGCTGACCCCGTTCCACAACATGGCGCTCATGTGCCCCGACACCACCGAGCAGGACGTCGACACGCACACCGAGGTCTTCGCCGCGGCCCTCGCCGAACTGGTCGGCTGAGCCGGCACGTTCACCCGGGGACGCATGAAAGGAGAGTCGTGGACGAGATCGACCGGGCCATCCTGCGCGAGCTGCAGACCGACGGCCGTATCGCCTATGCCGACCTCGGCCCGAAGGTCGGACTGTCCGCCTCGGCGGCCCGCCAGCGCCTGCAGCGCCTGCTGGACTCCAGGGCCGTTCAGGTCGTCGGCGTCACCGATCCGATGGCCATGGGCGGCCAGGCCATGGCCCTGCTCGGCATCGGCGTCGACGGCGACCCGCGCATCGTGGCCGACGCCCTCGCCGAGCGCCCCGAGGTGGTCTACTCGGTGCTCACCTCCGGCGGGTTCGACCTGTTCGCGGAGGTGGTCGCGCCGGGCCCCAAGGACCTGCTGGACTTCGTGAACGACGTGGTGCGGCCCCTCGAGGGCGTCCGCGAGATCCAGTCCTTCCCGTACTTCGGCATCCACACCCACCGGTTCCTGTGGGACGTGGGCTGACCCGTGTGTCCGTACAGGCACGGGGGGCCGGGTCAGGTGCCCGGCGGCACGGGGGTCAGGACCAGCAGGGTGGCGTCGTCGCGGACGTCGAAATGCTGTAGCCCGAGGTCGGCCCACACGGCTTCGGCCAGGTCGCCGGAGACGGTGTCCGCGATGCCGGACAGCCGCTCGGGCAGCGGATAGAAGGTGCCGGAGGCGTTCCGGGCCTCCCAGACGCCGTCGGAGGCCAGCAGCAGGCGGTCGCCCGGCCCGAGCGGCACGGTGACCTCCTTGGGGGGATCGGCGTCGGCCAGCCCGAGGCCCAGCGGGGGAGCCGCCGTGACGGCCACCTCGTGGGACCGCCCGCCGTGCAGCAGCACCGGCGCCGGATGACCGCAGGCGACCACCCGCACCGCCCGTGCGTCGGGTGTGAACTCCAGCAGCACCGCGGTCGCGAACAGCTCCCTGTACCGCACGTCCCCCGAGTCCACCGCCAGCCTGCGGTCCATGCGGGCCGCGACCGACTCCAGGTCCGGCTGATCCAGCACCGCCTCCCGGAACGCGCCCAGCAGCGACACCACCGTCGCGACCGCCGACAGCCCGTGCCCCTGTACGTCCCCCATCACCGCCCGGACGCCGTGCGGCCCCGCCCGCACGTCGAAGAAGTCCCCGCCCACCAGCGTCCCGTCCTGGGCGGCCCGGTAGAAGCCCGTGCACCCCACTCGCCCGACGCGCTCCGGCAGCGGCGGCATCACGGCCTGCTGCACGGCCTCGCCGATCGCCCGCTCCATGACCAGCTGGGCGTCCCGGAGCCTGCGCACATGGGAGAGGAACACGCTCAGCAGGGCGACGAACACGATGGTGAGCAGATCGGTGTTGCCGGGACGGTTCAGGTGCGTCGCCGGGATGTTCAGCGCCGCGACGACCAGGGCGCCCAGGACGGCGGTCGCCACCGGCCCGTACGACAGGACGGCGAGCGGTGGGATCGCGCCCAGCAGGAAGCCGAGATCGCCCGCGTGGGGGGTGATGAAAGTGGCCGCGGTCACCGTCACCAGCAGCGCCACCGGCAGCACCCGCACCCATCGCGGCGGTGGCGCGCCCCGCAGCCAGCCGCGCTCCTCCCGGTTCCGACGCGACGACGAGCCGCGCACCGATCGCACATCCCCACGCTACGCCGTCGCCGGGACGGGGCGCATCGCCGGAAGAACGGGGGTGCACCGCGAAAAAGCGGTCGACACCCGGCCGGCGGTCCCTCTAGCGTGTGCGGCACGCCCGAGACGGCCGGAAGGAGGCGAGCGCCATGCAGTCCGCAGTCATCCAGCGCTCCCGCCTTCCCGTTCCTCGGGCGTAACACGTCTGACCGGGAGCGCGTCCCCGCTGTACGCAGCACGCATCCCGGAGGAATCCATGACCGATGTGGTCATCCGCACGCTCGACGAGAGCAGTGCTCACCTTTTCGGCACCCTGCCCGACCCGCTGCGCCTGCGCGAGAAGCACCGGCAGACCTGGTACCGCCACGACTGGAAGCGGGTCGCCCTGCGCGACGGCCGGGTCGTGGCCCGCGCCGCCTGGTGGGCCCGGCCCGAGGACCCCGAGCCGCTCGTCATCAACTGGTTCGACGTGGCCGAGGGCGAGGAGGACGCGGGGGCCGAACTCCTGCGGACGGCGCCCTGGCGCACCGAGGAACTCGAACTCGACCTGCCGGCCGGCTGGCGCGATCTCCCCGGTCTGACCGCCGCCGTCACCACCCGCACCGCCGCCGCCCGCAAGGCCGGATACGAACCCCTGGTGGAACGCTTCCTGTACCGCTGGACCCCGGACCAGGGCCTGCCCGAGCGCCCCGGACGCCTGGTCTTCTCCGCCGAACCGGACGACACGGTCTTCTTCGACGCCCTGCGCCGCATCCACTCCGTCACCCTGGACGCCCACGCTCGCCGGGCCATCGAGCAGGGCGGAGTGGACCAGGCCGCCCAGGAGGAACTCGACATCTTCCACTGGTTCCCTTCGCCGCGCGAGTGGTGGCAGTTCGCCCGCACGCCCGGGGGCGAACCGGTCGGCATCCACATCCCGGCCCGCAACTCGAACGGGCCGTGCATCGGATTCATCGGCGTCCTGCCGGAGCACCGCGGCCACGGCTACGCCTACGACCTCCTCGCCGAGTGCACCCACTTCCTCGCCGAACACGGCGCCGAGTTCATCGCCGGCGCCACCGACCAGGGCAACTTCCCGATGGCCGCACACTTCACCAGGGCCGGCTACCCCGTCGTACGGGAGCGCCTCAACTTCTGGGCCGAGCCCGTTGTCAGTGCCGGGTGACATGCTGAGGAAGTGATCGACAGCGGCTGAACGGGGGAGGGGCCATGGGGTTCGACGGCGAGGTGTGGCGGGTGGGCGCCGGGGAGGACTCCGTCGGGGAGATCGTGATCGACGAGGCTGACTTCCCCTGGCTGTCGGGGAGATTCACCACCGGCCCCGGCTTCGCCGCCGTACAGGATCTCTTCGCCCGTGAGCTGGCCCTGCTGGACGAGGAGAGCTGGGACGAGTGGGAGTCCGCGTACGACGAGATACGGCGCCATGTCTCGCTCTCCTCCCCGGACGGCCCGGTCTCCGAGTTCCTGCTGCACATCGAGGGGGACCGGGCCTGGTTCCGGTGGAGCGACGAACCGTTCGAGGAGGACTGAGGAGGACTGAGGAGGACTGGAGGATCAGGCCAGGGCGGCCGGGGGCTGGTCGACCGACTCCCCGGTCAGCTTGGCCTCCGCCGTCGCGAGGATCTCGGTGACCCGCAGGCCGAACGCGGCGTCGCAGGGGTGTGGGCGGCCCGTGCGGTGGGCGGTGAGCAGGGCGTCCGCGGCGCGGGTGAGGGCGGGGACCGCGCCCTCGGAGCTTCTCGGCAGGAGCGACACGCCGGCCTCACCCCGCAGTTCGAGGTCGGCGCCGGCCGCCGCGGGTGGTGCCGTCAGGCTCAGCGTGAGCGTGCTGGACGCGCCGGCGGCATGGTCGAGGACCAGGTGCACGGTGTCGGCGGGGCCGTACGCCGCCGCCAGGACCTGCCGTACGTCGCCGAGGACCGGCAGCAGCACGGACAGGGCATGCGGTCCCACGTCCCACAGCGCGCCCTTCTCCCGCCGCCACGGGGAGGCCGCGAACGGGCTGTCGCTGGTGAACACCGCCCCCAGCCACTGCGCCCGCGCCGTGAACCAGCCCGCCGCGGCGGCCTGTTCGTCGATCCAGGCTTCCGGTTCCTTCTGGAAGCGTGTGGTGAAGAACACCACCGAGGCCACCCCGGCCCGCTCCGTGGCCCCGGTCACGGCCCGCGCCTCGGCGACGCCGAGGGCCAGGGGCTTGTCCAGCAGGAGATGCCGTCCCGCCCGCGCGGCCCGTACCGCCAACTCGGCCTGCACGGACGGGGGAAGGGCCACCGCCACCGCGTCCACGTCGGCCAGCAGCGCGTCCACGTCGTCGTACGCCGGCACGCCGTACCGCTCCGCCAGCGCGGTGGCCGCCTCCGGGCGGCGGCCCCACACCCCGGCGAAGTCCAGGCCGGTGTGCCCGGCGAGCGCGGGGGCGTAGGCCGCCTGGGCCCACGGGCCCGTTCCCAGCAGTCCGATGCGCATCTCGCGTTCCTTTCTCCTGACCGGTCGCCACGGTCTCACGAGGCCGTGTCCCGGTCGCCGTCGACGTACGGCAGCGTCTGGTCCCCGTCCCCGGCCAGCCATCGCGCGATGGCCTCGGCGATCGGCTGGCCGGTGTCCATCTCGACGAAGCCGAACTGGCCCGACTGGTTGCACTCCAGGAACCACCAGATCCCGTCCGCGTCCTCCGCGAAGTCGAAGGCACCGTACGCGAGTTCGGCGTCCTTCATGTAGCGCTGGACGGCCTCGGCGACGCGCGGCGGTACCTGGGCCGGGAGCCAGGGCGAGACCGACGGGGCGAACCGGACGTCGACGTCGTCGGGGTGGCCGTCCGGGTCGGCCGGCTTGCGCGCGGCCAGCAGCCGCTCGCCGACGACCGTGAGCCGGATGTCGGCCCGCTTGGGGATCCGCCGCTGCAGCAGGGTCGGACCGAAGGCGACGGCGGCGAAGTCGGCGTCCGGCGCGACCCGGCTGGTGGGCACCGCCCGCGGCGGCTCCTGGGGGTGCGCGCCGGAGACGGGCTTGACCACCAGATCCGGGAAGCGCTCGGCGAACTCCCGGGCCGCCTGTGGAAACGTCGTGATCAGCGTGGCCGGCACGGCGAGCCCGCTGAGCTGGGCGAGCCGCAGCTGCCAGGGCTTGTGGCGGGCCCGCCGGGCCGCGTCCGGATGGTTCATCCAGCGCGCGCCGGTACAGCGCAGCATGCCGTAGAGCGCCTGGGCGGACTCCTCCGTCAGCCAGGCGGAGGGCTGGGCGGCGCGCGTGGCCGCGTCTCCCGGCCTGCGCACCCAGATGGAGCGCAGGCCGCTCATGCTCACCAGGCGCCCGCCCACGGACAGGTGTCCGCGGGAGGCGCCCTGCACGTACTCGCCCGACAACGCCACGCCGTTGGTGAGGTCGGCGGGATCGAGCCGGACGACGGGCACGCCGGCCTCGCCCAGCCGGAGGACCACCATGTCCGCCGTCACGTCCTCTTCACTGGTCAGGATGAGCACGGTCATCTTCCGTCGGCCCGCGTTCAGTCGTCGAAGTGCGTCTTGGAGCCGGCCGTGGAGGTCGTCGTCCCCAGTGCTCGCAAAGTCGCGTGGTCGGTGGCGGCGATCCGCCCGTCCGGGAGGACGTTCAACTGCAGTCCGGAGTCGTACGCGTACGGAGCGGTGACGTCCAACTGCACAGCGGGGCGCGCGTAGTTGAGCGTGAACGGTTGCATGGTCTCTCCCTGATTCGGCTTTCACGTCCTTATACGAATCGAACGGGTGGTTGGTTTCCTTACGCTCCGTGACCGGGGTCCGGAGCGGGGCCGTTCGGGGCGTCAGGTAGGAGGACGTCGCCGCAGGCGAGGGGAGTTGCGCGCTCCGCCCGCGGGCCTGCGGTGCCCTTCATTCCGTTCGTTCCGTGAGCGCGCCGCGGGCCGCGGCGAGGGTCCGTTCGGCGTAGCCGCGGCCGAACAGCACCACGTGCACCAGCAGCGGGAAGAGCTGGTGCAGGCCGACGCGCCGCCGCCAGCCGTCGGCCAGCGGCGCCGCCTCCTGGTACCCGGCCAGCACCCGGTCCAGATGCGGGCAGCCGAACAGCTGGAGCATCGCCAGGTCGGTCTCCCGGTGCCCGCCGTGCGCGGCCGGGTCGATGATCCGGACCTCCCCGTCGGCGCCCCACAGCACATTGCCGTTCCACAGGTCGCCGTGCAGCCGGGCGGGCGGCTCGGCCGGCCCGGCGAGTTCCGGGAGCCGCTCGCAGACCCGCTCGACCACGGCCGCCTCCGCGGTCCGCAGGTTGCCGGCGTCGACCGCACCGCGCAGGTACGGCAGCACCCGGTGCTCGGCGTACCAGCCGGGCCAGTCGCCCCCGGGTGCGTTGCGCATGGGCGCGAGGCCGATGTACGCCTCTTCGGGCCCGCCCGGCGGCGGCGCGCCGAACGCCGGCGCCCCGGCGGCGTGCAGGGCCGCGAGGGCATGGCCGAAACGCGTCGCCGCCACGCCGTCGGGCTGCCCGGTCGGCACGCGCTCGGTGACCATCCACCGCTCGTCATGGCCGAGCACCGCCGGCACCCGGACCGCACCCGCAGCGCCGAGCCAGCGCAGCCCGGTCACCTCGGCCCGTACGGCGCCGGGCGCGTCGCCACGCTTGACCATCACCGCCGTACCGCCTTCGAGCATCACCTCGGCGGGCGATCCGGACGGCGCCCGCGCAGCCGTGACCCGGCGCCCGGTGAGGCGGGACGCCGCCTGCCCTGCATCCTCGTCTCCGTTGACCACGGCCCCAGAGTACGACCCGCAAATGAGGTTCCCCTGAGGGCACTTCGACCGTTGATACGACTGTTTTCGGCCAAACCCAGGCAGTAACTACCCGTGTTGACGTCGTACGACTAGCGTGAGGGCGCCGCGTCGCCACACCAGGGGCACAGGGCCCTCGAGGGACTAGCGCGCGGCGGAGGATTTCCCCTTTGACCACAGCATCCGTGCTGATGGCCGACGTCTTCGAGGTTCAGCCCTACACCTCCCACTGCGAAGTCATCTTCGGCGAGGGCGCACACGCCGTGATCGGTGTGTCCCCGGGCAACAGCTACTTTTCTGCCCAACGCCTGCACGACCTCGCCCGCTGGGGGCTGGACCACTTCGACAGGGTCGACTTCGTCTACACCGACCTGTACGTGGCCGAGATGTACGAGGCATCCGGCTATCCACCCGACGAGGCCCGCCGCAAGGCGGTGAAGAACCTGCGGGGCGTGCGCGCGAAGGTCCGCGACGCGGTGACGGAGGCCGACCCGGAGGGCACCCGGCTCGACTGGCACCCGATGTCGGCCTTCCGCACCAACCCCGCCTACCAGGAGATCCACCGGCAGCTGCAGCACCGGCTGCACTCCGACGGCGACTTCCGGGCCGTCTGCAACGCCCTGGTGAGCCGTTTCCTGTCGGGCCGCGGCGAGGAGGCGAGCGAGCGGCAGCGCGAGGTGTGCCTGGAGTACGTGTGCGCCGAGGCCCCGCTGTTCCTCGACACCCCCGCCATCCTCAAAGTGCCCTCCTCGCTCAACTGCTACCACCAACTGCTGCCGATGGCCGAGCTGTTGTACTCCCGTGGCGCCGGACTGCGCGCCTCCCGCAACCAGGGCCACGCCATCGTGACGCCCGCCGCCCAGGAAGGAGTCGCGGCATGACCACCGCACCCGACATCCGCACCGAAGCACCGCTGCTGGACTTCCCGTTCTCCTGGGACGGCACTCGCGTGCCCGCCGAGGTCGAGGACCTGCGCGCCGCCACCCCCGTACGGCGCGTGCGGACCATCGCCGGCGACGAGGCATGGCTGGTCTCCTCCTACGACCTGTGCCAGCAGGTCCTGAAGGACGACCGCTTCTCCCTCAAGGACACCTCCGCGCCCGGCGTCCCCCGCCAGTACGCGCTCACGATCCCGCCCGAGGTCGTGAACAACATGGGCAACATCACCGGGGCGGGACTGCGCCGGGCGGTGATGAAGGCGCTCAACCCCAAGGCCCCCGGCCTGCTGGACTGGCTGCGCGAGGAGGCCCACCGCCTGGTGGACCTGATGGTGGCCGAAGGGCCGACGGTGGACCTGCGCGCGGCGTTCTGCGAGCCGTACTCGGCGGGCATGCACTGCCGCATCCTCGGCATCCCGCAGACCGAGGCCCCGGCCTTCCTGCGCAGCCTCGACATCGCCTTCATGAACTCGGCGTGCCCGATCACCGGCGCGAAGATCAACTGGGACCGGGACATCGCCCGGATGGCCGCCCTGCTCGACGACCCGGCGACCCACGGGCTGATGGGCGAACTCGCCGCCCTGCGCGACGACCCCGAGTACGCCCACCTGAGCGACGAGATGCTGGCCACCGTCGGCGTCACCATGTTCGGCGCCGGCACCATCTCGACCTCGGGCTTCCTCGCCATGGCACTGGTCTACCTGCTCACCCACCCCATAGCCCGGGACCTCCTCAGGGAGCGCCCCGACCTGATAGGCCCGGGGGTGGAGGAGCTGCTGCGGGTGAACCTCTCCATCGGCGACGCCCTGCCGCGCCTCGCCCTGGAGGACGTCCGGCTCGGCGACGTGCACATTCGCCAGGGCGAACTCGTTCTGGTCCTGGTGGAGGGCGCCAACCTCGACCCGGAGAAGTTCCCGGACCCGCACCGCTTCGACGTCCACCGCGACAACACCGCCGACCACCTGTCCTTCGGCAGCGGGGCCCACTACTGCCCCGCCACCGCCCTCGGCCGCGCGCACGCCCGGATCGCCCTCGAGGTCCTGCTCGACCGCCTGCCGGACCTCGCGCTCGCCGTGCCGTCGAGTCAGTTGGTCTGGCGCACCGGCTTCATGAAGCGAATCCCCGAACGTCTCCCGGTGGCCTGGTAACCCACAGGCTCCCCGTACGTCCCGTACGGCGTCCCCGGTCCGGCACCCCGGACGGGGACGCCGACGTATTCGACCGTCCCCGGCTCGCGGGCGGGGATGTCGGTGTGCGTCGCCGTGGCTGCGCCGTGGGTGGGGATGTCGGCGTACCTCACCGTCACCGCGCCGTGGACGGGGACGCCGATGTACGCCACGGTCCCCGGCTCGCGGGCGGGGATGTCGGTGTGCGTCGCCGTGGCTGCGCCGTGGGTGGGGATGTCGGCGTACCTCACCGTCACCGCGCCGTGGACGGGGACGCCGATGTACGCCACGGTCCCCGGCTCGCGGGCGGGGATGTCGGTGTGCGTCGCCGTGGCTGCGCCGTGGGTGGGGATGTCGGCGTACCTCACCGTCACCGCGCCGTGGACGGGGACGCCGATGTACGCCACAGCCACCGCGCCCCGGACTGGGACGCCGACTTACGCCGCCGTCACCGGCCTGCGGACTCCGATCGCGTCAGCCCCACCGGATTGCCGGGCGGCAGCAGCCCCGAGTGCTCGACGGTGTGGGCGAGCGGCTCCAGCAGCTCGGCCAGGCGTGCGGTGCGTTCCGTACCGAGCGCGGTCCATGGGCGCTCGGCCGCCTCGTCGGTCCGCATCTCGATGTGCGCGCGCCCGGCGACGCCCGCGCGGGTCAGCGATCCGTCCTCGGCGAGGAAGCCGCGCTCCCGCAGGGCCGCCTCGGCTGCCGCCCAGTCCTCCGGCTCCCACTTGCGGGTCTCCCGCAGGAACGGCCCGTCCGATTCCCCGGCAGCCGCCTTGAGCACCATCGCCTCGACCGGCCCGAGCCCCAGGCCCACCAGCACGGCGACATGCCCGTCGCCCCGGTGCTCACGCAGGGTCGTCACGGCCTGCCACAACCGCACCGCCGGCCGCTCGGGCCGCTCCAGCGCCTGGTTGGCGGCAGCCAGTACCCGTCCCGGAATGTCCGCCGCGGCCGCCGCCTCCCACGCGAGATCGGCCGCCTCCGCCAGCTCCGCCGAGTCCACCGCATCCGGCCCGAACAGCCGGGTCATGGCCGCCTCCATCGCCTCCCACCGGGCCGCCAGCACCTCCTCCGGAGCCGCGTACACCCAGGCGTCGGGCAGCGCACGGGCCACCCGGGAGGGGTGGAAGACGTAGAAGGAGCCGGTGACCACGGACGGCGACACCGCGCCCAGCGGGGCAGCCCGCAGCGCGAAGTACCCCATCCAGAACCCACGCATCCCCAGCCGGTCCGCAGCCTGCCTCGCCTCGGGCGCGAAGTACACAAGATCGTGCACCGGCTCGTACCGCTCCCACATCCTCCGCGCGATCCCGCCCGCCACTGCTTCCTCCCACCACGTCGCCCTGCCGTACTGTCGGCACCAGCCTGCGCTATGACCGCCGTCATAACAAGCGGATACGGCTCGCCTTCCGGTTGCTCGTACGACGCACCCCTGCCTCACAGCCCCATCCCTGTCACAAGCATTGACGCGCCCCTCCCGCACCTCTACTTTCTGACCGACTTACCGAACTTCGTTCGAAATACCGACAGTTGAAGCATCGCAGGAGACCACATGCGCGCAACCCCCCACCGCCAGGGCCTGCCCTCACGTCGGCTGTTCCTCGGCATGGCCGCGGCCGTGCCGCTGGCCGCGGCCACCGACCTGGGCCTGGGCGCCCACCCCGCCCACGCCGCGGACTCCGCCTATGTCATGGGGTACTTCACGGAGTCACCGAACGGCACCGGTACCGACTACGGCCTGCACCTCGCCGTCAGCACGGACGCGCTGCGCTGGATGCCGCTCAACCAGAACAACCCCGTCGTCACCCCGACCGAAGGTGCCGGCGGGCTGCGCGACCCCTTCATCCTGCGCAAGCAGAACGGCGCCTTCGTCGTCCTCGCCACCGACCTCAAGGGCACCGACTGGAGCTACGTCAGCCAGTACATCCATGTCTGGGACTCCGCCGACCTGCGCACCTTCACCAACTACCGCCGCCTCAAGCTGCACGACATGAACACCCACAGCTGGGCGCCGGAGGCCTTCTGGGACGCGGGCCGCGGCCAGTACGGCATCATCTACTCGTCCGTGAACTCCAGCGGACACAACGTGATCATGGTGAACTACACCAGCGACTTCCAGACCGTCTCCGCCCCGCAGGTCTTCTTCGATCCCGGCTACGACGTCATCGACGGAGACCTGGCCGTGGGCGTGGGCGGCGTCAACTATCTCTACTTCAAGAGCAGTTCGGCGCAGGCGCTGGTCGGCGCCAAGTCCACCTCGCTGGACCCCGGGAGCTTCACGGTCTTCAGCACACCGGCCGCCCACGGCGGTACCGAGGCCCCCATCCTCGTCAAGTCCCAGACCTCCGCCACCTGGTGGCTGTGGGGAGACACGTACACACCGAACGGCGTCTTCTACGCCTGGCAGAGCACCGACCTGGCCGCGGGCACCTGGTCCGCCCTCGACCAGCGCACCTACACCCAGCCGGTCAACTCCAAGCACGGCACCATCCAGCCCATCACCACCACCGAGTACACCAACCTCGTGGCCAAGTGGGGCGCACCCGCCTGGAACCGGATCAAGTCCTACAACCACCCCGACCGCTACATCCGCCACTCGGACTACGTGGGCCGTATCGACGCCTACCCCTTCGACCCGTACACCGACTCCCAGTGGAAACTCGTCCCCGGCCTGGCCGACAGCGCCGGCGTCTCCTTCCAGTCGGTGAACTACCCGACCCGCTACCTGCGGCACTACGCGTACCAGCTGCGCCTCGACGTGAACGACGGAACCTCCGCGTTCGCCCAGGACGCCACCTTCTACAAGACCGCGGGCCTCGCGGACGCCGGCTGGACGTCCTTCCGCTCGTACAACTACCCCACCCGTTACATCAGGCATTCGGACTACGTCCTGCGCATCGACCCGATCTCCACGGCCACGGACCAGGCGGACGCCACCTTCTTCGTGGGCTACTGACGGCGGCGGGGGGGCGTGCCGGCGGGTGATGGGGACTGACCCGGACGGGGGGTGTTCCGGCGTGTCGCTGGGGCAGACGGGTGGCGCGATGACACGGCTGGGCGGCTCGGATGGTGCGGGGCAACCGCCTGACTGACGGTGGTTCATGTCGAGGCCGGGTTCATTCAGCCGATGTCGAATCCGCTGCCCGGCCACGGCGGAAGGACCCCGATATGCGTTCTGCCCGCATGCTCCTCGCCGCGGCTGCCGCCACGGCCGCCTTCTCCTTCGCCACACCCGGCGCCGCGTTCGCCGTACCGGCCGGGGACGACGGCGGCCGTGACGACTCCTCGTACAGCAGGGACCACGACAGCGATTCCGACCGTGACAGCGATTCCGGCGGTGACCACGACAAAGGCTCCGGCCGCGACCAGGACAAGGGGTCGGACAGCGGCCACGACAACGACTACAGCACGGATCGCGACAAGGGCAGCAGTCACGACTCGCCGCGCGGCGGAATGCACACGGGCGGCGGTGCCCTCGCCGCGGTGCGGGGTGACGACGACTGGAGCTCGAACAGCGACGACAGCAGGTTCGACCCCGAGTCCTACAAGGACAAGGATGAGGGCAACGGAGGCAAGGGCGACAAGGGTGACAACAGCGACAAGGGAGATAAAGGAGATAAAGGAGATAAGGGAGACGAGGACAGCGGGCGCGGCAAGGACGACTGGGGCGGCGGTGACGACCAGGACAAGCCGCGCGGCGGCATGCACACCGGAGGCGGCGCCCTCGCCACGCCCGGTGTCACCGCGGGCGGGCTTGCCGTGCTCGCGGTAGGCGCCACCGGCATGTACGCCCTGCGCCGCAAGAAGGCCGACGGGCCGGCGTCCTGACCGGACCACCCCATGCGCAGGGGATGCGGCCGCCGCCGGCGCACCCCGTGCCGGCGGCCCGCCCCCGAGCCCCGAGCCCCGATCCCCGTGCTGCCGTGCCCTAGTGAGGTGGTGTCCGATGGCAGCAGATCCCTCCTCCCCGCCCCCCGCCGAACCGGAGACGGACGAGCCGAACCCAGGCTTCGGCGGGCGGCTGACCCTGTGGGGCGTGGCGATCGCAGTCCTCGCGGTCAGCCTGTTCGGCGGCCATCACGGTGCGAACAACACCCCGGACGCATCCCGTACCTCCGGCGCGACCGGCGCCGCCCAGGGCGACACCCAGCAGGCGGGCGAGTCGCTGCCCCGCTCGGTGCCGGTCCGGCTCCTCATCCCGAAGATCTCCGTGGACGCCCCCTTCGCCGCCCTCTCCCTCGGCCCTTCCGGCCGGCTGGAGCCCCCGCCTGCGGCCAACACCAATCTGGTCGGCTGGTACTCCGAGGGCGCCTCGCCCGGCGAGGCGGGCACGTCGATCATCGCCGGACACGTCGACACGGTGACCTCCGCGGCCGTCTTCGCCAACCTCGACCAGCTGGAGGCCGGCGACGAGTTCTCCGTCGACCGGGCCGACGGGCGGAAGGCGAACTTCGTCGTGGACGACACGGAGACCTTCGCCAAGGACGACTTCCCGAGCAAGCGTGTGTACGCCGACACGGCGCGTCCCGAGGTCCGGCTGATCACCTGTGCGGGGGACTACGACCACTCGGTGAAGGACTACACCGACAACCTGGTGGTCTTCGCCCACCTCGTGTGACACCCCGGCGGACCGGTACGGGTCACACCGCGCGGTCCGCGAAGGGGCCACCCGGGGCGAAGGCCAGCGCGGCGAAGCGCTCGCCGATCCTGCGGTGTGTGGCGGCGTCCGGGTGGAGGTCGTCGGGCAGCGGCAGTTCGGCGCTGTCGGCCTCCCCGTAGAGGTCGCGGCCGTCGAGGTAGTAGAGGTGCGGGTCCTCCGTGGCCCGCCGGCGCACGATCAGGGCCAGCTCGTCGCGGATGACCTCCAGGGTGAGCTTGCCGTACGCCCGTTCCGACGGATCGCCGGTGGCCCGGAACCGCAACAGCCCGGAGCTGAGGGCGCCGAAGTCAGGGGCGCAGGGGCCCGGCGTGTCCTCGTGGATGGGGCACAGGATCGGCGAGACCACGAGCAGCGGGGTGTCGGGCCGGCCCTCGCGGATGGTGTCGAGGAAGCCGTGGACGGCGGGGCCGAAGGCGCGCAGCCGCATCAGGTCCGTGTTGACCAGGTTGATGCCGAGCTTGACGCTGATCAGGTCGGCCGGTGTGTCGCGCAGCGTGCGCGCGGTGAACGGGTCGAGGAGGGCGCTGCCGCCCAGGCCGAGGTTGATCAGCTCCACCCCGCCGAGCGAGGCGGCGAGCGCCGGCCAGGTGGTGGTGGGGCTCGCGGCGTCGGAGCCGTGGCTGATGGAACTGCCGTGGTGCAGCCACACCCTGCGGCCCCGGTCCGGCACCGGCTCGACGGGCGCGTCGGTGCGCAGGGCGACCAGTTCGGTGGTCTCGTTGTGCGGCAGCCAGATCTCGACGTCCTTCACCGTGGCGGGCAGGCCGGAGAAGCGCACGGTGCCGACCGGGCCGGGCCGCTGCTCGGCGGTGCCGGCGGCCATGTCGATCGTCAGGGTGTTGCCGCCGGTGACGGACGCGCTGCCGGCCGGGCGTCCGTCGACGAGCAGGTCGTACACACCGTCCGGGCGTGGCGGGGCGCCGACGTAGACCCGTTTGGTCGGCAGCGTGTCGAGTTCGACGGTGCCGGCACGCGTGCGGAAGACCAGCCGTACGCCCGACGGCTGGGACTCGGCCATGTGCAGCTGCGGGTCGGCGCACTGGGCCCGGGCCCGGGCCGGAAGCCGGTGCGGCAGCAGTCCGTGTTCGGTGCGCTCCAGGTCGAGGGCGCCGCGTATGAGGTCGGCGGTGAGGGGCGTGGTGTGCATCATGTCGGCCTGCGTTCCGAGGGGTCAGGGGGTGGGCCAGTTGCGCAGCAGGGAGTCGAGGGCGTCCAGGATCCGCGTCCAGGACTCCTGCGAGTCGGGGGCGCTGTGGCTGAATCCGCCGGCCGCCTCCAGGCTGACGTAGCCGTGGAAGACGCTGCCGAGCAGTCGGACCGCATGGGTCTGGTCGGGCTCGGCCAGGTCGTAGCCGCGCAGGATCGCCCGGGTCATCTGGGCGTGCCGGCCACCGGCGCTCGCGGCGGCGGCCTCCGGGTCGAGCCGGAAGCGGGCCGCTTCGTAGCGGCCGGGGTGTTCCCGGGCGTAGTCGCGGTAGACGTCGGCGAAGGCGCTGAGCGCGTCCTTGCCGGCCCGGCCGGCGAGCGCGTCGGCGGCGCGGTCGGCCAGCTCCTCCAGGGCGAGCAGCGCGATCCGTGTCTTCAGGTCCTGGGAGTTCTTCAGGTGCGAGTAGAGGCTCGCGACCTTGACGTCGAACCGCCGGGCCAGTGCCGACACCGTCACCTGCTCGAAGCCGACCTCGTCGGCCAGCTCCGCGCCCGCCCGGACCAGACGCTCGGTGGACAGGCCTGCACGCACCATGAGCTTCCTCCCTTCTACCGAAAGCGATTATGCTGCTTCCTAAAGGGTTTAGGCAAATGGCAAATGAGTGATCAGCATCCCGTGGACTCGCGGATCACCAGGGAGAAGGGGCTGACGAACTCCTCCTGGTGCGCCGGACGTCCCTCATGACCCATCCGCGCGACCAGCAGGGCGACCGCCCGCTCGGCCATCAGGTCGTGGTCCGGATCCACCGTGGACAGCGAGGGAACGAGGAACGCGCTCTCGTCGACGTTGTCGAAGCCGATCACCTTGACCTGCCCGGGCACCCGCACCCCGGCATCGGCCAGGCCGCGCAGCGCGCCCATCGCCACGGTGTCCGTCACACAGAACACGCCGTCGAAGGCCGGCCCGTCCGCCGCCAGCGCCCGGGCCCGCCGGGCGGCGGCGTCCATGGTGAGCGACGGCATGCTCAGCACCAGCTCCGGATCCAACGGCAGGCCCGCGGCCTCCAGCGCCTGCCGGTAGCCGGCGTGGCGCAGGCTCGACACGTCGACCTCGTCGCGCAGTTCCCCGCACAGGAGGGCGATGCGCCGGCAGCCACGCTCGATCAGATGCCGGGTGGCGGCCGCGGCGGCCGCCACGTTGGGCATCGCGACGTGGTCCACGGGGCCGCCGAAGATCCGCTCGCCCAGGATGACCACGGGGTGGTCGACCTCGAGGGAGTCGACGTCGGCGGGGCCCATGCCGACGGTGGCCAGGATGAGCCCGTCGTAGAGCCTGTTGCGGGACAGGGACAGCGCCGCCAGCTCGTTCTCCCGCCGGGCGCCGGTCTGCTCGATGCTCACCCGCAGGCCGTGCCGGTCCGCCGCCGTGATGATGGCGGCGGCCAGCCGGCCGTAGTACGGGCGGTTCACCTCGGGGACCGCGAGACCGATGGTTCCGGTCCGGCCCTTGCGCAGATTGCGGGCGGCCACGTTGACGCGGTAGTCGAGCCGGGCCATCGCCTCCAGGACGCGCTGCCGGGTGGCGGGGCGGACGTGGGGGTGGTCGTTGATGACGTTGGAGACGGTCATCGCCGACACCCCGGCCGCCTTCGCCACGTCCTGGATCGTCGCCACGCTCACTCCCGCCCGGTGTCCTCCGCAAGACGATAGAGGGCGGCTCCGTGGGCGGGCAGGTCGACGGTCAGGTGGCGGCCGTCGTGCGCGGTGTCGGTACGGGTCCACACCTCGCGGACGCGGTCCCCGGGGCGCGCGCCGACCGAGCCCAGCGGCACCTGCAACCGGCGGGGGCCGTCGGCCAGGGAGAACACGGCCGCGTAGCGGGTGGTCCCGTCGGTGTCGTCGGCGGTCCACAGGACGAGGTCGCCCTCGCGGAGCACCTCGCGGTTGCCGGTGCTGTGCCACAGTACGGCCAACGCCTCGTCGTTGGTGAGCAGTTCGACGGTCTCCGGCGGGCTGGTCGGCAGGTCGCCGCCCATCATCAGCGGCGAGCGGGAGATCAGCCACAGGGTGAGCAGGCTGATCTGCTCCGGGCGGGTCAGGCGGCACAGCCGGTCCTCGCCGCGCTCGGCCCGGATGCCGATCCGGCCCAGGGGCAGCATGTCGGCGTCCGCCCAGCGGCCTTCGCCCTGCCAGGGAGCCCACCGGGCCATCCGGGCGAACTGGGCCTCGACGTCCTCCCAGCGGTCCCACAGGTCGTCGCAGACCCGCCACATGGTGGCGTTCGCCCGCAGATGGTCCAGGCGGGCGAGGGAGACGTCGGTGCCGGGGGAGAGGCTCAGCTCGATCGGCCGCCCACTGCGTTCGATCGCCCGGGCGTAGGCGGCGATCTCCCGCTCGTGGTACGGGAACAGCATGTCGTCGGCCTTGACGAAGTCCACGCCCCAGCGGGCGAACTGGGCGACCTGGGAGTCGTAGTACGCCTGGGCGCCCCGATGGTCGTGGTTCAGGCCGTAGTTGTCGGAGTTCCAGGGGCAGACCGAGCCGGTGTCGGCGATCTCGTCGGCGGTGAAGCCGGTGCCGGCGACGGGCAGCCGGGCGGCGACGGCCCGGCGCGGGACGCCCCGCATGATGTGCAGGCCGAAGCGCAGGCCGAGATCGTGCACCCGCTGGGCGAGCGGGCCGAAACCGGCCCCGCCGGCGGCGGACGGGAACCGGTTCGGGGCCGGGAGCTGGCGGCCGTGGGCGTCGAGGACCAGCGGGGCGTCCGGGTTGTATCCGTGGGCGCGGGCCGTCGGCTCGTACCACTGGATGTCCACCACCACGGTGTCCCAGCCGTGCGTGAGCAGGTGGTCCCGCAGGAACTCGGCGTTGGCGAGCACCTCGTCCTCGGTGACCGTGGTGCCGTAGCAGTCCCAGCTGTTCCAGCCCATCGGGGGGCGCGTGTGCCGGGCGGGGATCGGTCGGTCCATGGCCGGCTCCGCTCAGTCCGCGAGGGTCACGGGCGCCTGGACCGTGACGAACGAGTGCGGCGGGAGGGTGAGGGACAGTCCCCGGTCGGTGACGGTCAGGTCTTCGAAGGGGCGCGGTGTCACGGCCGTGGGCGCCTGCGGGGTGTTGTGCGCCTGCACCTTGTCGGCCGTCAGGATGCGCGCGTACGGCTCACCGATGCGGCCGCCGCGCAGGTCCAGGCTCACCTCGGCGGACTCCTCGGCGTCCAGGTTGCTCACCGAGACCAGCAGCGAGCCGTCCTTCACACTGGCGGAGGCCGACACCGTCTCCAGCTCGTCGTCCCCGACCCGGCGCCGGGCGGACCCGGTCCGCAGGTGAACCGGGAGCGAAGTGGCGTCCTGATGGCCCTTGTTCATCTCGAACACGTGGTACGTCGGGGTCAGCACCAGCGCGTCCCCGTCGGTGAGGAGCATGGCCTGCAGCACGTTGACCGTCTGGGCGATGTTGGCCATGGACAGGCGCGCCGCGTGCCGGTGGAACACGTCGAAGTGGGTGCTCGCCACCAGCGCGTCCCGCATGGTGTTCTGCTGGAACAGGAAGCCGGGGTTGGTGCCGGGCTCCACGTCCCACCAGGTGCCCCACTCGTCCAGCACGAGACCGACCGTGCGCCGGGGGTCGTAGACGTCCATGACGGTGGAGTGGCCGGTGAGGATCCGGTCCACGCGTCGCGCGGACAGCATCGTGCGGTAGTGATCCTCGGCGTCGAACGCGGTGGCGCTGCCCTTCGCCTCCCAGGGGCCGGCCAGCGTGTAGTAGTGGACGGAGATGCCCTGGAAGTACGTGCGCGGGGTGGCCTCGCAGCCGAAGCAGCTGATCTGCCGCATCAGCGTCTCGGTCCACTTGTAGTCGTCGTCGGAGGCGCCCGAGGCGATGCGGTACAGCTTGTTGTCGCCGTGGTCACGGCAGTACGTGGCGTACTGGCGGGCCAGGTCGGCGGAGTACTCGGCGCGCATGTTGCCGCCGCAGCCCCAGGTCTCGTTGCCGATGCCCCAGAACCTGACCCGCCACGGCTCCTCGCGGCCGTTGGCCTTCCTGAGCCGCACCATCGGGCTGTCACCGTCGCGGGTCAGGTACTCGACCCACTCGCTCATCTCACGGACGGTTCCGCTGCCCACGTTGCCGCTGATGTACGGCTCCGCGCCCAGCAGTTCGCACAGGGCCATGAACTCGTGGGTGCCGAAGTGGTTGTTCTCCTCGACGTTGCCCCAGTGCGTGTTGACCATCCGGGGCCGCAGCTCACGCGGGCCGATGCCGTCCTGCCAGTGGTACTCGTCGGCGAAACAGCCGCCCGGCCAGCGGAGGTTGGGGATGTTCAGCGCGCGCAACGCCTCGACGACGTCGAGCCGGATGCCGCCCTCGTTCGGGACCGGGGAGTCCTCGCCGACCCAGAAGCCGCCGTACACACACCGCCCGAGATGCTCGGCGAAGTGGCCGTAGAGATGGCGGCTGATCGTCGGTCCCTCGATGTCCAGGTTGATGATCGCGGTGGCGGTGGGCACGGCGGTACTCCAATCCGAGATCCTTTGTATCGATAAAAAAACTCGCATCCAGGGGCGGTCGCGTCAAGAGAGCGGAGGCCGGCGGCGAACCGGAGGCCGGCAGCGGACCGGAGGGTGGCTCGCGAACACCCACTTTTTTGTGGGTACTTGGCAGCCCCGACGCACCGGGAGAGGCTGTTCTCCGAGGTCAGGGGCTGCCGGACGGGGGAGCGGGGAGGTGAGGGTGGCAGTGCGTCAGGAGGCCGGCCGGGACGCGACGAGCCGATCCAGGCGGCGGTGGCCCCAGTCGGACAGGGGGCCCAGGGCCTCGGCCAGGTCGCGGCCGAACCCGGTCAGCGCGTACACCGTCTTCGGCGGCAGCACGTCGTGCACCTCCCGGTGCACCAGCCCGTCCGACTCCATCTCGCGCAGCGCCTGAGTCAGCACCTTCTCGCTGAGCCCCGGCAGCCGGCGCCGCAGCTCGCCCGGCCGGTGCGGGCCGGACTCCAGCAGCCACAGCAGCGAGGTCTTCCACTTGCCGTCGATCACGGCGATCGCGGCGGTCACTCCGCACACGTTCGGATCCTGGGCACGGCTGCGCGTCATCTGGTCCTCTCCGGTCCTCTGCCTGGTCCGTTCTTCTGCTTGCCTTTACCTATACGGGAGTTGAGTCATGTCTATTCCATCCGGACACCCCACGGTCACCGTGCTCGGTCTCGGCCCGATGGGCCGCTCGCTGGCCGGCGCCTTCCTCGAGGCCGGACTGCGGACCACGGTCTGGAACCGCACGCCGGGCAGGGACCGCGAACTGATCGGACAGGGCGCGGCCGGCGCCGCGACCGCCGAGGAGGCCGTCGCCGCGAGCGATCTGATCGTCGTCTGTCTGGTGAACTACGACGCGGCCGACGCCGTCCTGCGCCAGGACGCGGTCGCCCGGGCCCTGAAGGGCCGTACCGTCGTCAACCTCACCGCCGACACCCCGGACCGCGCCCGGGGCACAGCGGCCTGGGCGGCCGCCCACGGCATCCGCTACCTGGACGGCGCGATCATGACGCCGGCACCGAGCATCGGCACGCCCGACGCCGTGTTCCTGCACAGCGGCCCGCAGGACCTCTTCCAGGAGCACCTGCCCGTGCTGGAGGCCCTGGGCGGCACGCACACCCACCTCGGCGAGGAGATCGGGCGCGCCGCCACCTACGACATCGCCCTGCTCGACATCTTCTGGACTGCGATGGCGGGCTACGCACACGCCGTGGCGATCGCCCGGGCAGAGGGCGTCACCGCCCGGGAACTGGCACCCTTCGCCCAGGGCATCGGCGCCATCCTGCCGCCGCTCTTCGCGGAGTTCGCCGAGGACGCCGACAGCGGCAGCTACTCCGGGGCGATCAACCCCATCACCTCGGCCGTCTCGACCATGACCCACGTCGTCGCGGTCTCCGAGGCCCACGGCATCGACGCGGGCGTGATGCGCGCGGCGGAGGGCATGGCCCGCCGGGTCATCGGTCTGGGCCACGGCACGGACGGGTTCATCCGGGTCGCGGAGGTGCTCGGCCGGCACTGACACCCCGGGGGTGACGGCCGGCCTGCGGAACGTAACGGGCCCGGAGCCTCGACTTGTGCGCGCGCCGGTGCGATGGAACGCTTCCGTCCGCCGGCCGCGACCACGGCCGGCGGATGCCGTGAGCATGGGTTTCCCGGGAGACGGACAATGTCCGGGAGCCGGTCGTGGGACGAAACGGGGAGTGGACGGATGGAGCTGGAGCTTCGGCACCTGCGGGTGCTGTGCGCGATCGCCGACGCGGGCAGCGTGGGCCGCGCCGCAGCGCACCTCGGGTACTCGCAGCCCGCCGTGAGCACACAGCTCAGACGTATCGAGCGCCACCTGGGCGAGCCGCTCTTCGAACGGAGCGCCAGCGGAGTGCGGCCCACCCGGTACGGCGCCGAGGTGGTCGCCCAGGCCCGGGACGTGCTGGCCCGCGTCGACGCCATCGGCCACCGCCCCGCCTCCGCCCGGCCGCGCCGTACGCTGCGCGTGGCCGCGACCAACTCGCCCATGCTCTCGGGCACGGTGTCCCGCGTCCGCACCCGGCTGCCGGAGCTGTCCCTCGCCGTGACCAGCGTCTACGCCTCCTCACGGATCGTCGAGCTGCTGGAGGAGGGCGCGGTCGACGCGGCCATCGCCGCCGACTACCCGGGCATGGAGCTGCGGCACTCGACCGCCGTGCAACACCGCGGCATCGTCACCGAGCCGACATTCGTCGCCCTGCCCTCGCGCCACCGGCTGCGTCAGCGCGCCCAGGTGCAGCTGGCCGACCTGGCCGAGGACGACTGGTTCGTGACCCCGGACGACGGCGCCGGCTGGCCCGGCGTGTTCTACGACGCCTGCGCGGCGGCCGGGTTCACCCCGGTCGCCGTCCACGAGTTCCTCGGGGACCAGACCCAGCTGCAGAGCATGATCGCCGACGGCCTCGGGGTGTCCCTGGTGCAGCCGACGCTGCGCCCGATCCCGCACGTCACGGTCAAGCCGCTGGCCGGATCGCCGCTGTGGTGCCGTTATGTGCTGGCCTGGCGCCCCGACACCGTCACCGCCGACGTCGTGGAGACGCTCTTCCAGTCGGCCCTCGGCGCCTACCGCGATCTGGTCGCCCAGGCACCGCACTTGAGGACCTGGGCGTCGCGCACCTGGAGTATCGCCGGGGCGTAGCGGTCGCCGCCCCAGCGTGCCGCGATGTTATGGGCGCGTAGTGCCATGTGCTATGTCACACGCCATTGTTGTGCGGGTGGCGCGCTGAGACAGTGCCTCACACGCCTCAACACCCCACCGAGGCGCATCCCTTCGTGGAGGAATCCCGATGCGCTATCGCTTCGCGCTGCCCAGACGCATGGCCGGTGCCGCCGCCGTCTGCGTCACCGTGGCCGGCCTGCTGTCCACCCCGGCGCTGGCAGCACCCCAGCCGCATACCGGTACGGCCGCCCGCACACCCGGCAGGCACACCCCGGTGCCACCCCCCACCGGCGCGACCACCGGTGCCACCGAACGCCCCGCGGCCCCGGCGAGGCGCCTCAGCCCCGCCCAACTCCCGCCCCACGCAACGACGTTGACCCGGAGCATGGAAACCGCCCCACGCGGTGTGGCCAAGGGGGCCTCCTGCACTCCGGCCGACTTCGGCGGCCGTACCGGATCCGCCCTCGTCTCGCTCGTGAAGGCCTCCTCCACGGACTGCGTGAACACCCTCTTCTCGGTCACCGGCAGGGACGCGCACGACGTCTTCCGCCAGGCGCAGATGCTGACCGTGGCGAACGCGTTCACGCGGACGGCCGGGCAGTACCAGGGCGACAACTCCGGCAGTCTGCAGCAGTTGGTCCTCTTCCTGCGCGCCGGCTACTACGTGCAGTTCAACCACCCCGGGGACGTGGGGTCGTACACCTCGCGCCTCACCACCGCCGTCACGGGCGGCCTGGACACCTTCTTCGCCCGCTCCCACTCCCGGGACGTGACGGCCGCGAACGGTGACGTCCTCGGCGAGACGGTCATCCTCACCGACAGCGCCGACCAGCAGGGCCGCTACCTGAACGTCTACCGGCGGCTGCTGGACGACTACGACAGCTCGTACGACGCGATCGACAGCATGATCAGGGCCGTCAACGACGTCTACACACCCCTGTGGCGCGGCAACTGGAACCCGGCGTACGTGCAGGCGGTCGACGCCGACCCGCGCATCATCGACACCCTGTACGACTACGCGCTGGCCAACACCGACCAGCTCGGCACCGACCTGGCCTTCCTGGACTCCAACGCCGGGATGAACCTGGCCCGTTACGTCGAGCACCCGCAACTGCGAGAGACCGTCCGGCCGTTGACCAAGGACCTGCTGGACCGGACGGGGATCACCGGTCCCACGGCCGGACTCTGGGTCGCCGTGGCCACGCAGGCCAACTCCTACGACAGCGCCGACTGCGCGTACTACGACGTCTGCGACCTGCCGGCGAAGCTCACCAAGGCCGTCCTGCCGGTCACCCGGCACTGCGACGCGAACGTCAGCATCCTCGCCCAGTCCCTGACCGCCGCCGACCTCGACGCCGCCTGCGCCAGCGTGCTGAACCAGAGCACCTACTTCCGCGGTCTGGTCAAGGCCGACGGGGCGATACCGGGCCAGTACGTGTCCACCATCCAGCTGGTGGTCTTCGCCAGCCGGACCGACTACCAGACCTACGCCGGCCCGATCTACGGCATCAGCACCGACAACGGCGGCATGACCCTGGACGGCGACCCGTCCGACCCGGCCAACCACGTCACGTCGATCATGTACCAGAAGAACTACGACGACGGCTTCGTGGCCCGGATCTGGAACCTCAACCACGAGTACACGCACTTCCTCGACGCCCGCGACGACATGAAGGGCGACTTCACCCAGCAGACCTCGGTGCCGGACGTGTGGTGGATCGAGGGCCTTGCCGAGTACGTCTCCTACAGCTACCGGGGCCTCGCCGACGACCAGGCGATCCAGGAGGCCGCCAAGCACACGTACAAGCTGAGCACCCTGTTCGAGAACACCTACGCCAACAGCGACGTGACCCGCACCTACCCGTGGGGCTACCTCGCCGTGCGCTACATGGCCGAGCGGCACCCCGACGACATCCAGCGCATGCTCGCCCGCTTCCGCGCAGGTGACTACACCGGCGGATACGCCGTCTACCACGACGGCATCGGCACCCGCTACGACGCCGACTTCGACCAGTGGCTCACGGCGTGCGCCGCGGGCGCCTGCGCCAGGCCGTCAGCGGCCTGACCGTCCGCGCCCGAGCACAGCGGCCGCCGACCGGAACCCCGGTCGGCGGCCGCATGTGTCACACGGATCCCCGGCGTCAGACCGCCGTCGCCGGGTACGTCGGGTACTCGACGCCCGAGACGTGCTGGACGACCCGCACGACCTGGCAGGAGTAGCCGAACTCGTTGTCGTACCACAGGTAGAGGATCGCGTTGTCGCCCTCCACCTTGAGCGCACCGGCGTCCACGATCGAGGCGTGGCGCGAGCCGATGAAGTCGCTGGAGACCGCGTCCGGCGCCGTGGTGAAGTCGATCTGGCGCTTGAGCGGCGAGGTCAGCGACACGTCCCGCAGGTAGTCGTGGACGTCCTCGCGGGTGGTCTCGCGGCCCAGCTGCAGGTTGAGGATCGCGATCGAGACGTCCGGGACCGGAACCCGGATCGAGCTGCCGGTGATCTTCGCCTTGAGGTCGGGCAGGGCCTTCGCGACGGCGGAGGCGGCACCGGTCTCGGTGATCACCATGTTGAGCGGCGCGGAACGGCCGCGGCGGTCGGCCTTGTGGTAGTTGTCCAGCAGGTTCTGGTCGTTGGTGAACGAGTGGACGGTCTCCACGTGGCCGCGCAGCACGCCGTACTCGTCGTCCATCGCCTTCAGCGGCGGCACGATCGCGTTGGTGGTGCAGGAGGCGCAGGACAGGATCTGCTCGTCCGGCTTGATCGTGTCGTGGTTGACGCCGTGCACGATGTTCGGGACGTCGCCCTTGCCCGGCGCGGTCAGCACGACCTTGTCGACACCGGGGCGCAGGTGCTTGGAGAGGCCCTCGCGGTCGCGCCACTTGCCGGTGTTGTCGATGAGGATGGCGTCCCGGATGCCGTACTCGGTGTAGTCCACGGACGCCGGGTCGTCGGCGTAGATCACCTTGATCGCGTTGCCGTTGGCGACGATCGTGCTGTTGTCCTCGTCCACGGTGATCGTGCCGTGGAACTGGCCGTGGATGGAGTCCCGGCGCAGCAGCGACGCGCGCTTGACGATGTCCTGGTCTCCGCCGCCGCGCACGACGATGGCACGCAGCCGCAGGCCGTTGCCGGAGCCGGACTTCTCGATCAGGAGGCGGGCGACGAGCCGGCCGATGCGGCCGAAGCCGTAGAGGACGACGTCGCGGGGCTCGCGGCGCTCGATCTTGTTGGCGCCCGTGGCACCGGCGACGGCCTCGGCGGTGAACTCGGCCACGCTCAGGCCGCGGTCGTCGGCCTTGTAGGTGGCGGCGAGCATCCCGAGGTCGATCTGGGACGGTCCGAGGTCCAGGGCGGTCAGGGCCTGGAGGAACGGCATGGTCTCGGTGACCGACAGCTCCTCGCCGGCGATCTGCCGGGCGAAGCGGTGCGTCTTCAGGATGCTGACCACCGACTTGTTCACCAAGGAGCGGCTGTGCAGCAGGACCGTCACGTCCCGCTCGCGGTGCAGCTTCCCGATGATCGGGATCATCGACTCCGCGATCTCCTCGCGGTTCTTCCAGTTGGTGAACGAGTCGTCGTTGACAGTCACAGATCCATCTTTCGAGCTAGGCAGCGCTCAGATGATAACAACACCCGGTTCTGGTCTTTACGGGGGTCCTGAATCAGGGTGGAAGACCGTAAGAAAGCCGGGTCGCGGATTGCACGTCCGCAGTGACGTGACCAAGGTCGGAGAGTGAGCACGTCCTCCGTACCCCGGCCCGAGCCGGCCGTCCCGTCCCGTCCCTTCCGCCGCCCCGCGCTGCCCCTCGTCGCCCGGCACCGGATCCCCGAAGGCGCCCTGCGGGCCCTCGCACTGTTCGCGGCGGTCCGGACCGCCGGGATCCTCGTCGTGATCGTCGCCAACCACCTCACCGGACACCCGCTGGTCAGGAGCCTGGCCCACTCCTGGGACTCCCGCTGGTACCTGCACATCGCCACCCATGGCTACGGGCACCTCATCTGGATCACCCCGAGCGGCGGGGTGCAGGCCGACTGGGCGTTCTTCCCGCTCTACCCCGGGCTCATCCGGGCCCTGACCACGGTCCTCCCGCTCACCCCCGGCCAGGCCGGGCTGCTGATCGCCTGGGCCGCCGCCGGCGCGGCCGCGTACGGCGTCTACGTCCTCGGCCACCACCTGTACGGGCGTGCCGTCGCCACCGCCCTGGTCGGACTGTGGGCCGTCCTGCCGCACTCCGTCGAGCTCACCATCGCCTACACCGAGTCCCTCTTCGCCGGGCTGGCCGTCTGGTCCCTGTACTGCGTGCTCAAGGGCCGCTGGCTGTGGGCCGGTTCGCTGGCCGCGCTGGCGGGCCTGTCCCGGCCGACCGGATTCGCGGTGGCGGCGGCCGTCGGCCTGGCCGCCGCGCAGGAGGTGCTGCGGCAGCGCGGCCGGGTGGCCGCGACCTTGTGGGCCGGCGCCCTGCTCGCCCCGCTGGGCTGGCTCGCCTACGTCCTGTGGGTGGGGCAGCGGACCGGCGACCTGCTGGGGGGCTACTTCAAGATCCAGAGCGCCTGGGCCTCGCGCTTCGACTTCGGCGCCGGTGCCGTGCGCTTTGTCAGAGCGCTGCTCCTGCACGGCGGCGGCTTCGTCTACCCGGCCGCCCTGATGATCGTCGCGATCAGTGTCGTCCTCTTCGGGCTGCTCTGCCTGGACCGCGCCCCGCTCGCCCTGATCGTCTTCGCGGGGGTGCTGGTGCTGCTCGTGGTCGGCGGTTCCGGCTCGTTCTCGTCCAAGCCGCGTTTCCTGCTGCCGGTCTTCCCCCTGCTGATCCCTCCGGCGCGTGCCCTCGCCCGCACCTGGCGGGTCCGACCGGCCCAGGCCCTGTTCGTCGGTGGCGCCCTGGCCGTCGTGTCCCTGCTGTACGGCGCCTATGTGACGGTGGTGGCCCACTCCCCGCTGTGAGTCACCGGCCGGTTTCCACGGGAAGAGCGCCCGCCACGGCCGAAAACGGCTGGATCAGGGGCCGGTGCGACGAAAGGATCGTGTGGACTCCTGACGAGAGAGGCGTGTCGATGAAGCTGCACACCCGTGAGTGGGGGACCGGGGACCGGGTCGCCGTCCTGGTCCACGGGATCATGTCCGACCACCGGACCTGGCGCCGGGTCGCGCCGGCCCTGGCGGACAAGGGCTACCGGGTTGTCGGCGTGGACCTGCGCGGGCACGGCGCGAGCGGCCGGGGGAGTACGGCGCCGAGATCTGGGCCGACGACCTGGTGGAAACCCTGCCCGGGAGCCCGGAGTTGGCGATCGGCCACTCGCTCGGTGCCATGGCGCTGGCCCTCGCCGTCGAACGGCTGGCACCGGAGCGGGCCGTCTACTGCGACCCGGCCTGGGAGGTGGGTGAGAACGCCCACGCGGTCGCCTCCGCCTTCGCGTCCTTCAAGGACGCGCCCCGCGCGATGATCACGGGCTTCAACCCACGGTGGGAAGAGGCCGACGTGCACGTCGAGTTGGCCACGCTCGCCGCCTGGGACCCCGCGACCGCGTACGCCCTCCCCGACGCCTACGCGGTCAGCCGCACCCCGGCCCGCCCGGTGGTGCCCTCACTGGTCATGCTGGCCGACTCCAGCCGTCTCGTGTCCCCCGAGGCGGCGGGGGAGCTGGCGCAGCGGGGCTTCGAGGTCCGCACCGTCCCGGGGGCCGGGCACACCCTCTACCGGGACGACTTCGAGGGATTCATGTCGGCGCTGGACGGATGGTACTGAGCTGTGCTTCTTGCGGGGAGCTGCGCTTGGTCGTATCCCACGTCCGTCGCTCACGCGTCGTGGTACCTGGCTGTGCATCTAGTACTCCAGCTGTAGATCGTGATCTTCATGGCTGGGATGAGGTTTGTCGCCGGTAGTGGCTGGTCTGTGATCGTGCCTGGTGACGGCGTCGCCAGTCGGACCAGCCGAGCCGGTGAGCGAGGTCATGGAGAGGCCGGACGGCAAAGGCGAGGAATTTGGCGCTGGATCTCGTTGCAGGTCAGTGGAATCAGGTCGTGCGGTCCTGGCCGACGGGCGTGTTCGTCGGCGCGGACGACGGCGAGGAAGGCATGGGCGAGCATCGCGAGGGTGACCCAGCGGATCCAGGACGGGTAGCGGCGGACTTGGTGCTCATCGAGCCCGATCAAGCCCTTCCCGGTCTGGAAGGTCTCCTCCACCCGCCACCTGGAGCCGGCCGTCCTGACCAGGGTGCTCAGCGGGACCGGCTGGACGGAATGGCAGCGGTAGTAGGCGAGTTCGCTGGTGGAGCGGTTGCGCCGGATCAGCAGCTGGCGGTGTCCCGGCGCCGCCCCGGCGAGGTCGATGACGGCCCAGTCGTAGAAGCGGTGGCCCTTCGCGCCGCGCCCGGCCGACAGCTTCTGCCAGGCGTGCCGGGGCAGCTTCGCCGCCAGCGCGTCGGCCCGGAACGTTCCCGCTTCGGTGGCTACTTCGGCTGAGCAGGCCACCGCGAGGACGTAGCCGATGCCGCGTTCCTCCAGGGCGGCGCGCAGCTTCGGGTTGCCCCCGTAGACCTCGTCGCCGGTCACCCAGCCGACCCAGTGCCCGGCATCCAGGAACCGTTCGATCATCACGCGGGCCAGCTCCGGCTTGGCGGCGAAGACGGCGTCCTCGCCGAGCCCGGCCGCCCGGCAGCGATCCGGGTCGCAGGTCCACGAACGCGGGACGTACAACTCCCGGTCCACCGCCGCGTATCCGCGGGCGCCCGCATAGACGAGATAGACGGCGACCTGCGAGTTCTCGATTCGCCCGGCGGTGCCGGTGTACTGACGCTGGACCCCGACGGTGCGGGTGCCCTTCTTCACGTCGCCGGTCTCGTCCACGACCAGCACCGCGGCCTCGTCGTGGAGATGTTCGACGACGTACTCGCGCACATCGTCCCGCACGGCATTGGCGTCCCAGGACGCCCGGCACAGCAGGTGCTGCATGCCGTGCGGGGTCTTCTCCCCGGCCCACTCCGCGATCGTCCAGCAGTTCTTGCGCGGCAGGTCCGACAGCAGCCCGAGTACGAACTCGCGTGCCCGGCGGCGCGGTTCCACCCGGGCGAACCGTCCCGCGATACGCCCCATCAGGGCCTCGAACGTCTCCTGCCAGCGGGCAGGATCTATGCTGTGACCCGCGGCCACCGCCTGATCTTCTGTCTTCACACACCGATGATCAACGGTGGCCGCACCTTCCGGACCGGCCCGCTCACGATCTGCAGGCGGAGTGGGGCCCGGTCCAGCCAGTGGCGGCCACCACTTCCCGCGCGATGTCCACCACAAGCCGGCCGTCCGTCATCACCCGCACCGTCTCCGCAGGAGCCTTCTCATCCAGGAGACGTGCCTTGCGAACACTGCCTTGTAGTTCCTTCTCCAGCTCCGAGCCGAGTTCCCGGCCCACCAAGCGCTCCCGAGCGGTGGCATCGGAGGCGGTGAGCAGAACCCGTACGATCCGCACCCCGGCCCCCATGACACGCTCAAATATGCCCGTCGCCTCAGGCAGCACGCTCAGGGTGTTCGTATAGATCAGGCGGCGGTAGCCGCGCTGAGCGAAGTTCGCCCACACGGCCCTCAGGTTGCTCTCGGTGACCTCCGAGCGGTCAGGGTCCCCCTCCGGCGCCGGGTGTACCTGCCCCATGAAGTCACCATCGATGACCGCGTGAGGAACGGCCGCGACGCGCAGCAGCGCCGAAACCTCCCACCCCACCGTCGTCTTGCCGACCCCGGCCCGCCCTCCGATGAGAAGTACTTCCGCATGATCCATGGAGGCAGCGTGCCAGTTGGCGACCGCCGTACGCGATCCGATATCGATCCTTCCTCGTGGTCACAGTTCCACCAGCAAGATCACGATCTACAGCTGGAGTACTAGCCGTTCAGTAGTGGTTCAATCGGAATCGGTGTTTCTGGGGGAAGCGTTCTTGCTGCGGGTCAAGGAAGTCAATCAAGTCCATCAGGGCGACTTGCAGGTCTACCAAACGGGGATGTCGGCCCTGAAGTGAAGCCAGTTCGGTGATGCTGTCGGAAAGCGGCGCGAACCAGGATGCGAACTCTGAGTCCGATTCCAGGTATGAGCAGAACTCCGCATATCCCATGCAGCACTCGGCATCTTTGCCATCCTTGATGACAAGTTCTCCAATGGCCCTCTGATTGCTGCGAGACAACTGGAAGTTTCGGTCTGCATAGCCATCGTCGTTCAGAACCTTGCCGATGCGTTGGTTGCCCAGATCAAAGAAATAGATGCGACGCCTGAGAATCTCAACCCATGCGAGGTACTCGGCGAGCACGTGCAGGGTGCTGCGCACGGCGTACCGCTGGTCATGCGGTTGAACAAAGTACACCCTCAAAAAACCTTGGCTGGTAATGTTGAACAGTCGGGACTGAAGATCGAAGGCAGCCCAGAGTAGCGGATCGCGAAAGCGGCTCATGACGTCCTGCCGCTCCAACGTCCGAGAACGCTCGGCCTTCTGCCGCTCCAGGTCGTCTTTGAGGAGGGAGTTATTCCTATTCGCCTGGGAACTGTAGGCCGCGCTCACCAGGGCCACAACCCCGGAAAGGGATGCCACAATCAGTTCCGTGTTCATGGCGATGCACCGGGCGGGTGGAACAGGGTTTGCGCTGAACGAGCCAGTCGCGGAAGGTCAGATGCCGGGCCCGGTACGCCTGAGCCGCACACCTGGGGAAATCCTCACCCGCCTTCCAGGGGTCTGCCGCAGCGCCCCGGGGAGCTGCCGCGTGATCGGCTGTGGGCACCGGAGTCGATCGAGGGCAGCTGAGGAGAGGTGGACAGGTGCGGTATCGGTGGGGGTGTGCGGCGTCGGTCGTGGGTGTGGCGCAGTTCTTCGTCCTGCACGGTGTCGTCGAGTCGGCGTGGGAGAGCCAGTACAGCTGGGCGCGGAACAACATCAGTGATCTGGGCAACGCGCACTGCGCCCGGCAGTCGGACCCCGAACCGCGTTACGTCTGCTCGCCCCAGCACACGCTGATGAACGTCTCGTTCGTGACCCTCGGCCTGCTGTCGGCGGGAGTCGCTCTGGACGTGCCGCGTCCCCTGCGGTGGGGGAGCGTACTGCCCGGCGGCGTGGCACTCACCGCCTTCGGGCTCTTCCTCTCCCATCACTACCTCGGGCTCGGCATGCGCGGCATGGAACGGGTCGCGGCGTTCCCGCTCCCGGTGTGGGCGGCGGCCCTCGGCGCCCGGGGCCTGGCCGTGCGGGGCGCTCGGTGACCAGCCCGATCAGGGCGGGAAATCCCCCTGGGGCAGGATCATCCTATAAAGGTAAAATCTAGGCGTTTGCCCTGTCGGGCCACCGCCCAGCCGGAAGTGATCGATGCCCCGCAAGCGCTCCACGGACAACGGCGACGAGCTGCTGGCCAGACTAGGTTCGCTCACCGCCCAGGCACGCGAGCGCGCGGAGCTGCAGCGCACCCAGGTCGAGCTGGCCATCGCGCTGCAGCGCGGGATGCTGCCCCGGGATCTGCCGACCGCCCCCGGCCTGCACCTGGCGGTGCGCTACACACCCGCCACCTACGGCCTCAACGTCGGCGGCGACTGGTACGACGCCTTCACCATGCCCGACGGCCGCATCGGGCTGTCCATCGGCGACGTACAGGGCCACAACATCGAGGCCGCCGCCTTCATGGGCCAGGTCCGGGCCGGGCTGCGCGCCCTCGCCTCCGTCACCAGCGAGCCCGGCGAACTCCTCGGCCGGACCAATGAGCTGCTGCTCTCGCTGGGCAGCGAGCTGTTCGCCACCTGCACCTTCATGCGGCTCGACCCGGTCACGGGCGTACTGGAGAGCGCGCGGGCCGGGCACATCCCCTTCGTCTGGGCCACGGCGGACGGAAAGTCCGGCGTGGTGGACGACGAGGGAGGGCCACCGCTCGGCATCGAGCCCGGGATGGAGTACCTGGTGACCCGGCACCGGCTCACCACGGGCGGGGTGTTCGTCCTGCTCACCGACGGTGTCGTGGAGGGCCCGTCGCTGAGCATCGAGGAGGGACTCGACCAGGTGGTGCGGCTCGCGGGCATCGCGGCCGTCGCGGGACTGGAGGCACACGCGCTGGCCGCAGCCGTGATCAAGGGTGCGGAGAGCGTGGGGCACGAGGACGACGCCGCCGTCCTCGTCGTGGGCCTCGACGGGCCGGGGGTGCGGCCGCCGGACCGGTGGGGCGGTCAGGGGTCCGGCGTTCAGCCATAGAGCGGGACCGGACGTCTCTCGCCTCGCCGAGCGCGGGCCATCGGTGTGAGATTGCTGCTGTGGTGGGTTTCGAGGATCTGCGCCGGCCGGGCGGCTACGCCGTCCGGGTGCTGGCCGTCGCGGCCTGCTACTACGGCGCGGCGCGGCTCGGCCTGCTGCGCCGGCTCGTCGTCGAGGGCTCCGTGGTCACCCCCATCTGGCCGCCCACCGGCGTCGCCGTCGCCGCCCTGCTGATCTTCGGGCTGGGCTGCTGGCCCGGCATCACGCTGGGGGCGCTCTTCGCCATCCTGTACCTCGCGCCCCCCAGCCTCGATCTCCTCGGCTTTCTGTTCGGCAACACCGTCGCGCCGGTGTGTGCGGTGCTGCTGCTGCGCCGGGCCCGCTTCCGCACCGACGTCAGCCGGTTACGCGACGGCCTCGCCCTGGTGTTCCTCGGCGCGCTGACCGCCATGCTGATCAGCGCGACCATCGGTGTCAGCCTCCTGCTGATCACGGACAAGCTGCCCGCGCGCAGCTTCTGGGCCGTGTGGCTGGCCTGGTGGGTGGGCGACGCCATGGGGGTCCTCATCGTCGCCCCGTTGCTGCTGATGCTGCACAGGGCTCGCTGGCCGCCGCCCATGGCGCGCTGGAAGGAGGCCACCGCGCTGGCCGTCGTGGTCTGCTTCGTCGTACCGCTGGCCGCCTACAGCACCATCAGCCTGCTCTACCTCGTCTATCCGGTCATCATCTGCGCCGCGCTGCGCTTCGAGCTGGTGGGCAGCATGCTCTGCGCCCTGCTCACGTCCGTGCTGGCCACCGTCGCCGCGACGGACGGCGTCGGGGCCTTCGCGGGGCTGACCCCGATCGAGGTCATGGCGAAGCTCCAGGCATTCAACGGCACGATGGCCCTGACCGCGCTGCTGCTGTCGGCCGTCATCACCGAGCAGCGCAACACCCGCCGCTCCGTCGAAAACGCCTGCCAGGAACTGGTGGAGGTCCTGGAACACCTCACCGCGGGCGAGCCCCCGCCGCCCCGCCCGCCCTCGGACCCCGACGACCGGCCATGGCCCAAGGCATAGACAGCGCAGCCCGGCCTCGCGCCGATGACTCATCCCTCGCCGATTACTCATCCTTGGTTGAACAGTCCAGACTGATAAACCTATTGTTAGTAATCGTGGATGTGGACAACACGACGCTCGCCGCCGCGCTACGACTGGCCATGGGCCGGATCGTCCGCAGGCTGCGCCAGGCACACGCCGTGGGGGACGTGACCCTCTCCGGCGTCTCCGTGCTGTCCCGGCTGGCCACCGCCGGACCGGACTCGCCCGGCTCGCTCGCCGAGCTGGAACGCGTCCGCCCCCAGGCGATGGCCACCACCCTCGCCGGACTCGAACAGCGCGGACTGGTCAGCCGTACCCCCGACGCGGCCGACGGACGGCGGGCCATCGTGTCGATCACCGACGCGGGCCGGGCCGTGCTGGAGGAGCGCCGCTCCGAGTCCGTGGGCCGGCTCGCCCACGCCCTGGACGAGTTCACCCCGCAGGAGCGCGAGGCACTGCGTGCCGTGCTGCCGCTCCTCGACCGACTGGCGGAACGGCTGTGAGCGGGCAGGCGCCCGGCGGCGTGCCCGGCGGGTCCGCCGCAGGCCTGCGCGGCCGGCTGCTCGCCCGCTCCGCCCGCCTCCGGGACACACCACCCGGCCCCGGCTACAAGTGGGTCGCCCTGTCCAACACCACGCTCGGCGTCCTGATCGCCACGATGGACGCCTCCATCGTGATCATCTCGCTGCCGGCCATCTTCCGCGGGATCGGCCTGGACCCGCTCGCCGCGGGCAACATCGGCTATCTGCTGTGGATGATCCTCGGCTATCTGCTGGTGTCGGCCGTGCTGGTCGTCGTCCTCGGCCGGCTCGGCGACATGTTCGGCCGGGTCCGCATCTACAACCTCGGCTTCCTGGTCTTCGCCTGTGCCTCCGTCGCGCTGTCCCTCGACCCGTTCCGGGCGGGCGCGGGCGCCCTGTGGCTGATCCTGTGGCGCATCGTGCAGGCCTTCGGCGGTTCCATGCTCACCGCCAACTCGGCCGCCATCCTCACCGACGCCTTCCCGGCCCGGCAGCGCGGCACGGCCCTCGGGATCAACCAGATCACCGCGCTCGCCGGGCAGTTCCTCGGCCTGCTCGCCGGCGGTCTGCTGGCCGCGGTCGACTGGCGGGCGGTGTTCTGGGTGAGCGTCCCGGTCAGTGTGACCGGCACGATCTGGTCGTACCTCAGCCTGCGCGAGACCACGGCCGGCGCACGCGGCCGCATCGACTGGCTCGGCAACGTCACCTTCGCCACGGGCGCCGGAATCCTCCTCGCCGGGATCACCTACGGCATCCAGCCCTACGGCGGCCACCCCACCGGATGGACCAACCCCTGGGTGCTCGCGGGCCTGATCGGCGGTGTCGGCCTGCTGCTTGCGTTCTGCGTGGTCGAGACCCGGGTCGCCGAGCCCATGTTCCGGCTGTCCCTCTTCCGGGTGCGGGCCTTCGCCGCGGGCAACCTGGCCGCCCTGCTGACCGCGATCGCCCGCGGCGGCCTGCAGTTCATGCTCATCATCTGGCTGCAGGGCATCTGGCTGCCGTTGCACGGTTACGACTTCGAGGACACCCCGCTGTGGGCAGGCATCTTCATGCTGCCGCTGACCCTCGGCTTCCTGATAGCCGGCCCGATATCCGGCTACCTCTCGGACCGGTTCGGCGCCCGCCTGTTCTCCACGGCCGGGCTGATCGTGGTCGCCGGCTCCTTCCTGGGCCTGCTGGCGCTCCCCGTGAACTTCGCGTACGGGCCGTTCGCCACGCTGCTGTTCCTCAACGGCTTCGGCCAGGGCATGTTCTCCGCGCCCAACACCTCGTCCGTGATGGGCAGCGTCCCCGCCCGCCACCGGGGCGTGGCCTCAGGGATGCGCTCCACCTTCCAGAACTCGGGCACGGCCCTGTCCATCGGGATCTTCTTCTCGCTGATGGTCTCCGGGCTGGCCTCCTCCCTGCCGTCGACGCTCGGCAGCGGACTCCAGGCGAACGGCGTGCCCGCCGGCACCGCCCACCAGGTGGCCGCGCTGCCCCCGGTCAGCACCCTCTTCGCGACCTTCCTGGGCAACAACCCCATCGGCCACCTGCTCGGTTCCGGCGACACCCTGGACCACCTGACGGCAGCCCAGCGCGCCACCCTGACCGGTCACACGTTCTTCCCGCAGCTGGTCTCCGGCCCCTTCCACCACGGCCTGACCATCGTCTTCGCCGTCGCCGCCGGCATGGCCCTGGTCTCGGCCCTCGCCTCCGCCCTGCGCGGCGGCCACGAGCCCGCCGGCGACGACACCCCGAAGGGCTCCTACCCGGCGTACGCCCGCAAGGGGTAGTGGTCCGAGAGGTTCGTGTACGTGTACGACGTCCCCCAGCTGGTCACCGTCCAGGGCGCCGACTGCTCCTTGACGACCTCGTTGCGCCATCCCGCCGGACGGGCGTGACCGGCGCGGGCGAGGACGTAGTCCAGGTCCTCGCGCGGATCGTTCGGGTAGCGGTCGTGGGCGATGGAGTTCTCCAGCGTGTCGAAGGAGTACGGGTGCCCGGTGCGCGCGTCGGCTCCGACGAGGCCGGCGTCGGACAGCATCGACGCGTACTCGCCACTGCGCGAGTCGACGTTGAGGTCGCCCGCGAGCAGCACCTCCTCGTCGGCGGGGATGTTCTTGGCGTCCAGGAACGCGTCGATGGCCTTGAACTGCCGGCTGCGCATCGCCGCCGCCTCACCCGCGCCGCACCCGGGATCCGTGGACTGCGCGTGCGTGCCGACCACGTGCACCCTGGTGCCGTTCACGTCCAGGACGAGGTACGCGAAGCCCTTGTTGGACCACCAGTCCGCGCCGCACGCGTCCTTGTAGACGTACTGCTCCTTGTGCAGGATCGGCCACTTGCTCAGCACGGTGACCCCGCCGTCCTCGGGCGTGGTGGCCGAGTACGCCCCGCCGGTCGCGTCCCAGCCGCTGCGGCTGCGGCCCACCACCGGTGTCTGGTACGGGTATTCGGCCGCGGCCGCGCTCTTCAGCGCGTCGGAGGAGGAGTTGTCGAACGCTTCCTCCAGAACGACCACGTCGTTGCCGCGGAAGAAGGCCGTCTTCGGGATCTCCGCGGCCCGGTGGTCCTGGCCCCAGTTCGGGTACAGGTTCTTGCTCATGAGGAAGACGTTGTACGTCAGGACCTTCAGCGCCGGTGCCTGCCCGGCTGCCGCCGCCGGGGTGGAACCGGCGAGCGCCGCCGCGGGCAGGGCGAGGGCGAGCACGGCCGCGCCGAGGGCACGGCGGGGTGCGAGGAGCGTCACTGGATCTCCCTGTGGGTGAAGGGGGTTGAGTGGCGCCGCACATCAAATCACCTGGGATTACCCATAGGTAACACCTGTGCAGGCAACAGATGGCACACAGCGGAGGAGGTGGAGAGTCCGCTTGCGAGGCGGCCGTTGCTCGGCGTCAGGGCCGCCCCACCGCGTCCTCCAGCGGTGCCGCGTCCTCGGCCGGACCGGCGGCCGGGGCCTCGCGGCGGCCTCGCCGGCCGGTGAGCCGCAGGGCGACCGGCTCGGTGTAGCGGGCGGTCAGCGGGCCGAGGACCACCAGGATGAGGACGTACGCCGTGGCCAGCGGGCCGAGGTCGGGGTCGATGCCCGAGGTGACGGCGAGGCCGGCGATGACGACGGAGAACTCGCCGCGGGCCACCAGGGTCCCGCCGGCCCGCCACCGGCCCTTGGCGGAGATCCCCGCCCGGCGCGCCGCCCAGTAGCCCGTCGCGATCTTGGTGAGCGTGGTGACGGCGGCCAGGGCGAGCGCGGGCAGCAGCACCGGCGGAATGCTGGCCGGGTCGGTGTGCAGGCCGAAGAAGACGAAGAACACCGCCGCGAACAGGTCCCGCAGGGGCGCGAGGAGGTTGTGCGCGCCCTCGGCGACCTCCCCGGACAGCGCGATGCCGACCAGGAACGCGCCCACCGCCGCCGAGACCTGCAGTTGCTGGGCCACACCGGCCACCAGCAGGGTCAGCCCCAGCACGACCAGCAGCAGCTTCTCGGGGTCGTCGCTGGAGACGAAGCGGGAGATGTGCCGGCCGTAGCGCACCGCCAGCAGCAGGACCAGGCCCGCGACACCGAGGGCGACGGCGAGCGTGACGCTGCCCGCGGCCAGCCCGGTCCCGGCCAGCAGGGCGGTGACCACCGGCAGGTAGACCGCCATCGACAGGTCCTCCAGCACGAGGATGCTGAGGATCACCGGGGTCTCCCGGTTGCCGATCCGGCCCAGGTCGCCGAGTACCTTGGCGATCACGCCGGACGAGGAGATCCAGGTGATCCCGGCGAGGACGACCGCGGCGATCGGGCCCCAGCCGAGCAGCAGAGCCATGGCGGCGCCCGGCAGGGCGTTGAGGGCGGCGTCGACGAGACCGGCCGGGTACTGCGTCCTGAGGTTCGAGACCAGGTCGCTCGCGGTGTACTCCAGGCCCAGCATGAGCAGCAGCAGGACCACGCCGATCTCGGCGCCGATCGCCACGAACTCCTCGCTGGCGCCGAGCGGCAGCAGCCCGCCCTCGCCGAAGGCCAGACCGGCCAGCAGATACAGGGGGATCGGCGAGAACCTCAGGCGCGCGGCGAGCCGGCCCAGCAGCCCGAGGCCCAGGATGATCGCACCGAACTCGATCAGGAAGACCGCGGAGGAGTGCATCCGCCTCACTCCCGGCCGAGTATGCCGGCGGCCGCGTCGACGCCCTCGCGGGTGCCGATCACGATGAGCGTGTCCCCGCCGGCCAGCCGGAAGTCGGGGCCGGGGGAGGGGATCGCCTCGGCGAGCCGCAGCACGGCCACGATCGACACGCCGGTCTCGGTGCGCATCCGGGTGTCGCCGAGCAGTCGCCCGTTCCAGTGGGACGTCGCGGACAGCTGGACCCGTTCGGCCACCAGACCCAGTTCGGTGGTGGACAGCAGGTTCGGGCTGTGGTGCGTCGGCTTCAGCGCCTCGACCAGCGCCTCCGCCTCCCCGCCGGAGAGCCGGACGGACAGCGCGCAGGCATCGGGATCGTCACCGCGGTAGGCGCTCAGCGTTCTCGAACCGTCGCGGTGGGCCACCACCGACAGGCGGCGCCGCTCCCGGGTCGTGAGGTCGTACCGGACACCGATGCCCGGCAACGGTGTCGTACTCGTGCGTGCGGCGCCCATGGCTGCCCCCCTGCCGGACTTGAAGGTTTCTTGGTGAAACCATTACCGGAAGCCTAACCTGACGGCGAACGGCCGAACGAAGGGCTCCGGTTGGGCAGGGGGGCGACGGCCGGGCGGGCTATGAGGCGGAGCGGAGGCCGCTCTCGCCGTCGCCCTGGTCGGGCTGGCAGGTGCGGCACAGTTCGTGATCCCCGTCGCGGGTGACGACGGTTCCCCAGCCGAGGCACTGCGCGCAGTCGCGAGCGAGACCCAGGTCGGGGTGGGGAGACGGGAAGGGGCTGTGGTGGGCTCCGTAAGCCATGCGGGAAGCGGCTCCTTGAAATCGCGGGGTCGCGGGCCGGATCACTTCCATTATGTCCTACTTTTCCCTTATGTCAGTGACGGGTGTCACTCAGTGCCAGGGTTTCGGCCCAAGGCGGTGCCTCAGCCCAGGTTCCCCAGGCGCGCGTCCCGCCACAGGTCCACACCGCCGTCGGTGGCGTACTTGTCGATCTCGGCCAGTTCCTCGGCGCTGAAGTCGAGGTTCTCCAGCGCGGTCACGTTCTGCTCCAGCTGCTCGACGCGGGAGGCGCCGATGACCAGCGAGGTGACCCGCTCGTCCCGCAGCGCCCAGGCCAGGGCCATCTGGGCCAGGGTCTGCCCGCGCCGCGCGGCGATGTCGTTCAGGGAGCGCAGCCGGTGCCGCATGTCCTCGGTCAGCCACGCCGGGTCGAACGACGTGCCGGCCGCGGCCCGCGAGCCCTCGGGCACGCCGTCGAGGTAGCGGCCGGTCAGCAGGCCCTGGGCGAGCGCCGTGAACCCGATGACGCCGAAGCCCTCCTCCTCGGCCGCGTCCAGCAGGCCGTCGGTCTCGATCCAGCGGTTGAGCATGCTGTACGACGGCTGGTGGATCAGCAGCGGGGTGCCCAGCTCGCGGAGGATGGCGACCGCCTGCCGGCTGCGCTCGGCGTCGTAGGAGGAGATGCCGACGTACAGGGCCTTGCCCTGGCGGACGGCCGTGTCGAGCGCGCCCATCGTCTCCTCCAGTGGGGTGCTCGCGTCCAGCCGGTGGGAGTAGAAGATGTCCACGTAGTCCAGGCCCGTGCGGCGCAGGGACTGGTCCAGCGAGGCCAGCACGTACTTGCGGGAGCCGCCGCCCTGCCCGTAGGGGCCCGGCCACATGTCCCAGCCCGCCTTGGTGGAGATCACCAGCTCGTCCCGGTACGGCGCGAGGTCCTGCTTCAGCAGCCGGCCGAAGTTGATCTCGGCCGCGCCGTACGGCGGACCGTAGTTGTTGGCCAGGTCGTGGTGGGTGATCCCGAGGTCGAAGGCGCGCAGGGCGATCTCGCGCTGGGTCTCGAAGGGGCGGTCGTCGCCGAAGTTGTGCCAGTAGCCCAGGGACAGGAGCGGGAGGTCCAGTCCCGAACGGCCGGTGCGGCGGTAGCGCATGGTGCCGTTGTAGCGATCGGGGTCCGCGACGTGGTTCATCGGGTCGTCTCCGGGTGGTGCCGTAGGGGTGCCCGTCGTGTGCGAAGGGGCTCGTCCACCCTGCGCCTTCATGATTCGTAAGTCCAACCGATGTCTCGCATGGCATTGAGCGTTCCGATTTCTGAATCGGGCGCGGTGCGGCCGCACTGTTCGATCCTACGAACTTCTCGCGGGGCGGGTTACCGGGCGCCACCGTGTTTGATAGGAAACTTTCCTACCAGTATCGGTACGGACCAACTCGCCACCCCCCACCCCTACTTGGAGTCCTTGTGGAGCACACAGAGCGCGACTCGGCAGTCTCCGCCCGTCTCTCCCGCCGGACCGTCGTCGCCGTCCTCGGCGCCGTCGCCTCCGGCGCCCTGCTCGGCGTCGAGCGCGTCGCGGCGGCACCGGCGGCGGCGCCCGGCCTCGACGACCCGGCGAAGAAGGAGATCGCCATGCAGCTGGTCTCCAGCGCGGAGAACTCCTCGCTCGACTGGAAGGCCCAGTACAAGTACATCGAGGACATCGGCGACGGCCGTGGCTACACCGCCGGCATCATCGGCTTCTGCTCCGGCACCGGCGACATGCTCGACCTCGTCCAGCTCTACACCGACCGCAAGCCCGGCAACGTCCTGGCCAAGTACCTGCCTGCCCTGCGCCAGGTCAACGGCAGCGACTCGCACGACGGCCTGGACCCCAACTACCCCAAGGACTGGCGCAAGGCCGCCCAGGACTCCGCGTTCCAGCAGGCGCAGAACGACGAACGCGACCGCGTCTACTTCAACCCCGCGGTCGCCCAGGGCAAGACGGACGGGCTGCGCGCCCTCGGCCAGTTCGCCTACTACGACGCCATCGTCATGCACGGCGACGGCGACGACCCCACCAGCTTCCGCAACATCCGCAAGCGGGCTCTGCGCAGCGCCAAGCCGCCGGCGCAGGGCGGCAACGAGACGACGTACCTCAACGCCTTCCTCGACGCCCGGGTGTGGGCCATGAAGCAGGAGGAGGCGCACAGCGACACCAGCAGGGTCGACACCGAACAGCGGGTCTTCCTGCGCAAGGGCAACCTCGACCTGAACACCCCGCTGGACTGGAAGGTGTACGGGGACAGCTACCACATCGGCTGACGGCCTAGGAGAGACGCGGCAGGTCCGCCGGGGCCGGGAGCACGGCCCCCAGCGCTGTGGCCTGCCGCGCCGTGACGCGCTGGATCACGGCGATCGCCAGGGCGCCCGCCGCCAGGTTGAGGGCTTCGGCCACCAGAAAGAGGGCGAGCGAACTCCCTCGGCCCAGCTGGGTGCCCAGGGTGACGACCACCGCGCGTCCGATCCAGGCCGCCCACCAGACGTTCACCAGGACCTCGTCGTGCCCCGCGGTCGAACGGGGGCCGCTCGCCCGGTGGATGTCGAGGACCAGCCCGCGCGGCACCCAGAGGTTCACCACCGGGACCAGCCAGGAGAACACGGCCCAGGGCGCGGAGCCGGGCAGGGGCTCGGGGGAGAGGAGTTGGGCGTTGCGCCGGCATCGGGTGAACCAGACCAGGTACAGCACGACCGCGAGCGTCATCACGTACACGCTCACCATCGACGCACGCCCCGACGCGCTCAGGGACGTGTCCTCGGGATGAAGGTGGTGCGCCCGCACGGTCACTCCCCGGTAGACCTCCACCAGGGCCGCCGCGGCCACGGCGGCCTGGGCGGAACGGGCGAGCGGCCACGGGGCCTTGACGGTGGGTCCGGTCACGAGCGGTTACCTGCCTGTCGGAGGCGGCACGCGACAGCGTGACGCGGAACGATGGTGGGAGAAGCGGATCATAGGGCAGACGGCCCACTCCGCCCTCCGCGCCGGTGGCGCACTCGCACGCCGAGCCCCTGACGAGGAAAGATGGGCTCCAGCGATCGATCACACCGATGCGGAGGAGCGGACTCATGCCGCACGAGCGAGCCGGCCGGCCGGCCGGTCCCGAGGACCTTGTCGACGTGGCCCGGCTGGTCACGGCGTACTACGCGCTGCACCCCGACCCGGCCGACCCGGGGCAACGGGTGGCGTTCGGCACCTCGGGGCACCGGGGTTCGTCCCTGGCGGCCGCCTTCAACGAGGACCACATCGCCGCCACCAGTCAGGCCATCTGCGAGTACCGCGCGGAACAGGGCGTGGACGGCCCGCTGTTCCTCGGCGCCGACACGCACGCCCTGTCCGAGCCCGCGAAGGTCACCGCGCTGGAGGTGTTCGCGGCCAACGGCGTGACGGTGCTCATCGACAGCGCGGACGGTTACACGCCCACGCCCGCGGTCTCGCACGCGATCCTCACGTACAACCGGGGCCGTACCTCGGGCCTCGCCGACGGCGTGGTCGTCACCCCGTCGCACAACCCACCCGCCGACGGCGGCTTCAAGTACAACCCGCCCAGCGGCGGCCCGGCGGCCTCCGAGGCCACCTCCTGGATCCAGGACCGGGCCAACCAGATCATCGCGGGCGGCCTGAAGGACGTACAGCGGCTGTCCTACACGCGCGCCCTCGCGGCCGACACGACCCAGCGGTACGACTTCCTGGGCGCCTACGTCGGCGACCTGCCGAGCGTCCTCGACCTCGACGCGATCCGCGCGGCCGGCGTGCGCATCGGCGCCGACCCGCTCGGTGGAGCCTCCGTCGCCTACTGGGGCCGGATCGCCGAGGAGCACGGCATCGACCTGACCGTGGTCAACCCGCACACCGACCCCACCTGGCGGTTCATGACGCTGGACTGGGACGGCAAGATCCGTATGGACTGCTCCTCGCCGTACGCGATGGCCTCCCTCATCGAGCAGCGCGACCGCTTCCGCATCGCCACCGGCAACGACGCCGACGCCGACCGGCACGGCATCGTCACCCCGGACGCGGGCCTGATGAACCCCAACCACTACCTCGCGGTCGCCATCTCATACCTCTACCGGCACCGCGAGCAGTGGCCCGCCGCGACCGGCATCGGCAAGACGCTCGTCTCCTCCACGATGATCGACCGCGTCGCCGCCGACCTGAACCGTCAACTGGTCGAGGTGCCGGTCGGGTTCAAGTGGTTCGTGGACGGACTGGCCGGCGGCACCCTCGGGTTCGGCGGCGAGGAGTCGGCCGGCGCCTCCTTCCTGCGCCGGGACGGCTCGGTGTGGACGACGGACAAGGACGGCATCCTGCTGGCCCTGCTCGCCTCCGAGATCACGGCGGTCACGGACAAGACGCCGTCCGAGCACTACGCCGACCTGACCGCCCGCTTCGGCGAACCCGCCTACGCCCGCATCGACGCCCCCGCCACCCGCGAGCAGAAGGCGCTGCTGGCGAAGCTGTCCCCGGCCCAGGTCACCGCCGACACGCTCGCCGGAGAGGCGGTCACCGGGGTCCTGACCGAGGCGCCGGGCAACGGCGCCGCCATCGGCGGGATCAAGGTCACCACCGCCAACGCCTGGTTCGCGGCCCGTCCTTCGGGCACGGAGGACGTCTACAAGGTCTACGCCGAGTCGTTCCTCGGCCCCGACCACCTCGCCCGGGTGCAGGAGGAGGCCAAGGGCGTGGTCCTGGCGGCGCTCGGCGGCTGAGGCCCCGGGTCCATCTGTACGACGGCCTCCGTGACGCGCGCGGAGGCCGTCGCCGTGCCCGTTCAGCCGTGCCCGTTCAGCTGTGCCCGTTCAGCCGCGTCCGCGGCCCCGCTCCAGCCGGTCCAGCACGGCCTGCGCCATGGCGGCCTCGCCCTTGGCGTTGGGGTGTGCGGGGGCCGCGGGCGAGGCCGGCTGCAGCGGCTCGATCCAGCGGTCCGCGGGCGCCTTGCACATGTCGTGGCCGACCGTGGGGCCGTAGGTGTCGACGTAGTCGGCCCGGTTCCACGCGGCGACCAGGCGCAGCATCAGGTTCAGCCGCTTCTCGGTGTCCCGCAGATAGGCGAAGTCCTTCTGCGCGAAGGGCACCGAGGGGAAGCAGCCGCTGCCGTCGTCCGGCAGCAGGTCCGGATAGCCGACGAGGAGCACCCGCGCATGCGGGGCACGGGCGTGCACGGCCCGCAGCACCCGGTCGATCTTCGGCGCGGTGTCCAGGATGGTGAGCGCCAACTGGTCGTAGCCCGAGGCCTTGTACGAGCGCTCGCAGGGGTTGCCCGTCGGGTCCTGGGCGCCGAGGCGGGCGCAGGTCCCGATGATCGAGCCGAAGCCGACGTCGTTGCCGCCGATCTGCACCGTCACCAGGTCGGTGTCCCGTCCCAGCGCCTCGAGTTGCGGGTCGTTGGTGCCCTGCGGCTTCCACATCTCGTTCGTCGTGGCCCCGGCGCAGCTCACGTCCTTGAACGCGGTCGCCTCGCGCTGCGTTGCCACGAGCGAGGGGTAGTTGTGGTCGGAGCGGGCGCAGTTGGCGTCCACCTGGCGGGGGATGAGCGGGCCCGAGGTGTAGGAGTCCCCGAGGGAGACGTAGCTGAGATCGTGGCCGTGCGCGGCCGCGGGTACCGTCGACGCGGCGACGAGGGCGCAGCCCCCGAGTGCCGCCCCCAGCACGGCGGTTCGCCGCCGGCCTCTCGTTCCGGCCACCCTGCGCGTGTCGTTCGCCATGGAGTCCTCCCCCTGAGGGCCGTGACATCGCACGGCCCCCGTGAAGAGCGGTCCGCGCGTTCAACTGGGCCTGTATACCGTCCGGTAGGTCTCGCGGACCAGAAGCGGGAGGGAACATTCGCGCCGAGGTGGTGACCGGGGCACGGCGAGGGAGGGCTCGGAATGTGGTCCTCATGCGGTCATCACGACACAGCGGGCATATCAGCCGTCCCAGGCCGGTCGGAGGAGTCGGGTGGGTCGCGTGCGCTGCCTGTTCGTCCAGTGGCGCAAATGTGTCGGTCATTCCTCCGGCCGTCTCGACCAACATCATTTGACGTTGATTCACTTGCGCCACAGGAGCCTTTGACGTCCTGCTCGACCACCTCGGCCCCATCGCCCCCGGCCACCGCCTGCTGGACGCCGGCTGCGGCCGCGGCGGTACCAGCATCATGGCCAACGCCCGCTTCGGCCGCCAGGTCGACGGCGTGTCCATCTCGGAGGCCCAGGTCGAGTTCGCCAACGGCCAGGCCCGCGAGCGGGGTGTGGACGACAAGGTGCGCTACCACTTCCGCAACATGCTGGACACCGGCCTGCCGACCGGCGCGTTCCAGGGCATCTGGAACAACGAATCCACCATGTACGTCGACCTGTTCGACCTCTTCGCCGAGCACGCCCGCCAACTGGCCTTCGGCGGCCGCTACGTCGTCATCACGGGCTGCTACAACGACGTGACGGGCGGCCGCTCCAAGGCCGTCAGCCGCATCGACGAGCACTGCACGTGCAACATCCACCCGCGCAGCGCCTACTTCAAGGCCATGGCCGCGAGCGGCCTGGTCCCGATGAACGTCGTCGACCTCACGGACGCGACCATCCCCTACTGGGAGCTGCGCGCCAAGTCCTCGCTGGCCACAGGCGTTGAGGACCCCTTCCTGACGGCGTACAAGGAGGGCAACTTCCACTACCTGCTGATCGCGGCGGACCGAGTCTGAGGGGCGTCGGCCGTCCGCGCGGACGGTGTGGAAAGCTTCGAGGGTCCGTACCAGCACAACGGAGGAGAGCCACCGGCATGGCCGTCATCCACCACACCACCCTCAAGCCGACCAAGGTCGAACTCCTCTCCACCTGGCTGCCCACGCGCCCCTGGTACCGCGGCGGTCCGGACGCCGCCGTGCTGACGAAGTCCGGCGGCTTCCGGCTGGACGACCCGGAGGGCGAGGTCGGGATCGAGATCATGGTGGCCACCGACACCTCCACCCCCGAGCCGACCGCCTACCTGGTCCCGCTCACCTATCGCGGTGCGCCGCTGGAGGGGGCGGAGCACGCGCTCGTCGGCACGATGGAGCACGGTGTGCTGGGCAAGCGCTGGGCGTACGACGGCTTCCACGACCCGGTGCTGGTCACCGAACTGCTGTCCCTCGTCGAGGGCAAGGCGCAGGCGATGGCCCAGAGCATCACCGACACACCCGACCGCGAGGTGACCCGCTCCTACACGGGCGAGCCGTTCTCCCTGAAGGGCCTCGCCCCGGAGCCGACCGACGACGAGCAGGGCACCCACCTCCCCGCACCCCACGGCACGGTCCTCCACCTCCACCGCGTCCTCGAGCCCGTCCCCGAGAACCCGCCGCTGCCTCCGCAGGGAGCGCTCGGCCATGTAGCGGGCGGCTGGCCGGGACCGGACGGCACTCGGCTTCGGGCGGTGTTCATGGTCCTGGACGCCGGCTGATTCCCTCCGGGGGATCGACATACCGGGGGCCTGGTGCAGCAGTGGGGTGGAGCAAGGTGCGCCCATGCCCGCCTATCAGGGCCTCGGGCAGGGGCTGTCGCCGATCGGATCCGGTACGGCGTTCGCCGTCGGTGCGGTCGCCGGCAGCCGGCTGGGCGCCGCCACGTCCGAGCGGCGCCGCCGCTGGCATCGGCGCGCTGCTGCTGCGGGTGAGCATGACCGCGGCCCTGCTGCTCGCCGCGGCGGGCGTGCTCGCGGGCATCGGCGGGTACGTGGCGCTTCCGGAGTCGCGGTCCTGACCCTCACCGCACCACTCCTCGGCATCAGGAGCACCGGCCCCCACTTTCCGTGGCCTTCTGGCATGCCCTGGTCAAATCTGTCAGTCTTTCGGCAGTCATCGCCCCGACCCCATGAGGGCGCGGCGCACCACCCCGTACAGCGATCGCGCAACCCCAACCCCGCGGCCGCCCCGGCGCACCCCAGCCGGCCGGGCGGCCATCGAGCAGGCCGGAATCCCGGCCGCCGCAAAGGAGTAGCGTGTGAGATCCACCCCCCACAAGGCCCTCGGCGCCGGTGTCCTCACCCTCGCCGCGCTGGCCGCTCTCTCCCTCCCCGTCACCCCCGCCGCCGCCCAGCCCGCCAAGGAACCGGCGGCAGCTGCCTGCACCCCGGCGCAGGCGGTCACCAACGGCGGCTTCGAAAGCGGCACCTCACCCTGGACCCAGTCCTCGTCCAGCGTCATCACCAACCGCACCGGCGAGACCGCCCACGGCGGCTCCTCCTTCGCCTGGCTGAACGGTGTCGGCGGCACCCACACCGACACCCTCACCCAGAGCGTCACGATCCCGAGCGGGTGCAGCACCGCCACCCTCACCTTCTGGCTGCACATCGACACCGACGAGACGACCTCGTCCACCGCGTACGACAAGCTGACAGCCAAGATCGGCAGCACCACGCTGGCGACGTACTCGAACCTCGACGAGAACACCGGCTACGTGCAGAAGTCCTTCGACGTCTCGTCGTTCGCCGGGCAGACCGTGAACCTGGCCTTTACCGGAACCGAGGACTCCAGCCTCCAGACGAGCTTCGTCCTGGACGACATCGCCCTCGCCACCTCCGGCGACTCCACCCCGCCGCCGGCGGACTCGACCCGCACCCCGGCCGCGCCCTCCTACACCGTCAGCCTCAGCAGCGACACGAGCGGCACCGTCTGGAACGGGCACGAGAGCGTGTCCTTCACCAACGCCTCCGCCACCGCGCTCAGCGAGGTGTACCTGAGGCTGTGGGACAACTACCACGGCACCTGCTCGGCGATGCCCATCACGGTCACCAACGTCACCGGCGGCACCGCGGGCACCCTCTCCGTGGACTGCACGGCCCTGAAGGTCACCCTGCCGACGCCGCTGAACCAGGGGCAGACCGCCACCATCGGCTTCGACCTGGGCATCACCGTGCCCAGCGGCGCCGACCGGTTCGGTCACGACGGCGCCTTCAGCTTCATCGGCAACGCCCTGCCCGTCCTCGCCGTCCGCGACAGCGCGGGCTGGCACCTGGACCCGTACACCAACAACGGCGAGTCGTTCTACTCCCTGGCCGCCGACTTCAAGGTGACCCTCGACCACCCCAGCACCCTGCTGGTCCCGGCCACCGGCACCTCCACCGACACCCCGGGCTCCAGCGGCCGCACGGTCACCACCGCCACCGCCGCCAAGGTCCGTGACTTCGCCTGGGCCGCCGGGCCCTTCACCAAGATCTCCGGCACCTCGTCCGGCGGCGTCCCCGTGAACATCTACTCCGTCTCGGGGATCAGCTCCTCCAGCGCCCAGTCGATGCTCAGCACCGCCAAGACCGCCGTCGACGCCCACGCGGCACGCTTCGGCGCCTACCCCTACGGTGAGCTGGACGCGGTCATCGACAACAACTACTGGTTCGGCGGCATGGAGTACCCCGGGTTCGTCCTCGACCTGGTCAGCACCACGGCGCTCACCCATGAGATCGGCCACCAGTGGTGGTACGGCATCGTCGGCGACGACGAGTACAACAGCCCGTGGCTGGACGAGGCGTTCACCGACTACGCCACCGACCTGGCCCTCGGCAAGACCGGCAGCAACTGCTGGAGCAGCGTGTCCTGGGCCTCCAGCGCGGAGAAGATCACCAACTCGATGGCCTACTGGGACGCGCACTCGTCCCGGTACTCCACCGTGGTCTACGGCTACGGCAAGTGCGCCCTGCACGACCTGCGGCGCGTCCTCGGCGACACGGCCATGGCCAAGCTGCTGAAGGACTACGCGACCGCGCACTGGTACGGCGTCTCGACCACGGCCGAGTTCAAGGCGGCAGCCCAGGCCGCCACGAGCACCGACCTGACCTCCTTCTGGACCCAGCACCGCATCGACGGCTGACCCGGACCGGACCGGCCGGTCATGGGCGGCGCCTTGCCCGGCGCCGCCCATGACCATGCGGACATGACGGCCCAGCCACTCACATGGCGTAGATACCCTGCCGAAATGGCGTAGTTGGGTGGAATACGGAGTGCGGCGGGGACCGACTGCGGGTCAGATGGATCCCGTGACGAGCCCTGAATCCCTTCGCCGCCGCCGCTCACGCTGGTCCGTCGCCAGCGCCCTGACCGGCCTCCTGCTGACCCTGTCGATCCCCGCTGCCGTGCCCTCGGCGGCCGAGTCCATACCCGACCGAGGCGACGCCTACATGGGCATGGGGGTGCTCGCCCACGACGGCGAAGCCGCCACCGACGACGCCTCCGTGTCCGTCCCCCGCGCGACGCAGACCGAAGGCGTGGACGTCGCCAGCTACCAGGGCGAAGTCGCCTGGAACACCCTCTGGAGCAGCGGCGTGCGCTGGGCCTACACGAAGGCCGCGGAGGGCACGTACTACTCGAACCCCTACTTCGAGCAGCAGTACGACGGCTCGAGCGACGTCGGCATGATCCGCGGGGCGTACCACTTCGCGACGCCTGACACCACGGGCGGCGCGACCCAGGCCGACTACTTCGTCGACCACGGCGGCGGCTGGTCCAAGGACGCCAAGACCCTGCCCGGTGCGCTCGACATCGAGTGGAACCCGTACGGCGACGCCTGCTACGGCAAGTCCAGGACCGGGATGGTCGACTGGATCCGCGACTTCCTGGACCGCTACAAGGCCCGTACCGGCCGTGACGCCGTCATCTATACCGCCACCAGCTGGTGGAGCGACTGCACCGGCAACTACGCCGGCTTCGGTGCCACCAACCCGCTCTGGGTCGCCCGTTACGCCTCGTCGGCGGGGACCCTGCCGGCGGGCTGGTCGTCGTACACGATGTGGCAGTACACGTCCTCCGGCCCGACGGTCGGGGACCACGACAGGTTCAACGGCTCCGTGGACAAGGTGAAGAGCCTCGCCACCGGCTGACGTGCCGTCGGCAGTGCTCCGTCCCCCTGGGGAAGTCGAGCGGAGAGGGCAGGATTCGAACCTGCGCGGGCCGTGAGGCCCGACCTCGAGACGTGCTCGCTGGTCCCCGATAAGCCACTCCGGGCACCTCTCCTCGCTCCCGGCCCGGTCTCCCGTGCCGTTCACGAGAACAACAGTGGCAGGGACCGCTGACAGCACGCTGACGCCCTGCTGACCCGCTGTCATATCGACGACACCCCGGCCCTGTGCCTGGCTCCCGTCGCAGTGTGGCCCGAGCACCGGAGCACCGGCGCCGGATCAGCCGCCGTCCGAGCAGCCCTCAGCGCCGCCGAGGAGATGGGCGAGCACTACGTCATCGTCCTCGGACACCCGACGTACTACCCGCGCTTCGGCTTCACCCGCGCCTCCACTCACGGCATCGGCGTGAGTATCGACGTCCCGGACGAAGCCCTGATGGCCCGAGAGGTGATCGGGCCTCTGCGCTCACCACACAGGTCAGTGCAGAGGCCACAGCGCTCACGGTCGCGTCCCGGGCAGGTACCATCGCCGGGTGAACAGCTACTGGCACGTCGTTCTGCCGCCGCTCTGCGCCTGACCGGGCGCAGGACACCGACGGTTTGATTCCGGGCCCCGGCCGACCCGCAGGGCGGTGACGGGGGCCTGTCGTGCGCCCGTTTCGAATCCGGTCCCAGACGCATTCGACGACGGAAGTTCACGACTGTGCCGAACCGCACCACCCCTCTGAATCCCGCGCGCCCGGCCACCACCGGCCCGCGCACTTCTCGCACCGGTCTCCTCGGCGGCCCCGCGCCCATCCTGACCTCGGCCGTGCTGTGGGGCACGACCGGAACCGCCAGCTCTCTGGCACCGGCAGGCGCGCCGGCGGCGGCCATCGGCTGCGCCGGCCTCACCCTCGGCGGCATCCTCCTGTTCCTCACCTCCCGTGGCGCCCGCTCGCTGCCCGCCGCCTGTACGCGCGCCGAGCGGTGGCTGCTCGTCCTCGGCGCGCTCGCGGTGGCCGGCTATCCGGTCACCTTCTACCCGGCGGTGGCCCGGACCGGCGTGGCCGTGGCCACCGTGATCGCGCTGGGCAGCGCGCCGGTCTTCGCCGGACTGCTGTCCTGGATCACCGGACGGGCCCGGCCGACCGCACGCTGGACCGGCGCCACCGCGGCCGCCGTGCTGGGCTGCACCCTCCTGGTCCTGGGCCCCGGGCTCACCGGGCACGCCACGCCCATGGACCTGACCGGCGTCGCGCTCGCCGCGTGCGCCGGACTGTCGTACGCCGCCTACTCACTGATCGGCGGCAGGCTCATCACCCGCGGGTACCCGTCCGACGCGGTGATGGGCGTGCTGTTCGGCACGGCCGGGCTGCTCGTCCTGCCGCTCGTGGTGTGCGTCGACACGCGCTGGCTCGCCACCACCCGCGGCGCGACGGTGGCGGTGTATCTCGCCCTGTTCACGGTCTACCTGGCCTATCGGCTCTTCGGGCACGGACTGCGCCGCACTCCGGCGTCGGCAGCCACCACGCTGACCCTGGCGGAGCCCGCCGTGGCGGCGGTCCTGGGTGTCACCGTCCTCGATGAACGCCTGCCGGCCGCCTCCTGGTGCGGGCTGGCCGTCCTCGCCCTGGGCCTGGTCCTGCTGACCGTGCCCGCCCTGGGGAAGTCGAGCGGAGAGGGCAGGATTTGAACCTGCGCGGGCCGTGAGGCCCGACCTCGAGACGTGCTCGCTGGTCCCCGATAAGCCACTCCGGGCACCTCTCCTCGTTCCCGGCCCGGTCTCCCGTGCCGTTCACGAGAACAACAGTGGCAGGGACCGCTGACAGCGCGCTGACGCGCCGGGCCGGGCCTGCGGTGCCGTCCTTGGGGTGCAGGCCGGTGACCAGGGCCGCCGTGCGCGCGTAGGCTCGGCCGGACAACCTGAATCGTCCTGCACCGCCCCTGACCCAGAGCTTCTCCGTGCCCTCCCCTGTGCCGGCGGCTCAGGTCAGGGGCAGTCGCATGATCGTCAGGTCGAGCCATCGGCCGAACTTGGTGCCGACCTCCGGCACCGTGCCGACGTGATGGAACCCGAACCGTTCGTGCAGTCGGATCGACGAGGTGTTCTCCGCTTCGATGCCGGCGATGACGACGTGATGGCCGGCATCGCGCGCCGCGGTGATGAGTGCGGCGAGCAGTGCGGAGCCGATGCCGAGCCCGTGTCGGCCTTCGCGGACGTAGACCGAGTCCTCGACCGTATGCCGGTATCCGTCCAGCTCTCGCCACGGGCCGTAGACCGCGAACCCGGCAACCTCGCCGTCCACGTCGGCCACGAATGCCGAGCCGCGCTCCAGGTGAGTGGCCAGCCAGGCCGCCCCCTCGGTGGGGGACTGCGGGGTCTGCGTCCACAGGGCCGTGGAGTGCTCGATCGCGTGGTTGCGGATCGCGCGGATGGCCTCGGCGTCACCGCGATGTGCCGGGCGTACTGTCACAGCGCGATGTCTCTCATATATTGGATCCATGTCCAACATAGTAGATCCTCTGGTGGGGCAGATCGCAGCCCGTATCCGCACCGAACGGGAACGCCGCCGGTGGACCCTGGCCCAGCTCGCGGACGCCTCCGGTGTCTCCCAGGCCATGATCAGCCGGATCGAACGCGGCGAGAGCAGCCCCACCGCCGTCGTCCTCGGCAAGCTGTCAGCCGCCTTCCAGCTCAGCGTCGCCTCCCTGCTCGCCCTCGCCGAAGGAACAGAGGACGACACGGACGCAGTCGTCGGAGTGCGCCGCCGGGACGACGCGGCCGAGTGGCGCGACCCCGCCACCGGCTACCGGCGCCGGCAGATCACCAGTCCGCACTTCCCCGCGGAGATCGCCGAGATCCGCCTGCCCGCCGGTGCCCGCGTGCCGTACCCGGCCGCCGCCTTCGCCTTCGTACGACAGGTCGTCTGGGTGCTCGACGGCCACCTGACCTTCCACGACGGCGACGCAGTCCACGAACTCGACGCGGGTGACACCATCGAACTCGGCGCACCCGCCGAGCGCGTCTTCGCCAACACCACAGACACCGCGTGCCGCTACGCCGTCATCCTCACCCGCGGCGCACGGCCGTGACCCGCCCCCTTCCCCGAGGCGGCACGTTCCTCCTCGCCGCCATAGCCGGAACGGCGATCGCGAACAACTACGCCATCCAGCCCGCGCTCACAGCGGTCGCCGCCGACCTGGGCGTCCCCCTCTCCGTGATCGGCCTCGTGCCGACCGCCGCGCTCGCCGGCTGCATGACCGGCTTCGCCCTCCTGCTCCCCCTCACCGACCACCTCGCTCCGCACCGCCTGGTCACCGCACACCTCATGGCCCTGGCGGCCGCTCTCACCCTCGCCGCAGCCGCACCCGGCCCGGTCCCGCTCCTGGCCGCCTACCTGCTCATCGGCGCCGCCGCCAGCGTCGCGGCCCAGGCCGGCAACATCGCAGGCCGCACCGCCCCACCCGGGCACCGCGGAACCGGCGTCGCGACCGTGGCCGCCGGTATGTCGGCCGGCATCCTGCTGAGCCGCCTGGCAGGAGGAGCACTCAGCGACATCCTCGGGTGGCGGCAGATGCTCCTCGTCTTCGCCGCCCTCGCCCTGCTCGGCGCGATCGCCGCCCCCACGTTCCTGCCACGGCAACGACCCCCCTCCGACCACAGCTACCGCACCACCCTCGCCTCACTTCCCCCGCTCCTGCGCCACCACCCGCAGCTGCGCCGGGCCGTGGTCACAGGCGGCCTGTGGTACTTCGCCTTCAACCTCATCTGGGTCGCCCTGGCCCTCACCTTGGCCCAGCCGCCGTACTCCCTGGGGCCGACCGCCATTGGCCTGTACAGCCTGGCCGGACTCCTCGGCTTCGCGGCACTCCCCCTCACCGGACGTCTCACCGACCGGTACACCTCCCGAACCGTGATCACCGCCGCCATGCTGGCCGCCGCGGCCGGAACCACTCTGCTGGTCACCGGCCTCGACACACCGCCGGCCACAGCACTCGGGCTCGCCCTGTTCGACGCCGGCTGCTTCGCCGCCCAGGCTGCCAACCAGAGCCGCGTCATCGCCCTCGACCCTCAACGCTCCGGCAGCCTCAGCAGCGTCTATCTCCTGCTGTACTTCACGATCGGTGCCATCGGCACTGCCGTCGCCGCACCCCTGCTCAACACCCTCGGCTGGCAGGGCACCACCCTCACTGCCATCGCCACGCTTCTCCTCGCCGCAGCCCTCGGGCGCACCGGCACCCCACGTACTCCCTGACCCGCCCGCCCCGCGGCATAGGCCGTCTCGTCTCGCGGCGCAATCCGACGTCGCCGTCCTCGATGTCCGGATGCCTCCGACGCACGCCCGGCGCGTCGCCGGCCTGTCGCCGGGTGCGGGCCGTTTTCGTTCGGGGTAAGGATCCCTGTGCGGTGCGAGGGATCCGGTTGCTTGGCGTTCCTGTCGGCCTGCGGAACCGCGCAGGGGAGTATCGCGATTCTGGACCAGGCGATCCACATCTGCGCGGCCTTCCAGGTCGCCGGCTACACCGACGTGATCCGAGGATGTGTACGGGAGGCTGATCGCCGGTGAGTCACCTGCTCTCGCGCATGCGTTGAGCAGCGCTCCGCATCCGGCCGGCACGCCGACCACGACCAGATACGCGGTGGGCCACCGGCGGAGGGAGGGGCGGGCAGTCCGCTCTGCGTCCGGTGCTGCGTCTTCTTCCCTATGGGTCCTCTGGCGCCGGCGGCAGTCTGCTGGAAAACACGGCTTGGAGGCGCACAGTGACAGCAGGCCCGGCCCCCGCGGGGGCACCGACCGACGGCGACACTCCCACGGCATCCTTCGCGCAGCGCCGGCTGTGGTTCCTGGACCAGCTGGCCGGTCAATCGACCGGGTCGATGCTTCCGCTGGTGCTCAGGCTGCGCGGGAGCCTCGACGCGGCACGCCTGGAGCGGGCCCTGTCCGGGATCGTGGAACGGCACGAGGTGCTGCGCACCCGGTTCACCGCGGTCGGCGGAGAGCCGGTGCCCGTCGTGGACGCCCCCGCCGGAATCGTCCTGGAGCGGACCGAGGCGGACGGCCCCGACGACCTCTTCGCCCGGTACCTGGGCCGCCCGGTGGACCTGTCCGCGCAGCACCCGGTCCGGGCCACGCTCGCCCGGGTCGCGCCCGACGAGCACCTGCTGCTGGTCGAGGTCCATCACATCGCCGTGGACGGCTGGTCCTGGGGTGTCCTGCTGGACGAACTCGCCGCCGGATACCGCGGCGAGACCGTCGCCCCGCCCGCCGCGCGGTACACCGACCTGGCCCGCTCCCAGGCCCTACGGCTCTCCGGGGACCGGTTGGAGCGGCTGCTCGGCCACTGGCGGGACCGCCTCGCCGGTCTGACCCCGCTCGACCTGCCCACCGACCGGCCGCGCCCCCAGGTCTGGGACGGCTCCGGCGACGTCGTCCGCTTCGACCTGCCCGCCGACCTGGTCGCCGACGTCGACGCCCTGGCCCGCTCCCGGCGCGCCACCCGCTACATGCTGCTGCTCACCGTCTACCAGGCGCTCCTCGGCCACTGGTCGGGCCGTACGGACGTCGCCGTGTGCAGCACGCTCGCCGACCGCGCCCAGCGCGGTGCCCCCGGCCTCATCGGCCCGCTCGTCAACACGGTCGTGCTGCGCACGGACCTGTCCGGCCGACCGGGCTTCGCGGCTCTGCTGGACCGGGTGCGCGGGCGGGTGCTGGCGGACCTCTCCCACGCCGAGGCTCCGTTCGACCACGTGGTCGGCGCGGTGGGCGGCGGGCGGGACCTGTCCCGGCATCCGTTGGCGCAGGCGTCGTTCACCCTGCTCAACAGCCCGATCCGCCCGGCGCGGATGCCCGGCCTGGCCGTGGAACTGGTCGAGCCGCCGCTGACCGAGACCCCACTGGACGTCTTCCTCGACCTCACCCTGCGCACGGACGGCAGCATCGCCGCCGTCCTGCAGTACGCCACCGCCCTCTTCGACACTGCCACCATGCGGGCGTTCGCCGACGCCTATGTGGCCCTGCTGCGGTCCGTGCTGGCCGATCCCGACATCCCGGTGCAGGAGTTGGCGCGCGCCCTGGCCCTGGCGGGCCCGGCCCGCCCCCGCCCCGAGTGGCAGTACGCCCCCGACCGGCCCGCCGGCCCGCTGCCCGAGGTCGCCTTCTCCGGACGTCCCGACGCGACCGCCCTGATCTGCGGTGACGACCGCGTCACCTACGCCGGGCTGGACGCCATGACGGGTGGGCTCGCCGCCGCGCTCGGGGCTGCCGGGGTCGGGGCCGGCAGCCCTGTGGGCGTGCTGCTGCGCCGCAGCCCGTGGTCGGTCGCCGCGATCGAGGGGATCTGGCGGGCGGGTGGGGCGTACGTCCCCCTGGACCCCGAACTCCCCGCGGAACGGCTGCGGTTCATGGCCGAGGAGGCCCAGCTGGCCTGCGTCGTCGCCGACCCCGCGACCCTGCAGGCGGCCGCGGCACTGGCTCCGGTCACGGTCGACGTCACGGCCGTCACCCCCGCCGCCGACGGGCCCCGGCACCGCCCCGATCCCCGCGAACTGGCTCACGTCATCTTCACGTCCGGCTCCACCGGCCGTCCCAAGGCGGTCGGCGTCGAACACGGCGCCCTCGCCTCCCATGTGACGGCCGCCCGCGAGCGCCTCGGCATCACCGCCGCCGACCGGGTGCTGGCCTTCGCCTCCTTCTCCTTCGACGCCTCCCTTGACCAGGTGCTGCCCGCGCTCACATCCGGCGCGACCGTCGTCCTGCGCCCCGACGAACCCTGGCTGCCCACCCAGGTCCCCGAGGTCGTCCAGCGGCACGCCCTGACTGTCGTCAACGTGCCCCCGACGTACTGGGCGGAGCTGACCCTCTCCCTCGACCGGCGCCTGGCCGCGGCACTCGCCTCCCTGCGCCTGCTGGTCCTCGGCGGGGAGGCCGTCCCGGCCGACACCCTCGCCGTCTGGCGGGCCGCCGTCCCCTGGGCTCGCGTGTGCAACGCCTACGGGCCCACCGAGACCACGGTCACCGCCACCACCTACGAGGCCGCCGACTCGCTTGCCGACACTGCGCCTATCGGCCGCCCGCCCACCGGCACTGTGCCCATCGGCCGCCCGCTCGGCGACCGCCGGGTGTACGTGGTCGACGCCGACGGCGAGCCGGTCCCCGTCGGAGTTTCCGGCGAACTCCTCATCGGCGGCACGGAAGTGGCCCGCGGCTACCTGCGCCGCCCCGCCCTCACGGCCGAGCGTTTCGTGCCCGACCCGTACGGACCGCCCGGCAGCCGGCTGTACCGCACCGGTGACCTCGTGCGCTGGCAGGCCGGCGGAGACCTGGAGTTCCTCGGCCGCAACGACGACCAGGTCAAGATCCGGGGCTTCAGGATCGAACTCGGGGAGATCGAGACGGTGTTGCGGGCCTGCCCGCTGGTCGCCGCGGCCGCCGCCCGCCCCGACCGGGCCACCGGACGCAGCCTCGTCGGCTACGTCGTACCGGCCGGGGACGCCCGGGCGGCCGTGGACCGGGCGGAGCTGCGCGCCTGGTGCGCCCGCTACCTGCCGCACCACGCCGTACCCTCCGAGTTCGTCGTCCTGGAGGCCCTGCCGGTCGGCGTCTCCGGCAAACTCGACCGCTCCGCCCTGCCGGACCCCGCCCACGCCCGATCCGCCGACGCCGCCTACGCGCCGCCCCGCGACGAGACCGAGCGGATCGTCGCCGAGGTGTGGGCGGACGTGCTGGGCCTGGACCGGATCGGCATCGACGACAGCTTCTTCGACCTCGGCGGACACTCCCTGCTCGCCACCATGGCCGTCTCCCGGATCGCCCAGCGACTGGGCCGCGAGGTCGAACTGCGCACGGTCTTCGAACACCCCACAGTCCGGGGCTTCGCCCCGCGCGTCGCCGCCGCCCGCGCGTCCGGCACCACCGAGGTGGTCCCCGTCGACCGGACCCGCCCGCTTCCGCTGTCCTTCGCCCAGGAACGCCTCTGGTTCCTGGACCGCACCTCCGACCGGGGCGACTCCTACCTCCTCTGGTACTCCTGGCGGGTCCGCGGCGGCCTCGACCGCACCGCCTGTCAGCAGGCCCTGGACGACCTGGTCGAGCGGCACGAGGTGCTGCGCACGGCGTTGGTCGAGTCCGACGGCCGTCCCGTGCAGCAGGTCTGCGACCCCGTACCGGTCCCGCTCCACTGGGAACAGGCGCCGACGGCCCCGGACGAGGAGGCTCGGCTGGAGGCGGTACGACGGCGGGCCGCGGCCCTCGCCACCCGCCGCTTCGACCTCGCCCGGCCGCCGCTGCTGCGGGCCGGCGTGTGGCAGCTGGCCGCGGACGACCACGTCGTCGTCCTGGCCCTGCACCACGCGGTCACCGACGGCTGGTCCAAGGGCGTCCTCCTCGACGAACTCGCCCTGCACTACCGGGCCCGGCGGACGGGAGAGCGGGCCCAGCTGCCGCCGTTGCCGGTGCAGTACGGCGACTTCGCCGTCTGGCAGCGCGACCGCGCCGACAGCGGGGCGCTGGAGCCCCAACTCGCCTACTGGGACCGCACCCTGGAGGCCGCCCCGGCTCTGGAGCTACCCACCGACCGGCCACGGCCGTCGGTGTTCACCGGCCGCGGCGGCGCCGTCGAGGTCGAGCTGCCCGCCGACCTGGCCGAACGGGTGGACGCGTACGCCCGTGAGCGCGGCGCGACCCGCTTCATGGTGCTGCTGGCCGCCGCCCAGGCCGTCCTCGCCCGCTGGTCCGGACAGACCGACGTGTCGGTCGGCACGCCCGTCGCCGGGCGCGGCCGCCTCGAACTGGAGCCGCTGGTCGGCTTCTTCGTCAACACGGTGGTGCTGCGCACCGACCTCTCCGGGCGGCCCACCTTCGCCGGGCTCGTGGACCGGGTGCGGGACGTCGTCCTGGGCGCCTTCGACCACCAGGAGGTGCCGTTCGAGCGGGTCGTGGAGCGGCTGCGACCGGAGCGCGACCTGTCCCGCAACCCGCTGTTCCAGGTCATGGTGGACGTACAGGACGCGAGTACGGGTGGCTCGGGACTGCCGGGTCTTGACGCCGCCGGCTTCGAACTGCCGTGGGCCTCGGCGAAGTTCGACCTGACGGCCACCTTCCTGGTGCGGCCCGACCGGTTCGCGCTCAACATGGAGTACGCCGCCGACCTCTTCGACCCGGAGACGACCACCCGGTTCGCCCAGCACGTCGGCCGACTGCTGCGAGCCGTCCTCGCCGACCCCGGAACCCGGGTGGACGAGGCGCCACTGCTCACCGCGCGGGAGCGGAGGCACCTGGTGGCCGACGCGGGCCGGGACGCCCGGCCGGCGCCGCGGTTCCGGGTGGCGGGCCGACCGGACGCCCCGGTCGTAGCGTGCGAAGGACAGACCGTGGACTACGGCCAACTGGACGCGCTGACCGGCGGGTTGGCCGCTGAACTGGCCGCCGCCGGGGTCACGCCGGGTGATGCGGTGGGTGTGTGCGTGGGCCGGGGTGTGTGGTCGGTGGCCACGATGATCGCCGTATGGCGGGTGGGCGGTGTGTACGTCCCGCTCGACGCCCGACTCCCTGCGGAGCGACTGCGGTTCATGCTCCAGGAGGCGGGAGTGCGGCACGTGGTCGCGGACGCGGGAACCCGGGGGAAGGTCACCGGGCTCGGGGTGGTCGCGGTCGACATCGACCGGGTGCGACCGGTGCCCGACGGCCCCCGGCACGTCCCCGATCCGGGCGACCTCGCCTACGTCATCTTCACCTCGGGCTCCACCGGCCGTCCCAAGGCGGTGGGCGTAGAGCACCACGCCCTGGACGCCCATGTGGTCGCAGTCCGCGAGGAGTTCGGGCTGACCGCTGCCGACCGGGTGCTCTCCTTCGCCTCGACCTCGTTCGACGCCTCGCTGGAGCAGATCCTGCCCGCGCTGGGCACCGGGGCGACGGTGATCGTGCGCCCGGACGAGATCTGGTCCCCGGAGGAACTCGCCGCCCGCGTCGCGGCCGAGCGGGTGACCGTCATGGAACTCACACCGTCCTACTGGGCTGAGGTCGTGGCCCGCCTGGACGCCCTGGCCCCTCAACTGGCCTCGCTGCGACTGCTGGTGACCGGGGGAGAGGCGTTGCCCGCCGACCCCTTGGCGCGCTGGTTCGCGCACCTGCCCGGCGTGCCCGTGGTCAACACCTACGGCCCCACCGAAGCGGTGATCTCCGCGACCGCACACCGTATCGAGGAGGTCCCGCACGGCCGGGTGCCCATCGGACGCGCCCTGGCCAGCCGGCGCACCTACGTGGTGGACACCCTCGGTGAACTCGTCCCGGACGGGGTTCCCGGCGAACTCCTCATCGGAGGACAGGAGTTGGCGCGGGGCTACCTCGACCGGCCCGCCCCGACGGCCGAGCGCTTCGTACCCGATCCGTTCGGCGTCGCGCCGGGCGGCCGGCTCTACCGGACCGGCGACGTGGTACGCCGACTGCCCTCCGGGGAACTGGAGTTCCTCGGCCGCAACGACGACCAGGTCAAGATCCGTGGGTTCCGCGTGGAGCCGGGAGAGGCCGAGGCGGTGCTGCGCGGCCATCCCGGCGTCCGGGCAGCGGCCGTCGTGGTCCGCACCCTGCACGGCGAACCGGCCCTCGTCGGCTACGCCGCCGGTACCGGCCTCTCGGAGGAGTCCCTGGCGACGCACAGCCGGGCCCACCTGCCCCACTACCTCGTCCCGTCGGCGTACGTGCTGCTCGACCGGCTGCCGCTGACCGTGCAGGGCAAGCTGGACACCGTCGCCCTGCCCGACCCCGTGGCACCCGCACCGCATGCCTTCGTGGCGCCGCGCACCCCCGCCGAGACGGTCGTCGCACAGATCTGGTGCGAGGTGCTGGACCTGCCCCGGGTCGGCGTCCACGACGACTTCTTCGCCCTGGGCGGGCACTCCCTGCGCGCGGTGTCCGTCACCTCCCGCCTGCGGACCGCCTTCGACTGCCCGCTGCAGGTCCGGGACCTGTTCGAGCATCCCACCGTGGAACGGCTCGCAGCCGAGGTGGAGCGTCGCCTGCTGGAGCTGATCTCGCAGATGAGCGACGACGAGATCGACCTCTCCCTGACGGCCGGCTTCTGAGCGCCACGGCTGCCTTTCGGGCGTCGAGGTCCGCTTGCTGAGCGCCACGGTCGCCTTCCGGGCGTCGCGGCCGGCTTGCTGAGCGCCACGGTCGCCGCCCGACCGTCGAGGCCCGCCTGCTGAGCGCCGGGGCTCGGCCCCACCCATCGCCAGCTTCTTTCCCAGAGTGAGAACGGAGTGCCCTCATGACCACTTCGGACGTGCGTCCCGGCCCCCTCGCCACCGGCGGCGGCCTGTCCCCGGCGGCACGCCGCCTGCTGGAGCAGCGGCTGCGTGGGGCCGCCGCCCGGGCCGACGGTCCGCGGCGGATCCGGCCCCGCCCGGACCGGATCCCGCTGTCCGCCGCCCAGCAGCGCCTGTACTTCCTGGACCGACTGGACCCCGGCGCGCCTACCTATCTGCTGCCCGCCGCCTGGCGGTTCACCGGCCCCCTGGACGTGCCGGCGCTGCGGGCCGCCGTGGCCGACCTGGTCGCCCGGCACGAGCAGCTGCGGGTGGTCTTCCCCGAGCACGAGGGCGTCCCGTACCAGCGGGTGCTGCCTGCCGACGGCACGGCGCCGGACGTGACCGGCTCGGCCGGCGGCACGGTGCCGGACGTGATGGCCATGACCGGCCCCGCCGACGGCACGGCGCTGGACATCGTGGACGTGACCGGCCCCGCCGGCGCCGACCGCGAGCGACGCCTGACGGCCGCCGTCCACGCCGCCGCCGTACGCCCCTTCGACCTCGCCCGTGAACCTGCCTTCCGCGCCACCCTCGTACGAGCCGCCGACGACGACCACGTGCTGGTCCTCGGCATGCACCACATCGTCTCCGACGGCTGGTCGCTCGACCTGATCGTCCGTGACCTGACCGAGCTGTACCGGGCCAGGACCGAGGGCCGCACCGCGCACCTGCCCGAACTGCCCCTCGACTACGCCGACTACGCGCTGTGGCAACGGGAGAGCGACCAGTCCGCCGCCCTCGACCACTGGCGCTCCAAGCTCGCCGGTCTGACCCCGCTGGACCTGCCCACGGACCACCCCCGCCCCGACACGCCCGGCGGACGCGGCGCCGCCCACACCGTCACCCTGCCGCCCGCGCTCACCGACGGGCTCGCCGCGCTGGGCCGGCGTGTCGGTACGACCCCGTACATGACGGTGCTGGCCGCCTTCCAGGCCGCGCTGGCCTTCCACAGCGGGCAGAGCGACATCGCCGTCGGCACGGTGGTCGCGGGCCGGGAGCAGGCCGAGACGGAACAGCTGGTCGGCTTCTTCGTCAACACCCTCGTGCTGCGCGGTGACGTCTCCGACGACCCGACCCCGGCGACGCTGCTGGAGCGCACCCGGGACCGCGTCCTGGAGGCGTTCTCCCACCAGTCGCTGCCGTTCGAGCGGGTCGTCGACGCGCTCAGCCCGGAGCGCGATCTCGCACGCAACCCGCTCGTCCAGGTCCTGTACACGCACACCGACGCCACGCCGGCCGGGTTCGCCCTCGGCGGTGCGAGCGGCACGCCGTACCGGATCTCCCTGACCACCGCCAAGTTCGACCTCACCCTGGACCTGCGGGACGGGGACGGCCGTACCGACCTGGCGTTCGTCTACCGGCCGGACCTGTTCGAGGAGGCCTCGGTCGCCGCCCTCGCCCGGCACACGGTGGCCCTGCTGGAGGCCTTCTGCGCACAGCCCGACACCCGGCTCGGCGCCATCGATCCGCTCAGCCCGGCCGAACGCGCCCACCTGCTCGGACCCGACGGACCCGCCAACTCCGGCACCGGCTCCCTTCCCGCCCCGCGCACCGCGCCGGACCGCCTGGCCGAGCACATCGCCCGCACCCCGCACGCGGTGGCCGTGACCGGTTCCGGGCGCTCCCTCACCTACGCCGAACTCGACGCCCGGGCATCCGGGTTGGCCGCCCGGCTCCGCGCCTCGGGCGTCGCCCGCGGCTCCCTCGTCGGTGTCTGCCTCGACCGCACACCCGACCTGGCCGTCGCCCTGCTCGGCGTGTGGCGCGCCGGAGCCGCCTACCTGCCGCTCGACCCCTCCCACCCCCGGGCCCGGCGCGAGTTCACCGTCACCGACTCCGGCATCGACTGGATCGTCACCGACCCGGCCACCCGCCCGGCGGTGGAGGGGCTGCCGGTTGACGTCATCGAGCTGGGCACCGAGACCGGGACCGACTGCGAGGACGTCCTCCCTGACCCGGGCGACCTCGCCTACGTCATCTACACCTCCGGCTCCACCGGCCGTCCCAAGGGCGTCGAGATCACCCACGGCAACCTCGCCTGGCTGCTCGGCGCCGCCGACCGGCACTTCGACTTCGGGCCCGCCGACGTGTGGACGCTGATGCACTCCCCGGCGTTCGACTTCTCCGTGTGGGAGCTGTGGGCCCCGCTCACCAGCGGTGGACACGTCGTGGTGCTCGGCGCGCACGAGGTGCGCGACCCGGCGGCCGTGCAGCGCGTGTTGCGGGAGGAGGGTGTCACCGTCCTCAACCAGACTCCCGCCGCCTTCAAGGGCCTGCGCGCCCACCTTGAGGACGCCGGCGGGGACTTCTCCGAACTCGCCCTGCGCACGGTGATCTTCGGCGGCGACGCCTTCGACGTGCGGGACTACCGCGACTGGTTCACCGCCCCGGGACGCCGTCCCGCCCTGGTGAACATGTACGGCATCACCGAGACCACCGTGCACGTCACCTTCCGCACGATCATGGAGGAGGACGTGACGGGGGCGGTCCGCTCGCCGATCGGGCGTCCGCTGTCCGGCCAGCACGGTTACGTCCTCGACTCCCGGGGCCGGCTGGTCCCGCCGGGCAGCGTCGGCGAACTGTACGTCTCCGGCGGCGGAGTCGCCCGCGGCTACCGCAACCGGCCGGAGCTGACCGCCGAACGCTTCCTCGACGACCCCTTCGGCGAGCCCGGCGCCCGCATGTACCGCACCGGCGACCTGGTACGGGTCCTGCAGGACGGCCAACTCGCCTATGTCGGCCGTGCCGACCACCAGGTGAAGATCCGCGGCTACCGCATCGAACCCGGCGAGATCGAGACCGCCCTGCGCACGCTGCCCGGTGTCGCCGACGTCGCCGTGGTCGCCCGACGCGACGGCGACGGAGCCCGGCTGGTCGCCCATGTGGTCACCCCCGAGGCCCGCCCGCTGGACCCGCCCGCACTGCGGGAGGGGCTGCGCCTGACCCTGCCCGACTACATGGTCCCGGCGCTGTTCGTCCGCCACGAGCGGCTGCCGCTGACCGCCAACGGCAAGGTCGACCGAGCCGTGCTGACCGCTGTCGTACCCACGTCGGCCGGACAGGGCGAGCACGTGCCTCCGGAGGGGCCCGTGGAGCAGGGCCTGGCCGGTGTGTGGACACAGGTGCTGGGCGCCGAACACGTCAGCCGCAGCGACAACTTCTTCGACCTGGGCGGCGACTCCATCCTCGCACTGCGCCTGGTCGGCCTGGCCCGGCAGGCCGGCCTCGGCCTGACCGTCGCCGACGTCTTCCGTGCCCGTACTCTCGCCGACCTCGCCACGCTCGTCACCGACGACGTCGACACCCCGGCCCCCGTCACCCCGTTCTCCCAGCTCGACCCCGCCGACGCCGACCGTCTGCCGGACGGGCTCGCCGACGCCTACCCGCTCACCATGCTGCAGGCCGGCATGCTGCACGAGATGCTCGCCGACCCACGGCGCGGCGCCTACCACAACGTCACCGACCTGAAGATCACCGTCCCCGAGGGCTTCGACCTGGACACCTTCCAGGCCGCCGTGGACGCGGTGGTCGCCGGGCACCCCATCCTGCGCACCTCCGTGGACCTCGTCTCGTACCGCGAACCGCTCCAGCTCGTCCATCGCAGCGCCCACCTCCCGGTCGGCTACACCGACCTGCGCGGACTGCCCCGCGAGGAGCAGCGGGCGCGGCTCGGCCGGTTCGTGGACGAGGAGTTCGGGCGCCGCTTCGACCTCGCCGCCGCGCCCCTGGTCCGTATCCACCTCCACCACGTCACCGACCACGACCTGCGGCTCGTCCTCACCGACTGCCATGTCGTCCTGGACGGCTGGAGCCTGACCTCGCTCGTCGCCGACCTGCTGTCCCTGCACCGGGAGGCCGTCGCCCACCGCACCGCACCACGGCCGCCGAGCGCCCCGGCCTTCGCCGAGTACGTCGCCCTGGAGCGGGCCGCGCTCGACAGCGAGGAGTCGCTGGAGTATTGGCGGGGGCGGCTCGCCGACCTGCGGCCGGTCCGCCTGGGCCGACGCCCGGCCGGCCCGGACGCCGGGCAGCCGCCGGTGCACGAGGTGCGGCGCTCCTACGCCCACCTCGCCGAGCGCATCGGCCGGCTGGCCAAGGAAGCGGGAGTGCCGCGCCGTACGGTCCTGATGACCGCGTTCCACCACACGATGAGCCTGTTCGCGGAGCGCGACGACAGCGCGCTCGGCCACAGCATCGGCCTGGTCACCAACGGCCGGCCCGAGGTTCCGGGCGCCGACCGGATGCGCGGACTCTTCCTGAACACCGTGCCGTTCGGCGTGGCCCGCCCGCGCGGCAGCTGGCTCGCCCACCTGCGGGACGTGTTCAGCGCCGAGCAGGACATGCTGCCGCACCGCAGGGTCCCGCTCGTGCGCATCGCCCGACTGCGGCCCACCGAGCCGAGCTGGACCGACGCCGTCTTCAACTACGTCAACTTCCACCGGCTCTCGCACGAGTCCTGGGACGACTCCCTGGAGATCGCCCGGACCATGTTCCCGCTGCTGGTGAACGCGAGCGTCAACGCCTTCACGCTGGACGCCGACCCGGAGTTCGTCGCACCCGCCACCGCCGAGCAGCTGGCCGACGTGTTCTGCGCCCAGCTGGAGGCGATGACCGCCGACCCGCACGCCCGGGTGACCCGGCCCGCACTCACCGGCGCCGCCCGTGCCACCGCCCTCGACGTCTGGGCCAAGGGGCCCGAAACCCCGTCCTCGCCGCTGCTGTTCCACGAGCACATCGCCGCCCACGCCGCCCGCACCCCGGACGCGGTCGCCGTCGAGCACGGCGGACACCGGCTGACGTACGCCGAACTGCAGTCACAGGCCGAGGTGTTGGCGCGACGACTGCGCCGGCTCGGGGTGGGCCCGGAGACGGTGGTCGGCATCTGTGTCGAGCGCGGACCCGACCTGGTCCGTGCCGCCGTCGCCGTGCTGCGCTCGGGCGGCGCCTTCCTGCCGCTCGATCCGCAACACCCCACCGACCGGCTGGCGTTCATGGCCGAGGACAGCGGGATGCGCGTCCTGCTGACCCAGCAGGCGCTCGACGGAACCGTGCCCTTCGACGGTCCGGTGCTGCTCCTCGACGCCGACACGCCGATCGAAGCGTCCGAAGTCCCCGGCACCGCGGAGCCCGACGCCGACACCCTCGCCTACATCATCTACACCTCCGGCTCCACCGGCACCCCCAAGGGCGTCGCCATCCCGCACCGCGGCCTGTCCAACATGCTCGAAGGCCAGCGCGACCTGGTGCGGCCCACCCCCGAGGACCGGGTGCTGCAGTTCGCCTCCTTCGGTTTCGACGCCTCGATCCTGGAACTCACCTGGTCCCTCGCCAACGGCGGCCGCCTGGTCACCGCCCCGAAGGACGCGCTGCGCCCCGGCCCCGACCTGGCCCGCACCCTGCGCGAGCATCACGTCACCGGCGCCATGCTGCCGCCCAGCGCCCTCGCGGTCCTCGGCGAGGACGAATTCCCCGAGCTGCGTGTGCTCCAGGTCGCGGGCGAGGCCTGCCCGGCCGAACTCGCCGACGTCTGGGCCCGGGGCCGCCGTTTCCACAACGTCTACGGGCTCACCGAGACCTCGGTGTGGTCCGTGGCCGCGGAGCTGACGCCCGGCCAGGGCCGCCCGCCCATCGGCACCCCCATCCGCAACACCCGCATCCACGTCCTGGACGAGGACCTCCAGCCGGTCCCGGCCGGCGTCCCAGGCGAGATCTACCTCGGCGGTCAGGCCGTCGGCCGCGGCTACCTCGGGCGGCCCGCGCTCACCGCCGCCACCTACGTCCCCGACCCGTACGGCGCCCCCGGCGAGCGCCTGTGCCGCACGGGCGACCTCGGCACCCACCGGCCCGACGGCTCGGTGGAGTGGCTCGGCCGCCGTGACTCCCAGGTGAAGCTGCGCGGCTTCCGCATCGAACTCGGCGAGATCGAGCACGCGTTGCGGGCGCTGCCCGACGTCCGCCAGGCCGTGGTCCTGCACCGCACCGACCTGCCCGGCGAACCGGCCCTCGTCGCCTATCTCGTCGTACCCGGCCCGGAGCGGCCCGCCCCCGAGGAGCTGCGCCGTGCCCTGCGCGCCTCCCTGCCCGTCTACATGCTGCCCGCCCGGTTCGTCTTCCTGGACCAGATGCCCGTCAACCGCAGCGGCAAGATCGACAAACGAGCGCTGCCGCTGCCCACGGCGGAGGCGGTCGAGAGCGACACCGAGTACGTCGCCCCCGCCACCCCCGCCGAGAAGGTCCTCGCCGAGGTGTGGCGGGAAGTCCTCGGACTGTCCCGCATCGGCGTCCACGACGACTTCTTCCGCATCGGCGGCAGCTCACTGTCCACGGTCCGGGTCTCCCTGATGGCCGCCGGACGCGGTCTGACCGTCTCGGTCGGCGACCTGATCGAGCACCCGACGATCGCCCGGCTCGCCGCGCACGCCACCCGCACCGCCTCCCTGCCCGCCGCCGTCACCTCCGAGGTCCGGCTGCGCGAGGGCGAGGGAGAGCCCCTGTGGTGTGTGCACCCCACCGGCGGCAGCGCCGCCTGGTTCGTGCCGCTCGCCCGCGCCCTGCCGCCCGGCCGCCCCGTCCACGCCTTCCAGGCGCGCGGCCTGCTCGGTGGCGTGGACCCGAGCACCGTGACGGGCATCGCCGCCAACTACGTCGCCGAGATGACCGACCGGGACGGCGAGGGCCGGCATGCCCTGCTGGGCTGGTCCATGGGCGCCAACATCGCCCTGGAGATGGCCACCCAGCTGCACCGGGCGGGTCACCGGGCCGCGCCGCTGGTCCTCATCGAGCCGTACCTGCCCAACGCCGCCGCCCGCGCCCGTCTCACCGGCGTCACCAAGGACCTGCGCGAGGCACTGCGCCTGCGCGACCGGCTGCGCGAGCTGCCGCCCTCACCGCAGCGCGACCGGGCCACGGCGGAACTCACCGCCACCCTGCTCGGCGCCGGCATGAGCCCCGCCGAGGCCGCCCTGGTCGAGGACGCGCCGATCGAGGTGTGGCACTCACTGCTCGCCGCGCTCGCCGCCTACGAGGTCCGGCCCCACCCCGGACATGTGCACCTGGTGGTGGGCAGCGAGGCCGCCGGACTGCCCCGCGGTCGTACGATGCCGGGCCTCGACGTCGACTACGACACCTACGTCGCACGCTGGCGGGAGGTGGCCGAGGGCGGTCTCACCCTGCACATCAGCGACGGCGACCACATGTCGATGATGGCCGAGCCGAGGGTGGGCGGCATCGCCGACCTGCTCGTCGGGATCGAGGCGGAGGACGCCCGATGACCACCGTCGCCCCCGCCTTCACCGAGCGCTACCTGCTCTCCCCGGACCTCGTCGCCGAGCCCTACGGCTACCTGAACGCGCTGCGCGCACACGCTCCCGTCCACTGGAGCCCGATGCACCACGCCTGGCTCGTCACGGGATACGACCAGGTCATGCGCTGCCTGCGCGACCCCGCCGTCTCGGCCGACCGGGTACGGCCGTTGATGGACGCGGTGCCGCAGGGCGCCCGCGCGGACGCCGAGCGGGCCTTCGGGATCCTGTCCCGCTGGATGGTCTTCAACGACCCGCCACACCACCGCAGACTGCGCCAGGTGTTCCAGGAGGCCTTCGCCGCCCGGGCCGTGGCCCGCTACCGCACCTTCACCGAGAAGGCCACGGCGGCCGTCCTCGCCCGCCGGGCCACCCCCGGCCGCACCGGTGACCTGATGGCCGACGTCGCCAAGCCCCTGCCCGCCCTGGTCTTCGCCCGCTGGCTCGGCATCCCGCGCACCGACGCCCCCTCCTTCTGGTACTGGAACGCCCGCGTCGCCGACCTCGTCCTCGGCACCGCCCAGGAGGAGAGCGAGTACCGGGCCTCCCTGCAGGCGCTGGTGAGCCTGGAGGACTACCTCGCCGACCTGGTCGCCCGGCGCCGGGCCGAACCGGCCGACGACCTGATCAGCCAGGTGCTGCGGGAGGGCCGGGTCGGGGACTCGGTCACCGAGGAGGAGTTCGTCGGGATGCTCACCCAGATGGCGTTCGCCGGCGGGGAGACCACCAGCAACCTCATCGCCAACGCGGTCCTGGCCCTGCACGCCCGTCCCGGTCAACTCGCGGCGGTCCGTGAGGACTTGGGGCTGGTGCAAGGGGCTGTGGAGGAGGCGCTGCGCCTGGACGGCCCGTCCAAGATGTCCATCCGCACCGCCGCCCGCGACCTCGACCTCGACGGCCGCACCTTGCGCGCGGGGGACCGGATCTTCCTGGTGACCGCCGCCGCCAACCGCGACCCGGGCCGCTTCGAGGACCCCGACCGGTTCGACGTCCGCCGCACCGGCGCCACCCACCTCGGCTTCGGCTTCGGCGCCCACTTCTGCGTCGGCGCCGCCCTGGCCCGACTCGTGGCCGTGGCCGCCGTGGAGACGATGGTCCGTGACCACCCGGACCTCACGGTGCCGGACCCCGACCGGCTCACCTGGCAGCCCTCCCTGCTCAACCGCAGCCTCACCGCCCTGCCCGTCCGCTACTGACCGCCGACCCGCGCCGCGGCACCCGGCCGTTCCCGCCGGGTGCCGCGCCCCGCCGATCACGAAAGGCTCCACCATGGCCACCACCCTCGCCGGCGCCGGTCCACGGCTGTGGGCACCCGCCCGGCACCGCCCCTTCCAACTCCTGTGGCTGGGACAGTCGTTGTCCCTGCTCGGCGACGGCTTCAGCGTCGTCGCCTTCTCCTGGATCACCCTCGGCCTGACCGGCTCCACCCTCACCCTCGGCTACGTCCTCGCCTTCCAGGCCGTGCCCCGCGCCCTGCTCACCCTGGTCGGCGGCACCCTCAGCGACTCCTGGTCCACCCGCACGCTCATGGTCGCCTCCAGCTGGACCCGGGCCGGGCTGATGGCGGGGGTCGGACTGGCCGGACTGACCGGGCATCTGACGGTGTGGATGCTGTGCGCGGCGGCCGCGGCCTTCGGCGCCGTCGACGCCTTCTTCCAGCCCGCCCGAGTCTCCATCCTGCCGTCCGTGGTCGACGAACAGCTCCTCACTCCGGCCAACGCGCTGCTGGGCGCCGGATCGCGCACGGCCGCCGTCGTCGGCCCGGCCGTCGGCGGTGTGGTCATCGCCCTGACCCGGGCGCCGGTCGCCTTCCTCGTCGACGCCGTCTGCTTCGCCCTGTGCGGCTGGTGCGTCGCGAGCATCCGCACCCGGCCCCGGACCGCCAAGTCCGCCGCGCCGGCCGCCGAGGACGCGCCCAAGTCCCTGGGCGCCCGCATCCGCGAGGGCGTGACCTATACCTGGCGCGACCCCCGGCTGCGCACCGTCGTCGCCCTCGACACCGCCGTCAACTTCTGTTACGCCGGGCCCTTCACGGTCGGCTTCGCCACCCTCGCGGACCAGGTACTGCGCGGCGGCTCCGCCACGCTGGGCGTGCTCAACGGCTCCCTCGCCGGAGGCGCCATGCTCGGCACCCTGGCCGGCGGAGCGCTCGGCGGCCGGCCCCGGGTCGGCCTGCTGGTGGCCGCACTCGCGGGCTGGCTCGGCGCCGGGATGGCCGTGCTCGGGCTGGTGCACAGCACGCCGGCCGTGGTCGCGACCGTACTCGCCATGGGCTTCGCCATCGGCTTCCAGGGCGTGTTCGGGCTGAGCTGGATCCAGCGCAACATCCCGCAGAACGTGCTCAGCCGGGTCGTCTCCGTCGACATGGTCCTCGGCTACGCCGCCGCCCCCCTGTCGCTCATCGTGTGCGGCGCACTGGCCCGCGTCGACACGCTCGCCCTGTTCGGGGTGGTGGCCTGCGTGCTCGCCGCCACCGCCGTGGCGGTGCTCGGGTCGCGGGCGGTACGCGAGATGCGGTAGGGCCTGCGGCGCCGACAGGCCTTCCGCCGCTCGCCCTGGGCCGACCTGCCCGCCCGGCTGGCGGGCGTCCCGGACTGGCGCGGCCGGTTCGCGCTGCTGGACCGGGTGCTGCGGGCGGCACTGGAATCGGGCCCGGCCGGCAGCCCCGAGGTGGCCTGGGCCTGGCGCGCCCTTCAGGGCACGGCCGGGCGGGTACGGGGGGAGGAGCCGGCCGCCCGGACCGGCTGGATCCGCCGCCACCTCGAACGGCGCTTCCGCTGCCAGACCGGGCTGACCCCGAAGGGCGCGGCGCAGGTGATGCGGCTGCAGGCGGCCCTGCGGCTGAAGGAGGCCGGCGCGAGCTGGGCCGACGCGGCCGCGCAGGCCGGCTACCACGACCAGCCGCACTTCGACCGCACGTTCAAGGCGATGACGGGCCGTACCCCGAGCGCCTTCCGCGCCGACCGCAGGGCCGCGTCCCCGCACGACGCCCAGGACTTCGTGCCCGGTCAGGTGACGAGCCCCATCCTGACGCGCCGGACCTGACCGGGTCCCAGGTCAGGAAGCGGTGACGTGGACGTAGTCGCCGGGAGCGTTGGCCGACCCGGTCGTGCCGGTCCCGGCGAAGCTCCAGCGCCAGTAGCCGTCCACGGTGGCCTTCGCCGTGGTCTTCAGAGCGCCGCCGGTTCCGCTGGTCACCGTCTTCACGGTGCTGTAGGTGGTCGTCCCGGCCTTGCGGAACTGCAGCTTCACCGCCTGGCCCGCGTAGCCGCCGTAGGTGCCGTTGTCCCAGTTGGCGCGGGTCAGTTTGCCGGTGACGGTGAGGGTCTTGCCCGCGGCCACCGGCTCGGGGGAGGCGTCGGCCGTCAGTCTGGCGGCACGTTTCATCAGGAAGGTGCCCGCGCTGTCCAGCTGGATCCAGTCGAAGTCGTAGGCGTCCACGGAGGTCCACACGTGCCAGGTTCCGGCGGTGGAGTTGGTGTGGGCGGTACGGGGGCCGATGGTGATGTCGGTGGTGCAGATGGCGGTGGTCTCGCTGGCAGGGTCGGGGGAGCAGTCCATCGGAGTCTCGGAACCGGGCCCCGCATGGCCGTCCGGGTTGTCGACCGAGCCGTGGTAGACCCAGCCGAAGGCGTCCTTGATCCCCGAGTTGTCGGCGGCGGTGATGCTGAGCGTGAACGTCTTCGACCCGGTGGCACCGACCACGACCGGCTTTCCGCCGTTGACGACGACCTGGACGACGTGGGTGTCTCCCTGGCCGCCGTCGGCGTCGGCGGTCGTGACGGCGAGGGCGGACAGGACCAGCGCGCCCGACAGGGCGGTGACGGCAGAACGTATGAGCATGGGTCCTCGCAAGGGAAGAGTGGGCCGCCCGGGACCGGGACAGAGGCCGGACGACTAGTAGGGACGCCGGACGAGGTCAGGCGGTTCGCAGTGCGGCCGACCGGGCGCACAGGTCCGCGCGGTTGAGGGCCCCGGTCTTGGTCATCAGGCTCGCGATGTGCTTCTCGGCCGTACGCGGCGAGATGAACAGCCGGTCCGCGATGTCCTTGTTGCTCAGCCGCTCCGCGAGCAGCCGGAAGACCTCGAACTCCCGGACGGTGACGCCCTGCGCGCGCAGGTGCTCGGGGATGCCGCTGGTGCCCGAGCGGTGCTGGTGCACGGGAGCGCCGAGCCGGCGCAGTGCGGCCCGGCAGGCGCCCGCGACGGCCGCCACGTCCCGCTCGTGGAAGTGGTGTTCCGCCCGCCGCAGCCACCCCACCGGATCGCCCCAGCCGTCCTGGTGCGCCGCGTCCGCGATCAGCCGCAACCCGAGATGCTGGGCCATCGGATACGGCTCCGCCACCGCCAGCGCCGCCTCGACCGTCGCGGCGGCCCGTGCGCCCTCGCCCTCCCGGCCCAGCAGCACGGCATCGGCGAGCATCACGAACTGACGGTTCCAGCGCATCCGGGCGACCGCGGTGGCGGTGACCTCCTCGTGCCGGGCCCGGTCCGCGTCACCGGCGAGCAGGTCCAGCAGCAGGACGAGGCCGTGGGTGCCGCTGAGGTGATAGGTGGTGGGGTTGCCGGCCTCCAGGGCCAGCACCTGCCGCAGCTCCGCCCGGCACAGCTCGCGGTCCTCCTCCATCAGCGCGCAGAAGGCGCGGGCCAGGCCGAAGCACAGCGGCTCCTCCTGCGAACCGGCCCCGTCCCATTCGGCGAACGCGGCCAGTGCCGCCTCCATCGCCGTTCGGTCGCCGAGGTGCGCCTCCAGCGTGGCCTGCGCCATGAGGACGTAGCGCACCGCGGGGGCGAGCCGCAGTCGGCGTACGACGGCCAGGCACTCGGTGGCGGCCGTGCGCGCGGTGTCGTAGCGGCCGCGCAGCACACCGTCGAGGACGAGGATGCCGTCCACGGTGTGCACGATGTTGACCGAGCCGAGCCGCAGCGCCTCCGCACGGGCCGCCAGCAGGCCCGCGGTGTCGCCCTCGGCGAGCCACGCGTTGCCGCCCATGCGGGTGGCCGCGTACATGCGCTGCAACGGCAGCCGGTGCCGCTCGGCCGTGGCGAGGGCCTGCTCCAGCATCGCCTGCGACTCCTCCGGGTCCCGTTCGCGGGCCACCGTGGCGAGCAGCTCCCGGGCCTGGCAGGCGACGACGGGCAGCCCGTACCGCTCGGCGGTGTCGGCGGCCGAGCGGGCCAGCTTCTCGGCGTGCTGCGTGCGGTCGGGGCCGGGCGTGTCGAGGGCGAGATAGGCGGCGGTGACGTCGACGGCCGCCGCGGTCGCGTCGTCCGGAGCCGCCGCCAGCACCTTCCGGGCCCTGGCTATCTGGCGGTTGCCGTCGCTCCAGCGGCCCGCCGTGTGGGCGACCTTGGCCAGCCGGGTGTGCAGGGTGGCCAGCCGGGCCGGACTCAGGCCGGAGCCGTCGAGCACATGGAGGTCCTCGGCCAGGTCGAAGGCGCGGGCGAAGTCACCCGCCTCGGCGAGCGCGGGCAGCAGGTGTTCGAGCACCCCGGCCCGGGCCTGCGGATCACTGCCGGACGCCAGCAGGTCCTCGGCCCGGCTGAGCAGGGTCACCGCCGAGCCCAGCGCGCCCGCCGCCAGCGCCCGCCCGCCGGCCTCGGCGAACAGCCGCCCGGCCTCGGCGGTGTCACCGGCCTCGCAGCGCAGGCCCGCGGCCAACGCGCACCAGTCCCCGGCGAGTTCGGGGTGCAGCTCCTCGACCGCCTCCGCGCCGCGCCGGGCCAGATCGGCGCGTCGGCCGGGCGTCATCTGGGTGAACAGGGCCTCCACGGTGAGGGAGTGGCGGAAGGAGTACCAGTCCGGGGCGGGCTCGTCGGGCAGCACCAGCCGGGCGGCCACCCCCGCGTGCAGATGGCTGAGCAGGGCCCGGTCGTCGATGCCGGTCATGCGCTGCAGCACGGTCAGCGGGAAGCGCCTGCCGAGCACGGCGGCGGCCGACAGGAGGGTGAGGCCCTGTGCGCCGAGCCGGTCGATACGGCGGAGGATGCCGCGGGCCAGCGTCGAGGAAACGTCACTGCGAAGATCCCCGACCGCCCGCCAGCCGTCCGGACCCTGCACCAGCGTGCCGGCTCCGATCATGGACTGGAGCAGTTCCTCGACCAGGTACGGGCTGCCCGCGCTGTCCTCCCACAGGCGCCGCAGGACCGGTGCGGGCACCTCGTCGGGGCCGGGGACGCCGAGCTGGGCCGCGATCATGTCGTGGACCTGGGGGCGGGTCAGCGACGGCAGTTCGACCAGGGTGGCGGCACCGCGCCGACGGGCCGACTGCGCCAGGTCGAGGGCGTCGCTGAAGTCCGTCCGCACGGTGGCCAGCAGCAGCACCGGCGTGTACTCGAGGTTGTCCACCAGGTACTCGAGAACGCCGAGCGTCTCCGGGTCGGCGTCGTGCAGATCCTCCAGCAGCAGAAGCTGGCCCTGGCCGCGGGCCGCGGCGATGAGCAGGCGCAGGACCGCCTCGCCCAGGATCACCATCGAGCTGCTCTCCCGCTCCCCGGTGTCCCAGTCGGGAATCAGCCGCCCGAGGACCGGCCGGTAGGGCCCGAGGACCAGGTCGTCGAGGGGTTCGCCGCTGCGGAACAGCGACATCAGCGCCTCGGTGAGCGGCCGGAACGGCACGGCCGGACCCGTTGTGCTGCTGCGGCCGCGCAGCACCCGCATCCCGGCCCCCAGCGCACCGCCCACGGCCTCGGCCGCCAGCCGTGACTTGCCGACCCCGGCCTCGCCGACCAGGAAGACCACACCACCGCGACCCTGCCGGGCGTCGGACAAGGCACGCTCGAGCAAGCCCAGTTGGGGCTCCCGTCCGACCAGGGAAGGCGCATGGGAACGCATGAACGCAGATGATAATCGGAATATCGGGACGTGTGGCAGGTCGCCCGTACACGTTCCGGTTCTCGTGCCGAAGCGGTGGTTGCGGGCTCCCGAAGGAGCCCGCAACCACCGCTGGGTGTCACAGCTGACGAGGCGTCACCGCGGCGCGGAGACCGAGGTGTCCAGCGTGCTCAGCGTGATGACGATCCCGCTGGTCAGCACCATCCCGGCCAGCACACGGGCCCGGGCGCAGGCGCGGTTGCGGCCCTTGAGGGTGATCCCGCCCGCCGCGTCCTGCTCGATGGCGGTGGTGTCGGTGACCTCGGCGGCGGAGGCGGCGGCGGTGGTGAGGTGCTTGTCCATGACGGTGATCCCCTTCGTATGACCCGCGCGGGCGAGCACGGGGTGGGAGGTGGAGGAAAGCCGTGGTGCTGACGAGCGGTTGAGCGGTGGTGCGTGGGTCGGTCAGTGGTCGGGATGTCCCAGGAGCAGAACGGAAGGGACGGACTCGGGGCGGGCCAGGCGGAGCAGGCCGTAGCCGATCCCGGACAGTCCGGTCAGCAGCCCGGGGGAGGGCACGTGGTCCGGGGTGGCACAGCGGTGTCCCTGCGCCTCGACGAGGGCGAGCACCTGGCCGGTGCGCCCGGTGAGGCTCTCGGCCGCGGTCGCGTCACCCCGTTCGGCGAGCACGGCCAGGGCCTCCAGCGTGCCGAGGGTGCCGTGCCCCAGGCTCAGGTCGGGGCGCACCTCGGTCTCCGTCAGCCGGTTCCGGACCGACGGCGCGTCGGGTCCGAGGGCGGCGGCCGCCACCCCGGCGAGTCCGGAGGACCAGGACGGGTCCTGTGGCGTGGTCAGGGCGTCCTGGAGCGCGGCACGGAGCATGGCGTGGGCGGTGGCCGTGTGCGCGGCGGCACGCCCGGGCCGGCGGGCCGCGTACCGCAGCAGAGCCCAGCCGACGCCCGCACCGCCGTTCGCGAATCCGGGCACCCCGTCGGCGTCGGCCGCCGTGGCCAGCAGCCGGTCCGCCACCGGGTCCGCCAGCCGCAGGGCCTCGGCGGCTCCGGTCGCCTCGTACACCGCCACCGCGGCGGCCAGCGCCCCGGCCGTACCACCGGCCAGGCCCGGGTCCGGGCAGGCCGCCGCGGCGTGGCCGAGCGCCGTCAGCGCGTCCGGCAGACAGTCCGTCAGGTTCTCGTCCAGCAGGGCCGACAGCCGCACCAGGGCGTACAGGATGCCGCCGAGCCCGTCGTACGCCCCGGGACCCGCCGCCGCACTCAGCTCGGGGTCGGCTGCCAGCGCCTTCAGCAGGGCGGGCAACGGCCGTACGGCCTCCCGGGCCAGTGGCGCGTACCGGCCGCCCCCGGCCAGTGCGTCCGCGTGGGCCAGGAACAGCGCGACCCCGCAGTAGCCCTGCGCGAGGCCGGCGCCCATGGGCAGCACCGCCCAGTGCGGGCCCGAAACCCGTTCCAGACCGAGCCAGTTGGTCCGGCCCTCGGAGCGCACCGCGCGGGCGGCGATCTCGTCGGCGATCCCGCAGGCCGCGGCGAGCAGCCGGGACGGCTCGGGTACCACGGCGGGCACCGGCGTCACCGTCAGCTCGGACCTGGGCCGGTCCAGCGGAGACGCGGCACCGCGCGCCGCGAGGGTGGCGGCGACGATCCACTCCTGGTCGTGGCAGTCGACCTCGTCCATCCGGGCGATCTTCTCCCGGACCGCGGTCAGACTCGCCACCGGCAGCAGACCGGGCAGCCAGGTCCCATCGGCCGCCCGGACCCCGGTCCCGGACGGCCGATGGGTGAACAGGGGTACGTCACCGCGCCACAGGTCCGCCGTCTCGTGCTCGACGAGCCTGCGGCGCACCTCGTCCTGCTCGGACTCGGTCCACAGGACGGCGAACACACCCTCCCTGGCCAGCGCGTCACCGAGCAGGGACGGATGGGTGGACTCCTCCAGCAGCGTCGCGTACAGCCGGGTCGAGCGGACGATGAGGCGGGCCGGGCTCTCGGCCCGGGCGGCCAACGGCCCGTCGGCGCCGGCCAGTTCGCGGCCGTGTGCGGAGACGGCCGCGTAGGCGGTGCGGAAGCCCTCCAGCAGGGCGGCCCGGTGATCGGCGCCGTCCAGCGGACGGCCGTCGGGCAGGGGGTGGTTCTGCGCGGCCGGGCTGAGCACCGGGGCGCGCACCGCCCGCATGGTGTCCGTGCCGCTGTCCTCCCAGCGCAGCCCCTCGCTCGGGTAGGTGCCGTCGGTGGACCGGCCGAGCGCGGAGATGTCGAGCGCCCCGTGCTCACCGATCAGCAGGTGGGGCAGGAGGCAGGTGCGGTGCACGGACGCGTGCAGGGCGTCCGCGGCCGGGTCCGCACCGGCCGTCATGGCCGGCGGAAGCCCGGTGTGCAGCAGCGTCTCGGCGTCCACCAGGACCGGCTGGTCGCCGCAGGCGATGACGTTCTCGTAGTGCATGTCGGCACCGTCCACCGCGTACAGCAGCGCCAGCAGCGCGCCCTGCCGCCGGTAGAAGGCGTCGGTCTCGGCCACCGACCGGCACCAGCGGTGCGCCACGAACTCCAGCCAGCCGTACCCGTCCCGGCGAACACTGCGCGGACTGCGCAGCCCGAGCCCCGGCACCTTGGTGTTCAGCCAGCCCACCAGGTCGTCCAGGAGCGCGTGCTGCTCCAGCGGCCGGGGCTTGTACACGATCCGGTCACCGCTCGCGAAGTGCAGCACCGCGACCGCCCGGTTGCCCTGGTGCGCGTCCCCGAGGCCGAGGTCGGCGCGGCTGAGCGCCCCGGGGACCCGGCCGTCGAGGAGACCGGCGACCAGGTCGTCCCGGTCGGCCTGGAACCGCCGTACGAGTTCCGCGGCGGCCTCGGTGGCGTCCAGCGCGGTCTGCCCGAGCATCCGGGCCAGCACCGGGTAGGCGGCGAACAGCCCGCCCAGACCCAGCCGGGTGCGTGTCATGGCGAGGAACGAGGCGAACCGCTCGCGCGGTCCGGCCCCGGCCAGCCGGGCGGCCCGCCGCGCCGAGGCGAGTTCGTGGACCAGGGTGCGGGCGGCCTGCCGGACCAGCTGGTGCGTCAGCCGCTCTTGGAACGCGCCCTGCCAGACCGCCCGTTCGGCTTCCGGCAGCCTCGCCAGCAGGCTGTCCAGCCGCGCGGCCGCCGGGGCGACGAGCGGTCGTACGACGGGAGCGAACGCATCGGGTCCCGCGCCTCCGGTGTGCCCGTCGGCCGCTTCCTCGGTGGCCGACTCCAGCGCCTGTTCTACGTACCGCGCCCAACCGGGCTTTTCCGTCCGGGCCGCCAGCCGCTCGGCCGACTCCAGCGCGAGCGCCCCCGCCGTGCCCGCGTCGACGCCGAGGTGGGCGAGTCGCGCGGCGAAGCCCTCCGCGTCACCGGCTGCCCAGGGGGCGCGCCCGGCGGAGGTGGGCCCGGCTGGCGCGGCCGGGAGGTCCGGGGCGGCGAGCCGTTCCGCGAGGGACAGCGCCGGGGCCCACCAGGCGAGCGGCAGGCCGGCGCTCCGGGGAGTCGGGAGGCTGGCGGTCTCAGTCACGAGACGAAGGTCGCAGAGCCGGTACGTCCCCCACATGGGGAAGCGACCCCCATATTCTTCGCGGGCCCCCACCGCACTGGGGGACGGCCCCACCCTCGGCCGGAGAAACGGCAGGTCGGCAGGGGTGGGTGGGCAACCCCCCGGTGGGGGTGGCGAGTTCGCTCCAGAGCCTTGGCAACCCTGGCCCGGGCCTTGCAGCCGCCCTTGGGGCGGCGCGCGACCCCCATCTCCACCCCCACCCGCCCTTCACACAACCTCCCCGGACCCGCCCCACGGCCCCACAGCCGGCTCCCTCCCGCCCCGCGCCGGGGTCCACCACCCGCCGGCCGGGAAAGGTGGGGGTCGACTACCGATGCTCCGTACGTGCCGGCACAGCAGGGTGTTGTGCAGTACCCCAGACCGCCCGCAACACTGACGACCGGGCGGACGACCTTCCAAGGAGCAGCAGATGGGAGCACCCGTACCCGTCGGTGTGGTCGCCCTCGACCCGGTGCTGGAGGCCGGCACCCGCAGTTCCCTGCTCACGTGCCCGGGGCTGGCCGTGTGCGAGCCCGGTGACGCACGGGTCGCCGTCCTCACCGTGGACCGGCTCGGACCCGCCGAACTCGACATGGTGCGTACGACCCGTGCCCACCCGAACCGCCCCGCCGTCGTCCTGGTGGCCGGCGCCCTCGCCTCCGGTGACGCCCTGCACGCCCTCGCCGCCGGTGCTCGCGGCCTGTTGCTGCGCCGGGAGGCCGACGCCGCGCGTCTCGCCCACGCGGTGCTGGCCGCCGCCCGGGACGACTGCACCCTGCCACCCGAACTGCTCGAACAGGTCCTCGACCGGCCGGGCGCGGCCCGGCACACGGCAGGCGGCTGGGCGGGCAGCGCCCTGTCGGAACGCGAGCGCTCGGTCCTGGAACTCGTCGCCGACGGGCACGAGACGGCGGAGATCGCCCAGCGCCTCGCCTACTCCCCGCGTACGGTGACCACGGTCGTCCACGACATCACCCAGCGCTTCCGGCTGCGCAACCGCGCCCACGCGGTGGCCTACGCACTGAGGGCGGGCCTGCTGTGACGACGACCCTCACCGCCCCTGGTGCCCTGCTCATACGCGTCCTGTCCCCGCGCCACGCGGACCGCGTCCACGCCCTCGCCCGCCGCGCCGGTCTCGACCAGGCGCCCGGCCATGATTCCCCCACCGCCACGGTGATCGTCGCCGACGACGCCGAGCAGGCGCTGCGGGGAGTGCGTGACCCCGGCCCGCTGCTGCTCGTGTGCGACAACGTCACACGCAGGGGCCTGATGCTGGCCCTCCGCGCCGGAGCGGTCGTCCTCAGGGCTTCGGACCTCACCGAGGACAACCTGATGGCAGCCTTCCGCCGCACCGGCCATCCGTACCAGAGCATCCCCTACCCGGTGCTGTCCCAGCTCCTGACCGCCGGCCCGCAGCACGGCACACCGGCGCGGACCGGAGCGCGGCCCGCCCTGACCGCCCGGCAGACTTCTGTGCTGCGCCTGATGGCCGAGGGACACGGCAACGCGGACATCGCCCGGCTGCTGTGTTGCTCCGAACACACCGTCAAGAACGTCATCTACGAGGTCATGTCCCGCCTCCAGGCCCGCAACCGCGCCCACGCGGTGGCCCACGCGGTACGCCACGGCCTCGTCTGACGCCGTGCGGCAGCCATGCCGACGCCCTGAGGGGGTCTCAGAACGCCGGCGTCGGCAGCAGCCGCGGCTCGATGCGCTCCTCCACCGCCCGCGCGCCCTGCCGGGAGACCAAGTAGGCGGCCTTACCCGGCAGTTCCGCCACGGCCTCGACCAACTCGGTGCCCCGGTAGACCAGGCCCACTCCGTCGTCGGTGCAGTGGGAGGTCGGGAGGGTGCCGTCCGCGACGAGACGGTGGATCAGCGGGCGACGGCCCGTGTCGGAGTCGTAGTGCACGCCGTTGCCGTACGGGAGCAGGCCGAGGGCGTCGGTGACCGGGCGCAGCTCGGGCCCGAAGGAGTCCGTCGCGCCGCCCCGGAACCAGCAGATGGAGCCCGCGCTCACACCGGCGAGCACCACGCCCGCCTGCCAGGCGCGGCGCATCACGGTGTCCAGGCCGTGCACCCGCCACACGGCGAGCAGGTTGGCGACCGAGCCGCCCATCACCCAGACCACGTCATGGCCGAGGACGGTGGCCTCGATGTCGTCGACGTTCGGCATGGGGAACAGCTGCAGCGGGGTGAGGTCGAAGCCCGCCACCCGGGCCGCCTCGGACACCCGCGCCGTGACGTGTTCCGCGTCTCCCGTGGCCGTGCCGACGTACAGGATGCGCGGCCGCCTGCCGTGCACACCGGAGAGGTCGACCGCGTGATGGACCAGGGCGTCGAAGAGCACCCGGGTGCGTCCGCCGACGCGATGCCCTCCGGAGGTGGCGAGGATGGTCGGTTCGGGTGCCGTCACGCGCGTGATCGTATCGCGGTGACTCCCGGGGAGACATGAAGGAATCGTGGAGGTGAACACTCCGGGATTCGGGTGCCTCAGCCGAACAGCCCAGTGGGGGCCGGTCGTTGGACCGGCCCCCACTACTTGCCTTGTTATGCGCCGCGCAGGGCCACGGCCGCCGCGTACCCGGCCGGTACGAGCACGTCCCGCAGGGTCCAGTCCGGTGCCGGTGCGACGGGCAGCGGTCCGGTGCCGACGTGGTCCAGCGCGGGATCGCGCACCAGACCGGTGCCCAGGCCCTTGAGATAGGCCTCCTTGCGGACCCAGGCCCGGGTGAACGCCGCCGGACGCTCGTGGGCGGGCAGCAGGGTCAGCTCGTCCCGCTCCGCCACGTGCAGTGCGGACCGGGCGCTCAGCACCGCCTGCGCCGTGGCCAGCCCCTCCACGTCGACACCGACCGGAGCGCCGGCGAGCGCCACCAGCACCAGGCCCCCGCTGTGCGACAGCGAGAAGTGCACCCCCGGCGTCCGCACCCCCGACGTCCGCAGCGCCGGCCGGCCGTGCGGTCCGCCGCAGCCCGCGCAGGGTTCGCGCACCAGCGGCAGCGCGTCGGCCCGCATGCCCAGCAGGACGCTCAGGACGTTGCGGAGTGCCGCGTGCGCCACCACGTAGGCGTCCCGGTCCCGGGCGTGCCGGAACGCGCGGGCACGCGCCCGCTCCTCCGCGTCCAGCAGCTCCTGCGCGTGGCGCAGGGCGCCTTCGTCCACGGCGCCGACCTGGGCCAGGTACAGCTCCAACGGCCCCTCCAGCGCCCGGGGTCGAGGAAGTCCCACCGGGCGCCGCAGACCCGACAGGTCCAGCACGGCCGGGCAGAGCAGCCCCGGCGGCGGGGCGTGGGCCGGGCGGGTCAGGAGCGGACCCGGGCGGTGCTCAGACATCTGCCCCGGCCAGCCGGCGGCGCAGGCTGAGCGGGCGCATGTCCGTCCAGATCACGCCGATGTGGTCCAGGCACTCCTGCCGGCTGCCCCGCAGGCCCTCCGGGTACCAGCCCGCGGGCACCTCGCGGTCCGCGCGCCAGATGGAGTACTGCTCCTCGTCGTTGCGCACCACGAGATACACCTCGTCGCTGTCCCGGCCGGCCTCCTCGCCGCCCGTACCGGTCGCCAGGTAGTCGTGCGTCACGGTGAACCTCCCGCAGATGATGGGCCGACCGCAGGTCAGGGGCCGACGAGGTCAGCGTGCCCGGGGCCCCGCACCCGGGGCAGGGACGAACGCGCCGATCCGGTGGCGCGCGTTGCTGCCGGATCTTCTCTGGTGAGGGGTGGCCGTGCCGCGGGACGGTGCTGACCGGTCGCGGGGAGCCCGGCACCCGGCACTCCCGGCGGCGGCGCCTGCCGCCCGGCCGAGCCACGCGATTCCCGCGCACCCCCTTTCCGGAAGGAGCCACGCGATGTCGGACGAGCACGCACCTGTCCTGCTGCCGGGCGGAGGCTGGCGGCTGTGGGAACAGTTCGCGCTGCGCGGCCCCGGCTTCCCCGCCGACGGCGTCCTGCGCCTCGCCCCGCCCGGACTGGCCGAGGCCGCCGACAAGTTCGGCCCGGACGCCGACCTGTCCGGCACCGAGTGGCAGGCCTTCACCGAGGACGTCTCCGAGGCCGCCGTACGCACCGCCCGCCGGCTGCAGGAGATCGCCGCCCAGGCCCGCTTCCAGGCGGCCCTGGCCTGGCAGAACCCGGCCGTCCTGCGCACCGGCATCGCCCCGTTCCTGCGCTGGACGCCCACGGCCGACAGCCGCAGCAGCATGCCACGGCAGCGCGAGGAACTGGTCGCCCACTACTGGCAGCGGTTCTGCGTGAAGAACGACACCATCGGCTTCTTCGGCCCGGTCGGCTGGGGCCGCTGGGACACGTCCACCCCGGATGCCGTCGCCGTCGACCCGGGGCAGGGTTTCCTCGCCGCCTCGGAGGTGTACTTCTCCGGCTGGGCGATCGACGCCCTCGCCAAGGTGCTGGCCGAGGACCGGGACCTGATGCGCTGGATCCCGCCCCGCCGGGTGTCCTTCGTGCGCTGGGCGGACGGCGCGGTGCGGGTGCCGGGGCGGCCCGCCCAGCGGATCGGCGCCACCGAGCTGGCCGTGCTGCAGCTGTGCGACGGCACCCGCCACCCGGACGCGATCGCCGACGCCCTCGGCATCGAGGCGGGCGAGGCGGCCCGGATCGTGGGCGAGCTGGTCTCCCGCCGCTGGGTCCACTGGAAACTGGAGGTCCCCGCCGCCACCCGTCCCGACCGCGCCCTGCGCCGCATCCTGGAGCGCGTCCCCGACGAGGCGGCCCGCGAACGGGCGCTCGCCAAGCTCGCCGTTCTGGAACGCGGCCGGGACGCCGTACGCGCCGCCGGTACCGACGCCACAGCGCTGACCCGCGCGATCGGCGACCTGGAGGCCGACTTCGCCGCGCTCACCGACAGCGAGGCCCAGCGCGCCAAGGGCGAACGCACCGCGCCCTGCCGGGGGTTGGTGTACTCCGACGCCCGCCGCTCGGCGACCGCAACGGCCGGCGCCGGACTCCTCGCCCACCTGGAGCCGCTCCAACTCTGCCTGACCGCCGCCCGCTGGATGACCAACCGCTTCGCCGACGCCATCCGCACCCGCCTGCGCACCGTCCACGACCGGCTGCGCGCCGACGGCGCACCCGTGGACCTCGCCACCCTGTGGCTGCACACCCTGCCCTCCCCGCACCCGGACGCCGGCGACCTCATCGACACCGCCCAGGCCGAACTGCGCGCCAAGTGGACGAAGATCCTCGACCTGCCGCCGGGGGCGCGCCGGGTCCGGCTGTCCACGGCGGAGCTGGCCGAGCGGGTGCGGCGGGAGTTCGACGAACCGGGCGACGGCTGGTCGCTGGCCCGGTACATCAGCCCCGACGTCCTGGTGACGGCCGCAGACGACGAGGCCCTCGCGCGCGGTGACGTCGAACTGGTCCTGGGCGAGATGCACTGTGCGCTGAACACGATGGGTGCCTCCCTGTTCGTGTACCAGCACCCCGACCGGAACGTGCTCCTCGCCGAGACCACCCGCGACTTCCCCGGCCCGCGCCTGCTGCCCATGCTGCCGAAGGAACTGCCCCTGAAGTGGTCCTCGCGCAGCCGCCCCGCCCTGGACCGGCCCGAGGACCACTACGTGGCCCTGGTCGACCAGACCGGAGACCCGCACCGGCCCCGCACCGTGCTCGGCGCGGACGTCACCGTCGAGGACCGCGACGGCCGGCTCGCCGCCGTGCTGCCCGACGGCACGGCGTACGACCTCCTCGACGTGTACGCCAACACCCTCACCCAGCGCGTCATGGACCGCTTCACCCTGCGCCCGGAGGGCGAGCACACCCCGCGCATCACCGTCGACCGCATGACCGTGGCCCGCGAGACCTGGCAACTCCCCGTCGCCGGAGTGGACTTCGCCGACGAGAAGACGGAGGCCGCCCGCTTCGTCCGGGCCCGGCACTGGCAGCGCCGCCACGAGCTGCCCCGGTACGTCTTCGTCGTCTCCCCGACCGAACCCCGCCCGTTCTACGTCGACTTCGACAGCCCCGTGTACATCACCATCCTCGCCAAGGCGGCCCGCAGGCTCGCCCGCAAGGACCCCGGGGCCCGGCTGAAGGTCAGCGAGATGCTGCCCACCCCGGAACAGGCCTGGCTCACCGACGACGAGGGCCGCCGCTACACCTCCGAACTCCGGTTCGTGGCCGTCGACCAGACCGTCGCCGGCACGGGGGAGGCGTGATGCGCACCGTCGCCGACGACATCCACGCACACGCCTCGCGTCACCCGCGCCGGATCGCGCTCACCACACCCTCAGGTGAGGTGACCTACACCCGGCTCGCCGAGCACATCGAGGAGACGGCCCGGATCCTGCGGGCCCACGGCGTCGGCCCGGAGACGGTGTGCGCCGTGGCCGTCGAGCACGGCACCCGGGCGGTGGCGGCCATGGCCGCGGTCCTGCGCTGCGGGGCGGCCTTCCTGACGCTCGACGTGGGGCAACCGCGCGACCGACTGGCCGCGTTCACCCGAAGCGCGGGCGCCGGCCTGCTGCTGACCACCGCCGACCTGGCCCCCGTCCTGGGCCTGCGGATGCCGTCCGTCCTCCTCGACCAGCCACACCCGGCGACCCCGGACGACGCACGGCCCGGCCCGGTCGACCCCCGCGCCCTCGCCTACGTCAGCCACACCTCCGGCAGCACCGGGGAACCCAGTGCCGTCCTGGTCGAACACCGCAGCCTCGACATGTACTTGAGGGACACGGCCGCCGCGTTCGGTCTCGGCCCGGACACGGTGGCCCTGCAGACGGCACCCCTCGGTTACGACGCCTCGATCCGGGACACCTTCGTCCCGCTGCTCGCCGGCGCCCGCCTGGTGATCGTGGACCGGGCCCGGCTGCTGCGCCCCGAGGAGTTCGCCCGCACCGTCCGCGAGCACGGCATCACCGCCGTGCTGAGCACCACCCCCTCCTTCCTGGCCCACCTGGCCGGGCAGCGGGGGCTCGGCGAACCGCTGGCCGGCGTCGGCCTGGTGGCGTCCAGCGGGGAGTCGCTGCGGCCCTTCCTCGCCGCGGGCGGCCGCTCCCTCGTACCCGGCACGCTGGTCAACCAGTACGGCCCGACCGAGTGCACCATGACCACCACCCGGTACGCCGTCCCCGCCGCACCCGACCCGTCCGCCGACCCGGTGGGCACGCCCCGCGCCGGAGCCGTGATCCGGGTCCTGGACGCCGACTTGGCATCCGTGCCCGACGGCACGGTGGGCGAGGTGTACATCGGTGGAGCCGGCCTGGCCCGTGGCTACGGCGGTCGACCGGCCCGCACGGCCGAGTGCTTCGTACCCGACCCGTACGGCCCACCCGGCGCCCGCCTCTACCGCACCGGTGACCTCGGCTGGTGGGGACCCGAGGGCCTGCACTACGCCGGCCGGACCGACCGGCAGGTGAAGATACGCGGCTACCGCGTGGACCCGGCGGAGATCGAGGGTGTGCTGCTGGCCCACCCGAGGGTCACCGGGGCCGTGGTCACGCCGCACAGCGACGACCGAGGGCGCGGGTACCTCCTCGCCCATGTCACGGGCGAGCTGGCCGACACCACGGACACGGCGCTGCGCGCCCATCTCGCCCGCCTGCTGCCGCCCCACCTGATGCCCCGCCGCTTCGTACGACTCGACACGCTGCCCACGACGCGGGGTGGCAAGGCGGACCGGAGGCTCCTTGCCGACGCGGGGGGTGCGGGGAGTGTCGGGCGAGCCCGAAGAGTCGGGAGAGCCGGATGACCGCCACCGACGTGCGCCAGGTCGCCACCGTCCGCCGCCCGAGCCTCGCCGAGGTGCGCCTCGGCCCCGCCGACCTGCGCGCCGCCGCCGAGCGCATCGCCCCGTACGTCGTCCGCACCCCTCTCCTGCCCGGACCGGCGACCGCGGTGGACGGCCCGCGCCTGCTGCTGAAGGCCGAACACCTCCAGCCGGCCGGCTCGTTCAAGCTGCGCGGCGCCGCCAACGCCGTCCTCGCCCTGGACGCCGACCAAGTCGTCACCGGCTCCTCCGGCAACCACGGCATCGCCCTGGCCCGCCTCGCCCGCACGCTCGGCATCCGGCTGACGGTGGTCCTGGCGGCGGGCGCGGCTCCCGCGAAGACCGCCGCCATCCGGGCGCTCGGCGCCGAGACCCTGCGGGTCGGCGGGGGAGTGGCCGAACGGGAGGAACGCGCCCGCGCCCTGGCGAGCGAGCGCGACGCCGTCCTCGTCCCCTCCTCCGACCATCCACTGGTCGTCGCCGGACAGGGCACGGTCGGCGTCGAACTGCTCGCCGACGCCCCCGGCACCGAGACGGTCTACGTCCCGACCGGCGGCGGCGGACTCCTCGCGGGCGTCTGCCTCGCCGCCGACGGCCACCCGGTGCGCGTGGTCGGCGTCGAGCCCGCCTCCACCCCGCGCTACGCCCGCTCCCTGGCCGCGGGCCACCCGGTCCAGCTGCCGCCCAGCACCACCGTGGCGGACGGGCTGCGCGGCCAGCGCCCCGGAGCCGTCCCCTATCCGATCATCCGCGACCGCGTCGACGACCTGATCGCCGTCGGTGACGCCGAGATCCTCGCCGCCGCGGCCCTACTGCGCCGGTACGGCATCGACGCCGAGCCCAGCGGGGCCGTCGCCCTGGCCGGCGCCCTGCGCGCCGGCCGCCCCGAACGTGCCGTGGCCGTCGTCTCCGGCGGCAACACGCCCGCCCGCCTGCACGACCTCCACCTCGCCCACCCTCACCCGAAGGAGCACACGTCATGACCACGAACACCGCCATCAGCACCCTCGACCTGCTCGTCGGCATCTTCCGGGACGTCCTGGCCCTCGCCGACCTCACCGCGGACACCGACTTCTACGAGGCGGGCGGCGACTCGCTCACCGCCTTCCAGATCACCGGCCGCCTCCAGGAGGCCCTCGGCGTGGACCTCCCGGTCTCCCTGGTCTTCGCCTACCCCACGCCCCGGGACCTGGCCGAGGTCGTGGACGCGGACTACGGAGCCGCCTGACGGCATCCGGGGTGTGGCCGCCCGGCCGCACCCCCTACGGCAAGGACAGTCCACCCACGTTCGCCAAGGAGAGCCGTGCCATGACCGAAGACCTCGTGCCGTCCGTCGGCCGCTGGCGGCTGTGGGAGCAGTTCGCCCTGCGCGGGCCGGGCTTCCCCGCCGACGGAGTGCTGCGCCTCGCACCGGCCGGACTGGCCGAGGCGGCCGACAAGTTCGCCGCCGACGACAATCTGGACGGCGCCCGCTGGGCGGACTTCGCCCACCTCTTCGCCGACGCCGCCGTTGAGTCCGCACACACCCTGCAGGACATCGCCCGCACCCCCGCCTTCCGCGAGGCGGTGGCCTGGCAGAACCCGACCGTCCTGCGCACCGGTATCGCCCCGTTCCTGCGCTGGACCCCGACGGCCGACAGCCGGAGCAGTATGCCCCGGCAACGGGAGGAGCTGGTCGCCCACTACTGGCAGCGGTTCTGCGTGAAGAACGACACCATCGGCTTCTTCGGCCCGGTCGGCTGGGGCCGCTGGGACGCGACCGCGCCGGGTGTCACGCTCGACGCCGGACACGGCCTGATCGCCGACTCGACTGTCTACTGGGCCAGTTGGGGCATCGACGCGCTGGCGAAGACCCTGGACGCCGACCCCGCCCTGCGCGAGTGGACCGCACCCCGGCGCGTGCCCTTCGTCGCCCTGGACGGGGACCGGGTCCGGGTACCGGGGCGGCGCCCGCTGACCCTGTCGGCCGAGGCCGCGGCCGTCCTCGCCCGCTGCGACGGCATCCGCCCGGCGCGGCGCATCGCCGCCGAACTACCGGACACCGACGTGCCCGCCGTCCTGGACGACCTGGTCGCCCGCCGCTGGGTGGTGTGGCGCCTGGAGGTCCCCGCCGACACCCACCCCGACCGCGCCCTGCGTTCCTGGCTCGAGTCCGTCGGGGCGCCCGGGCCGCGCCGCCGGGGCCTCGCGGCCCTGAACCGGCTGGAGGAGGGCCGCGCCCGTATCGCGGCGGCCCGTGACGTCGACGAGCTGGTCGAGGCGATGACCGGCCTGGAGCGCACCTTCACGGAGCTGACCGACACGCCCGCCGTGCGCGAGAAGTCCGCGTCGACCGCCCCGTGCCGGGCGCTGGTGTACTCCGACACGCGCCGGGCCGCCACCGCCCGCATCGGCCCGGCCGTACTCGACGCCCTGCGCCCGCTGCGGCCCCTGATGGACAGCGCCGGCTGGCTCACCTCCCGCCTCGCCGAGACGGTGACGGCCGAGGCGCACCGGGTGTACGCACGGCTGGCCGCCGAGGGCCCGGTCGACCTGGCGTCCTTCTGGTTCGCGTGCCTGCCCGTGCTGCACGGCCCGGCGCGCACCGCCGCCGTGGACCTCCAGCGGGAGTTCGCCGAGCGCTGGCAGCGCGTCCTCGCCGTGCCGGCCGGGGCCCGCCGCGTGGACGTACGACTGCCGGACATCGAGGCACAGGTCGGGAAGGAGTTCGGGACGACCGGCGGCGGCTGGACCGCCGCCCGCTATCTCAGCCCGGACGTGATGCTGGCCGCCGACGGAGCGGAGGCGGTCGCACGCGGCGACTTCACCCTCGTCCTCGGTGAACTCCACGTCGCCGCCAACACGTTGGGCGCCTCGCTCTTCACCCACCAACACCCCGACGTGGACGAGCTGTTCCGCCTCACCGACCGCGACCACCCCGGCCCGCGCCTCATGCCCCTCATCCCGAAGGAGCACCGAGCCCGCCTCTCGGCCAGGGTCCGCCACACCCTCGTACGACCCCAGGACCATCAGGTGGCCCTGGCCGACTTCACGGCGGACCCGAACCGGCCCCGCACCGTCCGCAGCGCCGACGCCATGGTGGAGGAACGCGAAGGCCGGCTGGTCGTCCGGCTCCCGGACGGCTCCAAGTTCCCGGCGGTGGACGTCTTCTCCCACGTGCTGACGACCCTGTCGATGGACCTGTTCCGGCTCCTCCCGGAGTCGGACCACTCGCCCCGGGTGAGCGTGGACCGCCTGGTGATCGCCCGGGAGACCTGGCGGGTGGCCGCCGCCCGGGCGGAGTTCGCCGACGACAAGGACGAGGCCCGCCGTTTCGTCCGCGCCCGTCACTGGCGCACCGAACGCGGCCTGCCCCGCTTCGTGTTCGTCGTCTCTCCGACCGAGTCCCGGCCGTTCTACGTGGACTTCGACAGCCCCGTCTACGTCACCATCCTCGCCAAGGCCCTGCGCCGCCTCGCCCGCAAGCACCCGGAGGGCAAGGTCACGATCACCGAGATGCTGCCCACCCCGGAACAGACCTGGCTCACGGACGACGAGGGCCGGCGCTACACCTCGGAGCTGAGGTTCGTCGCCTTCGACACCGAGCCCAGGCCATAGTGTTCGACCACATGCGCGAGCCGGGAGGTGCCTTGATGGCCGAGGAGCCGATCGACCTGATTGCGCGGCAGCCTCAGGACCTGGCTCTTCCCGGAGGATCTTCGCCAGTGGCAGCAGGCCCTGGACATGCTCGACGCGGGACAGGACATCGAGGCGTACGACCGCCTCGACCTGATCTGGAAGACCTGGCGTCTGAACGAGGACTGAGCCGGGGTCAGACGATGTGCCGTCCCCCGTCCGCCCTGTGGGTCGGCCAGGTCCCGGGGCCAGTCGGGGTGAGGGTCGGCCGGGACTGCCGCGCCGGTCTCGTGGAGGCGGCGCAGGAGGACGCCCACCGACCTCAGTGCGGGCTCCGTCATCGCCCACCGAGGAAACGGCGGCAGGGCGACCTCACCCGCGATGAAGGTCAGCTGCTCGCGGCCGTCCGGCGGTACGGGGTGCGGGACGGTCGACCACCGCACCCCGGCGGAAGACCGCACCCGCGTTCATCGTGCCTCCGGGCAGCGCCCGGCCGTCTCCTGTCGCGCCCTCGGTCGTCACACAGGGCAAGCTACCCGTGCTGCGCGGGCGGTACGGGTCCCGCGAACGGGGGCAGTTGCCGGAAGCGCTCGTCGAGGGCGACCGTCGGCGTGATGCGGTGCAGTGCGGCCCGTACCAGGGTGAGCGGGTGGTCGGGGAACAGCGCGTCCCACTGCTCGTCGTCGGCCGCGTGACACGGGAGCCCGCCGAACTGCCCGCCGGCGGAGTACGGGTGGGGACGGAAGTAGGCCTCGGGCCCCATCTGCGCCATCACCGTGGCCTCGCGCACACCGGTCATCGCGCCTTCCGCGGCCTGTACCTTCACGGCCGCGCTGCACCCCGCCTTCGGTACGGTCCACGAGCCGAGGAACACCTGCCCGCGCGGTGCGCCCGGCCGAGGCACCTTCACCAGCTGACGGACCGCCGGGACGCCGTGCAGGGTACCGGGCACCGCCTCGATGAGCCCGCCCCCGGCCCGGCCCACGCCTGCCGCGAGCCCGGTCCGCAGGTGCTCGAACTCATTCAGCGGGGCGGGCAGATCGGGGACGAGGGGAAAGAAGTGGACCGACAGGACGAGTCCCGCCGCGTCCGTCCACACGCCGGGCTCACGCCAGGTGAAGCCGGTCAGGTCCAGGCCGGTGATCGGAGTCATGGTGATCATCATGCCGGGTGCGGACGACCCGCCGACGGCCGGGACTCAGTCCTCGTCCTCCTCGCCGAAGGCCTCGAAGGCGGCGAACTCGACCGGGTCGTCGTCCTCGTCCAGGACGCACAGGCCGACCGTGCTGAGCCGGCCGCGCTGCCAGGCCAGCAGCGTGTCGATCAGCCCCTGTTCCAGCGGCGGCCCCTGGTCGGCGTGCCGGGGCCAGAACACGAGCGGCCAGTCGTCGGGCCGGTCGCCCTCGGTGAGCCAGCCCAGGTAGTCGCCGTCGATGGAGTCGGCGAAGGGCAGGAAACCGCCGGGCGCCGGGAAGGTGGGGAGGGGATACCACTGCGGGTGGCCGGACCTCAGCGACTCGTAGGCCTCGAGCGTCTGGTCCACGAAGGCGGTGAAGCGCGGTGCCGTCGTGCGCAGTGGCTCCGGGAACCGCAGCCACCCGCTCCAGCAACCACTGCCGTACGTCTCCATCAGCCGTACGTACTCCCCGGGCAACGGCGTGCCCAACTGCTCGAACAGCCCCTCCCAGGTGCCGTCCCCGAGATGTGGCTCGGCCGGCGGCGGAGTCAGCAGGCGCAGCGCGTCCAGCCCCGTGCCGGTCTCCAGGGCGACCCGGCGCTCCGCCTCGGTCAGCCGGGGTGCGGTCGGGGCGGGCGGGGTCCAGGGACCGGCGGTGTCGAGGAAGGCGGTGCGCGCGAAGGTGCCCGGCAGGGGGCCCATCAACGGGCCCGGCGGGGACGGAAGTTCCCAGCTGTCACGGACGGTGTGCCGTAGATACCCGGTGAGCGTGAGGTCGTACCGGTGCCAGGGGAGCAGACCGCTGCCGGGCACGGGCCCCTGGTGGGTGACGACCACCGTCCACTCGTCGGGGTCGTCGGACACCGAGGTGTCCCAGAACAGTGTGTCGGAGCCCCGGCTGCAGCCCCAGGCGAGCAGTCCGCCGGGCTCGGGGTGCAGCAACGGCCTCTCACCCGCAGGCAGTTCGCGCGCATCGATCCGGGCCTCCCGGTGCGTCGCCCACAGCCACCGGCCGTAGTCGAACCGCCCCGGCTGCACACACGGCACATGGATCCAGAGGAACTCCCCGAAGTCCACCGGGCCGTAGCGGTCGGCCAGCACCTTGTAGTCGGTGGGCAGCCGCGTCCCGAGCCACTCCTCCACGGCCGCCCAGTCCACGGGTACGGGGGTGGGCGGGCGTTCGGCGTCCGGCTCGGCGAACTCGGCCAGGTCCACGGTCACGTGCGTCCTCCGGGGTGATCATCGAATGGGCGCGATTCTGCCACCGGCGGTCACCGGCAACGTGTGCGGGCTCTCCACCTGGAGCACCCCGGGACCTTCTGCGCCTGGATCACGGTACGGTCGGCCCATGGCTGACGCGCGGCTGACCACCTCCTCCTTCCTCGTCCTCGGCATCATCGACAAGCTGGGCGAGGCCAGCGCGTACGACGTGAAGGTGGAGGCCGGCCGCACCGTCGCGCCCTTCTGGTCGGTGCCGCACGCGCAGGTCTACGCGCAGTGCGACCGCCTGCTCGCGGCCGGGATGCTGACCCAGGTGCGCCAGGAGAGCCGGCGCAACCGCCGGGTGCTGACATTGACGGACGAGGGTCGGCGAGCCCTGCGGCAGTGGCTCGCCGACCCCGAGTTCGTGCCCGTGGAGGCCCGCGAGCGCGGCATCCTGAAGCTGTGGTTCGGGGCCCGGCCGGAACAACTCGCGCCCGCCCAATTCGCCGAACACGAAAGCATTTTGGGGAAGTACGAGCAACTGGCCGAGGATGTCGGCGAGTTGCTGACCCCCGGCCAGCGGGAGGCACTGGAGTTCGGCATCCGCTACGAGCGGATGATGGTCGACTTCTGGGACTGGGTCCGGCGCCGGGACGAACGCGCCTCGGGCCGTTGACTTCGCGCACACCGTTGACCTCTGCGCGGGGCGGCTCTACCGTCGGTAACCCTTCGATAGTCCAGAAGAGACTATGGCGGGTCGGACCGGGACCGGGGCCGCCCGAGAGCGGGGAGTCGTCGTGCGTCCTTGGACGAGCAGCACCTGGCGCCGTGTCGCCACGGTGACCGTGACCGCCGTGTGCGTCGGCTACGCGCCCCTCGCGATGACCGAACTGTGGCCGTACGCCCGCCCGGGCGCCCCCGCGTTCGGGGAGTCGCTGCTCGCGCACGCGGTCTCGCCCCGCTACGTCGCCGACGCCCTCGCGACCCGCGTCGCGCCGTACCGGCACAGCCTCATCCCGATGATCGTGCACTCCGCCCTGGGCGGACTGCTCATGCTGCTCGGGCCCGCGCAGCTGCTGACCGCCACGCGTCGCCGCAGCCGTCTGCACCGCGGCCTCGGGATCCTCTTCGCGGTGACGGTCTACACCTCGATGGCCGGCGCCGGCCTCTACCTCGCCCGCACCGCGCCCCGGGACGCCTTCAGCGGAGCCGCCTTCTGGATCGTCCTCGCCACCATCCTGGTCGGCACTGTCCTGAGCGTCACCTTCGGCATCCTCGCGGCCGTTGCCGGCCTCCCCGACCTGCACCAGCGCTGGATGCTCCTGTGCTACGGCTTCCTGCTCACCGCGCCCCTGCTGCGTCTGGAGTGGGGCGCCCTGCCGGCCGTGCTGCCCGGGCTGCCGATGACGGAGATCAACCGGGTCGCCATCATGCACCTCGGGTCCCTCGTCGCGTTCGGCGCGCTGCTCGCCTCGCGCGCCCGGGACCGCCGGGACACCGTCGACGGCCTCGGCCGGTCCTGGGCGCCGCTGCCCGTGACCGCCACCGCGCACCTGGCCGCGGCCGCCGCCCTCGTCTGGATCGCGCGCGCCTTCTCCGCGTACGGCACGGCCGGGCGCCGGCTGCTGGTCGCCTATCTGGTGCCGTACGCCGTCGCCCACGCCGTCATGGCCCTCGGCGCCCGGCGAGCCGCCCGGCAGGCGCGGCCCTGGGCCCGTGAGGAGTGGCGGATCCATCTGACCGGGCTGTGCCTGGCGCCCGTGGTCTCGGCCGGCGCCGTCGTGCTCTTCGAACACAGCCTGGGACTCGCCCGGTTCACCGCCCTGACGGCGGGCGTCGCGATCGGCTGCGGGCTCACGGCCTTCGGCGCCACCCAGGTGGTGAGCCTGCGCCTGCTGTACGCCCGCGAGGTCCGCAGGCGCTCCGCCCCGGCGCCGCTGCCTGCCGTGCGGGCGGCTACTTCGGTGTCGTAGCCGTTTCGCTCACTCCCGCGTCGTAACCGGTTCGCCGCTCGGATCCCCGCCCGCTAGCCCCCACGGAACCGAACCCTCCTGAAACGGAATCCTCCCGGAACGGAACCCTCCTATGGCAGAGTCCTCCGACCCACGCCGCGCCACCGCACCGGAGCCCGAACCGGGGAGGCCGCTGTCGGCCGGGGTCGCCCTCCTGGCCACCGCGGTCGCGGTGATCAACCTGCTCGTCGGCGGCACCCTCACGACCGTCGCCCTCACCGGGCACGTCCTGGGTGCCTGGTCCTCGCCGGACCCGCTGAGCCCCGGACTGATCGGCGCCGGCATGCTGGGCACCGCCCCGGCCCTGTTCGGGCTCGCCCGCACCCGCACCTGGGAGCAGGCCCGCACCCTCGTCCTGCCGCTCGCCGTGGTCCTGGCCGGTCTGTTCGCGGTCAGCCTGCTCAACGCCGGCCGGCTGTACATCGCCCGCGGCGGCCCGATCGTCTCGGTGCTGTTCAGTCTGGGCTGGCTGTTCGTGCTGGGGCTGCTGTGCGTGGGGGCGGCGGTCTGCCTCGCCGGGCAACTCGTCCGCCGGTCCGGGCCGCCGGTCCCGCGCACCGCTCCGCTGCCCGGCTGGTCGAAGCCGCCGCTCGCCGTGCTCGGCTCGTCCTGGCTGGGCATCGGAACCGGGCTGCTAATCCGCCCCGGCTTCTGGGCGGACTTCGTGCCCTGGCACACGAACCGGGTGGACGCCCAGGCCCTCGGCGTCTGGGCACTCGCGCTCGGGGTGGGCGTGCTGGGCTCCCTCGCCGAGGACGACCTGGACCGCACCCGCCCCGCCCTGCTGTCCCTGCCCGGCACGGCCCTCGCCATGACGCTCGTCCTGGCGGCCCGCGCCCCGCACGTCGACTGGTCCTCCGGACCCGGCCTCGGCCTGGTCGCCATGGTGGCCGGGCTGCTGGCTGCCGGGGCGAGTGGACGCCTGCTGCTGAGAGGCGGTGCCGGCCCGGGTGAGGCGATGCGGAGCGCTGGCTAGGCTCGGGGCGTGCCGCATGTGGAAATCGTTCAGCTGCTGGTCTCGCCGGTGCACCGGTTCGCTGGCCGACCGGGCGACGGACAGCCCGAGCTGCCGCCCGACGAACTGGTGACGACCGCCGAAGTCCGCGCGGGACTGGGCATCGTCGGGGACCGGTACTTCAACCGCCCCGCCCACCGCAACGCGTCGATCACCCTGATGGCCGTCGAACGCCTGCCGCAGCCGGACCCGGGCGAGGCCGGCCTGCTGCGCACGCGCCGTAACGTCCTGCTGCGCGGCGTGGACATCGACGCGTACATCGGGTCGACGGTCTTCCTCGACTGCGGCACCGGACCCGTGGACCTGGCGGTACGCAGCGCGGCCAGACCCTGCGCCTGGATGGACACCACGCTGGGGCCGGGAGCGCAGCGGGCACTGCGCGCCGGCGGGGGAGTGCGCTGCCGGCCACTGAGCGACGGGATCCTGACCGTGGGACCCGCCCTGTTCGGAGTGCGGGAAACGCAGGAGACGTCGTAGGCGAACCAGGCATGGCAGATGAGTACGACGACTCAGGCGACGCCCGCCGGAGATCATGAAGGCTGAGGGCATGACAAGCCCCTCGCCGATCGCCCCGCTCCCGTACCCCACCCAGCCGCCGCGGCCCGCGCCGCCCCGGCCGCGCCGTCGGCTGCTCGTGGGCGCGGTGGCGCTGATCCTCGTCGCCGCGTGCGTGGTGGCCGCCGCCTGGTGGAGCAAGGGCGGGGAGAACGACCCGCTGGCGGACCGTCCCCGGGTCACCGACACGCGCGCCGGACTCTCCTACGCCGTGCCGGAAGGCTGGAAGCACGACGCGGCCAAGGACAAGGACCTGATCGACGCCTTCTCCTCGACGATGAGCAAGACCTCCGGCGCGGCCTCCTCGGGCGGCGGCACCGTGCTGGCCGGCCGGGCCGGGCAGGCCGTACCGCGCGCTGACTTGCGCCGGGCGGCCGAGAGCGCCGCCCGCTCCAACGCCGAGTTCTTCTTCCCCGACCGGCCGGCCACCCTGGAGGACTCGCACGCCACCGAGGTGGACGGCCGGCCCGCCCACACGGCCGTCCTGCGGATCCGCAACGGCGGCGACGGCACCGCCCGCCTGGAGATGACCCTGGTGACCGTCGACGGCACACGCACGGCCTTCCTCCTCGGAGTCACCACGGACGAGGCCGACAAGCAGATCACGGCGGACATCCACGCGGTCGTCGCCGACGCCACCGTCGCCTGACGGCACGGTTGGTCGGTGTCAGGAGTCGGAGGTGGCCGGCTGCCATTTGTCGGCGCCGGCGCTCGCCCAGGCTGTCTCACGGAGCAGCCGCCGTCGCCTAAACGACGCCGTTGGTCGGTGTCAGGAGTCCGAGGTGGCCGCCTGCCCTTCACCCGCACCGGCCTTCACCCAGGCCGCCTCCCGGAGCAGCCGCAGGCCGTTGAGGCCGACGACGACGGTCGACCCCTCGTGGCCGAGGACACCGAGCGGCAGCGGCAGGGTGGCCGTGAGGTCCCAGACGACCAGGCCGGTGATGAACACGGCGGCGATGACGAGGTTCTGCACGACCAGGCGCCGGGCCCGCCGGGAGAGGGCCACCACGGTGGGCACGGTGGCCAGTTCGTCGCGGACGATCACCGCGTCGGCGGTCTCCAGGGCCAGGTCCGATCCGGCACGGCCCATGGCGATGCCGGTGTGGGCGGCGGCCAGGGCGGGCGCGTCGTTGACGCCGTCGCCGACGACCAGCACCCTGCGGCCGGCGCGCTCCTGCTCTCGCACCGTGGCCACCTTGTCCTCGGGCAGCAGCCCGGCGCGGACCTCGGTGATGCCTACCTCGCCGGCCAGCCGGGCGGCGGCGCGGGGGTTGTCGCCCGTGAGCAGCAGCGGGCGGCTGCCGGTGAGTTCCGTGAGGGAGGCGACGGTGCCGGCGGCGTCCGGTCGCAGCCGGTCGGCGATGCCGAGGACGCCGACGGGGACGCCGTCGGCGGTGACGAGCACCGCCGTACGGCCGCCCTCCTCCAGATCGGCGACGAAGGTCTGGGCGCCGTGCCGAACCGCAGGCGTCAGCTGGGCAGTTGACCGGTCGTCGTTCAGCAGCCGCTCCGGCGCGCCCACCGCGACGGTACGGCCCTCGACCCAGGCCCGTACGCCGATGCCGGGAGCGGAGGCGAAGTCCCGCGCGGCGGTGACGGTGAGGCCGTGGGTCCGGGCGGCGTCGACCACGGCCCGGGCCAGTGGGTGTTCGCTGGGGTGCTCGGCGGCCGCGGCGAGGGCGAGCAGCTCCTTCTCGTCCAGGCCGGAGCCGGGCAGCGGCAGGATGTCGGTTACGCGCGGAGTGCCCTCGGTGAGAGTGCCGGTCTTGTCCAGCGCCACCGCGTCGACCTGACCCAGGCGTTCCATCACCACCGCGGACTTCACCAGCACCCCGTGCCGGCCGGCGTTGGCGATCGCGGACAGCAGCGGCGGCATGGTCGCCAGAACGACCGCGCACGGCGAGGCGACGATCATGAAGGTCATCGCCCGCAGCAGGGAGTCGGTCAGCGCGGCGCCGAGGGCGAGCGGCACCGCGAACACCGCGAGCGTCGCCGCCACCATGCCGAGCGAGTAACGCTGTTCGACCTTCTCGATGAACAGCTGGGTCGGTGCCTTGGTCTCGGAGGCCTCCTCCACCATGCGGACGATCCGGGCGATCACCGAGTCGGCGGCACCCCGCCCGACCCGCACGCGCAGCGCGCCGGTGCCGTTGAGCGTGCCGGCGAACACCTCGTCACCCGGCCCCTTGGCCACCGGAAGCGGCTCGCCGGTGATGGTGGCCTGGTCGACCTCGCTCGCCCCCTCCAGCACCTGACCGTCGGCGCCGATCCGCTCCCCGGGCCGGACGAGCACGGTGTCACCGACGGCGAGGTCCGCCGGGGCGACGGTCTCCTCCCGGCCGTCGGCGCGCAGCCGGGTCGCGGTGACCGGGGCCAGATCGAGCAGGCCGCGCACCGAGTCGGCGGTGCGCGCGGTGGCCAGCGCCTCCAGCGCGCCGGACGTCGCGAAGATGACGATCAGCAGCGCCCCGTCCATCACCTGTCCGACGGCGGCCGCCCCGAGCGCGGCCACGATCATCAGCAGGTCGACGTCCAGGGTCTTCTCCCGCAACGCCCGCAGCCCGGCCCACGCGGGCTCCCAGCCGCCGGCGGCGTACGCGAGCGCGTACGGCACACCCCAGGCCCAGCCAGGCGCACCGGTCAGTTGCAACGGCAGCGCGAGGAGGAACAGCACCGTGGCCGCGGCGGCCCAACGGGCCTCGGGCAGGGCGAACACCCGGGTCCGCCGCCCGGGGCCGGCGGCCTCGGAAGGGGCGGAACCGGGCGGCGCCGGGCGGTCGGTCAGGACGGTGGACATGACGAATGAACCCTTCGGCAGGGCAGGGGGAACCAGCCCGCCCACCATACAGGTACATATGAAGAGGCTTTCAAGTGTTATCTGTATGATGACCCCATGGGCCATGGAGCTACTCGCGATCGGCAGTCCGTGCCGCGCACCCGCCTCGACGCGGACAGCGCCGCCCGCGTGGCGACCACACTGCAGGCCCTGGCCACCCCGTCCCGGCTGCTGATCCTCGCGAGGCTACGGGAAGGCCCGTGCGCGGCCACCGAACTGGCCACCGAGGTCGGCATGGAACAGTCCGCCTGCTCCCACCAGTTGCGCCTCCTGCGCAACCTCGGCCTGGTCGTCGGCCGCCGCCAGGGCCGCTCGGTCATCTACGACCTCTACGACAACCACGTGGCCGAACTCCTCGACCAGGCCGTCTACCACACCGAACACCTCCGCCTCGGCCTGCCCGACACCCCGGACACGGACCGGCCCGCGGGTTGACCGCCGTGAGGGTGGGCGCCGTCCGCCGTGCGCTGGACGCCGGCCCGGTCTGACCAGGTGGCCTGTCCTCCGCCTGCGGAGGCCTCAACCCAGGCTCGGCGGTGTCCAGTCGGCGTGGCGCAGGATGCCGCGGATCGCCGCTCGGGACGGGGCGAGTCGTAGGGCCGTGTTGCGCAGGGCGACGGCCGCGGGATGGGACAGCTGCTGGCCCATCCGGCCTGCCTGCCGGGCCGCGCGGGCGACCGACTGGGCGCGGGGGCGGCGCTCGGTGTCGTACCGGGCCAGTGCCGTCGCGACCGTGGGCGCGTCGGCCAGTGCCGCGGCCAGTGTGGCGGCGTCCTCCAGGGCCTGGCAGGCGCCCTGGCCGAGATGCGGGGTCATGGCGTGGGCCGCGTCGCCGAGGAACGCGATCCGGTCCGCGACGTAGCTAGGCAGGGGCGTCACCAACTCGTGGATGTCGTGGTGCAGTACGGCCTCGGGGTGGGTCGCCGCCAGGAGCGTCGGGATCGGTTCGTGCCAGTCGTGGAAGCGGTCGCGGAGTGTGCCCAGCGGGTCCGCGTGACGTACGCCGGGCGGGGAGTTGAGCACCGCGTGCCACTCGGCGCGCCCGTCGGTGAAGGCGATGTGGCCGAACTCCGCCCCCTGCCCCCAGGTCAGCTCGAAGTCGCTGCTCAGCTCCACCGGGCGCGCGGTGATGGCGCGCAGGACCGTCGACCCGCTGTAGACCGGGCCGGGATGGTCCGGGAACACCTGGCCGCGCAGCCGGCTGCCCACGCCGTCGGCCGCGACGACCAGGTCCGCCTCCAGGACACCCGCTCCGGTCGGCACCGCGATCCGGTCGGGAGCCGAGCGGTCGACCGACGGAACGGAGACGCCCGTGCGCAGGCACTCCGGAGGCAGCGCCGCGCGCAGCAGGCGGTGCAGCGTGGCGCGCGGGATGCCGACGATCGGCGTGCCCAGCTCACGCGCGAGCGCGGCCCCGTCCATGCGCGCCAGCAGACCGCCGGACGGAGTGCGGGTGCCCCCGCTGTACTGCGGCCGGGCCGCCGCACGCACCGCCGCGCCGACGCCGAGCACGTCCAGCGCGCGCAGCCCGTTGGCGTGCAGCGAGATGCCCGCACCCGCGTCGGCCAGGGCGGCGGCACGTTCGAGGACCGTCACCTCCCAGCCGATCCGGCGTAGGCCGATCGCCGCGGACAGCCCCCCGATCCCGCCACCGACCACCACTGCGGTACCGCCCATGCCGGTCCCCTCTCCACGCGCAGTCTTCTACAGGTGTAGAAGGAGCGTAGCCCGGCCCTCTACAGCTGTAGAAGCCGGGGTGTAGAAAGAGGGGGTGCCCACCGATCGACGTACTGTCCTCGCCGACGCGGCCATCGGCGTGCTCGCCGACGCCGGAATGCGCGGACTGACACACCGCGCCGTGGACCGCGCGGCGAACCTGCCGCCCGGCACCACGTCCGCCTACTACCGCACCCGCCAGGCGCTGCTCACCGCACTGGTTCGACGCCTGGTGGCAGTCGACCAGGCCGAGTTTCAGGAGATCGGGGCCAGGACACCGGTGCCCCGGAACGCCGCCGAACTGACCGCGGGCCTCCTGGCCTTCACCGGGCTCCGGCTCGCCGGGGAGGGGCGACGCCGGTCCCTCGCCCGCTACGCGTGCGCCGTCGAGAGTGTGCACCACCCCGAGCTGCGCGAGATCCTGGTTCCGCGCGAGAACCTGGCGCGTCAGGCCGTACAGGACTTCCTGGCCGCACACGGTGTCGAGGATGCCGAAGAGCGTACGGTCACGCTGCTGACCTGCGTGGACGGGCTGGTCTTCGACCGGCTGGTGAACGGCGGGAGCGTGTCCGGGCAGGAGATCCACGGCCTGGTGGCGGCGGCCCTGCGCTGAGCCGTGGGCCGAGCCGTTGAAAAACACGGAAGTTGACGTGGCATCGGCTAAGGCGGCACCGTCCGCAGCGCGCGCAGCACCGCCCACACGACCGAGATGAGCGGGACGGCGACGACGGCTCCGATCACCCCCGCGACGATGCTGCCCGCGATGACGGACACGGCGACGACGAGCGGGTGCAAGGCCACCGCCCAGCTCATCACCAGCGGGTGCAGCACATGCCCTTCGAGCTGGCCGATGACGACGATCAGCACCAGCACCGCCGCGGCCGTGAGCGGCCCGCGCCCGGCCAGGGCGACGATCGTGGCCACGCCGAGCGCGACCGGTGAGCCCACCAGGGGCACGAACGCGGCGAAGAACTCCAGCAGCGTCAACGGCAGCGCGAGCGGTACCCGCAGCACGAGCAGGGCGATGCCGACGAGCACGGCGTTGGTGGCCGCCACGATGATGATGCCGCGCGTGTACCCGGCGAAGGTCCGCCAGGCGGCGCTCCCGGCCCGGTCCCAGGCCGGACGGGCGCCGCCCGGCAGCAGCTGGTCGCGCGCCCAGCGCCACATGCGCTCGCCGGAGTGGATGAAGAAAGCGGAGGCGAACAGCGCGAGCGCGCCGCCCGTGATCACCTCGACGACTCGGCCCAGTCCCGACAGGGCGCTGCTGAGCAGGCTGGCCCGGTGCCCGGAGATGTAGTCGGTCACCTGGCGCTGCAGATCGGAGAGCCGGCCGGGGCTGAGCCGGAACGGCGGACGCTGCAGCCACTCCTCGATGCGGTGGATGCCGCCGCGGAACTCCCCGGCCAGCCGGGCCGACTCGCCCGCCACCGCGTTGCCCACGAGCGCGAGCAGGCCCATCAGGAGCAGCAGGCTGCCGACGAGGGCGATGGCGACGCTGAGGGGCCTGGGCAGAACGCGGTCGAGGAGATCGGCGAGGGGGCGCAGGACCGAGGTGACGACGAGGGCGAGGAACAGGGCGACGGCGATCAGCTGGAAGCGGCCGAGGATGCCGAAGACGCCGTAGACGAGGATGCCGACGAGGATGAGGCGCCAGGCGTAGGCCGCGGCGACCCGCAGCCACGGCACCGTGTGCCAGGCCGCCGGGGCGTCCGGCTCGGGAGACCGGGCGACCGCCGGGAGTCGCACGGAGCGCGCCGGACGGCTGCCCAGCACCGCCCGACCCGACCGACGCCCGCCGCCCGTCTGCCGACCCGCACCGCCCACCAGGCCTCCCGCCTCCGCTCCACGCCCGAACCCTGACTGCCGGTCACATTCAGAGAACGGTAAGCGCAAGCCGCGGAAGGGGACGGCGCAACGCGCGGTCAGGGCCGCTTCACAACCCGTGGGCAGGTGAGCCCGACCCTCGCGCGGTGAACGTCGGGTGGCGAACCAGCGCGGTCCCGCCTCAGCCCCTCTCGGTGGCGCGCTCCACCGGCAGCAGCTCCCGGATGTCCGCCGGGAGCGCCCCGGCGATCCGCTCGGTCAGCTCCGGGGCGAGGGCGGCGTCCAGCACCTCCAGTACGGCCGCGGCGTCGCGCAGCGCCGTGTCCTCGTCCGTCCCGGCCCGGTCGGCGATCCGTCCGGCGAACACGGTCAGCCCGAACCGCTCACCCGCCGTGCCCGAGTCGGCACCCAACGCCGCGTCCGCCGCCCGCCGCATGTCGTCCGCCAGGTCCGGCGGCAGCTGAGCGGCCACATGGCGGGCGAGCCCGGACGGCAGCCGTTCCGAGAGCGTGCTCACCACGGCGTGCGTCGCCCGCTCGGCCGACCCCCGGTCGGGCAGCTGGGCGAGTGCCTGCACCTTTCCGATGATCTCGTCGTGATGCATGAGGCCGGTTCCTTCCTCACGATGGCAGGGCCCGGCCGCGCTGGGACTCCGGGTAGCGTCGGGTGAAGTTGACGGTCCACACCAGCAGCGCCACCGGCAGGACCCAGTTGAGCCAGTCGCTCGCCGACGGCATCCGGATGGCCAGCCAGCCCAGCACCGCGATGACCGCGAAGACCACGCCCCACACCGCCGTGAGCACCCGGTTGATGCGCTTGAACAGCGGCGAGTCCCTCACCTCGGGCGGCGCCGACCGCCGGGCGTACTGCTCCGTGAACGGCTGGAAGAACAGCGATCCGAGGGCCACGACGCCAATGACCCCGTTGGCGATCACCTGTGCGTACGTCTCCAGCCAGAGGAGCTGCTGCCGGCCCAGGGCCAGCGCCAGCACGCAGATCACGGCGAAGAAGACGATGCCCGTCACGTCGAGGATCGAGAGCCTGCCGTGCAGGATGTCCTGGCCGGACAGCACGAGGGCGGTGATCAGCGCGGCCAGGGCCGCGTACTCCCAGGTGCTGGGTCCGGCGATCACCGTGAACACGATCCACGGTGCGAAGGAGAGGAAGACACTGCCGAACCCGACCGGTGCGGCCGTCCGGTCCCTGGTCGCCGATTGCTGTGCCATGGGATCACTTCCAGCGCGGGGAGCGGGCCTGTCCAGGGCCGCCCGTCCCTCCATCGTGCCGCCGCGGCCCGGCCCCCGCATCCGCGCCCGCGCTGCCGCGGAAGCCGCCCGGAATGCGATCCGGATGGAGGAAGCGACCCGACCGGGGCGGACGAAACGCCGCAGGGGTTCTTCCCGGCTCCCCGGAGAGGGACGAACATGCCATGTCATGGACATTTTGCTCGTGGCCAGCGCGTTCAACAGCCTCTCCCAGCGGCTGTACGCCGAACTCTCGGACCAGGGACACCGCGTGGACGTCGTACTCGCCGCGCACGGCGCCGACCCGGTCCGTGCCGCCGTACGCGAACGGCGCCCTGACCTGGTCGTCGCGCCGATGCTGAAGACGGCCCTGCCCGAGGACGTCTGGCGGGAGCACACCTGCCTCATCGTGCATCCGGGGCCGCCCGGCGACCGCGGCCCGTCCGCGCTGGACTGGGCGATCGCCGAGCAGGCGCCGCGCTGGGGCGTGACCGTGCTCCAGGCCGAGGCGGCCATGGACGCCGGGGACATCTGGGCGGCGGAGCCCTTCCCCGTGCCGTCCGTCGGCAAGAGCGACCTGTACCGCAACGAGGCCTCCGACGCCGCCGTGGCCGCCGTCCTGCTGGCCGTACGCCGGTACGCCGACGCCTCGTACAAACCCCGCCCGCAGACCGCCGACCCCGACACGTCCGACGACCCCATCCACGTGGTCTGGCGCGACTTCTTCCGGCAGGAGCGGCGGCGCGTCGACTGGGCGCACGACACCACCGAGACCGTGCTGCGCAAGCTCCGCGGCGCCGACTCGCAGCCGGGCGTCCTGGACGAACTCCTCGGCCGCGAGGTGTTCCTGCACGGCGGGCACCCCGAGGACCGGCTGCGCGGCCGCCCCGGCGAACTGCTCGCGACCCGGGCGGGCGCGGTCTGCCGGGCCACCCGGGACGGCGCCGTGTGGATCCCGGAACTCCGCCCGCGCAAGAACTCCGGCGACCCGGCGCCCTTCCGGCGCCCCGCCGCCTCCGTGCTCGCCTCGTTCTCCGGCACGCTCGAACTCCCGGAGGTCGCCGCCCCGCTCGAACTGCCCCCGCGCCGTCGCACCTGGACCGACATCCGCTACCGGCGGCGCGGCGACGTCGGCTTCCTCGGCTTCTCCTTCCCGGGCGGAGCGATGAGCACCGACCAGTGCCGCAGACTGCTCGCCGCCTACCGGTACGCGCTCGACCGCCCCACCTCCGTCCTGGTGCTCGGCGGCGCACGCGACTTCTTCTCCAACGGCATCCACCTGAACGTCATCGAGGCGTCCGCCGACCCGGCCGAGGAGTCCTGGACCAACCTCACCGCCATGGACGACCTCGTCGAGGCCGTGCTGCGCACCACCGACCGGCTGGTGGTGGCCGCGCTCGCCGGCAACGCGGCCGCGGGCGGCGCCATGCTCGCCCTCGCCGCCGACCAGGTCTGGTGCCGTACGGGCGCCGTCCTCAACCCGCACTACCGGCGCATGGGCCTGTACGGATCCGAGTTCTGGACGTACACGCTGCCGCGCCGCGTCGGAGCCGACACCGCCCACCGGCTGACCGACGAGGCGCTGCCGCTGAGCGCCGCCTCGGCCGAGCGGCTGGGACTGGTGGACCGGCTCGTGCCCACCGGGCCGGGGGAGTTCGCCGCCGAGGTCGGGCGACTGGCCGCCGGCCTCGCCGCCGCCCCGGACCTCGGGCGCCGGATCGCCGCCAAGGCCGCGGCACGCCACGCCGACGAGCAGGTACGGCCGCTCGCGGACCACCGGCGTGACGAACTCGCCCGTATGTACGCCATCTTCTTCGACCCCGAGGCCCCGTACCACGCCCTGCGGTCGGCCTTCGTCCGCAAGAAGCCCACCGGCTCCGCCCGCCCCCTGGCACCGGCCGCCGGAGCCCTCCGGTGAACCCCTCGGAGCCCCGGCTGCTCGTCGCGGGCGTCGGCAACATCTTCCTCGGCGACGACGCGTTCGGCCCCGAGGTGATCCGCGCTCTCGACCGGCGCCCGCTGCCGCCCGAGGCGCGGGTACGGGACTTCGGCATCCGCGGCATGGACCTCGCCTACGCGCTGCTGGACGGCTACGCCACCGCGGTCCTGGTCGACGCGGCCCCGCGCGGACACCGCCCCGGCACCCTCACCCTGATCGAGGCGGAACCGCCCGACGGCACGGCCGTGCCCGAGGCGCACGGTATGGACCCGGAGAAGGTGCTGGCCCTGGCCACGCACCTGGGGGACGAGCCGCTGCCCCGGGTCCTCGTCCTGGCCTGCGAGCCCGGCGTCCTGCCGTGCGGCGACGAGGACATCCTGCCGGGGATCAGCGCGCCGATGCGGGAGGCGGTCGACCGCGCCGTGGACGCGCTGCACACGCTGGTCCCCGTCCTGCTGGCCGATCCCGCCGCACCCGCACCGCCGTTGGGCCGCCCGATGGAATCCGGGCCCCCGCACGCGGCTGCGCTGCCCGGCCTTGCGGCCCACGGAGCCGAAGATCGGTAGACCCCGGGCCGTACGGGACGCGGCCGGGGCTCCGCCGCACGACCCCGAGGAGCTGCGCCCATGTGCCGGTCCGACGTCAAGCAGGCCGTCCTGGCGAAGAACGACGACCTGGCCGCGAGCCTGCGCGACGAGCTGACGCGGCAGGGCGTGACGGTGGTCAACCTGCTGTCCAGCCCGGGCAGCGGCAAGACCGAACTCCTCGGCCGGATCCTCGCCCGAGCGGTGGAGCGCGGCGTTCCGGTCGCCGCGCTCACCGCCGACCTCGCGACCGAGAACGACGCCGTCCGGCTGGCGCGTTCGGGCGCGCCGGTCCAGCAACTGCTCACCGACGGCCTGTGCCATCTGGAGGCCCGGCAGGTACGCGCGCGCCTGGAGGGCTGGCTGCCGGCCGACACCGCGCTGCTCTTCGTCGAGAACGTCGGCAACCTCGTCTGCCCGGCGTCGTACGACCTCGGCGAGACCCTGCGGATCGTCCTGATGGCGGTGACCGAGGGCGAGGACAAACCGCTGAAGTACCCGACCGCGTTCGGCTCGGCCCATCTGGTCGTCGTCACCAAGACCGACCTGGCCGAGCCGGCCGGCTTCGACGAGATGGTCTTCCGGGCGAACGTCCAGCGGGTCAACCCAGGGGTGGAGATCGTACGGTCGTGCGCGCGCACCGGCGACGGCGTCGACACTCTCCTGGCCCACGCCCTCGCCGCCCGGCACGGCGCCCCGCCGCACCGGCCTCCGCTCGCCCCGCATCCCCACGGTCACCACCACTCCGCCTCCGCCCCCGTCTCGTGACCGCGCCCGCCACCGGCCCGGTCCGCCGCCGGATCACCGTCCGCGGCACGGTGCAGGGCGTCGGCTTCCGGCCCTACGTGCACCGGCTGGCCGCCGACCTGGCGCTGGCCGGGTTCGTCAGCAACACCGCGAACGGCGTGCTCATCGAGGTCGAGGGCCCGGCGGGCGAAGTGGGCCGGTTCTTCGACCAGTTGGCCGAACAGCCGCCCCCGCTGGCGACCGTCACGGGCGTCGGCTGCGAGGACCTCCCCGCCACCGGCACCAGCGCCCCCTTCACCATCCGCCCCACCGAGCGGTCCACGGGCCGTACCCAGCTCCCGCCCGACACCGCGACCTGCGCCGACTGCCTGCGAGAGCTGGCCGATCCGGCCGACCGCCGCCACCGCCACCCCTTCATCACCTGCACCCACTGCGGCCCCCGCTTCACCATCGCCACGGGGATGCCGTACGACCGCGCGGCCACCACCATGGCCGGTTTCCCGATGTGCCCCTCCTGCGCCGGGGAGTACGGCGCCCCGGCCGACCGGCGCTTTCACGCCCAGCCCGTCGCCTGCCCCGACTGCGGCCCGAGGCTCCGCCTGGTCCCGGCCGACGGAACCGACGTCCGCCCGGCCCGGGACGCGGACGCCCTGGCGGCGGCACGCGCGCTGCTGGCCGCGGGCCGGATCGTCGCCGTGAAGGGCGTCGGCGGCTACCACCTGGCCTGCGACGCCACCGACGCACGCGCCGTCGCCACCCTGCGCACCCGCAAGGAACGCGGCGGCAAGGCCTTCGCCGTGATGTGCGCCGACCTCGACACGGCGGAGCGCATCGCGGCCCTCTCCGACGCCGAACGGGCCGCACTCACCAGCGCCCGGCGCCCCATCGTCCTGCTGCGCAGACGCACCCCCGCGGACCGGCTCCGCCTCGCCGACCAGGTCTGCCCGGGCAGCCCGCACGTGGGCGTGATGCTGCCGTACACCCCCGTGCACACGCTCCTGTTCGGGCTGCCCGGCGACACCCCCGGCCCCCAGGTCCTGGTCATGACCAGCGGCAACCGCTCCGGCGAGCCCATCGTCACCGACGACGCCGAGGCGCTGACCCGGCTGGCCGGACTCGCCGACGCCTGGCTCGCCCACGACCGGCCCATCGCCTCCCCGTGCGACGACTCCCTGCTGCGGGTACGCCCCGACGGCACCGAACAGGTGCTGCGCCGGTCGCGTGGGTACGTGCCCCGCCCCCTGCGTCTGCCGGTTCCGGTCCGCCCGGCCCTCGCGGTCGGCGGCGACCTGAAGAACGCCCTCTGCGTGGGCGAGGGCGACCTCGCCTGGTTCGGGCCGCACATCGGCGACATGGGCGACCTGGCCACCCTCGAAGCGGCCGAGAGGGCCGAACGGCACCTCAGCCGCCTCACGGGAGTCACCCCGCAACTGATCGCCGCCGACCGGCACCCCGGCTACCACTCCACGGGTTCGGCCCGCCGACGGGCGTCCCAACTCGCCCCGGCATCCCTGGAGTTGGTCCAGCATCACCACGCACACATCGCCTCGGCGATGGCCGAGCACGGTCTCGACGGCACCACCCCCGTCATCGGCGTCGCCTTCGACGGCACCGGGTACGGCGACGACGGCACCGTCTGGGGCGGCGAGGTGCTGCTCGCCGACTACACCGGCTACCGGCGCTTCGCCCACCTCACCCCGGCCCCGCTCCCCGGCGGGGACGCGGGCGTCGCCAACCCCTGTCGGCTGGCGCTGGCCCGGCTGTGGGCGGCGGGGCTGCCGTGGGAGCGGGATCTGCCGAGCGTCGTCGCGTGTTCGGAGTCCGAACTGGCCGTGCTGGGACGGCAGTTGGAACGCCAGGTGGCATGTGTCCCGACGTCCGGCATGGGCCGTCTCTTCGACGCCGTGTCGTCTCTGATCGGCGTGTGCCACCGCGCGGGATACGAGGCGCAGGCCGCGTTGGAGCTGGAGGCCGCAGCGACGGAGGCGTGGCACGCGGACAGCGGGGCGTACCGCTTCGGCTTCCGGACCCTCCCACCGATGGAAGCCTCGGCTCGTCAGCCCCTCGGCCGACTGAGCCGGGCCGGCAGATGGGAGATCGCACCCCCGCTGCACACCCTCCTCACCGACCTGCGCCGCGGCACCCCCACCCCCGTGCTCGCGGCCCGCTTCCACCGGGGCGTGGCCCGGGCCGTCACGGAGATCTGCCGTCGGGCCCGCGGAACGACCGGCCTGACCACCGTCGCCCTCACCGGAGGCGTCTTCGCCAACGCCCTGCTGGAGGAGGAGTGCGCCGCCCTGCTGGCCGCGGACCGGTTCACGGTCCTCCGGCACGGCGAAGTACCCCCGAACGACGGCGGGTTGGCGCTCGGGCAGCTCATGGTCGCGGCAACACCAACCAACGACGAGACGGAGTGACCCATGTGTCTGGCAGTGCCCGGCAAGGTCGTGGCCATCGACGACGGCGCCGACCCCCTCACCGGGCTGATCGACTTCGGTGGAGTACGGAAACAGGCGTGTCTGGAGTACCTGCCCGATGTGCGGGTCGGGGAGTACGTCATCGTCCACGTCGGGTTCGCCCTGCAGCGGCTGGACGAGGAGTCGGCCCGGGCGTCCCTGGAGCTGTTCGAGCAACTCGGACTGCTGGAGGAGGAGTTCGGCGACGCCTGGGAGCAGGCGGCCCGGCAGGAGAACGGGAGCGAGGTCCGGTGAAGTACATCGACGAGTTCAACGACCCGGACCTGGCCCGACGGTTGCTGGACGAGATCAGCGCGACCGTCACCCGCCCCTGGGCGCTGATGGAGGTCTGCGGCGGCCAGACCCACTCCATCATCCGCCACGGCATCGACCAACTCCTTCCGGACAAGGTGGAGTTGATCCACGGCCCGGGCTGCCCGGTCTGTGTGACGCCGCTGGAATGTATCGACAAGGCGCTGGACATCGCAGCCCGCCCGGACGTGATCTTCTGCTCCTTCGGCGACATGCTGCGGGTCCCCGGCACCGACCGGGACCTCTTCCGGGTCAAGGGCGAGGGCGGTGACGTACGCGTCGTGTACTCCCCGCTCGACGCGCTGAAACTCGCCCGACAGCACCCGGACCGGCAGGTGGTGTTCTTCGCCATCGGCTTCGAGACCACCGCACCCGCCAACGCGATGGCCGTGCACCAGGCCAGGCGCCTGGGCCTGACCAACTTCAGCCTCCTGGTCTCCCATGTGCGGGTCCCTCCGGCCGTCGAGGCCATCATGACCGCCCCGACCTGCCGGGTGCAGGGCTTCCTGGCCGCCGGGCATGTATGCAGCGTGATGGGCATGAGCGAGTACCCGGAGCTGGCGGAGCGGCATCGCGTGCCGATCGTCGTCACCGGATTCGAACCCCTCGACATCCTGGAGGGCATCCGCCGCGCGGTCCGCCAGCTGGAGCGCGGCGAGCACTGGGTGGAGAACGCCTACGCCCGTGCCGTGCGCGAGGACGGCAACCCGGCCGCGATCCGCATGATCGAGGACGTCTTCGAGGTCACCGACCGCAACTGGCGCGGCATCGGCCGCATCCCCGCCAGCGGCTGGCGGCTGAGAGAGGCCTACCGGGCGTACGACGCCGAGCACCGCTTCGACGTCTCCGGCATCCGCACCGAGGAACCGGCCGAGTGCCGTGCCGGCGAGGTGCTGCAAGGGCTGATCAAGCCCACGGACTGCGCGGCCTTCGGCACCATCTGCACCCCGCGCACCCCGCTCGGCGCCACCATGGTCTCCAGCGAGGGTGCCTGCGCCGCGTACTACCTGTACCGCCGGATGTCCGAACCGGCGCTCCCACGCGAGGAGATGAACCCCGTTGGCTGACCTCGCCGTCGAAGCTGCAGCCGCGGCCACCGACCCCGCGAACTGGACCTGCCCCGCACCCCTGCGCGACCAGCCGGTCGTGGTCATGGGCCACGGCGGAGGCGGCGCCCTGTCCGCCGAGCTGATCGAGCAGGTCTTCGCCCCCGCCTACGGCAACGCCCTGCTCGCCGGGATGACCGACTCGGCCGTCCTCCACCTCGGCGGGGCCCAGCTGGCGTTCTCCACCGACTCCTACGTCGTACGGCCGCTCTTCTTCCCCGGCGGCTGCCTCGGCGACCTGGCCGTCAACGGCACGGTCAACGACCTGGCGATGAGCGGCGCCCGGCCCGCCTACCTCTCCGCCGCCTTCGTGCTGGAGGAGGGCGTGGAGCTGACCGTCGTCGAGCGCATCGCGCGGGCCATGGGCGCGGCGGCCGAGACGGCCGGCGTCACCATCGCCACCGGCGACACCAAGGTCGTCGAGTCCGGGCACGGCGACGGCGTCTACGTCACCACCGCGGGCGTCGGCCTCGTCCCCGACGGAGTCGACATCCGCCCGCAGCGCGCCCGGCCGGGCGACGCCGTCATCGTCAGCGGCCCGATCGGCCTGCACGGCGTGGCGATCATGAGCGTGCGGGAGGGGCTGGAGTTCGGGATCGAGATCGCCTCCGACACCGCGCCGCTGGCCGGCCTGGTGGCGGACATGCTGGCGGTCACCCGGGACATCCACGTCCTGCGCGACCCCACCCGGGGCGGGCTCGGCGCCTCGCTCAACGAGATCGCCCGCGCCTCCGGCACCGGCGTACGGCTGCGGGAGCGGGCCGTCCCGGTCCCGGACGAGGTCGCGAACGCCTGCGGCTTCCTCGGCCTGGACCCGCTCTACGTCGCCAACGAGGGACGGCTCGTCGCCTTCGTGCCCCGCGAGGAGGCCGAAGCCGTGCTGGCGGCGATGCGTGCCCACCCGCAGGGCACCGGCGCGACCCTCATCGGCGAGTGTGTCGAGGAGCATCCGGGCATGGTCGTCGTGGCCACCGGGCTCGGCGGCACCCGGGTGGTGGACCTGCCCCTGGGGGAGCAGCTGCCCCGTATCTGCTGAGGAGCCCGGACAGCAGCGGACCCCGCCGGAGCCCGAGGCACCGGCGGGGTCGACTGCCGTCAGGGCCGGGCCGCACCCGCCTCGACGTCCGTGATCTCCAGTTCTCTGCCGCTGCGCAGGTCCTGCGAGGGTTGGTCGCAGCGCGGGCACCAGAAGAACGGCGGCATGCCCACCGCGAACTCCTCGGCGCACCCGCCGCACCAGGCCCGTGCCGTCACCTGCTCGACCACGAGGCGGGCCGCGGCGAGGGCCGTGCCGTCACGGGCCACCTCGAAGGCGAAGTGCAGCGCGTCCGGCACCACACCGGCCAGCTCGCCGACCCGGACGGTCACCGACGAGACGTCGTCGGCGCCGTCCGCCCGGGCGATCTCCTCGGCCTGCTCCACGATCGCCGTCGCGATGGACAACTCGTGCACGGCCGGCTCAGGGGTAGCGGCGGTTCGCGCGCAGGCCACCGGTCATCCGGTAGATCCGCAACTCACGCACCATACTGGGCAGTTCCATCATGAACAGGGCCAGTGCCAGACCACCCACCAGAGCGGCCTGCGCGAGCAGCACCTGACGTCCGGACATCGCCGACCTCGCTGTGTTCGCCGTTCGGCAGCGCTTCTTCACGCTCTCTCCCTGCTCTCTCATCCCGGTGAGATGTTCGGCATGGCGTCCAGCAGGGCGTCATGCCGCTTCCAGTGGATCCCGGTGGAGCGGCGCGCGTCGGCGGTGCCGTCCTCGTGGTGCCCGGTCTGGTGCTCGTAGGGGCCATGGTTGCCCTGGTGCATGCCCGGCACATGGCTGGGCGTGTCGGGCTTCGCCTGGGGGCGGCCCACTCTGATGCTGCCCATGTCTGTTCTCCTTCCAGGTCCTCACGAACGCTCGGTGAGCTCCGCGAAGAACCGCTCCACGGCCGGCCAGACCCCGTCGCCACCGGACAGGCCCCGCCACTCGCGGCGGACGAGGGCGACCATCCGGAAGCAGTCGTCGACCGGCACGATCCAATGCTCGTCGAGGCCCCGCACGGTGTTCACCAGCAGCGCCTCCACCTCGGGTGCCATGGAGGCGAGCTGTGGAAACGTGGCGGTCAGCCGCTGCCAGGCCGCCGCGTCCACCTCCCACCGCATGGCCCCGGCCGGGCTCGGCCCCTGTGCGGTGACGGTGCCGTCGGAGCGCGGCACGAAGAACACCAGGCCGACCGGTACGCCCAGCACAGCCGTGTCGACCGGCGGCAGCCGCAGCCGGCGCCGGGGTACCAGCCGGTAGCGTCCCTCGCCCGCCCCGTCCTCGGCGAACAGCACCGAACAGGGGTGACACACGCACCGCACCTCGGCGGCCTCGATGTCGTACAGGTGGGGGTGTACGTCGGCCACCGGGGCGGCGCACAGTTCGCACGCCTCGGCCTCGGCGGTCGCCGTGCGGCCGGCCGCCGAGCGGATGAGGCGGGCCAGTGCCCCGTCCGTGGTCACCGGGGCTCCTGCGGTCGCGGCGCGGTCCGGCGCGTCAGTGTCGTCAGGGGTACGAAGGCCGGGGCCGCCCGCCGCTCGGCGGTGACCGGCTCCACCGCGTCCAGCTCGGGGGCGGCGGCCAGCACCGCCGCGCGGACGGCCGCGGTGACGTCGGACGACCCGCCGCCACACCCGGAACCGCACCCGCCGCCGGTGCTCACCCGGACCCGGGCCACCTGCCCCTCGACGCCGGCCCACTCCAGGTCACCGCCGCGTTCGCGGACCGCGGGCCGCAGCCGCTCGACCGCGTGGGCGGCCCGTCGCTCGACGGTCTCGGGGTGCAGGGAGTGCAGCACCAGCAGGTGTCCGAGCAGCTCGTCGTCGGCCAGGCGCTCGCGCAGCCGCTCGTCCGCGTGGTCCAGGACCCGGGCGAGCGCCTCGCCGTAGACCTCGGTCAGCAGCGTCACCGACTCCAGCGCCTCCCGGGCGGCGGGGCCGGGCATGGATTCCAGCCCGGCCAGCAGCTCGTCGAGCCGGGCGAGCCGCGCCTCCACCGCCGGATCCGGGAGCCGTACGGCCGTGTCAGCCATGCCCGGCCCCGTACGTGGGCGAGTGCACCGTCGACAGCGTCTTGCCCTTGCCCATGTACATGTGCACCCCGCAGGGCAGACACGGGTCGAAGCTGCGGACGGTGCGCATGATGTCCACGCCCTTGAAGTCGTCGGGCCCGTTCTCCTCGAAGATCGGCTGGCCCTGGACGGCGTCCTCGTACGGCCCGGGGGTGCCGTACATGTCGCGGGGGCTGGCGTTCCACGGGGTCGGCGGGTACGGGTGGTAGTTGGCGATCTTCTTGTCGCGGATCACCAGGTGGTGCGAGAGGACACCGCGCACCGCCTCGTGGAAACCACAGCCGATCGCCTCGTCGGGCACCTCGAAGTTCTCGTACACCTTCGAGTCGCCGTCGCGGAGCATCCCCATCGCCTCCTCCAGGAACTGCAGGGCCATGGCGGCGGCGTAGGCGACGAAGTACGGCCGGGCACGGTCCCTCTCGATGGTGTTGCTCCACTTCGGGATGTGCCACTCGAGCGTGGTCTCCGGCAGCGACTCGCCCTTGGGCAGGGAGATGCGCACGCTGCTGCCGGTCGCCTTGACGTACGGCGTGTCGACCAGGCCGCTCAGCGCCGTCGTCCACAGCCGGGCGAGCGGCCCGCCGCCGGTGTCCAGGGCGAGGTGTTCGCCGGTCCCCGAGTGGTGCCAGCGCGGGCTCATCACCCAGCTGTACTTGCCGTCGAAGTCCCGCTTCTGCGGCACCGGCACGGTGGTCTGGTTCCACGGGTGACGCATGTCGACGGGGTTGCCGAGCGGGTCGTGGGTGACGAACGGCTGCTCGTTGACCCAGTCCTCGTAGTAGGAGCTGCCGAGCATGATCCGCAGGCCGAGGTTGATGTCGACCAGGTTGTTGGTGACCAGTTCGCCGTCGACGATGATGCCGGGGGTGACGTACATCGCCTTGCCCCACCGGTTCATGTTCGCGTAGCGGTAGTCGACGACGTCCGGGTTCTGCCAGGCGCCCCAGCAGCCCAGCAGGATGCGGCGCTTGCCGACCTCCTCGTAGCCGGGTAGCGCCTCGTAGAAGAAGTCGAAGACGTCGTCGTTCATCGCCACGGACTTCTTGACGAAGTCGATGACGCGCATGAGCCGGCTGAGGTAGTCGGTGAAGGTGTTCGGCTGCGGCATCGTGCCGACCCCGCCCGGGTACAGCGTCGACGGGTGGACGTGCCGCCCCTCCATCAGGCAGAACATCTCCCGGGTGACCCGGCTGACCTTCAGCGCCTCCTTGTAGACCTCGCCCTCGAAGGGGTTGAAGGCCTTCATGATGTCGGCGATGGTCCGGTAGCCGTGGACGTTCCCCCGGGGCGCGTCCGTGCGCTCGGCACGGGCCAGCACAGCGGGGTTGGTGGCCTTGACCATCGCCTCGCAGAAGTCCACGAACACCAGGTTGTCCTGGAAGAGCGTGTGGTCGAACATGTACTCGGCCGCTTCGCCGAGGTTGGTGATGTGCTCGGCCAGCTTGGGCGGCTTGACGCCGTAGGCCATCTGCTGGGCGTAGTTGGAGCACGTGGTGTGGTTGTCGCCGCAGATGCCGCAGATGCGCGAGGTGATGAAGCCCGCGTCACGCGGGTCCTTGCCCTTCATGAACACCGAGTAGCCGCGGAACAGCGACGAGGTGCTGTGGCACTCCACGACTTCCCGGTTGGCGAAGTCGATCTTCGTGTAGATGCCCAGGTTGCCGATGATCCGGGTGATCGGATCCCAGGACATGTCCACGATCTGCGCAGGTTTGCGTTTGGTGGACCGGGACTCGGTGGTCGTCATCTGCGGTACTGCCCCTTGCTGTTCGGGTTCGGCGGGTCGATGGCGGGATACGCGACGGGCGGCGTCACGGGCGGTAGTGCGGGTCGTAACCGCTGGTCAGCCTGCGCTTGTTGTGGCGCCACTTGGGTTCGTGGTTCACCATGTCGTTGGTCAGGCCGCGCAGCCGGCGGATGACCGCCGCGTACGGCTTGACGGCGAGGGTCGACAGCGTCGCCCCGGGTGGTTCGTCCATGAACGGCATGAACGCGTCGGGGAAGCCGGGCATCGTGCACCCGATGCAGATCCCGCCGACGTTCGGACAGCCGCCGATGCCGGACATCCAGCCCCGCTTGGGCACGTTGCAGTTGACCACCGGGCCCCAACAGCCCGTCTTCACCAGGCACTTGGGGGAGTTGTAGTCGAGGCCGAAGTCGCCCTGCTCGTAGTACGAGCCCCGGTCGCAGCCCTCGTGCACGGTCTTCCCGAACAGCCACTGGGGACGCAGCATGTGGTCCAGCGGGGGCGGGGGAGCGGCACCGGCGGCATGCTGGAGCACCCAGATGAGGGTCTCCATGAAGTTCTCGGGCTGGATGGGACAGCCGGGCACGTTGACGACGGGGAGTCCGGCCTGCGACTTGTAGTCCCAGCCCAGATAGTCCGCGAGGCCCATGCAGCCGGTGGGGTTGCCGGCCATGGCGTGGATGCCGCCGAAGGTGGCGCAGGTGCCGGCGGCCACCACCGCCCAGGCCTTGGGCGCCAGTTGGTCGATCCACCAGTTCAGCGGCAGCGGCTGGCCCGTCTCCAGGTCGTTGCCGAAGGACGTCCAGTAGCCGTCGCCCTCGATGATGTTCTGGTTCGGGATCGAGCCCTCGATGACGAGGATGAACGGGGCCAGTTCGCCGCGCGCCGCCGCGCGGTACGGGGCGAGGAAGTCCTCGCCGCCCAGGCTGGGCGAGAGCACCTTGTTGACCAGGTTGACCTTCGGCAGGCCCGGGATGAGCCCGAGCACCACGTCCTCGATCGAGGGCTGGTCGGCGGCGGTCAGGGAGACGGTGTCGCCGTCGCAGCTCATCCCCTCGGAGATCCAGAGGATGTGGATCTCGTCGATCGCGTCGCGCTCCTGGGTGGCACTGCTCTGGGTCGTCATGTCGTCGGCCTTTGCTGCGGTCGGTCAGGGAGTCGGTGACCGGCGTGCGCCGGCAGGTCAGGGGTGTCCATCGAGCCGTCCCTCCTCCGGCCCGGCGGCCGGACATCGGGGCCGCGGGGACTGCGGCCGGGGTGGGTGGACCGGGTCGGCGAGCCCCGGCGCGTGCGCGCCCGCGAGAGGTTCGACCTCGTCGGGCCGGAAGTAGTGGAAACGGCCGTACCAGCCGTGCAGTTCGGCCGCGGGATCGTCGTCGACGGTGACCGCCAGGTGCACGCTGCCGTCCACGTCGTGGAAGACCGCCGCCACCCGCGCGGTCCGGCCGGCCAGGAACATGTCCTGGGCGTCGGCGCCCCGGCCGCGCGGCCGCAGTCGCACCCGGCTGCCGCCGCCGACCGGGACGCCGTCCACGAGCACCGTGTCGGTCGTCGGGGACAGCCCCTCGTCGGCGTCCTCCTGCCACCAGGCGGGCCGTTCGGACGGGTCCCCGGGGACGGCGGGCGTGACCGGGGTGAGCGAGCGGATGGCGCCGTGCAGCCGGGCGAAGACCTCCTGGGGCATGCTGTCGACGCGGTCGAGGATCCGCGCGGCCCGCGGGTCGGTGGCCCGTGCCTCGGCCTTCTCCTCGTCCGTCAGGAGCATCGTGCGCAGCGTCAGGATCTCGTCGATCTCCGCCGCGTCGTGCAGATCGCCCGGGCTCTCCGGCGCCACCTGCGGACGGTCCGGGAGGATGATCGGGGAGGACAGGACGACCCGACCGACCGGACCCGTCTCCTGCGGCGCGCCGCCCAGGACGGGGAAGGTGAACGCGTTACGGCAGTCGCGCACATGCTCGCGCAGACCGGCGGGCGGATCGGTCAGCGAGACGAACTCCACGCCCTCGCCGCCGAGCAGGGTGTGCGCGGCCAGCAGCGCGTGCCGCAGGGCATCGCCCCGGGCGGCCCGGGCATCCGGTGCGCGCCCGGTGTTCTCGGTGCGCACCCGCAGCCGGTACACGTCGTCGGTGAGCGGCTCCGCCACGACGGTCGTACGCGCCCGGACCTCCTCACGCCGCCGCACCACGCGCCCGGCACCCCCGGGCAGCGGTTCCGTCTCCTCACCCGGCGGCGCCCCGGCCTCGGTACCGCACTCGCCCCGCAGCAGATCCGTGAGCGGCCACGCGAAACCGACCTCGTGCGGCACCGCCTCGTCGAAGGTGAGATGGGCCGTCCCGTCGTCCGTCCGCAGCGACTCGACCGGGCGGTACCGTCCGTCCGTGTCGGCCGCCTGTACCTGCTTGTGCTGCATCTGCAGGTACCGCAGCCGCACCCGTACGACCGCTCCGGGCCGCCGCACGCGCACCAGGCACTCGGTCTGCTGGTACCAGGAGTCCGCGGAACCGGAGAGGCCCGGGGCGACTGGCCCGTCCGCCTCCACCCAGTCCCGCGGCAGCAGTACCCCGAACTGCCAGCGGACGCGGTTCTTGGCCGAGGAGCGGCGGTACGGGTAGAGGAGATAGCCCTCGTAGAGGACGGCATCGGCGACCGCGCTCACCTGTGCGAAGGCGTCGCCGGACGCGTCGCCTCCCGCCACGGCGGCACACGCCACGCCACCATCCACGCCGCCCGTCCCGGCCATTCCGCCTCCTCGCCACAGGTGCACCGCCGATGCCACAGGTGCACCCGCCGATCCCTTCCACCACGGTCACACCCCTCACGGGTGCTCGCTCTTTAGGCGGACCGGGATTGGGCCGGGCAGGGGACGATCACGCCGGTCGAGCGAGATCGAGGCAGCAGCGGACGAAGTCCTGTACGACCGGATTGCGGTCGTCGGCGGGAGCCCAGGCGACGCCCACCTGGGTGGGGCTCACGCCGGTGACCGGTCGGTAGACCACACCGGGGCGGGCGTAGAACCGTGCGGCGGACTGGGGTGCGAGGGCGATCCCGTATCCGTTGGCGATGGTGTTCAGCCGGTCGTCGGGCTGCTCGGTGACCGCGCCGATGCGGACTGGGTGGCCCTCGCGCTCGTCGGCGGCCAGCCAGTGGTGGCGCCAGGCCCCGGTCTCCTGCGGGGCGGCGACGAACGGCTCGTCCCACAGATCGCGGAAGGCGATCGTGCCGCGCGCGGCCAGCGGGTGCGCGGCGGGCAGGGCGACCCAGCGCGGTTCGCCGAACAGCGGCTCGACGCGCAGGGCTTCCCGGACAGGGAAGGGCAGCCGCAGCAGTGCGGCGTCCACGTCCCGGGTGGCCAGGCCGGCGCTCGGGTTCCTGGCGAGCGCGGCCAACGAGGCGACGCAGGAGATCGTCGCCGCCGCCCGGCGCCGGCCCGGGTGGCGCACCGAGCTGCGCCAGGCGGCTCACCTCCAAGACCGGCGCCGGGCGGCACGCGCTGACCGCCTTCGGGGAGCGCTGGCAGCCGATCGTGCATGAAGCGCTTCGGATGCGTGCAGGCTCCGTCACCTCCGTGTACGAGGGTGGGCCGGGCGCGCGCCTGCGGGACACGATCGCGTTCGCCGCGATGGTGATCGAGGCGGGGCGGCAGCTGGGCCCCTGACGCCCGCAGGCGCTCTCACGGCAGCCGTTCCAGCGCCACCAGCGCCGCGTCGTCGCCGAGGTCGCCGTCGACGTGGTGCAGGAGGGCGCGGCGCAGGGCGGTGACCATGGCCGGCAGCGGGCGGTCCGCGTGGGTGCGGGCGTGGGCGGGGAGGTCGTAGAACCGGCCCCTGCGGTCCCGGGCCTCGATGAATCCGTCCGTGAAGAGGAGCAGCCGGTCGCCCGGGGCGAACGGCACCGTCGTCGCGACCGGTTCCGCGGCCAGGAGGTCGCCGAGTCCGAGGGGTGCCCCGGGCTGGTCGGGCAGGTGGGCGTGGACCTGGCCCGCCCGGACGACGAGCGGCTCGGGATGGCCGCAGTGGACGATGCGGGCCACCGCCTCGCCGGGCGGGAACTCCACGACCAGCGCGGTCGCGAACCGCTCCGTGAACAGCGCCCGCATGCCCTGGCCGTCCAGCGCCGAGATCTGCCGTCGGGCGCGCTCGTCCAGCCCCTGGGCCACCTTGGTCAGGGACGCCTCACGGTCGGCCAGCTCCCGGAACGCGCCGAGCAGGTTCGCGGAGGCCCCGACGGCCGTCAGCCCCTTGCCTCGCACGTCACCGATGAGGATCCGGGTGCCGTACGGCGTCCGCAGCGCCTCGTAGAAGTCGCCGCCCATCCGTGCCTCCGACTCGGCCGGCAGATACACACCGCACAGGGCCAGCGAGCGGATCCGGCCGGGCAGCGGGTGCATCAGCGCGCGCTGGGAGGTTTCCGCCACGGAGCGGACCTGGCGCAGCTGCCGTTCCCGGCGCTGTCGCAGGGAGCAGGTGGCGAGGGAGGCGAGCCCGACCACGGCCAGGGCGCCCAGGATGACGTCCGAGTCCGGGCGGCCGAGCCGGCCCGCGACCATCTGCAGCACCGCCGTCACGGAGAGCGCGGCGCAGGCAAGGGCAGCCGTCGCCCACAGGGGGAGCAGGGCGGCGGCCAGGACCGGCACGGCGGCCATCACCGGCGAGACGTGCAGCCAGTCCGGCGTCAGCAGGTCGGTGAGGGCGACGACCAGCATGAGCAGGACGGGGGCCAGGGTGAGGGGCAGTCGGCGCCAGGCGGGTGGGGTACGGCCGGTGATGTCGGTGGGAGCGGTGTCGCTGTGCGGGTGATCCGTGGGGTGAGAGGTCATCGTCGCTGTGAGGGCCGCAGCGGGCTGAGCACCCGGTGCTGTCGGGTCGGGGTGGGTACGGACGTGGTCAGGCAGGACAGGACCGCGTCCAGGTGGTGAACGAGATGGCGGTCCTCGTCGCGGTCGACCGGGGGATCGCGGTCGGGTCCGCCGAGGCGGGCGAGGGCGTGCCGGGCGGCCGGCAGCGCGGGATGGGGGCGCCCGCCCCGGCAGCCGTAGACGCACAGGGCCGTCGTGCGCAGCAACCCTGCGTACGGCCCGGCGAAACCGTCGGCGGCGGCAGCGCCCCCGCCCCGAGCGCCGGGCCGGCTCACCGCGGGCCGCGTGTCCAGGAGCCGTCCGGCCGCGCACACCTGCCGCTCCACGTCGGCCAGCGTCCGCATGACGCGCCGGTCCAGGTGCCAGCGGCGCCGCCGGGCCGTCGGCCGTACGTTCCACCGCACGCTCTCGTGCGCTTCGTCCACGGCGGTACGGGCCTGTGCCAGCGCGGCGTCGAGTTCCCGCTCCCAGCCGGAGCCGAGCACGTTCCGCGGCCGCTCGCGCCGGGCGACGGCGTCGGCCAGACCGTCGAGGTGGCGGGCGAGCAGAGTGCGCAGGCGCTCCACCGAGTGCTCCGCGGACCGTACCCGTACGGCAGGGAACAGCAACGCGCTGCACGCCAGCCCGAAGGCGATGCCCAGCGTGATCTCCGCGAGGTGGGAGACCAACTCGGCGGGGTGACGGCCACGGACCAGGGCGAAGGTGATCAGGGCCGTCGTCGGCAGATGCAGCCCCTGGTGGCCCAGCAACTCGTGCCGGGCCAGCGGGACGGAGACGAAGACGACGAGACCCAGGCCGACCATCGCCGGCTCGACGTACAGCGCGGCGGGTACGGCGATGACGACGCCGAGCAGGCATCCCGCGGCGTACCGGGTCGCGGCGGCGACCGTGCGCACCACCGTCGCCTCGACGATGAGCAGTGCCGCCACGGCGCCCACATAGGGGTGGGGCGTATGCAGCAGGGTCACGCACACCTGCCAGGTCAGCCCGGCCGCCACGGTCGCCCGCGCGGCGTCGGCGCAATCGGTTCGGCCGAAGGGCATCGCGCGGGCGGACATCCGTGCGCTGAGCATGCCTTCCGTGCCTCCTTCCCTTTGCCGGATTCCCGCGGCCCGCGTGGGCGGGCGCGGAGCAACAGCCGCCCAGGATAATCGGACAAATGGGGCATCTGGCAAATAAGGAGCGCATCAGGTTGGTGAGGAGCGGAGAGGGCAGGATTCGAACCTGCGTGGGCCCCATGGGGCCCGACCTCGAGCCGTGCTCGCTGGTCCCCGATCAACCACTCCGGGCACCTCTCCCCGTGACCGGCTCCCGGTTTCCCGTGCCGTTCACATCAACTACGGTGCCAGGCCCCGCTGACGCGCCGGTGACGTCTCACTGACGTGCGGAGCCCGCGCCGTACCCACGTCCGGCGAGGACACTATGGTGTCCGACCCCATATCCCAGCCGTGTCAGGCTCCTAGCATCTGCGGGCATGCAGACCAGAGCCGCACGCCTGACAGCCGCCCTGGTGGCCCTCGTGGTCGCCCTGGCCGCCGGACTCCTCACCCCCCGCACGGCGGCCGCTGCCGCCTCCCTCACCGAAGTCACCGGCTTCGGTTCCAACCCCGGTGCGCTGCGCATGTTCCGCTACGACCCCCCGGACCTGCCGGCGAACGCCCCCGTCGTCGTCGCCCTGCACGGCTGCACCCAGGACGCCGGGTACGCCGTCAACAGCGGCTGGACCACGCTCGCTGACCACTGGCACTTCTCCGTCGTGGTCCCGCAGCAGTCCACGAACAACAACCTCAGCAAGTGCTTCGACTGGTTCCAGCCCGGGGACATCGAGCGCGGCGACGGCGAGGCCGCCTCGATCGCGCAGATGGTGGACCGCCAACTCGCCGACGTCCAGGGCGATCCCTCGCGCGTGTTCGTCACCGGCCTGTCCGCCGGCGGCGGTATGACGGCGGTGATGATGGCGACGTACCCGGAGAAGTTCCGGGCGGCCGGCATCGTCGCCGGACTGCCGTACGACTGCTCCAACGCGGCCGGTGGACCGTACCCGTGCATGTACGGGTGGGCGAACCAGACGCCGGCCCAGTGGGGCGACCGCGTCCGCAGGGGCCGCCCCGGATACACCGGCCCCTGGCCCACGCTCACCGTCTTCCAGGGCTCGGCCGACGGCACGGTGAAGCCGTCCAACATGACCGACCTGGTCAGGCAGTGGACCGACGTGCAGGGCGCCGACCAGAGCGCCGACGTCACCGACACCGTGGCGGGATATCCGCACCAGGTCTACCGGACCTCCGCCGGGCAGGCCGTGGTGGAGACCTACAGCATCACCGGCATGGGCCACGGGCAGCCCGTCGACCCGGCGACCGGGTGCGGGACCACGGCCCCGTACGTCCTCGACGTCCACCTGTGCGCCGCCTACCGGCTCGGCCAGGCCTGGGGCCTGGGCTGACCAGGCTCAACTCCCCCTCGGACGGGAGCGGTCCCGCCGTTCGCGCCGCGTGCGGCGGGCCTCCGCCAGCAGGGGCAGCAGGGAGACGACGACGATGACCGCGACCAGCGGCAGCAGGTAGTCGTCGACGTGGGACATCGAGGAACCGAGGAGGTATCCGGCGAGTACCAGGCTCTGGGACCAGAGGAGACCGCCCACGGTCTGCCAGATCGTGAACGTCCGCACGGGCACGCCGAGCGCGCCGGCCGCCGGGTGCAGAACGGAGCGCAGCATCGGGACGAATCGGCCGATCACCAGCGCCTTGCGGTATCCGTAGCGGGCCAGGAGCCGTTCCGCCTGGGCCGTACCCTCCTTCACCCGCCGCCGCGAGGTGCGCGTCAGCAGGGGCCGCCCGCCGTGCTGCCCGATCAGATAGCCCACCTGGCCGCCCGCCACGGCACCGACGGCCGCGCACAGCAGCACCTGCCACAGCTCCAGCCGCGGCGCGTGCTGACCGCTTGCCGCGCACAGCACACCGGCCGGGAACAGCAGCGTGTCACCCGGCAGGAAGAAGCCGACGACCAGCAGACTCGACTCGGCGAAGATCACCACCAGGACACTCAGGGCGCCGAAGGCAGCGAGCAGCGAGGCGCTGTCGGTCGGATTGACCGCGATCACCGCCCTCGCCTCCCGGCCCTGCTCGTCGTCGCCTCCCTCAAGTGTCACGTGGGCGCGGCTGTGCCGCCCGGACAACGGGGTGGCCGGGCTCGCGACCGCCGCTCCGAGGGGAGGGAAACTCCTTTGCCGGGGCCCCGCGCCCGGGCCGAGACTGACGTCATGCTCGGATTCGTCAGCACCGACAACGACGCCCTCGTCTCCTGCCTCGGCGACCCGCAGCGTGCTGTGGCCGCCCACCGTGAGCTGCTGCGCCGCGACTCCGCCGCGGTGGACGCCATCCGTGCCGGTCTGGGCCACCCGGACCCGGCCGTCCGCACCGGCTGCTGCCGGCTCCTGGACCATCTGGTCGACGGCGAGTCCATGGGGCAGCTGATCGCCATGGCCGACGACGCCGACGCCCGGGTCAGGATCGCCGCGCTCCACGCGCTGGCCTGCGACCGGTGCAAGGGCGACACCTGTGCGCCCGGCGCGGACCAGGTGCTCGGTCCCGGGCTGCGGCGCCTGGCCGCCGACCCCGATCCGCATGTCCGGGCGATGGCCGCAGAAGTCGTGGGCAAGTTCGTGCATACCGAGGCCCGCGCACTCGCCGCCCTGGACAGGTCGCACGCCCAGGACCCGAGCCCGGCCGTCCGGAAGAAGGCGGGCTGGTTCCTGCCCGGAGGCACCGTCCACGAACGGACCCGCCCGCGCCCGCTCAGGTGACGTGCCGTGCCGGTGAGTCGGGCCGGGGGCTGACCATCGCCCTTTGTCCTGCGAGTGGAGAAAGTTCGTGGGAATCCATGCACAGCTTCTTCCCAGGCTCGGCAGCCACTGCTACGTTCCCTACGAAAGCCAGACACTGGTGGCCGAATACTGGCGGGGAGGGGCTCGTGAGGCGCATGACGGCACGACCGGCGAACGCACACCAGGCCCGCCTGCTCAAGCTGTTGCGGGACGGCGGCCCCAACTCCCGTGCCCAGCTGGGCGACCAGGTCGACCTGTCCCGGTCCAAGCTGGCGGTCGAGGTGGACCGGCTCCTGGAGACGGGCCTGGTGGTGGCCGACGGACTCGCCGCATCGCGCGGCGGCCGCCGCTCCCACAACGTCCGGCTCAACCCGAGCCTCCGCTTCCTCGGCGTCGACATCGGCGCGACCTCGGTCGACGTCGCCGTCACCAACGCCGAGCTGGAGATCCTCGGTCACCTCAACCAGCCGATGGACGTCCGTGAGGGCCCCGTCGCCGTCTTCGAGCAAGTCCTGGACATGGCCGGAAAGTTGAAGGCCACCGGGCTCGCCGAGGGCTTCGACGGATCAGGAATCGGCGTCCCCGGACCGGTCCGGTTCCCGGAGGGCGTCCCGGTCGCCCCGCCGATCATGCCGGGCTGGGACGGCTTCCCCGTGCGGGAGGCGCTCAGCCAGGAACTCGGCTGCCCGGTCATGGTCGACAACGACGTGAACCTCATGGCCATGGGGGAACAGCACGCCGGAGTCGCCCGCACCGTCGCCGACTTCCTCTGCGTCAAGATCGGCACCGGCATCGGCTGCGGCATCGTCGCCGGCGGCACCGTCCACCGCGGCACCACCGGCAGCGCGGGCGACATCGGCCACATCCAGGCCGTGCCCGACGGCCGCCCCTGCGCCTGCGGCAACCGGGGCTGCCTGGAAGCCCACTTCAGCGGCGCCGCACTGGCCCGGGACGCGGTGCAGGCAGCCCAACAGGGCCTGTCCGCCGAACTCGCGGCCCGGCTGGCGGCGAACGGCACACTCACCGCCGTCGACGTCGCCGCCGCGGCCGCCGCGGGCGACGCCACCGCGCTCGACCTGATCCGCGAGGGCGGCACCCGAGTCGGCCAGGTCATCGCCGGACTCGTCTCCTTCTTCAACCCCGGCCTGGTGGTGATCGGCGGCGGGGTGACCGGCCTCGGCCACACCCTGCTCGCCGCGATCCGCACCCAGGTCTACCGCCAGTCGCTGCCTCTGGCGACCGGCAACCTGCCGATCGTCCTCGGGGAGTTGGGCCAGACCGCCGGTGTGATCGGCGCGGCCCGGCTGATCAGCGACCACCTCTTCTCACCCGCGTAAGCGACTACCGCCCACTCGTCCGAGCAGACCTCAGCGCGTCCACTGACTCGTGTACACACGCGAGCACGCCCACTCTGCACGCACACACCGGCCCCACCTGAAGCACACCTGTGCCCGGCCCCACGCGGCGCCCGGCCCCAGGTCCCGCACGCCCTGAAACCGGCCCGCACGTCCGCCGAGGGGAACCCACATGGCACCCGAACCACCCCTGCTCAGCATGTCCGACATCACCAAGTCGTTCCCCGGAGTCCGCGCCCTGGACGGCGTCGACCTCGACGTCCAGGCCGGTGAAGTGCACTGCCTGCTCGGCCAGAACGGCGCCGGGAAGTCCACCCTCATCAAGGTCCTGGCCGGCGCCCACCAGCCGGACGGCGGCACCATCCGCTGGCGCGGTGAACCCGTCGCCCTGCGCTCGCCGATCGCCGCCATGCGCCTCGGCGTCGCCACCATCTACCAGGAACTCGATCTGGTGGAGCACCTGTCGGTGGCCGAGAACGTCCACCTCGGCCATGAGCCGACGGCCGCCGGGTTCGTCGTACGCGGTAAGGCGGCGCGCTCCTCGACCGCCCAGCTGCTCAAGCGGCTCGGACATCCGGAGATCGATCCGGCCCGCCTGGTCGGGGAGTTGTCGGCGGCGCAGCAGCAGATCGTCTCGATGGCCCGGGCGCTCTCCCACGACGTACGCCTCATCGTCATGGACGAGCCGTCCGCCGCGCTCGACCCCGACGAGGTCGACAACCTCTTCCGTATCGTCGGCGACCTCACCGCCGAGGGCGTCGCCGTCGTCTACATCTCGCACCGCCTGGAGGAGATCCGGCGGATCGGCGACCGGGTGACCGTGCTCAAGGACGGGCGGGCGGTCGCGGGGGGACTGCCCGCCAAGACCACCCCGACCAGGGACGTGGTCGCCCTGATGACCGGCCGCAACGTCGAGTACGTCTTCCCGGAGCGGCCCCCGGTGCCACCCGCCGGCGAGCCCGTGCTCCGGGTGCGTGGACTGGCCCGCGACGGCGAGTTCGCACCGCTCGACCTCGACGTACGGCCGGGGGAGATCGTCGGCCTCGCCGGGCTGGTCGGCTCCGGGCGGTCCGAGATCCTGGAGACCGTCTACGGTGCGCGGAAGCCCAGCGCAGGCCAAGTCCTCTTCGACGGGCGGCCGTTGAAGGCCGGCAGTGTGCGCGCGGCCGTGCGCGCCGGGCTCGGGCTCGCCCCCGAGGAGCGCAAGGCACAGGCCCTGCTGATGCTGGAGTCCGTCACCCGCAACGTCTCCGTTTCCACCCTCTCCCGCTTCTCCCGGGCCGGCTGGATCGACCGCCGCGCCGAGCGGGGCGCCGCACGGGCCGCGACCCGCGAGCTGTCGCTGCGGCCCGACAACCCGGACGCTCCCGTACGCACCCTGTCCGGCGGCAACCAGCAAAAAGCCGTCCTCGCCCGCTGGCTGCTGCGCGGCTGCCGCGTGCTGCTGCTGGACGAACCCACCCGCGGCGTCGACGTCGGCGCCCGCGCCGAACTGTACGCGGTCGTCCGCCGGCTGGCCGACGAAGGCCTCGCCGTGCTCCTCGTCTCCAGCGAGGTGCCCGAGGTCCTCGGCCTCGCCGACCGCGTCCTGGTGCTCCGCGAGGGCCGGGTCGTGCACACGGCACCCGCCCGGGAGCTGGACGAACACCGAGTCCTCGACCTCGTCATGGAAGGAAGCCCGGCGTCATGACGCAGCCCGTCTCCCCGCCCCGGGACACCGCCGACAAGATACCCTCGGCCGGTCAACCCCCCGCCTGGCGCGGCCTGCTGGCCCGCGCCGACGTCCGTACCCTGTCACTGCTCGGCGTGCTCGCCGCACTCGTCGTCATCGGCGGTGTCACCAAGCCCGACGAGTTCCTGGACACCCGCAACCTCCAACTCGTGCTGACCCAGGCGTCGGTGATCGGCGTGGTCACCGTCGGCATGACCTTCGTCATCACCTCCGGCGGCATCGACCTCTCCGTCGGCGCGATCGTCGCCCTCGCCTCCGTGTGGGCCACCACGGTCGCCACGCAGGAGTACGGCTTCGCCGGGATCCTCTTCACCGCGATGGTCGTCGGCCTCGGCTGCGGCCTGGTCAACGGGCTGCTCGTCGCCTACGGCGGGATGGTCCCGTTCATCGCCACCCTCGCCATGCTGGCCTCGGCGCGCGGCCTCGCCCTGCAGATCACCGACGGCCGTACCCAGATCGTCACCGTCGACGGCATCCTCAAGCTGGGCGAGCGCGACTCCTACGTGCTGGGTATCCCGCCCCTGGTGCTGGTGTTCGCGATCGTGACGATCGTCGGCTGGCTGCTGCTCAACCGCACCACCTTCGGCCGCCGCACGGTCGCGGTCGGCGGCAACGCCGAGGCCGCCCGGCTCGCCGGCATCGACGTCCGCCGCCAGCGGCTCTACCTCTACCTGCTGTCCGGACTGTGCTGCGGCATCGCCGCCTTCCTGCTGATCGTGCTCTCCGGCTCCGGCCAGAACACCAACGGCAACCTCTACGAACTCGACGCCATCGCCGCCGCGATCATCGGCGGCACCCTGCTCAGCGGCGGCCGCGGCACCATCACCGGCTCCGTGCTCGGCGTCCTGATCTTCACCACGATCACCAACATCTTCGCCCTGAACAACCTGCAGAGCGACGTCCAGCAGATCGCCAAGGGCGCGATCATCGTCGCCGCCGTCCTGGTCCAGCGCCGCACCGCCAGAACGTCCTGAGGAAAGGTTCACCGCCATGCCAGAGCACACGAGCCGCGCCACGAACGGCCGCACCAGTCGCAGAGGACTCCTCTTCGGGACCGCCGCGGTGTCCGCCGGGGCCTTCCTCACGGCTTGCACCAGCAACGACACCAAGGACGAGAGCCCCGCCGCCGACACCCGGCCGGCCGCCGACGACAGGCCCGGCAAGCACGTCACCATCGGTTTCGCCGGACCCCAGGCCGACCACGGCTGGCTCAACGCCATCAACGACAACGCCAAGAACCGGGCGAAGAAGTACTCCGACGTCACCCTGGAGATCACCGAGGGCTCCAACGACACCGCCCAGCAGATCGGCCAGATCGAGACCCTGATCAACAAGAAGGTCGACGTCCTGGTCGTGCTGCCCGCCGACGGCAAGGCCCTCACCCAGGTCGGCCTGAAGGCGATGCGCGCCGGCATCCCGGTGATCAACCTCGACCGCATCTTCAACTCGGCGCAGGCGTACCGCTGCTGGATCGGCGGCGACAACTACGGCATGGGCCTCAACGCCGGGCACTACATCGGCGAGAAGCTCAAGGACAAGCCGAACGCCCGCGTGATCGAGCTGGCGGGTCTGGACAACCTGGAGCTGACCAAGCAGCGCACCCAGGGCTTCGACGACGCCCTGAAGAACTACCCCAACATCCGCAAGGTGGCCCGCCAGGCGGCCGAGTTCACGGTCGAGTCCGGACAGGCCAAGATGGCCCAGCTCCTGCAGGCCCAGCCCAGGTTCGACGCTCTGTGGAACCACGACGACGACCAGGGCGTGGGCGCGCTGCGCGCCATCGAGCAGGCCGGACGGGACGACTTCCTGATGGTCGGCGGGGCCGGCGCGCTCTCCGCCTTCCAGGCCATCAAGCAGGACAACGGCGTGCTGAAGGCCACTGTCCTCTACCCGCCCACCATGGCCGCCTCCGCGATCGACCTCGCCCGCGCCCTCGGCCAGGGCAAGGGCGTCGGCGGCCTCGCCGAGTACGAGGTCCCCGCGTCGATCACCCTCTACTCGGCCGTCGTGGACAAGGACAACGTCGACCAGTACATGCCCACCGGCTTCCGGTGAGGCGCTCCGCCCGCACCCCCCACCGCGCCACGACGAAGAGGAGGACGAGCGCATGGAACAGCCGCAGCAGTCAGCGGAGCCGAAGCCGGGGCCGTACACGGCAGCCGAAGCCGTGTCGGAGGCCGGACGGACTCCGTTGCGCGTCGGCATGATCGGGTACGCCTTCATGGGTGCCGCCCACTCCCAGGGCTGGCGCACCGCGGGCCGGGTCTTCGACCTGCCCCGGCAGCCGGTCCTGGCCGTGATCTGCGGCCGGGACGCCACCGCCGTACGCGCTGCGGCCGACCGCCACGGCTGGGCGGCGGCCGAGACCGACTGGCGGGCGCTGATCGCCCGGGACGACGTCGACCTGGTCGACATCTGCACCCCCGGGGACAGCCACGCCGAGATCGCTCTCGCCGCCCTGGCCGCCGGCAAGCACGTCCTGTGCGAGAAGCCCCTCGCGAACACGGTCGAAGAGGCCGAGACCATGACCAGGGCGGCCGAAGAGGCGTACTCTCGCGGCCAGTTGGCGATGGTCGGCTTCAACTACCGCCGGGTGCCCGCCACCGCTCTCGCCCGGCGCATGGTCGCCGACGGCCGGCTCGGCACCCTGCGCCACGTCCGGGTGTCGTACCTCCAGGACTGGCTCGTGGACCCGGAGTTCCCGCTGACCTGGCGGCTGCGCAAGGAGCTGGCGGGCTCCGGCTCGCTCGGCGACCTCGGCGCGCACATCGTGGACCTTGCCCAGTACCTGGCGGGGGAGCGGCTGGCCGGGGTGTCCGCGCTGACCGAGACCTTCGTACGGGAGCGGCCGCTGCCCACCGGCGCCACCAGCGGACTGGGCACAGCGGCCACGCGGGCCGGCACCGGCACGGTCACCGTGGACGACGCCGCCCTGTTCACCGGCCGGTTCGCCTCCGGCGCCCTCGCCTCCTTCGAGGCGACCCGCTACGCCACCGGGCGCAAGAACGCCCTGCGCATCGAACTCAACGGCGAGCGCGGCTCGTTGGCCTTCGACCTGGAACGCCTCAACGAGCTGTGGTTCCACGACGCCACCGAACCCGGCGCCGAGGCCGGCTTCCGCCGCATCCTCGTCACCGAACCCGACCACCCCTACCTGGACGCCTGGTGGCCGCCGGGGCACGGACTCGGCTACGAGCACACCTTCGTCCACCAGGCCCGCGACCTCGTTCACGCCATCGCCGACGGCCGCCGCCCCGAACCCTCCTTCGCCGACGGGCTCCAGGTCCAGCGGGTCCTCGCCGCGGTGGAGGAGAGCGCCGAGAAGAACTCCGTCTACACCCCCGTCGGGGACTGAGGAGGCCCGCCCATGCCGCGCCCGTTCACCCTGTTCACCGGCCAGTGGGCCGACCTGCCCCTGGAGGAGGTCTGCCGGCTCGCCCGCGACTTCGGCTACGACGGCCTCGAACTCGCCTGCTGGGGAGACCACTTCGAGGTCGACAAAACCCTCGCCGATCCCGGATACGTCAAGTCCCGCCACCAACTCCTCGACAGCTACGGCCTGAAGTGCTGGGCCATCTCCAACCACCTGGTCGGCCAGGCCGTCTGCGACGCCATCATCGACGAGCGCCACCAGGCCATCCTGCCCGGTGAGGTGTGGGCGGAGGGCGATCCCGAGGGGGTGCGGCAGCGTGCGGCCGAGCGCATGAAGGACACCGCCCGCGCCGCTGCCGCCTTCGGCGTCGACACCGTCGTCGGCTTCACCGGCTCCGCGATCTGGCATCTCGTCGCGATGTTCCCGCCCGCCCCCGAGTCGATGATCGAGCGCGGCTACGAGGACTTCGCAGAGCGCTGGAACCCGATTCTCGACGTCTTCGACACGGAGGGCGTACGGTTCGCCCACGAGGTCCACCCCAGCGAGATCGCCTACGACTACTGGACCACCCACCGCGCCCTCGACGCGGTCGGCCACCGCCCGGCCTTCGGCCTGAACTTCGACCCCTCCCATTTCGTGTGGCAGGACCTCGACCCCGTCGGCTTCCTGTGGGATTTCCGCGACCGCATTTACCACGTGGACTGCAAGGAGGCCCGCAGGCGCCTCGACGGCCGAAACGGCCGCCTGGGCTCCCACCTGCCCTGGGGCGACCCGCGCCGCGGCTGGGACTTCGTCTCCGCCGGACACGGCGACGTCCCCTGGGAGGACGTCTTCCGGATGCTGCGCTCCATCGACTACCGGGGCCCCATCTCCGTGGAGTGGGAGGACGCCGGTATGGACCGGCTCCAGGGCGCCCCCGAGGCCCTCACCCGCCTCAAGGCCTACGACTTCGAGCCGCCGTCGGCCTCCTTCGACGCGGCGTTCTCCAACTGACCGAAGACAGCAGGTCAGTTGTCATCCTCTCCGGGATGACGGCGCATCCCGGCGTTCGCACCCGCCCGTACCACCAGCCCCATTCTGGAGGCAATCCGTGCCCGGGAACGACCGCACCACCAGGACCGCGACCCACAGATCACGCCTGCGCAAGGCGCTCGCACTGCTCAGCGGCGCCCTCCTCGCCGGCGCGACCCTGACCCTCACCACCCCTCAGGCCGGCGCAGCCGTCGCCGACCACGAGCCGGCCGCGGCGGCCGAGGACTTCCAGCAGGTCACCCTCGCCAAGGGCGAGGCGGAGGTCGGTGAGCCCATGTCGCTCGCCGTCCTCCCCGACCGCTCGGTCCTGCACACCTCACGCGACGGCGAACTGCGCCTGACGGACGCCGCGGGCAACACGCGGCTGATCGGCAAGCTCGACGTCTACTCCCACGACGAGGAAGGTCTCCAAGGCGTGGGCGTGGACCCGGACTTCGCCACCAACCGGGCCATCTACCTCTACTACGCACCCCCGTTGGACACCCCGGCCGGCGACGCCCCCGAGACCGGCACCGCGGCCGACTTCGCCCCCTTCGACGGCGTCAACCGCCTCTCCCGCTTCGTCCTGAACACGGACGGCACCCTCGACACGGCGAGCGAGAAGAAGATCCTCGACGTCCCGGCCTCCCGCGGCCTGTGCTGTCACGTCGGCGGCGACATCGACTTCGACGCGGCGGGCAACCTGTACCTGTCGACAGGCGACGACACCAACCCCTTCCAGTCCGGCGGCTACACCCCCATCGACGAGCGCGCCGACCGCAACCCGGCCTTCGACGCCCAGCGTTCGGCGGGCAACACCAACGACCTCCGCGGCAAGATCCTGCGCATCAAGGTCAACGCCGACGGCTCCTACTCCGTCCCCGACGGCAACCTCTTCGCACCCGGCACGGACAAGACGCGCCCCGAGATCTACGCGATGGGCTTCCGCAACCCCTTCCGGTTCAGCGTCGACAAGAAGACCGGCATCCTCTACGTCGGCGACTACGGCCCCGACGCGGGCGCCGCCGACCCGGCCCGCGGCCCCGCCGGCCAGGTCGAGTTCGCGCGGGTGACCGGGCCCGGCAACTTCGGCTGGCCGTACTGCACCGGCGCCAACGACGCCTACGTGGACTACGACTTCGCGACCAGGACGTCAGGCGCGTCCTTCGACTGCAACGCCCCGAAGAACAACTCCCCGCACAACACCGGCCTCACGGACCTGCCCCCGGCCCAGCCCGCCTGGATCCCGTACAACGGCCCGTCCGTACCGGAGTTCGGCGACGGCTCCGAGTCGCCCATGGGCGGCCCGGTCTACCACTACGACCCCGCACTCGACTCGCCCGTGAAGTTCCCGCAGGCGTACGACGGCGACTTCTTCGCCGGTGAGTTCGGCCGCCGCTGGATCAAGCGGATCACCAGCGACACCGACGGCAAGGTGCAGTCCATCAACGACATCCCCTGGAGCGGCACCCAGGTAATGGACATGGCCTTCGGCCCCGACGGCGCGCTGTACGTCCTCGACTACGGCACCGCCTGGTTCGGCGGCGACGAGCACTCGGCGCTGTACCGCATCGAGAACGCGACCGACGGCCACTCCCCGTCGGCGCAGGCCGCGGCGGACCGCACCTCCGGGCAGGCCCCGCTGAAAGTGCGGTTCTCCTCCGCGGGCACGACCGACCAGGACGGTGACACGCTGACCTACAGCTGGGACTTCGGCGACGGCGGCACCTCGACGGCGGCCAACCCCGCCCACAGGTACAGGAAGAACGGCACCTACACCGCCACCGTCACGGCCAAGGACCCCTCGGGCCGCACCGGCGGCGCCAGCGTCCAGATCGTCGTCGGCAACACCGCACCCAAGGTCGTCCTGGACACCCCCAAGGACGGTCAGCTGTTCAGCTTCGGTGACGCCATCCCGTTCAAGGTGACCGTCACCGACCCCGAGGACGGCCGGACGATCGACTGCTCCAAGGTCAAGGTCACCTTCGTCCTCGGTCATGACAGTCACGGACACCCGATGACCTCGGCCAACGGCTGTTCCGGCACCATCCAGACCAGTGCCGACGGCGGCCACGACGAGGACGCCAACATCTTCGGTGTGATGGACGCCGAGTACACCGACGGCGGAGGCGGCGGCCAGGCCCCGCTCACCTCGCACGACCAGAACGTCCAGCAGCCCCGCCACCGCCAGGCCGAGCACTTCGGCACCAGCTCCGGCATCACGGTGACCGCCAGGGACACCGCCCACGGCGGCAAGGTCGTCGGCGACATCCACAACGGCGACTGGATCGCCTTCACCCCGTACGTCCTGAACAACGCCACGAAGATCACCGCCCGCATCGCCTCCGGCGGCGCAGGCGGCACCCTCGAGGTCCGCGCCGGCTCGGCCACCGGAACCCTCCTCGGCAAGGCCACCGTGCCCGTGACCGGCGGCTGGGAGACCTACCAGGACGTCACCGCCGGCCTGTCCCGCGCACCGCGCGGCACCACCACGCTCTACCTGGTGTTCAAGGGCGGCAGCGGCGCCCTCTACGACCTGGACGACTTCACCTTCACGACCGGCTGACGTGGTCGACCAGCACCGCATCGGAAAACCGCCCGGCAAGGGCCGCTGAACGGCGGCGGGCGGGAGACGCCGGACTCCCGCCCGCCGTCACCACTCCCTTCCCCTCGGGAAGCTCATGCCCTGGACAAGGAGGCAGCCCATGTCCGCGTCCCTCTCCCGTCCTCCGCGAGTCGGCGTCTGGCTCGTCGGAGCCCGCGGTTCGGTCGCCACCACCGTCGTCGCGGGGTGCGCCGCCGTGACCGCGGGCCTGCGCCCGCCGACCGGCCTGGTCACCGAGACGCCCGACTTCGCCGGCAGCGGTCTGCCCGACCTGGCCTCGCTGGTCTTCGGCGGCCACGACACCACGGACTGCCCCCTGCCCAAACGCGCCGAGCAACTGGCCGCGGGCGGCGTGCTGCCCGCCGGCCTCCCGGCCGCCGTAGCCGCCGAACTCGCAGCAGCGGACCGGGAGATCAGGCCCGGCGGCCCGCTCTCCGGCGACACCCGGGACGAGGGTGAGCTGATCACCGCGTTCGCCGCCGACATCCAGGACTTCGTACGACGGCACGGCCTGGAGCGAGCCGTGGTCGTGAACGTCGCCTCCACGGAACCGGCCCCGACCGGCCCCGGACTCCCGCCCAGCTCGCTCTACGCGGCGGCCGCCCTGCGCGCCGGCTGCCCCTACGTCAACTTCACCCCCTCGACGGGCCTGCACCACCCGGACCTCGCCCCGCTCGCCGCGGGCGGCGGGCTGCCGTACGCGGGCCGCGACGGCAAGACCGGGCAGACTCTCCTGCGTTCCGTCCTGGGTCCGATGTTCACCCAGCGTGCGCTGGCGGTCCGCGCCTGGTCCGGCACCAACCTCCTCGGCGGCGGTGACGGCGCCTCTCTGTCCGACCCGGCCGCCGCGGCCGCGAAGAACGCCGGCAAGGAGCGTGTCCTCGCCGACACCCTGGGATCCGCCCCGGAGGGCGAGGTCCACATCGACGACGTGCCCGCGCTCGGCGACTGGAAGACCGCCTGGGACCACATTGCCTTCGACGGCTTCCTCGGCACCCGCATGGTCCTGCAGACCATCTGGCAGGGCTGCGACTCCGCCCTGGCCGCACCCCTGGTCCTCGACCTGGCCCGGCTGGTCGCCCGCGCCCATGAGACCGGCCTGGCCGGACCCCTGTCCGAACTGGCCTTCTTCTTCAAGGACCCCGTGGGAGAGGCGCGGTCGGCGCTGGCGGAGCAGTACGCCGAACTGGTGCGGTTCGCCCGTCGGTTGGGGGAGGGGGAGTGAACCGGTACCGGGCCTGGGCCGAACTCCTGCGTCTGCCCGTCCTGTTCACCGTCCCCGGCGACGCCCTCGCCGGAGCGGCCGCCGTCCGCGTCGGCCCGAACCGTCGTACCGTGCTCGCCGTCGGCAGCTCCCTGTGCCTGTACGAGGCCGGAATGGCCCTCAACGACTGGGCCGACCGCGCGGAGGACGCCGTAGAACGTCCCCACCGCCCCCTCCCCTCAGGGCGGGTCCGCCCCGGCGCCGCACTCGCCGCGGCCTGCGCGCTCACGGCCGCCGGCCTCGCCCTGGCCGGTCGCGCGGGCCGCCCGGCGCTGGCGGTCGCCGTGCCGCTCGCGGCCACCGTCTGGTCGTACGACCTCGGCCTGAAGCGCACGCCCGCCGGCCCGGTCGCGATGGCCGCAGCCCGCGGCCTCGACCTGCTCCTCGGAGCGGCGGCCACCGCCGGACGTGTCCGCCCGGCCCTGCCCTCGGCCGGGCTGCTCGGCACCCACACCCTCGCGGTCACCGCCGTCTCCCGCCAGGAGACCCACGACGGTTCCCCCCTCGCGCCGCTCGCGGCACTGGCGGGCACGGCCCTCCTCGCCCGGCTGCTACCGACCCGTACCCCCCTCACCACCGCCCTCGCCCTCACCTACGCCACCACCACCGCCCGCCCCTACCTCCACGCCACCCTCAACCCCTCACCGGCGCTCACCCAGCGCGCCGTGGCCGCCGGCATCCGCGCCACCATCCCGCTGCAGGCCGCCCTCGCCGCCCGCACCGGAGCCACCGCCACCGCACTCGGCACAGCGGCCCTCGCTGCACTGGCTCGACGGTTCGCGAGGCGGGTGAGCATCACATGACGCCTCAGGGCGTGGCTCCGCGTCAGGGTTGCACCGGCAAGGGCGCCCGTGCCTGCGCTGGCAACGGCCTGTTCAACGCCCACGCCCCGCTCGCCCGAGTGGCCCGACAGATCGCCAGGCAGGTGAGCATCACATGACCTCCCGGCCCACGACCCTCCGGTTCGGCTACGGCACCAACGGCCTCGCCGACCTCCGTCTCGACGACGCCCTCGCCCTCCTCGCCGACCTCGGCTACGACGGCGTCGGCCTGACCCTCGACCACATGCACCTCGACCCGCTCGCCCCCGATCTCGCCGCCCGCACCCGGCGGACCGCCCGCCGCCTCGCCGAGCTGGGGCTCGAGGTCACGGTCGAGACCGGGGCCCGCTATGTCCTCGACCCGCGCCGCAAGCATGGCCCCTCGCTGCTCGACCCGGATCCCGAGGCGCGGGCCCGCCGGGTGGACCTGCTCGTGCGGGCCGTGCGGGTGGCCGCCGACCTCGGTGCGCACGCCGTGCACTGCTTCAGCGGAACCGTTCCGCCGACCAGTGACCCGGCCACCGCCTGGCAGCGGCTCGCCGCCTCCCTCACCCCCGTGCTCGACGCCGCCGCCACCGCCGGCATTCCGCTCGCGGTCGAACCCGAGCCCGGCCACCTCCTCGCCACCCTCGCCGACTTCCACCACCTGCGCCGCCTCCTCGGTGACCCGCCCGCCCTCGGACTCACCCTCGACATCGGCCACTGCCAGTGCCTCGAACCCCTCCCGCCCGCCGACTGCGTGCGCCTGGCCGCGCCCTGGCTGCGGCACGTCCAGATCGAGGACATGCGGCGCGGTGTCCACGACCACCTTCCGTTCGGGCAGGGCGAGATCGACTTCCCGCCCGTCCTCGCCGCCCTCGCCGCGACGGGCTACCGCGGACTGACGGTCGTGGAACTGCCCCGCCACTCCCACGCCGGTCCCCAACACGCCGAGATCTCCTTGCCGTTCCTCCGCCGCGCGGCGGCCACCGGCATCCCGGCCGCCGTGCCAGAAGAGAGCACCCCATGACCCAGCACCCCGCCGCGCACACCGGCCCGGACGCCCTCCGCGCCCACCTGGACACCCACCTCGACCCGGCCGCCCGCGCCTGGTTCCACCAGGCCGTGGCCGAGGCCGCCGCCCACCCCGGCGCGCACGGGCCGATCTCCGTGTGGGAGCTGCGCCTCGCGGAGGCCGCCCGCCGCTGCGGCAGCCGGCACGCCGACGCCGTCCGCGTGCTGATCCTGCACGCGGCCCGCGCCGACACGGCCGCCCTCACCCGCGTCTACCGGCAGGGCACCGCCGCCGAACGGCGCGCCGTCCTGCACGCCCTGCCCCACCTCGTGCCCGGCCCCGACGCCGTGCCGCTGGTCGAGGACGCCCTGCGCACCAACGACACCCGGCTGATCACCGCCGCCCTCGGCCCCTACGCCGCCCGCCACCTCGCCCCCCACGCCTGGCGGCACGCCGTACTGAAGTGCCTGTTCACCGGCGTCCCGGTCGACGCGGTGGCGGGCCTCCCCGAGCGGGCCCGCGCGGACGCCGAACTCGCCCGCATGCTCGCCGACTTCGCGGCCGAGCGCACCGCCGCCGGACGGCCCGTACCCAGCGGCCTCCACCACGTCCTGGCCCTGGCCACCGCTCAGACCGGTGAGGAGTCCTGATGCGCCTGTTCGACCCGCACATCCACATGACCTCCCGTACCACCGACGACTACGAGGCCATGCGCGCCGCGGGGATCCGGGCCGTGGTGGAGCCGGCGTTCTGGCTCGGCCAGCCCCGCACCTCGCCCGCCTCCTTCCTCGACTACTTCGACTCCCTGCTCGGCTGGGAGCCCTTCCGCGCCGCCCAGTACGGCATCGCCCACCACTGCACGCTCGCCCTCAACCCCAAGGAGGCGAACGACCCCCGCTGCCTCCCCGTCCTCGGCGAACTGCCCCGCTATCTCCTCAAGGACCAGGTCGTGGCCGTGGGCGAGATCGGCTACGACTCCATGACCCCCGCCGAGGACCGGGCGCTGGCCGCCCAGCTCCAGCTCGCCGCCGACCACGGCCTGCCCGCCCTCGTGCACACCCCGCACCGCGACAAGCTCGCGGGCCTGCGCCGCACCCTCGACGTCGTCCGCGAGTCCGCCCTGCCCCCGGAGCGGGTCCTGGTCGACCACCTCAACGAGACGACCGTCAAGGAGGCCAAGGACAGCGGCTGCTGGCTCGGCTTCTCGGTCTATCCCGACACCAAGATGGACGAGCGCCGGATGGTGGAGATCCTGCACGCGTACGGGCCCGAGCAGGTGCTGGTGAACTCCGCCGCAGACTGGGGAAAGAGCGATCCGCTCAAGACCCGCCGGGTGGCCGACCTGATGCTGGCCGAGGGCTTCACCGAGGACGTCGTCGACCGGGTGCTGTGGCGCAACCCCGTCGCCTTCTACGGCCTCAGCGGTCGCCTGGACCTGACGGTCACCCCGCCGGAGGCGACGCACGAGGGCAACTCCCTGCTGCGCGGCGGGGAGTGAGCGCCATGCGGCTGCGCCACCCCGACGGCACCACCGTCCACCTCGCCTACTGCACCAACGTCCACCCCGCCGAGACCCTCGACGGCGTCCTCGCCCAGCTGCGCGACCACTGCGAGCCCGTCCGCCGCCGTCTTGGCCGCGACCGCCTCGGCATCGGCCTGTGGCTCGCCCACGCCGCCGCCCGCACCCTCGACACCGACCCGTCGGCACTGCGTGCCCTGCGCCGCGAACTCGACCTGCGCGGCCTGGAGGTCGTCACCCTCAACGGCTTCCCGTACGAGGGATTCGGCGCCGACGAGGTCAAGTACCGCGTGTACAAGCCGGACTGGGCCGATCCGGAGCGCCTGGAGTACACCACCGCCCTGGCGCGGATCCTCGCCGCACTGCTGCCGGACGACGTCACCGAGGGCAGCATCTCCACCCTGCCGCTCGGCTGGCGCACCGCCTGGACCGCCGACCGCGCCCAGGCGGGCCGCACAGCCCTGCTGACCCTCGCCGAGCGCCTCGACACGCTGGCGGAACTGACCGGCCGCTCGATCCGGGTCGGCCTGGAGCCGGAGCCCGGCTGCACCGTGGAGACCACCGGCGACGCCCTCGCCCCGCTCACCGCCGTCGGACACCCCCGCATCGGCGTCTGCGTCGACACCTGCCACCTCGCCACCTCCTTCGAGGAGCCCTCGGCCGCGCTGGACGCGCTCGCCGGCGCCGGGATCCCGGTCGTCAAGTCCCAGCTGTCGGCCGCCGTGCACGCCGAGCACCCGGGCCGCACGGAGGTCCGCGCCGCGCTCGGCGCCTACGCCGAACCCCGGTTCCTCCACCAGACCCGCACGCTCACCCCGGCCGGCCCGCGCGGCACCGACGACCTCGACGAGGCCCTGGACACCCTGTCCCGTGCCGCACCCTGGCGGGCCCACTTCCACGTCCCGCTGCACGCGGCCCCCGCCGCACCGCTCACCTCCACCCTCCCGGTCCTCCGGACAGCCCTGACGCACCTCGTCGGCGGCCCGCACCCCCTCACCCGGCACCTGGAGGTCGAGACCTACACCTGGCAGGCGCTCCCGCCCGCACTGCGCCCCCGTGGCCGGGCCCGGCTGGCCGACGGCATCGCCGCCGAACTCGCCCTCGCCCGCGGCCTGTTGACCGACCTCGGCCTGAAGGAGCTGCCATGACCGGGCCCGCGCGACCCACCCCGCTCCTCGTCCTCGACGTGGTCGGCCTCACGCCCCGGCTGCTGGACCACATGCCCCACCTCAAGGCCCTCGCCGCAGCCGGCTCCCGGGCCCACCTCGGCACCGTCCTGCCCGCCGTGACCTGCGCCGCCCAGTCCACCTTCCTCACCGGCGCCCACCCCGCCGAGCACGGCATCGTCGGCAACGGCTGGTACTTCCGCGAACTCGGCGACGTCTTGCTGTGGCGCCAGCACAACGGCCTGGTCGCCGGGGACAAGCTGTGGGACGCGGCCCGCCGCGCCCACCCCGGCTACACGGTCGCCAACATCTGCTGGTGGTACGCCATGGGCGCCGACACCGACATCACCGTCACCCCGCGCCCCGTCTACTACGCCGACGGCCGCAAGGAACCCGACTGCTACACCCGACCGCCCGCGCTCCACGACGAACTCACCGAGAAGTTCGGTACGTTCCCGCTCTTCCGCTTCTGGGGGCCCGGCGCCGACCTGGTCTCCAGCCAGTGGATCATCGACGCCACCCGGCACATCCTCCGCACCCGGCAGCCCGACCTGACCCTCTGCTACCTTCCGCACCTCGACTACGACCTGCAGCGCCACGGCCCCGACGACCCCCGCTCCCACAAGGCGGCCGCCGACCTGGACGCGGCCCTGGCCCCGCTCCTGCACGACGCGCACGCGGAGGGCCGTACGGTCGTCGCGCTGTCCGAGTACGGCATCACCCGCGTGAGCCGGCCCGTCGACATCAACCGCGCCCTGCGCCGCGCCGGCCTGCTGGAGGTGCACACCCAGGACGGCATGGAGTACCTCGACCCGATGGCATCGCGCGCCTTCGCGGTCGCCGACCACCAGGTCGCCCACGTCTACGTCCGCCGGCCCGAGGACCTGGCCGCCACCCGCGCCGCGCTGGACGGACTGCCCGGCATCGAGCAACTCCTGGACGACGAGGGCAAGAAGGCGCACCACCTGGATCATCCGCGCTCCGGCGAACTGGTCGCGATCGCGGAACCGGACGCCTGGTTCACGTACTACTACTGGCTGGACGACGACCGCGCGCCCGACTTCGCCCGCCTGGTCGAGATCCACCGCAAACCCGGCTACGACCCGGTCGAGCTGTTCATGGACCCGCTCGACCCCTACGTGAAGGTCAAGGCGGCCACCGCACTCGCCCGCAAGAAGCTCGGGCTGCGCTACCGCATGGCGGTCGTACCCCTCGACCCCGCACCCGTCCGAGGCAGCCACGGCCGCCTGCCCACGAGCGACGACGACGGTCCGCTCCTCCTGTGCTCCACCCCCCGCGCCGTCGGCGACCGCATCGCGGCCACCGACGTGAAGTCACTCCTGCTCCACCTCGCCGGTCTCGGCACCGACACCCCGTCCGAAGGAAGGCACCCGTGAACACCACGCATCACAGCGACGACCAGCTGCGCCGCAGCCTCGGCCTCGGCCGCCGCAGCTTCCTGAGCACCTGCACCGCCGTCGCGGCCGGCGCCATTGCCGCGCCCGTCCTCGGCGCGAGCCCCGTGCAGGCCGCACCGCAGTCCGGCGGCACCGGCAGAGGGCACGCACTCGTCCCCGAGGACAAGCGCGGCATCATCCTCTACACGGTGCGCGACGCCATCGGCCGGGACCCGCTGACCACCTCCCTGCCCTCCGGCTTCCGCGCCGTCTTCGAGCAGCTCGGCCGCTTCGGCTACCGCCAGGTCGAGTTCGCGGGCTACGGCCAGCACCCGAACGCACCCGGCGGCGGCAGCCTGGAGTCGGTCGAGGGCGCCAAGCTGCTGCGCCGCTGGCTGGACGACAACGGGCTGCGCGCCCAGGGCAACCACGGCTTCATCCCCAGCTCCTGGCCCTTCACCAACGCCGACCTGGACACCTTCAAGAAGCACCTGGAGATCGCGAACATCCTCGGCCTGGCCCACATGGGCACCGGCGCCGACCCCACCAGCAGCGCCTACAAGGCCGACTGGGACGTGGCCGCCGACAAGTGGCACGCCCTCGGGGCCATCGCCCGCCGCGCCGGCCTCAAGCTGTACACCCACAACCACGACGCGGCCTACGGCTTCCTCCTCGACGGCGGCCCGCTGGACGCCCAGGGCCGCCCGACCCGCAGCTCCGGCATCCGCAAGCTGGAGTACTTCCTGTCCATCACCGACCCCAGCTGATCTGGCTGGAGATGGACGTCTTCTGGGCCCACGTCGCCCAGTACAAGTTCCGCTCCTACACCGCCCACGACGGCTCCACGCAGACGAACGTCTTCGACCCGGCCGCCCTGGTCACCTGTCACGACAAGCGCTACCCGCTGTTCCACGCGAAGGACGGCGTCGTCAACACCACCAACGGGATGGGCTACGACATGGTCCCGTTCGGCACCGGCGTCATCGACTACCGCACGTTCTTCTCCCGCGTGGGCCACCGCAATTACCACAACCCGATGGTCGAGCAGGACAACGCCCCGAGCGCCACCAACCCGGCGCAGTCCCTGGAACACGCGGCGATCGGCTACCGCAACATGGCCGCCCTGCGCGGCTAGCGGCAGGCGCGGGCGGAGGGCCTTCCCGGGGGCCGGCAGGCCCTCCGCCCCGGCCGGCCGACCACTGGCCGGACACCCTCTGTCGGGCCCCTGTTCCGGGCCTTACACTGCCGATCCGCAGTTTTTCGGGGGCAGTTGACGGGGGGAGCCCACCATGTCCGATCCGTACGGTCCGCACCAGTCATTCGCCGTACCACCGATGCCTTCGACTCCGCCGCCCGCGCCACCGGACGGCTGGCGGGCGGCCGCCGTCGCGGTGCTCAACCTGAGCGGACTCGGCCTCGGGTACGCGCTGGTCCGAAGATGGGTCCTGATGGCCGCCTGCCTGGCGGCAACCGTCGTCCTGCTGCTCGTGGCCCTGCCCGCCGACGCCGACGGCGTCCCGGGGGCCGCGCTCACTCTCTACGGCGCCCTCATCCTGCTCGCGGCCGTGCACGGCGCGATCGTCGGCCTGCGCAACCGGCTCACCTGGCCCGGCAGAGCGCACCTCGCCCTGCTGCTCGGTGTGCTGCTGCTCGCCGCGCCGGCAGGAGGCGCGGTGTGGTACGACGACGCCCACGAGGAAGCCGTACAGCAAGCGCTGCTGGATCGCCTCGCGAAGGCCGACCAGCAGGTGACGGCGGCAGGGCGGCAGAGTTTCTCCACCGCTCGGTCCGACTACGGGCAGGCCCTGGACGTCTACCGCGACCTCGCGGTCAACCACTCCGGCTCCCGCGCGGCCGACCAGGTCCCCGACCGCCTGCGGACCTACTACACCACGGTCGGCGCGGCCTACGGCCACCAGCAGTACTGCGATGCGATCGAGCCGCTGAAGTACCTGCGTACGGTGCCCCGCACGATGCCGAAGAAAGCACTCGGCTCGCTGAGCGAGTGGCCCGACGACCGGCTCGCCACCTCCTTGTACGAGTGCGGACGGGCGGGCCTGACAGCGGGCCAGGCCGACTGGGTCACGCGCTTCGGCGAGCTGCTGGACACCTTCCCGCAGTCCCCGTCGGCGTCCAAGGTCGCACCCGCCGTCGACGCGCAGGTGAAGAAGGCGGAGAAGGCCGTGAACGGCGGCGAACCCTGCACCGCCGTCGAGCAGTTGCGTGACCTGAACACCCGGATCACCTCCCTGTCCGGGTCGTCGGGGAACGCCGCCGACGGTCTCACCAAGTCCGCCGATCGCGCCGACCGGAGCGGCAACGCCGGGGAGTACGCCTGCGGAGTCGACCAGTACAAGGACGGCGACTACGACGAGGCCCAGAAGACCATGGAGCAGTACGTCTCCGACAACAAGAACGGCAGCAACCGGGACCGGGCCAAGAAGATCGCCATCGGAGCCGAGGTGGCCCAGACCCTGCCGGCCGCCGGGAAGAAGCTGCCCACCACCGCCTCCGGCGGCAGCATCAGCGTCACGGTCAAGAACGACAGCCCCGACGACGTCACGGTCCTCTACACCGGCCCCGTCACCGGCAGCTTCACGCTCAAGGGATGCGGCAGCTGCAAGTCGTACTCCCTCGTCGACACGCTGAGGATCGGCTTCAAGCCCTGCAACGGCGGCAAGAACTACCCGCAGCGGACGCTCAGTCTCCCCGTCGGCACCACGTACTTCGTGCACAAGCCGCACGGCGACAGCACCGCCACGCCGGCCTCGGACACGGCCAAGCTCCGGTCCGGGTACATCTACACGGAATGCGCCTACACGACGTCGACGTTGGGCTCCAGCTACTGACGGTGCGGGGCGGGCCGAGGCCCGCCCCGCCCGCTTGTCGTCACCGCCGTCGCCCGGCGCGACGGCGTACCACCAGGACGGCGCCCGTGCCGAGGACCACGGCCCCGGCCGCGGCCGCCGCGAGGGGCAGGACCGGACCGGCGCCGGTGCTCGCCAGGTCACCACCCGTGGTGGAGGAACCCGAGGTGCCGGTGGTGGCGGTGCCGCCCGTCGCGCTGGACGAGGAGCCGGAAGCCGAGCCCGAACTGGAGCCGGACCCGGAGCCGGAACCCGAACCGCCGGTGGACGCCGTGCCGGAGCCCCCGGTGGAGCCCGTCGAGCCGCTGCCACCGCTGCCACCCGTGGAGCCGCCGCCCGAGACGTCGAGCAGGATGTCCGCGGTGTCGTTCGCCTTGTCGGTGTCGAACGGCCGGGGCTCTCCCGCGAGTGCCACCGAGCCCTTGGCCCCGGACACCACCTTGTTGATCTTCAGCCGGAACTCGTACGTCTCCCCGCTGTTCTCGTCGACCCACGCCTCGCTGGTGCCGCACTCGTACGTCCGCGACCCCACGCTCTCGCAGAAGCCGTCAGTCTTGGCGACCGACGTACCGGCCGGCACCTTGATGTGTACGCGGGTCGCCCCCGCGCCGATCTCCCGGAGCACCCAGCCGGGCCCGGCGTTGGTGAACTTCACCACCAGCGGGACCGTGTCCCCGACCTTGCCCTTCAGCCGGACGTCGGTCACCTGGAAGTCGGCCGTGTTCTCCGCGGTCACCTGCACGGTCGCCGCGTCCCACTCCTCGTGCCGCGCGGAGCCCGGGGCGGCCGGGGTCTCGTCGGGCCGCTCGACCAGCTTCACCGCAGGGCCCGTACCCCGCACCGGCGCGGGGCCGGCGTCCGTGAACGCGGGGTCGTACGTGGCAACCGTCACCCGCAGCTCGTCGTACAGCGCGCGGTCCAGTGCCTTCAGGGTCAGGGTCTGGTCGGGCGCGTAGACGACGCCGGGCTCCACCTGCTGGTCGAACTCGCAGACCACGTCCGAGGAGCTGGGCGCCTCGTCGAAGGAGGGGATCTCGTAGCGCAGGCAGTTGGAGGGCACCTCGGTGTGGCTGAGCCCGCGGGTGACCGAGTACGACATCCAGACCTTGCCGAGCGCCGCGGTGCCGGTGTTGGTGAAGGAGGCCGGGACCGCGAACTCGCTGCCGGGCTGCACGCCGTCGATCGGGGCGATCCTGCCCAGCACCAGGCCGGGTCCCGCGTCTGCGGCGCCGGCGGGCGCGGCACCCAGCGCGATCAGGGCGACGGCACCGACGGCACCGGCGGTCTGGCGAAGGACACGCGGGCCGGAAAGCGTGGGGGGCATGAAATCCTCTGCATGAAGCGGCTGCTACGGACAGCTGAACTGTGCGGGAACGCGCGTTCCCGCACAGGAGACCTCCGTCACCGCCCAAGGGTTGTACAGAGCCCCGGCTTTGTCGGGGGTCATCGCTTCACATGCTGCACCAGCCATTCCAGCGCGGCACTCCCACCGTTCAGGACGGAGAGATGGCCGTCGGCCGGCCGAAGCACCAGTTCCGAGTGCGGGCAGCGGTTCGCCAACCACTCGCCGTGGGTGCTCGGCACGATCCTGTCCTGACCCCCGTGCAGGACGAGGACCGGCGCTGTGACTGACCCGGGGTCGCAGCCCCAGGGGTGAACGTAGGCCAGGTCGTCGTCGACGAGTCCGCCTGGACCGGCGGCCACGGCCGGCTTGACCACTTCCTCGAACCAGGACCAGTCACCAGCCAGGGCCGCGTGGTCGGCCGGGGTGAACATCTCGGGGTCGTACAGCGCCTCCGCCTCGTACCGCTCTTTGGCCTCGCGGCCCGCCGCGGCCGCGGTCAGTGATGCCCGGCAGGACGCGGCCATGCCCGCGAACCAGTCGAGCCCCTCGGCGTCGAACGGGGCCAGACCCGACACCTCGACCACGCCGAGCACCCGCTCCGGCAGTACGGCGGCACACGCCAGGGCGTGCGAGGCGCCCCCGGAGTGGCCCATGGCGGCGAACCGGTCGATGCCGAGCGCATCGGCGATGTGGGCGACGTCGGCGGCGGCCGATGCGATGCCGCGGCCGTCGAGCGGGGTCGAACCGCCGTATCCGGGGCGGTCGTACGACACCCAGCGGACCCCGAGCCGGGCGGAGGCGGGGAAGAGGGGCCTGGGCGGCAGGCCCACGTTGGGTGTGCCGTGATGCCAGAAGACGGGGAGAGCACCGGATCCGCCGGCGCCGGTGTCGTAGACGTGCAGTCTGCGCCCGTCGGGCAGCTCCAGGTCGGATTCGGTCACGTGGATGTTCGTCACTGCGTGGGTCCTTCCGGGCGGGTGCCGAGTGCTTGGCCGCGTAACTGACCCCGCGGACTCCCGGAACTCATCGCTCGGCCGAGTGGGCGACAGTCCGTAAGTCCGACACCCTCAGGTCCGTACCGAGCGGAGCGGCCGGGCCGGACGTCCGGGTCTTCTGCGCTCCAGCCACTCCTGATACGCCGGCGCCTGCTGGGCCGCCTCCCAGTAGGCCTCCTCCAACTCACTGACACCGTTGTCGAGTTCCGCCGCTGTCCGGGCCGCGAGCAGTAGCCGTACCCCTATCGGGTCGCCCCGCAGCGGCCGGATGGCGAGGTCGGGGCGGGGGCGTGCGGTCGGCTGGCTGACCGTGACGACCTCGCCGATGGCGGCCAGGGAGTAGGCGGTGAGGTAGTCGCCGTGCAGCAGGTCGGGTTCGATCCCCGCCTTGCGCAGGACCCGGCACAGGCCGTCCCATTCGCCGTCGACGGTGGAGTCGATCATCCAGCGTTCGTGGGCGAGGTCGGTCAGCGGTATCTCGGGCCGCGCCGCCGCGGGGTGGTCGGCGGCCAGGGTGACGAACTGCGGTTCGCGTTCCACCAGGACCCGCAGGCGCAACCCGGCCGGGATGCGCAGCGGGCTGCCCTCGACCTCGTGCACGAACGCCAGGTCGAGCCTGCCCTCGGCGACCATGCGCAGCAGGGAGTTCGCGGACACGTCCATCTGGAGGCTCGGCTCGACCGGCGGGACACGGGTGCGCAGCCGGCGGAGCCAGCCCGGCAGGGCTCGGCTGGCCGTGGCGCCGATGCGCAGCCGGGGACCGCCCGTGGCACGGGCGGCCGCGGCCCTGGTCTCGGCCACGATCGCGGCGAGTTCGGCGACGAGCGGCCGGGCCCGACTGACCACGATGTGTCCCAGCGGTGTGGGACGGCTGCCCGTACGGTCACGGGTGAAGAGCCGGCCGCCGAGCGTCTGCTCGATGCGGCGCAGCTGGGTGCTCAACGAGGGCTGGGCCATGCCCAGTTCGCGAGCGGCCCGGTGCAGACTGCCGGCGTCGGCGATGGCGCACAGAACGCGCAGATGCCTCACCTCGAGCTCCATGCACGGAGGGTAAGGGCTGTGCCTGATGAGGCGCCAGATGTTCAAACGCCAACGGAACGCCCGGAGTTGGTCGTGATAGCCGCACGCTATCCCCGGTTGCCATCATCCGCCGACCGCGGGGCTGACTCAGACTCATGGGCAACCCACCGTTCACCACCCCACACGAACGAGTAGGAGCCCCCCACATGACGTCGATCCGTACGTCCTCCCCTTCCGCGAAGGCCTCCAGGAGAGTCCTGGCGCTCGGCCTGGGCCTGGCGTTCGCTGCGCTGGGCACCGCGGTCCCGGCGAGCGCCCAGGCGACCGGCTCCACCGCCACGCCGCACGCCCGCTACACGGGCCCGGCCGGCGAGACGGCGAACAACAAGGCGTTCTTCGAGGCCGTGCTCGCCTCGGTCGCCAGGAAGCAGGCGGCGCACCCGGACCTGCGGTCGGTGACCGTCTACTACGACGCCTCCCAGGCGCCGAGCTTCCGTTCGCAGATATCGAGCGCCGCGTCGATATGGAACAGCTCCGTCTCGAACGTCAAGCTGCAGGCGACCTCGGGCGGCGCCGACTTCGCCTACTACGAGGGCAACGACCCCGAGGGGTCCTACGCCTCCACGGACGGCCACGGCAACGGCTACATCTTCCTCGACTACGCGCAGAACCGGCAGTACGACTCCATCCGCGTCGCCGCACACGAGACCGGTCACGTGCTGGGACTGCCGGACCACTACAGCGGCCCGTGCAGCGAACTGATGTCGGGCGGCGGCCCGGGTACGTCCTGCACCAACCGCTACCCGAACGCGGCCGAGCGCGCCCGCGTCAACCAGCTGTGGGCCAACGGCCTCACCAAGGCCCTCGACAAGCTGCACAAGGTGCACTGACCCGGAACAAGGTGCACTGACCGAAGGCGCGCCGACCGTCCGAGAACCATCCGTCATCGGCCGGAGGCGGGCCGTGCCACCCGGGCGCGGCCCGCCTCACGCAGGTTCGTGGCCGCCGGCCGGCTGGTCCGCGCGGTCGACGACCTCGGCGAAGTACGGCCAGCCGTCCACCGCCACGTTCCGCACCGCCGGCTGCGCATGGAGGGCGGGTGCCGCGGCGTCCAGGAGGCGGCGTGCCGCCCCGGGCTCGTAGAGGTTGAGGTGGCTGCGGTCCGGCAGGCGCACCACGGTGCCCGACTCGAAGTACGTGTTCGAGACAACCCCGAGCACGCAGGGGGCGAAGACCAGGGAGAGCCGGCGGCCGACACCCTTGGCGGGTCCGCCGGTGCAGAAGGAGAGCGTGAGGCGGCAGTCGCCGTGGGTGGGCCCGACGCGGTGCCGGACGGTCCAGTACCAGACGGTCTCACCGACGGCGAGGCGACGGAGGCGACGCTCGTTCCTCACGGGCGGTCGTACCAGGCGAGGGCGGCGATGCGCCAACCGTCCGGGGTGCGCACGAACTGCAGGGTCTTGGTGCCGCCGCCCTCGTACGGCTCGCCGTGCAGGATCCCGGACTTGCTGTACTCGCACACGCGGGACGCGATGTCGCCCGCGATCTCGGTTCGTTCGGAGGTCTCCCACTCGGAGAACTCGGTGAGCCGGCCGTCCGACAGCAGCTGCCGGCGAGGTTCGATGAACTCGTCCACGGTGTAGACCGTGAAGTCCGGGCCGGTCATGACGATGACGCCGGAAGGGAGAACGAGCCGGCGGATGCGTGCCACGTCGGCCGGTCTGCCGCCGCGGTTGTCGAAGGCGCCGAAGAACTCGGCCGTCACCGCGTCAATCTCGATCTTGGACACCGCGTGAAGCTACCACGCACCCGAAGGTCCGCCAAGGCACGCGCAGTTGGGTTCAGGGTGCCGCCCAGTCGCCGTTGACCGGGCGTCGGTTCCCTAGGAGTGCTCGACCACGCGCTGGGGGCGGGCCTGGTTGAGCTGTGCGGTGAGGAGATGCGCGTCCAGCAGGGCGACGTCGGCCGTGCGGTTGGCCCGCGAGTAACCCGCGAACATGCGCTTGGTGAGGGTGAGGGCTTCGGGGGAGCGCCGGACGAGCGGGCGCACCCAGGCGTTGACGGCCGCGTCCAGCTCTTCGAGCGGGGCGACCTTGTGCAGGAGGCCCAGCCGGTGGGCGGTGACCGCGTCGAAGGTCTCACAGGTGAGCATGAGTTCGCGGATCCTGGCGGCTCCGCCCTCGACGATCAGACGGCCCATGGCGCCGCCCCACGCGGGCGGCAGACCGAGGCCGATCTCGGGCATGCGGAACCGGCAGCTGTCGGCTCCGGCGCGCAGGTCGCAGAAGGAGGCGAGCGCGAGTCCGGCGCCGACGACCTTGCCGTGGAGCCTGGCGATGGTGACCGCGTGCGTGTTCTCCAGCGCGTCGCACACGCGGTAGGCCTTGTCGGCGATCCGGCGCATGGCGGCTCCCGTCGGGTCCTCGGCCAGCGCCGTCTGGTACTCGAACCGGTCGGCACCGAGACAGAAGTCCTCGCCGGCGGCGGAGAGGATCAGCACCCGGATGTCGGGCCGGTCGTGGAGGCTGTGGAGCAGGGCGGCGAGGTCGTCGAGGGCGGCGACGGTCAGCGTGCTGTCCTGTCCCGAGGAGTTGAAACGGGCCCTCAGGACCGGCCCGTCGTGTTCGACGTGCAGCGCCTTGTAGGGGAAGTGGGGGGAGGTGTTGATCATGTCGGTCATGAGAGGGCGACGTCCAGGTTCAGCAGGCGTCTGAAGGCCACACGGGGTGCCCACGACGGCCTGCGTACGAGGGTCAGGCGGGGGAAACGCCGGACCAGCTGGTGGAGCAGGGTCTGTGCCTCCATACGGGCCAGGGGAGCCCCGAGGCAGTAGTGGATGCCACCGCTGAAGGCGAGGTGCGCCGGTTTGCGGTGGAGGTTGAACAGCTCGGGATCCTCGTGCTTGGCCGGGTCCCGGTTGGCCGCGCCCACCATGAGGTGGACCATCTCGTCCTTGCGGACCTCGACTCCGCCGAGGACGCCGTCCCGGGAGGAGACGCGGCTGATGACGTGCGTGGGCGGGTCGTAGCGCAACGATTCTTCAACAGCGGCGGGCACGAGTTCGGGGTGCACGGTGAGCCAGTCCCACTGCCGGGGGTGCTCCAGCAGCAGGAGCGTCATCGTCGACAGCAGTGTGGACGTGGTCTCCAGCGCTGCCAGCAGCACGAACAACGCGAGGTAGTAGACCGCTTCATCGGCCTTGTCGCGGTCGCTCTCCATGCCGTCCCACACCGCGATCCAGCGCGAGACGGGGTCGTCACCGGGACGGGCCCGCCGCTCGCGCACCAGGTCCGTGAAGTAGGTCCGCAGCTCCGCCGTGGCCGCGTCCGACTTCGCCAGCTGGCTGGCCGACGGCAGCAGCTCCTGGGTGAAGACCTGGTCGTGGGTCAGATCCCGCAGCCGGGGGAAGTCGGCGGTCGGCAGCCCGAGCCAGTGCCCGATGGTGGCAACGGGCAGCTCCTCGCCGACCAGGGCGTTGAAGTCCGCCTCGCCCTCGTGCAGCCGCTCGGCGAGCGAGTCGAGGAGCCTGGTCGTGATGCGGCCCACCGTTCCGCTCAGCTGCTCCAGGGAGGCGCGGTCGAACATGCCCGCCGACCGGCGCACCCAGGTGTGGTCCGGAGGGTTGAGAGCGGGCAGTGTCCGGCTCATCTCCCGCGAGGAGGGCGCTGTCCAGCGCGTACCGTCTCCCTGCTGCTCCCGCCAGCATGCGTCGGGCTCCAGCCAGTCGCGGCTGCGCAGGACCTGGTCGCACAGGTCGAAGGCCGTGACGAGGTGTCCGCCCCAGGGGGCTGCGACGACTCCGCCCCTCGACCGAAGCTCTCCGTAGATCGGAAAGGGATTGGCCTGGCCTTTCGCCGTTCTTAAGCGGGAAAACAGCGAAATGGCAAATCGTCTGTCGATGGGCGGAGTTATCGCAATCTCCACGATGTCCCCTTCTTGCTCTCACGTATCAGCCGCCATGCATACCCCCCCGTTGACTGATACATACAAGATGACTATTCCCGTGGAGAGTTGCCTACGTCACTCTCCCCTGGTCCATGCCAGGAACCGGCTGAAGAGACCCGGTTTGGCCTTGGGTGCGGCCGACACCGCAGGCTGCGGTGCGAGGCCCGGGGTGTGGTGCGGCGTGGGCGTGGGCGTCTGCTGCGCCGCCTGAGCGGGCGTCGGCGCCACGGCACGGGGCGTGAACCGGACCGGCAGGGCCACCAGGGAGCGGCTCCAGGGAGCGGGCACCCAGCTCAAGTCCTTGAACGGCACCCGGACTTCGATGTCCGGCAGCCGGTTGAGGAGGGACTCGACGGCGGTGACGGCGATCACGAACGCCGGGTCCTTGGCGGGGCAGGCGTGCGGCCCGGCCCCGAAGGACAGATGCGCCTTGGCGCTGAGCTGCTCGCGGTGCTCCGCCAGCCGGGGATCGGTGTTGGCGGCGGCGAAGGAGATCACCACCGGGTCGTTCGCGCGGAGCATCCGGCCCCCCAACTCCACGTCGTGGGTGGGGTAGTGGGCCGCGTAGTTGGCGATCGGGGCGTAGTTCCACAGGGCCTGGCCGACCGCGTCCTCGACCGGCAGGCCGGTCTGCCAGTCCTCGCCGAGGATCAGCGCGCTGCTGGTGCCGATCGTCGCCGACAGGGGTGCGGTGCCGCCCGAGAGCAGCGTCACGAGCTGGTGCAGCACCTCCTCGTCGGTCAGCTGTGCGGAGTGCTCCATCAGACGGGTCGTCAGGTCGTGCCCGGGGCGCCGCCGCTTGAGCGCGATCAGCTCGCCGAGCGCCTCGCCCAGCACCTGGTCGGCACCGGGCGTACCGTCGAAGATGCCGCTGATGCCGACGATCACCCGGTCGCCGATCTCGGGCGGGCACCCGAACAGGTCGCTGAAGACCAGCAGCGGCAGCGGCTGCGCGTACTCGGCCATCAGCTCGGCCTGCCCGAGCCGGTCGGAACTGAACCGGCTGACCAGGTAGTCCGCGGACTGCTGGGTCTGCCGCACCAGCTGGATCTCGTTGATGGTGGCCAGCGAGTCGGTGACGGCCTGGCGGAGGCGGGCGTGTGCCGCTCCGTCGCTGAACAGCGCGTTGGGCCGGTACCCCATCATGGGCAGGGCCGGGCTGTCCTCGGGCACCCGTCCCTCGTTCAGCGCCCGCCAGCGCCGTGAGTCCCGGACGAACGAAGCGGGGTTCTGCAGGATGTACAGGGCGGCGTCGTAGCTGGTGACCAGCTCGACCTCCACGCCCGGGGCGATGTCGACCGGCGCGCTCGGCCCGAGGCTGCGCAGGTGTTCGTAGTGGGCGTCGGGATCGGAGCCGAACTGCGGGCCGAAGAGCTGCACGTTGCCGTGCGCAGGGCAGCCGGGGGGTGGCCCTTGTATGCCAGGACGCTGCTGCATTTGGGGGTGACTCCTAGTTGAGAAGGGTCAGTAGGTGGTGGACGAGGGTGATGAGGGCCTGCGCCGACGACTGCTGGTCCCGTACGTCGCAGGAGACGACAGGCGTCCGGTCGGACAGGTTCAGCGCCTCGCGGATCTCCGCGAGCGGGTAGTCGGTCGTGCCTTCGAAGTGGTTGACGCCGATGGCGTACGTCAGGCCGAACCGCTCGACCAGGTCCAGGACCGGGAAGGACTCCGACAGCCGCTCCGGGTCGACGAGGACGAGCGCGCCCAGCGCCCCCCGGGACAGCTCCTCCCACATCTCCTTGAAGCGCTCCTGACCGGGCGTGCCGAAGAGGTAGAGCACCACCTCGTCGCTGATGGTCAGTCGGCCGAAGTCCATGGCGACCGTCGTGGTGGTCTTGTCCGGAGTCCCCGACAGGTCGTCAAAACCCACGCTGGCTTCGGTGATCTCCTCTTCGGTCCGCAGGGGCTCGATCTCGGAGATGCTGCCGATGCACGTGGTCTTCCCGACCCCGAAGTGCCCCACCACGAGGATCTTCACCGCGGTGAGGACACCTGAATCCAGGTACACGAATCACGCTCCGAATCGGGCTTTGAGGCCGTCGAGTACGGCGTTGAGCACTTCTCGGTCGACACGTTCGGCGCGGGGCACGGGCTTCCGCGCGATGATGAGACCGCTCTCCTCCATCTGCGCCAGGAGAATCCGCACGATCCCCAGCGGCAGGTGCGTGTGTGCGGCCACTTCGGCGACGGAGAGAAAACCCTCCGTCACCAGCTCCAGAACCTGCCGCGCCTCCGGAGAAAGCGTGCGAGCCGAAGCAGTGGCACCCTCTTGCGCGGACACCAGGGTCGTGCGCTCGTAGGCATTGTCCGGGGGCAGGGCACGCCCGTTCGTGATCACGAAGAGCGGGACTAATGCGGAGGTCAGCTCCAGTTCCTGATCCGGCTCGTCATTCACGTGCGGCTCGCCTCCCCGCGTGGTGCCGAATATGCGTTCAGCCGGGGCACCACCTGATGCAGCCGGGTGGTGAACTCCTCGATATCGGCGTCGTGTTCGGCGGCCGCGGCGAGGAACGCACCACGGCCGGCCGAGATCAGAAAGATCCATCCGTGCTGGAACTCGATCACCGTCTGCCGCCACTGCGCTTCCTGGCCCACACCGGCGAACTGCGAGGTGGCCCGGCTGTAGGCGTGAATCCCCGTCATCGCCGCTGAGATGGTGTCCGCCAGGTCCTGGCTCATGCCCGTGGTGGCGCCGCGGGGCAGCCCGTCGGAGCCCAACAGGACGGCGTGGCGGGCGCCTTGCACCTCACCGACCACCTCGTCGAGGTCCGCGATCGGGACCCCCTTGCCGCCCGCCTCGTGCTGTGCCCCGGCCCGGCCCGAGAGCCCGTCGACGCCGTCCGAGGTCACCCGGGGCGGGGAGGTGAGGTTGTTGCCGAGCCGGGCGACCAGCCGGTGCATGCGGAAGGAGATCTGCTGCATGTCGACGTCGGGCGCCGCGGCCGCCGCCAGGTAGGCGCCCTGCCCGGCGCCGATCAGGAAGATCCAGCCGTGCGAGAACTCGATGATCGTCTGGTTCCACTGCCTGTCTTCCCCCGGCCCGGCGAAGTGGGAGGTCGCGCGGCTGAGCGACTGCATGCCCGCCATGGCGGCGGAGATCGTCCGCACGTCCTTCTGGGCCATGCCGTCGGTCGCGCCCCGGGGAAGGCCGTCCGCGGACAGCAGGACAGCGTGACGTGCCTTCGGCACGTTGTGCACGATGTCCTCGAGCATCCACGACAGGTCTGTGGTCATGCGTCATCGGACCCTTCGGACGGCGCCGAGGCGAGATTGCGGCCCGAGAGCGTGCCGCGCTGGAAGGCTCCGAGGCTCCGGCCCGCGGCACGGCCGGCGTCCTCCGGTGCCGCGGCGGGCGACTCCGTGGCGTCCCGGTCGGGAACACTGGCGATGGGCACCTGGCGGGCTCCACGCCGGGGCAGGCCGTGCGCGGTACGGGCCACGGGCTCCGGTCGGCCGACGGCCCCGCGGATACCGCTGACCTGAGCGTCCTCGGCCGGCGCCGTCTCCTCCTCGGTCCACAGCTCCTCGGGCAGGAGTACGACCGCTCGAACACCGCCGTAGCGGGAGACACCGGTCACGTCCACCCGGAATCCGTACTGCTGCGCGAGCAGGCCGATGACGGGGAAACCGAACTTGGGCTGGTTTCCGAGATGGGAAAGACGGGGCCGGAAGTCACCGGAGAGCAGCGCGGAGGCCTTCTGTCGGTCCTCGTCGCTCATACCGACACCGGCGTCGTCGATGACGATGCACAGGTTCTTCTGCACCCGCTGGAAAGTGATCTCGATCGGCGAGCCCTGCTGAGAAAAGCTGGCAGCGTTGTCGAGAAGTTCGGCGACGGCGAGCGCGACCGGAGAAACAGCGGACGCCTTCAATGCAAAACCGGTCTGCTGCATGATTTCGACGCGCCGGAAGTTGCGAATCTGACCCTGCGCGCTGCGCACCACGTCATAAACGCTCGCGGGCCTATTGCGGCGACCCAGGGGAGCACCACACATAACTGCAATGCCCTGTGCCTTGCGGGCCATCTGTGCATTGGCGTGACTTACTTCCAGCAAATCGCCCAGGACGGAATGGCCGCCGTACTTGCGCTGGATTTCCTCAAGAAGCGCCAGCTGTTCCGCGGCAAGGCTCTGCAGAAAGCGCGCGGAACCCTTGAGAACAGCCTTGGTGCTCTCCTCGGCCGCCTCTTCGGCTTCTTGGATGGTCTTGTCGTGCTCGTCCTGGTGCTGCTGCAACTCGGCTCTTAAAGCGGTCAGTTGCAGGTCTGCCTCGCTCAGCCGCTGCGTGAGCGCGGCCTCGGCCTGCTGCTTCTTCGCCGCTATGGCCTTGTTGCGACGACTGAGCACCAGGGCGGCGGCGACGGCGAGCACCGTCGCCGCAACCAGGCACCACACGAGTGCGTCTCGATTCATGGAAACCTTTCCTATATGTAGCCTGCAGTCGTCGGCGCGCGGATCGGGGGAATCCGTGGCACAACCGCTTGGTGCGACTCGTCGCCGTCGTGTTGAGAACCGGCCCGATCTCAAAACAGCGCCTGAGCCGAGTGAACCAAGGTCGCAGACGCGGGGATGCTATCACTGAGATAGGGGAACCTTCACAACGCGTCGCCGACCGGTAACCGTTGCGGGTTCGCCACGGAGGCTTTTAATTGAACGGCGGTCAACGGCAGTGCGGTGGAGACGTGAGGGGTGCGGCATTTATGTCGGCAGCATGAAGGACCGATTGCTCTTTCATGGACTTAACGGACGATGAGGCGCTGGACGGCCCGGCTCAGAACCACCACACCCACGACGATCAGTACGGCACCACACAACTCGGGCACCAGCCACCAGCCCGTGCGGATGCGTTCGTCGAACAGGGTCATGCCCAGGGCCAGGCTGACCATCGCGTCCCCGATGGTCAGCGCGGGCTGCGCCGCCGCCAGCGGACCGGCCTGCAGCGCGTTCTCCAGCAGGAGCACGGAGACCGCGCCGGTCACCGCGAAGCCGTACGTCTGCCAGGACCGCAGGAACGCCAGGAAGCCGTGGTCGGCGAAGGTCCCCGTGGCCGACTTCAGCAGCGCGGCGGTCAGGGCGTTGCCCGTGGCGGAGGCGGCCGCCAGCAGCGCGGCACGGCGCACCGCCGGGCGCCCCCGCCCGGCCAGCAGGACCGCGGCGGCCATCCCGCCGAGGCACAGGCCGAGCGCCGGGATCCAGCGCACGAGCGCCGCCTGGGAGGTGGCACCGTGCGGGGCGGCCGCGGCGAGCAGGATGCCCAAGCCCGTCACGACGCCGCCGACACCCCACCACCCCGAGCGAGGCAGCCGGCGGCGCATCAGCGGCCCCGCGACGAGCAGGGCGAAGGGAAGCTCCAGGATGAAGAGCGGCTGGACCAGCGCGAGCGGGCCGTTGACGAGGGCCAGACTCTGGAACAGCGCGGCGCCGATCACCCCGGCCATGCCGAGCACCCAGGCCGGCCGGCGCACCAGCTCCGCCAGGAGCCGCACCCCGCCGCGACGGCTCGTGGACGCGGCCTTGCGCTGGAACGCCGTGCCCACGGCGTTGCTCGCCGCTCCGGCGACGGCGAACGCCGCGGCCAGTTCGATCACGACCGTCTCCCGCCTGCGGGCACACCTCCCAAAGGAGCTCGGGGCACTCTCAGCCTACGGATTCGGCCTTACTGCAGCATGCCCGGGATGATGTCCCCGTCGACGGTCATGGCCCGCTGGACCGTGACGCCCGCCGCCGAACCCCGCAGCAGCACGGAACTGTAGTTACCGGTCACATACAGGTCGGACTTGCCGTCCCGGTCGGTGTCCCGCAGCCGTACCGTGCCGCCGAAGGCGTCGTCCTCCGCCGGGTAGCCCGGGACGCCGGGGGAGCTGCGGGTGAACCACTGCGAGCCCTTGCCGGACAGGCCCGAGGCGGAGCCGTACAGGATCTCCACGCCGCCCGCGTACGGGCTGTTGCCGAGCTTCTCGCCGTCGACGCCGATCGCCAGGTCCCGGTAGCCGTCGCCGTTGATGTCGCCGGACGACACGCTCGATCCGAACGCGTCGTCGGCCTCGGGGGTGTCCGCGATGCCCGTCGTGGCCTGGGTGAAGCGGGCGCTCCTGTCCGGTCCGGAGGCCGAGCCGTACCAGACGCAGACGCGCCCCGTGTAGTTGTCGGCCTTGTGGGTGCCGATGGCGATGTCGCCGTAGCCGTCCTTGTCGAAGTCGTTGATGACTCCGTCGCCGCCCCGGCCGCTGCTGCCCCCGCCGGCCCGTACGGACTCCAGGTGCAGCGTCCTGCCCGGGTACATCCGGGCCTTCCGCCGGCGATGAACCAGGCGTCCGAGCCGATGGACGAGGGGTTCACGACGTCGCCGATGATGACGAGGTCGGTCTTGCCGTCGCCGTTGACCTTGCCGGAGATCAGGGCGGTGGCGTAGAAGTCGGCGTCCTTGTCCAGGAGCGAGACCGAGCCGTGGACGCCGGAGCGGTCGATCGGGCCGCGGTAGACATAGGTCCGGCCGTCGTCGACGACGGCCAGGTCCTGCTTGCCGTCGCCGTTGAAGTCGCCGGTGGCCAGGTCGTTGCCCATGTCGTCGTACGACCCCCGGGACCCCTTGTTCGGCACGGCGGTGCCGCCGGACAGGCCCGAGCGCGAGCCCCACAGGATGGTGACCGCACCCTCGTCCTTGTGGCTGCCGTTGTCCTCGTGGGGCGCGGACACCGACAGGTCGCCGTAGCCGTCGCCGTTGAAGTCGGCCGCGGTTCTCACCGTGCCGAAGTCGTCGTCCGTCTCGTCGGTACCGGGGACGCCCGGGCTCGACTGGTCGATGAACTGGGTCTTCGTGCCGGGCCCGTCGGCGGTCCCGAAGGTCACCAGGACCCCGCCGCCCTTGCTGCGGGAGTCGGGGCCGTGGGAGAAGGCGGCGTAGTCGCGGTAGCCGTCGCCGTTGAAGTCGTCCGCGTACTTCGCGGGGGCCGCCGCGGCCGGTGCGGCCAGGGCGACCGGCGGCAGGCCGCAGGCGAGCAGGGCCGCGGCCAGGAGCGTGGGGCGCTTGCGCAAGGGGTCTCCAAGGTCGAATGAGCGCCCCGAACGCGGTCGTTCACGCGTTCGGGGCGCTGTGGCGATCGGGAGACTCCCGGCAAGGGGCAGGGGTTGCCCGGGTCTTGGGTGAACTCTAGGGGTCGCTGTGGTGCGGGTCCGCCTCTCCTCACACCCGGCTCGACGTCGCCGTGTCCGAGGACAGCCGCTGGGCGACATAGATCGGGACGACCGACAGCAGGACGAGGACGGCGGCCACGACGTTCACCACGGGCGCCTGCTGGGGCCGGGTCATGTTGTCGAAGATCCAGATGGGCAGGGTCTCGATGCCGGGTCCGGCGGTGAAGGTCGTGACGACGATCTCGTCGAAGGACAGGGCGAAGGCGAGCAGGGCGCCGGCCAGCAGTGCGGAGCGGACCAGCGGGAAGGTGACGTCCGCGAAGGCGCGGAAGGTGGTCGCTCCCAGGTCCATCGCCGCCTCCTCGTACGAGGAGGCCGTACGGCGCAGCCGGGCCACCACGTTGTTGAAGACCACCACGATGCAGAAGGTGGCGTGGCCGATGATCACGGTGAACAGCCCGAGGCCCACACCGAGCGGCGCGAGGACCGTGCCGAAGGCCGAGTTGAGCGCGATGCCCGTGACGATGCCGGGCAGCGCGATCGGCAGGACCACGATGAACGACACCGTGTCGCGGCCGAAGAACCGGTGCCGGGCCACCGCGAACGCGATCAGCGTGCCGAGGACCAGCGCGATCGCGGTGGCGCCCAGGCCCGCCTTCACGGACACCCACAGCGCCTCGCGCGCACCGGTGTTGTCGAGGGCGACGGACCACCAGCGCAGGGTGAACCCCGGCGGCGGCCAGCTCGCACTGCGGTCCGGGTTCAGGGAGTTGACGAGGACGAGCAGGAGCGGGACGTAGATCACCGCGAAGCCGAGTGCGGCGCCTGCGCGCAGGGCGATGCGCGCGGTGCGGCTGAGATGCATGGCGCTCTTCTCCTACAGGCTGGTCAGGGCGCCCGTGCGGCGGATCGCCAGCAGGTACAGCACGATCACGAGCACGGGGACGGTGCCGAGCGCGGCCGCCATGGGCAGGTTGAGTTCGATGTTGGAGTACACGAGGTTGCCGACGAGCTGGGTCTTGCCGCCGACGATCTGCACGGTGATGTAGTCGCCGAGGCTGAGCGAGAAGGTGAACACGGAGCCGGCGGCCACGGACGGCAGCACCATGGGCAGCACCACCGAACGGAGGGTGCGGCCGGCCTTCGCACCGAGGTCCGCGGAGGCGTCGAGCAGGTTGGCCGGGAGCTGCTCGAGGGCCGTGTGGATCGGCAGGATCATGTACGGCAGCCACAGGTACGTCAGGGTGAGCACGGTGGCGGGCAGGCCGAAGCCCGGGCCGCTCAGGCCGAACGGTTTGAGCATCCAGTCGGCGAGGCCGCCCTCGGAGAGGATCAGCCGCCAGGCGTACACCTTCACCAGGTAGCTCGCCCACAGCGGGGTGAGGATCGCCACGACCAGCAGTGGGCGCCACTTCGGGCGGGCCACCCGTGCGGTGTAGAAGGCGACCGGGAAGGCGATCACGGCGCACAGCACGGTCACCGCGAGCGCCACGCCGACGCTGCGCAGGATCACCTGGCGGAAGACCGGGGTCGTGAACAGGGCGTGGAAGTTGTCCGTCGACCAGACCTTCACCACCTGGGAGGTGAAGGAGTTGGTCGTCCAGAACGCGGAGACGAACAGGACCGTCAGCGAGCCCAGGTAGAGGACGGTCAGCCACAGCAGCGGCGCGGTGAGCAGCAGGGCCAGGCGGAGCCGGGGGTCTCGTGTGCAGCGTCCCGGCGAGCCGCCGGACGGTTCCCCGTCCGGCGGCGGGCGTCACTTCACTCGTCACGGCTCAGCCCTTGATCTCGGTCCAGGCCTGCACCCACTTCGCGTACGGCACGCACTTGACGTCCGTGCGGCCGTCGAGGCACTGCTCGATGGGCGTGTTCCAGAAGGCGATGTTCTTCCAGTAACCCTCGTCGGCGGCGTGGTAGGTCGTGCAGAAGTTCTTGTCGCTGGTCTCGGCGCAGGCCTTGGAGTTGGCCGGGGCCTCGCCGAAGTACTCGGCGACCTGGGCGTTGACCTTGGGGGAGACGATCCAGTCGAGCCACTTGTAGGCGCAGTTGGGGTGCTTGGCCTTGGCGGAGACCATCCAGGTGTCGGACCAGCCGGTCGAGCCCTCCTTCGGGACGAACGCCTTGACCTTGGCGCCCTCACCGGCGGTCAGGTTGGCGATGACCTGCCAGGTGGTCCCGACGACCGAGTCCCCGCTCTTGAAGGCGGAGATCTCCTTGAGGTAGTCGCTCCAGTACTCGCCGATGTCCGCGTTCTGCTTCTTCAGCAGCGCCACGGCGGCGTCGAACTGCTTCTGGTCGAGCGCGTACGGGTCCTTGATCTTCAGGTCGGGCCGGGTGGCCTTGAGGTACAGGGCCGCGTCCGCGATGTAGATGGGCGAGTCGTACGCGGTGACGTGCCCCTTGTACTTCGAGGCGCCGTCGAACACGGCCGACCAGGAGGTGGGCGCCGGGCTCACCTTCTCGGTGTTGTACATCAGCAGGTTGGCGCCCCGGCCGTGCGGGATGCCGTACATCTGGCCCTTCACCGAGTTCCAGGAGCCGTTCTTCAGTCCGCTGAAGACATCCTTGTAGTTGGGGACGAGGTCGGTGTTGACCGGGGCCGCGTCACCGGAGGCGATCAGCCGCAGGGAGGCGTCCCCGGAGGCGGAGACGGCGTCGTACTCCCCGGTCTTCATCAGCTTGACCATCTCGTCGGAGCTGGCGGCGACCTTGGAGTGGACCTGGCAGCCGGTCTGCTTCTGGAAGTCGCTGACCCAGTCCACCTTGGGGTCGTTGGAACCGTTCTCGACATAGCCCGCCCAGGCGATCAGGTTGACCTGGCCCTCGGTCTTGCCGAGCTTCGTCGGCGCCTTGAGGTCGGGCGGATTGAAGCCGGTGGCCGAGGAGCCGTTGCCGGAGGAGCCGCAGGCGGCGGTGAGCAGCAGGGCCGCGGTGCCGGCCGTGGCCACGAGGGTTCGGGTGAGACGCACGACGATCTCCAAGAGTGAGGGAGCCTTGCGCGGAGCGGGGGTTCGGGGGAGTGGGGGGTCAGGCAGGGATTCGGACGGCGTGTCTGCGGTGCCACTGGAGACGCACCCGGGCGCCGCGGTAGGCGGCGACGTCCTCGGAGGAGGTCTCCAGGTTCTGCTGGAGGGCGGTGAGTCGGCCGCCGCCGTCGAGATCGACGAGGAAGCGGGTGGCGTCGCCGAGGTAGACGACCTCGGCGACCGTGCCGGTGACGGTCGCGTGCCCGGGCTCGTCCGCCTCGGCGGACTCCTTCAGGACACGGATCTTCTCCGGGCGGATGTTGTACGTGCCGGGCGTGCCGACGATCCGGTGGGCCGCCTCGCCGTCGAGCAGGTTCGAGGTGCCGACGAAGGAGGCGACGAACGGGGTCGCGGGGCGCTCGTATATCTCGGCGGGTGTGCCGACCTGGGCGATACGGCCCTGGTCGAAGACGGCGATGCGGTCGCTCATCGTCAGGGCCTCCTCCTGGTCGTGGGTGACGAAGACGAAGGTGATGCCCACCTCCCGCTGGAGCGCCTTGAGTTCGACCTGCATCTGCTCGCGCAGCTTCAGGTCGAGAGCGCCGAGGGGTTCGTCGAGCAGCAGGACCCGGGGGCGGCCGACCAAGGCGCGGGCGAGGGCGACGCGCTGGCGCTGCCCGCCGGAGAGCTGCGCGGGGCGCCGCTGGCCGTAGCCCTCCAGGCGGACCTCGGCGAGCGCCTTGCGGGCGCGGACGAGACGTTCGGGCTTCGGCACCCTGCGGACCTTGAGCCCGTAGGCGACGTTCTGCTCGACCGTCATGTGCGGGAACAGGGCGTAGTCCTGGAAGACGGTGTGCACGTCCCGCTCGAACGGGGCGAGGCCGGTGACCTCCTGTCCGGCCAGTTCGATCCGGCCCGCGGTGGGCGTCTCGAACCCGGCGATGAGCCTGAGGACCGTGGTCTTCCCGGAGCCGGAGGGGCCGAGCATCGAGAAGAACTCCCCGTCCCGGATCTCCAGGTCCACACCGGCCACGGCGGTCGTCTCCCCGAACGACTTCCGCAGGTCCTGCAGCCGGATCGCAATTCCCTCCATGCGGGAACCTTTCTGGCGCGCTCTACGTTGACCGCAAACATATGAAGTCATAGTTCTAAGCTCAAGGTCCCCTTAGGGTAAAGCTTGAGTCAACGCACGAGGTGGTGGCCGTGAGGCAACACGAGATCGGCGGCGGTGCCCGGGGAACGGGCGGCGGCGCCCGCCGGGTCGTCTTCAGCCCGGTGGACAACCGGGCCCGCGTGGACACGGTCGTCCGCCGTATCGGCGATGCCATAGAACTGGGGCTCCTCGCCGACGGAGAGCAGCTTCCCGGCGAGAGCGAACTGGCCGCACAGCTCGGTGTGTCGACGGTGACCCTGCGTGAGGCACTGATGGCGCTCCGGCAGCAGGGCCTGGTCACCACCCGCAGGGGCCGCGGCGGCGGCAGCTTCGTGTCGCTGCCCGAGGTCCCCGCCGACGACCGGCTCAGGGTCCGGCTGTGCGGCTGGAGCACCGAGGAACTGCGCGACCTGGGCGACCACTGGGCCGCCCTGTCCGGCGCCGCCGCCCGCCTCGCCGCACAGCGCACGGAACCCGAGGACCTCCACCCTCTGCGTCGCACGGCCGAGGAGCTGGCACACGCGGAGGAGACGGCGACACGCAGCCGCCTGTACGGCCGCTTCCACGTGGAACTCGCGGCGGCCGCCCAGTCCGCCCGGCTGACCCGGGAACAGGTCGCGCTGCAGAGCGAGGTGGGTGCGCTGCTGTGCCTGGTCCTCGGGAGCGGCGAATATCGTGAAGAAGTGGCGGACCGTCACCGCTCCGTGATCTCGGCCGTGCAAGATGGGGCCCACGAATCGGCCGGCACGCTGGCCGAGCGGTGCGTCAGGGAGTCGACGGCGCGGCTCGTCGCCGTACGCCTCACCCTCTGAACGCGCCGCGTCCGGTTCCCGTCCGCTGGAGGACACCATGGGCTGGAGCCCCGGGCAGGTCCACTCGGCTGCCGCGACGCTCGACACGGACGCCGAGGCGTGGGTGGCCTCGCAGGTGGGCGGTGCGCTGGAGGCGGTGTTCGAGACCGTCGCCGCCACCCGGGACGACACGGCGGCCCTGCTCGCCAAGGCGGCCGCGCAGGGCCGGCGCCCCGCGAGCGCGGACCTCGCCGCCCTCCGCCCCGGACTGCACCAGCGGCTGACCCGCGAGGAACTGGTCTCCGGCGTCGGCTTCGTGGCCGCCCCCGGCCTGCTCACCGACGTACCGGCCTGGCTGGAGTGGTGGCAGACGGGCGCCGACGGCGACGTACGACCCCTGCTGCTCGACCTCGACCCCGGGCACTCGGCGTACTCCGACTACACCCACTGGGACTGGTTCGCCCTGCCCCGCGACACCGGGCGCCGCGCCGTGGCCGGGCCGTACGTCGACTACCTCTGCTCCGACGAGTACAGCCTCACCCTGTCCGCACCGGTCGAGTCCGAAGGGCGCTTCGCCGGGGTCGCCGCGGCCGACGTGTACCTACGGCACTTCGAAGCGGCCGTACTCCCGCTGCTGCGGCGGCTGCCCCGGCCCGCCCACCTGGTGAACGCCCGCGGCCGCGTCGCCGCCTCCGCCGACCCCGCCCACCTGGCCGGCTCCCTCACCAAGGGCCCCGACTTCGGCGAACTCCTCACCGAGGCCACGCCCGCCGAGCATGCCGGCCTGCGCCTGGTGCCCTGCCACGGCATCCCGCTCGTCCTCGTGCTCGCCTAGGGCCGCAACAGGCAACGTCCGGCGTTCACTCGGCGTCGAGCTGGTGGTCGGCCCAGACGTAGCTCTCGGGCAGCAAGTCGGTGATGAGGACGGTTCGGACGCGGTCGCCCGCGCCCACGATGACCTTGAGGGCGGGGAAGTAGTCGAGGAGCACCTGACGGCACCGGCCGCACGGAGGAACCACCCCCCGGTCGCGGTCGCCCACGGCGACGACGGTGTCCAGCGCGTAGACGCCCTGGGCGGCTGCCGCACCGATGAGCACCAGCTCGGCGCAGGGCCCTCCCGTGAAGTGGTAGGCGTTCACCGCGGTGACGATCCGGCCGTCCTGGGCGCGGGCCGCGGCCGCCATGGTGTGGTTGTCGCCACGGCAGCGAGTGCGTGCCACGTGGGCGGCGGCCTCGATGAGTTCGTGGTCGACGTCGTGGGTCTCGGTGGTCATCTTCTCTGCCTTCGTGAGGTGTCAGGCGCCGTCGGGCGGCCACTCCCGGTACGGTATCCGCGCCGCCTCGCGCACCTCCCCGACCGTGCTCCACTCGTTCCCGTCCAACCGGGCCTGGGGGCGCAGCAGTCCGATACGTTCTGCAAAGAGCCAGCAAAGGTGCGACGCTCCGCAGGGGCAGAGCCACGAAATGGGCAGGCTCGCGGTCGGCGGTGATCACGGTCCTGAGGATGTGATCACAAGGTCAAACCCCGTTCTTTACTTCGGATTTCGTTGATCAGTCGGGGGTTGTACCCACCCTCGGCGCATGCCACGCTCCCTTCCGTCGCGACACCGAGATCATCGACTGACCGGACGCAATCGCGAAGGGCCACCGTGCGTTTCGAGACACTCAAAGCCAAGATCCACCGTGCCACCGTCACCCAGTCCCACCTCAACTACGTCGGCTCGATCACGATCGACGCCGATCTGATGGAAGCGGCGGGCATCCGCCGTCACGAGAAGGTCGACCTGGTCAACGTCACCAACGGCGCACGCCTGTCGACCTACGTCATCGAAGGACCCCGAGGGTCGGGCGTCATCGGCGTCAACGGCCCCTCGGCCCGCCAGGCACAGGTCGGCGACCTCGTGCTGATCGTGTCGTACGCCTCCGTCACCGCCGAGGAGGCCGAGGAGTTCGAGCCGAAGGTCGTCTTCGTCGACGGCAAGAACAGGATCACCGGATTCGGCGGCGACCCGGCCGAGGTCCCACCGGGCAGCGGCCTGATCCGCGGAGACCAGGTCGCCGGAGCCTGACCCGGACGGGGCCCCGGGGCCGAGCCGAGCCCCGGGGCCCCGCCCCACACGCACCCCCACCCCCACCCCCCCTTTTCTGAACGGGAACGACGTGACCCCCACCCTCTCCGCATCCGCACAGACGTCCACGGCCACGGTCCTGAGGAACGCCCTCACGCACTACGACGCCGAACTGCGGCAGGCGCTGACCGCTCTCGAACACGACCGTGCCGACGGCCCCGACGGGGCCCCGATGTTCTCCCCGGCCTTCCGGCTGCCCGACCCCAGCCCCGCTCTGGAACGCTTCTTCGCCGTCTCCGACATCGGCGTCACCGACCTGCCCGACTACCGCGGCCACCGCCTGCGCCTGCTCGACCTGATGCGCAACCCGGCGACCCGTACCACCAAGACCCTGGCGTCGCTCGTGATCGTCGCCCGGGCGGTACGGCACATCACCGAGACCGGCGAGCGCGTCCTGATCGTGACCCCGTCCTCCGCCAACAAGGCCACCGCACTGCGCGACGCGGTCCACCGCGCCGTCGACTGCGGGCTGGTGACGGCGGATCAGCTGCACATCGCGAGCGTGGTCCCGGCGCAGTCCACGGCCAAGCTGTGGGCGTCACCGCTGAGCGAGGACCCCGCACTGCGCGTCCGCAACCCCCTCGTGGTGCACGCCTGCGAGGAACCGGCCGCGGTCAAGGAGCTGGCCACCGCGTTCGCCGTCACCCACGCCGACCGGCTGTGGAGGCAGTACGGCACCCGCGTCTGGTACACCCTCGGGCTCGACAACTACCGGGCCGCGGACGTCCTGCGGGCCTTCGCCGAGCGGGACCTGCTCCCCACGGGCGACGACGGCACACGCAGCCGCACCCACGTGCACTCCGTCTCCAGCGCCTTCGGACTGCTAGGACACGAGCTGGGCCACCGCACGGTCACGGCCGGCGGAAGCAGCCTGCCGCAGTCCCGCTACTTCCTCGTCCAGCACCTCGGCACCCCGGACATGGTGCTCAGCCTGCGCCACGGCACCCATGACCGGGCGAACCTGCCCGCGTACCGCTTCGACACCGCAGCGGGCCTCTACCGGCAGGAGGAGGACCCGCACTTCCCGGCGACCACCTTCGATCCCGAGGAACAGCTCGACCCCACCTTCTACACCCGCCGCCCCGTCACCTCCGCCCGGATGGACCCCCTGATCGCCGCGCACGGCGGGGGAGGCGTGGTCGTCTCCCTGCACGAGTGCCTGGGCCGCTACGCCGAGGTGCGCGCCCTCCTCGCCGCCGCCGGCCTCGCTCTGCCCGCCGATCCCCGCAGGCTGCGCGAGTGGTCGCTGGTCATGGCCGTCACCGGCACCCTCAACGCCGCCGACCGCGGGCTGCTCCCGGACAGCGACGACCTGCTGATCCACGGCTCGGGCAGCTACGGCGAGCAGGACTACCGGCCGGTCCCCGAAGCACATCGCCGCACCGCGGCCGACGTGACAGAACTCGCGGGCCACATCGAGGACGCGGTCCGCGCCACCGCCGCCCGCTGAACCGGCCCCGGACCGGACCACATACAGGAGGAACCATGCCCAGGCACGCCGACAGCCTGCTGTCCCTGACCGACTTCAACGGCGCCCCGCTCGCCGACGACATGGTGTGGCAGAGCTTCCACGCCCTGATGGACCGCCACGGCTACGTCCTCATGAGCCGCGTACCCGACACCTTCGACCCGGTGGCCTTCTGCAAGCGGCTCGGCGACTTCGTCCCCCAGTACACCGGCGTCCTGGTCGGCGACGTCCGGCCCGAACCGGGCATGGACGAGTTCTACCACGCGGGCAACACCAAACCCCTCTACCCGCACTCCGAGGGCTACGACTTCGAAGGCCTGCCCCCGCGCTACCTTGCCCTGTGGTGCGAGACCCCCAACACGGGAGCCGGCGGCGAGACCACGCTCGCCGACGCGCACGCCTGGACCGCGACGCTCGCCGAGGACGACCGCGCCTTCCTGCGCGAGCGGATCTGGACCTGGGAGACCACGGACGCGATGCGCCACCTGGGCCTCGACCTGCATCCCGAGCACCCGGTCATCGAGGACCACCCCGACGGCACCATCGTCCGCTACTCCTTCAACAACCTGGTGCGTGGGGACGACGAACGCATCGGCCCGCTGCTCGACGGCGCGAAGGCGTACTTCGAGCGGGAGCACATCGCGATCCAGTACGAGCGGCGCGACATGCTCGTCTTCGACAACTGGCGCATGCTGCACGCCCGCAACGCCTTCACCGACACCGGACGCCACCTGCGCCGCATCCAGATCGCCCAGCGGGTCACCGCATGACGGCCGAAGAGGCCGCCCGGCACGAGGAAGCGCAGGGCATCGCCGTGGTGGGCGGCGGGTCCCTGGCCCGCGCCATCTGCTACTCACTGGCCGTCGCGGCCGTGCCACCGCCCGGCACGGTGACCGTGCTCGCCCGTTCCGCCCGGGCCGCCCATGAGATCGCCTCCATCGCGGGCGCCCGGGCAGCCGTCTCCGGTTCCCCCACCCGATTCACGGCCGAGCCCGTCGACGCGGCCGGCCAGGAGGCGCTCACCGCGGTCCTGGCCCGCATCCGGCCCCGGGTCGTGCTCAACTGCGCGTCCGTGCAGTCCCCTTGGGAAGCCGCGCGGGCTCCCTCCGCGTGGACGGACCTGCTCTCGGCCGGCGGCTTCGGCATCGCTCTGCCGCTCCATGCCGTACTGGCCCGGAACGTGGCACAGGCGATCCGGAGCAGCCGGGTCCCGACGCTGTTCGTGAACGCCTGCTACCCCGACGCGGTCAACCCCCTGCTGCACGCCGAGGGACTGCCCGTGTTCTGCGGCGTAGGAAACTCCGCCACGCTGGCGGCATCCCTGCGCGCCGTACTGCGGCCGCAGGCCGGCGAACGGCTCAGGGTGCTCGCCCACCATGCCCATCTGCACGCGCCCGCCGACCCCGCGGACGAGGCCCGTGTATGGCTGGACGACCGGCCGGTGCCGCAGGTCGGCGAACTGCTCACGGCCCACCGCGCCTGCTCCCGCGAGGAGTTGAACGCGGTGACGGGGCACACCGCCGCGGTGCTCGCCGCCCGGCTGGCCGCGGCCCAGGAGGTGTACGCCGACCTGCCCGGGCCGCTGGGACTGCCGGGCGGCTACCCCGTCCGTATCACCGGCGGCCGCATCGGCCTCGACCTGCCTCCCGGTCTCACACAGCAGGAAGCGGTGGCGTGGCAGACGAGGATGGCCGCACACGACGGTGTCACGGTCCGTCCGTCCGGCGAGGTCCGCTTCGGTCCACGGGCCCGCCAGGCCCTGGCAGCCCGTCTGCCGGACCTGGCCGAAGCCCGTCACACCAGGGACATCGCACCCCTGACGCACAGGCTCCTGAGCCTGCGCGACACCCTGCGGACGCAACGGCCCGCCGCGCACACGGACTCGGCCGCGTGACGCCGTAACCCGTCCTCCGGGCCCAGCCCGGCCCCCCGGGGCAGCCAGCAGCCCCGCGACGATCCACCAAGGAAGGCGGCCCCGTGCCCTGCGGGCCGGGCCGCCGGAAGGAGGCCCCTCATCAGCCGGCTCCACACCCCCCGCGCTCGCGCCGCCACGGCCATCGGCCGAGGGCTCGGTGCCGTGCCCGCCCCGGGACTCGTCATGGGCGGTGTGCTCGGCCTGCAGGGCGGGGCCGCGCTCACCACCCGCCTGTACCCCGCCGTGGGGCCGGCCGGGGTGGTGACCCTGCGGCTGTGCATCGCAGCCTTCGTCCTCGTCTCCCTGTGGCGGCCCCGGATCCGGGGCGACCGGGCCACCCTGGGCATCGCCGCGGCGGCGGGCACCCTGCTCGCCCTGCACCACCTCGCCTACTACGAAGCGGTCGACCGGCTGCCCCTGGGGGCCGCCACCACCCTCGAGTTCCTCGGCCCCTTCGCCATCGCCCTGTGCGGTTCGCGGCGCGTGCCCGATCTGCTGTGGGCATGCCTGGCCGCCGCCGGAGTCGTGCTGCTCAGCCGTTCCGGGACCGCCCTCGACGGAGCGGGCGTCGCCTGCGCCACCGTCGCCGGCTGCTGCTGGGGCGGCTACATCCTGGTCGGCAAGCGGCTGGCCGAGCGCTTCCCCGACGGCCGCGGCCTCGCTGTCGCGGTCACCTGGGCGGCCCTGCTGAGCCTGCCCTACGGCATCACACAGGCGGGCACTCGGCTCCTGGCCCCGGGAACCCTCGCCCTGGCCGCCGCCGTGGCCGTCCTCTCCAGCGTCCTGCCGTACACCTTCCACCTGGAGGCGCTGCGCCGGCTCCCGCCCCGCGTGTTCGGTGTGCTCACCAGCCTGGAACCGGCGGTCGGCGCGCTGCTGGGCCTGCTCCTGCTGGGCCAGCACCTCGCCGCGACCCAGTGGGTGGGCGTCGGCGCCGTGGCCCTGGCCTCGGTGGGGGCCACGCGCACGGGCGAACCCGCCGACACGGACGGCGGAGTGGAGGGCGCGGACGACGGTCCGCACGAGGACACCGGATCGCGGCCCGCGACGCACGGCCCGCGCCCGCTCGGCAAGGGCACGTGACAGAGCCCGGCCTCAGCCGCCGGTCCAGCCGGGGACCGTCGGCAGCACCCGCTCGGCGACGCGGAAGAGCGCGGTGTCGTCGGGCGGTACGTCGTCCTGGCGCCAGACGGCGATCTCGAGCGAACCGCCTCCGTCCTTCGGGTCCCTGGCGACCAGCAGATGACGGGCGATGCCACCGGGGCCGGAGTCGATCTTGCCGCCGCCGAGGTTGAAGCGGAGGGAGATGGTGTTGTCCGAGTAGAGGACGGCCGGGTGACCCAGGACCTTCCTCGACTCCACGTCGCTGGCGAAGAGCCCGGAGAACTCACGGACCCGCAGATCGTCGTCCGACGCCCACAGCTTCACGGAGTACGTCTTCAGGTCGACCTCCGCCTCGGACGAGGGGGTCTTGGTGCCGTCGGCGTCCTTGGCCGAACTCTCGGAGCCGTAGGCGATCTCGGCCTGTTCCTGCGGGGTCCCGAGGAGCACGGGCAGGTCGGATCGGTTCAGCGCCGTACACAACCGGGCCGCCGACACATGTTTGCCGGGCTTGTGACGGTCGCTGGAGCAGCTGGCCGGTCCCTCGTCCGAGGAGCCGTGCAGTGCCGCCTGCGCCCACAGGACTCCCGCCACCCCCGCGAAGACCAACACCGCCGCGAGTGCCTGGACCACCGGTCTCCGGGCCTGCTCGGACGCGGAATCGTCCACCATGTTCCCCCACTTCAGCCGTCCCCCGACAAACGCTGGAGGAGCCTAACCGGTGATCGTCTCCTCCGGCATCTCCTATAGGGGGCAGGCCCCGTCAGTCGACGGGCCAGGTGTGCACCGGGGCGTTGAGGTGCATGAAGTCGATGTACAGCTCCGTCATCCGCCGCAGGGCCTCGTGGCGGCCGGCCTGTGTCGTGTCCTCGACGCGGTGCAGCATCTCCTTCTGCCACACGGCCCCGTTGCGGGCGGTGACACAGCGCTGCTCGATGATGCCGAGCAGCGGCTCCCGCCAGGCCGCGTCCATGCCGGACAGTTCCAGCCCCCGGTGCGCCAGCGGCAGCAGCCGCCGCAGCACCAGTTCGGGCACCGGGAGTTCGCCCATGCCCGGCCAGTACAGCAGCGCCTCGATGCCGTGCCGGGCCGCCGTGTGGAGGTTCTCCTCGGCCGCGGAGAAGGACATCCGCGACCACACCGGGCGGTCCTCCTCCGCCAGGGCGCGCGTGAGCCCGTAGTAGAAGGCGCCGTTGGCGAGCGTGTCGGCGACGGTCGGTCCGGCGGGCAGCACCCGGTTCTCCACCCGGACGTGAGGCCTGTCGTGGGCGATGGCGTAGACGGGCCGGTTCCAGCGGTAGATGGTGCCGTTGTGCAGGGTGAGTTCGGAGAGTTCGGGGATGTCCCCGCGGTCCAGCGTCTCCCCGGGGTCCTGCTCGTCGCACAGGGGCAACAGGGCCGGGAAGTACCGCAGGTTCTCCTCGAAGAGGTCGAAGACGCTGTTGATCCAGCGCTCGCCGAACCACACCCGCGGCCGTACCCCCTGGACCTTGATCTCCTCCGGGCGGGTGTCCGTCGCCTGCTCGAACAGCGGGATACGGGTCTCGTGCCACAGCTCCTTGCCGAACAGGAACGGTGAGTTGGCCGACAGGGCGACCTGGACCCCGGCGATGGCCTGCGCCGCGTTCCAGTAGGCGGCGAACGTATCCGGGGACACCTGCAGATGGAACTGGGTGCTGGTGCACGCGGCCTCCGGAGTGATGGTGTCCGCGTAGGTCCGCAGCCGGTCGACGCCGTCCACCTCGATACGCAGGTCCTCGCCCCGGGCCGCGAAGACCTGGTCGTTGAGCAGCCGGTAGCGCGGGTTCTCCGACAGGGACGCCTCGCCGATGTCCTCCTGGCGCAGGGAGGGCAGGATGCCGATCATGACCAGGCGGGCGCCCACCGATCTGGCCCGCTCGTCCGCGTGGTTCAGCGCGGAGCGGATCTCGGACTCCCACGCGTCGGGTCCGCCCGTCGTCAGCCCGCGCGGCGGAACGTTGATCTCCAGGTTGAACCGGCCCAGTTCGGTCGACCAGGCGGGGTCCGCGATCGCCTCCAGCACATCGGTGTTGCGCATCACCGGCTCGGCCCGGTCGTCGACCAGGTTCAGCTCGATCTCCAGTCCGACCTGAGGTCGCTCGGACTCGAAGCGAGCGTCGCGGAGCATCTGCGCCAGGGCGTCGAGGCACTCCTGCATCTTGATCCGGTACCGGCGGCGGTCCTCGCGGGTGAAGACGAGCGCCGGGACGTCCCGTCCCATCGGCCCTCCTGGGTTCCGCTCCTCGGACACCTCTCCCCCCAGAGTCGCACCGACGGGCGACCCCCACCAAGCGGATGGAGAGCCGCCGCACGAGCTACAGGGCCCGTGCGACGAGCAGGGCCACGTCGTCGTGGTCGTCGGGATGGCGCAGGCCGTACAGCAGGAGGTCGCAGGTCTCCTCCAGCGGCCTGCGGGGCTCGTCGAGGAAGCCGAGGAGGACGGCGAGGCGGTCGTCGATGGGGTGCTGCCGGGTCTCCACGAGACCGTCGGTGTACAGCACCAGCAGGTCGCCGGGCAGCAGTTCGGTCGTCGTGGCCTCGAACGGGATGCCGCCGACACCGAGCGGAGCCGCGGTGGGCAGGTCGAGATACACGGCCGCCTGACCGGGCCGCGCGAGGGCGGGCGGCATGTGTCCCGCGTTGGCGATCGTGCACCGCCTGGTGCGGGGGTCGTAGACGGCGTAGAGGCAGGTGACGATGTAGTGCTCCAGATCGCAGGTGATCTTGTCCAGGTGCTGGAGCACCGCGCCGGGGGCCAGGTCCAGGTCCGCGTACGCACAGGTGGCGGTGCGCAGCCGGCCCATGGTCGCGGCCGCGTCGATGCCGTTGCCCATGACGTCGCCCACCACCAGGGCGGTCTTGTCGTCGGCCAGCGGGATGACGTCGTACCAGTCGCCACCGACCTCGCTCGTGGCCTGCGCGGGCTGGTACCGGGAGGCCAGTTCCAGGCCCGTGTGGTGCGCCGAGTGGTCGGGCAGCAGGCTGCGCTGGAGCGTGAGCGCCGTGTTGCGCACGCTCTGGAACCAGCGGGCGTTGTCGATGGCCACGGCGGCACGGCTGGCCAGTTCGCTGGCCAGGACGACGTCGTCCTCGTCGAAGGGCAGCGGGTTGCGGGTGCGCTTGAGATCGAGGGCGCCGAGCACCTCACCGTGCGCGATCAGCGGCACGGCGAGATACGAGTGGACGCCGGCCCGGGACAGGAGCGCGCCGGCCTCGGCGTCCCGGGCGATCTGCCGCAGATCCCGCGCCCCGACGTGGCGCACCAGGACCGGCCGGCCGGTGTGGACGCACAGGGTGACCAGGCGGTCGCCGTCGTACGAGGCGACGTCGCCGGGCGCGTCGGCGGCGCGCAGCGCCACGGTGGGGTGGGCCGCCTTGAGGGCGAGGGCGCGGAACAGCTCGGGGCCGTTGTCCGGCCGGCGGGCGCGGCGCAGGGCCAGCGCGGCGTCGAGGACGTCCACGGCGACCACGTCCGCGAGCACGGGCGTGCAGATGTCGGCCAGCTCCAGGGCGGTCTGCTCCACCTCCAGCGTGGTGCCCACGCGGGCGGAGGCGTCGGCGATCAGCGCCAGGCGCCGCCGGGCCCGGTCGGCCTCGGCGGCCGCGTGGTGCCGTTCGGTGACGTCGACGACCGACGCGGCCGCGCCCAGGACCCGCCCACCCGGGTCCTCGAGCCGGTAGAAGGACAGCGACCAGGCGTGCTCGTCGTCGGGATCGGCCGGGGGACAGCCCACGTGGTACTGGTCGAGGAGGGGCATGCCGGTGGTGAGCACCTGACGCAGGGCGGACTCGACGGTTTTGACGTCGAGGAAGGGCAGGGTCTCCCTCAGATGACGGCCGATGTGCTCCTCGGCCGGGATCCCGTCGATCCGCTCCAGTGCCGGGTTGACCAGGAGGTACTTCAGATCGGGGTCCATGAGGGCCAGACCGATCGGGGACTGGTTGATCAGCCGCTCGCACAGCGCCAGGTCGGTCTCGACGCGCTGGAGCAGGGTGTGGTCGGCCGCGATGCCCAGGGCGTACACATCGCCGAGGTCGTCGAGCAGCCGCATCGTACGGAACTCCGTCAGCCGGCTGCTGCCGTCCTTGTGCCGCACGGGGAAGGCGCCGGCCCAGCCCCGGCCAGTCTCCAGCACCTCCGTGAACAGACTCACCACGGCCTGCAGATGCTCGGGACGGATGAGCAGCCGCGCGGCGTACTTGCCGAGGACGTCCTCCGCCGTGTAGCCGAACAGGTCCTCGGCCTGCGGGGTCCAGAAGACGATGCGCCCACGGGTGTCCAGTGCCACCGCGGCCACGCTCAGCACGTCCAGCAGGCCGGTCGGCCGGGGCGGCTGGGGGTTCTGCTCGTCGTCGCCGGCGCGCAAGGATTCCACTGCCATGCCAGAACCACCTCCAGCGGCCGGTCACCCGTCCGTGCCGGTACGGCCGCACGCCCGAGCGCCGATGACCGTCACCTCCATGCTGCCCCCTGGTTCCGCCTGCCCCAACCCCAGCACCGGCCCGTGCGTATCCGGTGAACAAGCAGGACCATGGTGAAGAAAGAGGATGGAGCAGATGGAACCACCGCGAAAGGGTTTCGACGCGTCCACATCTGTGGAACCGCGTGATCTCCTGGACGCCTCCACCGACGCTGCGGCGGTGATCTCGGCGGACGGCGTCGTGGTCGGTTGGACGAGGGGCGCGGAAGCGCTGCTCGGCCGCCCCGCGCCCGGGGTCGTCGGCCACCCCGCCGCGCGCCTGCTGGCGGTGCCCGAGGACCCGGCCCGTGCCGCCGGCATCGCGGAGCGGTGCCGCGCCGGAATGGGATGGAACGGTCTCGTGCCCGTACGACACCGGGACGGCCGCCGCATCGAGATCGATCTCCGGGTCTCGGCGGCCTTCCGGATGGGAGGGCAGGAGTGCTTTCTGCTCTCGGCCCGGGAGCAGCGGCCGCAGTGGACGGTCGGCCAGTCCGTCCTCGACGGATTCCTGACCCGCGCACCGGTCGGCATGGCCGTGATGGATCTGGAGCTGCGCTACATCTGGCTGAACGACACGCTGGAACGGTTCGGCGGTGTGCCCCGGGAACAGCGGCTGGGGCGCCGGCTGAGCGAACTGCTGCCCGGGCTGCAGGCGGACACCCTGGAAGGCCTGATGCGCAAGGTGCTGGCGACGGGGGAGCCGGTCACCGACTACGAGTACAGCGGCTGGAGCTGGGCCGATCCGCACCGCCAGCACGCCTACTCCACCTCCTTCTTCCCCCTGGTGGACGCCGAGGGCACCACCACCGCGGTCTGCTACATGGTCCTGGACGTCACCGAGCGCTGGACCGCCCGCCGGCTCCTGTCCCTGGTCAACGAGGCCGGCACTCGCATCGGCACCACCCTCGACGTGCTGGAGACGGCCCAGGAACTGGCCGACTTCGCGGTCCCGCGCTTCGCCGACTTCGTCGCCGTCGACCTCCTGGAGCCCGTGCTCAGCACCGAGGGCCACGGAGCCTGGCTGACCGACGCCGGACCGGCGCCCGCCCGGCCGACGATGCGCCGCGCGGGACTGCAGTCGGTGCGGGAGGGCGTTCCCGAGGCCGTGGTGCGGATCGGCGAGGAGGTGTACTTCCTGCCTCCGCCCAGCGACGTCAACCTCCTCATCAGCGGCGAGCCGGTCCTCATCCCGGTCCTCGACCCGTCCGACGCCCTGTGGGCCACCGAGCAGCCCGAGAGAGCGGCCCGCATCCGGGAGTTCGGTGTGCACTCCCTCATCTCCGTGCCGATGCGGGCGAGGAACACGGCACTGGGCCTCACCACGTTCGCCCGGTCGCTCAACACGGTCCCGTTCGGGCCCGACGACGTCCTGCTGGCCCAGGAGCTGGTGGCACGCGCGGCGGTGTGCGTCGACAACGCCCGCCGCTACACCCGCGAGCACACCGCGGCCGTCACCCTGCAGCGCAGCCTGCTGCCCCACGCCCTGACCGGCGGAACGGCGGTGGAGGTCGCCTCCTCCTACCTTCCGGCGGACCCGACGGGCGGGGTCGGCGGCGACTGGTTCGACGTGATCCCCCTGTCCGGCGCACGCGTCGGCCTCGTCGTCGGTGACGTGGTGGGCCATGGCATCAGCGCGGCGGCCAGCATGGGCCGCCTGCGTACGGCGGTGCAGACCCTCGCCGACATGCAGATGCCGCCCGACGAACTGCTCGCCCACCTCGACGACCTGGTGCTGCGGCTGACCGACGAGGAGACCGAGCGGGCCCCGGCCGACCGGAGCACGTCGACCTTCACCGGCGCGACCTGCCTCTACGCCGTCTACGACCCGGTCTCCCGGCGGTGCTCGATGGCCCGGGCCGGGCACCCGCCACCCGTCATCGTCACACCGGACGGACACGCCTACTACCCCGAGATCCCGGCCGGGCCGCCGCTCGGGCTGGGCGGCATGGCCTTCGAAGCCGCCGAGATCGAGCTGGCCGAGAACAGCCTCCTCGGTCTCTTCACCGACGGCCTCATCGAAGGAAGCGACGGGGACGTGGAGTCGGGCATGGCCCGGCTCTGCGAGGCGCTGGCCCGGACCGAGGCGGACCTCGGCACGCTGTGCACCTCCGCGGTGCAGCAACTGGTGTCCGAGCCGCAGCCCGATGACATCGCCCTGCTGCTGGCCCGCAGCCACACCCTCGCCGCGGACCAGGTGGCGTCGTGGGACGTGCCCGCCGACCCGGCCGCCGTCGGACATGTCCGGGCCGAGGCGACCCGCCAGGTGATCGACTGGGGCTTCCCCGAACAGGCCATGACGACGGAACTCATCGTCAGCGAACTGGTCACCAACGCGATCCGCTACGCCGACTCGCCCATCCGGCTACGGCTGCTCCGCGACGCCCGCCTGACCTGCGAGGTCGCCGACGCCAGCAGCACCGCCCCCCGGTTGAGACACGCCCGCAGCACGGACGAGGGCGGCCGCGGACTGTTCCTGGTGGCCCAGCTCGCCCTCCGCTGGGGCGCCCGGTACACGGCCGAGGGGAAGATCATCTGGGCCGAGCAGGAGATCCCGTGAGGCCGTCGGGGCACCGGCTTCTGGGTGAGTTCCGAGCTTCAGCGGAACGCGGGTGCGTTGCGTGCCGCCCACGCCGCGAAGGGAGCCGCAGGTCGCCCCAGGATCCGCTCGACGTCCCCGCTGACCGTCTGTTCCTCCGGGGTCGGGTCGCCGAGGATGGACAGGGTTGCCTCCACCACCGCGCTCGGCATGAACTGCGCCATCTGCGCGCGGGCTTCCTCGCGGCTCTGTTCCACGAAGGTCACCGGCTCGGCGAGGGCCTCGGCGAGGGCGGCGGCCCGCTGCCGGGGTGTGGTGGCCTCGGGGCCGGTCAGGGTGTAGGTGAGGCCGTCGTGCCCGTCCCGGCGCAGGACAGCGGCGGCGACCGCGGCGACGTCGTCCGGGTCGACGAACGGCAGGGCCACGTCGGCGAAGGGTGCCGCCGCGGTGCGGTGGTGCCGCACGGGCTCGGCCCAGGCGAACGCGTTGGAGGCCATCCCGCCCGAGCGCAGCACGGTGAAGGCCAGTCCGGATCGGGCCAGGGCCGCCTCGAAGCCGGCGGCGTGCGCGTAGCCGTGCGGCCGGGTGCCCACGCCCTGGGAGGACAGCAGGACCACCTTGGTGACGCCGGCCGCGGCGGCCTGCTTGAGGATTCCCTCCGGGTCGTCCCCGGCGACGAGCAGGAACAGTGCCGTGGCCCCCTCCAGCGCGGGGCCGAGACCGGCCGGCTGCCCGAGATCGGCGGCCACGGCCCGCACCCCCGCCGGGACGTCCTCGGGGGTGATGCGCCGGGCCACCGCGGTCACGGCCTCTCCCTCCGCGGCCAGCTGCGCGACCAGGGCCCGCCCGACGTTCCCCGTACCACCCGTTACGACGATCATGACGTCTCCTCGACCGAGTCGGTTGAACTGAGTTAGTTGACTAACTAAGTCGCTACGCTAGCCGGTCCACCGGGCGCTGTCTATCCTTAGTCAGGTGACTGACTCAAAATCCGGTACGACGGCCGGAGCCGCCACCTCCCGCAGGGGCGGCAAGCGCGCACGCCTGGTCGAAGCGGCCGTCCAGGTCTTCCACCAGCAGGGCGTGGAGAAGACCACCCTCGCGGACATCGCCCGCGCCGCCGACGTGCCCCTCGGCAACGTCTACTACTACTTCAAGACCAAGGACCAGCTGGTCGAGGCCGCCGTGGAGGCCCACTGCGACCAGCTCACCGCGCTCACGGCCGGCCTGGAGCGGCTCCCCGACCCGGCCGCCCGGCTGAAGACCCTGATCGCGGGCTGGGTCGAGGAGCGGGAGACCGCCGCCCGCTTCGGCTGCCCCTTCGGCACCCTGGCCACCGAACTCGACAAGCGCGACGACGGCCTGGACCTGGCCGCCGCCCAGGTCATGCGGGCCCTGATCGACTGGGTCGAGGGCCAGTTCACCGAGCTGGGCCGCCCCGACGCCCACGCCCTCGCCATCGAACTGGTCGCCGCCTACCAGGGCATGTCGGTCCTCACCAACACCCTGCGCGACCCCGGCCTGATGGCCGCTCAGGGCGAACGCCTCCAGGCGTGGGTCGACGGCCTCGCACGGCCCTGACCCGGGATCAGATGTTCCGCTGATCCCGGGGTCCGCATCGCGCCTTTCGGAGTGCTGTCACTCGGCCTCGGTCGTGTAGTCCGCCAGGGAGAGGCGGCCCGAGTTGGCCAGCGGGATTCCCTCCAGGTACGCGGTGGGCAGATCGAAGCCCTCGATCAGGTCCGTCATGTGCGGGGCGAGGTCGCGCAGCAGCTCGTCCAGCAGCTGGGGCAGGGCGCGCACCTGCTCGGCGGAGAGATGGCCGTCGGCCAGCAGGTCGCCGGTGTGCTCGCCCAGCTGCTGCAGCAGGAACAACCGGCAGAGCCGCTCCAGCAGTTCGCGGGCCTCAGGGTCCGTCGCCCGGGCGACCGCGTCCAGGAAGGCGTCGGCCGCCTGCAGCCGGGCGTGCACCGAGACCATCTCCAGGGCGGCGGACGAAGCGCCGTTCCACCGCTCCACCGGATCCCCGGAGGGACCCCGGCGCAGCGCCGCCCGGGCCCGGTCCTGCCAGGCGGCCTCGGCCCGGGCGAGCAGTCCGCGCAGATGCCGGGGATCCGTCAGCCGCTCCACGTCACCGGGGGGTTCGGGGGCCTCGCGGGGCGGCTGGTGCTCGAAGAGCATCTCGGCGGCGGCCTTCACCCAGATCACCAGGTTGTCGCCCTCGGCGGTGATCGTGCCCTCGACGTACTGCGGGAACTCGGACAGACCGTTGGCGGCGAACAGGCCCTGCGCACCGCACCGTTCCCGGCACTCGATGGTGATGTCCCGCGCCTGCCAGGTGATCCAGCTCTTGGCGATCGCGATCAGCCGCTCCGTCTCCGCGCGCTCTCCGGCGTCGCCGCCGGCGTGCACGGCGGCCCAGCGGGCGAGCACCGAGCGGTGCAGGAAGGTCATGGCGTAGGCCGAGGCCAGGCCCTTCAGCAGCCGCCCGTGGTGCGATCGGTGGGCGTTGACCGGGATGCGTTCGCCCGCGCGGGGCCCGCTGACCTGCCGGTGGTCGCCGTAGCGGACGGCTATGGAGAGCGCGGCCCGGGTCGCACCGACGGCGGCACCGCTCATGCACAGCTTGCCCATCGTGACCCGGCCGATGGACTGCAGGAACCGCTTGCGCCGATTGCCGAGATTACTATGGAAACGGCCGTCGGTGTCCAGGCGGCCGTGCTCGGACTCCAGCAGCGCGTCGCGCGGCAGCAGCACCCGGTCGAACGCGGTCAGGCAGTGGTCCACCGGGGCGCCGGTACGCAGCGGCAGCCGGCGGACCCGCACCCCCGGCAGCAGGCCCCGCTCGTCGCTCAGTGGCGTCAGGAACAGGAAGACGCCCTCGTCCCGGCCGTCGACTATGAGGCGGGCGGCCACCACGGCACTCTTCGGTCCGCCGGTCATGCTGGTGTTGGGCATGAACTTCTGGGCGCCGGGGTGCGGTGTGTTCAGCACGAAACCGCCGGTGGCCGGGTCCAGTTCGGCGGTGGTCTCCAGGGCCGAGGCGTCGTTGCCGTGGTCCAGCTCGGTGCACAGGAACGTGCCGGTACGCCGCAGGGTCGTGAAGTCGGACAGATCCCGGCGTTCCGCGCCCTCGTGATCGAGCAGGCTGCCGAGGAACAGGTTGTAGTGGATGCTCGCCACCGTGCACAGGCCCCCGCCGCCGTCCACGATCGCCGCCCACTCGTGCAACCCCGCCAGCAGCCGCGGGTCGTCCGCCAGCCGCTCGGCCCCGCCGGCCGTGTCGTTCACCAGACGCAGCCACTCGTAGGAGAGGGCGGCACGCTCGGCGGAGCCGAGCCCGGGGCGGTGACGGAAGGTGTCCTTCGAGATGAGGTCGCGCCACATCCCGTGGATGTGCTCCCGGTCGTCGCCGTCGAAGAGGAGCCGGGTCAACTCGCCGGACACGGTGCCGGAGAGGGCTCCGCCGGGCCCGGAATCCAGACCGTCGGGTCGGAACGTGTCCGGACCGAGCGCCTGATTCGTGCCGTAGTGCTCGATCTCCGGCAAGGAGGGGAGATGTACCTGGGGTGTCAGAAGGGTCATGGTCCTCTCCCGTCGTCGCAGATCCGGAAGGGTAGGGATGCGCAGAGTCAGAAGATACGGACCTCCCGGTTTGCTTATCAAGCCAAATTTCTGCCAACGGTGGCCGAACTGTGGTGTCTTGAGGACGCTCCTCGGCCTCAGAAGTAAGCGGGATGCTCAACTCCGGTCCGCTCTGGCGGACTTCCCTGCACAGGCAGACGCTGCGCGAACGTTGAGATACCGGGCGACAGGTTTTATTGTGGCGGTCAGCGACGGCTCGAGGAGTTCTGGCGTACCGGGTGAGGAGGGGGCGTTCACATGGTTGAAAGGCCATCTTCCGAGGTGGCAGGATACGTACCTGTCGGTTTCTTTTTGTGGCCGACCGGTCCGTGAAGCCAGTGCGGAGGATGTGCCGTGGCCCTGCAGGAACGAGCGATCAGGACGAGGCGCAACATCCTGGTGGCAGCCGCCGACGTGTTCGCCGACGTCGGCTACGAGGCGGCGACCATCTCGGAGATCCTCCAGCGGGCGAACGTCACCAAGGGCGCCCTCTACTTCCACTTCTCCTCCAAGGAGCAGCTCGCCCAGGCGGTGCTGACCGACCAGCTGAAGTCGGTGCCGGAATCGCCGCCGCGGGAGCTGGTGCTCCAGGAGGGACTGGACGCCGGCTTCCTCCTCGCTCATCTGCTCGGCTCGGGCGACCCCATGGTGCGCGGCAGCATCCGCCTCACCGTGGACCAGGGGTCACCGCACGACGGGCTGGACCGGCGGGTGCCGATGGCCTCCTGGGTCGACTACAACGCCACGCTCCTGGAGCGGGCGAAGGCGAACGGGGAGGTGCTGCCCCAGGTCGACGTGGAGGCAGCGGCGAAGGCGTTCGTCGCCGCGTTCACCGGGGCGCAGGTGCTGTCCAAGATCATGAACGACCATGCCGACCTGATGGAACGCGTGGTCGACCTCTACCGGCACCTGATGACCAGCATCGCGGTCCCCGCGGTGCTGGTGCGCCTGGACATGTCGCTCGACCGGGGCCGGCGCGTCTACGAAGAGGCCATGGAGCTGCGCCGGGAACCGCAGGAGGCGCAGGCCGCCGGCTGACCGGGGTCTCTCCGCGGACCGCGGACGCCGGGAGCCGGGGGAGCGGACATCGCTGCCATGGGCACGTCGCAACGCCACAACGTGATGCAGGACCGACCCAGGGAGCACACCGATGGAAGAGACCGCCTGCCCGTACGCCCTCGACCTCACCGGCCAGGACCACCTGGGGGAGGCCGCGATGCTGCGCGCCCAAGGCCCCGCGGTCCAGGTGGAGTTGCCGGGCGGCGTGCTCGCCTGGGCCGTCGTACAGCAGAGGTACGTGGAGCAGCTGCTGACCGACCCGCGCGTCTCGCGCAGCGCCCGCCTGCACTGGCCGCCGTTCATCGAGGGGAAGATAACCGAGGAGTGGCCGCTCTATCCGTGGGTGGCGAACGAGAACATGCTGTTCGCCTACGGGGAGCACCACACCAGGCTGCGCCGCCTCGTGGCCGGCGCGTTCACCGCGCGACGCTCCGAGGCGCTGCGTCCCCGGGTGCGGGAGCTGTCGGCCGAACTGCTCGGCGAACTGGCCGCCCTCCCGCCCGGCACCCCGGTCGACCTGCGCACCGCGTACGCGGAGGTGCTGCCGCTGCGGGTCATCTGCGAGCTGTTCGGCGTACCGCAGGGCGCCGAGACGGACGCGCTGTCCGCGGCGCTCAGCACGGTGTTCAGCTCCACCGTCAGCGGCCAGGAGATGGAGGCCGCCCGGCTGGAGGCCTTCGGGCGGCTCGCCGCGCTGGTCAAGGCCAAGCGGGAGCGGCCGGGCGACGACCTCACCAGCTCGCTGATCGCGGCCCGGGACCACGGCGACCGCCTCACCGAGGACGAACTGCTCGGCTCCCTCTTCATGTTCATCGCCGCGGGACAGGACACCACGGCCACCCTCATCACCAACGCGGCCGGCGCCCTGCTGACCCATCCCGAGCAACTGGCGCACCTGCGCGCGGGCCGGGCGACCTGGGCGGACGTGGTCGCCGAGACCATGCGGGTGCACACGCCCGGGGCGTACGCGCCGATGCGGTTCGCGGTCGAGGACATCGACCTCGACGGGGTGCGGATCCGCAAGGGCGACTGCATCCTCGTCAACTTCGCGGCGGGCGGCCACGAGAGCGACCGGCACGGGCCGGACGCGGACCGCTTCGACCTGCTGCGCAGCGGCGACCGGGACGTCCTCGGCTTCGGCCACGGAACGCACCGCTGCCTCGGTGCACCGCTCGGGGAGATCGAGGCCGCCTCCGCCCTCTCCAAGCTCTTCGATCTGTTCCCGGACGTACAACTTGCCTGCACGCCCGAGGAGCTGGCCCCGCTTCCGACTTTCATGCTGAACGGATACCGATCGCTGCCGGTGCTGCTGCGTCCATCGGCGTCCTGAGCGTGCGGGCGGGTGCGCCCGCCGGAAGTCCGCCGCCCGTCGCGGGCGGCGGACTTCCTTGTGTGTCACGCTCCCGACAGTCAAACCATGCACGCGGTTTGCTTCGTGGTCGATGGGGCGTCAGATCACCAGGGCGGAGGCGTTTGTGCAGTTCCTGAGTGTTTTCGTCCTGGCGTGCCGTCAGGTCTTGCCGCACCGCACCCTCGTAAACATACTGAACATGCGGTTATATTCGGCCGAGGTGTGTGGGCTCGTCTCCGCGCAGGCCCAGGAGGAGGGCGTCATGGTCAAGCAGGTACGGGCGGTTCGCACACGGCAGGCCCTCATCCGCGCGGCGGCGGAGGCCTTCGCCCACGACGGATACGCCCGCGCGTCCCTGCCCGCGATCAGCAAGCGGGCCGGGGTGAGCGCCGGCGCGCTGCACTTCCACTTCCCGAGCAAGGACGCCCTCGCGAGCGAGATCGAGAGCGGGGCGGCGCGCACGGTGGAGGAGATGACCGCGCACTGCCGGTCCACTGGCGGCAGTGCGCTCGGGGTGCTGGTCGCCGCGATTCGCCAGCTGGTGGTCGCGTTCGCGGCCGACCCGGTCATGCGGGCCGGATTCGCGCTCAGCGGCGACCCCGCGCGGGACGGCGGGACCGCGGTGGTGGACTCCTGGCACGGCTGGGTGCGCGACGTGGTCGCCCAGGCGCAGGAAGCGGGAGAGCTGACGGACGACGTTTCGCCCGAGTGCGTGGCCGGGGCCGTGGTGGCCGCGACGGTCGGCTTCGAGGTCCTCGGCAGCGGGGACCGGGACTGGCTGTCGAAGGAGCGCATGGTCGAGTTCTGGACCTGCCTGCTGCCACGGCTGGCGACCGTGCCCGGACCGGACCTCGCCCGGGTGCTGGAGGGCGAGCCGACCGGCGACCGGGACGCCGAGAACAGCATGGCCGGGCTGTAGGACGGCGCTGCCCTGACGGCAGGGCAGGGCAGGGCAGGTCTTGGCGGAGTGCTGCTCGTACGGGCCATAGCGGGGCGCCGGTTGATTCCCACGGTGGCGCACATTGCGGCGCAGCCGCGGTCGCCGGGCAGGCGGCCGCGGAACTGTCCTGGCTGCGCGACCTCCCCGGTTTCGACAAGGGCATCGCCCTGCCGACCAGTTGAGCATGGCCCAGGGCCTGGAGGTGCGCGTGCCGTACTGCGACCACCGGCTCGTCGAGTACGCCTTCACCACACCCTGGGCCCTGAAGAGCCACGACGGCATCCGCCTGCCCGACGCCCCGGACGCCTGGACCACCCCGTGGCACTCGGCCGCGCTCCGCCGCACCGACGGCACCTGGGCCCTCATGCCCCGCGAGCGCGCGGCCCGGCTGGGCCGTCTGGTCTACCGCGACGACAGACCGAGCCATTTCGAGCAGCGGTGATCGCGGGTTCCGTACCGTGTGGTCATGACCGGCGAGAGAGATCTGCAGAAGCTGTTGAGCGGGATGCGCCCCGAGCTGAATCCGGGCCGCTATGTGTTCACCACGGTCGAGGGAGGTGTGCCCTCCGGCATCACCCCGGTGGTCACGGTCGCCGAGCAGGAGGGCCTGACCCTGGTGGCGCGACTGGACGAGGCGGACGCGGCGGGGCTGGGGTACGACTACGTGGCCGCCTGGATCACCTTGCGGGTCCACTCGGCGCTCGAGGCGGTGGGGCTGACCGCCGCGGTCGCGCGGGAACTCGCCGACGCCGGCCTGAGCTGCAACGTCGTCGCCGGGTTCCACCACGACCACCTCTTCGTGCCGTACGAGCACGCTCATCAGGCGGTGGCCGTCCTGGAGAGTCTGGCGCGGCACTCCGCCTGAGCCGGCACCGGGACACGGGGGTTGTCCCGACCTTCGATGCACCGGTTCGCCGGATGGAGCGGGCGCGGCGCCGTCGGCCACGCTGGTGGTGCCCCGCAGGCACCGCGGGCACGCACCGGAAGGACACATCGTGCGCATCGTCACGGCCACCGTCGTCGCCCTCACCCTCACCGCGGCCGCCGCACCGACCGCCGCAGCCGCCGCGCGGCCGAGCACCGACGGTGTGTGGCGCATGGACGGCTACGGCACCGTCCTCACCCTCGGCGGTGGAGTCCTCCAGGAGTACCAGACCACGTCCGCCGGCTGCGTCAAGGGCGACACCTCACAGCAGACGGGACCCGGCACCTACACGACGACGGACGGCACCGTCCTGACCGTCCGGACCGTGCACGACCGCGACCATGCCGTACTCGCCGCGGACAGCTCGGTGGGCCACCGGGGGCTCCGACGGATCGCCGCACTGCCGGCCGACTGCACCCGCGTCCTGCCGGACGACCCCCGTGCCGACTTCGACGTCTTCTGGCAGACCTTCGAGGAGAACTACCCGTTCTTCGCCGCGAAGGGCGTCGACTGGCACGCCGTACGCGACCGGTACCGGCCGTCGGTGCACAAGGACACCACCAGGAAGGAACTCTTCGACGTCTTCAGCCGGATGGTGCGGCCGTTGTACGACGCCCATGTCGGGATCCAGGACGGCGACCGCGTCTTCTACCAGGTCCGGCCGGGCACCGAGATGCCGAGCGAGGAACTGGACGCGAAGGTCAAGAAGTTCATCGTCGCCCGCGACCTCGAGGACGCGCCCTGCCGGCGGGACTTCGCCGACGGCCGCATCACCTATGCCGACCTGCGCGGCGGCCAGGGCTATCTGCGGATCTCCGGCTTCGGCGGATACGCCGGCGAGGACGCCCCGTACAGCGCGCAGCAGGCCGAACTCGACAGGGCGCTGAACACGATCCTGACCCCCGGCCGGGTGCGACGCCTGACGGGGCTGATCATCGACCTGCGCATCAACGGCGGCGGCTCCGACACCCTCGGCATCCGCATCGCCCAGCGCCTCACCGACACCCCCTACATCGCGTACTCCAAGCGGGCCCGCAACGATCCGGCCGACCCGACCCGGCACACCCGCCCCGAACCCGTTCCGGTCGTCCCGGCCGACGCACCCCGCTACACCGGCCCCGTCGCCGTCCTCACCGGCGGTTCCACGGTGAGCGCGGGGGAGACCTTCACCCAGGCACTCCTGGACCGGCCGGGCCGTACGGTGCGCGTCGGGCAGCCCACGCAGGGCGTCTTCTCGGACGTGATGCTGCGCCACCTTCCCGACGGCATGCTCTTCGGCCTGCCGAACGAGGAGTACCTGACCCGCACCGGCCGCACCTTCGACGGCACGGGCGTCCCGCCGCAGCTGACCGAACCGGTCTTCACGAAGGAGGAGTTCGACCGGGGCCGCGACTCGGCGTTCGACCGGGCGGTGCGGACACTCCCCTCCGCGTGAGCGGGCTGCCAGGCGACCGGCAGCGTCCTCGGCCCGCGAATGAGGCCCCCGCGCTGGAACTCGACCTCGGCGGCCGGTACGGCGAGCCGGACGCCGGGGAAGCGGTCGAGTACGCCTTGATCTGTTCCCCGCCCGGCTGCGACGTCGGCTCGTGCTCTCGACCGTCCCGTAGCGTGCCGTAGGCACCGTCAGCCCGCACGCCGGAGACGCCCATCGCAGCATGGTCGTTGGCTCTACTGCGGAGGCCGTCGGAGTGTGGGCTCCCTCCATGGCCGACCCGGTGCGGGAGGCCAACGATGTGCGTCATGCGCCCCAGTCGACGAACCACCCTCCTGTCCGCCGCCCTGCTGGCGGCATCGGCGGTCACGCCCACGGCTGCCGCCCGAGCCGACGACGGTCCCGGCGGCCGGCGCCGGATCACGGTTCCCGGTGCCGAACGGCAGCTGATCTCCCGTCACGACGACCTGACGACCAGCGCCCTCACCGGCACGCCCTACACCGACCCCGCGGACTGGGCCGGACTCACCGCCCGGGGCACCCACAACCCCTCCGGCGTGCCCGGCTGGCAGATCGACGGCTACTTCCCCGGCTCCTCGCACCTCAACACCGCGCACGGCTGGAACCACGACGCCCAGTTCGTCATGCGGCTGCCCGAACACTGGAACGGCAAGCTGGTCGTCACCGGTGCCCCGGGCGTCCGCAGGCAGTACGCGATGGACACCCTCGTCTCCGACTGGGTGCTGGCCCAGGGCTATGCCTTCGCCGCCACCGACAAGGGCAACTGCGGCCCGGACTTCTACACCGACGGCGCTCGTCCCGGCGACGCCGTCGCCGAGTGGAACCGGCGCACGACCCAGCTCACCCGGGCCGCCAGGGCCGTGGTGGCCCAGCACTACGGCCACGCCCCGCGCCGCACGTACATGACCGGGATCTCCAACAGCGGCTACCTCACCCGCTGGCAGCTGGAGAACCACCCCGAGCTGTACGACGGCGGCGTCGACTGGGAGGGCCCGCTGTGGCGGCCCGAGGGCCCGAACCTGCTCACCTTCCTGCCCACCGCCGTCGCCCGCCAACTGGGCCGGGCCGACGACGAGGACATGTACGCGGCCGGCTTCGCGCGAGGGTCGGAGTTCCTGTGGCCGTACCACGAGAAGGCGTACTGGGGCCTGACCCAGAAGATCTACCGCGCCGAGTTCGACCCCGGCTACGACCCCGCCTGTCCCGGCGCCTCGGCCGGTACGACCCCCGAGGAGATCCTCGCCCCCTGCCCCTCCGACGCCGCGTACGACTACGCCGCACGGCCGCGTCCCGTCCATGAGGCCGTCGCCCGGATCTCCCTCACCGGCCGCATCGGCAGACCGATGATCACGCTGCACGGAACCCTGGACGCACTGCTGCCGATCACCGTCCAGTCCGACGTCTACGCGCGGATGATCGCCGAGCAGGGCCGCTCCCGACTGCATCGGTACTACCGGATCGAGGGCGGAACCCACGTCGACAGCCTCTACGACACCTTCCCGGACCGGCTGCGTCCGATCCTGCCCTGCTACCGCACCGCCTTCACCGCGCTGACGGCCTGGGTGGAGCACGACGAGGAGCCGCCGCCGAGCGGCACCGTTCCCCGGCCGCGCTCCGGTGATCCGGTCAACGCTGGTTCACTGACCTGACGTCGGTGGTCGCCTGTGCCAGGACCTCCTGGGCGATCGCGAGCGCCTCCGCGCGGTCCTCGGGGACGACGCCGATCCGGGTGCGCCGGTCCAGGAGGTCCGCCGCGTCGAGGGCGCCCTCGTGCCCGGCGGCCCACACGAGTTCGGCCCGGGTGACCGGGTACCCGGGCAGCACCGGTTCGGCCAGGGCCGGATCCCGCTCCGTGAGGGCGTGGACGGCCGGGGCCTCGGTGCCGTAGCGGCGGACCAGCCGGCGGGGCGCGGGCAGGGCGCGCAGCCGGTCCGGTGCGGCGGCGCCGACCAGCGGCAGGGCGGCGGTGGGGGAGGGGCGCGCGGGCAGGCCACGGGCCTCGACGGCGGCGTCCACGGCGTCCTCGGCCATCCGCCGGTAGGTGGTGAGCTTGCCGCCCACGATGGTGGTCACCCCGTCGGGGGAGGTCAGCACCGCGTGCCGGCGGGAGATGTCGGAGGTACGGGCCGGTCCGTCACCCGGGCCGTCGTGCCCGGCGGTGTCCAGCAGGGGGCGCAGCCCGGCGAAGGCGCCGACGACCTCGTCCCGGTGGACCGGCGTGTCCAGGGCGGACCCGAGCACGTCCAGCAGGAAGCCGATGTCGGTCTCGGGGACCTCCGGTACGTCGGGGATCGGGCCGTCGACCGGCTCGTCGGTGAGGCCGACGTAGACCCGGCCGTCCCCCTGGGGCAGGACCAGGACGAAGCGGTTGGTCTCGCCCGGGATCGGGATGTGCAGGCCGGCCGGCAGGGCGCCGAGCCGCTCCGAGCGCAGGACCAGGTGCGTGCCGCGGGAGGGCCGGATCCGTATGCCGTCGACGAGGTCACCCGCCCACACGCCGGTGGCGTTGATCACGGCGCGGGCGCGGATCTCGCCCTCCTCGCCGGTGAGTTCGTCGCGGACGCGGGCGACCGTGCCGGTCAGCTCCAGCACCCTGACCCGGGTCAGCACCCGGGCGCCCTGCGCGGCGGCGGTCCTCGCCAGGGCGGTCACCAGCCGGGCGTCGTCGGTGACCCGGCCGTCCCAGGACAGCAGCCCGCCGCGCAGCCCGGCCGCGCGCACCGAGGGCGCCAGGTGCCGGGCCTCCGTCGCCGACAGCCGGCGCGGGGCGGGCAGCACCTGACGCGGGGTCCGGGCGGCCAGCCGCAGCATGTCGCCGGCCCGGAACCCGGCCCAGGCCAGCGAGGCCTGCGCCCGAGACACCAGCGGGGTCAGCGGCAGCACGAACGGCTGGGCGGCGACCAGGTGCGGGGCCGTGCGGGTCATCAGCACTCCGCGCTCGACCGCGCTCTCGTGGGCGACGTCGAACTGCGCGGAGGCCAGATAGCGCAGCCCGCCGTGGATGAGCTTGGAACTCCAGCGGGAGGTGCCGAAGGCCAGGTCATGGGCGTCGACCGCGACGACGTCCAGACCGCGGGCGGCCGCGTCCAGGGCGGCTCCGGCCCCCGTGGCGCCGAGCCCGACGACCAGGACGTCGGCGACCCTGCCGTCGGTGGCCTCGGCCAGTTCCCGGGTACGCCGACCCGCGCCGAGGGACGAGCCTCGTACGGCCTCGAGGTGGCTCATGGCGTCAGGGTCCTCTCCAGAAGGGTGCGCAGCTCGCCGAGGAAGGCCGCGGAGTCGAGGTCGGGATCGTCCTCGTCGGTCATCGTGCGCAGGGACAGGGTGAAGGACTGCACGATCAACAGCAGGGCACGGGCCTGCCGTTCGGTGTGCGCGGTGCGCACGGAGCCGTCCGCGTGGCCCTCGCGCAGCGCGTCGGCCAGCAGGGCCAGCAGCGCCTCCTGGCTCGCCCCGCGCCGGTCGAGCACGTAGGGGAGCAGCAGCTCGGGATCGACGTCGACGATCTTGCGGAAGAGCGGGTGGGCGCGGAACGCCTCCACCCCCGCCACCAGCCCCGCCACGATCCGGCCGCGCGTCTCGGTGCCGGGCGTGTGCTCCGGTATCGCGCGGGTGGCCACGTCGATCCACTCACGGGTCATCAGGTCGCCCACCAGCGTGCGCAGGTCGGGCCAGCGCCGGTACAGCGTCATCCGGGAGACGCCGGCGCGGCGGGCCACGTCGGCGAGGGTGGTGCGGCGGACCCCGACGGCCAGCACACAGTCGCGCACCGCGTCGAGCACGTGATCATTGTCCGAACCGTTGTGACGAATAGGCGTCATGTGTCACAGTGTAACGCCCCGGGGGCCGGGCGGAGACGCCGCCGCGCGAACCGAGCACACCGACCTGTGAGGACGACCCTTCGATGGACATGCTGTGGAACGGCTGGGGCGACCCGGCCAAGGCGGCACCGCTGCCCGACACGGTGACCGGACTGCTGCGCGACCTGCTCGGCGTCAAACCGCGGACCACGCCGGCGCTCGCCCTTCAGGACATCGACCTGCCCGCGCCCACGGCCGACCCGGCGGCGCTCAAGGCGCTCGCCCAGGCCGTCGGCGGCGAGGACCACGTCCGCACGGACGCCGAGAGCCGCATCCGGCACACCCGCGGCAAGTCCACCCCCGACCTGCTGCGGCTGCGCGCCGGCGACACGTCCGACGTCCCGCAGGCCGTGGTCCTGCCCGCCTCCCACGACGAGGTCCTCGCCGTGCTGCGAGCCTGCGCCGTGCACGGCCTGGCCGTCGTCCCCTTCGGCGGAGGCACCTCTGTCGTGGGCGGACTCGCGCCCCAGCGGAGCACCTTCGTCGCCCTGGACCTGCGCCGCATGACCGGCCTGCTCGACCTCGACCCGGTCTCCCGCACCGCCGTACTGCAGCCGGGCCTGCGCGCCCCCGAGGCCGAAGCCCTGCTCGCCGCACGGGGTTTCACCCTCGGCCACTTCCCGCAGTCCTTCGAGTGGGCCACCATCGGCGGCTTCGCCGCCGCCCGCTCCAGCGGACAGGCCTCCGCCGGATACGGCCGCTTCGACGAGATGGTGCTCGGCCTCACCCTCGCCACTCCCGAGGGAACCATCGAGACGGGCCGAGCCCCCCGCTCCGCCGCCGGACCCGACCTGCGCCAGCTGATCCTCGGCTCCGAGGGCGCCTTCGGCGTCATCACCTCCGTCACCGTACGGATCCGCCCGCTGCCGGAGGAGCGGGTCTACGAGGGCTGGCGGTTCGCCTCCTTCGAGGAGGGAACCGCGGCACTGCGCCGGCTCGCCCAGGACGGACCCCGGCCGACCGTGCTGCGCCTGTCCGACGAGACCGAGACGCTCATCGGCCTCGCCCAGCCGGACGCCATCGGCGCCGGCCTGGAGAGCAACGCCGGATGCATGGCGATCACCGGCTACGAGGGCACGGCCGAGGACACGGCCCAGCGCCGCGAGCAGGCGGCGGCCGTCCTGCGCGCCGCCGGCGGCACCCTGATCGGATCCGAACCGGGCGAACGCTGGGCCCACGGCCGCTACTCGGCGCCCTACCTGCGCGACTCCCTGCTCGACGCGGGAGCCTTCGCCGAGACGCTGGAGACCGCCGCCTTCTGGTCCCGGATCCCCGACCTGTACGCGGCGGTCCGCACCGCCCTCGCCGACACCCTCACCGAGGCCGGCACCCCGCCCCTGGTGATGTGCCACATCTCCCACGTGTACGAGAACGGCGCCTCGCTGTACTTCACCGTCGTCAGCGCCCAGGGCGAGGACCCCGTCGCGCACTGGACGCACGCCAAGCACGCCGCCAACGACGCGGTACTCGCCGCCGGCGGCACGATCACCCACCACCACGGGGTGGGCACCGACCACCGAGACTGGTATGTCAGGGAGGCCGGAGCGCTGGGTGTCGAGGCCCTGCGCGCCGTCAAGCGCCGCCTCGACCCCGACGGACTCCTCAACCCGGGCGTCCTGCTGCCCACCGACTGATCCGTTCCGCCAGCCCGTCACTCTCGTCACCGCCCGGAGGCCCACCGATGCGACAGTTCACCGCCGTCGTCAACCCGACCGCGGGCGACTCGACCGGGGCGGCATCGCTGCTCCACCTGGCCCGACTGCTCCGCGAGGCCGGAGCCGAGCTGGAGACGGAGTACAGCAACAGCCTCGCCCACGCCCAGGACATCGCCCGGCAGGCCGGGGAACGCGGCCGGGTGGTCCTGGCGGTCGGCGGCGACGGCATGGCGGGCGGCATCGGCGGCGCGCTCAGCGGCACGGGTACGGTCCTGGGCCTCGTACCCGCCGGCCGGGGCAACGACTTCGCCCGGGCGCTGGGCCTGCCGGCCGACCCGGCCGCGCTCGCCGACCTCCTGCTGCACGCCGAGCCCAGCCCTGTCGACACCATCGAGGTGGAGTCGGCCGTCCACCACCGCACCGTGGTCCTGGGCAGCGTCTACGCCGGCGTCGACGCGCTGGCCAACCGGCACGCCAACGAGGCCCGGCTGCTGCGCGGGTCCGCGTCGTACTACGCGGGCGGCCTGCGCGCCGTGACCACCTGGCGACCGGCGGACTACCGCGTCACCGTAGACGGCGAGGAGCACGCCCACCGCGGCTACACCGTCGTGGCCGCCAACTCCCCCTACTACGGCTCCGGCCGGCTCATCGCGCCCGGCGCGCGGGTGGACGACGGACTGCTGGACATCGTCATGATCCGCGAGGCCCCGCGCCGGCTGTTCTTCACCCTCATGAACGAGCTGAAGACAGGCGGCCACGTCCACCGCCCCGAGGTGCGGGTCCTGCGCGGAAAGGAGATCCGCATCGAGGCCTCCCGCCCCGTCCCCTACGGAGCCGACGGCGAGGTGGAGGCCGCGCTGCCGGTGACGGTGCGGGTACGGCCCGCGGACCTGCCGATGCTGTGGCGGCCGGCCACCGCGGACCGCCCCTGACTTCTCGGCGGCCGTCGTTCAGCTGCTCGGCGTCAGGACCGGGAGAGGACGCAGAACTCGTGGCCCTCCGGGTCGGTCAGGCACGTCCACGGGACGTCACCCTGGCCGACGTCGAGGTCGGTGGCGCCGAGGGCCCGCAGCCGGGCCACCTCCGCTGCCTTGTCGTCACCGGCGTCCGGCACCAGGTCAAGATGGACGCGGTCCGGCACGGTCTTCACGCCGGTGCGGAGGAACTCGAGATACGGGCCGACACCCTTGGCGGAGCGCAGCACCGCGTGATCGTCGGTCACCTCGTGCAGGGTCCAGTCCAGCGCCTCGTCCCAGAAGCGGGCCATGGCCCGCGGATCGGCGCAGTCGACCACCACCCGGGCGATCGGCCCGGTGTCCCGGTAGATCTCCCGCGGCTCCAGCACGCAGAACTCGTTGCCCTCCGGGTCGGCGAGGACCGTCCACGGCACGTCGCCCTGGCCCACGTGGGCGGGCGTCGCACCGAGAGCCCGGAGGCGCGCGACCAACTCCGCCTGATGGGCCGCAGAGGTGGTGGCGAGATCGACGTGCACACGGTTCTTTGCTGCTGTCTTGGGTTCCGGGACGGCGATGACGCAGATGCAGACGCCGACCGGGTCCAGCCAATCGAAGCCGGCGGGTTTGGCGGCGGTCGCGCCGGGTTGCGAGCTGGAAACACCCCAGCCGAGCGCCTCCGCCCAGAACCGGCCGACCGCCGAGTCATCAAGTGCCTTTATGTTCACCAGAGCAGGTCGGAGTGTCATGCCGGCGATCCTATGCACGCTGCAACGACACCGCAGATACCTCGCCACACAAAGATCGACTGGCTCACCAGCCGTAATGCTCAGCTCGCCGACCAGCCGCCCGTTCAGACGGTCGCCGGTGCCGAGGTCGCCTCCAGTCGGCCGACGCCCCGGTTGAAGCGGCGCAGCAGGAGTACGGCGGTGGCGGCGAGGCCGGTGAGGAGGCCGAGCCAGATGCCGAGGGTGTCGAGTCCGGTGCCGAGGCCGAGCAGCGCCGCGGTGGGGAGACCGACGAGCCAGTAGCCGACGAGGGTGACGCGGAAGCCACCCTTGGTGTCGTCCAGGCCGCGCAGCAGGCCGACGCCGATGTTCTGCGTGCAGTCGAAGAACTGCAGGACCGCGGCGACGAGCAGCAGATGCACGGCGATGTCGGTGGCCGCCGAGTCGCCGGTGTCGAAGAACGGGGCCAGGACCAGGCGGGGCACGGTCACGTACACCAGCGCCACGACCGCCATGACCGCGGCGGCGCAGGCCAGCGCCGTGGTCTTGAGCCGTTGGGCCGCCGCCTTGTTGCCCAGGGCGAGTTCGCGGCTGACGCCGAGGGACGCGGCGTGGGAGAGGCCCACGGCGATCTGGAACACGATGTACACGAGCTGGTTGACGGCGGTGTGCGCGGCCAGCGCGGCGGTGCCGAAGCTGCCGACCATCAGCGCGACGACCGAGAAGAAGCCCGCCTCCGAGCCGTAGGTGGCGGCGATCGGCGTGCCGAGCGCGGTCAGCCGGCGCAGGGTGGCCGGACGGGTCCGCCAGATGCGCAGGGACAGTAGCGGCGCCAGGGCGGGATCGCGCCGGGCGGAGGCGTACAGCGCCAGGAACGACAGGGCGTACACCGCGGTCGTGGCGAGCCCGATGCCGGGCAGACCGAGCTTCGGGACGATCCAAGTACCGTGGATGAAGGCCCAGTTGAGACCCGCGTTGACGGCGATCGAGGCAAGGGTGATGCGCAGCAGGGCCTGTGGGCGGCGCATGCCGACGGTGAACTGCCGGATCGCCTGGAACCACAGGCAGGGGATCAGTCCGGGTGCCATGGCGTACAGCACCGGCTTCGCGGTGTCGACGACGTCCGGGTCCTGGCCGAGCCAGACCATGGCATGCCCGATCAGCACCATCAGCACCGCGCCGACGAGCCCGGCCAGGGTCGCCAGCAGCAGGCTCGCCCGGACCAGGTCCCGTACCTCATCGCGCGCCTGTTCGCCGCCGTCCCGCTCGGCACGTGCGTCGGCGGCGGCGACCTGGTTGCCGACGGCGGTGACCAGACCGACGCCCATGGTGCGCAGCTGGTTGAAGACGACCATGGCCAGACCGCCGGCCGCGAGGGCCTCGGTGCTGATCAGGCCCATCATGACGGTGTCGGTGGTGGTGAGCGCGACCTGGGCGAGCTGGGTGAGCGCGAGCGGTACGGCGAGCGTGGCCAGCGCGCGGCCGTCGGTGAGCAGGCGGGCGAGGACGGGCGGCATCAGTGCTGTTCCTGTGGGGTGTCCGGCGCGGTGGTGGGGCGGAGCTTGGTCAGCAACTCGTCGACCTCGCGCTCCACATGGGCGTCGAGCAGGTCGCGGGCGGTCATCCAGTCGTCGTCGAAGACGGTGTCCATGTACTTCTCGCCGCCGTCGTTGACCAGCGCGACCATAGTCGTACCGGGCGGGAGCGAGGACAGCCGGGTCAGCGCCTCGTACACCACCCCGCCCGCCGAGCCGCCGATCAGCAGCCCGGTGCGGCGGGCGAGGACGCGGGCGGTGGCGAAGGCCTCGACGTCGCCGACCTTCACGCCCTCGTCCAGCAGGTCGTAGTCGACCATGGCGCCGATCGTCGCGCCCTCGGGCGTGCCGGTGCCGGACTGGTAGTAGTCGTGGGCGGGTGGCCCGAAGGCGATGGAGCCCTTCGGTTCCACGCCGACGATCCGCACCTGCGGCACGGTCCTGCGCAGTTCGCCGCCGGTGCCGAAGAGCCCGCCGCCGGTGCCGACCGCTGCGATCAGCACGTCGACGCGGCCGTCCAGCGCGGCGTCGAGTTCGCGGGCGACGGCGTGGTAACCGACCCCGTTGGCGGGGTTGTTGTGCTGCTCGGTGAAGTAGGCGCCCGGCGTCTCGGCGGCCAGCCTCTCGGCGAACTCCTCGCGGGCCGCGGTGGCCAGCTCCTCGTCGCCCTCGTCGGCGACGTAGACGAGTTCGGCGCCGAGGGCCTTCATCGCGCGCAGCTTGTCGGCGGCGGCATGGTGGTCGACGACGGCGGTGAAGGTGTAGCCGCGCTCGGCGGCGACGACGGCGAGGCCGAGACCGGTGTTGCCGGAGGTGGACTCGACGATCCTCCCGCCGGGGCGCAGCAGCCCGCGCTCCTCGGCGTCGAGGACCATCTGCCGGGCCATGCGTATCTTGGCCGTCCCGGTCGGGTTGAACTGCTCCAGCTTCAGCAGCAACCGTACGTCGTCCTCGGTGCGGCACAGCTCGAACAGCGGGGTGGCACCGATGAGTTCGGAGACCCGGCGCACGACGGGCGGGCGGTGCAGGGACAGGTCCATGGTCGGGAACTCTCTATGGGTGGCGGTCGAGGCGCCAGCGGGGGCGGCCCGGGCCGGCGGCGGGCTCGATGACGGCCTTGGGCGGCAGCGGCAGTTCGTGGAACGGTGACTCGTTGGAGTCCATCTGGTAGCCGGCGGTGTTGAGATAGACGAGCAGGTCACCGACGGCGGGGCGGCGCGAGAAGGGGATCTTGCGCCAGGTGAGCAGGTCGGACTCCAGGCAGGAGGCGGCACCGACACAGCACGGGTACGGCCCTTCGGGCGCCCCGGGTCCGGGAGCCGCGGGCACCAGCACCGGGTCCGGCAGGAACTCGCTGGCGAACCACTGCTCGGACAGGCTCAGACTGGTGCCGTCCACGGTGAGGATCCCGTACCCGTCGCGTTCCTTGACGCCCTGGACGCCGAACACCGTGCATCCGGCCTGGTCCAGCAGGGCCCGCCCCGGCTCCACGAGCAGCGTCACTCCCGCCGTGCGCAGGAGGGTGGCCAGCGGAGCCTGCTCCCCGGCGGGCACGGCGGCCAGGACCGCGCGCAGGGCGTCGGCCCCGGCGACGGGGGAGTGGTAGGGGTAGAAGCCGGAGAACGTCTTCCCCGCGTGGACGTGCTCGGGACGGAGGGCCTCGTCGAAGGAGTCCCAGTCACCCGCGTCCACGTAGTCGACCGCGAAACCGCCGCCGATGCTGATCCGGTCGGCGCGCAGGCCCAGTTGCCGTGCGCGCAGGCACAGCCGGACCAGTTCGGCGGCGAGGTCGGCACGCGACTCGACCTCGTAGCCGGAGAGGTGGAAGCTGAAGCCCTCCAGGTCCACGCCGGCCGCCGCGCAGCGCCGCAGTGCCGCCTCCAGTTCGCCGGTGTCGAGCCCGAACCGGCTGTCCGGCTGCGCCGGCGGCAGCCGCCGTAGCAACACCCTGGCGGTGCGTCCCAGTTCGGCGGCGAGGCCGAGCAGTCGGTCCAGCTCGTCGAGGGCGTCGACGGCGATGAGCGCGCCGTGCAGCACGGCTACGCGCAGCAGCTCGTCCGCCTTGGCCGGGCCGGTCACCACCAGATCGGCTCCACGTACCCCGGCGGCCAGCGCCTCGCGCAGCTCGCCGTGGCTCGCCACGTCGACGCCCAGGCCCAGCACCGCGGCCCGCTCCGCGAACACGGCCGCCTTGTTGGCCTTCTTGGCGTAGTAGACGTGCCCGTCGACACCCGCCTCGGCGAACGCCGTCCGGAACGCTCTGGCGTTGCTGTCGAACAGCTCAGGGAACAGCACGTGGTACGGCCCCCCGAACGCGTAACTCAGCTCGAACAACAGGGAGTCGGGCCGGAGCAGCGCGCGCACCGCTTCGGTCGTGCGACCGGGCAGGGTCGGCAGGGGCGTCACTGCCACACCTGTACCGCCGTGCCCAGGCCCTGGGCGAGGGCGAGTTGGGCGAACCGGTGGCCGAGGGCGATGTCGGTGACGACCAGCCCGCTGTTGTAGGCGAAGATTCGCTGCCCCGGGTCCGTACGGCCTTCCGCGCGCCCGGCCAGCACCTCGGGGAACTCGGCGTCCACATCGCGCAGTCGGCCGTCCGCGTCGGCCATGTCCGTGCCGGTGACGCGCATCTGCGCGGCGCTGGTGGCGACGACCCGGTCGGCGTGGTGCAGGGTGGAGGGGGCTATGCCGTAGCCGACCAGCACGGACAGCGCGGCGGGCTTGAGCCAGGCGGACTCCACGGCGGCCGGGGTGTTCGGCCCCGCTGTGGCCAGCACGATGTCGGCGTCCCCGGCGGCGGCCCGCAGGTCGGTCACCACCTCCACGTCCCGCTCGGGGAAGTGCGCCCGCAACTGCTCCCGCACTGCCCGGACGCCGTCGGGATGCGTGCCGAAGAGCATCAGCCGGTCCAGGTCCGGCAGGGTGGTCAGCAGGAAGGGCAGCGCGAGCCGCCCCTGCGTGCCGGTGCCGACGACCAGGGCGCTGCGGCTGCCGGGGGCGGCGAGTTCCCGGGCGAGCAGGGCGGAGACGGCCGGGGTGCGCAGGGCGCCGACCCGGCCGCAGTCCATCATCGCCACGGGCAGGCCGGTGGTGTCGTCGTAGAGGGTCAGCGTCGTGTAGTAGTGCTGCTTGGCGCGGTCCTCGTGCAGGCCGTGCTTGTACGACGTCTTGACGGCGACGACGTCGCGCACGCCGTCCCGGCCCAGCATCGCGTACGCCACCGAGTGGCCGTCGCCGGGCTGGACGGTGAGCTTGCGCGGGTTGTCGGAGCGGCCGGCGGCGAGCGTGCCGTAGGCCTCCTCCACCACGGAGACGACGTCGGCGAGGCCGATGTCGATGCCCGCCACATCGCTGGTGCTCAGGACGCGCAGTGCGCTGCCCGCGCTGCCGGGTATGCCGCTCATGCGAAAGCCTCCACAACGGTCTGGCCGTAGCCGTGCTCCGCACGCTCGGCGGGGGGACGGGTGCGGCGTCCGGGCACGCGCACGGAGGAACGTTTCAGCCAGCGGTCCGTGCCGTCGTAGCGCGCCTGGAAGGGGACGCGGCCGTGGACCACGAGGTCGTTGTCGACGACCAGGACCTCGCCGGGGTTCAGGCTCACCGCCACGGAGACCCGGGCGAGTTCGTCCTCCAGGCGGCGGTAGGCGGCGCGATGGGCGTCGGAGGCCCGCTCCAGCGGGGTGTAGGCGGGGTCGAAGCGCAGGGTGGGGCCGTCCTCGGCCTGCCACAGCGTGGGCACCGACGGCGGATCGCCGGCGTAGGCCTGGGCCTCGGCGTAGGCGTCGTCGGGAAGGATGGGAAGAGCCGGCCGGCTAAGCAACTCGACATCTTCGGCGCCCAGTTGGACACGGCGGACGCTGGCGGCCGTGGTGGCGACGGAGTCGTGGTTGCGCAGGCAGCCGAGGACGAGCAGATGGGCACGGCCGGGGTGGAAGGCGTCCTCGGTGTGCGGGCTGAGCAGCACGCTGCTGCTGGCGCCGGTCTGTTCCTGCTCGTGCCCGGGCGAGGGGACGATGTTGTGCACGAACCGGCCGTCCTGCTGACCCTCCCACGCGACGGGTGTGCCCATGAGGGTCGAGAGCAGGAGGAGGACTACGTCGAATGCGGCGCCCGCGTCCGCGGCGGTCGACCAGTGGCCGGGGGTCGGGCCGATCGCCTCGTCGTCCACGGGGAGCCCACGCAGGACGAACAGTCCGTCCGGGGTGTCGACGGGGCGGCAGGCCTGCCGGATCCCGTCCCCCAACGAGGCGGCCGTGTGCGGGACTTCGGCGAGCAGATCGGGTTGGGTGGCGCGGCCGTCGAAGGCGGCGAGCAGGGCGTGGGCCGCTGTGGTCAGCTCCTCGACCGAGTCGGGGCTGAGCCGGCGTACGGGGATGGCTCCCGTCGGCATGGGTGAACCGTCCGTTCGGTGCGGGTGGGGGGTGCGGTCGCGGTACGGAGGGGCGGGCTGCTGTGGCGCGGCCCGGTAGCCGATCGGAAACATAGTCAGCCCACAGGGAGTAGGCAAGGCTTACCTAAGTTTGATCTACGTCACAGCCTGTGTGCCCTTGTGTCCCAGCTGTGATTTAGGGTAGGCAAGCCTAAGCAAAGTTTCAGCTCGGCTTGTGAAATCGAGGACCAAGTGGACCTGACGAGACGTCAACTGCTCGGAGTAGGTGGCGCCTTGAGCGCGGCAGCCCTGCTCGCCGCCTGTGGAGGCGGCAGCGGCGACGAGCCGGCCGGGTCCGCTTCCGGCGGCTCCGCCAAGCCGCGCAAGGGCGGCACGCTGCGCGTCGGCGCCCTCGGCCGGGCCGGTGCCATCACCCGCGACCCGCACGGCACCCAGTCCAACGAGAGCGACTACCTGATCCTCAGCCTCGTATACGACACCCTCACCGTGCCCGGCGCCAAGCCGAACACCCTGCCCCGGCTCGCGGCGAGCTGGAAGCCGTCCGCCGACCTCAGGACCTGGCGCTTCACCCTCGCCAAGGGGGCCAGGTTCCACGACGGTTCACCGGTCACCGCCGAGGACGTCGTCTTCTCGCTGAAGCGGCTGCGCGCCACCCCGTCCGGCGCCTCCCGGCTGCCCGGCATCCAGGCGAAGAACATCACCGCCGAGGGCACCGACACCGTCGTCCTGGTCTCCGACTACGCCAACGCCGAACTGCCGCTGCTCACAAGGCTCACCACCTTCGTGGTCCCCGAGGGAACCTCCGACAAGGACATCGCCAAGGCCCCGGGCACGGGGCCCTTCAAGCTCGACTGGTTCCGCTCCGGCAACGCCCGCCTGGTCCGCAACGACGACTGGTACGGCGGCGAGGTCCACCTCGACGCCATCGAGGTGAAGATCTTCGAGAGCCCGCAGGCGATGGCCAACGCCCTGCTGGCCGGCCAGATCGACGTCGCCTCGAACGCCGGCGCCGTCGCCGCCCGAACCGCCGCGTCCCGCAAGGACATCCAGACGGTCCGCCGCCCGAACGACATGGCGATGCCCCTCGTCATGCGCACGGCCGACGGCCCGTTCGCCGACCCGAAGGTGCGCGAGGCGCTGCGCCTCGCCGTCGACCGCGAGGCCATGGTCAAGCAGGTCCTGTCCGGATACGGCACGGTCGCCAACGACATCCTCGGCACCGGCGACCCCGCCTACGACAAGGACGTTCCGCAGCGCACCCGCGACCTCGCCAAGGCCAGGAAGCTCCTCAGGGAAGCCGGCTTCGACACCTCGCGGACGTACGAACTGTTCACCACCGAGGACATAGCCGGACTCGCCGAATCGGCCACCCTGCTCGCCTCCCAGCTCCGCGAGGCCGGGGTGAAGATCAAGGTCGTCAAGCAGGAGTCGGCCGTCTTCTGGGACAAGACCTGGCTCAAGGGCGACCTCTACACGACCTACTGGGGCACCAACGACTCCGTGGTCTTCTTCGCCAGCAAGACCATGGTCTCCGACAGTGGCCAGAACGAGGCCGGCTGGAAGGACTCCGCCTTCGACAAGGCCTACGAGAAGGCCATCGGCACCGCCGACACCGCCCGGCGCACCAAGCTCCTCCAGCAGCTCCAGCAGATCGAGTACGACCGCTCGGGCTATCTGCTGTGGGGCATGGCCGACGGCATCGACCTCGCCGCGTCCCGGGTGCGCGGGCTGCCCACGCTGCCCGGATATGGACGGGTCCAGCTCGAAAGCGCATGGCTGGCCAGTTGACCCCGGACACCACGATGCCGGCCGCCTCTCCGCTCACCCCGGACCGGCGGCCGGCGCGGACCCCCGCACCGCTGCTCGTCCGCGCCGGCCTCGTCCTGCTGAAGCGGGCCGCCCTGCTGGCCGCGCTGCTCGCCCTGGTCTTCGTCACCGTCGAACTACTCCCCGGTGACGCGGCCAAGGCCACCTCCGAGCGTGGCGAGACCGCCGCCGACCTGGCGGCGCGCCGCGAACTGCTCGGCCTCGACCGGCCGGTCCTGGAACGCTTCTGGGACTGGATGACCGGCCTGCCCACCGGTGACCTCGGCACCTCCGCACGCGGCGAGAAGGTCACCGACCTGGTCTCCGGCGCCTTCCCCAACACGCTGCTGCTGGGCGGCATCGCGCTGCTGCTCACCGCCGTGCTCTCGCTGGCCCTGGGCTGCTGGGCCGCCCTGCGGCCGGGCAGCAGGCTCGACCGGGCGGTCTCCGGCACGGCGACGGCGGTCCTCGCGCTGCCCGAGTTCGTGCTCGCGGTCGCCCTCGTCCTGGTGCTGTCCCTGTGGACCGGCTGGCTGCCCGCGGTGACCCTCACCGACGCCGGCGGCTCCCCGGCCTCCTGGGACATGCTCGTCCTGCCCGTCCTCGCCCTGACCGTCCCCCAGGTCGGCTGGAACACCCGCATCGTGCGCGCGGCCCTCGCCGACGAGGCCCGCGCCCCGCACGTGGAGACCGCCGTCCTCGACGGTCTCCCGCCCCGTCGCGTCCTGACCCACCACGTCCTGCCGGGCGCGCTGCCCGCCGTCGCGGCGGGCCTCGCCACCTCAACCGGCATGCTGCTGGGCGGCGCCGTGGCCGTCGAGACCATCTTCAACTACCCCGGCATCGGCTCGGTGCTGGCCTCCGCCGTCACCGACCGCGACAGCCCCGTCATCGCCGGCGTCACGGCTCTCACCGGAGCCGTCATCACCGGGATGCTGCTCCTGGCCGACCTGGTGCGGGACCTGCTCACGGGAGGACGACGATGACCGCGGACACCCGCGGAGCGACCCCGCGCACGGCGACCGCCGTACGGATCCTGCCCGCCCTCCTGCTGATCGGCCTCGCCCTGGTCGGCCCCTGGATCGCGCCGCACCCGATCGACACCCCGGTGACCGCGCCCTACGCGGCGGGTACGGGGGAGGCGCTGCTGGGCGGCGACCAGCTCGGCCGGGACGTGCTCAGCAGGTTGCTGGCCGGCGGCCGCGACCTCGTCCTCTCCTCGCTGCTGGTCGCCGTACTGGTCACGGGCACCGCGGCCGTCCTCGGCGCGGCCGGCGCGGTACGGCCCCTGGTGGGGCGGCTGGTGGAGCGGATCGCGGACGTCCTCATGCTGCTGCCCTCCGTCCTGGCCATCCTGCTGGTCACCCTGTCCTGGCCCGGCGGCGGCAGGTTCGCGGTCATCGCGGCCGCCGTCGTCCTCGGGGTCCCGTACGCCGTGCGGCTCACGGCCGGTGCGGCCGCGCCGGTCGCGCAGGCCGGGTACGTCGAAGCAGCGGCGGCGGGCGGTGAGCGCCTGTGGTACCTCGTGGTCCGGGAGATCCTGCCCAACCTGCGCGCCACCGTGCTCACGCTCTTCGGGCTGAGGTTCGTCGCCGCCGTGTACCTCGTGGCCACGGCCGGGTTCCTTCAGGTGGGCCCCCAACCACCCGCCGCCGACTGGGCGTTGATGATCCGCGAGAACTCCGCCGGGATCCTCCTCAACCCCTGGGCCGTGGTCGCCCCCGGCGCCGCCGTCGCCCTGCTCGCCCTCAGCGTCAACCTGGCGGCCTCCGCGCTCGCCCCGCAGACCGGCCGGAAGGCGGTGCCCGTCCAGTGAGCCACACCCGCGACCAGCGCTCCGGGCCGGATTATCCGGTACACGACCCGTCAGTCGGCAAGGCGGAGCCGGAGGGATCCGGTGATCCCTACGCCAGGCCGGAGAGGCCCGTGGCCGACGGCCCCGCGGTCCGCATCGGCGGCCTCACCGTCGCCGCCCCGGACGGCCGGATCCTGCTCCAGGACTCCTCCCTCACCCTGAGCCCCGGCCGGCTCACCGCCCTCACCGGTCCCTCCGGCGCGGGCAAGACCACCCTGCTGCGGGCGGTCACCGGCCTGCTGCCGCCCGGCACCACCCGTACCGCGGGCCGGGTCGACGTCCTCGGCCACGACGTCTTCGCCCTGCCCGAGCGGGAGTTGCGGGCCCTGCGCGGCAAGCGTCTCGCCTACGTCGGCCAGGACCCCGGCTCCGGCCTCAACCCGCGTATGCGGGTCCGGACGCTCATCAGCGAACTTGCCGTCGACCGACGCCCCGAGGCAGTGCGAGCGCTCCTCGCCGAGGTGCGCCTCCCGGACGACGGATGTCTGGCCGCACGCCGGCCCGGCGCCCTCTCCGGCGGACAGCAGCGCCGCGTCGCCCTCGCCCGGGCCCTCGCCCGCCGACCCGAGGTCCTCCTCCTGGACGAACCCACCGCCGGCCTCCACCCGGAACTCCGCGACGAGATAGGCGAGTTGCTCGGCCACCTGGCCCGCGAGCACCACCTCGCCGTCGCCTTCTCCTGCCACGACCCCGAGGTGGTCGAACGGTACGCCGACGAGGTCGTCACCCTCGGCACACACCTGCCCCGACCGCGGACGCACAGCCACACCCGCCCCGCCGAGCCCCGGCAGGAGAACCAAGACGGCCCGCCTGTCCTCCAAGTACGGGACCTGCACGTCGCGTTCGGTGGCGTCCCGGCCCTCGACGGCGTCGACCTCACCGTCGCGGCGGGCTCCGCGGTCGGCATCGTAGGTGTCTCCGGCTCCGGCAAGACCACCCTGGTCCGCGCCGTCGTGGGCCTGCAGCGCGCGACCTCCGGCACCGTCCACCTGGCCGGCACGCCGCTGCGCACGGGCCTGCGCGGGCGCGGCCGCGAGCAGCGGCGAGCGGTGCAGCTGGTGCCCCAGAACCCGCTCGGTGCGCTGAACCCCAGCCGGACCGTCGGCGCGACCCTCGGCAGACCCCTGCGCCTGCACCGCAGGTGCGCGGCCGGAGAGGTCCGCGAACGCGTCGCGGACCTCCTCGAACAGGTGGGCCTGCCGCCCGCGTTCGCGGACCGCTACCCGTACGAGCTGTCCGGCGGACAGCGCCAGCGCGTCGCCATCGCCCGAGCGCTCGCGGCCGACCCGGAGGTACTGATCTGCGACGAGGTCACCTCCGCGCTGGACGCGGACACCGGAGCGGCGGTGATGCACCTGCTGACCGGCCTGCGCGAGCGGCGCGGCACCGCCCTCGTCCTGATCAGCCACGACCTGCGGCTCGTCGCCGACCGCACGGACACCGTGACCGTGCTGGAGAGCGGCCGGGTCGTGGAGTCGGGCCGCACGGCCGAGGTGTTCACCGCACCACGACATCCCACGACCCGCGCCCTGCTGGGCACCGCCGAGCCGGCGGACCTGGCCTGAGCCGTTCAGGAGCACGCGTGTTCAGCTTCGGACCGTCACGGGCAGCGTGAGCCTCGCCGGTCGCAGGCCCGGTGTCTTCGCGGTGAGCGTGACGTGGCCCGGTCTCTTCGCGGGGCGCAGGATCGCCAGGGCCCGGCCGTGCCAGGTGTGGCGGCGCGGCTGTTCGAAGCTGTCCACGTCGTGCGGGTTGCCGTTGGCGACCCCGACCAGCTCCCCGGCACCCTCGACGTCGAAGGACACCTGGACGGTCGTGTCCGGCGCGAGCCTGCCCTGACGATCCGTCACCTCGACCAGTACGTGCGCGAGATCGGCCCGGCTCGTGGTCAGGGCGCGGACGTCCGCGACGAGACGCAGCGCGGCCGGGGCGCCCACCGTGCCGAGCGACGTCCGGCCGAACTCCGCGCCGGCCCGGTAGGCGATCGCCGTCAACTCGCCCGGCTGGTACGGCACGGTGACCCGGGTCGACGACGGTGACGCGCACCTCCGCAGCCGCGGCCGCCGCGCCGAGGTTGGCCACCGACACCTCCACATGGGCGACCGAGCGACGCGCGCTGACCTCGGGTGTCGTGACGGCACGCCCCACAGCGGGATGCGCACGGGACCCGTCACGGTCAGCCAGGTGTGCCGGCAGATGCCGGAGCCCGAGCACCAGCGGCTGTTCTGGCCGCTGTTGTCGACCCGGACGGCGAGCACGTTGTGCGGCGCGGGCTTCCTCAACGCCTACAACGGCGTCCCGGTGAACGCCGTGAACCAGTCCGCCGGCCACTACGCGATCCCGGACGCGCCGGCGCCCTCGGACTACGGCTACAACAAGATCAAGCGCGACGTCGTCGTCAGGGACAGCGCGATCGTCCAGGGCGGAGCCAACCTGTCCGGCAGCCTCGTCCTCGGCGGGGACGCCGAGATGTGGATCACCTGCTCGTCGGGGACGTACCTGACGTTCAACCCCGACCGGGGCTGTGACGGCCGGGGCGGCGAGAGCGACGTCAACCCGTCGTACGGCGCGTTCACGGACCAGGAACTCGCCATCACCATCTGAGCCTTCGGCGACAAACAGGCACATTGACGCCCATTTGCCTATAACTTGCGGGTAATTGTGGCGTTATCAGGCCAAGATCATCTCGCTGGGCGTCGGGAGGTGTGTCTTGGCTCACTTCACCCCGTCCACCAGTGATGTTTGCGGGCCGGTACGCGCTTTCGAAAGGGGCAGCCTCTGTGACGGGTGGGCCTGACGTGACGTTCTTCTATGGCCCTTCCCGGCCGATTGTGGGGGTGGACTCTCCGTGAGCCGTCGTACAGCGCATGCGTACAGACCGTTGAGTCTCAAGCGGCGGGCATGGCTGACACTGGGTGCGGTGGTCCTGGGCGGCGGGGGAGTGGTCTCCTACGCGGTGGCCAGCCCCGCCCACGACTCGGGTGCCGCCGGCCGGGCCAAGCGGCCGGTGAAGGTCTACGACCTCGCGCTGAAGGGCACCGCGAACGGCAGGCGGGAGCTGCCCCGCACCGACACCGCGCAGTTCTCGATGCTCGGTGTGTCCTGGACCGGCGGCGCCAAGCGGCTCGACGGCAAGGCGCAGGTGCGCACCCGGAGCCGGGATACCGGGGACTGGAGCGCATGGCGTGATCTCGAGGTGAACGTCGATCCGCTGGAGCACCCCGACGCCGAAGTCCGCGGTGCCTCCGAGCCGCTGTGGGTCGGCCCCTCCGACGGCGTCCAGGCGCAGGTCGTCCACAAGGACGGCTCCACCGGCCCGTTGCCCAAGGGCCTGGAGGTCAACCTGGTCGACCCGGGCGTGGTGACCGCCGCCGAGGTCAAGTCCGGCGCCGGTGACGCCCATCCGGCAGCGTTCGCCGAGGACACGGCGTCCCCCTCGGCGAGCCCGTCCCCCTCGGTGAGCCCGTCGCCCACCACACCGTCGGCGCCGCCGTCCACCGTGCCCGAACCGCCGATCACCTCACGCGCCGACTGGGGCGCCGACGAGTCGATCAGCCCGGAGGCGCCCGAGTACAACGCGGACGTCAAGGCCGTCTTCGTCCACCACACGGACGGCAGCAACGACTACTCCTGCGCCGACTCGGCGTCGGTCGTGCGGAGCATCTACGCGTACCACGTGCAGGTCAACGGCTGGAAGGACATCGGCTACAACTTCCTGGTCGACAAGTGCGGCACCGTCTTCGAGGGCCGCAAGGGCGGTGTCGACCTGCCGGTGCTCGGTGCCCACACCTACGGCTGGAACCGGGAGTCCGCGGGCATCGCCGTGCTCGGCGACTACACCACCACCGGCGCCACCGACGCCGCGCTGACCTCGATCGCCCGCGTGGCCGCGTGGAAGCTCGGCCAGTACGGCCTCGACCCGGACGGCAGCTCCCAGCTGACGGCCGGCGCGACCCAGACGAACTACTTCAGCACGAACTTCACCGCGGGCAGCACCTACTCCTTCCAGCGGATCTCCGGCCACCGCGACGGCTACAACACCGAGTGCCCGGGCGGTTCCCTCTACGACCAGCTGCCCACCATCCGCGCCTGGGCAGCCGGCCCGGTGCAGGGTCTCAAGGTCACCTCGGTCGACGACGCGGCCCTCTCCGGCTCGACGTACTACACCAAGGACGCCGTTACGCTGCACTGGACGGCCACCACACCCGCCTCGCTCATCTCCAAGTTCGAGCTGCTGGTCGACGGCGAGCCCGCCACCAGCGTGTCCGGTGACGCCACCTCGGCCGGCGCCACACTGGCCCCGGGCACGCACACCGTCGCCGTCCGGGCCGTCCACCAGTCCGGGAAGACCACGACGAGCGACGCGCTGAACGTCGTGGCCGAGACGACCGCACCGACCTTCACCACCACCCCGAAGCTCTCCCTGCGCACCGGCACGGTCACCACCGGCGCGGTCCCGGTCACCCTCGGCTGGAAGGCCACCGACAACACCGCACTGCGCAAGGTGGACCTGCTGTCCCCGACGACGGCCACCTTCGGCCCGACCACCACCAGCTCCAACCGCACGGCGGCGTCCGGCACCGCCGCCACCTGGTCGATGCGCGCCTACGACTACGCCGGCAACTACCGCACCTCCTCGCCCTCCTACACCCCGGTGATCCTGCAGGAGACCTCCGCCACCAAGTCCGGCAGCTGGACCACCCGTTCCTCCACCAGCTACCTCGGCGGCAAGTCGTACTCCAGCGGCTCCAAGGGCGCCGCCCTCACCTGGACCTTCACCGGCCGCTCCGCCGCCTGGGTGGTCTCCCGGGCCTCCACCTCCGGGCAGGCGTACGTCTACGTGGACGGCACGAAGACCGCCACGGTCGACCTGAAGTCCACCAGCACCCAGTACCGCCAGGCCATCTGGACCAAGACCTGGTCCAGCAGCGCCAAGCACACCGTCAAGATCGTCGTGGTCGGCACCAGCGGCCGCCCGACCGTCACCACGGACGGCCTGGTCTACATCAAGTAACCGCGCACGCGGTCCTGGTCCGCCCAGGTGACCCTGGGCGGACCCCTACACTGGGTGCGCGCACATGCGTGGACGGTGAAACCGGGCGGGGGCAGGAGAGGACTGTGGCGGAGAACGGCGGCTTCGAGGACCCGTCGGCCGAGGTGCTGGCGGCGGCCGCTGCCACGTTCGGGCTGCTCGCCTCGTCGGCCCGGCTGCACCTGATGTGGGCACTGGCACAGGGCGAGAGCGACGTCACGCATCTCGCCGACCGGGTGGGCGGTGCGCTGCCCGCGGTCAGCCAGCACCTGGCCAAGCTGAAGCTCGCCGGCCTCGTCAGCTCCCGCCGTGAGGGCCGCCGCCAGGTCTACTACATCGACGACCCCGACATCGTGGCCGTCGTACGGGTGCTGGTCGGACAGCTCACCGCACGCTCCCAGCCAGCCTCCGCCCTCGTACGGCAGCTCCACGGGGCCCGCGCCTGAGCCCACGGGACCTGCTTCCCCGCTGCATGAGATCCCTCACCTGTGAATTCCCACGGGATCTGTGCTGCTCGGGCCAGGGTTTTGTTAGATTGCGCAATCACGCAATCGAGGTGATGGGTCCGACGGTTCATTGGGAGTGGGTAGATGAGCGAGCCGTGGGACGATCGGGGTGGCCAGGCCACGCGCGGTCGCACCGCCCGGGTGCCCGGACAGCGTACGGGCGGGCCCGACGGACCGCGCCCGGGCGGCCGGGCCGCGGCCAGGGCCGCCGCCTCCCGCTCACGCGGCGACAAGCGCTCGGGGCGCCGGGCCCGTCCGGCAGGACGCGGCAAGCGCGTACTGAAGATCGCCGCGATATGTCTGTCACTCCTGGTACTGGGCACGGCCGGCGTCGGCTGGTGGTTCTACCAGCATCTGAACGGCAACATCCAGAGTGTGTCGCTGGACGGCAAGGGCGGCGCGGAGAAGGCGGACGCGTTCGGCCGGACGCCGATCAACATTCTGGTGATGGGTTCGGACGGCCGGACCAGCAAGGCGGACTGCAAGCTGGGCGGCGGCTGTTCGAAGACCGGCGTGCAGACGGGCAGCAACGCGGACGTGCAGATGGTGGTGCACATATCCGCCGACCGCTCGAACGCGACCGTGATGAGCATCCCGCGGGACACGATGACCCGGGTCCCGGCCTGCAAGGACAGCGCGAGCGGCCAGTCCACGTCCGGGTACTACGGGCAGATCAACAGCGCGCTGCAGTACGGCCCGGCCTGCCAGGTGGCCACCGTCCACCAGCTCACCGGCATCCCCATCGACCACTTCGTCAAGCTGGACTTCTCCGGTGTGGTGAAGATGTCGGACGCGGTCGGCGGTGTCTCCGTGTGTGTGAGCGACGACGTGTACGACACCTACTCGCATCTGAAGCTGTCCAAGGGCGGCCACACCCTCAAGGGGGTCGCGGCGCTGGAGTTCGTGCGTTCCCGGCACGGTTTCGGGGACGGCAGCGACCTGGGCCGCACGGTCTCGCAGCACATCTTCCTCAGCGCGATGATCCGCAAGTTCAAGAGCGCGGGCACGCTCACCGACCCGACCGCGGTCTACGACCTGGCCGATGCGGCGACCAAGGCGCTGACGGTGGACGACGGGCTGGGCAGTGTGAAGAAGCTGATCTCGCTGGCGGCGGACCTGAACAAGGTCCCCACCAAGCGGATGACCTTCACGACCATGCAGACCGGCGCCGATCCGAACAACAGCGACCGGGTGGTGGTGGGCGCGGGCGCCAAGACCCTGTTCGCCACCATCGCCAACGACCAGTCCCTGACCACCGGCTCGGGCAAGAAGTCCGCGGCGGCCTCCGCGACGGCCAAGGCGACCGCGTCGGCGGTGCCCGCAGCGCAGATCGCGGTGACGGTGGCCAACGGCACCACGGTCACCGGCCGGGCGTCCGCGATCGCGACCGCGCTCACCGATCAGGGCTTCAGCCCGGAGACGACCACGGCCAACGCGCCCAGCCCCGCGACCACCACCACGCTCACCTACGGCACGGGTGAGAAGGCCCAGGCGCAGACGGTCGCGAAGGCGCTGGGCCTGTCCGCCGCGCATCTGAAGCAGGGCGCCGGCGGCGGCCTGACCCTGGTGATCGGCAGCGACTGGCCCAGCGGCACCAGCTACGGCGGCGGTACGTCCTCGCCCGCGCCCGCCGACACCCAGGCCGCGGTCTCCAACGCCCACGCCCAGACCGCCGACCAGGCCAAGACCTGCGCCAAGGTCAGCCCCTACAAGACGGTCAGCCTCAACGGTGTCCCCATGACCCCGGCCCAGGCCTACGCGGCGGCCCGCGGCAAGCCCGACTCCGACGCCTGATCCGACCTCTGGGTTGTACAGTTGCGCAAGGTAGCAATCATCGAGAAGGGGTGGGCGGCATGCTGCGCAACGGGCTGGAACCCTGGCACCTGCTGATCGTGGCGATCGTCGTCATCGTGCTGTTCGGCTCCAAGAAGCTGCCCGAGGCCGCCCGCGGGCTCGGCAAGTCGATGCGCATCCTCAAGAGCGAGGCCAAGGCCATGAAGGAGGACGGCGTCGCGCAGTCCGCGGCCCCCGCCGAGGGCGCGCCCGAGCAGTCGGCCCCCAAGGTCATCCAGACCACCCCGGGTGACACGGCCGCGGCCCGCACGATGGCCGAGGACACCCCCGCTCGCTGACATCCTGGGTAGCCGCGCGTGCGAACGTGAGTACGGCTACTCAGGCTCGTGTCGCCCTCCTGCCGGATCGTTGGAAGCCGGAAACGATCTCAGGGGGTTCTTCGACATGGACGGTTCGCCGCGTTCCCTCACCGCGACGGTGTGCCACTACCTGCTCAACCCGATGGCACTGGGCTATCTGGCGATGGTGGTCGGCGTCCTCGCCTATGTCGAGGTGGACGCGCACTTCGTCGAGCACCAGGACGCAAGTTTCGCCGGTCTGTTGCTGTTCGTGGTCACGGCGCCCACCTCCTGGCTGTTCCTGATGCTGCCGGAGCCTCTCCCGTGGACCGGGATCGTCGTGGGCGCCCTGTTCCAGGCTGTGGTGCTCGGTGTCGCGTACCGAAAGCTCTCCGGCCGCCCCCGTCACGGCACCCGCCCGAGCGGTGCGTGAGGAGACGGCCGGAGGCCTCTTGTTGCGCTGACCAAGCGGGGTCGGCGAAGTCGGCTGCGGTTCTGCAGAGCCGCAAAGGGGCGCGGGGAACTGCGCGACCAGCCACGACAGCGCCGCAGACGGCTGACGGCACATCGCGGCACATCCCACGGAGCGCTTATCGGGCGGTGCCGAAGTCCTGCGTCCAGTAGCTGTTGGGCTGGGCCAGGCCGACGCCTATCTCCTTGAACGAGCAGTTGAGGATGTTGGCGCGGTGGCCGGGGCTGGACATCCAGCCCGCCATGACCTGCTCGGGAGTGGAGTAGCCGTAGGCGACGTTCTCGCCGTAGGTGCTCCAGTTGTAGCCGGCGCTCGTGATCCGGTCGCCGGGGGACGACCCGTCGGACCCGGTGTGCGACATGTTCTGGTGGGCCGCCATGTCCTGGCTGTGGGCCTGCGCCACCTTGGTCAGGGTCGCGTTCAGCGTCAGGGCCGCGCAACCGACCTTGCCGCGTTCGGCGTTGACGAGTGCCACGATGCGAGCGGCGACCCCGGAGGCCGTGGCGGTGGGCTTCGGGGTGCTCGACGGGGTGGGGGTCGCGGAGGCGGTCGGCCTGGGGACGCTGTGCGTCGCGGTGGGCCTGGGCCTGGGCTTCGGCTTGACGGTCTCGTGGGGAGTCGCGGAGGCGGTCGGGGTCTTCGACGGCGCCGGAGCGGGCGTGCTGGTCTCGCCGCCCTGCCAGTGGTGCTTCCAGTGGCTCTTGTGGTGGTGATGGCGATGGGTCTGGTACTGCCAGGTCTGGGCCGCGTAGTTCCCGGCACCGTCGGCCTGGGGCTCGCCGTCGTTCCCCCAGTCGCCACAGGCCATGGCGGCGGTCGGGACGCCCACGGCACTCAAGGCGACAGCCGCGATGACCATCCGCCGGTAATGCTGCTTCTTACGATGCTTCGCCATGCGTGACCTCACCGGTAACTTCCTGCGGGCCGTCATTCTTAGAAAGGCCTCACAGAGAGCGCAAAGAGCCTTCGTACTACCTTGCTTCGTAGATCCCGAGGGCCCTTGCCAAGGGCAGGCGAGCGTGCTGGTCCGGCGTTCGCAGTTTGCGTGAGTTGCTGTTGCCCCGTCAGAAACCCGATGAGCTTCGGGGAACGGGCGGAAATGCCGAGCCGAGGGTATGGCGTCCTGCCTGACCCGCCAGTCTCCTACGTCAAGCCGGACAAATCCCATATGTCGCCAGAGCGGCATCTACTATTCGGCACCCCTAGCTCTCGGGGGCGGCGTGACGGATGTCACGGAACCAAAGCTTCCGGTTCTCGTCGGCCGCCCACAGGGCGATCTGTGTGCGTGAGCGAAGACCTAGCTTGTCGCGGACCTTGTCCAGGTGTGTGGCGACCGTATGCACCGAAAGTCTGAGTTGCTCCGCTATCTGTCGGTTGGTCAGCCCTTCTCGGACAAGCTCGACCACCATGGACTCCCGTGCGGTCAGCCGGGACCCCTCGTCCGCGCCGCGCCTCGCCCGCAGGGCGTACGCGACGAGCCGCTCCCCGTGCAGCCCCCGTGCGCCGGCGACGGCGGCCTCCCGGGCGGCCGGCGACAGCAGCTTCCTGGCACGGTCCGCCGCCTGTTCCATCGTGCGCCGCCAGGGCACCTCGGGCTCGGTGTCCAGCCGGTGCCGTGCCCGCGCGCTCGCCTCGTACAACCGCAGGGCGCGCTGCGGGTCCCCGCTCTCGGCGGCCACGAGGGCCAGGCCCTCGACGGGATACAAGGAATGGAAGCTCGTCCCGGGGGTGATCCGCAGGACTTCGGTGAACAGTCGCTCGGCGCTCTCCAGATGCCCGAGAGCCAGGCGTACGGCCCCCGCGGTGTGCAGCGCTGCCGCGGTCCGAGGCCAGGGTGCCTGCTCCCTGAGTACCGGCAGGCACCGCGCCATGAGTGCGTCGGCTTCGGGTGCCCGACCCGCCTGGAGCAGTGCCCAGGCCAGGTGATGGGTGCACCAGGCGATCTCCTCCGGTGTGCCGAGCGAGGCGACGACGTCCAGGCACTCGCGCAGGTCCGCGACGGCCTCGGTGAACTCCCCGCGGCACAGCCGCGCCGCCGCCCGGGCGTCCAGGGCGTTGGCCAGCCCGGCGGGGTCGTGGCGCATCCGCTCCCTGGCCACTGCCTGCTCGCCCCGCCGCAGCGCTTCGTCCAGGTCGGCCTGCTGGCAGGCCACTCGCGCGGCGAGCGCGGGCACCTCTCCGCCCGGCGCCGGGGCGCCGGCTCCGCCCAGCGGTCCGGTCAGCAGCGCGCGGGCGGCCGACGGCTGCTCCTGCTGGTAGTGCACACGCGCCAGCTCGAGGGTGAGCCGCGCCCGCGCGGCGTCGTCCTGGCCGGTGGCGCAGGCCAGTACCGACGCGAGATTGTCCCGTTCCGCCGCCAGCGGGCTGCTCGCCTGGTCGGCGAACACATCCCCGCGGCCACGGTCGGCCAGCCCGGTCAGCCAGACGAGGGCTCGTCGCAGGGTGCCGGGCAGCTCCCCGGACGCGCGCAGCCGTTCCATGGCGTAGGCGCGGATGGTGCCGAGCTGCCGGAAACGGGTGGGCGCCGCGTCTCCTGGCAGTCGTACGACCAGGGACTTGGCCTCCAAAGCGCACAGGATGCGGAAGACCTGCCCCGGTCCGATGCCGTCGCCCGCGCACACCGAGCGCGCGGCGGCCACGTCGAATCCGCCGACCAGGACCGCAAGGCGCCTGAAGACGGCCCGCTCCGCCGGGTCCAGCAGCCGATGACTCCAGTCGACGGCGGCGGCGAGCCCTCGGTGGCGTCGGGGCCCGGTTCTGCTTCCGTCGGCCAGGAGGTCCAGCTGGGACAGCTGGTCGTCCAGCCCGGCCAGGATGTCACTCGGCGCCAGGGCACCGACGTGCCGGGCCGCCAGTTCGACGGCGAGGGTCAGGCCGTCCAGCCGCCGGCAGATCTCGGCGATCGGACGGGCGTTGCCACGGTCGAGCGAGAAGCCGGGCGAGCGGTTCGAGGCACGTTCGACGAACAGTCGTACGGCATCCGCCCGCAGCAGGGCCGCCACGTCGTCCCCGGCGTCGGCCGGGGGCAGGGACAGCTCGCCGACCCGGAACACCGTCTCTCCGGGTACCCGCAGGGCCTCCCGGCTGGTGGCCAGGATCCGCAGCCGAGGGCAGCGGCCGAGCAGACTCGCGACCAGCCGGGCGCACGGCTCGGCCAGATGCTCGCAGTTGTCCAGGACCAGCAGCCGCGAGGTGTCACCGATCGCCCGGACCAGACCGTCGACACCGGTCCGGCCCGCGCGTTCGCCCACGCCCAGCGCGGTGGCCACGGACTGCGCCAGCACCGTGCCGTCCCGCAGCGAGTCCAGCTCCACGAGGTCGACCCGGGCGAAGCGGTTCGGTAACCCCCTGGCGAACTCCAGCGCCAGCCGCGTCTTGCCGACCCCGCCCGCGCCGGTGAGCGTGAGCAGACGCGTGCCCCTCAGCAGCGCGCGCAGGCGGGACAACTCCTGCCGCCGGCCGACGAAGGAGTCGAGCGCCGACAGCGGGACCCGGTCGTGAGCGGTGGTGGCCGACGTGGCCGGTGGTGCGGCCGGCGCGGCGCGCTGTGCCGCCAGTCGTCGCCTGAGCGCCCGTTGTCTGCAGGCGTTGGAACAGTACCGAGCCGGCCGACCGCCGTGCGGTCTCGTGATGAGTGCCGCGCCGCATACCTCACACGTTCGACTCCGGGTCATCCCCGTTTCCTGGCCGCCCGTTCCCGGGACGAAACCATCGCCTCAGGGCGTGGCGGCGGGGTTGATCCCGAGGACGACGGTTCCGGTCACCCCCTTGCCGAGGTCGCTGCCCGCCTGGGTCAGGGTCAGCAGGGTCGAGGACCCGCCGTTGCGGTAGATGCCGTCCCGGGCGTTGAGCGTGCGGGTCGCCGTGTTGTTCCGGTACGGGGACAGGGCGGCGACGCGGGTGTTGTACGTCTCCGGGAAGTAGAGCTGGCCCGTGTGGGACACATGGCCTCCGTGATACGTCCCGTTGGACACCGTGCCGCCCGCATGCGTCTTGACGTGGATGTGCAGGGCCCGGCCGACGTACCAGCCCGGGTAGACGGTGGTGAACTCCGCGACGCCGGTGGCGTCGGTCAGCTGCACACCGCGCAGAAAGGTCGTGTCCGGGGTGGAACCGCCGGCCACGTATCCGGAGTAGACCCCGAGCGCGTCGCAGTGCCAGATGTCGACCGCGGTGTTGGGCAGCGGGGCGCAGGTGATGCTGTCGGTCACCGTGACGCGCAGGGTGAGGGGACGCCCGCCTTGCCCTCGGTGATGTCCTTGCGGACCGTCTCCAGGTCCAGGTAGTAGGGCCCCTCGGTCTGCTCGGGCGTCAGGACGCACGCGGCGGCGAGCCGGGGCGCGGTGCGGGTGTCCGAGGCGGCCGCCGACTGTGTGGCGGCGAGACCCAGTGCGGCCACGCCGAGGGTGGCCCCGCCCAGGGTGGCGATGACGGACCTGCGGGTGGCGCCGGCCGGAGCGTCGGCCGGCTCGGGGGCGCGCTGCGGCTGCGCGGCGTTGTGGTGGGGGGTGTCAGTCATGCTGCGACGATGGCGCATGCGCCAGGCCCTGGGATCGTACGGACGACCGATGAAATCGGAGGCGTTACGAAACCCCCGAGGCGCGTGCCGCAGACCTCAGGAAAGCCGCGGCGACTAGCGGGGAGCGGTGGGCAGCGCCAGGTGCGCCAGGTCGCCGGGCGGGGGCGAGGTCACCGGCCACAGCGGAGCGGCGACCCCGTCGGCGAGCGCGGCCGGCGCGTCGGTGAGGTTCATGCGCTCGCGCAGCCGGCCGTAGAAGTCCATGGGGCCGAGCCGGACCGCCTTGAGCCGGCGGGGAGCGGCGTACACGCCGATCCAGTCCCCGGGGTTGAGCACCCCGCGCACCTGGCCGTCGACGCTGACGGCGGCCTGGCCCGAACGATCCAGGACCCGTAGCGCGATGGGCTCGTCCGGAGCGGCCACGACCGACCGGTTGAACGTCATGTGCGGGGCCACCGGCGTGAAGATGAGGCCCTCCGCACGGGGCGAGACGACCGGACCACCGGCGGCGAAACTGTACGCGGTCGAACCCGTGGGCGTGGCCACCAGCAGCGCGTCGGCGGAGTACGACGCGAGGAGCCGGCCGGCCAGGTAGACGCCCACGGACACCTGCCGGTCCCTGGCCAGCTTCTCCAGGACGATGTCGTTCAGCGCGGTGATGTTCAGGGCGACGCCCCAGTCGTCACCGGTCTCGCACTCCATGCGCACCGGGGGCGGGGGCAGCATCGGTCCACGGGCGTAGTGCACCAGCGCCTCCATCTGCTCGGGCACCTCCAGCCGGCAGGACGCCCGCATGGTCAGGAGCATCCGGCTCTCGACGGTGATCCGCTCCTCCCGTACGGCGTCCAGCGCTTCGCGGACGGCCGTGGCGGGGACCTCCGTCAGGAAGCCCACCCGTCCGAGGTCGACGCCGAGGACCAGGGCGTCGTTCTCGGCCGCCAGCCGGGCCCCGCGCAGGAAGGTTCCGTCGCCGCCCAGGGTGACGATGAGATCCGGATCGCCCGCGGCGTCCAGCTCCTCCCGGGCGCTGTGCCGCGCCCCCTCCTGCCACACGTCGATGTCGGCACACCCGACGGCGTGCTCGGCGCTCCACTCACGCACGGCGCGCGCGGCGGCCACGGCCTCCGCCCGCCCGCCGTGCACGACCAGGCCGATCCGGTTCACCGTCATACCCGCCTCCAAGCCGGCTCGACCACAGGACCCTCCTCACCACGATCCTCGGCCCGCACCTCCCACGCCACGCCGTGTGCTTCCGTGCCGATCCGGCCCGGTTCGTGTCACTGCCGTGTCACAGCTGATCCACAGCGGAACTCCTGGTCAGATGAGTCTGTCTCAGTGCGTGAACACCGGCACAGAGCCGGTCGACCGGCTTACTTCCGAAATCGGGGGACCCCATGCAGCACCGAAACACCATCCGCGTCACCATGTCGGCGATGGCCACGATCGCGGCCGCCCTGTCGCTGACCGCGTGCCAGTCGGGTGGCGGCGAACCGGCGGCCGAGAAGTCGTCCCAGGCCCCGGCCACCGCGGCCGCTTCCCCCACGGCCTCCTCTCCCACCAGCCCGGCCACCACTGCCTCGAAGCCCGCCGGCGGCGGCACCTCCACCCCCTCGGGCGCGACTGCCACGCCGGCGTCCGACCCGTCGGGCGGTACCGCGCCGACGTGTCCGGTCACCGCTCTGGAGGCGACCGCGTACCAGGCTGCCAACCGCCCGAACGGCACCGGCACCGGAGCCGCGATCGTCGAGTTCACCAACGTCTCCGGCAAGGCCTGCGTACTGCAGGGCCACCCGACGGTGGCGGGGGCGGGCAACGGCTCGCCCGACCACAACGCTCCGCTGACGGTCACCCCTACCGGTTCCGCGGCGAGCGTGAAGGTCGCGCCGGGCGGCAAGGCATGGGTGAAGCTGACCTTCGTCCAGGTGCAGGGCGAGGGGGACGGCTACTGCGCGTCCGGCGCGAAGCCCACCGTGTACCCGACGCTGGTGGTCGGCCTTCCCGGGTCGGGGGCCCACCAGGTCGCCCTGTCGGACGGTGAGATCGCCGAGTGCGACAACAAGGTCACCGCGACCGCGGTGTCGGCGGTGAAGCCTTCCTGACCGCGTCTTCCCGACCTCGTCGGGAGCCGGGTCGGCGTCAGTGGGCCGTCGTCGAGGTGACGGCGGCCCGGGCCGCCCGTTCCACCAGTGCGACGCCGTCCTTCATCGAGGTGTTGCCGTCCGACAGGACCGCGACGAGGTAGTGGTGTCCGCCGGTCGTGATCCGGCCGACGCTGTTGACGTCCCACAGCCCGGTCGTGTTGCGCTGCAGCCAGCCGTTCTTCAGGGCCCACTCGGAGCCGGCGGCCGCCGAGACGCCCCAGGACTGGTCGTCGGCGATGCGGCTCATCAGGGTGCGGATGTAGCCGCGGGACGCGTCACCGAGGGCCGGCGCCGAGCCCGCCTTCGGGGCGGGACCGGTGTCGAACACCGCGCGCAGCAGCCGTATCTGGTCGCTCGCCGTGGTCCGGGTCAGCCCCCACCTGACGTCGGGGCCGCCCTGCGTCGCGGTCAGCCCCAGCCGCTTGTTCGCCGCCTTGAGGCCCGGTGCGAGGCCGATGCGCCGCCACAGGGAGTTCGCCGCCGCGTTGTCGCTGTGCTCGATCATCGCCTCGGCCTGGGCGCGCTCCTTCGCGGTCAGGGCCTTCCCGGAGTCCTGCACCTGGAGCAGCACCGAGGCAAGGATGTCGACCTTGATGATGCTCGCCGTGTCGTAGGGGGCGTCGTCGCCGTACACCGCGGGCGTCCGGCCCGTACCGTCCAGGTCGAGCACCGCTGCCGTCACCCGCGCCTTGCCCTGCGCCCCCACCGACGTGGGGAAGTCGGCCGGGGCGGAGCCGGACCGTGTCGACGTGGTGGCCGCGGCCGCCGATGCCGGGGCGAGCGCACCGGCCGAGAGCAGCGTCGACACCGCGGCCGCGAGCGACAAGGAGCGGATTCGGTACGCCATGGTGAGGGACCTCGGCAGTTCGGGGTGCGGGGACACAGAACTGCGAACCTAAACAAAACGCCCGCTCAGCGAAGTGACCGCTGCCACGACAGGGCCCTTTTGGCGCGAATTGTGAGCAGAGCAACAGGTGAACCGAACGTGACCGGTCGTCGCGCCGCGTGGTCGCCGGACCGGCTTGCTCTCGTCGCCCAAGGGGAAGAAAGTGACCAGAGAGGCACACCGGGCCCGGGAGGCGTCATGAGCACATCAGCTGAGCCGAGAGTGTCGGGCCTGGAGATCCGGTCCATCGACTACGTCCCCCTGGACGAGCGGCACGGCAAGCTGTGGCATCTGGGCCCCCTGTGGTTCATGTCCAACGCCCAGATCGCCACCCTCGCGGTGGGGCTGATCAGCATCACCGAGGGCGGCAACCTCATCTGGTCGCTGCTGGCCATCGTCGCCGGTACCTTGATCGGCACCTTCTTCATGGCCTTCCACTCGGCCCAGGGGCCCCAGCTGGGCCTGCCCCAGATGATCCAGTCGCGGCCCCAGTTCGGCTATGTCGGCGCCCTCCTGGTGTGGGTCTTCGCCTACGTCCAGTACGCGGGATTCAACGTCTTCAACAGCGTCCTCGCCGCCGACGCCATGCACACCACGGTGCACGGCGGCGTGAAGCTGTGGATCGTCGTGGTCACCGTGGTCGCACTTGTCATCGCACTCGTGGGCTACGACGTCATCCACAAGGCCGAGCGGTTCCTGACGTACACCTTCCTCGTCATCTTCGGGGTCTTCACCGTCGGCATCCTGGTCACCATGCACTACCCGGCGGGCTCCTTCGACCTCGGCGCCTTCAAGTGGACGCCGTTCCTGGCCCAGTTCGGCGTGGTCGCCGGCTACCAGATCAGCTGGGCCATCTACGTCTCGGACTACTCGCGCTACCTCCCGCCGGACGTGACGGTCCGCAAGACCTTCTACTGGACGTACTTCGGCTCCGCGCTCGGCGGTATCTGGCTGATGGTGCTCGGAGCACTGCTGGCCGCCTGGGCCGGCAAGAACTTCGACACGATCCCCTCGATCAACGCCGCCGGCGACAAGGTGTTCAGCGGATTCGGCGCGATCGTGCTGCTCTTCTCCGCCCTGGGCCTGGTGTCCGTCACCGCGCTGAACATGTACGGCGGCTCCCTGACCCTCATCAGCGCCATCGACTCGTTCAAGCGGGTGCAGCCCACGCTCGGCGTACGTCTGCTGACCATCGGGCTGACCGCGGCGCTCTCCCTGGTCGGCGCGCTCGCCGCGACCTCCAACTTCCTCGCGAACTTCAACAACTTCCTGCTGCTGGTGCTCTACCTGTTCATCCCGTGGACCGCGGTGAACCTCATGGACTACTACGTCGTACGCCGCGGGCACTACGCCGTCGCCGAGATCTTCAACCCGAACGGCATCTACGGGCGCTGGGGCTGGCACGGCATCATCGCGTACCTGGTCGGCTTCGCCGTCATGATCCCGTTCTTCTCCGTCGGAACCCTGTACGTCGGCCCCGCCGCCGACGCGCTCGGCGGAGCCGACATCTCCCTGTTCATCGGTCTGCCGGTCTCCGCGCTGCTGTACTGGTGGCTGACCCGCTCGATCGACGTGGAGGCCGAGACGCGCGTGGCGGAGGCGGAGGCGGCGGCGCTGGAGCAGGCGGCACACGAACACCGCGAACCCTGACTCAGGGCGTGAGCATCCGGTCCTGCTCCACCGGGGGCGTGCCGTCGTACCAGTTCAGGGGCTTGCCGAAGCGGACCAGCTCGCCGTACAGCGCCGGATCGACACCGTCGGCGAGGACCAGGTCGAGCACGGCCCGGGCGGCCTCGGCGGGGGACTGGGCGTGGCTGTGGTCGCCGAACCAGGGGCGGGAGGTGGCGGTGTCGACCATGCCGGGGCAGACGGAGGCGATCAGGGTGCCAGTGGCGAGATCGTCCGCGCGGCGTTCGGCCGCGACCGCCCGGACGGCGGCGACCTGGGCCACCTTGGAGGGCACGTTCAGCCAACGCGGCCAGCCCGCCTCCTCCGCGGTCCCGTCGTGGACGGCGCCGCGCCAGGACTCGACGGCGTGCTCGACCTGGTCGAGGCTCGCGCCGTCGAACAGGTGGTGCAGCCGCGCGTCGAGGTGGCCGAGGGTGCCCAGACTGCTGGCCACGACGAGCAGCCGGCCGCCCGGGCGCAGGACCGGCCCGAACGAGCGCAGGATCGCGTGCGTGGCCGTGTTGGAGACATCGATGAACTCGTCGGCGCGCGCGGCCTGTGACTCGTCGGGCAGCACCCGGGCCACCGCGTTGGAGATCACGACGTCGACCCCGCCGTACTGCTTCTGGAGTTCGCCGGCCAAGCGGTCGACGGCGCCGGTGTCGGTGACGTCCAGGACCAGGCCCCGCACCTGACCGCGGGTGCCGGGCAGTTGGGCCACCTGGTCGGCCGCCTCGGCGACGCGCTGCGGGTTGCGGCCGGTGAGCAGGACCAGGTCGTCGGGGCCCGTCCGGGCCGCCAGCCCCTCGACGAGAGCGCGGCCGAGCCCCTGGTTGGCGCCCGTGACGAGGGCGATGCGTGAAGCGTTCATGCCTGCCACGCTAGAAACGCGCGGACTATGAGTCCAACGAAAGTCACGCAAGCCTGGTATGCGTAATCGTCATGGACTTCACCGATGTGTCGCTGACCGCGCTGCGCGTCTTCCGCGCGGTGGCCGAGCAGGGGACCTTCACCGCGGCCGCGGCCTCGCTGGGCTACACCCAGTCGGCGGTGTCCCGGCAGATCGCCGCGATCGAACGGGTGGCGGGCGCCGAGCTGCTGGAACGCAGGCGTGACGGTGTACGGCTGACCGCGGCGGGCCATCTCGTCATGCGCCGGGCGACGGTCGTGCTCGACGAGATCGACGCGGCCGCGCGCGAACTGTCCGGCCTTCCCGGGCAGGCCGGGACGGTCCGGCTCGGCTGGTTCCCCAGCGCCGGAGCGGTGCTGGTACCCAGGGCCCTGACCGCACTGCGCCGCACGGACCCCGGCCTGAACGTCGTCGGCCGGGAGGGCAGCACCCCCGCCCTGGTACGTGCCCTGCGCGCCGGCAGCCTGGACCTGGCACTGCTCGCGTCAGCGCCGCCATTCCGGCCGCCGGACGCCGAGTCACCCCCGCTGGAGCTGCGAACGCTCACCGAGCGCGCCCTGTGCCTCGCGGTGCCCGCCACCCACCCGCTCGCCCGCGGCGACTTCGTCGACGTGGCCGACCTGCGCGGTCAGCGCTGGATCACCGGTTCCACCTCCGGGGACGACGGGCTCATGGGCGTGTGGCCGGGCCTGGACGAGCGACCCGACATCGCCCACACCGCCCGTGACTGGCTGGCCAAGCTCCACCTGGTCGCCGCCGGCTGCGGACTGACCACCGTCCCGGCCTCCCTCGCTCCCGCCGCACCACCGGGCGTACGCATCCTCCCGGTCCGCGGCGGCCCCCAGGAGCAACGCCGCCTCCTCGTGGCCCGCCTACCGCACCCGCCGAGCGAAGCGGTCACCCGGGTGGCAACGGCCCTCCGCGCGGCGGCTCTTGACCTCGACACGCCGGAGCGGGCGCAGCGGCCCGCGTGACCGGTGGGTGTGGGGCGTCAGGCGGGTTCGCCGGGCCAGGCGTCAGCGCACGAGGGGGCGCCGCGAGTTCGGCCAGGGCGGACAGAATGGTCCGTGGAGGTCCGCATCAGCTGCGCCGCCTGCTGAAGCGGTCACTCGGGTGGCAATGGCTCTTCGTGTTGCGGTCCTTGGTTTCGACACGCCGGACGGGTCGCAGCCGTCCGTGTGACCGGTGGGTGGGGGCATCAGGCGGGTTCGCCGCGCCAGGCGTCAGCGCACGAGGGGGCCACCGCGAGCCCGGCCACGGCGAACGGCATGGTTCCGTGGCCGCCCGTAGACGCAGCGCTGCCTGCTCCTGGCCCCCTGTCGAAGCGGTCACCCGCGTGGCAACCACCCTCCGCGCCGCAGCCCTTGGCCTCGACACGCCGGAGCGGGCGCAGCCGCCCGCGTGACCGGCGGATGTGCGGCGTCAGGCCGGTTCGCCTCGCCAGGCGCCGTCGCGCTGGGCCCAGCGGACGGCAGGGGTCACCGCGAGTCCGGCCAGGGCGAACACCACGCCGAGCACCGCCCAGCCGAGGGTGCCGTGGGCGATGGCGGTGACTGTGACCAGGGCCGGTCCCGCCATCATCCCGGCCGACATCCCGGCGCCGAACACCCCCTGGTAGACGCCGTGCGCGCGGGCGTCGGCCAGTTCGTACCCGAGGGTCCAGCCGCCGGCCGCCGACAGCACCTCGGCGAAGACCTGCACCACCGCACCGGCGGTCAGCGACAGCACCGCCCACACGGGGGAGAGGCCGGCGGACAGGGCGTACACCGCGCAGGACGCGGCCAGCAGCAGTCCCGACCAGCCCATCGCCCGTACCGCGCTGGGCACTTGGGAGGCACGGCGGGCGACCCGCACCTGCAGGAGCGCCACCAGCACACAGTTGACGATCATCAGCAGGGCCGCCGTCCAGCGCGGCGCCTCGGTCCGTTCCACGATCCACAGCGGCAGCCCGACCTCGGACAGCGTGTACTGCACGACCAGCACCGCGTTGAGCACGGTCACCGCCAGGAACGGCAGGTCACGCACCGCCCGCCAGCGATCGACGGCGGGGGCGTCGGCGTCCAGCGCAGCCCGCTCGCGCACATGCGAGGCCAGCGGCATCCGCGGCACCAGCAGCGCGGGGCCCGCGAAGGACAGCGCGTTCAGCACGATCACCGCCAGATACGCGCCCCGCGTGTCCAGTTGGAGAGCGACCGCGCCGAGCGCGCCGCCCACGCCCATCCCGACGTTCGTCACCATCCGCAGATACGCCCGTGCCTCCACCCGGGTGGCCGCCGGCAGCACATCGGCGTAGAGCGCGCCCTGCACCCCGCGGCTCGCCATCTGAAACGCCGTCGCACAGATCACCGTCACAAGGAACCCGGCGTAGGAGTGCACCAGGGTGTACGCGGCCGTGGCGATTCCGGTGCCGCCCCACATCAGGGCCCCGACCCGCCGCGCGCCCCACCGGTCCGCCGCCCGCCCGGCCGGCACCCCGGCGGCGACACCCACCAGACCCGCGACCGTCATCCCGACGCCGACCGCGGTCGCGTCCAGGCCGACGATGCGTGTGAAGTACAGGATGCCGAGCGGGAAGTAGAGCCCGTTGCCGAGGGAGTTGACGACGGTCAGCACGGTGGCGAGACGCAGGACCGGGTCGGCCGGCAGCAGCCCGCCCGCACGGGTCGCGCGACTCGCCTCGGGACTGTCGTGCTGGTCAGAGGCGGATGAGACAGGTGTCGTGGTCATGTCCGACAGCCAACCCCGTCTTCACCGGCGTCCGACAATGATTTAGCGTGGCGCTCAATGATCGAGTTCCGCTTCGCCGTCGGCGACCTCGCCACCACCTCCTTCGCCTACTCCCCGCTCCAGGAGGCGGTGTTCTCGCTGCGCTGCCTGCACGACCCGGCCCGCTACCCGCATCACCGGCCGTGGCTGCGCCGCATCCGCCCACGCCTGGAGACCCTCGACCGCGAACTGCTCACCGCACTCATCGCCCCCTGGCTGTGGGTGCCCGACTTCCTCACTCCGCGCCCCGCCCGCGCCCGCCCCACGTTCGCCGAGGAACTCGACGAGGTCCGCAGCACCCCGCCGGACGTCGTCACCGCCGACTTCCGCGCCACGTACCGCACCGGCGACGCGCTCCCACCGGTCGTCGCGCGGGGCCTGGCCGACCCCGCGGCCTTTCTCGCCCGGCTCGCCGACGCCGTCGACGCCTACTGGCACACCTGCCTCAACGACGGCTGGTGGCCGCGCGTGCAGAGCATCCTGGAGGCCGATCTCGCCCACCAGGCACGGGTGTTGGCGGAGCAAGGGGCGGCGGCACTCTTCGTCGGCCTCGACTCGCGACTCGTGTGGACCGGCGAACAGCTGCGGCTGACCCGCACACGCGACACCGCCCCCTGGCCGCCGGCCGACATCCGCATCGCCGGGCGCGGCCTGGTGCTGATGCCGACGGTCTTCGCCCGCGGCGCCCAGACGGTGATCGACCCGTCGCGCCCGCCGGTGCTCATCTATCCGGCCCGCGGCCGCGCCACCCTCTCCGAGGCACCACCACCGGTCACCGACCGCGCCCTGATACGGCTCCTCGGCCACCCCCGCGCTCGCCTGCTGAGCCTCCTCGCCGAACCGGCCTCCACGACCGAACTGGCCCACCGCCTCAACGTCACCCCCGGCGCGGTCAGCCAGCACCTGGCCGTCCTCTATGACGCGGGCCTGCTCAGCCGCACCCGCAGCGGCCGCACGGTGCGGTACGCGCGCACGGCCCTGGGGGACGAGCTGTGCCGTTGAGTCCGCCGGCCGTCGTACTGGTGGTGTTGCGTAGCGAGCGGTACACGACATTCCTCGACGGACATCCGGTAGTACGCCCTACTTCGGTGCCTGGAAGCCGCCGATCTTCTGCTCGAGCAGTTCGGCCAGCTGCAGCGGGGTGCGGTCCTCGAACATCGGACCGATGAGCTGCACTCCCACCGGCAGACCCTCGGGGGACCGGCCCGCTGGTATAGCGGTGGCGGGTAGACCGGGCATAGTGGCCAGACCGGCCCAGACGAGCTGGTCGAAGTACGGATACTCGACGCCGTCGATGTCGATCCGGCGTTCCCTCGGATCGGGGTTGTGGTCGTGCGGGAACGCGGGAGTGGGCGTGATGGGACACACCACGGCGTCGAACTCGGCGAAGAACTGCCGCCAGCCATGGCGGTGGAGCTCGCGAAAGCTGTTCGCCTGGATCCAGTCGCGGTGGCTGAACACCATGCCGCGCAGCAGCGCCGCATCGAGACTCTGGTCGTCTGCGCTCAGTCCGGCTGCGCGGGCCTGCAGCTTCTCGTACTCTTCGACAGGAAAACGTGCAACGGAGCCCGAAAACAGCAACTGCCTGTAGAGCACCGCGGCTTCGGTCAGATCGGGCAGCAGCGGACTGTCCCGCTCGACGCGGGCACCGCCGTCGACAAGCGCGTCGGCCACCCGGCCCACGCCCGCCCGCACGGCAGACCCGGTCGGAATGAGCGGATGCTCGTCGAGGACCAGGACCCGGAAGTCGCGGAGCCGTTCGTGGCGCGCGGGCGGCAGCGTCAGGTGGTACGCCACACCGAGCGTCAGCGGGTCCGGTCCGGCCATGACGTCGAGCAGGAGCGTGAGGTCGCGAGCGGTGCGCGCCATCGGACCGACGACGGCGAGGTCGTGCTCGACCGGTAGGGCCGGCCCCGGCGGCGGGACCATGCCGCGGCTGGCCGCCAGCCCGAGTGTCGGCTTGTGCGCGTAAATGCCGCAGAAATGCGCGGGGGTGCGCAACGAACCGGCGAGGTCGGAGCCGATGGACAGCGCGCCGAATCCGGACGCCAGGGCCGCCGCCGAGCCGCCGGAGGATCCGCCCGACGTACGACGGTGGTCCCACGGGTTGTTGGTGGTGCCGTAGATCTCGTTGAAGCTCTGTATATCTTGCAGCCCCAAGGGCACATTGGTCTTACCTAGCACCACCGCGCCCGCGGCCTTGAGCCGCGACACCTGCACCGCGTCCTCGGCCGGCATGAAGTTCCGGTGTGGCGGCATGCCCCAGGTCGTGGGCAGCCCGGCGATGTTGTACGACTCTTTGACCGTCACCGGAATGCCGAGCAGCGGCCGGTCCTCACCGCGGGCGCGCGCCTGGTCGGCACCGCGCGCGGCGGCCCGTGCACGGTCGAAGTCCGGCACACAGATCGCGTTGATCGCCTTGTCGTCACGCTCGATACGGGCGATCGCCTGGTCGGTCAGTTCCGCCGAGGTCACTTCACCGGCACGCAAGGCAGCCGCGAGTTTTTCGGCCGTCTGAAAATTCCAGTCCATGAATCCGACCGTATCGGCCTCTGGAACAGGCCACGAAATGCCGCTTCGCGCAACGGGATTGGTGTCGGCGTCGCTGCCCATGACCCGGATCGCACCCGTTGGGGTGGCTCAACTACAGCTCCCGATCACGGTTGTTCGCGGCAACGCAGCAGCCGCCCGCCGAGTCGCACTGGCGTTCATCTCGACCGAGTACTACACACGGCTCGAGCAGGCGCACGGCCCGCGTCCCTCGCGCGAGGTGCTGGGTGGGCTGGCCCGGGCCGATCCGCTCGCGCCTGCTGCGCAGGAAGGCCGCCAGTTCTCGTCTGTCCACGCCCTCAGTGTGCGCGGGGGCAGGGGAGCCGATCCGCCGCGCCCGGCACCGGTGATGAAGGCGACCTTGCCGGCCAGCAGGCCCGAGGTGGAGTCGGTGGATGTGTTGTTCGCGCATGCCACTGCGTCTGTCGGACGCGGAGCGCGACCACCTCCACCACCACCCCCGCCGAGGCCGGGCTGCCCACCGGGCCGCGCCGCCGCACCCCTGGGCTGCGCCGTGAGGAGGTGGCGCAAACGGTGCCGCGGCAGCCCGCTTGTTCGCCCGGGAGGGCGCCGAGGTACTGCTCGCGGCCCGGACCGAGGAACAGCTCAAGGCGGTGACCGAGGAGGTCAGGGCGGCGGGCGGCACCGCGGACTACGTGGTGTGCGATCTGGCCGGCGCGGCCGGTGTGCGCGCAGCCGTGGACCGCGCCGTCGACCTGTACGGCCGCCTCGACGTCGCCTTCAACAACGGTGCGACCATCCAGCGGCCCGGCCCCATGGACCAGCTCCCGGAGGCCGGATTCGACCATGTCTGCACTGTGAACCTCAAGAGCGTCTGGGTGGCCATGGTCGCCGAGGTCGCCGCCATCCGGGCCACTGCCGGGAGCGGCGCCATCGTCAACAACTCGTCCGTCGGCAGCCTGAGAGGAAACCCCGAACTGCCCGTCTACGGCGCGACGAAGCGGGCCGTCAACAGCCTCACCGAGTCGGCCGCCGTCACCTACGGCCCGGAGGGCATCCGCGTCAACGCGATCGCCCCCGGCGGCACGCTGACCGAAATGATCCGTACCTGGGAAGCGGAATCGCCGGGAGTCCTCGACCGGATCAAGGCACAGACCCCGCTGCGCCGCACCGCCGACCCCGACGAGATCGCCGGGGCCGCCGCCTGGCTCCTCAGCGACCGCTCCTCCTTCGTGACCGGCACGGTCCTTCGAGTCGACGGCGGGGCGCGGGCCTGAGCGCGGGCCTGCGCCAAGAACCGGAACCGCCGAGTCCGTGCCCTGTGTGATCTCTCCCATTGCGACCGCCGGGTCGATGCGACCACCCTCTCGTCGAACGAATCTCCGAAGAACTGTTATCGGGGGCTCGCCGAGCTGTCTCCCAGATATCGGACAGCACCGTTCGGCATCGAGGACAGGGAAGCGATTGATGAGTACAGAGCACACGGTGGAGTCGGCGGCACTGGTGACCGCTGCCCGGGCGGGTGACGCGGCGGCCCAGGACGCCCTGGTCAGCGCATACCTCCCGCTGGTCTACAACATCGTGGGACGTGCTTTGAACGGCTCGGTCGATGTCGACGACGTGGTGCAGGAGACCATGCTCCGCGCCCTGGACGCGCTGGGCGGTCTGCGTACTCCCGAGAGCTTCCGCTCCTGGCTCGTGGCGATCGCGATGAACCAGGTCCGGGCACACTGGCAGGACCGGCAGTTCGCTCCGGGCGCCGTCGAGGAGGCCGAGGAACTCGCCGATCCGGGCGCGGACTTCGTGGATCTGACGATGGTGCAACTGCAGCTGTCCGGCCAGCGCCAGGAGACGGCGCGTGCCACCCGCTGGCTGGAGCCCGACGACCGAGGACTGCTGTCGCTGTGGTGGCTGGAGTGCGCCGGTGAGCTGACCCGCGGCGAGGTGGCGGCGGCCCTGGAGCTGTCGCCCCAGCACACCGCGGTCCGCGTACAGCGGATGAAGGCCCAGCTGGAGGCGGCCCGCGTGGTGGTACGGGCGCTGGACGCGCAACCGCCGTGCGCGGAACTGCAGGGCGTGCTGGCCTCCTGGGACAACCGGCCCTCGACGCTGTGGCGCAAGCGCATAGCCCGGCACGCTCGCGGCTGTGCGCGCTGCTCCGGCCTGTGGAGCGGCTTGATGCCCGCTGAGGGACTGCTGGCCGGCCTGGCACTGGTCTCGGTGTCGACCGCGCTGCTGGCGAAGATGGGCCCCGGCTCGGGCGGGATGGCCATGGCCGGTTCGGCGTCCCGGCTGGACGCGTCCGCGGGCCACACCGGTACGGGCCCGGCGTCCGGCCGGCGCGCCGCACGCGGCCGGTCGGCTTCCCGGGGCGAGGCCCGGCGGCGTCGGCGCATCCGGCGCCGGGCTGTCGGCGGTGCCGTCGTGGCGGCCTGCGTCGCGGGCGGCGGCCTCTGGTACTTCGGGACGGACTCCGGGGCGGGGAACGAGGGGGCGACCGCCGCGCGGAGCGCCGGCGATCCCGTGGTGGACCTCTCCGCACCCCGCGTCGTCGAGACCTCGCAGTCGCCCTCGGCCTCTCCGACTCCGTCCCCGTCGGCCTCGAAAAAGGCGAAGAGCGCCAAGAAGACGCCCCACCCGGCGAAGAAGTCCGCGTCCGCTCCCGTGCGGTCCGCTCGGCCCCCGCAGAGCGCGCCCAGCACACCGCAGGCCCAGTCGACCCCCTCGGACACCGTGACGCAGGTGGTCGCGCTGGTGAACAAGGAGCGCGCGGCCGCCGGCTGCGGACCGCTCACCGAGGATCCTCAACTGGAGAAGGCCGCGCAGGGCCACTCCGACGACATGGCCGCCCGCAACTTCTTCGACCACACCAACCCGGACGGCGCCGACCCCGGGCAGCGCATCACCGCCGCGGGCTACCGCTGGTCCACGTACGGGGAGAACATCGCCCAGGGCCAGCAGACCCCGCAGGCCGTGATGGACTCCTGGATGAACAGCCCCGGCCACCGGGCCAACATCCTCAACTGCTCGTTCAAGGACATCGGCGTGGGCGTCCACAAGGGTTCGGGCGGCCCCTGGTGGACCCAGGACTTCGGCGCCAAGCTCTGACCGCCGGAGGCAACTGGCATCCGTTCAGGAGCCGTTGAGGTCGTGGCACCGCAGGTACGCTGAGCGGGCCCTGCCCTCCTCCACGAACGGGACCCGACCTCATGGAACTCGTCTTCTCCGGCCGTGTGATCGAGTGGCGTGGGCCGTCGCCCTACTACTTCGTCGCCGTGCCGGACGAGGAGTCCGCCGACATCCGCGAGGTGGCCACGGCGGCCTCGTACGGCTGGGGCGTGATTCCCGTCGAGGCCCGGATCGGCGAGACCGCCTTCACGACGTCGCTCTTCCCGAAGGACGGCTCCTACCTGCTGCCGCTCAAGAACGCCGTGCGCAAGCCGCAGGGTCTTGCCGAGGGCGACGACGTGACGGTGGAGATGGCCGTGCGCCTCTAGGGCAGGATGCCGGGATCCCGGGCGGCCGGCCTTCGCCGACCCTGATCTGCGGGTGCTCCGCGCGCGCTAACGATTGCCTTGACAACAGTTGCCTAGGCAATAACGATGGATGTGTGACTACGACACACGGACTGCACGACCACCTCGGCTACTGGCTGCGGCGGCTCTCGGACGAGGTCCACGCCCGCTTCGAAGCCGAGATCGGCAGGCATGGCGTCACCGTCTCCCAGTGGGGGGTGATGGCGAGCGTGTTCCACGGTCACACCACCACCAAGGCGGTGGCACAGCACATGGCCATCGACCCCGGAGCCGTCTCCCGGCTCGTGGACCGCCTGGTCGCCAAGGGCCTGATCCGCCGCGAACCCGACCCGGCCTCCCGGCGCACCGTGCTGCTCGTCCTCACCGAAGAGGGCCGCGCACTGGTCCCGGTGCTGGCCGCGCTCGCCGACCGGAACGACGCCTACTTCTTCGGCTCGCTCGACGCTCCGCAGCGAGACCAGCTGGAGAGCTGGATCCGCCGCCTCGTGGGAGAACCCCACCCCGCGCCCTCGCACCACACCCCTGAGGAGTCGTCATGATCGCGCGTTCTCGCACCAAGACCGTCGGCATCGACCGCCCCGTCGCCGAGGTCTTCGATTTCCTGGCCGACCCGGCGAACTGGTCGAAGTGGGCCGTCGTCAACATCAAGTCGATCGAGCCCACCGAGGACCCCGGCTGGTGGGCCATGGCCACCCCGGTGGGCCCGGCCCGGCTCCGCCTCCGTGCCGATGCCGAGTTCGGCATCCTGGACCACGACTACCTGGACGACACCGCGTCCTGGCGTGTCCCCGCCCGCGTCGTCGCCAACGGCGACGGAGCCGAATTCATGATCACCTTCTATCAGCCGCCGGGCTTCAGCGACCAGTTCTTCGACGAGCAGAGCGCACTGGTCGACACAGAACTGTCCACCCTCAAGTCACTCCTGGAAACCCAGGAGTGACCACGTTCGAGCGGCTGGTGACCATTGACGCTCACCAATAGTGTCGTCGGCCCGCGAGTGCGTGGCCCATGGAGCCCATGATCCACAGGACCGCGCCGATCACCACGAGAATGATGCCTATGGTCCACAGGATCGAAATGCCGGTGACGAATCCGAGGATGAGCAGGATGATTCCGAGGATAAGCATGATGTGTGCCTCCTGCTGATACCGGAAGTTTCCTCCCTGCGAGTGCCCCGAAACAGCGGACAATCCCATGCGCGGTTCCGAAATCTTCGAGCCGCTGAAATGGCGCCGTAAGGGAATGGGCTGACCAGGAACTTTCAGTGACGGCTCGCAGACCGCGGAACGAGTCGCAGCGCGTGCAGGGCGGAGCCGAGGTCGGCGAGGGCGGCGGGGTCGGCGAGTGAACGGCCCGTCAGCTTCTCTATCCGCCGGAGCCGGTAGCGCACCGTGTTCGGGTGGATGAAGAGCTGGTTCGCCGCCTCGGCGGCGACGCCCCCGGCCGTGAACCAGTGCCCGAGCGTCTGCAGGAGCCGGGCCCGTTCAGGCGCCGGCAGTTCCAGGACCGGCCCCAGGACGACCTCGACCAGGCGTGCGGCCTCGGCGGGCGCGGCGGCGACCAGCATGGCGAGCGGGCTGTCGTCGAAGCGGGCCACACCCGGTCCGTCGCCCGGCAGCCCGGCCAGCGCCAGCCGGGCGAAGCGCAGCGCCTGCGGTGTGTCGCGCAGCGAGTCGAACCGGGGGCTCATCCCCACCCGTGCCTGACGGTGCCGCAGCGCCCGACGGGTCAGAGCCTCGGCGTCGGGATGAGCCAGCGAGAGCAGCCCGATCTGCTCGCCGGGCAGCAGCCGCCAGGCGGACAGCACACCGGTCTGCCGCAGGTCCGCCTCGATACCCGGCAGCGACTCCCCGCCCGGATCCGGTACGGAGGCGGCCACGACCGCGTACGGTCCCCGCTCCGGCAGACCGAGTTGCCGCGCCGTCTCCCACAGGGTCGTCCGGTCCGCGAGCGCGCCCGTGAACAGCGCCTCGACCAGCGCCGAACGGCGCGCCTCGCGCTGGAGCGCCAGCTCGGCGCTGGCCTCCCGGTAGGCCGCCGCGACAGCCTCCGCATAACGGCCGAACTGCGCCCAGATCTCCGACGAACCCGCCACCAGGTGGGCGTCCGTGACCCCCGGATGCCGCTGGGCCTCGTCGACCATCTGCGCCCACAGGTACCCGAACCCGATCCGGTAGGCGTGCAGGGTGTCCGCGAGGGGCACGCCCTGCTCGGCCCGGAGACGACCGGTCTGGTCCGCGGGCCGTACATCGGGTTGCATGTCGAGCGCGAAACGCCCGAGCAACTGGTCCGCGTTGGCCGTGCAGGACTCCCGCAGCGACGCGAAGGGGATCAGCGACTCGTCGGCGTAGGACTCGACCTCCGCGCGGATGCGCCGCGCCATCCGCTCACCCAGTTCCGGCAGCCGCCCCCGCAGGGCCGCACTCACGTCCGAGAGACTCATACGTGCAGCGTACGGCGTGCTTTTTGTCTCCCGGAACAATCCCCGGAGGTGTGAGCTGTCCGCGCGGCCATGGACGCCCCCGGGCCCGGAGGCGACCATGCCGTGAGCGCAGGCGGGGGAGCCCGGCGAGCGCAGCGAGCATGCATGCGAGGAGGCATCATGGCCAATCTGGCGGAATTCCTGGCGGAGACGGCGGGCCGGCACCCCGAGAGCGCGGCCCTGCGGCTGGGGACGGCGACCACCACGTACGCCGAGCTGGACCGGCTGAGCGCCCAGGCCGCCGCCCTGCTGCGCACCGAGGGCCTGCGGGCCGGCGACCGGGTCGCGCTGATGCTGCCGAACGCGCCCGAGTTCGTCGTCCTGTACTACGGCATCCTGCGCGCCGGCGGCATCGTGGTGCCGATGAACCCGCTGCTCAAGGCGCGGGAGACCGAGTACCACCTGCGCGACTCCGGCGCCGTGCTGCTCTTCGAGTGGCACCAGGCACCCGGTGAGGGCGCCCAGGGCGCGGACGCGGCCGGAGTACGGCACATCGCGGTCGAACCCGCCGCCTTCGCCGCCGACCTGGCGCGGCTGGAGCCGCAGTACGAGATCGCCACCGTCGCCGGCGACGACGTCGCCGTACTGCTCTACACCTCCGGCACCACCGGCCGCCCCAAGGGCGCCTCGCTGACCCACGCGGGACTTCGCCACAACACCGAGGTCAACGTCGTCCATGTGCAGCAGATGACACCCGAGGACGTCATCGTCGGCTGTCTGCCGCTGTTCCACATCTTCGGGCAGGTCTGCACGATGAGCGTCGCGGTGTACAGCGGCGCCGCGCTCGTCCTCGTTCCCCGGTTCGACCCGCAGACCGTGCTCGACGCCATCGCGCGCGAGCGCGCGACCGTCTTCGCGGGCGTGCCCACCATGTACGCGGCGCTGCTCCAGCATCCGGGTGCCGGCGAGGCCGACGTGTCCACCCTGCGCCTGTGCGTCTCGGGCGGCGCGTCCCTGCCGGTGGAGATCCTGCACGGCTTCGAGCGGCGCTTCGGCTGCGTGGTGCTGGAGGGCTTCGGCATGTCCGAGACCAGCCCGGTCGTCTCCTTCAACCACTCCGACCGCCCGCGCAAGGCCGGATCCATCGGGACCCCCATCCGGGACGTCGAGGTGCGGCTGCTCGACGACACCGGCCGGGACGTGACCCTGGGAGAGGTCGGCGAACTCGCGGTGCGCGGACCGAACGTGATGAAGGGTTACTGGAACCGCCCGGAGGAGACCGCCGCCACCATTCCCGACGGCTGGCTGCGCACCGGCGACCTGGCCCGGCAGGACGAGGACGGCTACCTGTACATCGTCGACCGCAAGAAGGACCTCATCATCCGCGGCGGCTACAACGTCTACCCGCGCGAGATCGAGGAGGTCCTGCACGAGCACCCCGCCGTCGCCCTCGCGGCCGTCGTCGGCGTGCCCGACGAGAGGCTCGGCGAGGAGATCGCGGCAGCGGTCGTCCTGCGCCCGGGAGCCGAGGCGAGCCCCGCGGAACTCCAGGAGTACGTGCGGGACCGGGTGGCGGCCTACAAGTATCCGCGCCAGGTGTGGCTGGTGGACGCGCTGCCCATGGGCCCGAGCGGCAAGATCCTCAAGCGGGAGATCTCGGCTCCCGTCCACTGAGTGGGCTCCCGTCCACTGAGCGGGTGACGGGGGAGGGGGTGGATCCTGGGCGCGGTGGTTGCGAAGATGGGCGCATGACCATGTCCCAGGGCGCCCGCCGGCCCACGATCGCCGATGTGGCCCAGGCGGCGGGGGTCTCGCGGACGACGGTCTCCCACGCCCTCAACGGCATCGGCAAGGTCGATCCGCGTACCCGCGAGCGCATCAAGGGGGTCGCCGCCGAACTGGGCTACCGCCCCAACCTCCGGGCCCAGCGGCTGCGGCGGGGCCAGGCCAGGGCGATCGCGCTGGTCTCCTCGATGCCGTTCGCGGTGGCCGGCGGCCCCTCACGGCTAGGCTTCTACATGGAGGTGGCCGCCGCCGCGGCCGAACGGGCCCTCGTCCACGAGTACGCGCTCGTGCTGATCCCGCCCGTGCAGTCCGGGGCCGCGCTGTACTCCGTCGACATCGACGGCGCGATCGTCGTCGAGCCCGAGGCGGACGACCCGGCCGTGGCCCAGCTGCGGGAGCGCGGGCTGCCCTATGTGGCGCTGGGCCGGCCCACCGCCCCCGACGACGACGCCCCGTACGTGGACCTGCACGGCGGCCGCGTGGCCGAACTCCTCCTGGACCACCTGCGCGCCCAGGGTGCCCGACGCCCGGCGCTCATCGTGGGCGAGAGCACCCGCCACTCCTCACTCGACGCCCGCGCCGCCTACGAACGCGCGGCGCACGCGCACGGCTGGACACCGCTCGTCGCCACCGCACCGGAGGAGGGCGGTGAGCAGGCCGGGTACGACCGCTGCGCCGCCCTGCTCACGGAGCACCCCGGCATCGACGCACTGTGCGTACTCGTCGACGCCTTCGCCGTCGGGGCCGTACGGGCGCTACGGGACGCGGGCAGGCGCATCCCCGACGACGTGCTGGTCGCCACCCGCTACGACGGCCTGCGCGCCCGCACCTGCGAACCACCCCTCACCGCGGTCGACCTACGCCTGGACCGGGCCGCCACGGCCGCGGTGGAGCTGCTGCTCGCACGGCTGAGTGGCCAGACACCCGCCGACGGCGAGACGCCGACGCCCGGACACGGGGTGCCCGCCCCCGAGCCCGGCCTCGTCCTCCGCACCTCGTCCTTGCGCCGTCCGCAGACGGCCACGGAGGCGGGCACGGTCACGGGTCGGCGGACGCCTGCGGGTTGAATCCGTCCCCTGCTGCCTGACGTCGCGTCAGGCATCTGTCATCAGGCCCCCTGACGCCAGGGTGAAGGCGAGGTCTCGTCCCTGCGTCAGCCGCAGACGGCGACGGAGGGGGCGCGGCCACGGGTCAGCGGACACCTACGGGCTGAATCCGTCCCCTCCCGCCTGGCGCCGCGTCAGGTCCCCGCCATCAGAACCACCCCCGATACCAGGGCGAAGACGAGGACGAAGCCGCGCATTTTCTTCGCGTCGACGCGGCGGTGGACCAGGCGGCTCAGCCATGCCCCCGCCGCCAGAGCGGGCAGCAGCAGTGCGGCCCTGCCCACGTCCGCCGGATGACCCCGCCCGGTGGCGAACAGCAGGGCGAGCGAGGCGATTTCGCCGGTCAGGAAGCAGACGGCGACCGTGGCGCGCAGCTCGCCGGGTGGCCGGTGCTGGTAGACGAGGGCGAGCGGCGGGCCGCCCACGCCGGTCGCCGTCTCCGTCAGCCCCGTGAGGACTCCCGCGCCCAGATAGGCACCGCGCCCCGGCGTGAAGGCGGGCACGACGAGGCTCACCAGCGCGGCGAGCACCGTCGACGCACCGACGACTGCCCCGAGATCGCCCTCGGGGATCACCCACAGGAGGGCCAGCCCCGCCGGCGTCGCCGCCAGCCGCGCCGCCGTGATCCACCCGGCGCCGCGCACGTCGAGGCTGTGCCGCTCCCGCCAGGCGACGTACAGATTGAGCGGGATCATCGCGGTGAGGACGAACCCGGGCAGCAGCCCCGGATCGAGCAGCCCCGCGACCGGAGCGACGATCAGCGCGAACCCGAGCCCGCTCGTCCCCTGCACGAACGCGGCCGCTGCCACGGCCAGCGCCAGCACCGTCAGCGCACCGCCGCTCATCGCCCACCGTCCCGGCCTTGCGGCCACACCGCCGCCGACGTCGGATGGGTCCGCGTGATCCGGGCGCGCCGCACCACCTGCGGGGCCAGTTCCGCAGCCCGCCGGACCAGCCCGGGCCCGTCCCAGTCCAGCGGCCAGCCCCGCCACAACCGCAGCCGCCCGGCGACGAACACGGCGGTGATCTGGTCCCGGTTGCCGCGTCTGACCAGCTCCCACGGCCGGTCCCAGGACGGCTGCATCTCCGGCCCGGTGACGTCCACCAGCAGGAAGTCGGCGGCGGCACCGGCCGCCACCCGTCCGGTGAGCCGACCGAGACCGGCCGCGTCCGCGCCGCCCGCGGTGGCCCGGTCCAGCCAGGTCCAGCCCGCGCCGCAGGAGGAGTCGCCGCTGGCCAGACCGTAGCCGAGCCGCTGCGCGAACTCCGCTGCGTCCGCGAGCCGGAAGCCGTCCCCCCGTGTCCCGTCCGTGCCCAGCCCGAACCGGATGCCGCGCTCGGCGAACGTCGTGGCCGGGGCGACCGCGTTGCCCTTCCAGGCACTGGCGACCGGGTTGTAGCTCACCGCGGCCCCGCTGTCGGCGAGCAGTGTGACCTCGGACGGGGTGAGCAGCGTCGCGTGCGCGGCCAGCAACTGCGGGCCCAGCGCGCCCGCGTGGTGCAGGTACTCCAGCGGTCGTAGCCCATGCCGTACCAGGGAGCGTTCGACGGCGACGAGGTGTTCGTTCACATGGATCTGTACGACACGGCCCGCCTCGGCGGCGAGTCGCGCGGTGGCCGCCAGGGTGCCGGTGGTCGCGGCCTCCGGCACGGAGACGGCGAGCGACGGGTGGACGAGGTCGTCGCTGCCGAAGCGCGCCAGATGCTTCTCGGCGGCGCTGAGGACGGTGTGCGGGTCGGTGTCCTCGCCGGTGCCGTCCGGGGCGTCGTTGCAGACGAGTCCCAGCACGCAGCGGATGCCCGCATCGCGCGTCGCCGAGGCCACCACGTCCACGTCGACCGCGGCCCGGGTGCCCGCCTCGGCGACCGTCGTGAACCCGCCCCGCAACGACTCCAACGCGGCCAGTTTCGCGGCGACATACGCCGATTCCTCGTCGAGCGCGCCCTCCAGCGGTACCCACACCCGGCGGAAGATCTCCGACGGCTCCCCGAAGGCGAGCGCACCGCCGAAACCTTGCGTCAGATGGTGGTGGGCGTCGACGAATCCCGGCATCAGCACGTGCCCGGGCAGTCGGACGGGGGTCAGCGACGGGTAGGTGCGGACGATCCGCTCGGCGGGTCCGACATCGAGGAACCCGCCGTCCCGCACCACCACCGCGTGCAGGTCCCTGGGACCTTCGGGTGTCAGCGTCGCGTCGGGGACCAGCAGCAGCGCCTCCCGGCGGAGTTGGTCGGGGGACAGGTCGGTCATGGTTCTCCGTACTTCGGGCGGGCAGTCGGGGCGGCCGGTCATGCGTGGGCGGCCGGGGAGGGCACCTCGGCAGGCAGCGCGCCGGCGTCCGCGGTGCGGCGCCCCAGGTGGTGGAAGAGGACGTTGAGGACGGCGGCGACGAGGGCGCCCACGGCCACCCCGCTCTCCAGCAGGATCCGTACGCCGGACGGGAAGCCGGCGTACACCCCGGGAACCAGGATCGGCAGCAACCCGAGCGCGAGCGCGACCGCGCAGGTCACCATCGACGTGTGGTCCTGCAGCCGGGCCCGGTGCAGCATCTGGACGCCCAGCACGGTGATCACCGCGAAGACGACCATCGCGGCGCCCCCGACCACGGCCGACGGCATCACACTGATCGCCCGCGCGACGGGCGTGAGGAAGCCGAGCAGGACCAGCACGACGCCCGCAGCCGCAGTCACGTACCGGCTGCGTACGCCGGTGACCCGCACGATGCCGATGTTCTCGCCGCTGGTGACCATCAGCGGCAGCCCGAGGAATCCGCCGAGCAACGACGTCAGGGCGTCCCCGCGCACCGTGCGCGGCACGTCGGACCGGATGTCGATGTCCTTGCCCACCGCCTCCGCGTTGATGACGGTCTGCCCGGTCGCCTCCGCCATCGACGCCACGCTGTACAGCATCAGCGGCAGCGCGGCGAGGACGTCGAAGACGGGCGCACCGTAGGGCAACGGCCTCGGCACACTGACCAGTTGACCCGCCAGCAGTGCGCCCGGATGGACCTGGCCGACCGCGAAGGCCAGGCCCGTGCCCCCGATCAGGCCCAGCAGGACGGCGAGTTGCCGCAGGACCCCGCGCAGCAGCCGGGTGAAGGCGACGATCAGGCCGATCGTGGCGAAGGCCAGCCCGAGCCGGGCCGGATCCCCGAAGCCGGGTGTGCCGGGCTGGCCGGTGACCAGCAGTGCCCCGACCCGCACCAGATTCACGCCGACGATCACGATCATCGTGCCGATGACCAGCGGCGGGAAGAACTTCAGCAGCCGTGAGAACAGCGGGAGCACCAGGAAGGTGAAGGCCGCGGTGAGGATCACCGCTCCGGTGGCCGTGCGCAGTCCGTGCTGTTGCGCGATGGCCATGAACAGGATCAGCGGCGCACCGCCGGGCAGCATCACGAACGGCAGTCGCGGCCCGAACTTCCAGGGCCCGAGGGACTGCACGAGCGAGCCGATCCCCGACAGCAGCAGCGCCGCCGAGAGCAGGTCGACGGTGAGCTGCGGGCTCAGCCGGAGGGTGGCGCTCATCAGGAAGATCGCGGAGATCGGCGTCGCCGCCATGACGAGGACGTGCTGGACGCCGAAGAGGAGGATCCGTCCGAGGGGGCGGGACTCGTCGACGGGGTGTACGGGACTGGACACGCGCGGGCTCCGTTCGGCTCGCTCGGCTCAGGCCTCGACGATCCGGCCGTGGACGGCGGCCAAATCGATGTGGCCAAATCGATTTGGCCGTCAGTATGGCGGTACGGAACACGGGTTGGTCAAGAGGCCGGCCGGAGTCGTCTGCTGCGACTCCGGCCGGTCGGGCGGTCGGTCAGAGCGAGGCGGGCTCTGTCCGTGCGGCTGTGGCGTGGTTGTCGTCTCCCGTTTGCGCGGGGCGCCCGAACAGCAGCGTCGCGGCGCCCAGTCCGAGCCCGGCGCCGAGCAGCTGGGCCGCGACGAACGGGACGACGGAGGCGGGGGCGATCCCCGCGGCCGTGTCGGTGACGACGCGGCCGATCGTCAGCGCGGGGTTGGCGAAGGAGGTCGAGGACGTGAACCAGTACGCGGACCCGATGTAGGCGGCCACCGCGGCCGGTACCAGCCGGGCACGGCCGGTGCGCTGCAGGCCCAGGACGAGCAGGATCAGCCCGGCGGTGGCGACGACCTCGCCCAGCCACAGGTGTCCGGCGGACCGCTCGTGGGTGGACAGCTTCACCAGGGGCCGGGCGAACATGGCGTCGGCGAGGACCGCGCCGCCGATCGCCCCGGCCACCTGCGCCGGTATGTACGCGGCCACCTCCCGTAGGGTCGGTCCGGTGCTCCGGCGGCGGTCGGCGTACCAGGCGGACAGCGTGACGGCAGGGTTGAGGTGCCCGCCGGAGACCGGTCCCAGCAGCGTGATGAGCACGCCCAGGCCGAACACGGCGGCGAGCGAACAGGCCAGCAACCGCACACCGGCGTCCTGCGACAGCTGGGTGGCCTGGATCCCGGAACCGACGGCCACGACCACGAGCAGCCCGGTCCCGACCGCTTCGGCGGCGACGCGGCGGGCGAGTGAACCGGTCATGCGATGTACGGCGCTTGATGCGTCTGATGCGTCATGACAGGCAGTCTGGGTGTGCCCCCGAGCGCGAGGACAGTGGAGGAAAACCCCATCCTGCCCGGGATCTCTCGTCGGTTGCGCGGTGCTCGACGAAACGGTCACGCCGCACGGTGCTCGACGACACGATCACGCCTCAGCGATGGTGGTGCAGCCGGTCGAGCAGAACGTAGGCGCGTTTCTCCGCGGCCGCGAGTTCGGCGGGGTCGATCCCGGCCGGCCACAGCTCGCCGGCGGCGGCGTCATCGGCGTCGCGCAGTTCGACGACCGCCACCGCCAGACGCACCTGGACGAGCGAGGGCGGCGGCCCGACGGCACGGCCCAGTGACCGTTCGGCCCGGTCGGCGGCCGCCACGCACGCGTCCAGCGCACGCTCCACCCGTACCGCGGCCCGGTCGTGCACCACCAGCAGGGCGCACAGCAGCCCCGTGCCGATCCCCACGACGCTGCCGATCACCCGGTCGAGGACCAGCTCACCGGTCGGTGCGGGCGCGGCCAGGTCGCTCAGCAGCAGCGCCATCGGGGTCAGGAAGACGACGCCCAGGCCGTAGTTGCGGACCACCACGAACTCCAGCAGGAACTCCAGGGCCACGATGACCAGGGCGAGTGCCATGGGCTCCGGGTGCGCGGCCAGCACGCCGAGCGCGATCAGCAGCCCGAGGAGCGTGCCCAGGGTGCGCTGCACGGCACGCTGGGCCGTCGTACGCAGGTTGACCGAATGCAGCACGGCGGCGGCCGAGATCGCCGCCCAGTAGCCGTGCTCCAGGTGCAGGAGGACGGCCAGCCCGCCCGCCACGCCGGTGCCCAGGGCCATCCGCAGCGCGGGCACGGCCAGGACGGCGAGGTGGTCGGGGCCACCCGGGCGCCCGACCAGCAGCTCCGTGGCACGCAGCGCGGCGGCGTCGTCCCGCGCCGCGGCCGACCCCGCCGCGCATCCGGCCCCACCGTCCCGGTCCTGCGGCAACGGCGACGCCGTAGGGAGGAACGGCAGCTCACGCAGCACGGCGGGGGTCCGGCGGCGCCGGTCGGTGAGGAGCGCGGCCTGCCGGCGCAGCTGCACGGCCGTCGCGGCCGGGGCACCGGGCGCACCCCGCGCGGAGCCGACCAGCAGGGTCCAGGACAGGTCGGTCAGGCGCAGGAAGACAGCGTCGGGGCCAGGCCCTGCGTGCCGAGCCCGAGCGGGCGGCGGAGAGCCGAGGCACTGGTACGCCTGCAGGACGGCGACGGTGGCCCCGTGCCGGGTCTGCCGCGGTACGTCCCCCGCCGCGGACGCCTCCAGCACCTCGGCGAGCCGACGCAGGGCCATGGCCACCGCCAGACGCTGCGGCCGCTCGGGATGCACCAACCGGCCGGAGACCGCCAGCAGCCACGCGAACGCCGCCCCGGCCGCCGCCAGCGCCGTGTGGGGGAGCACATCGGCCCACGTGGCAGAGGCGTTGGCCGCCACCGCGAACGAGAACAGGAGCAGCACCGCGCCGAGCCCGCCGAGCCGGGTGGCATCGCAGACGTACTTGGCCACGCCCGCGACCACGGCCGTCGCCGCTGCCACCACGGCGGCACCGGCCGCCGACTCCCCGGGACGGGCCCACACCGCGAGCGCCGACCCACAGCCCACGCACGCCGTCATGGCCACGGCCACCCCCGCGAGCACCCGGGCGCGACGGGCGTAGGGCAGATTGCGGCCGAACGTGGTGGTGAAGGATCCGAGCATGGCGTAGACCGCCAGATCGGGCCGTCCCACCGCCACGATCGGTACGGCGACCAGCCCCATGGCCAGGGCGGCCCGCACGGCGAACAGCAGCGCCCCGTCCACGTCGTGCAGGGCCAGCGCACCGCGTGGGGAGAGCGCCCGCCCCGCGCCGGCGACCGAGCCGCGCCAGCCGTGCCCACGCACGGGAGGGGAGAATCGGCGCGAACCCGGCATGCTCGGTGTATACCCCGTGCTCCGGCCGGGTGCGCGGTGAGCGGGCGGCCACATGCCGTTGCCCGGGACGGCGCGCTCCGGCGGGCCGGCAGGCGGCGACGGAACTACCCTGGTGGCGCATGAGCACCTGGTTGCCGCTGGACGCCGTGCCCCGCCTGGCCGGTGCGGTGCTCCTCGGCGCCGCGGTCGGCGTGGCCGTCGGGCTGTCGTCTCGGGAGCTGCTGGGTGCGCTGGCCGGGATCGCCGTGACGCAACTCGCCTTCGTGGTGGCGGGCTGGGCGGTGCTGTGGCCCATGGACGCCGCGGCCACCCATCGCAACGCCCGACGCGAGGACTTCCGGCCCGTCGGAGAGGAACTCGTGGTCGTGGCGGTCGCCTCGTGCGGACTGGTCGCGATCGTGCTGCTGCTCCTGCTCGGCGCCTCCGACACCGGCCATGTCGGCGCCGCGACCGCGCTGTTCGGGGTGTTCATGGCCTGGGCCGCACTGCACCTGATGTACGCCACCCGCTACGCCTACGTCTACTACGCCGCCGGGGGCGGGATCGACTTCAACTCCGACCAGCAGCCCGCGTACCGCGACTTCTTCTACTTCAGCTACAACCTCGGCATGACCTACCAGGTGTCGGACACCTCCGTCTCGAGTACGACCGTCCGCGCGATCGTGCTGCGGCACACACTCCTGTCGTACGTCTTCGGCACCAGCATTCTCGCCACCGCCATCAACCTCGTCGCGGGCCTAGTCACCGGCTGACGTCCTCGCGCGGTTCCGCGCCGGACGCAGCAGGATGAGAACAGGAACCATCGGAATCAGGAACCATCGAAATCCGGGACCGTCGCAGGAGGAGGCCGGTTCGTGCCCGAGTCACAGGCCGTGGTCGTCGAACCGACCAGAGCCACCGTCTTCCTCGTGGTCACGGTCGATCCGGGTGGCGAGGGGGCGGTCCGCGACCTGCTGGAGGACGTCTCGGGTCTGCGCCGCTCGGTCGCCTTCCGCGCACCCGACGACCGGCTCACCTGCGTCGTCGGCATCGGATCGGAGGCCTGGGACCGGCTCTTCGGTGGACCGCGCCCACGGGAACTGCACCCGTTCGCGGAGCTGAACGGCGCACGCCACCATGCCCCGGCCACCCCGGGAGACCTCCTCTTCCATGTGCGCGCCCGCCGCATGGACCTGTGTTTCGAACTGGCCCGGCTGGTCATGGAGCGGCTGCGCGGCGCGGTCACGGTGGTGGACGAGGTCCATGCCTTCAAGTACTTCGACGAACGCGACCTGCTCGGGTTCGTGGACGGCAGTGAGAACCCCGAAGGGCAGGTCGCGGCCGACGCGGTGTTCATCGGCGACGAGGACCCCGACTTCACCGGCGGCAGCTATGTGATCGTGCAGAAGTACCTGCACGACATGACGGCGTGGAACGCCTTGCCCCCGGACCGGCAGGAGAAGGTCATCGGCCGGACGAAGCTCGCCAACGTCGAACTCCCCGACGACATCAAGCCCGCCGACTCCCACGTGGCGCTCAACACCATCACCGACGAGAACGGCGACGAGCGCAAGATCGTGCGCGAGAACATGCCGTTCGGCAGCCTCGCGGAGGGCGCGTTCGGCACGTACTTCATCGGCTACGCGCGTACTCCGGACGTGACCGAGCAGATGCTGAGGCACATGTTCCTGGGCGACGGCCGAGCCCCGTACGACCGCATCCTCGATTACTCGACCGCGACCACCGGGTGCCTGTTCCACGTACCGACCGTCACCTTCCTCGACGACCTGCCCGCCGCTCCCGGCTGAGCCCGAACCCGGCTCCTGATCAGCCCGGTCCGCCGGGTCACCCGCCGAGGGACACCACCACCGCGGTCAGCTGTCCCTCGGGTGCGCGGTAGCTCACCGAGTCGCCGGCCCGGTGGCCGAGCAGCGCGTGCCCCAGCGGACTGTCCGCCGTGATCAGCGTGGGGTCCAGTACGTCCACCGTCACGCCGATCTGGAACGTGTCCTCCTCGCCGTCCTCGAAGCGCACGGTGACCGTGCTGCCGACACCGACCACGTCGGTGGAGGGCAGACCCGCTTCGGCCGCCTGCCGCAGCCGTGTGGTGATCTCCGAGATACGGGCGTCCAGGCGATCCAGCGCGTCGACGCGCTGCAACTCGTCGGCCTCGTCGGCGCGGTCGCCGGTCGTGTCACCGTCGCGCAGGGTCGCCGCGACCGATGCGCGTTCGGCGCGGACTTCTGCGAGTTCCTTCTCGAGCGCCTGACGGGCAGCCGCGCTGATCGGCTCGGGTTCGCTGGTCATGCGTGCTCCTCAGGTGTGGGGGAGAGGAAAGAACTGGCCGAAAACATGATCTTTCGGTCATGTTAGTCGAGGTGCTGCGGATAACCCCCCGGCATAGCCTGGGAAAGAGCGACGACGGTCGGCCTCCGTGTGCCGAAGGAGTGAGAGCCGTGGCCATCTCCGAGCACGACCAGAAGCACCGGGAGCCCCGGGTCGGCCCCGTCCCCAAAGAGGAACCGGAGTTCCACCCGTACCACCACCCGGCCGCGGGCTGGGGCGCCGCGAAGAGCGTGAGCCGGGTGCTGATGCGCGAGGGCGCCCTGGTGGACGGGCCCCGGGCGATCATGCGGATGAACCACGAGGGCGACGGGTTCGACTGCCCGGGATGCGCCTGGCCCGACGACACCAAAGGGCTCCACCTGGACATCTGCGAGAACGGCATCAAGCACGTCACCTGGGAGATGACCGGCAAGCGGGTCGGCCGCGACTTCTTCGCCGCGCACTCGGTCACGGAGCTGTTCGGCTGGAGCGACTTCGACCTGGAGGACCAGGGACGGCTGACCGAGCCGATGGTCTACGACCCCGAGTCGGACCACTACGTCCCGATCCGCTGGCACGACGCCTTCGAGCTGGTCGGCCGCACTCTGCGCGAACTGGACGACCCGAACCAGGCGTCGTTCTACACCTCCGGCCGCCTCGGCAACGAGGCCACCTTCCTCTACCAGCTGCTGGCCCGCGAACTGGGCACGAACAACCTGCCCGACTGCTCCAACATGTGCCACGAGGCCAGCGGTCGCGCCCTGGAGGCGTCCCTGGGCACCGGCAAGGGGACCGTCGACCTCAAGGACTGGGAGACCACCGACGCCCTGTTCATCATGGGCGTCAACGCGGCCTCCAACGCGCCCAGGATGCTCACCGCCCTCGCCGAGGCTTACCGCCGCGGCGCCCAGATCGTGCACGTCAACCCGCTGGTCGAAGCAGCCGCCACGCGCACCATCGTGCCGCACGACTTCACGGACATGGCCCTCCTCAAGACGACCCGGACCAGCACCCTGAACCTGCAGCCGCGCATCGGCGGCGACATGGCGCTGCTGCGCGGCATGGCCAAGGCGGTCCTGGAGCAGGCCAGGACCGATCCCAAGGCCGTCGACCAGGAGTTCGTCGACCGCCACACGGCCTACTTCGACGAGTACCGGGACCTGTGCGAGGCGACCCCCTGGGCGGAGATCGAGCACCAGTCCGGTCTCAGCCGCGACGACATCCTCAAGGCCGCGCGCGTGTACCGCGACGCCGACCGCTCCATCTTCAGCTGGTGCCTCGGTGTCAGCCAGCACGAGCACGGCGTCGACACCGTCCGGGAGATCGTCAACCTCCTTCTGCTGCGCGGCAATCTGGGCCGCGAGGGCGCCGGTCCCTCACCGGTGCGCGGGCACAGCAACGTCCAGGGCAACCGGACCTGCGGCATCGACCACCGGCCCACCGAGGAGTTCCTGGACCGCCTCGCCGAGATCTGCGGGATCGACCCGCCCCGCGAGCACGGCCTGGACACCGTCGGCACGATCCAGGCCATGCACAGCGGCGACGTGAAGGTGTTCGTCGGCATGGGCGGCAACTTCGCCCTCGCCGCGCCCGACACCCCGTACACCTACGAGGCGTTGCGCTCCTGCGACCTCACGGTCCAGGTGAGCACCAAGCTGAACCGCAGCCACCTGGTCCACGGCCGGCAGGCCCTCATCCTGCCGTGCCTGGGCCGGACCGAGAAGGACCATCAGAAGGGCGGCCTCCAGGCCACGTCGGTCGAGGACTCGATGAGCATGGTCCACCTCTCGGTCGGCATGAAGCGCCCCGCCTCCAAGCACCTGCTGTCCGAGCCCGCCGTCATCGCCGGCATCGCCCGCGCCGCCCTCCCGGACAGCGACACCCCCTGGGAGTGGTACATCGAGGACTACGACCGTGTCCGCGACACCATGGCCCGGGTGCTCGACGGGTTCGAGGACTGCAACCGCCGTGTGCGCCTGCCGCTCGGCTTCCGCATCAAGCAGCCCGCCCGCGAACTGGTCTTCCTCACCCCCACGGGGCGCGCCGAGTTCTCCGCCGCCCCGCTGCCCGACGTCGTCCCCGCCCCGGGCACCCTGGCCCTCGGCACCATGCGCTCCCACGACCAGTGGAACACGACCATCTACTCCGACAACGACCGCTACCGGGGCGTCAAGAACCTGCGCACGCTCGTCTTCATGAACGAGGACGACATGCGGGAACGCGGCATCTCCGAGTTCGACCCGGTCGACATCACCAGCACCGCCAAGGACGGCAGCCACCGTCACCTCAACGGATTCCTCGCCATCCCCTACGACATCCCCCGTGGCTGCGCGGCCGGCTACATGCCGGAGATGAACGTGCTGTGCGCGCTCGGCGACTACAGCACGCAGAGCGACCAGCCCCTGATGAAACACGTCAAGGTCACGATCGAACCCGCCGCTTGAGAGGTCGGTGCCTTCAGGGACTCATGGGCTCCGTCCCGGGCCTCACCGGCTCCTTCCGGGCCTCACCGGCTCCTTCCGGGCCTCACCGGCTCGGCTTCTGGGAAGCCACGATCGTGTTCATGGTCTGCTCCGCCCCGGCCAGCCGCTGCACCCGCTCCGCGAATCCCGGGAACTGCGACGCGATCTTGGTGAGGAACCTCAACTCGACCGGGGCCACGTTGACTTCGGCGACATCGCGCGCGATCGCCCGGGTCACGCCCTTGACGACCTGCTCCGGCGCGACGGTCCGCACCCCGCCGGGCGTCGGCGAGCCCGTGTTCGCGAACATCCCCAGCTCGCGTACGAAGCCCGGCTGGACGATCGAGACACCGACGCCCGTCCCGTGCAGATCCTGGCGGAAGGCGAGCGAGAAGCCGCGCAGCCCGAACTTCGTCGCGTTGTACATGGACGACGACTTGGTGGCGGCCATCCCCGACAGCGACCCGACGAAGCAGATGTGCCCGCGCCCGGCGGTGACCATGGCGGGAGCGAGCAGCCGCGCGAGCATCGCGGGCGCGCGCAGATTCACCGCGAGCGCCCGGTCGATCTGCTCCGGCGTGTAGTCGAGCACGTCACCGCTGGAGGGCAGGGCGGCGTTGGCGATGAGGATGTCGGTCCCGGCGGCCTCCTCCGCGAGGCGGAGCACGTCATCGGCGTCGCCGAGATCGGCCAGGATCGTTCGCGCGCCGTAGCGGTCGGCCAGCGGCTCCAGCGCCTCGCGCCGCCGGCCGGTGAGTATGAGATCCGCGCCGCGAGCGGACATTTCGGCGGCGAGCGCCCCGCCGATGCCGCCCGTGACCCCGGTCAGCAGAACAGTTGCCCCGGCAATGTGCACGACTACCCTCCCGTACTGTTCGTTCGAACGAACAATAGAGAGGGCGGGAGGGACTGTCCACCGGAACGCGGATGGAACAATGCATGGCATGCCGAACGCCGCCCCCTCCGCCACGACGCGCCAGCGCATCATCACCGCCGTCCTGCAGATCATCGGCGAGGGCGGGGTCGCGGCGGTCACCAACCGGCGCATCGCCAAGGAAGCCGGAGTGTCACTCGGCTCGGTCACGTACCACTTCGAGACCCAGCACGATCTGCTGCGGGAGAGCCTGCTGCACTTCGTACGCGAGGAGGCGCGGTACTTCACCGAGCTGGCCGACCAGTGCAAGACCGAGGACATCGACGTCGAGGGCGCGGCGTCCCTGGCCGGCCAGGTCGCGTGCGGCACGGCACTGGACAGCGCCCATCTCGCGCCCTTCGAGCTGTACATCCACGCCGGGCGCGACGAGCGACTGCGCGAGGCGGCGGCGGAGGCGTTCCGGGCCTACGACCGGCTCGCCGCGCAGATCCTCACCGCTCTGGGCGTGCCGGACGCGGAACGCCTGGCGGCCACCACGGTCGCCCTGGTGATGGGCCTGCAACTGCGGCGTCTGGCCACCGGCAGCCCCGCGGAGGACCTGGTCGACGCCCTCCTGCTGCTCGCGCGAGGCAGTCTGCCTCCGCAGTGATCAGCGACGCAGCAACTCCGTCGCCTGTTCGCCGATGATCTCCCATGCGGCGGACGGGACATCACTCAGCGCCGTCCGCCGCAGCGTCCGTACGGCGTCCTCGCCACCGGTGTTGCCCTTGGCGCTGCCGCTGACCACGTCGTATCCGTCGCGCACGGCGACACGGAGGCGGTGCTGTCCGTCGGCGTCGGCGTGCAGAGCCGTGGCGACGACGAGCGGTGGCGCTCCGCCCGCCTCGGCCGGCAGTTTGCGGTAGGCGGTGGCGACGGGCTCACGCCAACGGATGCTCAGCAGCAGCGGACGCTTGGCGATCGCCTCGGCCAGATCGATCTCCTGGACGCCTTCGGGGCCCAGCACCGACGCCCGCGCGTCCAGGACGAGAGCCGCCGGCAGCAGGCAGCGCAGCGTACTGCCCACGAGATTGCCGCCGACCGTCGCCGTCCTGCGTACGGCGCCGGTCCCCACCGAAGCGGCGGCCAGGCGTATGACGTCCGGGACCCGGTCGTCGATCCGGTTCAGCACCACGGCGGCGCCCAGCGTCTCGCGCCCGAGGACATTGGCCTCCGGGAGGCTGCGCAACGACAGGGCCTGTGCGGGGAACCCGTCGCGCTGCCATTCGGCCCACACCAGCGTCGCCCCACCGATCGGCACGGCTCCCTCGGCCAGGCACTCCTGCGCCTCGGACACGGAGCTGGGCTGTCGCAAGAGCATCGCAGCCGACCTGCCTTTCTGGGGAGTTGAGCGGCGGGGCCGTGAACCGGACACCCGCCCATCGGCATGGCGCATTCTCGCCGCACGGACCGGGGCGCACACAGGGCTCACATGAGCATGCCGGGCGTCCTCGAAGCCCCTTCGCGCAGGCGTGGGGGCTGGTCCGCCTGCGGACGACGGAGGCAACTAAGCTCCCGCGCATGAACGGAGAGGGCAGCGACAACAGCGGTAGACGGGTTGTCGACGGGCGGTTCGAGCTGGCAGCACGGCTCGGCGGTGGCGGTATGGGCATGGTCTGGCGCGCGACGGACCTGGTGCTGCACAGGAGCGTGGCGGTCAAGGAGGTGCGGCCACCCGATCCCGACCTCGCCGAGTACGATCCGGAGGCCGCCCGGACGCTGCGCGAGCGGGTCCTGCGGGAAGCACGCGCGCTGGCCCGGGTCGACCACCCCAATGTGGTGACCATCCATCATGTGGTCGACGGCGGCCCGGGAAGCTACCCCTGGATCGTCATGGAACTCGTCACCGGCGGCTCCCTGGCCGACCGCCTGGCGCGCGGGCCGATGTCCCCCCAGGAAGCGGCACGGATCGGACGTGAGGTGCTGGCCGCGCTGCGCGCCGCACACCAGGCGGTCATCCAGCACCGCGACGTGAAACCGGCCAACGTCCTGCTGCGTCCCGACGGCCGTCCGGTGCTGACGGACTTCGGCATCGCGGCGATCCGTGAGGCCACCACCCTCACGGCCACCGGGTCGGTCATCGGCACCCCCGACTACATGGCGCCCGAACGCGTCTCCGGCAAGGACGGTGGTCCCGCCTCGGACCTGTGGTCGCTGGCGATGATGCTCTACACGGCCGTGGAGGGCGAGCATCCGCTGCGCCGCGGCACGACACTCGCCACCCTGGCAGCCGTCCTCAGCGACGAGATCCCGTCCCCGGTCCATGCCGGTCCGCTGCGGGACGCCCTGATGCGGGTCCTCGTCCGGGACCCCGCCGCGAGGCCCGATGCCGAGCAGCTGGACCGGATGCTGGCCGACGCCGCGCGCGAGCCCGAGTCCCCCACCTCCTACCCACTGCATCCCCCGTCGGCACCGTACGTGCCCGGGCCTGCCACGGCACCCACGGGCTTCGGCCCCGCGCCCGCCATGTCAGGGGGGCCGTACGGTGCTCCTGCGGCCCCGACGACGTCTCAGGGCCCGCAGGACGCGCGTCCGGCGTTCCCCACCGTCCCGGTACAGCCGAACCGTGCCCGGCGCTGGACGCTGGTGGGCCTGCCCGTCGCCGGAGTGGCGCTCGCCGGGGTACTCGTCTGGACGCTGCTCCCCGACGGCGACTCGAAGGCGTCAGGTTCCGGCGCGACCGGCAACTCCACCACCAAGTCGCCGTCGGGCGGCGGCTCGACCGCCACGGACGTCACGCCGTCGGCGAAGGAGTCGACCGGCGCCACGGCGAGCACCAAGGGGAACGTGCTGACTCCGGCCGGCATCCGCACCGCCATCAGCGCGTTCAAGCAGCAGACCGGCCGGACCCGGTTCGGGTCTTTCGTCGTGTATCCGGGATACGTCTCCGCCGACTTGATGGGGAATGGCAGCGACACCAAGGAAGACTCGTACACCTATCGCCCCGGCCAGGGCGTCCAGAAGGGCATCATCAGCGACACGCTCAGCGATGGGGAGAAGCCCGTCAGCCTGGACGACTTCGACTGGGACAAGGTCCCGGCCCTGCTGGCCGAAGCCGAGCGGAAACTGAAGGTCGATGACGTGCAGACCCGCTACCTGTCGGTGACCCTTCCGGGCAACGTCTTCGGTGACCCACCCGGAATGTCCGTCTATCTCGCCAACGCCTACGGCCAGACCGGCTACCTCCAGGCGACCAAACAGGGCAAGGTCTTCAAGGTCATGCCCAACGAAGACTGATGTGGCATGTGAGGTAGCTCACTTGACGGAGTGGAACTCGACGGCCGGCATCGGCGAACAGGAGGTGACCACGACACGGCTTTCGAGGGATACGACATGAACCACAGAGGTAAGGCGTGACACTGCTGCCGGACACCGGCGCCGCTCTCGCCCTGGCGACGGATGCGAGCGGCGACTCCGACGGCTCGGTCATCGAACGATCCTGGGGGACGCCCGACGCGTTCGCCGTGATCTTCGACCGCTACGCCGACGACATCCACCGCTACATCGCACGACGTCTGGGTCCCGACACGGCCGACGACCTGATGGCGGAGACGTTCGTGATCGCGTTCCAGCGTCGTCGGCGCTACGACCCGTCGCACGCGCACGCGCGGCCCTGGCTGTACGGGATAGCCACCAACCTGATCGGCCGTCACCGCAGGGACGAGGCCCGCCGGTTGCGGGCACTGTCGCGCATGGCGTCCTTGTCCTCGGAGCGGAACCACGCCGGTCCTGAGGACGGGATCACCGACAGTGCCGCCGGGACGCACGGCACTCTGGCCGGCGCTCTCGCCCAACTGCCCGCCCGCCACCGGGACGTGCTGCTGGTGATCGCCTGGGGAGAACTCGACTACGCGGAGGCCGCGCAGGCCCTCGGCGTGCCCGTCGGCACCGTGCGCTCCCGCCTGCACAGGGCCCGCACCAAGCTGCGCAGGGCACTGGGCGGACCGGACCTCACCACCTCGACCGCGCCTCAGGAGGAGACGGATCATGGATGAACTGACGATGGTGCGGGGATGGGACACGGACCAGCACGAGCTGTCCGACGAGGCCCGCGCCGCCGCCCGAGCCCGCCTCCGAGCCGCCATGGTCGAGGAGTCCCGCAGTGGTGCATCCCGTGGGCGTGCACTCAGCCGACGACTTGTGGTCCGTACCGCGCTCGTCGGCGTGACCGCGGCGGCGGTGGGTGTCACCGTGGTGGTGGCCCACGACACCAAGGACGACGACAAGCCCCGGCTGGGCGCGATCAGCGCGACGGAGGTGCTGCAGAAGGCCGCTGACAGGTCACGCGCCGTGGGGAACGATCTGCCGATTCCGCGCAACGACCAGTACTTCTACACCAAGACGTACATCACGCAGACGCCGGTGAAGGGCGGGAAGACCAGGACGTGGACCGACGAGAGCTGGATGTCGGTGGACGGTTCCAAGCCGTCCCTGCGTCAGGAGCATGGGAAGATCCACCACGATCCGCCGCTCGGCAAGCACGAGGTGCGCTCGCCCCCCACCGTCTACTCCAAGCTCAAGACCATGCCGACGGACCCCGACAAGCTCCTCGCCCAGTTCAGGGGCGGTCAACCCAGCACGACCCACAACGACATGTTCGCGTTCTTCGAAGGATCCATGCTGCTCATGGGACCTCGTGTGATGCCCCCCGGCCTGCAGGCCGGCGCTTTCGAAGCGCTGGCGAAGCTTCCCCGGATCCGCCTGGACTACGACGACGTGGACGTGGCCGGCCGGTCCGCCGTCGGAGTCTCGTACCCCAAGACGGCGTTCACGTTCCTCTTCGATCGCAAGACGTACGACTACTTGGGCCTGCGCACCAAGGGGAGCAGTCCGAAGAAGGTGCACGGCGAGTGGAAGCAGAGCAACTGGTACTACGAGACCAGGATTCTGCAGGACACTCAGGTGGTCGACCGCATCGGACAGCATGACTGAGATCTCTGAACTCCAGCTGGCGGGGGCGGCTCGGGCCGCGCTGGGCGGCGGGCGGCGGCTGGAGGCGGTCGAGCGGGTCGCGGGCGGCAGCAAGAAGGGCGTGTACCGCCTGGTGATGGACGACGCGACGACGGCTGTCGCCTACCTGTGGCACGACGCCGAGAACTACTGGCCGGCGGCCGAGGGCGACGACGACCTCACCGACCCGTTCTCGCCCGGCCTCGGGCTCGACCTGTTCGAGGCCGCGCACGCACGGCTGGACGCGCTCGGCGTCCGCGTCCCGGCCATCCGTCTCGTCGATCGCGAGGGCACCCACGGCCCGGCTGACCTCGCGATCGTCGAGGACATCCCAGGCGAGAACCTGGAGAAACTGCTCGCACGTGACCCGAGCGCGGCCGCCCCCGTCCTGGACCGGCTCGGGGAGGCGCTGGAGGCGATGCGGGGTCATCGGGCGTCCGGGTACGGCAAGGTGGCCGTGGTCGACGCGGGAGGCACCTCGCGGGGGACGTCGTGCGAGGGGGTCGTCCTGGACCGTGCGCTGCGCGACCTCGCCGAGGCGGCGTCCCGGGATCCGCGGATCGCGGGAGCCCGCGACCGGCTGGAGGAGCGGCTGACGGATCTCGCGGCGGCGGTGCGGCCGCGCGCCGAGTACGCGGTCGTCCACGGCGAACTCGGCCCCGACCATGTGCTGGTCGACGCGGGCGGGAACCCCGTGGCGATCGACATCGAGGGATCGATGTACTTCGACGTCGAGTGGGAGCACGTCTTTCTGCGGATCCGGCTGCACGACGCCTACCGCCCGCTGGCGGTGGACGGCCTGGACGAGGACCGGCTCGCGCTCTACACGCTCGCCCAGCGTCTGTCCCTGACGGCGGGTCCGCTACGGCTGCTCGACGGGGACTTCCCCCACCGTGCGGCCATGGCGGACATCGCCGAGCACAACCTGGAGCAGGCGCTGGCCCTGGTCGCCGTGGTCTGATCCCCGGATCAGTCGAGGACGAGGGGATCCGGCAGGGACGCCGAACGGTGCATGCGCAGGAGCGTGTGCACGACTCCTGACAGGCCCGACATGAGGCTGGGGGAGAACGCCTCGCGGGCCAGGCCGCCGACCGGCCCGCGCTGTTCGAGGCTGGTGAGGATCTCGCCGTCGAGGCCGGAGGGGTCGCCGACGTTCATGGACGTCAGGAACTGCCAGAGGCCGAGGTCGCCGTGGCACAGAGTGTGGCTCCAGCCGAAGCCCTCGGCCGCGCAGGCCCGCGCGGCGCGGCGGGCCATGTCGAGGTGGGCCGGATCGCCGGTGCGCCGGTGGAGGTCGAGCATGCCGATCCCGATCCCCGCGCTGCCGTGACACCAGCTGGTGAAGAAGTCCTCCTCGGCGCCGATGCGGACGTCCAGCCAGTTGCCGTGGTCCGGTTGGTAGAGGGACTCCTGGTAGGCGAAGGCCAGTTCGGCGAGGCGGGCCCAGCCGTGCCGCTCGGCCGCGGCACCCGCGTCGCTCAGGGCGAGCCGGGTCAGCGCCCAGCCGATGCCGGTGGCGCCGTGGGCGAAGCCGCCGATGCCCTCCGGGTTGAGCCGGGTCGTCCACCGGGCACCGCTCGCGTCCACCGTGGCCAGACCGGTCAGCCGACGGCCGATCTGTGCGGCCGCGGCGAGCCAGCGGTCCTGCCCGGTCGCCGTGGCCAGGTTGAGCAGAGGGACGATGCCACCGGCCGCTCCGTTGAGGAGATCCACCTCGACGTCGTCCTCGACCAGTCGGCCCTCCAGCAGCACCGCCCGCGCGGCGGCCCGCTCCAGCAGCCAGTCCTCGCCGAGCACCCGGTGCAGCGCCAGCCACGTCCACACCTGCGACGCGGCGCCGCTGAACGCCCCGGCGGACGGCGTCGGCGTCCGGTCCTCGGTGCTCATCAGGACACGCAGCGCGCCCTCGAACGTCTCGGTGACGCCCGGTACCTCCTCCGCCCGCCCGGCGCGCACCTCGGCCGCGTACTCCGCGAGCGTCAGCACCACCCCGCCCTGCCCGGTGTAGAGGTCGGCGGGCAGCACCCTGATGGACCACCCCGCGGGGGTGAAGACCGGGCTGATCCAGGTCACCGTGCCGTCCTCGCCGCGCACCGCCCCGGCGCACAGCCGTCGCACCATCCGCGCGGCCAGCTCCCGGCGGCGCCGCTCCCGGTCGCGGGCGTGCGGGTCGCGGGCGGCTTCCTGCACCCGCGCCGGCAGCGAACGCTCGTTCAGGTACGCGCCGACCAGCGCGTCCTGGATCACCGACTCCTCCAGCGCCAGATCGGCGGTGCGCCAGTCATGGACCGTGTTCCGTACGGCGGCCGCGTCCACGGTGAAGCCGAACAACGGCACGTCACCGGCCAGGAGGTCCGCGATCTCACCGTCGATGGCCGTACGCTCCGTCGGCGCACCGGGCAGCACCTCGGCGTTGCGCCGCAGGATGTCCCGGGCCCGCTCGACGGCCGTGGCCTCGTCGTGCAACGACGCGGGATGCCACAGCATGCGGCCGATGTCGACGTACGCCTGGGTCGGGCGCAGGATCCGGCGGGCCTGCGCGCCTTCGAAGCGGGACAGCAGACGGTACGGGTCCACGCCGGGCCGGCGCAGGTGCGCGGTCATCTCGCGGAAGCCGGCCAGGATCCGGTCCCAGTACGCGCTCAGCACGGGGGTCGGGCTCGGGTGGTTGCCCGCGGTGGGCATCGCCACCAGGTCCACGTGGAAGCGGGCCGCCGCGGTGCCGCCGTCCGCGATCACCGGGCTCGGGATCAGCGGCTGCTGGCCGGGCAGTGCCCCCACCCCGGAGATGTCCACGCCGCCGAGCGCGAACCCGGTGCCGCGCACGGGCAGCAGTCCGGTGCGCAGCACCGTTCGGCGGATGGCCGCCGCTGCCACGTCCACCGCGTCGCCCCGGCCGCTGGGCGGGAAGGGCGCGGGGGAGTCGAAGAGTGTCTCGGCGTCCACGATCACCGGCACCGGGCCCGCGGCGATCATGTTCTCGGCGTGCATGTCGGTGCCTCCGGTGAAGCGGAGGACGGCCAGCCAGTGCCCCACGTTGCGGTAGAACGCGGCGAGTTCGGCGTCGTCCGCGCAGTACCGGTGGTGCACGTACTCGGCCCAGCCGTGTCCCTCGCGCGCCACCGTCCGTGGCACCCGGATCCGTTCGTCCGGCGCCGGGGCCCCGGGGAAGTCCGTGAACAGCTCGTCCAGCAGCGCGCCCAGAGCCACGTCGGCCTCGGACGGCCGGGGCTTGTACATCACGCTTCCGCCGGCGAAATCGACCCGGCTCACCGTCAGGCCGCCCCGGTGGCTGTCGCCCGCCCCGAACGTCACGGCGTGCACCGGCCCCGCGGGTCCTCCGAGCAGCGGTCGCAGCAGTGCGCGGTCCGCGGCGAGCCGCTGCGCGAACCCGGCCGTCGCCGCCACCGACATCCGTGCCACCGCAGCGATCCGCGGGCCGACACTCGGGTACCGGCCGGCCAGCTTGTCGAGATAGCCCTCCGCACCGGCCTGCTCGATGAACGCGGCCCACGTTCGCGTGTCCGCCGCACCCTCGGCGTCCGGACCGGCGCCCCCTGCCAGGCGCAGCGCGTGCAGTTCGACCAGGAGGAGCCGGGACAGTTTGGCGTGCAAGGACCGGAGCAGGGCGGTGTGGCCGGCCTCCAGCACCACGTCCCGCTCGTCCCGGTCCAGGGCGGTCACGGCCGCCAGGCGCCGGGCCAGCTCGTCCCGCCACGGCCGGGCGATGCCTCGTACGGGCGCGGCGAACCACTCAGCCTCGTCCCCGCCGTCCGGTACCGATCCGCTCACCTTCCACCCTCCCTCTTCGACCTCACCGAACGAGACGCGGGGAACCGCGCGAGCAGCGCGCGGTTCCCCGGTCGGTGCCCGAAGGCACCGCGGACGATCAGCAGCACCAGCTGCCGTGCGACCCGCTCGGGCTGGAACAGAAGCCGTACAGGGAGTCGCTCGGGTCGGTGAGCGCGGCCTCCGCGGCGGCGCCGCCGACGTAGAGCGGCCCGGCGGGGTTGAGCTGGCCGAAGGCGCTCTCGGCGCCCGACAGCCAGGCTTCGAGCACGGCCGCGGTCTGAACACTGGTCTGGGGCATCTGTGGCCTCCGAAGGCGGGAGTGTGGGGCGGATCGCCCAGCCCTGAGTATCGCGACGTTCGAACACCCGTCAGATGCGCAATCCGGCCACAGTCGCGCGGGAATCCTGATGCCTCCTGTAGGAAACTGAGGCGTTCGACGTGTGCCGCCGCCGCTCACAACATGACGTGCTTGACCTGTGTGTAGTCGAGCAGGCCGGTCAGGGACAGGTCGCTGCCGTAACCGGAGTGGCGCACGCCGCCGTGCGGCATCTCCGAGACTGTCGTGCCATGGGTGTTGACCCAGACGATGCCGGTGTGCAGTGCGCGGCTCGCGCGCATGGCCCGGTCGTGGTCGCGGGTCCAGACACTCGCGGCCAGCCCCTGGGGAACGGCGTTCGCCATCCGGAAGGCCTCGGACTCCTCGGCGAAGGGCTGGACGGTGACGACCGGGCCGAACACCTCGCTCCGTACGATCTCGTCCTCCTGCCGGGCTCCGGCGACCACCGTGGCCTGGTGGAAGTAGCCGGGGCGGTCCAGGGCACCGCCCCCGGTGACGACCTCGGCGTGGTCCGGGAGCCGCTCCAGCAGGCCGCGCACGCGGGCGAGTTGGGCGGCGTTCGCGAGCGGGCCGAAGGCGGCCTGCTCGTCGTCGGGGTCGCCGGGCAGCCGCCGGGCGGCCCGGTCGGCGAAGGCATCCAGGAAGGCCTCGTAGCGGCGGTGGTGGACCAGGATCCGGGTAGGCGCCGTGCAGTCCTGCCCCGCGTTGTAGAAGGCCAGCGACGACAACTGCTCGACCGCGTCGTCCAGGTCGGCGTCCTGGTGGATCAACACCGGGGCGTTGCCGCCGAGTTCGAGGTGCAGCCGCTTGAGGTCGGCTGCCGCCGCGGCGGCGATCTCCTGCCCGGCGCGGACGCTCCCGGTGACGGCGACGAGCCGGACGTCCGGGTGGGCCACGAGGGCGCGCCCGGTGTCCCGGTCGCCGCACACCACGTTGAGCACCCCGGGCGGCAGATGCTCGGCGGCCAGCCGGGCCAGCAGCGTGGCCGACGACGGCGTGGTGTCGGACGGTTTCAGGACGACGGTGTTGCCGGCGGCCAGCGCGGGGGCGACCTTCCAGACGGCCATCATCAGCGGGTAGTTCCATGGGGTGATCTGCGCGCAGACGCCGACCGGCTCGCGGCGCAGGACCGAGGTGCGGCCCGGCGTGTACTCGGCGGCCGCGGCGCCCGGCAGGTTCCGGGCGGCCCCGGCGAAGTACCGCAACACATCGACGATCGCGGGCAGTTCGTCCGCCAGGAACAGGGCACGCGGCTTGCCGGTGTCGGCCACCTCGGCGCTCGCCAGCGCGCCGGCCTCCCGTTCCAGGGCGTCGGCGATGCGCAGCAGCGCGGTCTGCCGCCGCGCCGGAGTCGTGGCCGACCAGCCGTCAAAGGCCTGTTCGGCCGCACGGCAGGCCGCGTCCACGTCCTCGGGACCGGAGAGCGGGGCCGAGCCGTGGGGGAGTCCGGTGGCCGGGTCGACCAGCCGCACGGTGGCTCCGGAGGCGGCCGGTACCTCCTTGCCGTCGATGTGGTTGAGACGGGCGTGGTCAGCCACGGCGCAGCGCCTCCTCGGCGGCGGCGCGGCCGGTGCGGACCGCGCCCTCCATGTATCCGGCGACCCACTGGTCCGAGCCGCAGACGTAGAACGGCGGCTCGTGGGTGCCGTGCAGCGGTCCGACCGCCATGACCTCGCCCGGCGGCCACTGGGTGACGTAGCCCTGGGTCCACGGGTCGGTGCCCCACAACCGCAGATGGCAGGCCGTCGGCCGCAGTGCCTCGTCGCCGAACATGGCGGCCATCTCGGCGAGCAGCTCGGGCGTGCGCAGCTGGGGCGGGGTGCCGAGCAGGAAGCCGTAGCGCTCGGGCGGGATCAGCGCGGACAGGACGCCCTCGTTCTGTGGCCAGGTGCTGCCCAGGACCCCCTCGGTCTCGGACAGGCCGTTGAGCCCGTCGGCGCGCCAGAAGGGACGGTCGTACACGGCGGCGAACTTGGCGGCGACCGCCTGGCGTTGCCGGTGCAGGGAGGCAAGCCGGGCCTCGCTCACACCGCTGACGGCGACGGACCGCAGCGGTCCCACGGGCAGGGCGCTCACCACGGCCGCCGCGGTGAGGACTTCGCCGGTGACGAGGTGTACGGCGCAGTGGCCGGGGCGTATGTCCAGCGCGGCGACCGGCGAGCCGAGGCGTATGCGCGGCCCCAGCTCGCGGCCCATGACCTCGGCGAGGGTGGCCGACCCTGCCGCCAGTCGCAGTCCCTCCCAGTTGTCGTAGTCGTAGTCGCCCGTCCCGGGGACCGCCGCGCTTTTGCGCAGCGCGGCCAGGAGCGAGATGCGCTCGTACGATCCTCCCGCCAGGGCCAGTTGACCTATGTCCCACAGTCGCACCACGGCGGGTGTGGCGTGGCGGGAGCGCAGCCAGTCGGCCACGGACAGCCGGTCCAGGGCGGTCGCCTCCGGGTGCGACCAGGGATCGTCGGGGTCGACCGTGGCGGCGAGTTCGCTGAACTCCTTGCCGAGTTCCTCGTGTCGGGCCAGGTCGCCGGGGCCGAACCAGTGCGGTGGGTCGCCGGCCGAGAGACCCTCGGGTGTGGAACGGGTGATACGGCCGGGTTCGGCGACGTAGCTCGCGACCAGCTCCAGGCCGAGTTCCTTGGCGAGTCGCAGGTATGCGGTGTGGGCATGGCCGACCACTTCGCCGCCCAGCTGGACGGTACGGCCGTCGGGCGTGCGGGTCTGCTCGACCCGGCCGCCCACGCGGTCCCGGGCCTCCAGGACGAGCACGTCGGTGCCTGCGGCCGCCAGGTCCCGGGCGGCGGCGAGCCCGGCAAGACCCGCGCCGAGCACGATCACGTCGTGATGCATCAGCTTCGCTTTCGTCAGGGACGGGGTCAGGCCAGGACCAGGCAGTGTTCGGGCCGCCAGCCGAACTCCACCGTCTCGCCGCCGCTCCAGCGGTCCTCCATGCGCGCACGGGCCGTGTTCTGCTCCAGCACCGACAGCGTGACGCCCGGGGCGAGTTCGATCAGGTACGTGGTGGTCGGGCCGCTGTAGACGGTTTCGCGGATCACCCCGCGCAGCATCGACATGCCCGGTTCGAAGTCCGACAGCCAGATCTTCTCGGGGCGCACGGACACGCTCACGGCGGTGCCGTCCGCGATGCCGGTCCGGGCGCCGACCGGCAGGGCGGGCCCCTGCTCCAGGGCGACCTCACCTCCCCGGTAGGTGCCGGTCATCAGGTTCGAGGTGCCCATGAAGGAGGCGACGAAGCGGGTGGCGGGGTGTTCGTAGACGTCCTCGGGGGTGCCGCACTGTTCGATGCGGCCCTCGTTCATGACCGCGATCCGGTCGGACATGGTCAGCGCCTCGTCCTGGTCGTGGGTGACGAAGACGAAGGTGATGCCGACCTCGCGCTGGATCTGCTTCAGCTCGACCTGCATCTGCCGGCGCAGCTTCAGGTCGAGGGCGGCCAGCGGTTCGTCGAGGAGCAGGACGGCCGGACGGTTGACGAGCGCGCGGGCGAGCGCGACGCGCTGCCGCTGGCCGCCGGAGAGGGTACGGGGTCTGCGGTCGGCGAGGCCGGCGAGCTGGACCAGGTCCAGCATCTCGCCGACCCGCTGCCGCATCTCGGCCTTGGCGACGCCCTGGCGCTTCAGCCCGAAGGCGACGTTGTCGGCGACGCTGAGGTGGTCGAACAGCGCGTAACTCTGGAAGACCGTGTTGACGTTGCGCCGGTTCGGCGGCAGCGCGGTCACGTCCTCACCGGCGAGCAGCACCGAGCCCTCGCTGGGGTCGCTGAACCCGCCGATCATGCGCAGCGAGGTGGTCTTGCCGCAGCCGGAGGGGCCCAGCAGGGAGAAGAAGTGGCCGGCCTCGATGTCGAGGTCGAGACGGTGGACGGCGTAGGAGTCGGCGAACCGCTTGGAGACGCCGTCGAGCCGGACGGCGGGGGTCGCGTCCATGGATCACTCTCCGGAGAGGATGTCGAGGCCGCCGCGGCGGCCGAAGAGGCGCGGGATGAACAGGGCCAGGGCGATCAGGGCGATCGATCCCGCGAGCATCAGCGTGCCGACCGCGTTGATCGTGGGCTGCACCCCGAAGCGGATCGCCGAGTAGATCCGCACCGACAGCGGCTGGGGGTCGACGCCGGTGGTGAAGTAGGCGAGCACGAAGTCGTCGAAGACGAGCGCGAAGATCAGCACGGCGCTGGCCAGTACGGCCGGGAGCAGGGCCGGCAGGGTCACCAGACGGACCGCCTGCCAGCGGGTGGCGCCCAGGTCCATCGCGGCCTCCTCCACCTCCGGGTTCAGCGCGGCCACCCGGGACCGGAGGATGACCGTCACGTAGGAGATCGAGAAGGTGATCTCGGCGAGCATCACCGTGCCGGTGGACAGGGCCACGCCCAGGCCCTTGAACAGCAGCATCGACGCCACGCCCGTGACGATCTCCGGCGTGATCAGCGGCACCAGCATGATCAGGCCGGCCAGCGAGCCGAGCCGGGTGCGGCAGCGGACCAGACCGAGCGCCAGCGCCACGCCGAGGACGACCGAACCGGCCATCGCCACCAGGGAGATCCGCAGGCTGGTGCCGAGCGACGAGATGAGGACGTCGTCGTGGACGAAGGCCCGGTACCAGCGCAGGCTGAACCCGCCGAAGACGGTCAGGGACTTCTTGGAGTTGAGGGAGAAGAGGGCGACGACGGCGATGGGGAGATAGAGCAGGGCGAAGAAGAGGCCGGTGACGGCGATCAGGATCCGCGGCTTGCGGTCGGCGCGGCCGCGCCGCGTGCGGATACGGGCGGTCGGCCGGGAAGGGGTGGTGGCGGAGGGCAGCTTGACCATGGTCATCGGCGGGCCTCCGCCTCGTCCTTGCGGGTGCGCCGCAGGTAGCCGAACATCCCGATCAGCAGCACCAGCATCAGCAGCATGGTGAGCGCGGAGCCCAGCGGCCAGTTCTGGCCCTGGAAGAACTTGTCCTGGATGAGGTTGCCGATCATGATCTGGTCCGGTCCTCCCATGAGCTGTGCGCTGACGAAGTCGCCCATGGCGGGCAGGAAGACCAGCACGAGTCCGGCCGCCGCGCCCTGCCGCGTGGCGGGCAGGGTGACGTAGAGGAAGGTGCGGACCGGGCCCCCGTACAGGTCGCGGCCGGCCTCGATGAGGGAGACGTCCAGCCGCTCCAGGGCCGCGTACAGCGGGATGATCATGAAGACGACGAAGCCGTAGACGAGTCCCGCGACGACGCCGACGCCGGTGTTGAGAATCTTCGTGCTCCCGTCGGCCAGCCCCACCGCGCGCAGGGCGCGCAGCACGGGCCCGTCGTCGGAGAGGACGACCGACCAGCCGTACATCCGCACCAGGTAGTTGGCGAAGAACGGCACCACGATCGCGGCGATCAGCGCGTGCTTGTACCGTCCGCCGTACAGGGCGATGGTGTACGCCACCGGGTAGGCGATCAGCAGGCAGATCGCGCAGGTGAGCAGGGCGTAGCCGAGCGAGCGGGCCAGGACCTCGGTGTAGGCGGGATCGGCGAGGGCGCGTACGCCGGACAGGTCGAAGCCGAAGCGCGGGTTGCCGAGGTCGTCGGTGGTGCCGACCGCCAGGACGGCGACGAGGACCAGCGAGGCGATCAGGAAGCCGGTCATCCACAGCGTGCCCGGCAGCATGAACCAGACCCACATCCGGTTTCCGGTGGTGTCCCGGCGGCCGGTGCGGGAAGAGGGGCGCAACAGTGCCATGGTCAGCCCGCCTTCACATGTGTCCAGGCGGTGTCGCGGGCGTCCTCCGCCGCGCGGCCGCCGTTGCGGAAGAACAGGTCCGCCTTCAGGTCGTCCTCGGTGACCAGGCACTCGGGGAACGGCTTGACCAGCTCGGCGTAGGTCTTCTCGGAGCCGGCCACCGGCATCGGGTAGCCGATGTACTCGATGTTCTTCTTCACGTTCTCCGGCCGCAGCATGTAGTCGATGAACAGCATCGCGGTGCCGGGGTGCGGGGCGTTCCAGGGGATGGCGTAGCAGTCGGAGTTGATCGGCGTGCCCTCCCTCGGGGCCTCGAAGCCGAACACGGAGGGGTCCTTGGCCTGGTTGAGCATGGCGGCCATGTCGCCGCTCCAGGCCTGGGTGATGACCGCGTTGCCGTTGAGGAGGTTGTTGTAGCTGTCGCTGGAGAAGCCGCGCAGCCGCGGGCGCAGCGTGCTCAGCAGGGAGGTGATGCGGTCGAGGTCACCGGTGCCCCCGGTGCTGACGGGCAGACCGAGCGCGAGGGCGCCCATGCCGAGGACCTCGTCGCGGTCGTCGAGCAGGAAGACCTTGCCCTCGGCCTTGTCGCTCCACAGGTCCCGCCAGGATCCGGTCAGTTCACCGATCCGGTCGCGGCGCCAGCCGATGCCGGTCTTGTACGCGGTGAAGGGGACCGTGTGCGCGGAGCCGGGGTCGTACCAGGGGTCGGCGAAGTACGCGTACGTGCCGAATATGGCGTGTGCGTTGGTGAGTTGGGAGTGGTCGATACGGCGCAGCCGGCCGCCGCGGACCAGGCGCTGAGCCCATTTGGCGGTGGGGAAGACGATGTCGTAGCGGTTGCCGGCGTTGAGCTTGGCGACCATGCCTTCCATCGAGTCGAAGTTCGACTGGATGACCTTGACGCCGTACTCCTTCTCGAACCCCTTGAACACGGACGGGTCGACGAAGTCGGCCCAGTTGAAGTAGACGAGATCGCCGTCGACGCGCGCCTTGACCGGGGCGAGCTGCTGGGCGTCGGGTGTTTTCGCGGGCATGAACCCGCAGCCCGCGGCCGCCGCACCGAGCAGGCCGTAGGCGCCTGCCTGTAGCACGGCGCGGCGGGGCGGGGGTGGGGATACCTCGGGGGACATGGAGCGTCCTCTCCGTCGAGGAACGGCACAAGTCCAGGGCGGACCGGCTGGTCGGCTCACGGAGGCCCTGACTCCGTAGTGAAGACCGGTCTGGGGAGGGTGCTGGTGTGCGTCAGAAGGGGAGGGGTAAGCCCGACGGAAGGCGTACGGCGTACAGCGTGCGGGAGGGCGTCACCGGGTGTCCCCCTCCAGGTCGTCCCGGACCCGGCGGGCGAACCAGCCGACGGCGGCCTCGCGCTGCGACAGCGGTCCCGGCTCGAAACCGGGCGTGGTCAGGCCGGCCTGCACGCGTTCCACCAGCTCGGCGTCCTCGTCGTTGGTGACCCAGCCGATGTGGATGTTCAGCCGCCGGGCCAGCCGGGTGCGGACGCTCTCCCCGTGCCGGGTGTAGAAGCCGCCGGGGATCGCCGCCCGGTCCTGGGCGGTGGGCAGGGCGGTCCACGCGAGCACGTGGTCAGGGTAGAAGTCGATGAGCGTGTTCGGATAGATCACGGCGTACCGCCACACGCGCCGGTCGGCCTCGGTCAGTCCTGGCATCGGGGTCGCGAGGCGCTGGTAGAGCCGCTCGGTCCAGTTTGAGGAGGCCTTGTCGCGCAGCGGGGACTCGAACAGGACGTAGTTCTCCTGAACGTCCACCGTGTACGCCTGGTAGTCCAGCAGCCGCATGAGCGCGGGGTGGGCGACGGGGACGTGGTAGCCCTCGAGGTAGTTGTCGACGATCACCTTCCAGTTGGCGTTCTGCTGCTCGCCGCCCGCCAGGTCGTGGATGCGGTGCTTGCCGACGGGGATGAGGCCGGGGTCCGCGTAGTGGCCGACGGCCTGGGCGAGCCCGGCGCAGCTCTCCGCGAGCGGGGTCGCCTCCATGTCGAGGTTGACGAAGACGAACCCGAGGAAGGACTCCACGTTGACCGGGTGCAGTCCGAGCCGGGGCTTGTCCAGGCAGGGGATCCGGCGCGCCTCGGGGGCACCGACGAGGCGTCCGTCCAGTTTGTAGGTCCAGCCGTGGTACGGGCAGCGGATCGCCTTGCCGGACGGCTCCGGGGCTGTGACCAGGCGGGTGCCGCGGTGCCGGCAGACGTTGAGGTGGGCGGCGAGGCCGCCGTCCTCGGTGCGGACGACCAGCACCTCCCGGCCGGCGGCGGTTGCGGTGAGGCGTGCGCCGGGTCCGGGGAGGTCGGATTCGTGGCAGACGAGCTGCCAGGACTTGGCGAAGATGCGCTCGGTCTCGGCCTCGGCGACGGCCGGATCCGTGTAGTAGCGGGCCGGCAGGGCTTCCCCGGGGTGCTCGGGGGGCGGTTCCGGCGGGGCAGCGGAGACGGTGTCGGCTGCCCGGGTGGGCGAGGGGTGCATGGGGTCCTCCTCCGCGCCGCGGCGGCGGCGATGGGCGGTGAGGCTGTGCCCGGAACGGACGGCAGGTACGGCGTCGGGCGAGGCGTACGGGTCAGGCGAGGCGTACGCATCGGCTGAGCCGTCAGGACCTGCCGGGATCCGGCTGACTGATTGGTTAGTCAGAGTGCGACCGCGGCGGGATCAAGTCAAGACTTGTGGGCTGACTAATTAGTTAGTTAGTGTCGTGGTGGGCCGACGACCGTGCATCTCGCACCGGTCCGGACACCCCCCGTCACCGCCCACGCCCTGCCCGGTCCCGGCCGGGCCCCGCACAGCTCCCCACCCCTCACGTCGCGGTGCCGGAGCATCCCCGTCCACGCCGTCGCCGCGCCACCCCGCTCTTCGGATCACCCGGAGACGGTGCGCCCCCGGAGGCACCCATGAGCGCTCGCCGAAGTCTCGTCTGGCTCGGTCTCACGCCGGAGCCCGAACAGGAACTGCCCGCCGCGGTGGCCGCCCTGCGCGCCCCGGTGGACGACCGCCCGCCGGCGGCCCTCGTCGCCGCCGAGCGGCACCGCGTCGAGCGGCTGGTGCTGCGCGGCACGCAACGCGGCTGGCTGCGCTACCTCCGCGAGGTCACCGACCTGGTCGTCGAGGCCGCCGCGCCGACCGCCACCGCCGACCCGCGGCCGGCACTGGTGGCCGGCGAGGTCGTCCTCGACCACCACCGCATGCTGATCGGCCTGCCCGGGGCCGGATACGTGCGCACCGCCACGCAACGGCGGGATCTGGAACGGGCGCTGGTGCGGCTGAGAGACCGCGACCACACCGTCCCCTCCAGCCACCGCGACCCCAGGAGCACCGCATGACCGGCGTCTTCTCCCTCCTCCCCGAAGGCCGGCCGGGCCTCCTCGCCCCGCTGCTGTCCGGCGCCTGGCTGTCCGGCGGCAGCGAGGACGCCTCCCGGTACCTGGCCGCGGGCGGCTACGCACCCCTGACCGCGCCCGACCGATTGCTCGACCGGTTGCTCGACCGGATCGCCGCCGTGGGGCTGCGCGGCCGCGGCGGGGCCGGGTTCCCCACCGCGGTCAAGATCCACGCCGTCCGCGACGCACCGGGCCCGCCCGTCGTCGTCGCCAACGGTGAGGAGGGCGAGCCGGGCTCGGTGAAGGACCGCTGGCTGCTGCGGCACCGGCCGCACGTGGTCCTGGACGGCATCCGCCTGGTCGCGGCCATGACCGGCGCCGAGCGCGGCTGTGTGTACCTCTCCGACGGTCCCGCCGAGCGGGCCGTGCGCCGGGCCCTCGCCGAGTGTCCCCCCAGGCTGCGCATCGACGTCGTACGTACGGAGCACACCTACGTCGCGGGGGAGGAGACCGCGGTCGTACGACGCATCGACGGCGGCCCGGCGCTGCCCACGGCGAAACCCCCGCGCCCCTACGAGCGCGGTGTCGGCGGCGCGCCCACCCTCGTGGCCAATGTCGAGACGCTGGCACGCATCGCGCTGATGTACTCGCGTCCCGAGGCCGCGGGCGCCGTCGCCGGAACCCATCTGGTGACCCTCTCGGGGGTCCGTGGCGCGTCCGCACTGGCCGAGGTGCCCGCCGGTACCCACCTGAAGGTCCTCGCCGACCTGTGCGGGCACGGCAGAGCCCCGGCAGTCCTGCTGGGCGGCCTCTTCGGCGGCCTGCACGGCACCGGCTGGACGGACCTCCCCCTCGACCATGACCGCCTGCGGGCGGCCGGCGGAGGCCTCGGCTGCGGGGCGCTGCACTTCCTGCATCCGGAGGACTGCCCGGTCGCCGTGGCCACCGAGGCCGCCGCCTACCTCGCGGCACAGAGCGCCCGACAGTGCGGGGTGTGCGTCTCCGGCACCGGAGCACTGGCCCGCACCCTCACGGCCGTCGCTCGCGGCCAGGCGGGCGACGAGGCGGCGGACAAGCTGCACCGCTGGTCGCGGCAGCTGCCCGGCCGCGGGGCCTGCGGGCTGCTCGACGCCGCCGCCCGCATCGTCGCCACCCTGCTCGCCCACTTCCCCGACCGCGTCGACGCCCACCGCCGCTCCGCCTGCCCCGCCTGCGCAGAGGCGGCACCCGAGGACGGGCGCCGGTTCACGGTGCCGGTGCCCTGAGACGCGTCCGGGCCCTTGAGCCGCTTCCGGGCCCTGAGCCGCGTCCGGACGCCTGAGCCCCATCCGGCCTCCTGAGCCGCATCCGGACCCCCGCCCCGCCCCCGCACCCCGCCGCATCGAAAGGACCGCACCATGAAACTCCTGCTGGACTCCACCCGCTGCCAGGGCTACGGCCTCTGCCAGGAACCCGCGCCCGAGCTGATCGAACTCGACGAGTGGGGCTACGCGCGGGTGCGCGAGCACGACGTCCCGCAGGGCGGCGCGGACGCCGCCGAAGCAGCCGTCGCCGCCTGCCCCAACTCCGCGCTGCGGCTGGTGAAGTGACATGGGACGTGACCTGTCGGCCCTCTTCGACCCCGTCTCCGTCGCCGTCGTCGGAGCCAGCGACGACCCGGCCAAGTACGGCCATGCCATCGCCGCCCAGGCCATCCGCGCGAACGGCCACCGCCCCGTGCACCTGGTCAACCGGCGTGGCGGCACCGTGCTCGGCCGTACCGCAGCCCCCAGCCTGAGCGCGATCGGCGAGCCCGTCGACCTGGCGGTGGTCTCCGTGCCCGCCGCCGGCTTCGAGGACGCCGTCGACGAGGCGCTGCGGTGCGGGGCCCGGGCGATCGTCGCGATCACCGCCGGGTTCGCCGAGACCGGCGAAGCGGGGCGCACCCGCCAGCGAGCCGTCGCCGAACGCGTGCGCGCCGCCGGTGCCGTGCTGATCGGCCCCAACTGCCTGGGCCTGGCCGACAACACCACCGACCTCTTCCTGGCCTCCGACACCTTCGCACCCGGCGGCATCGCGCTCCTCAGCCAGAGCGGCAACCTCGCCCTCGAACTCCAGCTCCGCTTCCGCCCGCACGGCCTCGGCTTCTCCCGCTTCGTCTCGCTCGGCAACCAGGCCGACGTCACCCTCGTCGACCTGCTCGCCGACTGCGCCCGGCACGAGGGCACGCACGCCATCGCGGTCTACGCGGAGGACTTCGCCGACGGACGCGCCTTCGCCGAGGCGGCCGCCGACGCCGGCAAGCCCGTGGTGCTGCTGACCGCCGGACGCGGCGACGCCTCCGCACGCAGCGCGCAGTCGCACACCGGCGCGCTCACCACCTCCGCCGACGTCGTCACCGCGGCCTGCCGCGACGCCGGTGTGGAACTGGTCGCCACGCCCCGTGAACTCACCGTCGTCCTGGCCGCGTTGAACAGCGCACGGCGGTCGGCCGGCCGCCGGGTCGCCGTCCTCACGGACGGCGGCGGCCACGGCGTGGTCGCCGCCGACGCCGTCGAGGCGGCGGGCCTGACCGTGCCCGAACTCCGGGAGCCGACGCGGCAGCTCCTGCGGGAGGCCCTGTGGGCACAGTCGGCCGTCGCCAATCCGGTGGACCTCGCCGGAATGGGGGAGCAGGACCCCGGCTCGTACGCGGAGACCGTCGCCGCGCTGCTCGCGGCCGAGGAGGTCGACGCCGTCCTGATGACCGGCTACTTCGGCGGCTACACGGCCGCCGACGGCGGGCTCGGGGGAGGCGGTACGGTACTCGCGGACGGGGAACAGGCGGCCGCGCGCCTCATCGCGGCCCGCCACCGGGCCACCGCGAAACCCCTCGTGGTGCAGTCGATGTACCCCGAGTCCCCCAGCTGCCGCACCCTCACCTCGGCCGGCATCCCGGTCTTCGCCGCCACCGAGGACGCCGCCCGCGCCCTCGCCGCGACGGCACCCGGAACACCGGACACCGGTGTCACACGGCTTCCCCGGGCCGCGTCACCGCTCCATGAGAGCGGCTACATGGAGACCCGCAGGGCCCTCGAAGCGGCCGGACTCGCCTTCCCGGCCGCCCGGGAGATCCACGACGAGGCCGAACTACTCGCCGCCACCGGCGTGTTCACCGGCCCCTACGTCCTCAAGGCCCTGCACCTGCTGCACAAGTCCGACGCGGGCGGCGTGGCACTGGGCCTGGCCGGCCCCGGCGAACTGCTCGCCGCGTTCCGCGAGATGCACGCCCGGCTCGGCGCCTCCTCCTACTCCGTGGAGGCGATGGCCGACCTGACCGACGGCATCGAGCTGATCGTCGGCGTCAACCGGGACCCGCGCTTCGGCCCGGTCGCCATGGTGGGCCTGGGCGGAGTACTGGCCGAGGCACTGCACGACGTCGCCTTCACCCTGGCCCCCGTACCCGCCGACCGCGCCCTGAGCCTGCTGCGCGGACTGCGCACCGCCGCCCTGCTCGACGGAGTGCGTGGCCGGCCGCCCGTCGACGTCACCGCGGCCGCGGCGGCCGTCGAGACGATCACCGCCTTCGCAGCCGCCCACCCCGAGATCGCCGAGATCGAGGTCAACCCCCTTCTCGTACAGCCCGGCGGCGTCCTCGCCCTGGACTCGCGCGCCGTACTCGCCTGACCCACCCGCACGCCGCCCACCGACCGAAGAGGCCCCCATGGACATGCGCTACACCCCCGAACAGGTCGACCTGAAGCGCCGCGCCGCCGAGTACGCGCGCCTGCTCATGCGCTACGAGGACCAGTCCGAGCAGGCCGGCGGGCCCCTGCCGCAGCAGCTCGTCACCGAACTGACCCGCGCCGCCATGGACGCCGGTGTCTACGCCATCAACATGCCCGCCGAGTGGGGCGGCGCCGGCCTCAGCCTCCTGGACCAAGTCATCGTCGAGGAGGAGTTCGGCAAGGTCACCAACTGCCTCTGGGACATTCCCTGGCGGCCCGCCAACGTCCTGGCGTACGGCGACGAGCGGCAGCGCGAGAAGTACCTGCTGCCGGTGATCCGCGCGGAGAAGTTCGACGCGTTCGCCGTCACCGAGCCGGGCGCGGGCTCGGACCCGTCCGCCGGCACCTCCACGGCCACCCGCACCGACGGAGGCTGGCTGCTCAACGGGGAGAAGTGGTTCGTCACCTGCGGAGACATCGCCGACTTCCTGCTGGTGCAGGCGGACGCCGGCCCCGAGCGGCTGCCCACGCTGTTCTTCGTGGACAAGGCCGCACCAGGAGTCGAGATGACACGGGTCCCGCACTTCATGCACTCCGCGGTCAACGGGCATCCCGAGTTCACCTTCACCGACGTCTTCGTGGCCGACGAGGACGTCCTCGGCGGTGTCGGCAACGGCTACGAGCTGACCAAGGAGTGGTTCACCGACGAACGCCTGATGATCGCGGCACGCACCGTCGGCGCGGCCGAGCGCGCCCTGCAACTGGCGCGCGACTGGGCGGTGGAGCGGGAGCAGTTCGGGGCGCCGATCGCGTCGTACCAGCTGATCCAGGGCATGCTCGCCGACTGCGCCGTCGACATCGCCGTCAACCGTGCCTACACCCACCAGGTCGCCTGGGAAGCCGACCAGCCGCACACCGACCGCAAGACACTGCACGCCAAGGCCTCCACCGCCAAGCTCGCCGCCAGCGAGGCCGCAGGCCGGGTCGCCGACCGCTGTCTGCAGATCTTCGGCGGCCGCGGCTACGACCGCTCGTACGCCGTCGAGCGCATGTACCGCGAGCTGCGCGTCGACCGGATCTGGGAGGGCACCTCCGAGATCCAGCGGCTGATCATCGCCAACGAGCTGATCAAGCGCGGCACCCGCGCCCTCGCACTGCCCGTCCACTGAAACCGCCCACCCCGATCACCCCACAGCGAGGACTTCCATGGACTTCCGCCTCACCCCGCGCCAGGCCCAGCTGAAGGCCGACGCGCGCGCCCTCACCGACTTCATCACCGCCTACGAGCTGCAGTGCGAGGAGAACAACGGCCTCCCCGCGAGCGCCCACGCCAAGATCCGCGACGCGGTGCTCGACGCCGGACTCCAGGCCGTGAACATGCCGGCCGAGTGGGGCGGCGCCGGACTCACCATCGCCGAGCAGGTCACCGTGCAGGAGGAACTGGGCCGGCTCACCGGCGCCCTGTGGGACATGGTGTGGCGCCCCGCCAACGCCCTCAGGTTCTGCACCCCCGAGCAGCGCGAGCGCTTCCTCGTCCCCGTGATCAGGGGCGAGCGGCGCGACTGCTACGCCGTCACCGAGCCCGGCGCGGGCTCCGACCCGCAGAACCTGGCCACCACGGCCACGAAGAACGACGACGGCTGGGTGCTCAACGGGGAGAAGTGGTTCGTCACCGTCGGCGACCACGCCGACTTCATGATCGTGCTCGCCGCGGCGGGCCCGGACCGCGCGCCCACGCTCTTCCTCGTCGACAAGGACACCCCCGGCATCGAGATGACGCGCGTACCGCGCTTCATGCACACCTTCGTCTACGAGCACCCCGAGTTCACCTTCACCGACGTCCAGGTCGGCGAGGACGCCGTGCTCGGCGGCATCGGCGAGGGCTACGACATCACGCGCTCGTGGTTCACCGAAGAGCGCCTGATGATCGCGGCACGCACGACGGGCGCGGCCGAACGAGCCCTGGAGCTGGCCCGTGACTGGGCGGTGGAGCGGGAGCAGTTCGGGGCGCCGATCGCGTCGTACCAGCTGATCCAGGGCATGCTCGCGGACAGCGCCGTCGACATCGCCGTCAACCGCGCCTACACCCACCAGGTCGCCTGGGAGATCGACCAGGCCTCGGCCGAGGACCGCAAGCGCCTGCACGCCAAGGCGGCCATCGCCAAGCTCTCGGCGAGCGAGGCCTCGGGCCGCGTGATCGACCGCTGCCTGCAGATCCACGGCGGCCGCGGCTACGACCGCTCGTACGCCGTCGAACGGCTCTACCGCGAGCTGCGCGTCGACCGGATCTGGGAGGGCACCTCCGAGATCCAGCGGCTGATCATCGCCAACGAACTCGTCAGGCGCGGCACGGGGGTTCTGGACCTGCCCGCCGCCTGACACCCCATATCGCCACTGAATGGCGCCACCGAATGTCTCCACTGATGGGAAAGGAAGACGGATGACCGACATCGAGCGCGTCGGAGTCGTCGGCTGCGGCCTGATGGGCGCCGGCATCGCCGAGGTCTGTGCACGCTCCGACGTGCCGGTGACGGTCGTCGAACGCGACGCGGAGGCGGCCCGTGCGGGCCTGCTGCGCATCACCCGCTCGCTCGACCGGGCCGTCGCACACGGCAGGCTCAGCGCGGAACGGCGAGAGGCCGCAGCGGCCCGGATCACCGTGGTCGACCAGATCGAAGCGCTGCACGACCACGACCTGGTGATCGAGGCGGTGCCGGAGGACGAGAACCTCAAACTCGGCGTCTTCACCCGCCTCGACTCCGTGATCACCGGCGACCACACGATCCTCGCGACCAACACCTCCGCCATCCCGGTCATCCGGCTCGCCACCGCGACCACCCGCCCCGACCGCGTCGTCGGCGTGCACTTCTTCAACCCCGTACCGGTCCTGCGGCTCGTCGAACTAGTCCCGTCGCTGCTGACCTCGCCCACCACCACGGCACGGGCCGAGGCCTTCGTGACCGGCACCCTTGGCAAGGAGGTCGTACGGACCCGGGACAAGGCCGGATTCATCGTCAACGCGCTCCTCGTCCCGTACCTGCTGGCCGCCGTCCGCATGGTGGAGTCGGGCAGCGCGACCGCCGAGGACGTCGACCGCGGGATGGTCCTCGGCTGTGCGCACCCGCTCGGCCCGCTGGCCCTGACGGACCTGATCGGCCTGGACACCACCCACGCCATCGCGGAATCGCTGTACGCCGAGTTCCGCGAGCCGCACTACTCGCCCCCGCCTCTGCTGTCCCGGATGGTGGAGGCCGGCCTGCTGGGGCGGAAGTCCGGCCGGGGCTTCCACGTGTACGAGGAAGAGCCGCAGCGTGAGACGGCGACACCGGCGAGGCCGCGGTGAGGGAAAGGTGAGGGAAGATAGTCACGGCGTACGACCACCGAACGAGGGGAGCCGCGGGGTGTCCACGAAGGTGCGCACGGCCGACACACGCGAGCGCATCCTGACCGCGGCGTGCGAGGTCATCGCCGAGATCGGCTTCGAGAAGATCCGCATGCGCATGGTCGCCGAGCGGGCCGGTGTGTCGACGGCGCTGCTGCACTACCACTTCGACACGCGCGAGAAGCTGTTCACCGAGGCGATGACCCACTCGTTCGCCCACACCGCCGTCGACGTCGACCGCGACGCGGAGACGGCGCCGGCGGCGGTCGTCCTGGCCCGCATCCTGCGCAGCCTGCTGCCCACAGATCCCGAACTGCGCCAGGACTGGCGGCTGTGGCAGGAACTGTGGGCCCGGGCCCTGCGCGACGAGACCACCCGGGCCTTCGCCGTGGACCTGTACGCGCAGCTGCACACCTGGGTGGCCGACGCGGTACGACGCGGCATCGCGTCCGGCGAGTTCACGCCGACCGACGTGGACGCCCTCAGCACACTCGTCCTGTCCCTGAGCGACGGCTACGGCATCCGCCTCATGCTCCGCGACCCGACGGTCACCCTGGACAGCGCCCTCACGGCCATCTGGCGCCAGGTGTCCGCGGCGCTGGGCCTGCCGGACGCGGTGCCGGTGGACTGACCTCCCACAGCTCGGGCACCCGGCCGCCGCCAGTGTGCATCTGGGTCGCCAGCGTCCGCAGCGCCGCGGCGAACGCCACCGGGTTGCGGAGGAACTCCATGTGGATGCCGGGGAATTCGGTCCATGGCGCACCGATCCGGCGGGCGATCTCGACGGAGGGCCGCGCATAGTACAGCCCGCGGTCCTCCGCGCCGGCGCCGAGCACGATCGGGAAGGGCGCCGCCTTCAGCGCGGCCTCGTCGGGCCGGAAGGCGGCGAAGCCCGGCCACTCGGATCCGAAGAGGTGCTCCTGGTTGGTGAGGAACCGCTGCCACAGGTCGTCCGGCCAGCGATACGTCCCCTCACCGCGTACCGTCTCAGCGAACCGGCGGCCCGCCGCCGGGCCGCCGCCCTCCGCGTAGAGCGCGGCCAGCTCCGGGAAGAAGCCCCGCGCCGGATCGTCGGCGGGCAGGACGTTCACCGCGGGCGGCTCGTGCGCGATCAGCCCCGACACCACCTCGGGATACGACGAGGCCAGCGTGAGCCCGATGATCGCGCCACCGCTGTTGCCGAACACCAGCGCCCGGCCACCGGCCAGGCCCGCGACCAGCTCGCGGGCGTCGGCCGCCTGCTGCGCGAGCCGCATGGGCGTACCGCTGCGTCCGGTGCTGCGCGAGTTGCCTCGCCGGTCGTAGGTGACCACCGTGAACGCGTCCGCCAGTTCGTCGGCGACGGCACTGTAGTACCCGGCATCGCCGCCCGCCCCGCTGATGAGCAGCAGCGCCGGCCCGCCGCCGCGGATCTCGTAGTACAGCTCGGCGTGGTCGACCTCGAACATGCCACTGCGCATCCATGCACTCCGTTCTCGACGAGGCGCTGCCGCCGGTAGCGGTCGGGTGCCGCTGTACCGGTCAGGTGCCAGTGTGTCCGAGACGGCTGTCCTCGAGGTGTACCGGCGCCCCCTCCCGCACCGACCGCACGGCCGCCGGCGCGATCGCCAGGGCGGCGCGGGCGTCCTCTCCGCCGCGTCGGCCCTGAAGGATGTGGTCGGCGCCCACAAGGCGACGTACTCCGTTCCGGACGAACAGGTCACCGCGACCGTCGACGTCGGCCCCTGGATGGAACAGAAGATCGCCGCCGTACTGGCTCATCGCACCGAGGTACAACGGGGAGCCGTACCCGGCCTGATCGCCGGCCTGTAGCAGGAGGCTAGAACGCGGCTCTTCTCCACCGAGTGGTACATCCGCCGCACCCCCGTCTCCGCCTGCACCCCGGAATCCCAGACCGAACTGACCGCCCGACCACCCGGCCACCCGGCCACCCCAGGGTCACGCAGCCCAGGTGATTCGTGTAATCCATAACGATCTTGGCTGAAACCTTGCGTGAATCCTGGCCGCCTCTAGCCTCCCGGCATGGCTTTTCTTTCAAGTCGCCGCAAAAGGGCCCGCCTCGCCCCGGAACTCGACGACCAGGACCTGGGCAGGCTGCTGAAGTCCCTGCTGGCGACGACGAGGACCGGAACGATCGCGACGACGGACCTGTGCGCGGCGCAGATGTCCCGTCTCCTGGACCAGGATCCGGGGGACTGGGACCGCCGCACGCACCGCCTGGGCGTCCTGGCGGACTACCTGGCCGACTCGCATCTGCCGCGGTCCTGGGCGACGCGCGAGCCGCACAACGCGAGCGCGCTCGTGCTGCACGCCTGGACACAGCTGGCACGTGCCCGCTCGCAGGGGCGCCCGGAGGACACGGGCGACGCCACAGACGCCTGTCTCCGTGCCGCCGAACTCGCTCCGGAGGACCCCACTCCCTGGGTGGTCCTCCTGGGGCTGGCGCGCACGCAACGCTGGGAGCAGTCCCAGGTGTTCGGGGTGTGGAACGAGGTGCTCACGCGCGATCGCTGGAACCGCGAGGCCTACCTGAACATGCTGGGCTATCTCACCCCGGAAGAGGCGGGCTCACGCATCCAGGTCCTGGAGTTCGTGGACGCCCTGGGCGCCCGTATGCCGGCGAACGCGCCCTGCGCGGCGACGGAACTGACCGCCCAGGTCCTGCAGTACCACTCCGTCCTCGGCCGGGGCGGATTCGAGGCGCTGGTGGCGCGGAACCACTGGTCCCAGGCGATGGCCGCCCAGGCACTCGACCGCGTGGCCCGGACCTGGGTGCAGCCGGGATTCCTCCACCATGCCAAGGCTCTTGCCGACCTCAACCTCCTCGCCTACGCGCTGATGGCCGCCGACCGGCGCCGCGAGGCCCGACCGGTCTTCGAGGCGCTCGGCGGCACCGTCACCGGGTGGCCCTGGCATGCCGACGGCGACCCTCTGACGGAGTTCGACCAGGCACAGCGGAGAGCCACCGCCGGGCAGTGATCCGCCCCCCCCCGCACCGTCAAAACGTCGGTGACGCCACCCGAACGCCGGTTGCGTCACACCGTGGCACGATGGTGGGAGCATCACCTACTGAGGGGGTGTGGGGCATGGCCACATCGGAGAAGGCACCTGCCTCAGGAACCCGCCCGGGGTTGCGGCGCGAGATCGGCTTCGTCGGGCTCATCTGGGCCTCGGAGGGGTCGATCATCGGATCCGGGTGGCTGTTCGGTGCTCAGGGGGCGCTGGCGGCGGCCGGGCCCGCGGCGATCATCTCCTGGGCCATCGGCGGCGTCGCCATCCTGATCCTGGCGCTGGTGCACGCCGAACTCGGCGGAATGTACCCGGTCTCCGGCGGCACCGCCCGCTTCCCGCACTACGCCTTCGGCGGGGCCGCCGGCGCGTCCTTCGGCTGGTTCTCCTGGCTGCAGGCGGCCACCGTGGCACCCATCGAGGTGCTGGCGATGATCACGTACGCCCAGCACTACTCCTGGGCGAGCGGCTGGGAGAAGATCAAGGGCGGCGAGCACGTCCTGACCCCGACCGGCATCGCCGTCGCGGTCGGTCTGATGGCGGTCATCACGGCCATCAACTTCCTCAGCATCCGGCTGCTGGCCCGCACCAACAGCGCGGCGACCTGGTGGAAGGTCGGCGTCCCGCTGGTGACGATCTTCGTGCTGGCCGTCGCCCAGTTCCACACCAGCAACTTCACCGCTGCCGACGGATTCGACCCCTACGGGGCCAAGGGCATCCTGTCCGCCGTCTCCACCAGCGGCATCATCTTCGCGCTGCTCGGCTTCGAGCAGGCCGACCAGCTCGCCGGCGAGAGCGCCAACCCCAAGCGCGACATTCCGCGCGCGGTGATCGGGTCCATCGTCCTCGGCATCATCATCTACATCCTCCTGCAGGTGACCTTCCTCGCCGCTCTGCCCGCGTCCCAGATCGGCAGCCACTGGGCCACCTCCGCGTTCACCGCCCTGAGTGGACCGTTCGCCCAGATCGCCACGCTCATCGGCCTCGGCTGGCTGGCGACGGTCCTCTATCTCGACGCCGTGATCTCGCCGGCCGGCACCGGCCTGATCTACATCACCGGCTCGTCCCGGGTCTCCTACGGCCTGAGCCGCAACGGCTATGTGCCCACCGCGTTCGAGGCCACGAACCGGCGCGGCGTCCCGTGGGTCGGCCTGATCACCGCGTTCGTGATCGGCTGCGTCTGCTTCCTGCCCTTCCCGAGCTGGCGTTCCCTGGTCGGGCTGATCACCAGCGCGAGCGTGCTCATGTACGCCGGCGCCCCACTGTCCTTCGGCGTGTTCCGCAACCGCCTGCCGGACGCCCACCGCCCCTACCGGCTGCCCGGCGGCAGCTGGATGTCGCCGCTGGCCTTCGTCGTGGCCAACCTGCTGATCCTGTGGTCCGGTTGGGACACCGACTGGAAGCTCGGCGTCGCCATCCTCATCGGCTACGTCATCCTGATCGCCAACCGCGTGTTCAAGATGAATCCCATCACGCCCCAGCTCGACCTGCACGCCGCGCAGTGGCTGCCCGTCTACCTCGTCGGAATGGGCCTCATCGTCTACCTCAGCGACTTCGGGCCCCTCAAGCACCCCTGGTTCCCGCTGTGGTGGGACATCGGCGTCGTCACCGCGTTCAGCCTCCTCGTCTACTACTGGGCCCTGGCGGTCGCCCTGCCGAGCGAGCAGATCCAGAGCATGGTCGACCAGGTCGTCGTCCCGGAGGAGGAGACCATCCTCTGACCGCCGTCCAGCACGAATGACCGCCGTCGGGCACGAAACGGGTCACGCCCGTCCGTGGGCTTCCTGCGAGCGCCGCGACAGCGAGTCGATGACCACCGCGGCGAAGAGCACCCCGCCCGTGATCACGAGCTGGACCGCGGTGGGGGTGTCCGTGAGTGCCATGCCCGACGCGATCGACTGGATGACCAGGATGCCGAGCACCGCGGACCAGGTCGTACCGCGTCCTCCGAAGAGGCTGGTGCCACCGATGACCGCTGCCGCGATGGCGTTGAGCAGCAGCACACCCGAGCCCGAACCCTGGCTCACCGAGGTGATGCGCGAGGCCAGGAACAGGCCGCCCAGCGCGGCCATGGTGCCCGAGACCGCGAGCACCGCGGTCTGTACCCGCAGCACGCTGAGACTGGCCCGACGGGCCGCCTCGACCCCGCCGCCGAGGGCGTAGACCTGTCGTCCGTAGTGCGTGCGCCGGAGAACGATGTCGAGGCCGGCCACCACGACGAGGAAGATCAGGAGGCCCAGCGGCAGACCCTGGAACCGGTTGAGCACATATGCGGCGGCGAAGGTGATCACCGCGAGTACTGCCGTACGTGCCGCGATGCCCCGGAGCGAGCGGTACGGCATGCCGACGGCCTTGCGGCGCCGTCGCTCCAGGTAGGACCCGAGGAAGACCATGCCCGTGCCGAGGGCCGCCAGTCCGTAGGCGGCGGCGTGGTTGGTGAAGTAGTAGCTGGTCAGCTTGGCGACGAGCCCGTTCTCGTCGAGGTTGACGGTGCCGCTCGTCCCGAGGATGGCGAGCATGACGCCGTTCCAGGTCAGCAGTCCGGCGAGGGTGACGACGAACGCCGGCACACGGATCTTGGCGAAGGAGAAGCCTTGGATCGTTCCCGCCAGGGTCCCGGTGAGCACCGCGACGATGAGCGCGAGCCATTCCGGCACGCCCTGGTTCACGTTCAGAACGGCGAAGACCGCCGCAGCGAGGCCGCTGATCGAGCCGACGGACAGGTCGAGTTCGCCGAGGAGCAGCACGAAGACGATGCCGACCGCGATCAGACCCGTACCCACGATGTCCACGCTGAGATTGGACAGGTTCCGGGGCGAGAGGAAGTTCGCGTTGAGGGACTGGAAGGTGATCCAGACCACGGCGAGGACGAGGATGACGGGGAGCGAGCCCAGTTCGCCGGCGCGCAGCTTGTGCCGGAAGACGGCGGTGCAGCCCTCCAGGGCCTGGGTGACCGCCCGCATGCGGTGCGGCCGAGGGGCCTCGGCGGTGGGTGCGGAGGATTCGGCTCGCGTGTGGTCCGCCATGTCGTGCATCCCTTTCACCACCCCGCTTCCTGGTGCGCCATCCGGCGGGGCACGTTTTCCGTGGCACCGGTGATGGAGGAGATGATCTGCTCCTGAGACGCGGTGTTCACGTCGAAGAAGCCGTTGTTGCGGCCCAGCCGCAGTACGGCGGCCCGGTCCGCGAGGGCTTTCACATCCCCCAGGTTGTGGCTGATGAGCAGCACGCCCAGACCGCGGTCCCGCAGCCGGTCGACGAGGTCCAGTACCTCGGTGGTCTGCTCGATGCCCAGCGCCGCGGTCGGTTCGTCGAGGAGCAGGACCCGCGGTTCACCGAGCAGGGAGCGAGCGATGGCGACGGTCTGCCGCTGGCCGCTGGACAGGGAGACGACGGGGCCGCGCAGATCGGGGACGCCCTTGGTCAGCCGCTCCAGCAGGTGTCTGCTGCGGCGTTCCATCTCCACCTCGTCGAGGAAACCGAACCTGCGGATCTCCCGGCCGAGGAAGAGATTGCCGACGACGTCGAGGTTCCCGCACAGCGCGAGGTCCTGGTAGACGGTGGCGATGCCGAGGGCGCGGGCGTCGTGCGGACGCCTGATGTGGACGGGCCGGCCCTCCCACTCGATGGTGCCCTTGTCCGCGGGGGCGACGCCGGAGATCACCTTGACCAGGGTGGACTTGCCGGCCCCGTTGTCGCCCATCAGGGCGAGGACCTGGCCGGCGTGGAGCTCCAGCTCGATGTCCGTCAGGACATCGACGACACCGAAGCGCTTGCACACGCCGTGCAGCGCCAGCAGCGGGGGAGCCGGCACGGAAACCATCTCCTTCCCGGGGCACGGCCGCGGTCGGGAACCGCGCTGTCAGGTCAGCCCGGCCCGCTTGCAGGCGGCCGCGAGCTGAGGGGTGCAGATCTGCCGGACCGTGTACACGCCGTCCTTTACCAGGGTGTCCTTGATGTCGGGCGCGGTCACGGACACCGGGGTGAGCATGACGGCCGGAACCTCCGTCCCGCCGCGGGTCCGCACCTTGGTCGTGGCGACCCGGTCGAGGCTGTCGCCGCGGGCCGCCGCCACGGCCATGGCGGCGCCGGCGGAAGCCTCGGGTTTGAACGGCTTGTAGACCGTCATGTACTGATCACCGCCGACGATACGCCGCACGGCGCCAAGTTCGGCGTCCTGGCCGGTGACGGGGGGCAGCGGCTGGACCTTGTTCGCTTTGAGGGCGGAGATGCTTCCGGCGGCCAGGCCGTCGTTGGCGGCGTAGACCCCCTGGATGTCGTCGGGGCCGAGGGCGGCGATGGCGGCGTTCATGTTCATGTTGGCTGCCTCCATCCGCCACTGTTGCGTGTCGTACGACTTGCCGATCTTCACTTTCCCTTTGAGCACGGACAGAGCGCCCTTCTTGAACGCCACCGCGTTGGGGTCGGTGAGATCGCCGTTCATCATGACGATCTGGCCGCCGTGCACCTTGTCGCCCATGGCCTTCAGCAGCGCGCGGCCCTGGAGTCTGCCGACCTCCTCACCGTCGAAGGAGACGTATCCCGAGATCGGGCCCTCGGCGAGCCGGTCGTAGGCGATGACCGGGATGCCCGCCTCGTGCGCCTTCTGGACCGTGGGGCGCAGCGACCTGGCGTCCACGGGCACGAGCAGGATGGAGTCGACCCCCTCGGTGATCATCGATTCCATCTGTTCCTGCTGGATGGCCACGTCGTTCTTGGCGTTGGCGTACTCGATCACGCAGTCGTGGCACAAGTCCTTGATCGTCTTCTCCAGCAGGGGCCTGTCCTGTGTCTCCCAACGGGCGGTGGTGGCGTCCGGCAGCAGCACACCGATCGTCGGCGAATCTCCCCCTGCGGAGCTGTTCCCGGCGCTCGTCCCGCAGGCCGCGACGGCGAAGATCGCCGAGGCGGCGGCCATGGCCATGGCCGCGTTTCCCATGAAGGCCTTCATCGGAGAGACCTCCCTGAACGAGCTGGCCGGGAAGACAGCTGGCCGGGAAGACGACTGGCCGCGAAGACGGCCACGCCGTCAGTGTGACACCGGCCGCGGTGATCTGCGAACCCGGCTTCCGGGCCATCGGCCTGTCCGGTTAGTCCTTATATGCGATTCTGGTGTAAGGGCCTCATCGCACTCTGTCGGCACCTCGGCCTGGACGGGAGGTAGGTGCGGACATGCCCCATGACGGCAGTGCCAGGGCCGGAGTCGCACAGCTGCGGGCATCCGACGCCGACTCCGCCGGTACCGGCCCGCCGCCGGTGCCCGAGGCCGCCGCGAGTGTCCGCATACTGACGTTCGCCGGAGCGGCGCTGGCAGCGGTCTATGTGCTCGGTGCCGGGACGGAAGAGCTTCGACGGGTGGAGACCGCCGGTCGCGCCGCCCCCGAGTGCGGGCTGCCCGAGCGCCTGCCCCTGTCCGGTGACTCACCCGCCGCCCAGGTCGTCCGCACGGGCCGGACGCTGTGGCTGAACCCCGCGGCACTCGCCTCCTTCCCCGAGGGCGGCCCGAGGCCGCCGCGAGCGCAGACATCGCTGGCCGCGCTGCCGCTGCGGGCGGAGGGCAGGCGTCTGGGCTGCCTCGTCGCCGTGGGCGCGAGCGCGGACGGCTTCGAGCCCGAGCAACAGCGCTTCCTGGAGCGGTACGCCGACGCGGTCGCCGGCCTGCTCCATACGGCGACCGGGGGCCCCACGCCGTCGCCGCTGCTGGGCCCCGCCCTGCGGCGCCTGCGCGTCGGCTCGTTCGCCCTGGTGCCGGACACCGGCCTGATCGAGGCGGACGAGACGCTCCTCGAGCTGGTCGGTATCACGCCGGACGAGTTCGACGGCAAGGCGGACACCCTGCTCGCGCACACCCTCCCGGAGGACATGCACGCGCTGATGTCGGTCCTCGAGCCGTCCGCGCACGCGCTCGGCGGCCGGGCGCTGGAGTTCCGGGTCCGCCGCCCCACCGGTGGCATGCGCTGGCTGAGCCTGAGCTGCCGGGTGTTCGCCGGCACCGGCGACCGGCCGGAGCAGGTGCTGGGTGTGGTGACGGCGACCTCGGTCCTGCCCCGGAGCACCGACGACGTCTCCAGGATCCAGTGGCTGACCGCCGCACTCGACGACGCCACCACGGTCGCCGACGTCAGCCGGGTGGTGGTCACCGCCCTCCGGGAGCCGCTCGGCGCCGACCGGGTGGCCCTCGCCGAGCTGCAGGACGACCGGCTCGTGGTCACCGTGCTCGACCCGCCGGAGCCCGCCGCCTGGCCCGAGGTGTGGCGTTCGGAGTGGCGCTCGCAGTGGCCCGCCACACCGGTCAGCGCCCTGCCCACCCTGCAGCTGGCACTGCGGGACGGACGGATGGACCTGTGGCCCGCCGGTACGGCCGTCGAACCCGGACTCACGGGCATCGGCCCCGGAGGTCTGGCGGTCCTGCCGCTGCCCGCCCAGGGGCGGGCCGCCGGCCTGTGCCTGATCGGCTGGGACCGGCCGCACGAGTTCGTCCCCGAGGAACGCTCCCAGCTGACCGCGACCGCGGCGCTGGTCGGCCAGGCCCTCAAGCGTGCCCACGCACACGACGCGGAGCAGGAACTCGCCACGATGCTGCAGCGCAGCCTGCTGCCCCGGCGCCTGCCCGAACTGTCCGGAGGGACCGCCGTCGCCCGCTATCTGCCCGCCCGCCGGGGTTTGCAGGTGGGCGGCGACTGGTACGACGTCATCGCCCTCTCCGAGGACCGGGTGGCGCTGGTCATCGGAGACGTGCAAGGACACAGCGCCGCAGCGGCGACGATCATGGGCCAGATGCGTACCGCGGTCAGGGCGTACGCGGTGGAGGGCCACCCACCGGACGTGGTGGTCTCCCACGCCAACCGCCTCCTCGTCGGCATGGAGACCGATCTGTTCGCCACCTGCTGCTACGCCGAACTCGACATGGAGCAGGGCAACACCCTGTTCGTCCGGGCCGGACATCTCGCACCGCTCGTACGGCATCCCGACGGCAGCACCGAGGAGATACAGGTCGAGGGCGCGCTCCCGCTGGGCATCTCCGCCGAGGCGGAGTTCCCCATGACGTCGGTCGCACTCGCCCCCGGCACGCTGCTCGCCCTGGTCACCGACGGCCTGGTCGAGGCCGCCGACCTCCCCCTGGACGAGGGCATGCAGCGCACCCGCACCGCACTCGCCGTGGCCGACCCGTCGGACCCGGGGCGGGTGGCCGACGAACTGCTGGGTGACGGCGGCCGTCGCGAGGACGACGTGGCGCTGTTGTTGCTGCGCTACGACGGCATGAAGACCCGGCCGATACGGGCCGGATGGGCGGTGTGGCGGCTGCCGGACGCGGTCATGCACGCCCGCCGATTCACCGCGCGCACGCTGCGCCGCTGGAACATCGAACAGGTCGCCGACGCGGTGCTGCTGGTCGTCTCCGAACTCGTCACCAACGCCCTGGTGCACACCCAGGGACCGGTCCACGTCGACCTGACGCTCCGCGGGGACCGGCTGCGTGTCTGCGTGAGCGACTCGTCCCCCCGCGCGCCCGCCAAGCCGGTGATCGTCGACTGGGAGTCGACCGGCGGCCGGGGCCTGCTCCTGGTGGAGGCGATGTCGGAGTCCTTCGGCTCCATGCCGGTGGCCAGCGGCAAGCAGGTGTGGAGCGAGATCGTCGTACCACCGCGCGATCCGGAACGCCCGGACCCGGGGATCAGGACGGACTCAGGGAGTCCGCCATGAACCGGGGGAGTCGGCCATGACCCGGGGAGTCGGCCATGACCCGGGGAGTCGGCCATGATCCGGGGGAGTTCGCCATGAGAACCCGTACCCGGCACCTCGTCGCGGCGCTCGCCGCGGGGCTCCTGGCGATCCCCCTGGCGGCTTGCGCAGGAAACGACAGGATGGGCGGGAACGGTTTCACCGTCGGCCTGCTGCTCCCGAGCCGGTCGGTGCCCCGCTGGGAGCACTTCGACAAACCCCTGATCGAGAAGCGGCTGAAGGATCTGTGTCCCCGCTGCGGCCTGGAGTACGCCAACGCCGACAACGACGCGACCAGACAGCAGCAGCAGATGACCTCCATGATCACGAAGGGGGCCAGGGTCCTGATCCTCGACGCCGCGGACACCCGGGCACTCCGCTCCTCGATCCAGCAGGCGCGCACGGCCGGCGTCCCGGTCATCGCCTACGACCGGCTCGCCGAAGGCCCGATCTCGGGCTACGTCTCCTTCGACGGTGCGAAGGTCGGCAAGCTCCAGGCCGAGGCGCTCCTCAAGGCCATGGGCGACAGGGCGAACGGCGGGGACGTCGTCATGATGAACGGTGATCCGACCAGCGCGAACGCGGCATGGTTCAGGAAGGGGGCACTGTCCGTCCTCACCGGCAAGGTGAACATCCGCCGGTCGTACGACACCCCGGGCTGGAGCATGGACAACGCCCACGCCAACATGTCCGCCGCCATCGCGGCCCTGGGCCCCGGGCGGATCGACGGCGTCCTGGCGGCCAACGACACCATGGCGGCCGGCGTCATCGCCGCTCTCAAGAGCGCGCAGGTACGGCGACTTCCCCCCGTAACCGGCCAGGACGCCGACCTCGACGCCGTACGCCGCATCATCAAGGGCGAACAGCTCATGACGGTCTACAAGCCCTTCGCTGCGGAAGCCGCCGCAGCCGCCGCCATGGCCGTCGCCCTCGGGCGGGGCGAGAGCCTGCGCGACATCGCCACGACGACGACCGACAGCCTGACCACGCGACACATCCCGACCGTCCTGCTCGCTCCGAGGGCGGTGACAGCCGCCAACATCAGGCAGACGCTGGTCAAGGACCGCTTGTACACCATCGAGCAGATCTGCACTCCGCAACTCCGCCCCGCATGCGAGAAGGCCGGCCTCGACGATCACGGGGCGACCGGCTGAGCATGGACGGCCGAGCTGTCGTGGTCACGCCCTGCGCTGCTGCCGGATCGGCTTGCCCACCCGGTGCATGTGTGCCAGGGCCTCGCGGTACGACTGGATCAGCCCCGTCTCGTGGTAGGGCACCCCGAGCTCGGCGCAGTACTCCCGCACGATCACCTGGGCCCGGCGCAGATGGACCGTGGGCATGCTCGGGAACAGATGGTGCTCGATCTGGTAGTTGAGCCCGCCCAGCATCACGTCGGTGAACCAGCCGCCGCACACGTTGCGGGACGTCAGAACCTGGCGGCGCAGGAAGTCGAGCCGCTGTGCACCGGTGATCGTGGGCATGCCCTTGTGATTGGGAGCGAAGGTGCAGCCCAGGTAGACGCCGAACAGGCACTGGTTCACGGCGAGGAACGCCACCGCCTTGCCGGGTGAGAGCACCAGGAACAGGGCGGTGAGCAGACCCGCGATGTGGAGCAGGAGCAGAGCGCCCTCCAGCAGCCGGTTCCGCATGGACGGCGAGCGCAGCGCCCGCAGACTCGCGACGTGCAGATTGAAGCCTTCCAGGGTCAGCAACGGGAAGAACAGCAGCGCCTGGTGACCGCCGAGGAGACGGGCCACGCCACTGCTGGCGCGAGCCTGTTCGGTGGACCACACCAGGATGTCCGGGGCGACATCGGGATCCAGTTCCTCATGGTTGGGGTTGGCGTGGTGGCGGGTGTGCTTGTTCATCCACCAGCCGTAGCTCATGCCGATACCGAGGTTGCCGAACAGCCGCCCCCCGATCTCGCTGTGCCGGCGCCGCCGGAAGACCTGCCGGTGAGCCAGGTCGTGCGCCACCAGCGCGACCTGCCCGAACACCACGGCCAGAAAGGCGGCCACGGCCAGTTGCCACCAGCTGTCGCCGAGAGCGAAGAAGGCTCCCCAGCCCCCGGCGAACAGCGTGCCCACGAGACCGAGCCGCACCGTGTAGTAGCCGGGGCGCCGCTTCAGCAGACCGGCCTCGGATATGCGCTGCGACAGTCTCGCGAAGTCGCTGCCGGCACCTGTGTCGGAGGCCCGGGTCGCGACGGAGGTATCAGGGGAAGTCGTCATGCCCAGAATTCTGGTGACGGCCGGCCACCCCGAAGAAGCCTGCCAGCCACCGCATACACACGAGGGCTACCCCACATGACCCCCGGGGGTTTTCCCCCGGCCGACGTGGTCAGAGGCCGGCGTATATCTGGTCGAGGACGGTGGGCAGCAGGGCTTGGGCGGTGGTCCGGCCGTCGGGCGACAGGGTCAGGTTCGTCCAGATCACGAGCGTGACCTTGTTGTCCGGGTCGTAGCCGATGAAGGAGTTGAAGCCGGGGAGTTCACCGCCGTGGTAGTACATCGAGGCATGGGGGCCGAAGCGCTGGTAGGCGATGCCGTACCCGTACTTCTGGCCGCCGGGCGCGGCCGGGTCCTCGGCTTGCGGGCTGTGGAGCCACTGCCGCTGGAACGTGGGGCCCAGGACCTTGCCCGTCACCAGGGCCCGGATCCAGGTGGCCAGGTCGTCCGCGGTGGAGATGACGCCTCCGGCGGCGGTGGCGTAGGAGGGGTTCTGATGGGTGTAGTCCACCGGCCGGAGCTTTCCGGACCGGGCCGCCGCCTGCATGTCGGCGGGGTAGGGCCGGTCGACCAGCGCGTAGGCCGTTCCGCCGTACATGTAGCCGTGCGCATAGGGCGCGGGCAGGGACAGATCATGGGCGCCGGGCAGCGAGGTCCCCGCCAGGCCGAGCGGGGCGAACAGCCGGTCCCGGAACTGCTGGGCCAGCGGGCGGCCGCCCGCCTTCTCGGCGACGAGGCCCAGGAGTGCGTAGTTGGTGTTGTTGTACTCGTAGGACGCGTCGGGCGCGAAGTTCGGGGGGTGCCGGAACGCGATGGCCAGCATTTCCTGCGGCGTCACGGCCTGGCCCGGGTCGGCGTCCATGCGGGCCGCGAGTTCGGGTGCGTCGGTGTAGTTGTAGAGCCCGCTGCGCATCTTCAGCAGCTCGGCGATGGTGATGTGTTCGCCGTCCGGCACTCCGGGAACGTAGGCGGACACCGGGTCACTCAGCCGGAGCCTGCCGTCCTGGGCGAGGAGGAGGATCAGCGCCGAGGTCATGGTCTTGGTGTTGGAGGCGATCCGGAAGTGGTCGCCCGTGGTGGGCGGTTCGGTCGCACCCAACTCGGTGGTGCCGGCGGTCGCCCGGAACGTCCCCTGCGGGGTGCGGAGCAGTACCACCGCGCCGGGAACCATGAGTTTCTTCGCCGCACGCTCGACGGTGGCCTGGAAGGCGGCCGGATCGATGGGCTTCAGCGCGGAGGGAGTGACGTCGGAGGCGCTGGCCGTAGCCGCCGGTGTGGCCGACGCGTCGGACAGGGCCGCGCGGCCGGCGTCTGCGGGCAGGACACATCCGGCGATCAGCAGGGCCGCGCAGGGCGTCAGCAGAGCCATGCGGCGGGCGGCACACGCTTGAGAAGTCCTCATGCCGGCATCACGGCTCTCCTGCTCGGCGGTTCAGTGCCGCAACCAGAGTGAAAAACTGAACAAAATAGCTATTTTAGCACCTTTCGACACGGGGTCATCCGGGCGCCGGCCCCAGTGAACGAGATCGGCGAGGCATTCGAGGGGTTCAAGTCGCTGCCGATGATGCGTTACGGGGAGGTTCCGAGCTTCTTGGGAATGGTCGGGGACGTGAGCGGCAAGTCGGTTCTCGACCTGGCCGAGCGGCCGGACTTGTACTCGTGAAGGCCGCGCGACCGGGCCTACCGCAGCGGGAATGAGCCCCGCTGTCGCCACCGCGTTCCGTCGTGGACCAGCAAGTCGACCGACGAGACGTGTGCGACGACGGGGAGACTGCCGAGCAGATCGGCCTCGGCCTTCTCCAGGACAGCCTCGTCCTGGCCCTGGGCGACGGTCAGGTGCGGGACGACGTCGTCGAACTGCCCGCCGAACGGCGGGTTCTCCGGCCACCGCGCCACGAACGCCTCGGTGAGGCGCCTGAAGGGGGTGTCCGGTTCGGGTGCGAGATACAGCACGCCGGGAAACCGGCCGCAGCGCTCGAACCGGACCTCGAAGGACTGGTGCCGAGCGAGTACCTCGCCGATCGCGGTGCAGACACCCTGGTCGATCCGGCTCGCGTCGAGAAACGGGAAGAGCACCGTGACATGGGCCGGGACTCCGACACGGGCCGAGGGGTCAAGCCGGTCGCGCCACGCTCGCACAGCAGGCTCCGCCGCCGGGACCCTCACGATCAGCCCCGACTGCCCTGCGTGGAACCCGTGGAAGTCGTCGTCCGCCATCACGCCTGTCTATCAGCGGGGCCCGACCGACGGCGACCGAATTGCGCTCCGCATCTTCGGCGGGTGCTATTCCGATGTGACGGGGTCTGCTACTTCCGCCTGTGCGTGCGGCGTCCGGGCCGCTACCGGCCGATCAGCGGCAGCACAGGAATGGAGTGGTCCTGCCAGATGAGGCGAGAGGTCTCCTCCGGATAGGCGGTGACGGCCGGCCGCGTGTCGAAGAGATGCGTGAGGCGTTGCTCGGCGTCGTACGGGGCCCAGCCGGGGTCGCCGTGAGTCGCGAAGGCTGTCCAGGCGGTGCGCATGCGTGCGGACAGCTCCTCCGCGGCGGGGGAGGGGCTTTCGCCGATCAGCGCGGCGGGCTGGCCACGCTCCAGGTTGCCGAACACGAGAGGTACGTCGAGCCCGTGGCAGGCGCCGAAGACACCCCCCATTCCCGGTGCGGACCAGGTCAGTTCGTACAGGTGGGCACGTCCGCCGCCGGTGACTTGCGCGGTGGCGAGGTGGAGGCTCGGCATGCGGAACAGCCAGTCCGAGCAGACCAGCTCGTACAGCTCGTCCGGGCCTGCGTCCGGGAAACCGTCACGGTACCGGCGTACGCCGTCCGGGCCGGGGGCGAAGACCCGCAGAGCGGTCTCGGCCTGCTCTTCCGTCACCTGCCCCAGCATTCCGTCGAGCGCGGTCAACAGCCGCTGCTCGTCACGGGTGTGCCCGACCAGGATGTCGATGCCCCGGCCCGCGCCCCGGGCCAGGGCCTGCCAGGGGGTGTCGGGCAGGACGTCACCGTCGACGACGGGCGAGAACGGGATCGACCGGTGCGCGATGGGACCCCAGCGCTCCGCGAACGAGGCGGACTTGGCGGTGATCGCGTCACCGGCGGTGGGCAGCCGGTTCGGGGCCACGGTCGCCAAGTCGGCGACCGTCGGCCGCAGTCCGAGTTCGGCTGCGCAGGCGGCGGCGATGTCGGCAGCGAGCGCCGGTGAGAAGAACGTCCCCGGCACGCTCTGCGCGATCGCCCGCCGGAAGAGCCCTGCCGCACGCGGCATCGCCGGCAGCGTGGCGACCGACCCCGCGCCCGCCGACTGGCCGAAGACCGTGACCTGGTCCGGGTCGCCCCCGAAAGCCCGGATGTTGTCGCGCACCCACTCCAACGCGGCCACCTGATCGAGCAGTCCCCGGTTGTCGGGCGCTCCGTCGATGTGCGCGAAGCCCTCGATGCCCACGCGGTAGTTGAGCGTCACCACCACGACACCGCCCTCCCGTGCGAGGCGGGCCCCGTCGTACTCGGGGAGGCAGGACATGCCGATGCTGTAGGCGCCGCCAGGGATCCACACCATCACCGGAAGCCCTGCTCCCGGGTACGGCTCGGGCGACCAGACGTTGACCGTCAGCCAGTCGGCGCCCACCGCGTTCCGTGACAGCGCGTCCATGCCGAAGTGACCTGCCTGCGGAGGCGGCGGGCCGTACGCCACAGCCGTGCGTACGCCGTCCCAGGCCGTGACGGGCTGCGGTGCGGCGAAACGGAGCTGGTCCACCGGCGGCTCGGCGAAGGGAATGCCACGGAAGACCGCGAGGCCCTTCTCCACGCAGCCGCGCAGCGTCCCTGCTGCAGTGCGTACCTCGGGCGCGGAGCCGGCCGGCTCGGACGCGGCAGGGGTCATCACAGTCCCTTCCCAGGCAGGGAGAACGCACAGTGCGAGGTCATGCTTGTGGCCGGGCGGCGGGTGGACAGCCGACCGACACCGGGGATCATCCCGCCGAGTCGGGTTGAGGGCCAAGTGATTTACGGAGCAGGCCCGTTCGGTCGTGCAAGGCCGTTGACTCACACGGACGCGTATTGGTTGAGTGGCTCATCCACTGAGCCACTGGGAGGACGGCATGGAGGCACTGCCCCGCGAGACCATCGTCGATGTCCTGGAGGGCCGTCTGCGTGAGGACATCCTCACCGGGCGCCATCCAGCGGGCAGTTACCTGCCACCCGAGCGCACCCTCGCCGACGGTTACGGCGTCACCCGCACCACCCTCAAGCACGCCTTCGGCCGTCTGATGCAGGCCGGACTGCTGGAGACCCGGCACGGCGTCGGCACCCGCGTGCGGGACTACCTGCGGCTGGGCGGCGCCGACCTGTTGCCGATGCTCGTACGGCACAGCCCCGACTGGATCGGTGAGGTCTTCGAAGTGCGGCGCAGCATCGGCGCGTTGATCGCCGAGCGCGCCGCGGCCCGGGCGACCGACCCGCAGCGAGCCGAGCTGCGCGCGCTCCTGACAGCCGTGGGCGACGCGGCGGACGCCGACGCCGTACAGCTCGCGGACATCGAGGTGCACCGGGCCCTGGCCCGCGCCACCGGCAACCGCGTCTACGTCCTGCTCACCAACACCCTCTTCAACGCTTATCTGCCGGTGCGTGCCGCACTCAGGGGCCCGTTCACGGACGCCCGGGTGGCGCGTGGGCGTCTGGAGCCGGTGGTCGAGGCGGTGGAGCGCGGCGACGAGGCCGGCGCCCGGCGGGCGGCTGGGCAGTATCTGACGGCGACCGAGCGGATCATGCTGGAGGGCCTCTCATGAGCGGGCCGACCATCTCACGCGCGGCCACGAACACCGGCTCGCCCGCGCGTGGCACCGTCTTTCGCGAGACGATGCTCGGGACGCTGCGGCTCGACGACGAGGACCGCACCCGCCGGGTCCGTCTCGATCTGACGGTCTCGTCGGATCGCCGTCTGCGCCTCCTCGGTACGACCGAGGCCCGCGCCACCGGCCGGATACGGATCGCAGGCTGGGCCGATGATTCCTATGCCGAGGGCGAGTTGGAGATCTCACCGCTCGCGCGACGCCGTATCCGTTACCGCATCACCTTCACCGCCGACGGCCGCCGCTTCACCCTCGACGGCTGGAAGTCCGTCACCCCGCGCAGGCCCGTGGCCTCGATGACCGTGCTGCCGTACACCCTCCAGGAGGACGGCGTGCGGATCGGCACCGGCACCCTCCGCTTCCCCCTCGGCACGCAACTCCTCCCTTTCCTGGCCAGTTTCCGCTTCCCACGGCAGGAGGATCCCGGTTCGTTCCTCGCGCCCCGTTGGCGCGGCGAGCCGGGCCGTACCGAGGTCTGGTACACCACCGTCACCGACCCGGCCACCGGCAGCGGACTGTGGCTGCACCACGAACTGACCGCGCCGGCCGACGGATCCGAGCCGTACGCGCACGGCTGGGCCGCGGTCTTCCCCAAGGACGGCCCCGTGCGGCACGCCCGCTTCGGCCCGGCAAAGTGGACTCCCGAAGGGTCCGGCTTCACCGCCGACGGGATCGTGGTCCGCCCCGGGCGCCTGTCCGGAACGGCCGAGGGCGCCGCCCTGCGCTGGGACCTGACCGAACGCCCCACGGACGAGCCGCTGTTCACCTTTCCCCGCTGGTCCTGGCGCCGGCCCCTGCTTCCCGCCGCCCAGATGCTCCCCGCGGCCCGGGCCGGCTACGACGGCACCTTCACCCATGACGGCACCACGCTGACGCTCACCGCGGCCCCCGGCGCATCCGCCCGGATCTACGGCCACGGCAACGCCCGCCGCTGGGCCTGGCTGCACGCCGACCTCGGCGGCGGAGACGTCCTGGAGATCGTCGCCGCCGTATCCATGCGCCCGGGTCTGCGCAGGCTTCCTCCCTTGGTCTTCCTCCGGCTGCGGCGGCAGGGTCGCACCTGGCCGCGCCGCCCCGAGCGGTCGGCCGCCGGCTGGGCCGGAGCGGGGCGTTTCCGCGCCGGTATCGCCCTGCCCACCTGGACCGTCACCGGCCGTGCCGGCCCGCGCCGGATCCGTGTGGAGGTCACCCAGCCGGCGGACCGTACCCTCGCCCTCGACTACACCGACCCCGACGGCCGACACGCGACGTGCCACAACAGCGAACGCGCCGACGCGCACGTCCTGCTGGAGCGGTGGTGGTTCGGCGGCTGGCGCACCGAGGCCGAGTGGACACTGGAGGGCACGGCCCACGCAGAGGTGGGCACACGATGACGCTCACCGGCCTCACGTCCGCCCTCATCGCCGACGACGGAACAGTCGACTGGCCCCGGCACGTGCCCGCCAGACTGGAGACGCTCCTCGCCACGATGCCACTCACCGCGCGGGCCGGCCTACGGGCCGCGGCACGCGCCGTGGACGCCTACGCCATGGCGCGCACGGGACGCACCCTGAGCGCACTCACCGCGCCCGAACGGGACTCCGTACTGGGTGAACTGGCCGCACGGCCCGCCCTTCTCCCGTTCCTGGACGTGCTCAAGGTGCCCGTCCTGCTGGCGGCCGGAACAGAGCGGATGCTCCAGGACGGTCCCGCACCGCGCGGCCTCACGCGCCAGGACCCGCCGCTCGACCTGACACCCGCGCCCGCCTGGCCCGCCCGTTCCACCGCCGACGCCGTGGTCATCGGCTCGGGCGCGGGCGGGGCGATCGCCGCGCGGACCCTGGCCCGAGCCGGGCTCGACGTCGTCGTCCTCGAAGAAGGACAGCACCACTCCACCGAGTCGTTCGGCCGGCGCACGCCCCTGGACCGGTTCACCGACCTCTACCGGGACGGCGGAGCGACCGTCGCCGTCGGCAACCCACCGCTGCTGCTGCCGACGGGCCGAGCCGTCGGCGGCACCACGGTCGTCAACTCCGGCACCTGCTACCGCACTCCGGGCCATGTCCTGGCCCGCTGGAGCAAGGACTTCGGATTCACGCCCGCCGACGGCTTCGACCGGCATCTGCACGAAGCCGAGCGCACCCTGCGGGTGGCCACCCAACCCGTCGACGTCCTCGGCGACAACGGCCGTATCGCGCTCAAGGGCGCACGTGAGCTGGGCTGGCGGGCCGCGCCCCTGCGCCGCAACGCGCCCGGCTGTCAGGGCTCCTGCCAGTGCGTGGTGGGCTGTCCGACCGGCGCCAAACAGAGCGTGCAGCTCTCCGTGCTGCCCGAGGCCTGCGCCGCGGGGGCTCGTATCGTCACCGGAGCGCGGGTCGAGCGCATCCTCGTCGACTCGGACCGGCCCGGGGGTCCGCGCGCGGCAGGGGTGCGCGTACGCCGCGGGGAGGGCGGCGGGTTCGAGATCCTCGCGCCCCTGGTCGTCGTCGCGGCGGGCGCTCTGCAGTCCCCGCCGCTCCTGCGTCGCTCCGGCCTCGGCCGGCACCCCCGCCTCGGCCGCAATCTCAGCGTCCACCCGGCCACGAGCCTCGCCGGACGCTTCGCCGAACCGGTCACCGCCTGGGAAGGCGTGCTGCAGAGCGTCGGAGTCGAAGAGCACCATGCGCAAGGCGTCCTCATCGAGGCCACCGCCACTCCGCCCGGCATGGGCTCCTTCGTCCTCCCCGGACTGGGCACCGAGCTGCGCCGCGAACTGGAGACCGCCGACCGGCTCGCCACGCTCGGCGCGATGATCGCCGACCACCCCTCCGGTCGCGTCCTCGGCCGCGACCGCACGCTGATCCGCTACGACCTGGACCCCCGCGACGCAGGACGCTTGCTACGGGCCGTTCGCGCCATGGGCGAGCTGCTGTTCGCCGCGGGTGCCGATGAAGTGCTCACCGGCATCCCCCGCACACCCCGCGTACGCAGCCTCACGGAACTGGACGCCGCCCTGGCCGGCACGAGCGCACGCCAGCTCCACCTCTCGGCCTACCACCCCACGGGCACGGTCGCCGCAGGCGCAGACCCGCACCGCTTCCCGGCCGACCCGTGGGGCAGGCTCCGCGGAGTACACGGAGTACTGCTCGCGGATGCCTCCGTGCTCCCCAGCTGCCCGCAGGTGAATCCCCAACTGAGCATCATGGCGGCGGCGTTGGCGATCGCCGAGGCAGCTGTCCGTGCATGAGAACGAGGACCGCCAGTGGAATGGGAGCTTCTTGCGGCCGGCGCGCGGAGGGTCTTCGGCCTGTCCAGCCAGGACGCCGCCTATCAACGCGAGGTCGTCGAGCGGCTCCGCCTGCCGTTCGCGATGCTCTCCGATCCTCGGCTGAACGTGGCCGCGGCCCTCGGCCTGCCCACCTTCGACGTCGACGGGACGACGCTGTTCAAGCGGCTGACCCTCGTCATCCGGGATGGGGTGATCGAGCATGTCTTCTACCCGATCTTCCCGCCCAATGTGCATGCCCAGCAGGTCCTGGCGTGGCTGCGCGACAACCCCGTGGCATGAACTTCCTTGTGCTCAGCGGGTGGTGAAGCCCCCGTTGACGAAGAAGACCTGGCCGTTGGCCCACCAGCCCTCGGTGAGCAGGAACTTCACCCAGGGGACGATGTACTCGATCTTGGTGAGGTCGCCGTTCATGGCCTGGGCTTTCAGGTAGGCGACGGAGTCGTCGGTCTCGGCCGGGTAGAAGAAGCCGGTGTCCATCGGGCCAGGTGCGATGGTGTTGACGGAGATGTTCCGGCCGAAGAGTTCCTTGGACAGGGCGCGGGTGAAGTCCTCGACCGGTGCCTTGCTGCCGGCGTAGAGGGAGTACAGGCCGGTGTAGCCGGCCAGCAGCGAGGTGACGACGGTGAGGATCTTGCCGCCGTCCTCGATCCGCCTGGCCGCCTCCTTCATCACGAAGAACGCGGCCTTGGAGTTCACCGCGAACATGCGGTCGTACTCCTCGGGCGTGACGTCGACGAGAGGCTTCTTGACGACCATCCCTGCCGTGTTGACGCTTGCGTGCAGCGAGCCGAAGCGGTTCACCACCTCGTCGAAGACCCGCTCGACCTGATCGGGCTGTGTCAGGTCGCCCTGCAGGGAGAACGCCTCGCCGCCCTTGGCCGTGATCTCGTCGACGACGGACTGTGCCTTGGCCGCGGACGATTCACTGTTGTAGTGCACGGCCACGCGGGCGCCGGCGTCGGACAGGGTACGGCTGATCAGCGCACCGAGGTTGCGGGATGCGCCGCCGACGAAGACGGGCTTGCCTTGCAGGGTGTTGGGCATGGCGGTGACCATGTGTCGTAACTTCCTTCCAGACCTTCGTCGGCCGCAGGCGCACAGGGCTCGTAAGACCTCCGCAGTTCGATTCTGGTGCCGGTGACCCGATCCTGCGACACGAGCAACCGATCAAGGCAGCCCCGCCGCCCCCAGCCTCTGCCGCTGCGGAGTCACCACGTACACCGGGTCCTGAGCGGACGCGATCCCCGCTGCGAAGATGCCGAAGCGGGTGCACAGTCCCGCCGCCAGGTACGCCGCTCCGGCCAGGAGCGGAGCCGCCCGCCGCCCCGAGACGAGCGACAGCCCGGCTCCGGTCACGACCAGCGCCTTGCTCAGGGTCAGCAGTCGCCCGGGCCGGCCCGTGACGTAGGGCTCACCGACCAGCCCGAGGCGCCGCTCGATGCGGTGCAGCGCGGCGAGTTCCATGGCCGTGCCGAGCAGGCCCATGCGGATCGGCGGCCCGTGGTCCGCGTGGGGTGCGCAGAGCAGTGCGGCTCCCGCGGCGCCGGTCAGCGCGCTGCCCGCGAACACGTACGGCAGTTCCGGGTACGCCTCGTGCCACGCCGGAACCGCGGTGTCGGAGAGCAGGACCGCGGTGTAGGTGCACATCCCCGGCCCCAGCACGCCGGATCCGAGCCCGGCGAGCCGGCCCAGTCCGGGGAGCCTTCCGGTGGCCTGCGAGGCGGCCGAGGCGGCGGCGAGCGTGGAGAACGGCGTGAGGATCCAGGAGCCCACCGACAGCGGCGAGGTGGGCTTGAGGACGCGCAGCATGTGCGCGAAGCGCTCGGGACGGCCGAGGTCATGGACCAGGGCGGCGACGCCGGCCACCGACGCGGCCGCGGCGACCCACCGGCCCGTCCCGGCCAGCTCCCGACGCCCGGTCAGCTCGGCCACCGCGGCCATGGTCGCCGATGCACCGGCGGTTCCCCCGAGGAACAGATATCCCGGCACGTCCGGCACCTTCCAGGTGGGGCGCTTGAGGATCGGCCGGCCGTAGTACGAGCGGAACTCCGCGCGCGGCACCATGGGCCGCTCCCGCCCACCGTCGCCCGTCACGGCTTCCTCCCCTCCAAGGTCCCCCGCCCCAGGAACGACAGCGCCACACTCACCGCCACCCCGACGGCGGCCGTCGCCGCGTGCCGCCACATCGACGGCAGGTCACGGGTGGTGACCACCGGGTCCGGCGGCAGCCCGTACACCTCGGGCTCGTCCAGCAGCAGGAAGAACGCGCCGTCACCGCCGACGCCGTCCTGCGGATCCCGGCCGTACAGCCGTGCCTGGTCCACCCCGCGCTCGTGCAACTCGGTCACCCGCCGGTCGGCCCGCTCGCGCAGTTCCTCCAGCGGCCCGAACTGGATCGAGTCGGTCGGGCACGCCTGGGCGCAGGCCGGTTCCCCGCCCGCCCCCAACCGGTCGTAGCACAGCGTGCACTTGAAGGCCCGGCCGTCGCCCGGGCGGATGTCGATCACGCCGTACGGGCACGCCGGCACGCAGTATCCGCAGCCGTTGCAGATGTCCTCCTGCACCACCACGGTCCCGAACTCGGTGCGGAACAACGACCCGGTCGGGCAGACGTCCAGGCAGGCGGCGTGGGTGCAGTGCTTGCACACGTCACTGGACATGAGCCAGCGCACCTGGCCGTCCCCGGCGTCCGAGTCGTCCCCGGCCGGCGGCCCGATGGCAGGCATGCCCAGATCGACCGGCGGCCGTTCCGGCGTCACCTTCTGCTCGATGAACGCCACGTGCCGCCAATTGTTGGCGCTCAGCGCGCCCGTGTTGTCGAACGACTGCCCCAGCAGGTCGAGTTCCCCGGTCTCGGCCGGAACCAGGTTCCACTCCTTGCACGCCACCTGACACGCCTTGCAGCCGATGCAGACGGAGGTGTCCGTGAAGAAGCCCATCCGGGGCGGGTGGGTGTCCGGGTAACCTGCGTCCGCGGTGGGGTCGGCCAGCGGACCGGACAGCCTGTTGCGGTCGGACGTCATCGCTGCCCCTCTCCTGCGCCCGGCGGGGTGCCCTCGTCCTCGGGGAGACCGGCGCGCCGCCGGTAGGCCGCCACATGGGCCCGCAGCGCCGGACCCCGTGGACGCCTGCCGGGCCGGATGTCGCAGGTCGCCGCCTTGGACTCCTGGATGCGTACGTTCGGGTCGAGGACGACGGACAGCAGCTCGTTCGCCGCGTCCCCCGTCGACAGACCGTTCGGACCCCAGTGGTAGGGCAGCCCCACCTGGTGGATGGTGCGGCCCCGGATCCGCAGCGGTCTGATCCGCTCGGTCACCAGCACTCGCGCCTCGACCGCCGTGCGGGCCGTGGTGATGGTCGCCCAGCCCAGATGCTCCAGGCCGCGCTCCGCCGCGAGTTCGGGGGAGACCTCGCAGAAGAACTCCGGTTGCAGCTCGGAGAGGTAGGGCAGCGTACGGCTCATGCCGCCGGCCGTGTGGTGCTCGGTGAGCCGGTAGGTCGTGAACGCGTACGGGTACACCTCGCTCCCGGCCTGGTGGTACCGGTTGGCCGGATGGTCGTAGGCCTGCAGCGCCGGGTTCGTCTGCTGACCGTAGAGCGGGTTGTCCACCGGCGACTCGTACGGCTCGTAGTGCGCGGGCAGCGGGCCGTCGGCCAGCCCGGCCGGGGCGAACAGCCAGGCGCGGCCGTCGCTCTGCATGATGAACGGGTCGGTGCCGGCCAAGGCGTCCTGGGCTCTGGCGCCCGGCGGCGGCCGGTAGTCGGGCGGCTTGTCGGCCTCGCAGTCCGGGACGTCTTCTCCGGTCCACCGGCCCTGCTCGGCGTCCCACCACACGTACCGCTTGCGCTCGCTCCACGGCCTGCCCTCGGGGTCGGCGGACGCCCGGTTGTAGAGGATGCGGCGGTTGGCCGGCCAGGCCCAGCCCCAGTCGGGGGCGACCCGGCTCTGTTCGTCGCGCGGCCGGCGGTTCGCCGCGCGGTTGTGCCCGTCGGCGCGGACCCCGCAGTAGATCCAGACCCCGCAGGAGGTGGAACCGTCGTCCCGCAGCTGGGTGAACGACGACAGCGGCTGCCCGTCCCGCCCGTGCCCGTTGATCTCGGCCAGCACGGCGTCGGCGCTCGGTTCGGCCAGCGGGCCCGACGTCGGGTAGTCCCAGGTGAGGTCGAGCAGCGGGCGGTCGCGCGGATCGGTGGATGCGGCGAGCTTCTCCCTGATGATCCGTCCGAGGTGGTGGTAGAACCACAGGTCGCTACGGGCGTCCCCCGGCGGGTCGACCGCCGTGTGGTGCCACTGCAGCAGCCGCTGGGTGTTGGTGAAGCTGCCGTCCTTCTCCGTGTGTGCCGCGGCCGGCAGGAAGAACACCTCCGTCGGGATCTCCTCGGTGCGCAGCTCACCGGTCTCGATCTCCGGCCCGTCCTGCCAGAAGGTCGCGCTCTCGATCAGCCGCAGATCCCGCACCACCAGCCAGTCCAGGTTCGCCAGGCCGAGGCGCTGCAGCTTGCTGTTGGCCGAACCGACCGCCGGGTTCTCCCCGACGAGGAAGTACCCCTTGCACTCGCCCGACAGCTGGTTCAGCACCGTCCGGTAGGTGCCGTGGTCGCCGGTCAGCCGGGGCAGCCAGTCGAAGCGGTAGTCGTTCTCCTCGCCGGCCGCCTCCCCCCACCAGGCCTTGAGCAGACTCACCACGTACGCGCGCATGTTGCCCCAGAAGCCGGTCGTGCCGGCGTCCGCGGCCACGAACGCGTCGAGGTCCTGGTGCTGGTGGGCGTGCGGCATGGGGATGTAGCCGGGCAGCAGGTCGTACAGCGTGGGGACGTCCGTGGAGCCCTGGATGCTGGCGTGTCCGCGCAGCGCCAGGATGCCGCCTCCCGGCCGCCCGATGTTGCCCAGCAGCGCCTGCAGGATGGCCGCGGTACGGATGTACTGCACCCCCACGGTGTGCTGGGTCCAGCCGACGGAGTAGCACAGCGCCGTGGTCCGCTCGCGTCCGGAGTTGGCGGTGATCGCGTCGGCCACCCGGGCGAACAGCTCGCGGGGGACACCGCAGACGTCCTCGACCAGCTCCGGCGTGTAGCGGGCGAAGTGCCGCTTGAGCACCTGGTACACGCAGCGGGGGTGTCGCAGCGTCGGGTCCATGGCCGGCTTCCCGCTCAGGGCGGGGCCGCCCGCACCGTACGAGTGCGCGCGGCCGGTCTCGCGCAGCTCCCTGCCTCCTTGCTGCCCAGCCGCCGCGCCCGGTTCGCCCTCGTCGCCCGCTGCGGGCCACCGGTCCCGGTCGCCGGCCGCGGCCGAGGTCTGCGCGCCCTCGTACATCCAGCTGGTCGTCTCGTAGTGATGGCTGTCCGGGTCGAAGCCGGAGAACAGCCCGTCCAGGTCCTCGGTGTCGGCGAAGTCCTCGCGCAGGATCGCCGGCGCGTTGGTGTAGGCGACCACGTACTCGCGGAAGTCCTTGTCGTTGCTCAGCACATGGTTGATCAGGGCGCCGAGGAAGGCGATGTCCGTCCCGGCCCGCAGCGGCACATGGACGTCCGCCAGCGCGCTGGTGCGGGTGAAGCGGGGGTCGACATGGATGATCGTGGCACCTCGTTCCCTGGCCTCCACCACCCACTGGAATCCGACCGGATGGCACTCGGCCATGTTCGAGCCCTGGATGACGATGCAGTCGGCCTGGGCCAGATCCTGCTGGAACGTCGTGGCTCCGCCACGGCCGAACGAGGTTCCCAGACCGGGAACCGTGGCGGAGTGTCAAATCCGCGCCTGGTTCTCGATCTGGATCGCGCCCAGCGCCGTGTAGAGCTTCTTCATCAGGTAGTTCTCTTCGTTGTCCAGCGTCGCTCCGCCGAGTGAGGCGATGCCGAGCGTGCGCCGGACGGGAACACCGTGATGTGTGTCCTGCCAGGTCTGCCGCCGGGTCGCGATGACCCGGTCGGCGATCATGTCCATCGCCCGGTCGAGCGGGATCCGCTCCCACCCCGTGCCGTGCGGAGGCCGGTGCAGGACGGCGCTGATCCGGCCCGGGCCGGTCACCAGCTGCTTGCTGGCCGCGCCCTTCGGGCACAGCCGGCCGCGTGAGATGGGGGAGTCCGGGTCGCCCTCGATCTGGATGACCTTCTCGTCCTTGACGTAGACCTTCTGACCGCAGCCCACGGCGCAGTACGGGCACACGGACCGTACGACCCGGTCGGCCTGCTCGGTACGGGCGGACAACCCCTCGGTGCCGCGCGAGCGTGCCGCGCTTCCCCTGCCCAGCGCATCGTCACCGGTGAGCTGCCGGTACACCGGCCAGCCGTCGATCCACTGCCACAGGCCCATGGCGATCTCCCGCCTCGTGCCCTTGCGCCGTCTCAGCCAACGTAACGCCGGGGCCTGCGCGGGGCATGTCGGGCACCGATCAGGCCGGCGCCGTACGCACACGACGGGTGCTGTCCGGGAGCCGCTCGGTGACACCCCGGCGGTCCAGCAGCTCCAGCAGCGGCACCGCGACCCGCCGGGTGGTGCGCAGCGCCTGCCGCGCCTGGCTGAGGGTGAACGGCTGGGGCAGTTCTCCGAGCACTTCGGCGGCCCGCCCGTCGCCGTCGGGAAGCAGGAAGACACCGTCGGCCACCTTCAGCAGGCGGCCGGCACGCACCGCGGCCGCCAGCTCCTTGGCGCCGAGCCGCAGCTCCGCCATCCTCGCGGCGTCCGGCGCCGCGAACGGGGCAGCGCGCAGCTCGGCGGTCAGTTCGGCCACCGCCGCCTCGACGGGTTCGGGAAGCACCGCACGGCTGCCCGGTGAGCACACCCGCCCTTCCACCACCGGCAGCGACGCGGCACCGGCAAGGCGTTCCACGACACCGGCGGTGGGCAGCCGCAGCCGTTGCCGTACCGCTTCCACGGGCATCCCGGACTCCAGCGGATGATCGTTGCGCCACTGGTCGATCTCGGCACGCAGGGAGCCGATCAGCTCGCGCCACACGCCGGGATGAACCCTTAGGCCGTCACCCACCGGCTCGCCGACCACGGGCAGCCCCATGGCGTGCAGCTCGTCCTCGGTCGCGAAGCGCCGCCGGTGCACCATCGCCTCGGCCACCGCGCGCGGTGGAGCATCGGTCAGAGCGGCCAGCTCCTCGGCGCGCAACCGGGCGGCACCGCGCCGGCTCAGCTCGGGGGGCGTCACGTCGAGTACGTCGACACCGGCGGCGATGCGGTGCCGGCCGGGATCACGCAGCAACGCGCGGTCGCCGACGCGCAGCGGCAGGGGCCGGGCCAGCCGCAGCCGGGCGCTGCCGGCCCCCAGCGGCCGGACCCGGGCGGCGACGGACGCGGATCCCACGTGCAGCACGAGTTCGCGCGGGAGCTCGCGGGGCTCGCCGCTGTCGGCGGCGCGCAGCGCAACGTCGACCTCGGCCGTCGTCAGCCACCTGCCCGGGGCGAGGAGAGCGTCGCCACGGCCGATCGCCTGGTGCTCGACGCCACGCAGATTGACCGCCACGCGAGCCACGGCGCGGACCTCGGGCGTGTCCCGGCCCAGCGTCTGTAGACCGCGTACCCGCAGCACCGCCCCGGTGGACGCCAGCTGAAGCTCCGCATCCCCGCGCAGGGTGCCGGCCGTCAGTGTTCCGGTGACCACCGTGCCCGCGCCGACGATGCTGAACGAACGGTCCACCCACAACCGCACGTCGGCGTCCGGATCGGCGGGCGGCAGGGCGCCCACCAGCCGGACCAGTGCGGCACGCAGCCGGTCCAGGCCCTCGCCGGTGCGCCCGCTCACCGTCACCGAGTCGACCGGTCCCACGCTGGTCGTCGCCATGCGGGCCAGTGCCTGTTGCCGGGCCGGTTCGGGGTCGGCCAGGTCGCAGCGGGTGACGGCGAGCAGCGCATGCCGCACGCCGAGCGCGTCCAGTGCCTCCAGATGCTCGGTCGACTGCGGCATCCAGCCCTCGTCGGCGGCCACCACGAACAGCACGGCGGGGACGGGGCCGACACCGGCCAGCATGTTGGGCACGAACCGCTCGTGCCCCGGGACGTCGACGAACGCCACCTCCGCTCCGCCGGGGAGGGTCGTCCAGGCGAAACCGAGGTCGATGGTCAGCCCGCGCCGGCGCTCCTGCTCCCAGCGGTCCGGCTCCATCCCGGTGAGCAGCCGCACCAGCGTCGACTTGCCGTGATCGACATGACCGGCGGTGGCGATCACGTGCACGGCGGCTCACTCGCCCCGCCTGTGTGTGACCGCCGCACAGCGAGTACGGCCTCCACCACCGACTGCTCCTGATCCGGCTCGACCGTGCGCACATCCAGCAGGCAGCGGCCATGTTCCAGCCGGCCGATCACCGGGACCGCGCCGCCGCGCAGCAACGGGCCGTACGGCGCGGGCAGGCCGACGGCCGCGCTGGGCAGGGTCACGCCGGGCGCGCCGCCACCGCCCACGGCCGCCTCCGTACGCAGCAGCTCCGCCGGTACTCCCTCGGCCCGGAGCCGTTCGACCAGCCGGGTGGCACGCTCGCGCAGGTCGCTCTCGTCGGCGGCGAGCGCGGTGCGCACGGGCGGCTCCGGACCGCGCAGCGTCGCTTCCAACGCGGCCAGAGTCAGCTTGTCCACCCGCAGGGCCCGGGCCGCGGGATGCCGTCGCAGCCGCTCGACCAGCCCCGCTTCGCCGAGCAGCAGCCCGGCCTGCGGACCGCCGAGCAGCTTGTCCCCGCTGGCCGTCACCAGCGCCGCCCCGGCACGCAGCGCGGTGGTGGCGTCCGGTTCCTGGGGGAGCAGCGGGTGTGGGCTGAGCAGACCGGAACCGATGTCCAGCACCACCGGCGGTCCGAGCGCCGCCAGCTCGGTCACCTCCGCCGCCGCGGTGAAACCGCTGATGTGGAAGTTGGATGCGTGCACCTTGAGCAGAAAGCCGGTGTCGGGGCCGATGGCCTCGGCGTAGTCCCGCGCATGGGTGCGGTTGGTGGTGCCGACCTCGCGCAGCCGCGCGCCGGTGGAAGCCAGCAGGTCCGGGATGCGGAACCCGTCGCCGATCTCGACCAGCTCGCCCCGGCTGATCACGATCTCCCGTCCCTGAGCCAGCGCCAGGGCGCACAGGAGCAGCGCGGCCGCGTTGTTGTTCACCACGTGCACCGCTCCGGCATCGGGTACGGCCTCGGCCAGCGCGGCGAGCGCCCCGCGTCCGCGGCGGGCCCGGCGGCCTTCGGCAAGGTCGAACTCGACGTCCGTGCACCCGCAGGCGGCCAGCACGGCGTCCCGGGCGGCGTCCGACAGCGGGGCGCGGCCGAGATTGGTGTGCACCAGCACGCCGGTGGCGTTGATCACCGGCCGCAGACCGCAGGCCCGCTCGGGCAGGCGGCCGACCGCCGCGTCCACCACGTCCTCGGGAGCGATCTCGCCGGCCCGCGCCCTGCGCTGGGCCTCCTCGATGGCCGCTTTCACCAGGGGGCGCCCCAGCCTGCGGACGGCGGTGGCGATGCGCGGCTCGGCCAGCACGGAGTCGGTGCCGGGGATGAGACGGCGCGGATCGCTCATGGCACCCCCTCTGCTCGCGGTGGCCCTCTTGCGGGACGTGGCGGAGGCGGACGGGAATCGAACCCGCCAACGGCAGGTCCTGCCGTTCAACGGTTTTGAAGACCGGGCCGGTCACCAGGCCGGACACGCCTCCCCGCGCCACGCGGCAATCTTCGCAAAAGCCGTATATAGGCGCTAATGGAGCGCATAGGGAATCATGGCCGAGGTGACCTCAATGACGTCGCCCCGTGAATCCGTCCGGCTCACCCAGTACGCGCACGGCGGCGGATGTGCCTGCAAGATCCCGCCGGGCGAGCTGGAGGAGGTGCTGCGGGGCCTGGGGGCCGCCGTCCAGGTCCGTGATCCCGCGGGCGAACTGCTGGTCGGGCTGGACGACGGCGACGACGCCTCCGTCGTACGGCTGCCGGACGGCACGGCGGTACTGGCGACCACCGACTTCTTCACGCCCGTGGTCGACGACGCCTACGACTGGGGCCGGATCGCCGCGGCGAACGCGCTGTCGGACGTGTACGCCATGGGCGGCCGTCCGCTGCTCGCCGTGAACCTGCTGGCCTGGCCGCGAGGCGTCCTCCCGCTCGAACTGGCCCGCGAGGTGCTGCGCGGCGGCCTGGACACGGCCGCGGCCGCCGGCTGCCACGTCGCCGGCGGCCACAGCGTGGACGACCCCGAGCCCAAGTACGGCCTGGCGGTCACCGGCCTGGTCGACCCGGACCGTCTGCTGCGCAGCGACGCGGGAAAGGCGGGTGTGCCGCTGTCGCTGACCAAGCCGCTCGGCATCGGCGTACTGAACAGCAGGCACAAGGCCACCGGCGAGGTGTTCCCGCAGGCGGTCGAGGTCATGACGCGGCTCAACCGGGAGGCGGCCGAAGCGGCGCTGGCCGCCGGGCTCACCTGCGCGACCGACGTCACCGGGTTCGGGCTGCTCGGACACGCCTACAAACTCGCGCGGGCGAGCGGGGTCACGGCACTGATCGACGCGAACGCCGTGCCCTACCTCGACGGCGCCCGGCAGGCGGTGTGCGAGGGATACGTCAGCGGCGGCACCCGGCGCAATCTCGCCTGGGTACGCCCGCACAGCGACCTGTCGGCGGTGAGCGAGGACGAGGCACTGCTCCTGGCCGACGCGCAGACCTCCGGCGGGCTGCTGGTGGCCGGCGAGATCCCCGGCGCGCCCGTCGTGGGCGAGCTGCTGCCACGCGGCGAGCACGTCCTGGTGGTCCGCTGAACCCGGCCACCGAGCCGACGGTCAGCCCGGTGGTCGGTTCTCGCAGCCGTGGCGCAGCCGGCGCCCGCCGACCCGGGCCTCGCCCCGGCCGACGGGCGCCGTCGCGCAAGAACTACCGCCCTGGGTGCAGAACCACCTTGGTGTAGCCCTCGACGCGCTTGTCGAACTTCTCGTACGCCGTGGGCGCCGCGTCCAGCGGCAGCTCATGGGAGACGACGAAGCTCGGCCGTGCGCGCCCCGAGATGATGAGGTCGCGCAGCTGCCGGTTGTAGCGCTTCACGTTGCACTGCCCGGTGCCCAGACGCAGCCCCTTCTCGAAGAGCTTGCCGATCGACACCATGAGCCGGCCGTGCTTGGCCTGCTCGTCCGGTGCCCCCGGGTCGGCCGGCACATAGAGGCCCGGGATGCCGAGCGCTCCGGTCGGCCGGACGGTCTCGATGATCGAGTTCAGCACGGCCGCGGGCTCCTCACGGTTCTCGCCCCGGGCCATGGCCTGGTAGCCGACCGCGTCTATGCCCTTGTCCGTGCCTTCGCCGTTCGTCTGCTCCTTGATCTGCTCCACCGGGTTGCCCTCGGCGAAGTTGATCGGGGTCGCGCCTATCTCCTCGGCCTTCTGCAGCCGCTCGAGCACGCGGTCCACGACGAACACCCTCGACGCACCGCGGATCATGGCTGAGTAAGCGGCCATGAGACCGACGGGTCCGCCGCCGTACACCACGACACTCTCGCCCGGGGAGACCTGGGCGAGTTCGTTGCCGTGGTAACCGGTCGGGAAGATGTCGGCGAGCAGAATGAAATCGGTCTCGTTCTCTGTGCCCTCCGGCAGTTTCAGACAGTTGAAGTCGGCATACGGTACGCGCAGGTATTCGGCCTGGCCCCCGGTCCACGGCCCCATCGCCACATAGCCGTATGCGCCACCGGCGAAGCCCGGATTCACGGTGAGACAGAATCCGGTGTAGTCGGCCACGCAGTTCTTGCAGAATCCGCAGGCGACATTGAAGGGCATGACCACGCGGTCGCCCTTCTTGAGAGAGGTGATGCCCTCACCGATCTCCTCCACGATGCCCATGTTCTCGTGGCCGAAGACGATGCCCGGTTCGGCGGCGGTGCGCCCCTCATACATGTGCAGGTCAGAACCGCATATGGCGGTGGACGTCACCCGTACGATCACCTCGTTCGGGTGCTGGAGCCGAGGCTTCTGCACCTCTTCCACCGCGACCTCGAACGGTCCCTTGTAGACGACAGCCTTCATATGACACCTCCGATGAGCGGTGCGTGCTCGCTGCCGGAGGTCAAACAGCCGTCAACCGAACGTAGCCTGGTGCGAACGGGCAGTAGAAAGGTCGCGGCCGTTCGCCTCACGTGACCTAACTCTCATGGTCCCCCTATGGAAGAACATGAAACAAGCCAGCTATTGTCAATTAAATTCCGATTTCAACCTCGCGCCGAATGGGAGGACGAGGAAAGTGACTCAGCGCTTCGGGACCTTGATCGTCCCGGTGCCCGGCGTGTCCGGCACCATGTACCCGGTGGGAACGCCGGTGGCCATCAGTGGACGCGGCTCGTCCGTCGACGGATTCGTGGACGGCGACTGGCTCCCCCTCGCCTGGTGGGAGTTCGCCGAGGGGCGTACCGAGGACGTCGCCGGCAGCTGACGGGCGTCCACCTCGCCGACGGACCACGCACCGGTGAGTTCACGCCGCATGCGCGGACGTCGTCGCCTTCCTCAGTGGCGGATCAGACCCGTGCGTTTGACGGTCGCCAGCAGCGGGGTGGTGTCGATGGCGGTGACCCCGTCGAGGGGGCCGACCGTGTCGGTGAGGAAGGTGTACAGGGCGTCGAGGTCCGCGGCGGCGAGAGCGACGAGCAGGTTGGCGGGCCGGTGGTGGCGGCGCAGAAGCGGACGTGCGGGTGGCTGCTGAGGGTCTGCGCGGTCTCCTGCAGCGCGCCTGGGCGTACGGCGATCCACAGCAGGGCTTCGGCGTGTGCGCCCAACAGCGCGAGGTCGAGCTCGGTCGCCAGGCGTAGGACCTGACCGCGCAGGAGCGTGTCCAGTCGCCGGCGGGCGGTGAGCGCGGTGGTGCCGGCGCGGCGGGCGAGTTCCGTGTAGGTGGCCCGGCCGTCCTCGGCCAGCGCCGTGATCAGGGCGGTGTCGATGTCGAGGGGCGCGGGTGGCGCCGTTCGTTGTGCCGGGTCTGGGGTGAGCCGGTCCAGTTCCTCGGGGGAGAGGAGACCGGCGGTCCAGCGGAACGCGGTGGGGAAGACCCGCAGCAGGGTGTGCGAGGTCCAGGAGCCGACGGCGTCGGTGGCGGGCAGGTCGCGCAGCAGGAGGGTGTTGCGGGCGTCGGGGTCGTCGAGGAAGAAGATCGTGGAGATCTCGTCGCCGCCGCCGAGGATGTCGACCCAGACGGTGTCCGTGCGTCGGGCGCGTGCGCGCGCGACCTGATGGATCTTGTTGGGGCGGCAGCGGATGCGCAGGGCGATGGGGATCAGGTGCGGGAAGCATGCCGGGTTGCGGACGGCCGTGGCGCGCAGGGTGCCGTCGGCGTACAGAGGTGTGACGCGGCGTACGACGGTGCGCTCCGACAGGCCCAGGCCGTGGGCCAGCTCGCGCCAGGAGGCGCGCGGTGAGGCGACGAGGGCGGCCGCGATCCGGCGGTCGGTCGCGTCGAGCATCTGGCGCATGATCTGCATCGTAGGGCGCCTCTGTGGCGTCTTTCCTGTACTGGTGGTCGTCGAATGTCGATGGATCGGCTGAGCGGCCGTACACCTGTCCCTGTCAGTGGGCGTGGTGAACGGCCGCGTCGAGACGGCGATGGGAGAAGACGATGACCGATCACGGAGCCGATCTGCTGATCCGGGCCGGTGCGGTGCACACGCTGGTGCCCGGACAGGCCCCGCAGCGGGCGCTGGCGGTGCGGGGCGACCGTATCGCCGCTGTGTCCCCGGACCCGAACGGCCTTGACGGCCTGGTGAGTTCGCGCACCGTGGTGCACGACCTGCCCGGTGCCACGGTACTGCCCGCGTTCGACGACACCGACACCCACCTGATCTTCGCCGCGCACGGCGCGCACGACGTTCCCGTCCACCAGGCCCGTACCATCGGCGAGTTCCTGGACCTGATCCGGCAGCGGGCCAGGACCACGCCCGAGGGCGAGTGGATCCGCACCACCACCAACTGGCAGGAGCTCAACCTGGCCGAGCGCCGCCTGCCCACCGCGGCCGAACTGGACCGGGCCACCGACCGGCACCCGGTCCTGGTCAAGCGCGGCGGCCACAACGACGTCGTCAACACCTACGCGCTGCGCCTCGCCGGCATCACCGAGGACACCCCCGTACCGCCGGGCGGCGTCGTCGGCCGCGATGCCGACGGCCGTCTCAACGGACGACTGGTCGACAACGCCCTGCCCCTGGTGGAGCGCCTCCTCCCCGCCCCGGACCTGTCCGAGCGCATCGACGGACTGCGCCTGGCCAGTGGCCAGTACGCCGCCACCGGCATCGGCACCGTGCGCGACTGCGCGGTCAGCCCCGAGGACTACCGGGTGCTTCTGGCCGCCCGTGAGGCCGGTGCGCTGAGCACCCGGGTGCGAGCCCTGATCTCGGCGCTCGGCCTGACCAGCAAGGCGCAGGTGGAGGACCTGCTCGACACCATGGAGGAGTGGCGCTACGGCTCCGACCCGTGGCTACGGGTGTGGGGCGTGAAGTTCGGCCTCGACGGAGGCCTGGAAGCCGGGGCCACCGAGGAGCCGTACGCCTGCGACCACTCCTTCTCCGGAACGCTGATCTGGGAGCCGGACGCGCTGGTCGAGGCGGTCGAGGCCGTGGTCCGGCGTGGCTGGCGGGTCGGCACCCACGCCTACGGCGACCGCGCGGTCCGCGTGCTGCTGGACGTCTACGAACGCGTCCTTCAGCGCAACCCCGGCCTCCCCGCCGGCACACTGGTGATGGAGCACGGGGGCCTGGCCGGCCCCGAACAACGCGCCCGCGCCGTCGCGTTGGGCATCCCCGTCACCATCCAGCAGCCGCTGCTGCACGACACCGCCGAGGTGGAGGAAGGCTTCTGGGGCCCGGAACGCGTCGCCCGCCTCTTCCCCGCCCGCGGCTGGGTCGACCTGGGCGCCCAGGTCAGCGCCGGATCCGACTTCCCCGTCGGCCAGTTCGGTGCCATGCGCTCGGTCTGGGGCATGACCACCCGACAGACCGTCATCGGCGTCAAGGGCCCCGAGCACGCCATCTCCTACGACGAGGCCCTCACCCTGCACACCACCAACGCCGCTAGGCTGGCCGGTGAGGGGAACCTGCGCGGCACCCTCACTTCCGGCCGCCTCGCCGATCTCACCGTGTGGGACCGGGACCCCGCCCAGTGCCCCGACGGCACCCTGCGCGACCTCTACCCCAGCCACACCTTCGTCGGCGGCTTCCTGGTCGCACCCACCGGCACGCGGTAAGGGGGAGGGTTCAATCAGTACGGAACCCGCTGCATGCAGCGTCTGGCGCGTTGGACGAATCTGTCCGAGACCACGTTCGTACTGCCGCACACTGTCCCGGAGGCGGACTACCGGCTGCGGATCTTCACCCCGGGAGGCGAGCTTCCGTTCGCAGGGCACCCCACCCTCGGCTCCGCGCGCGCCTGGCTGGACGGCGGCGGCATGCCGCGGCACCCCGACCGTGTCGTGCAGGAGTGCGCCGCGGGGCTGGTCACCGTGCGACGGGGCGAGGACAGTGTGTCCTTCGCCGCGCCGCCTCGTGTGCGTGACGGCGTGCTCGACGACGACTGTCTGAACCGGATCGTGGCCGCATTCGGCATCACACGTGACTGGGTCGTCGCCCACCAGTGGGTCGACAACGGTCCTGGCTGGGCCGTGGTCCAGTTGGCCACGGCCGAGGAGGTCCTCGCCCTCGAACCCGACCTGGCCCTCGTCCCGGCCGCTATGGTCGGCGCGATCGGGGCCTACCCCGAGGGATCCGAGTACGACTTCGAGATGCGTACCTTCGCCCCGGGCGTCGGCGTGCCCGAAGACCCCGCGTGCGGCAGCATGAATGCCGCCGTCGGGCAGTGGCTCACCTCCACCGGCACCGCACCCTCGACCTACCGGGTCTCCCAGGGCGCGAGGCTGGGACGGGCCGCGAGCATCGAGATCGCCGCCGATACGGACGGCACTGTCTGGGTCAGCGGTGCCGCCGTCATCTGCGTCCGCGGCACCATCACTCTCTGACCGCCCGTCATGCGGTGGTGTCGGCGGAGAGCGTCTTCATGGTGACGTAGCTGGTCACCGTGGCCACGCCGGGCAGGCTCGCCAACTGGTTGGCGTGGAAGTCCTCGTAGGCGGGCAGGTCGGCGACCTCGACCTGGAGCAGATAGTCGAAGTTGCCGGTGATGTGGTGGCTGTGCACCACCTCGGGCAGCCGGGTGACCGCGCTCTCGAACGCGACCACGTCCGCGCGGGTGTGCCGCATCAGCCGCACCCCGGCGAACACCCGCAAGCTGCGGCCGACCGCGGCGGGATCGATCAGCGCCCGGTAACCGCGGATGACCCCGGCTTCCTCCAGTTGCCGCACGCGCCGCAGGCACGGTGACAGCGCGGCCTGGACGGCGGCCTGCGCTCCCGCGACCTGCTGGCCTTCGCCACCATCGACGCCGCCCAGTCGTGCGGACTCGACGCCCGAACAGGCAGCATCACGCCCGGCAAGGATGCCGACATCATCCTTCTACGCGCCGACGATCTGACCGTGTTCCCGGTCACCGGCCCGGCCGCCACCATCGTCAGCGCCGGCCACCCCGGCCTCGTGGACACCGTCCTCGTCGCCGGCCGCGTGGTCAAACGCGACGGCATGCTGGTGGACGTCGACCTGCCGGCGCTGAGGACCCGACTGCTCGCATCACGCAACCGGATCGCGGCGGCCGCCGGCATTCCGCTCGACGGCACATGGCGCCCACGGCCGGAAGCGGAGTAACAGCGTCCTGGCACGTACAGGTGCGGTTGGGCCAACTCCGGGAAGACCGCATCGATACCGAACCGGATCTCCTCGCCGCCCGTCGCACGGCCTGCTGCGGGAGGGGTCCCCGCTGCGGAAAAGGGGTGCCACGGACGAGAGGCTACTGACCACCCCGGCCCGGCCTGTCCACGGGAGCCGGGTAGGAACTGGTCCGGTAACGGCTGCGGAACTCGGCCAGCAGTTCGTCGGTCGCCTCGGCCCCGGCGCTCACGGCGGCGTGGACGTCACGGAAGTAGTTCTCGTACCCGGCGGGGGTGTAGAGACACAAGGCGCGAGCGAGGACCGGGCCCGCGTTGCGGAAGCCGTGCGGGGTGCCGCGGGTCGCGGCGAGCAGATGCCCAGGTCCGGCGGTCACCTCGCCGTCCCCGGTGTGGAGCGTCAACTCGCCCTCGAGGACGTAGAAGTACTCGTCGTGCCCGTCATGCACGTGCGGCCTGGCACCGATGGTGCCGGGGGCGAGGCTGAACTCCTCGAAGGCGAAGTGTCCGCCCGTGTGCTCGCCGGTGAGCCGGAAGAAGTGCGCGACACCGGCGACGTCTATGAGCTCACCGTCCTGGGGACGACGGAGCAGCGGACGGGCCGGAATCCGTGACTGATCATCTGTCATGGGGCATTGTGGCCCAGGGGTTGCGGGGCTGCAGCAGCTGCCCCGAGGGGGCCGGTCGCTCCCGGGGGAGGAGGCCGGCCCCCGCGGGGAGCGACGGCTCAGCTCAGGCCGAGGCTGGAGAGCGCGGTCGTCCAGTCGGTGATGATGGCGTTCTGCGCGTCGTCGAGGCTGACGTCACCGGCGCAGACGGCCTTCTTCAGCTTGTTCTCGACGCTGTCCTTCTCGGAGGAGGTGCCGTCGCCGTAGTGCGGCTCGGGCCAGAGGTTCTCCTCGCTCTTGGGGGCGCCGCCGAGTTCGAGGGGGACGAAGTGGTCCTCCTCGTAGTCCGAGAGGCTGGTGTCGGAGTAGCCGTACTCGGCGATCTGCTTCTTCTTCAGCGCGTTGGTGTAGGAGGTGGAGGGCCGTACGGTCGCGGTCCAGCCGGAGACGCAGATGGTCGAGTCGATGGTGTCCTGGGTGACGTCGGGGTTGAGGGCGCCGGGCGTACAAACCGGGTCGGGCAGGGGGAGGTAGGACTGGCTGCAGCTCGCGGCGTGGGCGGAGCCGGTGGTGACGGTGAGGCCCGCGGCGGCGAGGGCCAGGGTGGAGAGGGTGGTCACCAGGGGGCGCGATATTCGGGACATGTGTGGGGGTCTCCCGGTGCGATGCCCGGCAGGAATCCGGGCGGTCGCGAGCATGACAGCACCGGGATCATCTATGCGAGTAGACCCCTTTGCTCGAAGGAGAGCTCCTTTGATTGAACGTTTAGCCACCGGAGGGCAGCCGGGGGCGAAGTCTTGACGCGGCCTTGGGGACGGGCTCCAGGAGGGGGCTCGGGCGTGCCTCCGGGATGACATGACGGTTCGTCAACTATGCGCTATAGCCTGGGTGAACGCGCACTGAAGCAGCGGTACGCGTTGGTCCCTGTCGACGACATCGCCGCCCGACTGACCCCCGCTGATCCACCCTTGCTGGACTCCCTGCTGACGGCGCGGCTGGCGCGGGCGGAGGAGGTCGCCGCTTTCGGGGCCGCCGCTCATGCCGTCGTGGAAGGCTCTTGTCATCGGCTACCGACTTGGCGCGGCTTGTGCGTTGGCCGTCTCGACGCGGACGGCTCGGGCGCGGACCACGAAGGGCCGGGAGAAGACGGTGATGGCGACGGAGACTGCGGCGAGCGCTGTGATGGCCGTGCCGGGGGTGAAGTGCTGGGCAGCGCCGCCGGCGATCGCGGCTCCGATGCCCTGCCACGTCATGCGGCCGGCGGACTCGACTCCCTGGACCTGGCCGCGGACCGGATCTGGGGTCAGCGCGAGAAGCTGCTCCTGGAGCGGCAGGGTGGCGGCGAACCCGGCACTGGCGATGAACACCGCGGCTGTCGCCACCAACACCGGTGGGTGGATGGCGAACAGCAGGTACGGGATGGCGAGCAGGAGTCGCAGGGCGAATGCGTAGCGGCGCCGCTGGTCGGCGGTCAGCAGTCGCCCGACGGTCAGGTCACCGAGGAGCATGCCTGCCGATCCGGCGGCCAGGAGGGCGCCGGCATGATCCGGGGCATAGGAGATGAACAGGGCCTCGCAGCCGACGATCAGGCCGTTGGGGACCCACAGGTTCAACAGCAGCGCGCGCTGGCCGGAGTGGGAGAAGAGCGCGATGTTCGTCGTCCAGGTCTGACGCAGTCCGGGGCGGCGGGTCAGACGGACCGAGCGTTCCCGGACGGTCGTTGCCACAACGACCAACCCGACTCCGGTCAGGGCCGTCGCGGCGACGAAGACCCCTTGCGGGCTCAGGTACCGCAGAAGTACGGCGCCGATGGCGTAGCCGAGGATGGCCATGCCACCCGAGGTGATGTTCATCAGCGAACGTGCCGGCGCATACGCAGAGGTCGGCACCACCTCGGCCAGCAGCCCCATCCGCGTTCCGGTCCCCAGGGACTGGAAGAACCCCAGCACCAGGAGCAGACCGAACCGGGCAGCCAGCGGCAGCCCCGGAACCGCCTGTGCGGCAACACCCACCAGCGAGACGCACTGGAGCGCGACGAGGGTCCGGCGAGGACGGCTCCCGTCCGCGACCGACATCAGCGTCAGCGCGCCGAGCACCGTCGCGAAGGTGGCGCCGTACATGCTCACGGCTGTCAGGAACGGGGACTGGGTCTGGTGGTTGACCAGCGTGCCGAGCGCGAAGCCCGACACGGTGCTCGCGGCGACCGTCAGTGTGAAGCTGGCGTACAACCCGGCGAACTCACGGTTGCGGAGTAGGCCAAGGTAGCTGGTGGTGGGAAGCGTGTTGGACGCGGATGTGTCAGAAGGCATGAAAAAAGCCTCCGAACACACCCGTTGGGGCGCCGAAGGCCAACGCGTTCATTCTAGCAGTTAGTTGGCCCGGCCCGTCGTAAGTTCCCCACCGGAAGTGCCGGCATGGGTCAGGCGCCCGTGACGACCCGCACGAAGACGGCCGGTTCGGCTCCCTCGTTGAGGTAGGCGTACTGCTGGTCGCTGGCGATGACCGCACTCTGCCCCGGCCCGAGCACCTGGGGTCCGGTCTCCAGGGCGAGGGTCAGGTGTCCGGACAGGACGTGGTGGATCTCCTGCGCGCCGCGGCGGTCGGGCTCGGCGTCGTAGCGTCCCGTGGGTGCCAGGGTCCAGCGCCACAGCTCCGCCCGGGGATCCAGGGTGGCGCCCAGCAGGAGAGCGCGGCTGCCGTCGGGGGCCTCCCATACGAGCGTCCCCTCGACCTCCGGGCCCGCGGCGTCGTCCTCGGGCAGGGCCAGGGCGGCGAAGTCGGTGTCCAGGGCGCGGGCGACGCGGTCGACGGTGGCGAGGCTCGGGTTGGCCTGGCCCAGCTCGATGTCGGTGAGCATCCTCCGACTGACCCTGCTGGCGTCGGCGAGCTGCTGCACGCCCCAGCCCCGCTGCTTGCGCAGTGCGCGGATGCGCCCGCCGATGCGGGTGACGAACTCCTGCGTGGCCTGGCTGTCCGCGGCGACCTCACTGCTCATGGTGAGCATTATAGTGCGCAAAAAAGTTGCCACCCCGCCGCGTGAGCAATATATTGCTCATCATGCGGGTGATCAGCTCTCCCCATGTCGCCGAGCAGGCCGTACTGGCCTCCCTGCGCGACGCTTTCGGGGACCTTTCCCGTAGTGAGACGCTGGCGCCCGGCCAGTTCGTGATCGATCTGCCCGGTGGCGGTGACGTCATCCACTACCCGGCCGTACTGCCCCATGCCGGCGTGTACGCGGTCAAGGTCTCCCCCTACCTGCCGGACCCGGCAGGTCCCGCAGTGGTCACGGCCTGGACGATGCTCGTGAGCCTGTCCACCGGGCAGCCGGTCGCGCTGCTGGACGCCTCGGGCCTGACCGTCGAGCGCACCGCGGCGACCACGGTGCTGGCCGCCGATCTGCTGCTGCCGCCCGGCGCGGCGACCGCGGCCGTCATCGGGTACGGGCGCATCGGCCTCGCGCACGCCCGCTACCTGCGCCACCTGCGCCCAGACATGACCGTCCGCGCGTTCTCGCCGGGCGGGATCGACGAGGTGGACGACGGCGTCCGGGCCGTCGCCTCCATCCACGACGCGGTGACGGGTGCGGATCTGGTGATGCTGTGCACCTCCGCCGCCGACGACGTGCTCGACCCCCGCACCCTGCCCCCGGGCACCGTCGTCACCTCGATCTCGACCAACGCCCCCGGAGCCCGCGAGATCCTGCCCGCGGCCGTGCCGGAGCTCGATGTGTACGTGGACGCGCGCACGAGCCTGCAGGTCGCCTCCGAACTGGCCCAGGCCGCGGCAGCCGGCTGGGACCCCGCCACCGTACGCGGCGACCTGGCCGGCCTCGTCGCCGGCCACGCACCGCGCCCCAGCGGCGAACGCCCGGTGTATTTCCGCTCCGTGGGACTGGGCATCGAAGACGCGGCGGTCGCCTGGGCGGCCTGCCGGAACGACGACAACACGACGAAGGGACGGCACCGGTGAAGATCCGCGAGTTCGAGGTCGAGCAGTGGATGAACGAGTACGAGGAAACCTGCCGCTACAACCTCGCCGAGACCTGCGTCCGCTCACTGACCACCGGTGAACTGCTGGAACTGTCCGGCCGGCGCGAGCAGGTGCTCGCCGAGCTGGACGCCACCCAGCTCACCTACCGACCGATCCCCGGCAGCCCCCGCCTGCGCCGCTTGGTCGCGGACCTGTACGCGACCCAGCGCCCGGACAACGTCCTGATCACCCACGGGGCGATCGGCGCGAACGCCCTCGTGCACGCCACTCTCGTCGACCCGGGCGACCACATCGTGGCGATCGTCCCGACCTACCAGCAGCACTACTCCATCCCCGACAGCTACGGCGCCCGCGTCGACCGCCTGCCGCTGCGCGAAGAGCACGGGTGGCTGCCCGACCTGGACGAACTCGACCGCCTGGTTACGCCGGACACCAAGCTCATAGCCGTCAACAACCCCAACAACCCCACCGGCGCTCTCATCGACGAAGCGGGCCTGGCCCGCATCGCGCACATCGCCGACCGGGTCGGGGCCTGGGTCCTGTGCGACGAGGTCTACCGGGGAATCGACCAGGACGGCGACGGATTCACCGCCTCCATCGCCGACGTGTACGAACGCGGCATCTCCACCGGCAGCATGTCCAAGCCCTTCTCCCTGGCCGGACTGCGCCTGGGCTGGATCGTCGGCCCGACCGGCCTCCTGAAGGACGTCGCCACCCACCGGGACTACACCACGATCAGCGTCGGACGCGTCGACGACCTGCTGGCCTGCGTCGCCCTGGAGAACAAGGACGCGATCCTGGCCCGCTCCCACCGGATCACCCGTACCAACCTGGCCATCCTGGACGAGTGGGTCGCCGGCCGCGACGATGTCACCTACGTCAGGCCGGCCTCGGGAACCACCGCACTCCTGCGCTACCAAGCCCCCATCGGCTCCTACGAGTTCTGCATCCGCCTGCTGCAGGAGACCGGGGTCATGTTCACCCCCGGTGCCGCCTTCGACATCGAGCACACCGTGCGCATCGGCTTCGCCGACGACACCCAGACCCTGCGCACCGGACTGCACCTGGTCGGCCGCTTCCTCGACCAACTCACCCAGGCATAAACCCTCTCACTCGGGTGCGGCCGCCGGCCAGGTACGGGGGTACGGCACGCGCAGCGACTCGGCCGCCACAGGGGTGTGGTCGGTGGAGGCGAACAGGCGGCCGTCGCGCAGGATGACCGCGCCGCTGCCGAGCATGGTCGTGATCAGCTCGGTGGCGAGCGCCTCGGGGGTCACGTCCAAGAGGCGTGCGGCGTCGGTCAGCCAGGCCCGGGCGTGGAGGTACGCCTCGACCTCGTCGGCCGGGATGCCGTCGCGGATCATCAGGGCGAACGCGAAGATCCGGCGGGCCCCGTACCAGACGGCTCCCTCAGGGTCGTCGGCCAGCCGTTGCGCACGACGCCGGGCGGCGGCGAAAGCCGCGCCGGGGTCGGCGGGGACCGGGCCGTGGGAAGGGAGGATCACGCGCGGGGAGAGGTCGGCCATCCGCGTGAGGGAGTCCAGCGCCGTGGTGGTCGCCTCGGGGCCGTCGAGGGCGAGGTTCACCCAGCCGACGTCGTAGTCCGACAGGGCATCCCCGACCACCAGCAGCCGCTCCTCCGGCTGCCACAGCGCCAGGTGTCCCGGGGTGTGCCCGGGCGTGCGGACGACCTCCCAGTCGGTGTCGCCGAGGCGGAGGACCTGGCCGTCGTCGAGGGAGACGTCGACCGTGTACGGGGCGACCGGCTGGTCCAGGTACTCCGCCGAGCAACAGCCCGGGTCCCGGTGGGAGATCGCCTCCGCCTCCGGCGCCCCGGCCGCGACAGCGGCACCTCGCGTCTGGAGGAGGGCGTTGCCACCGACGTGATCGGAGTGCCAGTGCGTGTTCACGACCAGACCGATCGCACCGGCGTGCTCGCGGGCCCAGGCGGCGGTCTCCTCGGCATGGCCGACGAACCCGCTGTCGACGAGGGCTGGTTGCCGCCCCTGCAGCAGGAGCGTGTTGGCGTCGGGGAACGGCCGCTGCCACCAAGTAACCCAGGACGGCAGCGACGGCAACGGGCTCACGGCTCGGCCCTGTTGACGCGGATCAGGGTCTGCTGCCCGTTGGCGACGAGCTTCTGTCCGCCGTTGTCCTCGACGCCGTACACCTCCAGCTGGCAAACGGTCAGCGTGCGTCCCGACTTCAGGACGGTCCCGACCGCCTCGATGTGCTCGCCGCTGGCGGGCGCGAGGAGGTTGATCTTGTACTCGACGGTGAGCACCTCGGAGTCCTCGGAGAGCAGCGTGAGCGCCGCGTAGCCACCTGCGCTGTCCGCGATGGCGCTGGTGGCCCCTGCGTGGACATGGCCGTGCTGCTGGGTCACCTCGGGACGGACCGGGAGGACGATGTGCACGCGGCCGGGTCCGATGTGGCCGATCCGTGCGCCGAGGTGGCCCATGAGGCCCTGACGGTCGAAGCTGTCCTGGATGCGCTGCCGCACCTCCGGGCTCGCGTGTTCCTGCTGCGTCCGGTCTTCCACGTGCCGCTCTCCTCTCGCTCTGAGAGGGAAGACTAGGCCGGACATGCCCGAAGGTGTTTTCGTCCTTACCTCATGATCGCGCCACATGGAGGAGCATTTCCTCAACAGATGCCCTACATCGGAAGATTCTTGCCGAGCTGCAGTTGGACGGGCCAGCCGGGACCGCGTCCGTCTCGGGCGGCGACTGAACTCGGTGGGGGCGCACTCTGCGGCACGACGGAACGCCCGGACGGGCCTACTCCGGAGGCGTGGGCGTGTCGTGCGTGCGGTACATCGCCTGTACGTCCAGCTTCAGTTGGATCGTCGGGCCCACCACCGCGATCCCGCGGGCCAGCATCGAGCGCCAGTTCAGGGTGTAGTCCTCGCGATGCAGCTCCGCCTTGGCCAGGGCAGCGCAGCGGAGTTCCTCGCCGTAACCGCCGTTCACCGTGCCGAGGTAGGTCGTGTCCAGGGACACCGAACGGCTCACGCCGTGCATGGTCAGGGAACCCTGCAGCGTCCACTTGCTGCCGCCCCGGTAGGCGAAGCGCGTGCTCGCGAAGTCGATGTACGGGAACCGATCGACATGGAGGAAGTCGGCCGAGCGCAGGTGGTTGTCGCGGGTGTTGTTGCCCGTGGTGATGCTGGACGCGTCGATGCGGACGTGGACCCGGGACTGGGTCATGTCCTGGGCGATCTGGATGCCGCCGTCGAAGCGCTCGAAGCGGCCGTGGACGTGGGCCATGCCGACGTGCTTGGCGATGAAGCGGATGGCCGTGTGCGGCGGGTCGAAGAGCCAGGTGCCGGGCGCCGGCAGCTCCAGGGCCTGCGCGGGCTGCAGCCAGACGCGCTCGGTGGGCGCTGCCGTACCCGCCACGATCCCGACCGTCTCGCGGTGCGGCTGCAGCCCCTCCGTGACGATCAGCAGACTGTACTGGCCGGGCGGCAGCGCCGCGAGGAAGAAGCCGTACGGGTCGGTGGTGCCGCGGGCAACGACGCGGTGGGTGTCCAGCGCGGTGACCGTGACGTCCGCGGCCGCCATGGGCGAACCCATCGGGTCGACGACCTCGCGGCCCACAGCGCCCGCGCCGTACGGGAGGGGGAGCGAAAGGCCCGCCGCCTCGGCCGAGGCGCCCTTGGGCCGCCGGCGCCGGAGCAGTGCGAGGGCCATGATGTTCACCTTTCTTCACGGTTGACGCGACCGCGTGCACAGCGGTCGAGGGCATGCCGAAACGGCCGCGCCTGCATACGGTCGTACCCCTGATTCGATCTTGTGGCAGGCCGCGCGGGCACGGGTGTCTGAATACGAGACAGTTGCTCTTGGTGGAGACGGTGGTCGAGACAGTCGCTCCTGGTCAGGGCGAGACGCTAGGCTCCCGCCCCGCGTACGCCGCTCGGAGCACCCCGAGGACGCCCTCTGCCGTGACCGGGCGTGGATTGGCGTACGGCCGGCCTGTCACCTGCTCGGCCGCGACCGTCAAGTCGCCCTCTTTCAGACCGAGTTCGGCGAGAGAACGCGGTGCGCCCAGGCGAACCGACAGGTCCCGCAGGGCGCGCGGGGCGTCCCGCGTGTCCAGTGCCCGGCGCAGGGCGGCCATCGCCTGCGGCACCGCGGGCGCGTTGTAGGCGAGGGCGTACGGCAGCATCACCGTGTGTGTCTCCGCGTGCGGGAGTCCGAACGTGCCGCCGAGTACATGGCACAGCTTGTGGTGCAGTCCCATGGTGGTCGCGCCGAGGCACGCTCCGCACAGCCATGCCCCATACAGGGCCCGGCCGCGCGCGTCGAGGTCGGCGGGCTCGGCGGCGAGCCGCGGCAGCGCCCCCGCCATCGCGCGGAGGCCCTCCTCCGCCATGAGCGAGACCAGCGGCGAGGTGTCCGGGGCGTACAGTGCCTCGACTGCGTGCGCCAGTGCGTTGATGCCGCTGGTCACGGAGAGGGGGACCGGGAGGGAGAGGGTGAGTTCGGGGTCGTAGACGACGCTGCGGGGCTGGACCACCGGATCGCGTCCGGTGCGCTTGACCCCGCCTTCCGTCAGGCCCCAGACCGGGGTCATCTCCGAACCCGCGTACGTGGACGGTACGGCGATCAGCGGCAGGCCGGTGCGCAGCGCGATCGCCTTGCCGAGGCCGATCGCCGAGCCGCCGCCGACCGCGACGCACCCATCGGCCCCGGCCTCCCGCGCCACCGCGACGGCCCGGTCGGCGACCTCGACGGGAACATGCATCCGGGCCTCGGCGTGCAGTCCCGCGCAGGCGTCGCCGAGCGCCTCCGCCACCGCCCGGGCGACGGTCTCGCCCCGCCTCCCGCAGACCACCAACAGCCGTCGCAGCCCGAGGCGTCGGGCCTCGTCCGGGACCGCGGTCACGGACGCGCCGGGCCGGAAGACGACCCGCACGGGCCGTGTCTCGTGCACGAAGTCGGCCGAGAACGTCATGACGCGCGCTCCAGGACGAGGTCGAAGCGCGCCTGCCGGAAGGGGTTCGGGACGCCGAACTCCCGGGCCAGGGCCGGATCGTCGATCTCCGCGAACTCCTGCACCAGGCTCTGCTTCACCGCGAAAACGGCGTCGGAGTCCAGATAGTCGCTGCCGGCCACGAAAATGTGCGTGGTGACGGGGGTGTGGCCGTCGGCCATGGCGATGAAGTGGATGTGCGCAGGCCGGTAGGGGTGCCGGCCGGTGGCGCGCAGCAGTGCGCCGACCGGGCCGTCGGTGGGGATCGGGTACGGGGCCGGTACACAGGTGCGGAACCAGAAGCGCCCCTCGGTGTCGGCGGTGAACAGTCCACGGCCGTTGCCCGCGGGCTGGAGATCCGGCTGCTGCACGTCGTAGTAGCCCTCGGTGTCCGCCTGCCAGACGTCCAGGACCGCGCCGGGCAGTGGGGTGCCGTCCTGCGACAGCACCCGGCCGCTGACCACGCACTGCTCGCCGCCGCCCACCAGGTCGATGTCGTCACCGAGTTGACGAGCGGGCGACTCGGTCAGGTGGAAGGGGCCGAGGACGGTCGACTCGGTGGCGCCGGGGACGCGGTCGCCGTTGACGGTCTCGACGAGCATGGAGAGGCCGAGGACGTCCGACAGCAGGATGAACTCCTGCCGGGTGTCCGTGCAGGTCTGCCCGGTCGCCGTCAGGAAGCCGACGGCCTTCTCCCACTCCTCCTGGGTGAGCCGGGTCTCGCGCACGAAGTCGTGCAGATGGCGGATCAGTCCGCCGAGCAGCTCGCGCAGCCGGGGATCGACCGCCGCGCTCAGACTGGCGACGGCCTCCTCGGTGACAGCCTCGCCCGCGCCGGTGGTCTCGGTGGCATCGGTGGCATCGGTGGTCATGCTCGCTCCTCGTCGTCCATGGCGTCCCGCGTCCCGCTGACCACAGTGTTCCGCTTCCTCGTGTTCCCGCACTCAGGCGTGCCCGAGGATCCGCCGCAGCGCGTCCGCCAGCAGTTCCCCGGCTTCCCCGGCGTCCGGGGCCGCCGACGCGTACCGGAAGGCGACGAAGCCGTCGGGCCGTACCAGCAGGGCACCCGCGTCGGACACCTCGCTCAGCCGCGCCCAGTCGCCGTACGGGTCCTCGTACTCCTGCCCGGGGCCGATGACCACGGTGGCGATGTCGATCTCCTGGGCCTCGGCCGCGCGCACCCAGGCGTCGCCGCCGATGCCGGTCAGCAGGGTGAAACGGCCCTGGCCGACGGTGTCGAGCGTGGAGAGTGTGCGGGTGCCGGAGGTGATCCAGGTGTGCGGCAGCTTCGCGCCGGGGCGGGAGGAGGGCTGGTGGTACAGCTCCGGGTCGCGGGCGAAACCGGGGTCGGGGGTGCCGTCGGGCACGATGGCGTCCGAGGCGTACCGCTGGTTGAGATCGACGCCGTGCGCGTTGAACTCGTACACCTTGAAGGCGATCGCCTCGCGCAGCCGGGCGCGCTGCTTCGCGGCGGCCTCCGTGGCGTCCTTGCGGGCGGCGATGTTGGCCCACAGCTGCTCGGGGGTCTGCGGGGAAAGCCCGTCCAGCGCCTCGAAGATGGGGGCGGTCTCGCCGATGGACTTGTTGGCGCGGGTGACGATCTGCCGGCCGATCGGGGCGCGTTCGGCGGTGTAGGTGTCGAGCAGCCGGGGATCGGCGGTCCCGTCGAGGACCATCTTCAGCTTCCAGGCCAGGTTGTACGAGTCCTGGATGGAGGTGTTGGAACCGAGGCCGTTGGACGGCGGATGGCGGTGGGTGGCGTCGCCGGCGCAGAAGACGCGGCCGTTCGCGTACGTCTCCGCGTACATCTCGTTGACCGTCCACGCGGAGGACGACTTGATGGTCACGGGGATGTCGTCGTCGCCGACGAGCTTGCGGACGACGGACTCGGCGTACTCGGTGGTGAGGTCGGGCGCGCCCGCGGTGACGTCGTACCCCCACACGATCAGCCACTCGTTCCAGGGGCGAACGCAGCGCACCAGCCCGGCGCCGATGCCGCCGACCGTCGCGCCCGGGGCGAGCACCCAGTACAGGGTGGACGGCCGGTGCGCGGTGTACTTGGTCAGGTCCGCGTCGAAGACGATGTTGATGCTGCCCGCGACGCCCATCTGGCCGCCCATCGGCAGGCCCGCGTCCTCGGCGACCTTCGAGCGGCCGCCGTCCGCGCCGATGAGGTACTTGGCGCGGATCTCGTAAGTGTCCCCGCGCATCCGGTCGCGGACGGTGGCCGTGACGCCGTCGGCGTCCTGGGTGTGGGAGAGGTACTCGGTCTGGAAACGCAGCCGGGTGCCACGGGCGACGGCGGCGTCGACGAGGACCGGCTCCATGAGGTGCTGGGGCATGTCGCACATGCGGGTGGGGCTCGCGAGGTCGTGCGCGGCCTGGACGAGCGGGTCGTTGCCCCAGGAGCGCACCCGGCCGAGCTCCTCGCCGGCCAGGCTGGTGCAGAAGGTCGTGTCGCCCATCAGATGCTGCGGGGTGGCCTGGGCGACGACGTCCTGTTCGACGCCGAGGTCGCGCAGCACCTCCATCGTGCGCTGGTTGGTGATGTGCGCGCGGGGCGTGTCGGCGAGGCTCGCATAGCGGGTCACGACGATGTTGGGCACGCCGTAGGTGCTCAGGGCGAGCGCGGCCGACGCGCCGGCCGGGCCACTGCCTACGATCAGAACGTCGGTCTCGACGACGGTGGACACGGGCGCTCCTGCGGGAGAACGGGCTTCAGGCATTCATGATCATGGAGCGGCGCGCCGGGGTGCGGGTGTCTCATTTCGAGACAGCGGGGCTTCCTCGCCCAGGAAGAGCGGCAGCACACTTGTTTCCCCTTCAACCGAATCCGATACGGTGGAAGGCGTCGTGACCACAACACAGCACTCTCCTTCCGACCCCGCGCTGCCACCACTGCGTCTGGCACGCGAGCGGTTCCTGACGGGGCGTCCCCTGCCGGACGACGTGCCGGACGAGGTCGTCGCCGCATGGCGGCGCGCGCGGTTCTTCGGGGTTCCGCACGATCTCAAGGAGACGACCACCGGGCCGGCACGGCCGCAGGAGTCGGCCCTGCTGGGCGCCGCCCGCCCCGTGCTGGAGCGGATCGCCCCCGCCCTGGGGGCCGGTGGGTCGGTCCTGATCCTCACCGACCACCGGTTACGGGTGCTGTGGACGGGCGGCAGCACCCCAGGGCACGAACCCTGCTCCGACCTCTCGGAACAGCACGTCGGCAACAACAGCGCGGCACTCGCCGTGCGCACCCGGCACCGCGCCGAGGTGCACGGCCCCGAGCACTTCCTCGACCGATGGCAGGATCTCTCCGCGGTCAGCGTGCCGGTGCTCGCGCCGGAGAGCGGGCAGGTGCTGGGCACGGTGACCGTCGCGACGGGACTGTGCGGCGGGTGCCCACCGCATCCCGGCGCGGCGCTCGCCGAGGCCGCCGCCACCGCGGTGGAGGCCGCGCTGCTCGCCCGCTCACGGACGGCCGAGCGAGTCCTGCTGGACGCCTACCGCCGTGCGGCTCAGGGCCCGGACCGCGCGGTGGCCGTGCTCGACGGCCGCAACCGACTGCTCAGCGCGGCCGCGGAGCGGGTGCTGTCGCCACAGGCGCTGGCCGCGCTGGAGCGTACGGCCGTGGCCGCACGCCACAAGAACACTCCTGCCGACGGCGCGGCCAAGCTGCCCGAGGACGCGGGATGCACCGCGCAGATGACTCCCGTATGTCATGAGGGAGCCGTCATCGGCGTGGTGGCCGTACTGCACCCGCTCGCCGACGCCGCCGTACCCTCCGTGCCGCGCCCGTGCACCACCGCCCTAACCGGCTCCTCGGTCCCCTGGCGGCACGCCGTGGCACGGGCCCTCGACCTGGCCGGCTCCCGCGAACCGCTGCTGCTGTCGGGAGAACGCGGCACAGGCAAGACGACACTGGCGCGTCAGCTGCCGGGTGGGAGCGCGGCGTGGGTCGTCGACGCGGCGGAAGGCGGTCAACTCGGCCGCATCCGCACCGAGCTGGCGCAGCGACGCCCCGTCCTGCTCCGCCATGCGGAGCGCCTCACCCAGCCGGCCGTGGCCGCGCTCAACTCCCTGCTCGACACACACCCCGACGCCCTCCTACTGGTCACCTACACACCCGGCACACCGCCCGGCCCCTGCCTCCAACGGCTCCTGGACACGCTGGCCGCCCGCTCGGTCACTCTGCCCGCACTACGGGAACGCCCGGAGGACGTACGGGAGTTGCTCCCGGCGCTGACGCCACGGCCCGCGCCGGGACGGGCTCCACTGACCTGGACGCTTGACGCACTGCGCGCGCTGGAGCAGTACCCCTGGCCCGGGAACGTCACCGAACTCGCCCACGTCGTACGGACGCTGACGGAGCACCGTCGGGCGTCCGGACCCGTCCGGCGGGCCGAACTGCCGGACCAGGTACGCGAAGGGCCCGCAGCGCGGCACCTCAGCGCGATGGAACACGCCGAGCGCACCACCATCCTGGACGCGCTACGCCGCCATGGCGGTAACAAGGCCCGGACGGCGGCTGCCTTGGGCATCGGCCGGGCGACGCTGTATCGGAAGTTGCGGGGCTATCAGGGCTGAGCGGCGACGGCCCTGGCAGCTGATGCCGGCGGTGAAGACAACGCCCATCTTCACAACAAGCCCTGCACGCCGGCTGGCAAGGCATGAGGGGTACGTCCGGAAGCGTACTGGCGGAGAGGGCAGGATTCGAACCTGCGTGGGCCTTGTGGGGCCCGACCTTGAGGCGTGCTCGCTGGTCCCCGATCAACCACTCCGGGCACCTCTCCCTGCTCCCGGCCTTGGGGTGTCCCGCGCCGTTCACGTGAACAACTCTGGCAGGAGCTGCTGACGGCGGCCTGACGTGCCTCTGACACGGCCCGCTCGGGATGATGCCGCGTCGCCCCGTCGGCCGGGCTGTCTCGCCGATAGTCCAGGACGCCCCGCATCCGACGAACACGCTGCCGAGCAGTGCCCCGACAGCACCACGCACTCCTACGCCTCCGACTGGAAGACCTGGACCGCCTTTTGTGCTCAGCTCGGCATCCCACCGGCCGCGGCCACCCGCGAGACCCTGCGGGCCTTAGTCAAGGCTCGCCTCGTCTACGTCGCCGGCACCCGCGCTCGCAGCCGACACGACGTCGGCGGACTGGCATGGATCGAGAACCATTCATCCGTCCGGAGTGAGGCTAGGGGACCAGGAGGTTCTTGGTCTGCTGGTGGTACATCGCACGCGTGGCGCTGAGCTGCGCGAATGCGGGGTTTGCAGAGAGCTGGCGGGAGTTGGTCCGTGTATGGTCCGGAATCTTGATGGTGTCTCCTTGCCGGCCTGCTCCGGCAGGAGCGGCCTGGGAGCGAGCGCACCGATAGGGCGGGGCCATCCTTGTGAGCAACTCCGCGGATGTCCCCGGCAGGCCGGGCGAGTGGCGAAGCCCGCGAAGTGCCGGGGGTCCCGGATCTGGACTCGGTCCCTGACACGGAGCCGAGGGCCGCCACCGGAGACAGCCCCAAGCGCCATCCGTGGAGGTCAGGACCGCGCGGCGACCTTGGCGTGGGCAGCGCGCAGCGAGACCTTGTCGATCTTGCCGACCGGGTTCTTCGGGATGGCATCCACCACGAAGAACGCGGTCGGGCGCTTGAAGCCGGTGAGGCTGCGCGCGCAGAGGGACTGCAGTGCCGACGGATCGACGGCCGAACCCGGTCGGGGCTGGACGTAGGCGACGACGACCTCTCCCCATTTCTCGTCGGGGACGCCGATCACGGCGGCCTCGAGCACCGACGGGTCACCGACGAGGACGTCCTCGATCTCCTTGGGGTAGATGTTCTCCCCACCCCGGATGATCATGTCTTTCGACCGTCCGACCAGGGTCAGGTATCCGTCGGCGTCGAGTCGGCCCACGTCGCCGGTGTGCAGCCAGCCGTCGACGATGACCTTGGCTGTCTCCTCCGGGCGGCCGAGATAGCCCCGCATGACGTTGGGGCCCCGCACGACAACCTCTCCGTCCGCGCCCGGCGGCACCTCGCTGCCGTCGGCGTCGACGATCCGGATCTCCTGGCCGGGGAAGGGCAGTCCCACGGTTCCGGCGCGTCGAGGGCCCGCGACAGGATTGATGGTGGAGCCGCAGGTTCCCTCGGACAGCCCGTACCCCTCGACGAGCGGGAACCCGTAACGGGCCTCGAACCGGGTCAGCAGCTCGGCGGAGGCGGGTGCCGCGCCGCAGACTCCGAAGCGCAGGGACGACGTGTCGGGGCGGACCGGGTCCGGGAGCGCCGCGAGCATGCTGTAGATCGTCGGCACGGCGCTGAAGAACGTGGGGCGCTCGCGCTCGACCACGTCGAAGAACGTCTGGGGATTGAACCGGTCGGCGATGGTGACGCTCGCGCCCGCCAGCAACGGTACGAGAGTGCTGACCACGATGCCGTTGACGTGGAAGAGCGGCAGGATCAGCAGACACCGGTCGGCCGGACCGACCTCCAGCGCCCGACGCCCCATGTCCGCCATGGCGTCGATGTTGGCGTGATCGAGCATCACCCCCTTGGGAACCCCGGTCGTGCCGCTGGTGTAGATGAGCAGGGCCAGCGCGGACGGGTCCGGGAGGGGGGCCTCATCCGGCTCCGCCGCTGCGTCGTCGTGCAGTTCGCCGACGGCGAGAACGGCAGTCCCGTCCGCCACCGCGGCCTCGCCGTCCTCGCTCACCAGAAGGCGTGCGCGGGAGTCCTTGACCTGTCGGGCCACTTCGATGTCGGTCATGCTCGGGTTGACCGGCGTGATGGTGGCGCCGAGCCGCCAGGCGGCGAACAACAGAAGCACGAACTCCACGCGATTGGTGAGCTTGAGAGCCACGACATCGCCGGGGCCGATCCCGAGATCCTGGAGGTGACGTGTGGCCGCCTGGACGCGACGCAGCAACTGGACGTTGGTGAGGGCCTGGCGGCCGTCCGCGACCGCGGCCCCGTCGGGGTCGAGGGACGCGCGGCGGTCGGGCAGAGATGCGAAATTCATGGCGAGGGCGTACCTGTCTGGGTGTGATGCGGTCCGGTCACGGAGCTGACGCGGCGGCTGCCGGCTTCAGCTGGCGGGTGAGGAACTCGATCTGGTCGCGCACCAGTACTTCGAAGGTCTCGCCGGTGTAGAAGTCGAAGTGGCCGGCGTCGTACCTCTTGATCTCTCCCTTGGGTGCGGTGCGCGCGTAGCGGAGGGTCTGGGCGGGAGGCGTGACGGAGTCGGTGTCGCTGACGCAGAAGAGGATCGGCATGGCGATCTTCTTGGCCGCACGCCCGGGCCGGTAGGTGAGGATGGTCGGGATGACCCGCGCCGCCACCTCGTTGCGGAACGTCGTTCCCGGAGGCTGGAGCGCCTGGTATCCGGGCAGGGCGTCCGGGGCGTTCATGAGGGCCGACGAGCCGGGGGTGGCGGCGATCGGCACCATCACGGGCGGCTTTCCGCGGCCTCTGGCCGCCAGGTCGCGGGCGACCACGGGGAGGACCTTGAGTGAGGCGACAGGGCCCAGCGCGAGCGCGGAGGCGAGACCGTCGGTGAAGGGGCATTGCGACACTGCCGCGCGCAGCTCGGGGTGGCGGGAGGCGACGGTGATGGCATGGCCGCCGCCGAACGAGCTGCCCCATACGGCGATGCGGGCCCGGTCGACGTCCGTGCGGGCCTTGACGTAGGCGATGGCGGCGTCCCAGTCGGCGAGCTGACGCTTGATCGACAGGAGCTGGCGAGGGTGGCCGCCGCTGTCGCCGAAGTGCCGGTAGGTGAAGGCCACCGCGGCGATGCCGGCCTGCGCGAAGCGCTCGGCGAAGGCGTCCAGGCGCATCTCGCGGACGGCGCCGAGGCCGTGCCCGAGGATGACGACGGGCGCAGACGTGACGCCCGTGGGGAGGTAGAGCCAGCCGGCGCAGTTGCTGTCGCCGGAAGGGAACGTGATGTCGTGACGGGTGAAGGACTGCGAAGTGGTCATCGTCGGTTCACCGCCCGCTCGTCGAGCGACCGCCCGGCACACTGCCCGATGCGAGGGCCCGGGCGTAGGTGCCCGGCGTGTAGAGCGGGAGTTCGCCGGTGGCGGCGGTCGTGGCCTGGTAGTCGAGCATCAGCCTCTGGCCTTCCTCTGACATGATCTGGGCGAAGAACTCGGCGCGTTCGACGTGCAGACCGTCCTCCAGTGACATCGAGCCGCCGAAGTACACCGACCTCTTGGCCGCCGCGACCGACCCCTTCGACCGCTTTCCGAAGTGCTCGGCGAGTTCGACCGCCTGCGCGACCACCTTGTCCTGCGCGACGACCTTGTCCACCGCCCCGTTGGCGAGGGCCTCCGCGGGCGTGAACGGCTTGCCTTCGAGGATCGCGGCCAGGGACCGGTGGGTGCCGATCAGGCGGGTCAGCCGCTGGGTGCCGCCACCGCCCGGGATGATGCCGAGGAGGATCTCCGGCTGGCCGATGAAGAATTCCCCCTCGGCCATGACCCGCAGATCGCACGCCCAGGCGAACTCCGCGCCGAGGCCGAGAGCGGAACCGTTGAGGGCGGCGACGTAGAGCACACCGCTGGCGTTCATCCGCAGGAAGGTGGTGTGCAGACGTTCCAGCTGCAGGGCCCCTCGCATCGGGGTCCTGCGCAGCAAAGGCGCGAGGAGACGGGACCGGTCCACGTGCTTCGCCATGCGGACGACGGCCGCGGCACCGCGCCGTCCGACCGTGGGGCTCGCGGCGCCCTCCTCCTGCAGCCACCGGACCGCGGCATGACTGACGAACCGCTTGGGATGCGCCCCGGTGAAGACGACGGCACGGACGTTCGGATCGCGGTCGGCTCGGGCCACCAGCCTGTCCAGCTGCTGGGCGATGTCGAGGCCGAACTCCTGGTGCGGGCCGCCGTCGACCCGGACGATCAGGACGGCCCCGCGATCTTCGATCGTCAGACGGCCCTTGTCTTTGTATGGCATGAGTTCTGCTCCCGTGCTGAGTTCATGGCGATGGGAAAGTGCGTCGGGACGGCCGCGGATGCGTGTGGCAGCGATGAGGTCGGGTTCGCCCGACATGCTGTGCCCGCACAGGCGGCAGGAGACTGGACCAGCGCGTGATGACGTGCCCGAGGGCGGACGCGTGTATCGAAGGCGGCGCGTCACATGCGATGTGTACTATTGCCGTGAGAAATTACATAACCAAGTTATTTCTGGTGTGTCAACGGTGGAGGCGTGCGGGACATGGCAGGGCGGGCGAGGCTCGATGACGCACCGGAGCGACTTGTGCAGGCGGCCGTCGGCTTGCTGGCCGAGCAGGGTCCGTCGGCTCTGAAGGTGCGCGCGGTGGCGTCCGCGAGCGGACTGTCGACGATGGTGGTCTACAGCCACTTCGGTGGGATCCCCGAGCTGATGAGGGCTGTCGCCGACCACGGGTTCAAGGAACTCGGCGCGGCGTTCGGCCGGGTACCGGTGACGGAGGACCCGATCGCGGATCTCTTCGCCATGGCCTTGACCTGCCGTCGGCAGGCCCGGGAGAACCCTCACCTCTATGACCTGATGTTCGGTCTGTCCACTCGGGCGACATACCGGCCGCTGCCGGATACGGACCGTCGCCTGAGCGGGCATTCCCAGGCCTTTCGGGAAGCCCATGTTTATGTCACCGCGGCGTGCGAACGGCTCGTGCGCTCCGGCAGGATCGAGCGTCAGGAACCCGAAGCCATCGCCGCCCAGCTGTGGAGTTACGTGCACGGTTACATCACCCTTGAACTGGCTGAGCACTTCGTCGAGTTCGATGACGCCGTGGCGCAGGTGCTCGTGCCGATGGGTGTGAACTTCGCTGTCGGACTCGGTGACGAGCGCGAACGTGCCGAAGCCTCCCACGAGGCCGGCGCGCGCCTGTACGACTCGATCGTCCAAGGCCGCTGAGAAGCCGGGCGGTTGGGTGCTGCCCCAGGCCCTAGGACGACCTGGTCTCCGCGGCAGGGGCATCTGCGCCCGGCGTGACCTGGTCCTGCCTCCCCAGCGCCGCGACCTCCCGTTCGAGGGACGGCACCGCCCGGGCCGCGAAGCGCCGCGCCCAGGGCCAGGCCAGCGGTGAATTCAGCGCCGCCTTGGCCCAGTTGGCCACGACGACCGCACGCGGGACATACACGCGGCTGCGTCGGCGCACGAGCCCGTCGACGATCGCTGCGGCCGCCCGGTCCGCGCTCGTGGTGACGTTGCCCGGATAGGGCAGCCGTGTGCGCAGGTCCTGGAACGAGGGGAGGTCCGCCTCGGCGCCCCGGACGAGATCCGTGTCGATCCAGGAGGGGTGTACCACGCCGACCGTGACTCCGAGGTGGGCCACTTCCTGTCGGTAGGTCAGAGCGAGCAACTCGGCCCCGGCCTTGCTCGCGCCGTAGGAGGCCATCGCGGCCAGCGGCATGAACGACAGCGCGGACGCCACGACCAGCACATGGCCACGGCTGCGCTCCAGATGGGGCGTCGCGTACTTGAGGGTGCGGAAGACACCGTTGAGGTTGATGTCCAGAACCCGCTCGAACGACGCCTCGTCCGTCTGTCGCACCGTCCCGTACGCCACGACGCCGGCGTTGGCGACCACGAGGTCGACGCCGCCCATGGCCTCGGCGGCCTCGTCGATCGCCGACCGTAGAGCAGCCCCGTCGCGCACATCGGCCTCACGCCAGGCGGCGCCGGCACCCAGCTCGTCGGCGAGGGCGCGCAACCGATCGGCTTCGAGGCCGATCACGGTCACCCGGGCCCCTCGGGCGGCGGCCAGGCGGGCCACCTTCTCACCGATGCCGCGTGCCGCTCCGGTAACAACCAGCTTCTTGCCCAGCAAGTCACGTTTCATGGCGGCAACATAACTTCGTTATTGATGGAGCACAAGAGACTGCGCACCGGTCGCTGTTCGGTTCACCTGCTGGGTCTCACGACTGGACGAACCTATGCTGGCCGTCATGAGACGGACATCCTTTGCGCAGTGGCCCTGCTCGATCGCGCGCACCATGGACCTGCTCGGGGACTGGTGGACGCCGCTGGTGCTGCGTGAGGCGTTCTACGGGATCCGGCGGTTCGACGCGTTCCAGGAGTCGCTGGGGATCGCCCGCAACACGCTGACGGACCGGCTGCGCCGGCTGGTGGAGGAGGGGCTGCTGGAGAAGCGGCCCTACCAGACGGAGCCGGTCCGCCATGACTACGTGCTCACCGAGAAGGGGCGCGACTTCTATGGCGTGCTGCTGGTGATGAACCGGTGGGGGGACCGCTGGCTCTCCGGCGAAGCGGGCCCGCCGGTGACGATGCGCCACGAGGCGTGCGGGCAGGAGACGCATGCCGAGGTGGTGTGCGCCGCCTGCGGCGAGCCCATGACCCTGGACAACACCCACCCCCGGATGGGCCCCGGCTACCCACCGCACCTGGCCGAACGGCCGGATGTGCGGGCCCGGTTCACGGGCTGACCGGGCAGCCCCCTGCACGGCAGGTCACCCTTGACAAGGGGGTCTACCTACGCAACTTTACTGGTCAGACGCTCATTTGAGCGCTCTTGGCGACAGAGGGGCTGCGGGTTCATGGAGTGGACGGGCGCACGCTATGCGGACAAACCGACGGTTGAGGTCCACACCTGGATCGCCGCACCACCGGCTCAGGTGTGGAGGCTGGTGTCCGACATCGAACTGATGCCGCGCATGAGCTCCGAGCTGCAGTCGGTGGAATGGCTGGACGGCGGCGGGCCTGCTCTGGGAGCCCGGTTCGTCGGCCGGAGCAAGCACGAAGCGTTCGGGGAGTGGGCCACCACGTCCCACATCGTCGAGTGGGAGCCGCCGAAGCGGCTCGCCTGGGCGGTAGAGGATCCGCAGTACCCCTCGGCGATCTGGCGATTCACGTTGGAGCCACAGGACGGGGGCACGGTGCTGCGGGAATGGATGCAGATGGGGCCGGCCCCCTCGGGGCTCACCAGTTTCGTACCCGAAGGCGCCAAAGAGGCGTACTTCGACCACCTGGACCGGGGCCTTGCCAACGCCGGCCGTACACGCGCCGACCTCGACATCTGCCAGGGCGCCGAGGTCGCCTTCGCGGAGGACGAGGACGACCTGCGCATGATGGTGGCCGGACGCAAGAAGGAGCTGGCCTTCAGCCTCGGCGGCATGGGCTCGGCGACCACGAACTTCTACAACAACGCCTACAGCCGCCAGGGTTGGGCCGAGGTCGCGGCCGAGGTCCGGACCCGTTGGCAGGCCGGGGACCGGGACGGCGCGGCCGGTCTGATCACCGACGAGATGGTGCTGGCGACGACGCTGATCGGAACCGAGGACATGGTGCGTGAGCGACTGCGCGTGTGGCGCGACGTCGGTGTCGACACCGTCCGTTTCTATCCCGCCGGCGAGACTCTCGACGCCCGGCTCGCCACCCTGGGCCGGGCCATCGACCTGGTCCGCGACCTCGATCGAGACGAGGTGGCACGCTGACGACAGGCCATAGCGGCCGAGGCGGGCCGCCATAGGCCGATGCCGTCCGCCGTGCCCCGGTTCAGGTCAACCGCGGGCGCTGACGCCGTCGGCCGCCAGGCCCGACATCATCAGGGTGATCGCTTGGAATGTCCTGGTCAGGGCTTCCTCCCGGTCCATCGCGGCGGCGATGATCTGGTTGCCCTCGCACAGGCCGGCCAGCAGTAGTCGGGCGACGGTGGCGACGGGCACGTCCGGTTGCAGGTCACCGCGTTCGGCCAGAACGGTCAGCAGCCGTTCGATCTGCGGCTGGGCGACGGTGTCGTTGACATGTCGGTACTGCTCTCCCAGAACCGAGGGTGCCTGGGCCATCAGCTCCCGGTGCAGGGGGTCGTCGATGGTCCGCCGCAGGAAGGCGTGCGTGAGGTCGGCGACCGCGGTCATGGCGGGTTGGTCCGGCTTTGTCGCACGGATCGCCTCGGACGTCGTGTCGCACAGGGCGCCGACCTGCTGAAGCAGTTCGATGTAGAGCTCGGCGAACATCGCCCTCTTGTCCGGGAAGTGGCTGTAGAAGGTGCCCTTGCTCACCCGCGCCGCCCCGGTGATGGCCTCGACCGACGTGTCCGCGAACCCGTTGTCCACGAACAGCTTCCGCGCGGCCGTCACCAGGTCCGCCCGGGTCTGCTCCGCATACATCTGTCGTCGGTTTGGCCCTCGCATGCGCACCATCGTATATTCAGTGACCTTGGGTCAGTGAATGACTCGCGGTCAGTCGGGCGATTGTCGTGACAACGCCATCCGGAAGGCAGGCGGAGCCGTGGAAAAGCGCAGGATCGTGTTGCTGGGTGCGACGGGGTACACCGGGCAGCGCGTGCTCCGGGAGCTGCTCGCACGTGGGGAGAAGCCGACCTTGGTCGGGCGGAGTCGGACCAGGATGCAGACCCTGGCCGACCGCTTCCAGGCGGACCTGCCGGTGGCCGAGGTCGACGTCACCTCGACGGCCGACCTGACGCGCCTCGTGCAGCCCGGCGATGTCGTCGTCTCCACGATCGGACCGTTCATGCGGCTCGGAATGCCCGCGGTCACGGCTGCCGCGCGGGCGGGGGCGCACTACTTCGACTCGACGGGGGAGGGAACCTTCGCCCGCCGCGTCCTCCTTGAGCTGGACGCCGTCGCGGCCGGCCGGGGAGCGACTCTCGTGCCCGCGTTCGGCTACGACTACGTGCCGGGCAACCTCGCCGGCGCGCTCGCCCTGACGCGCGCGGGCGAGCGGGCACGCCACGTGGAGACCGGGTACTTCATCACCCGCGCCGGACACGGCGACGAACTGCGTTACCGCAGCACCCTGCGCGACGCGTACACCCTGACCACGGGAGGCACACGTCAGACGCTGGTCGCTGCCGCGGCCGAGGACGGGTTCGCCTACCGCAGGCCGCGCCCCTGGGCCGGCGCCCGGGTGGTCGACGAGCGAGTAGGCAAGCGGGTGCGTACCTTCCACTACGGCGGCGTGAAACGTGCGGCCATGACCGTCCCGGGCACGGAGCATCTCGGACTGCCGGAGGTCTTCCCTCAGTTGGAGAGCGTCGAGGTGGGCCTCGGGTGGTTCGGACGGTGGACGCGCCCGGTGCAGATCGCCGCCACGATCCAGGCCCCCTTGTTGCGCTCGGCGAAGGTGCGGGCTGCGCTGGCGCGGTGGTCCGAGCGGCTCCCGGGATCGCAGCGCGAGCCGGACCCCGACGGTCGTTCCCTGGTGATCGCCGTCGCTCGCGACGGCCACGGCCGACCCCTGGCCACGACGGCCCTCACCGGACCCGATCCGTACGAGATGACGGGATCCCTCCTGGCGTGGGGCGCCGCCCACGCGGCTCAGCCGGATGCCGTACTCAAGCCCGGTGCGCACGGCCCGGTCGCCGCCTTCGGCCTCGACACTCTCAGGCTCGGTGCCGCCGAGGCCGGAGTACACGAAGTCGACGGGGCGTCGGCCCGCCGTCGATGACGGCTGAGCGGGCATAGATCACCACGCCGCGGCGCTGAAGCTGACGTTCGGGAAGCCGCCGAGACGGTGGACCATACGGCCGCCTCCACCGGTTCCCCGCGCGGCGGGCGGTGGCGGATGCCGCCGCCGGCGGGTTGGTGAACAGATGGTTCGATCGGGAGTGAGTCCGCCCCTCGCGGGGGCCGGCCGCACCAGTGGAAAGGAAGCCGTCCATGGACGAGCAGGGTGAGCGCTTCGACGTCGTCGTACTCGGCGCGGGCCCCGGCGGGTACGTTGCCGCGATCAGGGCCGCACAACTGGGCAAGCGGGTCGCGGTCGTCGAGGAGAAGTACTGGGGAGGCGTCTGTCTGAACGTCGGCTGCATCCCCACCAAGGCCCTGTTGCGCAACGCCGAACTCGCGCACGTCTTCACGCGCGAGGCGAAGACCTTCGGCATCAAGGTCGACGGCGAGGTCTCCTTCGACTACGGCGAGGCGTTCCGCCGCAGCCGGAAGGTCGCGGACGGCCGGGTCAAGGGCGTCCACTACCTGATGAAGAAGAACAAGATCACGGAGATCAGTGGGCGCGGCACGTTCCTCGACCCCCATACGCTCCAGGTCGTGGACTACGACGGCAACACCCGAACCGTCGGTTTCGACCACTGCGTCATCGCCACCGGAGCGACGCCCAAGCTGCTGCCCGGCACCCGCCGCACCTCGCGTGTCGTGACGTTCGAGGAGCAGATCCTCGCCGAGGACCTGCCGCAGTCGATCGTGATCGCGGGAGCCGGCGCCATCGGCGTCGAGTTCGCGTACATCCTGCACAACTACGGTGTGAAGGTCACCATCGTCGAGTTCCTGGACCGGATCGCCCCGCTGGAAGACGCCGAGGTCTCCGCCGAACTCGCCAAGCAGTACCGGAAGTCGGGCATCGACGTCCTCACCTCGACCCGCGTCGAGTCGATCGACGAGTCGGGCGCGCAGGTCCGTGTCACGGTCACCGGCAAGGACGGCGCCCAGCAGGTCCTTCAGGCCGACAAGGTCCTGCAGGCGATCGGTTTCGCGCCGAACGTCACCGGCTACGGTCTGGAGAACACCGGAGTGCGGGTCACCGAACGGGGCGCGATCGACGTCGACGGCCGCTGCCGCACCTCCGTCCCGCACATCTACGCCATTGGTGACGTCACCGCGAAGCTGATGCTCGCGCACGCCGCCGAGGCCATGGGCGTGGTCGCCGCGGAGACGATCGCGGACGCGGAGACCATGGAGCTGGACTACGTGATGATCCCGCGGTCCACCTTCTGCCAGCCTCAGATCGCCAGCTTCGGCTACACCGAGGCACAGGCCAGGGAGAAGGGCTTCGACGTCCAGGTGGCCAAGTTCCCGTTCACCGCAAATGCCAAGGCCCATGGCCTGGGCGATGCGACCGGGTTCGTGAAGCTGATCAGCGACGCCAAGTACGGCGAGCTCCTCGGCGGCCACCTCATCGGCCCCGACGTCACCGAACTCCTCCCCGAGCTGACCCTGGCCCAGCAGTGGGACCTCACGGTCCACGAGGTCGCCCGCAACGTCCACGCCCACCCGACCCTCGGCGAGGCGGTCAAGGAAGCCGTCCATGGCCTCGCCGGCCACATGATCAACATGTAGCGTTATGAGGGCTCGACATGGGTGACGCTCTCGCGGAGGCGTGCTGCCGGCGGCTTTCGAGAACTGCCGGATCGGTGTGTTCCTCGCCTACGCCACCGGCCGCGGACGCACGCTGATCGACCGGCGGCTGTATCTGCCCACCTCCTGGACGAACGACCGCGAGCGCTGCCGACGGTAGGGCGACGTGTCGAAATCCTTGCGGCGTGAACCGGAGGTCCGGAGTTCAGGATCCGGTGCCGTAGCGGCTGAGCATGAGGGCGACCGCTTCGTCCACGATCGCGGCGTCGGTGGGGTTGGGCGGGACGAAGTCGGTCCGTACGAGTTGAGGCCACAGGAACTGACTGCAGATCATGCCGAGGAACTGTTCGGCCACTTCGGATGCCGACAGCGGCTGTCCGTCGGCCGAACGGAAGTCGAGTGTGCCCGCCTGTGCCTCGGCGTCCAGGTAGTCGCGGAGCCGGTCGAAGAAGGGGCCCCGGTCGATGGCGAAGCCGGTGCCGACGATGTCGGCGAGTTCCGGCATCTGGGGCAGCTCGGTGATGATGAGGCGGCACAGCGCCGCCGTGCCCGGACGCGCGACCAGGCAGGCGTAGTCGCGGCCGATGTGGTCCAGACCGTACCGGGGGTCGCCGGGCGGTGGCGGCGCGGCGTACTCCACATCCAGCTGCCATTGTTCGGAGGTGACGGCCTCGAACAGCGCGGCCTTGGAGGGGTACCGCTTGAAGAGGGTGCCGGTGGAGACGCGGGCCTCCTTGGCGATCTGGGCCAGGGAGGTCTTGTCGTATCCCCGGGCGAGGAAGAGGTCGCGGGCGGCGCGGATGATGCGGGCGCGGTTCTCCGCTTTGATCTGCGCGTGATACCCGGCCTGGCTCGCTTCGCCACCGGTTTCCGCTCGTTCCGCCACCGCCATGCCCTCGCCCCTCGCCCGTTTCCCGGCCGCGTCCTCGCTGTCAGAGGACGGTCTGGCCGCCGTCCAGGATAAGGTCCTGGCCCACCGCGAAGGCGGCGGCGTCGGAGGCCAGGTACACGACGGCTTCCGCGACCTCCTCCGGCAGACCCATGCGGCCCAGCGGGATGCCGGCGCTGATCCGCTCCAGGACCGCCGCCTGCACCGCGGGGTCCTCGATCCCGAGCTTGGCGTACAGCGGGGTGTCCACCGGGCCGGGGCTGACCGCGTTGAACCGGATGCCGTGCGACTTGAGCAGGTCCGCGTTCCACGACCGCATCAGGGAGCCGACAGCCGCCTTCGTCGCGGCGTAGGCGTTCGAGTTCCCGTAGCCGCCGTGCGCGCTGCTGGACGCGTTGAGGATGACCGAGGACGGGTTGGCCAGCACGGGCACCAGGGCCTGGGTGAGGAAGAAGACGCTCTTGACGTTGATGTCGAAGAGCCGGTCGTAGCTGTCCTCCGTGTGGTCCTCGAAGGGCCGCCAGTCCGAGACGCCGGCGTTCAGGAACGCCACGTCCAGCTTCCCGAAGTGCTCACCCACCTGCTTTGCCAGGGCGCGCTGCGCATCGAGATCGCGGGCGTCGGCCTGTACGACGGGCACCTTGTCCCCGAGGACCTGCCGGGCCCTGTCGATGCTGGCCGGGGTCACGCCGGTGACCAGCACGTCGGCCCCCTCCGCGAGGAACCGCCGGGCGGTCTCCAGACCGATCCCGCTCGTGCCGCCGGTGATGAGGGCGCGCTTGCCCGCAAGACGATTCATGTTCCCTGTTCCTTGCCGAGAAGTAAGGTAAGTCGATGGACTCACCATCGGAAGGTAACTCCCACACCACCCTTAAGGCAAGTCGATCCACTTACCATCGGTGGTCGGGGGTGGTTCTGCTGAGCCGGGAAGGTGGCCGGCACCGGCTCGAATGCCATGTCGCGGCCGCCCGTGAGGAGCCGGGCGATGATGGCCTTCCCGGCGCCGGGCGGTCCTGGACGGTGGCGCTGAGGCGCCGCTGGGCGACCATACGGGCCCAGAAGCGGAGTCGGCGGCCGGGGCCAGGAGGTGGTCCTGCCTGACGATGTCTTCCAGCTTTGCGCGCAGGCGGTCGGCGACTGGCTGGGAGGGCTCCTCGTCGAAGAGCGGCAGGATCGCTACGGTCGGTTCCATCGGCCCCTCGGGCCACAGACGGGCATGCCCGGCGGGGCGGACTGCCGCGCTGCCAAGTATTCGGACCAGTTCCCGCCCGCGAGGGTGGCCCAGGGTTCGGCTGCCTTGGGTTGGATGCCGAGCAGGTCGGTGATGACCATGGGCGGCAGGTCTACGAGGGCGTCCATCATGGCGGTGTTCCGGGCTGCGCGGGCAGGCAGACCGTGCTGGCTCAGGGCGTCGGCGAAGCCGAGGGGGTTGCGCGGGTGCCCAGGCTGTGACCGGGCAAGAGTATCTGCACCCGGCCGTGTTGCTGGGGCGCTCCTGTCCGCAACCGCCACAACACGCCGTTCACGACCTGCCGGTGTTCCCGCCAAGACCGCCCACGACCATCCGCACCCGGCAGCAGCGGAGCTATCCGCTCCCACGCCGCATCCGGCAACTCACCCCGACCAACCACAAGATCAATTATCAGACACGGCCTAGGTCAGGGAGCACGTCAAGCCCTTTTCGCGCCGCTCTGCTCGCGGACGGCGTCGAACATGGCGGTGAGAGCGGGACTCTCGGCAAGGCTGCTCAGCAGGGCGTGTAGCGAGTGCCGCTCAGTGGTGCCGAGGTCGGGGAGGATTTCGGTGTCGAGGCCGACGAGTGTGCGGTTGAGGTCGGCCAGGACCTTGCGCCCGTCGTCCGTGATGTTGACGGCGTAGCGGCGTCGGTCCTGCGGATCGCGTGTCCGCTCGGCGTATCCGGCCCGCTCAAGGTCGTCGAGACTCGTCACCATCGTCGCCGGGTCGATGCGCAGGAACGAGCCGAGCGCCAGCTGCGGCATGGCCCCGTTGTCGGCCAGGGCCTGCAAGACGCTGTAGTGGCGCACTCGCAGGCCGGTACCGCTGATGCCGTCTTCGGCGATCCTGAAAGCCACCTGCCCGAGTTTGACCAGCAGGCAGATGGTGTGTTCAGCCACTGTCCCCGGTACCAGCGGAGCCTCGGACATCGTTTATCCCGCCTATGGTTAGGCCTGCGTATCGTCTGGGTCCATCCTACGAGAAGGCCTGAGGTGGCCGGACCGGGGCAGCGATCTCGGCGCGCGGAATCGGGGCACGCAGGGCAGGGGATGCGCGGGGCCGTCAGCCGACGATGGTCCGGCCGAAGATCTGCCGGGCGATGACCCACTTCTGGATCTCGTTGGTGCCCTCGTATATCTCACCGATCTTGCTGTCCCGGTAGATCGCCTCGACAGGGCCGGGGCTGCCGTCGGCACCCAGTTCGCGGGCGAAGCCGAGGCCTCCGAAAGCCTGGACGGCGTCGCGTGCCATGTCCACCGACAGCTTGGTGGCGTAGTACTTCGCCATCGCGGCCTCGGGTTCCGGGGACGGGTTGCCGGCGTCCAGGCGAAGGGCCGCCTTGGTGACGAGGGTGCGGGCGTTGTCGATCTCGGTGGCCCGCTCGGCGAGCAGGAACTGCCAGTGCTGGTTGGCGGCCACCGGCTTGCCGAAGGCGTGGCGCGTCGACAGGTGGGCCACGGTGTGATCGAAGGCGGCCTGTGCCATGCCGACCCCGGCGGCCGCGATGCCGATCCGGCCGTAGGTGAGAGTGGTCAGTGCGTGGCGCAGTCCGTGTCCCTCGGTGCCGCCGAGGAGGTCGTCGTCGGACAGGTGTACGTCCGAGAAGCGGATGTCCGCGGTGAGCTGGCCGCGGTTGCCCATCTTGCGGTCGGCGAGGCCGACTTGAACGCCCGGAAGTGCTGTGTCGACGATGAACATGCTCAGCCGCTCGCCGGTGCGGGCGAGAACCACCACGAACGCGGCCACGGGCGAGTTGGAGATCCACCGCTTGTGGCCGTTCAGCACCCAGCCGGTCTCGGTGCGTACGGCCTCGGTTCGAACGGCCTGCGGAGACAGGTCGCTGGAGGCGTCCGGCTCGGTGGTGGCGAACGCGCCGACCACGGAACCCTCCGCGACCTTGGGCAGCCAGCGCTGCTGCTGCTCCTCGGTGCCCTGCCGCAGTGCGTTGCCCGCCAGGATGCAGTGCACGTCGAAGACGGCCGCGACGCTGCTGGAGTAGTAGGCCAGTTCCTCGATCGCCGCGGCGGTGGCGGTCGCCGGGTGGGTCAGACCGTCGCCGCCGACCTCGCCGGGGAAGGGGATCCGGAAGACCCCCGCCGATGCGAGCGCGTCGAACACCTGCCGGGGGAAGCCGTCGGTGCGCTCGTCGCCGTTCGCGATCGCTGCGGCGTGCGGAGCCACTTCTTGCTCCGCGATCCGGCGCACGGCGGCGCGTACGGACTGGGTCTCTTTGGGGGCGAGGAGCTCGTGGTAGAGCCGGTCGCTCTGACGTGCGGGAGTGGAAGTGGAAGTCATGCGCGGACCATATCATTCGTGTCGCATATGATTAGTTCACCAATCGATTTTGGAGGTTCGACCATGACACGGACGCTGGCCGGCAAGACCGTCCTGATGTCGGGAGGCAGTCGCGGCATCGGACTCGCCATCGCCCTGCGCGCGGCCCGCGACGGTGCGAACGTGGTGATGCTCGCCAAGACCGCCGTACCGCACCCGAAGCTCGAAGGCACGGTTCACACCGCGGTCGAGGAGATCGAGCGCGCGGGCGGCAAGGGGCTGGCCGTCGTCGGTGACGTCCGCAACGAGGACGACGTACGTACCGCCGTCAACGCCGCGGTCACTGCCTTCGGCGGCATCGACATCGTGGTGAACAACGCCAGCGCGATCAGCCTGTCGTCGACGGAGCAGCTGGAGATGAAGCGGTACGACCTGATGCAGGACATCAACACGCGCGGCACGTTCCTGCTGAGCAAGGCCGCGATCCCGCACCTGCGGGAAGCGGACAACCCGCACATCCTCACCCTCTCGCCGCCGTTGAACCTCGCGCCGCACTGGGTGGGCAGGCATCTCGGCTACACGCTGTCGAAGTACGGGATGAGTCTGTGCACCATCGGGCTCGCCGAGGAGCTCGCCGCCGACGGCATCGCCGCCAACTCGCTGTGGCCGCGAACGCTGATCGACACGGCCGCCGTACGCAACGTGGTCGGCGGCGCCGGGCAGGCCCGTAGTCCGCGGATCATGGCTGACGCCGCGTACGCCGTCCTCACGCGTGACGCGCGCAAGTGCACCGGCAACCTGTTCATCGACGACGAGGTCCTGTCGGACGAAGGCGTCGCCGACCTCTCCGAGTACAGCCCTGCCGGCTTCGAGGGGGATCTCGCCCTCGACATCTTCGTCGATCCGGCCTGATCCCGCTCCGCTTCGGGGCGTGGGCGGAACTCCCCCTCTCGGACGGCGACGATCCGCGCCCCGGTGCGCAAGGCGTGCGCGACACCCCGCTCACGGCTGCGCTACTCGGTCTGCGCGATCGCAGTCGTGTTGGCGCTGGAGGCGCAGCTCAGGATGACGACGGTCGAGCCGGGGCGCAGGGTTCTGACCGTGCCCGCCGCCCGCGCCGCCGTGATTGCTGCGCTAATTGTGCGGGCATTGCCTGCGCCTGTGGCGTGACCTGCCTGGAGAGGTGGTGGGTGCGTGACCGCTTCAGGGCCGTGCTCGGCGGGGGCGGGAACGGGCGTTGTTTGATTCTCGGCGCCGCCTGGTCCACGTCCGGCGACCGACGCCCGCAATCGCCACTGGTGGTCCAGGTCGTCCAGGCGGCGACCGCCAGAACGCGGACCCGGGCCGGACCGGGCGAGCGCGAGCGCACCTGGGCGGACCGAGCCCGTCGCGAGCTCCCGGCGCCACCGCGCTCAGTTCACTCGGCGGGCCTCAGGCGAAAAGCGGGGCCGGGGATGCTCTCGATGTCTTCCGGCTGTACGGCGTGGCCCTGGTCGCAGCGGATCTGGGCGTCGACGTGCGCGCCGCATCCACGGTGCCGGGACAGCATGGCCGGGCCCTCCGGGTCGGCGCGGTAGCGGTCCCCCCATTGCAGGAGCCCCATCACGGCCGGGACCAGATCCACACCCTTGGGTGTGATCACGTACTTCGGCCGACTCCGCGAGCCCGGCTCCTTGTAGGTCTCGGTGGCCAGGATCCCTTCCTCCACGAGCATCTTGAGTCGCGCCGCGAGGAGGTTGCGAGGACAGCCGAGGACGCGTTCGAACTCGCTGAAACGGGACGAGCCGTACCAGACCTCGCGCAGGATCAGGATCGTCCACTTCTCGCCCACGACCTCAAGGGTGCGGGCGATCGAGCAGTTCGACGTGTCCCGGTCGAGATGGGGAAACGTGCCGGCGTCGTCCTGCAGGGCTTCGGTCGTTGCGTCCATAGGGGGGATTCTAACCTCCTCTGAGTTTACTTTTCCATACTCAGCTAGTACTGTCATGATCGGCACGTCAACCCGGCCGCAGACGAGAAGCAGGCGCACAGGGGACCCGTCCCAAGAATCACACCGACCACCGAGACACCCACGCAGAAAGGCGGCCGCCATGAAGGCATTCGTCGTCGAGAAGTACGGCAAGGACGGCGCCCGCGCCGCCGACGTGCCCGAGCCCACCGTCGGAGCCCGCGACGTTCTGGTCAGAGTGAGTGCCGCCGGCATCAACCCGCTGGACAAGATGGTCCGCAACGGGGAGTTCAAGCAGATCCTGAAGTACAAGCGCCCGTTCGTGCTCGGCCACGACGTGGCCGGCGTCGTGACACAGGTCGGCTCCGCCGTACACGGCTTCAAGGTCGGCGACGAGGTCTACGCCCGCCCGCGCGACCTGCGGGTCGGGGGCTTCGCGGAGTTCATCGCGATCGACGCGGACGATGTCGCCCCCAAGCCGGCCTCACTCTCCCTGGAGGAGGCGGCCGCGGTGCCGCTGGTGGCCCTGACCGCCTGGCAGATCCTCGTCGAGCGCGCGCACGTGAAGCCGGGGCAGAAAGTGCTCGTCCACGCCGGAGCCGGCGGCCTCGGGTCGACGGTCATCCAGCTCGCCAAGCACCTCGGCGCCACGGTGGCGACGACCGCGAACACCAGGTCCGAGGAGTTGGTCAGGAGCCTCGGCGCCGACGTCGTCGTCGACTACACCAAGGAAGACTTCTCCAAGGTGCTCTCGGGCTACGACCTGGTGCTGGACTCCCTGGGCGGGGCGAACCTCGAGAAGTCACTGACCGTACTGAAGCCCGGCGGCCTGGCCATCAGTGTCGTCGGCCCGCCCGACGCCGGTTTCGCCAAGCAGCTCGGCGCACCCTCCGTCCTGGGCCTGGTCATGAACACCCTCAGCCGCAAGATCCGCAAGCGGGCCAGGGCGCTGGGCGTGCGCTACGAGTTCCTCTTCATGCAGGCCAACGGCTCCCAGCTGCGCAAACTCGGCGCCCTCTACGACAGCGGGAAGCTCCGCCCGGTCATCGACAGCACCTTCCCCTTCGACCAGACGCTCGAGGCGATGGCGTACGTCGAGCAGGGCCGCACCAAGGCCGGCAAGGTCGTGGTCTCGATGGTGCCCGACGGCGAGTGAAACCGTGCGGGCCGAACCGGTGGCCGTTCACCCATGCGGGGGGGCTGATCGTCACGCGAAGGCCGGAGGGGGCTGGTAGCCCTCGACTTCCCGGCCCAGGAGCTCGGCGAACTTGATGGTGGTGAGGTCGCCGCCGCTCGGCCCCATCGCCTGCAGCCCGACGGGCAGACCGTCACGGCCCGTTCGGACGGGGATGGTCGTCGCCGGAGAGCCGGCCACATTGGCGATGGCGCTCCACTTGACCTGATCCCAATAGGAACGGGAATGCCCGTCCACCTGGATCCGCCGGCCGAACCTGTCGATCGGCTTGGTGTGATGAGGCGGCGCCGTGGTCGGAGTCACCGGCATGAGCAGGACGTCGAACTCACGGAAGAACTCGGCCCACCGGTGCCGGAGTTCATGGCGTGCGACGTCCGCTTGCAGCCAGCTGTAGTGGGACTGGAAGGTTCCTCTCACCGCGTCCAGCACCTCTCCACGAGGGTGTTGGACAAGACGCGCGAGGGTCGCGGCGTTGGAGGCCGCTGTCAGTCCGGACCGGTCGTAGGTGAAGGCGCCGAAGAGCAGGCGCTGGAACAGGGCATGACTGGTCGTCATGTCGACGGGCAGGCTGGTGGGCCGTACTTCAACCTTCGTGCCCGCCGCTTTCAGGGCGCTCAAGGCGTCGTCCACTGCGGCAACGACATCGTGGTCTATCGGGCATGACGCGTCCTCAGTCCACACCGCCACGCGGAAGGCGCCGAGTTCGTTCGCTCGTGGTGGTGCGAGGGTGTAGCTGAAGCCACCGTCGCGCTCCGGCGGTCCTACCGTCGCGTGGAGGATGGGGACCAGGTCGCGTGCGTCGCGCACTTGGGCGCCGGCACAAGCGAGGTCGATCTCCGCCCACCGTCCGACACCTGGTCCGCCCGGGACGTGTCCGATGAGGGGGATGGACCGCCAGGTCGCCTTGTGTCCGTAGAGGCCGTTGAAGTGTGCCGGAATCCGGGTGGATCCGCCGATTTCCGAGCCGAAGTCGAAAGCCGTGAGTCCGGCGGCTGTTGCCACTGCTCCACCGCCTGCGGAACCTCCGGACGTGCGGGCGGTGTTCCAGGGGTTCAGCGTCGGCCCGAACACGGGGTTGTCCGCTTGGACGTCCTGGTTTCCGGCGGGCAGATTGGTCTTGCCGATGATCACTGCACCTGCGGCCCGCAAGCGTTGTACCGCCTCTGCGTCCTGCTCGGGTACGTAGTCCTTGAGGTGGGTGCGACCGCAGACCGTCCGCAGGCCGGCGGTCTCGTAGCTGTCCTTCAGCGTGATCGGGAGACCGTGGAGCGCGCCGAGTTCCGCCCCGGCCGCCCGTTTCGCGTCGGCTGCCCTGGCATCGAACTGCGCCCGCTCGACGTCCAGCGTGACGACCGCGTTCAGTGTTTCGTTGTGCACGCCAATGCGTCGCAAGTAGGTTTCGAGCAGTTCCTCACTCGAAACCTGCCCTGACGCCAGCGCCTCCAGTTGGTCCGTGGCCGGCTGGAAGGGGAGGTCACGCACGGAGAGCCTCGTTTCTGTGTGCGCTGATCGGCGAACCCGCAGTTGAGCGACCGTGGCTGGTCGGTCGTCGCAGCGGGAGGGTCTTGGTGGTGTCGCCGTGAGGTGCTGACACGTGCGCCTGGAGAGTTCCGGATCGGACAGCGGTGGGCGCAGTTGCCAGATGGGTGCGGCAACTTGGTGCGGGTCCGCGACTTGTGGCGACCCTGCGGACGGTTGATCGGGACGTTGCCATCTGAGTATATGTAAGTAAACCCAGATGGTGGAGTGCGTCGCTGCGGGGTCCCTTCAGATGGTCAAGTGCAGGACGGCGGCTGTGAGTCCACTGTCCCGCCGGTCATCTGGCTCTCTGTCCGGTCAGGATTTCGTGTTGCACGTGCCGGAAATCGACTTGGGGTTCTCGGGATGAGGTGACGCTCCCCAGCCAGCCCAGGGCGAACGCCGCGGGAACGGAAATCAGGCCTGGGGTCTGGAACGGGTACCAGTCAAAACTGGCTTGCGGCCAGAGCGCGAACGCGGTGCCCGAGACGATGGGGGAGAAGGCCGTGAGGACGGTGCAGAGCAGTAGTCCCCCGTAGACGGACCACAGTAGGCCCCGACGGTTGAAGCGACTCCGGAAGAAGGAGTAGATCAACGCCGGGAAGACGCACGTGGCCGCAACGCCGATCGAGAAGGCGACCAGGAATTCAGTCGGATAGCGGTGGATGGCCGCGGCCAGCGAAAGGCCCACCGCGCACACGCTGACGGCGGCCATGCGCAGCGCCCGTAGCTCATGGGTCTCGGTGCGCAGGCGCTTGCCACGCGCGAACACATCGTGGGTGAGAGAGACGGCGGCAGCGAAGGTCACGCTGGCCATGGCCGTGAGCACCGTGAGGAACACGGCACATGCCAAGACGGTGATGAGCGCGATGCGTCCCGTCGAACCGTCTTGGAGCACCTCAGAGGCCAGCTGGATCAGGGACGACTGTCCCGTGGCATCGACCGCGCCGAGACCGGAGGCGCCCACCACGGCCGCTGCTGCGAAGCCGGTGGTGATCAGCAGGAGAATGAACGCGCCGACCAGTCCTGTGGCGATGCTCGTGGACCGCCGTGCCGTGCGGCCGGTTCGGGATGCGCTGACCCGCAGGATCTGGTGGGGCATCACGGCCGTGCCGAGGATGAAGACCATGTGATTGCCGAATGTGTTGAGTGAGCCGAAGCTCGCCGTGTACGGCCAGAACCCCGGCTCCAGGTATTCGTCCGGCGCCGTGCTGTTGTCCACCGCGGCCGAGAACAGAGACCCAGGGGCCCAGTCGAACTTCCTGAGGGCCAGCAGTGTGAGTACCGCGAGTGCCGTCAAGGTCAGCGGGACCTTGGCGACGTGCATGAAACTGTTGCCGCGAAGGCCCGCTATCGCGGCGAAGCAGGCGACGAGGCAGCCCATCAGGATCGTGCACACGAGCTGCCCCCCGTCGGTCGTCATACCGACCAGGAGGGCCGTACTGGTTCCGGCGACGCGCAGTTGGATCACGATGAGGGGGATCGAGATGGCCAGCGTCACCGCCGCCGCGGCGAGGCGGGGGCCCGGTCCTGACGCCCGCAATGCGTAGAGGTCACCGAGGGTGTAGCGACCGCTGGTACGTATCTTCTGGGCGAGAAGCAGCAGTACGCCGAGCATGATCAGGCCGTCGAGGGCGTACGTGAACCCGTCGTAACCGAACAGCGCGACACCGCCGGAGACCGTCAGCAGGGTGACGACCGAGATCTGCTCACCGGCCAGGGCGAATCCGTTGATGACCGGGGAGAGCGACCGGTTGGCGACATAAAGCCTCTCCGGGTTCTCCTCCTCCGCCGTGGCGAGAGTGAAGATCCACAACAGGAACCCTCCGATGAAGATGAGGAAGGCCATGATCACGGGGCGTCTCGCGTCCGAACCTATGGGGTCGAGTACGCCCGAGCTCAGGATGTCCAGAGTCACCGCGTCACCACCGGGACCGTTGGCGGAGGCGACATCGGATACGTCGGTGGGGGGTGCGTCGGAGGTCAGAGCCTGTTCGAGGGGATCGGTCGACCGGGCGCTTCGTATCTCGTACAACCAGGCAGTGGCGATGAACAGGGCGCATTGCAGAACGCCCCACATCAGGCCCAGGGTGAGCTTGCCGTACACCTGCACCGCGGGGACGTCCGTGAAGCAGGACAGTGTGATGCCGACGGCGAAGGGGATCCCGTTGACGACAAGGAAGTCGCGCTGCAGGCGATGCGCGGTCTCGCGGAGTCTGTTCAGGTGGTGTGACGGTCCGTCATGGTGCGACGGGAGCGGGGCCGATGGGCGGCCAGGGGGGTCGGGGAGAAAGGCGAGTGCACGGAACCTCCGGGCATTGAGGGTGGGTGACGGCGCGGCGCGCAGCGCCCGGTGCCGGCAGGCGGGTCCGGCCGGTCACGGGATGGCGATGGTGGGCAAGGGCCAACGGGTGTGGCGCCCGGGGGAGCACGGCACACAGCACATGGGGCTGTTCGCATCTGCTGCCACTCGATGCACAGGGTGCTGCGTCGGGGGCTTGGCGGATCAACGCGGACGACGAGCTGGGCACGGACCGTGAGGTTCCAGCCGGACCTCGCGGAAGGGTGCAGGTAGCTGCAAGCCGCTGTTGTGGTGATGCGCCGTGTTGTGGTCAGGAGAATCACGGACTCTGTGATGGCCTGTCAACAGCCTGTGAGATGTGTGCGACATGTCACTGCGTGCCAACGGGCCTCCCAGGCTGCGCCCCTGAGTGCCCTTGCCACACGAGTGGGGGCGGCTCACGCCACGGCGACCGGCGCCGGCAATGCCTCGGTGCGCGGGGGAACCCTTCGCCCTACGGGCTCGACCGAACTGTCCCTTCTGCGGCCCGTGCGAAGGCTGCTCGCCTGCTGGTGCAAAGAGTTGGCGCGGCGTGCGACGGGAATCGCCGGTCAGGTGTGCCTGGAGATGCGTCCGTTCACTGCCTTCGAGACGGCAGGAATGCACACCGTCTGCGGCCGTACGGATCTGAAGAACTACATACCCGACCAGGCCGCCGAGGCGGTCAGAGGGCTGCGTTCGGCGGGCGCCGTCATCATGGGCAGGAGCAACATGCCGGCGGGCCACCAGGACGTCCAGGCCGACAACCCCGTGTTCGGCCCCTCGTCACACCCGTGGGACACGGCCCGTACGTCGGGCGGGTCCGCCGGAGGCGGTCGTCCCACTTCACCGGCCTGTACGGGTACGAGTCGACAAGGCGATCGATCCCCCTCATCGGACATGTTCCCTACGGCCCGGGGCCGGGACGGTGGACAGAGGCCGACATGGCCTGCGGCGGCGCACAGGTCCGCGACCCACGTGACCTCGTCCCGATCCTGCAGGCGGTGGTCGGGCCGGCGGACCACGACGTCGGCTTCACCTGCACACTGCGCCTCCGCGCGCGACCGGACTCGTTGATTTCCGGGTCGCAGTATGGAGTGAGGATCCGGCGTGCCTCATCGACGACGACGTGGCGGAAGCCGTGGCGGAGGCGATCGGTACGGCGGGCAGCGGGGCCAAGGTCGTGATGCAGCGTACGAGCCGTCATTGTCGACAGGGTTTTACGTTGTCCGTTGTCCGTCGCGAGCCGGTTGTCGGTGCCCTCGGGGTGAGGGTCCCGGCGGTGTCCGTCAGGAAGGGCGGCTTGGGTCCCGGCGCGGATTCAGATCCAGACGGGCGCGTGGTCCTCGGAGTAGCGGGCGCCGAAGCCGCCGTGTGCAGAATCTCGTCGATCGTGGCGAGGCCGTCGCCCCTGGTCAGAGGGACATCGACGGCGCGGGCGGGCCGGCTGGGAGACGGTGATGCCCTTGGTCGCGGCCAGGTTGCCGAGCTTGCCCACGGCTTGGGCGTCCTTCTCGACGTTGCCGGGCTGCCGGCGGGGGTCGACATTGCGCATGTCGGCTACGTCGCGTTCGCCGGCGGGTGTGGCGGTGCCGGTGATGAAGCCGCGGCCGAGAGATGAGTAGGCGACGAAGCCGACGCCCAGTTCGTCGAGGACCGGGAAGAGCTGCTCGACGTCCCGCTCGATAAGGAGTACCAGCCTGAAGGACGGAGGCCGGCCGCACCACCTGCGCCCCGCGGATGGTCTGCGGGCCGGTCTCGCTCAGGCCGAAGTGCTTGGCCTTGCCCGCATCGATCAGCTCCTTGACAGTGTTCCGGCGAGAGGCCCGGCTCAGCGTCATTCACCAGGCGGATCGGTTGCGATCACTGACTCGACCTGCTTACTCTTACGATCGTAATTTAATGGACTGGGGCCGCGTCAGGTCACGCCATCAGCGCTCTGGTCATCTCCTCTCCACTTCATCGGGAACCTTCATGGACCTCTCCGCCAGCACCGCCCTTGTCACCGGAGCGAACCGGGGCTTCGGCCGGGCCCTCGCCGCCGAACTGCTCAGCCGCGGCGCCACCGTCTACGCCGGCGCCCGCAACCCCGACCAGGTCGACCTGCCCGGCGCCAAGCCGATCGCGCTCGACATCACCGACCCCGCCTCCGTCGCGGCCGCCGCCGCGGCCACCGGCGATGTGACCATCCTGGTCAACAACGCGGGATCTTCCACCGGCGCCGACTTGCTCACCGCCGACCTGGACGACATCCGCCTGGAGATGAACACCCACTACCTCGGCACCCTGACGGTGGCCCGCGCCTTCGCACCCCAGATCGCGGCCAACGGTGGCGGGGCCATGCTGAACGTCCTGTCCGGCCTGTCCTGGGTCAGCTTCCCGGAGTTCGGCGCCTACTGCGCCGCCAAATCCGCGGAGTGGTCACTTACCAACACCCTGCGCGTGCAACTGGCCGACCAGGGCATCCGCGTGGCCGGTCTGCACGTCGGCTACATGGACACCGACATGGTCCGAACCGTCGACGCGGCCAAGTCCGACCCGGCCGACATCGCGCGCATCGCCGTGGACGGCATCGCCGCCGGCGCCTACGAGATCCTCGCCGACAACGCGGCCCGCCAGGCGCAGGCGGCACTGTCCGGGGGTGTCTCGGCGCTCTACCCGCAGCTCCCCTGAGGAGGGCCCGCCCTCGCCGGCCAATCGCCAGGCGCGTCCGCCAAGGGGACGTCCTGACACGGCATCACAAGCAACCGGTTCGGGAGGCAGTGCCGTCGGGGCCGCGGTCATGACCGGCATGGCCGGAGTCATCACCGCGCTCGACAACCTGATCGTCACCGCCACCCTCCCCTCCATCCGCTAAGACCTCGGCGGCGGCCTCGCTCAAAAGCGAGGAGCTCTTCTGCCCGCCTGGCCTTTCCCACTCTCGTACGCCGCCGGACGGTCTCGACGGCTCGGTTCGCCGGTCGGCCATCCAGGCGAAAACGGCTGGCCGGTGGCTCGCCCCGTGTGTCGGGTCTTGCCTGCTGAGCGTTTCCCGGGCCTATTGTATTATGATCGTAAGGTGAATGGTGGGAAACGAGCGATGGCTCGCCATCAGCTCGAACGAACAGAGCCCACACCATGCCGCACAGGTGCAGGCGGGGCCGGCCCAGCCGACGCCGCTCCGACGGACAAGTCGGCGACACCCGCACCCCACCAGGCGCAACAGCTCCGTGGTCGCCGGACGCGATCACGGTCATGCAAGCCCGAGCCCCTATGAAATGGAAACCACGCCATGAGCCAGCCCAGCACGATCCGCCTGGAGCGGACGACCCCGCGGACCGCGAGGATCACGTTCTCGAATCCCCCCGTGAACCTGGTGATTCCCGAGTCCATCGTGACGCTGCACAAGATCGTCTCGGAGCTGGAGAACGACCCGGACATCCAGGTCGTCGTCTTCGCCAGCGAACTTCCCGACTTCTTCATCAACCACTTCGACGCCGCCGCGGCCGCCGACCTTCCCGTGCCCGAGCACGAGGACGACAACCCGCTGTGGACCGACATGGTCCTGCGGCTGAGCAAGGCTCCGTTCGTCAGCATCGCGGCCATCCGGGGCCGTACCCGCGGCGCCGGCAACGAGCTGGCCCTGGCCTGCGACCTGCGCTACGCCAGCCGCGAGAAGGCGTTCTTCGGCCAGCCCGAGGTCGGCCTCGGCCTCGTCCCCGGCGGAGGCGGCGCCGAGCGGCTCCCGCGCTCCATCGGCCGCGACCGCGCCCTGGAGGCCATCCTGACCAGCGCCGACTATGACGCCGACCTGGCCGAACGCTGGGGATGGGTCACCCGGACCCTGCCCGACGCGGAACTCGACGCCTTCGTCGACGCGACCGTCGCCCGCCTCGCCTCCTTCGACCGGCATGCGCTGGCGACCGCGAAGTCCCAGGTCAACCGGGCGACACTGCCGCCGGACGCCCACCTGGTCGCCGCCTTCGGCGAGTTCGCGGGCACCCTGACGCAGCCGGGATTCGCCGCGCGTGCGGTCGGACTCGGCGCACTGGTTGCCGAAAAGGGCCTCGACGTCGAGTACCAGCTGGGTGAGTACATCGGCCGGGTCAGCGAAGCCCTCTGATGGCCCCGGCCGCGCCCACGACCGACCGCAGCGCCCCACTGGGCGCCCGTAGGCGCCGCGACAGCCTGGGCCGGTGCCATCCTCGGCGGCCCACCAGGGTCCCTGCGGCGGCCGGGCACGCCCAACGGCAGCCCCGGCCGCCGGCTCCCGGCCGGAGGGCCGCGCCCCGCCCGCCGGGGTCCGAACCTCGAGACTGTGTCCGGCACCTCACCGAGAGGGTCGCTGCCCAGCTCAAGGCGACTCTTCGCTGGGGAAATCAAGCACCGATGGACTTCTCCTTGATCCGGCATCCCGTTCTGGTCGCGTACGGCGAGGACGACCGCAGGCTTCCCACACGAGCATCGTCCGACCTCGCGCATCGCCTGCCCAACGCCTCACTTCGGATCTACCCCGATGCCGGCCATGGCGGCGTCTTCCAGCACCACGAGCACCACGAGCACCACGAGCAGTTCGTGCCGCATATTCCGGAGCTTCTTCGATGAGCTCCCAAGCCGGAGGTATCAGAAAGATGCGTCTGAAAAAGCTGGTTCTTGGTTCCGCGGGCCTCGGGATCGCCGTGATCGGGTTGATCTATCTCTTGGCTCCCCACCTCTTGCTCGACGTCTACGGGGTCGACATCCAGTCGCCATCGGAGGCGAACATTTTCAGGAGCGGTTCCGGGTCACTGTTCGTAGCCATGGCGATCTTGTTCTGCCTGGGAGCCTTTAACACGCGTTACACCAGGACTTCGCTCATCACGCTGTTCACCTTCATGAGCGGCCTGGCTGTGGGGCGCCTGGTCAGCATCGTGGCGGATGGGTGGCCCCATGCTCTGCTGATCGCCGTTCTTGTCGTCGAGGCTTCCTACGCCGGGGCTGCGGCCTATGTGTTGCGGGTGGAGGACTCCTCCCCGCAGCTGAAAGAGACCGCCTGACAGTAGTGTCGCGTGATGCCGGCCGCACCATCTGATGGCTCGTTCTCGCAATACAGAGGCGTGACCTGCGAGAACGGGGACCTGCGGCTCGATCGCGCATTGGACCAGCGACACCCGGATCGGCGAGCTAGGGCAGTACGCAATTGATCAGCCGACGTTCCACTGCCACTTCGTCCCGGACCCCGACGGCTCTCGAACAGCCCAGGCCGTCAAGCCCGCCCGCGTGCGCTGCCGGCCTCAACGAAACCGCCGACCATAAAGGACTTCCCAATAGCGGACGTCAAGCCGTAGCCGCGAGCGAGGGGCGGGGTTCGTAGGAGGTCTGGTCGCGGATCATGGCCCAGAGAACGTTGAGGCGTCGGCGGGCCAGAGCGAGGACGGCCTGGATGTGGCTTTTACCTTCGTTGCGTTTGCGATGGTAGTAGCGCTGAGAGACGGGACAGCACCGGATGCTGGCCATCGCGGCGACAAGCTGACTGCCATACCCGGAGTCCTCGGGCTTCACCGATCCTACGAATGACCGGCGTGAGCCCGCGCTAGAACCGTAGGACAAGCTCAGGCTTCTGGGCTCAGTGCCGCCGGCTGGTCCTCGCTGCCGTGCGCCAGCGAGGCGAGAATTTCCTTGCGGCAGACATCGAGGATTTCGTCCGCCAGCGGAGAACCGTCCGGGCATGCCCGCGACAGCATGACCGCGCCGACCGACTGAGCGAGCATGTCGATCAGCGTGGTGCGGTCCACGCGCTGGTCCGCATCCCCTGGCGTGTCGCTCGGGGCCTGAAGGGCCGTCAACAGGTTCTCGATCCCGGCCGCGAACTCCGTTTTGATATCCGCCGACTGACGTGCGGCATCGCCGCTGAGGGCCGCGATGGTGCAACCGTCACTGCGCCCGTCGCGATGCTCCCGGGAGACATAGCGCTCGACGAACTCGGCGGGGCCCAGACCTTCCGTCCGTGCCGCGGTCTGTGAGAGCCCGCTCGCGGACGCTTCGGCCATCAGGTCGGCCTTGGAGCGGAAGTGCTTGTAGAACCCGCCATGGGTGAACCCGGCGGCTGCCATCAGTTCCGCCACGCCGACAGCGTCATAGCCGCGCTCGCGGAACAGCCTGGCAGCTGTCGCGACGATGTGCGCACGGTTCTGTTCCGCCTGGGCCCTGGTGACCCGCATGTCCAGCTCCCTTCCACGGTCGACGCTCGACGGTCAAGCATACATAGATGTCGATCGACATCTATGAGGTTGACTTTTTAAATTACGACCGTCATTGTATTGCTCGCCCCTCCAGAAAGGCTCAGGCCATGAGTGACACGCATGTGACCGCACCGACCCAGTACATCGAGGTCGACGGTGAACGGTTCGCCTACCGCCGCTGGGGCAAGCCCTCCGGCGTCCCGATCTTCCTCGTCCAGCACTTCCGCGGGGGAATGGACAACTGGGACCCCCTGCTCACCGACGGCCTGGCCGAAGGCCGTGAGGTCATCCTGTTCAACGGGCGCGGTATCGCCTCGTCATCCGGCACGCCGCGCAACCGGGTCGAGGACATGGCCGACGACATCGCCGCCGTCATCCGGGCGCTGGGGCTGGAGCAGGTCGATCTGCTCGGCTTCTCGCTCGGGGGTTACCAGGCGCAGGAGGTCGCGCTGCGCCACCCCCAGCTGGTACGCAAGCTCCTCCTGCTCGGCACCGGCCTCCGCGGCGGGGACCCGACGATGGACCCCAAGGTGCCCGAGGTGGCGCTGAACCCGGTCCCCACCCTGGAGGACTTCCTCTTCCTGTTCTTCGGCCGCTCACAAGCCGCGGTCGAAGCGGGCCGGGCCTTCTGGGAGCGACGTCACCAGCGGGCCGACCAGGACCCGCCGAGCTCGCCCGCAGTCGGGCAGGCGCAGTTCGAAGCGTCCATGGCCTATGCGGAGCCGCTGCCGGGCGAGAATCCCTACGCCTACCTGAACGCGATCACCCAGCCGACGCTGGTCCTCAACGGCGAGAACGACGTGATGATCGCCTCGATCAACTCCTGGCACCTCGCCCAGAACATCCCCAACGCCCAGCTGCTGATCTACCCCGACGCCGGGCACGGAGCCCACTTCCAGTACCCCGAGCGGTTCCTCAAGCACGCCCTCCAGTTCCTCGACGAGTAAGTAGCTGCGCGCCAAGGCCGAACGGCACGTCCTCGGCCGACGGCGGTCCCGGTCGTTCCTGCGCCGTCCGCCACCCAGTAAAGTATTACGTACGTAATGTAATTTATCCATGCTCATGGCGGATGCCTCATCGGATTCACAGTCCGGGACGAGGTCTGCCGGATGTCCGCCACCAACAACCTGAGGAAGCACGCATGCTCGACAGCCTGTGGACCCCGACCGTCGCCGGAAAGATCTCCCTGCCGCATCGTCTGGCGATGTCCCCCCTGACCCGCAGCAGGGCCACCCCGGACGGCGTGCCGACCGAGCTCAACGCCGAGTACTACGCCCAGCGCGCCTCGCACGCCCTCATCATCACCGAGGGCACCCAGCCCTCCGCCGACGGCCAGGGCTACCCGGTGACGCCGGGCATCTACACCGACGAGCACATCGCCGGCTGGCGCAAGGTCACCGACGCCGTACACAAGGCCGACGGGCGTATCGTCATCCAGCTCATGCACGTCGGGCGGATCTCCCACCCCGACAACACCCCCCACCACCGGCAGCCGGTGGCCCCCTCCGCGATCAAGCCGGGGGGCCTCACGTTCACCGGCTCCGGGATGCAGGAAATGCCGGAACCGCGCGCACTGTCCACCGAGGAGGTCACCGCGACGGTCGACGACTTCCGGCGGGCCGCCGCGGCCGCCATCGCGGCCGGCGCCGACGGCGTCGAGATCCACGGCGCCAACGGCTACCTGGTCCACCAGTTCCTCTTCCCCAGCACCAACCAGCGCACCGACCAGTACGGCGGCTCCCTCGACAACCGCATCCGCTTCGCGGTGGAGGTCGCCGCCGCCGTGGCCGACGAGATCGGAGCCGACCGTACCGGCATCCGGCTCTCCCCCGGCAACCCCTTCCAACTCGGCGACCTCACGGAGGACGACCCCCGCGAGCTTTACCCGCACCTCGTGCGCGCCCTCGCTGCCCTGGACCTCGCCTACCTGCACCTCGCCCACGGCGGCGACGAGGAACTCCTGGGCACGCTGCGCGAGCTGTGGCCGAACACGCTGCTCCTCAACCGCGCGGGCACCGACATCGCCACCCGCGCCAAGGACATCGAGAACGGCATCGCCGACGTCATCACCGTGGGCTCAATGGCACTCGCCAACCCCGACCTGGTCGAGCGCATCCGTGCGGGCGCGCCCCTGAACACCCCCGACCCGGCCACCTTCTACGGAGGTGGCGCGGCCGGCTACACCGACTACCCCACCTACGCCGCCTGACCAGAGCGCCCGGTGCCCGAGGGAGTCGCCTTCCTCGGGCGCTTCGGCGTGCGCGCGGCGCAGCCAGGCAGCGGGGCAAATGCGCTCGCGACGCGAGCGGTGCGCCGGCGATGACGACGAGGTCCCGCCCCGCGGCTTTGAATCCGGACTCGCCGCACCGGACGGGGACTCGGCCCCATTTCATGACTGAAGACGAGGCATTCGCATCAATGCATGCGATCTCCCCGACAAGGTCGTTTTCATCACCGGCGGCACCGGCGGCACCGGCGGCACCGGCGGCACCGGCGGACTCGGCAGCGCCATGGCCCGGGCCCTTCTCTCCCGCGGCGCCCGGGTCGGCATCGTGGATCTGCGTCCGGACACGCTGGAGATCGCAGCCGACATCTCGTCGTCCCACGTTGTCGGCTTTACCGCGGACGTCTGCGACCGCAGCGCGCTCAACGATGCCGTGGCCCACCTGTGTGAGCGGTTCGGGCGGGTCGGCGTCGCGATCGCGAGCGCCGGCATCATGGGCAGTGCGCGTGGAACTCGCCCGCCACGGCGCCTCCGCCACCACCGTCTGATCCAGACGGACATGATCAGAAACGGCGTCGACGCGGATCCTGCGATCACTGAGATGTCGGCCAGGACATCGCCGGGGCCGCTGCTCAAGCGCTTGGCGCCGGACCAGGCCGCCGAAGCCGTGGTGCGGGTCATCGAACACCGGTCACCCCGTGTGATCCGGCCGGCTCGCTGGGCCCCGCTGTCCGTGCCGCGAGGAGTGATCAACCCGGTGATCGACGGGCGTCTGGCACGTGATCGCGTGGTGCACGCGATCCTCGGCAAGCTCGACGGGCGTTCAGGCCGCTAAGCAAGGTCGCAGCGAGGTGCCTGCACCGAAGCCGACCTGGCCGGCGATCTCGTCCGCCGGCCAGGTCGGTGGTCTCCAGGAGGGGCGGTCGCGCCGGGCAACAGCCAAGGCCGCCATGCGAGCCCATGGCCTGCCGTCCGCTGGGAGGCAGATTGACCGCACAATCACCTGTCGCTCGTAATATTACGTGCGTCAGGCCATGGATTAGGATGGGATCACGAGGCAATGCCCGGCAAAGTTGAGGGAGGCACCCTGTGGCGCGCTACGCCAAAGAGCACAAGCAGGTGACGCGGCAGCGGATCATCGAGCGGGCCGGCCACCGGTTCAAGCAGGACGGCATCGACGGCTCCGGCATCTCCACGCTGATGTCCGACGCCGGACTCACCAACGGAGCCTTCTACGCCCACTTCGAGTCCAAGGACGACCTCGTCGCCAATGTCGTCGCCGAGCAGTTGCGCGCGCAGGTCAAGCAGTACGACACGCTCCGGCCCGGCCGCGAGGGACTTGAGGATTTCATCCGCGGGTATCTGTCGCCCGAGCACCGGGACAACCCCGGTGACGGTTGCCCGTCCGCGGCCCTGCTCGACGAGATCGGCCGCTGCGGTGACGCGACCAAGGACGTCTACACCGACGGCGCCAGGGCCATCCTGGACGAGCTCGCCGCCCGCCTGGCACCCGAGGATCCGCAATCCGCCCGCGGTCAGGCCATCGGGCTCTACACCATGGCGGTGGGAACGTTGCAGCTGTCCCGGGCGCTCTCCGACCGGAAGTTCTCCGACGAGGTCCTCGAGCAGGGAATCGAGAACGCCCTCACCTTCGCGCAACAGCGGTCGGTACCGGCTGGCTGACCACCTGGCAAGGGCCGGGACGCCGGTGCCGCGCACCCGCGATTTCGGCCGTCAGCGTGAGCGGGCGGTCGCCGGGACAACTGCGATCTCGGAAGCGACACCGATGCGGCGATCCTCCGCTCGTACGGCGCATGACGCTCCACTCATTCGATACGCCGTAGCGGACTGGCGCAGACGGGATATCGACCACGCCGGTCTCCGCATCGCCGTCCGCACAAAAACCGTCTCGGCGCCGTATGACTGAGAAGCGAGCAGCTCGGTTACGTCGAACAGGTGCCGAGAGCCGTGACGCCCGCCGGGCGTCACGGCTCTGAGTCGGCGTCCTCGGCCCGTACGCAGACCGCACCGCGGCCCTACGGCCGGCCGAAGAACTCGAGCGCCGTCGGCACGAACTGCTCGTGGTACTGGAAGATGCCGCCGTGGCCGCCGTCGGGGTAGATCACCAGCTCGGCGTTGGGCAGTCGCCGGGCCAGGTCGTGCGAGTTCGACGTCGGAACCATGCGGTCGTCGTCGCCGTTGGCGACGAGCACGGGCTGCTGGATGTGGGAGAGATCCTGCGGCTGTGCCAGCCCCCAGCGGTGGATGGCCTTGAGCTGGGAGAAGTAGGAGGTGGGGCGGATCGCCTTGTCCCGGTCCTTGGTGCGCTCCTTCAGGCGGGCCAGGAACTCCTTGCCGGCCCGAATCCCGTTCGGGGTGCGGGTGAAGAAGAGGAACTGCTTCACGTCCTGAAGGGTGAGCAGTGCCCGCAGGGTGTCGTAGTGGGAGATCCGGGTGACGTTCTTGATGCCCTCGCCCCCGGCCGGACCGGTGCCCGCGAGGATCAGCCTGCGGATGAGCTGCGGATCGGTCTGGGCGGTCACCTGGGCGATCATGGCGCCCATCGAGAAGCTGAGGACGTCCACCTGCTCGAACCCCAGCGCCCGGATGAAGGTGACGGCGTCCTTGGCCATCTCCTCGATGGTCTTCGGCGTCTTGCCGCTGGACGCGCCCACGCCCCTGTTGTCGAACGTGATCACCCGGTGCTTGGCGGCGATGCCGTCGACGACCCGGGGGTCCCAGTTGTCCAGTACCGCGGCGAGGTGGGTGATGAAGATGACCGGCATGCCGGTCCGGGGGCCGAGGTCGCGGTAGGCGAAGGTCACTCCGTCGGCGGTGACGGTGCGGGTCTGCGCGTTCTTGTACGACGTCACCACGTCGCCGTCGTTTCGTGTTTCGCGTGCGTTCACGGTCGTGCCCTTCGATGTGTGGGTTACCGCCGCTGTGCGCCAATTTCTGCTTCCTCGCGGGTGAGCGCAGAGCGGTTCCCGGTCTCCCGGCTGCGACTGCAGTCCGGAGTCGACGGTCAGAGGAGGCCCAGGAAGTGGGAAACCCCTTGGATCAGGCCTGAACAACCCGCCGACTATTGAAGTATGACCGTACTTTAATCAGGGTGCAAGTGGTGGAGTCGAACTGGATGCACAGCTGTGGAATCCCGAGTTCCGCCAAGCGTCATGGCGCATAGCGCAACGCACCACCAGGGCAGGAGCGGCTCACCTACGCCGACGGCCACGAGACGCTGATCGTGACCGATGAGTCGTGGACGTCCGGCCCCGGAGCGGTGACAACGACGGTCAGGACATCGATGCCGGCGTGACGACGACACCTGGCTGCGCCCCGGAATCCAGGACGAGGGCTGAGCCGGAGCCTGCACCGGCTCGACAACGCCCGCCTCAGCCCCGATCCCGCGCCGCCGGTACGGCGCATGCCCACGTGCACCTGCGGCGGATCTGACGCGGCGCTTCCGGGCCCCCCTTCTCCTCGACTTCGGACAGAACACCGTGGGCCGGCTCAAGCTCCGTGCGCGCGGAGTGGCCGGGACGGCATCACGGCGCGGCACCCGGGGTCCTTGAGGACAGTGAGGGGTTCTTGAGGGCAGCGAGCTGTGCGTACGGCCGCTGCGTTCGGCCCTGGCGACCAACCACTTCACCTTGAGCGGCTGCGAAGACGCCTTCGAACCGGCCATGGCCTTCCACGAGTTCCGCTGCGCCCAGCTCACGGGCGGGCCCAAAAGGCATCCCGGCCGGTGACGTGGTGGGCGTCGTCGTCATCGACGTCCGCCCCGACCTCGAACTGTCGTGATGTTCACTCGTGCTCCTGCGCAACACCGTCGTGGTGCGCAGATCGGCCGGCTGATCCCCGATCCGGTCGATCCCGCCCGCCAAGGTCGGCGAGGCCGAACTGCCTGAGGCGGTGGCGGTCGCGTCCCAGGCGGACTACGTCGTCGCGGTCGTCCGCGACACCGTCGGTCTGACCGGGGAAAGGCCGCTCCACGGCGACGCTGGAGCTCATGGTGAGTCAGATCGCGCTCCTCGACGCCCTCCAGAAGCTCTCGACCGGCCCCTCGTCGTCGTCCTGATCCAGGGCAATCCCTCGACGCTGCCCGCCTCGGAACTCGGCGCGGACGCCATCATCCAGGCCTTCAACCCGGGATGCGGGGCGGTCGGGCGATCGCCGAGTTCATGCTCGGGTGCATCGAGCCGAGTGGGCGGCTGCCGCTCGGCGTTCCCCGCCCTGCCGGACAGCTGCCGGTCTACTGCGGCCAGGTTCGGGGGCATCACAGCCGCTTCGGCGAGGGCCTCAGCTACACGACGGTGAACCACTCGGAACCGGCAATCCAGAATTGTCACGTCGCCGGTACGCACCGACTGCCCAGCCTCGATGGCGACGCCGGTCAACCATCGTGCAAGCGCCGCCTCACGGCTGTGAGGCGGCGCTTGCACGACTGCCGGCCAGCCGCCGGGGTTCGGGATCGGCGGTGCGGTCGGCGTGCTCAGGCGGCGAGGAAGTCGGTCACCTGCTTGGTGAAGGCCTTGGCGTGCTGGAAGAGGAAGGCGTGGCCGGCGTCGCCGTAGAGGAGGAGGGTGGCGTCGGCCAGGTGCTGGACGGCGACGTAGGACGCGTGGGCGGGGACCATCACGTCGTGCAGACCGTTGGCGTACAGGACGGGGTGCTCGATGGACTCCAGTTCGGCCCGTACCTCGTCGAAGGGGGCCGCCAGCAGCCGGCCGATCGCGGCGAGCATGCCCTGCGCCGTCGCCTCGGTGACCGCGGGGCCGCCGGCGGCGAGCCGGGTCGCGACGTGGGCGAAGTGCTCGTGACCTGAGGCGCGGGCCGCGTCCGTCTCCGGGTAGAACAGGTACAGCATGTCCTCCTGGTCGGCGTCGGGCTTGGCCATGATGCCCAGGACCTTTTCGCTCGCCTCCGGCGCACCGGGCACCCAGCCGGTCGGGCCGCTGCCTGCCACGATGATCTTGCGCACCAGCTCCGGGCGTCGCGCGGCCAGGCGCTGGGCCACGAAGCCGCCCAGTGACCAGCCGAGCAGGTCGGCCTGCGTGAGGCCGAGGGCCTCGATGAACTCGGCGGCGCCCTCGGCGAATCCGTCGAGGGAGTCGCGCGGCTCTCCGGTGGTGTAGCCGACGCCGACGTTGTCGAAGACGATCACGTCGTGGTCGGCGGCCAGGTAGTCCAGGAACTCCGGGTCCCACCAGTCGATGGTCGCGCGGAAACGCTGCAGCAGGACCAGCGGGACGCCGCCCTGCGGTCCCATGCGCCGGTAGGTGAAGGTCGCGGAGGGCCCCTCCATGATGAGGTTCTCGGCCGTGTCGGCCAGATATGTGCTCATGACGTCCATCTCTTGTTGGCGGGTGCCCGTCGGTTCTGGCGGGTCTGCTCACGCAGCACACGGGGAGGCGTGCTGGGCCTGTGGGGCCGCTGCCGTTGGCCGGCGCTCGAAGAGGCGAGCCGGAGTTGTGGATCAGGCCGACGATCCGATCCGCTCGGATCGCTCGACACCTTCTCGACCCCCTGGGGTCACCCAGGCGGCTTCCGGCGCGCTCCGATCGCCTCGGAATCCACCGCGCCGAGCCGCGAGGCGATTGAATTATGCTCATAATATTAAGCATGGGTGCTTCTGGCGCACAAGGGGGCCCCTGCGGTGAGCGGGGCTCGCGGTCGGCTGTGGAGCCGAATGCGGACCGGCAGTGCAAGCGGTTCAGCACGACAGGGGATGAGAGGCTGCGGCCCCGCCCCGGCTGTGAGGGTGCTGGAATCCAGGGCTATTAAATTACGTTCACAATACAATACATTGGGGGAGCCGATGGAGGGCGAGTTGCCCGCCCGGTACGTAGAGGAGTGTGTGGTGCGATACGGGAGAGAGCACAAGCAGGCCACCCGGCAGAGGATCATCGAGACGGCGGGCCGTCGCTTCAAGGAGGACGGCATCGACGGCTCGGGCATCGCGGCGCTCATGAGGGACGCCGGGCTGACCAACGGCGCCTTCTACACCCACTTCACGTCCAAGGACGAACTGGTGGCCACCACGATCGCCGACCAGCTGCAGGCCCAGAACGCGACTATCGTCGCGCACGCGGAACCGGGCCGCGCCGGCCTCGAACAGATCGTGCGCTGGTACCTGTCCCCCTGGCACCGTGACAGCCGTGACGTCGGCTGCCCCTCCGCCGCCCTGCTCGACGAGATAGGGCGCTGCACACACCCGACCAAGCAGGCCTACACCGACGGCGTACTGGTGGTCGCCGACGGCATCGCCACCCGCCTGGCGCCCAACGACCCGCTCTCGGTTCGCCCCATGGCACTGAGCTCGTACGCCATGATGGCCGGCACACTCCAGCTCTCACGGGCCCTCGCCGACCCGCAGCTCGCTGATCAAGTCCTCGAACAGGGCATCCACAACGCCCTCGCCCTCCTGGGCATCGAGCACGAAGGGGACACCAGGACGGCGCACTGACCGGCGTGCAAGGGGACACCGCGGAGCGGGCGCCGCGCCTAGGCACCGCGCCAACACCTCACCTGCGGCGCGACATCCGTACGGGAAGAGGTGCCCACTCGACACACGGAGCCTGCACGCGGCCTTGTCCACCCCCTACGTACGGGCGCCACGTCGCGGGCCTCGCCTGCCGCGTCGGACCCGCGGTGCACGGGTTCAAGGCGGGCGACGAGGTCTACACCCGACCTCGCGACGCAGCGCCACTCTGCTCGTGGCGGGCACACCAACCCTGAACTCGCTTCCGACCGATCGCCTGCCGGTGACGCTTCACAAATGGCCGTCAGAGCAAAGGCATGAGAACGGCGTCGACGATCGCCACGTGGTCGCAACCCCGGAATCGGTGGTCCGCGCGCCCAAGGGGGCCGACCTGACGGCGGCGTCGACCCTCCTGATGAACGCGCTCACCGCGCGGATGGCGCTGGACGCCCTTGAACTGCCCCCCCCGGAGCGACGGTCGCGGTGACCGGCGCAGCCGGCGCCGTCGGCGGTTACGCGGTGCAGCCGGCCAAGGCCGCCGGGTTGACAGTGATCGCCGACGCGGCGGACAAGGACCGCGACCTCGTCACCGGCCTGGGTCCCGATCACGTGCTCCCCCGCGGGGACCAATTCGCCGAACGAGTCCGTGAACTGCGCCCCGCCGGCGCGGGCGGGATCATCGGCGCCGGGCTGATGAACGCGGCGGTGGCCGCAGGGGTGCGCGACGGCGGAACCATCGTGACCCTTCAGGGGTTTACCGGGACCACGGACCGTGGTGTGCGCCGGCTCCCCTTGTTCGTGGGGGACCGGCTCCGGGACACGGCAGCCCTGACGGAACTACGCGACCAGGCCGAGTCCGGCATCCTCACACTCCCGGTCGCGGCCACGTTCCCAGCCGAACAGGCGGCAGAGGCGCACCGTCTCTTCGAAGTGGGCGGTGTACGGGGGCGCCCCGTACTGCTGTTCTGAGCCAGGCCGTGACCGTACGACGCGGCCAGGACTACACCCCGCGCGTCAGTGCCACCCCAGCGGCACACCGCCAACTCCTCGACCGCTGCCAGCCGCACGCGACAACGCCACAGCGATCCCTCGGCCGTCGGACTGATTCGGACTGATCAGGAACGGCTGACCTCCGGGTACGCCCAGGTCGTCCAGCCGTTGATCCAGATCGCCGAACAGCTCATTGAACTCCCGTATGAATGGGCTCACTTCCCTCGGCCACGCGAGGTCTCGCCGGGTGAAGTGCACCCGCCACCCTGTGATCGACATGACGCTGGACGACAGCCGCGGACAGCTCAACAGCGCATAGCAGAAGATGGACGGTCATACGGCGCGGCCTGCGCGTCGAAGGACAGGGCGGAGAGCCTCGATGACACTCGCGTCGTCGACGGTGGAGGGGATGGGTTCGTCGAGGCCGTCGGCGATGCCGCGCATCGTCTTGCGAAGGATCTTTCCCGATCGGGTCTTGGGCAGGGCGGCCACGACCGCCACGCTCTTGAGCGAGGCGACGGCACCGATGCGGTCGCGTACGAGCTGGACGAGTTCGGCCTCGACCTCGGTCGCCTCGCGGCTGATGCCGGCTTTGAGGACGACGAAACCGCGCGGCACTTGCCCCTTCAGTGCGTCGGCGACCCCGATGACGGCACATTCCGCGACATCGGGATGAGCCGCCAGGGCTTCCTCCATGCTGCCGGTGGACAGTCGGTGTCCGGCGACGTTGATGACGTCGTCGGTGCGGCCCATGACGAAGACGTAGCCGTCGTCGTCGAGGTGGCCGCTGTCGCCGGTGAGGTAGTAGCCGTCGTAGGCGGAGAGGTAGGAGGCGACGTAGCGTTCGTCGTCGTTCCACAGGGTGGGAAGCGCGCCCGGCGGCAGGGGGAGCTTCACGACGATGGCGCCGTCGACGCCCGCGGTCACCGGATCGCCCGAGGGGTCGAGGACGCGGACGTCCCAGCCGGGCAGCGGGCGGGTGGGGGAACCGGGCTTGACGGGCGCGGCCTCGATGCCGACCGGGTTGGCGACGATGGGCCAGCCCGTCTCCGTCTGCCACCAGTGGTCGATCACCGGAATGTCCAGAAGGGTGCTTGCCCAGCGGTACGTCTCGGGGTCGAGGCGCTCGCCCGCGAGGAAGAGGTGGCGCAGGCCGGACAGGTCGTGGTCCGCGGCGAGCAGACCCTTGGGGTCCTCCTTACGGATGGCCCGGAAAGCGGTGGGCGCGGTGAACATCGTCTTGACGCGGTACTCGGCGGCGACGCGCCAGAACTGCCCCGCGTCCGGGGTACCGACCGGCTTGCCCTCGTACAGGACCGTGGTCGCGCCGACCAGCAGCGGGGCGTAGACGATGTACGAATGGCCGACGACCCAGCCGACGTCCGAGCCGGTGAACATCGTCTCGCCCGGGCCCACGTCGTACACGGCGCCCATCGACCAGTGCAGGGCGACCGCGTAGCCGCCGCTGTCACGCACAACTCCCTTCGGTTTCCCGGTCGTTCCGGACGTGTAGAGGATGTACAGGGGCGCGTTCGCCGGGACGGGAGCGCAGTCGGCCGGCGGTGCCGCGGCGACCAGGTCGGCCCAGTCGAGATCGTCGGCCCCCAACTCGGCCCGCTCCTGCGGACGTTGCAGGATAACGCTCTTCTCCGGCTTGTGGACCGCGAGTTCGATGGCCCGGTCGAGCAGCGGCTTGTACGCGATGACCCGCTTGCCCTCGATGCCGCAGGAGGCGGAGACGACCACCTTGGGGGCGGCGTCGTCGATGCGGAGGGCGAGTTCGTGCGGGGCGAACCCGCCGAAGACCACCGAGTGCACGGCGCCGATGCGCGCACAGGCCAGCATCGCGATGGCGGCCTCGGGGACCATCGGCATGTAGATCACCACTCGGTCGCCCTGTTCCACACCGAGTTGCGCGAGCCCTCCGGCGAAGGCCGCCACCTCGTCCCTGAGTTGGGTGTAGGTGTAGGTGCGCCGGGTGCCGGTCACGGGTGAGTCGTAGACGAGTGCGGGTTGATCGCCGCGGCCCGCGTCGACGTGCCGGTCGAGCGCGTTGAAGCAGACGTTCAGCCGACCGTCGGGAAACCAGCGGTAGAAGGGTGCGCCGGAGGCGTCCAGGGCGCGTCGCGGAGCGACATCCCAGTCGATGCCTTCCGCCGCCGTCAGCCAGAAGTTCTCCGGGTCTTCGGTGCTGGCGCGGAAGACGTCCTCGTACTTTCCCATTGCGCACTCCTTTGTGGCGTCCAGGGACCGGGGGAGGGGCGGCGTGCAGAACGCTGCCTCAACGCATACCTCAGGTTGGCCGCAATGGCCGAGCAGGATGCCGATGACCCGGATTCCCGGTCACCGGCATCGCGTCACGTCATGGTTGGCGAGCCCTTGTCGGCAGGCCCCGCACTCATGCTCTGGTCAGGCGCCGAGGTGCGTGCGGAGCCACTGCCCCATCCGGTCGATCGCCGCGTTCACCTCGGGCACGCGGCCCGCGCCCAGGACGAACGAGTGCTGACCCTCGGGAACCCCGTGGGTCTCGGAAGTGACCTTGAAGTCGGCGAGCCGGAGCCCGAGCACGGCACCGTCGTCGGCAAGGGTCTCGTACTCGCCGTAGTAGACGAGCGTGGGCGGCAGGCCGGTCAGGTCGGCGTTGGCGATGCTGACCCGGGGGTCGGCGGGCTCGATGGCGGGGTCCTGCACCCAGGCTCCGCGGAAGAGCTCGAGGGTGGCGCGGCTGAGCATCTTGTCGTGCGCCTCGTTGGCGTCCACCGACTTGTTCTGGAGGGTGAGGTCGGTCCAGGGCGAGACGCTGACGATCGCACCGGGGGTGGGCTCGCCCTTGGCCAGCAGACGCAGCGCCAGCATGATCGCGAGCGTGCCGCCGATGGAGTGGCCGGTGCTGCCGATGTTCCGGGGCTCGTAGCCCTGGGAGAGCAGCCACCGGTAAGCCGTCTCGACGTCGTCGAGCTGCGCCGGGTAGGGGTGCTCCGGCGCCAGGCGGAAGTCCACGACCAGGGAGCGGACTCCGGCGGCCTTCGCGATGTGGCCGGCGGCCTTGCGGTCGGAGTGCATCGAGGCGGCGACCGATCCGCCGAAGTGGAAGTGGAGCAGCGCCTTATCGGGGGTGGCGCCCTCGGGGATGGCCCAGAGGGCGGGTACGCCGTCCGCGTCGACCTCGGCGTAGGTGACGCCTTCCGGTTCGGTCGACGCCTTGTGGTTCGAGTCGACGATGTCGCGGATGACGCTCAGGTCGAGACCCGGTGTCGCGGACTTCGCGCTCACGCCGGCGAGGAACTCCGCGAACTCGTGTGCTTCTTGGCTGACGCCCATGATGGCGCTCCTTCTCAGATGGGTGCCGTGACAGGTGTCCGTGCGGCAGCCGGATCGATGTACCGGTGACGCTACCTTCTGGGTATAGAAAAGTAAACTCAGCTTCGATCGGCGTCAGTCCTGTCGGTGCGCGGAATAAAGCTCCCTTGGTGCACTCACTTCGTCAGGTGGAGCGGGTCGTGGCCGAAGTCGGCATCGAGATCGAGGAGGTTTCGGTGTCCCTCGGCCTGGCGGCGACGGCTGCGGCTTCGGTGATCAATGCGTGGTCGGTTTGGCCGGGGGTCTGGTCCGGGACGGTGCGGCGGTGTGCGACGACGTTGCCGTTGAAGCGCCCAAGGACGGAAGTCCCCAGGCGTGTGAGGGTGCGGTCCGCTTCGGCAGCGGAGGCGTCGGGCAGGGCCGTGTCGTCGTGTCCAGCCACCACGAGAAGGCCGGTGACCGGAATTCTGTCCAGGGGGGCGAAATGCAGGGTCTGCTCACGGCAGAGCACGGCGGGCTTCAGAGGGGGTGGGCATGGCTAGATCTGCAGCGCATCCGAGTGCCGCAGGAGCGGGTGTGCGACGAGGTCGAGCGGTCCGGCGCGGGCGGGGCGGGCAGTATGTGGGCCACGGCCCCGCTCATGTGGCTCTTCCTCGCCGGGTTGGGCCTGGACCTGCCCGGCTGGGGCGTGGGTCTGGCCATCGCGGCGTACGGCGCGCTGCTGAGCGTGCCGGCCGTTCTTCAGAACTGCCGTAGCGCTTGGTAACGGCCTGAAGGGATCGCGTGGCCATCCGGCAATCGCGCCAAGGCGCAGCGGACGATGAGCGCGCCGTCGCCATGCAGTGCCCATGCTGCGCCCAGATGCCGGGCCAAATGCCAGGGCTTGTACGGGTAGCGGGGTACGGGTGGACACTCCAGCTGCAGGACACACCCCTTGACACGCGGCAGGCTGACGGGCGAGTTGGTGATCCGGGGGCCGTCAACCGCCTGTGAGTCACCGAGCACCGTGAAAGCGCCATGGACGGACGACCGTCTCGGTCGTGCTGCCACAGGCTCATGTCCAGTGCATCCAGGACGAGTTGGGTGTGTTTCGACAGCGACGCGGACCAGCCGACGATGCGGCGGGAGAAGGTGTCCACGATGAAGGCGATATGGACAACGCCCGCCCAGGCGGCGACGCCGTGAGTCCCTTACTTACAGTGACTTCGGGTCTCGGTTGTCTGGAAGGCAGAACTCCCTCCAGACAACCGACTTGAAGCTCTAGAAGAACCCAAGTTTCTTTGGGCTGTATGAAACTAGAACGTTCTTCGTCTGCTGGTGGTACAGGCGTCACGCGTCACTGACCTGCGTAAAACGTGGCCATTTATGGCTCGTTGGGCCTGGTCATCTGCCGACGCCGCACCCCTCAGCTCGTGGACTGCTCCAAGCGGACGTGTTGGCCCGCCCAGTGCTACGGCGAGGTGGGCAGGTGCGGGGAACGGAGCACGAGCAGGGTGATCTCGCTGGGGGCGAAGACGCGGAACGGCGGACCCCAGAAGCCGGTGCCGCGGCTGGTGTAGAGGAGGGTGCGGGGGCCGTGGTGGCTGAGGCCGGCGAGGGCGGGTTGGTCGATACGGACGAGGTGGTGGAAGGGCCAGATCTGGCCGCCGTGGGTGTGGCCGGAGAGTTGGAGGTCGATGCCGGCGGCTGCCGCGCGGTCGATGAACTTGGGCTGGTGTGCCAGGAGCAGGACGGGCAGGTCGGGGTCGGCGCCGTTCAAGGCTCCGGCGAGGTGGGCGCGGTGGCCTGCCAGGCCGGAGGACTCGGCGGTGACGTCATCCACGCCGGCGACCACGAGGGTGTCGCCTCCGCGTTCGAGCAGCAGATGGCGGTTGCGCAGCGGCTCCCAGCCCAGCTCGTCCATCAGGTCGACCCAGCCCTGGGCCTCGCTGTAGTACTCGTGGTTGCCGGTGACGTATACACGGGCCCGGGTGGCCCGCACGGTTCCGAGTGGGGCGGCCTGGGCGCGGCGGCGTTCGGCCGTGCCGTCCGCGATGTCGCCGGTGTGGCAGACCAGGTCGGCTTCCAGGGTGTTCACCGTCTCGCACACCCGTGCCGACCAGCGAGTGCGATCGAGGGGGCCGTAGTGGGTGTCGGTGATGAGGACGACGCGGATGCCGTCCAACCCGGCACCCAGTCGCGGGAGTTGCACGTCGAGTCGGCGCACGCGTGGCACGCGGCGGGCTTCGGCGTACCCCCAGGCGAGGAGTACGGCGGTTACGCCGAGGACGGCCCAAGTGACGAATCGGGCCCGGTCCTGACTCTCGCCGACGCCGGCCACGGTCAGGGCGAGCCGCAAGAAGACGCCGAGCAGAACGGACCAGGTGAACAGAACCCAGCTCGTGCCCAGCAGGGTGTCACCGACGATCGCCGCCCGGTCCTGCTGGCGCCGGCCGTGGCCGCGCACCATCGCGAGCGGCATACATATGAGGCCGAGGACGAACAGGGCGGTGCCGACCAGCGTGACGGGCACCGGCCAGTGCTGGCCGGTGTACAGGAGCACCCAGCAGGGCACGGCCCACAGCAGGACGGGGGCGATCAGGGGGATGTAGCGCATCAGGCGGTGCAGTCGGCTCTGCCGCGGAGCTTGCGCTTCGCTGTCGACGGATTGGGTGTTGCTGGTGTCGGTCACGCTTCCCCTCTCTGACCAGGCTGCCGTCTCGCGCACTGTATCCGGTCGCCCTCGGGCCGGCCGGACCGGCGTTCATGGGCGCGGCCCCTTGGGGCGAAGGGAGGCGGCGGCAGCCGGCGAGCCAGGACATGGTGCGCTCGATGGTCCAGCGGTGGCGGCCCAGCCACTGTGAGGTCTCGATCCCCATGCGGGCGATGCGGTGCTTGATGCCACGTCCTCGTAACGTCGATCGCGCAGCGTGACCAGTCCAACTCGCCGCGGGAGCCGAGCCCGTCGAGGACCAGGCGGTGGAGCTTGGCCCACACCCTGGCCTTCGTCCACTCGGCAAGACGGCGGTGAGCCGTCGTCCCCGACGGACCGAACGACACAGCGGACAACTGCTGCCATGTGCATCCCGAGGTGGTTACGAACACGATCGCGGCCAGCACCTCACGGTCGCCATGCCGGCGGCGGCCAGCGCCCTGAGGCGGCGAAGGCGCCTCCGGCACCACCCGCTGGAACAACTCCCACAACTCGTCCGGCACCAGCCGCTCGACGATCCCCACCACGACCCACAGCCTACCGAGGCAACCAAATGAGGTGACCTCTAAGGATCACCACGGATCGACTCTGCTCGGAGTACCCATTCATGCCGAGCGAGCAGCTCCTCATCGAGGGGCGCCAATGGCTCCGCCCCGTTGTGGAACTCCACTCGAAGAGCCTCACGCTCTCGCAGCACCGCGAGGTACTGGCCCTCTCAGGCTGGCTCGCACTCCTCGTAGGGTGCGTGGAGTACGACACGGGCGACCGTCATGCCGCTGAGTCCACGCGTCGGGCTGCTCTCTCCCTGGCTTCTGAAGCGGACCACGCAGAGATCGCCGGATGGGCTCACGAGATGCGCGCATGGTTCGCGCTCACCACTGGCGACTATCGCGGGGGCATCGCGGCGGCTCAGGCGGGGACTGACGTGGCCCCACACCAGGGCGTGGCTGTACAGCTCGCCGGGCAGGAAGCGAAGGCGTGGGCCCGACTTGGGGACCGCCGACGCGTCGAGGTGGCGCTCGATCCTGGGCGCAACCTGCTCGAAGGGGTGCCGCACCCGGAGAACCTCGATAATCACTTCGTGGTGGACTCGGCGAAGTTCGACTTCTACGCCATGGACTACTATCGCCTGGTCGGCGAGGACAAGCTAGCCCGGGCGCTCGCGGAAGAAGTCCTTCGGGCGGGCACGGACTTCGACGGCACGGAGCGCTCACCCATGCGCAACGCTGAGGCGCGGGTAACGCTGGGAGTGACTGCCGCGCGGGAGGGCGACTTGGAACAGGAGCTCGTCATGGGCGAGCGCGCCCTCGAAGGCGAGCGCCAGTCCGTCCCTTCGCTCATCATGACGAGCCGCGAGCTGGCAGCCGAGATGAGGAACCGCTACGCGGCCGAGCCAGAGCTCCCGCCCGCCGCGTGCTTCCGGGCCGACTCGGACCCAGCGTGCCCGACGGGTCGGCACAGTCCCTGCGACTCTCACGGCTACGCTCGCACGGGAGCGCCCCGCGGCGCGTGGCTGCGGGGCGCCTTGTGGGGTTCAGTCGATCTTCTCCCCGTCGTACATACCGCCCTTGCAGGTGTTGTCCGTCAGATCGGCCGTTCCGCCGCCCTGCTTGCACTGAGAAGGGGTGACGTAGGACGGGGCACCCTGTGCGGCGGCGGTGGCGGTGGCAGCGCCTGTGAGGCCGAGTCCGGCGAGGGCTGCCGTGGCGATGACGGCGGCGAGGATTCGTCGAATGCGCATTTGGTTCGCCTTTCACGGATTGCCTCGGTTGGGGCACTAGCCAGCTTGATCTTCACCCATGTGGGTGGCACGTCATGTTGGGCCATTCGGGTGACAGTGCTGTCGGGTGCGGGGTCGGTGACGCGACCCGTCGGACAGGCCCTGGAACGAACAGACCGCCCCGGCCGGATGGGTGGTCTCTTCGTTGTTCCGGAGGGGGCAGCGTCCGCAACCGGCCCCATGCTAAGAGCCGTGTTGACCTGCGGAAACGCTCCCTTACGAGCTGTCTCAATCGGCTGGGCCAGGAGGAGTCCGACACCGCGCTTGATCAGGGACCTGCTCCCGGACAGACTGCTCTCCAGGAGATCAGTAGGCATGGCCATCAGGGCGCAGGTCGGAAACCGGCGATGAGTGCCGACCTGCCCTTTTTTCGTTATCATCCAGACCCCCTCGCAAGTGGGTCCGTCCGGGCGGCCCCCGAGACGTGCGCCTGCTGCAAGCACAACACGGGCTGGATCTACACGGCCACCTTCTACACCGCCCAGGACGTCAGCGGACGATTCTGTCCATGGTGCATCGCAGACGGGAGCGCTGCTGCTGAACGCTTCGCGGGTGAATTCACCGACTCCTACGGACTCGACGGTGTCAGCGAGGACGTCTTGCATGAGGTCACCCGCCGCATCCCTGGCTTCCACGCCTGGCAGGATCCGCGCCGGCTCGTCCATTGCCAGGACGCGGCCGCCTTCGTAGGCGAAGTCGGGTACACCGAGCTGGCGGCGCATCCCGAAGCCCTCGACCAGCTGCGGGCCGACATGCGCATCGACGGTTGGCACGACGAAAACCAGCTTGAGCACTTCCTGGCCAACCTGGGCGAGGGGGCGACCGCCATGCTTCTCCGCTGCACCGTCTGCGGCGCCCATCTCGCCTACGCCGACGCATCCTAGAAGTCGTCTGCTTGGGCGAGTCGTCCAGAACAGATGAGGGTGCAGGCGATGCCGATGAAGGCCAGGAAGTGGCTGGCCTTGCGTTCGTAGCGGCGGTGGAGACGTCGGCATCCGGCGAGCCAGGCCATGGTGCGTTCGACGGTCCAGCGGTGCTTGCCCAGCCGTTCGCTGGAGACTGTGCCCTTGCGGGCGATCCGAGGCGTGATTCCGCGGCTGCGTAACCATCGTCGCAAGTGGTTGTAGTCGTAGCCGACGGCCCGAACGAGGCGGACGGCAGCTGCTGCCAGGTGCAGCCTGAAGTGGCCATGAACACGATCGCAGCCAGATGGCCTGTCAGGTGAACGAGGTCGAGGTGCGCCCATGCCCGCCCACCTTTGGTGACAACGGGCAATGAGCCGCCAGCCCTCGGCACTGAGCAACTGCGGCATGAGCCGACGCAGTGCAGTCGCACGCTGATGGACCCGCTTGAGCATGGCAAGGGGCCTCCAGGCAACCGACTTCGGACTCTGGAAGAACCCAGGTTTCTTGGGGCTGTAGGAACAAAGAATGTTCTTCGGTTGCTGGCTGTACAGCGGCTTCGCCCACGCTGACCAGCGAAAACGGCGGTCGGTGCGGCTCCTTGGGCGGGGCTGGTCCGGAACTGGTCCGGATCTTGGGACGCTGGGGAGGGGCGCTGCCATCGACGCCTGCCTCGGGGGCCGCCGTACCCGCGACATCGCCCGCGCCCACAGCGTCCCGGTCCGGTGTGGCGACATGCTGGAGACCGGCATAGGCCGCGCCGCCCTCACGGCCCTGCCGGGCTTCGCTCTCCCCGGCGACACCTTGGCCTCCCATCGGCGCTCGCCGTGAAGTGCCACCGCAGTGGCGGCCCAGCACCTCGCGGGGAAGCGAAGGCCGGCCGCCTCCCCGGCCGGCCGCGCCCGGCGGTGTGCAGGAGACAGCCGGGCGGGACGCTGGGCCGTCCGATCCACCTGGTCGGCCGGACGGGCCGGCTACCGCGCTTCGCACAATCGCAGTTACTCAGCGCGGCCGCCCCCGGGTGCCCAGGACGGGCGGGGGAGAGGATGCGACGCTGGAGTGAGGGCCCCGCGAGTGGAGGTCCGAGTGCGTCTCATCCGGTCCGCGGCCCTCTCCATCGGCCTGGCGACCATGTCCCGGTGCGGCTCAATGGATGCGACGCAGAATCGTGCGGTCAGTCTGTGAGCCCACCGGCCGGGGGCACCACTCACCGAGCGTCGCCAGGCGGCCCTACCGCGTGGATCCGGGCCGCCGGGACCAGGACCGCGCGACCAACCCGGAAGGCAGGTGCGTCCCATGCGCACGTCGACCCGTATCGCCGGTGCCCTCACCGGCCTGACCCTCACCCTCGGCGGTGCGGTCCTCGCCGCTCCCGCGGTCCGGGCGGACATCCCCGCCTGCACACAGATGGCCGAACTGGCCGGTGCCACCGCTTCCGACTCCGTCACAGCGGCCTGCAGCCGTGGCGTGGTCGGAGACCTGCAGGGTTGTGTGACCGGGCTGACCGGGGCCGGAGTGGCGGCCGGCGCCGCCACCGGTGCCTGCCGGGCGGCGGCCCACGAACCGCGTTAGAGGACCGCGCGGCAGCCGCCCGCCGGCACCGGTCGGAGGCAGGTACGGCCCGTCTCCTCCTCAGCCCCCGGCCTGCCCGGACACAACGCGGCCCCGGTGGGCAGTCTCGACGCCAGGGACATCGACGTCGCCCCGCTCCTACCGACGCGCACGCGGCGTACCGATGCGGCCGGTCGAGGTCGGTGACGTCATGCCTCCCCGGGGCCGGGCACTCACCGCCCCGGGCGCGGCGTCCAGCCTCGCCTCGCGGGCCTCATGCGGAGCGCCCATGCTGAGTAGGAGGGCGCCGTCGTCTTGAGACTTGTCCTTCCCGAAGGCCGAACGAAGGCGCCTGAGAGGAGGAGGAAGTCATGCGCATGCGAAGAATCCTGGGCCTCGCCCTGGCCGCGGCAACCCTTGCCGGCGTGAGCGCCGTCGGCGCTGTCAGCGCCGGGGCCGCCTCGTCTCCGAACATCTCCAGAGACGACTGCACGGCCGTCGGCGGACAGATCATTTCACGCCCCTACGCCGGCGACGCCTGCGCGTTGCCTGACGGGACCACGCAGGCGATCACTTGACCGGTCGGCGCACGGCTGGGCAACCAGGCCGGCCGGTGCACCCGGCGCGGTGGGTATGGAGTGACGGCACCCGGTCCACCGTCGGGTGGATCGCCCGCGCCCGTCTCGACACCGCGGCATTCGCGATGGTGGACGCCGACCGTCTCGAAGCCAAGGCCGCCACCGCTTCGAGACGGCCCGCGCCGTCCTGAACGGCCTCGGCCATGTCGTCATACAGTGACCGACGAGGTTGTTCGCATTTCCTAGCTGTATTGATCACGAGCGTTGTTGACACTCGGCAGGTCTTGAACAGGCAGTGGCGACGTCGGTATGTGCTACGCCGTCCCCGTGGGCGCCGCCACACCCGCGGCGGACGTCCGCAACCGGCCGCACCTGTCCGTAGGCGACCGTGTGCCTTCGGTTGGCCACGTCCCAGTCGTACGGCGGCATGGGTCCGGGGTCACCCCGGACCCCTTCGGTGGCGCCTGCCCCCTCCCCCCGACCGGAGCCAGGCGCCGCTCGTCGTACTTGTCCGGCCTCGCCGTCAGTACCAGTGGGGAGGCCGGTTGGGGTCGAACTGCTGGACTTTCTTGGCGAGATTGGAACCGTCGATGGCGACGCCGTACCGGCTGCGGACGTACCGCATCGCGGCGGCGATGCATGCCACAGGGTCGTAGATGTTCACCGAGGTGCCGGGAGCGTGGCGCTGGGCGAATGTCTGCGGGATGCACTGCACGATGCCCCGGGAGCACTGGAAATGTGTGAGCGCGCCGTTCAGCCTCACGATCCGCCCATCGTGCAGATAGCCGTCCCCGAAGTCCTTGACCTTGCTGAAGCCGGGAGGCGTTTTGGCGTTGGAGTCCCACAGATTGCAGGCGTTGGGGTTGCCGGACGACTCACGCGCGACGGCTGTCTTGAAGCCCTTCACCCAGTAGCTGCTCGCCTGCACTCCGGCCGCCGTACTCGCCTGCGCGATCCAGTCCTCCAGCGTGCCCTCGGGTGTGTACCGATGGAACGTCACCTGCTTCGGGTCGATCTCTCCCATGGCATCGACGCCGGTACCACCCGTCGTCTCGCCCACCGGGAAACCGGTACGCACTTGGAACAGCCCGGCGCGCTGCCCGAGTTCTGTCAGCGACTGCATGCCGGGCGTCCCGACGGCGTCACTGCCGGAGAAATGCAGCACCGTACGACGAAACTCGTTGTAGAGGGCCTGGGTGGCGGTCTCGAAGATCCCGCGTTCATCGGCCACGTCCGTGTGCATGACCCTCTCCAGCCCGTCCTGCACCAGAGCCACATCGGCCTTCGGGCTGGCGTCCCCGCCCGGCTGCGCCTGCTCCTCCTGGGCACTGTGCGTCGAGGCCCAGACCACCTGGTTCAGGCTGACCCAGGGCTGCCCTGCGGCCGGCGACGAACCCGCCCTGACGTTGAACAGCTCTGACTGCCTGCCCAGTTCGACCAGCTCCTGCGTGCTGGGAACGCCGTGGCCGTCCGCCTCGTAGTGGCCCAGCTTCTCCGTGCGGAATCGCTCGAAGAGCTCCTGTGTCTCCGCCTCGAACACGGAGTGCGGGTCGTCCGGGGCGGCGCCCATGACCTTCTCCAACGCGTCCTGTACGAGAGCGACATCGTCCGCCGTGGTGCCGCCGCCGTTTCCCGCGGCCTGCTCCTCGGCCGTGGGGTGAGTGGCCGCCCAGGTGAGCTGGCTCGAGGACACCCACGGCAGCGCCTCTTCGACCTCTGCCACGGGTAGTGCGTCGGACTCACGGGACGAGGCAGCGGCCATATAGGTATATCCGGGTTTGTTCTTCAAACCCGGATCGGCCGTGACGATTCCCTCCGCGAATTTCGGCAGCCCGTATCCGTAGAGATGACTGTCCCGGCGGGCACGCTTTTTCAGGTACACCCCGTCGCCCTCGGACGAACCGTTGGCGTTGGTGTTTCCTTCGATGGTATACGCATAATCCGCGTCGTACTTGTAGACGAGTCCGACGTGTTGGCCTCCCGAGGGGCCGAAAAACACCATCGCCCCGATCGCGGGATAGTACGAGAACCTGCTGCGGCTCTTGTACCAGTTGACAGCCGTCAGGCAAGAGGCGGTCACAGGTGCCAGACTCTTCACGCCGGCCTGCTGGAAGGCCCAGGACTGAAAGGTCTGACACCATGACTGATCCTGTGACCACTCCAGTCCGGGAACGGCGGGGGAAAACTTCTGATGGTTGTTGTAGTGGCCGTTCGAGAAACCTTCGTGGTATCCCACTTCGGCCTTCTCCATGGCGATGAGGGTGTCCGTCTGACTCATCGTGTTCCATCTCCTTTCCCGCAGTCTGCGGGCCCAGAGAACGAAGGAACACGAAGGCGCACGAAGGAACGCAAGGAACGCTACGGGAATTCGGCCACCGGTCACTGGGCTCGCGCGGCCGTTATGTCGATGCTATCGCCGGTGGTGCGGTGCCGCATCTCACCCCTTATGGATCGCCAGGGCTACGCCTGGGGTCTGTCGGTAAAGTGCTGGTCACAGCCACTCGTTGAACACTGCGACCAGCACGGTCGCCTGGTAGCGGACGGCAAGCTTGTCGTACCTCGCAGCCACGGCCCGGCGGCGCTAGAGGCGGTTGATCCCGCACTCGACGGCATGCCGCTCGCGGTAGTCGGTCTTGTCGAACTTCGGCGGCCGACCGCCTCGAGAGCCGAGCTGTTGACGAGCTGGTCGATCAGTGGGATCTGCACGACGGACGGCGCCGGATCGGACGCCCTTGTCATAAACCGCCAGGTGGGAAGCGTGCAGCACGACCCGAACGCGCTTTCCGATCAGCCGGACCGGTACCGAGTGGAAGTGGCCCGGCACGAGCGGCTGATCGCGAAGGGCGGTTGCCGCCTGGATCTGGACCACTACTTGGAGGCCCTGATCCGCAAGCCGGGAGCTTTTCCTGGCGCCACCGCGCTTGAACAGGCCCGCTCCGCAGGCAAGTTCACCCCGGTCCATGACGCCTGGTGGGCCGCCGCGGTCAAGGCTCACGGTGACACAGCTGGGACGCGGGCGCTGATCGAGGTGCTGCTGTTGGGCCGCCACGTCTCGCACGAGCACCTGGTCGCTGGTCTCGCGATGGCTCTGCGGGCTGGGGCTTTGACCGCGGACGCGGTCGCCCTCGAGGCCCGCAAGGTCGCCCAGGCCGAGGACGAGCCAGCTGGCCACCTGTCGCCGGGCGGACCTGCCGGTGAGGTGAAGGTGACGTTTCTGCACGAGTGGCGACTCGCTCATCTTCCGCCGGACACCAGGCCGTTGCCCTCGGTGACGCACTACGACCAGTTGCTCCGACGCCGTCGCACCAGCGGCGGTGAACACCGCGAGGGAGAAGCACAGTGACCCTGCCCCTCCAGCGAGGATTGACCGAGCAGGCCGCCAACACGGCCATCGACACTGCCTGCCGCCTGCTGCGGCTTCCGTCGATCAGGAACGAGTTCGCCGACATCGCCGACCGGGCGATGAAGGACCAGATGACCTACCGCGGCTTTCTCGCCGAGCTGCTGATGGCCGAGTGCGATGACCGGTCTCGGCGCCGGTCGGAACGTCGGATCAAGGCAGCCAGTTTCCCCCGCGAGAAGTCTGGGAACCGAGGCTGCAATGGCCGACTACCGGGTCAAGTACGTCCTGGCGACGAAACTGGTCAACGAGCTTGCCGAGGCCGCCGACGAGAAGCAGCTCACCAAGACGATCGCCCGCTACGGCCGCGTCGACCTGCTCTGCATTGATGAGCTCGGCTACATGGAACTCGACCGCCGTGGCGCCGAACTCCTCTTCCAGGTTCTGACCGAACGGGAGGAGAAGAACAGCGTGGCCATCGCCTCGAACGAATCCTTCGGTGGCTGGACCAAGACGTTCACCGACCCGCGTCTCTGCGCGGCCATCGTCGACCGCCTCACCTTCAACGGCACCATCATCGAGACCGGCACCGACTCCTGCCGCCTCGCCAGCACCCGAGCACGCGCCGAAGCTGCAGCCAGCTAGTGCCGTGACCGCATAGGTTCGCCGGGTTGCCGGTTGGGACGGGTGGCCCGGTGTGCTCTCGCCGCGGTAGGGGCACGATCATCAGCCTGGAGGCGGCTGAGGCCGATCCGCTGCTATGACCGCGGTGTGCTGTCCGAGCGCCACTTGGTGAGACGAGGGTGCCCCGGCAGTTCGGCGCGGCCGGTGGCCCACAACAGGGTGAGCCAGGGATCCGCGCCGCCCGGAGCCTCTGGAAACAGACGGGCGAGCACCCGCGAGCAGAGAGCGGAGGGCGGGGTCCAGGCAAGCCCGAAGCCTTCCGCCAGATCGTGCATGTGTACCAGCGTCTCTTGCAGCGCCAGCGCCGCGAAGCCTTCGGGGTCCGACACCCCGGCGGCGTGGTGGGCGCGGACCCGGGGCGGCGTGGTACGCACCATGGCGACCAGCAGCGCGCCGCACGCCTCCAGCACCTGCAGCAGGCCGGCCGGACCCGCGTCACGGTCCGCGTAGAGGAAGACCGTGGGTCCGTCCGGCCTCTTCTGGCTCAACGCGATGGGCACATGGGTGTCCAGCGGTGGGCTCTGCGGCCCCAGCTGCACGGCGTAGTAGAACAGGTCGTTGGCGAGGTGCTCGGCGGTCTCCCAGCAGTCCCACTCCAGCGAACCGGCCTTACCGCCCCACCCCTGCGGGGGTGCGTCCCGAAGGATGCCCACGGCGAGCCGCACGGCAAGGTCGACGTCGTCCGCGGTGACGGGAGACAAGACTGATCCGGTTTCGCTTGATCGAGACATGGCAGCACCGTATCGCGAGGGAAGAGGGCAACCCCTTCCAGCTGGTGCGCTGTCCGTGAGGGTGCGGCCGACAATCACGGACAACGCACTAGCCGCCGAAGGACAGCCGGCCACTTCTCCAGTCTCATGGGGAGTTGGCCGGCGGCCCATCGGAGCGAAGCACGGCTGCAACTCGTCGGGGATGACAGGCCCTTAGTCACGAACGGGCTGACCGACTTCGGATGGCCAACTGGGACGAACGCGTTCGACGAAGTCTGCGAAGTCGGTCCGTAGATACCGAGAGTCGGACGGCTTCAGCCGGATTTGTTGGCGGCTGTCTGCCCACCAGATCTCGAAATCGGCAACCATGCCCTCCGCTGGCCAGTCTTCGCCCTCGTTCGGCAGCAACAGGACGTCGACAAAGCCTCCGACGCTCAGCCCGATGTCCACGAAGATCCCGATCGCACCGGGCCGGGGAACTTTCACCACGGTGCCCTCGAAGACCTGCCCGAAGCACAGGTCCCTCCGGATCCGAGCCCACTCGGCATCTGTCGCCACGAACAGATCATCGCACCTTCGTCCGGGGCGCGAGTGGCTGGGACTCAACGTGAACTGCCGCAGCGTCCCCTCACGATGATCGCTTCAGCGACACGGCACTGCCGCTAGTTCTCGTGAACATCCACGACTCGATTGCTGACCAACCGCTGCTGTAACTCATCGACAAACGCTGCTGCTGAACGTGAACGAAGCCAGGAGGCCGGTAAGAACCGCGTCACCAGCGCAGACGGCGCTGCGTCTACTCTGCCGACCGCGAAGGGCGGGGCAGCAAGGAAGTGCGGAGATCTCGCGATTAAGCATTGAAGACCGCGCCTGTTGGTCGTGTACAGGCAACCATCAGGAACATGAAGAGGACTCTTGCTGTCGCCTCGCTCGCCCTGGTCGCCGCCCTCGCGTTAGCCTCACCTGCCGAGGCAGCCCCCACTCCCCCCGGGGACACCCCGGCGCTGGCGTGCGGGCTGGGCACGGTCGATCTCACCAACCCCCCTCTCGGCTACCCCGTCGCCACGATCAACGACCTGGCGAAGAGGCTGGGGCTGGCCGAAGTCCCCACCGCCGTCGGCCTGGGCTGTGACAAGTCCATACCGACCGACCCCTACTCCGGCACCCACCCCTACCCCGGGTCCGGCCCGGTCGTGCTCCGCACCAGCGAAACCGCTCCGACACAGGTGTACTGCACCAACTCGGTCAGCGCCCTCGGCAACCTGCTCGACAGCGGCGGCGTCGTCGTGCCGGGCGGGAAGACGCTCGCGGTGATCGGATCGGGCTGCGTTGTGGAAGCGAACCCGATCATCATCTAGCAAGCGCCCGCGCCCGCTGAAGCAGCAGCCCGGTACTCACGAAGGCGCCGTCACGGGACATGTCCCGTGACGGCACGCTCGGCTACGGCCTGGACACTTGAACCAGTGACCTTGAATCGATGGCGTGTGCCCTGGTCTCCTCGGTCGGGACGATCGGCGACGCGGGCAGCCCGGCGTGCGCACGCGCCGGGCTGCCGTTGGGGTACTGGGTGCCCTGACCCGCCGCGCCGTGACGAGTGTGTCGGTCAGCGGGTGACGACGTTGTGGGCCGGGATGATCTGCGGCTCGCCGTCGGCGTGGCCCAGATCGGAGAGGATCGGCTGCAGGATCTTCGAGAAGTTCTCGAGCGCCTCCTCGGACTCCCACACGTCGACGACCCGCCACCCGCCGTCGACCGGCCCGGCCGCGTGGGAGATCAGTCCGGGTGCGGGGATGTCGGCGAGCGAGGTGAACTCGCCGCCGTCGGTGAGGTGGTTGATGCAGGCGTCGTAGAGCTCCTGCCCGACGCCCGGAATGTCGAATGTGACGATGATGGCCATGTCGTCCCCCCACTGCTCGCTCACTGTGTGCGGCGATCGCTCCGGTCGGCGCGACCCCCCTCATGCCTACCCGACCGCTGTCCGCGCGTCGACGCCCTGAGGGGGCCGGGTGGAGGAAGCTGAGGCGCGCCAGGGTCTTCCGCGCCCCTGGTGAGCCGACTGCCACCCGGCGCGCGCTGTACGGCGCCCGTTCGAGGGTTTGCCCCCGACCGGCCGGCCTGCGTCCGGGGGCCAGAGGTCAGCACGCCGGGCCGACAGTCACTTGGCGGTCACGGTCGGCGGTCTCGGTTGCCTGTCGGTCGGATCCGGGTCAACGACAGCGACGTTCCGGTCACCGTGCTCAATCTCGACGGCGTCGACGCGATCGCGGCGGGCGGGGAGCACAGCCTGGCGCTGCTGGGCGACGGCACCGTCGTGGCGTGGGGAGCGAACTCGTCCGGTCAGCTCGGGAACAACACGTTCGTGAACAGACTCGCGCCGGTCCCGGTCACGGTCCCGGTCCCAGGCCCCAACTGTCACGCGCGCGCGGCCTGTAGAGGCCGGGCGCTTTGCGCTTCGCGTGCTCACTGCTTCACCAACTTCCATGCCGCCGACCTGGGTTGGCCTCGGCGACGGCTGGACTGCCGTCGTGCGGGTCCCATTGATCGCCGCTGTGGCGTCGGGTCGGGCTCAACTCCCTGGCCGTACGGCGGGAGTGGTCGCCTCCTGTGCGCGTTCGGCGGCGCTGGGAGCCGTGAGGGCGAGTCGGCGGTGGATGCGGCGGAGCATGGTGCGGGCCATGAACGGGTGGACGTGTTTGACCACGGCCCAGTACAGCCGGCCACGCCAGTTGTGGATCCTCACGACCGTACTGAGCGTGACCTGAAGGTCGTCGACTTGGATCGATGCGCGGAAGTCGAGGTGTCCGGCGTCCTCGCCCAGGAGCACTTCGCCGGCCTCGCTGCCCACCACCGGGAAGGAGGCTCCGCGCAGGACACTTCGCCAGGACTCGGGGTCCCGCGGCATCGCGGGACGCATCCTCATCCGCCACGCGTCGCTGTAGTCGGTCCCCTCGAAGGCTGCCCGGACCAGGCGAGCGCCGGTCGGGAGGTCGCCGGCGATTGCCCTGTCCCAGTCAGCACCTCCGAGAAATCCCGGCAGGCGGGCATCACCGGAGTGCCCCTTCTACATCCTGGACGACGCTAGGCCCTGTCCGGCGCACAGCCCGCCCGACGCCTATGTGCGGGCACTGCGCACCACCTGCGACGAGGCCGTCTCAGCGACCCGCTGACCCCGCGACCACCGCGAGAAGCGCCGCCCTCGCATTCGATATTGGCCTTCGCCAGCAGGATGTACGGCACCGGGAGCGGAGCACCTCCTGCTGGAGGCGACGCTGTTCGCTCAGGGTCCGAACGACCGCCGAATCGCCGGGGGCATGCCGTCCAGCCTCCTCGACGAGGCGCGGCAGCAGCCATGGCCGGTGACGGCGGGCCGGGTCGGCGGCGACCCGGTGGTGCGCGGGCAGGTACAGCAGGTTCTCGCGCAGGTACTGCTGGTACCACTCCCACCGGCGGCAGCTGCGCGAGACTGTGACTGCTCCGGCGTGGGCGAAGGCTCCCAAGTGGGAGCAAGCCAGGGCCTGGCGAGGGGCCACAAAGGCCCGGGCCGAGACCGCGACTGCACAGGCCGCCGTCGGTGAGCCGGCCGGACCGCCGGCCCCGTTGTGCTGCCCGCGCCGGGCCGAGCCCGCAGTGTGGCGGCAGCCGGTAGGCGAGGACATCGACCAGGCGCCGCTGGTCCTCGGGGAACCGACCCGGAGTCCGGGCTCGGTGCACCGCGCCAGCAGCGCAACGACAAGGTCTCCGACCCGCCCATCGTGCTCACCGCGACCCCCACTGTGAGGTTCGGAGCCATGTCGGGACTGGAGCTGATGACGGTCCTACGGCCGCCGACCCAGGCCGTGCGGCTGGACGTGCGGGTTCCTGGTGAAGGAGAAGTGGTCCTACCTCGTACGCCCGGCACGCCCACCCCCACCTCCACGGGTGGCAGCCCGGGTCACCCGTCTGGCTGCCATCCCGTCGCCGGGTCTGGTGGCACGCACGCACCGGCCACGGGCCAAGAGCGACCGGCCGCTCCTCTGCTGCCACAGCAGGCCGGACGCGGCCCCATCTGCTTCTGTTCGGATTGACACCGGACGACAAGGGCCTCGTACTGAACATGAGGGACTCTTGATCAAGAGTTTCCCGGTTGGGGGGTTCCAGCATCCGCAGTCTCTGCGTCCTAACGGAGGCACCATGACGGTGCAACAACAGCAAGCCACGATCCCGACGGTTCTGGTGTACGAGGACGACCCCGGATTTCCTCCGCAGGTCAACATGCCCGTACCGCATCCCGTTCCGCATCTCGACACACAGCCCTTCCCGACGGCCATCGCGGAAGCCGTGCCGCAGCCGGACGGCGCCGGGCCGGGCACCGAAGCGTTCCGCTACTGGGTGGCGGCCGATGCGCTCAGCAGGGCCAGCCAGACCTGGGGTCCGCTGGTTCCGACCGGAACGCAGTGGCATCCGACGGTCGGACGCGCCCTCACCGCGCACCTCAACGCAGGAAACGACCTCAACGCCTTCTACGACCGTAAGGGCCTGTGGTTCTTCCGTCGCACAGTGCAGGGTGTCACCGTCGCCTCGTGCGAGAGCTCCGAGGTCGTCGAGCACGAGACGGGGCACGCGATCCTCGACGCCCTGCGCCCTCAGCTGTTCGACGCGGCGAGCGCGGAGGCGGCTGCCCTGCACGAGGCGTTCGGTGACATCAGTGCGCTGCTGACCTCACTCGGGCTGGAGTCGCTGCGGATCGCGGTGCTGGCCGAGACCCAGGGCGACCTCGAACTGTCCTCGCGGGTGTCGAGGATGGCCGAGCAACTGGGCTGGGCGATCCGTCAGGGTCACCCGAACGTGGTCGACCCCGACTGCCTGCGCAACCTGTCGAACAGCTTCTTCTACCGCGACCCGGTCGAGTTGCCGCCGAGCGCACCGGCGAACCTGCTCTCCAGCGAGCCGCACTCGTTCTCCCGCCTGTTCAGCGGCGCGTTCCTGAAGGTCGTCGCCGGGATCTTCCGGCAGCAGGACCTGCAGGACCAGGCAGGTCTGGCCCTGGCGGCCCAGACCGCGGGACAGCTGCTGGTGGATGCCGTCGTGGCGGCGCCCGTGGTGTCCGCCTACTACGCACAGGTCGCCGGTCACATGATCGCCGCGGACCAGCGCCGCAACGGCGGCAAGTACGGTCCCTCCCTGCGCTCGGCGTTCATCCGTCACGGCATCCTCTCCCTGGAGGCCGCCACCTCCATCACCGAGCCGGAGGTGGCGCGCAAAGCCGCCGCCATCGCCGAGGCGACGCCGGGCGGCGGAGCCGACGAGGGGCTCACGGCCGTCACGATCCACGGGTCGACGTACGGCCTCACCCAGCCCCTCACCCTCTGCGCCCCCGCGCAGGAACGACGGTTCGGCATCGCGGGCTCCGACCCCGCCGGCGGCTCGGTGCGGCCCGCCGACCCGGAGCGGGTCGCCACCTCGTACCTCGAGGACCTCTTCCGCCGTGGCCGCATCCAGGTACCCGAGGAGCACCGCTCCGGTGCGGCGATCGCCGACGACAGCCCCTCCCGGCTCAAGACGCACGAGATCACACGGAGCACGACCGGCGAGGGTCTCGCCCTCATCCGACGGTGCTTCGACTGACCCGTCAGTAAAATCAGCGCAGCCAGCGCAGCCAGCGCAATCAGCGGAAAAAGCGCAGACGGCGGACGGTGAGCCGTCCGTCGTCCTCGCGCTTGATGACGTGCGTCGTCCGCGGCGTGGGCTCCTCGCCCTCGAACACCGCCTCGCCCCGCGCCAGCAGGTCGCTGATGAATTTCTCGGTTGCCCGGCGCTCGGCGTCATCGCTCTGCCCGCCTTCACCGGCGCTCCCCTGACCCTCATCACCCTGTGTACTCATACAACGCGCTCCATGTCGTCGCTGTTCGGATACGTGCCGGAAGCGGACCGCACGGCCGCCGGATACGGCGTCGGTAGGACTGCCTACGAGGCCTCGTGAGGTACCTCCGCACGCGATTCGGCTGCCGAGACCGGCCTGTCGTCCCTGACCGGGAAGACCGCCGTGTCATCCACCGGTCCCCGCAGGTCCACCGTGAAACCGGCACGTTCGAGCATCTCGGCGCCCTGTGCGGTCACCATGGCGAGTGCGAGCCGCTCCGAGACGGCCTCCACAACAACGGCCTCCGTCCCGTTCACAGCCGCGGTCAACTCGCCCACGCCCACACCGTCCGCCACCTCGATCCGCGCCCTGAGCACAGGACGGCCTTCCATTGCCGCGAGTGCGAACACCGGGTGGGCCACCGTACGCATCCCCACCTGCCGCGCGAATGCGCGCTCCTGGGCGTCCTCGCCCACGAAGACGCACTCGCCGGCCGCCGCTCCCGCCGTGCTCGCGACCGCCTGGTCGAAGATCAAGCGACTGTCCTTGGCTCCCCAGTGCACAAGCGCCTGATCCGTGAACCGGCCGGGGAACGCCTCGGCCAGCGCAGCCGCCACCCGTGCGGCGGCACCGTCGCCCGGCCCGGGGTTGGAGATGATGCCCTTGCGCACCTCACGCAGGGCGTCGAGTACTGCCATGACGCGCGGCCGGGGCCGAAGGACCAGGGAGCCGTCGGGTTCCACATGGGCATCCGCCAGGGTCGCCCCGATGTCGAAGAAGATCACAGCCATGCCAAGCGCCTCCCCACGGAGAACGCTTTCGAGTCGGGGCCGCCCGGGTGAAAGAGCCACACGACGCGAACCGCCCCATGGCGCGCTTCCGCCCTCCGCGTGCAGTCGTCTCCCCGAACCGCGTGGGTCTCCCCGTCCGGATGCGAGCCGCGGCGCCGGTGTGTCCATCCCGGTGAGGAGCCGACCTCGGATCGTTGAGCCCGCTCTTGCCGTGCTGAGCCGCAAGGGACACAGCAGCACACACGGCCGCCGGGTACGTCCGGGTGCGTAGACGATGTCGGTCGGCACATACACCACACGCACGGACGATGACGTACGAACAGCGGCCGCTGCACACGTCCGACGGCCAAGCGCACGCCGCACCCGCCGACCTCGACCCCGACTCGATGCCAGAACGCAGCGCCGCCATCGGCATGGTCCTGAAGTCCGAGACCATTGAGCGCTATGCCCACTCAGGGGTCGACCAGCTCGATCACTGACGCCCGCGGACGCCCGACCGTCGCCCCGGCCGCCGTCCATGCCATTCCAATGCCATCGAGCGCCGCACGCCGCCGCCGGGTACTGGGCAGGCGCCCCACCCGGACCGAGCGCTGTGTTCGGATCTGCGTCCTCGGGGTTGTCAAGTCCCGATTTTCCGTGACGTGACCTGGCTGCGCCGGTGGGGCGCAATGGGTTCATGGACAAAGGCAGAGCGCGGGCAGGCCGCCCATCGCCTCCTGCCCGTCCCCGACCCCTCCCCGCATAAGGACCCGCCGAATGACTCTCAAGTCGAATCCACGTTTCGCCTTCCTCATGGCCACGACCGACTCGGCGCCCGGTCGACCTCCCTAGGCCCTGACGCTGCCCCGGGCGCCTCTGAAGGGGCTGCTCGGCAAGCGATCGATGTCTATCTACGAACTCCTCCACGGTGGCGCAAGCGCCGCTCTCATCCTTGCCTGCACCATGGCAGGCTCCTACGTGCTGCTTGTCCTGATCGTGCTGATCAGCCCCGGCAGCAGGAGGGGGAAGGCAGCCAGGGATCTCCTGGGCCTGCACCCCTTGTCCAAGAGGTACCAGGACAGTCAGGACGGCCAGGAGAACGACCCCGGCGCAGCGTGATACCTCCCCCAGGACTGGTGCCCACAGCCCCCGCCCGAGCCCCCGCATCCCGTGACCCAACAGCGCGCGAGTCTGTCGGGCGGGTAGACGCACGGCTGACCTCATTAGGATCGCGGTGTGTTCGAGTACCACGGCTGGATCACGGTCAGGGAAAACGCGGTTGATGACGACGATGAAGTCCGACTGAGGCAGGTCGTGGACGAGCTTCGGCTTCACATCGCCCGGATGGCCAGTCCCTACCTCCTTGACCTCCGGTGGATGAACGGCGAGCCGTTCATCCACCTGGGAGGCCATTCCAATCACCGCTCATCACCTGACGTTGTCGGTCTGTTCGAGCATGTGGCGAAGGTTGCTCCTGGCTCCTACGGGCTCCTCCATATTCGCGATGACGAGGATCCGGGCCATGAGAACGAGGTACGCGTGCTCAGGCTCGCTCGGGGCACGGTCACGCAGCCCGGGTCCAAGGAGGTGCCCATGGGTGCCGATGCTGAGATCGGCGCGGCCTGCGGCCACTCGGCTCGGCCGTCTCCCGCATCGAGTTCGGGAAGCTGCGCGTCGACTACCCGACGCTGATGCGGTGCGCCGCGTACCTGCAGATCGCGCCCGACCGGCTCGGTGCGTCCGCCGTGCCGTACCGGGCATGACCAATGTCGCCACGGTGGCCGGGGGTTGTCGGTCGGACGAGGAGGATGCGGTGCCTCGTAGGGGGCGGTGGCAGCGGGGGCGACCGCCGTAGTGGTGCCGGACCGGCCTCCGCCGCTGCCGCGCCCGTGGATGTGGAAGTGTCGCTGTTCCGGCTGCCGCAGGCCGCGCCGGTGCCTCTGGCCCGGCTGGTCGCGCGGGTCGCTGCCGCGCGCCGGGACTACTGCGCCACCGAGTACGCCCGGCTCGGGCAAGTGCTGCCTGCGTTGATCGCTGTGGCGGAGGCGACGAAGGACGTCTCGAAGGGCCGGGCCCGCGACGAGGCACACCTGGCGCCGGCCCGCGTACGTGCTGGCAGCCGAACCGGCCTTGAAGCAGCACAGCGGCGCGGCATGGGTGGCTGCCGACCGTGCTCTGTCGGCCGCACGGTCCAGTGGGATTCCGGTGGCCGTCGGCGAGGCCTCGCGTCAGCTGGCGATCGCCATGCGCCGCTTGGGCCGCTCCGCGGCCGCGGTGAGTCTGCTGACCAGGGAGGCCGCTGACCGGTGGCGTACTCGGCGGCGACAGGCCGGGACCAGTCGCCGGCCTTGTCCTTGGTGGAGGAGGCCGGGCAGGAAGCGGACCGCAGGCCGGCCGTTCCGGGTCTGTTCACGGTGGAGGCCACACGGCACAGGTGGACGCGTACCGCATCAGCGCACTGAACGCTTTGGGGACCCGGGACGAGGGAGTCGACATCGCGGCCGGGCCGGACATCGACCACATGCCGATGGCGGAACGGCGTGTGCGGTCATGGACCGACATCGCCCGCATGGAACGCGCTCGGCGACGCGGGGCAGACGTTCGCCGGCCTGCAGCGGGTAGAGCAGGAGGCGCCACAGGAGTTTCGCCGGCCCTCGCTGCGCGCGCTGACGGCCGGGCTGTTGTACGGCCCGATCCGGGTGGAGGGCGCGCGCGAGTTCGCGGCGCGCACGGGTGCCCTGGCTGGCTGAATTGCCGGACATGACGAAGCCGCCCGCCTGAACTCCCCCGTGGCGGGCGGCCCGTGCCGTGAGTGTGCAGAGGTCAAGGTCGGCGACGGCAACGTAAGTGTCCTAGGCCGCTGGACGACACCGGCATGACGCCGGCGGCGGGATTCGAACCCGCGTTGCTCTCTTGACAGGAGAAGTAGCCGCTGCCTGCGCACCTGCACAGCAGGGACGATAGCGCGGGCTGGATCACCCCCGCACGAGATTTTCGGGGCGCTGACCGGCAGTTCACGGGGGGACAGCGCCGTGGACGAGGTGGAGCAGCCGAAGCGGCTCCGTCCACCTGGTCCGGGCCACTGACCCGCGCGTCTCGGTCATCCGAGGCCGACCAGTGCGTTGCTCTAGTGAGCGTCGGCCCTGGCCTGCATGCGGCGGTCACACGTTGACGTCGAGCACGTAGTTGTTGGTGATGAGGAACGTCACCAGGCCCGTCCCCGTACCGAAAGTACCGGCCCCGGAGTCTTGTGCCTGACTGCCGGACCCCCCTTCGGTGGCGTTGCCGGATGCCGCGGTGGTGTCCCGGTCGAAGCGGCGGTCGATCGTGAACTGGAAGGTCTGCCCCGTGTCCGTCCGCCTGAGGGTGTCGGTGGTCCTGGTCGTGAAGAAGAGGTCGCCGCTGCTCGTCACCGAGCCGGACATCGTCAGTTCGGCCGCGAAGGACTCGTCCGGCGTCGCGCAGCGGAAGTTGCCTCCACTTCTGCCGTCGACGGCGCCGTTGAGGGGATGAATGTTCACGTTGATCGAGCCCGCGCAGTTGACGGTCGCCAGTCGTGAGCGGGCGACGTCGGCGGCCACGGTCGGTGCCGAGTTGGCCGCTGCCAGGAGCAGGGCCGCTGCACCGACGATGGCCCAACCACGAGTGGACACAGGGAATTTCACGGTGTTCCTTCGGCCTGCGCAACATGCAAGCGTGCGAAATGCGGATGAGGTGCGCACCGTACTGGCCGGTGTCCCGTCGCTTCGAGACTGTTCGGGGCTGTCTCACCCCGGTGGGTGATCGGATTCACCGAAGAAACGATCACGCCGTGCCCACCACGTGTCTGCTGGGGTGGCCGTACGCTGATGTGGGATCTCGTCTCGTCTGTCATATGGCGGCGCTATGACCAGCGGTTCGAGGGGTTGTCTCAGGGGCCGTCCTTATACATCCCCGGGATGAGCACCGCTCTGGATTACATCCGGGCGCTGACGACCGGGCCGGGTCGCGCCGCCTACCGTCCTTGTCATGATCGGCGAAGAGAGCAGCGGTACGGGCACGGGCGGCTGCGGTACCCGAACGAGGTGATCGCGGGCAGCAGTTGCGGTCGATCACGCCGGATGTGGTCCTCCTCGGCGCGGACGGGCTGGTCGCCGGGCGTGGCCTTTGTGTACCGACGCTGGAGCAGGCGCAGCTGAAACACGTGATGCTGTACGCGGCACGGACCGCGGTGGTGCCGGCCGACCACTCCAAGCTCGGTGCCGGCCCGTTCCCCTACTGGGCGCCGCTCGATCGGCCATACTCCCTGGTCGTGGATGAGCAGGCGGATCCGGCGGTGGCGGCACCGCTCCGGGCCGGTGGCACGGTGCTGCTCGCGCCAGTCACTTCCGCTCCAGCTCGGCCAGCCGCAGCTCCAACTGGTCAACCCGGTGCCGTAGCAGGGTGACCTGGGCTTCCAGGCTGACTTCCCGTTCCGCCCTGCGCTGAATGCGCGGTGACGCGGCGGCGCGCTCGATCACCGCGTCCAGCCGGACCAGGCGCTGCGGCCCGTTCGGGCCGTCCACCAGCCGGGACTGGATCTCGCCATTGCGGTACCAGGACCGCAGGGCCGAGCGGGAGACGCCGGTCTCGGCTTCCGCCTTGGCCAGCGTGACCCAGGGTTTCTCGTCCAGCTGCTCGAACAGCTCCAGTTCACTCTGCCAGCGCGCGAGCCGGCCCTCCCAGTCCGACGGTTTCTCCATCACACCCTCCCTTCAGCACGGTGACCCTATCAATACCAGTGTATTGACAGGGGTTGAGACCATGGAGCCATGTCATTTGAAAGGTTCACGGTGAAAGCCCGCAAGGTGGTCGTCACGGCTCAGGAGGAGGCGAGGCTGCTCAAGCACGACTACATCGGCACGGAGCACATCCTGTTGGGGCTGCTCGACGTGCCGGACAGCACGGCGGCGAAGGTTCTGCACCAACTCGGGTACGACAAGGAGACGGCGCGGGTCGATATCGCCGCGGTGGTCAAGCCCGGCACGGCGGAGCTGAGCGGCCATATCCCGTTCGCGCCGGGCGCGAAGAAGACGCTGGAACTCGCCCTGCGTGAGGCGCAGCAGCTGCACCACACCTCCATCGGTACGGAACACATCCTGCTCGCCCTGGTCAGGGAAGGTGAGGGCGTCGGCGCGAAGGTGCTTGCCGAGCGGATCAATCCGATCAGCAAGATCCGTGCCGCGGTGCTGGCTTCGCTGGAGGGATCGCAGGACGTCGCGGTCGGCCCATGGCCGACCGGCACACCTGCCACCGAGGACACCGTGTCCGCCGCCAGCGCGCTGGCCGGTGGCGCACCGGTCGGCAGCCATCACCTGCTTGAGGCGATGCTGCGGGCGGAGAACAGCATGGCGGCCAAGGTGCTGCGTGAACTCGGGGTCGATCCGGACGCGGTCGCCGCCAAGATCGACGAGCTGGATCCGGAGACGACTACGGACGCGAACCCGGAGGAAACCGCCGCGCGCAAGATGGAAATCCGGCTGGTCGACGGCGAGGTGCACCTGATCCTGCGGGACCCGACAACGGTCACGGCCGCCAAGAAGGTCACCGAGCTGTCCGGCGGCCCGATCCAGGGCGTCGGGCCGGTCGCCGGCATGTTCGTCCCGCTCTGGCGATCAACCAACCAGCTGCTGCAGCAGATCCAGCGCGTGCTGGAACCGGAACCCGAAGACGAGGGCGGATCCGCCGCAAGCAAAGTGGCCAAGGTCGTGCGCACGGTGCTCGCGCCCCGGCTTCGCCGGTGAACCGGCTGATCAGCGGGCGAGAAACTGCCGGTGGGACGGGCGAGGACGGGGGCGTGGCGGGCGACGATGCGCTGGCGTCGTTCTCGCCGGCGACCAGGGCGTGGTTCACAGGCGGGTTCGCCGCGCCCAACGAGGCGCAGCGCGGCGCCTGGCAGGCCGTCGCCGCCGGACGGCACGCGCTGGTATTCGCGCCGACCGACTCCGGCAAGACGCCGGCCGCGTATCTCCGCGTACTGCACCGGCTGGCCACCGACTCGGTGCCGGGTGCTGTATGTCTCGCCGCTGAAGGCGCTGGCGGCGGACGTCGAGCGCAACCTGCGGGCGCCGTTGGCCGGCATCCGCCAGGCCGCCATCCGGCTCGGCCGACCAGAGCCGGCGATCACGGTCGGCATGCGCGCCGGCGACACTCCCGCCACCGAGCGCAGGGCGTTCCTCCGCACCCCGCCGGACATCCTGGTCACCACCCCGGAGTCACTGTTCCGACTGCTCAGTTCCACCATGCGCGCGAATCACCGCTGGGGGTGCGCACGGTGATCGTGGACGAGGCGTCACGCGGTGGCCAGCACCGAGCGAGCTGCGCATCTGGCCCTGTCCCTCGTCCGGCTGGACGCGCAGCTTGGCAAACCGACACAGCGGATCGGCCTGTCCGCGACGGTTCGGCCGGTCGAGGAGGTGAGCACCTTCCTCGTCGGCGAACATCGGTCGACGATCGTGTTCACCAACTCCCGCCGGGTTGCCGAGCGGCTCACCGCCCGGCTAACGAACTGGTCGCCGAGCCGGCCGAGGCCGGCCGGCTGACCAGGTTCCCGGCCGAGGCGATCGGCGAGTCCGGGATCGCGTTCGGCGCCCCACCGGTGGTGGCCCGCGCGCACCACGGGTCGATCTCCCGCGAGCAGGCAATACGGCGAACGCGAGCAGGCAATACGGCGAATCGGAGGCAACCATGACCATCACCATCGTCGGAGCCGGACTGGGCGGCCTGGCCCTCGCCCGTGTGCTGCACGTGAACGGCATCGACGCCGTCGTGTACGAACGGGAATCATCGCGCGGCGCACGCGGTCAGGGCGGCATGCTTGATCTGCACTCCGGGACCGGGCAGCGGGCGATGCGCGAGGCCGGCCTGATCGGCCAGTTCCACGCGATTGCCCGTCGTCAAGGCCAGGACCTGCGACTTCTCGAGCCGGACGGCACCCTGCTGCTGCAGGAGGATACCCCCGACGACGCCCCGCTCGAGCGACCTGAGGTCGACCGTGCCGATCTGCGCAACCTGCTGCTGGACTCTCTCCCCGAACACGCGGTGCGCTGGGGGCGCGCGTTCGAATCTGCCGACAACGGCCTGCTGCACTTCGCCGACGGCAGCAGTGCGACGTATGACCTGCTGGTCGGCGCCGACGGCGCGGACTCCCGGGTCCGCGCACTGCTCACCGACGCCCGACCAGCGCACACCGGGCAAAACGTCGTCGAGCTCGGTATTCCCGACATCGACCACACCCACCCCGACCTTGCGGCGATGGTCGGTCGCGGCAACTACTGGGTGCTCGGCAACGGACAATCCCTGTCGGCGCAGCGGAACGGCGACGGCCGCGTACGCATCTACCTCAGCTTCTACAACACCGCCGAGGACTGGTTCGCGACCAGTGGGATCCCGTTCGGCGATCCGGCCGCCGCCCGGGTGCGGCTGATCGACCTGTTCACCGGCTGGGACGCACGGTTCACCGCACTGATCGCAGCCTGCGACGACACGATCCTGCCGCGGTCGATCACCACTCTCCCGGTCGGCCTGACCTGGCCGTCGACGCCAGACATCACGCTGCTCGGCGATGCCGCGCACCTCATGCCGCCGGTGGGGCAGGGCGCCAACATGGCACTGCTCGACGGCGCCCTGCTCGGCCTCGCGCTGGCCGCGCACCCCGACGACTTTCCCGCCGCCGTCAAAGAATACGAACTCGAGATGTTCGAACGCACCAGCGCTGCCGGCCGGCAGTCCGCGCACGTCCAGGAAATCCTGGCCTCGCCGGACGCCGGCCAGAAAATGCTCGCATTCTTCCAACCTGGCTGAATGGAGGGGCCGTGTCCCCGGAACAGGACACCCGACGTCGGCGGCCTTGCGCATGTCCGCGGCGTCCAGGCCGACGCGGGTGACGTCGTCGAAGATGGTGTGCAGGGAGGCGAGCACGGCTTCACTCCAGGTGGGGTGGCCGGGCCCGGCGACGGGGTCGAGGTGCGGTCCTCGTACGGCGTGGACGTCCTGCGCGATTGTGCCGAGCCGGGCGAAGAAGCCCGGCCAGAGAGTGCGGGAGTAGTCGCCGAGGCGGTCAGGAGCGGGCGCCGCCGAGGTGGCTCTGCACCATCCACTCCCCGCCGATGATTTCCAGCGACCAGTCGGCGAACAACACGCGCGGAATGAGGTCCGGGAGGGGCGCGAGGTAGGGCACGGGGGCGTACTCGTTGCCCATCAGCTCGCGCTCGGAGACGAACTGGCGCTCCGGGGCCGGGCCGACGCGCAGGATGACCGGCTCTCCGAGGCCGTCCCCGGTGATCCGGTAGGTGGTGTTGTACCAGCCTGCCCCCCCGTACCGGGTGCGGGGGGCCTCAAATGTCCCCTACAGGGGTCGGCCGTAGCAGTCGACGTACTCCCCGGGAGCCCGCAGACCCGGGTTGCCCATAGGCACCGAGCCGGCCACACGACATGAGAAGCCCCTTGCACGACAGGGGGCTTCAGCCGTCTCGCAGCAAAACACCGGCGCACGGGAGCGTCTTCGCTCCGGCCGGATGCTTCTGCGATGCGTTCACACATTCGAGTGCAAGCCGCCTGTCGCCCCGGCCGCGCACTCATCTGCACGGCACTCTTCCAGTCCGAACACCCGTGAGAGAGGCCGCATTTGAGTACCGATACCGACTCAGACAAACCCGCCACGCCCGCCGAGGAACTTCGGTTCCAGTCGCCCACCCTGTCCGTGTTCCAGCGGAACCAGGTCACCACCTGGTCCATGACCCGCCGCCTTCCCCAGCTCGTCAAACGCGCACTGAAGCTGGGCTGGCGGGTGGACCGGACCGCGATCATCGTTCTCCTCGCCTGTCAGGCCGTCTCCGCGATCCTGGAAGCGTTCGGCCTGGTCGCCACCACCAGCACCATCACCGCCCTGATCGCCTCCGGCCACATCCAGGACCGGCTCACCGACGCCCTGCCCGCGATCAGCGTCCTCGCCGTAGCGGCCGGGGCGCGAGCCCTGCTCGGCATCGCCATCGTCAACGTCTCCAGCCGCCTGTCACCGCGGATCTCCCGTGAGGCGGAACTGGAAATGCTGAACGCGGCCGTACACGCCGAACTCGCCGCCTACGACCATCCCGGCTTCAACGACAAGTGGGACAACGCCGACCGGGGTGCCGACGTCGCCCAGGACCTCATCACCGAGTCCCAGCAGCTCATGTCCTGCCTGGCCTCCATCATCGCGGCGGCTGGGGTGCTCACTGTCCTCCACCCCGTCCTGCTGCCCCTGCTGCTGATCGCCGTGCTCCCGCAGGCCATCGCCAGCATGAAAGGCGCACGTATCCAGTACGAGACCAGCCGGGCCATGGCCGCCGAACGCCGCACCCTAGGTCTGCTGCGCTGGTACATCGTGGACAAGGACATCGCCGACCAACTCCGCGCCGGCACCATGGCCGACTTCCTGCTCTCCCGCTACCGGGCGATCGGCGCCCGCGTCGACGCCGTTACCGACAGGGCCGTCAACCAGGGAGCCCGCTACTCCCTGATCGGCGCCTTCGCCGGCGGACTCGCCTCCGCCGGCGTATGGGCCGCCCTCTGCCTGCTCCTGGCCCTCGGCCACATGACCGTCGCCTCAGCCGGAACCGCCGTGTTCGCGCTGCGCACCGTCGGCTCCTCGCTGCGCGGCATGGTCGGCTACGACACCCAGCTGTTCCGTACCGGCCTGTACGTGGATGACTGGGTGGAGTTCATCGAGGAAGCCGGCGGACACCGCATGAACCGAGGAAGCCGCACCCCCGACGGGCCCGAAGTCGTGCGCGCGGACGGGCTGACCTTCCGTTATCCCGGCTCCGGCCGGCCGGCCCTGGAGAAGGTCACCGTGGAGGTACGGCGGGGTGAAGTCCTCGCCCTGGTCGGCGAGAACGGATCGGGGAAGACCACCCTGTCCAAGCTGCTCACCGGCCTCTACCTGCCCAGCGAAGGCACCGTCACCTGGGACGGAAGTGACATCGCAGACTTCGACCCGAAGCACCTGTGGAAGCAGACCGCCGTGGTACCGCAGTCGTTCGCGCACTGGCCGCTGTCCACGCGCGAGAACATCACCCTCGGCCAGCCCCACGACGGCGGCGACCAGGCCGTGGAGGAAGCAGCGGTGCGGTCCGGCGCCCACGAAGTCGTTGCCGAACTCCGCAGTGGCCTGGACACGCTCCTCGCCCGCGAATGGTACGGCGGCGTCGAACTCTCCGGCGGGCAGTGGCAGCGCATGGCCATCGCCCGCGCCTTTTTCCGGCCCGCCGGCCTCCTTGTCATGGACGAACCCACCAGCGCTCTCGACGCCCGCGCCGAACACCGCATCTTCGCCGGCCTGCGCGACATCGCCCGCAACCGGGCCGTCGTCCTCGTTACCCACCGCCTCGCCAACGTCGCCGTGGCAGACCGCATCGTCGTACTCGACCACGGCCGGATCATCCAGGAAGGCACCTTCGCCCAGCTCGTCGCCGCCCCAGGCCTGTTCCGCGAGCTGTGGGACCTGCAAAACGACCGAGGCGTGCCCAACCAGCGCAGCCACAGCGAGGAGACCACCGCGCCATGACCGACCCGTGGCTCACCATCACCGCACTCGCCCACCGGCTCGACACCGCCGACCGCGAGCAGGGCCTCACTCCGGAAGACAGCTGGATTCTCCAGGTCCTGAAGATTGCCGAGGAGACCGGCGAAGCCGCGCAGGCCGTCATCGGGGCCAAGGGCACCAACCCGCGCAAGGGCAACTCGCACACTTGGGACGACGTCCACGCCGAGGTCGCGGACACCGCGATCACCGGCCTCGTCGCGCTTGCCAGGATGCGTCCCGATGCTGCCGACTACTTCGCCGCCCAGCTGAAGGAGAAGGCCGCCAAGTTCCTCTGACCCGACGAGCACGGCCCGGCACCGCCCCCTCCCCAGGAGTGGTGCCCGGGCCGAGTTCTTGTGCGGCCGCAGCTCGGAACAGCGCGCCTTGTTTTGGCTCATGGTCCTGATGCTCGTCGTCGGCCTGGAGCATCGACTCTTGCGCCACGGCGGCCGAAGCCAGCGGTACGTGTTGCATCTGGCCGGGGCGAACACCAGGAATCCGGCTCGGGACCGCCCGCCTTTGCGGTCCATGGTCCGGGCGACGCCGGGGTGCCGGGTATCGCGAGCTGCGATACGGCGGTCACACGACGGGCCATCGACGGCGCGGACTGCTCCCCGTACGACGACGAGGTCCCCGACAGCCACTGACCCCGCTACGGTCGCCCCCGTCCTCACCTTCCCCCGGAGGGCGGGGGTTGCCCGCGTACCAGCCCGAGACCCTGAGGAACACGCTGTGCCCGTACCGCACGACATCGCCGCCGAGACCGAGCTGTGGGACGCCTGAGCCGAGTCCCCGAGTCCGCGTTCAAGGAGACGCCGAGCCCACGTTCTGCTGGACCCAGTACGCCGGGCACGGACGCGGGCCCGAAATGCTCGGCAGCCCGCAGCGCGTCCTGGAGATCGGCTGCGGCACCGGCCGGAAACTCGCGTTCCTGGCACAGCAGGGCATTGAGGCGCACGACGTGGACCTCTCTCCGGTCATGGTGAAGTAGACCAGCGAACGGTGGCGGACACCTGTGCCACGTTCGCATGTGGGGGAGGTCCTGGAGTGGCTGCCCGCCGGTGAGGGCGTGTTCGACGCGGTCTACTCGATCTGCGGGGCCGCCTGGTTCGCCGACCCGAGCCGTCTGTTCCCGCTCGTGCGGGCTCGACTCAACCCGGGAGGCGTGTTCGTCTTCTCCCAGCCGCCGGCGATCCCGAACGCGTACGGCCCGCAGGGCATGGACAAGGGCGGATTCGCCGGCAAGGCGATGTTCACCTACCGGTACAGCTACCGCCCAGCAGTCTGAGAACGCTTCCTCACCCGCGCCGGATTCACGGCCACCGAAGCCCGAACCCTCGAGGCTCCCAAGCCCGGACACATCGGCACGCTGATCGTCCGCGCAGAAGCCGGCCCCTGATCTCTGCTCGTCTGCTCCCCGCGTGGCTGCAGCGCCCGTGGCCCTTGGAGGCCGACGTCGAGGGCTCGGACACCCCCTTGTGCCCCGGCTGCCGTCAGCAGACCGAACTGAACGACGTCGCGTGACGACCGCCCTGGAGCGCCGCCGAGCAAAATGCGGCGCGCTGCTAGATGACCGACCTCGACGGCGACGACCGGATCCGCTGTGTCGTCCTGTACGGCGGCGCGGGCCGGTCCTTCGGGGCCGGCGGCGACTTCCACGAGGTCTCGGAGTTCTCCGGCGGCGACGAGGTCGACGCCTGGATCGACGACATCACGGACCTGTACGGCACCGCGACCGAGTTGTGACGTCGTTCAGCGGCTCCAGCATGTCGGTTTCCAGCGTCCCCAGTGGTCAAGATCTCGCGCTGCCTGGACGCCTTGAAGAGGCGCCGCGGATCGGCCCCGTGTCGGGAGCACGTGAGGCGGCGCCAAGGTGTCAGTGGCAGCCGATAGCGTCGAGACCATGAGTGATCAACGGCATGTGGTGGTTGTCCGCAAGGCAGAGCATGCGGACGTCGACAGTCTTGTGGCGTGCAGTCGTGCCCTGTTTGCCGAGGACGCAGGGACTCGTGATCCGAGCATCAACGTCGACTGGCCGCGCGAGCACGGACCGCAGCGTTTTACCGCCGGGATCGACGATCCGGACCGGCTGCTGCTCGTTGCCGACCGGGATGGCGAGGTCGTCGGCCATCTCACCGGTGTCGTGGCGGAGGGGACCGCGATGAAGCCGGTGAGGGTGGCGTCGCTGGTGAGCATGTATGTGCAGCCCTCCTATCGCCGGGAACAGATCGGTGGGCGCCTGATCGGTGAGTTCACGGCTTGGGCGAAGGAAAAGGGAGCACAGGCGGCGGAGGTGACGGCGTACTCGAGCAACACCGAGGCCATCCGTTTCTACGAGCGCAACGGCTTCGCGTCCAAGTCAGTGACCTTGGACATTGCGCTGTAGACGTCGGTCTCACCTGGTCGACGGCCGACTCACGACTCGTGCGGCGGCCGTCTCGCCGCTGCCACCGTCATTCTCTGCGCTTGGTCTGATCCGTTCCGGGATGGGCTGAACGTCGGAGCAGGCGGTGAAGAAGGCGGTCCGGCGCTCCGAGGAGGATCCCGCGGAGCAGTGACTGAGCCGCGCTCGCCAGCACCCCGCCCGGCCGGGCAATGCGACTCGGCCCTGGTTGGTCACTGCCGCAGCAATGGCATGAGTCCATGACCAAAGCGGCCTGGTCTGTTCGTGTGACAGAGGGTGGCGCCGCACGGAGCCCCTGTCTGCAGCCGCCGCATAGTGGCGGCATGACTATCGATCATGCCGACGAGCTGTCTGTCCTGCAAGCCCCCCAGGCGGCGGTCCTGGCACGTCAGCTTGTGGAGTCAGTGGGTAATCACCAGAGGAGGAGGGCGACGGTGGTCCTCGCCTCCTTCCGTGGCGGCTACTGGCTGCGCCGGTTCATCGAGGAGCCCGCGCTGGGCGCCGTGGAGCCGCCCGACCGCCCGACCGCGGTGAACTGGGCAGGTGTCCTGGAACTGCTGCGGACGCCCGAACTGCTGGACGACCATCGCCGAGAGCCCGGCACCATGGGGCCCCATCTGACCGTGCTGGAGATCGCCGCATCGCTTGCCGCAGGTCACCCCCTCGACTTGCGCCGGGCGGCCATGCAGCTTTCCGGGGCGGAATGGAGGGACGCCCTGCTGAGGATGGAGTCGGCTGCCGATTTCGTGTGATGCCCTGGCGGGGCGTCGCCTCCCGGAGGGGTGGACATCGGTCTGACCGGTCCACTGACGGTTCGATTCCCTCCCTGCTGGGAGAAGAGCAGTACATGAGGTCGGCTGAAGAGGATCCGCACTGCGAGGTGCTGATGGATCTGACCGGCTGGTGGTGCGTGGGCGCGCGCCATACGCTCCGCTACAACGGCACGCCAATCGCTGTTTGGTCACCAGCTGATCTCGATGGCGAGGGCGTATCACGTTGCCGCACTGGCGATCACGACCGGTGTGTGAGGGGTCGGGTGGCGCGGGTGCGATTCTCCGGCCGCCCGACCCCGTACCCCCGTCGGGGTCGTCTCTGGCGAACCGGGCGCTTCTGCCCGGGGCTAGGGCCACATGTCGATCACGTACGACTCCAGGTCGGTGGGCATCTCGATGTCCTCGCTGTCGCTGTCGCTGTCGCCGATCCGCCTGACCGCCTCATCCCGCCGTGCCTGCGCGGCCGGGCCTCCCCGAAGCGGTAAGCGCGCACCCCGTACAGCCCCGGCCCCTCCAGCTCCAGCCACTGCCCTTCCGGCCCTCCCATCGTGGAGTGCACCGGGATACGGCCGGACTTGGAGAACAGGGCGACCTGCCCCAGCAGCTCGCCTCCAACGCGCTCTGCCGGAACCCCCGGCCACACGTGCACCTGTACATCCGTCTCGTGCTCCTGGATGGCAATTCCGGCTCGCAGCCGCTGACCTGATCGAAGCCGGGGCCGGCTCCCGGTCAGTGGCCCCAGCCTCGATCGCAGGCTCCTCGACGAGCGGCGGGAGGACGCCGCAGCCTGATCACGCCTCACGCGGTCCGTTCAGACCGTGATCGCAAGCTTGCCCTGCACGCCGCCTGCAGCCAGCACCTCGTGCGCTTCTGCCAACTTCTCCAGTGGGAAGACCTGCTGCAAGTGCACCCGCAGCTTCCCCGCCTCGACCAGCTCGGTCAGTGCCTCCAGGCCGGCGGGGTCCGGCTCCACGCCGACCGCTGCGAAGCGTACGCCGGACTGCTCCGCAAGCTCCGGCAGGGTGGTGCTGGTCCGCTCCACCGCCGTCACCAGCACGCCGCCCTGCCGCAGCACGCCGAAGGAACGCTCGGCGTTCCCGCTGCCCAGGGTCTCCAACACCACGTCCACCGGCGTGTCCTGGAGCACCTCGGCGTAGTCCTGGGTCCGGTAGTCGATCAGCTGGTCCGCACCCAACCCGCGCAGGAAGTCGTGCTTGCCCGCGCTCGCCGTGCCCACCACTTCCGCGCCGAGGTGCTTGGCCAGCTGCACCGCGATGTGCCCGAGCCCGCCGCCCGCACCGTGGATCAGTACCCGTTGCCCTGGCCGCAGCTGTGCGATCTCCACCAGTGCGTGCCATGCGGTCAGGCCGACCAGCGGCAGCGCCGCGGCCTCCTCGTGGCTGATTCCTGCGGGCTTGCGAGCCAGCTGCCGCGCGGGGGCGACCAGGTACTCGGCGTTCGCCCCGGCCGCGGCCGGGAAGTACGGCATCCCGTAGACCTCGTCTCCGACCTTGAACCGGTGCACACCCGGATCGACCTGCTCGACCACCCCGGAGATGTCCCAGCCCAGGACGAAAGGCGGCTCGCCCAGCAACGGGAAGGCACCGGAGCGGACGAACAGTTCCACGGGGTTGACGCTGGTCGCCCTGACTCGGACCAGCACCTGCGTCGGTCCGGGGGCCGGCTTGGGGGCGTCGTCGACGAGCTCCAGCACCTCGGGGCCGCCGAAGGTCTTCTGGGTGATCGCGCGCATGGTCATGCACTCCTGTTCGGAGAGTCGCTTGGGATGTCCCTATCCTCGGCGGGCCGGTAACCGTTGAACAGAAGGCACCTCAAAGGTATATAGGTACCTCATGGGTACTACTGACAACCTGCGCTTCTACGGCGGCGCGGATGCCTATCTGGCTGCCTGTCCCTCGCGCCAGATCCTGGACGTACTCGCCAACAAGTGGACCATGCTGGTCATGGGTGCACTGTCCGGCGGCCCGATGCGCTTCGGCGAGCTGCGGCGCCGACTGGACGGCATCACCCAGAAGATGCTCACCCAGACCCTGCGCACCCTGGAGCGGGACGGCCTGGTCACTCGCACGGTCTACCCGACCATTCCACCCAAGGTCGAATACGCGGCCACCGGGCTGGGCGAGAGCGTCACCGCGCTGATGCACGCGATCCGCGCCTGGTCGGAGGAGAACATCAATTCCGTCCTGGATGCCCGCGACGCCTACGACGCGCGGGTCGCCCAGGAGGTACAGCCAGTCACGGCCTGATCGCCTCCGGCTGGGCAGCTTCGGACTGGTCATCGAGACCCAGACCGGCTTGTTCACCCTGCGCCACAACCGGGCACAACCGGCGGTTCTCGCTCTGGCGAGTCCCTCATGGCAACGCGACGTGTGGCTGCAGCCGGACGAGGTCGAGGACCCGGACTACGTGGTCAACGTGCTGTTCGACGACTTCTGCAACGCCGACGACCCCGCTCCGTGGCTGGGCAAGAGCCTCCAGCAGGTCATGCCCGAGCCGAAGCCCAGGTCCTCGGGCAGGTACTCCCACTGAACGCCCGTGTGCAGCACGTACAGAATCCCGCACAGCACCCCCGATCCGGCAGCGGCTTGCGGCCCGGATAGCGAAAGCGCCGCTTGCGCTGCGGCAACAGCGGCTCTAGGCGATCCGACAGTTCATCCGACGCGAGTCACGGTGACGCCCCCACACCGAAGCCGAACGCTCAACTACCGTCCCGACACGGCCACCAGCTGATCCACCCCATTGTGTTAGCCGTTGTTACAGGCAGAAGGCCGCCCACGGCTGGGATTTCATCAACTGGTGGTGTAGATAGGTCAGTTGTTGCGTCTCCTGGATCGCAACAGGCGGTGATCGCGGTAACTTCAGTCACTCTTCCTGCGATCGCCGACCCCCCTCATGCACAGCGAAAGGCACATGTATGGCGAACAACCGCAGGATGCGCTACGGCGGACACATGCTGGCGCTCTCGGCGGCTGCCCTGGGCATGGTCGCGGCGATAGCCGCCCCGGCCTCGGCCGATGACCAGCCCACCCGGGCACAGCTCATAGCCGACTGCGACTCGGGCGCAGGCAAGTGCACCTTCAACGACCCCCAGTTGGGCGAGGCGTACCTCGGAGACTTCCACCGGGTCTCCGATTCGCTCTACAACTGCAGCACCTCGCCTGCCACCCAGTCGATGACCTGGTCCGACACGGTCGGTTCCACGGACTCGGCGGGCGTGTCCGTGACCGTCGGCGGCAAGATCGCGGACATCATCGATCTCAGCGTGACGGCGACCTACAGCCACACCTGGTCGAGCACGCACTCGGAGACCAGCTCCGTCAACATGACGGTGAAACCCGGTGAAGTCGGCTGGATCTCCCGTGCGCAGGTGATGCAGACCATCTCCGGCACATGGCAGACCCACTACGACGACAGGAAGTGGGGCCACTACTTCTGGTTCGTCCCCGACATCATCACGGGGCCTGCCCCTAACGGGACGGACGGCCAAAGCAACGCGGTGGTCGTCAAGTCCCGGAAGATGACCGCGAAGGAGAAGCAGTCCTGCTCCAGCAGCTCCGGTAGGGCCAAGACGTTCGTCGTCCAAGGCTGATCCACCGATCGCGCGCCTGGCTGCCTCGCGGTCCGTATACCCGCGAGGCAGCCGGGGCCGCTTGTTCGAGCCCCGTCGATCCATCGGGGAGGCACGCCCTTCCTTCAGACCAATTCACAGCTCTCGATCACCGCTCGCCATCGAGGACGCCGCCGCAGTCTGATCGCCATTACGTCGGTTGCACGCAACTGGCCAACCTCCCACGCCCAGCGGCGCAATACGGGGTGCTGGGCGGCATCGGCGTCGCGACCCACTCGTCGGCCCTACTCTCCGGCGTCGGCATTGCCGTGCTCGTACTCCTGCTGCCGACCTGGGGCGTCGCGGTCCGCCGACTGCATGACACGGGCCGCTCCGGCTGGGGGATCTTCATCCATCTCGTCCCGACGATCGGCGCCATTGTCCTGTTGGTCCTCTGCTCCGCGGGCAGCAAGGCGGGCGCGAACAAGTACGGCCCGAACCCGAAGGAGGCCCGGGCGCTCGCGTGACGCCGCGCCTTCGGCATTCGCCGCCCTGCGAAGTCGCCCGCCGACGTTGTCCGGGCGTCCTCAGACGTGCACGGGCACCAGGCGGCGCCGGGAACGCGGCTCCTCGGCACTCATGGCCCAGCCCGTGGGGCTCCTCAGGTGATCGCATCGGCGTGCATGCGAACCAACTGCCTTGCATCTGCGGGCCAGTGGCGGCTGAGGGGCGAGGTGACCGCTGGCGCGGGCATCCTCGGGCACTTCCACCGCGGGCGGCGGCCGGCAAAGCTGTCCGGCACCGCCGCCGCGGTTGTCAGTGGCTCCTGCGAGCATGCACAGATGACCCCAACTGGCCACCCGCTCACCGCTTCTGACGATCAGCCGCGTGCGCGCCTTCTCGAGCTGGTCGGTGCCATCGAACCGTGGGACGACCTGGAGCGCACCCATCTGGAGTCCGCCACGCAGTGGATCGCCGGCGGAGCCCCGGTCTACCGGGTGCGCAAGCCGGATGTTCCGGCCATGCACTTGGTGAGCTACTTCGTCGTCCTCGACCACGCGCGCGGGCAGCTGCTGCTCGTCGCGCACCGCAAGGCGGGCCTGTGGCTGCCGGCCGGAGGACACGTCGAGCCGGGTGAGGACCCGTGGGCCGCCGTGGTCCGCGAATGCCGTGAGGAGCTGGGCATCGAGGCCGTGGCATCACCGATCACCGGCGAGCATCCCCTCTTCCTCACGGTGACCCGAACGCGGGGGCAAAACGCGCACACCGACGTCTCGCTCTGGTATCTCCTCGATGCCGACGCCCGCACCATCACCTCGTACGACCAAGGCGAGTTCAACGCGATCCGGTGGCTGACCGACGAGCAGGTCCTCAATGAGCCGGCCGAGATGCTCGACCCCCACATGCACCGCTTCACCCGCAAGCTGCAACACGCCCGGACCAGGAGGCATCGCGGACAGCCTGCTCGGGCTGTCCGCGGTGCCACACGCCCCCGCCACGTCGGGGACTGAGACCAGCACCGCTCACATCCGCCGTCCCCTGGGGAGTCGTGACCGCGAAGGTGGAGCGATGGCGTCGTCCCGGGTGGGCTTGACCGGGATGCCGGAGGCCTCCTGGTACATCACGCCCGTCGCTACGGCTACTGCCATGTTGGAGCGCTCCAACCAGCGGCAGCGGCCGAGGATGTGCACGAGCGCGGCGGCACGGGCACAGGGGCCGTCGTAGACGGGGGTCTCCAGCAGCTCGGCCCGGTGGCAGGCGACTGCTGCCACCGGCACCCCGTAGTCGTCGGGGGTGGGGTCCCCAGCACCCGCGAGCTCGGCAACCTGCAGGATCCAGGGGACGTCGATGTACAGCTCCATCACGCGGCGTGCGCCTCGGGGGAGCGGCGGTCTGCCTCTTCCGCCTCTTCGAACACGCCCTGATGATCATCGAGAAAGCGTCGCGCGGCGTCCAGGCCTCGCTGCCTCAGCCCGCCGACGTCCTCTCGCACGAGGCCGGCGAGAGCGCATGCAGCCCGGACGGCGTGGGCGTGCCCAGATCGACGCTGTCCAACCATTGGCGGATCCTGCACGAAGCCGGAATCACCCAGACCCGTCGGGTGGGAAAGGCTCGTCTGATGGCTCTGCGCCGCGCCGATCTCGATGCCCGCTTCCCAGGACTCCTTGCAGCCGCATTGGCCGAAGGCAGTCGGTGAGTGCCTCGGTTGCCGGCCCGGCCAGGATGAGGCCGCCCGCCGTCCTGGCCGGTGGACGGCGACCTAGCATGCGCTATAGGTCATCCGGCAGCAGTAGAAGCTAGGACGTTGATGCCTCGCGCCGTCGGCGGACGTACTCATGGCAGGTCGTCGCGCCCCAGCCACGCCGGCCTGACAGGCACCCCGTCCGGGTACCGCTCGACTTGTTGCTCCACCGGCTCGGCGGGTGCGGCATGAGGCACGGTCGGTGCCTCCGCCACAGGTTCCGGGACGGCGGGCGCGTCAGAGTCCTCCAGCAGCTCCGCCACCGTGAACCGAGTGACGAACGACTGCCACGCCCCGTCGATGACGAGTAGGAATCCGTCGTTCTGTCGCAGGAGCCGACGGCGCTTGGGGCTTCTCGGGTGCTCGGGTGAGTGGCTCCGCGCCCGCCGTTCCAGCTCTGCGAGTGCCTCCTCGCGCAGTCCGGTGATGTGAGCCACCACGTGTGCCTCGGTGTGCTTGCGTTCCCCAACACCGACGGTCCTTTCGATGACCAGCCCCCACGTCGTCACGTTCTTCGTCCCTTCACCTCTCGTGCCGCTTCCTGCCGTAGGAGGCACAGCGAAACCGGCGGAGCCGTATGCCGTCATGCGATCGCCGGTGGAGATCACTGTCATCCTGTCCTCCACACCGAGCAGTTCCGACGGGCTGCGGTCGCCGCTGTGGCCTTCCTTGCTGCGACGAGGACGCGAACACCGCAGGTCTGGTTGCCCGCGACGTCGACTTCGCCGCCTGCTTGGCCCGCCGTCGTGACGCCCGACAACGCTGGGACCACGAGAAGCCCGCGGCCTGCACCACCGTCCACGAACGCCCCATCGACACTCCGGCTGTCGGCGGTCACGTATTTCCCCACGATCTGAATGATCAACGTCACCTGACTCCCCACCCTCGGGGTCACGATTCCCAAGGGGGATGCCAACCGCATCCGGCACACCGTCGAACGGCCGATCAGATCACCGGCGGCCCTGCCTCGATGCGGCGCAGCACTGGGTGCAGGCTGTCCAGGTCGGGTCCGGTCTGGACCTGTCGCTCGTCCCACCAGGTGGCGCCGGCGTCGTGCAGCGGACCGATCACGTCCCTGGCCTTCGCCGCGTCCGGGGACGTGGCACCGCCGAGCACGAATTCGAAGGAGGGCTCGGCCCCGGCTGCACGGTGCTTGCAGATATAGCCGACCAGATCCCGTACCTCCGCCACATCCGGCACATGGCCATGCCGGGCCGTCTCGAAGAGCGGCACCGCGCCGTCCCACCGCGCTGCCCGCCGCATGGGCGCACGACGCGGCCAGAACCCGCCGATCCACACCGGCGGACCGGGCCGCTGCACGGTGGCGGGCAGCAGCGTCACGTCCCGGACCTCGTAGTGCCGGCCGTGGTGGTTCACCGGCTCGCCGGACCAGAAGCGCCTCAACAGCTCCATTCCCTCGTCCAGCCGCTCGGCGAGAAGGCGTGGCTCGGCGGCGTCGCCGAAACTGCGGTATTCGTCCTCGACCGGACCGCCCAGGCCCGCGGCGAAGATCACCCGGCCGCCGCTGAGGTGGTCCAGGGTGGCCACCTGGCGGGCTAGTTGCTGCGGGCGGTAACGGGGGACCGGCGTCAGGAGGGTGCCGAGTCGGATCCGGGAGGTCGCCAGCGCGGCGGCGGTCAGGAGCATCCAGGGGTCCCCGAAGGGACGCCCCTGATGCTGTCGGTGCAGTACGTGGTCCCAGACGAAGAGCCCGTCCCAGCCGGCCTGTTCGGCGGCAGCCGCCACCGTCGCGACGTTACGGGGGTCGGCGAAGTCACCAAAGTTGGGGATGTTGATGGAGAAGCGCATCCCAGCAGGATGCGCAGCCGGCCGCTGAGGGGCAATCGGATTCGGATACAGGCGGCTTCACGGCAGGCCGCTGACAGGCGCAGGACTACGCGCGTTCCATCGGGATTCCCGAACCGCGGCTGGGCTGGCAGGACCCGTCGGTCTCCGCCGCACTCGCGCGGTCCGACAGCTGCTATGGCCACGAAATGGGGAACTGCGTGAGCGTCCACCGGTGTCTCCGGCTCGTCCAGCAGCCGTTCCAGCTACCGCCAGGAGCCGATCCGTTGACGGGCTACAGCAGACTGTCGCAGAACAGGGTCTCACCCCGGCCGTTCCGATCGCCGCAGGGAGACGTGAAGAGCGCGATTTCGATGCTGCCGCAGGTGAAGGTCGAGTTCCGGAACAGGTCAGGAGACCCACTGCGTGCCTGCGGAGACCTCGAGAGCCGTGGCCTCGGTGACCCCGCCATGTCCAGGTGACCCCGCCATGTCCATTGGGCTCGACCTTCGGTGTCCATGCGCCGACGGAGGTCATCGCGACCAGCTGCCCGCCGCCTGCCCGAGCGCGGGCCGCAGAAGGTCGAAGGCGGCCCCGGCATCCCGTCAACCGCGATACCTCGGACAGCGGAGGCGACGCGACCGGCCGTGAAGCTGTCCTCAGCGATCGCCCGGGTCTCCGGCGCGGACGAGAGACAGACCCAGGTCGCCAGGGATCGTGCCCCGCTCGGCAGGTGGCGGCCCGTCAGGCGTGGACCTGCGAGCCGATGCCGAGGTCGAGGCGGATGGATTCGAGGATCACGAACGCGGTGCTCTGGGTGTAGACGTCGGCTGCGGCAAGCACGCCGGTGTACTTCCTGATGACCGGATCGGCGGCGTACTTGGTCTGAGCCGACTGGTACTCCTTCACCGCGGCCCACGTGTTGTCGCCGTACTTGACGAAGAACGGTGTGGGGTCGACGTTGGTGAGCGCGGCCTTGACGCCGTCGACGAGGTCCGTGATGTACTGCTGATACACGGTCATGTCGTCACGGGTACCGAGCCTGCCCATGTGGCCGCCGACGTGGTGCTTCCACGGGTAGGCCAGGGCCTTGGCCGGGGCGGCGATGGAGCCGGGGACGTCCTCGTTGAGGTTGAAGCTCTGGAACGGCACCCAGCCCGGCAGGTTGATGTCGACCAGCATCAGCGTGTCGTGGTCCGGGAAGTGGATGTAGACGTTGTCGGGCGTGTGGTTGGTACCCAGGTGGGCCAGTTCGATACGTTCCCCGCCGATGTGCAGAGTCTTGCGGCGCTCGAAGGTGACGTCGGGCACGGGGCGGGCCGGATCGTTGTCGCGCAGCAGCAGGCGTCGGGTCTCGGCGTGGCCGATGCGCTCCACGTCACGGCCGAAGAGGGACGACCCGCCGAGGTGGTCGGCGTGATGGTGCGAGTACACGATGTGGGTGACTTTGTTGGACACGCCGTTGGCGCCGGTGATCTCGTCGATGGCGCGCTGCAGGTTGCGGCCGATGGTGGGGGGTGCGTCGAACAGTACGACGCCGTCCTTCGTCGTCAAGAAGGCGGCCTGGTAGGTGCCGTCGGTGACCCAGTACAGATTCCGCTCGATCCGCCCGACGTAGTAGCCCTGCGCGTTGACGGCGGGGCCGAGCGCGGAGGGCGGGATCGGGGCGTAGTCCGGCAGTCCGGTGGTGTCGGCGGAGGCCGGTGTTATCAGAGCGCTGCTGCCGAGCGCCGCGATCGCGGGGACGGCCGCGACCTGCGCGGAACGGGCGAGAAGGGAACGGCGGCTGGTGGGGGAGTCGAACACGGACATGGTCTCAACTGCCTTTCGCTACGTCGGGCCGGACCGGTCGTGCATGGTTCGAGAGCGGTTCGTGCAGTGGGCGGCTGTTCGCGCTCCTGGGCTGACTCACGCGTCTGCCCAGGTGAGGCGACATCACCGGGATCTCGTGGATGCTGTGGCGGCGTGCCGGGCCCGTGGCCCGCTCCCGTCGGGGCAGGTGGGGATGAGGTTGAAACAGGCCGCCGCCCTGACTCCGGTGGCGATACGCGGACCGTCCGCCGTGCCGCACTGGTCCGCGCGAGCCGGTGCCCGGCCCCCCGCAGGGTCAGATTGCGAGGTCCGCGTGCATCTCCCAGACGAGAATTTCAGCGGGCGCGGAGACACTGATCCGCTGGCCGCCGCTGGCGGTGAAGCGGACCGCGTCGCCCGAGTTCAGCGTGCCGGTACCTTCGAGCTCGACCGAGCCGCGGGTGACGAACAAGTGCAGATAGGCAGCCTCGGGCAGCTGCACCGGCCGGCCGGGCACCAGCCGGGCCGCGTGCAGTGCCGCGTGACGGTTCCGGATACGGATGGCGGCATCGCCGTGATGCCGGGCCATGCCCGAGGCGACCGTCACCAGGCCGCCGGACAGCAGGTCGTTGCCGACTTCCAGCTGTTCATAGCCGGGCGTCACGCCCGTCTCGTCGGGTACGACCCACATCTGGATCAGGTGCACGGGGTTCGGGTGGCGCTCTCGACCGAGGCGCCGGGAGTCGTTCCTCTCCGAGTGCAGGATCCCGGTGCCGGCGCTCATCCGCTGGGCAAGCCCCGGATAGATGACTCCGGAGTTGCCGGCCGAGTCCTGATGTACCAGCGCCCCCTCCAGAACCCAGGTGACGATCTCCATGTCCCGATGCGGATGGGTGTCGAAGCCAGTGCCCGGCCGGATGGTGTCCTCGTTGTGGACCACCAGCAGGCCGTGGTGGGTGTTGCCCGGATCGTAGGGCTGGCCGCCGACCCAGAACGAGTGCCTGCCGCGAAGCCATGTCAGACGGGTCTCCGACCGGCCGTCGGAGCGGCGGACATCGATGCGCGGTGCGGGTGTGGTGCCCACGGGTATGCCCTTCCGAGTCGGGTCGGGATTCGCCGCGAACCGCCGGGTCGCGCGGCACGGTGCGCTCAGGCCCGGATTGCGGGCCGAGTGAGGGGGCGGAAGGAGGGAGGTGTCCGTCTGTCGGGCGGACGCACTCCTTCCTCCTCCTCGGCCGGGGTGGTCAGTTCGACGAGGGCGTCGATGCCTTGACAGCGGAGGCGAAGTCCGGCTGCACGCCGAGCTGGGCGAGCATGACGCTCACGCCCACGTAGCAGTTGAACTCCTTGATCTTGCCGTCTTCGACGTACCAGAAGTCGGCGGTCGGGATGTCGAGCTTGGCGCCGGTCGGCTGGATGACTCCGGCGGGCGTCTCGAAGGGCCCGGTGACGGTGCCCTTGATCGACAGCTCGACGGTGACGATGTTGCCCATGACGTGGAACCTGTGCAGCTCCCGGTGGATGTCGGGCGCCAGCTGGCCCATGTAGGCGACCAGGTCGCCCAGGTGCTCACCCCGGTAGCTCTCGCCCGCGACGACGTTGTTGAACACGCCGTCCTCGGTGAACAGGTCCTTGAACCCCTGGACGTCCAGGACGCTGCCTTCCGCCGCGTGGTACGCCGCCCGGACCACGGCTTCTGCGTCGGTAGCCATCGCTACTCTCCACTTCCGCGAAGTTAATCAAATGATTGCTTTAATATATGCCGACAGTCGGAGACCTTGTCAAGCAATCGTTTGAATTCTTTGGTGCCGACGGCCTTTGGCCTGGTCAGCGGCCGATGGCGGGGTACCCGTGGAACGCCCCGGCCACCACGGGGACCAGCTGCCGCTCGATCTGCTCGGCGGACATGGCGGCCAGCTCGGCGCCGATGGGTGCCAGTGCGAGCCAGTTCAGCAGGCCGGCTGCGCATCGCGTACGGAAGATCAGTTCCTGCTCGTCGACTCCGGGAAGACTCGACGACAGCACCGGGAGGGCATCCCGCCGAGTCTGCTCGAACTTCCCGGCCAGCCGCCCCCACCCCTGGGGCGGATCGATTCCGACGCGTGCCACGGTTCGCATCACGGCCAGGTCCTGTCCACCGGCCGCCAGCGCGCGCATCATGGGCCGGGCGAACGCTGCCGCCAGGTCCTGAAGTGTCGAAGTGGAGTCAAGGGAATCGAGTGCCAGGATCTGCGCGTCCAGATACCGTTCCAGCGCGTGCTCGATCGCAGAGTCGCACAACGCCTTCAGCGACCCGAAGTGGTAACTCACCGCGGCGACGTTGGCTCCGGCGCGATCCGTGATCTCGCGGAGTGTCACGCCCTCCTGGCCCCGTTGCGCGAGCAGCTCCAGTGCGGCCGTCAGCAGACCGTCCCGTGTGCGCTGACCAGCCTCTCGACGAAGATCCATCTTTTCCGCCCGTACCACGGAATGAACTCAAGCAGCCGCTTGAGTTCATTGTCAAACAGCTGCTTCAGTGCACGGCGGTCACCTTTCGCCACCCGCACCGAATGCCAGACCAACGGCAACGCGCGAAGGGAACGGGGTAGCTGCCTAGATCGCCGGACTGCCGAACCAGTGGCCGGCTGCCCGCTCGAACGCTTCACGATCAAAGGCGCTGTCGCCTGCCCAGGCGACGATGCCGTCAGGTCGGACAAGCACGGCACCGAGTTCGAGGTCTTGCGGGCCGGCCCGGCTACGTAGCGGATCCGCTTGTCCCAGCCCCTCGCCGAGTCGTTCAGACGGCGGTCGGTGGAGAAATCGAGGGCGACGCCTCGTCCTTCCCGCATCAGGTCGCCCAGGCGGGTGCCGTCCTCAAGACGAAGCTCGGGGGCGTTGCGGCCGACCAGCGCGAAGTGGCCCACCTGACGAGGGGGCGCCGGCTCGTTCGACGCGTCGGGACAGTCGTTGACGCCCGACGCCGTCAGCAACTGCTGCAGCATCCCGCGACGGTAGAACGTCTCGACCGACGCGGCGGACAGGCCCAGCAGCCCGAGGGGGGAGTGCCCTCCGCGGGGAGTGGAGCCCCCACTCCTGCTCTAGCAACCGGCCGGCTCACTGGCCCTGCTCGAACATGGTGATCAGGCGCTGGGGTGCGTCGTCGCCGAAGAGGAGGTCGTTGAGCTGGGCGCCTTCGGCGGCGGCTGCGGCGCTGCGGGGGAACATGGCCTGCTCGTATCCGCTCAGCGCGGTCTCGATGTCATCGCGGTGCGCGGCGATGGCCTTGCCCAGTTCGGCGCCGTCGTACATGGCCAGGTTGGCGCCTTCGCCGTTCGGGGCCGCGAGGTGGGCGGCGTCGCCGAGCAGGGTCACCCCCGGCACCCGGTCCCACCGGTGCTCGATCGGCAGGGCGTGGAGGGGGCGCAGGACCGGCGTGGTCTCGCTGTCGGTGATCAGTGCGGTGAGCTCCGGTGCCCAGCCGTCGAACTCCCGCGCGATCCGCGCGGTTGCCGCGGCGGAGTCGGTGAAGTCGATGTCGGTGAACCACTCCAGCGGCCTGGAGAGCGCCACGTAGGTGTGGAGGGTTCCGCCTCGCTCCCGGTGAGCCTGGATTCCTTTGCCCGGCGCGAGCGCGAACAGCGAGCCGTCGCCGACCGCCTTCGCGGTGGCCGGGTGCCGGGTGTCGCCGTCGTACAGGTAGGTCTCGACGAACGACCTGCCGGTGTACTCGGGTGTGGCGTCGGAGAGCAGCGGCCGGACCCGCGACCATGCACCGTCCGCGCCGACCAGCAGACTCGTGACGACGGTGGCGCCGTCGGCGAAGGTCACCTCGTGGCGGCCCTCGCCCAGAGCACGGGCACTGCTGACCTTGTGCCCCCACCGGACGGTGCCGGCCGGGAGCGAGTCGAGCAGGATCTGCCGTAGCTCGCCGCGCTGCACCTCGGGGCGCTCGCCCGTGCCGTCGTCGGGCACGTCGACCAGAACGGTCCCGTCCGGTGCGAGGAACCGTGTCGCCTCGCGGCCTTCCAGGATCAGGCCGCGGAACTCCTCCATCAGGCCCGCCGCCTGGAGAGCCGGCTGGCCGTTGTAGTCGTGGATGTCGAGCATCCCGCCCTGCGCCCGCGCCCTCGGGGAGGACTCCGCCTCGTAGACCGTGGCCGGGATTCCGTGGACGTGCAGGACGCGGGCGAGGGTCAGGCCGCCGAGTCCGGCACCGATGATCGTGATGTCATTGCTCATGGTGACTCCTTGCCTGTCGTACGCCTGCCGGACGGGCGCCCGGCAGGCTCTGATGGAAAGGTGCCGGACCCCGCCGACAAGCCGCCGACATCGGACCGACAGGCCCCCGATACGTGCGGGCCAGGTCATCTCCCCGAACCGGCACTGTTCCGGATTCGTGTCAAGTAGCGCGCTTCGCACGTGACAACTGCTGCGCCTCGTCTACGGGACACGTCAGGCGCAGTGAACGAGGTTGCTAGTGTCCGACAGTGACCTTGACGGACCTGGGGAAGGGCTTTCGGGACGGTGATCAGCGGCGGCGCGTCCAAGCGGTGATCCATGATCGCCTTGCGGACGACCGCGAGCCGCAGGAGTGCCGCTACCTCATGCGGTTCTGGTGGCAGCTGTGCATGCCGTACCGAGAGGTGTCGTTGGAGCAGCTCAGCCTGAACGTCAGCCAGCCGAAGCTGGACGTGCTCAACCAGCTGATCAGCGCCATCAGGACGTCCCATGCCGAGATCGACGCGTGGGTGGCCACCACGCAGGATGCCTTCCCGGTGATTCAAGACCGTGGCTTCCGGGCGGCATCGGGCGGCGAGGGCTAGCGCAGCAAGTCGAGTTGCAGGCAGGAGCGTCGTCCGCGCGGCCGTGCGGGAGACCGTGAGGGATTGGTGGCGCCGGACCGGAGCTGATGGCCTGGCTCGGGCCGGCCGCAGAGCACCGTAGCCACCTCTACGAGAGCCACCAGGCCGACCGCATCACGCCGCACGTGCTCGGCCTGCTCGATCCGTATGGTGGGCCATTCCAGGCGGCGAGTGAGCAGTCCAGCGAACACGCTCGGCAGCACGGCGCCGCAGACCGCGTGCTGGGTCAGTGGGTGGTCCAAAGCCGTCTGGTGCGCGTGGGCGCCGGCGAGGCGCAGCAGCCCGCGAAGTCTGTGTCCGAAGCGGTCGCACGACGGATGCGTGGCGTGCTCGGCCTCTGCGATGAGCGCTAGGTCGCCCGCCCGGCTTCGACCGCGAGTGCTGCCAACGCCGAGGCTGGTGGGAGTCCTTGGGGGAGGAGGGAGACGTTCGAGGGTGGGGGTACGTGGTGGAGATCGCGGCACTGGTGGTGTCGTTGCCGGCCTTCGCGGTGTCCGGGCTGGTGTCGCTGAGGCAGCAGCTGCGTCAGCGGCGCTCCGCACGACGACTCGGGCACCACCGCAGCGCTTCGTGGCCTCCCGTTCAGGGATGTACGCCGTCTGTCCCCCCGTGCCGCTGATGCGGGTACGGGCGGTAGAGGGCGTGGGCGCGCGTCAGGTCGGCAGGGCCGTCCTGGCCGAGGTGGAGGAAGTAGTTCACCTGCCATGCCTGCGTGGTGCGGGCCTGCCGGCTGGTCGTGGTTACCCACGGCGGGTACACGCGGAAGCCGCGTTTCCCGCCGGAGGCGTCGCGGGAGACGATGCCGTGTTCGCACAGCACCTCGCCAGGGAACACGAACTGTCCGAAGCCGTCCTTGTGGCGGCTGCTGATGACGAAGAGGTCCACATGGTCGTCGGCGTCGAAGGGCCGGATCGGCCCCTTCTCGGACCGCTGCCACACGGTGACGAACTGGCCCACTTTCAGGCGCTGGTGTACGCCGCCGGTGGTTTCGCTTGCTCGCTGCCGGTGCCCGAGCCGGAAGGCGCCGAGTACGCTGCGTGCGCGTTCACACTCGATGGCCGCTCGGTCCGGTTCCGCGTGGCCAAGACGACCCCGAACGCTTCTCTTTGCAGGATGGGGAGGGCTCCGGGGACCGGCATCAAGTCCCGCCCCGGAAGCGGCCGGACAGGCTTCCGTCGAGCGCGTGAACCGACCCACCGGAACACCCCGCTGGAACCGCCCGCTTCCTGTGGTCGTCTTGTGCGCTGATTGTGTACGAAGCAGGGATGTGGGGGGCGTTGTGACACGGAACGTGACGAAGGCCGGTCTCGTGGCGGTGGCTATGGCGACGGTACTCGGGGCTTCGGCCTGCGGTGGGGGAGCCGGCTCGGCGCCCGGGGGGAGCGGTGGGAAGCTCCCCGCGCACGGGAAGGGGGAGTCCGTGGCGCTCTCCGGGGGCGCGGTGTCGTCCGGCTCGGCACCGACGTCTCCAGGCGCCGTGGGGAAGTTGTCCGGGATCGCGCAGACCGGAGTGTCGCCCATCACCCGGCACGTGCCGTGGAACCTGGACATCCTGGACCAGCGGTCGCGGCCGCTGAATGGGAAGCTCACCACCACCGCCACGGGCAAGGGCGTTCACGTCTACGTGATCGACACCGGGATGGACATCGCCCACAAGGAGTTCGGCGGACGCGCCCACCTCGGCGCCGACTTCGTGGGCCCGAAGGACTCCGGTGACTGCTTCAGTGAGGCAGGGATGGGCCACGGCACGTTCGTCGCGGGCATCATCGGCGGGGCGAAGTACGGGGTGGCGCCCAAGGCGGAGCTCGTACGGGTCCAGGGCGTCCTGTGCGAGAGCGAGGGCGGTGGCTCCCCGACGGCGGCCGAGGCGGCCGTGGTGAAGTCGGTCAAGTGGGTCACCGCGCACGCGCAGAAGCCCGCGGTGGTGAACATGTCGCTCAACTTCGACCACCGGTCGGCGGCCGTGGAGTCCGCCGTGAAGAAGATGGTCGACGCGGGGATCCCGACGGTGGTGTCGGCCGGCAACTTCCATGACGACGCCTGCAAGCACTCCCCGGCCGGCGTCCCCGGCACGATCGTCGTGGCGGCCTCCACCTCAAACGACCGCGCGTGGAGCGACACCGACTCCTACGGATCGGGTTACGGACGCTGCGTGGACCTGTACGCCCCCGGTCAGAAGGTGACCGCAGCCCTCGCCGGCGGCGGTACGACCACGGAGAACGACGGCGCGACGTCCTGGGCCGCGCCGCATGCGACCGGCGTGATCGCGCTGTACCTGTCGGCACATCCCCACGCCACGGCCAACGAGGTCCACGTCTGGCTCGATCACGCGGCCACCCGCGGTGTCTTGCGCGGGGTCCGCTCCGACACCCCCAACCGGCTGCTCAACACCGGCGGCATCTGACGTGCCCCGGCCGCCCCGATCGCACGGTCACCCAAGCGCCGCGCCTCATCGGAATGGCGGCCGCAAGTCGCGCGGCCACCGTGCCCACACCGTGCTGACCCGGTCGTCGCGGGGACGGCCGCCGAGCAGGCTCTGGAGGCGTTCGCCGCCTCCGATCCGGGCGGGCCGCTACCGGCGATCGTCCGGACCTGGCAGGCAGTCTGGAGCGAGTTCACCCCTACCTTGCCCCGCCGAGTCCGTGGTGCTCGGCGTCGGCCGGTTCCTGGCCTGCCGGGACCTGGCCGGCGCGAAGCGGACCGATGCCATCCTCTGGCGACCGGGCAGCCGCGTTCTGCCGGAGGTGGAGGGCCGCGTACCCCGCGGCTCCTACCGGGCCAAGTGGCCGCGCCTGGCCTTCCGCCTGGCGCTGGGGACCATGGGGAGCGAGGGCGGCTACCTGTTCGGCCGCAACCCCGACTCCACCGCGCAGACCGCCCAGAACCCCTGGGAGAACCGGGACGCGACCCTCGCTGTGCTGGAGACGAACGGGATCGGCTCGGCCTCCGCGTCAGCCGTACGACAGCCACACGGAACGAGACGGATCCGTGATAATTCCTGGTACAAGGAGGCGACCCCGGTTCTCGACCTCGACGGGCGGCAGCAGCCGGTGAGCAGCTCCCTGCTGGACGAGTCCGCCGTCCGGGTCGGGGCCGACGGACTCGGCTGACCGCGTGGAACATCAAGGCGCTCGAAGGCGCGGAAATGCTGAAGCTTTTCGTGCCGAAGCGCTACGGCGGCCACGCGTCGGACATGGCCACCGCGGCCCAGACCATCGCCGAGGTCGCCAGGGCGACGGTTCGACGTCCTGGGCCGTGGCCCTGCTGAACGTGTGCACCTGGTTCGGCGCCACCTTCTCCCAGCAGGTCCAGGACGATGTGTTCGGTGCCAACCCGGACGCGAAGGTGTGCGGCATCACACCGGGCAGCAAGGCCCAGCGCGTGGCCGGCGGTCACCTGGTCAGTGGCCGCCGGCCCTACTCCCCGGGCACCTTCGCGGCCGACGCACCCGCAGCTCCTCCACCCGCCGCGGCGGTTCAGCAAGCTGGTCCATCAGCAGCAGGAACCGCTTGATCGTCTGCCACTGGCTGCTCGCCGTCCGCTGCGTGCGGCGCCCACCGCCGGGCCCGATCCGCACCCCCAGTGCGTGCGCGAAGTCCCGGTGCAGCCCCGGCAGCGGCAACTCCTCGAACCGGAACACGCACTCGCGGCCATCCTCACCGGTGAACCGCACCACCGGCGCCCCGCCGTCCTGCGGGAACTCCACCACCGGGGGAGGCTCGTAAAAGCCGTCGTCGCCGCCGGCGGCCACGACTGCCCCGTCCGTTTCCGCTGCGTGGGCTGCGGCCACTTCCGCACCGATGTCTCCTATCTACCCGACCCGGAGTCCTACCTCGCCGACCTGCTGCGCAGCCGCGAACGCCTGGCCGCCTTCAGCGCCGATGACTGGGCCAAGGGCGAGGCCATGCCGTCCGACGAGGAGATCACCCGCGTCCGTCGCCTCATCAGCCGCGTCCGCGCCGACCTCGATGAGCTCACCGACGAGGACCGCGCCCAGACTCAGCAAGCCGTCCAGGTCGTCCGCCGCACCCGCCAGGTCGTCTCTCTCGGCCTGCCCAGAGTCCGTCAGCCCCTGCCCGACCTACGTCCCGAAAGGCCCACCGCGTGACCAGCCCGATGATCGAGGGGAAACGAGCCGACTCCGCCCGCCGCCGCGAACGCGTCCTCCAGGCCCTGGATGCGGCCCTGCGCAGCGGTCAGAACATCACTGTGTCCGGCCTCGCCCGCACCGCCCGTGTCGACCGCACCTTCCTCTATCGCCACCGCGACCTGCTCGAACGCGCCCACGCCGCGGCAACCACCCCTGCCGAGGCAGGCAGAACAGCGGCCGTGAGCAGAGCCTCGCTCCAAACCGACCTCGCCAACGCCCTGGAACGCAACACCCGGCTGACGGCACGCGTCCGGCAGTTGGAAAAGCGGCTGTCCGAAGAGCTGGGCACGACGGTCTGGACCGAATCCGGCCTCGGTGCCCCGGCCGGCCTCGACCAGCTTCAGCGCCGCATCACCGAACTGGAACAACAACTCGCCGACGTGCAGGGGCAGTTGGACGAACGAACCGAGGAACTGGACGCGGCACGCGCCGCCAACCGTGAACTGACCCGGGCGCTGAACCACACGCCGGAGGGAACGGGCCCGCCTACAGCCCGAAGGCCCCGCCCTCGATCAGGATGAGCAGACCGATCGCGATCAGCACCAGCGGCAGCAGAATGTGGCCCCAGCGGCTGAGAGCCTTGGCGACGACCGGACGGGTGGCGAAGAACCTTCCCGCGAGCACCACACCGCAACCAGGGTCAGAAAGACCACGGCATACACGCTCATCCCGCCGACGCCGGCGGTGGCGAACACAGGGACGTAGAGGGGTGTGACCGAGATACGCGCCAAAGGGGCAACGGGATGATCCTGAAGCCCTGAGCGCCGGGGCCCTCGCCGTATCTCAGAGGGACACCCGCGCTGTTCTGCCAGCGGCAGAACACCGGCCGGACCGGGCTCGACGATCACTACAGTCCAGTCTCATGACGACGACTACGACGCGTACGGTTGAGTACCCGGCCGACGGTTTGACGATGATCGGGCACCTCGCGCTCCCGGCCGGTGTCGACCGCCGGCCCGCGGTGCTGCTCGGACCAGAGGGCATGGGGCTCAGCGACGTCGAGCGCCGCCGGGCCGATGCTCTCGCCGAGCTGGGATATGTAGCGCTGGCCTTCGACCTTCACGGCGGGCGCTATTTGGGTGACCCCGAGGAGATGCTGGCCCGTTGCACGCCACTGCTCGCTGATCCCGACCGGATGCGGGGCATCGGCCATGCGGCGCTCGACGTGTTGCGCACCGAACCGCGGACCGACCCCGACCGGATCGCCGCCGTCGGCTACGGCACCGGGGGCGCCGTCGGGCTGGAACTCGGGCGCGACGGCGTCAGCCTGCGCGCGATCGGGACGGTCAACGCACTGACCACGGGCCGACCGGGCGAGGCGGCGCGCATTCGCTGCCCGGTGTGGGCCGGGGTCGGGTCGGAAGACCCGATCATGCCGCCCGCGCAACGGAACGCGTTCACCGCCGAGATGCAGGCCGCAGGCGTCGACTGGCGCCTCACGGTCTACGGCGGAGCCTTGCATGCCTTCCACCACCCACCGGTCGACCACACCGTGGTCCCCGGCGTCGGCTACCACTCACGGCACGCACAGCGAGCCTGGCGCGACGTCGTCGACCTTCTCGCCGAGTGCCTGCCTGTGCTGGAGAACTTGGGGGCATGACCCAGGCAAACATGTTGGTGCCAGGCCTCGTCGGGTCGCGCACTGCACAGCAGACCCGCATTCGGGCAGTTGTGCGATCGCGGAGATGTATTCACAACTGCCGTAGTAAATAACGGATTTACCGCGACGGAGCCCTGGCCGTGATCGTCGCGACCTGCGGCCGACCGTTCCGGCTTCCAGGGCGAGATGTACGCATTTACTGCGGCGTCACTCTGCTGACCACGCGTAAAGCCGCATCAAGATCTACTCATTGCCCCCTTGACGCGTATCTCGGCTGAACCCCGTAGACACCGATGTTGTCACCGCCGTTGGCGAAGGTGACTGCGGCGACCTCCAACGAGCTGGGGCCGCCCTCCTTTGCCTCTTCCTCGTCCGCGTCTTCACCGTCGCGGTCGTTCTTCCACGTTTTCCACGCCGCCTTGAGACCTAGATGATCGATTCCAAGGGGTGCCTGCGGAGGGTGTGGGGGTGGGCGTTCAGGCGTCGGGGTCGACTTCGGGATGCGTGAACCGCACGGGCTTGCCCAGCGACCGGGCGTAGGCGATTTCGGCTCGGGTGCTGTCTCCGATGTAGTCGCCGACTACGAGCACCTCATCAGCGAGCCGGATCTTCGCTCGGTGCAGATCGTCGAGTCGAACCTTCAGCGCCTCGGCCTCGACAGGATCGGACCAAAGTTCGTGCGGCGCCTTCATGTCGCAACCCGGCTTGACGACAATCTTTCCGGCTTTGGTCTCCCGCAGATCGGCCTCGTTCATCTCGGTCATGAAACGAGTGGAGCCGCAGATCACGACGATACGCGGGAGGCTCAACAGCTTCTTCGCGTCGGCGAGCTTCTCCTCGGGGGTGGGCAGTTGCGGGTATGACACTGGTTCCTCCTGGTGGTGTGGTCCAAGGGGTGCCTGCGGAGACGAGAATGAGGGTGTCCAAGATCGTCCTATGGCGAAGAACGTGGACACCCTCGCCATGATGCGGACCGCCCGGCGACAGTACCCGGCGCACGGCCCCGCAGTGCCACCCGGGCTCCACGGCAGCCTCGTCAACGAGATGGCCGCCCAACAGCCCCTTCAGGCGACAGCACCACACCTGTCGCAGTGGCTAGATTCCCAATCAATGACGCTGAGCTGCACCAACGTGAACCAGTCGCTAACGCCACAGCCCAGAACCCCAGAGAAGCGGTGGCTGCCGGACGCGACGGCGCTGGGTGGTGAGTTGGTGGTGTGGGAGTCCGGGCGGCTGGCGTTCGAGCGTCTCCAAGGCCGGCTGCGGCGTGGAGCAGGGGCAGTAGAGGCCTCTAGGACATGGCCGTCCCACTTCGTTGCTTTCGACGTGCTGCGGCTGGCCGGCACTGAGACGACGGCGTGGCCGTACCGTCGGCGCCGGACCGCGCTGGAGGACCTGTTCGCCGAGGGCCGGCTGTCGGCGCCGTGGGCCGCCCCTCCAACGCGGCCGGTGGTGCCGCTGCGATCAGCGTGCTGACCGAGCGCAGGCGTTTCGGCGGCTCGCTCGCCGATCTGGACGCCGTACGTGCCCGGGTCGACGTGCTCGTCCTGCGCAAGGATTTCATTGTCGACCCCTATCAGCTGTGGGAGGCTCGCGCGCACGGGGCCGATCTTGCGCTTCTCATGGCCGTGTCGCTGGACGACGGTCAGCTCGCCGACCTGATGGGGCTGTGCAAGGAGTTGGGTCTCACGCCGCTCGTGGAGGCGCACACGGCCGACGAAGTGCGGCGCGCTGTCGCTGCGGGAGCCGAGCTCCTCGGCATCAACGCGCGGGACCTGACAACGCTGGACGTGGATCGCAAGGTGTTCGCCGACCTCGTGACGGCCATCCCGGAAGGCACCGTCAAGGTCGCGGAATCCGGAGTGACGGGCCCGAAGGATGTTGCGGAGTACCGCGGTTGGGGAGCCGACGTGGTACTGGTCGGCGAAGCACTGGTCCGCTCGGGAGACCCGCGCAGCGCCGTGCACGAGTTCATCGAGGCGGCCACGGAGCACCTGCGGAGAGGCAGCGTCGTGGTGGAGTGGACGGGTGGCGTGAGGGGGTTTGCTCAAGCGGTCCGTGATTGTCCGGTCTTACGGGCGCGCTATGGGCACGGGGCGCCAAGACTGGTGGGCAGAGCGCGTGCACGCACGGGCATTGCGTCTGGCTGGGCTCGGTCGGACATCAGGCTGGGGAGCCTCTTCGCGTGTGCACATTGCTAGGGTGAAGCCCGTTTCGCGCTGCAAGACGGATGGTCAAGGCTTTCCCGGAACGGCCGGTGCTCGCTCTCAGTCCGTTTGCCGGCTCCGGGGCCGTACCGGCTGGCCAGTGACCGCGGTGATGCACTCGAAGTCCCGGTCGCGGCGCAGCAGCGTCAGTCCCTGCGACTTGGCCGTGGCGGTCACTACGAGGTCGCCGACGCCGCCGCTGCGGTGCTGCCCGCGCTGGGTGCTGCGCGGCGATGAGGCGTCCCCCCACCCGCGACCAGCGGTCCTTCCCCAACCTCAATCACCAAACGGACAAGAGCTCACGTTGCACACTCTGAAGTCCCGGTCCGGGTGGAGGAGGGCAGTGCCCGTAGCTTGGCTGTCAGGGGACTGCCCTCTTCCGATCGGGCTTCTCCCCGCGTGGGCAGGGGTGGCGGTTTACGGGAGCGTGGTCCACTTCTGGTTGTTCTGGCCGGTGCAGGTCCACAGGATGACCGGGGCTCCGTTGGCGGTGGCGGCCCCGTTGACGTCGAGGCACAGCCCGGCGTGGACGTTGCGGATCGACCCGTCGGCTTGCACGGTCCACTTCTGGTTGTCCTGGCCGGTGCAGGGCCAGATGATGACCGGCGTGCCGTTGGTGGTGCCCTGGTTGGAGGCGTCCAGGCACTTGTCGCCGTAGACGCGGATCTCGCCTCCGGCCCAGGTGGTCCACAGCTGGTTGGCGGCGGTGTGGCAGTCCCAGATCAGTGTCGTCGTCCCGGCCGCGGTGGAGGCGCGATCCACGTCCAGGCAGCGGCCGGATCCGGTACCGCGCAGGCGCGCGGTGGTGGAGGCCGGCGGGCTGCCGCCGGTCATCTTGAACACGGCGACACCGTGCGCCGGGACGCTCGCCGAGATCTGGCCGGAGGTGCTCGACGTGCCGCCGGTCCACAGGTCGGTGAGGGTGAACGAGCCACCGGAGAGGCCGACCTGCGGGGCCGTGGTGGTGACGGTTGCGGTGCTGTCTCCCCGGTTGAACAGGCCGACCGCGACCGAGCCGTCGGACAGGGGCTTGGCGAAGACCTCGGTGTCGCCGTCGTCGCGCACCCTACGCCCGCCCGCGCCCAGCGGGTCCTGGTTCACTGCCAGCAGGCGGGGGTTGCGCAGGATCGCGCTCACGTCGCTGGACATGGTGCGGATGTCGTTGCCCGCGATGAGGGGGGCCGAGAGCAGCGACCACAGGGCGAAGTGGGAGCGGGACTCGGTCAGCGACAGTCCGGGACGGCCGACCACGAGCATGTCGGGGTCATTCCAGTGTCCCGGACCCGACTGAGCGGCCAGCGGCGCGTCGATGTCGAGGACGTTGCCCACACCCATCGGGTAGCTGTTGGTGTTGCCGTTCTGCCAGACGTCGAGCAGGTCCTCGGTCGTCCGCCACAGGTCGGCGACCTCACCCCAGTTGTACGTGGCGCCGGTGATGGCGTGGAAGCTGTTGGGGTTGATGCTGTAGACGATCGGGCGGCCGGTGGCGCGCAGGGCGTCGCGCATGAGGGTGAACTGCGCGACCTGCTGGTCCAGGGTGCCGCTGGAGGAGCACCAGTCGTACTTGAGGTAGTCCACGCCCCATGAGGCGAACGTGGCGGCGTCCTGGGCCTCGTGGCCCTTGCTGCCGGTGGAGCCGGGGTAGCTGCCCGCGCCCTGCGCGCACGTGCGCTCGTTGGGCGCCTCGTAGATGCCGAACTTCAGCCCCTTGCTGTGGATGTAATCCCCGAGCGCCTTCATCCCACTGGGGAACTTGGTCGGGTTGGCCCGCAGGTTGCCCGCCGCGTCGCGCTGTGGGTCGAACCAGCAGTCGTCGACGACGACGTATCGGTAGCCCGCGTCCTTCATGCCCGAGGACACCATCGCGTCGGCGGCCTGGCGGACCTGCGTCTCGTCGACACCGCATCCGAAACTGTTCCAGCTGTTCCAGCCCAGCGGCGGGGTGAGCGCGGGGCTGCCCGGTGCGGCCTCGGCCGTCGTGTTGGTAGAGGCGGTGACGCAGGCGGAAAGCGTCAGCGCGGTGGCCGCGAGGAGACGCAGCAGTCGTCTGTGTATGGGAACCATGGGGCCTTCCTGGGAGGCAAACGGGAGCCGCTTGTTTGCGGTCCTTATGGGCACGATCGACGATCTCGAGCTCGTGATCATGCGCGCATCAGCGCTGCAGGGTCAGCACGCCCGGCCGGTACGGCAGTTGCTGGTAGGGGGTGCCGTCCGATGCGGGGTTCCTGCCCTGGTAGAGGAACTGCAGGTTGCAGGGGTCGATGGTCATGGTCTGGTCGGGGTTGTTGCGGACCAGGTCGCCGTGGCTGATGTCGTTGGTCCAGGTGGCACCGCTGTTGGCCTTGCCCGCGAAGGGGTTGCTCTCGCTGCCGGCCTGGAGTGTCCACGGACCGTTCAGGCCGGATGCCGTGAACGAGCGGAAGTAGCGGCCGTTCGCGCCCTGCGCCTCGACGATCATGAGGTACTGGTTCTGGCCCTGGACCTTGTACACCTGTGGCGCCTCGAACAGGTTGGCCGTGGAGTCGCTCATCACCGTCGTGTACGAGGAGCCGAAGCTGCCCGGGAAGTTCCCGATCGGCACGGTCGACTTGTAGATGCTCCCGTTGTCACCGGCGAAGAAGAGGTACATGTTCTGGCCGTCGGCGATCAGGGTCGGGTCGATCGCGCCGCCGGTGGGGAGGCTGCCGGTGAACAGCGCCTGCGGCGCGGACCAGCCGTTGGGGTTGGTGGGGTCGCTGGACGTGCGGTAGGTGAAGGGCCAGGCGGTACCCCACCCCAGTGAGGCCAGCACCCAGGTGTTCTTGGGCGCGAAGTAGAACAGCTGGGGCGCCACCGCCGACGAGGGCATGCCGGTCTGGGTGGCCGTCGCCATGTCCGACCAGTTCGTGAAGGGACTGAACCCCATCGTGCCCCACGACGATCCGTCAGAGGTCGTCCCGTAGACCAGGTGCTTGCCGTTGTACGTCACGGTGGTGAAGTCCTTCAGCGCGACCCAGCCGTTCGCCGGCTGTGCCAGCGGACCGGTCGACGTCCACCGGTATGCCGACGGAAGAGAACACGCGTTGCCCGTCCCGGACAGGCCGGTCCACTTCTGGTTGTCGCCGCCGTTGCACGGCCAGAGCTGCACCGCCGTGCCGTTGGCCGTGGCGCCGCCCGACACGTCCAGGCACAGCCCGGACTCCACGCCGACGATCCTGCCGTCGGAGTTCACCCGCCACTGCTGGTTCGTACCACCGTTACAGGCCCAGATCGCCACGCGGGTCCCGGCCGTGGTGGCGTGGCCCGGAACATCCAGGCACTTGTTGCCGTACACGGTCAGCTGGCTGCTGTCCGTCAGCGTCCACTGCTGGTTGGTCGCGCCGTTGCAGTCCCAGATCTGCAGGTTCGTGCCGTCGGCCTGGCCGGCGCCCGGCACGTCGAGACACCGGCCGGAACCAACACCGCGCACAGCGCCGCTGGTGGCCGCCTGAGCCGGGCCGGCGACGAGCATCGCCGCCAACGAGACCATGGTCGCGGCCGTCGCGGCGAGCGCCACGGACAGGTGACTGCGGCGGAAACTACGTCTGCGCATGGGGATCTCATTTCTTGGGTGAGCGGTTCCGGTTGGCCCCGTCAGAGGCTGTCCGGACTGATGTGCTACGACCCGGCTCTGCGTTCGGTATGCCGAATGATGGTCGAAGCGTCGAGCAAGCTGAAGGGCGCAGAGACCAGGAGTGGTTCCGCGGCGGACTCAGTCCCTCACGATGCGCCACCGGTTGTCGGCGGTGCCGTTGTCCGAGTCCTGGACGGCGAAGGCGCCGACAGCGGTGGAGTTGTTCGCGATGGCGAGCAACTTTCCGCTGTTCGCGTTGCGGATCTTGTAGGTCCCGTCTCCCTGGTCGAGCAGCGTCCATCTGTGGTCGGCGGTGCCGTTGTCCGACCACTGCAGGACGGTCGCGTTGTCCGCGGTGGACATGTCCTGGACACCGAGCACCTTGCCGCTGTGGGCGTTGCGGAATCGGAACCCGTTTCCGTCGGTGATCATTTGCCAGTCGTGGTCGGCGGTGCCCGAGTCGTTCCACTGCAGAGCGCGGCCACCGTTGGCCGTGGACATGTTCTGGATGCCCAGCACGAGACCGCTGGCCACGTTGGCGAGACGGACGGTGCCGCTGGTGTTCCAGTAGACGGTGTAGTTGTGGCCGTGCGCGTCGTGGAACGGGCCCAGATCGACGGTGGAGCCGTTGGCGGTGGCGGTGAAGGCGAGCGAACCGCTGCTGGTCCGTGTGATCGAGGAGGTGTTCAGCGACGGGAGGGAGCTGAGCGAGGAGTCACCGTAGTCGCCGGACAGGACCACCGGGCCGTAGGTGATCGCGGCGACGTTCGCGTTGTCGTTGGCAGCTCGCGGGACGATCCGCATGGGCAGGCGGACGGTGACCGTGTCGCCGGAGGTCCAGGAGCGGGTCAGGGTGGCGTAACTGCCGGGCGTGGTGGTGATGTTCTGCGCCGTGCCGTTGACGCTGACGGTGGCTCCGGTGGTCCAGCTCGGGATGCGGATGCGCATCGCCCAGGTTCCGCCGGCGTTGCCGGTGACCTGCAGGGTCGTGGTGTCGCTGACGGGGTACGACGTGGTCTGGGTGACGGTGATTCCGCGCTCCGACCAGGTGAGCACCGAGGGCATGAACAGGTTCACGATCAGCGTGTCGTCACTGCGGAAGTAGACGGAGTCCATCAGCCTGGTGTGCATCTCCAGGCCCGTGCCCTGGCAGCACCAGAAGGTGCCGTAGTCGGTGCTCCAGGTGCCGCCGCCCCACGCCGGGCCCACACCGCGTCGGCCTCCCGGGTTGAGCGGGGTGAAGTAGGTGACGTGGCCGTGGTCGTCGGCCGGGTTCTGCTGGCCGATCATCTGGTTCAGCCACGCCTGCTCGTAGTAGTCGAACAGCGCGGCCCGGTCCGGGTCCAGCGTGAACAGTTCCCGGGTGAGGGTGAGCATGTTGATGGTGTTGCAGCTTTCGCACGTGTCCTGGTTCAGGTAGCCGGCGATGGCGTTCGGAGCGCGGAAGTGCTCCGCCTGGCTGTTGCCGCCGATGGCATAGGTGTGCGAGGTGACGCAGATGTTCCAGGCGTTGGTGGCGATGTCCCGGTAGCGGGTGGTGCCGGTGGCCTTGAACTCCCGAGCGGCCCCGATCCACTTGGGTACCTGGGTGTTGGCGTGCAGTCCGCTGAGCTGGTCCTGGTGGGACGCCAGGGGGTCGAACACCGCGGCGTGGTCGAAGCGCTGGGCGACGGTGAGCCACCGCGCGTCGCCGGTCTGCTGGTAGAGGTCGGTCAGCACGGTGTTCATGCCGCCGAACTCGGTTTGCAGCATGGCCTGCATCTGCTGGCTGCTCAGCCGGCCGGTGCGCCAGTCGACCCATCCCGCCAGGGCGAGCAGCACGTCCCGGGCCTGTGTACTGCCGATGTGGCGCCATACGTCCAGCAGGCCGGCGAGGGTCTTGTGGATGGTGTAGTACGGCACGTTGCCGTTGCTCAGGGTCCGCTGCTCGAGAGCGGTGAAGTCGGACTCGGGGTAGCCGGAGAGGTACCCGGCGCTGAAACCGGCGGCGCTGTTGTTGGCCTGGCATTTGGCCAGCTCCGCGACCATGCTGGTTGCCTTGTCCCGGCAGGTGGTGTCCCCGGTCACGGCGTACAGCTGTGACCATGCCGTGAGGAAGTGCCCTTGCACGTGGGTGCGGAAGGGAAACGTCGGCGCGTCCCAGCCGCCGTTGGCAGCCGCACCGTTGGTGGACAGCCGGTGGTTGGCCCGGAAGTTGTACAGCAGCCGCTCGACATCGACGAACCGCAGGTAGTTCCGCGTACGGTTCTGGTTGTCCAGCCACCGGCTTGCCGTGAGCCGAACCCGGCCGAGTTCGAAGGGGTGCGCGGAGACCCCGATGTCGGCCCTTGCGGGAGGGATGGCCGCGTGGGCGGGAGAACTGCCGATGAAGGATCCGGTGGCAGAGGCGGCGGCGGTGGCCCCGGCTAATTGCAGGAGGCGCCGTCTGCTGACAGAGGAAGACACCTGCACCCTTTCCGTGACGGGAGAACGATTGCTTGGTCGTTGGTGCGTTGGCTCACATGTCCGGCGGTCGGGCGCAGCCGTCCCGGGCTTGTCTGCTGTCGATGTGGCGCCATACGTCCAGCAGGCCGCCGACATCACAGCGGAGGCGTTGATGGCGGCCACTGTCCTGGCCGCCATGCCGGCGAGAACTGATTCGCGTGAGTCTCATCCGGCACTGTGGTTCGTCCTGTTCGATCGTCGGAACTCCGCCCGGAGTCGGCGACTGTGGGCCAGGCGGCAGCGCGGCCAGGTAAGGAGGCTTTGTGGTCCATAGGGGGCTTGGTCCCACCGGTCCTCTCCACTGATACATGGGATGGATTAACGGATACGAACGTTGCCTCTGTCTAGTCTTGCGACACGAAATACTTGGCTACCTCCAGATCTCTGTCCGGTCGACGCCCTGGCCACCGAGCCAAACATTGGATGTGCCGAGAAGGAGTGTGAGGAGTGTGAGAGATGGATAAGGTCAGCTCGAACTGTTGACGGGTCCGCGCCCCCGCCTGCGCGGCTCCAGCTGAACGCGCAGATACCGACATTTGCCCGTGCCTGCACGGACCATGTGCTCGGGCGCTTGAGCCGAAGCGAGGAATCGCCCTTGTCCTACAGCATCCGCGCGGGCGGCCTGGAACGGCACACCGCCGCAGAGATCCTCCGCATCGAGCCCTGGGGACCGGACGCCGTCCGCGTGCGGGCCTCGGCCGGGACCCTCGACCCCGCCGCCCCCGGCGCGTTGGAGAGCTCCTCCCCCTCCCCGCACACCGACCTGTCCGTATCGGACGACGGCTGTGCCCGCCTGGTCAACGGCCGCCTGGCGGTCGAGGCCTCGGCGGACGGCCGGCTGAGGTTCCGCCACGCCGTCTCGGGCCGCGAACTCCTCGCCGACAAGACGCCGTACGTCCACCACGCCGGCCCTCGCGTGCACGCGGCGGGTGGCCGGACGGAACAGCACTTCGAGGCGTACGACGGGGAACGGCTGCACGGCCTCGGGCAGCATCTGCACGGGCTGCTGGACCAGAAGGGCTGCGTGGTCGACCTGGTCCAGAGCAACACCGTGGCGGCCATCCCTTTTCTGCACTCCTCGCGCGGCTACGGACTGCTGTGGAACAACCCCGCCACCGGCCGCGTCGAACTGGGTACCGACACCACCCGGTGGGCCGCCGACGCCGGCGGGCGCGTCGACTACTGGATCACCGCCGGCGACACCCCGGCCCAGATCCTGGACTCCTACACACGTGTCACCGGACGCCCGCCCCTCCTCCCGGAGTGGGCGTCCGGTTTCTGGCAGTCGAAGCTGCGCTACCGCACCCAGGACGAACTCCTCGCGGTGGCACGGCAGTACAGGGAGCGCGGACTGCCGCTGGCCGTCATCGTCTGCGACTTCTTCCACTGGCCGAGGATGGGCGACTGGCGTTTCGAGCAGAGCGAGTGGCCCGACCCCGCCGCCATGGTCAAGGAGCTGACCGAACTCGGGGTGCGGCTAGCGGTGTCGGTGTGGCCGACCGTCGAGCCCGGCAGTAACACCTTCGACGAACTGCGCGCGTCCGGACACCTCGTCCGGGACGCGGACGGCGGCCTGCTCACCTTCCCGTGGCCGTCCCGGCACAGCGGGGATGCACTGACCCGCCCGATGGCGTACTACGACGCCACCCACCCCGGAGCACGCGCGGCACTGTGGCAGCGGCTGGACGCCAACTACCACGCGTTGGGCGTGAGTTGCTTCTGGCTGGACGCCTGCGAGCCCGACCTGCCCCGGGAGGCCGCCGACCGCGCCGTCTACGCGGCCGGCCCGGCTGCCGAGGTCGCGAACCTCTACCCCCTCCTGCACACCCGTGCGGTGGCCGACGGCCTGCGCGCGGCGGGTGAGGACCGGCCGCTGTCGCTGGTCCGCTCCGCGTGGGCGGGCAGCCAGCGGCACGGGGCCCTGCTGTGGTCCGGAGACATCCCCACCACCTTCGACTCCCTCGCGCGCCAGATCAGGGCCGGGCTGAACGTCGCGATGAGCGGCATCCCGTGGTGGAACACCGACATCGGCGGCTTCGGCGGCGGCGACCCGGACGACCCCGCCTACCGCGAGCTGCTGATCCGGTGGTTCCAGTACGGCACCTTCAGCCCCGTCATGCGGCTGCACGGCGACCGTAGGCCCAACCACCCCACGTTCTCCACGGACATCACCGGCGGCCCGAACGAGGTCTGGTCCTACGGGGAAGAGGCGTACGGCATCCTCCGCGACCACCTGATGCTCCGCGAGCGGCTGCGTCCGTACCTGACGCGGCTGTCCGAGGACGCCCACCGAACCGGCGCCCCGCCGATGCGTCCGCTGTTCTTCGACTTCCCCGACGACGAGCAGGCATGGGACGTGGACGACCAGTTCCTGCTCGGACCCGATGTGCTGGTGGCACCCGTGTACGAGGCGGGCGCGCGGGCCCGCCAGGTGTATCTGCCGTCCGGCGCTCGCTGGCTCGACGCGTTCACCGGACGCGTGCTGCAGGGCGGAACGACGCTCGACGTCCGGGCCCCACTGGAACGGATCCCCGTGTTCATACGGGAAGGGGCCGACGTCGCGGCCTGGCTCAGCTGACCTCCTTCGCACAGAGGGCGATCTGCGGTTGATCGCCGCGGCCGGCCCGGGCCGGGACTCACCGGCGTCACAGGCCCCGGCATCCCTGTCGGCGTCGGGTCGGCCCCACGCGGGAGGTTGCGTCGCGGCGTCCTGTCGCGGTGGTGACCGTGTCGAGGCGGAGTTCTTGCGCGTGGTGGCGGACGGCCTGGAGCGGTGCGCGCCTGGAGCGGTGCGGTGGCGTGACGTCCTCGCCCCCGGGGCCGCCGGACGCAGCCGTGGCCGCGTGCGGGGCGACAGACGGCCGCGCCGCCGCGGGGGTGTCCGCGACAGCACGGCAGGGGGTGGGCCGGACAGGTCAGGCCCAGGGGCTGACCACCGTGAACGAGCTGTCGGCTCGGAACGTGTCGGTGTCCTGGTAGAGGTCCACGCGCAGCGCGTAGTTGTAGTGGCGCAGGTAGCGGCCGGGGTAGTTGTACGACTCCAGGCGGACGGAACCTGAGGCGGCGCCTGGGCGGGCGCAGTAGGTGGCGTCCTTGTTGAGGGTGTCGGTGCGGTTGCCGCTGTCGAAGCGGACCCGGAAGTCCCAGTGGCGCAGATAGCGGCCGGAGGAGTCGCGGAAGGAGTAGCAGTTGGCGTCGGCGAGGCCGGGCACGACGGTGAGGGTGGCGCTCTGTTTGACGGCGGTGGGCTCGGCCTTGCCGCACACCTTCACTCCGTCCGAGGAGGTGGTACAGCGGGTCCCGAACGTCCCGGGGGCGACGGAGCGGTCACGGCTCGGGCCGGCCGTGGTCTTCCACGGAGAGGGCGGCGCCATCGTGTCCGTGTACGGCTGGGCTGACTGGTCCGGGTTCTGCGCCGAGGCATTGGGGTTGGGCAGGGTCAGGTCGACGGGCATCGTGCCCCGCAAGCCGCCGGCCGCTTCAAGGACGTTCACCCTGACGAGCCGAAGTCAGTAACGAGACTCCTCGATCCCTGTTTCGAGGTCCGTCTGGAGAAGTTGCCGTGCCGAGTGCGCGTAACGGAGCGGTCTTCTCGTCGATGCTGAAGACGAGCGAGAGGTGGAGCGGGTCGGCGCCGTGGGTGAGGGCCTCTTCGAGCTGGCGGTCGACGCTCCTTGAGCCGGTGCACCGGTCGCGGCCGGTAGGAACAACCCACCGTCCTCGCCCTGCGCCTCGCGGGCAGATCCCGGTCCGCCGCCCTCCACTCCCGGCCTGTCACGCCACACCACCGCAGGTAGAGAGCAACGCCTCCGGCGTACGCCTTTCGTGGTCAGCTCCGCCCGGTCCCGACCGAACCGCAGATAGCGAAGCCAACCTTCGGCAACCGGGACAACTTCCAGGTCGTCAGGGGACGCGACCGGCCAGGAGTCCGGATGGGACACCGTGGCCGGTCGTGTGCGCTCAGCGGTTTCACAGCTGTGGCTGTGGCATCCGCTGCCAGCTGAACCGGCCGTAGGTTGTGTCGGTGACGGGGTAGTTGGCGTTCGGGTCTGCGGTCAGTTTCAGCCATTCCAGCGGGGTGGTGCTGCCGTGCACGACGATTCGGTGGAAGTTCGGGACGTTGTAGTACGGGTGCTCGTTCCAGGCGTTGTTGTGCGGGTCGTGGGCGCACGCGCCGGCGCCGGTGGCCGGGTCCGTCTCGCTGGTGCACGTCGCCGTCGGCGACAGCGGGTTGTCCGAGCGGTACAGGTGTGAATCGCCGTTGAGCATCAGCACCGGACGGCGGAACTCGGTCGTCTTCGCCGCGACCTCGCTGATGATCGGCTCGTAGTTCGTCAGGTGGTCCTTGGTCTTGCCATCGAGGTCCCACATGTCGGCCTGTGCCGTGATCACCACGGCCTTGGCGTGCTCGGCCCGGGCGTCGGCGAAGGCGGCATCGAGCCAGCGGACGTCGGCCGCGGTCCGGTTGGTTCGCTCGTCGGTCTGCGCCTGAGTCGCGGTCGGCACCTTGTACCAGGGGTCGGCGTCGTTGTTCGAGCCGCCCGGCACGTCGATGGTCACGAAGACGATGTCGTGCTGCGCCCACCTCACGTTCTCGACGTACTGCGCGTCGCCCGGGTGGCTCGGGTCGTAGGCAGTGGCCTGGGACACCACGTTCAGTGTTCCGCTGCCGAGGGTGCGGCCGGGCTGCGCGAAGAAGTCCTGCCGGACTTTGGCGAGGTTGTCGAGCGGGTTGCCGCAGTGGTAGCTGACGCAGTCCGCCGTGTTGGTCGACAGGCCGCTCGTGCCGATGTAGTTGATCGCACCGGAGGCCGAGTCGTAGAAGCCGCCGCCCTGACCAGGCGAGGCGAGACTCGACGCCTTGTGGCAGTCGGCCCATTCGTTGTCGCCCGGCGTGTACACGAGCGGCTTGGTGAAGGTCTGCCACACGGAGGCGATCGAGGCGTCGTAGGCGTCGGTGCAGAACTCCTTGCCCGAGTGGATGTCGCCTACGTGGATGACATCGCTGATCGTCGGGTCACTGTTGATAGTGCCGATGAAGGCCGGGGTCTTCTGGAACTGCGACGTGTCCGCGGTCTGCCCCGCGGGCGCGTACGCCGACTTGCCGTACGGCGAGTCGCCGAACACGGCGAGCGTCAGCGGGGTGCCGGCCGCCGATGCCGTGGTGGTCGACATCACGGAAGAGGCAAGGCCGACAGCGACGAGCGTGACAAACCCGCGCTTCAGCATGCGTCTCGACATGCGTCCCTCTTTCAGGTCCGGTTGAGGGGGGCGCTCCAGTGAACTGGATCCCCAGGGAGCGCGACATGGCATCAATGGCGGCCTGGAGATGACGAACAAGCGAAAATTCAGCCGCGCCCGCAGACTGCATTGGTCTTTGCATGTCTCAGCCGTTGCGGCGTGCCTCGGCAGCCAGAGAAGGTGCGGTTAACGCGTCATGTGGCGCAGGGACCGACGAGGTCGCCAGGGCAGATCAGTTCGAGCCGCGCCCAGGCGCCGGGCGGCACGGCACCGTGTCCCGGCACGCCGGTCTTGATGCTGCGGTTCTCCCAGATGGTGAATTCAACGCTTGCGCTGCTGCATCTCGTGGAACGCGACCACCCTCGACGGGCGCGTGCTGCGCTCACACGGTGGCTGGCCCGGCCGGCCAGGAGGCCAGCAGCAAAGCGCTCACCGAGTCGTGGGAGACCAACCCGAACTCGTCGTCTGAAAAGCGTTCGTCGCCCGTCGTCCAGCGGCGCTAGCCTCGCCGGTCATGGGAGCACGAGCGCAGTACGTGGTGGTCAAGAACGGCGCCTGGCAGCGGTACCAATCGCACTGGGCCGCCAACCGGGTGGTTGACGATCTGCTGCCCGGTCCAGACGCGGCATCACGCTGCTTCCGCGTCAATCGGGAGACCGACGAATGGCTCGACGACGTGTGGTGCGAGGGCGCCGCACTCGTCGACCACGACCAGCGGATCCTGCTCTGGTTCGCCTTCGCGGACAGCTGGGCCGACCACCTCGCCGCCCGTGCCGTACTGGCCCGGACATGGCCCGGTTGGGACGTCCGTTTCGCGCACGACGGCATGGGTGATCTGACGCACCACCTGGGCCTCGGCAGGGACCTGACCCGTCCGCCGGGCTGGTTCGAGACCTTCGAGCCTTCCTGGTTCGCGGACACCGAGAACACCGAGCCCTGGTCCGTCGTCTCCCTGCGCCTGCCCGACGGAAGCGTTCGCGCGTGGGGCAGCGGTCGGGAGCCCATCGAGCACATCGCCGACGGCCCCGGCCTGATCGACCTGCTCACTGCGTCGCCGACCACCCCTCCTCCCACCGACATGCCGTACGGCGGCGTCCATTTCGACCCGCGAGCCCGCACCGTCTCCCTCTGGGCCGTGCAGACCGTGGCCGGTATCCACAACTGGCCGTTGCCCGGCTGGGAGAACTGGGCCTTGGACTTCCGCGGCGACGACCACACCCAGCAGGCCGGGCTGCTCCCCACGGACTTCCCTTTCCCACAGCCCCGCTCGCGGCCGCACTGCGGCGGCTCAGCGACGGCCTCGGCACCCCGCCGCCCGACAACGGCGCGCTCCTTGCCCGCGCCACGGCCGCACCTGGTCCGGAGGGCACCGCCCCCTTGGTGAACCCCGCTGCGCTGGTGCCGCACGAACCGGCCGATCCCAACCCGGCCGAACTGGCCGAACTGCGCACGGTGCTCAAGGCGCTGGTCGCAGAGGCGGAGGTTGACTGACCACCACCTCATGGGCTCGCCGGCCTGAAAGGTGCTCGGCCGCTACGGCAGATCACCACACCGGTCACGGGTGGCCGTGGCCTGGGCGCGTGGCGCCGACCTGATCCCGAAGGCGACGGCGGGTGCCGGTGCACCTGGCCCCGATGGCGTACTTCCTCGCATTGCCGTACGCAGACCGGACCGGCTTCCGAGAGAAGTGGCGGACGGACCTGATCTGACAGGCTCGGCTTCTTCTGCTGTCGTTGCCGAGTTGCCCGCTGAACAGGGCAACTTGATGATGACGTACCGGGCGACCGGTCGTGGGGCACCCAGGCGAACGTCGGCAGAGGGTAAACGGTTCGACTCGGCTACACTGACGCATTACGGTCGCTTGTCATGCACACCACGCCCGCCGCGCGGCTGGGACAGCACTGGTGACGGTCGGTGAAGGCTCGTCAACAGGGGCTGCGGTCGCCACACTCGGCCGGCGGGGCGCCACCGAAGTCGACGTTCACACGGTGGGGGCCTCGCACCGAGGCGGCAGCTGGGGGAAAAAGGCGGGGACGATGGACGTCGAGGAGACCGAGAACTTGCACGCGGTGGGGCCGATCAGCTCGGTCGGACTAGGCCGTTACGTCCTGCAGGCACCTCTCGGCGAGGGCGGCATGGCGTCCGTGTACCGTGCCCACGACACGGTGCTGGGACGCACCGTCGCGGTGAAGACGCTGCACGCGGACCTGGCCCGTGACCCCTCCTTCCGCGAGCGTTTCCGTCGTGAGGCCCAGGCGGTCGCGGCGCTCAACCACACCAATATCGTGGCCGTGCATGACAGCGGCGAGGACACCGGCCCCGACGGCGCCGTGCCGTACATCGTCATGGAGTACGTACAGGGCCGATCGGTGCGCGAGCTCATCCGGGAACGGGGCGCGGACCCTGCCGGTGGCACGGTTCCGCTGGACCGCGCGCTGGCTGTGGCCGCGGCCGTGCTGGACGCCCTCGAGTGCAGCCACGGGCAAGGGCTGATCCACCGGGACATCAAGCCCGCCAACGTCATGACGACGGGCGACGGCGCGGTCAAGGTGATGGACTTCGGCATCGCCCGTGCGCTGCAGTCGGACGCCACCGCGATGACCCGGACCGGCACCGTGCTCGGCACGCCCCAGTACCTCTCGCCGGAGCAGGCGCAGGGCAAGCCCGCCGATGCCCGCTCCGACCTCTATTCGGTCGGCTGCATGCTCTTTGAACTGCTCACCGGCACACCGCCGTTCGACGGCGAGTCGCCGATGAGCGTGCTCTACCAGCATGTCCAGCAGCCGCCGCCGGTCCCGTCCACGCTCAACCCCTCACTGCCACCGGCCGTCGACGCCGTCGTAGCCCGCGCCCTCAGCAAGGATCCCGCCGGACGCTACCCGACCGCCCGCGCCATGGCCGATGACATCCGCCGGGTCGCCGTAGGCGAAGCACCCACCCACTCGCTGCACTCCGCCCCCACGGTCACGGCCGAGGACGTCACCGTCGACGCCGGTGCAGCCGAGACGTTCACGTTCCGCACCGTCGCCGCGGACGCCGGCGCGACCGATGCCATCGCTGCGACCTTCCGCTTCGTCGCGAGCAGGCAGCAGGCTCAACGGCGGACCCTGCGCAACGCCAGGATCGTCGCCTTGACCTCGGTTCCCGTCGCCGCGCTCCTGGTGGCCGCGAGTGTGTTCGGCACACGGTACGTGTTCCCGGACCTCGCCCACACGCCGGATCCGCGGGCGACCGGACCGTACCTCTCGTGCGATCCGACGGCCTCCTGGGGCGGCGGCTTCAACCCGCCCTCGTTCACGGGCATGTCGCCCGCCGAGGCGCAGACCTGTGCGGAGATCGCCGGACTGAAGATCGACCAGAAGTCCACCATTGGGGCCAAGTACAACAAGGACACCGTCACGCGGCAGGAACCGGAGATCTCCCAGTCGGTCAAGCGGGGCAGCACCATCACCATCTGGGTGTCGACGGGCGGTGATCCCAGGGCCAAGGGCGACCTTGCCGACTGCGAGGTCGAGGAGCAGCACGGCAAGGTCTCCACTCCCTGGCTCAAGGGCAGGACCCCGGGCGCCGCCCGGATCTGCGCCGACATCGCCCATCTCAAGCTGGTGGAGGCCGGGAAGGTTCAGGACCGGCTCATACCGGCCGGCCAGGTGGCACGACAGGAGCCGGGAACGGAGGACATCGCCGTCGGCGGCACCGTCAAGGTCTGGATCTCCACCGGCGGTGACCCCAGGGCCGTTGGCGAACTCTCCGGCTGCGACAGCGCGACCGATGAACAACCCGAAGCGCCGTCACTCCAGTACATGACCGTGGCGAACGCGCGCATCTGTGCGGACATCGGGCATTTCAAGCTGAAGGAGCAACGCGTTCCGGACAGGGTCTGGCCGAGGGGCGAGGTCGTCAGGCAGGAGCCGAGCAGTTCCAGCCGCATCGATCCCGGTGGCACCATCAGGATCTGGGTCTCGTCCGGCCCGCCGTGACCGGGCCTCCCGCTGTGACGGGGCCTCCCGCTGTGACGGGGCCTCCCGCTGTGACGGGGCCTCCCGCTGTGACGGGGCCTCCCGCCGTGACCGGGCCGCCCGCCGTGACCGGGCCGCCCGCCGTGGGCGGGCGCGGGCAGTCCCTTCATCGGTCCGTTGCCCGAGCAGTGGCCCAGCCCGAAAATCCCCCGCTGGTACGCGTGGTCGTTGATCATCGCGTGTCGGTACATGGTGACCATGAGGCCGGGCAGCGTGCTGGACGAGGTGGGGTGGCGGCCGGGGACCGGGGCGCCGGGCTCGGCGCGGTCGGCGTGGGGTGGGCCGAGCCGGGTCACTGGCGTCCGGTCTGAGCAGGCGGTGTTCCACGGGCGGGCCGGAACCGGCGCGGGGATCTTACTCCAGCAGGTCGCCGTCTCCAACGGGCACTGCCTCGGCCGAGCGCTCGACCGTCCGTGACGTCACCGGCAGCGAGGCGTAGCCCGCGTCGCTGCCGGGGCCACGGTCGATGACAGGATCTTCACGAACTGACCCTCATCCCACGTGCGGGCTACCTCGTAACCCCACGATGTCGCCGGCGGCGTCCGCCCGGGACCGTGCGGCGCGGCGCATCCCCTCGAACGTGCCGTCCGCCGCCCACCGGCGAAAACGGGTGTGCAGCGTGGCCCACGGCTCGTACGGCTCAAGCATGTCCCGCCAGGCCGTGTGCTCTGACCGGGAAGGTTCGCCGGGTTGGCGGTCGGAGCGGTTGGATGGGCGGTGACGCCCGTTGCGACGCATGCGAATGGTCGCGCGGCGGTCACTCCGGCCACGTCGATGCCGTCCGCGTCCGCCACGCCACACCGCCAGCGGGGCCGCTTCCCGACGCCGTGGAAAAAAAGATACGGACCGCTGTCGATCCGGCCACGTCCCGTTCGACGTCATGATGTGCGGCGCCTCGCCACACGATGACGCGACAGGACCTGACGAGGGAACACGTGGATCAACTGCTCAGAGTCATGAACTTCAACGTCTCGAGTGACGGAATCGGTGCCGGTGAGCACCAGAGTCTCGAGAGACCGTTCGGCCAGGACCACCCCGAGAGGCTGTTCGCCTGGGCCGGAGCCACGGCGAGCTGGCCCATGCGCACGGATCCCGGGGGGAGCCGGGGCCTCGACGACTACTTCACGCGAGACTTCGCACGCAACATCGGTGCCGAGATCATGGGCCGCAACAAGTTCGGGCCCCAGCGCGGACCCTGGCAGGACCATGAGTGGCGCGGCTGGTGGGGTGACGAGCCGCCGTTCCGCACTCCGGTGTTCGTCATGACCCACCACAAGCGCCCGTCGTTCGCGCTCTCCGACACCACGTTCCACTTCGTCGACGGCGACCCGGCCACGGTCCTCGAACGGGCGCGGGAAGCGGCGGAGGGCGAGGACGTGCGACTCGGTGGCGGGGTCACCACCATCCGGCAGTTCCTTGATGCTGACCTCGTCGACACCATGCATGTAGCGGTCTCGCCGGTAAAGCTCGGGTCCGGACTACGACTCTGGGAGTCCCCCGATGAACTGCTCGACCGGTTCCACCTGGAGGTCGTGCCCAGCCCGAGCGGCGTTACGCACCACCTGTTCTGGCGAAGGTGACGCGAGGGCCCACTCGGGGATGCCGGCGCGGTGGATGCCGGCATTTCAGTAGATGATGGGGTAGTTGCGGGCGCTGCTGCCGATACAGGTCGCGGAAGTCGTCCGCAATTATCCAATGGTCGTATGGCTCATCGGCCTGCTTGGCTGCTGTGCGGTTCGCCGTCAATGCGGGCACGAGCCAGGGCGGTGTCGGGCTGGATGCCGCGAGTGCAGGCCAACGCGACGGCAGGCTCGGGATGCTCGCCCGATGCGAAGCGGTTCCTCATCCCAAGGCCGAGGGCAGCTGTGCCTCGCCCCGGTCGATGGGGCGGCGCCAGCAGTTGGGAAAGATCGCTGGTTTGACGCCGCTGCGTGAGCGGATCAAGGCGTTTCGCTTGCTGGTCCAGGTCCTGGGGCTTGCGGATGCGCGGCGGCGCGAGCGGTCTTGCGTCGAGGGGTGCTGTCATGAGTGGCATCAGTTGGCACGAGGCCAGGAGCCCAGAATGCCGCTTACCTGATCATCTGGCCCGAGACGAAGACCCAGCCCCATTCTGGAACGGTCAGTAGGTCGAGGACGAGGTCAATGTCGGGTCGGGAGTGGGTGCAGGCGGTGACGCCGTCGGCGAGCAGAAGCCGTGCCTCGCCCCGGTCGATGGGGCTGCGTCGGTTGCCTGCCATGTGGCTGGTGCCCTGATGAAGCTGCGCGGGTGTCCGGGCGACGCCGATGCCGAGTTGAACGATCCAGTCCGGCGGCCTTGGCCTCGTCCGTCGGCCGTGCTCGGCCTCGGCCTGCGGGCCTCGCGTGTCAGATCCGGAGCATCTGCAGAAGCTCGGGCCGACGGCAAGGGATCGAACATATGTGTGATTCTACATTCATGATCGGCTGCCGCACACTCGCGTGTTCGATGCCCTGTCCAAGTGAAGAGTGATCGTTGCCAGCGAAGCTTGGTGATCAGCGAGTTCGTGCCACCGACCACTGATCGGCACGCCGGCCGGGCGGACCCTGCTGCTCATCCGGCTGTATCTGCCACGACCGTGCCTGACATGAGAGGTGTCGGGATCGGTGTGAGACTGGGCGCGGAAGGGGTGATCCCCGTGTCCGACCCACCGCACGCGTCCGCCGGTTCCGACGCCGCCGTCGACGAGAGTCGGCTGGAGGAGCTGATCATCGAGGCGCAGACGGCCCTGCCGTTCGAACTGTCGGCCCTGGCGAACCGGTGCGCTGCGGCTCTCGGCATGGATACCGCGCTGATCTACCTCGTCGACCTGCAACAACGGCTGCTCATCCCACTCGACGAGGCTTTGGATCCGCTGTCAGTGGCCGGCTCATCGGCCGGCTGGGCGTACCGCACCGTTTCCCCGCGGGTGGTCGACGCCGACGACGGCGTGATCGTCTGGATGCCTCTGGTCGACGGTGCGGAGCGGCTGGGCGTGTTGGCGGTGCGGACCGCCTCGCTCGACGGGGTACGGATGCGCCGCAGCAGGATGCTGGCCCATCTGTTCGCCATGCTGATCACCTCCAAGCGTGCCTACAGCGACTGGCTCGCCGCCCGCACCCGCACCTCGGCCATGCGGTTGCCCGCCGAGATGCTGCGGGCTTTCCTGCCACCCCACACCGTCGGCAGCAGCAGGTGTGTCTCGACCGCGGTCCTGGAACCGGCGTACGACATCGCCGGGGACGCCTTTGACCACTCGGTGGTCAAGAACATCCTGCACACCATGATCCTCGACTCCATGGGTCACGATCTGGCCTCCGGCCTGACCACGTCGGTCGCCATGGCGGCGGCGCGGAACACCCGCCGCGGCGGTGGCGACCTGGCCGACGTCGTCGGCTCCGTCGACCAGGCGCTCGCCCAGTGGCTCCCCGACCATTTCTGTACCGGCGTGCTGTGTCGGCTCGATGCGGTCACCGGGGTGCTGCGCTGGGTCAATTGCGGTCACCCTCCGCCACTGCTGATTCGTTCCGAGCGGGTGGTCGAGGGGGCCCTGGACAGCCCCCCGCAGCCCCCGATCGGCCTGGCCAGCCATCTCGCCCCGGCAGCCCGGCAAGTCCACGAGACGACACTGAAACCGGACGACCACGTCCTGCTCTACACCGACGGCGTCGTGGAGGCACGCGACGCGAACGGAGTGGAGTTCGGCCTGGACCGGTTCACCGACTTCATCATCCGCTCCTCCGCCGCCGGACAGCGCCCGGCCGAGGTGCTGCGGCTGCTCATCCACGCCATCCTCGACCACCAGCGCAACCAACTGCGGGACGACGCGACCATCCTGCTCTTCGAATGGCGCCCGCCGCTCCGGTGAAGCGGTATTGCTCCGAGCCTCCAGGACGTGGGCGGTGGTCGCCCGGACGAGTTCGAGCCAGGCCGCGCACGAGCAGTTCCCCGGCTTTGAGTTCAGGCTGGCCGGTGAGGTGGACGCCAACCATCACATCGCCCGCTTTAGCTGGGAGCTGGTGTCCAGCGCCGACGGCTTGGCGCCGGTCGCCGGTTCGGACGTGGTCACCCTGGCCGAGGATGGCAGGGTCGCCTCCGTACTCGGCTTTCTCGACCGGCTCCCTGAGACATGAGCCTTCCCCCGGGCGACCGTCGACAAGGGAGCTGCTCGATATCCCCGGGGGCGTCAGTCCGCTGCACCACGGGGACGCGCCCAGTCGCACGCTCGACGAGCCGCTCCAGCTCCTCACCGGCCCCGCGCACGCGCTGGCGGGCGCCCGGTCGGTGACCGTCGCCCAGCTCGCCGGACACCGGATCTGGATGCCCGGCATCGTCCCCGGTACCGAGTGGGCCGCCTACTACGACGACCTCGTCGCCGAGTTCGCACCCACCATCGAGGCCACCGGCCCCAACTTCGGCTCCGACGCGCTCCTCGACACCGTCGCCGACACCCCGCCCCTGCACCGGGACAACCCCCACCCAGCGCCGGCCACCGTCCGCGCCCACCTCGCCGCCGCAGCGGCCAAGCGGCACCACGGGACAACCATCCGCAGAAGCGGTGCGCGCGGCGGTGCCGGACGTTGCGGGCGCCAACCGCGGCCAGGGCCTCGCGCAGCCAGGGGGTCGGGTCGCAGTCGGGCCGCGGCCGCGCAGCTCCGAGCGCGACGAGCTGGGCCGTGGCGTACTCGTGGTCCTGCTCCCGGCGGCGGATCTTCTGCGCCGCCCGGTCGGAAGCCCGCGGGTTCCCGTTCTCGATGCGGTGAGGCCCGAACCCGACCGCGAGCGCCGCCGCAAGCCGAGGTAGCGGGCAGGGTGTGGCTTGACCTTCGACCTGAGTCGAAGGTCTACCGTCGAGATGTGAGCACGATGCGGATCTCCCAGCTCACCGAGCGCCCTGACGTTCCGGTCACCACCCTGCGCTTCCGTGCCGGCTCGGCCGAGGGCCCCGCCGCGATGAGTTCCGGCCGGGTCGCGGGTCTGTACTGGTGACCGTCGTAGGGCGTCGTACGACGCCGCCCGGCACGAGACACCACGGAGGACGCCATGACGACCACGCCGAGTGACCCGACCACCGCGCTGCCCGGCCGCCCGCCCGTCGTTGACCTGGCCACCTGGCAGGCCGCCCGGGACGAGCTCCTGGTCCGCGAGAAGGCCCACACCCGCGAGGGCGACGCCCTCGCCGCGGCCCGCCGCCGGCTGCCGATGGTGGAGCTCGACGGGACGGTCGAGGTCGTCGGGCCCGACGGCCCGGTCCCGTTCCTGGACCTGTTCCAGGGCCGCGACGAGCTCGTGGTCTACAAGCACATGTGGTACGACGGCGCGCCGCACCAGGGGCAGTGCGAGGGCTGCACCACCACGGCCTGGCACCTGAAGGACGCCGTCTACCTCAACGCCCGCGGCGTCTCGTTCGCCATCCTGACCACGGGCCGGTGGGACGAGGTGGCCTCCTACGTCGAGTTCATGGGCTACACCCAGCCCTGGTACTCGGTGCGCGACGTGGACGCGCCGGTCGGCGGCAGCATGGGTTACCTCACCTGCTTCCTGCGCGACGGCGACCGCGTGTTCCTCACCTACTCCACGACAGGCCGTGGCAACGAGCCGGTCAACGGGTCCCTCAGCCTGCTCGACATGACGCCCTACGGCCGCGGCGAGGCGTGGGAGGACAACCCCGAGGGCTGGCCCGAGGGGCGCAGCCCGTGCTGGTCCTGGCGCTCGGACGCGGACGGGAACGCCACCTGGGGCCCGACCAGCCGCCCCGTGCCGCAGTGGACCCGCCCGGGCGCGACCCCCGTGGAGACCCTCGGCAGGTACGGCCACCACCACTGACGCGCCTCCGCCGAGAGCGTCGGCAAAAGGTGTCAGGTGCCGGTCTCTGAACCTATTCGGCGCCCTCCGAGGGCCCGGAAGCCAGATCTGCTGCAGCGTGACCAGCGACCTTGGCCTGGCAATAATCGCTTGCCCGTTGGCGATCGGGGTGGATGCAATGTCCGGCATGATCACCCAGGTGCGCCCGCCACGGCGAGATGAGATGAACGCGTACCACCGGGCCTTGCCACTCCGTGATCCGGGCACACCCCAACCGAGTCGCCACACAGGAGACGCCCACGCATGAAAACGCCTCCATCGCCACCTGGAGCGGAACGGACTGACGGATCATCCGTCCAGATCGGCGCTCTCGTTCCGCTGACTCGGCCGGGCTGGGTCGAGGCAGGCCGACACTTGCTCGCCGGACTCGAGCTGGCCGTTCGCGAAGTCAATGACGCCGGCGGGATCGTCGGACGACCACTCGAGCTGGTGGTCCGAGACACCGCGGCCGATCCACAGAGGGCCGCGGCGGCCGTAGACGAATTGGCTCGCTTGGGCGTGGCCGCCTTGGCGGGGGAGTATCACAGCGTCGTCGCTCGCGCCGCTGCCGCCAGGGCCGACGCCCTCGGCCTGCCGTTCCTCTGCTCGTCAGCGGTTCTCGACGCGCTCACCGAACAGCCGACGGAATGGGTCGCGCGCCTCTCCCCGCCGCAGTCCCGCGGTTGGCAGGTCTACGCAGACTTCCTCCTCGGCGCGGGCCACAGCCGAATCGCCGTAGCAGCCCAGCCGAGTGTCTACTGGGCATCTGGGACCCGCATTCTGCGGGACTACCTCGCTCCACGCGGCGGCACCGTCATCGAACTCGACATGAGCGTGCTCAGCCCCACGGCCCTGTGCGACGAACTCGTCGACCATCGCGCGACAGCCCTCCTTCTTCTGGTCGGCCACCCGGAGCCGGCGGTGCCGATCGTCAAGTCCGTCCGCCGCGACCAGCGCCTCGCCGAGATCATGATCGGTGCTCCGGCCGGGCAACCGGAGTTCGCCGAATGGGCGACGTTGCTGGGCGACGACAGCGCCGGGGTCCCGTTCTTGCGCTACCTGCCCGAGCGCCTCAGCCCACTCGGTGCACGAGTCGAGACGGCCCTCCGTGCGCGGCTGGCCGGAGCGCCCTCCTTCGTCGCCTTCGAGGGCTACGACACGGTCGCCGTCCTCGCCGATGTGCTGCGTTCTCACGGCGCGGACCGGGCGCGCACCGCCGAATCCTGGCCGCGCGTTGCAGTCGAAGGCACCCGCGGGCAGATCCAGTTCTCCCGCACGCCAGGCATCAGCGTTTGGCAATGGGCTCGGACGCCAATCCAAGTCGTTGATCGAGATCCGGCGGAACCCGATCGCTTTCGGATCCTTCACACCGGCTGAGAGAGCACGGAGGTCCGATGGCCCAAATCTGTCCGAACTCGAGGCTGTCCATCTGTCTACGTGTCCATACGGGCTCTCAGCTTCGCGGCGGGGCCTCGACCACATTCTCAGACCGAGACTGTGGTTCAGCCGAGCCTGAGCAGTAGTTCAGTGAACTCATTCAGCATGGTGATCATGCGCGAAGCGTTCCGGGTCACCGGCGACGCAGTGCATGCGCGTGTGCTGAGGGCAGCCTTCAGCGTCGATTCCGCAAAAACGATCCGAGGGCCAGACCAGTGCCCAGCCCGATCAAGGCGCCGGCCGAGGTCCGCCATCGGTGCGATGCCCATGCGGCAGGCGTGGGAGGCGGGCTGGGAGCACGCGGAGAGTGAGCCGGTGGTCCGGCGGCGACAGCGCGCGCGTGCTCCTCGCCCACGACGGTCACGAACCGGCGACCGATACGGCTCCCGGACGAACCGGCGATCCACGACGTCTGAGCCCTGCCCCAGTAGTCGCGCCCGGCCTCCCCGGTGAACATCCCGGAAAGCATGTCCCGAAGCAGACTCTCGGGAATCGTCCCGATTTCGAAGCCCATCCACGCATAGTTCATCATCAGATCGGCATAGACATGCCGTTTCTGCTCCTCCGGCTCGACGATGTCCGTGTGGCCCCAGACAGGCTGGAAGAGCGCCATGTCGTCAAGCTCCAACCGGACCAGTTCAAGGTAGTAGCTGCGAATCCCCTGGATCTGCTCCGCCCTGGCCTGCCGGTTCTGAACGATCAGTGACACCGCGACGCCGGCCAACGCCAGCGCCGAGACGATCGCCGACGTGAAGCCGTACGCGGCACCGATCTGACTCAACCGGTTCCAGTCCACGCCCTTGGAGCCGGACATCTCCTCCAGCACGAAAGGCGACAACAGCACCACCGTCAGTACAATCGCCGCAGCAGCGACCAGCCCCAGAACCTTGGCCATCCGGCGAGCCACCGATGCTGCCCCCGCCGGACGATGACGAACTATCAGGTCAATCACCCCCAGGCCGGCCTGCCCCTGTGACTAGGCCGAGCCTGGGCAGCCTACTTCCGACGGGACAGCCCTCAGTCGGGCGGGCTGTTGGAAGCTGAGTGCTGACTGGTCCGACACCATGGTGCGCAGCCAGGCGACGTCTGCCGGGTCGGTCAGGGAGGGCGCGAGTACCCGGTGTCCGGCCGACGTCAGCAGTGGGACTACCCGGTCCCAGCAGCGCCCGTCGTGCCAGACACCGTGCACCAGCAGACCGGCGGACATGGTTACGGCCGCTGTGTTCCCCTCCGTGGTCGGCCGTCGACGCTGCCGTCGATGTCGTGAAGGCGCCTCGTAACGCGTGGAGCCCGATCCGGCGTTGTCCCCTCTGCCAGGCCGCCGGGGCACTAACCTGTCCTCGATCAGCGACGACGCCTGCCCGGCCGCGGACCGTTGCGGGGGAGCGGGCTGGGGGATCATCGGTCGCGGGGGGATGCATGGCCGACGAGAAGCAGCGGGACCACGGCGGGGGAGACGTTGCGGGGCTCCGGGCCTGGGCCGCCGTCGCCGTTCGCCAGGCGCACGAGCTGTGGCCTCACGCGCGGAAGAATCCGCAGCTGCCCGGGTTGCTGCTCGTGACCGAGCATCTGTCCACTGTCGAGAGGCTGTTACCGGCGGAGGACCCGGCCCGGGCGGCCGTTGTGCCCTGGCTGGGGCTGCTGATGAAGGCGCGGCTCAAGGGCCGGCCGCACGCCGATCCGCGGGAGCGGGCGGCCGCCCTGAGCCATCTCCGGTGGACCGACCGTGCCAGGCCGCTGGACGACCGGCTCGCCATGATGGCCCGGGGCAACCTGGCCGAGCTGCTCATCCCGCCGGGCATTCCTCCGGAGGCGCGCGACGGCTCGGGGCCGCCCGCCCTGGCCGCATCCCTGCGGGAGCAGCTGACCGAGGCCCTGAACGTTCTCGCCCGCATCGTCGCCGGGGACCTGACGACGCGGGAGAGCATGGTGGCCGTCATGGAGAGCGTCGCGACGATGCTGTCCTCGCTCCCCGGCCCGCCCGGGGGGAGTGCGCCGTCTCCGCCCCAGGAGGGCAACGATGGTGAGGAGGAGGCGGCGGCCCCGGCTGGTGTGGTGCCCCGCGGGGAGCCCGTGGAGGAGGCGCTGGCCGCCGCCGTCCAAGGGGTGCTGGATTGGGCACGCCGGGAGGCGGTGCGTTTCGCACGCCTGCTGGAGTGGCTGTGCGTCACCGTGAACGAACCCCGGGTCGCCACGGCGGACGCCGGCCGGGAGCTGGCGGATCTGGGCCTGGACAAGCCGGAGTTCGCGCCGCTGCACGAGCTGCTCGCCGCCCTGAGATCGGGCGGGCAGGATCCCCGGTCGCTCGTCGAACGCGTCCACAGAGCCGCGCAGGCAGCCAGGGAGGTGTTGCTCGCCCTGCCTGCGGACGCGCCTGAGCGGATCCGTGTCGCCAAGTTCCACGCGGCCCTGCTGGTGGCTGGGAACTTCCGGATTCCCGAAACGCTGGACTTCGGCGAGGTGGACGCGGCCGCGATGCAGCCGGACCCCGACCCCGTGGCGCGTTCGGCCTGGCGGCGAGAGCTGAGCCTGGAACTGATCCTGTCCACCTCGATCGACAACCTGTGGGTATCGAACGGCGAGCTCGCGCGCGTGGAGCGGAGCGCGGCATGGCTCCGGGAGTGGATCGACGCCCTTGACGCGGACGGGGCGAAGGCCGCAGCCGCCCGGCGGTACCTGGCCATCCTCCTCGCCCATCGCGTCGCCACCGCCGCCACGCTCGGAGGCAGCCTTCAGGACGGCGCCGCCGCCCTGTCGATGGCCGAGGTGCTCTCTGCCGCCGATGAACGCGACGAAGTCCAGGCGCTGTTCAGCCTCTACACCGGGTTCCAACTGGCACGCCTCAGCCGAGACCAGGCCGCGCTGGTCCACGCGGCAGAGGACCTGATCCAGACGCTGAGCGACCGGTACGCCTCCCCTGCGCCCGACGCGGGCACACGCTTCGTCATCACCGGCATGCTGGGCCTGGCCCACAGCGAACGCGCAGCCCACACCGGAGAGCAGGCCGACCTCCGCGCCGCCGTCCGGTACCTGCGGGAGGCGGTGGAGACCGATCCGGCCACGGTCCCACCGCTGTTCGCACCGTTCTTTCCCACTACACGGGCCCAGCTGATGACCGGGCTGGCCATGGTCGACCCCCGCCGGGAGGTCATCGACCGCGCCATCGCGGAGGTCCACCGGGTGATCGAGGAATCGCGGACGGTGCCCTGGGAGGAAGCCCGGCTGCGGCTCGCCCTCGGCCGGGCCATGATCCGCGCGACCACCCACCGCAGTGACGTCAGCCTGCTCGACCCGTGCATCGCCGAGCTGAGCCGGGTCCGAGCCCTGGCCGCCGAAGGCCACGGCATGTCGTTGAACGTCGAGGTTCTGACGGAGCTGTCCACGGCCCACTGGATGAGCGTGGTGACCGGTGGCCCGCGCGCGAGTGAGGACCGCAAGGCGAGCCTGGACACCCGCCTCGAGGCACTGGAGCTGATGGCCGCCGATGTCCTGCTTCAACTCGGCGCCGAGCACGCCCTGGCGGTGGCCCGGGCCGCGACCGGCCACGTGCTGTGGCTGGCCCTGCGGTGCGCCGAGGACAGCCGCCCCGCCGAGGCTGTGGAGGCGCTGGAGCTGGGTCGGGCCCTGGTGCTCCAGACGGCCGCGGCCGCACATGGCGTGCCCCGGCTGCTGGCGGACCGGGGTCACTCCGACCTGGCCGAGCGGTGGCGGGCGCAGGCACCGCAGCATCCACTGCAGCGGAATCCGCGCGAAGGGGACCGGGTTGAGGGGGACGCGTGCGAGGGGCAGCCGGCTGAGGGGGATCCGCTTCGGCCGAGGAGAGCGGCCGTGGTGGCGGCCCCGGCCCCCGGCGCTGAGCTGCCGAGCAGCCTGCGGCGCAAGGCGCTCGCCGCACTGGGGGCGGGAAACGGCACCGGCGCACGGGAGTTGCTCGGCACCCCGGACGCCTCCGCACTGACCGCCGCGCTGGCCGCCTCGGGGGCCGACGCGCTGGTCTACCTGGTCCCCGGCGAGGGCTTCCGCCCTCACATCCCGGGACGCGCGCTGATCTTGCGCCCCGGTGGCGCCGAGCCCACCGTGCTCGCCCTGCCGCTGCTGCTCTCCCCGGGCAGCCACCAGTTGGAGCGTTACCTCGCTGCCGCCGCCGACCGAACCCGCAAGGCGGCCGACCCGGATGCGTCGGGCGCGTCGCGGGCGGCCGCCGAGACGGAATGGCGGGCGGCGCTGAGCGAGCTGTGCGACTGGGCCTGGCCTGCTGCCGTAGGGCCGGTCCTCGACTCCCTGGAACCCCTCGGCCGCCCGCCGCGGATCGTGCTGATCCCCTGCGGCCCCCTCGGCGTCGTCCCCTGGCATGCGGCGCGCAAGCACATCCCGCTGGGCGGTTACCGGTACGCCTGCCAGGACGCGGTGTTCAGCTACGCCCCGTCCGGGGCGCAGTTCCTGCGGGCCGCCGCCCGCGACCGGCTGCCCGCCGGCGGGCGCCGGGTGCTGGTCACCGACCCGCGGCTCAGCCTGGTGTGGGCCGAGGTCGAGACGGAGGCGCTGCGTTCGGCCTGCTACCCGGACGCCCGGCGCTACGGCGAGTTCGTGGCCGCCGAGGGCGTGCCGGATGCGCCGGGGAACTGCGAGGACCTGCTGGCCGTGCTGCCGGGCGGCGGTCAGCCGGCGGCTCTCGTGCACGTGTCCTGCCACGGCGTGGCCGGTCCGAGTCCTACGCGATCGGCGCTGTCGCTGGCCGACGGCGAGCTGACCGTCGCCCGGATCCTGGACCACCCCGCGGCCGCGGCGCCTGGCCCGGACGGCCCGCTGGTCGTGCTCAGCGCCTGCGAGACCGACCTGAGTACGGGTGACCACGACGAGGCACTGACCCTCTCCACCGCCCTGGTCGCCCGGGGTGCGGCCGACGTGGTCGGCTCCCGCTGGGCCGTCAACGACAGCGCGACCGCCCTGATGATGGCCGTCTTCCACCACTTCCTCACCAGCCAGGACCTCGCTCCCGCCGACGCGCTGCGTGCCGCCCAGCTGTGGATGCTCGACCCGGACCGCAGGCCCCCGCCCGGCCTGGGCAACCCCCTGCACCGCGATGCCGCCCGCGCCGACCTGAACGAGATCCACCTGTGGGCCGCCTTCACCCACCAGGGCAACCCCGCGGCACGCTGAGCCCCGCTCGCCCGGCGCCGGACGTCCCGCACCCGCCCGGGATCTCGTCAACCGCTCCCGGGCCGACTCAAGAACGGCCTCTACGGTCCGAGCCGACTCAAGAACGGTCCGGGCCCGGTTGACTGGGGACTTCGAGGAGCTGGGCTTCGAGGCCGGCGATGCGTTGGTCGGCGAAGCGGAGGGTGGAGCGGGCGCCTGCGAGCCGTTGTTGCAGGGCCCGGTGCTCCTGGGCCGGGCTGGTGGACCCGGCGCCTGAGGGTGGTGTTCTCGGTGGCGAGTTGCTGGACGGATTCGCCGGGGACCATCTGCTCGAAATACCTGAGCCGGCCCATGAGCTCCCCGATCCGCTGTCACTGAGCGAGCATCTCGTTCTGGGCGCGGGCCAGTTCCTCTTCGGCGTCGAGCGCCCTCTCCGGCCACGACGCCTCAATGCGTTCGTGCTCGTCCTGGGCGACTCGGTCGTGGCGACCTGCTGCGCTGCTGGTTGCTCCGGGTGCCGAGCCGGACGTGGAGCCATGCCACGAGCGGGACGAAGTCCGTCCGCCGCCGCACGGTTTCTGGCTTCATGCCGCTCGCCCGGACCGTGGCGCCCCTGGCTTCGAGGGCAGCCGTACTCTGCACCGTGTCGTCGATGGCCCACCCATCCGCGAGCTCGGCCGCCAGAGCCCGCAAACAGCTCGATCACGAGCCGGAGTCGTAGAGGTGTCGGCGGGGACCGGGAGGGCGAGAGGACGGGAGCGGGCCCGGCACCGTGAAGCACCGATGAAAACTCTGTGGAAGCGGTGTCAGTGAGGCCGTTTATGCTGCACCGGACGATCACGCGGGACCAGGGGAGGGCGCGGCATGTTCGGCAAGCTGTGCGGCAGGGGTGGGGAGAGACCGGCGGCTGATCCGCACGCTCTTCCCGTCCCGCGCAGACAGAAGAACGGGATGTACACGCTGCGCGCGCTCGGGGACACGAGGGTGCTCGCGCTGGTGGAGGCCGCCGACGCGGGTGACTGGGAGGCGGTCAAGGCGGCGCTGGCCCCCTTCGATCTCGGCCGCGACCACCAGGTCCTGGGCGAGCCTCGGGGGTCACGAGGCAGTTCTTACGGTCGGACTCGAACCAGTCCTCGATGTGCGCCATGGCGATCACACAGCCGATGCGATGGCCCTCGGGGGCGCCGGCGAACGCCTCACGGGCGAACGCCAGGGCCTCGCCGGGCTCGCAGCTCCAGCGGGGCTGAAGCTGCAAACGCGCGGTGAAATCCTCCCACGCCAAGCTCCGCGCTGTCGGCGAGCAGGCCAACGCCACACTCAAAGGCTGGCGCCTCCTGCGCAAACTCCGTTGCGGCACCACCCGCATCACCGACATCGTCAAGGCTGTCCTGGCCTTGCACCTCGCAGCGTCCGCATGAGATCGACGAGGCCCGCCCACAGCATGGGCAAGGAAAGTACCGACATCAACCACACCAAGGGAGCCGGCTCACCGTGGCAGAGGTCAAAGTCACCTACGACAAATCTGTGAACGCGGCGTACGTGTACTTCACCGAGCCCCACGTCCGGGTGAACTCCGCGCGCATGTACCCCTGCGACCCGGTGGGCGTCGACGGCATGATCAACCTCGACTTCGACGAGCAGGGCCGCCTCATCGGCATCGAGGTGCTGGCGGCCAGTTCAAAACTGCCCGAGTACCTGCTCCAGTCCGCGGAGCGGCTGGACACCGAAGGTGCATGAAGCAATCGAGCACGCGGCCACCCCGCCGCGCTCTGCCACAGGTTGGAAAAGGCTCAAGAACTCGTCAGCTGGTCGATCACGGAACTGCGGACAGAGCCATAAAATCCCCGGGGCCGCTCACTGTCCCCACTTGGTTGCGCAATCAACGAGGGATGTCCCCGACAAGGTTCCGGCCACTCCTGACGGACTGTCTGGCCGTGTGTGCCGACTTTAACCCGAATGCAGGCGATGTCATGGGCACTAGCGAAAGAGGATTGAGCATATAGTCCCAAATATCTCGCTGGGCACCGTCTTTCACGTCGCCTTCGAGGTCAAGACGCGTAGGCAGTCCAGCCACCCTTCCCGAATTCCGCAACCTGGACACCGACGTCCAGCCACCGGAGGTCCCGCATGTCGCTGCACCATGCCCCGCAGCCGCCGATGGCCTGCAGGTCCCGCCGCCCGGTGTACTGGAGGGCGCTCAACACTGGCCTCACTGCGGCGGCACTGCTCATGCTGGGACTGCCGGAAGCAGATGCGCAGCCGCTCGAAAAGACCACGTGCTTCGGCCGCCCTGCAACCATCACCGGCTCAGGCACGATCAACGGAACTCCCGGCCCGGACGTGATCGTCGGTTCCCCGGGCGACGATGTCATTGACGGCCTGGGCGGAAATGACCTGATCTGCGGGCTCAACGGCAACGACGACATCAGAGGCGGGCTGGGCAACGACAAGATCGACGCCGGCGCCGGTGACGACGTGGTGGGCGGGGATGTCGCGACCTTTGACGCGCCTGCCAGGGGTGGCGGAAACGACCTGCTGCTCCTCGGCCCCGGCGACGATCGCGCCAGCGGCGACAGCGTTGCCGTCGGCGGCGATGCCTCGGGAGGCGGCGACGACTGGATCGACGGAGGACCGGGTGATGACGGCATCGCGGGAGACAGCACTGCCTTCACCAGTGTGGACGGGGCATCTGGCGGCCATGCCCAGGGAGCGGGCGACGACGTCATCCTGGGGGGCCAGGGCGTCGGGGACAACCTGAGGGGCGACAGCAATGCGATCCTCGGCGCAAGCGGGAGCGGCGGCGACGACATCCTGGACCTCGGATCGGACGGCGGATTGTTCGCCATCGGGGACCACAACACCGCCACGGCAGGAGCTACGGCGACCGGCGCGGGCAATGACCGGATCACCGGCGGCAGCGCGGCCGAACTGCTCATCGGCGACAGCGCCGCGGACAACGTCACCAAAGCCGGCAAGGACGTGATCAGGGGCCGTGGCGGGAACGACCAGCTCTTCGGCGACAACACCAACGTCGACGGCACCGCAACCGTTGGTACGGCAGGCGGTCGGGACCGGCTCTTCGGCGGCGAGGGGGACGACACATTGCGGGCAGGCCCGGCCAACGACCTCCTCGACGGAGGGCCGCAAACCGACTTCTGCGATGGCGAAGCCGGCAACCACAACGTCGCCGTACGATGCGAGACCGTCGAGAACGCGGTAGGACGCTGAAGCCGCCCCCCTCCGGCCGGCAAAACCAAACGACGCAGCGCCCTCCGTCTCGGTGCGAGATCGGGGGCGCTCGCCTGTCAGATGAGGCGGCAGGGCAAGTGCGGACTGCACCGGTAACGACGGATCGTGACCACCAAGGTGGTGGGTTGCCAGCCGAGCAGCTCGTGCGCCAGCCGCCGGGTCACCGTGTTCCGCGGCGATCCTTCACAGCCGCACCGGCGGCACCACCGGTCCGGCTCGACGATTCGGCACGCCAGCACTGCACGATCCGGGTCGAGCCACTGCCCGGTGACCTCGAGGCCGAGTGCGTCGAGCCGGGCGAACGTGGTCAGGTCGGGACGGTCGTAGGTAGCGTCATGCACGTCGAGGTCTTCCCGATGGGTCCTCTACACCCCTACGCGGCCTCCTGATCTCGGCCATGCGCGCGGAGCAGGTGGTCCCCGGGGACGCCATGGCCCGAGACGACGGCATGAATGATTGGAGGCCGGATGAACTGGGCTTGTGTGGCCCTCAATGGCAGGCCTGTCGTCTGTGCGTCGACGCATCCGCGATGCATTCGCCGAGCAGTAGTGCAGCGACCGCCTCCGGGGCCTCATGCATTGCGTCGTGGCCGGTTGGGAGGTTGTGGACCTGCCACTCGGGATCGGCTTGGAGTCGGGTGCGGAGTTCAGAGAACGGCGTCCGGTCTTCCCAACCCGAGCAGTAGATGAACTCCCGACGGGGGACCTGGGCGAGCGTGCCTGTGAGCCGGATCGTTTGCAGGAACGAGGCGAGGGGATGGGGGCGACGGCGGGGATCGCCGCCGTCCGGCGGTCGGACGGCGTAGCCGGTGGTCGCAGCGCCGGCAGCGAACGCTTCCCGGTAGCGCTCGGTCGTCGACGACCAGCACGACTCGCCATCACGCGGTACGTAGGCGTCGAGATGCACCAGTCGTGAGATCCGGCCGCCGGCGCGATCGGCGGCGGCGGCGATCACCATCCCGCCGTAACTGTGGCCGACCAGCGTCGCGCTGGTGATGTGGGCGCGATCGAGGAGCCGCAATATGTCGTCGGCGTGCGTGTCGAGGTTGGCAGTCGCGACCGTCGCGTTGTCGTCGTCCGGCCGCAGACCGGTCAGTGTCAGGGCGTGAACGGCATGACCGGCACGTTCCAGCAGCGGAACCACCGCCTCAAACGACCAGGAGCCGTGCCAACCGCCGGGCACGAGGACGAACGTCGCCATGCGTTTCCCCTTCTCCCTCAAGCCGCGGCACCGAGGCACGCTGCCTCGATGAACTGTGGTTTCGGTCGGGCGCTCTGCGCGACTGAAGACCACTCCGCATGGAGGCAGTGTCACCAGATCAAGGTGTGGCTTGCTACCGATAGGATGCCAACTGATGCCTGTTCGCCGCCAACCTCGCCGGATCACCGGTGTGACGTCACATATGTGGCCGTCTGGCGGGCGCCACCTCTGGCCGTCCGGCGAAACAAGCGCGATGCAGTCGCACGCACGGGGGCACCTGGTATACGCAGCCAGTGGAGTCTTGGCAGTTCACACCGAGCGCGGCACGTCGATCGTTCCCGCCAACCGGGTTGCCTGGACCCCCGCCGGGTTCACGCACTACCACCGCGCCCACGGCGACACCGATATGCGGATCGTCTTTCTCGCGCCATCCCTCGCCCGGCTCGTACCAGACCATCCCGCCGTGTTCCTGGCCTCCGACCTCGCCCGCGAGGTCCTGCTCGCCCTGACCGGCCCCCGCAACTACGACGACGCCGCGCCTGACTACAGCCGCTCCGCGCGCTTTCGTCTCCTTCGAGTCCTCGTTGATGAACTCCGCGAAGCACACGAACAGCCACTGCACCTGCCGGAGCCGCGGGACGACCGACTGCAAGCCATTGCCCGGACGCTGTACGAGAAGCCGGCAGACAACGCCACGCTCGCCGAACTCGGGAAGACGATCGGAGCCAGCACCCGCACCCTCAGCCGACTGCTCCGCAACGAACTCGGCATGACCTTCTATCAGTGGCGCACGCAGCTACGCATCTACCACGCGCTCGTGCTCCTCGCCGACGGCCACGACACCATCCAAACCGCCTACGCCTGCGGATGGGCCAACCCCAGCAGCTTCATCGCAGCGTTCACCTACATCATGGGAACGACCCCGGGCCGCTACCGAGCCAGTCGCCAGACCACCGCCCGCGCATCTCAACTCCCGACGGTGGTCAAGTCCTCGGATTGATTCGTACTCGCACCCCGGGCCGATGTGGTCCGTGATCGGACAGGAGATGACCCCCGTGTGCCTCGCCGTTCCCGCACAACTACAGCGGCGACACCGACCATCGCGTTGACCACGCGACAAGCCAGGACCGCACGATCAGGCTCAAGGCGTTGCCCCACGACGACCAAACCGAGACTCGTCGAGCCCGGCGATCAGCCACCAAAGGATGGTGTGTTCGGATCCTTGGCATTCTCACTGCTATCGCCTGGAGAATGCGACGATGATTCTGGTGACTGGCGCGAGTGGGAACGTCGGAACGGCTCTCCTCACTCGTCTTCATGCCGACGGCGTGGCGGCGCGGCGGCTTACCGTGATCCGCACACCACGGCTCAGGTGATCAAGTCGGGCGGCCAGGCAGTGACGATCGAATCGACCATGCCGGACACGATCGGTGCTGCACTCGATGGCATAGAGGCCGTATTCCTTCTCGGCGCGACGAGCCCCGCCCAAACGACGCACGAACTCAACATGCTGTAAGCACGCACCGGATCGTAGAAGGCCGTCCGACCGCCACGGGAAAGAACCGGCGAACCGACCGCGGCCGTTGCCCACGCGCTCACTGCACTGAGCGTTCCAATGCACCCCGATGATCGGAAACCCACTGATAGGCCGACTGAACTTGCCTCACCGCCCCTGCGTCACGGAGCCGGGCCATGGCGACGTCACCCGCATCGGCCTGGGTCTCGATGCCCCGCCAGCACCGGTCCTGCCACCACAAGATCGTGGACACGAGACGTTGCCGGTCAGGCAACTCGTAGCTGTCAACAATCAGCCTCATCCGTCGGGCTGCCTTCTCGACGTCGGTGACCGAAGGGCCCAGACCGAGGTACTGCCAGCAGACATGAGCGATGTCGTGGATCCGCGCGCCCGGTGCCGCAAGGTCCCAGTCGATGAATGCCACTGGCCGAAGCTCGCCACCGCACAGCTGATAGACCGTGTTCTTGGGCGACAGGTCGTTGTGACACACGACCTCTTGATCTCCGGCCAGCGGGGTGCCGGCCGTCAGGTCATGGAACTCACGCACGAGCCGGGCGACCGTCACCAAACTCTCGTCCGATGACACAGCGGCAGGTTGTCGCGGCTCCCATGCCACGTGGCCATCGAGGTAACTGAGGACTTCACGGCCCTCGTCGTCCACACCGAGATACCGCGGAGCACCACCCCAGCCACTGGATTCAAGCAACCTCAGCAGATCACCCACGAACTTCGCCGAAGCCGGACGGCGCACCGTGTCCCCGACACGAACGACCGCATTGACGAAACCTCCAGGCAAGGACGACTCAGGCATCCGACCACCCTGCCTGACCGCTGGCTCTCACGCTCATGACTTGTCCCGACGCTTGATCCACCCCCAAGGCAACCCCGCCAGATGATCTACTCCGCAGACTCCCGCCCACGACCGGCGCGAGCACCCCGACAGACGAGCACACCAGCCCTTTGACCTGCGATGTCAAGTTGGCAGGGGCTCACTGATCATCCGGCAAAGCGTGTCGCCTTGGATGCCGGGCGGGTCGCGGTCGAGGACCACCACGTCGTACGCGTTCAGGTCGAGCTTGGCGGCGGGAGCCAGACCGCCGTGCGCGACGTCGACGGCCATCCCCTGATCCCGCAGTCCCTCGGCGACGACCTCGGCGAGCGACCGCGCGTCCTCCACGACCAGAACCCTCACGATGTCACCCTTCCGACCCGGCCGCCGACGGCAGCGCGGCCGCAACGCACAGGCCGCCCTCCGGCCGGGCCAGGAGGGCGAGGCGGCCGCCGTGGGCTGCGACGATCGACAACCCCAGGCCGGAACTCCCCTCCGATCCCGTCCGGTCGGCGCTGAGCCGCTCGAACGGCTCGTCACCGGCTACGAGTCCGCCGACGGCGAGCGGTGGGCGAAGGTCGGCACGGCGCGGCTGTCCGGGCTGCCCAGGACCGTGCAAGTCGGCCTGTTCGCCACCTCTCCCGGCGACCTGACGCTGCGACGTGTCGGCCTCGGCGGCGCCACGGAAGAGGTGCGCTTGACGCAGGCCGGCGGTGTCTTCGACCACGTCGGCCTCAAGGGTGCGGCCTCCGACCGGGGCGGTTGAGGCGAACAGCACGATCACCGTCACCGGCACCGGCGACATTGGGCCGGTAGGTACCGAGAGCGGCGGCCGTCCGGTGGAGCGTACCCTCGGCGGCCTGCCCCTCGGGCTGCTCATCGTGCTCGTGGTCGCGGCGCGGTTCCTCACCTCCGCGTACCGCCGCGGACCCACGGCCGGCGCGCGCCGGTCACCCGCCGCGAGCTCGCGGCGACAGCGATCGTCGTCGGAGCCGTCACGTTCATGACCGGTCTCCTCGCCGTCGGCCCGGCGATCCTGAAGGGGAACGGGATCCCTGTCTTCGAAATGTCCGCGCTCACCGGAGTGCGGATCGTCGTCGGTGCGGCCGCAGTGCTCGCCCTTGGTCGGAGAGGTCGACCACGGACTCGAAGATCGCCCTGACCGCTCCGGCCTGAACCTTGTGAGGGAGACTCGACGCGTACAGGGCGCCGCCGTAGAAGCGCGACCCGCCGACGCGTTCGGCGAACCGGGCCAGGAACTCCTCGGGATCGTCGTGGGTATGGGTGACGATCTGCCGGCTGAGGAGGCAGTCCTCGAGTGCGACGTTGCCCTCGATGTCGGTGAAGCTCGCGACCTTGCCGGGGGCGCCGTCGGAGAGCAGGAGCGCGGTCAGACCGCCCATCGAGTGCCCGACGACGTGGAACCGGTCGATTTCCCGCGCCCGCAGGACCTGCTCGGCGACGGAGACGAGGAAGGGGATGGAGACGGCGCCGAGGTCCGCGCAGGTGCTGGCACCGCAGCCGGGCGCGTCGTAGGCCAGGACAGGGCGGTCGGCGAGCCGTTCCTGCTGGACCACGTCCGCGTAGTCCTCCTTGGTCGAGCCGAAGCCGTGGAGGAACACCAGGGGTGTGCCGGTGCCGCCCCGGTGGAGGCCGGACACCTCGACGCGGGTACCGCTGACGGTGAGGGGGAGCGTGAAGCGTTCGAGTCTCCTGACAGGGCTCATCGGGCCTCCTGCCGCTGTTGCGCGGCCGACTCGTGCTCCGTGGGCCCGAGGGCGGTTTGCAGTCGCTCGATCGCGGTGATCAGCGTGTCGTCGTCCACAGCGAAGCACACCCGCATGCGTCCGGCGCGTTGAACGCCACGCCGGGTACGACCGCGAGATGGGCGGTGTCGAGGAGCCACGCGGCGAGGTCGGCGCTGCTGGACCATCCGCGGTCGCGGAGGAGCCCGCTGACGTCGGGGAAGGCGAACATGCCGCCGTCGGGCAGCGGGCAGTCGATGCCGCCGATCCCGTTCAGCGCGTCCACGAGCAGCGCGCGCCGTCGCCGGTAGTCGCGGGCGGCTTCTACGGGGGTGCCGGTGTCGCTCAGGGCAGCGAGGGCGGCCCGCTGGCCGACCGTCGGGACGTGGGTGATGGTGCGGGCGACGTGGAGCCGCGCCGAAGCGGTGATCTCCGGCGGGGCCGCGAGCCAGCCGATGCGCCAGCCGGTCATGGCGTGTCCCTTGGACACTCCGCCCACGACGACGGTACGGTCGCGCAGCTGCGGAGCTGCCCGCAGGATCGACCGGTAGGTCCCGGTGTAGTCGAACGTTCGGTAGATGTCGTCACTGACGACCCAGAAGCCGTGCCGCTGCGCCCAGTCGGCGATCTGCCGCAGCCGGGACTCGGGGTACACGGCGCCGGTGGGGTTGCCGGGGCTGGAGAGGATCACCGCTCGTGTGCGCGGGGTACGGCAGCGGTCGAGGGCCTCGGCCGGGACACGGAACTTCGCGTCGGTGGTGACCGGGACGGCGACGCCGCCGGCGGCGGTGACGACCTCGGCGTGCCCGGGCCAGCCGGGCGCGGGCCAGCCGGGCGCGGCTGCCAGGACCTCGTCGCCGGCGTCGATCAGGGCTTGGGTGGCGAGGAAGAGGGCGTGCTTCGCGCCGAGAGTGATCTGGACGTCGCCCGCGTTCCAGGGGAGCCCGGTGTCACCGGAGATGGCGGTGGCGACGAGCGCGCGCAGGGCGGGGTCGCCCTGGGCCGTTCCGTAGTGGTGGGTGGCGGGGTCGTGGACGGCGGCGACGGCGGCCTCCACGACGACGGCGCCGGCGGCCGCCTGGGGTTCTCCGGCGGCGAGCGTGATGACGTCCGCGCCCCGCGCCCGCAGTGCTTCGGCCTTGGCGGCCACGGCGAAGATCGGGTTGTCCGTCATCGGTGTCGTCACCGCCCGGCAGCTTCGAAGTTGTTGTACAGGTCGAGGGTGGTGCGGCCTTCCCGCAGCTGCTTCACCAGCTCGTTCTCGCGGGCCAGGCGCGCGTCGGCGCGGTCGAGGATCTCCTCGGCGCCGGCCGAGGGAAGGGCTACGACGCCGTCGACGTCACCGACGACGAGATCGCCGGTGTGGACCGTGATGCCGCCGACCGTGACGGGGCCTCCGAACACGCCGCGGAAGTCCTTGCGGGTGCCGAGGATCGCGTTGTTGCGTGAGAAGACCGGGAAGCCGAGGCCCTTGATCTCGTCGGCGTCGCGGACGCCGCCGTCGATGAGCAGGCCCGCGATCCCCCGGTGCTGGGCGGCCACCGTGAGGATCTCTCCCCAGTGGCCGAAGCGGGCGCCGCCGAGGTCTGCGACCAGGACGGACCCGGGCGGGGCCTGGAGCACCGCGTGGTGCAGGGCGAGGTTGTCACCTCCGGCGCCCTGCACGGTGAACGCCGGACCGCACAGTCGGGCACCGGCCCACAGCGACCGCAGCTCGGGGGAGAGGGCGATGCCGGGCTTGGACGCCTCCAGCAGCGTCGCGCTGGAGTGGCCGCGGACGTGGTCGTTCGTCCTCACGAGGCGTCCTTCCGGGTCTGGAGCGAGTGGTAGCCGTGCCGCGCCCGCGCCTCGGCGAGTGGGGCGCCGCAGCGGACGGCCTCGACGATGGCCTCCTCGACGCGGTCGATACGGTGGGCGATGTCCGCGACCTCGTCCCAGCGGGCGGCCGGAACGACCACGGTGCCGTCGTCGTCGGCCACGAGGATGTCGCCGGGGTGGATGAGGACGCCATCGATGGTGACGGAGGTCTGGACCGCGGCCACCCGGACGCGGTCCTTGCCGGTGCGCATGAACCGGGAGATCGACCAGATCGGGTAACCGGCGGCGGTCGCGACGGCGACGTCGCGGCAGGTGCCGTTCATGACGGTGCCCGCGATGCCCCGCTCGTGGGCGGTCTGGCTCATGATGCCGCCCCACACCGTGCAGTCGGTGCGGCCGGCGTTGTCGATCAGGATCACCGCGCCAGCGGGCACGTCGTCGAGGAAGTCCCCCACCGTGCCGCCGGCCTCGTCGACCGGTTCGTAGGTGACGGTGAAGACCGGGCCGACGGTCCGCTGGCCCTGGCGCAGGGCGCCGATGCCGTGGAGGGATCCGGGGAGCCCGAGCGAGTCGAGGGCGTCGGAGACCGACGCGGTGGACAGGTCGGTGGCAGGGTTCGCGGTGGCGGTGGGATCACTCATCGGACCGACTCCTTGTCTCCGGCGAGGCGGGCGTCGTGCATGGCCTGGGAGAGGGGCGCGCCGGCGCGCCCCTCGTCCGCGATGGCGCGCTCCCGGGCGACGATCGCGGTCGCGAGCTGCGCCACTTCCTCGGCTCGGGCCAGCGGGACGACGACGAGACCGGTCTCGTCGGCGAGGACGACGTCGCCCTGCTCGACCGTGAGCCCGGCGACGCTGACCGGCTCGCCAGTGGAGTGCTGCTGCAACCTGCCCCGCGCCGTGGCCGGGATCGAACCCCGCGAGAACACCGGGAAACCCAGCTCACGGGCCTCCGTCACATCGCGGCACACGCCGTCGGCGACGACACCGCGAACCCCGCGCCGGGCCGCGCCCAGGCTCAGGATGCCGCCCCCGGCACGACACGTCGGTGCGGCCCTGGTTGTCGACGACGATCACGCTCCGGTCGTCCGAACTCTCGACGGCCGTGGTGGCGATGTGGGCTCCGGCAGGGCCTTCGGCACGCGGTTCGAGACCCACGGTGACGGCGAATCCCACGACGGCCGCGGGACCCCATACCGGACGGATGCCGCCGACTCCGGAGGGAAGCCCGAGCTGGTCGAGCGCTCTCTCAGTAAGAGGCTGTGCGAATCATGGTCGAGATCCGTCAGGCCCGGTATTTCGTCGCGGTCGCCGAAGAACTCCACTTCGGCCGTGCGGCGCAACGGCTGCAGATGTCCCAGCCGCCGCTGTCCCAGGCGATCAAGCAGCTCGAACAGCAGCTCGGCTGTGAACTCCTGCACCGCACCCAGCGGTCGGTCGCCATCAGCCCCGCCGGAGCCGTGTTCCTGGACCACTGCCGCGCGCTGATCCGGCATGCCGAGGAGGCGGAGACCGCCGCCCGGCAGGCCGCGACCGGGCGTGGCGGACGACTGAGCCTGGGCGCCGTCGCATCGGCCTTCTCCTGGCCCCTGCCGCTCGTGCTGGAGCAGTTCCACGAGGCTGTGCCGGACGTCGAGATCCGCACCCAGGAGATCGACACCCACGAGGCCGCGGCGGGGCTGCTCGACCGCTCGCTCGACTGGGCGATCGTGCGCCAGACCGCCCCGGTGCGCGGCACCACGGCGACCTCGCTCTTCGCCGACCGGTTCGTCGCGGCCCTGCCGGCCCACCACCCCGCCGCCGAGGCCACCGGCCCGTTGGATCTGGCGGACCTCGCGGGCGGCCCATGGGTGTGGCTGCACCGCCACATCTCGCCCGACTACCACGACGCCATGGCGACCATGTGCCGAGCGGCCGGATTCAGCCCCGTCCCGGCGCACTGGGCACGATCGGTGACCTCGCAGATCGCCATGGTCGAGTGCGGGCTCGGTGTCACCGTCGTGCCCGCCGCGGCATCCGCGTCACGCCCCGCTGTCCGTTTCAGACCGCTCCGCCACACGACGGCGACCATCGAACTCACCGCCATGACGAGATCCAGCCCCGGTGCGCTGGCCGAACGCCTCACCGCCATCGCGACGCAACTGATCACGGCACAGGCACCGCCGCCGCACGACTGACTCCGTATGGCGGACAAGCTGGTCCTGACAGGGAGGAGCTCGGTTCAGTGGAGGACCCAACACTCAGTACTGGCACATGATGACCGAGCCCAAGGGTGGCCTGACGCTGCCGGTGAGCCAGAGCCGCAACTCTTCGAGTGGGGCGTCGCCGCATTCCGCTTCAGGGCCGGCGGACTGATCCCGGCTGTGCGGAAGCTGATGACCGCCGATGCCTACGGCCTCTGCCGCCTGACGGCCCGCTCCACGCGCACGACGAATGGGTGGCCGCTTTCGAACGGGCGGGGGCCACGCTCGCCGACCTCGCCACCCGTGGTGCCCTCGGGATGCATCGGCGGCGGATGGGCAACTAAGGTGGATGTACATACCCATCGGGAGCTTGAACAAGGGCGGAGGCTGTGTCGGCCGCCCCACGGCCCGAACGCATCACCGCACTCTTCAGCTCCCGCGCCCCTCTCCATGCGCTTCTCGGATTTCCCAGGGAGCATTCCCATGGCTGGTCAAACCACCCCAATCGTCCTCGAACCCGAGGCACAGGAGCTCGCCGACGCAACCTCGCAACACCCGTTCCTGTTCGAGCTGGATCCGACGGCAGCGCGCAAGGTTCTCGACGACCTCCAGGCCGCGCCAGTCGACAAGCCGCCGGTCGACGAGGAGTGGGTCACCGTCCCGGCGGCCGTGGGCGATGTTCGGGTACGCATCGTCAAGCCGCAGGGCGCCACGGGAACGCTGCCCGTCGTGTTGTACATGCACGGCGGTGGCTGGGTGCTGGGCAACGCCGGTACTCACGACCGCCTGGTGCGCGAGTTGGCGGTAGGCGCCCGTACGGCAGTGGCCTTCGTGGAGTACACGCCGTCGCCCGAGGCGCACTACCCCGTGGCCATCGAGCAGGGCTACGCCACCGCGCAGTGGATCGTCCGCGAGGGAGCGTCCAAGGGTTTGGACGCACAGCGCATGGCGGTAGCCGGGGAATCGGTAGGCGGGAACATGACCGCCGCACTCGCCCTCATGGCCAAGGAGCGCGGTGACGTCACGTTCATACAGCAGTCGATGTACTACCCGGTCACGGATGCGGCCATGAACACCGGTTCCTACGACCAGTTCGCCACCGGGTACTACCTGAGCCGCGAGCTGATGGAATGGTTCTGGGACGCTTACACGACCGACCCGGACCAACGCGCGGAGATCACCGCGTCTCCCAACCAGGCCACCATCGAGCAGCTCTCCGGTCTGCCGCCCGCCTTGCTGATCGTCGACGAGGCCGACGTGTTGCGCGATGAGGGCGAGGCGTACGCCTCCAAGCTCCGAGCAGCCGGCGTTCCGGTGACCACGGTGCGCTACGACGGCACGGTCCACGACTTCATGATGCTCAACTCGCTGAGTCAGTCCAAAGCAGCCCGCGGAGCCATCGACCAGGCAACAGCGTTCCTGCGCAACGCCCTTGGAACCGCCGAAGCCTAGACTCCGGGCGCCTCTTCGCAACAGGCCGCTCCGCAGCCTCCGGTACCAACGTGTTGAGGAGAAGGTCGGCTGGTGGCCGCGCCCCGGCACGCGGACGTGGCACTGGTGACCGGACCGGTAACCCGGAACATGGCCGAGCCGCTGCGGCGCACGGTCGCCGCGATGGGCCGGCCGCGACTGGTGGTGGCGGTGGGGGACTGCACGGTCGACCGCGGCGGGTACGGCGTCGAGGGCGCGGTCTCCGGTGTCGTACCGGTGGATCTGGCCTTGCCTGCCGGCCGGACTCGGACTGCCGCACAGGGTGCGCATCCCGGTCGTCGGGTTCTGACGTCAGGTGTGGGGTACTGGGTGGTACGGCGGGCGTGGCTGCACCGGGCGGAAGCCGGTGGGCGGCCGTCTACCCCAAGCTGTTGCCACTGGCCGGGGCGCATGTGGCGGTGGATGCGCCGGCAGGGGCTGTTCATGGCGGTGGCGGGAGCCGTCGTAGCCGCGGGCGCGGTGTACGGCGTCGGCTACGCGGCCGGGCACGGCGCGCACGGGATCGGGTCACGGTCGGCGCAGACGGTGCTGCCGTCGTTCGCGCTCAGCCTGGTGCTCGTGCCCGTGGCGGCATCGGTGTCCACGTTCCTGATGCTGTGGGAGCTGATTGGCGCCTGGAAGTGTCCTGTTACGGCCGTGGACCGCGCATCCGACCGCTCACGAGGGCGGTTCCGTTCCGGCCTGCTCGCTCACCAGGTACCGCGCGTACCAGTCCGGCCAGTCCGGGTCCTCCGCACCGATGCGCGCCTCGTGTTCACCGTGCGCCGCGGCTGCCTGCCGCAGGGCGCTCGCCAGGTCCTCGGCCGAGTCGAACGACGTGGTCGTGGGATCCAGCCGTCCCGGAAGCCGTGTGGTGACCTCCTGCAGGAGCCAGCCGTTGCCGTCCGGGTCACTGAACGACAGGAAGGAGGCATAACTGCCGCGTTGTGGATCAGGACCGGGTACCCGGGCATCAGCGCCGGCGTGGTGGAAGACGCCGCCTGCGTCGTGAAAGACATCGCTCGGGTCGGCGCCGCGCTGTATCAGCTCGTCGTGGGCGGCCTCGATGTCGTCGACGACCAGGTGCAGGCCTCGAGCCGAGCCCGGGGCCTGATCGGTGACCGATCGGCCGAAAATGACCGACGCCGGGGAACCCGGAGGGGTCACCTGCACCACCCGGAAGTCACCGTCAGGGGCGATGTCCGCGTCGAGCCTCCAGCCCAGCGCCGTGTAGAAGTCCTTGGCCCGGTCGACGTCGGACACCGGCACCACGACGACCTCGAGTTTCATGTCCATGGCTTGCGCCTCCCGTCTCGGAGGGGATAGTGGCGACGGCCGGATCCGCGGCGGCGCCGGGCTTACAGGACGCATCCCACGGCTCTCGAAACGCGTTGCGAGCGCCTCGTCTCACGCCCAGCCCGGCAGTGCCCTGACGCCCTGTCAAAACGGGCTGTGCCGTGTTCCAGCTTAGACACGCGTTCGATCGGGCCGCATGTGGACGCTCGCCCACTTCGCCGGCGGCGGATCACGAAAGGCGCCGGACGAGGCGGTGCTGCCCGCGGGAGCCCGCGCGCTCGACGGCCGACTGCGGCCTGGGCCGAGGGCAGTGGACGGTCAGTGTGCGACGAGCTGCTGGCCGCCGTCGATGTCGTACGTGGCGCCAGTGAGGGCGCCGTTGGCCATGATATGCAGTGCGAGAGCGGCGACATCCGCCGGTCCGACCACCCGGCCAATGGGCAGCGTGTTCCTCAACTCCTCACGTCGTGACTCGAGTTGGTCACCCAGGAGGGAGGCCGACAGCGGTGTGTCCACGAACCCGGCCGCGATGAGGTTGACCCGGACAGGGGCGACCTCCAGTGCCAGGTTGGCAGTCAGCGCCGGCAGCGCCGCGGTGAGGGCGCCCATCACGGCCATCCCGACTGCGGGCCGTCGACCGCCGGTGCCGCCGATGAACAGCAGCGTTCCCCCGGCCCTGACCTTCTCCCGGCTCGCCCGCGCCACCGCCAGCATCATCGCGATACGCCCCCCGAAGTCATGCCGGGCCTCGGCCAGGTCGAGTTCGGCGATGGGGGTGTACGACGGGCTGCCCGCCGTGACCATCACATGGTCGACCTGCCCGGGCAGCTCTCCGAGAAAGCGCTCCAGGCGGTCAATGTCCTGGGCGTCGAACGCGGCTGTGCTCAGCGGGTTCAGCTCGTCCGCCGCCCGCTTGAGGCGTTCGGCGTTGCGCGCCACGAGCACCAGCTCGCCGCCGGCCGCACGCACCTGTCGCGCGGTCTCCAGACCGATGCCCGCGCTGCCTCCCACCACCACGACCGTCTGCCCGACCAGCCCTCCGCGCGCTCCACCGGCTCCTTCATCGGTCCCCTTCACCGGGGTCACCACCCTCAGAACACGGTTTCCGTACGTCCCTCCGTTCGCCCCGTATGATCGCCTCCACTTCTTCTGGGCGCCCGTTCTCCTGTTGTGCTGCCCGGCGCATTACGGGGAGCCCTTGCCGGACCCGCTGTTCACGATGCCGACGAACTCGTCTGTTGTGAGGATGGCGTGGGCGTACAGGGGCGCGTTGAGCTCGAATGTTGCTGTCATCTCCGCCCAACCGAAGGAGGCGATGGCGTCGCGGATGAGGGTCACGTGGTAGCCCAGCTCCTGACCGAAGCGTGCGGTGGTGTCCACACAGGTGTTGGCCCGCATACCGATCAGAAGGATCTTCCGGATGTGGTGCTGCTTAAGCATTAAGTCGAGGTCTGTGTTCGCGAAGCCGCTCGAGGCCCAGTGCTGGCGTATGACGGGCTCGTCCTCGCGAGGGTGGAAGTCGGGGTGCCACTCGGCCCCCCAGCTGCCCTCGGCAAAGGTCTGATGGGCCACGATGCGCTGTTGGGTCGGGGACAGGTGGTCCCACGTGATGTAGTCGTTCGGCGTCGTCTGGTGGTGGGGCACGATGAAGACGCGAAAGCCCCGGTTGCGAGCCGTGGCGAGCGTGGTGCGCATGTGGTCGAGCAGGCCCACGCCTTCCGCCACTTCCTTTGCTCGGGGCCAAAGCTTGCCGCCTTCGGAAAGGAAGTCGTTGTACGGGTCGACGATCAAAAGAGCAGTTTCATTCTGGGAGTACGGCGCTTGAGAAGTCATGAACAGTTCCCATCTGGTCAGCGAACGGATCGCTCGCTGCTGGGATGCAAGATGGAGTGGACGGTCAGGGCAGGCCCAGGTGCTCTGGTGCAGACTGCCGACTCGAGTTTCAGTCTGTCACTCGTCCGGCTGAACGGCATCCGTACCGGCGGTACCCAGCCAGGTGAACTGGACCGGCCGTTGGACTGAGTGCCTGCGGCGACACCAGCTGGAGCGCCTACAGCGACCTCTACAAGGCGCTTCGCGGCCTCTAGCCGGTCGGGTGGGCGTCTGGGGGCGTTGGCGGTCGGTTGCGGTCGAAAGTCGCTCTGGTTCGCTGCTGTACGGCATGAACCGTGCGGTCCCCGGGGACGTGCCGCTGCCGAACGGGACGTACGAGAGGACGCTGTCCGTCACCCCGGCTGACGGCGTCGGCGCGCCGCTGCAGGTGAGCGGCTCGGTCCGGTTCGAGGCCGACACCCCAGTGCGTCACGACCACATCGGCGCCGACGGTTTCGGCGACCTCCTCACCCTCAACTCCTCAGGCCTGACGACCTTCCACCAGGGGACGGGCAAGGGCACCTTCTCCGGGAAGGCCTCGGGGGACGGCTGGTCGACGAAGGCGGTGGCCGTGCCGTTCGGCGACCTGGACAAGGGCCGGTGCAACGACGGGCTGGTGCGTATGGCCGACGGTTCGCTGCGCGGCTACAAGGCCCCCTCCGGCAACGACCTGAGTACCCGGACGCCGTACACGAAGCTCGGCACGGGCTGGAACGCGTACGACGCTCACCTCGCCCGGAGACCTGACCGGGGACGCCCGGGCGGACCTGCTGGCGCGCAAGGCGTCCACGGGTGACCTGTATCTGTTCGCGGCGAAGAGCAACGGAACCCTAGCGGCCGGGAAGAAGATCGCCTCGGCCTGGAAGGGCTACACGAAGGTCGTCGGCGCCGGAGACCTGAACGGCGACGGCATCGGGGACGTGCTGGCCCGGGACAGGGCGGGCACGCTCTGGCGCTACAACGGCGCGGGCAACGGCAGCCTGAAGGTGCGCTCCAAGGTCTTCTCCGACTGGGGCGGCTCGTACAACGCGATCGTCGGCGTCGGCGACATCACCGGCGAGGTAGGGCATTTTCTAGCCGTGCTGTAACGCATGTGACGCCCCCGGTGAGGGAATCGCTGGGGGCATGACAAATGACGCAAATGTCGCCAGAGTGGGTGGGTCGTCGGACGAGGAACGACTGGCCCCCGATCCGGTACTGGTGACTTCAGGTAGTCACCGACCCCATTGGTTGGACCCCTAGCGGATGCTCGCGAGAACGACGTAGGCGACCACCGCCACAGCAACGATGAACAGCACAATCCGCTCCTGCGTCGGGCAGTAGGTCCATGAGCGACGTGTTCGCCGGTTGAACATGTCGTAGTGGCCGGCAAGCGCGAACGGATAGCCGACTAGCAGGAGGGCCGACAGGCCGAAGGCCTTCAGAGCGAGAGCCGCACCACTGATCCCAAGGATGGGAGCGACGAATACACCAAGCATCGTCACGGCGAGCGACGCAAGGTTGAGCGTGTCTGCGAGGGGCAGCCACGTGAGATCGTCCTCACCGGCCGCAATCTCCCTGTTGACCCGCAGAGAGAACCCTGTGAGCTGGAGGCCACTGAGGACTCCAGCCGCGGTCCACAACTTTTCTAGACCAAGATGCATGGCAGTAGTTTCTTGGAGGGATCGTTTCCAAGTGCTGCGTGGCGCGCGGACTCCGGCATGACGGTGGCGGAGCTGGAGTACCAGAGTCTCCCTCCGCAGCCGCCACCCCGCAGACCATTTCCGGGTCACTCGGGTCAACAGGTACGTGGATCTCCTCGTTGCTCTCGGTGGTGATGCGTGACGACCGTATCGGCGTCGCCCGCTTGGGGTGACGTCGGCACGCGGGCCCCCTGTCGGCGCCACAGTCTTCGCGGCTCGGACGGACTGCAAGTCGATGACCGCGGCGGATGGCTCCCGGTTACGCCCGTTGGCCTCGCGGACCTTCTCGCGCAGGTCGCTGTGGAGGGCGAGGGTGAAGCCGTCTCGGCTCCACTGGGTGAAGATCGCGTGCAGGGTCTTCCAGTGAGATGCCGTAGTCGGCGGGCAGGATGCGCCACCCGCTGCCGTTGTCGGCGACGTAGCAGATGGCGTCGATGACCAGGCTTCGGCAGCAATCCTCCGGGCGCCCGCCGTTGCCGTCTAGCCAGGTCGGTCAGGGCAGCAGCGGCGCGATGACCTGCCACTCAGCATCCGTCGTGTCCGTGGTGTAGCGGCACGGACAGGCAGGGAGGCCGGCGCCGTGGCCGAAACGGCACGCGGCGCAGGAGCAGCCGGCTTCCTCGACTGTGGAGACAGGGGATGGTGCGGTGGCGTACAACGCCATGACGGGACTCTTGGTGCAGCGGCTGGCTTCGACACCTCTGTCGCTGCCGCATCAAGGGACTCATGACCGGCTCCTAGGGTCGTGATCTTCGTACCGGCTGCCGCGACGGCCCGTGCGTGACACCGCTACCGGCTCACTCGCCCGGGTGGAAAGTCGCACCATCGGATCCCGGCCTGTGCCTGACGGGGCGTCGGCCGGGACCGTTGCTACAGCGGGGAGGTGAGGTGGCGCAGCTGGTGGACGAGGGCGGGCCAGGGGAGGGGAGGCTGCCGATCTCGGGGTGGTGCTGGCGGGTGATGTGAAGATGGACCTGGTCGATGTGGGGCGGGTTGAGCAGCGATGTGGTGTGGCGGTCGCCGCACATGAACAGGGGCCCCGGGATGCGCGAGGAGTTCGCACGCCGGTTCGGCTCGGGGCCCGGGCCCAGCGCGGCCGCTGTATGAGGCGGGCTGCCCCAAGTGGACCCGTGCCCCTGCGCCCGGCGCCGTCCTGGGCTGGTAGGGCTGGGGAATCCTGCTGATCGGCACCTTCGTCGGGATAGCTGTTCGGTGCGCTGTACAGCGTCGGCCTCATCCTCGCGCGCCGCGCCGGACGCAAGTCAGCGATCCCGTTCGGCGCGTTCCTCCTGCCCGGAGCATTCGCCGGGATCCTCCTGGGCGCGGGCGTAGGGCAGGAGGTTTTCGCATCAGCCGAAGGCGTTACTCCGGGCTCACTGGGTCCAGTACGGCGCGAGCGCTCCCTGTTGGAACGGCGCCGGGCTCACGCTGAGATCGCCGGCGAAGGGACGGTCGAGGACGAAGACCAGGAGCAGACTGAACCCGATGAGAGCGGCGACGGAGGCGACGAAGAGGATCTGGATCCGCAGCTTGCGCATGCCGTACAAGAAGGTGAGGGGGATCAGGACGATGGCGCCACCGAAGGCCAGGACCTGCAGCAGCGGGGGCAGTTGCTGTTGGGCCATGGTCAGGCGGGCCCGGCGCTGGGAGGCGACGTCGTTGACGTGGTCAACGGCCTGCTCGTAGAAGACCTGTTCGCGAGTGGCTTTCGGTTCGTATGTCTGCAGCACGTCGTAGACGGACTGGAGCTTGCCGGCGGTGGCCTCGTAGCTCGGACGCCCCACGCGCATCCGAGGCCACTGTTGCTCCACGACCGCGTGAACGTAGTCGCCGAGCGCGGCGTCGAGGCGGGCGTGGACCGGTGGCGGGAAAGCAGCGGCATCGCGGGCGATGAGCGAGACATCGGTGGCCTCGGTGGCGACGATGGTCTCCGTACTCTCCAGCTGCGTCCAGAGGGTGACGATGACGAAGGCCAGGATGATCCCGTAGATCGCGCCGAACATCCCCAGCGTCACTCCGACCATGTCGTTGTGCTCGCCCTTGGCCAGCGAGGGGTATCTGCGGCGGAGCAGCACGCTGCCGGTGACGGCCAGGACGACGGTCCCGCCGACGGTGATCACGGCCAGGGTGAAGGTGCTGAAATGATTGAGCAGCCAGAGCAACATGTGCGGGGAGTCTAGGGACATGAAGCTCGCCGGAGTCGCTCTTGGTGCCCTGGACCTACGGGCGTGAACATGGCCCGAGAGCGGCCCCGCTGCGCTCTGCGAAGCCCATGGCCCGTCTCGCGGTGCGCGTCCAACATCCCGAGGAGTCCACACGATCGAGCGTAGGGGGATCGTCCTGTTAACGGACCGGGGAGCCCGACGTGACCTGCTGCACTCCGTATTGTTCAACGAAACTCGCTCTGTTCGGTGCCCGAGGCTCTACCCTGCTTGATCACGGACGTACCAGGGGGACGGTGTGACACAGGACAGTGTGAACAGGGGGAGCAATAGACCTTCTTCACCGTCCGGCTGCGGACCAAGGCCACCTGCGGGTGTCGGCTCCCGCTCCGCCGCCCTGGCCATGGTCTGCGAACTCGTCGAGTCCGCCCGGAAGTTGTGGCGGGCCGTGAAGGCGCCCCACCTCGTCGCCCACGTCCGCGCCGGAGCCCGCTTCGAACGTGGCCAGTTCGTCGAACGCCCCGAGGCGATCGCGGCGTGAGCATCCGCGAGGCCCCGGCCATCAGCACCAGGCGGCTGGACCTGCTGCCGCTGCATGTCGAGCACGCCGAGGAGATGGCCGTGGTGCTGTCCGATCCGGCCCTGCACACCTTCATCGGCGGCGCCCCGGACACCCCGCAAGCCCTGCGCTCGCGTTTCCAGCGCATGACCGCGGGCTCTCCCGATCCGGCCGTCTCCTGGCTGAACTGGGTGATCCGGCAGCGTGACGAGTCTTGCCTTACGGGTACCGTCCAGGCGACGGTCAGCCCCTCCGGCAATGGCCCCATCGCCGAGGTCGCCTGGGTGGTGGGGACCCCCTGGCAGGGAAGAGGCATCGCCACCGAAGCAGCCCGAGGACTCGTCGACTGGCTGAGCCGGCAGCAGGTGCAGACCGTCATCGCCCACATCCATCCCGAACATCGGGCATCCGCCGCCGTCGCCACGGCAGCCGGGCTCGCACTCACCGACGAATGGCACGAAGGCGAGATGCTGTGGCGCCGGAGCATCGGACGATGACTTCATCGATGCACAGGTGAGGGCGAGGGGGAGTGGGAGCCGGCGTTGGCAGGCAGTCCCGTCAGCCGTGTTTGACGGTGATCGTCACTTCGCTGCCTGGGGAGGCCAGGATCCATGCCTTGCCGGTCGTCCTGCGTAGCATCACCGCATCGCCGTCGGTGGTGATCCGCCATGGGCCCGGAGGCAGGGACAGTTCTGTCAGCCGGGAGCCGTGGCGTGCCGCGGTGTAGGTCAGCCGGTATACGGCATCGGCGGGGCTGTACGAGGCGGAGCGGATCGTGCCTGCGACTGTCTCCGCGTACGGTTCGGCGGTGAGCTCCTTGTTGGTGCGGAAGTCACCGGATTCGTCGACGGCGCAGTACCCGCCCCCGTAGCACCAGACATAGCCCGCCCAGCCCGAGCTGTAGCGGCCGAGCGAGTCCATTGCGTCGTGGTAGAAGCGCTTCATGTTCGGCAGGGAACTGTTGAGTGGACCCCATTCCCCGACCACGACCGGGACCTTGTACTGCTTGGGGTACTCGGTGACGGCCTGCTCGTAGGCCTCGATCCAGCCGGCGTTGGGATCGTAGTCGGCGCCCGCCTCCATTGCGGCGTTGTAGAAGTGCGGCGCGTACACCACCTTGGGATCGTCGATGCGTCCGAGGCCGGTCGGTACGCCCTCGCCCACGATCGGGGTGGGTTCGACGAAGATCCAGGCGTCCTTGTCGGCCGAACGGACCGAGTCGGCCAGGCGGTTGTACATGGGGGTGAGCTGATCGTGCTCGATCCGGCGGGCGGCCGTCGGCAGGTCTTCCCCCTGGTGCAGCTCGCCCATGGGTTCGTTGATGAGGTCGTAGCCGAGGAGGGCCGGGTGGTGGGCGAAGTGCTCCGCGAGGACCTGCCACGCCCGGGCCTGGGCGCGTTGGAGGTCCTGGTCCTGGTAGAGATGGGTGAAGGCGCGCTGGACGGCGGGCTCGAAGTACTCGGCGAACCAGTCGTCCGGGTGCGCGGTGAAGGGAAGTCCATCGGTTCTGGTCGCCCACTCGGGGATGCCGCGGTGGCCGAAAGCGGGTCCGAAGACGTCCTGGTGGGCGTCGATCACGACCTTCATGTCCTGTCGGGCGGCCCAGTCCAGGATGCGTTCGATCTTCCGCAGGTACGTCTGGCTGTAGTGGCCGCGCCGCGGTTCCAGGTCGTCCCAGAAGACCAGCAGTCGGGCGAAGTTGAAGCCGTTGGCCCGCATGTCGCGGAAGTGGCTCTCGGTGATGGCCGACAGAGCGCTTTCGCCTCGGTCCGTCTTGTCCTCCACGTTCCAGCCGCGCAGGGTGAGGACACGCCCGTGCCGGTCGGTGAGTGCGGGTATGCCGTCCGCGGCCTGCCGGGGGTGGGCGCTTGTTGGGGCGAGCAGTGCAGCGACAACTGCGCTCGCCGTCAGGGTCGTTCGCAGCACCACGGGAGACCTCGGGCCGTCGGGTTCGAGGTGCCGCGCATCCCATCAGTAGCCGTGGCCTGTCTTCAAGTGGTCGTACAAGCCGTTTCTCGCCTCCGTATCCCCTGCGCGACGGCGACTTCGTACGCGGACGGGCGTGACAGGTGTGACGGACGGATGGCAGCGCCTCGTGCTGCCCCTGCGGGTGAAGCGGTGCACGTGGAGCCGAGCAGGTCGGCCGACGCCTCGGGCACGAGAGCGAGGAGATGATCCAAGACGGCCCCGTTGCCGGTGCGTAGGCCGTCGTGTTGGTACTCGTCGGTGAGCCAAGGCCTCAGGCCGTGGATGATCTGGGCGTTGCTGAGCGACAGGCCAGAGTCGAGACGGCTGCAGCACCGGGTCGGCAGGATCACCCGGTGGTACGCGCAGGTATCGGGCGACGGCTCGGGCTTGGTCCACGTCGCCTGGAAATCGGTCGCAGTGCTCGGTGTTCTTGATGGTGCCCCTGGGAGACAAGGCACCGTAAAGCTCATCCGCGGTCGCGCACACGCCGGGTAGTCCTCCGGTGATGAATGCCCGGCGAGCGACGGAACCAGTGCCAGTGGGCGAACGCGCGCTCCACGACCCAGGGATGGCAACCGGTGCATCCGTCGCCGCGACAGGCCTCGCGGTCGTGATGGCGGAGGAGAGCGAACGGGTGAATCAGGAGAACGCGACCGAGGTGGTGGGGAGAACCTTCGCGCGGGACCAGGGGGAGCTTCAAGGTCCGGGAGGCCCGGTTCGGGACGGACGTCGCAGACACGCTGGCGGACCTGGACGACATGCTGAAGCGTTCTGACTGACGCCGTGCTGGCTTACCTGCGGGAACTGACGTCCCGCCAGTCTTCGAGGGGCGTGGTGAACGGCAGGCCTTAACCGTCTTGTTGTCCTTACGTCTTGACGTTTCCCGCTGTTTCCGCGTTTGCTTCCGTCACTGGGTTGCCATGATGCTCCCTCACTCGGAAGGCACCTGACGTGAGCGCTCGTACCACCTACAGGACCCCTGTGCGTCATTTCGCGATAGCCCTGACCGCCTCCGCGTCGGCTCTCACGCTCACCGCGTGCGGCGCCTTCGACGACATCGGCGGGAGCGGCGGCTCAGCATCCCCGAAGAAGGGCGACGACATCACGGTGGGGCTGCTCCTGCCCGACAAGGACACGGCGCGCTTCGAGAAGTTCGACTACCCCATCATCAAGAAAGGGGTCGCCTCCCTCACACACGGCAAGGGCAAGGTCGTCTACGCAAACGCCGAGGCGAGCCCGGCCACGCAGAGTCGGCAGTTCCAGCAGATGGTGGACGAGAAGGTCGACATCGTTGTGGTGGACGCGCTGGACGCCAAGGCCATCGCGCCGGATGTCCAGAAGGCGAAGGACGCAGGCATACCGGTCATCGCCTACGACCGGCTCGCGCAGGGCCCGATCGACGCATACATCTCGCACGACAACGAACTCGTCGGCGAGGTCCAGGGCCGCGCCATCATCGAGGCGCTCGGCAGCAAGGCGGCAACCAGCAAGATCGTCATGATGAACGGCGACCCCGCGGACCCGAACACGGCGAAGTTCAAGGAGGGCGCCCTGAGCGAACTCCAGAACAAGGTACAGATCGCCAAGGAGTACGACACCGACAAATGGTCGCCGGCGGTCGCCAAGGCGAACATGAAGAAGGCGATCCAGGCCATCGGCCTCAACAACATCGCCGCCGTCTACTCAGCCAACGACGGCATGGCGGGCGCCGTCATCGACGCGCTGAAGGAGGCGGGCACCACCAAGATTCCGCCGGTGACCGGGCAGGACGCGAACTTGGACGCGGTGCAACGGGTCGTCTCGGACGAGCAGTACATGACTGTGTACAAGTCGTTCCTGGACGAGGCCACCCATGCCGCGGAGATGGCGGTGGACAAGGTCCAGGGCCGCGACATCCGGTTCGACGCGCTGACCCGCGACACGGTCGACAGCCCGACGAAGAAGAGCATCCCCGCGATGCTCGTGCCGGTGGTCGCCCTCACGAGGGACAGCATCAAGGACACAGTGATCGCGGACGGCGTCTACTCCGTCAAGGACATCTGCACCCCGAAGTACGAGGCGGACTGCGCTGCAATCGGCCTGAAGTAGCACCCGTCCTCCGCCGAGGGCCATCGCATGCCCCATCCGGGCAGTGAAGGCCCCTGACGTCCGCCTCGCCCAACCCGGGCGGTAGGCCGGCACCTGGGTGGGGGAGCATCTGCTAGAGGCGTTCGTCCGGGCCGCGGCGGGCAGCGGGGTTCGCGTCAAGACCCTCGTCCGCCCCGCCGGCGGCCACAACTTCCAGACCTGGAGCGGGATGTACCCCGACGCGCTGGGCTGGCTGAGCACACAACTGTCCCCGCCCGCCGCGGGCCGATAGGGGTCAGCGCGAAAACGCGCCTGAGAGCCGGACCGGGCGCACCGGGCGGACCGGGAGCGCTTCGACGCTGTTGCCGATGAAGCTGCGCTGGCGGGGCAGTTCGGCCTCGGGGACGGCGAGTTCGAGGTCCGGGAAGCGGGTGAAAAGCCGTTCCAGGGCGATCGTGGCCTCGAGGCGGGCGAGCGGGGCGCCCACGCAGTAGTGCACGCCCTGGCCGAAGGAGAGGTGCCGGGCCGAGCCGGGCCGGGTGACGTCGAAGCGGTCGGCGTTCGGGCCGTGGAAGGCCTCGTCGCGCCCGGCGGCGGTGTAGCCGGCGAGGACCGGGGTGCCCTGCGGGATTATGGTGCCGCCGAGGGCCAGGTCGCGGGTGGGGTAACGGAAGGGGAACCAGCTGACCGGGCCGTCCCAGCGCAGCGTCTCGTCCACCACGTCAGACCAGGTGGCCTTGCCATCCAGGACCAGCGCCAACTGGTCGCGGTGGGTGCACAGTGCCCGTACGGCATTGCTGATCAGGTTGAGGGTGGTCTCGTGGCCGGCGACCAGCATCAGGCGCATCGTGCCGATGAGTTCGGCCTCGCTGAGCCGGTCGCCGCCGTCCTCGCGGGCGGCTATCAGGGCGCTGGTCAGATCGTCGCCTGGGGCGGCCCGGCGGGCGGCCGCGATCGTGCCGAGCAGCTCGACGAGCTCGCGTACGGCGGCCATCACCTCCGCCGGGGTGGTGTCGGTGGCGATGATCACCGTGTAGGTGAGGTCGTGCAGCCGGCCGCGGTGCTCGGGGTCCACGCCGAGCAGCTCGCAGATGACGCTCATCGGGAGCGGGAGCGCGAAGTGGGTGCGCAGGTCCGCGATGCCGTCCGGGTCCTCGGCGGCGGCTCGGCCGAGGTCGTCGAGCAGGCCGGCTGTCAGCTCCTCGATGCGCGGCCGCAGCCGCTCCACCTGGCGGGCGGTGAAGGCGTTGCCGACGAGGGAGCGCAGTCGGCGGTGGTCGGCGCCGTCGGCGGTGTGCATGCCCTGGGCGTCGGCGAAGACCCGTAGCGGCCAGTTCGCGGGGATCGTGCCGTCGTTCAGGGCCGGGCAGTGGCGGGCGTCCTTGGCCACGTCGGGGTGGGAGAGGAACTCCTTGAGCGCGTCGTGTCCCAGGACGACCGCTGCGGGAACCCCGCCGGGCAGGACGATGTCCGCAACGGGCCCCCGGGCCCGCAGGTCGGCGTTCAGGGCGTGCGGACAGCCGCCGGCGGGGTCGACGACGTGGGCGGGGGTGTGGGAGGACAAGCCGGGACTCCTGACGGTATGAACGAATACGAGCCAACAGTGCGGTGTCGAGGGTCGGTTGTACAAGTCCGTCCCTCCGACGCCTCGGCCGAGGGCCCGGTCCATCCAGCCCGCTGGCTTCCGAAGCAGGGGACCGGCGACTCCAGCCTCGCCTTCCGTTTTCGGAGCCGGGGTCCGGCATATCCAGCCTCGCCGGCGTCTGGGGCGCGGGGTCTGGGGCAGCCCCCAGTGCGGATCCCGCCCGTCCGCTGGGACCCTGGCCACTGTCGCTGGCCTGCGGTGGGTCGGTCAAGGGTGTCTACAGCGAAGGTCTGGTCCGCAGCCTCAACGGCTACCGGCACGACCCCGCCGCCCCGCGGCCCCTGCAGAACCCGTGGTCCCGCGAGCAGGCCCAGAACTGGGCGGACAGCTGGAACCACCCCCGGGAGCGCATCCGCATCGACGGCCACTCTCACCCGCGGATCTTCGTTCCCAACCCTCCGCCCGCAGAGCTCCAGGTCGAGGGTGAAACCCTGCACCTCGCCCACTACGGCACCAGGGGAGCCCACTACAGCCGCAGACCCCCTCCCGTGGAATGGACCCCGGGCCCTGAGCAGGACTTTCGACCGTGCGAGCGGGGAAGTTGACGCCGTTGGTGGGGAATTGCGTGACGTTCCACAGCAGCGCCCTGCCTACGGCCTGCCCGATGCGCCGGCCGAGACCTCCCCTCGCCCTCGGGCGGGAGGGACTGTTCCGTCTTGCACGGGGTCAGCGGAGCGCGTCGAGGGCCTTCACGATGATCGCGCGGGCGTCAGCGCCGTAGACGGCCAACTCCGCGATCCGCGCGAACGCCCGCAGGTAGATGTCCAGCTCGCCCGGGGCGGTGACGGTCACCTTCGCCGCGAGCAGTTCCACGTGGATACGCGCGTCGTCGAAGACCGTGAACTGCTCGAGCGGCCACATTGCTCCCTCCCGAGCGGCGGTGGCAGGAATGATGCCCATGAGGGCCGTCGCGCACCCGAAGGTCTATAGCTAGCCGGGCATGACGTGAGAGGCGTACACGCGGAAGTGGCAGGTGCGCTCGTACAGCTTGGCGGACGTCTCCGCCAGCTGCTTCATGCAGTGCAGCCGCAGGGCGTTCACCCGCCGCATCCCGCAGAGCGCGCAGGCGCAGATGAAGTACCTGGTCAAGCAACTCAAGGGCACCAAGGCCGCTGCCGAGGCCCTCGGGATCTCCCAGCGCACCGTGGAGCGGTACGTCGCGGGCAAGTTCAAGCGGCCCCGCCGCGACCTCCGGGACCGCTGGAGCGTGAGTTCAAGAAGCGGTGGCAGCCGCAGATCCGGGCGAAGGCCAAGAAGAGGGCCGCGAGCACCGACGGCCTGGTCGTCGCAACCCGGGCCCGCTTCGGGTTCACCGCCGCGCTGGGCACGACCGACGACGCCCGGATCCGCGACATCACCCCGGCCCTACCGCCGCGCTGGGCTGAACGCCTCTTCGAGGCCCGCGACGCCGGCGCCACCGAACAGCAGCCCCAGCACATTGCCGCGGAGGGCCTGGCAAAGATGTACTTCCGCGCCAACAACCCCCGTGCCCACGGCCTGGGCGTGGAGTTCACCGACGTGGATCACATCGACATCGAGCTGTAGCCAGATCCAGCAAAGCGCCTCGTCCCCGGCATGATGACTGCGCGCTGCAGTTGGCGAGCAAGTGTGTGAGTTGGCGACCGCAGCGCTCGGCGCCCCCGATCTCAAGCAGCACGATCATTCCGGCAGCTGCGGCTGGTCGCGCCAGCCGCGCTCTCAGTCCGGCGGGGATGGCGCATCGGCCAGATCGGTCAGCCCTCACCCCCCGCGTCGGCAAGTTCGGCCACGGCGCGGTCGATGGCCCTCTCCACCGCGAGCCGTCCCTTGCCCGCGTCGCCGAGGCGTCGGGTCATGAGTCGGACCAGCCCGTGCTGGAACAGGGCGGGGCCGCAGGCCGTCCATTGGCTCAGGACCTCGGGGCCGAGCATGAACGCCAGTACGTCGTCGGGCTCGGCCGGGACGAAGCGGAACTCGCTGTGCTCCCACTTGTCGTCGATGCCCCTGCTCCACCGGTCGCGCAGTTGTTCCTCGCTGAGATCCGGCAGTACGGCCAGGAAGAACGCGGCCCACTGGTGCCGCTCGGTGTCCATCGCGAAGGAGAGCAGCTCCAGCTCGCAGCGATCACCCTCGTGGACGGCCAACTCCTCCCGGAGGGCACGACGGGCGGCGCCGAAGAGGTCGGGTACCCCGTCCTTGAGGTCGTGCTCGCCGGACAGCCCCTCGTTCGCCGAGGAGTTCCAGTTCCCGGCGTTGCCGCCGACGGTCGCACTGCGCCGGGAGAACAGCATCTTCTGGTCACGACCGGTCACGACGGCGACATTGGCGCCGAAGCTGGCTGAAAGGAAGCCGTTGACGAGGATGGGATCCCTGCCGTCGAGGTAGTGCTCCCGCAGCGTCCTTCCCGCTCCTTCGCCCTCCTCCAGACGCCGGTTCAGCTGCTGGGCGGCCAGGAAGGTGAAGTAGTCGGCTGGCGAGAACCTGATCTCCACGATCGGGTCCTCACGGTCGTCGCTACGGGTGACGGCCACGGTCTCCACCGCGAAGCGCGGATGGTTCCAGCGCCGGTCGCGGCCCGCTACCGCGCGGGTGCGCTGCTCGTCCTCGATCTCCTGACGCCAGCGCCGCACTTCCTCCGGCACGTACACCGGATCGCCGGCCTCGTAGTAGACCCTGAGGTTCCGCTCGCTGATGGGCCGCGTGCCGTCCCCTTCGTAGACGTAGCACGTGGTGCGCAGCGGCCCGATACGGAAGTGTTCCCGGTCGTGCAAGGATGCCCCCATCCCTCAATCGGCTTCTGAGGCACGACAGTTGCACACCGATGCGACGAGCGGCAACATGATCCCCCCACGGACGGGGGAGGGGCGCAGGGGTATGGGCGGGGACCACGGCGAGGCCCTTGTGGTGTGCCTGGACACCTACGACCATCACCCGCACTACAACCTGCCGGGCGCTGCCAAGCACGCCGAGGAGTTCCGGTACCTGGCCCGCCGGCTGGGCTTCACGGCCGACGGCCCGCCCGTCACGGGCACGAAGCGCGAGGTCGTAGAGGGGCTGCGCCGCTTCGCGGCCTCGCCCGCCAGACGGAAGATCCTCTACTGGATCGGTCACGGGCTCAAGAAGGGGCGGAACACCGCGGTCCTGCCCTGCCGGGACCTCGATCCGGACCAGTACGACGGCAGACTGACCGCCGAGGACATGGCCGAGCTGCTCAGACAGGCGACCGGCGACATGCTGGTGATCCTTGACACCTGCCATGCCTCGGACGTCGCACGCGAGGTGCACGCGGGCTTCTTCGACCGTGAGGACGACCACCACGGGCCCCAGCCGGCGGTCAAGGGGTCGCCCGACTTCCGCGGGGTGGGCGTCCTCGGCACGGTGCACGGCGACAAACCGGCGCAGCTCGGCGCCTGGCTGAACGCGTTCCGCCACGTCTGCGACGATCCGCGTTTCGAGTTCCGCGAGCGGCTGCTGTGGACCCCGTACGCCCAGGCCCTGCACGCCTCCGAGGTGCTCGAGGCGGTCAGCAGTGTGCTCGCCGACGAGTTCGTGTACCCGCAGTTCCACGGCGGCAGCAGGCTCGTCGGCCTGTTCGTCAACCCGTACTACGACGCGATGGCCCGACCGCTGTCCACCGCCGCCCGGTCGCGCCGGCAGGAACTGCTCGACGCCCACGTGCAGGCGATGCTCAAGAGCCGCTTCACCGGGCTGCTCGTGGAGGACGACACCAGTTTCTTCACCGGACGGCGGAACTACCTCGACCGCCTCGTCGACTGGATCGGCTCACCAGGCCGCAACGGCGCGCTGATCGTCACCGGAGGCCCGGGCAGCGGCAAATCGGCCCTGCTCGCCCAGCTGGCCCTGATGACCATCGCCAACACCCCGCAGTTCATGAGCCTTTCGCCGGCCCGCCAGAGGGCGCTGCTCAGCGCCATCGACGCCGGCATCCAGTGCCGCGGCCGCAGCGCCCTGGAATGCGCGCGCGAGCTGGCCGAGGGACTGCAGCTCAAGGAGCCCGGGGACGGCTGGCCGGATTTACGGGCGGTGATGGACGCTCTGCTGACCAAGTGCCGCGACGCCGCGTCGACGACATTCTTGGTCGACGGACTCGACGAGGCGGACCAGGCACAGATCGACTCGCTCATCGCCGACGTCCTGGTCCCGCTCTCCCACGAGCCGAACGTCCGTGTCCTGATCGGCACCAGACCCCTTTCCTCCGGCGGTGCCGCCGCGCTCCTGGACGGCTCCGTCACCTTCGACCTGGACCGGGCACCGGACCGGGACGCCGACGTCGCCGGCTACGTACGCGCCCGCCTCGGCGGCCCGGAAAGCCCGTACCGCGACGCCGAGGAGACACTCGAGGCGGTGTGCCGGGCCCTGGTACGGCAGAGCGAGGGCACCTTCCTGGTGGCGAAGCTGCACTGCTCGGCCCTGCTGCGGCTGAACAGGGCGGTCGGCCCCGAAGACGAGGAGTTCCGGCAGGCGCTGGCCTCGGGGCTGGACGAGGCCTTGGACCACGAGATCCGGGCGCTGGACACCGCCGGGCCGGGCGGGGCTCCCGCCGCCGACTGGGCCCTCGGCCTCCTGCTCCCGCTCGCGCTCTCCTTCGGAGCCGGTCTTCCCGAGGACGACGGGATCTGGCTCGAGGCGGCGCGGGCACTGGCCGAGGCGCGAGGGGACAGCCGGGTCTACGAGGCCGACGACGTCATCGCGATCCGCAGCGTCGGCGGCGCGCACATCGTGGCGCACGGTGAGGCGGGCCAGCCGGTCTTCCGGCTCAACCACGAGGCGCTCGCCAGCCATGTGCTGCGCGTCTGCGGTGTCCCGGATCCGCAAGCGCACGCCACGATGGTGGCCGTGCTCCGCCGGGTCCACGGCGAGCTGTACCGGGGACGCGGCGCCACCAACCCCTACATCGCGCGGTACGTGGCCGCGCACGCCGCCAGGGCCGGCCGGCTGGCCGATCTCCTGAGGGACGCCGAGCTGCTCGTCCGGCTGGATCCCGAGCGGCTCGTGGCCCAGCTCGACCAGCCCGGCGCGGCCGCCTCGGCCGAGGCGCAGCTGTACCGGCCCGTCGCCGAGGACCTGGCGCGCAAGTCGCCGGAAGAACGCGCCGCCCTGCTGCAGGCGGAGGCCCTGCGTCAGCAGCCGGAACTCATGCCATGGGCGCGTTCGGCGGCGCCGCTGCACTGGACGGACCAGTGGACCACGGCCGAGCGTTCCGCCCCCGAGCGCAGCCTGCGGCTGCCGTTCGGAGACGTCCTCGTGGTGTGCGCGAGCCCGGACGGCGGCCTCTACGCCGCAGGTGAACGCCTGTGGCACTGGAGCAGCACCGGTGGCCGGCCCGACCACGTGCGGGGCTACGTGCCCGCCGCACTCGGCGGAGTGACGCATCGGCTGACGGCGCTGGCCGCTCCCGCGCGGGAGTGCGGGATCGCAGCGGTGGCGGCGGACGCCGAACGCGTCCTGGTCTGGCCGCGGGACGGCCTGGGACACGTCCACGTGTTCGGCTGGGCGGCGCCAGTCAGCGCCGTCGCCGTCGGGATCGCGGCAGGCCGGGAGGTTGTCGCGACTGCTTTCGGAACCCACGTGGCCGTCTGGGAGTGGCGGGAGAGTCGGCCCCGGCATCGCGGGTTCTGGAGGAGCCGGGTGGGGGAGGTGTTCGCCACGGCCGTCACCACCGTCGGGGGCTCGCCCTGCTTGCTGGTCGGCGGCGCACAAGGGGTGGCCGCCCTGGACCCGTGGACCGGGGCGTGCCGCGGCGGGTTCGGCTCCGAAGCCGGCCGCGTCGAGTGCCTCGCCGTCACCACGGCGGGTGACCATCCCTGGGTCGCCGCGGTCACCACATCGAGCCCGCAGGTTCGCGTGTGGCGGCTCGACGACGGCGAACAGCTGCGGTCGGAGTGCGTGTTCACTGCCCGCCTGCGGCACCCCTCGGGGGCGACCGTCGCCCTGACCGACTCCGCGAAGCCGCTGCTCCTCGCGGTGGACGGCGGGCGGATCCGCCAGTGGTCCATGGAAGCCCGCCATGAGCTCGCCCCGCTGACCGGACACCGGTCCCGGCCGACCTCGGTCACCGTCCTGCGCGGCGGGCGCGGCCGCGTGGCCGTCGCCGACGGGAGCAGGGTGAAGGTGTGGGAACACGGGCCGGCAGCGGACGCCGCTTCCTCCGCCGACCGCGCGGGGCTGCCCGCGCCGGGCATGGAGCATGCCGGAGCCCTCGTGCGCACCGCTCCCGGTGAGGGTGCCGTGGCGCTCGCCGCCCGGGGCTCCGTGCGGGTGTGGGACCTTGGGGGGCGTGTCGTCCACGACGAGTCGGAGCTCGCCGCCTACAAGGCGGTGGACCTGCGCGCTGACGCCTCGGGCGCGCTGTGGCTGGCGGCCGGCGGGCGGAGCACCGCACACGGGCCCACCGTCGTCGTCCGTCGGCTCGACGGCGGCTGGGCGACCGCGCTGCCCGTGGCGCCCGGTGAGGACGGAACAGTGGGGGCGGTGGCGCTGGCCACCCGGCAGGCCGTGCAGGTCTTCGCCGCCGACAACCGCCATGTCCGGCGCTGGGACGTACGGTCCGCCACGGCCCTGCCGCCGCTGCACGTACCCAACGACATGGTGCGCAACCTTGCATTCGTCGAGTCGTCCATGGGCCGCCCCTTTCTGCTCGCCGGTGCGGGCGACACCGTGTGGCTGTGGGACGGAGAGGAGCCCGGCGCCCCGGTGCCGCTGAAGCCGTCGGAGAGGGCACCCGTCCGCGCCCTGTCCGGCACACACGACGACGACGGATACCGGCACGTCGCCGTGGCGACCGACAAAGGGGTCTTCGTCGCGCGGGAGGCCCCCCGGGGCACCATGGAACTGCGCCCGTTGAGCACGACGGTGACGGCGGTGCGTTCTTTGGTCTGCCGCAGTCTGCCGGGCAACCGCGTGCTGGTCCTGGCCGCCGACGCCTCCCACGAGCTGCACATGTGGGACGTACACGGGGAGCGGGCCACACCGGGCGTCCCCGATCGCGGTTTCGCCGTCTACCAGGTGATGGCACAGCCCGAGCCGGAGGGCTCCGGGCTCGTCGTGGCGTCCGTGGGCCTGGAACGCATAGACGTCCTGACGGTGTCCCCGCCCGGCGGCACCGCCTCGGCATGAACCCCCTCAGCCCAGCGAAGCGACGAAGCGAAGGAGAGGCAGCAGGTGGCACACGACCTTGTGGTGTTCGTACCCGGAGTGATGGGAAGTGTCCTGCGCGACGGGGACGGTCGCGACGTGTGGAACCTGTCGCTCGGCGTCGGCGGCAGGCTGGCCGCAGGCATCGAGCACTTCTTCGAGCGCATGGCACTGCCTCCCGGACTAGGCAACGAGGCGCCCGACGGGCCGTACGCCCTGACGCCCGCCGGCCTGTTGCGGGAACCGCGCATCTATCCCGGGCTGCTGCCCCATGTGGCCTACCGGGAGCTGGCCCGGCATCTGGGGGAACTGGCCGAGGGCCGGGTCGCCGTCTTTCCCTACGACTGGCGCCTGTCCAACCGGCACTCCGCCGCCCTGCTGAAGGAGTTCGTGGGCCGTGAACTTCAGCGGTGGAGCGAGGAGCGGCGGGCGGCGGGCGACGAGGAGGAACCTCGGGTGGTCTTCGTCTGCCATTCCATGGGCGGTCTGGTCACCCGCTATTACCTCGAGGTGCTGGGCGGACGGGAGACCGCCCGGTCACTGGTGACCATCGGCACGCCGTACTCGGGTGCGGTCAAGGCGGTGCGCATCCTCACCGGCACACTGTCCGGCAGGAAGCTCCTCGGGATCGGGACCAGGCTGCGTGAAGCCCTTGTGACGGCCGCGCGCACTATGCCGTCCGTCCACCAGCTCCTGCCCACCTATCAGTGCGTGACGGACCACGCCGCGGGGACGCGCCTGGACGCGGTGCCTCTCCCGGATCTCGACAGCGCCATGGTCGACGACGCCTTCGCCTTCCGCCGCGAGCTGGACGAGGCGGTGCGCCGGAACACCGCGGAGGATCTGCTGGCCGGCCGTCCCGCCCCGTATCGGGTGTTCGCCTCGGGCGGCAAGGGGGAGCCGACCGACGTCGCGCTCAGCCTGTCGGCGGGATCCCTCACCTACGCGGATCGCTTCGGCGACAAGGACCGCTGGCAGGGGGACGGCACCGTGCCGTGTCTGTCGGCCACACCGCCCGAGTGGGAGGACGGCGCCCGGGTCGACTGGTTCCGTCTCGGCCATACGGCTCTGCCCAACGACGCCCTGCTCCAGCGCCAGCTGTACGACCGCTACGAGGCTCTGGACCACCGCCCCTACCAGATGCTGGGCACGGGTTTCGGCATCGATGTTCCCGAGGCCGTGGCCGCCGGAACCCCGCTCCCGGTGACTGCGGTGTCCGAGGACCCCGGCCTGCTCCTGGAGGCCCGTCTCGTCTCGCCGGACAGCGGCGAGACGATCGAGCGACGGCGGCTCCTGCCCGACGGCGACGGCGGCTACAACGTCACGTTCTCGCCCCCGCCGGGCGTGTGGATGGTGGAGGCGAAGGCCGCGCAGGCCACCGGCATCCCCGTGCAACGGGAAGCAGTGCTGGTCCTGGACTGAAGCCATGTCTACTCACTGGCTGACGGCGCCTTCAGCGCCGGCCAGAGCTCCAGCCGGACACCCGGATCGTCCAGCGATCCCGAGGGGAACTCCTCGACCGGGCCGCGCCGCTACAGCCACCAGCGCTGAGGTTGGAGTCGTGGTGTCGCGGCAGGTCATGCGGGTCTGATGCTCAGGCCGGTCTCGGCGAGGCAGCCGTCTACGGCGCCCAACTACGGGCGCTGGATCGTCCCGTCCGCCGAGATGTGGGCGGCGTGCGAGCCGAAGTCGTCCTCCGACACGCTGGAGACGAGGTCGATTGCCTCGCCGCCCGGCTCCGGCGTGCCGGGCTCCACGATCTGGGTCGGGCGCAGGCGCCCGGACACGTAGGTGCCGTCAGCGCCGAGGGTGACTTGCAGCACGCCGCTGGTTGAGAGTGTGCCGCCGAGGCCGAGCACCTTGTAGCCGGTGAAGTTGCCCAGGCTGTAGGCGATCAGACGGCCCTTGTAGAACTCCATTCCCCGTATCACGTGCGGGCCGCTGCCCACGACGAGGTCGGCGCCGGCGTCGATCACCGCACGGCTGAAGCGGTAGCTGTCGCCGCGGTCCTCACCGAGGAAGTACTCGGTGCCGGGTTCCACGTGGGTGCGGTCCGAGCCCTCCGCGCCGGCGTGCATCGTGACGATCACGATGTCCGCCATCGCTGCGGCGCGGGCGGTGAGTCGCTTTGCGGCGGGGATGTTCGTGAGGTCATTCGCCCCTCGGTCGGGAGCGAACCCGATCAGTGCGACCCGGATGCCGCGTACCCGCTGGATGGTGATCTGGCCCAGGCGGCCGGTGAACGGCAGGTGCACCGAGCGCAGCGCGGCGAACGTATCGCGCCGCCCCTCCGCCCCGAAGTCATCGACGTGATTGTTCGCCACGTTCATGGCCGTGAACCCGGCCTTCTTGAGCCAGCGGCTGTAGGACGGCGGGGCGCGGAACGCGAAGCAGTTCGGGCCGTCGATGTACTCGCACTTGCTGGAGCCGCCGGTGGTGAGCGTGCCCTCCAGGTTCCCGAGCACCACATCGCCGGCGAGCAGGTCGTCGACCGGGTCGAAGAATGAGGCGCCCCCATCCGGCGGCAGGTCGTCCGGCAGCGAGCCCATCACGATGTCCCCCACGGCAGCGATCCGCACGTTGCCTGCGGGGCGCGGTGCCCCCGGTGCACCGGACACCGTGATCCCGCTCGTCCGTAGGGGGGCCTGGGCGGAGCCGATGGAGGCTGCGCCCTCGGAGCCGACACGGAACACCAACGCCGCAACGACCACCACACCGGACCCGACCAGGCCGAGGGCGAACAGGCGATGACGGCGCACCGCCTTCTGCCGCTCGCGCCGCTGCTGAGGACACTGTCCGCCGGACGTGATCATCGGCTCATGCTACGAAGCAGGCCCCCATCCTTCACGCAGGGTCATCCACCGGCGTGTCCCCGACGCCGTTCCCGTTCGCGCCCGACGCCGTCCGCACCGCCTCGCGGCACCGGCCGCGAGCCCAGCGCGCGTGCGTAGTGTCCGGCAAAGCGGCATCCCAACCGGTCCCGCAGACAACGTGAGCGACAAGAGGACGGACCGGACAAGCCGTGACGTGAGCGCTGTCCTGCAGTCCCTCCTGGCATCTGCGTGACGTTGCAGCGCCAGAGCCCACCACAGCGGCTACGACACCTACCGCCGCCGGCTACGGCACCTGGGCATCAGGCCGGTCACCGCCCCCGTACAACCGAGCACGGCTCCAGTCTGGGGGTGTCCATCGCTGGGGTCGTCGAAGCCGGGGCTGGCCGCGCCCTATCTCGACGACCAGGCGATCGAGGCGGCCCTGGCCATTCGCGTGGCCGAGCGCAGCACGCCCGGCCGGTACAAGCCGGTGCTCGCCGAAGCGGTGCGCGGTATCGTGCCCGACGACGTCCTGCGAAGGAACACCAAGGGCGAGTACAGCACGGACTTCCACGTCAGTCTGCGCCACAATCGCTCTGCGCTGGTGGAGCTCTTCGACGGCTCGCGGCTCGCCCGATCGGGACTGATCGACGAGGCCGCGGTCCGTGCGTCCCTGCTCGGCGTGCACCCCACCCCGGAGGGACTGCGCTCCCTCAGCTCCAGTCTGGGCAGCGAGATCTGGCTCCGTGCCCGCCCCGCACCCCCTTGCCTCCCGAGCCCCGCGACCACCGAAGGAGCACGGTGCGCCTGACCCTGCGACCGGGAGTCTGCACGACGGACACACCGGACGGCATGGTGCTGCTCGACGAAGTCACCGGCCGCTACTGGCAGCTCAACCGCACGGCGGCGCTCGTCCTACGCAGTCTCCTCGACGGCGCCGAACCACCGGATACGGCCCGCGCGCTCCGCGAGGCCTACCTTGGGCTCGCCGCAGAGCGCGCCGACGCCGACACAGCCTCGATCACGCGCGAGCTGACCGACGCCCGGCTGGTGGTGCCCGCATGAGCCAGCCGATGGTGCCCGCCGGCCTCAAGGCTGGCGCGCATGGTCAGAGCAGGGCGGCCATTACCGGCGCCTGGATCGGATGGAGGGGCATCAGGGACGCAGCGGCGGGGGTGAGAATGGCGCCGGGGCGGGGTGGCGCGCTTCCACCGCTCTGGTCGGTCACCTCACCTGCTGAAAGCGGGCATGCCGACGCGGGAGGCCCGTACGGTCGTTGCCCGGGCAGGGTTGGCCGGCGCCGGGCGGCGAAGGAGGTTGAAGCCCGGCTACGGCGCGGCGCCGGCTTCCGGCTGAGGCCGGGTCAGGAAGCGCTCCAGGCGCGCAGTTGACGGCCGATCAGGCCGACTCCGATCGCGCCGGACGCAGCGTCGTGGACCAGAGCGACTGCCTCCTTGGGCGGGTAGTCGAGCCGACACCCGTTCAGGGCCAGGTACGCCTCCGTCGAATGCCAGGCGAAGGCCTCGCCCGAGTGCTCCAGAGGCGGCAGCTTCGCCAGCGTCTGCAGCAGTGCGGCCGCCTTGAGGTACAGGGAGCCGTAGATGTCGCGTTCCATCGCCTTGGCGTTGACCCGGCCGACCGCCGCGTAGAGCGGGCCCAAGTCGTCCACCTGGGGATCACCGGGCAGCAGCTCGGCGGCGTGCAGGAGGAAGGTCACATCAAGCGGATGGGGCGGATCGTTCTGCGTCACGCCGCGTGGCCCCGCTCCTGCTGCTCCTCAAGATCACGCCGTGCCTGAAGCTCCGCGGCGCGCTGCTCCGCGCCGGAATCGGCCGCGCCGCCGCCCTCCGTGAACGCGTCGCCGCTGCGGGCGATCGACGCCCGGAACGCCTCGAGGAAGCGTTCTTCGACCGCGGTGGCACGGGCGTAGGCCGCCGAGAGGATGTATTCCTGCAGGCTGACGCCCTCCTGCCTTGCCGCGGCTTCGATCGCGGCACGCTGGGCCGGATCGGGAAAACGCAGGTTCATGGCCTTGGGATGCGACATGGTACCTATGGTACCGCCGATACCACAGACCCGACAGCCCCAGCCCCAGGCCGCAGCCCGGCCCACAACGGCAAGGGACGGTCCCTCAGCACCGCACCGGCCGCCGGCATGGCTCAGGGTGTTTCGGCTACTCGACGTTGATCGCCTCGCAGGCGATGGTGACCGTCTCAGTGCTCGGGGTGGCGTTGCCAGCGTCGAGGGCTACGCCCTCCCATCTCTGTGGGCCCGGCGCACTACATGCTTACGGCCCCCTCGATGTTGGTGTCGAGGGGGCCGGTGCGTTGGTAGCGGGGACAGGATTTGAACCTGCGACCTCTGGGTTATGAGCCCAGCGAGCTACCGAGCTGCTCCACCCCGCGTCGGTGCGCCCAGCTTACGTCATGCGCCGGGCAGGGATTACCAGGACATGTGCCGGGCAGGAGGTGCGCGCGAGGCGCTGGCAGGGGAGTGGAAGGCTGCCTCGACCGTGCACCACCAGAACGCACCAGGCAGAGTCCCGCCGGCCAGAGGTGTCTCCCTGCTGTCGCGGGCCCCGGCGGGCAAGCGTGGCGCTGGACTCCTCTACCGCGTCTCCTGACCGGCACTGTGTCGCGATGGCAGTGCGGGGCAGCGCTGTGCGGGGAACGGAGGGTCGCACGCCTGGCGCGCGCGCACCTTCGTGCATGAGGAACTTGCCTGCCTGCGAAGGGTGTCTGGGGTTGGCCGGCCTGCCTGACGAAGGACAGGACCTGGTGCGCGAGCTGGCCTGGTACTACGACAACCTCGGCGCTCTCGTGACACACGGTGTGGTGGAGACAGAACCTGTCTCCGGCTACCTGGGCGGATCAGTGATTTCGGTGTGGGAGCACATGGAGCCGCTGGTAGCGGTGGAACGGGCCTGGCGCACACAGAACGCTCTGCCGGATCCCAACCGGTGGCCACGAGTAGTTCGAGAACCTCTACCACCTCGTCCGTGAGATGCCTGCCGAGCAGGCTCGGGCAGGGACACGGCTGTGGCGGTTGCCCAGCCGCTGACGCACCGACCGCGCGTTGGGCTGTGACACGCGGTTCTCTCGGGCCCGGAGGTGGAGTGCCTCAGGCGCTCAGAGGCCCAGGTGCTCCGGACAGCCGCAGTCCGTCGCGAACTCGCTCTGCGTCTGGCGTCCCTTGGCGCGAACGCCCGGCCCCGGCCGACCGCCGAGTCAAGCTGACCGCCGCCACCGAGAAGGGCAGCCAGGTCGCCAAGGGCCTGCGCGAGTCCCTCCGCTTCGCCCGCGAGCCACTGGCGGGGCTCGTGGAGGAGCGGGTGGTGCTGCGGGGGCTGCTGCTGCGGATGCTGGAGGCGGAGCGGGCGGACCGGATGGGGTAACACGGGAGGCAACGCCGCGTAGGGGGTGCTTACCCTCCGGATATGGCCCCTCCGCGTTCCCGCCTCATCGCCATGACCGTGGCCCTCGGCCTGGTGGCGGTACTGGGGGTCGTGTGGCTGGTCGACGCGGCCCTCACCGGCGGCGGGGACACCGTCTCTGAGAGCACCACTAACCCCGCGGCCACCTTCTCGCGCACCGGCACGGCGGGTACCACCGGGCCCGACGATCCCGATGCCCCCGGCGGTGACACGCCCGGCGACACGACGACCGGTGCGGGGACCGCCTCGGCCGGCACCCAGACCACCGCTGGCGAGACGCCGGGCGGGGGACGGAAGTCCGTGCACTACAACGGGCTGCACCTCGACGGTCAGGCGGACGACGACAGCGGTTGTCTGACCCTCATCAACAAGACGGCCACCGCCATCACCGTCGACCGGGTCTCCTTCTTCGTGGTCACAGGGCCGGTGAAACCGGCGGTCCGCTCCGACGCCGCGCACTGCTATGAGGAGGGCGACGAACTCGACCCCCCGTGCGTCTCCTACCGGGTGATCGAGGGCCGGGCGTGCCTGGCCGGGGCGATCCTCCCCCAGGGCGCCCTGCCCGGAAAGTACCTGGTCAGGGCCGTGGCCGACATCAGCTTCGTGTGCGACAACACGACCGTCGACCCATGCGACAAGGTGCCGTCCTGGAACGGCCCACCGCCGAAACCGAACAATCCTGTAAAGGTCAGCGGCACGGCTTCCCCCAAGTCGGGTCTCGACCTGAACATGTCCGTCGAGGGCACCGAGCCCGAGCCGCAGCCGGACTCGTCGCCCTCCTCGCAGTACTCACCCCCGACGGACAACCCGCCCACCTCGGAGGTCACGCCCTCGCCGGACACCGACTCCCCGTCCGAGCCGGAGGAGTGATGACGGCCGAAGAGACCCAGCAGCGGTCCGTCTCGGCCCGGATCTGGAAGCTCGCGGAGACGATCGGCCCGGCGACCCTGGCGACTGCGCTGCTGTTCTACTTCGGCTTCGTCGCCACCCGCGCGCGGTACGCCTACTTCGGGGTGCCACTGGATATGACGGGGCTGACCAACCAGAACCTGATGCTGCACGGCATGGAGGTGGTCTTCGTCCCCGCGGCGATGCTCTTCCTCGGTGCGCTGGCGCTCGTCGGCATCCACACCCTCGTCCTGTGGCAGCTGTCCCGCAGCGGGGAGGGCACAGGGAGCGAGGAGGGCTCGGAGGGCACCTCGTCCAGCGTCAACGCCTTCCTCGCATACGCCTTCGTCCTCGTCGGCGTCCTCCTCATCGCCCGAGCGCTGATCGGCATCTTCATCCAGGGGCCCGACGTCAGCGTGGTCATCGGGGCCACCCCGCTCGCGCTCGCCTTCGGGCCGGTCGCTGTGGCGTACGGGGTGTGGATCCGCGACCAGCAGCGCGAGAGTCCGCTGCTGCCGCAGCATCTGGCCAGGAACGGCGTGCTGTGCGCGCTCGCGCTGACCGTGGCCGGGCTGTTCTGGGCGTCGACCCAGCTGGCGTGGGCGTACGGCACGGGCCGGGGCGAGGAGGACGCGGCCGACCTGCGGGACCGGCCCGAGGTCGTGGTCGACACCAGGGACCCCCTGGAGGACGTGCCCACGGGGGTGATCGCCCGGCGCCTCGGCGCGGCCGGGGCGAGCGCGGGGGCCTTCCGCCACCGCTACCAGGGCTTCCGGCTGCTGCTGGCCTCCGACGGGCGGCTGTTCCTGGTCACGCCGGACTGGGTACACGGCCGGGACCGGACGGTCGTCCTGCCGTACGACAGGGACATCCGGGTGCAGTTGATGCCCCAGCCCTGAACGCCCGACCCCGCGCGCGGACCTCCGACCAGGCATCATGGGTGGTTCAACTGCGCCCGCTGGCTGGGCCTACACGCCGTGGCTCTGATGGGCGAGGAGCATGGCCGTGCTCACGCAGGTCCCGCACGACCGCCAGCGCCACCAACCTGAGCCCGCTCACCTTCGGCCCGACTGCACATCGGTCGGACGAAGTGAGAACGCTTCAGGAATCCCGAAGTCACGTCACAGGGCCGCAGAGCACACGAAGGAGAAAGAACCCACTGGGCACGGGGCGTGGGAGTCAGCCGGGCTCAGAGGAACTCGCGGGATGTCGCACAAAGATCCATAAGGCGGGTTGAGAAACGGGCACTGACCTGGCGGCCAGCCGGCGCACGCCCTACGCCGACATCACCGAGGGATGCCCGGCCACGGCGGGAGCGTGATCACTGGAACCGTACGAAAAAGCGGCGCGGTTCGCACGCTCATCGGTGGGGGAGAGTGGCCGTCGCCCGCGGGTGCGCTCGTCTGCCACTCGGCGCATGTGCGGGGGCCTGCCAGCGTGTGAGCTGCGAAAGCTGTCTGACCGGCTTTGACAGGACAGCAGGGCTTGGCGGTCCTGCGCTTCGATCGCATGCCGCGCGGGATCGCTTCAATGTTGTTGTCCGCCCCCGCAGGGGATTCTGCCTCCACGGCCGTTCACGTGCAGCCTCCCAGCACCAGTGCTGGCGGCAGACGTAGGCTGATGCATGCCGATGTGCCAGGTCCTCCTGGCCCAGTGGGGCTCGGCCAGTGAGATCCGGGCCCCACACCCCCCAGGACGGGAAGTGGGAGCGGGCGGTCGCGCTTTGAAGAGCCCACCGCTGCTGCTCCCGAGTCCGGCGGGCGCCGAGCGCCCCGTCGACGCCCAACCTGTCGGCGACACCAACCGACGTACTCCTGGCGGGTCTTGCCCGTTGCTCTCTGGTGAGAGCCGGTTTGGCCGTGTAGCGTCGCTGTCAGATGTTCTGGTTCGCAGTGCCCGCCCGCGCTCCGGCGTGGGCGCTTTGCTGTGCGGGACCGGGGCGTCACCTTCGGGTCCGCGCGGTGCGGGTCCGATCTCGACCGGAAGGCTCAGCATGGCCAGCGGAACCGTCAAGTGGTTCAACGCCGAAAAGGGTTTCGGCTTCATCTCCCAGGACGGCGGCGGGCCGGACGTCTTCGCGCACTACTCCAACATCAACTCGAGCGGCTTCCGTGAGCTTCAGGAGGGCCAGAAGGTGACCTTCGACATCGGCCAGGGCCAGAAGGGCCCGCAGGCGGAGAACATCACCCCCGCCTGACCCGTCCGGCCTCGTGCGGCTGCAGGTCCCGGAACACCTCCGGGACCTGATCCGTGTCCGCACCCATCACCCTGGTGGCGCCCGCTCCCGCCCCGCGAGCGGGTGTTGGGCCATTCCCTTCCCATCACGGCTCTGCGGGCAAGCCGCTCAGAGGGGGACCGCGGAAGTCTGCCCACGCTCCGGACCATCTCCGCGAGTGCCGCCGTCTCCCGTCCAGGAGGCGAGGCTGACGACGCGCGGCGTTACGCGAACGCCGGGACTTCCTTCGGGTTCGGGCCGTACTTGTTCGCGCCCGTCTTGCCGTCCTCGGAGCAGATGACCAGCAGGATGATGGCGCCGAATGTCGGGATGAGGTGGATGAGGATCCACCAGCCGGAGCGGCCCGTGTCGTGCAGTCGGCGGACCGTGACGCCCCAGGTCGGCAGGAGGAACACGACGACGGCGATGCCGAGGCCGGCGAGGAAGGCCGACGAGTGGGTCGCGACGCCGATGCCGCCCAGCACGCCGTAGGTGATGTATGTGAACAGCACGAACAGCCAGAACTCCTTCCGGCGTGCCCGGCCCTTGAAGACGGCGTACTTCTTCAGTGCAGCGATGAACCAGCTCACTGTGTCCCCCCAGGGTGATTGACGAGGGCCCCTCCGAAATGGATCAGGCCAGACGGAGAGGGTAAGGGGTTGGCAGGGTCGCGTCATTCGCGGGGTCGGTGGCACCCCGCGGCGAGCCCTGCACAACGACCGCGAGGCAACACCCCCCGCGCGAGGCGCGGGTGGAGCGGCGCTGACGACTGATCGAACCGGGGCTGACGATCGCCGCCGCCCAGGCCGGCACGCCTTCCTGGTCCATCTGCCATGCCACCGGCCTTCCTCTTTGATCTCCAAGGTGGTGTGCTTGTCGTGGCTCTTGCTGACTTCGGTCGACTCGGTGGTGACCTTGGACCACTTGAACGAGGCAGTTCGCTTGACCTCAACGCCCCTGATGTTGACTTCGGCCTCCGCGGTCAGGCCGAACTCCAGGTCCGCTGGGGCGGACGCCACCTCGACTCGGCGGCCCAATCAATCCACTGCGATGAAGGCGAACCAAGCATCAGGCCGACATCAGGGGCGGGACTGGCCTCGTGATCGCGGCAGCCGGCAGCAGAACGTCAGGTTCGGCGCCTGGATCCTCGGTGATGACGAGGCCAGCCGCGTCGATGTCGAAGCCGTTCGGCCAGATGGTCAGGTCGCTCGCCAGCGCGCCTTCGAGTCTCGCGTGCCGCAGGTCGGCGCCGCCGAGGTCGCAGCCCCGCAGATCGGCCGACCGCAGATCCCCACGGACGAACACCGCCCCATGGGCCCGAGCCTTGCGCAGGTTCGCCTCCCTGAGGTCCGCACCGGAGAAGTCCGCGTCCCGCAGGTCGGCCTTGACCAGGCGTGCGCCGCGCAGATCGGCGTCGAGACACCGCACCTGATGGAGTATCGACGTCCCGAGTTCGGCATGCCGCAGGTTGGCCTCGATTAGTGACGCCCCGCTCAGGTTGACCTGATACACGCTCGCCGCTTCCAAGCACGTGGCGTCGAGGTTGACGCCGTTCAGCCACAGCCCGTCGCAGTCGGCTCGACGAAGGTCGGTGAAGCTGACGTTGACCCACCCCGGGCTGCGTTCCTGGCCAAGCACCCCCAGGCAGGTGAGCGCCACCTGAGCATCGGCGGCACGGGTCTCCAGCGGGCGCACTGAGTTGATCGACACGTCCGCGGCCGGAGCGCCCGGCTCCTGCGGCGGCCACGGCAGATGCGTCCGAAGGTACGCTGCCATGATCGAGATGACCGCCTCGTGGTCACGGGCGGAATGGTCCGCGATCCGCCACAGTGCGTAGAGGCCGCCGATCCGCACGTCCAGCTTGTCGCTGCCGAGCTGATCCACGGACCGGCTGAAGCGATCGGTGACCTGGCCCTCCCGAGTGGCGTTCAGCCCGTCCTGGTTGACACGCAACTGCCGCCAGGTGGCGTAGGCACCGAACAGGACGACTGCGCCACCGATCGCCTGCAGGAGCGTGGTGCGCACGTTGTTCACTGCGTTCATCCGGTCCGCGGCGGCGAGGTGGGCACCAGCGACATCGTGGTCCACCACCATGCCTGGAAGGACCAGGAGCACGACGAACAGCACGGCAAGTGCTGCCACCACGACCGACGCCATGGCGACCGCCCGAGTTACACGCCAGCGGCTATGAACGGATCCCCCCATAGCATCGGATCCTAGAGCAAGGCCGAACCCGGCGAAGCTATGTGGTCACGGCACTAGCTACCTGCGCCAGTTCCTCACCTGGGCAGCCGTGCAGGGCGGTCTGCTGCACGATCGGGTGACGAATCTGACCTGCCCCACCTCTCAGGTTCCAGTTCTGCTGGCTAACTGACGGCCTTCACGAAAGGCTGCCGGACATGCCCCGCGCCTACCCCGCTGAGTTCCGCGCCCGCGCCATCGGAGCCCTCCGCATGGCCGGAGTGCAGAACATAGCGGCCGGCCTCCGCCGCAACGCCCGCAACCCTCACCGACCCCTCTCACTCCTCGGCCTCGGATGACCACGAACCGAACGTCATGCAACTACGCCGAAGCCTGGGGCCTACGTGACCACGGAACGGCATCCCACCAGGACTCTGCCACCGGCCTACTCGCCCGGCGGAACTCGAACGAAGCCATCGGTCCAATCGTCCTCATCGAGCTCGCAAGCATCGAAGTAGAAGCACTCCGGTTCATCACGGAAGCCCGGCAGAAGTCGAGCCTGACGCAAACGCTCTTCAACCCGTTCGAGGGTTGAGTAGATACCGAGCAGCTTCACGTCGTCGCCGTCCGCCTCATCGCAGAACACGCCGCTCTCATCGACGTGCACTGTCGAGCCGTCGTCGCCGGCTTCGTTCTGGTGGCCGACATGCCACAGCGGATACACGATCACGGACGCGACGCTACCAGCACGCGAGTTCGTGGGGCCTGCGACGTTCGGCGCCCCTCACCTCCTGGGACCCCACGAACACAAACCGGGCATCACGCGACTTCGCCGAGACCTTGACCGCCGCCCCTCGTCCTAACCGTCGGCTGACCACTGGCCGCACTGCGCGGTCAGCGGCTCAGGACGGGCACACCGTCCGAGGTGACTGGCCTGCAGAGTACGCTGCTTGTTCTTCGGCAGTGGGGTTCCGGTCGATGGACTTGCAGATCTCTCTGATCGCTGCAGTTTGGTCAGGCAGCTTCGTGTCCCACAGCCGGACCTTTCTGTCTGCGCTGGTGGTGGCCAGGGCGTGCCCGTCAGGGTGAACGCCAGCGCGAACACGTAGTATCCCTCGCTGATGCGAGTGGTGCGGATGCGGCCGATCGCCGTATCCCACAGCCAGACTGTGCTGTCGATGCTGCTAAGCCCTGTCCTGTCGATCTCGGCCGTCAGTGGTCACACTCCGATGAAGCTCACCGTTTCCGTCATGTCCGCCCGCCCGGTACGCAGCCTTGGCACGCCTTCCTTCTCAAATCCCACTGAGATGCCGCAGTACAGCACAAGCTCGTCATCGGCTCCGACTGTTCGGCTGACGGTCTTGCGGTACATGGTCCACATCACCTGGGGGCAGCTGTGCAACCCTTCCGCCCTCAGCAACAGCATGACCGTCTGCAAGTACATCCCCGCATCACCCCACTGTCCGGGCCCCATCGTCCGGTCGAGGTAGCAGAACAAGACGACCGGCGCTCCGAACGCCTCCGAGTTCAAGGTAGCGATCTTCTGGGGCCGGTCGGGGTCGTCGCGCTCGATCCCCAGCGCTTCGTATCGCTGAGCCGCCGCAGCAGAGAAGCGGTCCAGATACGGCGAGGTCAGTTCGTCCGGGTACATCGGATACTCCCGATCATCACCCGGGTCTCCCGCCAGTGCCCTGGCCGTCGCGCGCCTCTTCAGTTCGGCCAAGGGTTCGCCGCTCACGACATACATGTGCCACGGCTGGAGGTTCCCGCTGGACGGAGCCCGCGTTGCTGCGGTCAGCACTCGTTCGAGGACCTCCTTGGGCACCGGCTCATCGCTGAACGCCCGTACGGCCCGGCGGCTGTCGACGGCCTCATACACATCCACGTCTTCGCGTCCTCTCATTCAACCGGGCCCCTCCACCGTATTCAGCGGTCAGGACCGAGCATCGCTGGGGGCTGGACGACGTTCCGACGATCAGTCAGTCGTTGATACGACTATGGGGAGTAGGAGTGATCTGACAGATGCCCAGTGGGAGCGGCTGGAGCCGCTTCTGCCGGTGAGCAACGGGCGTTGCGGCAGGTGGCGGGACCATCGTCAGGTCGTGAACGGGGTGCTGTACCGGATACGCACGGGCGTGCAGTGGCGCGATTTGCCGGAGCGGTTTGGACCGTGGAAGACGGTGCACGAGCGCCATCGCCGGTGGTCGGCGGACGGAACGTGGGAGATGCTCCTGCGGCGGATCCAGGCCGAGGCGGACGCGGCCGGCGAGATCGACTGGGACGTCTCGGTCGACTCGACGTCCGTGCGCGCGCACCACCACGCCGCCGGCGCCCGGCATGCTCCGCCGCCATCCTTCAAAGGGGGCTCTGTCCAGACGGTCAAAGTCGCTCGGGTCCGGTCGGAACTGATCGACCGGCTGGCGGAGGTGGTGCGGGAGGTGAGGCGCTCGGCCGCTCGCGTGGCGGGTTCACTACCAAGATCCACCTGAGTGCGGACTCGCGGGCCGCCGAGCCGACACCGAGTCCAAGCGTCACGCCGACCGCGGAACCGACGCCGACGTCCACCCCCACGGTCGACGCCACACCCACGCCGACCACGGATCCGTCGCAGGTCGCCGACAACGTCACCTACTGGTTCAATTCCGGGGGCGAGGACCGGCTGATCAGCGTGATCCGCCGGTCCGCGGAGCTCCAGGCGGACCACGACCGGGGCGGGGGCTTCTACGACTTCAGCGGCTACTTTCCCACCGTTCAGGGCGCTCAGAAGAATCAGCCCATCCCTGACAGCAAGACTCAGGCCGCATGGTCGACAGCCCTCAAGCACATCAACAACGGCGCGGGCAATGTCTACGAGGCGTTGCCGCACCTCGGTGCTGTTCAGACCATGAGTCCCAAGCAGGAAAAGCAGGAGGCACGGGGCTGGAAAGAGTTCGGCGAAGGCATCAAGGGCCTCAAGGCGGTGCAAGCACGACTTCACCGCAACTTCGGCCTGGAACTGCGGACGGATCCCTGGGAAGTTCTGACTGAGGCTCAGTAACGGTGTGTCAGGTCACGGTAGCTGATGGCCCCCTCCCCGAGCAGCAGGTTCACCAGCGCCGCGGCCAACTCCTGGTGGCCGGGGGACCGGCAGAGGAGCCAGAGCCTTCCGTTTGCGCACGGCGTAAACCACGGCGCCGTACAGCACAGGACAGAGCGTGAGCACGGCCGGCGAACTCACCATGAGTACTCCCGGGCCACGCCTTTGGGCAGCCCCGCCGCCCCTGACTCGGGACCACAGGTCTGGGCCGAGTGCAACTGGGGGGCCAGGGTGACGACCGCGACGACGGCCACCGTGACGAGCCAGGTCGTGTAGAGGGCCGTCGGCCGTACCCGGCGATGAGAGACCGCCGACGTGATCCGTGCGGACGCCGAGCCCGCGGCAAGCGCGGCCAGCAGACTCGCGGGCAGCACACCGACGCCAGCCAGCCTTCCGCGAACGCCCGGACTGCGCCGGCATGGTGAGCACGTACGACTTGAGCCACTCTGCCTCCACCTCGCACCGCCCGCACGGTGCGGAACGTCCTGACCAGAACAGGCCGTTTCGGTGCAGCGCCGGTAAGCCTGTCGCAACCTGCCCCGCCGGGGCATCGGTGCAATCACATAGACCGGTACCCAACCGGCGCGCGGATGCGGACCCTCTGCCCAGGCCCATCGAGGGTTCCAGCCAAGGTGAGTCCAAAACCAGCCATGGGGTGATCTTGAAGTCCTGAGCGCAGGCCCTGGCTCTACCTGCGCCGGCAGAGGATCGGAAGAGCAGAACCGGGGACAGAGCCGAGTTTCCGGTAAAGGCGACGTGGCGACCGGGTGTGGCGGCCGGCGTCACCATGGTACGGGGCGGCCGTCCGGTCCCTTGCCGAGCAGCACCCGGTCACCGGTGACCAGGGTGACCGCGACGGGCCGGGTCGAGGCCGTGGTGCCGGCCTCGGCGAAGTGGGGGTCGGACACGGCCGACGCGGTGGCGACGGCCGGTGGCAGTCCGCTGAGGGACAGCACGCCGGCAGCGGCGAGAGCCATCGCCGCTCTTCGTGGAGTGTGCACGGAAGGGTCCTCCAGGAGGATGAACGGGAGGCGTACTGCCGTCGGAACCGGGTCGCGGCTGGTCGGCGGCAGGGGTCTCCGGTGGGTGAACGCGACCGGCCTGACGGTTGGTCACCGCCGGTGCCGGCGCGGGCAACCCTTCCTGCGCCACGGGGTGATCAAGTAGCCCGCGGTGGGACCTGGCGTCCACAGATCGGGCCTCCGAATTCCCCTGGTGTGGTGTCAGGGACGACTCCGGGCTCAGGCCGGGGAGGTCCCCCGATGCGTCGTCAGGAGCCGGGCCCGCGCGATGCCTGCATGACGAAGGCACAGCCGCCCGCACAAGCGCAACAGCAGCGCTCCTCGGCCGTGCATCCGACCCGGAATAGCTCGGCTGATCGTTGTGCGCCGTTGCAGGTGTGTGCGATGCAAGCTGCCCCACTAGACTCGACGCCCGCATGCCCCGATGATCACCTGCCGGAAGGACCACATGTTCCAGGACGCTCCGATCTATCACCAGCTCGTTGCGGAGCGAGGCGACGTACCGGCGCGAGTACGTGACGCGGCCGCGAGCATACGTAGTCAACTCGACGCGGTGATGGCCACAGGCGCCTCTGCCGGCCTCTTTGAGCCCCGCACGCCTGCGGCTGGCCCTGAGGTCCGCTCGATGTCTGCGCTGCCGCCCGGACTGCAGCAGCGGTAAACAGCCCCTGTCCTGCCGCTACCGTTCGATCTGAGCCGGTCTCATGCCGGTCCGTCCGGCAGCACGGGTGCCACGACTTCCTGTCGCCAACGATTTGCGTTCCGCGGCAAGGTGCCTCCGGGTACCTCAGAACTGGCCCTGCAGCCAGTACGGTTCGCGACCCCGCTGATGGCGGCCCGGCCACGCCGGCCGCCATCGTCCACGAACGCGGTGGCGGGCGGCTCCTGGCCAGCTGTGCCGGCCGTTCACATACCGCGCACGATCCGGCGACCGCGTCACCCTCTCCTTCGTCCTTGACCCCTCGCCCTCGCACACGAGATCAAGGCCCACGCCCCGCACTGCCGCGTGCTGTTCACCGTCCACGAGATGAAGCGGCTCGGCCGCGACGCCGCCGAGCTCACCGCGCCGGCCGACCACCTGACGGCCCACGGCCTGGTCCTGGAGATGCTGGCTGGCCCGCTGCCCGGAAGCTACGACCCGTCTGGCCCGGGCCGGATGCTCTTCGAGCAGATCCGCCCCGACCTGATCATCCCCGCCGGCAGGCGCACGGGCCGGAACCCCGGCCTGGCCGGCATCTACCGGGCCCTCGCCGAACACGAGAAGGCCCAGGGGTACCCGGAAGCCGTCGCTCAGGCCCACGCCGATTTCGCTGAACTCCGCAAGACCCCGAAGCAGGCAGGCTCACCGTTCCTAGAGACTGAGCGGGAGTGAGTCCTGATGCCAGGACTGGTGCTCAGCCGTGTGCCCCGAACGGTTGTGGGCACACTGGTCCCCCGCTTTCGCTCCGCGTCCGGCGCCGACGGATCGTGTTCGTGGTCCGGAATGCGGGGGCGGGTTTCCTCACGCCCCGGGATGCCCGGTGCGGCCTGGACGGTCCGATGCCCCACCGCATCACTCCGGTGCTGTGACGTTCAGAGCGTGTGAGGTCAGAGGGCGAGCTTGGCGACGGCTGGTCGGCCGTCGTCAAGCAGGACGCGGTAGGCGCTGTTGAATCAGCCGTCGGTCAGCTCGGTCTCGAGGCGGCAACCGATGCCCGCAGTGCTGCGCAGCAGAGCATCGAGCTGGTCGGGGGATATGTGGCGCTCGGTCTGGCTCTGTACGGCGGCACACTTCCGGTTGCGGGGCATTGACTGGAGCGGCGAACGGCCACTGGGGCAGTTCCCCTGCTCTCCTGCTGGGCGAACAGGGGAACTGCCTCGGTGCTCGGTTCAGCGCGGGTAGGGCAGGTCGGCTTCCAGGGTGCCGGCGGGGCTCGTGTGGAGGGTTCCGTCCGGTCCGCCGAGCCGGAGCTGCCAGGGGTGGGGGCTGTTGGTGGTGACGCGGAGGCGGTCGCCGTCGCGGTGCAGGTGGAAGCGGGCCGTCTCGCCCGGCCCGTCGGGGCGGGGGATCACCAGTGTGTGTTCCGTGCCGTCGGCGAAGGCGTGGACCCGCAACTCGACGCCGTCGGCCCAGGCCGAGACGGGGTGCTGGTCGTCGGCGGCGAGCGGGATGACCGAGTCGGGGCGGGCGAGCAGCGGCAGGGTGTGGAAGCCGTGGTGTTCGCGTACCCAGCGCGGGCCGGTGACCTGGTCGCCGGTCAGTACGTTCGTCCACGTCCCCTCGGGCACGTAGTACTCCACCGTGCCGTCGTCGGTGAAGACGGGCGCGACGAGCAGGTCGTCCCCGAGCATGTACTGCCGGTCGAGTGCCGCCGCGCCCGGGTCGTCGGGGAACTCCAGCACCATGGCCCGCATCACCGGGATGCCGGTGGTGTGGGCTTGCTGGGCGGCGCGCTGGAGGTAGGGGGCGAGGCGGTGTTTGAGGCAGGTGAACTCCCGGGTGACCTCGACGGCTTCCTCGCCGTAGTCCCACGGGACGCGGTAGGAGTTGCTGCCGTGCAGTCGGCTGTGCGAGGAGAGCAGGCCGAACTGCACCCAGCGCTTGAAAACGGTGGGGGTGGGGGTGCCCTCGAAGCCGCCGATGTCGTGGCTCCAGAAGCCGAATCCGGACAGGCCGAGGGAGAGCCCGCCGCGCAGTGACTCGGCCATGGCGTTGAAGTGGGACTCGCAGTCGCCGCCCCAGTGGACTGGGTACTGCTGGCCGCCGGCGGTGGCGGAGCGGGCGAACAGCAGGGCCTCGTCCTCGCCGCGCTCCTCACGCAGCAGGTTGAAGACGGCCTGGTTGTAGAGGTGGGTGTAGTAGTTGTGCATCCGCTTGGGGTCGGAGCTGTCGTGCCAGACGACATCGGTGGGGATGCGTTCGCCGAAGTCGGTCTTGAAGCAGTCAACGCCCTGGGCGAGCAGGGTGCGCAGTTTACCGGTGTACCAGTCGCGGGCGGCCGGGTTGGTGAAGTCGACCAGGGCCATGCCCGGTTGCCACAGGTCCCACTGCCATACGCTGCCGTCGGCGCGGCGTACCAGGTAGCCCTCACGCATGCCCTCGTCGAACAGGCGCGACTTCTGTGCGATGTACGGGTTGATCCACGCGCTGATGCGCAGGCCCTGCTGCTTGAGCCGGGCCAGCATGCCCTCGGGGTCGGGAAAGGTCTCCGCATCCCATGTGAAGTCGGACCACTGGTACTCGCGCATCCAGAAGCAGTCGAAGTGGAGGACACTCAGTGGGATGCCGCGTTCGGCCATGCCACCGACGAAGCGGTTGACGGTGGCCTCGTCGTATTCGGTGGTGAAGGACGTGGTCAGCCACAGCCCCAGTGCCCATGCCGGGGGCAGAGCCGGACGTCCGGTGAGGGCCGTGTAGCGGGCGAGGATCTCCTTGGGGGTGGGGCCGTGGACGACGAAGAACTCCAGCGACTGGTCCTCGACGCTGAACTGCACCTGGCCGACCGACTCGGAGCCGACCTCGTAGCTGACCCTGCCCGGGTGATTGACGAAGACGCCGTATCCGCGGTTGGTCAGGTGGAACGGGATGTTCTTGTAGGCCTGTTCGCTGCTGGTGCCGCCGTCGGCCTGCCAGATGTCCACGCTCTGCCCGTTCTTGACGAACGGGGTGAAGCGCTCCCCCAGGCCATAGACCAGCTCTCCGACTCCCAAGGAGAGCTGGCCGAGCATGTGGTGGCGGCCCTCGGCGTCGGTGACGAAGCCGGTGCCGCGCTCGCCTGCGGAAGTCAGCACGCGGCCGCCGGCGGTGAACTCCAGCCGCCACGGCTGCTGCGTGTCCACGCGCAGCGTCAGTTCACCGGAGGCCAGTTCCAGCACCGCTCCGTCCCGGCGCACCTTGCCGGCGTCCGCTTCGGCGCCGGGCAACGCGAACTCCGGTCCCCGGCACGCCGATCCGGCGTGGTGGGTCGTCCGCACGCCGATGATTCCCTCTGCTGGGGACCAGCACTCCACTGTTAGCAGCGGGCTGTTGAGGGTGTCACCGCGCCGGCTCACGTGTTTCACGGGCGCGTACAGGGTCATCCGGTGGTCGTCGGCGCGGACGTCGGCGACCTCGGTGGCGTAGCGTGCCGTGCAGCCGGGACGCATCAGCCAGTAGCCGTCCGTGAACTTCATCGGGCAGGTTCCTCCGTGCGCGTACGGTGTGCGGCGATCAGGCCCCGGTACCAGTGGTAGCTGTCCTTGGGGGTGCGGGTCAGGGTGTCGTAGTCGACGTGGACGAGGCCGAATCGCTGGTCGTAGCCGCGTGCCCACTCGAAGTTGTCCAGCAGCGACCAGACGTGGTAGCCGCGTACGTCCACACCGGCGGCGATGGCGTCGGCCACGGCGGTGAGGTGGTCGGCGAGGTAGGCGATACGGTCGGGGTCGTGGACCTGGCCGTCGGGCGCGACCGTGTCGGCCTCCGCCGAGCCGTTCTCGGTGATCCAGATCGGTGGCGCCTGCGGGTAGCGGGCGTGGAGGCCGCAGAGCAGCTCGGTGAACGCGGACGGGACGACCGGCCAGCCCATGGTGGTGTGCCGGGTGCCGTACGGGTCCAGCTCGGCCACGCCGATGTCCACGGCAGTGCGCTGCCCGGGGTCGGTCAGGCGATGCGGTGCGGCGGCCACGGTGGTGGGCCGGTAGAAGTTGACGCCGAGGAAGTCCAGCGGGGCGCCGATCAGGTCCAGGTCGCCCGGCAGCCGCCAGGGGCCGCCGGCGAGCCCGGCCCAGGTCTCCGCCTCGTGCCGAGGGTAGCGTCCGGCGAGGAGCGGTTCCGTCCAGATGTCGTTGTGCAGGGTCTCGGCGCGGCGCAGGGCGGCGCGGTCCTCAGGCCGGTCGGAGGCGGCATGGATGCGGTCGAGGTTGAGGGTGATCCCGACTTCCCGTGCGCCTGCGGCACGCAGCTCCCGTACCGCGAGGCCGTGAGCGACCAGCAGGTGGTGTGCGGCTGCCAGCGCGCCGTGGCCCTCCTCGGCCCCGGGCGCGTGCCGCCCCTCGGCGTAGCCCACGAAGGCGGCGCAGTAGGGCTCGTTGAGCGTGATCCAGCGGTCGACCCGGTCGCCGTAGCGTTCGGCGGCGAGGGCCGCGTACTCCGCGAAGGCCTCGGCGGTGTTTCGTGTGCGCCAGCCTCCTCGGTCCTCCAGGGCCTGTGGCAGGTCCCAGTGGTAGAGGGTGACCGCGGGTGAGACTCCGGCGGCCAGCAGCTCGTCGATCAGGCGGTCGTAGAAGTCCAGGCCCTTGTGGTTGACCGGTCCGGTGCCCTGGGGCAGCAGCCGGGGCCAGGCGATCGAGAAGCGGTAACCGTCCACGCCGAGCTCGCGCAGCAGGGCGACGTCCTCGCGGTAGCGGTGGTAGTGGTCGCAGGCGGTGTCGCCCGTGGCGCCCCCGAGCGTGCGCCCGGGGGTGTGGCTGAAGGTGTCCCAAATGGACGGGCCGCGCTCGTCCTCGTCGTGGGCGCCCTCGATCTGGTAGGCGGCGGTGGCGGCGCCGAAACGGAACCCGGCGGGCAGTACCGGGAAGGGCGGGGAACTCACGTGGCGATACCTCAGGGTCTCTTCGAAGTTGTGGCTGGTACCCGCTCGTGGGCAGCCGGCGAACATGCCACCGGCCCACGGCGGCGGAGCGGAGCGCTGCCCCCTGTGTGCGGTACGGCAGCTTGTGTCACGCCCTGGCTGTGTCCGCGTCAGCAGCGCTCCTGATCGGGCGCTACGGTCGTTCCCCGAACGGAGACGGGTGGCTGCGGCGCAAGGGTCACTGCTCGGGTGCGAGCCCGCGCTCGCGGAGCCAGTCCAGTTGGACGGGTGGGTTGGAGCCGCAGCCGCCGCCGTGGTCGGCGAAAGGCCAGACGGTCATGGTCCGGTCCTCACCCGCGTAGTGGTTGAAGGCGGCGTAGACCGTGGAGGGCGGGCAGATCGGGTCCATCAGGCCGACGCTGAACAGGGCCGGTGCGGTGGCCCTCTGGGCGAAGTGGACGCCGTCGAAGTAGTCGAGGGTGGCGAAGGTCGGCTCCACGCGATGGGGGCTGTGCCAGCGCAGGTACTTGGCGATTTCCGGGTAGGGGCCCTCACCGGTGATCTCGACGGCGCGGCGGAAGTGGCACAGGAACGGCACGTCGGGCATCACCGCCGCCACCTTGTTCCCCAGGAGTCCAGCGACGGCGAGGGCCAGTCCGCCGCCCTGGCTGCCGCCCGCGACCACGATTCGGCGGGCGTCGAGGCCGGGCAGTTCCGCGACGGCGTCCACCGCCCGCGCGCAGTCGGTGATCAGGCGCCGGTAGTAGTAGTTCTCGGGCGAGTCGATGCCGCGGGTCATGAACCCCTCGGCCCACTGCGTGCCGTCGCCCTGGGTCCGGTCCGGGGTGTCGTGGCCCTGGCCGCGGCTGTCGACGACGAGCTGGGCGTAGCCGGCGGTGGACCAGAAGAGGTGGTCGGTGGGCAGTCCGCGACCGCCGCAGTAGCCGATGTAGGTGACGACGACGGGCATCGGGCCGTCGGCTCCGCGCGGGCGGAGCAGCCAGGCGGCCACCGGTTCGCCGTTCCAGCCGGGGACGCGCAGGTCGTCCACCTCGACGGTGTGCAGCCGGAACCGGTCGGTGACGCGCTCGGCCTTCACCTCGCCGGCCTGTGATCGGGCGTCGTCGAGGGTGCGCTGCCAGAAGGCGTCGAAGTCGTGCGGTGCGGTCGACACCGGTCGGTAGCCGACGAGTTCGTCAAGGCCGAAGTCGGTGAGAGGCATGGGACTTCCTCCGGATGCAGAGACGGCGAAGCGGCGGGGTGATGGAACGTGAACAGCGCGAGGACTCCTGGGAAATGGGCGACGGCCCGTCACCACCCGAGGACGAGCGGCCGCGTGGGGGTCATCAGCTGCTGGCCGCGGCTCACGCGAGCACCGCGCAGCCACCGGGCTGCAGTTCGTGTGCCACGGCACCGGTGAGCAAGTCGTGGGCGGGCTCCGGCAGGGGCAGGGTGTCGGTGCGGTGGTTGATCAGGACGCGCCAGCGGCGGCCGTCGGGCGCGTGCCGGGTGACGGCTTCGACACCGGGCGGCAGGCCTGGCAGTTCGGGTTCGACGTCGGCCTCCTTCAGCAGTCGGCGGACCAGGGCGCCGTAGCAGGTCTCCTCCAAGCGGGTCGAGAGGTACCAGCCCTGCCCGGTGCCGTAGCCGTGCCGGGTGAGCGCGGGGCTGCCCGCCAGCATGCCGTGGGTGTAGGCGGCGAGCGTCTGAGCGCCCTCGGCGCGCACGGACTCGCTCCAGACGGTGCTGTACGACCCGTCCGACAGGGCGATCCGCTCCTTGCGCCGCAGCGGCCGGTACTCCTCGACGCGGATGCCCAGCGCCTCGCGCAGCGGCCCGGCGGGACAACCGCCCAGGCGGGCGTGCAGGCGCTCGTCGACGAATCCGCTCGCGTGCTGGACGAGCAGCGTCCCACCGCCCTCGACGTAATGGCGCAGGTTCTCGGCGCCCGCGTCGGACATCAGGAACAGGGCCGGTGCGATAACGAGCCGGTAGCGGCCCAATTCGTGTTCGGGGTGGGCGAAGTCGACCGTGACGCCCGCGTCCCACAGAGCTCGGTGCGCTCGGCCCAGTGCCTCGTGGTAGTTGAGGTCGGGGGAGGGCAGGCCGTCCGTACTCAGCGCCCACCAGGCGTCCGAGTCGTGGAGGACGGCCACCGGCGCGGTGACTGTCGATCCCGCCAGCTCTCCGAGCCGGGCGACCGCCTCGCCGACCTGCGTGACCTCGCGGAAGATCCGGCTGTCGGGGCCCGCGTGCGGGACCATCGCCGAGTGCCACATCTCGGCGCCGGCCCGGGACTGCCGCCACTGGAAGAAGAGGGCGCCCTCCGAACCGCGGGCGATGTGCCCGAGGGTGTGGCGCAGGATCTCCCCGGGCTCCTTGGCAAGCACCCGGTCACCGTCGTAGACGGTGCTGGTGCCCTGTTCCATCAGCAGCCAGGGGCCGCCGCCGGCCAGGGAGCGGGTGCGGTCGGCGTGGAAGGCGGCGTCGGCGGCGGCGTCCAGGCCGGGAGCGCTCGGGTACTGGTCGGATGTGACGATGTCGAGTTCGCGGGCGAGGGCCCCGAGGTCGATGTTCTGGTAGGCGGGGAGCATCAGGTTGGTCGTCACCGGCCGGTCGCTGTGCGCGCGGATCGCGTCACGCTGCTCGCAATAGGCGGCGATGATCTCGTCCGACCAGAAGCGGTGGAAGTCCAGTGCTTGGCCGGGGTTCTTGTGCCACTGTGTCGCACGCGGCGGCAGCACCTGCTCCCAGGAGGTGTAGTGCTGGCTCCAGAACGCTGTTCCCCAGGCCTCGTTGAGGCCGTCCAGCGAGCCGTGGCGGGCGCGCAGCCACACCCTGAAGACCGCGGCCGTGTGGTCGCAGTGGCAGAGCGTGCCGTACTCGTTGTGCACGTGCCACAGCGCGAGGGCGGGGTGGTCGCCGTACCGCTCGGCCAGGGCGGAGGCGATCCGGCGGGCCGCGCTGCGGTAGGCGGGTGCGGTGAGGCAGTAGGTGTCGCGGCTGCCGTGGGTGAGTCGGGTGCCGTCCGGGGTGACCGGCAGCGCGTCGGGGTGGGCCAGGGTGAACCAGGGCGGCGGGGAGGCCGTCGGGGTGGCGAGGTCGACGGCCACGCCGCCCGCGTGCAGGCGGTCGATGCGGGCGTCCAGCCAGGCGAAGTCGTAGCGTCCCTCCTCCGGTTCCAGCAGGGCCCAGGAGAAGACACCTATGGTGGCCAGGTTGACCCTGGCCTGGCGCATGAGCGTGTCGTCCTCCTTCCAGACCGGTTCGTCCCACTGCTCGGGGTTGTAGTCCCCGCCGAAGGCGAGCCCGCCCAGGCGGTCGGTGATGCTGCGTGTGGTCATGACGGTGCCTTCGTACGGAGGGTTCGGGCGCTGTTTCCGGGCCGCCCGACCCTCTGTTCGGAGAGTCGGGCGGTGCTTCCGGGCAGAGGGCGGTCGGTCACTGGTGCGCCTTGGGGTGTGTCGCGGCGTCAGAAGCCCGCGACACCCCAGGAGCTGGCGGTGTAGTTGCCGGGTCCGAACTCCCAGCCGGCCATGATGCTGTTGAGGTACTGGTCGTTGGTGTAGTAGCCCCTGTTGATGCCCCAGTTGAAGAACGGGGTGAGGCTGCCGGACCACCAGCCGGACCTGCTTGTGTCCAGGTAGCTGATGGTGTGGCTGACGCCGTCCGGCCAGTTGTACTCGTAGATGTTCCAGGTGCGGCCGCCGAGGCTGACGTTGGTCTCGGTGGGGATCGCGTTGCCGTTCGCGTCGTAGGCGTTGGCCAGCGGCTTGGTGTTGGACCAGTTGAGCCAGATCATCAGCTCGTTGTGGGAGTTGCGGTTGGTGGGTCCGGCGGTCGGGTCGATGAAGATGTCGTACGTGGCGTCGTAGTAAGAGCCGGAGTTCGGGTACGCCGACTGGCTGAACCACGTCGTGTTGTTGGGGCTGATGGCGCTGAGCTTCTTGGGGAGCGTGGTCACCGGGGACGTGGTGCCCCAGTCCTCGCCGTCGACCATGGCGACGAAGCCGGTGCCGGTCGAGGAGTTCACACCCCAGGAGTTGTCGTTGGCGTACCAGGTCGAGGCGTTGCCGCCGGTCGGGTAGTACTTGAAGTAGTACGTCGATGAGGCTGCCGCTGCCGAGTTCGGCAACGTGAGAACGAGAGCCAGAGCCGCGAGAAGCGCGGCCCAGCCGACACGGAATTTCATCAGCCCTCCTGAATGTGTGCTGAGTGGGGGGATCACACAGGAGAGGAGGCGTCGGTCGTCCTGCCCTGGCGGCAGGGCCACGTCGGTCTCCCCTTCGGGACGGCGGGTGCGGAGCGCGGTGACCGGGAGCCGGACCTCACACCGGGTCGCCGTAGAGGACTCCGCGCCCGTTGGTCCCGAAGTAGACGCGGCCGTAGACCCGGGGGTCTCCGGTCATGGTGTTGCCGGTCCAGGCGTACTGGTGGCGGTCGTCGTTGACGCGGGTCCAGGTCCGGCCCGCGTCGTCGGACCGGAAGATGCCGCGCACGCCGCGGATCTTGGAGCTGGTGTACACGGCGGGGTACGCGGCACCGGGCGCGGCCTTGCCGAATCCGACGACGTCGCCCTCGTCCACCGCCTCGAACCTGGTGAAGGACGTTCCGGAGTCGGTCGACCGCCACAGCCCGTACGGTGTGGGGGTGGTGGGCTTGGTGGTGCCGCCGGCCAGCCAGATGTCGCCCTCGTGGCCCGGGACCGGCTTGAACCGGACGTTGCCCGCGGTGGGCAGACCGGTCGCCGCCGTGGCCTTGAAGCTCTTGCCGCCGTCCGTGCTGAGGTAGAAGACGCCGGAGGCGTAGGCGTAGAACTTCGCGGGGTTCACCCGGTCGGAGCGCACCGGGGCCCCGGCCGGCAGCCCCTTCGAAGCCGTCCAGGTGGCACCGTGGTCGTCAGACCAGCTGACCGGCGCGCCGGCCGGTGACCAGACGATGCGTCTGCCGTCGGCGCTGATGGCGACGGCCTGGTCGTCGACTCCGGGCCCGGTGACGCCGGACGGCTCGCTGCCCGAGGGTGTCCAGGTGTCGCCGCTGTCGGTGGAGACGGCGAAGTGCTGGGTCCAGCCGCTGGTGGGGTTGCCGACCCGCACGATGGTGTGGGGCGCCAGCTCCGCGTAGTCCAGGGCCGGGGTGGCGCCGAAGGTCGGGTTGTCGTACATCTTCGTTGCCTTGTGCAGATCCGTGTGGCGGAAGCCGCCGACGTCGCCGACGCCCGAGAAGAGGTGAGCGGGACCGACGGGTGGGCTGATCACGCAGCCGATCGAGCACTCCTCCAGGCCCTGGGCCCGCACTGAGATGTGCACCGTGCCGCCGCTGTCCCAGTCGGTCAGGTTGTTCGCGCCGTAGATCGTCGCGCCGGTGCCGTACATGAAGTGGTCGGAATCGAAGGGGTCGATCTGGACGGACTCCATCATCCAGCCCAGCTTGGGGGTCATCTCGGGAAGCGACGGCGAGGCGTTCCAGGTCAGCCAGGGGGCGGCGGAGATGTCGATGTCGTAGCGCAGGGTGCGCTCGGAATTCGGGCCCAGGTCCCACACGCGGGTCCAGCTCGCGCCGCCGTCGGTGGAGCGGAAGAGGATGCAGTCGGGGGACCAGTTGACCTGGGTGGACACCATCAGGGTGTCCGGGTTCTGCCGGTCGATGGTCAGGCCGCTGTAACCGTATTTGTTGTCGTCGCTGGTGGACGGGACCGGGCTGATGCGGGTCCAGGTGTCGGTGGCGGTGTCCAGCTTCCACACGTCGCCCTTGGAACCGTCGTAGGGGCCGGCGGTGTTGCTGGTCGCCAGGTACAGGTAGCCGCCGACGTGGTCGAAGACCGCGTGGTGCGGGATGAAGCCGGTGGGCTGCCCGGGGACGCGTTCCCAGGTCGCTCCCGCGTCGGTGGACCGGTACAGGATGTTGTCCTTGTCGGCGACGGTGACGTAGAGGGTCCGGGTGGCCCTGCCCGCTCTGCCGGTGCGCTTGTCGAAGACGACTTGCAGCACGCCCAGGTTGTCGCCGTTGTAGCCGTCGGGATCGGTGGGGTCGATGACGAAGTTGCCCGGGTTGGGGAAGCTGGTCACCTTCGCGAAGGTCTTGCCGTGGTCGGTGCTGCGCCACAGCCCGTGGCCCCCGCGCACGCCCAGGTAGAGGATCCTGTTGCGGTTGGGGTCGATCACCAGCCGCTCGCCGATGCCCCGGCCGGGCATGTTGCCGCCCAGCCGGAACGGCAGGGGTGTCGTCTTCCAGGTACGGCCGCGGTCGGTCGACCGCAGGATCGCCGCCATGCTCGGGTCCCAGTCGGGAAGGGTGTAGGTGCCCGCCGCCAGGTAGACGCGGTCGGGGTCGACCTCGTCGGTGGCGATGCTGATGATGCCGGTGTGTCCGTACTCGTCCCAGCCGATCCAGTCGGTGAGGGGCAACCACCGCCGGGACGCCGTGTCGAGGCGGTAGGCGCCGCCGATGTCGGTACGGGCGTACACCAGTCCGGATTCGCGCTGGCTGAAGACGATGCCGGTGACGAAACCGCCGCCGACTATCTCCGCGTTGCGGAAGATGTAGGGCGTGGATCCGGCCGCTCTGGCCTGTCCGGCCTGGCGGGCGGACGCGGCGGAGGGGGCGAGCACAGGGAGGGCGGCCGCCGCCGCGCCGGCGGCCAGCAGACCTCGGCGGGAGAGGTGCGGGGCATGGGGCATGGCGGGTCCTTGCCTTTCGGGTCCGGGTCCGTACGGGGCCTGCGCACAAGCAGCAGTCCGGCGGCTCTGGCGTGGTCGGGGAGGGTGGGCGGATGGTGTCAGCCCGTCCGGGCCGACCGACCGTCCGTGAGCAGGTCGTGGCCGGTGACAGGGAGGCGGTGGTCGGTGTGACGTGTCACCGCCGTCTGTCCCGCGAGCATGAGGGAGGTGCTGGAGTCGTCGTGGCCCTCCTCGGGTTCGAACAGCGCCCGCGAGAACACGCCGACCGTGACGAGTTTGACCCGGGCCTCGCGCATCAGCAGGTCGTCCTCCTGCCGGACGTGCCCGTCCCCTGCTCGGGGTTGTGGTCATCGCCCAAGGCGAGGCCGCCGAGGCGTTCGGTGATGCGCTGCGTCATGTGCGTCCTCCTAGCCCTTGATCGCGCCGGTGAGCATGCCCTTGGCCAGATGCTTCTGAAGGAACGGGAAGGCGACGACGACGGGGAGCAGCGTCAGCACGATCACCGCCATCTGGAGCGACAGCGGAGCCGTCAGCGATTTTCCGTCACCGAAGCCGGAGTTGGTCTGGCCGGGCATGTTGAAGCCGAGGCTGACGTACTGGTACAGCACGTACTGAAGCGGCCACTTCCTGCTGTCGAGCGGCATATAGAGCATGACGTTGAAGAAGGAGTTCCAGTAGGCGACGGCGTAGAACAGCGTGACCACGGCGGTGACCGCGCGCGACGTGGGCAGGACCACCGACCACAGGATGCGCCACTCGCCGGCGCCGTCCATCCGGGCGGCGTCGATGAGTTCCGTGGCGGTGCCGGAGTAGAAGGCGCGCAGCACGATGATGTTGAACACGCTCACCGCGCTCGGCACGATCAGCGCCCAGTACTGGTCGTAGCCGCCGAGTCCCACGACCACGAGATAGCTGGGGATCAGTCCGGCGCTGACGAACATGGTGACGATGAGCAGCATCAGAATCGTGCGGTGGCCCAGCGATCCCCTGCGGGAGAGCCCGTAGGCGCACAGCACCGAGATCACCATCGAGAACAGGGTGCCTACGACGGTGATGCCGAGGCTCACGAGGAGGGCTCGGGCGACCGGGCCGCCGTGCAGGATCGTGTCGTAGGCGTTCAGGGTCAGGTCATGCGGTACGAGGACCATGCCCCCGGCCTCGTTGATCGCTGCCTGGGTGGACAGACTGGTGATCACCACGGACCAGAGCGGAACCAGGATGGCGAGCAGGATGACGACGAGGACGGCCGACTTGCCGGCCTGACCGGCGACGGACGGCGGCTCCTCCCACGCCGGGCGGGCGGGGTTGCGGCGGCGGGCAGCCGTGGCGGCTGCGGTGAGAATGGTCATCGGCGGTACAGTCCGTCCTCGCCCAGGGCGTGTGCGAGCTTGTTTGCGCCCCACAGCAGCAGCAGGGAGATGACGCTCTTGAAGATGCCCGCTGCCACGCCGTAGCCGTAGTTGTTGGTGGCGATGCCGTAGTAGAAGGAGAAGGTGTCGAGGACGTCGGCCGCGTCGTGCCCGACCGCCGCCCGCTGGATGAGCAGTTGCTCGAATCCCACGCTGAGGATGTTGCCGAGGCGCAGGACCAGCATCAGAACGGTGACCGCGCGGATGCCCGGCAGCGTGATGTGCCACAGCCGGCGCCACCGGCCCGCGCCGTCCACGGCCGCCGCCTCGTAGAGGTTCTGGTCGATCGCGGCGAGCGCGGCGAGGAAGACGATGATCCCCCAGCCGGACTCCTTCCACACGACTTGCGAGGTGACCAGCAGTTGGAAGGTGTGCGGGTCGGTCATGATGTTCCACGGCGTCATGTCGTGGTTGCGCAGGAACTGGTTGAGCAACCCTGCCCCACCGAGCATCTGCTGGAACAGGGTGATCGTCAGGACCCAGGAGAAGAAGTGGGGCAGCAGGGTGACCGACTGGATGACCGACCGGATCCGGCTGCTGAGCACCGAGTTCAGCAGCAGCGCGAGCATGATCGGCACCGGGAAGAAGAGCACCAGCTGCACGAGGCTGAGTTCCAGGGTGTTCTTCAACGCCTGCCAGAAGAGGGGATCGCCGAACAACTGGCGGAAGTTGTCCAGTCCGACCCAGTCGCTGTCGATCACGCCGACCAGCGGGTCGTAGTACTTGAAGGCGACTATGTTCCCGAGGATCGGCACGTAGTTGAAGACGAGCAGCAGGACGACGACCGGCAGGGTCATCAGGATCAGGGACTTGTCGCGGCGCAGCCGCATCATGAAGGTGAGCTTCGGGGCGGAGTCCGCCCGGGCCGCCCGGCGCCCGGCCGCTTTGCGTCGCGGCTCGTGGTGCGGGCTGTCCGGGCTGACGTCGACGACTGTGGTGTGCACCCGTCCTCCTTGGCTCGGCTCGTTCCGCCCGGGTCGCGGTCTGCGTCGCGCCGGCGGCCTGGTCACAGCGCGCTTCACCGCTACTGGTTCGTGCCGTACTTGGCGAGGATCGTGTCCTGGTACCAGCCCACCAGCCGGTCACCGCCGTTGCGCCGCCAGGTGCTGACCGCCTCCTGGAAGGCCGAGACCGGCTTGAGCCCGTGGATGACGGAGGTGATGGTGTCCTCGACGGCCTGCGCCGTGTCGGCGGCGTTGTACCGGGCCGGGACGGTGACGTTCAGGTTCCAGAAGACCGGCTTGACCGCGAACGGCGCGGTGGCCCTGAGCCAGGCGCACTGCTCCTTGGTGATCTCCGGGTAACCCGGATTGTTCACCGTGTTCGGGCACGCGGCCAGGAAAGGATACGTGGCCTGCTGGACGTTCTTCTGCCCGGCGGGCGTCGCGACGGGAACCCCCTTGACCAGGTTGTAGTCCACGCCTTTGACGCCGTAGATGGTCATCGTGTACTCGGCCGAACCCCACGGTGCGGCCAGGTAGTTGGCCACGGAGAGCAGCTCCCGTATCTGGCTCGGCTTCAGACGCGCGTTGAGATAGCTCACGTACCCGGTTCCCGCGCCGATGTAGACGTACGGCTTGGAGTGGCCGTCCGCCGCGAAGACCGGCAGCAGGCCGCGCCGGTAGTTCTTGTTCGCCGCCTGCCCCGACTGCGCGTCGCCGACACCCCAGGCACCCATGCCGTCGCCCATGATGAGGGTCTTGCCCGCGTAGAACCGGGTCTTGCTGTCGTTGACGTTGCCGGCCAGCGCGTCCGGGTTCATCAAGCCGGACTTCGCCAGCTTGTGGTGCCAGGCGAGGGCCTCGAGGATCTCCGGCGTCTGGTACTTGTGGACCAGTTTGCCGCCGTCCACCCGGAACTTCTGCGGCACACCGAACGCGCAGTTGAAGTACGTCCAGATGTCGTCGAACGCCCAGCGCCCCGCCTTGGCGTCGGTGAGTTCCCTGCCGGCGCGCATCAGATCGTCCGCGGACTTGATGTCGGCGGCGTCGATGCCGTGGTCCTCGAACACGTCCTGCCGGTAGAAGACGACCTGGTTGAAGGCCGTGCCGCTGGTGAAGCACGGGATGCCATAGAGCTTGTTCTCCCAGGCGCCCGCCATCCAGCCGCTGCTGGGGATGGCCGCCAGGTTGGGGTACTCCTTGACCTTGTCGCCCGACAGGTAGGGCGTCAGGTCGGCCAGGTGCCGGCCCACCAGCCCACCGGTCTGCGCCTGCCCGTTCAGCCAGGTCGGGATCTGCACCCAGTCCGGGAGGTCGCCGGAGGCGGAGAGGGTGGCCAGGGACTGGCCGTAGGTGTTCCCGTTGGCGGGCTGCATCTTGATCGTGGTGCCCAGCGCTTTGGACATGGCTTCGTAGTACTGGTTGCCGACGGGCGGGATGGCGCCCCACAGCGGCGTGGCGGACGTGAAGTGACCGCCCTTGCCTGGGGTCTTCTTCACCGTGGTGACGGGCTCGGCGGGGAAAGTGAGGTAACCCGGCTCCGTGACCGCTCCGTTGGGGAATCTGACGGACGCGATGTCAGGCTTGCCGACCGTACTGGGCACATAGGCGGGCAGCGCGGCGGCCAGGCCCTTCTTGCTGCTGGTGCCGCCCTTCCCGGCGCCGGAGCCGCTGCCACCGCAGGCGGCCAGCAGCGGTGAGAGAGAGGCGGCGCCCGCTACGCCGGCGGCCGTTCGCAGGACGGCTCGGCGGTTCATCTCGAGGCTCATGTCGTTGCGGCCCTTCGTGTTCGTGGGTCCGACCGGCGGGCGGGCCGACGCTGAGTGGTCCGGCGGCCTGTTGTCGGGAGGGCGGGAGAAACCGAATCGATGCGCTTCGACGTTCGGTGACAGTAGGGCTGCGTTACCGGACACGACAACGGGCCGTCAGGTCACTTTCTGGTAACGAGCACGGTCGAGGTGGCGGGGCGCATCGTCCTCCCTACGGATTTTCCACAGGTGAGCTGCTTCTTCTGGGCGACGCCAACGCTGTAAAAGCGAGTTGCGACAACTGGACGACATGTGATTGACACACAACTCAGCGTCATGCCAATGTCGAAGCGCTTCGACTTGCGACCGTGCGATCGAGGAAAGCCGTATGCCGCCCGGGCCCGCAGTCGCCCACGCTTCCCACGTCTTCTCCTTCGACCTTCTGCAAGGGACATCTCAGGTGAGTACCGCCGCCACACGCCCCGAGCCGCCCGTCACCGACCTGCCGTTCCGTGACCCCGCGCTCCCGCTCGCACAGCGAGTCGACGACCTGATCTCCCGGCTGACGCTCGACGAGCGCATCGAGCTGCTCTACCAGTACTCACCAGGAGTTCCCCGCCTCGGACTGGCCCCCTTCAAGACCGGCACCGAAGGGCTGCACGGCGTGTCCTGGCTTGGGCCGGCCACCGTGTTCCCGCAGGCGATAGGCCTGGGAGCCACCTGGGACGAGGAACTGCTGCACGAGGTAGCCACGGCCGTCGGCACCGAGGCCCGTGCCTTCCACCAGCGCCCCGCCGTCGACGGCCACCGGCACAGCCTCCAGGTCTGGGCCCCCGTGGTGAACCTGCTGCGCGACCCCCGCTGGGGCCGCAACGAGGAGGGGTACGCGGAGGATCCGCTGCTCACCGGCCGGCTCTCCGTCAGCTTCTGCCACGGGCTGGCCGGGGACCACCCGGTCTATCTGCGCACGGCACCGCTGCTGAAGCACTTCCTCGCCTACAACAACGAGAATGAGCGCGACATCACCTCCTCCGTGGTGCCGCCCAGGGTGCTGCACGAATACGACCTCGCCGCCTTCCGCCCGGCGATCGCGTCCGGCGCCGCCACCGGCGTCATGCCGGCCTACAACCTCATCAACGGCCGCCCCTGCCACGTCAGTCCACTGCTCAAGACCGAGGTACGACGCTGGGCCGAGCCCACCGGCCACGAGCTGTTCGTCTGCAGCGACGCCGGAGCCGTGACCAACCTGGCCGAATCGGAGCACTACTTCGACGACCACCCCACCTCCCACGCGGCGGCGGTACGCGCCGGCGTCGACAGCATCACCGAACAGCGCGAGGACGGCAGCATCACCCTCGGCAGACTCCGCACGGCGGTCGACCGCGGGCTGCTCACCGAGGCCGACATCGACCGCGCCGCGCGACGCCACCTGTCGATCCGCTTCCGCCTCGGCGAGTTCGATCCGGACCTCGACCCCTACGCCGGCATCCGTGACGACGTCGTGGACAGCCCCGCACACCGTGCGCTCGCGCTGCGCGCCGCCACGGAGTCGGTGGTGCTGCTGAAGAACGACGGCGCACTGCCGCTGTCACCACCGGGCCCCGGCCGGCGCGTGGCGCTCGTCGGTCCGCTGGCGGACACCCTCTTCGAGGACTGGTACAGCGGCACCATGCCGTACCGGATCACCATCGCCACCGGCCTCGGGGCGGCACTCAGGGAGCGCGGCGCGGAAGCGGTCCGCGCGGAGGGAGTCGACCGGATCACGCTGCGCGCCGCCTCCACCGGAGGCCTCCTGCGCGTGCCGGCGCTCGACCCCGGCGGGCCCATGGTGGCCGGAGCTCCCTCGGACGAGCAGGAGGCGGGCGACAACGCCTGCCACGACCTGTTCGACTGGGGTGAAGGCGTGCTGACCCTCCGCAACGCGCGCACCGAGCGCTACGTCACCCTCAAGGACGACGACCTCACCCTCGCCGCCGACCAGACGCAACCGAACGGCTGGTTCGTCCACGAGACCTTCCGGCTGGAAGCACAGCCGGACGGCACGGAACTGCTGCGCAACATCAGCAACGGCCGCTACGCCGCCGTGGACCCCGCCACCGGCCGGGTGACCCTCACTGCCGAAGCCCCCGAGAAGGCGGAACGCTGGACCCGAACAGTCGTCAGGGACGGAATCGCCGAAGCCGTCGCGGCCGCCGCCTCAGCGGACGTCGCCGTGGTCGTCCTCGGCAACGACCCGCACATCAACGGCCGTGAGACCGAGGACCGTACGGGCATCGCGCTGCCGCCCGCGCAGGAAGCCCTACTGCGCGCCGTCGCCACCGAGCGCCCCGAGTCGGTGCTGGTCGTGATGAGCAGCTACCCGTACGCCGTCGCCTGGGCCGACAAGCACCTGCCCGCCGTGGTGTGGACCTCCCACGGCGGGCAGGAGACGGGCCGTGCACTCGCCGCGATCCTGCTCGGCGAGGCCGAACCCTCCGGACGGCTCCCACAGACCTGGTACCGCGGCGACGACCCGCTGCCCGGCCGCCTCGACTACGACATCATCAGCGCCGGCTGGACGTACCAGTACCACGACGCCGCACCGCTGTACCCCTTCGGGCACGGCCTGTCCTACACCAGCTTCGCCTACTCCGGCCTGCGGCTGTCCGCCCGGGAAGCCGCGCAGGACGACACCCTGACCGTGAGCGTCGAACTCACCAACACCGGAACGCGCACGGGCACCGAGACCGTCCAGCTCTACACCCGCGCACTCGCCGCCCGCCACCACGCGCCCAGACGCAGACTCACGGACTTCCGCAAGGTCTCCCTCGCCCCCGGTGAACGGCGGCGGCTGGAGTTCGCCCTGCCCGTCGCGGCCTTGGCCCACTGGTCCGTCGCGGCCGGCGCCTTCGCCGTGGACCCGGGACAGTACGAGATCCTGATCGGACACTCGGCCGAAGCCATCGCCCTGACAGCACCCCTCACCGTGACGGGGCCGCCCCTCCCCGCCCGCAGCCTCATCGGCGGACGACTGGAAGCCGTCGACTTCGACGAGTGCGTGGGCGGCACGCTCGTCGACGCCACCCGGGACAAGGGCGAGGCCGTCACGCCGGCAACCGGCGAAACCTGCTGCGGACTGCGCTACCGCTCGGTCGACCTGGGCGGCCCGGCAGACGGACCGCGCGTCATCACGGCCGAGGTGTCCCGTGCGTCAGAAGAGGACGCGACCGTCGAGATCTACGCCGACGGCGGTCCCGGTACCGGCACCTTGCTCGCCGGCCTCCACGTCCCCGTCGGCACCGACGGCCGGTACGACTGGCGCACGGTCAGCGCACCGATGTCCGCGGAGGTGACCGGGGTGCACGATCTGCATCTCGTTCTGCGGGGCGGTGTCCACCTGGCCGCGATCACCGGCGGAACGCGGTGAGTACGGGGGGACCTGGCAAGAACACGATCCGCACCACCGTGTTCCACATCTTCTGAAATGACGCGCCCCCCGATGGAGGAAAACGTGCGGCACGTTCGACGACAAGCCACAGCAACCCGATGGCGGTTCGCCGCCGGCACAGCCAGTGTCATCCTTCTCGCCGGTACGGTCCTGGGCGCCGGTACGCTTCCCGCTGGCGCGTCGGCCGCGCCCGACAGCACCACGCAAGACGCTGTCCTGCCCGCCCCCCACAACCCGGCGATGGACGCGGTCGCGGCCATGCAGCCCAGCTTCAACGTGGGCAACACGATGGACGCCATTCCGGACGAGACCTCGTGGGGCCAGCCGCTGATCACCAAGCAGCTGTTCGACACCCTGAAGGCGCAGGGCTTCCGCAGCGTCCGCATCCCGGTGACCTGGAGCGGTCACCAGTCCGCCACCGCGCCGTACACCATCGACCCGAAGTGGATGTCCAGAGTCAAGCAGGTGGTCGACTGGGCCGTCGAGGACGGCCTCTACGTCGATCTGAACGTGCATCACGACTCGTGGCAGTGGATCGAGAACATGGCCACCGACCACGACAACGTGGTGGCGCGTTTCAAGGCGACGTGGAGCCAGATCGCGACCACGTTCAAGGACGAGCCGCGCAAGCTGCTGTTCGAGGGCGTCAACGAGCCGCAGTTCAAGAACGCCACGCCCGCCCAGAGCAGCAAGCTCCTGGACGAGCTGCAAACGGAGTTCTTCGACGTCGTGCGCCACTCCGGTGGCGGCAATGACACCCGTCTGCTCGTCCTGTTCCCGATCAACAACGATCAGGACGGAATGGACGCCCTGGCCGCCGAGATCGCGTCCCTGCACGACTCGAACCTGGTCGCCACGGTGCACAACTACGGCTTCTGGCCGTTCACCGTGAACATCGCCGGATACGACACCTTCGACGCCCGGGTTCAGCAGGACATGCTCGACCTCTACTCCCGCATCTACAACACGTTCGTCGCCAAGGGCGTCCCGGTGTACATGGGCGAGTACGGCACGTTCAAGTACCCGATCTGGTGGAACAACTACAACGCCATCGAGCCGGGCGAAGGCAAGAAGTTCTTCGAGATGTTCGCCTACGAGGCGCGGATCCACCACGTGACCACCGCGCTGTGGGACGTCGGCAACTTCATCAACCGCAGCACGTTCCAGCCCCGCGACCCGGCCCTGTGGGCGCTGATCCGGTCGAGCTGGAAGACACGCTCGGGCACGGCGTCCTCGGACCAGCTGTTCATACCCAAGTCCGGCCCGATCACGGCGCAGACGATCAGCCTCAACCTGAACGGCACCACCTTCAGGGGACTGAGCGCTGGCGACTGGAACCTGGTCAAGGACACGGACTACACCATCAACGGCGACCAGCTGACGCTGACCGCCGCCACGGTCGCCCGGCTGGTCGGCAACCAGGCGTACGGCGTCGACTCGACGCTGACGGTCCGGTTCTCCAAGGGAGTGCCCTGGACCATCAACGTCATCACGTACGGCCCGGTGACTCAGGCGAACGCGACCGGAGACACCACCAAGGGCCTGGTCATCCCTACCCGGTTCAACGGCGACATACTGGCGGAGATGGAAGCCACGTACGCCGACGGCAGCGGCGCCGGCCCGGCGTCCTGGACGACGTACCAGGAGTACGGATACTCGTTTGTTCCGGACGCCGCGGGCAACACCATCACCATGACGCCCGACTTCCTCAAAGCGATCAACGACGGCGTGCCCGTGACGCTCACCTTCTACTACTGGAGCGGCGCCAAGACGACGTACACCGTCACCAAGTCGGGCACCACGGTCACCGGCTCGACCGCCTGACCTCAACCACCTCAGGCCCGGCTCCCGGCTCCCGATCAGGAGCGGGCCACTTCACAGCGCCGGGCCCCATTCTCGCCGCTCGCGCCGAAATGGTGTGGGAGGGCTCCGCACGCGTCGGTGAAGACGGGGTTGAACCGGCTGAGCGTCCCGAACCCGGAATCCGCCGCCACCCGGCTCACGGGGAGGTCGGTGGTCGCCGGCAGGCGACCGGCTCGGCGAGCCGCGAACGCCTGCGACCGTACATCCACCGACTCGCGGAGGCGGCCCACACCGCGGGCGAGCCCCCGAGCGGCCACTCTTCTTCGACTTCCCCGCCGACGAGGCCGCGTGGGATGTGGAGGACCAATTCCTGCTCGGTCCCGATCTGTTGGTCGCCCCGGTCGCCGAGGCCGGTGCCCGCAGCCGGCCGGATGGTGGAGATTCCCGCGCCGCTGGAACGCATTCCGGTCCTCGTACGGGCCGGCGCCGCGCTGACCGACATTCGCATCTACTGATAGGCAGGTCAAAACCTCCCAGCAGCAAACGCCGACGTGGTGGCGGCACCAGCCCGCCACCACCATCGCTTCGCCCGGCCGTGCCGCGTCATGGCCGCGCTCGGGACTTGCCAGCGATTGACTACAGAGAGGGAAGTCGCACTTCGATGCGCTATTTCGAAGAGTACTCACCGGGACGCGGCGCCGTGACGGCGCGTGCGGCCTTGCGTTCCGATGCCGATCGAATGGATCTGAGCGGTGAGTGGGCGTTCCGAATGGCGTCGAGCGCCGCGGTCGAGACGGACGGATTCGAGGGACCGGAGTTCGATGACGCCGTGTGGGACCGGCTGCCGGTGCCCTCGCATTGGCAGCTCCACGGATACGGCAGGCCCGCGTACTTGAACATCAACTACCCGATCCCGCTGGACCCGCCGTTCGTCCCGGACGAGAACCCGACCGGCGACTACCGGCGGGTCTTCGACCTTCCGCCGTCGTGGGAAGGCTCCCCGGCGGTCCTGCGCTTCGAGGGCGTCGACTCCTGCGCACGGGTGTGGCTCAACGGCGTCGAACTCGGCGTGAGCCGCGGCAGCAAACTGCCCGTGGAGTTCGACGCGGCCGGCGTGCTGCACGCCGGCCGCAACGTGCTGGCCGTCCGGGTGAATCAGTACTCGTCGGGCACCTACCTGGAAGATCAGGACACCTGGCGGATGTCCGGAATCTTCCGCGAGGTGACGCTGCTGGCCCGGCCGGTCGGCGGGATCCGCGACGTGTTCGTGCACGCCGACTACGACGCGGCGACCGGCGAGGGACGACTGCGTTGTGATGTGGATGCGGACGCGGGCGCGAAGGCGCGGGTCAGCATCCCGCAGCTCGGCATCGAAGCCGCGCCGGTCGAGGAGCCCTTCACCTTCGACACGGTTCGTCCGTGGAGCGCTGAGGACCCCTTCCTGTACGACGCCGAAGTAGCCACCGACAGCGAACGGGTTCAGCTGCGGATCGGCTTCCGCACCGTCGCGATCGACGGCGAGGGTGTGCTGACGATCAACGGAAGGCGCGTCGTGCTGCGCGGCGTCAACCGGCACGAGTTCGATCCCGATCGGGGCCGGGTGGTCAGCCGCGAGACGATGCGCCGCGATGTGGAACTGATGAAGCAGCACAACATCAATGCGGTACGCACCTCTCACTACCCGCCGCATCCGGACTTCCTCGACCTCTGCGACGAGCTCGGTCTGTGGGTCGTCCTGGAATGCGATCTGGAGACGCACGGCTTCGAACGGCCCGGGCCCGAGCTGTGGGCACGCAATCCGTCGGACGATCCCGTGTGGCGGGAGGCGTGCTTGAACCGCATGCAACGCACGGTGGAACGGGACAAGAACCACCCGAGCATCGTCTCGTGGTCGCTGGGCAACGAGGCGGGCGACGGCGCGAACCTGGAGGCGATGGCCGCGTGGACCCGCCACCGCGACCCGTCCCGCCCGATCCACTACGAAGGCGACCGCCTGTCGCGCTACACCGACGTCTACAGCGAGATGTACCGCACGCCCGCTGACGCCGCCCGGATCGCGAAAGGCGGTCTGCTGCCCGGTGAGACCTTCTATCCCCGGCGCGAAGGGCACGGTGAGTCCGCAGACGAGCCGCGCAATCGCAAGCCGTTCCTGCTCACCGAATTCGCCCACGCCATGGGTAACGGGCCTGGCGGGCTCGAAGAGTACGCGTCCCTGTGGGACAGGTATCCGCGCGCCCAAGGCGGGTTCGTCTGGGAGTGGATGGATCAGGGCCTGCGAACCGTCGACGCCGAGGGGCGCGAGTTCTTCGCCTATGGCGGTGACTTCGGCGAGGACCTGCATGACGGCAACTTCATCTGTGACGGCCTGGTTTTCCCCGACGGCACGCCCTCGCCCGGACTGCTCGAATACAAGAAGGTCATCGAGCCGGTTCGCTTCAGCATTGCCGAGCACGGCAGCGTGATCACGGTCCACAACCGCTACCAGTTCCAGGACCTCTCCTCCTTGCGGTTCGTCTGGAGTGTCGAGGCCGACGGGGAACCGGTGGCGGACGGTGAGCTCTTGATACCGCCAGTCGCTGCCGGTGAGAGCATCGACGTACCGCTTTCCGAGGTGAAGGCGCTGGCCGATCACAACGGCGAGCTGTGGCTCACGGTGCGCGCCGAACTGGCCGCCGCGACGGCGTGGGCGCCCCGCGGCCACGCCGTGGCTTGGGAGCAGGTCCGGCTTGCGGCGTCGCGCCACCCGGCCTACGCCGTGTTGGCAGGTTCTCCGGCAGCCGTGCAGCCCGGCGACGACGCGATCGCGCTGGGCCCGGGGCGCTTCGACCCGCACACTGGCACGCTGCTCAGCCTGGGCGGCCAGCCGGTGCTAGGGCCCTGGCTCGACCTGTGGCGGGCTCCGACCGACAATGACCGCGGCTATCCACAGCACGACGCGGACTACTGGCACGGGCTCGGCCTGCACCGGCTGCAGCACCGCACCGTATCGCTCGACGCCGGCTCCCACACGCTCACCGTCGTCGTACGCAGCGCCGGCGCCGCCGGGCGCTCGGCCTACCTGACCACGTATCGCTGGACCGCCGACGCCGACGCGCTCCGGCTGCACGTGGCCACCGAACCGGTCGGCTACTGGCCCGAGCGCGGCGACACCTTCAACGAACCGATGGTCGATCCCGACCTCCCCGCCGAGCGGCAGGAAGAACTGCGGCTGCGCGACAAGGCCCCTTCCCTCGGCCGGCTCGGGCTGCGCTGGCTGCTGCCCGGGAGCTGGAGCGAGGTCACCTGGTTCGGCGCGGGTCCCGGCGAGGCGTACCCCGATTCGCGCCGTGCGATGCGCGTCGGGCGGTTCCACGCCACGGTCGAAGAGCTCCAGACGCCGTACGTGCGCCCACAGGAGAACGGCAACCGTGCCGATGTGCGCTGGGCCGAAGTGGCCGCAACGGCCGGCACCGGTGTGCGCATCGAGGGCGATCCCGTGCTCAACATCTCAGTCCGCCGGTACAGCGACCAGCACCTCGCCGAGGCCCGCCACCAACCCGGCCTCATCCCCGAACCCGTGATCCACCTGCACACGGACCACGCGGTCCAGGGGCTCGGCACCGCGGCCGTGGGGCCGGGCGTGCTGCCACAGCACCGGCTGACCGCACGCGCGGCCGAGTTCGCGCTGACTCTCACGCCTGTGCCCGACGACGACTGACGAGGGCTTCGAAGCGCTCCGGCACGGAGGTTTTTGGGATCCCGAACCTCGCGCCTGAAGGCGAGATCCACTGATGAATCCTGTCTAACCGCGCTATCGAATCGCTTCAATTACTCTCCCGGAGAGTTTCACTGCTCTCCGCTGGTCTCCACTGCTCTCCGAAGGGCTTGATCGTGGGCAACAGCGCTTCGAACCCGATCGTTCCGGGGTTCCATCCCGACCCGAGCATCTGCCGGGTGGGGGAGGACTACTACCTCGCGTGTTCCAGCTTCGAGTACTTCCCCGGGGTGCCGATCTTCCACAGCCGCGACCTGGTGAACTGGCGGCAGATCGGCAACGTGCTGGATCGCCCGAGCCAGCTGGGGTTGTCGCGGGCCTCGTCGTCCGGCGGGATCTACGCCCCGACGCTTCGGCATCACGACGGCCGGTTCTGGCTGATCACCACGAATGTCAGCGAGGGCGGGAACCTGCTGGTCACCGCCACCGATCCAGCCGGCCCCTGGTCCGATCCGGTGATGCTGCCCGGGGTGCCCGGCATCGACCCGGACCTGGCGTGGGATGAGGATGGCACCTGCTGGTGCACCGTGGCCGGTGTGGGGCAGGTGCGTCTGGACCTTGTAACCGGTCGAACCCTTGGTGTGCCTGCGCGGGTGTGGTCGGGAACGCGCGGTGTCAGGGCGCCGGAGGCCCCGCACCTGTACCGGATCGGCGAGTACTGGTACCTGATGATCGCCGAGGGCGGCACCGAGCGTGGGCACGCCGTGTCGATCGCGCGGGGGCCGTCGCCGAGCGGACCGTTCGAGCCGAACCCGGCCAACCCGATCCTCACCCACCGCGGCGTCGAGCATCCGGTGCAGAACACCGGTCATGCGGATCTGGTGCAGGGCCCTGACGACTCGTGGTGGCTGGTGTTCCTCGGGACCCGGCCCGGCGGCGGCACGCCCGGATGGCACGTCCTGGGCCGGGAAACGTTCCTCGCCCCCGTCGAGTGGATCAACGGCTGGCCGGTCGTCGGCGAGGTCGTCACAGATCTGTCGGGGATCCCGTGGCCGCTCCAAGAGCCGGTGGCCGAGCCGGTCCGCGATGACTTCGACGGCAGCGCGCTGCGGCCGCAGTGGATCTCGCTGCGGGACCGGCCCGAGGAACTCGTCACCACGCAGGACCGGCCTGGCTGGTTGACCCTGCGGGCGAGAGGGGAGTCGCTGGACGCTGATGACGTCGTCTTCGTCGGCCGCCGCCAGCAGCACCTGTCGTGCTCTGCCAGCGCCCTGATCGACGCGACGGAGGGCGAAGGCGGCCTGGCGGTCCGGCTCGACGAGCACCACCACTACGGGATCGAAGTCGCTGACGGCGAGGTACGGGTGGTGGCTCGCATCGGCCCGCTGCGCACAGTCGTGGCATCCCGGCCCCTGCCGGTCGGCCCGGTCGAGCTCACCGTCCGCATCGCCGAGGAGCAGCCGCGGGACGCGCGCGGCGGACCGGACACCGTGTCGTTCGGCGTGGCCGAGCCCGGCGGCGCCGCCACGGACCTGGCCACCCTCGACGGCCGATACCTGTCCACCGAAGTGGCGGGCGGCTTCACCGGCCGGGTGATCGGCATGTACGCGACGGCCGGCACGGTTCGTTTCGAATGGTTCGACTACGTTTCCGGAGGATCTCGATGACGACTGTGACCGACGTTCTGAACACCGTCGACCAGACCCTGGGGGAGGGCCCCTTCGGAGCGAGCTGGGAATCCCTGTCCAGGTATCAGGTTCCTGATTGGTATCGGGATGCGAAGTTCGGGATCTTCATCCACTGGGGTCCGTACTGTGTCCCGGCCTTCGGGAACGAATGGTACCCGCGCAACATGTACATACCGGGTTCCCCGGAGTACGAGCACCACCGGGAGGTCTACGGCCCGCAGGACAAGGTCGGCTACAAGGACCTGATCCCCAAGCTCACCGGAGAGAACTTCGACCCGGACGCCTGGGCCGCCCTGTTCCGCGAGGCGGGAGCCCAGTACGTCGTACCGGTGGCCGAGCACCACGACGGCTTCGCCATGTACGACAGCGCTCTCAACCCGTGGAACGCCGTCGCCATGGGCCCGCAGCGGGACGTCGTCGGGGAACTGGCAGCCGCGGTGCAGGCGCAGTCGATGGCGTTCGGCCTGTCGACGCACCGTGCCGAGCATTGGTGGTTCCTGAACGGCGGGATGGGGTTCGAATCCGATGTCCGTGCCGGCCGCCACGCCGACCTCTACGGCCCGGCCCAGCCTCAGGAGCTGCCGCCGAGCCCGCAGTACCTCGAGGACTGGCTCGCGCGCACCGCTGAACTGGTCGAGCGCTACCAGCCGCAGCTGCTGTACTTCGACTGGTGGATCCACCAGCCCGCATTCAAGCCCTACCTGCCCAAGCTCGCCGCCTACTACTACAACAAGGCCGCCTCGTGGCAGCGCGGGCCGGTGCTGGCGTACAAGCACGACGCGTTCGCCCCGGGCACCGCGGTCTACGACGTCGAGCGCGGCGCGAGTGCGACTCTGCGTCCTGATCCGTGGCAGGCGGACACCGCGGTCTCGCGCACTTCCTGGGGCCATGTCGAAGGGCACGACTACAAGAGCGGCGCCGATCTGCTCGCCTTCCTCGTGGACGTGGTCAGCAAGAACGGGTGCCTGCTGCTCAACGTCGGCCCGAAGGCGGACGGCAGCATTCCGGAGGCGGAGGTCGAGCTGCTGCGGGAGATCGGCGCGTGGCTCGCGGTCAACGGTGAGGCGATCTACGCCAGCCGGCCGTGGGTCGTCTACGGCGAAGGGCCGGCGCGGGTCAAGGAAGGGCAGTTCACCGAGAACGACCAGCCCGGCTACGGCCCCGCCGACCTGCGGTTCACGACGCGGGCCGAGCACCTGTACGTCACGGCGCTCGGCGGCGCCCAGGACGGCCGGATCCATGTGCGTTCTCTGGGCCGAGACCTGACGCTCTACAACCAGCGGATCGGCGCCGTGCATCTGCTCGGCCACCCCGATCCGCTGGAATTCGAGCGCGGCCCGCACGAACTGACCGTGCGCCTCCCCGAAGGCACACCGATCCCGGCGATGCCGGTGCTGAAGGTCAGCCCCGGGGAGTCCTGACCAGCGACGCGGCGAAGGCGAGCGCCACGGGGACGCGGTGCGCGCCTCCCCCTCGTGCCCGGCTGGCTCGAGGGCCGTGAAGTTTGCGGCTGGGGACCTCGTCAAGGGCCTGCGGCCGCGAGGATTTCGATGCTGGTGGTGGCTTTGTAGCTGGTCCGGTCGATGCGCGGGCCTCGGGCCCGGTCCTTGGAGATGGCGCGCGTTTGACAATGCGGGGGCTGACGCCTGGTCGCCGTGAGAGAAGCTTGCAGAGCCGGAGATCGGAGTGCCCCTCATCCCGTCGGGGCGAAGCCGCCCTGGACCGCGAGGGCGCCTGCGGCGGTCCTGGCGTCGGCGGGGCAGGTGTCGTCCTTGCCGTCTCGTCCGCCGGTGGCGTGGCTGTACGGGCCGGCGAAGACGTGCTGTCAGGCGGCACCGTACGGCCCGGCTGCCAAGCCGGCGGCCGCCTGGCTACCGCTTTCCGGCGGAGGCTTCCGAGACCGCCGCGCACATCTGACGAATTTCTGAGCGGGCGGCAACCTTTTCCGGATCTGCGGCAACTGACGGGTGACCAAGAAGGCGATCACACCGACGTGTCGTCCGATCCCAATGCCGCCTGCCGCCATGCACCGCCGACCTGAACGGGCGCGCGGCAGGGGGTGAAGCAAGGAGTAGCCCCTTATGAACGAGATGGACCCCACGGCGAGCGGCCGTAGTCGGCGCGCCCACGCGGCCAGTGGCGTGCGGCGCCCGCGTGGGCGCCACCGGCGGCGCTGGACCGCGCTGGGCCTGGCGGTGGGCGTGCCCGCTGTGGTCGGCCCCTACCTGCTGTTCGTGCAGACCGAGTCGAACGCCGCGACTGTGGATCCCGACGTCTACTACACGCTGGTGTCCGTCCGCAGCGACAAGGCGCTGGACGTGCCCGGGGCGGACACCTCGGACGGCGTCCGGATACGACAGGAGAGCCGCGTGGCCGGTGCCGCGAGCCAGCAGTGGCGGCTGAGACCGGCGGCGGACGGCTACTACGAGCTGGAGAACCGCAGCACACACAAGGTCATGGGGGTGCAGGGCGCCTCTTCGAAGTCGCTCGCCGCCGTCGAGCAGCAGACCGACCACGGTTCTGCTGCGCAGCAGTGGCGGATGAAGGACGTGGGCGGTGGAGCGGTGACGTTCGTCTCCCGCAGGAGCGGGATGGCGCTGGACGTGTGGGGCGGAGGCAGCGGCGCAGGCGTGCCACTCATCCAGTACGCCGACCGGGGCAGCACCAACCAGCAGTGGCGACTGGTGAAGGTGTCCGGCGGCAAGGGCGGGTACACCTGGCACAACGCGCAGATCGTCGGCGGCGGGTTCGTGACCGGGCTGGTCTTCAACCCCACCCGCAAGGACCTGCTGTACGCCCGGACCGACGTCGGCGGCGCGTACCGCTGGGACACGGCCGCCGGCCAGTGGACCTCGCTGACGGACTGGATCGGTGGTGACGACTGGAACCTGCTGGGGATCGAGAGCCTGGCGACCGACCCGGTCGACCCGAACCGCCTGTACCTCGCGAGCGGCACCTACACCAACGACTGGGCGGGCAACGGCGCGATCCTGCGCTCCACCGACCAGGGCAAGACCTTCCAGCGCACCAACCTGCCGTTCAAGCTGGGCGGCAACGAGGACGGCCGGTCCATGGGTGAGCGGCTGGTGGTGGACCCGTCCAACCACAGCACGCTCTACCTGGGCACACGCAAGAACGGCCTGTGGCGCAGCACCGACTACGGCAAGACCTGGAGCCAGCTCGGCAGCTTCCCCGTCAAGGACGGTGCGAGCAGCGGCGTTGGCCTGTCCTTCGTGACCTTCGGCCCGTCGGGCAGCAAGACGATCTACGTGGGCGTGGCGGACAAGACCACCTCCCTGTACCGCTCCACCGACGGCGGCAGCACCTGGCAGGCCGTCTCCGGCCAGCCGACCGGGCAGCTGCCGCACCACGGTGTGCTGTCCGGCAACGGCTCGCTGTACCTGACGTACAGCAACGGGCCGGGCCCGCAGCCGGTGACGGCCGGATCGGTGTGGAAGTACACGCCGGCCACCGGGGCCTGGAAGAACATCTCGCCGGCCAGCGGCAATTACGGCTTCGCCGGCCTCGCGGTCGACGCCCGGCACCCGGACACGGTGATGGTCACCACCCTGAACCACTGGTGGCCCTCCGAGGAGCTCTACCGGTCGACCGACGGCGGCGCCACCTGGAAGGCGCTGGGCGCGACCTCGGTGCGCAACGACTCCGCAGCGCCCTACGTGGGTACCGGCATCGGGCACTGGATGGGCGCGTTGGCCATCGACCCCTTCAACTCCGGGCACGTGCTGTACGGCACCGGATCGGGCATGTGGGGCAGCACCGACGTCACCGCGGCCGACCGCGGGGGTGCCACCCACTGGACGATCCCGGCCAAGGGGGTGGAGGAGACCGCGACCAACGGCCTGATCAAACCGCCCGGCCTCCCGCTGATCAGCGCGCTCGGCGACGTCAGCGGATTCCGGCACGACGACCTGACCAAGGTCCCCGCCAAGGCGCTGACCGGGCCGAAGTTCACCACCACCACGGGCATCGACTTCGCCCAGGCCAAGCCGCAGTTCTCCGTGCGGGTCGGTTCCGGCGGCGAGCAGCACGGCGCCTACTCGACCGACGGCGGAGCGAACTGGACGCCGTTCGCGGCGGCGCCGACGGGCGACGCGACCTCCGGTTCCACGGCCGTCTCAGCGGACGGCGCAACCGTCGTGTGGACCCCGCAGGGCCAGGTGCCCTTCCTCTCCACCAACCGTGGCACATCCTGGGCGGCGGTCTCCGGCCTGCCCAAGGACGCGGCCGTGGTGGCCGACCGCTTGGCGGCGAACACCTTCTACGCCCTCAGCGGCGGCACCCTGTACGCCAGCACCGACGGCGGGAAGCACTTCACCGCCCGCGCCACCGGCCTGGATGACGGGCAGCTCAAGGCGGTTCCGGGCGTCGCCGGTGACCTGTGGATCGCCAGCCGGTACAACGGACTTCGGCACTCCACCAACGGCGGGGCGAGCTTCACCAAGATCGCCGGCGTGGAGAAGGCGAGTGGCGTCGGCTTCGGCAAGGCGGCCCCGGGCGCCCGCTACCAGGCCCTCTACCTCAGCGGGACGGTCAAGGGCGTGACCGGGCTGTTCCGTTCCACCGACGGCGGCTCGACCTGGGTCCGGATCAACGACAACCAGCACCAGTTCGGCGGGAGCGCCATCAGCATCATCACCGGCGACCCCGACGTGTACGGCCGGGTCTACCTGGGCAGCTACGGCCGCGGCGTGGTGTACGGCGACCCGTCCTGACCGATCGGCCCGTGGACGGGCGGCGGGTCCGCGCCGTTCCGTCAACGGGCCCTTTGCGAGCCGGGCGTCGGTGAGGGATGGGTGGTAACCGAACGACGTCGCCATCGGCCGACTCGCGCAGCGCTGGTTCTCGACCTCCAGGACGTGAACGGCCCGCACCAGCTGCTGATAGCCCGCGCACAGCCGGCCCTGCCCGGCGCGCAGACGGGAGAGAGCACGCGTGCCAGCTCCAGACCTCACCTAGTGATCGCCTCAATGTCGGCGGCCTTTCAGGGGGCGAGCGGATCAGGGCGGTAGCGGTCGGGATGAGCGGCGCGTACATACCGCATGGCGGTGAGGGCGGACAGGCTGAACAGGCGGATGAGGTGGACGGGGTCGGGTTTGTGCCGGGCTTCATCCAGGATGCGGTCCATCCGCAGGCGGCCGATCTGGAGTCCGAGGCGGCGCAGTTGTTTGTTGATCGCCTCGGCGTTGACCATGGGGTGGGTGTCGTCGACGGCGGTGCGCGCTGTCACCAGCAGATAAGGGTTGGCGGTTGTCGGCCAGCGGCGGTGTCGTTCGGTCATCCATGACCGGGTGAGGCGGAAGGTCAGTTCGTCCAGGTAGACGGTGTGATCGGGTTTGCTGGCGCGGCGTACGCGCAGCGTGCCCCGGCTGAGGTTCACGTCGTCCAGGCGCAGGTGGCGCTGGTCGTGGTTGGTCAGGGCGTGGACGGCGGTGAGGACGAAGCTGAGCTGGTCGCGGACCCGCGGGATGCGGCTGAGCGTGCCGTGCAGACGGTCGTCGGGCAGGGGCCGGGGCAGTGGCCGGGCGGTGGTGAGGCAGACGTGCCGGGCGGGATCGCGGAAGATGAGCCTTTCCCGTTTGAGCGCGCGGAAGAGAGAACGCAACGAGGTGGCCAGGCCCTTGGCCGCCTCTCCCTGGACGGGCTCAAGGACCTGTTCGATGTGTGCGGGGGTGACGGCACGCAGATCGCTGATCCCGTGCTCGTACCAGGTGTTCAGCACCGGCGCGGCCCGGCGCAGGTAGGCACTGACCGTCGTGGGTGCGAGTGCTCGGCTGGGACGGGCGGACTGGCCGCACAGGACGTCGATCCACCGGTGGAGCGGGCCGCGGAAGGGATCGGGGGCGGTGTCGGCCACGCGCCGGGCCCGCCTCAGGTGGGGATTGGAACGCTGGTCCGGGGTGAGACGCCCGGTCAGGCGCAGGAAGTTCATGACTCGGGCGCCGTCGAAGTGGTCGCGGCGGGCCAGGAGCCGCACGTCCTCCTCCAGCAGCGGCGCATCGGCTCCCAGATAGGCGAGCAGGACACGCAGGGTACGGATGCTCGAGGACATGCGGTCCACCGACCAGCCGCGGCTGCGGATATGGGCCACGAAGCCGCTCAGCAGGTTACGGGCCGCGGGCGTCAGCGCGGGAAGGTGGCGAACGTCCAGCCGGGACCAGTCGCGCGGCAGATGGAACAACTCCAGCTGGCCCGCCAGGGCGAGATGAACGGATACGGGGCGGGCCGCGCGGGACGCCCGCACACCAGCACGGCGCTTGATCTGCAGGCGGCGATACCCGTACAGGCCGCCCAGAGTACTGGTCCAGCTGCCGCGGCGACAGCTCCCACGGCAGGACATCGTAGAACGCGCACACCTCGATCACCGGCTGCACGAGCCGGTTCAGCGTTGTCGGCGCGAGCCCTGCGACGTCCCGCGCCCAGCAGTACTCCGCGAGCGTGTCCTGGTAGAGGGAGCGTTCCGCCTCCCTCGACGCGGGATGGATGTTGGGGCGTTGGAGGGTGAGGACGTCCGCCAAGCCCTCTTCCTGCTCAGGGGGCCCGGTGGGCGAGCCGCGTCCGCTGATCAGCGTGAAACGGCGAGTTTCGGAATCCACCACAGGCACGCAAATTACGGAAGTCCCGGAATCTGCGAGTAACTGGCAAAACTTCACCACTTCGAGTGGACCCCGCGCAGGAGGCCTTGACCAGGGTGAACAGCCCGAACGCCTCACGTAGCGGCGCGGGGGAACCCGTCGCTACTCCAGTATGTACGGGCTTCTCTATCTGGACGTGGCCCTACGCCCCGCCGAAGGCCTCCCCGTCGCGGCGGTCGGCCTGGCCGGCAAGGTCCTCGGACCGCTCGGCTGGCTGTGGCTGGCCCTCACCGGGCAGTGGCCCCTGGCCTCCGGCGTCATCATCGTCACCAACGATCTGATCTGGTGGATCCCCTTCGTGCTGTACCTGCACGACTGTCTGCCGCAGTGGCGGGCCCGGTACCTGGTCGCAGGGCGGCGGTAGTCCTTCGTCAGCAGTGGTTCCCAGTGGCGTCACAGGGTTGTTCCGGGTGGTGCGATCCCGGCGGTACGCCGCCGCGGCGGCCCGAGAATCGAAGGTGAACCGGACCAGGGAGGAGGGGCGAAAGCCGTGGGCGCAGAGGTGTCGGGGACGTTCGAGTACAGGATCACGCACATCGTCAGCCAGGAGAGCGGTCACCACCACACGCGGACGATCGCGCTCACCAACGACGACGCGGGCCGTCTGGAGCGTTTCGAGCACTGCAGTAACGAGGCCCACACGACGTGCGACCACTGCGGCGCTCGACTCCTGGTGGCGCTGCCGTCGTTCACCGAAGTGCGCGGTGAGCGCCGCAGGCACGGGTTGTTGTGGAAGGTGTGCGCGCCGGCGACGGTCCTCAGCGGCTACGGCTTCTTCCACGTGACCCGCACCGCCACGAGCACGGGGTACGGGCCTGGAACGGCCTTCGTCGTGACCGTGGCCGCGACACTGTTCTTCGCGTACCGCACGCTGATCAGCGCAATGCTCTCGCGCAGCAACGGAGGGCCCGACGTCACTCGCGTCGACTGCCGGGAACGCGGAAACGTCCGGCACGGCTGGACCTACGCGACAGCGGCCGAGGATTCATGACGCGGTCGGGCGGTCCGGTCGGCTCCCGTCCCCTCACCGGCTCAGGCCGTGGCGTCCTCGTACTGGCCGAGAAAGCGGAATCGGCCGCCGGACGCCTGGAAGAGGTACAGCGCCTTCACGGTGTAGCCGGTACTCGATGATGTGTAGCGCAGTCTCTTGGTGATCCCGCGGTAGTCGATGTCGCGCAGCCGTCCCACGATCGTGCCGCGTGCCGCGCCGGACGCGCCCGGTGTCGTCATCGCGCGGCCCACGAAGAGCGCCGCGTCGTAGGCCTCGGCGGAGTACCAGGGCGGGGCGGTGCCGAAGCGTTCGCGGTAGGCGGTGACGAAGGACTTCGCGGCGGGCACACGCGTCGGATCTAGGAAGGCGGTGGCGAAGACCCATCCCTCGGCGGCGTCGCCTGCCGAGGCGAGGAAGCGGGGGTCGAGAGCGCGCTCGGTGGCCAGTCGCACACCCGAGTAGCCGGCGTCGCGCAGCGCGAGCGCCAGTTTCGCGGCGCGCGCATGTCCACCGGCGAACACCACCGCGTCCGCTTCCGCGTCGGCCACCGACTCGGCGAGGGCGCGGAAGTCGTCGGCGGTGTCGTCCTCGGCGGCGAGGGTACGCCGGGTCGTCGCGTGCCGCCCGGAGCGCATGGCATCACTGACCGATGCGCAGATGTTCCAGCTGAAGTCCCCCTCGGCCGCGTCGTCGATCAGCAGCGTTCTGCGGGCCCGGGCGGTGCGGACGAGGTACGCGACCAGGGGCGCCGCCAGGTTGCGGTCGGGGGGCCGGGTGGCCGCGTAGGTCCGGTACGTCACCCCTTCGAGCCCGACCGATACGGAGACCACGGGCAGCAGTGCCTTCTGGTATTCGGCGACAACGGCCTCGGCACAGGCGTCGGTGGTCGGCCCGATCACAACGCGGATCCGGTCGTCCGCCGCGAGTTGCCGCGCGATCCGTCGCGCCCGGGTCGGGCTGCCCGCGTCGTCGTGAACCTGGAGTGCGAGGTCGAAGCCGCGGCCGGTACGGGAATTGAGATGGTCGACGGCGAGCCGGACACCGTTCTCCTGGGCGAGTCCTGCCGCCTTGTGTCCTCCCGTCAGATCGGCGTGCAGGGCGACCACCGTTCGCGGAAGCCGGGTGCCGCCGCCGCGCGTCGCTACGCGACCGGGGCGGTCGGCCGTCCACCAGGCCGCCGTCGCGCCCGCCGCCAGAACCCCGGCGGCCGAGCCCAGCACCAGGAAGCGGCGTCGCGTGGCGCCCTTCGGCGGCTCCTCCGAGTCGGCCACCGTGTCGATGCCGGGTGGAGCGCCGGACACCTCGGTCGCCTCGACGGCGGGCAGGGCGAGAGCGGCGGTCGAACGGCGCGCGATCAGCCGGGTGGACGATTCGGGCAACCAGCCCCGCCCGCGCTGTCCCGGTCGTCAGGCTCCGTCCCGTCCAGGGTTCGCCGGATGTCGGCCACGGGGGGCCGGGAGCCCGCCTCCTTGGCCAGACAGTTCCGCAGCAACGGCAGCAGCGGGGCCGGTACGCCGGCCAGGTCCGGTTCGTCGTGGACCGTACGCACCAGCGCCTCGGCCGCGGAGCCCCGGCCGAAGGGGCGTTCGCCCGTCGCGGCGAACGCCAGCAGACAGCCGAGCGAGAAGACGTCGCTGGCCGGGCCGATCTCCCTGCCCCGTCCCTGGGCCTGTTCGGGGGAGAGGAACCCGGGGGAGCCGACCACCATCCCGCTGGCGGTGAGCGCGGTGTCCTCCGGCATCCGGGCGATACCGAAGTCGATCATCCGCGGTCCGTCGACCGCGAGCAGCACATTGCCCGGCTTGACGTCCCGGTGCACCAGACCTGCCCCGTGCACGGCCTCCAGCGCCTCGGCGAGGCGGGCCCCCAGGAACCGCACCGAGCGGTACGGCAGCCGCCCGCACTCCTCGACCGCCTCCGCCAGTGAGGGGCCCGGCACGAACGCCGTGGCGAGCCACGGCGACTCCGCGTCCGGGTCCGCGTCGAGCAGAGGTACGACCCAGGGGTTGGTGACCCGGCCCGCCGTCTCCACCTCGCGGCGGAAACGGGCCCGGAAACCCGGATCGTCCGCATGCGCGGCGCGGATGACCTTCAAGGCGGCAAGTGAGCCCGAGCCGGAACGGGCCAGGTACACCACGCCCATGCCGCCCGCGCCCAGCCGGCGCAGCAGCCGGTAGCCCGCGATCCCGGCCGGGTCGGTGCCGCGCAACGGCTCCATCAGCGCCCCATCAGGTGGACACCTGCAACGGCGCCGCGCCCTGGTACCTGAACCGGCCGCCGTCGACCTTCCACAGGTAGACGCCGCGACCGTCGATGATCAGTGCCCCCGTCTTCTTGTCGAAGGCGAAGTTCTTCGTGATCCCCTTGTACGAGGCGCCGCGCAGCGCCGTCGCCAGGTTCTGCCGGGTGACGCGCCCGGCGGACGGCGAACTCAGAGTCTGCACGATCAACCGGGCCACGTCGTAGGCCTCGACGGCGTACCGCTGCGGTTCGGCGTCGAAGCGCCTGCGGTACGCGGCCGTGAACGCCTTGGCCTCGGGTGCCACGGAGGCGTCCATGACGGGGGCGACGACCACCCAGCCGTCGGCCGCGTCCCCGGCGGCGGACAGGAACCGGGTGTCGAGCACCCCCTGGGCGGCGGCTCGCGCGCCCGTGAAATGACGGTGCGTCAATTCCCTGGCCAGCAGCGCGGCGCGGTCGTGGTAGCCGGCGAATACCACGGAGTCCGCTCCACCGTCGAGCAGGGCGTCGAGCGTCGGTCCGAAGTCCCTGCGCAACGCGCTGACCACCTTGGGGACGACCGGCTGCCGGTCCTGGTGAAGCATGCGGGAGAGCGAGCTGCTGATCTCCCAGGCGTACGCGTCCGCCGCCCGGTCGTCGACGATTCCGATCGTGTGCGACTTCGCGGTGCCGTGCAGGTAGGCGCGGAGATAGAACGGCAGGATCGTGTCCGTCACGCGGGCGTGGAGGAAGGACCGGCTGCCCGTCACGCCCAGCACGGTGGCGCCGGGTGACACCGCGATGAGGGGCAACGACGCGGTGTCGTACGTCGTCAGCGCGGCCAGGGCGGTGTCGTCCGTGGTGGGACCGATCACGGCCAGCACGGAAGGGTCGGCGATCAGTCGCTTGGCCACCGCCGGGGCCCTGGCCGGAACCCCGCCGTCGTCCACCGTCCGCACGGCGAGCGTGAACGGCCTGTCGCCAAGGGAGTTGAACTCGTCGACCGCGAGCCGCAGTCCCCGCTCCTGAGCCCGGCCCACCGCCCTGTGGTCACCGCTCAGATCGGCGTGCAGGCCGATCGTGTGCACGGGCCCCTTCGCCGTCGGGGCGGCGGTGGAGCCGTTCCCCTTGCCGTCACCGGAGAGCGCGGCCCAGGCGGCCAGACCGCCTCCGGCCGCGACGGCCACCGCGCCCCCGGTCAGGACCAGGAAACGGCGTCTGCCGACGGCACGTCCCGACGGCTGTGCGTCCGCGTCGTCCGCCGCAGTGGTGTCGGCGGACTCGGAGACGACCTCGGTGTCATCGACGGCGGGCAGCCCGAGCCCTGCGGCCGACCGTTCAGCGATCAGCCGGATCAACGGCTCGGGCAACCAGTCCTCGTCAGCGGGTTCCTGGTCCTGCCGCGCCGCAGGACGTACCGCCCTGAGGATCTCCCGCGGGTCGGCGGGCTCGGCGGCCGCGAGGGCCTGCGACAACGCCTGCGCAGTGGGCCGCTGCCGCGGGTCCTTCTCCAGACAGCCGCGCACCACTTCGGCGAGCTCCTGCGGAACACCCTCCAGATCCGGGGTGTCGTGCACCGTTCGGTACAGCAGCGCGTCGAGGGAGCCCGTACCGAACGGGGGCCGGCCGGTGGCCGCGTGGGTCAGCACGCAGCCCAGCGAGAAGACGTCGCCGGCCGGGCCCACCTCCCGCCCGCCCTGGGCCTGTTCCGGTGCCAGGAAGCCGGGGGTGCCGACCACGACACCGGTCGACGTGAGCGCGGTGTCCTGCAGATCGCGGGCCACACCGAAGTCGATCAGCCGGGGGCCGTCGAGCGCCAGCAGCACATTGCCCGGCTTGACGTCCCGGTGCACGAGACCGACCGCGTGGAGCTCGCGCAGCGCCTCGGCGAGCCGGGCGCCCAGCAGCCGCACGCTCCGTACGGGCAGCGGCCCGTGTGCGGCGACGGCCTCGCCCAGTGAGGGCCCCGGCACGAAGACAGTGGCCAGCCAGGGCGCCGCTGCCTCGGGGTCCGCGTCCACCAGGGACGCCACCCAAGGGCTGGTCATCCGGCGGGCCGTCTCGGCCTCGCGCCGGAAACGCTCCCGGAATCCGGCGTCCTCGGCGTACTCGGCCTGAATCACCTTCAGCGCGACCAGTGCACCGCCGGCCGAGCGGGCCAGGTACACCACACCCATGCCACCCGCGCCGAGCCGGCCGAGCAGTCGATGGCCCGCCAGCCGGGACGGGTCCGAGGTACGCAGCGGCTCCATCACTTCCCCTTCAATCGCTGCCGGACGCGCACCAGCATCTGGCCCAGGGCGGTGCTGCCCAGTCCCTGGAGTTCTTCCTGGGTGTGCCCCTTTCCGCCCGTCACGGAGACGGCCACGACGACCGTGCCCAGCCGGGCGACCATCCACAGGTAGGGCTGGGCGTCGCCGCCCTTCCCGACGTACTGACCGGCCTCCAGTACGGAGTCGTCGGCGTAGTCCTGCTCGCGGGCGCCGAAGGGGGTGCCGAGGGAGTTCAGCCCCGTGATCCGCTCGTCGGCCCGTGGCTGCTGCTCCGGGCAGCGCAGGACTTCCTCCAGCGTGGTGCTCAGCTGTTCGTCGGCGCCGAGGACGGAGGAGAGCGCGGTGGCCGAGGCCGTCACCTTGACGGCACCTTTCCCTCCGCCTGCGGGCAGCCGGCTGTAGCGGGACAGGCTTGCCAGTACACCTCGGGGGAGCTTCGGCCGTTCCCAGCGGCAGTTGTCGTCCAGCACGGCCCAGGTGCCCGGGGTGCTCTCGGCCGGGTCCTGCGCGACGAAGCCCCGGCCCCAGTCGCCCGGAGCGAACACCACGGAGTCCACCAGATCCTGCCCGTCCTTCGAGGTCCTCGGGACGAGGTCGGCGTCGGGTCTGAAGGCGGGGGAGGCGGAAGAGCCGCTCGACGGGGGCGCCGCGGCTTCGGGCGTCGCGGTGTGCGTGGGAGAGCCCGTTCGACGCGAGGAGCCGCCGTCCGCCCCCTGTGCCGAACAACCGGCCAGCAGACTCCCCGCCACCACGAGCGCCACCCAACTTCCCAGTACACCTCGGGTGTTGCTCTTCACGCAGTCCCCTCTGCACCCATTGATCCGTCCGACTGCCGAACGTAGACGGCCGCGGGGGGAAGACGCCTCAGTGGAAACACGTAACTCCCTACGTGTTTCGTTGCGTGTTTCGTTGCGTCCCAGGTGTCCGGGCTGGATGTGACGTGTGCCGGGGCCGCCCGCTCACCGGACGCCGCTCAGGGGCCGGCCCCCAGCCCGACGCGGGTCATGAGTCCCGCCAGGGCCGCGCGGGAGGGCACCGACGCCTTGCGGTAGATCGAGGACAGGTGGGTCTCGACGGTGCGTCGGCTGAGGTGGAGCCGAGCGGCGATGTCCTGGTTGCTCAGCCCCCGCGCCACGAGCTCGGCGACCTCCAGTTCACGGGCTGTCAGCTCCGCCAGCTGCGCCGGCACCGTCGCCGTCTCCGTCATCACCTGGGGGCGGATCAATTCGGCAAGGTCCACCAGCAGGCGCGCGCCGCCGGCGACGGCGATCCGGTGGGCCCGGTGCCACATCACGGCGGCGCGCGCCCCCTGCCCGGTGCGCTGCGCCAGGGGCGCCGCCCGTAGCAGGGAGTACGCCTCCCACAGGGTCTGGCCACAGCGGACGTATTCCTGTGCGGCCGCTTCGAGGAGCCGTACGGCTGCGCCGGTGTCGCCGTGGCGCTCTACCAGCGAGGCCTCGGCGCGCAGGGCGGCCGCGCGCTGACCGTCGAGATGGAGCCGGTCGGCCTCGCGCATCGCCTGCGCGGCCCAGCGCACGGCCTGGTCCACGTCACCGGCGGCGAGGGCCGCGCCCACGAGGGTGTCGAGCTGGCCCGGACGGATCGACGGTTGCAGCAGCGGCAGTTCGGCGCCACCGCCTGCCGTCGTGATGGCCTCCTGTGCGCGGTGGGGGTCTCCGCTCACGTACGTCGCGTGTCCGAGCATGCACCAGGCCAGGGAGGACCACCAGCCCCTGCTCCGGCCTGCCGCGGCGACCGCCTCCTCGCCGGTGGACAGGGCGCTGCCGTCCCCCAGCGGACGCACCAGCAACAGCACCAGTGTCTTGATGGCCAGGGTGAAGCCCAGGAGTTCGTCGCTGCCCGCGGCCCGGGCGATGGACTCCGCCTCCTCGGCGGCCTCCAGCGCGGACGGCAGCCGGCAGGTGGTGAGGTGGACGAAGGCCTGGCTCGTCAACAGGTGGGGCAAGACGTGGAGTTGTCCGGTGCGGCGGGCGATGCGGAGCCCTCGGGTGATGTGCCGCTCGGCGTCGCCGTAGCGCTCCAGCAGGGTTTCCGCCCAGGCCAGCCAGACCAGTGCCTCGCACAGATCCGCGAGACCGGGATCGGTCAGCGCGTCCGTGAGTGAACCGGCGGCATCGGCGAAACGGGCCGCCGCCTCCGTCTCGCCCTCGTACGCCTCGCCCAGGGCTGCCAGGGCCAGCGCCGCCGCCTCACCGGTCGGATGGTCGTGGGAACGTGCGACGGCGACAGCCTCCGCGACGTCCTCGCGTGCCTCCGGATAGGACGCGGTCAGCAGGGCGGACATCCCGAGAGCCAGTCGCAGGGAGACCGCCTGGGTGGGGGACGGGCCCGGATCGCGGGACAGCTCACGGCGCAGCAGGGCGGTGGCCTCGGGGGAGTGGCCGAGGTGCCGCTCCATCACAGCGCACTGGGCGACGGCCTGCGTACGCAGTTCGGGATGGCCCTTGCCGGCCGTCTCGATCAGGGTGTGCAGCAGGTCCCGGCTCTCCTGGAGGCTCCCGCTGACGCCCAGCGCGCGGGCGCGGGCCAGGACCAGTTCGCCGCGTTGTCCGAAACGGTCGGGGCTGTCCGGCATATGAGTGAGGACGACATCCAGCAGATGGGCGGCCGTGGCCGGCGCGGTCGCCGCGAACCCTGCGGCGGCCTCGACGAGCACCTGTGCGGCCTGGGGGTCCCAGCCGGTCAGCGACCGTTCGACGTGAGGGGCCCGCTCGGTGGCGGGAGCGCCGCCACGTGCCAGTTCGTGCGCGGCACGGCGGTGGACCTCGGCCCGCCACCCCGGCGCGGTTCCCTCGTAGACCAGGGCCCGGAGCAGGGGATGGCGCAGCGCCCACCGACCGCCCGGCCCGGAGCGCAGCAGATCCCGCACGACCAGGGCGCCGGTCTCGCTCTCGATGTCCTGCGGGGTCAGCCCGGTCGCCACGGTCAGCATGCCGGGCGTCGCGTGGTCGCCGAGCGCCGCGACCGCCTCGACGAGCCGGCGCTGCGGCCCGGTGAGCATGGCCAACTCGTCGAGCAGCAGCGCGGCGAGCCCACCGGGTACGCCGGCCGGGTCCAGGGCGTCGCCGTGTCCGTCGGGCGTGAGGCCGTGCGGTGACACCCCTGTGCGGTAGGCGTGCACCAGGGCGAACAGATACAGGGGGTTGCCCTCGCTGGCGGCGTGCAGCTGCTTGGCCCGGTCCTCGGGAACGTCGGGAGTCAGCGCCAGTACGGATTCCTGCTCGGAGAGCGGCTCCAGCGCGAGCTGGAGCACGGCTCCGCCGGCTGCGCCGCGCGTCAGCGCCGCGGTCAGAGAGGTCGGTGTCTGGCGGACCCGCCGGGCCACCACCAGGAGCACGCGTCCGCGCGCAGGGTGCCGGATCAGGTGGTCCACGAGCTCGCGGGAGGCGGGATCCGCCCAGTGCAGGTCGTCCAGGGCCAGCACCAGACCCTGCTCACCCAGGTGCGTCAGGAACGCGGCGATCGCACGATGCAGCTCGAACCGGGCGGCGGTGCCTTCGGCGGATCCGTCGCCCGGCCCCTTCCGGATGCCGCGCAGCACCGAGTGTGCTTCGGCGAGGGCGGGGTCGGCGTCCTGTGGGCCGGGGTCGGCCAACGCGTCGGTGAACAACTGGTAGGGGACGTGCTGTTCGTACTCCGTGGCCCGGCCGCGCAGTACGGTGAACCCGGTTGTGCGGGCCCGCGCGCACACTTCGTCGAGCAGCTTGCTCTTCCCGATGCCGGGTTCACCGACGATGTCGACGACCTTCGGCCGGTCCGACCGGCCCAGGTCCGCGAGCAGGGTGTCCAGCCGTGCGAGTTCCGACGACCTGCCCACCAGTCCCGCCACGCCGTTGCCCCCCGCTCAGCCGGTGACCTGCTCACCCGCGTCGATGTCCGTTCCCACAGCTCACCTTATGGGGCCGCACAGCCGGCACCAGCTGCCCGGGGCCGGATGCGTCGCAGGGCGGAGCAAGAGGGGTGCGCCGCCCGGCTTCTCGCCGGGAGTCGGCTGTATGACGGAGGCACCGGCCCAGGGTCGCGGCGCACGGTCTCGGAGGGATCTCCGCGACGTCGTCGGTGACGGCCTGGTGCACCTTGGGACTGTGCGCCATGATGCGGCCGCACTGCTGGTGAAGCCGATCACGGTAGGACTGCAAGCAGAGCTCCACGGAATGATGTCTGAAACGCCTCCGACCGCCCGGCGGGAAGCACCTGCGGCCTGAAGCGCTCCTCGGACGCCGGTTGGCCGCGGTCCGGTCGCGCTCCGGGGAGCTGTTGCTGGCCGGGGTGCAGGTCGTTGTAGGCGCTGCACTGGTGGTCAGCCAGCGAGCAGCGCTCGCGGGAAGGGCAGGGAAGCCCTTGGCCGGGTCGGGCGGGATGCTCTCGGCAGCTTCGCGGGCGGCATGTAGCCGTATTGCCAGCGGATGTTCCATGGCGGGTTCCACCAGGGGTCGATGCCATCGAGTGCTTTGATGTGGTGTCGCGGGTCGTTTTTTCTGCGCATTGCGGGTGTTCTGAGCTGGTGGTTGCTCAGTTCTAGCGGTTCGTTTCGGTGCTGCTGGGGTGGCTTGGTGATCCGGTGCTGGGGGCTGTGGGCTTCTGGCCTGAGTGTTGTGCAGTTTGCCTGGGTGGTGTGCAGGTGGATTGGGTCGTCGCTACTTGAAGAGTGGAGAGCGGGGGCTTCGGGCTGGGGGCGGTTACGTCGTGGTGCCGGAGTTTGAGGGTGGGGTCTGGCCGGTGGTGGGGCGGTGCTCGCCGAGGGCTTGCAGGATGTTGGCCTGGTGCTCGTTGGCGGGGCTGTTCCCGGTGGAGGCGTGGATGAAGGGCTCGAGGTGTGTGTAGAGGTTGTCGAGGCCGAACATCGCGTCGAGGCCGGCCAGGGTGGTGTGGTCGATCAAAGGGAATGGGTGGGAAGCCGGCTGGATGAGTTTGGCCAGGAGTGGGAGAAGCTCCCATCCGTTGTCGAGGCGTTGGTGTAGCCAGGGGCGCAGGGTGTCAGGGTTGGTGTGACGCCACATCCAGATCAGGTCGGTGTCGGAATCGGTGAGTTCCTCGGCGAGGCTCCCCATGGTGGGCGTGAGGTGATGGGCGATTCGCTCGGCTACGGCGTCGCGGGCCTGGAGAGCCCAGTCTTCGGCGGTCTGCACCTGCTCGGAGTCGTTGTCGTCCGAGTTTGTGGCGCGGTGCAAGGTCCGGGTGGCCAGGATCGCTCCGTCGGGGGTGGCGGCCATAGCCGCAAGTACACCGGGCCGTTGTTCCGGTGGGAGGTCGGTGAGTAGGTCCCGGGCCAGGAACTGCAGGCTCATGCCGCTGTTGACCAGACCCATCATTTCCGGTTCGGCGGTCAGCTGCCCGTAGCTGTCTGCCATGGACTTCAGTAGTGCGGCGGCGGGGACGGAGGTGCCGGTGCTGCGGCGCTGCTCGATTCGGCGTGTGATGCGGTGGGTGTCGTCACGGAGGCGGAGCAGCAGTTCGGCTGCTTCCTCTCCAGGGGCGTCGGCGGTCAGTTGGGCCAGGGCCTGGTCGAAGGTGGCTTCGGGGAGGTCGTCGTCGGGGACGCCGAAGACCATGTACCGGTCGAAGTAGTCGCCGCTGCCGATCCCGCGGCGCTGGGCGGCGGCTTTCGTGTCGCTACCGTTGCCGAGGTCCTTCTGGACTGTTGGGAACATCAGGGCCAGCAGGTTGAGTACGCCTTCGACATGCTCTTCCGCCACGCCGGCTTCGCGCAGGCGGCTGCGCCAGCGATCGGCTCGCTCGCCGGGCTGTTGTGCGCTGCGCCGTTGGGCTGGGTCGATGCTGCTGCCAGTCAGTACGGCGCGGTGCCGCTTCAGGGGCCGGTAGACGCCTGGCTCGTTGGTGTGCAGAAAGGTGACGATGAGGAAATCGACCAGGTCCACGTTGCCGGCGAGCGAGCCGAGGGTGGCGTCGGCCTGTCCGAAGTAGCGTTTGACCGCCCGTGGTGTTTGGAGCCTGTCTTGTAGGTGCCGGAAGTAGGCCTCGGAGAAGCGTCGTTCCTCGCCTGGAGTCATGGACAGGCCGTGGGAGTCCACGATTGCTTTGAGTGCGCGGATGCTCATGGCGGCGCGTCGCGTTCGCGGAAGGCGGGAAGGTCGAGCCGTACCTGGATGATCTTTTCAAGGAATTCGCGGGCCCTGGCCTCGCTGTTTCCCACGAGGTCACTGCGCTGCAGGACATCCAGAAGCGTCTGCTCGTCAAAGCTGATCAGGTAGTAGACGTTCGGCAGATGGCCCACCAGGCGCACCAACTTGAAGACCAGGAGCAGTTCGTCGGGGGTGAGGCGGTCTAGATCGTCCATCACGACCAGGACGGGCTGGCCTGCCTGCCGCAGGGCATCCTCGGCCATGCGCTTGGCGGCCGAGGCGCTGGTGTCTCCGCTGATGCGGTCGCTGAAAGCCTTGATCAGGCCCTCGGAGTCGAGACCTGCTAGCGCGGTGAGCTTGGCCAGGGGGCTGATGGCCTGCCCGAAGCCTCCGAGCCTTTTACGGACTTCCGACCAGCGCCTTCCCTTGGGCAGGGCGGCTCGGATTTCGCTGAACAGGCGGGCGGGGGTGGGTCGGTCCACTGCTCGTTGGCGGCTGAGCAGGGCGAAGCGCGCGGGTTCCCAGAATCCTGAACGTTGGTAAGCCGGAACCTGCGTGCCGGTCGATGGCTGCGGCGGTCCCGCGCGCGGGTTCCGGCTTAGCTGACGGGATCTGGTTTTCCGAGCGATCGCCGTGCCGCATCCAACTGGCTAGCCCGCAGGCCAATGTGGGTTCGGCGTGCCGTCATCGCTCATGTGCGCCCGCTGCCAGATTCCGTTCCAGCTGAACAGGATCTCCGGCACGAACCGGTGCCGCTGCCCGCACGGACATGGCGCCAGCACCCACGCGCACCCACGGCAGAGCTCGACCCAGCCGTGCCCGGTCGAGCTCAGCACCCGCGGTCCTTCATCCCCACATGCCGGGCAACCGGAGGGCTCGGCACCGTCCAGAATCGCGTTCTGCCGCCGGACGTACTCGGACAGTCGCAGCGACGGGTGGCGAAACGGGTCTTGGTGCCAGACGCGGTCCGGGCCGTCCCACCTGCTCCGCAGCCACCACGGTCGCGGGTCTGGTACAGCCCGCCGCCCAGCCCGCTTCTCCGCCCGGCGTTGCGCGGCGTACTCCTCCGCCCTCGCGAGCCACAGCACCCGCGCCTCATGCAGTTCCTCCACCGCCCGCACCAGCGCGTCCGGGTCCGCCTCCAGCCGCCGGGGGATCGCGGCTCTGAGCGTGAGGTGGTGGTACGTCGCCCGGAAGCCGTACGGCGCAAAGAGGGTGATGCAGGTCCGCAGCGCGCTGTGCCGGCGGCGGAGAGGGAGGCGGGCGTCGTGCACGTGCGCTCGGTGGGTCAGGAAGCTGGTCATGGTGTGGGCGCCAGGTCCAGTGCCCGTGCCAGGGCGGCAGTGACGGCGGCAGCGTGTGCCGGCAGGTGTTGTTCAGCCCAGGTTCCGGCAAGGCTGAGGAAGTCCTGCAAATCCTGCTGGGCGCCGGCGACGAGCCTGCGTACCTGGTCTACCGACAGCTCGATCACCGGGCTGCCGTCCGTCCCGTGGGCGTCGAGCGTGAGCCGGACGATGTCGCCGACACGTTCGGCCACCGAGGACGGGTCGTGGCCGAAGTAGGAGCAGCCGGTGCCGTCGAGCACCTCCAGCCAGTCCCGCCAGGTCTCCAGGCCGTTGCAGCAGCCCGGCTCGACGAAAACGGTGTCGGTGGCGTTGTCGGTCACCCGAAGCCGCCGGCGGCGAACAGGTCAGGCATGGTGAGCAGCCCGTGCAGGAATGTGCCGAGTGGGTCGGTCGGGCACGGCCCGTGCTCCTCCTCCGGCTCGAAGTCGTTGCAGTCGGCGATTCGCATAATGGCCGTGCCGACCTCCGCCGGAGTCAGCTCCCCGTTCAGCACGAGGTAGCCATATGGCTCGTGCTCGCCAACCGGCCAGAGCTCGAAGTCGTCGGCAGCGGAGATCTCCAGAACGGGTTGCATCACAATCACATGGGGATGATGCCGGACCCACTGCTACGTCGCCACGGGCTTTCAGCAGCGGCATTGGGCTAGGAGTGGGCCCGCTACCTGGGCAGTTTGGCGGTGCGCTCCGGGCAGGCGGTGCCGACGTAGCGCATGGCGGTCTCTCGGTGATGCCGAACAGGCGCATCAGCCGGAGCGGGTCGGCGCATTCTGCCGCCTCATTGAGGATGCGGTCCTGGCGCAGACCGCTCAGCGTCGGCCCGCGGGGAGGGCTCCGCGGCGAAGCTCGATGTTGACCGCCGGGTGGTCCGGGTCAACCGCGGCCTTCTGGCTGACCAAGAGGTGGGGATTGGTCGAGGCCGGCCACCGGCGACGGCGGTAGGTGCTCCAGTCCGCGGCGAGCTGGTGGGTGAGCTTCTCCAGGTAGAGGGTGTGCCGCAGCAGGTCCCGCCGCACTTCCAGGGTGCCGCGGGACAAGGCACGCGGGTTCCAGGATTCCTGGACGCCAAGGCGTAGGAACTCGTACACGACTACTGGATCCTAGGCCCCTCTGTGTACGGGTTGGTGGCCGGCGCTCGCCTCATCGGGGTAGCTTCGCGGTCCGTTCGGGATGGGCCGCGGTGATATACCTGGCTGTGTCGGCTTCTTCGGGCTCTGGTCCACTTCTTGTGGTCGCGTACGCAGCGTGGCTGCCGATCGTCGTCCGATGCCAGCCGAGGTCGCCCGAAAATCGTCCTAGAGGGGTGGGGGTAGGTCGACAGTTCTGCGTCGTGAACGCGGTGAGGCCGCAGCTGGATGAGCTGCTGTTCTGGTCGGTGGAGAACCTGTCGGTGGAGTCGGTCGCGGTGGCTGACACCGTCGTGCGAGTGGAAGCGAGGGCACGTGCCAGTGGGGCGGCCTGCCCGAGCTGCGGGTGTTGGTCGGCGCGAATACACGGCTCCTACCTGCGATTTCCTCGTGACCTGCCAACAGCGGGCAAGCTTGTCGTGGTGTCGTTACGTGTGCGCCGGTTCGTCTGCTCGCAGGAGTCCTGCCCGCGCAAGACGTTTGTTGAGCAGGTGCCGGGGCTCACGCGCCGATTCGGTCGGCGGACGGAGCGGCTGCGGTCGACGCTGGTCTCGGTCGGTCTTGCGCTCGCGGGCCGGGCCGGCGCCCGGATGTCAGACGCCTTCGGAGTGCCGGTCAGCCGGAACACGCTGCTGAGGCTGATCACCTCGCTGCCGGATCCACCCAGCGCCACGCCCCGGGTGGTCGGCGTGGACGAGTACGCGCAGCGCAAGGGCCGGATCTACGGAACGGTGCTCGTCGACGTTGAGACACGTCGTCCCGTGGACCTCCTGCCGGACCGGGAGGCGGACACCCTTGCGGCCTGGCTGGCCGAACGACCCGGGATCGAGATCATCTGCCGGGACCGCGCCGTCTTCTACGCCGAAGGCGCCACCCGCGGTGCCCCACAAGCACTCCAGGTCGCCGACAGATGGCACCTCTGGCACAACCTCGGCGAAGCCGCCGAGAAGTGCGCCTTCCGGCACCGCGCCTGCCTTCGACCGGCACCGGAGCCGCTGGCGGAACCACAGTCGGCGCCGGTGCCGGTCGAGTCGTCGCCATGGCCGACCGGGCACCGGTTCGCTGAGCGGACCCGGGCCAAGCACGCCACCGTCCAGGCGCTTCTGGCCGCCGGCCACAGTAAGAGGTCCATCGCCCGGCAACTTGGCATGGGCCTCAACACCGTCCTCCGCTTCTCCCACGCCGCCGAGCCGGAGCAGCTGTTCACCGGCCAGTGGCAAAGCCGTCCCACCAAACTCGATGCCTTCAAGCCCTATCTCGACCAGCGATGGCAGGAGGGCTGCACCAACGCCTGGAAGCTGTGGGAGGAGATCAAGGAGCAGGGTTACCCGGACGGCTACGGCAATGTTCGCGCCTACGTCAGCCGGAACCTACGCGGCAAGCCCCAGCCGGTCGGCCCCCGGCCGCCTTCTGCCCGCGCCGTCACTCGCTGGATCCTCACCCGTCCCGAAGCTCTGAGCGAGAGCGACCGGCTCCACCTCAAGGCCGTATTCACCAACTGCCCCGAGCTGGACGCACTCGCCAGGCACGTCCGCTCCTTCGCCCACATGCTCACCCAGCTGCAAGGCCACCAACTGCCGGTATGGATCGAGGCCGCGACCACCTCCGACCTGCCCAGCCTCCAGCGATTCGCCCGGCACCTGGAGCGCGACCTCGACGCCGTCACCGCCGGACGGGTGCCGGATTGGCTGGCCCGCCGCGGGCGGGTTGTTGCGCGACGCGCTGGATGAGCACGACGGCGACACTGTCGTTGGGGATGTGGTGATGTGCAAGGACCCCTGCGGCCGCAGGGGTCCTTGGTGTTCACGGTGTCGGCTTCGTGCTCAGGGGGTCGCAGTGAGATGCGACGGTCCGTGGTTTGAGGCTGGGTAGCGAGCCGGTGTCGTGGCTGGGACGGTCGGCTGGAAGACTGGACGCCTGTGACACATTCTGATCTTGCTCGCCGTATCCATGCCGCCTCCCATCTGACCGGGCAGTTCACGCTCCGGTCCGGACGTACTGCCACGGAGTACTTCGACAAGTACCGGTTCGAGGGCGACCCGGTCCTGCTGGACGAGATCGCCCAGAGGATGGCCCCGCTGGTGCCCCCTGGCACCGAGGTGCTGGCCGGTCTGGAGATGGGTGGCATCCCGGTGGTGACCGCGCTCGGCCGACACACAGGTCTGCCCTGTGCGTTCGTGCGCAAGCAGGCCAAGCCATATGGCACTTGCCGTCTCGCCGAAGGCGCCGACATCGAGGGGCGACGGGTGCTGGTTGTTGAGGACGTGGTCACCAGCGGGGGACAGATCGTGCTGTCGACCGCGGACCTGCGTGGCCTGGGGGCTCAGGTGCAGGAGGCCCTGTGCGTGATCGACCGTGAGCATGGCGGCGCCGATGCCCTCGCGGCCGAGGGCATCACACTGTTGTCGCTGCTGACGGCCGAGGACCTGCGGGCCGCTGCTGCCTGACCGATCACTCTGTCGCGTGCGTCTCGGTGATGGCGAGGCGGGTGGAGGACTCGTCGACGATGCCCTTCTCCTCGGTGAAGGCGGCGATGAGGGACTACCAGGCGATGTTGTTGACCGAGCGGGGCAGGCCGCGGCTGGTGAGGTGGATCAGCTCGACGGCGTCGTCGGAGAACAGGGTGTCCTGCCGTCCGGCGATCGTGAGGTGGTGCTTGATGTAGCTGGCGGCTCCTCCTTGGTCATCGTGGGCATCTGGTAGCTGATCGCGATCCGCTGGTCGAGGGCCGCCAGGACGCCAAAATGCCGAAGGCGGCACTCATGCTGGCGGGCAGCGGGACGCTGGGGTGCTGTTCGTATTCGCCGCGGTGCTCTGCCAGCGGTGATGCGAGGCTCCACTCACAGACGGCGGCGAGACCCCCGCTGCCTGTCGAGGACGTGGGTGCGGCTCAATACCGGCGACGGCACGACGGTCAGGGCTGGGGTTTCTGCAGCGTCCCCAGCGCTGGGAACGCTGACTCTTCGACGGCCACCAGGGGCAATGCGGGCCCCCTTACGGGGCAGGACGTCCCCTTACAAGGAAGGGAAATTCACCTCGACAGAGCGGCCACCACATCGGGTGTCGACAGCAGGCCAGGCAGCACCCAGTCCGCCCCGCTGTCGGCCAGCTGACGGTCCGTATACTGACTTCGGCTCGTCAAGGTGACGTGGGTTCGTCGAGGGTCAGGCCGGTGCCGGCTATGAAGCCGTCGAGAGTGCCGGGCCGGTATTGAAGGCGCTTGAGCCGGTTACGGACGAGGGCTTCGAGCCGGTCGAGCGCGACCACGGCGAGATTGGCAAGGCTGCGCTTGACGTGTGCCCATACCCCCTCGACGGGGTTGAGATCGGGCGAGTAGGCGGGCAGCAGGAACACCGTCAGCCACTCGCGCTCGGCGATCAGCTTGCGCATGGCGTGGGAGACGTGGGTGTTCAGACGGTCCCAGACCAGCACGATCGGTGCCTTTACGAGCTGGTGGACGCCGTCGGTGGACGGTGAGGTCGAACGGGTCGTCCGGGCAGGGCATGCCGGGAAGCAGCGCATTGAGATGGCGGCCGCGGATCAGGAGGTCGCGCAGACTGCTTTTGGTGTGAAGGAGGATGTGGCCGAGGAGGGCCGATTTACCTGCGCCGGCGGGGCCGGTGACGATCAAGACACCGCTGGTGGCGGTGTGCAGCCAGTGAAGGATCTCGTCGCGTTGGATGGTGCGGCCGTGGAAGTACCAGGCCAATTCGCCGAGTTCGGCACCGGACGCCCTTTGGGAGAAAGTGCCGCTGCTCGTCGACAGGCAACTGGTCGATGACAGACTGGAGTTCGGCGAGCTCGTCCAGCGGGGCGGAGACCGCGGCCGCGGCAGTGGGAATGAGACGGACCAATTGGTCGCGGTTGTCGTCGATGGTGAGGTCGTCGACAAATCCGCCGAGGCGGCTGGCGAGTGCGCGTCCTAGGGCGGACAGGCCGATGGCCCGCTGGATGGGGAACGTGGTGTGCAGGGCCTGGTCGAGGGCCTGGGTGAAGGCGCCGAGTTCGGTGTATCCCTCGGCGGCGGTGGACAGCAGCAGGTATCGGACGGCTTCGTCGGGATGCGCGAAAAGTTCACTGTGGACAGCTCGGGCAAAGTTCTTGGAGAAGCCGGCGTCGAGGACCACGACCGCCCAGCTGCCGTCGTTGGCAGGATGGCGCTGGCGGATGCCGATGGCCTCGGCGATGTCCCGCGGGGTGACGCCGCAGGTGATCGGTGACCGGGTCTGGTGGTGGGCGAGGTGGCGAGCGCTGCCGTGGCCGACCCAGTACAGCACCGTGTTGCCACCGGGCGAGGATGCCGTAGGGGCGAGCAGGTCGGCGATCGCCCGCACGTGCGTCTCGGTGTCCAGGTCGGGCAGGAGATCGTGCTGGTAAGAGGTGAAGTTGACCGGGAACAGCTCGACGCCCCCGCCGTCGTGGGCCGGGTCGACCATCCTGCGGCCGGCGTCGACGGGAACCGGGTAGGACGGGGTGTCGGCATCAGGAGTGGTCATGGGATGGGCGGCCGGGTTCAGGCGTCGGGCGCGGTGACGAGAACGAGTTGGGTGACGGGCGGGTGCCGACTGGTGTCCAGGGTGACCCGGTATAGGTTCCGGCGCATCCGCCACCAGTACCTCGTGCCCCCACCCGTCGCTCCCCACGGCCCCCATGCCACCAGACGATAGACAACCGCACCGACCCGCGTACGGACTTCACCGAAGGAGACGCCCTCCACCCGCAAGCAGGCCGTGAAATCCCTGCAGGACTTGTCGCCCGGGCACCGGCCGCGTCGTCCGCACCGCCGGGCCCGTGCGGTTGCCCGCCCGCCGTGTGGGTGACCGATTGCCGCAAGGGGGCGGAGGCCTGTTCGGTGGCGGGGGAGATGGGGATCGTGCCCCTGCTCGATCCGGCGCCACCGCAGCAGGTCCGCTTTGCCCACCGACCTCGGCCCGCGGGTACCGCGCAGCATCGACCACCCGCGGCGAACAGCTCACGCCCTCCCTGGTCCCGCTCCGCTTTGACTGCGACTGCGTGCAGAGCCTGGGCGCGGCAGCGCACCGGTGGGTCGTTCCCCCCGCTACCCGCCGGCAACAGCGGCCCGATCCGCGACCACTGGGCATCCGTCAGATCCCCCTGCGTTCCACGACGAGTCCAACGGCCCACCCGGCCGCCACAATGCCGCCGGGCCACCCCGGGTGTGGGGCCGTCCTCGGGTGAAGTCCGGGCGCGGGCGGGCGCGGTTGTCTATCGTCGGGTGGCATGGGGACCGTGGGGATGGGCGGGTCGGGGCGCGGGGTGCCGTTCGCGGGGGAGCCGCCGGTGTTCGAGGACCGGACTCAGGACGCATGTGTGGTGGTGCCGGGGATCATGGGCAGCGTCCTAGAGGACGCAGCGACGGGCCGCGCGCTGTGGGGTGTGAGCCTGGCGATGCTCACCGGGCTGACCGGCCCGAGCCTGCTCGGGGCCCTGCACGCGGACGAGCGGGAGCGGGCCGCCGACGCCGACACCGCCCGGCGGGCGCCACTGACACGCATCCGCGCGACCAAGCTCCTGGCCAAACCGTGGTGGTTACCCGTCTTCCAGGGCCTCGACCCCTACAGCGACACGGTCAAGACCCTGCAGAGGATCACCCAAGCGCCGGAGGCGGTGGCACCGTTTGCCTACGACTGGCGCCTGGCGGTCTCCTACAACGGCGCCCTGCTGGCCCGCGCGGCCCGCGCGCACCTGACCCGGTGGCGGGAGCGGGCCGCTGCCACACTCGGGAGGCGGGCTGCGGGCGGACCAGGGCAGGCGCGGCTGGTGTTCGTGGCGCACTCGATGGGCGGGCTGGTGGTGCGGGCCGCGTTGGAGCAGGACCCCGAACTCGCGGCCGACACCCGGACGGTCATCACCGTCGGCACGCCGTTCCTGGGCTCGGCCAAGGCCGTCCTCGCGCTCAACCTCCTGAACGCCCGGGTGACGCCGGAGCGGCTGGTGCGGCGGGTGTGAGGTCGCACCGTTGTTGCGGTGACCGCAATGCCTGTGACCTGCGGTGCTGCAGATGGATTGCGACTGGTTCTGGACCCTGCTCGGGTCGTTTGACCTGCGGTCCTGCAGGTTGTGTGAGACTGCCGCGGTTGCGGTGAGAATGCCTACTGCGGGGTGCTGGGGGAGTGTGGCAGAAGGTGATCATGGACGCAGCTCGGGGAATGCCTCCTCCCAGACGTCCTTGATGGCCCTGCTGATGAGCTTGTGGAGCACTGGCCAAAGCTCAAGCAGGATGCCTCTGTTGAGGAAGCGGCATAGGTCGTCAGGCATGCCTTCGGCGAGCACCGTTCTGTATAGGCTCATGCGCTGGCGCGGCAGGTCCAGATCGAGAGTGCGCACCACGCGATGTGCAGTGGCAGCTTCACCGTCCCGTGCTGGGGTCCGGTCAGCTCGTTGAGGCGGGAGGGCAGACGTTGCTTGTACCTCGCTCGCAGCCACGATGCACTAGAGCTGGGATCGTCGTGCACGATGCCCATCTTCCTCGGTGCGGTGGCTCTGGCCCCGTATTGAGGGAGGGCTACTCCGGGCTCTGGTGGAGGTTCATCACGTGCACCGGGTGCGGGCGGCCGGCCGTCGTCCGCCAGGGTCTCGTGGCGGGCACGGGCGCCGGGACCGAGTTCCAGTCAGCTCCTGCACTGGTGCTGTCAGTGCAGCCCTCTACGCTCTTGGCCTGTGAAGACAGCAGCAATATCCGGAACGATCTATCCCTGGGCGCGGCAGACGGTGCCGCTGGGAGATTGGGCACCCGGCCGGGGCCGGAGCAGCTCGCCTGCCGCAGAGGAGGAACACGGCCGGCGGTTGGAGGAGCTGCGGGATGTACCGGTGCTGGTGCTCTTCGGAGAGCGGGGCGCGGGCAAGTCAGTGGCACTTCTGCAGGAGTGCCAGGCCTTGGAGCCGGCGCAGGCCACGACGCGGTGGGTGAACCTGGGGCGGCATCAGACAGAGTCCCAGGTCGTGTCGGCGCTGGCTGCCGCGTCCGCGGACCGGGAGGCGGGGGAGTGGTGGGTCTTCCTGGACAGCGTCGACGAAGGCCTGAACGTCCTGCCTGCCGTGGGCGGGCTGATCGCCGACTGGATCGACTCACTCACCGAAGACCAGCGAAGTCGTGTGCGGTTGCGTTTCAGCTGCCGCACAGGGCGCTGGCCCGACGTCCTGCAGGACACGCTCGCACGGCACTGGCAGGCGCCCCTCCAGCTGCGGCATGTGGTCCTGACCCCGCTCAGCACCCGTGACGTAGCCGTCGCCGCCGAGGACTACGGTCTGGATGCCGATGCCTTCTGCACGGTGTTGCGCGAGCGTGGCATGACGCAGTTGTCCAAGGCCCCCGTCACCCTGCTGCAACTGCTCGAACACCGGCGTGTCCACGGGACTCTGCCCGCCACCACGGCCGATGCATACCAGCAGGCCTGTGTGTTGTTGTGTTCCGAGACGCGACGTCCGGCCGACATCCGTGAACTGCGGGCTCAGCCCACAGGCGAACGTCTGCTGCCGGTTGCCGCCCGCGTCGCGGCGGCGATGCAGTTCAGCGCACAGAACGTGCTGAGCGACACGTCCCAATATCCCTCCGACCCGGGCGAGATCACCCTGGCCGAGCTGGAAGGTGGGCGGGAGCCCGGTCTGCTGGACGGCCAGGTACCGTGCACGACCGACGAACTGCGTCGGCTGACCGAGTCCCATCTGTTCGACCCGGTCGGCCGGTTGCGCTGGACCTTCGCGCACCGTAGCTACCAGGAATTCCTGGCCGCCCACTATCTGCGGGCCCACCAGGTCGACCCGCGCGCTCAGACCGGCCTGCTGTGGGTCGGAGACGATGCGGCGCGACACATCTACCCGGCCCACCGCGAAGTGGCTGCCTGGCGAAGCGGCAACGACGGCACTCTCTTCGAAGACCTGCTGCACAATGATCCGCTGGTGCTGCTCCTGGCGGACTTGCCCGCACGGCCGGCAGACGACCGGGCCCGCGTCGTCGAGGCCATCTTCAGCCTGGCGCAAAGAGACGACACCATCGACATCGACCGCACCGCACTGCACCGCGTCGAACACCCTGGACTGCCGCAACAACTCCTGCCCCGCCTGCGACCGGACGCGGACAGGCTGGCTATGTACATCGCGCTGCAGATGGCCCGAAGCTGCCCCCATCCGGAGCTGACCGATGCCCTGCTGCAGATCGCCGAGGCCACCGACCTGCCCGAGGAGCTACGCGCCCAGGCCCTACGAACCATCGCCGACTTCCGCCCCGCAGACGTCCAGACAGTGAACCGGATCAGACGGCTGGCGGCACAAGACTCCTCACCTGAAGTCGTCGCCGCCGCCCTCAACCGACTGTGGCCCACCCATCTGCCCCTGCGAGACCTGCTCGACTTCCTGCGCGATCCCGCCCCCAACTACTACGGCCGGGCGTGGGTGCTGCGCTCGGACATCCCCGCCCAGCTGACCGCCGCGCAGACCGCTCAAGCCCTGCTGTGGGCCCGTGACACGGTGCAACAGCCACTGCCCAGGCGCAGCATCGTCCTGGCCGTCAGCCTGATCGGCCGCGCTGTCACACAGGCCGGCACCAACGGCCTTCCTGGACTGCCCTGCCCCGAGACCGTCATCGGCGAGGCCCTCATCGCGCTGGCCAACCACAGCGATCTCCTGCACAGCCTCGAAAGCCGCACCGAACACCAGGCTCTGGGTGACGCCCTGCGCACCCAGCACAGCCTGCGCCGCGCCCTGACGCTCCACCTGCTCACCCACACCAGCGAAAAGGACTTCTTCCGCGTCTGGAGTGCTGTCCCGCACGGCTGCCTGACCACGTACGACGACGCGTTCTACTGGATGGAGCACTGGGAGGAACTCGCCGACCTGCCTCCCGCACTATCCCGGCTGCTCGTGTCCATCACCCCACCGGCCGACCCTGAGCTGCAGGCCCGGGCCGAAGCAGCACGCAGCGCCCATCCCACCCTCCGACAGCTCACCGCGGGATGGGACCAGGCCCCCGCCCCACGACCTGAACAGGACGCCGACACCACTCCTGACGAGAGCCACACCTACAGCGAGGCACGGCTGCGCGAAGCGCTCACCGCCGTCCACACTGCCGGCTCCGAGACCATCCGCTACGCCTGGGGCACCGTCATCGACCAGATGAGATGCACCCGCGACGGCGCCGAGCCCCCTCACCTGCTGCAGGAACCGCTACTCCTGTGGGCGCATCACACCCCTTCCCGGCCGGCCCAGGGCAGCGACCTCGATGCGGAACTGCAGGCTGCCGCCCGGCACGTACTGACGACTACGCCGCCCCTGCCAGCGGACCTCCTGGCCTACGGCAGGCGCGCCAATCCCCGACTGATGCTGGAGCTCAGCGCTCTCGCCGTACTGGGCAGCCCAGGCGAACTCCCGCCGAGCACCCCTGCCCACTGGGCCGGCTGGACTCTCGCCCTGGCCACCACGGACGCTTACACCTCTACTGCCCAAGCCGTCCGGGATGCCTTCCTGCCCTACTGCGCCGAACAAGCCGCTCCCGCGCTTCTCCCCCTGCTCGGTGAGGTTCTCCGCTGCACCCACACGGACACCGCCACGACGCATGACCTGGCCCGCGGCCTTGGCGCCCACGCGCAGCCAGACGTCCTCGACGCTCTCACCGGCTGGGCCGACCACCCCGACCACGGCCTCAAGCACTGGCAGAGCGTCACCAGCGCCCTGGCCTTCACCGGGCACCCCAGCGGCCATGCACGCCTGCAGGCTGCCCTCGACCCCGACCCCTCGGGCTCAGCGCCCGAAACCCAGACCAGATGGCTCATGGCGGCGCAGATCCTTCTGTATTGCCCGGCGCTGCCGAGCCTGTGGCCGCTCGTACACAACCGTCTGACCGACGATCTGATCGCCCGGGCCTACATCGACCAACTCGGCCAGCGCCCCGTTCACCACTCCACGCAGCCGCACCAACTGGCCAGCCTGACCGAAGAAGTCCTCGCCGAGCTGTACCTCTCGCTCGCCAGACATGTGGCAGCGGAGGCTCTGGACCCACCCCTGCGCTCCGGCTGGATAGCAGAGGATCACTTCGGCGAGCTGCTCCGGTCCATTCCGCCGCTCCTCCAGGCCAAGAACACACCGCAGGCCGCCCACCAGCTGCGCCGTTTGGCCGCCCAGACAGGGCTGTGGCGCATGCGCCACATGGCCCGGCAGACCGCCACCGCAGCCGCGCAATCCCTCCACGTTCCAGTAACGCCACCTCAGCTGCGGGCACTTGCCGAGCAGTCCAAGCAACGCCGCTGGGTCACGGACGAAGGGCACCTCCTGGCGCTCGTGCTGGAGGCCCTCGGCCGCTTCCAGCACGCCCTGAGCCGTCCCAACGGCTTGCGTATCGCCCTGTGGAACCGCTCGGAGTCCTCCGCGGCCAAAGCCGAGTGGTGGCCCTGCTGGGAGGAGGACCTCAGCGACATCCTTGCCGCGTTCATCCTGCAGGACATCGGCGGCTACCGTGTGGTCGTCAACCGTGAAGTCCAGCTCGACCGCCCGGGCTTGTCCGGCCGACGCACCGATATCCAGATCGAGGCCACGCCCCCGCCGGGCAGCGGACACGACCCGATCAGACTCGTGATCGAGTGCAAGGGCTGCTGGAACGACACCCTGCCCACGGCTTTGGAGCACCAACTCGTCGCCCGTTACCTGGACACCCCCCGTACGGCAGGCATCCTGCTGACCGGCTACTTCGACTGCGACCGCTGGGCGGCTGACAAACGGCGATCGTGCCCCGCCACCCATCACACGCTCGAGTCTGTCGACCAGTATCAACACCAGCAGGCCCAGACGCAGCGAGCTCTCAAGGGCGTTCCCGTTGCAGCCTTCACTCTCGACTGCACCCTGCCTCCACCGCCGTAGGAGATAGCGCATCCCGGACCACACGATGCACAGCAGCAACCAACCGCACTGTGGTCGCGTCCGGCCAGCCCCATGGCCCTCTCAAGAGCCCCCGGCAGTGACGCGGCCGGACGGCGGGATCCGGACACTGACTCCCCGTCGCGCTGTGACCTGCTGTGAGACTTGCGAGGGCCAGGCGTTGTCGGAGGCGCCGGGCACAATGGCGCACATGGCACCCAAACCGCACTACCTGCCCGCAGCCTTGATCGGAGGGTTCGGCTTGCCGGAGGCCGGCCGAGCGGCGGGTCTCCGGCACGCGAAGGTGCGCGTGCGCAGGCGGCAGACGCCGGATAGGGTGTTCGGCCCTGTGAAGGCAGAGAACATCGCCTACCAGTACGGCATTTACGACGTGGACGCCCCGAGCAGTGATCTGCCTGCCGACTTCGCCGAGACCATGTGGCAGGAGTACGAGGGAACTCTGCCCGCCGCGATCCGCGCTCTTGAGCAGGGCACCTTCACCCGGGACGACTGGAAGAGCGTTCTGCTGCACGTCCAGGCGCAGTCCATCCGGCACCCAGACTACGACCGCGTCGCCATCACCTACATCCAGGAGGACGGCGTGCCCTCCCCGGAACGCGATCACGTGCAACGCCAGCGTCAGACCACGTTCCGCGAAACACGGCAGTGGATGGCCAACGCACGCTTCGCCCTCATCCGGCGCGGCACGGCCGCGCCGCGGTTCGTGCTCAACGACAAGGGCTACATCCCCATGCACGACACCCAACTCGACCTCAGGGGTGTGCTCTTCCCACTCTCCGGAGAGACCGCCGTGCTGATGGTGGTGGGCGTCGCACTTCCGACTGACGACTACGAGGTCGGCCCGATCGCCGAGCGCATCCTCAACGCCAAGGGCATGGAGATCGTGAACCAGATCGCCTGGACCGTCCCCGAGATCACCTGCGTGATGGGCCACCCCGACGATGCCGACTACCTGCTGCAACTGTCGGAGACCGGGCCCACGGTGCGGCTTCCCCGACTCGGCCCGTACGGCGGCAACCGAGATCCAGGCTTCTACCACTGGCGCTGGACGGCATCGGCCTGCCGCCTCCGCAGCAAGGCCAGGACTTCCGATGGGGTGCCCAGACCGCCTAGGCATGGAGCTTCCACTGGCCGGTCACGGAGCGGTAGATCAGGTCAGTAGCGATGAGCCAGTCTCCCGATTCCGCGATGACGCGGATCTCTGCTCCGCCTGCCATGGCCAGCCATTGTCAGCAGCGGCTGTCAGAATCTGCAGCCATGGGTAAACGGCGAAATGCTACCGAGGTAGCTGCAGTTCGCGCTGCGTTGCAGGCCGAGTTCGTGTCCAATCTGTCCAACCCCGGCATGGCGCTGGAAGACATGCGGCTGTCCTCCACGGACCGCTGCCAGTGGCGCTGCTCGGCGGAAGGGTGCGGTCACCAGTGGCCCGCCCGGCTGCAGTTCCGCACCCGCACCGTCAAACCCTCGGGTGCCCTGAGTGTTGGAAGCGCCGAAACCGGGCCCCCGGCCCGGGAGAATCGCTGGCCGAGCTGAATCCTGCACTGGCACGGCAGTTCCGCCGTAACCTCAGCCGCCCCGACCGTGGCCCCGACACCCTGCGCCCGCAGTCCCATGACCTGTGCGAATGGGAGTGCGCTCAAGGGCATTTCTGGCCGGCGACGCTCGCCAACCGCACCAATGGACGCGGCTGTTCGGACTGCACCGGGCATGGCCGCTCCCCGTTCGAATGCAACGTCGCCATGCTCGTCCAGGCCGCCTCCGGGCTCAGCGTGGAACTGGACCACCGCCTCCGCCTGCCCGGGCGTAGAGAGGACCGCTTCGACCTGTACCTGCCTGAGCCGGCCCCAAGCCTGCTCATCGACCTGGATCCGGAATGGACCCACAACAGGCCAGGAAGTCTGGAGCGTGACACCGCGAAGACCGCGGCAGCGCTCGCCGCCGGACTCGACGTGGAACGCATCCGAAGCCGCGGGCTGCCGCCCGTCCCGGTGCACGGCCTGACCCACCATGAGGCCGGGCCGGGGGTGAACCCCGAGGACTGGGCGGAGGCGGTGGGTGTCGTACTGCGAGGCCGTGGCCTTTGCTGGCGACAGCTCACACCGGCCGAGGTCACCGCGGCGCTCACGAAGGGTGCGCAGCTGTGGCAGAAGGCCGTGGCCGGCCCCGAGGTATCGGCGGTGGACGTGGTGCCCCACTTGGAGGAGGAGTTCGTCGCGAACCTCACCAACCCGGGCAAGACTCCAGATCGGATGCCGCCCGGCTGCAACGATGTGTGTCTGTGGCGGTGCCGGAAGCCGGACTGTGGCTACGAATGGAAGGCCATACTGAACAGCCGGGCCCTTGCCGGCCGCGGCTGCAGCCAGTGCGCCCGCGAACGGGTGGGCGCGGCAAACAGCAGGCCGGGCCCCGGTGAATCACTCGCCGAGGTCAATCCGACGATGGCCGCAGAACTCATCGAGGTTGTCGACCGTCCTGGCTGGACCGCACTCGACCTGCTCCCTACGTCGAACAAGACATGCCGGTGGAGGTGCCCCGAACCACACTGCAGCTTCGAGTACCCCGCCCCCCTAAACCGTCGTACAGGCCAGTCGAGTGGGTGCCCCCGATGCGCTCGCCGACGCACCGCCGCCGACAGGGTGCGCCCCAAGCCCGGCAAATCCCTGCAGGACGTGCACCTTGCCATCGCCAACGAGCTTCTCGAAGTGGTCGACGAACCGAACTTGACCGCGAAGGAGCTGAGGCCGAACTCCACCAAAGTGTGCCGGTGGGCCTGTTCGAAACCGGGCTGTCCTGGACGTTGGGACGCCACGCCCGATCAGCGATCCCGCCGCGGCGGGACCGGCAAACGCTGCCCGGTGTGCCATCCGCCGCGCAAAAGCCGCACCCAGCCGTGATCCCGGCCCGTGCCTTGCGCCTTCCCACCCTCCGGTGGCGGCCATGCCGCGTCACAATCGCCGCCCGCCCCGGCCGCTGGCGCCCGGCCATCAGAGCTGCGACGGCCCCATCCGCCTTCTCCTCGCCGCACGGAGCCGTCGATCCCCTCGGACCGGCACCAACGCGGTGTGCATGCTCCTCAAAGACGGCGCCTGGGAGCCCATTCCCCGGAGATGATGGAGTGGGGCGGGGGAGCCTGCCGGAGTGGAGGGGAGATTCGGTGGGGGACTACGACCACGCAGCCGTGATGGCGTATGCACGGGAACGGCTGAGTGCACTGGGTGTTACCGCAGAAGGCGGAAACCTCGCCAACGCCGCCGCGGTCGGTATCACCGAGTTCGTCTGGCGCAACGGGCCCATCGAAGACGCTCACGCGGGAGCGAGGGGACAGCGCAACAACCTACACGACGGCGTCATGTTCGCCCGCAATACCTGGGTCTACCACCAGGCCCTCGAAGCGGTGAACAGCCCCAAGCAGTACGCGCTGCTGCGTTTGAGAAGCGCATTCTCGACCGCGAACTCATCTGGCCCGGCACCTCCGGCACGCTGACACAGTTCGGATACGGTGCGCTCGGCGAGATCAAGAAGCACGTCAAGAAGTCCATCAACTACCTGATGCACCTGCAGAAGACGTTCCCCGTCGAGGAGTTCCTCCTCTTGGCTGCGTTCCAGGGCTTCGGTGCCTCCGACCACTTTGGGATGCCCGCCTGGGAGCCACGGGTACGCGCTGCCATGGACCGACTGCGCGGACTGGATCCTGCGTTCGTGGAACGTCTCAGGACCGACTACAAGATCGACTTCTCGGAAATCCTGAAACGGGCCCCTGCCGTCGTTCATGACGATCTGCCCGAGGTGGAACGAGCGCTCCTGAACGCACCGTACGAGCTGGGAGCCGAAGCGCTGGACTGGTTTGCCTGGAACCCCGTGCTCGACCCGGATGTCTGAGGCCTCGAATGAGCCCGGTACAGGGGCTCAGGTGCCGCGTTCGTGCGCGGAGGCACCGGTGCTGTAGCGACAGCGCGCCACGGTGACGCCAGCAATGCCGCTCACCAGCTCCTGTTGCCCGGGTTGGAGGAGATGCCATGAGGCCTGCTGAGCGTGCAACCACTGCCGTGCCTGGTCTTCCTCTGGGCTGCCGGGCCACCACACCACGTCGTCGGGCAGACCGTGCAGATGGAAGCGGGCAGCCCAGTAATACCGCTGCCAGCCCAGTGGCCAGGGCGGGTTCCACCAGGTGTCCAGGTCGGTGAGCCGCCGGCCAAGACGAGTGGGCTGGGCGGCGGCGCGCTGGCGGTGACGCTGCTGGCTGACCCACTTGCCGAGGTCGAATCCGTCATGAGGGGTGGGCTGCGAGACGGCCAGGTGGCCGTGGCGGGCGGCGTAGTTGTGAGCAGCCTCCAGGCCGTGCATCACGCTGCGGCGCCGCGCGGGCCAGGCATGGAAGCGGTCGATCTCCGCGGCTGTGAGGCCGAGTTGGGCGAGCAGTCGCTGTTGCTCTGCGGCCAGCTGTGAGTACTCGGTGATCTGGTGGCGCAGCCACCGCTCGAGCCAGCGTGGCAGCCCCGCCAGATTGTCACCACCGCTGACGGGGCCGTGGGCGAGGGTGTGCGCACGGGCCCGGTGCCAGGCCCGCTGCCAGTTGATCGGCCAGGGCGGGTTCCACCACACATCCAGCTCCGCCAGTGCCCGCACGTACTCGGGCGGCAAGCCAGCAGAGGCGGCGCGCAGATTCGCCAGCCATCGGCCCAGGTCGAACTCATCCTGTGAGGCGCCGGCGTGGGGGACGGCCAGATGCCCATGCCGGGACGCATACCTGCGCGCGTGACCAAGGCCCTCCCAAAACCGCGCCTCGGACACCGCCTTCAGCCCGGCCCCCTGCCCCACGCGCCGAGGCACGTACAACTCGGCCCGCCACCCCGTCACCCCGGCATGCCCTCGGAAGGCGACAGGGGGAGTGGTGGCCAACAGACGCACCCCGTTCCCACGTCGGCCGGCTGGTGGGCCGCCTGCACCTGCCACATCCCTCTCTGTGTCGAATCAGACAGTGACGGCGAGTGGGCCTCGCGGGCCAGGCCCCTCATCCATGCCTGCAGGGCGCTAGGTCTCTCCGGCCGCTCTACCTCTCCCAGCCAGCCGCGCTCCAGCCGGTCGCCGAGCACGGTCACGAAACGGCCATCGTCCGGGGAGCGGCGCACCAGCAGCCGTTCGCCCGTCACCAGCAGCCGCAGGGCCGGATCCACCAAAGCGGCCGCCACCGCGACTACTTCGGGGAAGACAACCGCGTCCCGCGCGACCAGCCGCCACCACGCCGCTGGCCACCGCGCCGCCACCTCGCTCCGGCGGCTGGTGGCGAAAGCCACCCGCTCAAGGCGCTGAGCCCACAACCGCTCCCGCTGCCAGAACGCCTCCTGCTGCCACCACCCGCACACCACCGCACGCGCCACCGCGAACACATCGCCCGGCTCCGCACGTGTACTCACTGCCCGCCGAACCACCCGCGGCCACAGCGCCTGGGCGGCAGCCAACTCCGGACACCCGCCCACCTCCAGATACTCCAGGTCGTGGCCATCACCGACGTCCAGCAGCCACCGCCCATGCCGTGCACACCCCCGATCCCACCGCCGCCCGTAGCGCCATACCCGCCGCATCCGGCCGCTGCGCCGGGCGGCACACAACCGGCAGCCGAAAGACACCGGCCCCCACACCTGAGCTCCCACCCGCCACCGAGCCCATCCCCGATCCGCCAGGGCCCGCTCACCGAAGGACGCTGGCCCGGCTGTCCAGGACGGCAATGCCCGCGCCAGATGCGCAACCGGCACCCCGGCCCACGCTGCGACCTGTGCCTGAGCCGTGCCGTTCAGCAGTACGTCGCCGTCCGGGCGGCGGCTGCGGCTCCCGGCGACCGGATTTACCCACTGCCAGCACTCCCACGCCAGCATCTCGCTTACCTCAAGGCCGTAGCAGGCGGCCACCTGATGCAGGAACGACCATGTCGTCTCGCCTTGCACGGGGACCACACCACCCGGAGCGCACCAGGCCGCGAGCGTGTCTTCTGAAATTCCAGTCATCCCTCTCTCCTGACTGCGCGGTGATGTTCTGTCGACGCAACTGCCTGGCCGTACGGCGGAGGGCGTCAGGACCCCGTGGAGCGGAACGGCCCGCAGGAGTAAAAGTCACCTCGACCGCTGGCACGGCCAGCCTCGATCGTGCAGGGTCTGTTGCCCTCAGACGGCACAGCCCATTGCCGGGCGGGTGTGCTCCTCCTGCTGATCCTCGGCATAGCCATCCTGATTCAGGCCCTCGTCGTCGTCACCATCGCCTTGGCGCGCTGGAACAGCTCCGCTCTGCCGGCAGTCTCTCGGGGACGAGGAATCGTTGGACAGCCGCTCGTCGAGGGGGCGTGGGCGATTGCGGCTGTTCCAGCGTGCCTCCCGTCGGGACGCCGTCGCGGCCGTGGGGAAGGCCGCTGATGTTGTCCTGCCTGAGACTGCTTCGCCCGTGCTGTGGGCGACCGCATGGCTCAGGCTTAGAACGGCCTCGACATCTATTTCAAACTCGGGTTCGATTAATGAGAGTTCGGAAAGGTATCAGAAGCGGTCGCATACCCGTGTACGCATCCCGCTACTGCGGTTGGGACGGCATCGTTAGACAGCGCACCGTGACGGACGGCGGGTGCCGAGGCGGCTTGGACGTGAGGGGTGGAGGGGGACCGGTGAGTGACCGCAGTTCCATCGAGTGGACCGAGGCGACCTGGAATCCGACGACGGGCTGCGACCGGGTGTCGGCCGGATGCGACAACTGCTACGCGCTCACGCTCGCCAAGCGGCTGAAGGCGATGGGGTCGGCGAAGTATCAGAATGACGGGGATCCCCGTACCTCTGGTCCGGGTTTCGGGCTGACCCTGCATCCGCAGGCGCTGCGGGTGCCGCTGGGCTGGCGCACCCCGCGCACGGTGTTCGTGAACTCCATGAGTGATCTCTTCCACGCCCGGGTCCCCCTGGAATATGTGCAGCGCGTGTTCGATGTGATGGCGTCGACGCCGCAGCACACTTACCAGGTCCTGACCAAGCGGGCGCGGCGGCTACGACAGGTCGCGGACCGGCTGCAGTGGCCGGAAAATCTGTGGATGGGCGTGTCGGTGGAGAGCGCGAAGGAACTGCCGCGCGTGGACGATCTCCGGCTGGTTCCGGCGTCGGTGCGGTTCCTGTCGTGTGAGCCCCTGCTCGGCCCGCTCACGGGTTTGGATCTGGACGGCATCGACTGGGCGATCGTCGGCGGTGAGTCCGGCCCGGGAGCCCGGCCGATGGACCTGGCCTGGGCCGGCGACATCGTCGAGCAGTGCAAGCGGTCCGGGACGGCGCCGTTCGTCAAGCAACTCGGCTCGTGCTGGAACAAGACCCATCACAAGGACATCGCACGCTTCCCCACCGACCTGCGGGTACGGGAATATCCGCAAGCCCGGGACCGCGCCCCGGCCTGAACAGCGGGACGTCAGGCGGCAGCAGGCAGGCTCACCTGGCTCTTGCTGGTGAGCTTGCCCGACGACAGGATCACCACCGAGCCGTCCTGACGCATCTGCCGCACCGCCTTCAAAGCGTGCGTGGGCATCCAGCGGGAGGTCTCCGTCAGCAGCCACTGCCCGACCGCCTCCACCGCGGCGGGACCCGACGCGAGCCGTTGCGCCACCAGCTCCAGCAGCTCCGGGTCGCACGTCTCGAACGCCTGGAAGAGGTCGAGCTGCCCGACAGGTTGGGCGCCGCGGGTGCGGGGATCCTGGAAGCTTTCGCCGTCGCGGTCGTCGACCTTCCACATCGCTTCCTTCATCGCCTTCAGGCCCGCATCGCTGCCGGTGCCGAACACCAGATACAGGGGCTGTCCGGTGCGCGGCACCAGCCGGAACTGCAGCTGGTAGGCGAAGCCTGCTCGCCGCAGCGCGCTGCGGTAGGTACCCAGCCACGCCCGCCATCGTTCATCAGGCCGGGCCTCGTCCGCGGCTGGCGCCCAGTGCTGACGGCCGCCGAAAACCGTGTCGAGGACATCGGCGTTGAGCTCTTCCCTGCGGCTGAACCAGTTGGGCCCGAAGGTGGTGATGACTTCGCTGGACCGGTTGCGGGCGATCCTTCGCGTCACCTCCAGCGGCACGTTCACGCTGCCCCAGCTGTCGAAGATCCCGAGAATGGGATGGCCCCACGCACCCAGCTCGGTCAGTACCGCAATGCTGTCCCGACCCGCCTCCCCACGCCGGACCTCCACCCGCACCGGAAGTTCCGACAGGTTGCCGAACTGGCCGGTCAGTTCGGACACAAGGTGTTCGTGGCGGGCCCGGTCCTTCTCGATGAAGACCAGGTGCACCCGCTGAGGAGTGAGGTTCATCCGATCAACAGCGGTGTGGTTCAGCAGCCGGTCCAGGATGAACACTGGGGAACCGGGCTCTCCGCCCTCGTATCGGCCAGGTCCGGCGAACGCGTCCAGCAGTGTCACCCGGGGCCGGCGGTATCCGGTGCGCTGCGACGTCTGCAGCAGGATTGGCCACCATGCATCGAGATATCGCTGGTAGAGGCGATGCTTGGCTGCCGTAGCAGGCTCCAGCGGCCACAGAACACCCATGCCGGCCCCCTCGGTCAACAGAATGTGCACCGATTGTCCGCTGAGCAACCGTCAGGCACCAGAGCGCCTTTCCGTCCGAAAGGCGGGCCAGTTCCTCAAGGCTGGATCGGCACGGCGACGATGCCGTCTCATTGAGGCGCCGCCGGCGCAGGGCAGCCGGTGGGGGCTCGGGCTCAGGACACAGCCGGTCCCAGGTCGAGGTTGTTCTCCTCCGCACGCAGGTAGGGGGAACGGCGCTGGAACGCCTCGTAGCGGCCCTGCATGTACCGGCTGGCTTCCTCAGGGGACGGCTCCACGGCAGGTCCTGGGGGCCAGGGCATGCTGCTCAGGTCACGCAGAGCCAAAGCGAGGGCGTCTCGTGGATGCACGGGTGAGTTTGCTGCCTGCTGCTGGGCCAGTGAGCAATGGTGCAGCAACGCTGGCTCCAAGCGGTGGAGTTGCAGGGGGTCGAAGATGGCCAGATCGCGGTTCGTGGTGTACGGGGGCGCCAGCCGGAAGCCGATGTGCCCGGCATAGCTGAGCAGAGGCAGGGAGTGCGCGGCGTCGTCGGGCAAGGCACCGAGGACCTTGCTCCAGTTCTGCGCGAGCAGCCACTGCTCGAGAGCCCGTGCCGCGTCCGCGGGACTGTTGCCGGGCGCGGTGGCCATCACGTGGCGGACCACGCTCCAGTACTCCTCCTCGGCGTCCAGGCGAGCCTGTTCGAGGTTGGCGAGGAAGTCGGGGAGCACCTCGGCCGGCAGTGCGATGCAGGCGAGCTGTCCGGTGTCCCGCCCTGCTCGCAATGTCAGGTTGCCGTGGGAGGAGCCGATCTCGAGAAGGTCGACGACGAGGGTCCTGCGCCCCGCAGCGCCGGTACGTGAACGGGACGGGGGCCTGCGGCGCTTGCTCATGCGGCCGTTCCCTCCACCTCGATGCCGCCCGCGGGCCGGGCGGGACGCCGCACCGTGATCGGGCTATAGACGAGAGCCCTTGGAGCCACAGAACGCGGGGAGGCGGGCGTGACCTCGAACTGGGCGGAGAGAAGGGCGAGAAGTTCGCCGGCGGCACTGCGAGCGGCCGAAAGGAGCGCGGCGGCCAGCTCCCGGTCGTAGTCCTCGATCGACTCGTTCCAGGCACACTCCCGCAGTCGCTCCGCGTCGTCCTCCTGGTGGGTCCATCGCAGCTCCACCATCACGCCGAACCGGCCGCCGTTGCGCACAAGGGTGCGCCAGGCCAACGCCGGCCGTGTGCGGATCAGCTCCTGCACGTCGCGGAACAGTGCGGTGGCGTCGATCAGGCGGGCCACGGACTGGGCATCCAAATGGCCTGCGACGGCTTGGGTGATGATGCCAAGGTCCAGCCCTTCGTCGTGGGCTTTCACAACGAGCGCCTCAAAGCTGCGGTGAGCTTCATACACGCCGAGCCGCGCAGAATGCAGACGGCGGGTGAGTGCCTCCAGCCGTAGGGCTTCGCGAGCCTCGGCGATGTCGTCCGGGGACGCCTGGCGGATGGCGGAGGGGCCCACCGAGGTCTGGTCACAGACCTGGGCGCAGGCACGGACCTGCACATCCGGCTGATCGGTGGGGGCCTGAAGGACGGATGTGAGGTTCTCCCGCAGGACTCTCTGCGCGAGGTCGTCGACGCCGTCACACATTCCTTCGTCAGCGAGGTACACGCCGGGCGGGTCGGCTTCCTCCTCAAACTGCTTGTAGTGCTGCCACTCGGCGGCGCCGGGTGACTTGGTTTCGATCCAGCACTGGTAAAGGATGACGAGCTGTCCTTCCTGGGAAGAGGGAGTTGACCTGTAGGCACCGCTGCTGGTGGATGCAGAAGCGGCGCGCGTAGGGCCGAGGGCCCAAGGAGCCGCACGTGAGACGGAAACCGAACCGTGCGGCCACCGGTGGGATGGCATGGCACCCGCCCGTCGGCGAGCCCTCGTGCAGTACAACGAGCAGATGAAAGGACGGGATGCGCGTCAGACCTGCAGAATCGGATCGCCGTCGAAGCAGCCTGCCAGCTGCTTGCCGAGGAGTCCGTCGGTGATGGCCTCGATGCCCATCTCGATGACCTTCGGGGTGACCTGGCAGACGAGGTAGGACAGTGGCTTCATGCTTCGCTGCCCGGGTGGCGTGACTCGCCCTGCGCTCGCGGGTGAACGGTCGGGGCAGCGGCAGCAGGAGGTGGCGATGGCAAAGCGGAGAGCGGCGGGCCGGCGACATCGTGCAGAGCTTGTAGGAGTTGCGCGAGAACGGCGGCGGCTGCCTGCCGGCGTGCGGGCTGCGTGGACCACACCGCGGGGAGCACAACGCCCGCGAACACGAAGAACACTAGGGCCAGCACCAGAGCCGGGACAGGGGCGGTGAGCCAGGACATGCGCACTCCTCAAATGGGATGGGGGTTGTGTCGCATCGACCGTGACGGACGGCAGACCCGGCCCGGGGTTTCGCTGAAAAGTCCCAAAGCAGATGGCAGTTGGTGCAGATCACTCCCTACGCTGCCAGAGATCACACTGAATCAGCGTGAACGGCGGGGGTGGGTACGTGAGGGTGGGGGAGACCTCGGGACCGGTAGCGGTCTTCTGCAAGCTGCTGGGACGCCTGGTGAGCGAGTGCGGCATACAGCAAAGCGACTTGGCCCGCGCCGTGAACCGCAGCCCCGCCGCCATCTCCATGCTGCTTAACGGGCACCGCTCCACCCTGCCCCCCTGGGACGATGTCGCCCGCATCGTGGAGTACTGCCACCAACGCGCCACCACCCCACCGTCCGGGCTCACCCCCGACCTGGCCTACTGGCGCCACCGCCACCATGAGGCGGAAACCGACGCCAGCCAGGCGCCACCGCTACCACGCGCCGCCAAACCGCCCGCCTCGCCACACGCCGAGACCATCCCCGACGACTTCCTGAGCGCCGTGAACGTCCTCATCGGAGAAAGGAAGGGCTTCGACCGGCTGGCCGCAGAACTGCTGGAGCCACTGAAGCTGTACGGCGCCATCATCACCGACCTGAACGCCGTGCTGGAAGGATTCGCCGAACGGGTACGAGCCAGCTGCGCCACCACCCGCACCGCCCTGCTGCGCGCGGCCGATCTAGTCATCCTGGTCACGGCGTTCTGCGAGGCCCTGGGCACCTCAGGCATCTACTACACGACAGAACTCGGGCACGAGCAGGGCGACCTCACCGCCGACGTGGTGGCCGAACTGGAGCGCGTCACCCTGGGATCGCAGCGAGTCAGGCATTCCGCCGACCTGCGCGCGGAAATCGCCGCCGCCTACGCCTACGCGGCCGACACCGTCTGCGACGAAAGCGGCGTAGACGGCCAACGGCCGGACAAGCTCGCACACCGCGCCTGGCGCCGCTACCAAGCCCTGCTGGCCCAAGCGACATGGGAATGCCCCGAACTGCGCCTGACCTCCGAAACGGAAGACCCGCCAGAAGCCATCAACCCGCCCGAGACCGTGACACCGGCCACCTCACCCAGCCGGGGCCTTGCCGGACTGTCCCGGCTACTGGAGACCTTCGCCCAGGACGACAGCGCCCCCGCCCCAGCGCACCAGCAGCAACTCCGTGCGCCCCTTGCCCAGGTCGAGGAGTCGGGCCCGCGCATCCCCGACCTGGAAGCCGGCTACATCAACCCCGCCTTCCGTGTAGCCGGCCGCTCAGGCGACCGCGCCCTGGCCCGTGACGACTGGTGGGAAGCCCAGCCGCTGTGGGACGACCTGGAAGATTTCCTCGCAGCCCATCTGCTCACCGAGGACGCCACTCGTGCGCCACTGCTGATCCTGGGCCACCCCGGATCCGGTAAATCGCTGCTGACCAAACTGATCGCCGCCCGGCTGCCTGCGGCGGAATTCCTCTGCCAGCGCATCGAACTGCGCCACCTGCCCGCCGACCTGGCGATCCAGGAACAGCTCGAGGAAGCCCTGCTGCGCTCCACCGGCCGCCGCATCCCCTGGCCCGACGTCACCGCCCCTGACGCCGACCTCGTCAGAGTCGTCCTCCTGGACGGCTTCGACGAACTGCTCCAAGCCGCGGCCGACCACATGGATCCCACCCGCCACTTCACCTACCTGCAAAGCATCCAGCAGTTCCAGCAACGCGAGGCCGACCACGCACGCCCCACCATCGTGATCGTCACCAGCCGCACCGTGGTCGCCGACCAGGCCCTGACTCCTCATCTCAGCACCGTCATCCGCCTGGAACCCTTCGATGCAGACCGCATCCGGGGCTGGCTCCACGTCTGGAACACCACCAATCGCCGCTACTTCTCAGCCCACGCCCTGCAGCCTCTGACGTGGGATGTGGTGTGCCGCCACGAAGAACTCGCCGGCCAGCCGCTGCTGCTGCTCATGCTCGCCCTCTACGACGCCTCCGACAACGCCCTGCATCACCTGCACGGCGAGGACATCCATCGCCTGAACCTGTACGAGCGGCTCCTGACCGAGTTCGTCCGTCGCCAGGTCACCAAACACAACGCCCTGCCTTCCGACACGGAAGCCGCCGCCGTCGCACACGAACTGAAGCGCCTGTCCGTCATCGCGATCGGCATGTTCAACCGTCACCGCCAAGGCATCACCGCCACCGATGCCGAACAAGATCTTGCAGCCCTGCTCGACGCTGCGGCCTCCGACGCCACGCCACTGCTGTTCGGCCGCTTCTTCTTCATCCACGAAGCCCAGGCAATCGTCATCGGCCACGAACGCAGAGCCTACGAATTCCTGCACGCCACCTTCGGCGAATACCTACTGACCCGCCTCGTCACCGGCGAACTGCGCGATCTACTGGCCACCACCAGCCTGGACGGCGACCGCCCCGTCGACGACGGCCGCCTGTACGCGCTGCTCTCCCACGTCCCGCTCACCGACCGGGCCGAAGTCGTACGCAACACCAGCGAGCAACTCACCCGCCTCACCCAGGCCGAGCGCGAGCACCTGACCACGCTACTGACCAACCTCTTCAACCAGGCATCCAGCGACACTCACCACCGCACCCACGTGCCCTACCGCCCCGCCCCCACACACCGCACCCAGCAAGACGCCGTCTACAGCGCAAACCTGCTTCTGCTGGCCGTCATGGTCCACTCCACGCTCCGCGCCTCCACCGTTGTGGGCACCCGCAACACGGCCGACCGGTGGCGCCGTCACACCCTGCTGTGGCGCTCGCAGTTCAGCGACGGGTCCTGGGACGCCTTCACCCGCACTTTGACCGTCAAGCCCTTCACCGATCCTGCCACCGGCCACAGGGACCTGCACGTGGGGCTGGCCACGCACCGGTCTGAACACGAACTCGCCTGGGCCGTTCACCTTGCCACGCGAGACGACACCACAGCGGAGACCTTCCACTATCGCGACGGCGCCGCCCCGGCCACCCTGTACCGGCCGGCGGTCTTCACCTACGACCTTGGCGCACAGCACGTACTGCACGCCGTGACACCGGTCCTGCACTGGATGCCCACTGCCTTGGAGACCTACCACGGAGTGGACCGCACACGCAGTCTCTCCCTCGCCCACGCATTGATCTCCTTGCTATACCGGCCCGCCACCGATCCATGGCCGCCCGGCACCCCCTACGCCGAACTCCTCCTGATGCTGCGGAGCCTTTCCGGCGACCAGCGCCTGCTGGCCGCGGACATCCTGGGACGCCACCTGCTCCACGCCGCCGCCGACCTGCCCGCGACCACCGTCATCGACATCCTCGACCAGCTGACCACCACCCAGTTCACCAGCGCTGGCGGCCTGTCCGCCCGCACCTGGTTGGTCCTCGCCCAATGCGTCAACGACCTCGCCGGACGTCCAGACATCCCGCACGACCAGTTGAGTCGGATCACACGCCGCTTCGGCCCCGACGCACCCGCCCTCGATACCGGCGGCGACCCACGGACCAGACTCCTGTGCCTGCTCACCGAAGCCCAGACCAGCACCATGTGGCACGCCACCGACCAACAACCGGGCCAGGCCGCACTCACCGAAGGCATCACCCTGCTGGAACGCATCCCCCACCCCAGGCCAGCCCAAGCCGTGGTCGACCTGCTCCGCCTGGCCCGCGACCTCGGCGCCGACGACTGGCTCGCCGAACACACCGAACCCTTGCTGAAGACACTCACCCGTGACGGACGGCAACGCCTGCGCCCCACCGATGTCGACTGGCTGCAGACCATCGTGCGCGACGAGACCCTCCTCGCCGAACTGAACCTCGTCACCCGCCGCTGGCGGCAGCAGTGACGGGCCGGCACAAGTGCACGTGTCCGTTGCCGTCCCGGCTCCCGGCGCCTCGCCAGCGGAACGCCAAGTTGACGGCATGCCGACACCGTCCGGGTCTGGGTATCGCCAGACGACTGCCCGTACGCAAGGCCGCGGGACAGTGCGCAGGCGCTGTCGTTGGCCCGGCCGGGGGCGGCACGGCGGCCAGCCCGGAGACGCCCACTGGGACTCGTCAGCCACGCCCGGGTGGGGTGGGGCGGCCGAACAGGTCCGCGAAGGAGAACGAACCAGCGGAGTTGCCGGAAGGCCCGGTGGCCGTCCCACCGGCCTGCGGCTCCCCAACGATCTCGGTGATCACGGCATCCCAGCAGGAGCGGCACAAACAACCATCTTCCTGCTGGTGCCCCCCACCTGCACGATCCGCGGCTGCCCGTACGCGCTCGGCCAGCGCCTCAAATTTCGCCTGCCACGCGGCTGCCGACGCCTGCAGCTCCGCGCTGCGACGACGAGCATCGCTGGCCTCGCTCTCGGCACGCTGTTTGGCACGGATCATCGGCCAGTTCGGTCCTCCGCCGTACGACATGGCTGTCCTCTCCGTCCTACGTCTGTGACACCTGTATGCCTGTAACGACGCGCTGGCCTGGAGCGGTACACCATCGTGCTGCAGACAGGGGACACCGAGTCCGGTGAATGAGAGTGCGCACCGGTCTGACACGGCCCGCGGTGGACTATCCAGGCGGGAAGCTATGCGAGACGACGTCAGCTGGCCATTCCGGAAGGATGGCAGCGGCGAGCCTTGCGGCCCGATCCACACGGGCAGGGCGCGTTCTTGGCCACGCTGCGCCCGGGCCCCTGAGGCGGAGGTGGGCCGGGGCGGCGGACCATGCCCTGCCCGCGGGCCCGCCAGCGCTGCAGCGGCGCGGGCAACTGGCTGGCCCGCTCGAGCACCCAGGGGCCGACTGCACTAAATGCCTCGTCGCCGGAGCCGCTGGAGAATTCACGGATTTCCTCCTCGGTACCCTTCAGCATCAGCCCGGCCACCGTGGGATAGTGCTTGCCGCGGAACGGGCCAAATCCCTGGACCTCGAAGATGTCCTTGGCGAAGGCGGCCCCCGCCACCAGCGCCGCGCCTGCCACCTCGCCTTCCTCGTCCAGCCGGTTGAACAGCCGGATGAGCACGCCTTCCGGATCGCTGACCGGCAGATCCTTCTCCCGCGCCAGGACATCGGCGAACCGGCCGCGGATCTCGTTCGGGGTGCGGTAGGAGAACTCGTCCCTCTGACCGCGGTGTTCGAAGTGCAGGGTGTAGACGCCGGGCTGCAGCTGCGACTCAAACGCGGTCACCGCGCTGGTGGACTCAAAGCCCGCGAACCGCACTACGGGTTCGCGCACCGTTCCCTTGCGCATCTCGTCTCCCAGACGCGAGTGAGGAGAGAACAGGTAGGGGCACACTTGCGCCGCGTACAGTGCGCACACCTCATGCACCGGCGCCTCACCGCTGATGACAGAGGACGGCAACGGCCCGTCCTGGAATACCATCTGCCAGCGCAGCTCGTCCGCGAAGGGCATGCCGCACACCGCGCACCAGTCGAACGTGGCCAGCGCCAGCTTCCGCCGCTCGCTGATGCCGCCGAAGTTCACCTCCTTCGGGCTGCGGTCCACCGTCGCAATCACTGGATAGCCGCGGCGGTCGACCTCGAGATGCCTCATCCTGCGGGGCAGCTCAATCGTCCCCTGCGGTGCGTGCCTCACTTCATCCCCCTCACACTCGGCCTGATCCACGCTCAGGCCTACGAACAAGAAGTCATCATGCATGGCAAACCGCCAGACGTCTCACAAAGAGGTGAAATGCGAGCCCTGCACCTCTCCGGGGCCACCCGTGCCTGCGCCTGGCGAGCCGTGGCCCACGAGCAGCCGCCGGGTCGGCACGCAGGACGGCAGCGGACAGCGCCTGCTGCCCCGCTGCGCGGCCCCATGTGTAGCTACCGGCTGCAGTAGACGGTGAAGTCGCCTGCGCTGGTGTCCCGCACGAACTTCTCCGCGCCCGCGAGCAGGAGGAGCTGCTCGTCGGTGGCTTTGCGGGCCTGGAGACCGGGCTGGGCGATGATCGTGTGGAAGCGCGGCCGCAGCAGGCGGGCCTGGTCACGGATGGCGAACAGCTCCTTGGGCCCGCCGACTTCGTAGGGCGAGACGCCGCCGGTGCGCCGGGCGTACTGGACGGCCCGGCCGTGGAGATGATCCAGCAAGGGCAGGGCGTTGTGGCGCCGCCACTTGGCGCCGCGCATGGCCTGGCCGCACACCTCGTACAGATCCTTCAGCCGTGTACCGGGAGCGGGCTTGGAGGAGTACTTGCAGTGCACGAGCGTCACATCCAGGTAGCGGCCTTCGACTCTGAGGCCGACGAGGTCGGCTGCCTCGCCCGAGCCGTCGTCGTCGAGTAGGACGTCGAAGGAGCCGGTGGCTTGCAGGTGGGCCGACATGTAGTACTGGATGGAGTCGGTCCGGCGCACCGGCTTCTGCGACTCCTTACTGAGGTCCACGCCTCGCCAATCCAGCGGCGTGAGCAGAGCCGGGTCGTAGGGGCGGCGGGTGTAGCGCGGGGCGATGAGTTTGCCCTCGTCGTCGATGAGGCGGTCGCCCTCCAGGAACAGGTCGGGCCTGTGCGCGTTGAGCCATTCCTCCAGCGGCTGCGGCTCGGCCGTGGGACCGCTGCGGACGATGACAGCGTCCTGCTCCCGCGGCCGGTAGACCAGCCCTTTGGCGTCGTAGTCGGCCTGGTAGGCCACCCGCCAGGCGGGAGTGGTCAGGGAGAAAAGGAACGGACCGGTGGGGGCGTAGTCGTCTACCTCGAACTCCACGTCGGTGAGGGCATAACGGACGTTGTCGTAGGTGAGGGTGTAACGGTCACGGGAGCCGAGGTAGACCTGCCAGGGCCACTCCACTCCGAGCAGCGCGTACGGCGGCCGTGCGGTGATGTCCTCGGGGATGATGAATCCGTCGACGACCTGCTCCAGGTTGATGGTGCTGTCCAGCAGCTTGGTGCCCTGCTCGTCGCACCAATCGGTCCAGGCCTTCAGGCTGGGCGCGGTGGTGGGGGACCAGAACCGGCCCGAGTGCGCGGCGCTGATCGAGACGCTGTCACCGTCGTCGAAACCGGACGCGGCGATGTGGGTCTGGCTCTTGTGCTCCTGGGCGGTGGTGAAGCCCTGCGAGACGTCACTGCCGACGTGGAGGGAGAACCGCGTGAAGTAGTCGCGGGCGTCTTTGAGGCCCACGTTGGTGGGCACCAGCCGGTCCAGGCGGGCCAGCACCCGGAAGGTGCGCTTGCCGTTGATCAGTTCGCAGTCCTCGCCCAGCACCGCCTCGGCCAGGTCTTTGTAGGTGCTCGACTTCTCCGAGCCGTGGATGTACAGCAGCCGCCGGGCGGTGTCGAAGTAGAGCACGATCAGCTCGTAGACGACCTGCTCCAGTTCCCGTGGTGCGCCCCAGCGCACGGGGGTGCGGCGTTCGATGACGTACCAGGCGACGGGGGAGTCCTCGCCGCCCAGGGCCATGGCGTCGTCCAGGACGCGCTCGTTGTCCTTGGACAAGGTGAGGGCGGCCTCGGGCCTCCACTCGGCGGTGGCGGCGCGGTAGGCGACCGCGCTCATTTTCGGCTCCAGCACGCTGACCGCCACGTCCTCGGGCGCGCCGGTGAAGGTGGTGTCGAAGGCGCTGGTCTCCTCCGCGGCCAGGGTGGCGCGGTCGGTCAGGTCGCGCAGCAGATGGTTCCAGTCGGCGTCCTCGCGCAGCAGGCGGCGCAGCGGTGAGGCGCCGGCGCCCGGTTCTTGCGCGACGAACACGGTGGCCTCGCCCAGGCCGTGAGCGGCCCGTGTGAACCGGCCGATGAACTGAATCATTGGGCTCAGGCTCTTGCGGGCCGCGTGCATGGCCGCGATCTTCAGGGCGGGCTCGTCGAATCCCTCGCCGAGCATGTCGACGCAGATGATGATGCGGCACTCGCGCGTTCGCAGCGCCGTCACGGCCGCCTTGCGGCGCGTGACGCCCACCTTCTGGTGGACCACGGTGGGATTGAATTCAGGCGCCAACTCCCGGTAAAGCGCACCGAGTTCTTCCGCCTTCGGGATGCTTTCGGCGCGCGCCATCAGCACGTGGTCGTGTCCGGCTTCCCGGTCGGCGCGCAACTGGCCCACGGCCAGTTCGGCCAGCTCCCGGTCGACGTCATCGGTGCCGAACACCGCCCGGTAGTTGATGCGTCTGAAGTACTCCAGCCGCTGGGCCTCCCGCAGCGGGAAACGGAACACGGTACGGCCAGGCAGGCGGCGCCCGTCCTCCCTGAACGGGGTGGCGGTGAACAGCAGCACCGGACGGTCGGAGAAGTCATCGATCACCCGCGCCCAGGTGTCCGCGGGGAGTGGTGCGCCTCGTCCACGACCAGATGGGAGAACGACGACAGCAGTGCCATCCGCACATTTCCCACGCTCTTGTTCAGGATCTGCGGGGTGGCGACGACGACGTTGCATGCCCGAACGAACCGGGCCGCCCCGTGCGGGTCCTTGAACCCGTGCTCGAGCCGGCCCACCCGCGGACGCAAGGCGGCGGGCGTGACGATCTCCTCCCGCTGCAGGATGCCCAGCGTCTCGAACTTCCCCGCGATCTGGTCCCGCAAAGCGGCGCTGGGCACCAGCACCAGCAGCCGTTGCATCCGCGCGGCCACCAGCAGCGCCAGCATGGTCTCGGTCTTGCCGGTGCCGGTGGGCATGACCACGATGCCCGGATCGGCAAGCCCCGAGGCCCAGTGGCCCATCACCGCGTGCAGGGCACCGATCTGCGGGCGGCGCAGGCTGCGCGGCTCGTCGTACGGACGAAAGCCGATGGCCTCCCGATACGACTCGACCACCGCCTCCGGCGAGTGCGCCGTCCGGCTGCCCTGCCAGCGCACATCCCGGCCGGAGCGGCTGGGCAGCACGGCCGTCAGCCCGTCGGCCGCTTCCACCGCCGTGCGCTCCGCGGGCCAGCTGCCGTAGACGTTTGAAACACGCAGTAGCCCGTCCTCGTCCGTGACATCCAACGCGCTGCCAGGGACCAGGAGTTGGCGGACCTTGTTGCGCTCGAATCTCTCTTCAGTCCACACGGGCTGCGTGTTCACGTTCATACGAGGGGCTCTCCGTTGCAGATCTGGATACTGGCCCGTGGTGGCTGGGCAGGCGAAGCAAGGCGGATGCGGGGGCCACGGGAGCGGCTCCCGCAGCGGGACGGTGCTCGCGGTTCAGCGGCGGTGACCGCGCTCGGCAGAGCGTCGGGGGACGTTGAGGAAGTCCTCGAACCAGTTGTCCGGGTGCAGGGCGGGCGGGGAGGAGGAGGCTCCCGCGTCGTCCGCTTCATCGGAGCTGTACTTGCTGTCGTACAGCCACAGCACGTCGTGGTCCTGGAAGAAGAAGTCCGAGCAGGCGTCAAAGTCGTAGTCGTCACGGTGTTTGGGCAGCGCCGCATGCGCGCTGTCGTCGGCTTCCAGGTGGGCGGGCGCATCGCCGAGAGCTAGGTGCAAGACCATCTCCTCGGCCGCACAGGAGGGCCGCGGCCAGGTACCGCGCCGGAGGTCGCCTGCCAGATCGTCGCAGGCCCGGGCCAGGTTGCGCCGCCACTGCATGTTCTGGCGCCACGTCACTTGGGGCAGACGGGAGAAGAAGCCCCACGCACCGTCATCGTCCTGGGTGACGGGACGCTCACCCAACTCGGCGGCGTCGTCGTAGGCCGCCTCAGCAAGCTCGTCCAGCGCGCTGAAGAGCAGATCGGCCGTGCGAGGCGTGAACGTCCAGTGGCACTTCTGGCAGTCCTCCTCCTCGCAGTCGCATGCCGCGGGCAGGGCGAAGAGCGAGGCGAAGTCCGGCTGCTCCTCGAGCACAGCCGCAGTGGCACCGGGGTTTCGCGGGGAAGCCCCATAGGGGTTGGCGGCCTGCTCAAGCCGCCAGCCAGTACCGAAGTTGATACGGACGGGTTCGGTCGACCAGTCGGCGACCTCGTCTCCGCGTGCGGGCAGCAGCAGTTGGCCTTCCTGGGCATCGGTCAGCCAGTCCATGCCGGGCAGCTCTCCCGTGGTCTCCGCAGCGAACATGACCGCGCCCACGAGGTCGTGCGGATCGTCCTCGCCCAGTTCCTCATCCGGCAACGGCTCCCAGCCGCCGGCCGTCGCGGCAGCGAGCACCTTGGCCTGGTCGTACACGTGGAACTCACGCAACTGCACCACCCGGACCACTGGGCCCGGCAGGTCGGCCAGCCGGGCGTCCTTGGGTGAGCGGGTAGCCGAGAGGGGAACTTCGGGCTCGTCCTCCGCCGGCTCTTCGAGCGGGTCGTCCACAGGCCATGAGAACAATGCGGTGGCGGTAGTGGGCCACACGCCGGCCCGAGCGTGCTCCAAGGCCTGGCGGAAGGATGCTGCCGGGGCGTCCGGCAGCGCCGTGGCGATCTTGTGCGCCGTGATCTCCTGCCGCTCGGTGAGGGCCCCGTCGAGGGCGGCGGACGACAGCAACCGGGCCGCGTGCTGGGCCGCGTGGGCATCCCGGCAGGTGAACACGGCCTGCACGCACACGGGCCCGTTCGCGTGGGCCAGCAGGACAAGGACGCGGCTTTTGCTGCTGGCGTGCTCGCAGAAGAACGTGCGGGGCACGGCCGAAACCGGTGGGGCTGTCACAGGAGCACTCCAACGACCGCGGCCGGCCACGGGCCAACCGCATACGACAGGGAAAGCTGCTGGTAGGCGCGGTACAGCCGCATCTCCGGACAGCACAAGAATCGGCAAGTGACTGGTGCTGTCGATACGATCGACAACCCGGGTCCGTGAAGACCATAGCCGGTCGGCGTGTCTGTGTAAGGCGTTTCAGCATCATTGTCCCCGTCAGGCCAGCACAGGAGCCCGCAGGGTGCCCGCGTCACACGCGCTTCGGATGGGCGCAGGTCTTTCATCCTGGGTCGTCTCCGCGGTGGCTGTCAGACCTGCCCGCTACCCTCCCCAGACATGACTGCATCCCGCCGTCCAGCACGCGAACTGCCCGGCGACCCCAGCCGGTTGCGCCTGGTCTACACCCATGACCATCCCATCGAGCCCTGCGATTTCGAGGACACCCTGGAGCAGTGGCACGTCTCGGTGCGCCTCTTCCACACCGAGGACGAGGAATGCCCCCAGGGGTGCAGCGAGGCCTGCGAGCAGGCCATCGAGGAGGGCACGGAGATCGGCCACCTGCTTCTGTGCCGGCTGCGTGACTACACCGCGGACAACCGGTGGGAGGCCGCCGACGCGGAGTCGGGCGATCTTGAATCCATCGCCTCCACCGTCCTCGACCCTCGGACTGGGCAGTACACCGACGCCTTCGACGAGGCCATCGAATGCCCGGTCGGGGACCTGCTGATCCTCGACCGGGTCTTCCTGGACAAGCCGTGGCGCGGCTTCGGGCTCGGTCCCGTCCTTGCGGCAGAGGCGATCCGGCGCCTGTCCGGCGGCTGCTGCGCGGTAGCCGCCGAACCCGGCATGGCCGAGTGGCCCGACAACCGCGAGGAGGTGTCCGAGTCCTACCGGCAACAAGCCCGCCGCAAGATCGCCGCACTGTGGGAGAGCATCGGATTCACCCCCTTCCAGAACGGCATCTACCTGCTGGATCCCGCCCTTCGGCAGCCGGGCGAACTGCTGACCCAGAAGCGGAATGAACTACTCCAGCTTGCACGGGCCTACCGTTCACAAGCTGCCGCACTCACGATCCTTCCCGAGCCCGAGCCCGAGCCCGAGCCGGCACCCGCGGCAGCGCGCGCGGGTCGTGCGGTGAACCGGCAACTGCAGGCGCGGGAAGACTGGTTGGCGACCATCGGGAGTGTGCGCGCCCAGGACACCCTGATCTATCTGCGGGGCCGCTGTCAGCAAGCCGGGTGGGATAGCCGCGACAAGCGAACAGCGCTGGCCCTGGCCGCCGAAGTGACGAGCGAAACGGATCTGCGAGAACTGGGTGCGCAGATCCAAGACGTCCACTTCGGACTGCACAAGGCCTTTGCCGACGCGATCACGTTCTCCGCTGACTCTTTCGACGTCGGCCCCTTCCGCGCAGATCCCAGCCAGCTGGGTCCGCTGGCCGGAGTGTGGGTGTACGGATCGAACCTGCACGGCCGGTATGTGGGCCGCTCCCATGGAGTGGGCGATGCCTGCCAGCACGCGAGGTCTCTGGGCCCGCACCTGGAGCGGATCTCCCTCTCCCAGCTGCTGGAGCTGGAGGAATTCTGGCGGTGGAACGGGCCCAGGTGTTCGTTCTGCAGCGGCTGGTCGGGACAGCGACTGACCGAAGAGCAGTACGCCCACTACCTGAGCGCCACGGTGACATCGCGACCGGCCGCCCCCTGAGTGCCCGCCCGGTAGGGGCGGGGCGAAAGCCGAAGGGGCGGCGCGGGCGAGGACCGGCCCCGCCTGTGATCGGTTCTGGGAGCCGAGCAACGTGTGGACCCGCCTCGGCAGGTAGGCCACAGCCAGCGTTCAGCCAGAATGCCGTGTGCGTCGGCTGCGGCCCGCGAGAACTGCGGGAAGACACGGTTTGCCAGCCTCTGGACGTCTTCGTGTCCGGTCTCCCAGTTGGCTGTCCATGTGAAGCCATGAGCCGCCAGCTGCGATGCCGAGCTGCCCCAGGAGTGTGCAGCGTGCGACGCGCTGGCGGACCTTGAGCGGGGCTGGCGGCGGACACCACGGCACGGGTCCTGGCCGATCTCGCGACACACCGTGCCTTCAGCGGCAACACCAGCTGCGGCAGGCCGCCTGGCGCGCATCGGGCAGCGCACCCACCGTGGACGTGCCCGACCTCCGCGGCTGGTCCGGTCCGACCGTGCCGACGATGAGGGTCGCGTCCGCCAACCTGGTCCACGACGGTGTCTTGGCGGCGCCCGAGGGCCGGTCGGCCGCCGAGTACGTCACCGACATCCAGCGCCTGCTGGCCCCCGACTACGACTCCCGCGCCGCGCGTCGGCTGGTGGATGAGCCTGCCGACGGACGCGAAGACTCGCTCGGCCGACCCTACTGACCCTGCCGGTCAAGCTGCCTCAACCTCCAGCTGGGCGGGGATGTAGCGGTTGCTGCGATCCAAGCGGATCTCACGCACCCCGGTCAGCGAACGGGCCAGGGGATCGTTGACCGCGGCGATGATCTGCATCGGCGTACCGTCCGCATCCGCATCCGCGTCCGCATCCGCGTCGGCAGCCGCGTCGGCCAGCTGCTCCATGAGCCGCTCGGCCATCTGCCCGTCCAGCCCCTGTCCACCCAGACCGCTCAGCGGCGAGTCGACCATGAAGAACAGCGGGAGCAGCACCGTCGGCACCGCACGCGCCACATCGCGCAGGGCCAGCATGGCGCACAGGTTGGCCAGGGTCTGCGGTCCGCCGGCCACCGCCTGGTCGTCGAAGGCCAGCCCGTCTACATGGGGCAAGAACGTATCCGGATCGATGTGGGCATGGCGCACATCGGGGTTGACCGCCCTGAGTCGGGTGAGGAAGTGGCGTGACCACTGCTCCACCAGCTGCTTGAGCTCGGTGGCGAGCTTCTTCTCCGCCTCTTTCCACACCTCGTGCGCCTGATTCTTCTCCTCCAGCAGCCGGTCGCGTTCGGCTTCCAGAGCTGCCAGTACCCCGACCTCCTTGATGCGTTCCTGGAGTTGTTCCAGGCGCCCGGCGAGGTGCGCGGCCTCCTTCTCGTGGGTCAGGGCGGCAGCCCGGCACGGGTCCAGGGTCGAACGCGTGAAGTCACCGATCGCCTGCTCGGCCGCCCGCACCGTGTCCCGCGCGGCGTCTTCCGTCTCCTGCGCCCGGGCCAGCTCGCCTTCCAACCGCGCGCAGGCCTGCCGTGCCGAGGCGAGTGCCTTTTCCGCCTCCGCGAGAAGGGCTGACCGGTCCGCCAGCCGCTGCGCATACAGCGGATCCTGCTGTTTGCACACCCGGCAGTGGCCCTCGGGCAGACCGTCGACCTGTAGTACCTGAATGCAGTGCGGGCAGTGCTGGGGCACGGACGCCTGCTGCCGCAGCCCCTCCAGGCGGCCTTCCAGACGGCCCTCATCGCGCTGGGCCTGTCGCAGCCGCTCCTCCACCGAGCCGGTGTGGCGCCGCGCCGACTGCTGCCCTGCCCTCGCCTGCTCGCGCTGCTTGTCCAGCTCGGTCACATGCCGCTGATGCCTGCTCAGCTCCGATTGAGCGTGCTGCGCCCGCTCGGCCGCGGCCGCGTGCTCCTGTTTCCACAGCTGCTCGGTCGCCTCCAAGTCCATAGGGCCGGGCAGCCCGGCCCCCCGGCGCGCCGCGAGCATCGCCGCGGCCGAGGCCTTCGCCTGTGCGTGGGCCGCCTTGGCCTCCTGGAACCGCTGCTGGAGGGCGTCGATGTGCTCGTCGTGCAGGCCCAGCAGCACCCGCCCCGTCAACCGGCGGACCGCGTCGCTTCCTCCGCCCAGGTAGGCGGTGGCAATGGTGGACTGCCGCAGCGCCATCCACCGCTCCACCTCGGCCAGCCCGACCCGGCCCACGCCGCTGCCCAGGAGCGGGATCCCCAACAGCTCCATGACGAACTCGCTGGCGCTCTGCTCGCCGCCGCGCCCGCGAGTAACCGGCCGGCGCACCTCGCCGAGCGTCGGGTCGCTGAGATTCTCGAAGCACACATAGCCGCCGCGGTGCACAGCCGGCCGCGTCGCCTGCCACCGTGTGTCGCCGACCCAAAAGACCAGACGGACCTGGGTGCACGACCGCACCGCATGCATGATCTTCCCGCTGTTCAGCCCCAGCGGATACAGCAGCGACTCAAAACCCGTCGACTTCCCGGACCCGGAACACCCCACGAGCAAGGTCACCACGCCGGTGAAAACCTGACCCACCCAGGAGTCCTGAACCCGGAATTCGTGCCGCTCGATTCTGAAAGACCGCCGACGCACCGCGCATACTCCCTCCGCCCCGGCCCGCATGGCCGAATGCCCTGGCACCAACGAACGGCCCGCGCCGCATGTGACGGGTGCCGCCGCATCTCATCCGCACGGATGATCAGCGGACCTGCGTCCTCGGGCGTGGCCTTCCGGCCCGGGCACCGCGCGGTCGCCTCCGGCGGAGCAGACCGCCGCCACGACACCGCTGCCGACGCACGGCCCCGACGCGCCCGCGGTGACAAGGCATCCCACCGGTGGTGATGAAGGGGGTTCCCTGGAGCGTCAACCCATGATTACAGCGGAGAGTTGACGCGACGTCACCCCACGCAGACGCCCCGGACGGCCGGCGCAAGCGGATCCTGCCCAGGGAGTGCGTCATATGCCTGCCCACCGGATCGCGTAAATGCTCGACCATCACACGAAATAGCGAGCATCCACAGCTCTTCGTCTCATCGGTCGTTGCCCTGGGGGAGAGACAACACCAGTCACACGGGCCGGTGATCTCCGTGACGAAGCAGGGGGCATCCATGGGACGTACGAAGAAGAACAAGCCACGCCACAAGCTGCGCGGACTGCACGACGCTAGCCAGCGCCGCAGCGCCAGGACCCGCGCGGCGCAGATCGCCTGGACGCCGCTGGAGCAGGCGTGCGGCTGCGTGGTCGACTGGGGATGGAGCAGCCAGACCGCCGACCCGATGACGTTCACGCACTGGTACACCAGCTGCCTGACCGCGCCCTGCCCCTGGCACAGCACTCCCGTGGCCGGGGCATCCGGCGCCGATCTCCCAGACGAACTCGTCGTCCAGCCGCGCGGCACCAGCGTGCTGCTGCACGCGCGCAAGGCTGCGACGGACCGCCACGAACTCGGTGCCGAACTCGCCTCCCGTCTTGCCCACGTCCTAGAGGTAGCAGACCAGGGAGATGAAGCGCTCCTGGACGACGCGCCGACCGGCTTCCGTAACTGGCTGATCGTCAACACCACCGATCCCGGCCAGGCCTGGCTCGACCACGAGCTGTGCGAGATCATCCTCAACCAGGGCCGCTCTGCCCTGCCGTGGGAGCTGCTCGAGCACCTGCCCGAACAGCTCCTTTCTTCTTCCCCCGAGAGCCCCCAGCCGGAGAGTGCGGCCTGCAACATCTGCTTCCTCTCCGCCGCCAACGGCGGCATCCTGTGCGCCTGCGGACACGACTGGACGTGTCACCCCGGCGAGGTAGGGCGGGGCGAGCCGTGCTCGCACTGTCCCTGTACCAACATGGACCACGCCTGGGCCATCGCACACGCTCGCAAAGGACCGGCTCAGTGAACGCCCTTCCCCGGCCCGCCTCATGTCCGCCGGCACCCGACCCCGACGCATCCCGCGCGTTCTCCGTGTGGGAGCTCCTCCACGAAGCCCTGCACGCGCCTGTCCACCGGTGCAAGGGCGGTACGATGACCTACACCTCCAGCTTGCTGGGCGTCCCCGTGGCCCGCGACAGCCTCCTTGGCCTGGCCGACCTCCTGGCCTCCTCCGGCAGCGACCTGGAAGACAGGTCCCTGCGTCTGGAAAGCCACGGCGACCACGGTCCCGTCCTGGCCGAGATCGCGCAGCGTGCCCGGCGCTTCCGGCTGGGCCACGGCTACTGGTCCCGGGTGTACCAGCTGTGTCGGCAGCCCGGATGCGGCGACGAGGTCTACTGGCATCGAACCCTGTGCGATGCGCATGTGACCGCCGCGGGCGCAGTGGCCGTCAGGGAAGAGACCCGCATGGTCGCCGAGGGCCTGCGCATGGACCGTGACTACGCGGACTACAGCGGCAGCGAGTCCATGCGGCAGCTGATGGAGGCCGCGCTCGCCGTCGGCATCCCGGCAGCAGAGCACGCACGCTACTTCGCCGAGTGGCTCCACCTGCCCGACCCCGACACCGCGGAGGACTGGGACTACGACGAGCACGAGCAGGAGATCCGCCAAGACGAAGTGCGCCTCCTGCGCAGCGTCAGAGCTCAGCCTCAGCAAAAGCCGGCCCCAACAAGCCGCAGTGCCGCCCGGCAGATCGGCCCCATCGACCCCCTGCAACTTCCCGGCTCCCCGGACCACTTGATCCTGGACTTCTCCTGCACCACCGGCGGCCTGCCGTCCTGCGAGCCTGAGGACACCATCCAGTACTGGCACGTGGGCGTGCACCACCGCTTGCCGAAAGGGGCTTCCCAGGCAGAACAGGACCTGGGGCAGGTCGGCCAGCAGCTCCTGGTGAAAACCGGCTGGAGGCAAGACTCCCAACTGTTGGGCACCGACGACGACGCGTTCCGCGCCGGCCTCACCGCGGAGGCCGCCTTCGACGCTGTCGACGACCCGCACAGTCCGATTCACCGGCTGGGCGTCAGAGAGGACGGTGACTTGCTGCTTTTGCTCAACGTGGAGCTGGACTCGGCGTGGCGAGGCTTCGGGCTCGGCGCTTTCCTCACCACCCAGGCCCTGAAGGTCCTCGGCCGGGACTGCCGGGTGGTCGCCACCTGCGTTGACGAGATGGACTCGCCGGTCGGCCGCCTCGTACAGACCGCGGGCTTCCACCTCGTCGGTCCCCACCTGGCAGTGCTCGACCGGTCCCGCGGCCGACAGGATGAGCAGACGGCGAGGCTGTACAGGAGTCATCGCGAACTCCTGGTCTCCCTCTCCAGCCCGAATCGCAGCGCCTTGCCGCCCTCTTGACCGCGCCGCACCGGCTGGGCGCCGCATCTACGGCGCCCGGCCGGCGCTTCCGGTGCAGGAGCGGCCGGCCGACCGGGCAGCTGCTCCTGCACCGGCGGGCCTGCGTCACGTGTCGGCGCGATCCGCTGCTCTGTCACCATGGCCGCAGCGGATCGTCGTCGAAGCAGCCCACCAGCTGGTTGTCCAACAGTTCCTCTGTGATGGCCTCGATGCCGGTCTCGATAGCTTCCTGCGCGCTCTGACAGACGAGATAGGACAGCGGCTTCATGTAACCACCGGTTCGACGGTGCAGATGGGCTGCGAGTTTGAGCAGGTCGCCTGGACGGTGGTGGTGCAGGCGCAAGTCCTGGTCGAGGGCCTTGACGACCTGGTGGAACAGGTCGTAGTCGTCGGCGCTGTAAGGGATCGGGTTGACCGCCAGGGTGGGGATGCCGCCTGCGCCGCCGTCGGGCGGTTCAGGCCGCTTGCCGCGCCGGGTCTCGTTGACGATCTCGCGGGAGCCGGGCCCGCAGTAGACGAAGGAGACGTTGCACTCGGCGGCGATGTACCCGAAGTAGTCGAAGGCCGTCTTCAGTTCGGAGTTGTCCAGCCGGTCGATGCCATCGACGAGGACCAGGCGGGTGCCGCGGGTCTTCATGACGTGGCAGACGGGGCCGGTCATGTCGGTGCTGCGCTGGCTGGTTTCGGGATCTTTGGTGTGCTTGTGGCCCAGGAACTCGGCGAACGGGATCGACATGTCCAGTTTGCTGCCTGGGGCCAGGGGGGTGTTGATGTGGATGACCGGGATCCGTTTGGGATCGGCAGGCAGCCGGTCACGGATGATGCCCTCGTAGGCTCGGCCGATCTGCCGCAGCACCGTGGTCATCCCGGTCTCGCCCGGCCCGTCGACGGCCAGGTGCAGCGGACCCTCACTGCGGGGGCCGCCCACCAGCCACAGCCGCCGCGCGATGGCGACAGCCTTCTTCAGCGCCGGAGTCTGCACGGTGCGCATCGTGGCGTGGTAGCGAAGGCGCGGATCGTCGGGTCCGACGGGGTCTTCTGATTGCGGGCAGGCTGCCAGGTCGGGCGGATCAATGACGCGGTCGAGCTGGGCCTGCCAGCCCAGCCGGGTGGTCGGCGGCAGGAACCGGCTGGTGACGTCAGGGGTTTCAGGGAACGACACGGCAAGCGTCCTTGGGGCAGTCGGCGGTGCCAGGCGCGGGGCATCTGCGCCGGCCACCGCTCACAGACGGGGAAGGAGAGCTAGGACTGTTCGGTGGATGCGGGATCAGAGCTGTGGCTGCAGCCATCGCCCGGCTGGGGCGTGCCCGATTGGCTGCCGGGCAGCGCGAGGCGCACCGCCGGCGCGCACAGCTCGCGCGGGTCGATGTCCATGACGGGCAGGCTGGCGACGCTGTGGTAGGCGGGGGCGGGGATGCCGCGGTAGGGGTCCTGTACCGGCGCCGGCCCGACGTGCATGCCGCGCTCGACGGGGGCCTGCTGCGGCGTCGCGGTGCGGGAGGGGCCGCGGCCGGCGCGCTCCAGCAGGGAGCGCACCAGCCGGGCGATGGCCGGCTCGTCGCGGGTGTGGCCGCCCTTGTCGAGGTGGGCGGCGGTGGCTTGATCCCAGACGTGTTCGCTCCAGGCGTCGCCGATCAGCCGCTGGTAGACGAAGTCGGCTTCCGCCCACTTGTTGTTGCGGTGGTCCTCGAGCCAGACCTTCTCCGGCTGGTGGGGGTGGTAGCGCACCGGCCACCGCTGGCCCTTGCCCGGCCAGCCCGAGCGGCTGTTGCGGTAGCCGCCCAGGGTGCGGCTGTCGTAGGTGCGGTTGTTCAGGCGGATGCCCTTGTCGGTGATCCTCACCCAGGCGGTGGGCAGCAGCCGCAGCCGGTTCTCGGCGCTCAGCCGGAGGGGGACGTAGCCGCTGCTGGCGACGTGGGCGGCGAACACCTGGTTGGGGGTGCGCGGCGGCATGGACGGCAGGAACGGGTTGCGCAGTTCCTCGTGCGGGCGCTGCTGCCAGCCCAGGGCGATCCACTGCTGCAGGAAGTCGTTGAGCTGGTCGATGCGCCACAGCCGCTCACTGGCGGCGTGCTTGCCGCGGTGAGTGAGGTCCTTGCCGGTGTAGCCGGGCAGGAACTGGCTGAAGAGGCTTTTGACCGAGCCGAAGGTCCGCTCGATGATCGCTTTGTGGGTGGGGGAGTTGGTGCAGGCCGGGCGCACGGAGATGCCGAGCTGGGCGCAGGCGTCCATGAAGGCTCGCCCGGCGAACACCTTGCCGTTGTCCATGATGATCATCTCCGGGATGATCACCGGCCGGGCGGCCGCGCCTTCCATCCGCTCGTCGGTCTCGACCAGCTGTGCGTAGGGCAGGTCCGAGCCCTTCGCGGCCGCTTTGAGTGACCAGTGCGGGCGCATCGGCTGCGGGGTGCACATCTCGGCCAGCAGCAACAGGGCATCCACGGCCTTGGTGGCCCGGCCGCCGTGGCGGCGGGAGTTGGGACTGGTCTTGGTGCCGCTGGATTTGGGCCGGATGACTGCGGCCAGGATCGTCCGGCTGACCACGTCGATGGCTGCGGTCAGCTCCACCGAGACGACGCGTCCAGTCTCATCCAGCGCCAGCACGTCCAGCGAGGTGGTGTCGATCTGTACCTGCTCGCCCGGCGTCGTGGCCATGGCCAGCGTGAACGGCGGATCCGGGCGGTGGCTGCCGTCGCCGCGCCGGGCGGCGGCCTGCTTTCCGCAGACGATCCCGAGCCGGTCCAGCAGCCGGTAGAACGTCGCCCGGGACGGCATCAGTTGTTCCGCCCGCTTCTTGAACTTCCGTACGCACGCCCTCCTGAGCAGCTCAAACAGCCGTGACCTGGTCCCGATGGACTTCTTCTCCTGCCGCTTGTGCACCTTCCGCAGCAGCGTGACGACCTGCTCGTCGACGCGGCCGTGCCGGCTTCCACCGCGCACCCGCCGTTTGTCGACCAGCCCCCACACGCCCTGCTCCAGCCAGGCCAGCCGTTTGCGTTCCACCGTGGCCGCCGACACCTGGTGATGCGCCGCGCACAGTTCGGCGGCCTTGGTCGCATACCGGTCGCGCAGAGTGGTGCGCTCGGGGTCGTAGCAGGGACGCGGAGCAGTGCCCGGGGCGGCGAATCCGGGCAGTCCCGTGTGCACTTCCAGTACATGGTCGAGCCAGAAGTCGGCCTCCTGGCGGGCCAGGTCCGGGAGCCCGTCGAGCAGGTCCGCGCCGCCCAGGGGCCGGCGCGCGGGTGCCGACGGCGGGGCGGGGACCTCGTCGTGCGCCGGCGCGTCCGGTCCGTCCAGCACGCGGAAGCCGGGGGAGCGGTGCAGCGCATCCAGCAGTACGACGGCGTCCTCGCCGTCGGCTTGCCGGCTGAGCAGGTGCACGCTGCTGCCCTGCAGCGCCGCCACCAGATACGTCTCGCCGCGCCAGTGCACGGCGCTGCCCACCGCCACGACCTCCGGCCGGTCTGGCGCGTGCACCGCCATCAGCGCACCCCCTGCGGCGACCACACCAGGGAGCGGGCGGGCACGAATGGGGCGCTCCAGTCGATGAGCAGCTCGCGCGTCCAGACCAGGTGCAACGCCCGGGCGACCGTGGCCAGTTCGGGCAGGGCGCTGGCCCTGATCCCGTCGGCGAACGGGCGCGGCCGGGCGAACACCTGGTGCAGCACGCGTGCGGTGTCCGCATCCGCCAACCGCGCATGCCGGTAGCGGGCCAGACGCCGCCGATTCGCGGCCGCGGCCGCGTCATCCGTGCCCGGATGCACCCGCACCTCCCAGCCGGCCTGCTCGTCGGCCGCCTCCAGGAGCCTCGCGGTCTCCTCCCACCCGCCCGCAGGGCACACCAGCAGTCGCGCCCGCCCGTCGGCCAGCCGGGCGAAGAAGTCCGGCACGTAGCCCTCCGTGCTGCCCGCCCAAGACAGCCGCACCGGCCAACCCGCGAACGACACCACCTGCGGATCGAACTCCAGAGACAGCGCCGCCTCCAGGGCACCGAGGCTGGCGCAGCCAGCGTGCCGGGCCTGTCCGGCCGACCGCCACCACGTGGCGATCGCCCGCCGGCCCCGATACCGCGTCGGTCTCCACACCTCGGCCCGTTCCTCTAGCCGCTCCTGACGGACCTGGCTCACGGGTTTCTCCAGCAGCCGCCCAGCGGGGGACAGGAACTGCGCCCACACCACCTCAGCCACGGCAACACCTTCCACGACGGCGAAAGCACGGATATCGCCCGTGTGATCGATCCGGGCGATGCCGATCACCGTGGCCGTCCGTTGCGTGCGGGGAAAGTGATCCGGGTCGAACACCCTCGAACGAGCGAGCGTGCGCTGCCGCCTGCGCGCCGGTCGATCACACGGTCGAACGACCCGTTGTGCCAGGTGAGACCGCCCCCCGGGGGCTGGGAAAGGGGGGCGCAAGGCAACGCCCGCCGCGCGCCTCGCTCGAACGGGCAGACTTTCGGCCCGCTCCCGCACCGTCTTCGCAGGCCGACAGCCAGCGAAACGTTCTTGCGCGTGACGCATGCCTTTGCGGATTCCTGCATGCTGCGCTGCCAAGCGCGTCTGCCGATCAGCAGTGCCGCATCCGAGACCAAGTACCAGTGGGGGAGCCGATCCAACTGTGGACGGACTGTTCGACTTCGACGCCATCCCAGAGCCGGGACCGACGTCTGGCGGCCTGCCCGTGCCGGCACAACGGCGCAAACTGCGCCGCGAGTCCGGCCTCTCCCTGCACCAGATCGCCGACGCCTGCGGCGTGAGCGAGGACACCGTCCGTGCCTGGGAACAGGGCACCACCCCGCGCGGCGACAACGCGGCCGTCTACCGCCACCTGCTGACCGCTCTGGACTCCCGGCTGGAGGGCACCGCTGCGCCACAGCCCTCGTCCGCCCAGACGCCGGACTGGGCAGCACTAGGCGCCCTCCGGCACGAGATCCCCACCCTGGCGGCAGCCGGTGCACCGTGCCGCCGCTGCCAGCAGCCCACGTACCACCGCGTCGGCGGCCACCCCCAGCACCTGGGCACCCGCTGCCCCGCATCCGACGCCAGGAAGGCTCAACCCGCCCCGCCCGCACCCCAGCTGGCCCCTGCACGGCCCACCGCTGCCGCCCCTGCACTGTCGTCACAGCGCACGCCCAGCCCGCCCGGCCCCATGGTGCGCCTGGTCTATCCGCCGATCAAGGCCAGGGGCATCTCCGACGGCCCCCTCGCCGTCCTCGAGGCCGGCCCGTCAGGGCTGATCGCCCACCTCGCCGACGGCCGCACCCGGCCCTGCCCCGCCGACGACCTGCACGGGCTGCTGACCTGGGCCGTGAACACCCCGCTCGGCGCAGCCCCCGTCCGCCGCGAAGCCCTGCCGCCCGCCCCGCTGCTGGTGCTCACACCCACTGCCCGCGCCCGCCTGGCGCTGCCCGCCGACCTGCCCGACCTGCCCGCACGGCATCCGCGCAGCGACCACCCGCTGCTGCAGCAGGCCCGCGCGATCGGCTGGCAGACCGATACCGACGGCCTGGGCCCCTGGATGCGCCTGCACCCCAGCACAGGCGATCCCGCCTGCGACAGCATCCACCTCGCCGTCACCGACTGGGGGCCCTGCACCACGACGCCTGGAACCTGCCCGAACGGCTCACCCCGGGCGAACTCGCCGCCACCCTGGGCCAGTACACCGCGCTCGTGCGCACCCCGCTGGGCCCTCCGGGCGCCTGCGGCCACCAGCTCATGCGCGACCTGCGCCCGCCCGCCCACCGCCACACCGCCACCGGAGCCCTGCTGAGCGCGGGGGTGCGCGGAGCCCTGACCCTGCCCGTCGACCCGGCCCCCTGCGAGGCTCCGCCCGGCCACCAACTGGCCAGCCACCGCGCCGAGCAGGACACCCTCGCCGACACCGACATCGACTGGTGGCGCCATCCCGCCCCCGACGAAGCCGACCGCGCATACGTGGTGTGCCTGGCGGTGAACCTGCTCCACCTCGCCGGCAGCAACGAGATCCGGGTCGCCGACGGACCGGCCCACCACGTCCACCACCCGCCCTTTGACACCAAGCGGCCCGGCAGCTGGCTCGTCGACCTCTCCGGTGCCCCCTCGCACCCGATGCTGCCCCCGGCCTTCGCCGGCACGGGCCTCACCTGGCACACCACACCCGCCGTCGCCTACGCCGCGCTGCGCGTGGGCGCAGCACAGCTACAACCCGTCCAGGGCTGGCTACGCCCCGGCCCGACCGGCCCCTACCTGGCCCCGTGGTACGACCACCTGCGCCGGGCCCGCCTGGCCGTCCTGGAACGCCTCGGCATCACCGCCACCATGGAGACCCCCGACCTCCTGGCCGCCCTGGCCGACCTGCCCCAGGCCGACCCCCTGCAGCGGGCCCTGCTGCACGCCCTTCACGCCACCGCCCAGGACGCCTTCGCGGCCCTGGCCCAGCCGCCCGCCCAGCCCGACCAGGCCGCGCTCGCCGCCTGGCCCACCCCGAATGAGCCCACCTGGCGTCCCGACCTGCGCGCCGCGGTCATCGCCAACGCCCGCGCCAACCTCCACCGCAAACTCGCCCGCACGTCCCGCAGCGGCTACTTCCCCCTCGCGGTCGCAGGCGACCACCTCGTGTACGCCACCCGCACCCCGCACCTGACCGAGATCACCGACACCCCCTACAGCGACTTCCAGATCGGCATCTCGCCCGGCCACGTCCGCCCCGTCGCAGTGCGTGCCCTGCACTGGTACACGGCCCGCTGCGCCGAGGGGACCAACCCCGCCCAGCTGCTGAAGGACACCTGCCCGTCATGGTGACCTCCCCGCCCGCCCGCGGCGCTTACTGCCCACCGCGGGCCGTCTCCTCCTCACTCCAGGGCGGTCACGGGCCGGCCCAGCCGCCAGTCAAGACACGAGGCGTCCTCCCACGCCCCTCGTTCCGGCAGACCGTGATGCGGGTCCATCACCGGCAGGTGCCCGGCCCGATAGCCGGGCGGCGGCGCCAGCTGGGCCAGCCGGGCTACCACCGGTGCAGTGATGCGATGCCGCAGCGTCCACTGGCGCAGCATCCGGTAACCGCCGTGCTCCATCGGGCCGGGCATGCCCAGCCGCTCGCCCACGAAGGCGATCCACCGCCGCGAGACCCAGCCCGGTGCACCGTTGTCGAACTCCCGGCCCCAGCGCCGCTGCCGCTCGTACACGGCCATGGCCTCGGCGACGACGACGGCCTCCGGGTAGACGACCAGCGGCACCGCCCATCGCTGCCGCCCCGTGCCCAGCACTGCCTCCCGGCCGGCCCAGAGCGTTTCCGAGCCCATCTGGCGGCCCTGCCACCAGGCCGCGGCCACCTGCAGCGCATCGGCCAGCAGCGCCCGCGCGTACGGTCCCACCTGCTGCTGCAGCCGAAGGCGCCGCCGATGCGCCCGCACCACCTCCTCCAGCCCGGCCAGAGGCACCTGGGCAGGGCCGCCGCCGTCGGAGCTGCGCAGCCAGCGGCCGTGGCGCACGCACACCTGCCACGGCTCGCCACCGGCCAGTACCACCGGCGTCACGAGGTCGTCGTGCCGGGCCAGGCACCCCGCGCAGGGCTCAAGCGGCGTCCACTGACCGGGCCAGGGCTCCACCCGCACCGACTGCTGGCGGACGCGCCCCGTCGCCCCGGCGGCCAGCGTGGGCAGTGCGCGGCACAGCTCCTGCGGCGTGCGCCAGGCCATCACCGCCAGCCGCGCGGCGGCCTGTTCACCGAGGAACACCTCCTGCGCCCACGGATCCACCTCCCGGGGCGGCCGACGCGCTCCCGCCTCCCGCAGCACTTCCCCCACGGACAGCCCGTTGAGGTGGGCCAGCCGCCGGACAAAGGATGCCGCCGCCTCACCCGGCACCGGCTCCAGCCCCACCGGTTTCGGCACCGCCTCCCCGTCCATGCCCGCCTCCCGTATCCCCGGCCCGGGCCCTCTCGCCCCGCCTCTCACCGCGGACAACGACCAGCCCCGACCTCGGTAACCCACGGCAGGAGACCACCCCCATCGTGCCGCTGCTGAACACCTCCGTCGCCCACGCGCTCGACCTCGCCGACGCCCGGCACTGGACACGACAACCCCCCAAGCGCCCCGCCGCACGCCTGCGCCACCTGCTGCACCACCACAGCCCCAGCGCCCTGGCACCGCGCCTGTTCGCCTATCCCCATGCCCTCACCCGATGGGCTGAGGGCGACCTCAACGACCTCACACCCGCCCAGGCCACCCTCATAGAGCACGAGATCTACCGCACCTGGCAACCGGAGGTCCGCCGCCGCGCACATCAACAGATCCTCGACCGCGGCGGCTGCGTCACCGCCCAAATCCACGCCCGCTTCGCCTACACCACCCTCAACGGCGAATTCCACGACCCCCGCCTGCTGCGCCTGACCGAGGACCTGCCCGCCCTCCACGCCCGCCAGCTCTTCGACGCCCGCCACCGCGACGCCAAAGAAGACGAACTGCGCCGCATCCTCGCCGACGGCATCGGCGAGGCCTACTTCTTCCGCGCCCTGCCCGCCGACCAGCAGCAGGCCGCCGTGACCATCAGCGACCTGCACCTCATCCAGTTCCACTACTGAGTAAGGAGCCCGACCATGACCGTCATCTACGCCTTCCAAGACAGCAACGGACACTGGCACGGCGACCCCGACGCCCCCCTGCTCGACCCCGCCGACGAGCCCAGCCGCGGAACCCTCACCTACCAGCCCGTGCCCGGAACCCCCGAAGCGGCCAGCCCCTTCGCCGGACAGCGACTCACCGTCCTGTACGGCATCACCGACCTGGAGGCCGGCCCCGTCACCTACCAACTCGACACCGGCGGCCGCTTCCTGGCCACCTGGCACATCCACACCCTCCTCGCCTCCCCGATGGGCACCGCCCCCCTACCGTCCGACACACCGCCCGCCCCCGCACCGGCGCCCTGCCTGGAGTCCGCCTTCACCGAAGGAGGCCGCCGTTACGCCCTGACCGGCACCCGCTGCGACAACGGACAGCTCACCCTGGAACTCACCATCAGCAGCGAGCGGGGAGACATCCAAGGAGAACTCTGCGGCGCCGTCACCGCCGACGACCTCGAGCCCCTGGCCCGTCTCCTGGACGCCGCCTCCCACACCCTCACCGGACCCGCCGCCATCCCCCCGCCCCGCCAGGGCGGCGGATGGGCACCCGCGGACAGCACCCGGCTCGCCGCCCGGTTCCGCCAGGAACGCGACTTCACCATCCTCGCCGCGGAGTTCGGCTGTTCCCGCGGCGCCATCTACCAAGAACTCACACGTCAGGGCCTGATCCGGACTCCCGGATCAGGCCGCACCACCCCCGCCAGCCGACCCCTCTCCGAAGCTATGCAGCAACGCCGCCAGATCCACCGCAACACCCACACCCGCTGGAGCGACGAAGAAGAACGGCGGCTGGCCCAGCGCTGCGCCGACGGAGTCCTGACCCCCGAACTCAGCAACGAGTTCGGCCGCACCGAACAGGCCATCGACTCCCGGCTATTGAAGATCGGAGCAGTCGGCCCCGCCGCCGACCAGGCCCGCCTCAACGCCCTGTGACACCCCCCTGTTGCAAGCCTGATCAAATATCTGATCAGGCTTGCAACAAGAGGAAGCGTGCCGCTAACGTCCTACTACGACCCCACACACCACCAGGGAGACGGACATGGCCGTGCTGCTGACCACGGGCCAGGCCGCCACCGAACTGGACTTCGCCATCACCACCCTGCGCCGCCTCATCCGCGCCGACGTCCTGCCTGGTCTCTCCCACCGCGGCGTCCGCGTCATGATCCCCCTCGACGTCGTCCAGGCCCTCCACCAGCGCCCGCACGCCCCGCTGCACCGCCTCGACGCCCGGGAGATCGCCGTCCTACGCGTCGACGCGGCACGCCGCGTCGACGAAAACGACCGCACATGGATCGGCTACGCACCCCACCTCGGCGCTGTTCATCTCCTCAAGAGCCTGCGCGGCTGGTGGCGATGCGACCCCGCTAGCATCGCCGCCGCAGGCCTGCTGCCCGTCACGCTGTCCGGCTACGTCGTCGCCGTCCTGACCGGCCTGGACACCTGGCAGCGCAACGACCAGGGACGCTACGCGTTCCCCGCCGCCCGCCTGGCCGGCTACGTCACCGACCTGGCCACCCCCCGGCTCGTCATCACTGCCCGCACCGACAGCGACCGACAACTCGCCGAACTCCTGCTGGGCACACGGCTCGCCTCCCAATCCGGCGGAGCCATCGCCTACGTGACCACCACCAGCGCGGACTGACACCCCAGCCCGAACAAGGAATCCCCGATGGACGCACAGAGCTACAACGCCGCGCTGACCCACCTGCGCACCCTGCGGGACGAGATCAAGAAAGCCCAGGCGGCCCTGACCAGGTTGGAAGCAGACAGAGACAAACAGATCACCCAGCTGACCGCCTATGACAAGGCCAAGGCAGAACGGATCGCACCGGCCGCCGGCCTGAGCGTCGCCGATGTCGTCGCCCTCGCCCCCTCCCTGGCCCCCGACACCCTCAATCACGACACCCCCACTCCCGCTCAATCCTCCGCCGCCGCCCCCGACACCGCGCCTGCGGGCGCTGAGCCTGAACCTGCGGTCCAACCCGCAGCGGAGCCATCCACACCGCCCGCCGACCCGGCGCTGCCCGCCCCCTCCGCTCCCGCCGATGCCACGCCAGCGGCAGAAGCCACGCCGGACTCACCGCCCACCCTGCCCTCCATCCCTGAAGGACAGACGGGCGATGCCTGGTTCACCCACACCCAGGGCCTGGTCTCCACCCGGCCCAACTTCACCCAGCAGGCCCGCTCCACCGTCTTCCTCGACACCACCACCGGCGTCCTGGTCCACCGCCAGCAGACCCACCACCTCGACCTCGGCAACGCCACGGCCGCCGACATCCTCACTGCCGTCTTCCACACCATCCCCGAGGGCGTGGAGCGGATCTACATCACCGCCGGCGACCCCTGGCACCGCGACGCCGACCGCTACCCGTACCTGCGTGACGCCGTCGCCGCCTGGCTCAACGCCCCCATCCCGGGCTGGCGTACCGACACGGGCCGTGGCCGTGACCGCATGGCCGGGCACTTCGTCCACGCCCGCAATCCCGTCGGCCGCTACCAGCGCGAAGCAGGCGACCAGCACGTCGAGATTCGTTCGGTGGGGGAGTGGTTCGACACCGACGGCGACGACCCCACCGTCATCCGCGACGCCTTCGTCCTGCTCTGGCAGGCCCTGCGCCGCCACTGGAACGACGCGGTCATCATGGGCTCCCCCTCCCAGACCGGCCGTGACCTGTGGACCCGCACCATCCCGCAACGCGGCCAGTACGCCGACGGCTTCCCCGTCCTGTCCGAAGAACTCCGCGGCCTGCTCCACGCCACCGCCGGACAGGGCCGCAACGAACTCATCACCCCGCCCCGCGTCCCCGACGACCTGCCCCGGCTCGTCGAGTACGACCGCACCTTCGCCTACGCCAAGCACACCTGGAAGTCCCCGGTCGGCACTCCCCGCCGCATCACCGCCGCGACCTTCGCCGCCTGGTCGGAGAACGAACAGATCCGCGCCCTGTACGGGTGCGGGCACTGGCAGGTCCGTGTGACCGTCCCCGACGCCTGGAACCACGTCGGTCTGCTGCCCGCCCCCGCCCCTGGTGACCGCGCCTGGCACTACCCCGCCACCCCAGGCACCACTTTCACCACCTGGGCCGGCGGACCCGAGATCCACACCGCGCTGACCAACCCCATCCAGCCGTGGAAGATCGAGATCCTCGACGGCATCCTGTGGGACGACGGCAAACCCCTGGACGACTGGGCGAAGAAACTCAAAGAGACCTGGACGAACCTCTCCGCCCAGGCCCACTTCCAGGGCGACCCTCAGCAGGCCCGGGCCGCTCACCTCGCCTCCCGCGCGGTGCGCTCGATTCTCCTGTACGGCATCGGCGCCTTCGCCCAGCGCCCCCGCATGGTCACCGGCACCACCCCCCGCACCGCGGAACGAGACGTACCCCCGGACGCCGAAATCATCGGCTTCGACGACGAGTTGATCACCTGGCAGAAACCCACCGGATTCAGCCGCGATCCCAACGCCCACCCCGAATGGGCCGCAGCCATCTGGTCCGCCGCCCGCGCCGCCCTGCTCACCCAACGCCACCGCGACGACGACGCCTACGCCGGTGCCCTGCACACACCGCCCGGCACGGTGATCGCGTTCCGCACCGACGCCCTCTACCTCACCCAGCCCCAGAACTGGCCCTACCATCACCAGCCCGGTGACTACCTCCTGCGCGGCCACCTGCGCGGCCCCCTGCCCGCCCCCACGAGCGAGGAGGAACTCCTCACCCTGCGGGACGCCGGACGTGCCGCTCTCGCCACCAGCCAGGAGGCCTGATGCCACACCGCCGCCGAAGCAAGGCCACAAGCCAGCGAACGTTGAACGAGGCGGCCCACCTAGCCGATCGACTCCAGGCCGCCGGCTACACCAAACGCGACATCGCCCACATCATCAACCGGGACCCCTCCCTGGTCTCGCAGTTCTATACCAAGAACAAAGGCGCGGCCTTCGTCACCGCACTCCAGCAGGTCCTCACCGCCGTCGAAGCAGGCGGCATCACCGACGTGCCCGAACTCGCCACCATCGCCGGTCGCTACATCACCCGCCGCACCACCGCCTCCGGCGCTCGCGCCCGCGTACGCGGCAAAGCCGTCCTGATCACCCCTACCGGCTCGGGCACCGGCCGCGTCGGCCACCAAGCCATCGCTTCCGGCTCCGCCCGCCTGCGCCCTCTGATCGCCGAAGCTGCCCGCCTGGGACTGCGCCTGGCGTTCACCGTGCGCCTCGCCAAGACCGGCTACCTGCACCCCTCCGGCAGCCGCACCGACTCACCCGGCATCCGCCGCGACGTCATCCAACGCGCAGACCACACCGAAGAACGCTCCTACGGCTCCGCCCAAACCGGCGGATTCGACGCCGTCGACTTCGCCCGACGCGTCGACGCCGCCGCCGGAGACGTCACCGCCGCCGTCCACCAATGGCTCGTGGAAACCGGACGCATCCGTCCCGATGCCCAGATCCTCCACCTCGAAGTCCGCACCTGGCGCACCCGTTGACCACCGCATTGGCGAGCGACAACCGACGGCGTAGAGCCCCTCGTTGCCGACGGCATAGTACCTGTTTCTGATCTCAGCTCTGAGATGCGTCTGGTGATGTCTTGATCACGGGGTGGTGGTTAGTCCGAGTCACTACGCTGAGCGCCTTCACACCTCGGGAGGTTCGGTTGGTACGGCGGAGCACGCTCGGGCAGGACTTCCGGCAGTTGTGGGGCGCCTATGCGGTCAGCGCAGCGGGCAGTGCCGTCGGCATGGGGGCGTTGCCGTTGATTGCCCTCCTGGTGTTGGACTCCTCTGCGTTCCAGGTCTCTTTGCTCGCTGCGTTGTCTGCAGTGGCCAGTGGAGTGATCGCTCTGCCGCTCGGTGTGCGTATCGAGCACCAGTACAAGCGGCCGGTCATGATCACCGCCGACCTGGCCCGCTGCGTTCTGCTGGCGAGCGTTCCGGTCGCCATGGCTTTCGGCAGGCTCACCTACACCCAGCTGTGCGTCGTGGGCGTTCTCCAGACGGCGGCGTCTGTCGCGTTCGACGCGGCGAGTGGCGCGCATCTGAAGGCACTTGTCCTGCCCGAGCACCGCCTTCGTGCCAACAGCCTGTTTGAGACGACCAACTGGATCAGCGTCAGCGCCGGCCCGCCCGTGGGCGGGCTTCTCATCGGGGCACTGGGCACGGCCGCCACGATGGTGGTCGACGCGCTGTCCTTCCTCGGATCGGCTTTGGGTATCCGTCGCATCCGGCAGCCTGAACCTGCGCCACCGGTCCGCGCCGCCACCTCTCACCTGGGCCGCGACATCGCTGCCGGTTGGCAGTACCTCCTGCGGCACCCAGGACTGCGGCCGCTGTTCTTCAACGCGCTGCTCTTTGGTGGATCCATCATGATGACGTCACCACTGATGGCCGTCCTCATGCTGCATGACCTCGGCCTGGCACCGTGGCAGTACGGACTCGCCCTGGGACTGCCGTGCCTGGGCGGCGTGCTGGGCTCACGCTTGGCCCCGCTGCTCACCCAGCGATTTGGACAGCGCCGCATTCTGTTGCTGTCCGGTGTTGCGCGCACGCTCTGGACGATCCTGCTGCCACTGACACCCTCCGGTGCCCTCGGCGTGTTCGTCATTGTGGCCGCCGACTTCGGCCTGCTCTTCTCCGCCGGGGTCTTCAACCCGTCGTTCACCACGTATCGCATGGCGGCCACACCGGACGCTTTCATGTCCCGCGTCGGCACATCCTGGTCCGTCGGCTCGAAGACGTGCCAGGCCGCCTTCATAATCTCTGGTGGTCTCATCGCCGCCCCAGTGGGGGTCCGCGGTGCCCTGCTCATCGCTGGGCTGCTGTGTATGGCGAGCGCGCTGCTCCTGCCATGGCGGAAGGAACGCATCGCCACGGGGAATGTTCCGGCGCCCATGACGGAAGCGGCTGCGTCCCCGGTCACGGATAGTCCCTCCGCATAGCGGTCTCGCCGGATTGCAGTGATGCGGCTTTGTCGGTGGGAGAGTAGTGCTCAGGTCCACGGTCCGGGCCCGGTGGCCTCTTGGTGGCACTGCTGACCGTCAGTGCCGAGATGATCAGTCCCGTTGGGCCTCGCGGGAGGCCGGCTGTCCGCTCCTGCGGGAGCTTCGGCGGGTGATTCGCCTGGTCATAAGAGTGATCGCGGCCCAGGTGATGAGCGATTCCGAGTGCTGGACGAGCCGTTCGTAATCGCGCGCGTGTCGACGGGCGTGCATGACCCAGGCGTGTGAGCGTTCGACGACCCAGCGCCGGGGCAGAACGACGAACCCGGAGGCGTCCTTCGGGCGGCTGACGGTCTTGATCGTCAGGTTCAGGTAGGTCTTTGCCCAGGTCACGAGCTGTCCGGCATAGGCGGAGTCGGCCCAGACGATGGTGATCTCGGGGTGCATCAGCCGCAGCCGGAACAGCACTTCCTTGGCCGCGTTGCGGTCGGTCATGTCGGCCGGGGTGACCATGACGAACAGCGGCAGGCCCTTGGTGTCCACGACCAGGTGCCGTTTGCGGCCGTTGATTTTCTTGCCGGCGTCGTAGCCGCGGGAGTCCTTGCCGACGGTCTCGGCGGCCTTGATCGACTGGGAGTCGATGACGGTGGCGACCGCTCCGGGCGCCTTGCCCATCTCGCGGCGGATCCGTTTGCGGAGCTGGTCACGGATCTGCCCGATGACGCCGGCGGCGGCCCAGCGGGCCATGAACCCGTAACAGGTCCGCCAGGGCGGGAAGTCCTTGGGCAGGGCCCGCCACTTGCAGCCGGTGTCGACGACATAGCGGATCGCGTCGACGATCTCCCGGCGAGGGTGCTTCTCGGGTCGGCCGCCTGCTTTCGTTTCGTAGGCCGGTGTCGGCAACAGGGGCGCGATCAGTTCCCATTCGTCGTCCCAGGTGTCGGAGGGGTAGCAGCGTCGCCGAGGCATGTGCCCCTCCTTCCAGGACGGGGCGGGGCCGGCCGCTTTGCGGCCGGCCCCGCCGGTCAGGCATCGATGTAGTCGGCGATCACGTCGAGCGTGGACTCGACCGAGCTGAGCTGGGTGTTCAAGTGCTTGATCCAGCGGCCCTTCGGCTGGAGGGCCGCGTGCGGGGCGACGACGCCGGTGATGAACCGGCGGATCTCGGTGAGCTTCTCCCGGATGATCGCGACCTCGTATGCCTGGAGCTCGGCCGGGTCCGAGCAGAACTTGTAGCCGTCCGGGCGGGTCCAGATCAGGGGCGGCCAGCCGCGTTCGGCGATGGTGTCCCGCAGGCAGGCCAGGCCGGAGCGGGCCTGGTAGGGCGACAGTTCGCTGGATCTGACCAGCTGGTTGAAGGTCAGACCGGCCGGGCGGGCCTCGAAGAGTACGAACCGGACGGTGTCGGCGTGTCGCTGGGCGGCGGGTGATCTGCGCGCGAAAGCGCGGGGCATCGCCTACTCACCTTGCAGCAGGCGGGCCAGCTCGCCGTCGACGTCCACCTTGCCGGTGTCGACTGCGGTTTCGATCCAGTCCAGCGTCGCGCGGACGCGGGCGACGTTCTCGTGGACGATCGTGCGTTCGTCGTTGCCGAGCTGGCGGTCGCGCAGGCCTGGGACGACGCGGCCGGCCGCCGCGACGAAGGAGTGGCAGGCGGTGACCAGGTCCAGGAACTCCACCGACCGGTCGATGCTGCGGATCGCCGGGGCGACGGGGCTGGTCTCCTCGAAGTGCTCACGGGCCTGCCGGCCCCGCTCGACCTGCGCGTGGTTGACCTGGTGGCGGGCGGTGTCGTCCGACATCGCCCGGAAAGCGACGTCCGGCCTGCGCAACAGGCCGGTAGTCACCTCGGCGGCGACGTGCTCGTCACGGGTCAGTTCCTCGACGACCTTCACCTTGTCCGCCTTGGCGACGCGGGCGACGACCGCGGGGCGGCGCAGGAAGTCCGGGGCAACGGCGGCTGCGACCTGGTCCTCCCGGGGCAGTTCCTCCACCGCCCGGACCTTGTCCTCGTCCTTGACCTGCGCGACGACCGCCGGACGCCGCAGCAGATCACCGGTGACGGTAGCGGCGACCTCCTCGTCCTGGGCGAGGGTGTGGATCGCGCTGACCTTCTCCTGCGGAGTGACGGGTTTGACGACCTGCCGGCCGACCCGCCGGTTCGCCTCGTCCGGCGTCCAGCGGAACTTGCCCTCAGGCGGGTTGAGGATGGTGGCGAACCGTTCCTCTTCGTCGGCGATCGACGCCAGGATGTTGTGGACCGTGAACGACACCCCCGTCACCCGCCGGTCCTTCGGCCACTTCGACGCGGTCCACCGGGCCTTGTCCACCATCGCGTAGGACAGTCCGATGTCCTCGGCCAGGCGGAATAGCGACTCCTTGACCGTGAACAGAGAGTCGCTCCGTTCCTGGCCGCCGGCCTCGCGCATCGGCTCGACTTCGAGCGCGTAGTCGCCGACCGTGAACTGGATCCGGCTGGCGGTCTCCACCAGTTTCCGCAGCTCGGCCACGATCTCCGCGTACCGGTCCGCGCTGACACTGCCGACCTTGTCGGCGGTCTCGATCTCTTCGGGCATGGCATCCACCACCCACCGCAGGCCCGGGGCACGGCCCGGCGGCCGTGGCGAGACCCGTCCCGCTTCCCGACCGAGAGGCAGACTGGAAATATGACGATCACAACGAACGCAATTGACCGTTTTCTGAACAGGGTTGGGATCCGGATGCGTTCGCTATGCGGCCACTGTGACCGTTCGTCGAACGTTTCCTTCCGGGCCCTCCAAGCCCTCGTGACGCACCGCCGCGAGCAGTAGACCGCGTTCGAACGGCGATCCACCCCGGCCACCCAAGTCGCCCCGCACTCGGGGCACTCGGCCCGGCCGGCACCGCTCAACTCGGCGGCCACCCGCTTGCGCAACCGGAAGTCCCGGCGCCACTGCCTGGCACGACACGCCGCCGAGCAGTACACGGCGGCGGGCCGCGCGTCCGACCGCAGCCGTTCACCGCAACCCCCGCACACCCGTTCCCCGGCCACCCCGGCGTCCTCGGACACCCAGCCAGCCTAGGGCCCAAAGCTACTCAAAACCTGGGATCGAAAACAGGCACTAGCGACGCGGCTCTGCGACGGTGTCTCCACAAGCCTGTTTGTACGCACTTCTTTGGGCGCCAGCGCACCAGCGTTTCGTGGCTCCACTGCGTACCAAGTTGATCTGGCTCCACCGGTATGACAAGGCAGTTCAAGCGGTGGTTCGGCTGGCCTGTGCATCGCGTCCTGCCCGTGATCGAATAGGGGATGACTTCGTTCTGGACTGGTAAGCGGGTACGTCTGCGCGGTATCGAGCCTGAGGACTGGACGGCGTTCATGGGCTTCGCCGTCGACGAGGAGCGGTCGGGAGACCTGCTGCATCCGCCTCGGTCTGCCGAGGGGTTCCGCGCCTGGGCGAAGGAACAGGCCGTCGCGAAGTCCGACGGCGACTGCTTCAGCTTGGCCATCGAAGCCGTGGACACGGGGCAGATCGTCGGGGCTGTCGGCTCGCACTACGCAGATCCGCGTGCGGGGCGGTTCGAATACGGCATCACGATGGGTGCTGGGCACCGACGCAAGGGCTACGCGGCAGAAGCCGTGGTGATGCTGCTGCGATTCATGTTCGCGGAGCGGCGATACCACAAGTGCGAAGCGCGGATCTTCGCGCACAACGAGGCATCACTGGCACTGCATCGCCGTCTCGGCTTCGTCGAGGAAGGACGTCTGCGCGATCACGTGTTCTTCGCCAGCCGACACCATGATCTAGTCGTGATGGGCATACTCGCTGACGAGTTCGCGCAGCTGCACTCGATGAGCGAACTTGAATGAACGCTGGGCCTTCGCGGCAGAGTGAGACTGATTCAACTCGTTCGGCGACGAGCCCACGTCGGAGTGAATGAGTTGGGCCGTCAGCAAGGCGGATGCAGAGAGTCCCCCCGTCGATCACGGTTATGTCGGAGGCCATGTTGCTTGATCACGGTCGTGCCGGGAGGCCGGGATGGATTTGTCGCGGACGGAGCTGTTCGCTGCGATCCAGCGGGACAAGCGTCTCGATCCGGAACTGTCGCAGCGGCCCCTGGCAGAGAAGTACGGGGTGCATCGCCGGACGGTGCGGCAGACCCTTCTGTGTTCTGTTCCGCCCGCCACGGAAGAAGCCGACGCCGCGGGCCACGGTCGCTGATCCGGCCAAGCCGTGGATCGACGACATGCTGCGGGAAGACGCGAACGCGCCGCGCAAGCAGAAGCACACCGCGCGCCGGATCCATCAGCGTCTGGCCCCGACCTGGTCTCCTACTCCACGGTCTGCGACTACGTGCTGGCCAGGCGCCCGCAGCTCGAGGCCGAGGTGCTGGAGGGGCGCCGACATCTGACGGTGATGAGGATCTTTGAAAACGGCTCTGACCGGATCTACGTGAACGCTCCTGTAGGTTCTTCCGGACTCGCGTGGGCGGGTGCCCGGCTGAGGTGAAAGGGAGTGACCGTGGCTGACGAACCGCTTGATGCCGAGTGGCTTCGCGGCTGGTGTGCGCAGGCGGATGCGGCGCTCGCGAAGCTGACGCAGTCGTTCCAGGCACGGTATGGCTTCGAGCCGGGCAGCAACGTGGTCATGCTCGCGACGGAGGAGAGCCATCACGCGATCAACGCACTCGTGGAGCTGACGCCGATTCCCTCGGACCTGACCACGATGTACTGGGTGATCGCCGAGGTCTCCTTGTCAGATGTGGAGAACGGTTATTTTGTTCATCCGCCGTCACTGGTCGCGGACCACTTCCGCGAGTACGGGGCCATCCAGATCGACGGGGAAGAACCTGCCCTGGTCTTCGCCAGCGATGGCGGCGGCCATCTGTTCGCACTGGCAGGCTCCGGGCGGGTCTGGAGGTCGACCACCGCCTCGTGGTCCGGTCAGTTCGACCTCGCCGGAGCCAGCCTTCAGGGGGTCTTCGAGGGGCTCTCTCGGCAGATCAGCGGCCAGCTCTGACTGCTGATCGACGAGCGGGCCCGATCACAGCCGGGCGAGGATTCGGGTCCTCAGGAGCCGGAACGAGGCCCGGCCGTACATGGCTCTCTTGATCGTTTTCACCCTATTGACGTGCCCCTCCACGATGCCCGAACTCCAGACGAGGGTCAGGCCGACGGTCACCGCGTCGAGGTCCTGGCGGAGGAACCCGGCGAATCCGCGGATCGGTGCGGGGCTGTCCAGCGGAAGGTCACCCTCGTGGCGGTGGTGGGCGGCGCCGGAAGGTGATCCGCGGCCGGGTGATCTCAGTCAAAGCTTCGTGGCGATCAGGACAAATCCGCGCCGGCGGCCATGCTTTCGTTCAACTGTTCGGAAAGCTGTGTGCTGACCACGCGCCGGATGAGAGGCCCGGCGACACATGAACTCGGGGGTTCGTTGATGGGCAGTACAAGATGGTGGCGCGCCGGCCGACGGACGCTGACAGCGGTGACGGCACTCGTTGTCGTGTCCGCGGCCGCTCCGGCTCTCGCGAATGCCGGCCAGCGTGATGATCTGCGGGTGGAGTCGTACATCCTGCCGGTCGGTGCCACAAAGCCGTCGCTGAAGGAACTGGCGACTCCTCAGGGCCGCGAAAGACTCCGGGAGATGGCCGTGCAGGCCGAGCCTGGTGCGCGGCTGGCACAGGAGACGAGGGGGCCGGCGGCTTCGTACGCGCCCCTGTCGCACCAGGCCTCCGGCTATGCCCCCGCACGGGGGGAGTCGCGCGCGGGATCATCGGCCGGGCCGGGCGCGACAGCACCGGAGCCGCCGCGGAAGATGACGTACGACGAGTGCAAGAAGGGCCTGGGCAGCGACAAGAAGTTCTATGTGAAGTCGCGGTTCGCCGTGTGCGACGGGGCCTCGTTCGTGCAGGAGTGGCTGCAGAACGGCCGCCCGGCCGGTGCGAGCATGTTCAATGTGCGTGTGGTCGGCACCATCGCACGGGACAGCCGCACGATCGACTTCCAGTACTACTTCACCGACTTCGAGACGACCGGTGAAACGGGCGCCCTGTCCATGCCGATCACCACCAAGGGAACCATCCCGAAGACCTGGCCGGCCGGCGCTCACTTCACCCGCGGTGGGAACATGCCCGGCACGAAGACATGGGCTCAACTCGAGGCCCTGCGCACGTTTCACCAGACGGTGAACGCCAAGACCGGCCAGGGAAGCGGACGCTCCGACGTGTTGTTCGCGGTCTACGAGCCGGCTGTCAGCTTCACGCCTCCCGCCCCGTGGAAACTCAACGGGGACACCGGGGGCACGCTGTTCATGCTCGCTCCCCGCTGGGACGCGGCGTCCTATCTGCCCAACTCCACCGGTGGCGGCAACCCGGCGAAGAAGGGCGCGGCGACCTTCAGCTACGACACGACGCTGATCCTGAGCGCGAAGCCGGGTGCGGAAGAGCGTGCCGAAGCCCAGCACATCAAGACGGCGTTCACGCATCCGGAGGACACCAAGCCATACATGTCGGCGAAGAAGGTGCCGGGACAGACGGTGAAGGACCCGCTGCACCGGACGGTGAGCGCCAAACGCAACGACGACAACCGCAATGCGGCGAAGAAGCAGTGCAGGCGCTACTGGGGCGCCGGCTACTCCCACGGCGGTACGCGAGACTGCGACGAGTACCCGTTCGCGAGCACCTATGAAGGGGCGGCGGAGCACGCCTATGACCCCGAAGTGCGGAAGTTCAACTTCTCCGTGAAGCCCATCGCCAAGGAAGACAACCAGGCCGGTGGCCTCATCCTGAAGGGCTTCTACTCCAAGAACCGCATCCTCGACGGTCTCGACGACGGCTTCACGGTCAAGATCATCGGCTGACCCTGCATCGTGGCGGGAGCGACCCAGCCGCTCCCGCCACGACGATGCCCTACGAGCCGGCAGGCCAGAACTGCAGGAGGTAGTGCTCCACCCCCTCGATGCTCTCCTCGCTCTCCGCCAGAGCCTTGACCGCGGCCCGCCCCGAGGAGCTGACCCGCACGCGCCACGACCCGCCCGAGTCCGCCAGCGTGATCAGGTCGTCCAACCGGCCCAGACTCATCGACCACACGGCGACCTGGCCGCTGACCGACTCGAAGTCCGCCTCCGCCTGCTCCTCCCAGCCTGCCAGGTCCTGCGCCGGCGGGGATCCGTCCCACACCTCGACCGTGAGCGCAGCGGTGTGGGTATGCCCGGCACTGGTGATGTCCAGGCGACCCGGATGAGTGCTCAGGAACGTCCCGAAGTCGAAATCGTCCGGGAACAGCAGATCCAGGACGGCATCATCGGACTCCTGCAGCCCAAACGCGTGGTAACCCACGAACACATCGACCTGCTGCTGACGGACAAGCTGTGCCACGAAGAGCCCCCGGAAGTCGCAGACGACTGGTCATCACCAGCGATCGTAAGCTCACCTCCACAGCCTCAACTCCGATACGCCACGGGTATGTCTGGTCTCGGACGAACTGCGCCGGCTGCGACTGGCCAGCCCGCATGGCCCACCGTGCACCAGCACCTGCGACGACGGAACACGACGGAATCGGACCTGCCACGCGTCACGGTAGACGTACAGGGCTGGCCTGCCGGCGGCACTGTCGATGCCCGTCGGTGAGCCAATTGACCGCAGACCATTCAGGACACACCACGAGAGACCAGGTCGGGCAAGGGCGTGGGCTCGTGCCCGTGCACTACCACCAGTTCCACATCAGCGACGAGGACGGCTCCGCCGGCCCTGACCTGCCCGGCGGGCACAACGGTCTCGTCCACGTCCAAGACGGCATTGCGACGGTCCTCACCGGCATCCACACCGGCGACGTCGACGTCACCGTCACCTTCCACACCCATGCACCCCAGCCGGAGCACATCGGGTGGGACGAGATCGTCGAACTGTCCCTGCACGCGGTATCGGCAGAACTCATGGTGCGAGGTCTGATGGCCGATCTCGACGAAGAGTTGCCCGTGCTGTCTTTCAACGGCCCCGGCGACTACCGGCTGCGCATCCACGCCCGCGGCCGGGACACCGCCATCGACCTTGCTCCGGACGAGATCACCGAGTGGTACCTCATCCAGGTATGGCCCGCACCGGCACAGGACGTGGTGGTGCTCCGCCAGACCGACCGCTACGGAGCTTCCGTCCGGGAGCGCTGACCAACGCAAGACGACAGGCGTGCACGCTCATGCGGGCAGTCGAGGGTCCCGTGGCCTATCCGGCGGTTTCGGGCTGGACCTCGTCCGTGGGTGCCGCAGTCGGCTCCGGCGCATTGGCGGCCGTGTAGAAGACGGAGCTGCCCTGCTTGGCCCGCTGGGCCAGGCTCTTGGCGACGAGGTTTTCGAGGGTGGTACGCACGACAGTGGCCTTGATGTTGCGGTCGGGGTGCGCATGGCCGAGTGCCTCGGCGATTTCCGCCGCGGAGCGGGGTTCGCTCTGCTCGGTGAGGTGACGGTGGATGAGGTCGCCCAGGGTGGTCCCCGTCCTCTTCGTGGCCGCCTTCTTGGCAACAGGCTTCTTGACGGACTGCTTCTTGGTGGCGGGCGGCTTTGCGGTGGCCGTCTTCGCCGGTCGGCGAGTGCCGGGGGCAGCCGTGGTCCTCTTCCTGGGGAGGGCACGGCGGTGCTGTCGGCCTTGGCGGGTTCAGAGGTCGGGGCTTTGACACCGAGTGCCTGCTGCATGCCCACCAGCACGGTGTGGTTGCGCTGCAGCGTGGCCAACTGCTCTTGAAGCGCAGTGAGTTCTGCCGTGATGCGCTCTTGTTCCTTGACGTTGGCTTCCAGGTCGTTGGCCACTTGGCTGATGTACTGCGAAGTCAACTCGGTGGCGGTAGACGTGTCTTCGGACATCTGTCTCTCCTCGTTTGGTGGCCGCGTCGAAGCCCTGCCGGGCGGTTGCAGCGGGTCAGGGAAGATTTTCCGGCCGCAGCGTGCCCTGGTGCGGCGATGATACGGGTGAGAAGCCCTGATTTTGCTGTGCGAGCAACACCTTCCGGTGATAGGGCTCTGGTGTGGGACCTGCGCGAAGGTGCGCTACCGGATGATGGGCCGCGCACGCCGCGCTGCAGGCCGCACCCTTGAGTGCTGCACGAACGGTTGCCACAACACCTCGTCGGTATACCGGTTGTGGTGCCAGGCTGCCAGCGCGTGCACGGCGACCAGCCGGTCGAGTAGCTCTGCGTTCTGATGAGGCGAGTGCCCGCCCAGGCGGGTGAGTGCGTCCATGTCGACGCTGTGCACAGTGTGATCGCCGATGTGCGCGGCCAGGACGAGTGTGATCAGTCGCAGTGCAGGCGGCGAGGCCGCGGACAGGTGCAAGGGTGTGGGGTGCAGCGCCCAGTGGGCGGCGCGACAGCGCGCCCTTCGACCCGGGACCTGCTCCAGGACCGCGGCGTCGAGCAGCTGCACCGCCACCCGCGTTGACCTGAGATCTGGGGACTGCAGCCAGGCTCCGTGGGCGAGTTCCTCCCAGATTTCCGTGCGTCCGTGCAGGCGCATGTTGCGTAGCAGGCCCGCGGGCAGGCGGGTGTGGCCACGGGCGTCGGCACGCAGAGCGCACTGCAGGGCGAGCATGCGGGCGGCGGGGGAGGTGAATTGGGGCAGCGCGGTGGCGAGGTAGGTGAGCGTCTCCCGTACCCGCGTGCGTTCTTCCGCCCCAAGCCGGTGAGTGCCACGTGGAGGCGCCTGCGGGGCGGGGGACTGGGGCCTGCCGAGCTGTGTGTCCGGGACGACGGCTGTGTGGCTGGTCGCGGCCGCGCAGGCCGCGCAGGCGTCGGCCAGCCGCCAGGTGCGGCCGCTGTGGTCTCGAGTGAGGGCGAGCAGTACCGGGCCGGCGCAGCCGCGGTGGCGCGGATGCCAGCGGCAGCCCTGAGCCCGGCACTGGCATGTGCGCAGATGCCCGGGCAACGCGTCAGCACGCGCGTGACAGGCCAGATGGGCCAGGGCGGCGGACCGTGCGGATGCGGCCTCACACGCGGATGTGCGGGCGGTGCAATGGGCGCAGACGAGGTTCGGCCCGCCTGCCCGTGGACGCAGTTCGACCGTCCAGATCCGCCGCACTGCGGCACCGCCGAGCCTCATCGGCTGACCGTCCTCCTGTCTGTCCGCGCCGCAGGACCGCGAATGCCTGCAGCCAGGCGTCCCGGGACGGACGCACGCTAGTGCAGATCTCTGCACCGTGACCGCCACCCCTCCGGGACAAATAGTGCAGAGGTCTGCACTGACAGGGCAGAGGTCTGCACCGTCGGATGGTGGGGTGACGATCTTCCCGCCCGACCCCAACCTCACCGCGCTGCGCGTCGAACTCGCGCGGCTCAGGGGCGAGCGCGGATGGACCTTCGACGAACTCGCCGAACGCAGCGGCCTGGCCAGGCGCACCCTCATCGACCTCGAACACGGCCGCACCACCGGCAGCCTCACCACCTGGCACGCCCTGGCCCACGCCTTCGACGTCCCCATCGAACGCTTCCTCACCTCCCTGTGCGAGGGACACCCCACTCCCGGCGCACCACAGCCCTGACCCGGCAACACCACCAGCCGCTCGTGACGCCGGGAGAGGATCACCCGCACAGGCGAGACGGCATCGAACGACAGATCCACACATCGGGCATACGTTCCCGCTTGTTGGGCCGATTGCGTGACATCCCCGAAAGCCGCCACCAGCCACCGGCGCGGCACCTGGCACGGTCACCGCCATGCGCCCCCACCCCACACACACCGGCCGCCATTGGGACGGCAGCCCCCGCCACATCCTTCCCCGCCGCTCTCTGCAGATCGCCGCGAACAGCCCCAGCCGCCTGCTGCGCGCCGGACAGACCGGCCGCTGCCGCCACTGCGGCAACCGCATCGACTGGTACCCGCGCCCCGACGACCGGCCCATCGCCCTGCACCCCACGGAAGTAGCCACCGCCGACGTCTCCCAAGCCTGCCGCTGGCACCTCAGCAGCGGCATCGCTCACCCCCACGACGACGGCAGCGGATGGTGCCGCCTCCCGCACGCCACCCTCTGCCCCCAGCAGACCCCACACTCCCGAACCAGCAACCCCCGCCTCACACCACTGCGCCGCAAACTGGCCCTACGCTCCCGGCACCTGATCGACACCGGTGCCTTCACCCCTCAAACCCATACCCCCGCCACCGCAGCCCCAGAAGGCGACGACAGGCACCCCGCCCGCCCCGTCGTCCGCATCCTTCTCGTCTACTACCTCGGCGAAGTCCCCATCGAAGACATGCACTGCGTCGCCCAGACCCGCCAAAGACACCGCTGCACACACCCCATCCTCGACCCGGCCCGCCCCGCAGGACGCTGGATGCTGCTACCCACCCAGCCTCGACGCGGCCAACTCGCTCTGCCCGACGCGCATATGGCCGTCTACGACCTCAGCCACCTGCCCTACGCGGACCAACTACGCTGGCGCGCCCAACGCTGCACCATCCACGCCGCCACACCCACAGCAGCCGACCTGGCCCTGGCCGGCTGGCAGCCCTTCGACCCGCTCCTCCACGCCGCTCACATCCACACCCAGCTGCCGGCCCCCAAGCGGCACCACCCCCGCCGACGGTGACAGATGCCGCACCACGCCCTGGAAATCACCCTCACCCATCCCCTGAACCAGGCCGAACTCGACGCTGCGAGCCGCAGAATGCCGCTCGCCGCCAACCACGACACCACCCGGCTCATGGCCCTCATCGACGCCAAGACGCCCCACCGAGCCGCACGCCGGCTGCGCCACCAGCTCGGGGGACTGCTGCCCATCGACGTGATCACCACGCACTACCCGGACGCGGAGCACAACGTGCTGCTCAACGCGGCCTTCCCCCCTGACACACACGCCGCCGTGAAGGCCGAAGCCCGCCGAGCGGGCCTGACCCCGCAACGCTTCATGGAACTGGCTGTGCACCGAGCCTTAGCCCACCACACCGAGCGTGAGATGAACCGCCTCCATCAGGAGATGCGCCAGCTGCTGACCCACACCAGCCCCGCACATCTGCTCTCCGCCGTCGGGCACGCAATCGCCCGACTCCCCAAGGACCCCACGCCATGAAGCCCACCGACGAACAGACCGCCGCGGCCGACGCCTTCCACGCCGGCGAACACCTGGCCGTGCAAGCCGGAGCCGGCACCGGCAAGACCACCATGCTGGCCCTGCTCGCTCACGCCACCCGACGCCGCGGCCACTGCCTCGCCTACAACCGGGCCATCGCACAGGACGCCGCCGCCCGCTTCCCGCGCACCGTGCAATGCAAAACCACGCACGCCCTCGCCTACGCCGCCGTCGGCCACCGGTACACCCCCCGTCTGAACGCCCCACGCCGCCCGGCCTGGCAGACCGGACAGACCCTCGGCATCACCAAAGCCATCCGCGTCGGCGAACGCGAAGTCTCCCAACGGGCCCTGTCCAACGCACTCCTGCGCACCGTGAACCGCTTCTGCCACACCAGCGACACCGAGATCACCCGCCACCACGTCCCGAAGCTACGCGGCCTGGAAGACAAGGACCTCCACCGCGAACTCGCCTCCCACATCGTCCCGGTGGCCCGCAAAGCCTGGACAGACCTGCAGAACCCCGACGACGGCTGCGTCCGCTTCGAACACGACCACTACCTGAAGATCTGGGCCCTCACCCGGCCGAAACTCGACGCCGACTTCCTGCTCCTGGACGAGGCCCAGGACACCAACCCCGTCGTTGAGGAGATCTTCCTCGCCCAGCGCGACCACGCCCAGCTCGTCCTGGTCGGCGACTCCGCCCAGGCCATCTACCACTGGCGCGGCGCCAAAGACGTCATGACCGGCTTCAACGGCACCCGCCTGACCCTGTCGCAGTCCTTCCGCTTCGGACCCGCCCTCGCCGAGGAAGCCAACCGCTGGCTGCACCTGGCCGATGCCCCCATCCGGCTCACCGGCACCCCCACCGTGGCCACCGAAATCGGCCCCGTCGCCCATCCGGACGCCGTGCTGTGCCGCACCAATGTCGGTGCCATGGCCCACGTCATGACACTCATGGCCGCGGGGTACCAGGTTGCCTTGGCCGGCGGAGGTGACGGCCTGCGCGCTCTCGCCCAGGCTGCGCGCGAGCTGAAAGAAGGACGCCGCACCCACCATCCCGAACTGACCCTCTTCCCCTGCTGGGGCGATCTGCAGGACTACGCCGCCCATGACCCAGCCGGACACGACCTGCAGCCGCTGGTCAACCTCGTCGACACCCACGGCACCGACGCGATCCTCACCGCTGTCGCCCGGCTCGTCCCCGAACAGGCCGCCCACATCACTATCTCCACCGCCCACAAAGCCAAGGGACGGGAATGGCCGTGCGTCCTGATCGCCGACGACTTCGCCCGCCCCAAGCAGCACCAGCAGCCGGGAGAACCAAGCGATCCCGCGACTGCCCCCGAGCCGATCGACGACGCCGAAGCACGCCTGGCCTACGTAGCCGTCACTCGTACCCGCCAGCGTCTGGACCTTGGCGGCCTGTCCTGGATTCACGACACCCCTGGCAGAGCGTGCTGAAGAGTCGGGACTCAGCCGGCAGCAGGGCTTGTGCGCCCCCGGCCGGTGACGCGGTGCACCCGTAGCCGGCGTACGGGGCGCCAGTTCAGGGTCCTGCGCAGATGCGGAATTAAGGCGCACATCCGGCGAGCGCTTCGACCGGTGGCGGCTGGATGCACCGCGGCGACCGCCGGTGCGGCTTCGGCAGGGCTGTTTACCGCCGTCGTAGCGTCGTCGAGCGCTGTCTGAGCTACCTCAAGCAGCGGCGGTCATGGCCATCAGCGCGACAAGCAGGATGGCGATCGTCTGAAGCTTCGCGTGTGATCCGTGAATCCGGCCAGCGGATACCTGTGCTGACAGGGGAGGGCTACGTCGGGGCCCCGGTCGTGATCGACATCACCTGCCCGTGTGGGGGCCGTTCAGCATTCCCCCTGTTCACGGCTTCTTCATAACGTCTACAGTCTCGCTTCACTGATCAACTTTCGGTCGAGTCGACTGGATACTGGGCTATGGCCAGTCGGTTCGGCTCGTTGGCCTGCCTTTGTTGTGTTTTGGGCCGCCGGTTCCCCATTCACGTGATGCGGGGGAGCGGGCGTGTGGGAGGGGGCTTGATGGCGTCTGGGCGTGCGCGCATGCTTTCCGTCGGTGTGACCAGGTACAAGATCACGGGGGAGACCCCCCGGTTCGGCTCTATGGCGCCTGGCGGCGCGACAGACGGCAGCCGCTTCCGCCGGCGGGCAACGCTTTGGGCACGTTGGGGAGGGCATCGCGTCACTAGTGAGCCGTATCAGGCGCTGGTGGCTGTATCCCTTTGTCAGATTGTTTAAGGGGAAAATAAAGGTGACTAATCGTACTCTTCTGGCGGCTGCGGCCCTGTGCGTGACGGCAGTGGTGGCGCTCACCGCGTGCGGAGACGACAAGAAGGCCGATGCCAAAGTGGCAGGACACTCTGCTTCCGCAACGCCGTCGCCTGCGAAGCTGTTCGAGGGGTTGAGCGCGGCCCAGATTGCCGGGAAGTCACGGCTGGCCATGACGAAGCTGAAGTCGTTCAGGGTCAAGGGCGGCAGAACCAGCCACGGCGTGGAGATGACCATCGACTTCACTGTCGCCGGGAAAGGCAGCTGTCAGGGGACCTTCACTGTCGCAGGCGCGCACACTGATCTCCGTGTGGTCAGCGGTCACAGGTACATGAAGGGCGACAAGAAGTTCTGGCAGCAGTCAGGGAGAAGGAAGGGTTCGCCGCCCAAGGAGACGAACGCCCTCGCCGAGATGTTCAAGGGACGATGGTTCGCGGTGCCGGAACAGGCCGCGAAGGCGGGCGATGACTTCTACGCCTGCGACTTCAACGTATTCACGAAGGACAGCTCCCTCAGCAGAGGCGCGGAAACCGAGGTCGATGGCATACCTGCTGTGACGCTCACGGGGAAGGAAGGCTCCGGGGGGACACGAACCATCCTCGTATCCGCCAAGGGAGAGCCCTACCCGCTCAGGATGACCGTCGAGGGCGGCACTGCGCCCGGCTCGCTCGAGTACTCGGCGTTCAACGAGCCTGTGACCGTCACGCCCCCGCCGGCCGACGAGGTCCTGGACTTCGACAAACTGAAGAAGTGACACTCGGCTTGCGGCCGTCCCCTGTCCAGTCGGACAGGGGACGGCCGCGGTCATGGATGAAAGGTAGCCGGGCCCGCAGCGGTCGCGGCTGATTCGTAAGAGGCCAGCAACTGAGCGGGGCACCGACCAGTCCGGCATACCGCTGCGCTGCTGCGTGGAGTTGGCATGGAGGCGTTGGCCGAAGCCCTCCTCCCGCATGGCCGTCCGTCACCTGCTTGCATGGCTGACACGAAAGCGACGGTTGCTCCGGCTGGCGTTTGCGGCGTGCCGTGTGCAGTTGTGATGATGTGTTTCATGTCTGAGCACGGGGGTGCGGTCGACGAGCCGCAGAGGGTTCCACGGTCGCGACTTGCGGACTACATCGAGATGGGGGAGGCGTCGGGCTCCCGAGAGCCGATGACGTCTTCGCGCGAGCGCCAGGAGCGGGATACGCAGCAGGATGACCAGCCGCCCGCTTCCGAGCCTGTTCGCGAGCCCACACTTGATGATCCCGAAGTAGCTGCTCGTAGACGCGAGTTCGCGGCCCTCCTCGGCGAGTTCCGCCGCACCTCCGTGCTCGTCCCGCTGGGCGACGGGCCTGGCCCGGACGAGGAACGCGGTTTGCTAACCGCGGACTTGGGCGGTATCCGCTTCATCCTGGCCTTCTCGGACGAGCAGGCTCTGGCCCGCTACGCGGTGGCACGCGGCGAGGCGGCGCGCGAGTGGAGGTACCAGACCGTCCTTGGCGCACGTCTGCTGGATGTGGCGGTGCCCGCGGCCGGGGTGCCCTGCGGGGTGGCGCTGGACTGCGCGGACGGCGAGGAAGGCATGGTGTTCCCGCCGGTGCGCGGGATCGTGCCGGACGAGGCGGCATTGGACTTCGACATCGACGCCGACAGGGACGCGGGGGACACGCTATGAGCGGTGACGGCAAGGATCTGAAGACCGATGGGCTCGCCCTGATCGCCAAGGGGCTGACCGAGGCGCTGGGCGAGCTGAAGGAGCTGGGCATGGTGGGCGAGGCCGGGGCCGGGCGCGGCTTCGGCGACATCTCCCTGTCCGGGCTGGAACTCGGCCACGAGGGGCTGACGGGGGAGTTCAAGTCGTTCTGCGAGCGCTGGGAGTGGGGCGTGCGCTCGCTGATCAACGAGGGCAACGGGTTCGCCGTGAAGACGGGGCTGGCGGCGGGCACGTACTACGAGAACGACAAGTACGTCGAGGGCACCTTCAAGGTCGTCACCAACGCGGCCATCGGCAATCCGTACGCCTCCGAGGAGGACGTGGAGAAGATGGGCTGGGGCGACATCGCCAAGTCCGGGGTGTACGGCGGCAACGTGGACTACAGCAAGGAGTCCTTCGACCAGGCCATGGACAAGAGCGGGCAGGCTTGGAAGGACGCGGGCCGGGACGTCATGACTTCGCACACCATCGGGGCGGTGCCGGGCCTGAACCCGGAAGACCTCCACGGTGCGTTCGGGGTGTCGGACGAGGAGTACAACCAGTACCTGGACGACACCTTCGGACCCTCTCCCGAGGCCCGCGCCAAGGCGGCCGAGCAGCAGGGCGGTGAGGGCTGATGGGACTCGGCGACGTCACCAACTCGCTCCTCGGCGGCGCGGAGAACCTTTACGACAAAGGCAAGAAGAAGCTCGGCGAGGCCGTCGACTACGGCAGCGACAAGCTGGGCGGGGCCTTGGACCATGCCGGTCTGCACGACTGGGCCGACGGGGTTGAGGACTGGGGCGACGAGATGGCCTCCGACCTGGGCGCCACCCCCGGAGAGCAGCAGCTCGGCCAGACCGAGGACGCCAACGAACTCGTCCACGGCAACCCGGACAAGATCCGCGAGAGTGCCAAGCACCTGAAGGACTTCCACGGCGCTTTCGACAAGGTCAGCTCGGGCCTGAAGAAGGTCGACTCCTCCGGCTGGCAGGGCGAGGGCGGCGACGCCTTCCGGGAGAAGTTCGGCGTCCATCCCACCAAGTGGGCCCAGGCTGCCGAAGCCTGCGCATCGGCGGCGGGGGCACTGGAGTCGTACGCGGACACCGTCAAGTGGGCGCAAGGGCAGGCCAAGGAGGCCATCGAGCTCTACAAGAAGGGCGCGAAGGCAGCCCAGGACGCAGCCACCACCTACCAGACCAAGGCCGAAGCCTACAACGCCAAACTCCGGGCGGATGAGGACCCGGGACCCAAGCCGGAGCAGGACCACAACGCTGGAAAGGCCGCCATCAAGGCGGCCGTCGACAAGCTCCGCGAAGCCCGCAAGCAGCGCAACACGGCCGCTTCCGAGGCGCAGGGCAAGGTCAAGGCCGCCCTCGCGCACGCGCCGGCCGAGCCCCCGCCGCTGGAGCGCCTACGCAATGACTTCGCGGACGGCTATCAGGCCGTCAACACCGAACTCACGCATGTGGTCGGAGGCGCCCTCAAGGGCACTGCGGGCCTGCTCAACTTCGCCCGCGGCCTCAACCCCATGGACCCCTACAGCCTGACCCACCCGGCCGCCTATGCGCAGAACGTCAACATGACGCTGGCCGGCCTGGTCTCCACGGCCGCGCACCCCGAGCGGGTCGTCCAGGCCGCCGTGGACGGTTTCAAGAAGGACCCTTCGGAGTTCATCGGCCGCCTCATCCCGGAACTCATCGGCACGAAGGGCGCGGGGCTGGCCCGGGGCGGGCTGCGACTCGCGTTGAAGGAGGGCGCGGAAGAGGCGGCGTCGCAGGGGCTGCGTAAAGGCGCCCGGAACGCGGTTGAGGAGGGGAGCGAGAATGCGGCCGGGAAGTCAGCTCGACAGAGGGTGAATGAGGGCCCGGCGGAGGACTCCCGGTCCGAGGGCAAGCACAGCGAGGAGACCGACCCGATCGACCTCGCCACCGGCAAGATGTACCTGCCGCAGACGGACGTCACCCTTCCCGGTGTACTGCCCCTGTCTCTCAAGCGGCGGGTGGAGTCCGGCTACCACCTCGGCCGCTGGTTCGGACCATCTTGGTCCTCCACGCTCGACCAGCGCCTGGAGATCGACGCGGAAGGCGTCGTTTTCGTCACCGAGGACGGCCTCCTCCTGGCCTACCCCCACCCCGCACCCGGCGTGCCGACCCTGCCCAGCCACGGCCCGCGCCGTCCCCTGGATCGTGTGGACGGCGGCTACACCATCACGGACCCCCAGACACACCACGCCTGGCACTTCGCGGACCAGGGCGACAACCTTGCGGTCCTGGAGCAGATCGACGACCGCAACGGCAACTGGATCACCTTCGAATACGACGCGGAAGGCACCCCGCTCGCCGTCGTATCCAGCAGTGGTCAAGCCGTACAAGTCACCACGGACTCCGGCCGCATCACGGCCTTCCACCTGTCCGCCACCGGCGAAAACCTCAAGCGCTACTCCTACACGGACGGCAACCTCACAGAAATCATCAACTCCTCCGGCCTGCCCCTCCGCTTCACCTACGACGAAGCCGGCCGCATCACCTCGTGGACAGACACGAACGACCGCAGCTACACCTACGAATACGACGACCGTGACCGCTGCATAGCCGAGGGCGGATCCGCAGGACACATGGCACTGCGCCTGTCCTATGAGGAACCCGACCCGGAAACCGGTCTACGGACAACGACTGCCACGACCGGCGAAGGCCACACCCGCCGCTACCTCATCAACAACAACTGGCAGGTGGTCGCGGCGATCGACCCCCTCGGCGCGACCACCCACTACCGTCGCGACCGCTACAACCGCCTCCTCTCCGAGACGGACCCACTGGGCCACACAACGACGTTCGACTACGACGACAAGGGCAACCTCACGTCAGTGGTCCGCCCGGACGGCCGCGAGGCGAGAGCCGAATACAACCCACTCGGCCTGCCCGTGAAGATGGTGAACCCGGACGGCACGGTCGTACGCCAGACGTACGACGAACGCGGCAACCGCACGTCGGTGACGGACCCCGCCGGCCAGACGACGCGCTTCACGTATACCGAGGCCGGCCACCTGACCTCCGTGATCGACCCTCTGGGCAACACGACAACAGTCACCTGCGACCGCGCCGGCCTCCCGCTGGAGGTCACAGACCCGCTAGGCGCGACCACCCGATATGAGCGGAACGATTTCGGCCGCCCGGTCGCGATCACGGACCCGACCGGCGCCACGACGCGCCTGCAATGGACAGCCGAAGGCCATCTCGCCCGCCGCACAGCCGCCGACGACACGTCAGAGACCTGGACGTACGACGGAGAGGGCAACTGCACCAGCCACACCGACCCCATGGGCGGAGTGACCCATTTCGAGTACACCCACTTCGACCTGCTCAGGGCCCGGACCGGTCCGGACGGAGCGCGCTACGAGTTCGACCACGACACGGAATTGCGCCTGAGGAAGGTCACGAATCCGCAGGGTCTGACGTGGACGTACGAATACGACGCGGCCGGCCGCCTGGTGACGGAGACGGACTTCGACGACCGCACGCTGACGTACGCGTACGATGCCGCGAACCGCCTCACTTCTCGCAGGAACGCTCTTGGCGAGGTGGTGTCCTTCGAGCGCAACGAACTGGGCCAGGTACTCCGCAAGGACGCCGCCGGACTGGTCACGACATACGCCTACGACCTGACCGACGAGCTGGCACAGGCAACCGGCCCAGAGGGAACGACCCTCACTCTCCTGCGCGACCGCCACGGCCGCCTGCGCTCCGAGACGGTCAACGGCCGGACCCTCACCTACACCTATGACACGCTGGGCCGCCGCATCGGCCGCACGACCCCCACCGCAGCCACCACCACCTGGTCGTACGACGCCGTCGGCCGCCGCACCAGCATGGTGGCCTCGGGCCGAACCATCGACTTCACCTACGATGAAGCAGGCCGCGAACGAACTCGTCACATCGGCGAAACCATCGCCCTGGACCACACCTTCGACGCCCTGGGCCGATTGAAGACCCAGTCCGTGACAGGTACCCACGGACACATGGTGCACCGCGCCTACACCTACCGTGCCGACGGCAACCTGCTCGGCATCGACGACCACCTGTCCGGCTCCCGCCGCTTTGACCTGGACGCCGCAGGCCGGGTCACAGCAGTACACGCGTCCAACTGGACCGAGACATACGCCTACGACGAGGCAGGCAACCAGACCCAGGCACAGTGGCCGACCGAACACCCCGGCCAGGAAGCAGTAGGCACCCGCACCTACACCGGCACCCGCATCACCCGCGCCGGCAACGTCCGCTACGAACACGACGCCCTCGGCCGCATCACCCTCCGCCAGAAGACCCGCCTGTCCCGCAAACCGGACACCTGGCGCTACGAATGGGACACCGAGAACCACCTGACATCGGTGGTGACCCCCGACGGCACCCGCTGGCACTACACCTACGACCCACTGGGCCGACGCACGGCGAAACTCCGGCTCACAGCGGATGGCGAAACCGTTGTGGAGCGCGTCGACTTCACCTGGGACGGCACCACGCTCTGCGAACAGACCACCACGTCCCCTGACCTCCCCAACCCGGTCACCCTCACCTGGGACCACCAGGGCCTGCGACCTGTCGCTCAGACGGAACGCATCACCACAGCAGACGTGCCCCAAGACGAGATCGACTCCCGCTTCTTCGCCATCGTCACCGACCTCGTCGGCACCCCCAGCGAACTCATCGACGAACACGGCGACATCGCCTGGCGGACCCGAAGCACCCTATGGGGAACGACGGCATGGGCCGCCAACAGCACCGCCTACACACCCCTGCGTTTCCCCGGCCAGTACTACGACCCCGAAACCGGCCTCCACTACAATTACTTCCGCCACTACGACCCCGAAGTTGCGCGCTACGTCACCCCTGACCCTCTCGGGCTCGCACCCGCACCGAACCCCGACACGTATGTTCACAACCCGCATACGTGGGGAGATCCTCTGGGATTGGCACCGGACGAGTGCCCGTACCGTGTCGAACCAGTTCCCGACGAAGAGTTGGGCACCCTGTACCACTACACAAACGAGACGGGCTACAACGGCATCCTGGAGAGCAAGGAACTGCGAGCATCCCTGAAGGCAGACAATCCAAAGGACGCACGCTTCGGAGATGGCCAGTACCTTTCCGACATCCAGCCTGGAACGAAGACCCCCGGCCAGCTCTCCTATGCTTTCGTGCGGGTGCCATGGGCTGGCCACAAGTTCAGCCACTTCATCGAGGTAGACGTTCGTGGACTTGAGGTCATGCGATCGGTTGAGCGGCCCGACGTCTTCGTGGTACACAACCAGGGTCCACTCGACCTGACAGGTCGCATCGTCAGCCATGGAAAGAGCTAAGTTCGTGGAATATTGGAAGGTTGACTGGCTGCACGACTTCCAGAATGAGCCGACAAGATTCTACAGTGAAATCGGCCATGACGGATACGAGGTCCGCAAGATTCAGCATTATCGAGACGGGCGAAGGCTGAAGGCTGATGAATTTCACGAGTCTGCAGAAATCGGCTTGAGTGAGATTCCAGTAGGCGCCATCGAGGATGTGGCGAGCCAGCCGGATTTTGCCGCTTGCCTGATCAACCGCGAGGAGTTTGAGCAGGCGTGGCAGAGCGCTTCCTGGTCGACGGGAGTCTCGGGCTCTCCCAGTAAGGAGACCTAGAGGGTGTCTCTTTGACGAGGCCTGCCCGCGACGTTTGACGCACCCTGCTGTGGACCTCGACGAACACCAGACGACCTATCTGCTCTACGCACCCGCCAAGAACCCCGGCGGCTGGAATCTCGACCTGGCCGCCTTCGGTGCCGCTCTCGAAGCGACGTTTCCCGAGGTCCGCTACGAGACCAGGCAGGGCGGGCAACTGCGTTTGTCTTTCTGGGCCGTGAGCGAGGACGGCATCGAGTTCACCGGCTTTGCCAGCAACGAGGGCCGGGACACCGTCGTCCTCACGGACAACACCGCCGATGAAGCGGCCGTCTTCATTGCCTGGCTCCGCGACTCGTTCCTTCCCTCGCCGGACCTGGTCCGCTTCAGCTCGGAGCCCGCCCAGACGGAGATCCGCGAACTCCTCGCCTACGCCCGCGAGTTTCATGGCGACCGCCGCTACAAGCGCGAACCGCTTGCCGAGGCCAGCGGCAGGTCCGTCTCAGGCATCCGCACCGCCTACAAGGACGGTGAGGCCGACGCTGTCACCCTGCAGGTCGGCAGGGAGCCGGCCGGGCGCCGCATGCGGCCACCGGCACGGCACGGGCATGACCGCCGGAACACGCCCGCCTCGGTACCGGAATCCGGTACCGAGGCGGGCGTGTTCCGGCGGTGAGTTTGGCGACGCGGTCGCTGTCGCAGGTGCTGCGGGCAGTGGTGCTGTTCCAACGACCGTGAGGCTCTGCTCGGCCGTCGTCCAGTCCGCGTAAGGGTGTTGCCGTCGCCCCGGTGGTGATCAGGGTTCAGCCGAGGAGGGTTTCTCCGATGCCGGAGCCGGGTGCGACGTCGTAGTCCTTGGGGCCGTAGACGCTGACGTTGCTGGTGCTCGGTCCGCTGCTGGTGCCGCGCACCTGCCAGAGGGCGCCGCTGCCCTCGTTGTGGTGGACGTTCTCCCCCGGGGCGGAGACGGCGAGGTCTGCCTTGCCGTCGCGGTTGAAGTCGGCGAGGCGGACCTGGGAGCCGAAGACGTCGTTGTTCTCGGCGCTGCCGGGGATACCGGGGGTGTCCTGTGAGTAGCGTTGAGCTCCGGTGGTGGTCAGCCCGCGGGCACTTGCGCGCAGCACCAGTACGTCACCGGCCCTGAAGGCCCGGCCGAAGGACTCGTAGGGGACACCGATGGCGAGTTCGGCGCGGTGGTCGCCGGTGATGTCGGCGATGGACAGGGCCGCGCCGAAGTTGTCGTCGCTCTCGTTGGAACCGGGGACGCCGGCGGTGTTCTGGTGGTAGACGTGCCCTGAGGGGGCGAGGCCGCCGCTGATGTCGGGGTCGCCGTAGCGGACGGTGACGTAGCCGGCGCCGTGGCTGGGGTCGGCCTGTCCGTTGGGGTGGAGGCGGGGGTCGTACAGGGCGATGGCGAGGTCGTCGCGGCCGTCGCCGTTGAGGTCTCCGGCCGCCACGCGGTCTCCGCCGGCGAGCCGGGCCTGGACGGTGAAGGAGTCGGCGTCGGTGGTGCCGGGGTTCTGGCCGTAGACGAGGGTGGCTTTGCTCTGGACGACGGCCAGTTCGTCTTTGCCGTCGCCGGTGAAGTCGCCGGCTGCGAGGTTCCAGCTGCCGGTGAGATCGGGGTCGGTCACGTCGATCCCGGCTGGGGCTTTGGTGCGGGTGAACGTGCCGGAGTACAGCCGCAGTGATGTCTGGCCGCTGACGGCGATGTCCGGGGCGGAGTCGCCGGTGAAGTCACCCACGGCGATGTCGGCACCGAACAGGCGGGAGGGATATGAGGGTCCCGACGGCAGGGCCAGGCCGCTGCGGAACGGGGAGGTGCCGCCCCACAGCACGGTCACCGAGCCGTTTCCCGACGTGCCGGCGGTGCTGTCTGCTTCGCTGCCGACCAGCAGGTCGGCGTACCCGTCGCCGCTGGCGAGGCTGCTGCCGAAGAAGTCCTGATACCCGGCCGTGCCGGGGATGTTGGTGGAGTTCTGGGTGATGTAGACGTGCTTGCCGGTCAGGCCGTGGGCGGAACCGAAGGTGAGGAGAACAGCACCGGCGCCTTCCTTCTGGTCGCCACCCGCATCTGATGCTCCGCTTCAAGAACGCCGTGCCGAACTACGGCTGCGCTTTTGGCTTGTCATCGAGGTCGCGCTGGGTTTTCCCGCTGCAGTGCTCGCCGGCATCTCCGGAGCTGCCGGGCTGACGTCGCCGGATTTTCGTGTCCCTGTGGCATTGCTGGCTCTCGTCTCCGCCGGACTCTCAGCAGGGGTGGGCTTCCTGCGCAGCGACGTAGGACGCGACAGCAACCGACGCAGCAGACTGGCAGGGGCTGAGGTCGAAGCGGGAGCTCGGGCGAACCGGTGACCCGCCGGATCGCAGCGGACGAATTCGAGTCCATGACCGAGGCCGACAAAGGCGCGGTACGACATGGGCACGAACGACCGGGGAGAGCCGACTGTGGAGTTCTTGTCGGCGTCCGGCGCCGCAGTCCTGCAGCCGGACGAAACAGTCACTGCCGAGGCATGCAGGCAAGCGAGCGGCGGCGGCATCACCACTTTCGAACTGGACGACAACAGCGGGTTGTCGAATCGAGCTGCGGGAGTCAGGAAGGGCGCCACCTTCTGCATCCGCACAGATAAGGACGCCGTGGTGGCAGCCAAGATCAAGGAGATCACGTTCCCCTCCGCCAATGGGATCATGAAGCTTGATGTCACCGTATGGAGCAGCTGAAACGGCGGATCGAGCACAGCGTCCGCCTTCGGGCACGTGCACCTGTGGCTGGGCTGGGCCTGGGACCAGCTGTCTCGCTCTACTCGCCGGTCCGCACGTCCGTGACGGCCATCAGTCCTGCCCTCCCGATGAGCGCCGGGGCGTCATGCCGATCGCATAGGCACCGTCCTCGGACAGGCTCTCGTAGGGCCGGTCGGCCTTCTCCACGATCCCGGCGAGCACCCCGGGCTTGGCGTAGTAGCGCAGTCGGTCAGCCCGGCCTCCAAGCGGGCTGTCCAGGAGCCGCCATGACGCTGAACCTGCGATGCGGGTCAGGTTATGAGCAGGCGGAGGCCGAGATCTGCCGCGTCGAGGTCGGCGAGGTCGCTGTTGCGTTTGGCCCACCGGCCGGAGTCGAGGTCGTCGCTGAGGCTTCGCACCGCGCGCTGCTCGGCCTCCGGCCCGACCCTCGTCCACACCGACATCGCACGGCGCACGTGATCTTCCAGATACGCCCCGGGTCGGCGCCAGTACGCCTCGAACAGGCCGTCAGCGCAGTCCCACGGGATGGGCACCGGCTCAGCGCGGGCGCCGATCGCGTCGGCCATCCCGGCAAGGGAGGGAAATTCTGCGAGGACGGCGGCGAACTCGGGCAGGTAGTCGCGGGTGAGCCAGAACCGGTCCTGCCATCCGGGTTCGTCGGTGTCGAACGTGAGCACCACCACGCGGCGGGCCGCGCGCCGCATCTCGCGCAGCCCCGCTATCGGGTCCTCCCAGTGGTGAATGGTGGAGATGGCCATCGCGACGTCGAAGGACTGGTCCTCGAACGGCAGGCTCTCCGCGGCGGCGGCCACGCACGGCGCCGAGCCGGCAGGCCGCTGCCCTCGCATGACCGCCGATGGCTCCACCGCGGTCACGTCGCGATCAGCAGGCTCGTAGGAGCCGGTGCCGGCCCCGACGTTCAGCACCGTCTGCGCGTCGCCGAGCGCGTCCCAGATCTGCGCGGCGATCCGCGGCTCGGTACGCCGTGTCGCGGTGTAAGCGCCGCCGATCGCGTCGTACAACCGTGCACCGAGCACCTCCAGTTGCTCCTCCGGAGTCACTATCAGTCCCTTCGCCCGTGCCGCAAGTTCCCTGTCGATGGCCGCCACCATGGCGTCAGCGCGATCACGCCGCTCCAGCAGCAGGCCGCGCAGGCGGCGCAGGTGTGCGACCGCGTCGGTGGACGGGTCGCCGACCAGTTCCGCAACCTCCCGCAGCCCGAAGCCCAACCGCCGATAGGCCAGCACCTCCCGCAGCCGCTCCACGTCGTCCGCCGAATAGGCCCGGTACCCGGCCGCGGTCCGCGCCGACGGCCGAACGAGCCCGATCTCGTCATAGTGATGCAGCGTGCGGACGCTCACGCCGGCCAGCTCGGCCACGCGTCCCACGGTCCAGTGATCCTCCACGGCACCGACTATGCAGCCTGACGCCACGTGAGGGTCAAGAGCCCCCTGCTCACGGCAGCAAGAGCCGATCCGAGGCGACTCCTGCAAGCCAGAGCGATGGTCTGGTTCAGAGAAGCCTGGAACCGGAGGGAGTAGCTCCGCAGTGCCCAAGTGACATGAAAAGTCACTGCCATTGATCGCGATGCCCGCCCCGGAATGACTCCCGAAGTCGCTTCGAAATGACTCCCTCACAAAGGCTCTGGTCCGCTTCTTGTGGTGGTCTGCGCAGCGTGGCTCGATTCACGGGCCCGCCTCGAGGTCGCGCGAACCAGCCTGGCCCGCTGTACGAGGGACGTAGCGGCCCTCTCCCACTCGGGATGCGCGAAAGTGAACCCGGCTGCGCGCAGCCGGCCCGGCACCACCCGACGGCTCTTGAGCAGCAGTTCCGTGTCCGAGCGCAGCGCGAACGCCCCCAGCTCGGCCATCCAGCGCGTCGCCGGCAGCCCCACCGGGACGCCCCAGGCCGTGCGCAGCGCCCGCATGAAGTCGCGGTGCGGAAGGGGGCCGGGCGAGGCGAGGTTCACCGCCCCCTCGAGGTCGTCCCGGGCGATGAGGAACTCCACCGCTCGCACGAAGTCCTCGTCATGGATCCAGGAGACGTACTGCGCGCCGCCGGCCACCGGACCGCCCAGCCCGAGTCGCGCCAGCCGCGACAGTACGTCGAACACACCGCCCCGATCCGGGCTCATGACCATCGCCGAGCGCAGCGCCACCTTGCGGGTCGCGGGAGTCGGCGCCTGGGCCTGCGTGCGCTCCCAGTTCTGCGCGATCTCGACGCTGTACGCCCAGTAGTCCGGCACCCCGGCCTCCGAGCCGCCGATCACTCCGGTCGCCTCGTCGTGTGCCGCGTCGAAGCGGTGGGCGTAGACCGTGGCCGTACTCATCTGCAGCCAGACGCGCGGTGGCCGCGCGGCGGCGGCGATCGCCTCGCCGAGCACCCGCGCCGAATCCACCCGGGAGTCCATCATGGCTTGCAGGTTCTCGGCGGTGTAACGGCAGGAGACGCTGCGCCCGGCCAGGTTGATCACGACGTCGCAGCCGTCGATCGCCGCGGCCCAGCGGCCGAGCGTGGCCCCGTCCCATCCGATGTCATGCGCCCGTACAGGACGTCGGGTCACTACCGTGACCTCGTGGCCGGCCGCCGTCAGCGCACGGTCGAGAATCGTGCCCACCTGTCCGGTTCCCCCGGGCAGCACTACCTTCATCGAACCCCCTCGGCTTCGCTCGACATCAGCGTAGCCCTTCTTTTTGAACGCGTTCAACTCGGGAGTCCGGTGCACGTCAGGGCGAGGGGGCCGACACAGGCGGGCGGATGGGCGTTCACTTCTTAGAGGTCGTTAGGTCCGCTTCTGGCAGCGGCCTCGGCCGGGTTGAGTGAGGAAGCCTTGGCGGGTGAGGCGTCCGAGGCGGCTGCGGGTGACGTTCATGGCGGGGTCGTCGGTGGGCATGCCGAGGAGTTCGTGCAGTTCGCGGACCCGGAACGACTGGTCGGGGTGCTGGTTGAAGGGACCGGACCGGGATCGAATATTCGGTGTTCGGCCCGCCCCATGAGGACGCAACATGGTGCGCATGACTTTGGCCACTCCCGTACTGCACACTGCTCGCCTGCGACTGCGACCCTTCAACGACGTCGACGCGGACGCTCTCTTCGCGCTGCACAGCAGCACCTACGTGCTGCGCTACTGGGACTCCCCACCGTGGAACGAACAGGGGCGCGCCGAGCGCTTCATCACGGCTTGCCGGAAGATGGCGGACGAAGGCACCGGGGCGCGGGTGGTCATCGACCGTGCTTCTGACGGGGCCTTCGTCGGCTGGTGCGGTCTGACGGGATGGAACCCGGACTACCGCAGTGCATCGTTGGGCTACTGTCTCGACGATGCGATGTGGGGTCACGGCTACGCGACGGAGGCTGCGCACGCCTTGCTGCAGTGGGCATTCGACACACTGGACCTGAATCGAGTTCAGGCTGAGACCGATACGCGCAACGTGGCGTCTGCCCGGGTCCTGGAGAAGATCGGATTCGTGCGTGAAGGGACGTTGCGGGAGGACTGCGTCGTGAACGGCGAGGTGTCCGACTCGTGGGTGTTCGGGTTGATCAGGCGAGAGTGGCGGCCGTCGGCCGTGCCGATTCCAGCCCGCTAATGGGTCGTCATGCCTCTTCTCTCTCGGTTGGTGATCGCTCGCTCGGAGCACTGATCGCCGGGGTGGGCTCGCCGATAGCCATGGACATGCTGGGATGCGGGGCATGGAGCGAGCGGCGTATCCGAGCGACTTGTCCGACCAGCAGTGGGCGTTGATCGAGCCCATGATCACGGCCTGGAAGCACGAGCGGGTGAAGCGGACGGCGACCGGCGGGCAGACCCGCCCCCACGGCTACCGGCCCCGCAGCAGCCGGGCGAGCTGTTCGTCCAGGACGACCTGCCCGGTCGCGGCCGCGGTCTCGATCCAGCCGGCGGTCGCGCGAATTTTCTGAGGGACGTATCCGGAAACGTTCTGGCGGAGAGGGCAGGATTCGAACCTGCGTGGGCCTTGTGAGGCCCGACCGTGAGACATGCTCGCTGGTCCCCGATCAACCACTCCGGGCACCTCTCCCTGCTCCCGGCCCCGGGGTACCCCGCGCCGGTCACGTGAACAACCTTGACAGGGGCCTCTGACACCCGCCTGACGTGCCTCTGCCCGGCGAGCCAGGACGCCTGCAACGAAGACGCCTCCCGCACAAGAGGACGCCGACTTGCGCGAACTCAGGAATTACCGGCCGGTCACTGCCGGAGAAGAAGCGGAGAGGCGTGATCCGCGTTCTCCGCACCATTGTGGGGATGGACTGACAAGACCCTCCCCACCCCAGCGTCCCACTACACGATCGGTGCCGTCAGGGTCAGCTGGTGCACGGGACCATGCACCCTTTCCGCACCTTCAGCGCTGATACTTCCTGAACGCCCGGTACTCCTTCCAGAGGATCTTCAAAGTCGTCGAAGCGGCCGGGCTCGCCCCGCTCTTGAGAACAGAGCCGCCGGCGGCCTTGACCGCCTGAAGGCGCACTTCCTGGACGGCTATCAGAGCACGCAGGAACGAGCGATACTGCGGCTCCACGAGTGCCGGCAGCCCTCGTGCCTGCGAGAACACTTGCTCAGCAAGAGCCGCTTGGGCGTTCACCACCCTCTCCATCGCAGGCAGGCACGCCTCGGGCCGTTCACGAAGATCCTCAACGTCCAGACCATGACGCAGCAGCTCGTCCCGGGGAATGCCGATGTGCCCTTGACGCAGGTCCTCGGGCAAGTCGGCCAGGAAGTCGGTGCGCTGCATCGCCTCGATGAGCCGACGGCAGCCCCTCTCGAACGCCTCGTACGGTTCAGCCCCCGGGAGCGGGCCGATGAGGCAGGCGGTGAGCATCAGGGCCGGCATCGAGTAGCAGTCCACATACGTCTGCAACTCGGCCTCGCTCTCGAAACCGCGCCAGGCGGCCTCGACGGGAGCTCCGTCCAGGAAATCGCGCACACGCCCGGCCATCTGCGGATGGCGCCGCACTGTGTCATCCAGGGCCCGCAGTGTGCCCTGCTCGGTTTCCGCGCCGTCCAGGACCGCCCCGACCTCACCGTTCCAGGAGCGAAGAGCCTCGTGCCGAGCACTGAGGTCTCCAAGGTCGATTCGGCGGTCCGTTTCATGCATGAAGGCAACTGCGGCCAGGACATACGGGCGAAGTTCGGCCGGAAGCAGCAGGCGAGCCGCAAGGTACTCCTCACGGCGATACCTCCGTACGAGCTTGCGCTGGACGTCGTAGTCCCGCCGCATGCCCTCATCGCTGACGCCGGCCCGGGTCAGGGCGGTGGACCATCGGGACACAGAACGATCTCCTCGTGTGGTGACTGGTTTCCGACTCACGCGGCCGTCAGCCAGTGGTCAGGCGGACGAGCCCTGCGCATCGGACTCGGGACCACCGCGTTGCCCCGCTGACCGCGGCTGTTCCCCGGAAGTCCAGCATGCCCCCGCTATCGGGCCGCCGGTGAGTCCAGGCAGGTCGCCGTCCCAGGGCGCCATGGAGGTGACCTGCCGTGAGGTGATCCACTTGAACCAGTACCTCACGCCGTGGAGGTGCGAGCAGGAGCCCTGCGAGTACCGCGAGTACAACAGGGAGACATCCTCGCACTTCGCCGTCTCGTACTTGCCCTTCGGCCTTTGACGGTGCCTCCAGCCACACACCCCGGTGGTCTGGTGGGCCGTGCTGGTGGACGGCAGCGTCGCCGCCGAAGCAGCCGATGCACCGAAGAAGACGCCGGCCAGGCCAACAGCGACGGCCGGCACAGCAAGACGTGCGCGCAACGGAATCCCCCTGATGTGGAGCAAGTGCAGCCGGAGTTTATAGCCGTTCGAGCCAACAGCGATGGCAAATCGATCGAGGGTTGTTTCGGTGGGACGGGGGCTATTACCTGGGGGGTAATCGCGTGGCCGGGCGGGGGGCCGCAAGGTGGAGTCATCGGGTTCCGGGCCGGCGCACTCCGGTCCGGGGCCCGGGCCGACTGACTTCATTACTGTGCCACTTCGCCTAAAGGGGAGTTTCGCCATGTCGATCTACGCTGCCGCCGTCGTCCGTTACTTCGAGGCGTGGAACGCCACCGACGCCGACGCGCTCGCCAAGGCGGTTGCCGCGGCCTGGACCGAGGACGGCACCTACACCGACCCGCTGGCCGACGTGCGCGGCCACGAGGAGGTCGCCGCGGTGATCCGGGCCGCGCAGGAGCAGTTCCCCGGCTTTGAGTTCAGGCTGGCCGGTGAGGTGGACGGCAACCATCACATCGCCCGCTTCGGCTGGGAGCTGGTGTCCACCGCCGACGGCTCGGCGCCGGTCGCCGGCTCGGACGTGGTCACCCTCGCCGAGGACGGGCGGATCACCTCCGTCCTCGGCTTCCTCGACCGGCTCCCCGAGGCATGAACCTCCGCCCGGCAGACGATCGATACGGCTGCTCGACGCTCGGACGCCAGGTGGCCGACCGGTCGCTGCGGTCGAGGCCGCTGAGGAGGTAGAGCGGGGCGCCCGGCGAGGCGACCGTATCGAACGGAGCGAAGAGGCTGACGTCATACGCATCACCAGCATCGAGGCCCGGCTTGCCGTCGCGACGCCGACGACGCCGAGGGTGTCGGGTCGGTCGGCGGCGGCGCGAGGGGAGACCGAGGCGGGACGCTGTCAGAGGTACAACGTACCGTCCGAGCATGGCCTTCTTACCGACACCGAGCCAATGCGGTGGCAACCACGCTGATGAGGGCCTGCTCGGCCCGTCGGCGGCGCTCAAGGAGCCAGTGAGGGAAGTAACTGCCGCTGCGGAGCTTGGGGATGGCCAGTTCGACGGTGCCGGCCCGGGTGTTCCACTCGCGTGGGCGATAGCCGTTGCGGTGGTTGACTGTCTCATCGCTGACCTGCCCGTATTCGGCGTTGCAGAGCGCGTCGGCCTCGGCGGACATGAGTGCGTCGGCGATCGTCTTGACCATCGCGCGCAGCAGATCGGGACTCGCCGCGGCGAGGGCGTCTTCCGCGAGGGTGTGCAGGGGCACACTGTCAGGTGCGGTCATCGTGCTGATCTCCTTCGAGCCTTCGACATCTCGAAGATCAGCCGGTGGCCGTTCTTGTATCCGGACACTCACTCCGACGCCAGGGCAAACGCCCGGATCAGGTGGGAACCGGTACACCACTTCTCAGGACGCAACCCTCCCAGCGCATCCCCATGGGTAGATACGGCGGTCGCGAAATCTCGAACCACTCGCCGCCCACATGGGTGGCCGCATGGCACCAGGAACAGGACCAGATCTCCTCTTCCCAGGCCGTCGGTGGCACGGCCACCGCCACATCGACCGCCCGCACACATCACACTCCACAGGCGGATCCTCACACGCCAGCACGGGCCACCCCAAGCGGCTGGCATCGCGCCAGTTACCAAACATCCTTGCCAGGACAAAACGCTCTTTGAGGGCCGGAGACGCTCGGCTGTGGGTCCCTGCCCGACAGCGAGCACCTGGAGCTGCTCCTCCCGAGCCGTCTCGCTGGCCGCCCGCGAAGCCCTGGAGGTCTGGCGGCGCAGCTTGCGAAGCACGATCTGCCCACCCTCGCAGCCCGGAACACAGCCCTGTTCGGCATGGCCGGTGAACTTCCGCCGATCATCATGTGTGACCTGTTCGGAATCCACAGGAACACCGCCACGCAGTGGGGGCTTTGGCCCAGGACAGCTGGGCCGGCTACCTCGCGGCTCTCACCGGGGCAGGTCGTGGGACGACTGCGGCCGCAGCGGTGGCGCGTCGTCCGGGGCCGTGACGACGCCAGCGGCTGCGGCGTCAAATCCTGCTGGCCAGATCGTTGTGGCGTCACACACTGCGCCTGTCAGGCTGGCCATAGCCAGGTCGGTACCCGTCAGGTCAGCGCCGCGCAGATCGGCCAGTTCGAACCGCGCGCCTATGACCACCGCACCCGTCAGATCGGCCCCGGTCAGGTCCGTCGCGCTCAGGTCCGACCCATCGAGCCGGGCATGCCACAAGACCGCAGTCCGCAGGTCGGCCTGGTGCAGGTTGGCGTTGATGAGCACGGCGCCGGCCAGCCAGATGCCGGTCAGATCCGCACGTCCTAGATCCGCACTAGTCAGGCCTGCGTCGGAGAGGTCGCAGTAGTGCAGGTCGGCGTCGGCCAGGTCGGCGAAGGCCAGCCGCGCCCGCCGAAGGTCGATCCGGTCCAGTGGCAGTACCTGATGGCGCGGCGTCAGCGCCCGGCGGCCAAGCACCGTCATCGCGGCCTGCCGGTCAGGGGACCGCACGGACAGCGGCTCTTCCCCGCCGTGGGTACGTGCCAGTTCGCCTTTGTGCGCCTCGTCACGGGGGGCCGGCCGCTCGCTGAGGGGAACTGCCAGTCCGTTGCGCTTCACGAAGGAGCACAGGACCTCCGCGATCGGCCCGCGGTCGTCCGGCGAGTCATGGGCGATGCGTTCGAGGGCGTAGATCGCGCCAATCCGTACTTCCGGGCTGGTGCTGCCAGTTGCTCCACGGCTGCCGTGAAGCGCTGGGTGATCTGCCCTTGGCGGCTGACGTCCAGCTGCCGCCAGGTGAAGTACGCACCGATCAGCAGGGCTACGCCCGCCAGGCCCTGCAGCAGCGTGGTGCGGATGTCGTTGACCGCCTTCGCCCGGTCTGCGACGGGTGTCGAGGGAGCGTCCCAGCTCAGCAGGTAGCGCGGTGCTACCACGGTGACGAAGGCGACCAGCACCACGCTGCCGCAAACTACGGCGAGGCCCGTCGCCCATGACCGGCCGACGCGGCGCGGCCCGGGGGGTATCTCCTCGCGTATGGGGTGTCCGGGCAGGACCCTCTGTCCTCTGGACGACCTGGCCATCCCCACCACTTCCTGCCAACGCTCGCCGCAATGGCAGAAGGATGCGTCTCGGCAGCCGTCTTCAAACGCCCGTACACGACCTCGCCTAGAAGGCGGCGGGTTCAGACACAGGCAATCAGGGCTGCGAAAGACTCCGGGAGATGGCCGGGCAGGCTGAGCCTGGTGCGCGGTCGACCTGCCACCCGTCAGGGTAGACGTACAGGGCTGGCCTGCCGGCGGCACTGTCGATGCCCGTGGGTGAGCCAATTGATCGCAGACCATTCAGGACACACCACGAGAGACCAGGTCGGGCAAGGGCGTGGGCTCGTGCCCGTGCACTACCACCAGTTCCACATCAGCGACGAGGACGGCTCCGCCGGCCCTGACCTGCCCGGCGGGCACAACGGTCTCGTCCACGTCCAAGACGGCATTGCGACGGTCCTCACCGGCATCCACACCGGCGACGTCGACGTCACCGTCACCTTCCACACCCATGCACCCCAGCCGGAGCACATCGGGTGGGACGAGATCGTCGAACTGTCCCTGCACGCGGTATCGGCAGAACTCATGGTGCGAGGTCTGATGGCTGATCTCGACGAAGAGTTGCCCGTGCTGTCTTTCAACGGCCCCGGCGACTACCGGCTGCGCATCCACGCCCGCGGCCGGGACACCGCCATCGACCTTGCTCCGGACGAGATCACCGAGTGGTACCTCATCCAGCTATGGCTCGCACCGGCACAGGACGTGGTGGTGCTCCGCCAGACCGACCGCTACGGAGCTTCCGTCCGGGAGCGCTGACCAACGCAAGACGACAGGCGAGCACGGTCATGCGGGCAGCCGAGGGTCCGCGGCTTATCCGGCGGTTTCGGGCTGGACCTCGTCCGTGGGTGCCGCTGTCGGCTCCGGCGCATTGGCGGCGGTGTAGAGGACAGAGCTGCCCCAGCCAGCACCTGAGTGGAATGACGAAGGCCCGCGCTTTGAGGCGGTGGCGCGGGCCTTCTGGGGTCATGTTCTGCGTCAGTGGGCGAGGGTGACGGTGATGGGCTGGTCGGGGCAGCGGGCGAGGCCTTCGGCGAGGGCGGTCTGTTCTTTAGGGTCGATGGTGAGCTGGTAGCGGGTTTTGTCGGCGACCCAGTTGGTGAGGTAGGTGCACCAGTAGCCGGCGTACGGGGGCAGCCAGGTGGAGGGGTCCTGGTCGGCCTTGGAGCGGTTGGACTTGGCGGAGACCGCGATCAGGGCGCGCTTGTCGTCGAGGTCGTTGGCGTAGAGCTCGCGTTGCTTGGGCGTCCAGGCGGAGGCGCCGGAGTCCCAGGCTTCGGCGAGGGGGACCAGGTGGTCGACGTCGAGCTTCTTGGCGCTGTCGAAGTGCTGGTCGTCGTAGGGCGAGTACCAGGAGCCGCCGGTGAGGGTGCAGCCCGGTCCGATAGTCGGCTCTGTGACGGCTTCCTCGAGGAGGACTTCGGCGCGGGTGTTGCAGCCGTCCTTGTCGGCGTCGGTCCAGTGCTTGAACTTGTCGCGGGAGTAGCCGGTGCGGTTCTCGTCCTGGACGATGAGCGCGGCCAGGGCGTCGCGGACGGGCAGGGTGATCGTGTCGCCCGGGCGTGCCGCTGCAGCGAAGCGGGGGCGGCGGCAGGCGGGGCGATGGCGGCGTGGGCGGTGGCCGGCGCGAGCAGGGCGGTGAGCGCGGAGAAGGTGGCGGCCGTGGTCAACGCGATGCGGGGGAGGCGCACGAGGTCTTCCTCTCGAAGATCACGAACTTGTTGTGATCTTCGTAGCGGACGGCCTGGCGGGCTGCCGGGTTATCCGGAGTCGTCTCACCCGCGGGGGTGGTAAGTCACACAGGCTGCGGGACTGCGTGGGCCTTGGCCATGTCCGCGGTACGCCGGCATTGTCCCTGGGCGGGCGGTCTTCGCCTGATGGTGAGGGAACGCGGTCGGCGAGTGCGGGAACGAGGCGGCGCCCGAAGCCGACTTGGTCTGCTGCCGGCAGGACCGGGGAGTCGGCCCGGCCAGGGCCCTTACGAGGCGTCCGAGGGGCGGTCGGCGCGCAGCATGCGACCCCCCTGGTAATGGCACTGCCGTGGGGTTCGGAGCCGGGTGTGCGATGACGTGCGACGCGGCCAGTATGGCGGTCCCGAGCATCAGCCGGGCGTCGTCTTCGTCGTCCAGTGGTGAAGTGGCGCCTGTGCGGTAGGCCGCCACCGCACTCATTGCGTCGTTGACCGCTTGAGCGTAGGGCCCGCCACTTGTGAGAAGCCGTGGATGCCGATCGGCAAAGCTTGAGGCGTGCGTCCGGAGACGTTCTGGCGGAGAGGGCAGGATTCGAACCTGCGTGGGCCTTGTGGGGCCCGACCTTGAGGCGTGCTCGCTGGTCCCCGATCAACCACTCCGGGCACCTCTCCCTGTTCCCGGCCTCGGGGTGTCCCGCGCCGTTCACGTGAACAACTTTGGCAGGGGCTTCTGACAGCGGCCTGATGTGCCTCTGATGCGGTCCGCTCGGGATGATGCCGTGTCGCCCCGCCGGCCGGGCTGTCTGGCTGCACGTCCAGGATGCCCCCGGGTATCGGGCTGGCAGTGAACCCGGGCAGGTCGCCTTCTCTGGGAACAGAGGAGGCGACCTGCGTTGAGGCGGTCTACTTGAACCAGTACCTCACGCCGTGGTGGTGCGAGCAGGTGCCCTGCGAGTGCCGCGAGTACGACAGGGAAGCGTCCTTGCACTTCGCCGTCTCGTACTTGTCCTTCGGCCTTTGATGGTGCGTCCAGCCGCACACCCCGGTGGTGTGGTGGACGCAGTGGTGTGCCGTGTTGGTGGACGGCAGTGTCGCCGCCGAAGCAGTGGGTGCGCTGAAGAAGACACCGGCCAGGGCAACAGCAACGACCGAGGCAGCAAGACGTGCGCGCAAAGGAATCCCCCTTGATGTGGAGCGAGTGCAGCGGGATCTTATAGCCGTTTGAACTACTTACTGGCCGGTATGGGGCGATCCTAGGGAAGTGCCTGCCCAAGGAGACGCCTCGGCTCCGGCGTGACCCCTGCTGATGGCGCCTTGGCCGCATCGAACGAGGCCGGTGTGGAGCGCGAGTTGTACATGGTGCAGTCCAGGTCCTCGCGGAGCCTTCGGCCAGAGCGTGGAGCGGTGGGAGGCTGGGGGATCGATGCTCCAGTCGGCGAGCAGACCCGAGACCATCGCGACCTGGACGAACGCACGTCGCCCGAACGACGTCGAAACTCATCGATGTTGATCACACGGGCACCTCCTCGATGACTTCCGTAGCCATCGGCAAACGACCCCCGAATGCGCACAGCGATCGCCTCCAGCCGCAGGAGACGGCCCTCGCAGGACACCTCGTCGGATCGGCTCTCCACACCCGACGCGCACCCGCGCCTTCGCGCCCGACCCTGCGCGGTAGGACGGTACTTGAGTGGGGGAGTATATGCCCGGGTGTCACGCCTTCGTGAGGGGTTGCCATGGGTTCCATCCGCCGCGCCGTGCCGTCGGTGCTGCTCTCCTGCCTGCTGCTGGCGGGCTGTTCGTCCGGTTCGCTCTCCGACTCGGAGGGATCCGGGAAGAACGGGAGCCCAGCGGCCGGGCCGTCGGGTGCCGTCACGCCCACGGGTTCTGCGGGGCAGGAAATCGCGGTGGGTGCCGGGCCGCAGACGACGTACACGGTGCAGCAGCAGCCGGCGGCGGGCAGTTGCCACTACCGGTACGAGAACGGGGAGCCGCTGGAGGACACCAAGTGCACGCCGGGTGCGATCTCCCCGGCTGTCACCCAGGCGAATCTGAAGTCGACGATCTGCCGCAAGGGCGGCTACACCGGGGACATCCGGCCGCCGGAGTCGGTCACCCGCAAGGAGAAGATGCTGAACGCCGCCTCCTACGGCTACACCGGACGCCTCGGGGACGCGGAGTACGACCACCTGATCAGCCTTCAGCTCGGAGGCGATCCCAACGACTACCGCAACCTGTGGGTGGAGCCCGCGGACCCCGGCCACAAGCCGGGAGCGGGTGTGAACAACAAGAAGGACCCGGTGGAGACGAAGCTCCACACCGCGGTCTGCAACGGAAAGGTCCCCCTGGCCGCCGCTCAGCACGCCATTGTCACCGACTGGACCACCGCGCTCAGCAGCCTCGGTCTCGGCTGAGCCCACGAGCTTCGGTCACGTCGCCGTGTCTACCCGGGCCCCGGCTCTGGTTCACCATCGTCACGGGAACAACTGCCGGCGCCCACGTGCGCCACATCGGGCAAGTTACTGAGCGTTTTCAGCGTTGCCTCTCCAAGGTGAGGACGGCTTTGGTGATGACGGTCATGCGGTTGGGGCTGATGCGCGATCTGCGGAAGATCTGCCAGGACTTCAGCCGTGCCATGCCGCGTTCGACCGGTGCCCGTGCCTGGGCGAGGGTCCGGTTGACGGTGCGCTGGGTGAGGGTGAGTTCACCACCCGGTGGGTGTTTGAGGCCGGTGGTGACCCAGGGGCCGGCGCCGGTGTAGGCGCGGTCGGCGAGGATGGGGACGCCCTGGCGTTCGCAGATCCGGATGATGCGGTAGGTCCGGGCTGCGGTCAGGTCGTGGGTGCGGCCCGGCAGTGCGGGCGAGATCCACAGCACCTCTCCGGCGGGGGCGGTGACGACCTGGACGTTCACTCCGTGCCCGCGATTCTTGGCGGAGTAGTCGGCCCGGCTGTCGCCGACGCGGTCGCACTCGGAGAGGGTCCCGTCCAGCAGGACGAACTCCGGATCGTGCTCGCGCAGCGTCTTGAGCAGGCCAGGGGCCCGTTCGGCGAGCAGGCCGGTCACGGTGGTGACGTAGGCGTGGGCGGTGCCGACGGATATCCCGAAGCCGGCCGCGATCCGGGCGAGGGTGTCGTGGCGGCGCAGGTACACCAGAGCGACGAGCGCGCGCTGGTGCGGCGGGAGTTTGCACCGCCGGTCACCCTCACGGGTGACGATGAGCATGGTGACGCACTCGACCAGGGTGTGCGGCAGGTCGAGTGCGGCAGGATAGGGAACCAACAGGGCTCCAGCGCCGGTGGGTTGAGACGTCGAACACCTCCCCCAACGGCACGGGGGCCTTGTGCGTTGCGGTCTTCACCTCGGCCTCACCGGCGTCACCCGATCAGTGGCCACGCCGAAAAAGCCCTTTGAGGGAGCGTCAGCTGCAGCGCTGAGAAGTCGTCCCGGTGGCCACGAGGACGGTCCAGGACCGGCCTCGTGGCCACCTCGGCGTGCGGAGGTCATACCATCAACCGCCCTCGTGGCCAGTGTCGGCCTCAGTAACCGGCCGAGCGGCTTGTCGCCGCGGAGCGCTCCGACGACGCGTCCCCGCCGTTCATCCGGGCGGCGAACGGCCCGCAGCGGCGGACATGAGGCCGCGCCGCACGCGCTCTCGGCCGGCCGGCCGCAGGGATGTACCGGGACCCACGGCCACTTGTGGATCTCCCCTCACGCCATGCGGCGCTCCGCAGCGCCTCATCGTCCGGGACCGGCGCGCCGCTCACGCCGCCGGTTCCGCCTGAGCATCAGGGGCCGCCGTAGCAGGATGCCGAGGACGTCGCGTGCCGCCCGGCGACGGGCCGGAGTGGGCGCGAGTACCGCGACGAGGGCGCTGACGGTGATGGTTGCGCTGTAGAGCAGTGCAGCACCCCCCGCAGACAACGCACCGTCATGCAATGCCGACAAATGGACCATGAAAGTGCCCCCTTTGGAGTAAGTTGACTTGCCATGGCACGGTTCCACCCCCAACCGCCGTCGCGCGACGCACGGCCCTCCGGTCAAGGTGCGTCTTCGCAGCCCGAGGACGGTGCAGAAAGTGTCACGGGATCGTCCGGCGACACGGGTGACCACCGGACGCGCGACGACGACCCGGCTGTGACGTTCGGGGAGAAGCTGCAGGAGCTGGTGAGCTCCAGGGGGCTGACGCTCGGTCAGGCCGCGCAGCGAGGCAGACAACGAGGGCTGCAGATCACCAAACAGCAGCTGAGCCGGTGGCAGCGGGGTGAGAACATCCCCGAGTGGCCACCAGTACAGCAGCTTCTGTCCGTGGTCCTGCTGCCGAACGGGAAACTCGACAAGGATGCGGAGCGACGGTGGTACGACCTGTGGCACGCGGCTCGCGAGTACCGCCAAGCCAACAGGCGCAGACCGCACACGCCCGGCACACGTGCCCGGACGTCGTCCGCGAGGCGGGCCGGCACCTCACCGGCGGCATCGCGCCGGCCTCGAACGGGAGCCCGGCCGCCCGCCTACTGGGCGACCGTGCGGGACATCCGGCGTCGTACACCTCAGCTCAAGGGCCGTGACCAGGAGCTGTCCGTGCTCACGGACGGTACGGGCGGCTACACCTGGGTCGTCGGTGAGCCCTACGCCGGCAAGACGGCGTTGCTGGCGGCGGTGGCGACGGAACTGCACGAGGCCGGGGACACCGACGTCGTGTGCTACTTCATGTCACACCGCGAGGCCAACGCGGACGGTGAACGACTGCTGTCCGCGGTGGTCCCGCAACTGGCCGCGCTCCTCGACGAACCGCCACCGGTGGCGGACTCGATCAATCTGCAGGCCCTCTGGGAACGTGCCTGCGACCGCGCCGAGTCGACCGGGCGCACACTGCTGCTGATCGTCGACGGGCTCGACGAGGAGCGGCCTTATCCAGGGCGGCGCTTACCGGCGTACGGCCTGCTGCCGTCCCGGGTGAGCGGCCGTGTCGCCGTACTGCTCAGTACCCGTCCCGGTTTCGACATGTCCGAACTGCCCCTCGGTCATCCGATCCAGGACCACCGGCGCATCGACCTGCCGACGCTCGAGGAACCACGCCGGGCCGCTGTGCTCGCGCGCCGCGAGATGGACACACTGCTCGACTCCGCGGACGACGAAGCGGTCGACATCCTCGCACTGCTCGCGGCGGCCGGCGGACCGATCGGGTCCGACGACCTCCTCCAGATCCAGCAGACACCCGCTGAGCCGCACCGGCGCCGCCGGCTGCGCCGCATCCTGCGCGGCGACCTGGCGCACAGCCTGGAACGTGTCGGCCCTCCGGACGCAGTGCGTTATCAGTTCCGGCACTTGTCGCTGCTCGAGCATGCGCAGAAGCACCCTGATCTCGGGGCACTGGAGGTGAGGCAGCGGATCCACGCGTGGGCTCGCGGCTGGAGCGAGACGCGGTGGGACCCCGCACGCACCCCGGCGTACCTGCTGGACACCTATCCCGCCACGCTGGTGGAGGAGCCCGGACTGCTGTACGAGCTCACACAGGACGTCAACTGGCTGGTCACCGCGCTTCCGGTGGCCGGCGTGGACACGGTGATCGCGTTCCTGCGGCGGGTGGACGGCGCTGGTCTCACCGATGCCGACCGGACCGCCCACGAGGCGCTGGTGGGCGCCCTGTCGGGCCAGGCTTCGCAGCTGAGGGGGGCAGGGCCACAACAGCGTCTGTTCGTGGCCCGGCAGTTGATGTTCCGGGCGCTGGAGGACAGCGCGGGCCGCCTGGCCGGAAAGCTCCACACGTATCTGACCGACGGGCCCGGACCTCACCTCTACCCGTTCCGGACGACGCGGCACAGGGAGCCCGCGCTCCTGGCCCGCAGTGGCCGGCTGGACGGGGTCAGGACCATGGCCGCGCTCCCCGACGGGAGGGTGGTGGCCGGTCTGGGAGAACGGCTCGTGGTGTGGAACCCGGCCGAACCGTCGGCTGCCACCGAGTTGTCCCGCCACACGACCCACGTATCGGCAGTCGACGTGCTGCCCGATGGCCGGGTCGCCGCCATCGAATGGGACGGCCGCGGAATCTGGGTGCACGACCTGGCAGAACCCGACGGCAAACCGATTGAGCTCGGCCGGGCGGCCGGTACGCCGCTGCCTCACAAGCTGGGTCCCGACCCCGCCACCGCTCTGGCCCGGCTGCGCGAGTTGCGCAACGCCATCACAGTGCACTGGATGGCGGCGCTGTCGGACGGCTGCATCGTGACAGACGCGGGAGGCAGCGACGGCCGCTTGGTCCGATGGGATCCCCACCGGCCGGGTGCGGACCCGATCGAGGTCGGCCGGCATGACGCTCCGGTACGAGCCCTGGTGGCGCTGCCGGACGGTCGCCTGGCCACCGTGACCGGTGAGAAGAAGCTCAGCCGGGTGAGTGAGAAGGACGAGAGCCGGGTGTGGATGTGGGACTCCGGCATGCGACCTGGGCCACCGATGGAGCTCGGGCGGCATTGGGCAGCGGTCACGGCAGTCGCCGCCCTTGCGGACGGCCGGGTCGTCACCGGGCACCGGACCGGGCACATCCTGTTGTGGGATTCGACGGCTCCGTCGTCCGGTCCCGTCGAGATCGGCACGCACCCCGACTCGGTCTCCGCGATCGCGGTCCTCGACGACGGCCGGCTGCTCACCGCAGGCGAGTGGGGCGGCTGGCTGCTGGTGTGGAGCCCCGATGAACCCGGCGTGTCGAGGCGGTGCCTGGGCCGGCAACCCGGCGGAGTGTCGGCCATGACCGTGCTGGGGCGCCAGGTCGTCAGCGGCAACAGCGAGATCATGGTATGGGACTCCGACGAGAGGTATCTGACGCACCGGCGGGTTCCAGTGATGACCGACCCGACGAGAAACCTGTTCTCCAACCCGGACCACGGCTACCTGACCCGCCGCGAGCCACCCGGAGACGTGCACGTGAGGGAGCTCGGGCACTACTCGTTCGGCAGCAACACCGTTGCTCAGTTGACACGGGGCTTCGTGGCCACGGCCGGCGTCGGAGGATGGGCCTGGTCCCCGACCGGCGACGAATCGGGCGAGGAGTTCGTGTTCTGCACCGGACCGATCAGTTTCATCGGACTCGCGGCGGTCTTCCCGGACGGACGGTACGTTCGCTGCGACAAGGACGGACACCTCACACTCCTTGATCCGAACGATTCGGCACGCAAGCCGATCCCCATCGGGCGGCGAGGTACCGTTGCGACGGCCATGGCCGCGCTGCCGGACGGACGCGTGGTCACAGCTTCAGAGTCCAGGAGCAAATTCCGCAGCCGCATCCTGGTCTGGCACCCGGATGCCCCGGACCCCGTGGATCTCGGCGAGCAGCCGACTGCCACCGCGATCGCCGTGCTCCCGGACGGTCGGGTGGCGACCGGCGCCCTCCTGGACGACCGGATCCGGCTGTGGGACCCGAACGACGCCGGCCGTGGTTCCCGGGAACTCGGACGGCATGACACCACCTACCATGTGTCAGCTCTGGCCGTCCTCGCGGACGGCGGTCTCGTGTCCGCAAGCCGGAACGTCGTTCAACTGTGGGATCCGTCCACCGGTGAGGTGCGGGCGAGGATCAACTGTCCGGTGGAAAGCCTGGCAACGGCAGCCGTGGGCGAGGACGCGAGTGTCATCGCGATCGCCCATCCCGGCTCGGACTGGTCGTTGTGGTTCCACGGCGAGGGATACCTGCTGATCAAGGAAAACAAGTGACCGAGCCGAGTGCCGCGGATTCAGGCAGGTCCGAGGCGCTCCAGTTCTCCCAGCCGACGGCAGATCCAGTCGGTGTCGCGTTCGGACAGCGCACCGAAGCGCGCGCGGGTGCGCGAGCGGCAGTAGGTACTGCCTGATACGCGGACCTCGGCGCACGGCCAGTACAACCTTGCCCCGCGCGCCGGCGCGCTGCGCCTGCCAGGCTTCCCTGTGCTTAAGCGAGTGACGCTGTCGGGCTTCGATAGGTGAGGGAACCTTGTTAGCCGTTGAACTGGCTTCAGCGTCCTGCGGACGTCTTGGGCGGCCTCGTGTGCGCGGCGGAGCTGATCGGTGAGGTTTGTGGCGGTGGTGGCGGCCTCGCCGATGACGCGGGCCACGGCGGTGGCGTCTTCCCGGTCGCGGGTCATCCGATCCACCGCGACGGAGGTCTTAAGCAGGATCTGGGGCAGGTGCTCGACGAGCTCACGAAGGTCACGCAGGAGGCGGGCCGCGCTGCGCGGGCTGTCGTACTCGGCCCTGCCGCAGTCGGGGTCCCGGGTGATCTCACGCAGGGTCTTCGCGGGGTCTCGTGACAGGAGGCTGGGGTCGTTCGGCACCGGCTGATTCCTCCTGATTACGGTGGGCAGAACCCCTAACAGCTCATCTCAATTGGCGATCAGAGACGGCGGAATGCGCTGGCCGGACAGGTGTGGCAACGGTTGAATGCCGCCGTGGAGAACACCTGGACCCCGGCCCATCAAGCGGTGGAGAACGAGGACGCAGAGACGTTGGCTCAGTTGTTGGCCAAGGGCGTCGACCCCGATGAGGTGTGCGACAACATGACGCTCCTGACGCACGCCATTGACGCCGAGGGCGATGGTGCCTTGCAGAGTGGCAGACCGCTGACTGTGCATACCACCGCAGTGCTCCTGGCCTTCGGCGCTGACCCGCAACTCTCAGGGGCTGAGGGGCAAACGCCCATGGACCTCGCCGTTCACTACGGGCATGACCTGGCAGTCAAGCTGTTGCAGCGGCACATCAGCGAGTGAGGCGGCGCAGGCAGATGAGGGTGCAGGCGATGCTCGTGAAGGCGAGGAAATGTTCAGCCTCGCGTTCGGGGCCGGGGGGCTGCATGGCTTGATCGTGCTGTTGGTGACGTCCTGTCTGCGTGTTGCGGGTGTTTCCGTCCTGCTGGTCCGGGCTGTGTGATGTTTTCTGTGATTGCCCTGCTTTACGTTCGTGAGCGTGGTGGCTGGATTTATTCGTGCAGGTCAGGGTGACATCGGGTCAAGTTGTGTGATCGGCCTCACAGTTAATTGACTGCTGTCGGTAACCGGATCTTTACTTTGCATGACCTTTACAAGATTCATATGCGGGGGGATTCGGTGAAGCCTGAGGGGGCTCGTGTGACGCCGGCGAGGAGGGCACGAAGAGCGCGCGCCTGCCTTTGGGGAGGTGTCGCGGCTGCACTTGTGCTGTCTGTGTTGCCTGGGTTGCCGACTGTTGCTGCTCTTCCGCTGTCGACCGCTGCTGGGGATTCCGGGGCGGTGGGTGAGGCGACCGCGTCGGCGAGGGCGCAGGCGTTGGGTGAGCCGGTGGAGGTGACGGCGGACCGGACCGAGTACTCCACGACCATGGCGAATCCGGACGGTTCGTTCACGCTGACGCAGTCCACGACACCCCAGCGGGTGAAGGAAGACGACGGTGGCTGGGGTGCGGTTGATCCGGTGCTGGAGCGCCGTGCGGATGGCCGGCTTGCTCCCAAGGGTGCTGTGGTGGACCTGTCGTTCTCCGGCGGCGGTTCGGGTTCGGACATGATCCGTCTGGGCAAGGACGGGCGGTCGGTCACCCTGGGCTGGGCCGGGAGTCTGCCGGACCCGACTCTCGATGGTGCAACGGCGACTTATGCGAACGTGTTTGACGGTGTGGACCTGCAGCTGACGGCCACGGCCGAGAGCTACCGGGAAGTCTTGGTCGTCAAGACACCCGAGGCGGCGCAGAATCCCGCCCTGGAGCAGGTCAGGCTCGCCGCATCCGGGGATGGTCTGTCCGTGGTGCCGGGCGCTGGTGGGGGTTTGCGGGCCATCGACGAGGACGGCAACGCTGTCTTCCGTGGTCCGGCAGGCCAGATGTGGGACTCCGCCGGTGACAGCGAGTCAGGCCCGCAGACGCAACTGATGCACGCCGACACCCCTGTGTCCGCGGACGGTCAGGCACAGGACGATCCGTCGCAGCCGGGGGAGGGCGATACCACCGCGGTGCTGCCGGTCAAGGTCGATGACGGCGCGGTCGCCGTGCACCCCGACCTGGGCCTGCTGCGCGGCAAGGACACCGTCTACCCCGTCTACATCGACCCCTCCGTGGGGCTGGGTGTCTCGGAGCGCACGAAGCTGTCCTCCGACGGCGACAAGTTCTGGATGTTCGACGGTGACAAGGGCGTCGGCAAGTGCGGCACGGCCGACGGCTATTACTGCGGCGGTGGCTACGTCGACCGCATGTACTTCGAGTTCGCCCCGACCAAGCTGGCCGGCAAATATGTGCTGGATGCGACCTTCCGGGCCCATGAGACGTGGTCGTTCAACTGCGACCCCCACTGGGTGGACCTGGTACGCACCGACAACATCTCGGAGGGCACCCGGTGGCCGGGGCCCAAGCAGCTGGACCTGATGGGCGACAAGTACGTTGCGGCGGGCCGCGGCACCCTGTGCAGCCCCGACCAGCCTGATGCCTGGGTCGAGTTCAACGACAACCCCGGCGAGTCGGACGAGAACCTGAAGAGCACCGTCCGCTCCTTCGCGGACGGCAAGATCAGCCGACTCACTTTGATGCTGCGCGCCAAGGACGAGAGCGACCCCCGTGCCTGGAAGCGGTTCGACGACAACGCCGAACTCAAGGTGAACTTCGCCTACAAGCCGGGCGTGCCCACGAATGTCGGAGTCATTGGGGTCGAGAGTGGTGGCACGGCCGACTGCAGCAAATCCTCGTCGGACCCGCTCGTGTCGACGATCAAGACTCCGACGGTCCAGGCCAAGGTGCAGACGCAGGTCCAGCCACGCAAGGGCGAACCCGCAGCCGAGCTGCAGGCCGAGTTCGTCGTTGAGCGTGGCGACGACTCGCCTTGGCATCAAGTGTGGACCGGCTATCGGCCCGACAAGGGCTGGGCTCCAGACGGGAGACTGGAGACGATGGACACCAGCGAACGCGCCGATGGCGGCTTGTACCGTTACAAGGCTCGTACACAGTCGCACTGGTCTTACGACGGCAAAAGCGGCGATCTGTGGTCGTCCTACAGCCCCTGGTGCTACTTCAAGATCGATTCGTCGGCGCCGAAGCCACCCCGCATCACCCCCGGTTCTCCGTACACGCAGTGCACAGCGAACCTCTGCGACGGCAAGGGCGGCCCGGGCGTACCAGGAGCGTTCACATTCCAGCCCAACACCGCCGACATCGACGCAGCCGGGCACACCGACATCACCGCGTACGAATACAAGCTGCTGTCCACGCCCGCTAAGACGGTCACGGGCAGCCTCAAAGCCGACGCGAAAGACGTGACACCACGGCTGTCGGGAACCCAAGTCCTGTCGGTGCGAGCCAAGGACGTCTACAAACGGTGGGGCGCGTACGCCGATTTCGTCTTCAAGGTAGCTCCGGCCCCCGGCGCCGTCGGGCGCTGGCACTTCGACGACGCAGCTCCCGGCTCCGGAACGACGCTGGCCAAGGACAGCGCGACGGAAGGCACCCGGCACGACGCCACACTGCAGACAGGTGCGGGATGGTCCACCCTTGGCCGCCGCGGTGAGGCCGACTACTCGTTGTGGCTCAACGACGGCTCGGACGACACCCAGCGCTCGGGCTATGCCGCCACTGCCACGCCGGCGGTGAACACCAAGGACTCCTTCACCGTCTCGACCTGGGCGTACCTGACGGACACTTCGCAAAACCGCGTGGTGCTCGCAGCGCCCGGCACGCACGGGTCGGCGTTCACACTGTACTACTCCGCGTCCTACAAGAAGTGGGTCTTCAACCGCACCGCCGGGGACGTCGAAGACAGCCCGGTGTATCTGCGGTCGATCGCCGACACAGGCCCCCCACCGCTGAAGGTGTGGACACACCTGGCGGCCGTGTTCGACACCAAGAATGATGCCGACAAGACGAACGACACGATCCAGCTGTTCATCAACGGCCACCCACAGGGCAAACCCGTCGTGCTGAACGACCAGTCCACCGCCTACCAGCCCTGGACGTCGACGGCCGGTCTGCAGTTCGGCCGCTCCCTGGTCGGCGGCGTCTGGGGCGAGAACTTCCGTGGCCGCATCGACGAGACCACCGTGTGGCAGTACGCGCTCACACCCGAGGAGATCGCCGAAGACGCGCAGCTCGAACAGGACGGCGTAGCAGCCAACGAGCTCGTCGCGTACTGGGACGCCACTGCGGCCAAGGGCAGCGAGATCCCGGAGGGCACTGCCTACCCAGTGCCGTCGATGAAGCTGGCGCCCAGCGGGACCACCGTGAACGAGGACGACAACGCCCTGTTCCTGGACGGCACCGGCCAGTACGCCGCCTCCACGGGACCGGTGGTCGACGAGACCGGATCGTTCACCGTCTCCGCCCGCACCCGTCTGGATGCACAGGCACTGAAGGCGAAACCGGTCGGCTACAAGGCCCAGGTAGCAGCACAGCGCATGGGCGGCGAATCCTCCTGGGCACTGTGGGTGACCAAGCCCGCCGAGGACACCTACCAGTGGAAGTTCACCCGCACCGCGGTGGACGAGGCCGGCAAGGTGACCCAGAACGCGGAAGTACCCGCAGCAGACGTGGCCGACACCGACTCATGGGTGCAGATCACCGGGGTGTTCGACGCCCAGGAATCCTGGGAGCAGACCGACCCCTCCGACGCCACCAAGACCGAGACCCGCTACGGCAAGCTCCACCTCTACGTCGGTGAAATCGACCAACCGGCCGACGATGCAGCCACCTTCAGCACGCCGCAGCAGGGCAGCGGAGAACTGAGCCTGGGACGAGGCACCACCGCTGGCACCACGGGCAACTACCTGCCAGGTGGCCTGCAGGACTTGAGGATCTGGACCGGAGCCATGAACGCCGACCAAGTGCGCGCCCAGGTGCTCGACATCTCTGAGTAGGCGCCACGACGGGCGGCCCGCTCACCGAGCGGGCCGCCCGGACGGCCGTCCCCGCGTCCGCCTGCTTCGATGCTCCGCACTTTCTGTTCCCAACGGCACACGCCCGGCCGGCATACCCCCGGGCGCCTCGTAGGAAGACCCACCATGAATCCCTTTGGCATACCCCGACCTCCAGCAGGTCGCGGGCCTGGGCCCAGAAAACGCTGGTCGCGGCGTATTGCCGCGGCAACCGGCCTGACACTGCTGCCAGGTCTGCTGACTCCCGTTGCTTTCGCCGCGGACACCGACCCGCTGGGGCGTCCGCACCTCGAGGCCCCACACGCCACCAAGGTCAGGCCGTTCACCGCCAAGGTGAACAAGATGGCCGCGGCTGAGGTGAGGAAGGCTGCCGAGGCCGACCGGGTGGCAGCCGCGCGAGCCCGCCACGACCAGCAGCGCCAGGTGACCTGGCCGAAGGCCGGCAAAACGTTGCTGAGCCTCCCCACCAAGGGAAGCCGCAAGGCCAAGCCCGGCTCGCTGCCCGTCACAGTCACCGCACCCGGCAAGGGCAGGGTGGCTGATTCCGTTGCCGTAGAGGTCCTCGACCAGAAGACGGCCGCACGGCTCGGCGTCAAGGGCGTGGTCCTCAAGCTCACTGGGCCAGACGCCGGGGGCAGGGCCCGGCTCGGCATTGACTACTCGGCCTTCGCCTCCGCATACGGCGGTGACTGGGCCGGTCGCCTTCAACTGATGCGCCTGCCCGACTGCGCACTGAAGGCCCCGTCGGCCGCGAAGTGCCGCAAGCGTAGCGAGCTGGACTCGGTCAACTACCGCGAGAAGGACAGCATCGCGGCACCTGTGAGCTTCGCCTCCGGTGGGCAGACGATGATGCTGGCCCTGGCCGCGGGGACCACGTCCGGAGCCGGCACCTACAAGGCGACGCCGCTGTCCTCCTCCTCCACCTGGGAGGCCGGGGGCTCGTCCGGATCGTTCACCTGGTCGTACCCGCTGCGGGTGCCGCCCGCGGCGGCAGGGCCCAAGCCGGACCTGGCGATCTCCTACGACTCCGGGGCCGTTGACGGTCAGACGGCGAACTCGAACAACCAGGGCAGCCAGGTCGGCACGGGCTTCGATCTGACCTCGTCCTACATCGAGCGCAAGTACGGCTCCTGCGACGACGACGGCCAGGACGGCAAGTACGACCTGTGCTGGAAGTACGAGAACGCCTCGCTCGTGCTGAACGGCAAGGCCACCGAGCTGGTCATGGACGACACCACAGGCGTGTGGCGGCTCAAGGACGACGACGCCTCCACCGTCACCCACTCCACCGGTGCCGACAACGGCGACGAAGGCACCACCGGCATCGACGGTCAGGGCGAATACTGGACCGTTGTCACGGGTGATGGCAAGAAGTACGTCTTCGGCCTTAACAAGCTCGACGGCGCCGGTGACAGCGACCGCACCAACTCGGTGTGGACCGTGCCCGTCTTCGGTGACGACCCCGTCGAGCCCGGCTTCACCGGCGGCGACTCGTTCGCCGACCGGGCGAAGATGCAGGCCTGGCGATGGAACCTTGACTATGTCGAGGACACCCACGGCAATGCCATGTCGTACTGGTACACCGCTGAGCACAACAACTACGACAAGCTCGGCGACGACAACACCGGTACCGACTACGTCCGCGGCGGCTATCTGAAGGAGATCCGCTACGGCCAGCGCGCCGGCGCCCTCTTCTCCGGCTCTCCGGCCGCCTCGGACAAGATGGTCTTCGACTACGACGAACGTTGCCTGGCGTCCGGCACCGGCTGTGACTCACTGACGAAGGACACGCGGGACAACTGGCCGGACGTTCCGTTCGACGCGATCTGCAAGGACGGCGACAAGTGCACCGGCAACGTCGGCCCGTCGTTCTTCACCCGCAAGCGGCTGACGACGATCACCACCTACGCGTGGAACGCGGCGGCCGCCACGCCCGGATTCGACCCCGTTGATGTCTGGTCGCTGAAGCAGCTGTACCTCGACCCGGGTGACACGGGTGACTCCACGGACCAGTCGCTGTGGCTGGACGAGATCAAGCACACCGGCAAGCGGGGAGCCGACCTGTCCCTGGACCCGGTCAAGTTCAGCCATGTGATGCTGCCCAACCGCGTGGACGGCACTGACAACATCCTGCCGCTGGACAAGCCCCGCCTGAAGACCGTCACGTCCGAGACCGGCGCTCAGACGATCGTCACGTACCTGGACGCCGACTGCACCGCAGCCGGCACCAAGCCGAAGGTGGACGAGAACACCAAACGCTGCTACCCGGTGTACTGGTCGCCGAACGGCGAGAAGGAGCCGATCCTCGACTGGTTCCAGAAGTATCCGGTCTACGCGGTGTCCACCAACGACCCGTTCGGCGGCTCGGAAGAGGTACAGCACAGCTACCAGTACACAGGCGGTGGCGCCTGGCACTACGACGAGAACCCGCTGACCCCGGCCAAGGAGCGCACCTGGTCCATCTGGCGCGGCTACCAGCAGGTCACCCACATCACCGGCGTCTCCGGACACACACAGAGCAAGGAGGTCACCTTCTACCTGCGCGGCATGAACGGCGACCGCGTACTCGGCACGGACGGCAAGACCCCCGACCCCGACAAGCGCAAGAGCGTCGAGATCACCGGCATCAAAGCCGACAAGATCACCGACTCGGAGCAGTACGCGGGCTTCACCCGCGAGTCGGTGACGTACAACGGCGACACCGAAGTCGGCGCAACCGTCAACGACCCCTGGTCGAAGAAGACGGCAACGCAGCACAAGTCGTACGCGGACACCGAGGCGTACTACGTGCGCACCGCCGCCACCCACACCGGCACCAACATCACCAGCAAGCTCACACCGTACGACCGCGTGCACACGGTGAAGACGACCTACGACGAGTACGGCATGGCCCAGACCGTCGAGGACGAGGGCGACGACTCGATCACCGGCGACGAGAAATGCACGCGCACCTGGTACGCCCGCAACACCAGCAAGGGCATCAACTCCCTCGTCTCCCGCACCCGCACGGTCGCAGCAACCTGCGCGACCACCGACGGCTCGCTCGACCTGCCGGCCGACTCCAAGCGCGCCGGCGACGTCATCTCCGACACCGCCACCGTCTACGACAACACCGCGGCTACCACGTGGTCGGCCTCGCAGACTCCGACCAAGGGCGAGGCCAACTGGGCCGGCCGGGCCAAGGGATACGGCAGCGACGACGCCCCGGCCTGGCAGAAGGTGTCCACGACCACGTACGACACCCTCGGGCGCCCGCGGATCGTCAAGGACATCAACGGTGCGACGATCTCCGACACCACCTATGTCCCCGTTGCCGCAGGACCGCTGACATCGACTGCGGTGGCCGACGTCAAGACCTACACGACCACTACGGCTCTCGACTTCGCGACCGGCGCGACGCTCAAGGTCACCGACCCCAACAGCAAGGCCACCGAGAGCGAGTACGACAGCCTCGGCCGCATCACCAAGCTGTGGCTGCCCAACCGCAACAAGGTGCTGGGCAAGACCCCGAACTACGTCTACGCCTATCACGTCACCAATGCGGACATGTCCTGGGTCTCCACGGGGACCCTCAAGAACGACGGCTCCGGCTACAACACCTCCTACGAGTTCTACGACTCCCTGCTCCGCTTGCGCCAGACCCAGGCGCCCACGCCGCAGGGCGGCCGGCTCCTCTCCCTGACCCTCTACGACGCACGCGGCCTCGCGGTCAGCCAGCAGGGCGACATCTGGGACAGCACGTCATTGCCCAGCGCGAAGGCCGCGGAGATCTCCGGAGGCCAGGCACCGATCCAGACCGACACCACCTACGACGGGGCAGGCCGTGCCACCAAGGCGGTGACCAAGGTCCACGGCGTCACCCGCTGGACCACCGAGACCACCTACACCGGCGACACAGTCGCCGCCACCGCCCCAGCCGGCGGCCAGGCGACCGCCGTCGTCACCAACGCGCTGGGCCAGACGACCCAGCGACGCGAATACTCCGGCCCCACACCCACCGGCACGAACTACACCACGACCGACTACACCTACACCCCTGCCGGTCAGCAGGAGACGGTCACCGGACCCGACCAGACCAAGTGGTCGTACACCTATGACCTCTTCGGCCGGCAGGTCACGGCGACCGACCCCGACAAGGGCAAGACCAGCAGCGAGTACAACGACCTCGACCAGGTCGTCAGCACGATGCCGAACGATGATGCCTCGAAGAAACTGCTGTACGAGTACGACGAACTGGGCCGCAAGAAGGGCATGTGGCAGGCCGACAAGACCGACGCCAACAAGCTCGCCGCCTGGGGCTTCGACGCGGTGGCCAAGGGCCAGCAGGACACTGCCACTCGGTACGACGGCGGCGCCGTAAGCAGCGGCAAGGCCTACACCCAGAAGGTCACCGCCTTCGACGCGATGTACCACGTGACCGGCAGCCAGCTGATCCTGCCCGACACCGAAGACCTGGTCTCCGGACAGCACGTGAAGAACCTGCTGTCGTTCAGCACGGGCTACAACCTGGACGGCACGATCAGCCAGTACTCCGCACCGGCGGTGGGCGGCCTGGCCGCCGAAACCGTCTCCTACACCTCCGGAGCCCTGGGGCAACAGCTCACCGCGACGGGCACCACCGGCTACCTACAAGGCGCCGCATTCTCCCCGCAGGGCGACCTGCGCCAGCTCACCCTGGGCAAGGACGGGGCATCCTCGGCGAAGAAGGCCTACCTCAACTGGGACTACGAAGAAGGCACCCGGCGCCTGACCCGCTCCTTCGTCACCGATGACGTGCACGGCTACATGCCGCAGGAGCTGAAGTTCACCCAGGACGACGCAGGCAACGTCACCTCCATCTTCGACGCCACCACCCAGGGCGGCACGGCCAAGGCCGACTACCAGTGCTTCGCCTACGACGGCAACCGCCGCATGACCGAAGCCTGGACCCCGAAGACCGCGGACTGCGCGACCACCGGCCGCACGGTGGCCAACCTCGACGGGGCAGCCCCGTACTGGACCTCGTACGCCTACACGGACGCGGGCCAGCGCAAGACGGAGATCCAGCACACCACGTCGGGTGACAAGACCACGACGTACACCTACGACGACACAACAGACACCAAGCCGCACACCCTGGACAAGACGACCGGCGCCCGCACCGGCACCTACACCTACGACAAGAGCGGCAACACCATCACCCGCCCCGGCCCCACGGCCCAGCAGACGCTGGCCTGGAACGCCGAAGGCGACCTGTCCAAGCTCACCGAGAGCACGAAGGAGACGAGCTACCTCTACGACGCCAACGGTGAACTGCTGATCCGCCGGGCCAAGGGAGACGGCGACACAATCCTCTACCTGGGCGCCGGCACGGAACTCCGCCTGACGACCAAGGGCACCACGAAGACCGCGTCCGGCACCCGCTACTACACGGCGAACGGTCAGACGATCGCGGTCCGCACGGCAACGTCCGGAGTCTCCAACACAAAACTCAGCTTCCTGGCCGCCGACCACCACGGCACCTCCAGCATCGCCCTGGACGCCACCACCTACGCGGTCACCAAGCGCTACAGCACCCCGTTCGGCGCCCCACGGGGCACCAAGCCGACGTCCTGGCCCGACGACAAGACGTTCCTGGGCAAGCCGACCGACGACACGACCATCCTGACCCACGTGGGGGCCCGCGAATACGACCCCACCATCGGCCAGTTCATCAACGTCGACCCCCTCCTGGAACTCGACAAGCACCAGACCCTCAACGGCTACAGCTACGGGGCCCAGAATCCCACCACTCAGTCCGACCCGTCGGGCAAGGGACTCGCCTGCGGCGGAGCCGGAGGCCAGCAGGAAGGCTGCCCAACCCGCCCCGACGGCACGAAGGGCAACGGACGCCCCGGTGAAGGTGTCGACCCGAGCAAGCCGCGTCCATCGCACCCCTGCAACAGCAGCTGCGGCACGGCGCACGGCGGCAGTGGCAACTCCGGTGGCGGCGGCCCCCTTGGCTGGCTCGGTGATGTCGCCAGCACTGTGGTCGACGAGACAATAAACACCGGACTCTCTTACCTCCAAGGCTCTTACCAGCAGTACCTCACGGAAAAGGGTTGCGTCCTCCATGGCGACGGCTGCGACGACGTGGCCGGTTTTCTCCTTGCCAGCAACCCGGCCACCGCTGGGGATATGGGATTGACCTCCCGTGGTGCTGAAATATACGACGACTACGCAAACGGCGATAGTGCCCAAGGAACCGGAAAGCTACTCTTCGACCTGGCCTTGCTTTTGGGGACGCGGGGTGCAGGTGCTGAAGCCGAGAGCGAGGTCAATGCAATCAGAGCCTTGAAGGCGAAGGATAGGGACGCTGGCCCTGTGAGTCCTAATCCAATGAGGTGGTGGCGAGAGGACGGCAATGCGGCTGGTGGGAGAGTTTTTACTTCAAAAGCACCCATCGGGCAGAAAGACTTCGTCCATATCGTGGACGAGGCCCTTGAGCGTGGGGATGACATCCACATCCTCACCGGGACGCATGGTAGTGCGAGTGGTACCCTGACTCCGGAGTACCGCTTTTACACTGAAGATGTTGACCGTTTTGGGGACCTTCCAGGTGTCACGGTTCACAATATCCCGTCGATGTCGCCGGAGGAGATTAGCGGAGTTCTGCAAAGCCCCGGGACCATTATCGGAGCTTTCTGTCATAGCGCGAGTTGCCTCAATCCTTAAAGGTAAGCCACGGGAGACATGATGAACGCGGAGCTGGGGGAGTCGAAGCGCGAGTACGTCGGCTTCATTCGGATCGCTGGCCAACCGGAAATTCAATTGCGGCTGATGGCTTCGTCGTCGAGCGAAGCCCGGGCAATCGTCATCGAGCAGTACGGCGAGGGGCACGTGATCTCGGTATGGAATGAAGAAGACGCCAGGCGTCCCAGGTAGACTCACCTCGAATTCTTCGAGATTCTCTCGATGGCGCGACTGAACGGCTCTGGGTTACAGCAAGGCCAGTGTGGCGTACGTCCCGTGTGGTCAGTCGGGCGAGCTCCTTCCTGCCTAGCCCGGGGATGAGGCTGGAGGGGTGTGCCGAACGCTTCGAAGGCCATGTCTAAAACTGGCGATCATCGTTGACACCTGGGTCTCCAGTCACTACGGAGATCCGCATGCCGAAGTCCGCTCCCTCCACCCCGCCGCTTGACCGTGAGGCCAAGCGGCGGGGTGGAGGAGGACGACGGCCGTGTGCATGCTGATGAAGGGCGGCTCCGGCGGCGGGGGACAGGCGCACTCACGTGCGCTCCAGCGGTTGTCGGCGATGATGTCCTCCGCCCATACGTCGCGGTCGGACCGGCACCCCACGGCTGATTTCTGCGCTGCGACCCGCCCGAAAAGGATCTCGAAGAGGTCCGTGGGGTGCCCGGCGGCGGGCGACTTACAAGGGGTCGTCTTCGTGTTCTGACGCCAGTTCGGAAGCACCCTCTCACTTCGGGTACTGGCCCCCAAGAGCGCCGAATGGCGCCGCGGACTGAAAGCCGCCCGCCGCTACCACCACACCCACCACCACCTCGACGTCCCCCAGACCTACGAAGACACCACCGGCTACCCCCTGGGCCGCTGGCTCACCTGGCAGCGCCACCTCCACACCACCGGCGCCCTCGATGCGGCACGCGCTCAGGCCCTCGAACGCCTCGGCATCATCTGGCGCCCCCGCCAGCAGGCCTTCGACCGCGGCCTTGCCCATGCCGCTGCCTACGCCGCCCGCCACGGCCACCTTGCTGTCCCCGTCGAGACCGTCCATGACGACTTCGCCCTGGGCCGCTGGCTGGCCACCCAGCGCACCCGCGCCGGCCAGCTGACCGCCGAACGCGCTGCGGCCCTCACTGCCCTGGACCGGTGGTGGAACCCGCCCTGGCCGATCACCTGGCAACGCGCCTACAACGACACCCGGCGTGGCCTGACGGATGCCAAGACAGCTCCCGAGGCGGGGGAGTGGCTGAAGGCCCAGCGTGCACACGCCCCCGCCCTACACTCCGAGCAGCAACGCCTCCTGGCCGCCCTCGGACTCGACCTGCACCCGGAATCTGCTCCCACCCCGTCACAGCACCAACTGCCCGCACGTGAACGTGCCTTTCAACGAGGACTGGCGGCCGCACGGTCCTTCCTCGAGCGGGAGGGCCACCTCGACGTCCCCCAACGGCACATCGAAGACGTTGAGGGTGACCTTGTGCGCCTGGGCCAGTGGCTGACCAACCTGCGCCGCCGCAAGGCAGCGCTGAGCCCCCAGCGACGCCAGGCCCTCGCCCAACTCGGCCTGTAGACGACGCGGCGGGTGGCTGCGGCCTCATTGACGCGCAGTGACGATCGTCTGGGTGATTGGATGGCTGCTGCCCAGCGCCTGGCGGCAGTCTTCCTCCAGCGCAGCCAGGAGGGCGGCAGCCGCTTGCGCGCCTTGGGTGAGGCGCATGACCAAGGCATGGTCATAGCGGGTGGCCAGTGTGCGAGGGTGCGACGAGCGAGGACCAGTGTGCGAGAGTGGATCATCCCTTTCCGGGCTACCGGGTCCGAGGATCGCTGGACAGCGGTGTGCGCGGCGGGGCGGACGTGTTGAAGGCGCTCGCGCTGGGAGTGAACGGGATGCTGCTCGGGAGTCCCCTGCTGGGGGTCGCGGTCGGCCTCGGAGAGGGGGTCGCCCCCCGTCCTCGGCCTGCTGCTGGGGGAAACTGCGCGACGCCCCGGCCTGCCGCCTTCCTCGCGGCCTAGCCCGCCTGATCGGGTGGGTCCCTGGCGCTCACAGTACGCGCCCGCCCGGACCGTCACAGCGCCCCGTGGAGGCCGCCCGCGTCTACCGTCAGCGCCGTCCCGTTGACGTAGGCAGCCCGGTCCGACAGCAGGAAGCCGACGGCCTCCGCGACCTCCTCGGGGCGGCCGATGGCGGCGCCGGGGTTCTTCTGCCGCAGATCCTCAAGGAGGCGGTCACGGAGGCCGCCCAGCATCCGGGTGTCGATGACGCCCGGGCAGACGGCGTTGACCCGTACGCCGTCGCGGGCGTACTCGGCCGCCAGCGCTCTGGTCATGCCGATGACCGCGTGCTTGCTCGCCGTGTAGGACACTGACAGGCTGTCGGCGGCGCGCAGGCCGGCCACCGAAGCGCAGTTGACGACGGAGCCCCGTCCGGCGGCGGACATCATCCGCAATTCGTGCCGCAGGCAGCGCCACATCCCTTTGACGTTGACGGCGAAGACCTCGTCGAACTGGTCCTCCTCGGATTCGTGGAAGCGGGCGCCGCGCAGGATCGTGTCGGTCCCTATCACCCCGGCGGAGTTGAACGCGCCGTCGAGGCGGGGAAGCAGGTCGGGCAGCGCGGCGAACAAGGCGTCGATGCTCTTGCTGCGGGTGACGTCGACGGGGACGAAGCGTATGTTGCGTCCCGGCAGATCCTTGCTGAGCCTGGTGCCAGCGTCGGTGTCGCGCCCACCGAACACCACCACATTGGCAGGATCCTGGGCGAGCAGCCGGACCGTCGCCTCCCCGATGCCGTGCGTGCCGCCGACTACGAGGTAGCCGCGGCCGGTCGCGTCCAGGTCAGGCATCGTCGCTCCTGCCGTTCTGCCGGGTGGACTCGGCGGCGGTCACCGATGCACGCAGCCGCCGGGCGAGGGCTGGCAGGGCGTCCGGGTCGTGTGTGGCGGTTACCGTCGTGCGCAGCGCGCTCACCCGCGTTGCCCAGGTGCCGGTGAGCGGCACGGTGAGGAGGCCGGCGTCTAAGGCCGCTGAGAACCACCGGTCGGCCTCGTCGTCCCCGCCGGCGCGGACCGGCACGATCGCGGCGGCCGACGGCCCGGTGTCAAACCCCTCGGCGCGCAGGGCATCGCGCCAGCGGTCGCCGTTCCGCCGGAGCCGGCCGACGAGCCGTGCGCCGTCCCTGAGGAGAACCTCCGCGGCCTCCGCGGCCACGAAGGCGTCGATCGGAGAGATCGGGGTCGAGAACACAGCGCCACGGTCGCTGCGGAGCCGCTCGGCGACGCGTTGGCTGCTTGTGACGAAGCCGCCGCTGGACGCCAGTGCCTTGCCCAGCGATCCGACGCGGATGTCGACGCACCCGGGCAATCCGAAGTGCTCCTCGATCCCGCGTCCGGTTGGGCCGATCTGGCCGAGTGAGGACGCCTCGTCGACATAGAGGGTGCAGCCGAAGTCTCGTGCGCAGGACGCCAGTCCGGGCAGGTCGGTGATGCCGCCGGTGCTGCCGGACACGGCCTCGGCGATGATGACACTGCCGGGCCCAGGTGCGTGGGCGCGCAGTTTGGCGGCAAGATCCTCGGTGTCGTTGTGCCGGTAGATGTGCAGCACGGAGCCGCTGAGCATGCATCCGTCGAACACGGAGCGGTGTGCGTGCTCGTCGACGAAGATCATCCCGCCCGGCCCGACGACCAGGGGGATGGCGGAGATGTTGGCCAGGTATCCTGAGTTGAACAGCGTGACCGCCTCGGCGGAAAAGATCCGCCGGAGCAATGTCGCGAGCCGCTCGTGCTCCTGGGTGTGGCCGTTCACCTCGCTCGACCCGTGCGGTCCCAGGGAGTCGGCGCGGCCCACGAACTCGGCGACCCGTCGGCGGATTCCCGGATCGCTGCCCAGCCCGAGGTAGCTGTTCGAGCAAAGGTGGTCCAGGTGCCGGCTGCCAACCTCGACCGTGGTCTCGGTGACCTTCGACGCCGTCCCGATGCCGCGCTGCCGACTCCGAGCCGAGGACGGGTCCCCGTGCGTATCCGCAGACGGGTCCACGGGCGAGTTCGTCGGCGGGAGGGGGACCGTGGGGGAGGAGACCGCTGGGGATGGTGGGCGGGCCGTGTCCGGATCGGAGGCAGCCGCCGAGATCAGTTCAGTCGCGGTCATAGTGTGGGTGAGGCGGCTTCCGGACCGGTTCCGCCAGCCGGTGCTGAGCTGGCTGACGAGCGAGGCGAACCGCAGCGAGTCGATCCCGAGGTCCATCAGCGGTACGTCCAGCGGGAGTTCGTTGAGCCCGGTGTGTTGGCGGACGAACTCGCCCAGCAGGGTTCCGACGTCGCGATCCGGCCCGGCTGGCTCCGGGCGGTCGCTGCGGGGCTGCTGGGCCAGCGCCACGAGCTGGGTCTCGTCGAGCTTGCCGTTGGCGGTGAGTGGCAGCGCCGGCAGGGTCCGTATCTGGTGCGGAAGCAGATGGGCGGGACGGGCCGCGCCGAGCGTCGCACGGAACCGCGCCGGGTCGAAGCGGATCGTCTCGTCCATCGGGACCAGGTAGGCGACGATCGTCTGGTGCCCGTCCACGTCGACCACCACGGTGGCGGCGTCGTGGACGAGCGGGTGCTGGCGGCACGCCTCGGTGATCTCCATCAGCTCGACCCGGTGACCGTTGATCTTGACCTGGGTGTCGTCCCGCCCGACGTACATCACACCGTGCCGCGGGGAGAGGTAGCCGACGTCACCGGTCAGGTACACAGGCACACCGCCTTCACCCTCTGGCGTGTCATCGCGGAACCTCGCCTTGGTCAGGGCCGGATCGCCCACGTACCCGAGGCCGACGTAGGGGCTGCGCACCGCGATCTGGCCGCGCTGGAGCGGCAAGCAGCGCCGGCCGCCTGGCGTGAGGGTGAGTAGCTCGGCGTCCTTCATACCGGTGCCGACTGGCAGAACCGCCGGCAGGGCGTCCAACCGGCCCGCGGTCGGCACCCGGAAGAAGCCGACCGCGCGCTGGGTTTCGGTGGAGCCGTAGAGGTTCACCAGTTCGGCATTGGGCGCCGCGAGCATCAAGCGGCGCGCCTGTTCCCGGGTCAGTGCGGACCCTACGAAGAACACCCGCCGCAGCCCGGTGAGCAAATCCTCCTCGCCGCCGGTGATGAAGGCCGTCGCAGCTGGGTTGACGCAGATCACCGCGACGTCGGACTCGACCAGCCACCGCGGCAACGCCGTCGGACTGGTGAGGTCGCGCTCCTCCGGCACGCAGATCGTGCCGCCCAGGTACAGCGGCGTCATGATGTCCCGCTGCAGGGGGTCGTGGCCGATGCTGGAGCACATGCCGAACCGGGCGCCCGCGAGCGGCCCGAAGTTGCGGTCCATCCAGTCGAAGAAGTACGTGAGCGAGCCGTACCGACCGAGCACCCCCTTGGGCAGCCCGGTGGTGCCGGAGGTGAACGTCAGCACGGCGGGGTCGTCGGGGCCGAGGCGGTCGCGGTCGTATCGGGCCGCCGGTGCGCCCTGTGTCGTGAGGGAGGTCACGGCCCCGCCGACGCCCGCGCCAGCCAGGTCCAGGACTAGGTCAGCGTCGGCGAGGGCGATGCAGCGTTCGAGGTAGGCGAGCGGCATTGCCCGGTTGAGCACCGACAAGGTCGCGCCCACCTTGTACGCGGCCACCAATGCCGCCACGAGGACTCGGTCGCGGTTCGGCACCACCACAATGCGGCTGCCGACGCCCAGCCCGCGCTCCTCGAACTGTGCGGCGATGAGATTCGCCATCTGGTCGAGTTCCCTGTAGGTGGTGACGCAGCCGGCCTCCTCCACGGCCACTCGTTGGGGGTGCTCCGCGCACACGGCCGAGAACCGGTCTATGAACAGCGGCGGTTCATCCGACGCGGCGGGTACGGGGCGGGTGACGCAGTCGGCCAGCAGTTCCTGGAGAGGCAGCTCCCGATGCGTGCTGTCGGCCGCGGCGACTGCCCAGGCACCTTCCACAACCGCCAGCAGGTCTGGGTTCTCGCCCCCTGGCGCGACGAACAAGGTGGCGCGCCCGGCCGTCTCGTCGATGTGTAGGGCCGTGGTGGGGCGGAGCTCTGCCAGCAGGGCGCGATGGTCCCGTTCCGCCAGCGTGGACACGATATGGGACGGCGCTAGTCCCGTGCCGGGCATCAAGGCCGGGAGTGCGGAGGACAGCAGCGTCTCCAGGTCGGCGAGCGTGGCCGTTTCCGGGTCGACCTGGGTGAGATCGACCCGGATGAAGTCGACTGGCGTGAGGGCGGGTTCCTGCGTGTCCCTGGCCACCGAGCGGCCCCCGCGGGCGGGCGCGGCGACGACCACCTGCCCGTCCCGGCACACCGCGTCGAACACCGCGTAGACCGCCACCGCTAAGACCGTCGCGGAGTGGCCACCGACCCGCGCGGCGGTGAAGGTGGTGGAGGCGTAGCCGTCCGGCCACGACCAGGCAGAGCTCGTCATCGCCGATGGTGCCTTCCTGCTTCGAGGGGACGCGGGCTGCGGCGCCTCACCGGCGCCGCACCAGGGCGGGCCGCCGCCGTCTGCCGCGACGGTCGGTAACGATCCGGGCCACCTGGGCCATCGTGTCCGCGCCGATCAGATCGGCGACGCTTACGTCGGTGTCGAACCTCCGGTTCAGTCGGTTGACTACTTGCATGGCCGCCAGCGACCCGCCGCCCATATTGAGGAACGACCGCTCCGCGTCCGGCGGTTCGGTGAGGCCAAGCACCTCAAACCAGATCTCGCCCACCGCAGCCATCACGTCGCTGTCGGCGGGCACGGCCGACTCCGCGGACGAGTGCGCCCTGGTCGCCCGTGCCTCCAACTCACGCCGCGCGATCTTGCGGTTACTGGTGACCGGCAGCTCCGACAGGACCTCGATCCGGGCGGGCACCATGCTCGACGGGAGCCGCTCGGCAAGATGCATGCGCGCCGACCGGGCCACCTCCTCCGCGTCCGCTACTGTCTGCGTGCACAGGAGATAGGCCGCGAGCGCCTGGACGCGGCCGGCCTCGTCGCGTACCGGGACCACCACGGCCTCGCGCAACGCTGGATGCTCCCGCAGACAGGACTCGATCTCGCCGAGTTCGACGCGCACCCCGCCCACCTTGACCTGATGATCGATCCGGCCAAGGATCTCCACCTCGCCCTGACGGCGCATCCGCACCATGTCGCCGGTGCGGTACATGCGTGCGCCCGGCACACCACTGAAGGGGTCCGGACCGAACTTCTCCGCGGTCAGAGCGGCGTCGCCCAGGTAGCCCCAGCCGACACCGACACCGCCGAGGACCTGATCGCCGGGCTGGTCGATGCCCGCAGGCTGGTCAAACGCGTCCAGTACATACGCGGTCTGGTTGACCATGGGCCGGCCGTACGGGATCGACCGCCATGCCGGGTCCACGCCCTCGATGGGGTAGGTGACGCTGGCGACCGACACCTCGGTGGCACCCCCGATACCGATGATCCGCGCACCGGGGAACGCCCGCCACACGGCGCCCGGTTGGTCCATCGGGATCCAGTCGCCGCCGACCAAGACGGCCCGGATGGCGCCACCGCGATCGGTCCGCCAGATGGTGAGGAACTGGGCCAGCAGCGAGGGCACCGACTCCCACACCGTGATGCCGCGCTCCGCCACCAGATCCGCCCAGTGCTGGACGTCGTTCTCCTTGCCGCGGTCGGGCAGCACCACCGTGGCTCCGACCATCAGCGTCGAGAAGAGGTCGAGAATGCTGATGTCGAAGCTCGGGGACGACACGGCCAGCACTCGGTCGCCGGGCCCGAGGCCGATCCGGCAGCTCAGATCGGTCAGCATGTTGGCGCGGCCCGCGTGGTCGAGCATCGCGGCCTTGGGGCTCCCCGCCGATCCCGAGGTGAAGATGACGTAGGCGAGGTCGGACCCGTGGACGGGCAGCGCCGGTCCGCGCGGCGCCGACGGAAGACCGGCGGCCGAGTCGACGACGATCACCGGCGTCTGCGCGTCCTCGGCCGTGCCGTCGTGACCGGGGGCGGTGATCATGAGGTCGACCCGGCCGATCCGACGCAGCGCGTCCTGCCGGGCACCGGGCAGCAGCGGGTCGAGCGGCACGTACGCCGCGCCGGCCTTGAGCACTGCGTACGCCGCGATCACCAGCTCGACGCTCCGGGTGGCAGCGACGCCGACCCGTCCACCGGGACCGACACCGCAGGCGCCGATTCGCGCGGCCAGCGCGTTGGCCAGCCGGTCGAGCCGCCCATAGCTGAGGACCGTCCCGCCCTGTTCCACCGCGATGCGGTCCGGCATGGCCCGGGCGACGGCCTCGATGTGCTCGTGCAGACAGGCAGTCTCCGGCAGCGGAGCGGCGGTGCTGTTGACTTCTGCGAGGAGCGCACGCTCGGCCTCGGTGCGGTGGTCGACGGAGCCAATGGACGCGTCGTCCGGAGCGAGCAGATAGGCGCCGACGTGGGCGGCTATTCTGGCCAGTGCCTCGCTATCAGCCGGCGTCGCCGCACCGTTGACGGTGACCGTCCAGGTGGCGTCCGGGTGTGACGCGAAGCGCAGTGTCACGGACTCGCCGAGCGCCACGTCTACGGTGGTCACGGTGCTGGCCGAGATCACATCCGCGGCGCCGTAGGACGCCACGCTCGCGGAATCATCTGCATACGGCAGTGACAGCGCGGCGCGGAGGGCGCCCATCGTCGGGTTCGGCCCCAGACCTCGGACCGGGGCCGCCGTCCAGGCGCCCGCGCCGCGAGCACGGACGAGGAGCTCGGCGGGCGGCTGCCCGGCGTACCGGGTCGCCAGGGCATACGCGGCGGCGGCGCAGGCGCTCGCCCCGACGGCCGCTGGCCGGATCGGATCACCGGTCGCGCTGGTGGCGGGCCCGGCCGTCCATAGGACCGGGAACAGCGGGTCGGCGCGGTCAGGCATGGGCCGCCTGCTCCGGCACCGGCCGCAGCCGGCCGCGTCCGGCGAGCGACGCCAGCTCGACCGTGGCCTCGCACCGTACCCGTTCGTAGTCGAGCACGAACTCGCCCACGACCCGGACGGTCCCCGACCCCAAGCCGGCTTCTGCGGCAGAAAGGTCGCTAGCAGCGCGGTCGACGGGCACCGTCAGTTCGGTCCCGCCCTGCGTGGCCGGGAAATACAGCCGCACATGCCCGCGGGCGACGATCAGTGCGAGGTCTTCCCCGTCGCGCAGCCGCAGCTCGACGGGGTGCTCCTGTGCCGACAGCCGGGACACCAGCGACGGCGGCTCCTCCGGCGGTTCGTCCGCCACCAGGTCGTTCTCCGGCGCCGTAACCGCCTGTTCGGCTATCCGCCTGCGCACAGAGAGCGGCCGCATGTCGGTCCAGACCCGCGCGATGTGGTCGAGGCAGTGCTGCTTCCCGCCCGACACACCGACATCGTCCCAGCCGCTGGGAAGTTCCCGGTCGACCGGCCAGATCGAGTACTGCTGCTCGGCGTTGACGACGACCCGATAGTCCTGCGTGTCCGTGTCCATCATCAGGCGTCTCCTCGACTCTCCGGGGGCGGGTTGTGTGATGCTTTCATCGGTCCAAAGGGCCGTCGAAGGGCGAGGGCGCGCTGACGCTCCACCGCAGGGCGTCCATGCGCTCCTCGTCCGTGGTGAGGTCCAGGTCCGCCACCCGCGCGTCCGGCCGGGCGGTGAGGTTCTCCAGCAGTAGCCGCAGCCGGTCCGCCAAGCGGGCGGCGCTGTCCGGGGTGAACAGCGTCCGGGCAACGGAGAGTTCCGCGGTCAATCCGGCGGGAGTGCGCCAGAAGGCGACGACCATGTCGGCCGGGGCGGAGTCGCGGTGCGCCACCACCGGTTCGAGGGCCAGCTCGGGCCGCTCGGCGTCCGACTCAGAGGCGGGCGTGAAGGTGAACAGCACCTGCGCCGGCGAGGCGGACGGTGTGTTCCCGCGAGCCTGCCGCAGGGCGGACACCACTCTGCTGAACGGCACGTCCTGGTGAGCGAGGCCGCTGGACACCGTGCGCATGACGCGGCCGAGCAGTTCGCGGACGGTCGGCCGGCCGTCCAACCGCAGCCGCATGGCTAGGACGTTCAAGAACAGCCCGACCACACCCTGGGTCTCCGGCCGGGTACGGTCCGCCACCGGGACGCCGACCAGGACGTCGTCCTGCCGCGTGTACTGGTGCAGGACGATGCCGAGGCCCGACAACAGAGCCACGAACAGGGTGACGCCCTCCTCGCGGCTCAGCTGCTCCAGCCGTTCGGTGGCGTCGAGGGGCAGCGTGAAGAGGCGCCGAGTGCCGGTGGCCGGGGCCGCATCGACGGCGGGGTCGGCTGAGCGGGCCTCCGGCACGGCGAGCCGGGCGGGCGCGTCGCGGAGCTCCTGGACCCAGTAGTCGAGCTGCCCGGCGAGCGCCTCGTCGTCGATGTGCTCGCGTTGCCAGGCGACGTAGTCGCCGTACCAGATCGGCAGCGGTGGCAGCGCATCCGGTGCGCCGTGCCGCCGCGTCCCGTACAGCGCGGTCAGCTCGCGCAGCAAAATGCCGTTGGACCAGCCGTCGAAGACGATGTGGTGGACGAAGAGGATGAGCACATGGTCGTCGTCGGCCAACCGCAGCACGGAGCAGCGCACGGGCGGCGCCGCAGACAGGGCGAATGGCCGGGCCGCCTCGGCGTCGACGATCCGGCGCATGGTCTGCTCGCGTTCGGCGGCGGGCAGGTCGCCCAGGTCCCTTACCGTGACGTTAGCCTCCTGGGGCGGGCGCACCCGCTGCATCGGAGCGCCGTTCTCCAGTCGGAACACCACCCGCAGCGACCGGTGACGGTCGATTAGCGTCTTCAGGCACCCGACCAGGCAGGCGGTGTCCAGCGGCCCGCGGATCCGGTAGGCGCTGCCACTGTTGTACTCGGAGCTGTCCGGCCGGAGCTGGTGGTCGAACCAGATGCCCTCCTGGGCGTGGCTGAGTGGAGCGTGATCGGGTGCCGTGGCGGGACGGATGACTTCGTCGCGCGCAGTGGTGAGCGCACGTTCGATGTGCCGGGCGAGGCCGGCGACCGTCGGGGACTCGAACACGGCGGACAGCGGGATGTGCACCCCGAAGGCGCGCCGTACCGCACCGGCCAGCCGGGGAACGTGCAGGGAGTGGCCGCCGAGGTCGAAGAGGTTGTCGTGGACGCCGAGTTGCTCGACCTCGAGCAGCTCGGCCCAGATTTCGGCCAGTATCGTCTCGGTCCGGTTCCGGGGCCGGTCGTCGGCGGTTCCGGTGAACCGCGGCGCGGGCAGGGCCTGCCGGTCGAGCTTGCCGTTGGTGGTCAGCGGCAGCCGGTCCAGGACGACGACGGCGGCCGGGACCATGTACGCAGGCAGGTGCGCGCCGGTGAACTCCCTCACCTTCGGGGCATCGAGTCGGTGCCCAGGCGCCGGCACGACGTAACCGACCAAGCGCTCGCCTCCGTCGACGACCACGACCGCCTGCCGCACTCCTGGGTGGGCCAGCAGCGCCGACTCGACCTCACCCGGCTCGATCCGCTGCCCGCGCAGTTTGACCTGGCCGTCCATCCGGCCGAGGAACTCTAGCGAGCCGTCCGGCAGCCACCGCACCAAGTCGCCTGTCCGGTACAGCCGGAGCGACGCCCCGGGGGCCGGGGTCCGGGCGAAGGGGTTCGGCACGAACCGTTCGGCTGTCAGCTCGGGGCGCCGCCAGTACCCGGCGGCAACCCCGGGGCCGCCGATCAGCAGCTCACCAGGCACATGGGCCGGGACGGGCTCGCCGGTCGGATCCACCACGTACACCTCGGTGTTCGGGAGAGGGCTGCCGATCGGCATCGAGGGCCGGCGGGCCGAAGGCCGCGCGGATGCTTCGGTGGCCCACGGCCCCGCGGCCGGCGCCTGCCGCGTCGTGGGAGCCGCCACCTCGTAGGAGGTGGCGAACGTGGTGGTCTCGGTGGGGCCGTACATGTTGCGGACTGTGCGGGGCGCCGCCGCCCGCCGGACCAGGGCGTCCACGGCGGTGCGGTCTATCTTCTCGCCGCCGTACCCCAGCTCGCGGATCCCGTCCGTGAGCGCGGGGTCGGCCGTCAGGTGCTGACTGAACAGCCCCGCCGTGAGGTATAGCACCGTGATGCCGTGCTCGCGCAGCGCGGTGGCGAAATCGGCGGGGTCGAGGACGGTTGGGGTGGGCAGCACCACCAGCGTCGCGCCGGACGTCAGGGTCGCCCAGCACTCGAACGTGTAGGCGTCGAAGGAGACGTTCGACGCCTGGACGACCCGGTCGCCGGGCTTGACGCGGAGGTAGGAGGTGTCGTGCACGACCCGGGCGATGGACCGGTGCTGGATCACGACGCCTTTGGGTCGGCCGGTGGAGCCGGAGGTGTAGAGGACGTGCGCAAGGTCGTCCGGGCCCGGCCGGGGCAGCCGGTGCGCGAACTCGGGACTGGACGGCAGATCGTCCACGGCCAAGACCGCCACGTCCGCGTCCGGGAAGGTCCGGGCCAGCGCCGTGGTGGTGAGTAGCAGGGACGCCCGGGTGTCGGCGAGCATGAACTGCAGCCGCGCCGCGGGGTGGTCCAGGTCGAGCGGGACGTACGCCGCGCCGGCCTTCCATATCGCGAGCAGGGCGACGACCAGGTCGATGCCGCGGTCGAGGTGCACGGCGACCAGGTCGCCCAGCCTGGTGCCGCGGTCGGCGATGTGGCGAGCGAGCCGGTCCGCCCGCGCGTTTAGTCCGCGGTAGCTGAGGTGCCGGTCCCCGCAGACCACCGCGATCGCCTCCGGTGCGTGCGCGGCCTGCTCCTCCACCAGTCGGTGGACGGGCACCTGGTCGGCGAACGGCGCTGCGGTGGCGTTGAGTTCGTGGAGCAAGTGGCGGCGCTCGCCGGGGGCCATCAAGTCGATCTGGCTGATCGAGACGTTCGGCCGCTCTGCCACGGCGTCGAGCACCCGGGCAATGTGCGCCGCCATCCCGCTGGCCGTGGTGCCGTCGAACACTTCGGTGGAGAAGGAGAGGGTGCCCTCGATGCCGCCGTCCGGCCGCCCTCGCAGTATCAGCGAGAGCTCGAACTTGACCGCGGTGGTCTCCACCGGCAGCGGTGTGACGTCCAGCCCGGGGAGCGACCAGTGCGCGTCGGGCGCGTTCTGCAGCGCGAACCCGACGTGGAACAGTGGATTGCGTCCGTTTCGGCGGTTCGGGGCCAGCTCCTCGACCAGTCGCTGGAACGGCACGTCCTGGTGCGCGTACGCGTCCAGAGACATCTGCTTCACGCGCGTCACCAGGTCGGTGAACGAGGGTGCGCCCGCGAGGTCGACCCGCATCACCAGGTCATTGACGAAGCAGCCGACCACGTCCTCGGCGTCGGTCCGGTTGCGGCCCGCGACGGGCACGCCGACGACGATGTCGTCCTGCCGGCTCCAGCGGGACAGCACCACCGCGAACGCAGCCAGGATCACCATGAACAGGGAAGCGTTGAGTTCGGCGCCTAGAGCGCGCAACCGCGCGGCAGTCTCCGGCGACACCTCGAGTGGCAGCGACGCGCCCGCTCCCGACAGCTTCACCGGCCGCTGCCGGTCGGTCGGCAGGGCCAGTTCCGGAACGTTGGCCAGCTGCCGCCGCCAGTAGTCGAGTTGGCGCTCCTGCTCGGCGACCTGCAACGGGTCCTGCTCCGCCAGAGCGAAGTCCGCGGCCTGAAGCCGCGGTTCCGGCAGACCGTGAGAGCGGCCGGCCGACTCGGCCGCGTAGCAGGCGGTGAGTTCCCTCGCCAGCAGGTCCATGGACCAGCCGTCCGCCGCGATGTGGTGCACTGAGACGACGACCGTCGCGTCGTCAGCCGTCGACCGGATGACGGCGACCCGCAGCATCGGTTCCTTGGCCAGGTCGAACGGGCGAGAGGTCTCCGCCGCGATGAGCTTCTGGGCCCGCTGGCACCGCTCGGGCATGTCGTTAACAGCCGAGAGGTCGTGTTCGTCGACCTCGACCGGCCGGGGAGGGTCCACGATCTGGTGCGGTTCTCCGTCTGGGCCGAGGATGAACCGGGTGCGCAGCGACTCGTGCCGCGCCACCAGGGTGGTGAACGCGGCGGCCAGCGCGGTCAGGTCAAGGGCGCCTCGGACCCGCAGCACCGTGGGGATCAGGTAGTCGGCAAGGTCGGGCCGCATTTGGTTGACGAGCCACAGGCGCATCTGCGCGGACGACAGCGGGATCCGCTCCGGCCGTTCCGCTGGGGCGGCCGTCTCCTGCGGTGCCGTGCCGCTGCCGGGCGCGGCGTCAGCCCCCTCACCGGTCCCGGTCGTACTTTCCGGCGTGATCTCCTCGGCGAGCAGGGCCACCGTCGGCCGGTGGAAGATGTCGCGCACGGAGAGCTCGGTGCCCAGCGCCTGTCGCACCCTGCTCGCCATCCGGGTTGCGAGCAGGGAGTGGCCGCCGAGGTCGAAGAAGCTGTCGTAGACGCCGACCCGGTCGAGGCCAAGCAGCTCTGCCCAAATACCGGCGAGGATCGCCTCGACCTCGTTCCGGGGCGTGTCGCCCGAATTCCCGCTGAACTGCGGTGCGGGAAGCGCCTGCCGGTCTAGCTTGCCGTTGGGGGTCAGCGGCAGCCGGTCCAGCACCTCGATCGCGGCCGGCACCATGTATGCAGGGAGCCGTTTCCCGGCGAACTCTCGTAGTGCCGCGGCGTCCACATCGTGCCCGGGCGCGGGCACGGCGTAGCCGATCAGCCGCTCGCCGCCGTCCACGACCACCGCCGCCTGGCGCAGCCCTGGATAGGCGAGCAGCGCCGACTCGACCTCGCCCGGCTCGATCCGCAGACCGCGCAGCTTGACCTGGTCGTCGAGGCGACCGAGGAACTCCAGCGCCCCATCCGGCAGCCGCCGGGCCAGGTCCCCAGTACGGCACAGCAGGCTGCCGGACGTCTGTGTGTATGGGTCGGGGACGAAGCGCTCCGCCGTGAGCTCCGCGCGGTTCCAGTAGCCGAGCCCCACCGTGGGGCCGCCGATGCACAGTTCCCCCACGACGCCGTCGGGCACCGGCTCCATGTGCCGGTCGAGCAGGTAGATCTGGGTCCGGGCCAGTCGGTGCCCGATGGGCACCGACATCTGCGCGCCCTCCAGCGCAGTGGCCGGATCGACGCGGTATGCGCTGGAGGCGCAGCTCGTCTCGGTGAGTCCGTAGGTGTGCCAGAGCTCTCCCGGCCAGTCCCGCCACGCGTCGAAGGCCCGGATCGACGGCGCGGTCTCGCTACCGAAGATGATGCGCCGCAGGCTGCGGGGAACCTTCGCCACCCCGTCGACCGCCCAAGACAGCAGTGCCGAGGGTGTGGTGGACATTGCGGTGGCGCCGGTCCGCTGCACGAGCGGCCACAGCTCCACGGGGTCCCATGGGGCCGGGCCGTCGGGCAGGGCGACCGAACCGCCCGCCAGCAGTGCCGGGTAAATCTCCTCGGAGAGGACGTCGAAGCCGAGCGGGGCCAGTTGCAGCCACCGGTCCTCCGCGGTGAGGTGGTAGATCTCCGCTGCGGACAGCGCGAACGCGACGATCCCGCGGTGGGTGTTTATCGCGCCCTTGGGCACGCCGGTCGACCCCGAGGTATAGGTGACGTACGCCGGGTCGCCGGGATCCACCGCGGCCGGAGGTGGCGGCACCGCGGGCGCTGGCACCGGGCCCAGCCGGTCGACGCACGTGGTGGGTACGGCGTCCGCTGGCGCGGCACGTCCCGCCAGCGCGTGCGTGGTGAGCAGGTGGGCCGCACTGGAGTCGCGGAGGATGAGCCGGATCCGCTTGTCCGGGTAGTCGGGGTCCAGCGGCACATACGCGGCCCCCGCCTTGAGTACGCCGAGCATCGCGGCGACGAGGTCGGGGCGCCGGTCGAGGAGCAGCGCTACGCGGTCCCCGCGGGAGACGCCGCGTGCTCTCAGGTGGCGGGCTATTGCGGTGGAGCGTCGGTCGAGCCCCCGGTAGGTGACCTGCTGCCCGCCGCACACCACGGCGACCGCGTCCGGCGTGCGGGCTGCCTGCCGCTCGAACAGCTCGTGCACGCACACATGTGTCTGCGGCGGTATTCGGTTCCTGTCGTGCACCGCCGCGGCGCGCTGCTGCGGGGTCAGTAAGGGCAGCCGGTGGACGGAGCGGCCCGGGTTGGCCAGCGCCGCCGCCAGGACGGTGCCGAGCTGCCCCGCGAGGAGCGTCGCCCGTTCGCCGTCGAAGAGGTCCGTGCGGTATTCCAGGGTGGCGTGCTCTGGCTCCGCGGCGTCCACGGCGAAGGTCATGTCGAACCGGGTGTACCCCGTGTCGGTCGACCGCCGTGTCACCGGCAGCGGTTCGCCGGGCGTCTGCTCGGCGAGCGTGAACATCACCTGGACCAGGGGCGCCATCCCGGGGTGCCGTTGCGGGTTGAGGTGCCCGACCAGCTGGTCGAAGGGCAGCTCAGGACGGCCGAGCGCCTGCAGGACCGCAGACCTGACCCGCGCCAGCACGGTGCTGAAGTCGGGGTCGCCGGTGAGGTCGACGGGAATCGCGACGGTGTTCACCATCGGCCCGACGGTCCGGGCCAGCGACGGGCGGTGACGGGCGCCGACGGGGGTGCCGATCAGCAGCCGCTCCTCACCGGACTGGCGACCGAGCAGGACACCGATGGCAGCCAGCAGCGCCATGAACAGGGTGGCGTTGTGGTTGGCGGCGAAGGCGCGCAGCGAGCCGATTGTGGCAGCGTCCAGTTCGAGCGGCACTCGCTTGCCCCGGAAGGACGTTGCCTCGTGCCGCGGCCGGTCGGTCGGCAGGTCGAGGAGCGTCGGCACACCGGCTAACTGGCCGGACCAATGGGCGAGTTCCGTCTCCAGCGCCTCCGGGGTGAGCCGCTCACGCTGCCTTACGGCGTACTCGGTGAACTGCGTCCGCGGCGGCGGTTCGTCCGGATCAGCGAGGAACAGCTCTCTGACGATGATGTCCATCGATGTAGCGTCTGCGACGGCGTGGTGCGCGGTGAGCAGCAACTCCTGGCGGTTGTCGGGGCCGAGGAGCAGGGTCGCGCGAACCAGCGGGCCACGAGCGAGGTCGAACGGCGCGGCGGCCTCGTCGATGCGCAAGGTCCCGGCACGGTTGGTAAATTCGGCGGCAGTCAGCTCGCGGAGATCGCGCACCGTCATGCGCGCCGCTGGTTCGGCGGCCACGACTTGAAGTGGAACACCGTCCGCCTCGACGAAGGTGGTCCGCAGCGCGTCATGCCGGCGGACGACGGCGTCGAACGCGTCGGCCATCGCGCCGGGATCGACCGCGCCCTGCCAGGTGAGGCTCCAGGCGATGGTGTACTGCGGACTCCCCGATTCCAGTTGGTGGAGCAGCCAGTAGCTCTCCTGAGTAAAGGAGGCCGGATGGACGGTAGTGCGATCGCCTGATTTCCACGACGGATTCGGAAAGGACCGCTCGACGCTCACGAACGCGAACCTAAGGAGCACCAAGTGACCCTGTCAAGCAGCACTTCAACACCCCCGGCGAATCTGCTGATACATCATCACAAAGGTTTGTAAAAAAGTTAGTTGACGGCTCCCGGGTGGAAACAGGGAAGGCGTTGACGCCACTTGACGCTCGATGTGATGATTGCCGCGCTCTGCTCTGGACCGTTGCCAGCAAGGGAGTGTGCCCATCATTGCTATATCTTGTCGGGCCATTTGTCGGTACTGCTCGTGAACTCTCGACAGGTGCCGGTGGAATCGCAGCCCCACTTAGCTATGGATGAGATGTGCTTGCACGGCTTTGTGCGGCGCCATGCCCGCGTAACACCGGATGCAATTGCGGTCTCGTCCGGCTCGTCGTGGCTCACCTACCGTGGGCTCGAACGCCGTTCGGGCAGGTTGGCGGTGCTTCTGCGGCGCCGCGGGGTCAGGCTCGAATCGGTCGTGGGCGTGTGCCTTGAGCGCTCGGTAGACTTCGTCGTAGCCGCGGTCGCGATCCTCAAAGCCGGCGGTACTTATCTGCCGCTGGACGTCAGCTATCCGGCGGAGCGCCTGGGTGCCATGGTCGGTGACGCCGCTCCCGCGATCGTCGTCACCGACAGCGCGCACGCCGGGCTGATATCGCCGGGTACGACGGAACTCCTGCTGCTGGACCGGCTCGACGCCGAGGACGTCCCGCCCGGCGAGGTCCACGCCCTGCCCGCGACCCATCCCGACAACCTCGCGGTGGTGCTGTACACCTCGGGCTCCACCGGCCGTCCCAAGGGTGTCTGTCTCACCCACCGCAGCATCGCGGAGATGGTGGGACGGCCGAACTACGCTTCACTGGGCCCTGGCGACCGGATGGCCCAGATCGCCAGCCCGTCGTTCGACGCCGCGGCGTTCGAGACTTGGTCGGCGCTGGCGTGCGGCGGCGGCCTCGTCATCCTGCCGCAGGAGGAGGTCGCGGACCCGGAGGCCCTCGTCACCGCGATTGCCGACCGCGCCGTCACCATCGCCGCGCCCACCAGCGCGCTGGTCAACCAGAAGGGCCACTGCCAGGCGCTGGCCGCCGCGCCGCTGCGGTTCCTGCTGTTCGGCGGCGAGTCCGTAAACGCCGAAGCCGTGCGCACCCTTGTCGACGGAGGCTTCCCCGGTCACCTCGTCCACATCTACGGTCCGACCGAGGCAGCCATGTTCGCCACCTTCGAGGTCGTCTCGGAGCTGCCCGAACGGCACAGCCGGGTACCCATCGGACGGCCGGTCTGTGCCAGCGAACCGTATCTGCTCGACCACCGGCTGCGGCCGGTGCCCGCTGACATCCCCGCGCAGATTGTGATCGGCGGCAGCCGGCTGGCCCGCTGCTACCTCGGCAGCCCGAGGACGACGGCCGACCGGTTCCGGCCCAACCCGTTCCCGCATCGGCCGGGCGAGCGGGTCTACCACACCGGCGACCTCGCCCGGTTCCTGCCGGACGGGCGGCTGGAGTTCCTCGGCCGGATGGACCGGCAGGTCAAAGTGTCGGGCGTCAGGATCGAGCCCGGGGAGGTGGAGGCCGCCCTGCTGGCGTTGCCCGGCATCGCCGCCGCGGCGGTCCGCGCCCGGGAGAACGCCGAAGGCCGGCTCAGCCTCGTCGGATACGTCGCCCGGGAGCCGGGCGCCGAGATCACTGTGTCCGGTGTCCGCGCAGTGCTCGCTAGACGCCTTCCCGCGCACTTCATCCCGTCGGTCGTCATGGTGCTGGACCAGCTGCCGCTGACCGCCAACGGCAAGGTGGACGACGCCGCCCTCCCCGTGCCGGCCGCGCGCGGCGGAGCCATCGAACCAGGCCGTCGGCCTACCGGTGAGACACAGGTCCGGATCGCCGAGGTGTGGTGCGATGTGCTCGGGGTTGAGGAGGTTGCCGCGGACGACGACTTCTTCGCGCTCGGTGGGCACTCGCTGCTGGCCTTCACGATGCTGTCCACCGTGTCGGCGCACTTCGGCGTCGACGTGCCGATCGGGCAATTGGTCGCGTCGCCGACCCTGGCCGCCCTCGCCGACCTGGTGGAGGCGGCGCGCTCGGCGGGCCCCGACGCTGCCCGCAGCGACCTCCGGGTGATCAGGCAGCTCTCGGGCGGCCCCACGCTCGTGCTGATCCACCCGGTGGGCGGAAGTGTCTTCGCCTACGGGCCGCTGATCGAGTTCTTTCGTGGAAACTGCACGGTGCTCGCGTTCGAGGCAGTGCGGCCCACCGGGGAGACAGTGCCCCGGCTTGCCGCCCGCTACCTGGACGAACTACTGGGGGCGCGACCAGACGGCCCGGTGGTCCTCGCCGGCTGGTCGATGGGCGGCGTCATCGCGCAGGAGCTGGCTGTGCGGTGGGAGAAGCGTGATGGAACCCGCGCGCCGGTCGTCATGATCGATGCGGCGAACCCGGTCGCGCAACCGAGGCAAGCCAGCAGCGGCGAAGCTAAGGCGATCTTCCTTGAGGATCTGTTCTCCTCCCTCGGGCTCGCACGGGACGAGCTCACCGAAGACCACCTGACCGCGCCGTGGGCCGACGTGGTCGCATCGATCACCGCGCTGAAGCCGGACGACGCCTCACTGCGGCTGCTCACCGAGGCCGACCTGCTGACCCGGTTCCAGCTGTTCGTCTGGCTCTACGACGCGTTCCACCAGCACACGCCGACGCCCTACGCCGGCCCTGTGCACCTGATTCACACGCGCGGTCACGCGGACATGGCGACACCCTGGGCGTCGCTCTGCGACACGCTTGAAGTCCTTGCGCTACCCGGCGACCACTACACGATCCTCTGGCCGCCGATCGTGGATTCGGTGGCCGCACGGATCAAGGACGCCATAGAGAAAGCGAGCACGACCACGCACCAGGACGGTACCGGGAACGCGCACAGCGCTGCAGACCAGGACCACGTCGGGAACCAGGACACGGAGAGGTAGGGCGCAGCGGTGACGACGCGCCGTGCACCGGCAGACTCGGTGCCCCAGGACCCGCAGGACCGCAGCGGCGACTTCGGGAAGCTGCTCGGCTCGGCCACCGTGTCGATCACCGGTGACGGGGTGTTCCTCAGCTCGCTATCGCTGCTCGCGGTGCACTACACGCGCAACGCCGCGGTCATCTCGCTGGTCACCGCCGCCAGTGCAGTGCCGATCGTCATCCTCGGCCTCCCGGCCGGCGCACTGGTGGACCGGTGGGAGCACCGCAGGACGATGGCGGTCGTCGACGCCGTCCGATTCCTGGTCGTCGCGCTGATGGCGCTGCTGATCGCCACCGGGCACGGATCGATCGGGCTGATCGTCGCCGTCGCGTTCCTGATCGCGGCCGGCGAGGCGTTCTACGGCACAGCCGCCCAGTCGATCCTGCCGCAGATCGTGTCCCGGTCCTCGCCCCGGCTGCAACGCGCCAACTCCCGGCTGTCCGCCGTGCGGATCATCTGCAAAGACTTCGTCGGCCGGCCCGTGGGCGGCGCCCTCTACGCCGTCTCTGGATGGATACCGGTGCTGCTCAACGCGGTCTCCTACGGGATCGGCTCCCTCCTGGTCGCCGGGATCCGGCAGGAGCAGCGCCGACCGCAGAAGGCAGCCTCCGGCCCGAGTTCGCTGCGCGGGGAAATCGTGGAAGGGGCCCGCTGGCTGTGGGGCCACCGGGTCCTGCGCACGCTCGCGCTGCTGGTGGCCGTGGACAACCTGGTCTTCTCCGCCTGGGTCGGCCTGCTGGTGCTGCTCGCCCAGGACCGCTTCCACGTCAGCGGACTCGGCTTCGGCGTCCTGTCCGGGTGCATCGGCGCCGGGGCGTTATGCGGAAGCCTGCTGGCCACCTGGCTCGGCACCCGCTTCGGCGCCGCGCGGGTGATGACCGCGGTCATGCTCCTGGAGGGCCTGGCGACGCTGCTGCTCGGCGTCGTCGGAAAGGCCGTCCTCGCCGGCCTACTGCTCGCCGTGGTCGGGTGCGGCGCGGTGACCTGGAACATCCTGACGGTGTCGGCGCGCCAGAACATCGTCCCCGACTATCTCGCTGGCCGCGTCAACGGCGCCTACCGGCTGCTCGCTGGCGCAGCCGCGCCGGTCGGGGCACTGATCGGTGGCGGGGTGGCACAGCTCGTTGGGGTTCCCTACGTCCTGCTCGGCGGCGGGGTGATCACCGTCGTCCTGGCCCTGATCGGCATGCGAATCGTCGTCGACGACTCTTTGCGGCAGGCGACCGAAACGGGGGAACACTGATGCCTGCGCTTCCCGCGACGCCCGCGCAGCGGCGGCTGCTGCGCCTCGCCGGGGGGCGCCTGGACGACGCCGACCTGTGGGCGCACCGGACCATCCGGCTCCAAGGGGCCCTGCACCGCGCGGCACTCAAGCAGGCAGTCGACGGGTTGGTCGCCCGCCACGCCGCGCTGACCTGCGCCTTCACCGTGGACGAGGATGGGGCGCTGCGGCAGCACCTCGGTGCCGCAGCATCCCCGCGGATCGTGACCGCAGCGGACGCCGGGGAATCGTCCGCCCAGTCGGCAGCCGCAGACGGCACGTCCGACGCCACGACGGCCACCCGCGTCGGGCAGCCGCTGCGGGTTACGCTGCGCCGCCTCGCGGCCGACGAGCACCTGCTCGACATGGCCGTGCACCGACTGGCCTGCGACGACTGGTCGTTCACGCTGTTGCTGGCCGAGATCGCCGAACGCTACACGGCCGCTCTGCCCGACAGACCGGCGGCGCGGAACCGTCCGACCGCGGACTACGCCGACGCGGTGCGTCAGCAGTCGGCCGTGCTCGCGGGGCTCGCAGACGGCCACATGGCGTACTGGTCGGACCGGCTCGCCGACGCACCCCGCCGGACGGCGCTCAGGCCGCCTGACGCTCCGTCACCAGGAACCGAGGCCGCCCACCTCACCCGCACGCTGGATGCGGCGCTGGCCGCCGAGCTGACCCGGCTGGGCGCAGCCGTCGGCGTCACCGCCCATATGCTGCTCATCGCCGCAGCCCAACTCGTCCTCGGCCGCCGCACCGGTGCGGCCGACGTGGTCGTGGGCGCGGCTGCCACCGGACGGCGGCCCACATGGCAGCGAACCGTCGGTCAGTTCGCGACCACGGTGGCGGTGCGTACGGACTTCTCCGGCACTCCCGGCTTCTCGGCCCTGCTCCACCGGGTCCGCGACGCGGTGGAGCAGGCGTACCGGTACCAAGAGCTGTCGTTCGACACAGCCTCGGCCGACATCGGGGCCGACGTCAGCTGTGCCGACACGACCGCCGTCGCTTCCGCCTCCGGTGACGAGCAGCGCGCCTGGCCGGTGGACCTGGTGGTCGAACCGCCGCAATCGCCAATGCCGTTGCTGCGGTGGGGTGACCTCCTGGCCGAGCCGATGACGCCGGGCTGGTCCCCCGACTCCGCGTACCCGGCGCTTCTGCGCACGGTCTCCGGTCCCGACGGCTGGCAGCTCGTGCTGACCTGCCGGGGCGACCGGGTCGCCCTGGACGATGCCGATGCGTTCCTCGCCCAACTGGAACACGTGCTGCGGCAAGTCGTCGACACCCCGGCAGGGATGGCGGACGCGGTCTCGCTGCTACCGCCCGACCACCGCGCCGTGCTACCGGACCCGCGCATGCCGCTGTCCGAGCCCGCAGCCCTCGACGTGGTCCGGCTGGTGGCCGACCAGGCGGCGCGGACCCCCGACGCCCCCGCTGTGGAGCACGCCAGCCGGGTCTGGTCCTACCGGGACCTGTGGCAGCGGTCGGAACGGCTGTGTTCAGCGCTGGCGGCGGCCGGGGTGGAACCGGGGCACGTGGTGGCTGTGCGCGGGTTTGGGTTCGGGCTGGTGGCGGCCATGCTTGGGCTCCTCCGCAGCGGCGCCGTGTTGATGCCCATCGGGTCGACCGCCCCGATGCGGCGCCAGGCCGCCCTCCTCGACGTTGGACGGCCCGTCCTGATGGTCTGCGCGGACCGGGAGGAGGTGCCGCGGGCTGCACACGGCAGCGTGCTGCGGATCGACGCGGCCACCGGCCGCACTCCTGACGGCCCGGGCGCCGACGTGCACCGCCCGCCGCCCCTCACAGTTGCGGCCGATGACTCCGCGTACCTGTGCTTTACGTCGGGAACGACCGGGGAGCCGCAGCCGGTCGTGGGTACCCATAAGGGACTCGGCCATTTCCTCGCCTGGCAGCGCGACGTCTTCGGCGTCGGTTCCGGCGACCGGGCCGCTCAGTTCACCGAGCCGTCCTTCGACGTGGTCCTGCGCGACGTGTTCTGCCCCCTTGTCTCCGGCGCCACGCTGTGCATGCCGGACCGCCCCGGCGGGCGGCTGCCCGAGGACCCGCTCGGGTGGCTGGCTGGGGAACACGTCACCATGGCGCACCTCGTGCCGACTGTGACGGCGGCCTGGCTCTCCGAGCGGTCCGGCGGGCCCGTCAGCACGGACCTGCGTGTAGCCCTCTTCGCCGGGGAGCCGCTGACCGATGCACTGGTGCGCGAGTTCCGGGCGGCGTTCCCGGCCGCGGAGGTCGTCAACCTCTACGGGCCGACCGAGACCACACTCGCGACGTGCTGGTATCCGGTCCCCACGCCGCCGCACCCGGGCACCCAGCCGGTCGGACGGCCGCTTCCCGGTGCGCAGGCCCTGGTGCTCGGACCGCGTGACCGGGAGTGCGGCGTCGGCGAGATTGGCGAGATCGTCATCAGGACCCGGTGGAGAACCCGCGGCCCGGAGGGGACCGCGGACGGTCTGTCGCCCCGCTTCATCCCGAACCCGCACACCGGCGATCCGACCGACATGGTTCACCGCACCGGCGACCGGGGGTGCTTCCGCGCTGACGGAACGCTCACCGTGCTCGGCCGCGTCGACGACCAGGTCAAGATCCGCGGAGTCCGGATCGACCCGCGGGAGGTGGCGGCCGTCATCGAGCAGCACGACGCGGTGACGGCCTGCGCCGTCCTGTCCTCCACTGCGGCCGGGCAGCCCGTCTTGGCGGCGCACGCCGTCCGTGCCGATCCTTCGCTCACTGTCTCTGGTCTACTCAACCACGTGAGCGCGCGGCTGCCTGCCGCGATGGTCCCCACGCAGGTCCACTTCCACGACCGGCTCCCGGTCACCCGAAACGGGAAACTCGACCGGCAGCGGCTGCGGGAACACACCGCCGACCTCGTCGCCCCGAGCACCGCCCAGGCACCGCGCACCGGCACCGAGCTGCGGATCGCGGCGATCTGGCTGGACCTGCTGCCGGTCGACGAGGTGAACCGCGGGGACAGCTTCTTCCACCTCGGCGGCCACTCCATGCTCGCCATGCGCATGATCGGCGAGGTGGGTGACGCGTTCGACGTGGATGTGCCGCTGCACGCCTTCTTCGACGAGCCCACCATCGCCGGTCTCGGCCGTGTCCTGTCCGCAACCACCGCCGGCCCCACCGATCCGTCGAGCCACCTTGAGGGTTAGCCAGTGATGACGAGCCACACCAACACCACCACGATGCCCGCCGACTCCGACACCGACAGCGTGCTGCGGATGCGCGTGACCCCGGAAGAAGCCGCACAGATCCGTGCTCTCGCCGACGAGCTGGGCGTCGAACGGAACACGGCCCCCGAACACCGGTTGACCGAATTCGCCGTGCGCGCGCACGACCTGCCGATCCGGCTACGGAACCTGCTGACCGGGTTCCGGCTGGCCGACGACGTGCCCGCCGCTGGCGTGCTCCTGTCCGGGCTGCCGGTCGACGAGAGCGCCCTCGGGCCGACGCCGACCGTCGCCACCGCGGAGTCCGACACCGCGGAGTCCGCGCGGGCGAGCGCGCTGCTGCTGCTGATCGCCTCGCTCCTGGGTGACCCCTTCTCGTTCGCCACACAACAGCGAGGGAAGCTGATGCTCGACGTGTTCCCGGTGCCGGGCCACGAGAACACCCAGCTCGGGTCCAGCTCCGAGACCGAATTGGAGTGGCACACCGAGGACGCCTTCCACCCCTACAGGGCGGACTGGATCATGCTGCTCGGACTGCGCAACCCGTACCGGGCTCCGACCATGTTCGCCCCGGTCCAGCTTCTCGAACTCGACGAGAACATCCGCGACCTGCTCTTTGAGGAGCGGTACATGATCCTTCCGGACGAGTCGCACACCGCAGAGTTCAACGAGGCCACCAGCGGAACGGACAGCGGCGACTACGTGACCGCTGCCTTCGCCCGGATCACCGACATGTCCACGCGGCCGAAACGGATCGCTGTGCTGTCCGGGGACCGCCGCTTCCCGTTCATCCGCATCGACCCGGCATTCATGCCGGACGAACTCGACGACCCGGAGGCCGAGCGCGCCCTGCGGCGGATCGGGGTTGAGATCCACCGCACCATGCAGGACATCGCCCTCGGCAGCGGCGACCTGCTAGTCATCGACAACAAGCGAGCCGTGCACGGCCGCAGGCCCTTCACCGCCCGCTTCGACGGCACCGACCGCTGGCTGCGCCGCATCAACATCAGCGCCGACCTCCGGGCCTCCGCGGGCCGTCGCCATGGACCGCACTCTCGGGCGCTCGTGTGACCCACGGCAAGGGCAGTTCAGTAGGTCGACTCGACGGCAGCAAGGAGAGGTCGCGGATGTCAGCGGCTGCACACGGCGCAGAGAGCCGGGCGGACACAGAAGGAGCGGAGCGGCAGCAGGCCGCGGACGTGGCGCACATCTTCAACTCCGCAGTCGCGGCCTGGTCGATCGCCGCAGCATGGGAGGTCGGCGTCCTCGACGAACTGCGGGAGAAGGGCCGACTCGACGCCCCGGAGTTCGCCGAACGGCACGACCTGAACCGCCCCTCCACCGAGGCCATGATCGCCGCCCTCGCCGCCGTCGGCGTCGTGCAGTACGAGCGGAACGGCAACGACGGAAACGGCGGCACAGCCGACAGCGACGGCAGGCGCACCGTCCGGCCGGGGCTGGCATTCGACGAGACCTACCGCACCAAGGCCCTCTTCCACTGGCTGTGCCGAGGCAGCGCCGAGTTGTTCACCGCCATGCCCGACGTGATGCGCAACGGCAACCGCACCGGGCGGTTCTACCGCCGCGACGCCGAAGCGATCAGCCGAGCCTGCGCCGACATCGACGCGGAGTTCTTCAAACCGGCCTTCTGGGCCGCCATGGACGCCCTGGACTTCGACTTCTCCCTCGTTGTCGACCTGGGATGCGGCGGCGGCAGCCGGCTCACGCAGATCCTGCGGCGCCACCCGGAGACGCGCGGGCTCGGCATCGACATCGCACCAGCGGCGCTGGACCTGGCCCGGAGCGACGCCGCCGAGGCGGGAGTCGGCGACCGGTTGTCCTTCATGCACGGTGACGTCCGCGCCCTGACACCACGACTGGAGTTCGCCGACGTGGAACTCCTCACCTGCTTCATGATGGGGCACGATTTCTGGCCGCGCGAGAACTGCGTGGCGTCCCTGCGACAGCTGCGGGCGGCGTTCCCGCGGGCCAGGCGGTTCCTGCTCGGAGACACGGCCCGCACCTCCGGGTCCGGCCGCGGCGCGATGCCGGTGTTCTCCCTCGGGTACGAGGTCGGGCACGCCCTGATGGGCGCCTACATCCCGTCCCTCGATGAGTGGCGGAGCGTCTTTCCGGAGGCGGGCTGGGAGCTGCGCCGGACACACTTCCTGGACACGCCCGCCGGGTCGTTCGTCTTCGAACTAGCTTGACGGACGGGTTGTGTCAGGAGAAGTTCTGATGGTCGATGTGCCGGACCGCCGCCTTGACCACGTCGGAAAGGTCCTCGTCCGTAGGGCCGGCGCCCGGGCGGAATGGCAGACTCACCAGCTTGCGGACCCCCTTGGCCCAGATGGTCCGCTCCTGCGGTGGCGCCGGGTGCAGTTCGCTCCGCTCGCCGCAGCAGGGGCAGACCAGGTAGGCCATGTTCTCCACACCGCCCAGGACGGGTATCCGGTTCACCTCCAGCATGCTGAGCGCGCGCGTGGAGTCCAGGTGGGAGAGCTCGGCCGGGGTCACCACGACGATCGCCGCGAGCGCGCCGCTCCGGCCCCGCAGCGCCCGGTGCACGTCGCCAACACCGGGCGGCATGTCGACGACCAGGGCGTCGACCGGGCCCCAGTCCGTCTCCGTCAGCAACCGGCCCAGCATCAGCTGGTCGATGCCGCCGCCGGCGGAGAACACCTGGTCCCCGCTCATCAGGAAACCGACCGACGCCACTTTGATGCCGTCGACGTCAATGGCCTCGATCTGCGCCTGCGGGCCGCTGATCCAGCGGGCCACGGTCACCGCCTTGGCCGGCGCGTCCCGGCGCAGCCCGAGCATCCTCGGGATGTCCGGCCCAGACATGTCGGCGTCCAGCAGCCCAATCCGGTACCCCGCGCGCTGCAGCGCCTTCGCCAGCGCCACCGACACGCTGCTTTTCCCGACGCCGCCCTTGCCGCTGATCACCGCGATGACAGGAGCGCCGTTCACACCATGCGAAGTCATCGGTCCATCATGCCCGAGCCGCAGGTCCGCGAAAGCGAAGTGCCTTGGACTCCTCTGCGCGGACTAGGAGTTGCGCCGTGAACCTCCTGTCGTATGAGCAGCGCGGAATCTGGCTCCACGACCAGGCGACAGACGCCCGCGGGGCGTACAACATCCCGCTGGCGATCCGGCTGTCCGGACCTCTGAACGTTGAGGCGCTGCGGGCGGCGTTCGCCGACGTCGCCGCGCGGCACGAACCGCTGCACACTGTGATAGCCGACGGTGACAGCGGTCCGCGCCCGCAGCTCCTGGACCCCGCGACCGTCCGCTACGACATACTGCTCAAGCCCGTCCCCGAGGCCCAGCTCGCGTCGGCGCTCGCCGACGCCGCCCATGAGCCGTTCGACCTGGCGGCCGAACCTCCCGTCCGCGTACGGTTGTTCCAGACGGCTGAGGAACGGCACACCCTCCTCCTTGTCCTGCACCACATCGCTGGAGACGGCCTGTCGCTCACCCCGCTGTGCCGCGACCTGTCCTCGGCATACGACGCGCGCGTCCGGGGCACCGCACCGCGGTGGCAGCCGCTTCCGGTGAACTACACCGACTACACCGCGTGGCGGCACGACGTTCTGGGAGACGAGGAGAAGCCCGGCAGTCTCGCTCACGAGCAGGCGGTGTTCTGGACCAACGCCCTTGCCGGCCTCCCGGACGAGCTCGCGCTTCCGGCGGACGGCCCTCGGCCGACCGCGTCCAGCGGCGCCGGCCACTCGGTCCGGCGATACCTCGACCCCGCGCTACGCGCCCGGTTGGCGTCGCTCGCGCTGGCCCACCGCACCACGCTGTTTACCGTGGTGCACGCCGGTCTGGCCGCGCTGCTGACCCGGCTCGGCTGCGGCACCGACATCCCCGTGGGCACGCCGGTGTCGGGACGTTCGGACGAGGCCCTGGAGGACATGGTCGGCCTCTTCGTCAACACGCTGGTGCTGCGCGCGGACACGGCCGGCAACCCGCGGTTCGACGACCTCGTCGACCGAGTACGCGACGCCGACCTCGCCGCGTACCGCCACCAGGACCTGCCGTTCTCCCGGGTGGTGGAGCTGCTGAACCCCCCGCGCAGCGCGGCCCGGCACCCACTCTTCCAGATCATGCTGATCTCGTGGGACGCGGTCTGGCCCGATGCCCGGTTCGACGGCCTCACGGCCGAGCTGGTCCCGGTCGCTGCCAGGGCGTCGAAGTTCGACCTCTCGCTTGCCCTCGCGGACCCCCCGGCGGCAGGCGGGCAAGATGCCGGACGGCACGGACCGTACCTCGACCTGACCTACAGCACCGACCTGTTCTCCGACGCGAGCGCGGAACGGCTGCTCGATCGGCTAGTCCTGGTGCTCACCCGGTTCGCGGCGGCGCCCGCGACCCGGATCGGCGACGTCGACGTGCTCACAGCCGAGGAGGCCGCGCTGCTCGCCACCTGGTGCAGTGCCGACCAGCCAGCGCGTCGACCCGACGCGTCCGTGCTTCCAGAGCTGTTCGAGCGGCAGGCCGCGCTGACCCCGGACGCCGTCGCCGTCGAAACCGCGGCCCACCAGCTCTCCTACGCCGAACTCAACGCGCGGGCCAATCGGTTGGCGCGGCGGCTGATTGGCCTCGGCGTCGGACCAGAGCAGTTCGTCGCGGTCGCACTCCCGCCCACCCACGACCTGATCGTCGCGTTACTGGCCACCCTCAAGGCCGGCGCGGCGTACCTGCCAGTCGACACGGAGCTGCCCACCGACCGAATCGGCGCCATGCTGTCCGACGCGAGGCCGCCCGTGCTGCTCACCCTCACCGCTACCGCCCGCCGCCTCCCGTCCACTCACCCGGCGCGGCTGGTCCTTCTCGACGCCCCGGACGACGCCCCGTGCACCGTGGCCGCCGACGAGCGACACCGCAGGAACCCCGGCGACGGCGACCGAAGAGCCCCGCTTACGGCCGAGTGCCCGGCCTACGTCATCTACACCTCGGGGTCGACCGGCGAGCCCAACGGAGTGGTCGTCGAGCACAGGTCCGTCGTGAACTACTTCGTCCAGGTCAGCCAGGCTCACCCCGCGGCGCGCGACAGCACGCTCGTGCACGCGTCAGTCTCGTTCGACGGCACGATCACCAGCCTCTTCGCCCCTCTGATGTCCGGTGGGCGGGTCCGCATCGGCGGTCTCGACCAGACCCCGTCGCTGCCGCGACCGGCGCTGCTGAAGGTGACGCCGTCCCACCTGCCCATGCTGGTCGGAGACTCCGCCATCTCCCCGACCGACACACTCGTCGTAGGCGGTGAGCAACTGTTCGGCGAGGCCTTGGCGGAGTGGCGCGAGCGGCACCCGGACGTGGCGATCGCCAACCACTACGGCCCGACCGAGACGACCGTCGCCTGTACCGACCACCGGATTGGCCCGGCGGCCCCCTTGCCCATGGGCCCCGTCCCGGTCGGCCGGCCCCTCGGGAACGTCCGTGTCCACGTCCTCGGCGGCACCCGGCCCGTGCCGCCGGGCGTCCTCGGCGAACTGTGCGTCTCGGGAGCCGGCCTGGCGCGAGGATACCTGGGCCGGCCCGGCCTCACCGCCGAGCGCTTCGTCCCCGATCCGTACGGGCCGCCCGGCACCCGGATGTACCGGACCGGCGACCTGGCGCGCTGGCGGGACGACGGCCTCCTCGTCCTGGCCGGACGCTCCGACGACCAAGTGCAGATCCGCGGCTTCCGCGTGGAACCCGGCGAGGTGGAGGCGGCACTACGCGCACAGCAGGGAGTCGCCCGCGCCGTGGTCGCGACCCGCCGGAACCGATTCGCCGACCAGCATCTGGTCGGCTATGTGCAGCCACACCCCGGCAGCGGCGTGGACCCCGACGCCGTCTTACGACGGTTGGAGGACCGGCTGCCGCACTACATGATCCCGTCGGCGGTCGTCGTCATGGACCGCATCCCGCTCACCCACAACGGCAAGGTCGACCGTAGCGCGCTGCCCGAGCCGATCCCACGGGCCACAGCCACCGAGCGTGTGGCGGAGGCGACGCCGCACGAGGCCGTGCTGCAGACGCTGTTCGCCGACGTCCTCGGGCTGGATCCCGAACGGGTCGGGAGGGACGACGACTTCTTCGACCTCGGAGGCCACTCCGTCCTGGCGAGTCGACTGATCAACCGGGCTCGCTCGGTGCTCAACGCGGCGATCACCCTCCGGGACGTGTTCGACACCCCGACCGTCTCCGGGCTGGCCCGCGCGCTCTCCGTCGGCCTGCCGGACCGTTCGCCCGTCCGGGCCACTGCCCGATCGGACCGCCTTCCACTGTCCTACGGCCAGGCACGCATGTGGTTCCTGCACCGGATGGACCCCTCCAGCATCGCCTACCACATTCCGTACCTGATACGGCTGTCCGGCGACCTGGACGCCAGCGCGCTGTCCGCCGCGCTCGTCGACGTGGTCGCACGGCATGAGGTGCTGCGGACGGTCGTCTCCGAAGAGGGCGGCGAGGCATATCAGCGGGTGTTGCCCGCAGCGTCGGCCGCGTCGCCCCTCCGGACGCGGCCGACGCGTCCCGGTCGGCTGGGACCGGCCGTGTCCGAGGAGATCAGCCGCCCCTTCGACCTGAGAGCCGAACCGCCGTTCCGCGCTCGGCTCTTCACGCTGGGTCCGCAGGACCACGCGCTGCTGCTGGTCCTGCACCACATCGCTGGCGACGGCTGGTCGTTCCTGCCGCTCACCGGCGACCTGGCCACCGCGTACGCAGCGCGCCAGGCGGGCCGGGAGCCGGCGTGGTCACCGCTCCCGCTGCAGTACGCCGACTACGCTGTGTGGCAGCGCGACCTGCTTAGGGGCGCCGACGACGCAGCCAGCACCGCAGCCGGGCAGGCACGGTTTTGGACAGCGGCACTGGCCGGCCTGTCAGACGAACTGCCGCTGCCACGTGACCGGGCTCGGCCCGACGAGCCGAGCCCGGCTGGCGGGACGCTGCCGATCGACGTTCCGGCGGACGTCCACCGCCAGCTGCAGCTTCTGGCCCGCAGGACCGGCACGAGCCTGTTCATGGTGGTGCAGGGGGCACTGGCTGTGGTCCTCAGCCGGCTTGGTGCCGGCACGGATGTGCCGATCGGAACCGCCACCAACGGGCGGCCGGACCGCGCGCTGGAAGGACTGGTCGGCTTCTTCCTCAACACCCTGGTGCTGCGGACCGACGTCTCCGGCGACCCGGCCTTCAGCGATCTGCTCGAGCGGGTCAGAGAGACCAATCTGGCCGCCTACGCCAACCAGGACCTGCCGTTCGAGCAGGTGGTCGAGCTGCTCAACCCGGCTCGTGTGGCGGGTCGGCATCCGCTGGTACAAGTCATGCTGGCCTTCCACAGTTCACCGCACCTCGACATCGACCTGCCGAGTCTGACCGTGACCGCCGGGGCCGTCCCGACGGCGACCGCGAAGTTCGACCTCTCCTTCAGGTTCGAGACCCGCCGGACGGCCGACGCCGTTCCGGACGGGATCAGCGGCGCTCTCGACTACAGCCTCGACCTGTTCGACGTGGCGACTGCCGAGGGCTTGGTCGACCGGCTGCTCGCTGTCCTGGCCCGGGCGTCGGCGGAGCCTTCGACGCGGGTCAGCGAATTCGACTTCCGGGCCGGCCGTGCCCTCCCGGCACAGCCCGACCAGCTGGCGCACCTGTGGGAGCCGGACGGCTGGGACAATCCAGGTGAACCGGCCAAGCGTCTCGCCACCGCACTGGACGGCGACGGCCTGGCGCTCGCGCCCCGCCTGCGTGTGCTGGACGACACCCTCGCGCCCGTCCTGCCCGGCATGACAGGACATGTCTACGTGACCGGCGCGTCACCGGACGCACGACACGCCCCGGCGCTCGCCGCTCAGTGGTTCGTCGCCGACCCGTTCGGTGCTCCGGGTCGGCGGATGGGGCGCACCGGCGTGACCGGGTACCAGGACGTCACGGGCGAGTTGGTGTTGCTGGAGGAGGACGAGGCGGCCAGCCTCGACCCGTTCGCCGAGCCCGAGGCGCCCTACCTGGTGCTGCACAGCGCGGAGGGCGGACAGTGCCTCTGGCCGGTGGCGGTCCCGCCACCGGCCGGATGGGAGGTGGTGCTGCCCGCGGGCCCGCGGGCGGAGGCACTCGCCTTCGTCTTAGCTCCCAGCAAGAGGCGGTGAACTCCGACCGCCACCGAGCCCGGGGCAAACAACCCTGCCCTCGCGCAGCCATTTTCGAGTCAGATCCTGCGGGACTGCTTACTCAAGGGCAACGGAGTTCACCAAACCATGGTCGGCATCGCCCGGCTACACAACCTGGCCCTCACCCGATAACTCACACCCCATACGGGACAACCTCTAAGCGCGACGCAGATTCTGCATAGAAAGCGGTTCAATCATGAAGCAAGAGTTTCAACTCACAGGTGTTCAGGCAGACTCGGCCTTCTTCCGCTTCGAAGAGCGGAATGAATTCGCCCCCGAGCTGGTAATGGATGTCCTGCGCGGGCGGCTGCTGGGCGTGATCTTCCACGATGTGATACCCGAGGACGCGAAGAAGGAGACGGTGGCCCGGTTCTGGGGCAGCCCGGGACTGCTGCGTCGTGACGGGGAACCCTCGTACTGCATCGGCTCTTACCACTGGAACAAGTCGACCGAGAGATATCTCGAGGACGCCGTGAAGACGGCTGACTCCGTTCTCAACGTGCTCGACGTGCCGAACTCTCCTTGGCACTCGTTCAGGTCGGCGATGGCGGAGGAACTCGCCCGGTACGGTGCGGGCATTCGTATCGCCGAGCACGAGGGTGCGCAGGCCAGCGCGGCGCTGATCCGCGCATGGGACAAGGAAGGAAGCTTTGCTCTCGACCCCCATGAAGACGAGGCGCAGTGCAAGGACCCGAGGCAGGCCGGCTTCGAGATCCAGCGAGCGGCGGACCACGAGATCTGTGCCGTCAACATGTGTGTTGAGCAGGAGGAGGGGGGCCGTTTGGTCGTCTGGAACATTCGCCCCGACGACGATAGCCGACGGGCCCTGGGAATCGAGCATACGGGATTCTCCTACCCGGCAGAGACCCTCGAAGAGTTCGACGTGATGCACCTCGATATCCGTAGCGGGGACGTCTACGTGTTCAATGGACGCCATGTGCACGCCGTCGACACCTGTAAGGGAAAACGAACGAATGTGTCGTTCCTGATGGGGTTTGTCGACGAGCGTAGCGTCGTCACCTGGACGTGAGCACATGAGGAGTGGTGAGCTGCCGGTTGTCGGCGTACGAGTTGATGTGACTCTGGCAAGATTTTTGTAGGCGGAGATCATCTCGGTGACGCGGTCGGCTGGTCCGCATAGCGGCGGCGGACGTGAGCGATCAGAATGACCCGGTGGCGGAGGAGCGGAACACCGGCGCGACCTGTCATCAGGCGTTTTGCAGTTTGACATGGGTGATGCGGCCTTCGTTGACGCCGGAGTTGTAGGCGGTGCTGATCCCCTGGGCGACGGCGTGCTGGTCTTCCCTCAGGGCTCCGGCGATTCCGGCCAGAGGCTGCCGGTGCAGCTGACGCAGCCGGCTTACCGCGGGCAGCGGCTGCCCTGCGTTGCCCAGGGCGATGGTGTGCGCGTAGTCGGCGTCCGGCACCCCTTGCTGTCGGGCGATGCCGAAAGCTTTGAGCGCGATGGTTGGCCGCATCAGATCGACGGCCGCCCAGCCGATGTCGAAGGCGTCTTCCGCCGAGACGGCAGGAAGCATCATCTCCCAGCTACGTTCGGGGATGGCCGGCAGCCCCGGGGAAACCAATCAAGTAGTCGAATGCCAGATAGCTGTCCTGTCAGGCAGCAGAAGGCTACTGGCCCCCTGCACCCGGAGCCGTCGCCCAGGCCAGCGCATCGGCGAGGGGCTCCGGCCGCAGGACGGCCCCGCCGCGTGCCGAGAGGTAGATCTCGTGCAACGCCACCAGCCGCGACGTGTGTACGGGTCGGTGCACCCCCATACGCCGGCAGTCGACGGCAGCAGCGACCAAGGCGGCGCCGCGTGGATGCTCACCCGTCTGCCAGGCGTGCATCCAGTCGTTGAGCAGTTCCGGGCCCGCAGCGAGCACCTCTGCGACCCCGAAGCGGTCGGAGGCCTGTGCTGCCGCCCTCAGACGCGGATCCCGGCCTGCCCCTTGCGCCCGCTCGATCTCCCGCGGCGACCACAGACGATCAAGCTCGACCGGTTCTGCGGCATGCAGCAGCACTTCCCGGCCTGCTCTCCAGGTAGCCGCGTCCGGTACATCACGCTGCCGCGCGCTGTACCGGTCGTACTCCTTGCTGCGCATCGACGCCAGAAGCACCACCTGCCGTTCCGGGTCGGCGAGCATGGCGTTGACCATCTGCAGGGTGATGCCTCCCGCCCGCAGGAATTGGTCGAACTCGTCGAACCACACCACACAGCGCCGAAGCGCGCACACAGTGGAGGAAAACGTCTGCAGGTCCTCCGACGGCCGCGCCTGCAGCAGCAGGAAATCGGGGACAGCCACGCGCATGGCTTCGTAGGCCAAGCGGGACTTGCCGGCCGTCGAATCACCCACGATCAGTACGAAACCCCCCTCCACGATCCGCCGCACCACCTTGTCGAACTGATCACGCTCAACAAAAGCAGGAACCCGGTCCGACTCAAGACGAGTGCTACGACGCACCGCAGAGGGATGGACACCCAGGCTGATCGTGTCCGTCACATCCCGCACCCGCTGCGCCCGCGCTGCCAACCCTCTGTCGCGTACCTGAGCAGCGTGCCGTTGCTGCCGGTGCGACTGGAGAACGGTCCTCGCCTCGTCAGCGAAAATACCGCTCACAGCAGCCACAGCCGCAGCAGCCACAGCAGTCCAGCCAGCCGGCAGCCAAGTCGATGCCGCCAGCGCCGCCGCTGCTCCGCTCGAAACACCGAGCAGAATCACCCATAAGCGAAGTGACCGCCACACCGTACCCCCACGATCATGGCCGGAGCACAGCGTCTGCCGTGCCTGACGAAGAACACGTACGGCTTCTTCAGGTATTGAAGCGCAGCAGCCCCGATTTGACCCTGACCGGCAGCAGATGCCCCCGGCAAACCGGACTTCTGCCATTCGGCTGGAGCCTGCTGACCTGACGCCGCCGCACAGTGCGCCGAGCGCTCCATCAGCCTGAGCGCTCGTATGGTCGTGTACGCCCCGCTCGGACAGGACGGCTGGGCACGCGGTCCCGCACCCGTTCGCACGCCGTGCGGGACCGCGCCAGGCGCACTCCTGCGGCACGCTGCCCAGGCACCCTGGCGGGGGCGGGGCTCATGCTGCCTGCTGCGGCGTGTGGGGGTGCAGTGACCTGCGCGACTCCCTCCTCCGAATTCCCGCCGCAGCTGACGACGGGCTTCAAGGAAATGGCTTGACCGGCACGCCTGTTGGCGGTGGATATGGTGCCCGCCAAAACGGCTGACCGAGGGAGCTGTCCAACGGCAGTGTGACCGGACTGCCCTGGTGAGAAGACTGGTCTCTCGGCCTGTGCCACTCCCCGAGCGCGGACTGTCTGACACGCGGTGTTCATGTCGCAGATTTCCCGATTCCGAGCGTCCGGTGTCCTGAACTCGCCTAAATCTCAGTGCAGTTGAGGTGCTGAACATGATCGGTTGTCAGTGGCCGCCGTCAGCATGGACGGACATGGGTATCAAGACGATCTTGGGGAGGGCTC